>NZ_JAFMYW010000009.1 GCF_017353175.1 Fibrella forsythiae | reverse complement strand
AGCATTCTACGGTGTAGTGGCCAATAACGGTCTTACGATTCAATCGACGCCACTCAGCTACTCGTTCAACGTGAACCTGTCAGGTCCGCAGACACTGGCCCAGGATGTGACGGTGAATCTGGCCGTTGACCCGGCCATACTAACGGCCTACAATGCAGCCAACGGCACTACGTATCAGCCGCTCCCTGCTTCATTATATCAGCTAACAACAACCAGCACAACCATTAAAGCAGGTCAGCGTCTGGCTCCGGTAGCGATTATGTTTTTCTCAGGCTCGGATAAGATCACTAACCCAACAGCGTACAATGATGCCAACTACGCCTTACCGGTTCGGGTAACGGGCACCAGCAATAACCTGGCCGTGAGCAGCAACTACGGCTACAAGATCATTTCGCTGAAACTCAAGAATCAATATGATGGTACGTATCAAGCCACAGGTGTGTTTACTCACCCTACTGCCGGGGCACGTGCTATTAACGAAGAGAAAGAGTTGCAGACTGTTGACCTGAACACGATACAGACCAATTTCGCTGACCTAGGCGGCAGCGGCTGGCTGATGCAACTTAAAGTCAATGCCGACAATACGGTGACGCTTACACCCAAGGGAGCTGCCAATACGGGCACTGTACAGTTTGGCGTGAACAGGTACAACCCTGCCACCAAAACCTACACCCTAAACTACAAATATACAGGCGCAGGTGGTGACCGGGTGATAAACGAAACGTTGACTCGAAAGTAACAATAGAGTATACACTTGTTCTTGTTTGTCTACATGAATAGTTAGCGCGAACGTATAGTTAGTGAAGCGATTTTCAGGAGCGCGACCGGTGAAAGCTGGCCGCGCTCCTTTTTTATAATAAAAGTAAGTCGACTACTCAAGAGTATACATACCAACCTTGACAGAATATCTGACCATAATATATACCGTACAATTACCACATTACCAACCAATTATCATCTTTTAATATCAACGCATAGCTAGCTGATATTACGTATAAAATAATGGATTTTACGAAATTTTATAGACCTATTTTAAAATATAGCAAAATATTATCTCTTTAAAAGACGTCTCAGCAGCTTGTTCCTGCGACAACTATCTGGTAGTTTTGCTCTATTGTTAATTTTCTTTTAACACTTAATACAAACTAATCAACTTTCTAACATGAGAAAACTTTTACTGATAGCGCAGTTATTGCTGTGCTTCATAAGTGTTCCTCTACTAGCGCAAGACCGGGTCATTAGCGGTCGCGTTACCTCTGCCGAGGATGGTGCAGCCATGCCAGGAGTGAATATTGCCATTAAAGGGACAACACGAGGTGTAACAACCGACGTAGATGGTCAATACAAGTTAAGTGTACCAGCGGGTACTACTCGACTCATTTTCTCCTTCATCGGTTTTATCAACCAGGAGATCGTTACGGGCAACCAGACAACACTGGATGTACAGCTGAAGCCAGACGCAACGAACCTGAATGAGGTTGTTATCACGGCAGGGGGTATCACAGCACAACGCCGGGCATTGGGTAGCCAGTCTACTACAGTTAAAGCGCAGGACATTACACAGGGCAAGTCATCCAATATTGCGGCTGGTCTGTCTGGTAAAGTACCCGGCTTGTTGATTTCAGCTGTGAGCAGTGGCGTTAACCCATCGTATCGACTGGTCTTGCGCGGTAACCGTTCATTGACGGGGAATAACCAGGCGCTGATTATCATCGACAACATTATTTCACCAAACAGCATTCTGGGCAACCTTAACCCGGAAGATATTGAAGACATTCAGGTATTGAATGGCGCCGGTGCTGCCGCTCTGTATGGGTCAGATGCCTCGAACGGTGCCTTGATCGTAACTACCAAGAAGGGTAAGGCCGGCCAAACACAAATAAAGCTGTCAAATACCACTACGTTTGAGAAGGTAAGCTATCTGCCACAATTACAGCAGGGATTTGGGTCAGGTACTACCCCCGACGACGTACCTACCTACACACCTTACGAGAACCAGCAGTATGGTCCTGCTTTCAATGGTTTACCCGTTATAATTGGAAAACCACTGCAGGATGGCTCTATCCAGACGGTACCTTATTCGTATGCAGGTTCACGCGAGAAATTCTGGCAAACAGGTGCGGCTAACCAGACGGATTTCAGCCTTTCATCGGGCGACGATAAATCGACCTACTACCTGTCAGCTCAGTATTTTGATCAGAAGTCGACAGTGCCCAACGATGGATACAAACGCTACAGCATCCGGGCCAACAGCACGCGTCAGATCTACAAAAACCTGACGGCGATCTTCAATACCAACTTCATCGCCAACCGCTACGATCAAAGCAGCGCCACCGGAACAGCTTATCAGAACCTGCTGATGTCGCCTGGTCAGGTCGATGTAACTAAATATGCTGACTGGCAGAATGACCCATTCGCCAACCCGAACGGCTACTACAACGAGTACTTCCAGAACCCATACTTTACGCTGGCTAATAACCGTGTAAAAACCCGGAATGATTATTTCCAGGGGAACATGGAATTGCATTACCGGCCCATCGAAAAACTGATGCTTACCTACCGTGTGGGTATTACAACCCGGAACGTATCGAGCAAGACCACAACGGGTAAGTTTGTCTACTCAGACTATACCAAGAGTATCTCTGGTAGTTCTAAGACGGATAACCCCGGCTCAGTATCTGACAACAGCAGCTTCAACACACAACTGGTGAATGACTTCCTGGCCGAGTATAAAACAAAGATCGGCCAGAACTTCACGTTCGACATCGTTGGAGGTGCCAGCTTCCGCGATAATACGTCGAAAAACGTGGACGTGAGTGCCAGCAGCCTGGTTATCAACGGCCTGTATAATATTGGCAACTCGCTGAACAACCCAAGTGCCTTTGAATCAAACTTCACAGCCCGTCAGGCTGGGGTGTATGGCGAGACCCGGATTGGCTTCAAAGAATTTATCTACCTGCACGTAACGGCCCGTAATGACTGGCGGTCGATTCTAGCGGCTGAGAACCGGTCGTTCTTCTACCCATCGGCTGACATATCATTCATCGCTACGGACGCTATTCCGGCCCTGCAAAACACCAGTTGGTTGCAGAGTCTGAAAATTCGGGGTGGCTACTCAAAGGTTGGTCAAATCAACTTAGGCAACTCAACTACGTTTGGCGCGTATGCCTTGAATACAACGTTTAGCCAGGCGGCTGGTTATCCATACTCAAGCGGAGCTGGTTTTACCATTAACAATGGCTTGGTTTCATCTAGCCTGAAGCCAGAGATTACGACCGGTGCAGAAGCAGGCTTCGACTTTGAACTGAAAAAGTACAATATCAATGGGGGTCTTACGGTTTATAAAACCAACACCGTTGATCAGACAATCTCTGTATTCGTATCATCGGCGTCTGGCTTTCAGAACCTGCTAACCAACGTTGGTGAAGTAGAAAACCGTGGTTTAGAGACGTACCTGAGCTTTACGCCCATCAAAATGGCCAATGGGCTGGAATTCTCTGTTGGCGCGAACTACACCCTCAACCGCAACAAGGTTATCTCGCTCTCAGAGCAGTCAGATCAACTGATTCTATCGAGCGTAGGTACGTCGGCGCGGGTTCTGGCCAAAACCGGTCAGCCTTTCCCACTGCTACAGACAACTACGTATAACCGCGATCCGCAGGGCCGGATTATCGTTGATCCAATTACCGGTTATCCTGCCAGTAACGGTAGCTTTAGCGACGTTGGTATCACAAACCCACCACATATTGTGGGTCTGAACACGACGCTGAAATACAGAGGCTTCCGCTTCACAACCGTGTTTGAATATCGGAATGGCCACTATATCTATAATAGCGTGTCAACGGGTTACGACTTCTCAGGTGCCGGTATTCGTACGGCCTGGTATAACCGTGACCGGTTCGTGATACCAAATTCATCGATTCTCCAGGCAGATGGTAGCTACGTAGCCAACACCAACATTGCCGTTCGTAGCGGTGGTGCTGATTTCTGGACTGATGGTACCCGTAACACAGGCATTGGCGAAAATTACGTCAACTCAGCCGGTTTCTGGAAAATGCGCGAAGCGGCTATCTCATACGATTTTCCACGGGCCTTATTAGCTAAATCTGGCTTCATTAAAGGTGCGACATTGAGCGCACAAGGACGAAACCTGTTTATCTGGGTACCAAAATCAAACTTGTACACCGACCCAGAATACAGCGCCAACGGCACAGACAGCAACGCGGTAGGTTTCACGACTCTTGCTCAAACACCTCCAGCCCGGTATTTCGGCGGCACTGTTTCGTTAACTTTTTAATTGACAAACGATGAAAAAATCTTCTTTATACTGGTTGTTGACCCTGGTTGTCCTGGTCACTTCCTCTTGCGATAATTACCTGGACATAAACGCCAACCCAAACTCAGCGATCAGCGCTTCGGCACAACTAGTGTTGCCACAAGCTATTGTGAGTGCAGCGGCAATGTCTTCTTCTTACAACAACTATGGCGCTCATTTCGGGGGTTATATGGCAAACGCCGGTGGTTTCTCAGGTTTCGGTAACCTGCTGAACTACAACCTGGTGACGGGGGATTACAATGCGCTTTGGGTCAATACATATGATAACCTACAGGATTTCAAATATGTAATCGATCAGACTGAAGGCGCAGAAGGGCAAGGCTACTTCAATGCAACGGCCAAGATTATGACAGTGTTGGATTATGCCCGCTTAGTCGATGCTTTTGGCAACGTTCCGTATTCAGAAGCTTTGTTGGGTAATGCAGGACGTACCCCCAAATACGACGATGCTGCTACGATCTATCAAGACCTGATAGTTAAACTGGATGCTGCTATTGCTGCCATCGATGCAGCCAAGTTCCCGCTGGCTTTGAACTCGTCGTCTGATCCACTTTTCAAGGGGAACATGACAACCTGGAAGCAGTTTGCCAATACCCTAAAGCTCCGCTTACTAATTCGGATGTCGGGCGTATCGGCGCTGTCTTCTTTCGTAACTACGAAGTTTGCCGCCCTCGACAAAACTCTCGGTTTTCTTACAACAGATGCCATTGTTAACCCAGGCTATACCAAGCAGGATGGCAAGCAGAACCCAACGTGGGGAACATGGGGCTACACGGTAGCCGGCGCACTCGCAAACTCATCGCGTATTCCGACCCAATTTGCTTTTGGTTTCTACAAAGGGCAGAAATTGACAGACAATGGCCGGGGGGCGGTGATTTACAAAAATTTCGCCTCTACAACCACTCCAACACCTATCAATCAACTGGGTAACGAGAGTAACGCACCAGCTATTATTCCAAGCTATTCTACCTGGTATACAGGTACGTTTAACAGCGCATCCAGCATTACCGATGCGCTGGGTATTCTGAAAGGCCCGTCAATGGGTCAACCGATCATGCTGGCCGCTGAGTCATACTTCCTCCAGGCAGAGGCACAGTTGAAGGGATATCTTCCAGGTACGTTTGGCACCAGCTTTGATCAGGGCATCACCCAGTCGTTCACGTACCTGTATAAAGACGTGACCAACGTAGTAGGCACGGGCAAAAATGTAGCTGCAGATGTGGCTACGTACAAAGCAGACAACGCCACCAGCTATTTGGTAAACATTGCTCTGGCAACAACGAACGAGCAACGTCTGGAAGCGATCATTACTCAGAAATACATTGCGCTGAACATGATCAATTCAGATGAGGGCTGGAACGAATACCGTCGCACGGGCTACCCTAAAACGGACCCGGCCGGCAACGGATACACCAATATTGCGTCCAACAAATCGAACTCTACACGGCCCGACAAGTTGCCAACCCGTATCCTGTATCCATCATCGGAGCAGTCGTACAACGCGGCTAATTTCAAAACGGTCAACCAGTTCGCTGACTTGATTTTCTGGGACCCAAACTGATCAGATACACATGAAAAATTTCATAAAATTAGTGAGCCTCCTTTTCATTGGGGCTACCATGACTTCTTGTCTTGATGACAAGCTTAGCCTGGACCCGGCTAATTCCACAAACGTAGTTGAGTTCAAAAACCCCAGCAGTTTTTCGTCTCCCTATGGCAGCAAGTACGCGTTGTATACCCAGGCTTTTGAGGTAGCGCCAGAAAATAACTATACGCTTACGGTAAGTTATTCAGGCGCAAACGTAGCTCCGGAAAATATTACAGTTAGCCTGGGCATTGATCCAACCGCCCTGACTCAGTACAATACGGAGCAAAAGAAGGCATTTGACCTGATTCCTACCAGTTTGTATACGCTGCCAACTCAGGTAGTGATTCCGAAAGGACAGCGTACGGCTACAGTAGGCATGACCTTTAAAAGCAATAATTTTGATTTCAGCAAGAACTATGTATTGCCTGTTCAAATCAAATCGGTCTCTACAGGTGCCATAAGCGGTAATTTTGGCACCATTCTGATTAACCTCAAGGCTAAAAACCCGTATGATGGCGTGTATACGGCAACAGGCGTATTCAATCACCCGACAGCTGGTCCACGTGATATAAAACGTGCTAAGACGCTGGCAACGGTTGACGCTAATACGAGCGAGACGGAATTTGCCGATTTGGGTGCCGCCGCAACTATGCAATTGAAAGTTAACGCGGACAACAGTGTTACATTAACGCCAGGTGGTACTGCTAGTGCTGCGACTGTTCAGTTTGGTGTGAACAAGTATGATGCCGCTACCAAAACCTTCACCTTAAGCTATAAGTACGCAGGTGCAGGTGGAGACCGGATTATCACCGAGACGATCAAAAAGAACTAATACCGTATACAATTGACGTAAAACAAATGCCCCTGGCCAACACTGGCTGGGGGCATTTGTTTTACGTCAACTGTAGTTAATTCATTACCAGAATACTATAACCCTTATCAGTGAACTAGACATGCCATCGTATACTGCAATTCATATGTTTAATTCTTATTACTCTCTGCAAAATAAAAAAAGCACCATATGAGGCAGTTGATCAAAAGGTCGGAAGATCGATACTTACTAGAGACGATTTCGGCAACGAAATCCGTAGTGGTGATTATCTCTACGTCAAGCATTGGATGAAACAGCCCAGCGTAGTAGCCGCTTCGCCTAACATCCGTACTACCTGCGACGAAACCTGGACGTACGGTCACGGTAAACGGCGTTTAGTCAGTACATATCTAAAAGCCGCCCCGATCCATGGATCGGGGCGGCTTTCCTGGTTTTAGCCCAAGTAGAAACAGGCAATATCGTAAGACTAGCTTAACAGATTAATAGCTCCGTAGTCATAAATAACCAGTTAGGCCATGAACGGCGTAGGATGCCTCGCTTTGCCAAAAGCGCGTGTGATAATACTATAAATTTCACAGACCGATATAATACAGAATTTTAGCTACATCGATTCGTACTATAGCCAAATAAAAAGCTGATGTGAATATTTGCTCGCATAATAACTTTCTAATAGTTTTGATGTGGGTTAATTACCTCTTAACCCCATTAATAAACTAATCAACTCTATAAACAATGAGAAAACTTTTACTGATAGCACAGCTGCTGTTGTGCCTCATAAGTATTCCTTTGGTAGCGCAAGATCGGGTAATCACCGGCCGCGTTACCTCTGCTGAAGACGGTTCAGCAATGCCCGGAGTGAACATAGCCCTTAAGGGCACAACACGCGGCGTTACAACAGACGTTGATGGTCAGTATAAAATCAGCGTACCATCAGGCACAGCCCGCCTGGTATTCTCGTTTATTGGCTTTCTCAATCAGGAAGTAATCACGGGAAGCCAAACCACGCTGAATATCACGATGAAGGCAGATGCCTCTCAACTTCAGGAGGTTGTAGTTACGGCACAGGGAATTCGGAAAAACCCGCGCGACATTGGCTATGCCCTTTCCACGGTAAATAACGATGATGTAACCGTTGGCCGTTCGCCACAGTTGGCTCAGGCTCTTTCGGGTAAAGTAACAGGACTGGCCGTATACAACGTAAACAATAGTGTTGACCCAGCGGTAAAAATCGTGCTACGGGGTTACCGCTCATTGACAGGTAACAACGAAGCGTTGGTTGTTCTCGATGGTATGCAAACAACCTCGACGGTACTGTCAACCATTAACCCGAATGATATTGAGAATGTAACGATTTTAAAGGGTGGTCAGGCAGCTACGCTGTATGGTTCAGCTGGTATCAACGGTGCGCTTATCATCACGACCAAGAAAGGCGTAAAAGGCCGGTTAAAAGTGGCCTATTCGAACAGTACGAACTTTGAACAAATCAGCTTTTTGCCCCAGATTCAGGACAAGTACGGCTCTGGTTCACACTACGCAACAGCTTTTGGCACAGCGGGTTACAAAACAGATTACCTGGAGCGCATGAAAGACAACTGGCGTTCGTACGAAAATCAGCAGTATGGTGATGCGTTTGATGGCTCAACCCGGATTCAGGGCCGCACGGCTGAAGATGGTAGCCAGCTTCTTATTCCTTATTCGGCCATTCCGGATGCCCGCCGGAAGGCATTCGATACGGGGGTATCAGTAAATAATCAGATCAACTTCCAGGGAGGTGATGAAACCAGCTCGTTCTACATGTCAATGGAGAATCAGTCAGTCAATGGCATCGTGCCTGGCGATAAGAGCAACCGGACGAGTGCCCGTCTGTCGGCAACGAAAGAATATGGTAAACTGATTGCCAGCTTCAATGCGGCCTACATTCAGGGTGTATACAACCGTACATCGTCTGATTTTTACAACAACGTACTGAATCAGCCAGCCAACCTACCCCTTAGCACCCTGCGCGACTGGCAGAACAATCCGCTGGCAAACCCAAACGGATTCTACAATGACTACTACAACAACCCGTATTTTGAAGCTGATAACGGCCGGTTGAATTACAAGGATGCCAATCTGAACGGTAACATAAACCTGACCTTTAAAGCAACCCCCTGGTTGACATTCACCGAACGGTTAGGTGTTATGAACAACTCGCGGACAGGCAAAAACACGACTGGCAAGTTCGTTTACTCTGACTGGGCTAAAAGCAAATCATTCATCCCGGCTCCGTTCTTCCGGGATGGCGACGGTACGGGTATTTACCGGGCCATTACAGATAACCCAGGTAGCGTACAGGACTACTCAGGTACAGAAAACGTGATCAACAACGAGTTCCAGGTTCAGCTGGCGAAAGATTTTGGTCATATATCGAACCGGCTTATCTTAGGTAGCAGCCTGTATCAACGCACAACCAACAATATCTCTGAAGCATCGAGCTCAATTGTGGTGCCGGGGGTATACAACGTATCTAACCGGCAGGGTATTCTGACAGGTGGTCAGATTCTTACGGAAGAACGTCGATTGGGTTATTACGCAGACTATACGGTCAATTACAAAAACTGGCTGAGTCTGAACGGCTCGTTCCGCTTCGATCAGACATCAAAATTCTACAAACCGGATCGCCCGGCCAACTACTGGTCGTATCCGTATTACGGTATAGCCCTATCGTTTATCGCTACTGATGCGTTTCCAAGCCTCAAGAGCTCGTTTCTGAATTACGCCAAGTTCCGCGCGAACTATAATAAGAACGCTAATGACAATATCCCGCTCTATGGCCTTGACCTAACGTACCCAAATGGAGCCAACTTCCCCTACGGTAACACCGTTGGCCTGACGGTTGGCAACACCTTGCCCGATCCTAATCTGAGACCTGAAACCGTGTATTCGGGCGAAGTTGGCGGTGAGTTTCAGTTGCTGAATAACCGCATCACGGTTGACTTGTCAGCGTACACACAAAACTCGAAAGGTCAAGTAATTACGGTTCGCGTACCTAATTCAACGGGTTTTCAGAACCTGTTGATCAACGTAGGTGAAACCAGGAACTGGGGTTACGAAGCTGAATTGAAATACCTGATTGCCCGGGGTGGCAAATTCACATGGGATGCCAGCGTTCGCTACTCGTATAACGATAACAAAGTAATTGATCTGTATCCGGGCATCGACGAATTCCAGATTGGCGGTTTCGCGTATGCCAATACAAACGTGATCAAAAACACCCGCTTCCCCATTCTGAAAACGGACGGTTACCAGTACGCTCCTGACGGATCGGGCCGGGTGCTGGTTAATGCCACTACTGGCTACCCGCTCCGGAACACAGCCCTGCAGCAGCGGGGTGGCGTATTGCCCCGCCACATTGCCGGTCTGGGTTCGAAAATGGAATACGGAAACTTTGGCTTCACATTTAACTTCGAATACCGGGGTGGCAACGTAATGTTCAGCGATCTGGGCCGTCAGATGACGTTCACGGGTACGGGTAAATGGACAGAAGACCGGACACCACACGTATTCCCGAACTCAGCCATTCTGAATGCCGACGGTAGCGTATCGTCGAATACAACCGTTGTTCGTGAAGCGGAATATGCGTTGTGGGTAGATAACTACCGGCTGGTTTCAGAGAACTTCGTTACACCAGCCTGGTTCATTAAGCTGCGCGACGTTAACCTCTCTTACCGATTGCCACAAAGCCTGGTAAGCAAAACCAAGATATTATCGGGTGCCAGCATTGCATTGTATGGCCGTAACCTGCTTACGATCGTTGATAAGCTGAATTACTACACGGATCCTGAGTTTAGCTACCAGGGCAACCCAACACCAGGCAGCCAGGCTACTTCTGTGCCAACCACAAACTCATCAGTTGGTATTGGTATCAATACAACTGGTCAAACGCCTCCTGTTCGCCAGTACGGTGTAAACATCAACCTCACGTTTTAGTAGCTAGCCTCGACTTACTATGAAATTCAAACCACTATTTATAGCCGCTTTGATGGCTCTGGTTGGTACCGGTTGTAATACCAAAGATTTCCTGAACATCAATACCAATCCAAACCAGTTACCAACCGCGTCGCCAAACTACGTATTTACCAATGCGTTGAACGTTACGACGGTTAACATGCTCAATGCCAATGAGACAGGCACGTACTGGGCAGGGCAATGGTCGCAGGGCAATGGGTATATCATTTCAACAACCATATTTGCCTACAACTTCACGAACGGAGATTTCAACTACTGGGATAGTTATTACGACAACCTGGAAGACTATCAGTTTGTGATCAACAATGCCGATGCCACTAATCAGAAGTTTCTGAAGGGACCGGCCAAGGTGATGAAAGCGATGCTATTTCAGCAATTGGTTGATATGTATGGTAATATTCCTTACACGGATGCCCTGAAAGGCGCAGCGATTCTCGCACCGAAATTCGATGATCAGAAAGCAGTTTACGAATCACTGATCACCTCGTTGGATGAGGCTATTGCGGATATGAAGGCGAATGCCTTTGCCAGCAGTTTCAATACGTCTGACCTCGTTTTCGGTGGTAACCTGACGAAGTGGATACAGTTTGCCAACTCGCTCAAAATGCGTATCCTGATTCGGCAGTCAAAAGTTGCTGGCCGTGAAACGTACATCAAGACGGAGATCAATAAAATCGTAACCGAAGGGTCGGGCTTTATCACCGGTGCTGACGTTGCCGTTGGTGGAGCATCTTTTTATCAGCCAGCGGCAGGCCAGCTGAACCCAATTTATGACCGGTGGGGCTATGACCAAACGGGCGCTAAACGGGCGTTGAATAACTTCCCCCGGCCAACACAATTTCTGATTAATAGCCTCAAAGCATCGAATGATACCCTCCGGTTAAAGCGTATTGCCTACACGACGGGTGGCGAAAGCAGCACAATACCGGGCACAAGTTCGAAAGCAGAAATCGCTGCCAACTATGCGGGAACACCGTTCGGAGCCAGTTCTGGTTACTTACCTGCCAATACGTCATCGGTTGGGCCAAGCCTGCTTGTGAAAGGTGAGTACAACCGATCGTTCATTCTCATGACTGGAGCTGAAATTCAGTTTCTGCTGGCTGAAGCTAAACAACGGTACAGCGATGTATCTCTGCCAAGCACTGCCCAGGCTTATTTCGAAGCGGGTATATTGCAGTCGTTCCGGGTGCTGGGTGCCAACACGGCTGGCGCGGCGGCTTTTAAGGGCAGCAAAATCCCAAACTACGATTGGGATGCATCGACGGATAAACTGGCAGCTATCGCCATTCAGAAATGGGTTGCCCTAACAGGTTTCAGCGGTTTGGAATCGTGGTCGGAATATCGACGTACGAACCTGCCGGTTACACCGCAAAGTATTCAGGTGCCTGATAACAAACGGCCAACACGACTATACTATCCGAATACAGAAGCGGGTTCAAATGGAGCAAACATTACAGCCCAGGGAGCAGTGGACGTATTTAGCACCAAGATCTTCTGGGATGTTGATTAACTGACAGTTTTCCTGCTAATTAACGAGAAAGAGGTTGCCTGTCAGGCAACCTCTTTCTCGTTAATTAGTGCCCGCAGACAACGTAAAACACAAAAAAGCGAGTCGACAGGATCGGCTCGCTTTTTAATTACGCTTTATCCAACTATTAAGATCTGTAAGGTGCTTTATGCGGCAACCTGTTAGTAAATGTTAGTTTCTTGTAGACGCCAACTAGGTCTGAATTCGTTTATGTAGTTTCACTCCTCAAATATCTAAATTTACACTATACAGTAAGTATGGTAATCCTTGATATTTATTAAAAGGAGGCTCTTTTTGGGTTCATACCATCAAATTAGCTAACCTTTTTCCAACAACGGAGTTGTCTACTTATTTAGCAGATTACTAAGACTCACGTTATGGACACAGATCAAACCCGATCACCGCATAGCAGCGATGATACTACCAATAGCGATCACGAAGGTGATAACCTGAACCAGAAAGCACAGGAAAACTCAGCCAACGGGTTGGACAGTACAGAAGTACGAGGTGGCCAAAACGGACGTAATATCCGCGCTATGGGAAGCCAGGACATGGACAGCCAGAACGGGGTACTCCGCCAGAACGACATGAGCAATGGTGCCATGGACGTACCTGACGAAGCGTTTGCCAATGCCGCCGCCAGCGAAAACCAGACCAAAACAGCAACCGTCAGTGTAACAACTGCCGGCCCCGATGACTATGCATCTGACGCTGTAGTGAGCGTGCCCAACGCGCAGAAAGAAGCGAAAAAGCAAGACGATGATGAATCATCTGATGATTCGTCCGACAATGATTCGGTTGAATCGCAGGAAGAGACAGAGGAAGACGTTGCCAACACGGGTACGTCCACTGATCATCAGCCAACTTATTAAAGGAGCGTTGGCGATCGGCTATCAGACAGGGGCTATCTGTCCTGTCTGATGTTCAGTCTTCAACGTTTAATGCCAGTATATGAAGTCCAGCATCCTATAATGTAAACCCAACACGATCATGAGCGTATCAAGCAACATCCGCAAAGAAAGCACCGAGTCGCACGCGGCTCAGCAGATGCACAGTACCATGGGCACTGACCCAAACGTAGGCCAGTTGAACGACAAAAACCTCGATAATGAATTGCCTTCGCGGCTGAACGATCAGGCCAATGGCACATCAGTAGCCGAAGACGTAGAAGAAATTGATGATGTCATTGCTGAAGCTGATGACACCAATAAACCTACCCACGTAGCTGACGCCGACTGGAACCGCAGCACTGAAGAGTAACATGTGGTAATACACTGACCGAAGGTTTTCTGGCAGACTTTACTGGATAAACAGGATTCGCCCATCGAAAGGCGAAACGAAATACCTGTTCATCCAATAAATCCTGTCGGAAAACCTTTTGTGTATATCCAGGACAGGGTAAATTTGGCTACTATACTCGTTCATAGAAACGAAAGTGAGTTGTCTATTCGTTAGGTACGTATCATAACCGTTCCCCAATCATGCTTCGATTACTTAGCCTGTGCCTTGTTGTACTCCTGACCACTTCCTCGTTCACTCCTGCGGGTGATGATGAGAAAAGTGCAGGAATCCAGTTTACCAGTGCCCGCTGGGCCGATATTCTGAAGAAAGCAAAAGCTGAAAACAAGGTTATTTTCCTTGATGCCTACGCTAGCTGGTGCGGCCCCTGCAAGATGTTGCAAAAGAACGTCTTCACGCAAAAGACAGTTGGCGACTTCTTCAACAAGAAGTTTATTAACGTGAAAATGGATATGGAGAAAGGCGAAGGCCCGGCTCTTGCCCAAGTTTATCCGCTGGAAGCATACCCTACCCTCCTGTTCATCAACAGCAGCGGCCGCGTGGTAAAAAAAGCCATTGGCTACATGTCTGCCGAAGATCTTATCGAAGTAGGTAAGGGCGTTAAATAGTCAGCTAAGAGGTAAACAGTTAAGAGTGTAGAGTTAAGAAGTAAGAGTTGGCCGACGCAAAACTTTTCCCGCGTCGGCCAACTCTTACTTCTTAACTCTACACTCTTAACTGTTTTAAACAGAACCCCCGCCTCTGCCCTGCTGTTATAGAAGAAGGCCCGCTAACGAAAGGTCTGATCTCCTGAATGCTTTACCCCAATACCCTCGAACAAAAACTAGGTTTCGATAAAATCCGGGAACTGCTACGGCAAGCCTGCATTTCCCCACTTGGGCAGGATTATGTGGATAAGATTCGCTTTTCCGACAACCACCAACTGATTGATAAATTGCTGCGCCAGACCTACGAGTTTACGCAGATCGTACAATACGAACCCGATTTTCCGCAGAGCAATTACCTCGACGTACGCCCTCAATTGCAAAAGGCGCGCGTAGAAGGCATCACGCTCATGGAAGACGAGTTCTTTGACCTGAAACTGGCCCTGAAAGCTATTCAGGACTGCCTTCGCTTTCTGGCCAATCAGGAAGAAGACCAGTATCCGTATTTGGCCGAACTGGCCCAGCCCGTAACTGTTGACAAGAACCTGCTGGCTGCCCTCGAACGCGTTATCGATGACCGTGGCCATGTGCGCGATAATGCATCTCCCGAACTGGCCAGCATTCGCCGGCGGATCATTTCCGAGCAGGCCAATCTGCGAAAAAAGCTGGATGGCATGCTCCGCACTGCCCGCCAGCAGGGCTGGATTCCCGACGACCTGGGCCTGACCATCCGGGGTGGCCGATTAGTTATTCCGCTGGCGGCCGAGCATAAACGTAAAATCAGGGGCTTCATTCACGACGAGTCAGACACTGGAAAAACCGTGTATATTGAGCCTGCTGAAGTCTTCGACGGCAACAATGAAGTGCGCGAACTGGAATATGAAGAACGGCGCGAAGTGTATCGCATTCTGCTTGCCTTAACCGACCAGGTACGTCCTTTTCTTCCCGAATTGGGTAAGGCGGTTAACTTTCTGGCACAGATCGACTTCATTCGGGCCAAAGCGAAACTGGCCGGCGAACTACAGGCCGGTATGCCGCAGGTAATGAACCGCCCCGTTCTGAACTGGACCGCCGCCCGCCACCCGTTGCTGTTCCTATCGCATCAGAAGCAGAAAAAGAGCGTTATCCCACTCAATATCCGCCTCGACGAGCAGCAGCGTATTCTGATCATCTCAGGCCCGAACGCGGGTGGCAAATCGATTGCGCTGAAAACCATCGGGTTGCTGCAATACATGATGCAGTGCGGTTTGCTGGTACCCATGGCCGAATATTCCGACATGGGGGTGTTCCAGAACCTGTTTATCGATATCGGGGATGAACAATCGCTGGAAAACGACCTGAGTACATACTCGTCACACCTGACCAACATGCAGAAGTTTCTGGTTGGTGCCAATAAACGTACGCTCTTTCTGATCGACGAGTTTGGTACGGGTACAGAGCCCGGACAAGGGGGTGCCATTGCCGAAGCTATTCTGGAAGAGCTCAACAAGTCGGGCGCATATGGCGTCATCAACACACACTACACCAACCTGAAGGTCTTTGCCGACAAAACGGCGGGGCTGATCAATGGTGCTATGCGGTTCGACGGCGAGAAACTGGAACCACTCTATGAGTTGGAGATGGGTCGACCTGGCTCTTCGTTTGCGTTCGAAATTGCCCGGAAAATTAACTTGCCCAATGCGGTTATTGAACGGGCTAAAGAGAAACTGGGCAGTCAGCAGGTAAATTTCGAGAAACTGCTGAAAGAGCTAGATATTGAGAAGCGCGTTTTCTCAGAGAAGAATCTCGACATCAGCATCAAACAGCGCAAGGTAGCCCAGCAACTGGCCGAGTACACAGCTCTGAAAACCAAGCTCGACAATGAGCAGAAGCAGCTGATCAATACGGCTAAAGCCAAGGCCAAAACGTTAGTTCAGGAAGCCAATCAGCGCATTGAAAGTACGATTCGCGAGATAAAGGAATCGAAGGCTGATAAAGACACAACCCGCCAGGTACGTGCCGAGCTTCAGCAGTTTGACCAAAAAGAGCTAAAGCCGGAAGTGGTTGTAGAGCCAGCCAGGCCGAAGGAACCGGAGGAGGAATTCGAGAACGATGCCAGCCCTATCGGCGTAGGTAGCTATGTTCGTATTCAGGGCCAAACGGCCATCGGCGAAATTCTGGCCATCCGCGGTAAAGACGCAGAGGTCCGGATCGGCGAACTGAAATCAAACATCAAGCTGAATCGACTGGAAAAAGTTAGCCGCAAAACATACCGGGAAGCCGTAGGTATTCGCGAAACGCCCCGCAGCCAAGGTATGGACCTGAACGAGAAGATGATGAATTTCTCGTTCAATCTGGACATTCGGGGCTACCGTGGCGAAGAAGCACTTGGCGAACTCGACCGGTTTATGGATAGCGCCCTGATGCTTGGCTATCCCGAGTTGCGTATCGTTCACGGCAAGGGTGATGGCATTTTACGCCAGCTTGTTCGAAATCACCTCCGCTCCTACAAACAGGTGGCGAGTATGGCCGACGAACACGCCGACCGTGGCGGCCAGGGCGTTACGCTCGTAAAGATGAGATAGTCGGTTCAAGTTTTTAGCCAGTTGCGGTCTGCGACTGGCTAAAAACTTGAAGAAATTAATCTTCACGGCCAACGTACTAGATCTGTCTCCCGGGATATGCAAATTAATGATGGCAACTTAGATCAAAATTACGAAGGTGTCCATGACCGGGAGGTTGTAGCAGTCAGGCTGAGCTAAGCAGCGCTAACAGGGGCCCAGGTACGTAAAGTCTGCGGACGCAAGCTCACATGGTTACCGAAAAAATGCCCCAATCATTTCCCATTCTAGCCACCCATTGATTGTGTTTTTTACTCCTTGCAAAAATACTATCACGATAAAGATTGTTTTTCAAAAAGACAAACTAGTGTATCCATCGTACAGAATTAACGCAGCTTTGTAAAAACACATATCCGCTGTTTCTGCAACATAAACAACAAAATTGAAATTAAAATACAGGCAATATAGATAATTACAGTTCAATATATATTTACACGTAATTATATTTGAGCTCCTACTATTATACAATAAATAATGAGCTTTTTCTTATCAACAACGTATTATTAACGATTGACACTTCTTTCTACACGAATAGTTCATTGTTCACTTACCGCATTTGCTTGAATTATTCAGTAATATAGTAAGCAGCTTTCATCGTTTCAGAGCAGTTTTTGAATAAAATTTTACTCAACAATACCATTCATAAAGCCGGACCGAATGAATCTCAGTATTAATTATTTTTTCAGTCAACAGGTAGCTTGTCATTATAATTACTATCAAAAAAAACCGGAACATACAGATTACTTAAAAACCGCCTCAAGATAAGTCGCCGTAGTTACATACTATTGATCGGGGTAACGATAATTTTCGGGCTGGTAGTCTTTCAACGTTCGTAATAAAAGCTGGCGTTATGGTATTTTCCGGCGCTATCCCTATGCAGCCACCAGGAAAAGAATGCAGTAAAGTATTTTGGTTCGATATTACCGATGAGTTGAATACAGCGAAGCTTCCCAGCAATCTAAAATTGTTGATCGTGAACTCATACGGTAAAAAGCGACGAAGATCAGTATTAAGCAGATCAGGGTTGAAACGAGAGATTTCTAGCCAATATAAAACAGATACTAAGTCGGGCAACTTTTTGATCAAGAAATTACCCGAATTAGTATAAAGCAGCTGAACGTACCCGTTTCATTTGTTTATTTTTACAGCCTTCTCACTTTTAACAATTGGTCTTACCTGACGCAATTTAGTATGACTAAAAAGCCAACCATTCGGGTTACTATTCTGATGGACGAGGGGGTTTAACTCGTAGCTATGAATGAAGCAATTGATGTATTTCTACGCGTAAAGCGGTTCAACAAACGATCTTACACGGTATATATAGTGAAAGCCAAAAGTAATACTGTTCGTAGCGAAGATACTGTAGTGGCTATCAAACCCGATTATACGACGCAGACTTCTCTATCCCGGATATAATCGTAATTTCCGTCATTTTAGATGAGAAAAAATTATAAAGGCATGAATCCTGCTCTGGTTCATTTTATTCAGCGTTGTCATGAAAACAAGTTAGAATCACTCATCATACTGTCTGTCTGCATTGGTTTTTTCAGTTTGGCCGCTGCAGGTTTATTGAATGGCCTTCGTGCCACAACACATTACCAAGCGCTGAAAGAGGCTCAAAGCAAGTATCCATCAATTACGATGGTCAAGAATGTACGTTTTGTTCAGGATAAAAATGTTGTTACTACGGATGGGATTACATCGGGTATTGACGGGGCTTTACAGTTGGATGGACCGGAGGTAACCGACATTATGGTCTATACTCGAGACGCTTCTTTACCACCCGGCACTATCTTATAGATATACTGCGTTCATAAACGCCTCAAGCTTCACCGGATCGAGATGGCCGTTGGTACGAACACCGCTGCACAGGTCGAGGCCAAACGGTTGCACGGCCTCAATGGCCTGCCGAACATTATCGGGCCGTAAACCACCCGCCAGAAATACGGGGACAGGCGACTGGTCGCGGATCTGTCGGCTCAGTGCCCAATCGTGTACTCGTCCTGTACCGCCTAATTCTTTGACAGCCATGTTCGGGTTGCCACTATCGAGCAGTAATGCATCCACGTGTGGGGCAATGCATAAGGCTTCTTCTACAGATTGCTGGTCAATGACATGAATAACCTGGACGAGCCAGATACCGGGCAAGGCGGCTCGTATCTGATCATACTTACCCGTTGTAAGCGCGTCGACAATCTGTACAGTGTTTGTGTTCACGCGTTTCTGATGGGCAATAATCTGCTCAGCGTCTGTTTCGCTGGTTAAGAGAAACGTGGCGATGGGTGGCGGCACCATTCGGGCAATTGCAGCGATTTGCTCATCGGTGATAACACCGGGCCCACTGGGCATTGGCCCAACCAATCCAAGGGCGGAGGCACCCAAACTGATTGCCAGCCGGGCCTCATCAGGGCTGCTGATACAACAGATTTTTACGCGAATCATAAATTAAAAAGATAGACAGATAAAAAAAAGTAGAGATAGAGCGCTTCGCTAAAGTAAGAAATGGAATGTAGCGAGTCGCTTTATCTCTACCTCTTTTGACTTTCCCGAAACTGGCTACAAAATTTGGGGGTTCTATAAACGAACTTCCCTATCCTTGAACTTTTCGGCGACTACGGGGGATTTTCGATTGCTTTTGGTACTAATTTCGCCCACTGCTCTTTGTACGGGCAAACAACCTGTTAACGCTGAATTTCTTTACACCCTCGCACGAACGTATGGCAAGCACTGCTGAACTAACCGTAGATGGCAAATCGTACACCTTCCCAACCCTGGAAGGTTCTGAGCACGAAAAAGCCGTTGATATTTCCAATCTCCGTGACCAGTCGGGTTACGTTACTCTCGATCGGGGGTACAAGAATACAGGTGCTACCCAAAGTGCCATTACGTTCTTAGACGGCGAGGAGGGAATCCTTCGTTACCGTGGTTATTCAATTGAAGATTTGGCCTCTAAGGCGTCATTCCTGGAAGTATCTTACCTGCTAATCTACGGTGAACTGCCAACTCAGGCTCAGTTCGACGCCTTCTCGACGGGTATCCGTCGGCATACACTAGTGAACGAGGATATGCGTCATATCTTCAACGGATTTCCGGTCAATGCGCACCCCATGTGTGTACTAGGCTCGCTTGTCAATGCCATGAGCGCATTCTACCCCGACTCACAAGAAGGGAAGAACACCGACCTGCATATTACCCGCCTGATGGCCAAGTTGCCAACGATCGCCACCTGGTCGTACAAACGGACGCAGGGCCACCCGACCAATTACCCTAAAAACGAACTGGATTACATTCCGAACTTCCTCAATATGATGTTCGCGTTGCCAGTAGAAGACTATAAAGTTGATCCGGTTGTTGCCGAAGCACTGAACGTACTGCTGATCTTGCACGCCGACCACGAGCAGAACTGCTCAACCAGCACCGTACGGCTCGTTGGCTCATCGCAGGCCAACATCTATTCGTCTATTGCAGCGGGTGTAAATGCCCTGTGGGGGCCGCTACACGGTGGCGCCAATCAGGAGGTGATCGAGATGCTGGAAGAGATCAAAGAAGGCGGCGGCGACGTGGCCAAGTACATCGACATGGCCAAAAACGCAAAAACAACGGGTTTCCGGTTGTTTGGCTTCGGTCACCGCGTGTACAAAAACTTCGATCCCCGCGCCAAGATCATCAAAAAAGCGGCCGACGACGTTCTGAGCAAACTTGGCGTGAATGACCCTGTTCTGGAAATTGCCAAAGGACTGGAAGAAGCCGCACTGAACGATCCGTATTTCGTACAACGCAAACTCTATCCCAACGTCGATTTCTATTCGGGAATCATCTACCGCGCATTGGGCATTCCAACCAACATGTTCACGGTGATGTTTGCTATTGGCCGACTGCCCGGCTGGATTGCCCAGTGGAAAGAAATGCGTGAGCAGAAAGAGCCAATCGGCCGTCCGCGGCAGATCTACACCGGCTCTACCCTCCGCGAATTCAAGTCAATTGGCGAACGGTAGTTAAACTGCAGACTGGTTTTAGTAAACGCAACAAAGCCCCCGACTGAAAAGATCGGGGGCTTTGTTGCGTTTACTAAAACCAGTCTGCAAAGCTGGTCCGGATAACGAACCGGCACCTTGCCTGCTTCTATCACCCATTATAAGAAGCAGCACACCTGTCTGTTTTCAGTAAGCCCCCCCTCCGGTTAGCAGCCGTTTTTGCACCGGATAAACAGGTAACAAACTGGCAGCGTCATACCTTTGGGGGTATGAATACACTTTCTCAACGTGATCAGGCGGTAATCTGGCACCCGTTTACGCAGATGCAGACCGCTCCTGCCCCCATACCTGTGGTGCGGGGCGAAGGCTCCGTGCTGTATCTGGAAGATGGCCGCGAGATGCTGGATATGATTTCGTCGTGGTGGGTCAACCTGCACGGGCACTCACACCCCTACATTGCCGACCGGGTAGCGGCCCAACTGCGCACGTTGGAGCATACGATCTTCGCCGATTTTACGCACGAACCCGCCGTACAACTCGCCGAGCGACTGCTGCCTATTCTCCCCACAAACCAACGGCGCATCTTTTATTCTGACAACGGCTCAACGGCAGTAGAAGTAGCCTTGAAAATGGCGTTCCAGTACTGGCACAACATTGGCCAACCGCGGCTTAAAGTTGTAGCTTTTGAGGACGCCTATCATGGTGATACGTTCGGCGCTATGGCCGTTGGTGGGCGAAGCGCTTTTACGGCTCCCTTTGCTCCTTTTCTATTCAACGTAACGTACCTGCCGGTGCCGGTGCCGGGCCGGGAGGCTGAAGTACTGGAACTGGCCCAAACTTTATTCACCGACGAAGTAGCCGCTTTCATTGTGGAACCCCTGGTACAGGGCGCAGGCGGTATGAACATGTACGAACCTGCCGCACTAAACGAATTGTTCGCGCTGGCACGTACCCACGGAACGCTGCTCATTGCTGATGAAGTAATGACGGGGTTCGGCCGCACGGGCAAACTATTCGCCAGTCACTACCTGACTGAGCAGCCCGATCTGATGTGTCTATCGAAAGGCATCACCGGCGGCACGATGGCCCTGGGCGTGACGACCTGCACAGCCGCCATTTACGATGCGTTTCTGTCGACCGACAAGATGAAGACCCTTTTCCACGGCCATTCATTCACCGCCAATCCGATCGCCTGCGCCGCCGCCTTAGCCAGCATGGACCTGTTGCTCGACGAAGACCGATTGGCCGACATTCAGCGCATTATCACCAGGCATACGGCGTTTGCCGATAGGTTGCGTCAATCACCCGTAGTGGGAAACATCCGGCAGCGGGGCACGTTATTAGCCTTTGATCTGATCACGAATGGGCAGACGTCGTACTTCAATAACATTCGCGATGTGGCCTACCAGTTCCTGCTCGAGAAAGGCGTCTTGATGCGTCCACTAGGCAACGTGCTGTATTTTATGCCGCCCTATTGCACTACCAACACGCAGTTGCAGGTAGCCTACGATGCCGTGCTGGCCTTGCTGACAAAGCTGGAAGATTGATGGAAATGTATCGCTTTCGGCTTCTGCTGGCTCACGAAAGCAAGTACGACCAGCCAACAGCCAACGTACCTACCGCTGCTTCTCGATGGTATCGACCAGGATCTTGAACCAGACCGTAAAGGTTGCTGGCGCCGTGGCTATCTCGCGCAGTAATTCCTCGCGGCTAACCCAGCGCACAGCCATCACCTCGGCCGGGTTGAAGGGAATCTCTCCGTCATACTGACCCGTAAAAACGTGGTCGAACTCATGCTCGATTAGCCCGTTGGGTAGCGAGGCGTGGTAGATAAAGCTAAACGAAGGTGATAATGACGTACGGAAACCCATCTCCTCATCCAGCCGTTGTTCGGCCTGCGCCGCTGTATTGGCAGGCTGCGTTGGATGCCCGCAGCACGCATTTGACCAAAGTCCTCCAGAATGATATTTTTCCAGCGCCCGCTGCTGAATCAGATAATCGCCCCGATCGTTGTAGATCAGGACCGAGAAGGCACGGTGCAGCACCCCATCGTAGTGGACCTGCATTTTTTCGGCCGTGCCAATGATCTCGTCCTGTTCTGTAACGAGCAACAAATCGGGGGATAACGTACCTACAGAGTTCATGCTTTTCGGCTGTATGCAATGACTGGCAGCGAAGGTAGCGCTCCCGCTAAGCCAACACAACTCACACGAGCTATCTCTACTAACCACACCTGTTTTCGGCTAGTTACTCAGTTGATAAACTATCTAGCGGACTGTCAGACTAACGCATCAATTAGCCTATATTGGCTAATGTGACAGGCAGGGTATTCGTGAAAGCAGTTGTTGACCCCGGCGGACGTATTGCCAACGTAACCCACTACCTGCTCATTCCATCTAACACACGTGTCACGTATGCATCCACGACTTGTTAATGTCATCTTACTGCCCTTCCTTTTCGTAATCAGCTATCGTTCAGCCCATGCGCAGGCGCCCGTTTACAAACCGTTTGAAGTTGATTCGGTGGCGGCTCCGATCGGTGGGCAATCGATGCTGGAAACCTTTCTGGCGGTCAACGTGCAAAAACCGTTTATGGCCAGGGTAGCCAACGTAACGGGGAAAGTTTTTGTAACGGCAGTTGTAGACCCCAACGGGCGGGTATCAGACGTGCAGCTTATGCGCAGTCTTCGGCCCGACTGCGACCGGGAAGCTCTCCGGGTCATGCGTCTGTTCAACGCCTGGAAACCTGCCATCAAGAGCGGGCAACCCGTTTGGCAACTGATAACGTACCCAGTTACGTTTCTGGCAAACGATCCAGTAACCTACGCAACTGGTCAACGAATTGAGTATTTCGATAGCGATCAAAAACCCATCATCAGCAGCCAGAAAGCTCGCTTTCAGCAAACCACTGCTATCGATTCAGTTTCGGGGCTGCCAACGGGTGAACTCGTTGTATCGGAGATAAAGGGGTCAGGGAAACTTCGCGAACTTACCCGCCTGCCGCTAAGCCGGCTCGACAATAAATCTGCTTCTCCCAACGAGCCAGTCACCTATATGCTGGGGCATAAACAGCCGTATAGCACTTGGTATGGCTTTGTCTATACCCTCGATAAAGCTGGCAAATTGATCAGACGCCACCATAGCGCAAACAACGAAACCCTGGAATATGACTCAACGGGCATGGTTACACTCATGCGAACCGCTGTTGGTGGCAAGTCGCAATTGACCTGGCACAGCAACGGGCTGATCAAACAGGTAGAAACGTTCGATAAGGACATTAACCAACTCGAAGGTCGCAATCCGTACCGGATGATGTCTGTCTGGGACGGGGCGGGCAATCAGTTGGTGATCAACGGGAACGGCCAATCGAGCCATAGTAGCCGGGTCTTGTCGAGGGCATCCGACGCAAAAGAGGTAGAGCTGGTGGAAACCGGCAGTTGGGTTAATGGCCTGAAACATGGCACCTGGAGCGGCTCGTACAGCGATGGCTCGTACTCGTATAGCGAATCATTCGACAAGGGGAAACCGCTGGGAGGCTCGGCAACGATAAACGGCGATAAGACAATTACCTATACAGCCAGCCAGCAAAATCCGGAGTTTAAAGGCGGAATGCGAGAAATGTACGCTTTTCTGGGCCAAAACATCAGATACCCGGCCGATGCCATCAGAAATGGTATACAGGGCAAAGTATTTATGGCATTCACCGTTTGCACTGACGGCACCCTCTGCGACTTTGAACTGCTAAACAGTGTACACCCATCGCTGGATGCCGAAGCGGAGCGGGTTGTGCGTGCATCGAGCGGGCGCTGGCAGCCCGGTTATCAGCGGGGCGAGCCAGTGCGGGTCAAGTACAACATCCCGATCAGCTTCCAGGTCACCACAACATCAACCATATATCGGTAAAGGAACGGCTACACATTCCAGTTGAAAGACCGTACTTTTGCGGCAATAAAACCGTCAACATGTCGCTGAAGCAAGTTCCGTTAGACGCCGTACACCGGGCGTTGGGTGCCAAGATTGTTCCTTTTGCGGGCTACGAGATGCCCGTTCGTTATAGCTCCGATCTCGACGAGCACAACACCGTTCGCAACGCCGTGGGCATCTTCGATGTCTCGCATATGGGCGAGTTTATCCTGAAAGGCCCTGGCGCCCTCGACCTGATTCAGCGCGTGTCGGCCAATGATGCCAGCGTGTTATTCGACGGGAAAGTGCAGTATTCATACCTGCCAAACGATCGCGGCGGGGTGATCGATGACCTGCTGGTGTATCGCATCACAGAAAACGAGTACATGCTCGTGGTTAACGCCTCGAACATCGATAAAGATTGGAACTGGATCAACCAGTACGCACCTGAGTATGACCGGTCCGGCGCTCCGGTTGAACTGACGAATATCTCTGATGATATGTGCCTCTTCGCCGTTCAGGGGCCGCTCGCAGCCAAAGCGCTGCAACCCCTAACGAATGCCCTGCTCGAGTCGATGTCGTACTACACCTTCGAGAAGACCGATTTTGCGGGTATGGCCAACGTCATTGTCTCGGCAACGGGCTACACCGGCGCGGGTGGTTTCGAGATTTACGTGTCGAACCATCAGGCCGAAACGGTCTGGAATGCAATAATGGAAGCAGGGGCACCGTACGGCATCAAGCCCATTGGCCTGGGCGCACGCGATACGCTCCGCCTCGAATCGGGCTATTGCCTGTATGGCAACGACATCACCGACGAAACGTCGCCGCTGGAAGCAGGCCTGGGCTGGGTCACCAAGTTCACGCACAATTTCGTTAATTCGGAGGTTTTAAAAGAAGAAAAAGAACAGGGTATTGCGCGCAAACTAATCGGTTTCAGCATGATCGACCGAGGTATTCCGCGTGGCCATTATCAACTGTGCACCGCCGACGGCACCGTGGTTGGCGAGGTAACGTCGGGCACGCAATCGCCCACGCTGGGCAAAGGCATCGGTATGGGCTACGTACCTGCCGCACTCAGCAAACCCGGCACCGAGATCTTCGTCAGCGTCCGCGAAAAGCTGCTCAAAGCCGAAGTAGTTAAACTTCCATTTCTGAAAAAGTAACCGATTTTCTAACAGGATTACAGGAAAAACAGGGTTTTATCTCGATGATGACCTGCTTAAAAATCCTGTTCTTCCTGTAATCCTGTCAGAGAAAATAGCGTATAGATGAAACAAATTGACGTTTGCCTGACCCCGGATCTGCTGCACCTGCACACCATCGATAATACGATTGTGGTGGTGGCCGATGTGTTCCGGGCTACTTCCTGCATGGTTACAGCCTTTGCCTATGGTGTTGGCAGCATTATTCCGGTAGCCACTGTTGACGAGTGCCGCGCCCTGCAACAACGGGGATACCTTGCCGCCGCCGAGCGCAATGCCCAGACGGTAGAGGGATTCGACCTCGACAATTCGCCGTTCAGCTACATGGACGAGCGCCTCGAAGGCACCGACATTGCCATGACCACCACCAACGGCACGCTGGCCATCACCCGGTCGCGGTCAGCGGTGAAAGTACTGGTTGGGTCGTTTCTGAACCTCGACGCTATAGCCCGTTACCTGCGTACCCAGACCTACGACGTCATGGTGCTGTGCGCAGGCTGGAAGGGTCGGGTCAATCTGGAAGATACACTTTTTGCCGGTGCGCTGGCCCACCGCCTCCGCGACGATTACGCCATGCATGAAGATAGCGTGCTGTTGGCCCACCGCCTCTACTGCGACGGGAAAGACAATCTGGTCAGTTACCTGGCCAACGCGTCGCACCTGCGGCGGTTACAGCGGCTTGGTATCCAGAAAGATATTGCCTATTGCCTTCAGCACGACCTCTACGATGTGGTTCCCGTTCTGCGCGGCGGCTCGCTTGTAAAAATGGAAGTGTAAAAAACTGTTTACAGTAAACTGTAAACTCCTTCAAAAATGACATTTTCGGAAATCGCCATCCTACTGCAGGAACACTTCCAGGTAGAGCCTGTTACGACTGGTCTGCAACCTTTCCTGACAGTAAAAGCGGAGGAACTGGTAACAATTTGCCAGTTCCTCCGCAACGATGACCGGTTGTTTTTCGATCTGCTGGCTTGTGTAACAGCCATTGATAACGGGCCCGACGCCAACACGATGGAGGTTGTCTATAACCTGACGTCGATTCCATATGCGCACAACCTGATGCTGAACCTAACGGTGGTTCGCCACAACGAGAACGCCGTAGACGGATTACCGAACGTACCCAGCCTTAGCGACGTATGGCGCACCGCCGACTGGCACGAACGGGAAGCGTTTGATCTGATCGGCATTCGGTTCACCGGGCACCCTGATCTACGCCGCATCCTGCTGCCGCTGGATTGGGAAGGTCACCCCCTCCGCCGCGATTACCGGGAGCCCGAACGATACCACGGTATTTCCACGAAATAACACGGTCAGTTACCCGTGATCAGTTCACAACAAGTAAGCGATATCGTAGCTTAGACGCACGAATAGCGTCGACTGGTAATTGGTAACTGCTAATTGATAACTGACTTATGGTTCGCCTACCTTTCTTACTTCTCCTGCTAATCACGGCTACTGCAGCCTTTGCTCAACCCAGGATCGATTCGGTTATCGTGTCGGGTCAGGTACGTCGGTTATCGGCAAAATTGTACCGACAGTCGCCCACCGTACTGGTCACCCGGACAAATATGCTGCGTGGTGGTATCGAACAGGCATTTCCGGCTCCACTTCAGCCCAATGGCACATTTCGGGTGGCCGTTCCAATCGTGTACCCACAGGAAGAGATGCAGTTCATTATCGGAAATGCCACTACTCCATTTCTGGCTTCGGCAGGCAACCTGACCATTACGCTCGATAACGATTCTCTGTATGTGGCGGCCCTTCCGTTTCAGTTTGGCGGTGTCAACGCGCAGGTGAATCAGCAGTATGCTCAATTTAAAGCGTTTGAAGCCAAGAACAAGCCCGATGAGAATGCCCGAAAACGCACGCTCAAAAAAGCACTGAATGGCGATATTAATCAGACTTTTTCAACGCTCTACCCGACCTTTATAGACCCATTCACTCAGTTTTCGACCAGGCAGACCGTTTTCCCGCTGGTGCGCGACTGGGCCGTCACAAACGCCCGGTATGATGCAGCAGCCTACGTCTTCGACAAAGCCCTTCAGGAACAGCAGACCATACCGCCCAATTATTTCAAAGCCGTCACAACCGATACAGAAACCCTGCTAACGGCCAGCCGCGCCATTGCCATGAGCCGGTTTGGGGCATATGCGGATATGCGCATTCAGCAAAATACGCCTAGCAGTGGTCGTGGCATTCGTATTCGTACACTGGCGCAGTTGATCGATCAATACGGCACCGGCCTTACGGTCAATGACCGGCAACGCCTGGCCGCCTTCCGCGAAACCAACACGGCCCGTACGGCCGATGTACGCTACCTGTCGAAACTGCTCGAGCGCAACCCCGATACACTGACTCGACTGCTTACCTACGAAAATGCCATGCAAACCGCTCGCCCCCTATTCGATAGCCTGTCTATGGATTACCTGAAAGGATACGCGATGAACATGGTGATCACCGAATCTACGCTCGACATTGTTCAGGTAGTAGCACAGCACATTTACCCGCAGATTGGCAATCCATACCTGAAACAGTCGTTCAGTGATCTGCTGGGGCAGGCCCTGCGAGACACCGCCCTGGTCAGACAAGTCCGCGCTGACTACCTGGCGCTGGAAAAACAACCGGGCGTAAACAGCGGCTATGTCGGCGACGGTATTTACGTTACAGCCGGTACAAATCGGGACGGCTCTGAATTGCTCAAAAAGGCGGTTGATCAGAACAGAGGCCATGTAATTTACGTAGTTCTTTGGGGGCCCGGTAGCGAAACGGGCCGGCAACTGGCCCGCGATGCGCAACGGTTACGCGACGTTTTTCTGCCGCAGGATCTAACCATTCTGTACATCAGCACAAACGATGCTGACGAGAAGCTCTGGCTGGAATCGATCGTCCGGAACCGCCTGAAGGGCGAACATATCAGGCTCTCCGAATCACAGACCTATTCTGTATTCAACACCCTGAACCTTAGCGATCCGTCGCCTGTCAGAATTATTCTGCCTCAAGGAAAACTCTTCAGAAAAGAAGCCCTGCTACCCGATAAGTTTGACCAGTTGGTTGAGCAAATTCAGGCGCAACTCCGGTAGAGCCGGGTACGTGTAACTGCCTGATCATCGATCAACGCCCTTACCTCCCCGGCTTCGCCAGCAACGGTTTCGTTCCGGCAGGTATCCCGTATGGTGGCAATGAGTAGATTTTTTATATCAAATGAACCTATCCGGATCGTTGGAATAGGTATATCTTAGACGTTAAAACGCCACGAGCCCGCTTAATGCCCAAGTTATTTGTCGACACCCAGCCACTAAAACATATCAATACCGGCATGGGGCAGGTTTGCCTCAACCTGAGCAAAGAGCTTATTCGACAGTGTCCGGCAAACTGGGAGATCACCTTTCTGGTACCTAAGGGTAAAGAGGGTTTCTTCGGCCCATCGGTGCAGTACAAAGTGGCCACCGAATGGCTACGACATTGGCGAACGACCGGCTATGATGTCTGGCACTGCCTGCACCAGGGATCGAAATTCTTACCCGCCCAGTCGACATCGCTGGTTTACACGATTCTCGACCTGAACTACCTGATCCATCCAAGTTATACAGATAAGCAGAAGGCCAAGCAGAAAAAGCGGTACCAGGCACGCGTAGACCAGGCCTCGGTCGTTACAACAATTTCAGAATACGTAGCCAACGATGTTCGGCAGCAACTGACTCTACCACCCGCCACACCCGTTGAGGTAACGTACCTGGGTGCCAATGTGCCAGACAATATTCAGTCGCTCTCTCCTTCCTTCCGGCCTGATGGGCCGTTTTTGCTATTCATGGGCGTGGTTGATCCGCGCAAGAACGTACACACGCTTCTGCCTATTCTGGCTGCCTCTCCTGCCTATAAACTCGTTCTGGCCGGTGATATGAAGCCCGATTACGTGGCTGATTTGCTGGCCTCGGCCAGACAGATGGGCGTTGCAGACCGGCTCATTCTACCCGGTTCTGTTGACGAAGCCACGAAATGGTGGCTTTATGCCCATTGCGATGCCTTTCTGTTTCCGTCGTTGCTGGAAGGATTCGGTCTTCCCGTTGTAGAAGCAATGGCGCTGGGCAAACCCGTCTTTTCGTCGGATAAAATGAGTTTGCCTGAAGTCGGTGGCCCAGACGCCTTTTACTTCCGATCATTTGAGCCACAGGCCATGATCGACACGTTTCAGGCGGGCATGGCTACCTATGCAAATGACCCGGCCTATCCCGATCGGCTTCGGGCATTTAGCCAGCAATTTCGCTGGGAAAACGTAGCGGCCACCTATTGGCGAATTTATACGGGCTTAGTGTAGCCCCAATCTGGTCAAGGCAGGCGTTAACACCCTTCCATACTCGCAACAGTAGGGCTTGTGAGCATCGGAAGCCGCTGTAATGGCGGTGAACAGCTATCCCGGAAATCAGTTTATTACTAAACGTTATGACTTAAAAGGCTTCTCTATGCCTGCAGAAGGAATAAACCGATATGTCCGGCTTTGGCAACATATTGCCAATCCAGCCGAATACATCATGCACAAGAGTGATCGCCGGCACCGGTCACTGTCATTTACGACAAAGCCACTGCCGCTTCACTTCCAGGTAACAGAACCGCTTTATCAGGTATTTAAGGAGCTGTTCATGCAGGATGTGTACGAGATAGATGCTCTGGTTGCGCAGCTTCCGGAACAACCTGTTGTCATCGATATTGGCGCTAATGCAGGTTTTTTTGCGGTTCAGTTACTCTCCAAAATAAAGCGGGCAACTGTGTATGCGTATGAACCCGTGCCCGCCAATGTACAGGCATTTCAGCAAACACTGGAGGCAAATCCACGTTTGAAACGTACCGTGCATCTCTTTCAGATGGCTGTTACCGGACATCATAAGGCAGTAATCGATCTGTTTGCCGAGGCCGCTGACGATAACCAGGTAGTAGCATCAGTACTAGCCTCCTTTCATGAAAACAACACCCGCACGCTGACAGTGAAGGGCATCACCTTAACGAGTATTATCGAAAGTAATAACCTCGCGGTCATTGACTTATTGAAGATGGACTGCGAAGGAAGCGAGTACGATATCTTTTACAATACAGACCCTGACCTATTCCGGCGAGTGCGTCACATTGTCATGGAAGTACATGATCTAGATGCAGATCGCAACAATGTCAGCGCCCTGACAACGTACCTGGAATCGCTTGGTTTTCAGACCAAACACGTACCTATCAATTCCTTTTGTCACTCGCTGGAGGGCATCGCTGCTGGCCGCTGAATTCGGTCAGGTCAATGGCCATGTCCACGCCCGTGTCCACGCGTCGGGCGGCCAACGCGCGGCGGTCGAGCTCGTCCGTTACCCAGCAGCCCCCCCGAGTCAGTGCGCAGGAGCCCATATCGCAGATAAACGCCGTAAAACGTTTTGGAACTGTCGGTGAACTCGCTGCTGAAGTCGTAATAGCCCGTGGTTAAACCAATGCCCAGCCGGGGAGCAACCTGAGCCATAATACTGTAGGTTAGCTCCAGCATCAGGCTCCCCGCCCTATCGAACACCCGGCCAGCGCCAATGGTCATTTCGTTGGCAAAGACACCGTAATTTGCCACGTCCATCGTTACACGCCCTTCCAGGAACATCGTTGAGTCGGGGCGAAGGGAATTACGCCCAACCGCGACCCCTAAGTCGATGACGTTGAATGATTTACCAATCTCGACGCTCTGCGAGATACGATCACGAATATTACCCAGCCCGGTGTAGACCAGCAACGGATTCGCCCTGGCATACCACGGTGCTGCGCCAAAGTTGAATACCGATTTGGTTGAATCTTCCGACGAGCGGCTGATCGACTGATACGTCTGCTGATTCCGGGAAGTACGGGTCATTGTCGAATCCCCGGCCGATTGCGCCAGGCAGCCGGGCGCTAACCAGGAGATCGCCAACAGGATTATGTACAGACCGCGAGACAGACACATAGACGCATGTTTGAGTGTAAACCAGCCAATAGCCAACGAGGCAATTCCCGAAGCCCGAGCTAATATACGATAGCCAGTTGTCTTTCCCCGGTTAGCAATACCCAGTGATGAGGCCAGCCACCGTATTGTTCGTCGGTTACGCTGCCTGTATGCCCAGCAGCCAATGTTACGAAATAAGCTCACTACCAAACCACGTCTGAGCACATGTTATCAACAAAAAAAGCCAGTCAATACTGACTGGCTTTGTCGGGAAGGCGGGATTCGAACCCACGACCTCTTGCACCCCATGCAAGCACGCTACCGGACTGCCTATAACCTTTATCTACTGATAACTAGATAGTTAACAAAGGTTTTCAATAACCTGCTACTGGATTTTACGGGTGGTTTTAACCAAATGTTTTAACCATGTTTTACCCGTTTTCCTATGAAAGCTACAGTTAATGCCGTTCTTTTTAAATCAAAAGTCTTACGAAACGGGGAAAGTCCCGTTATGATCCGGGTTACTAGAAATCGTCAATCAAGGTACATAACCTTAGGGATAACCTGTCCTGCTGATCTTTGGGATCAGGCTAAAGGGATTCCTAAGACTAAACATCCTCTGTATAAGGAGTTAACGACGACCATTCTAAAAACCAAACTAGCTATTCAAAAGGAGCTGTTGACCCTAACTAATGAGGATCAGGATTTCTCTCTTGACCGACTGACAACCTTGTCTCACAAGGCCCCGGTGCCGGTGAAAGTGTTAGGCTACTTCGATCAGGTTATAAAGCAGCTTACCGAGTCAGGCCGGATCGGCTACGCTAATATCTTCCGGTCTACAGCCAACAGCTTACGGAATTTCAAGGATGGAAAAGACTTTCTGTTTACTGACGTTAACCCGTCCTTTCTGATGAAGTATGAAGCTTGGTTCCTCAGCCGAAACGTTATGTTCAGTTCCATCTTTGTTTTCATGAGAACTTTCAAGACACTGGTCAACTATGCCCGTAAGGAGGGCTATGTAAAACCAGATTTTCTTCCATTCAAGGATTTCAGCTTCAGTAAGTACCGACGGGTTAAAACCAGAAAGAGATCGTTAACCAAAGCTCAAGTTCAGGCTATTGCTGGTTTCGCAACTAAACCCGGTACTTCCTTATTCCACGCCAAGAACTATTTTCTGTTCAGTTATTACTGCCGGGGGATCAACTTTATTGATATGGCCCTGCTTAAGCGGTCAAACGTTAAAGCCGGTCGAATCCAGTACTCCCGTAGGAAAACGAAGGAGCTGTTCACTATTAACCTGTTAAAACCAGCTCAGGAGATACTAGACCTATACCGGCCAAGTATAACTCCATCAGAAGACGGGTATATCTTTCCCATACTGAGAATAGACTTTCATATCAGCCCGGTCCAGATTGATAACAGGATTGACAAGGTGAACAGGCAGGTAAACAGCTCTCTGAAAGAGATCGGTAAACAGTTAGGTATCGAGGAGAAGTTAACCACTTATGTAGCCCGCCATTCTTTTGCTACCGTCCTGAAACGGGAAGGAATATCTATAGCTATTATCAGTGAGCTGATGGGACATGACTCAGAGCAGACCACTCGGATTTATCTTCAAGGCTTTGGAGATGATCTACTGGATGAGGCTACACAATCGGTAATCTGGTAAAACGTTGACAGGCATAAACCTGAAATAGCTAGCTACTAGGTAGACTAGTGAAACCACTTTCTATCTGTAGAATCCCTTTGTTCCTGCTTTTCTCAAGTTCCCAGTGCTGGTTTCTAATGTAGGCTGGGCAGAACAGGTATACCCTTTTTTCCGGTCATTAACGTCCGAATTAAGCTATCTGAAATCCATTGATCTAAGTCCCTGTGACTTCTGAGCTATCTCAATAATGGCTTATAGGGAGTACCGTATAGCTCTGCCTATTCCAGAATTTCCAGCTCGTTCCACCCCACCAAATTTTTTTTATATGGGTCTGTCTACAAGGGTGGGTAGTGTTCACGCCCCGTCTGCTACCGAGTCCCCCTGGTCCCCCCGGTCTACTTCAATGGTAGTAGAATAGTATGTATATCTGAATCCGAGTACGTCTGTAGATAGGTATTTGTCTGCCCGATTACTCCCACGTTCATCTAAGACTTACCAATCTACTATAGCCAAGACAGGGTAGATCCGTCCGCTCATGAGTAAAATGTACACAATCAAACCAAACTCAAATCATGGTTACTGTATCCGATTACCAACAACGTACTTCTACAGAAGGAACCCCTTTTCAAGTACTAGAATTAACTAGCCAAGAGCTGGAAATGGTTGTTTCCCAGCAAACCGGCCGTTATTATGCTACCGTTCGTAAATGTTATATCCCAGCTACCTTTCCGGAGGCTGTTTGCCGATTGATGGTAGGGAAACAGCTCCCTGGCTGCATCATCAAGACTGAATGTGATCCGTATGAGTTTACGGTTCCTGAGACAGGGGAGGTAATAACCCGAAAACATCGGTATGAATACAGCCCAGTAGAACAAAGCTCTATGGAGCAAACCGTTCTTTCTGGAGTTCCGCTGATAGCTATAGTATAATAGTGTTGTACTGCTTCCCGGATTAAACGACTTGAAAAGGGGCCTAGACAGGTCCCTTTTTCTTTTTCAGTCATTCGAGCTTATCTGGGATTCTCTTCTAGCCCGGTGCGGGTCAACCATGGACTGACCGGTTTTTAACGGTTGGCTTTTTATAGCTGGAAATCCATTTGACTCAGCGATTCCCAGACCCCATCTCCCACAGGAAAAACCTTGTATTCAAATTTTATCAGTCAACTTCTCCACTAAATCATCATGGAAACTCAATTAATATACCACGAGTCTAACCCGCTGGAAACGATTGTTCTATCGGAAAACAGATCGTCAGAAACAGCCTTTATTACAGCCAATACCATAGCTGCCTCTCTACCAGATATACAGCAACACCACATTATCCCGGTATACAGCAGAGATAATGAACCCCTGATTAGCCATGGAGACTTCATTGAGACTGCTCTTTCTACAGTAAATCGGCTGTTCCCCCACGAAACTGTACTGAACCCGACAATACGAGTTTCTCATCCAGTGAAAGGACGGATTCCTCAAGCTCGTAACAAGCCAGCAAAGGAGTTAGCTGACTGGGAAAAAACCCTGTACTACGAACGAGCTGCCTTTGTCATTGAGATCCCGACGATCTATGATACTGTTGGTAGTAATCTGCTGTCTTTGACAGTTGGCGGGGTAAAGTCTTACAGCCTTGATAGCCTTCATCAGAAGAAGGGAGCCGATGAGCATTTTAAAGTATTCATTGGTTTTCAAAACAAGGTATGTACGAATCTGTGTGTCTGGTCTGATGGCTACATAGCCGATCTCCGGGTTAAATCACTGGATCAGTTGACCTCAGCTCTGGTTGACCTAATTAGCCGATACCGGGCTGAACAGCAGATACAGGCCCTGGCTCAACTGACTGACTACTACCTGACCGAGACCCAGTTTGCTCAGTTGATTGGCCGGTGCCGGTTATATCAGTTCCTTCCCCCGGCCGATAAACGGGCTATCCCTCCCCTGCTTTTAGGTGACCAACAGTTCAGTACGATTGCCCGGGATTACTACCGGGACGAATCATTTTGTCGGCAGGAAGACGGTTTAATTAGTCTTTGGAATGTGTACAACCTGTTTACCGGAGCTGTTAAAACCAGCTACATTGATACGTTCCTGGATCGTAACGTGAACTCATTTGATCTAGCTACCAGACTCCTGGATACGGTCCGGGGTGGAACATCAAGCTGGTATCTTCAATAATCGACAAGGTGGGGACGGTTTGTCGCTGCCTTTTTCTTTGTCCCCTTTATGTTAGATGAATCCATGTCTCACCCGGTAAACTTCGACCATGTTACTAGCTGCCTGTTTATCAATAAGGCTGGTACTCTGTTTCGGATACATTGTCCCTTCCGTGTCGTTTGTCAAACGGCTCACCCTCCTTATTCGGTTGGAGACAAGCTAACAGTGACTCGGATCGGCTCTACGGATACCAACTCTGTATTGTTTCAGATCGACCATCAATACTGGCCACACCATCCGTTTGTACTGTACATACGGTAAGTAGCCCTGATTTAACAAGTAGTCCCCTGTTTGCGGTTATGCTGTATTTTGTTGGCCACGTTCTTTTGAGACGGTTTCCGCAGTAAACAAAACCCCTGAAGAAGAACGTGGCTCTCTTTTCCCTGTTAATTAGGGTAACCCAGTATCATACTTTTTATGGCTCAGTACTGGCTATGGTTTTAGTTGTCCATACTTTAATAACTTAAGTCACAATCAGTACGTATTTTTCCTTTATAACTAGCTCATTTTTAGTATATTACAAATAATATTTTTCCAGGTTTATTACTGGACATTTCCTGTACTACTTCTCTTTTTTCTCTTGACAATCACAGTAAATTTTTGTATATTTATAGTACAATCTGCGATAAGTAATAGGGCCTTATCCCTCCGTTTTTCAGAATTTATGGAGTGAAAGCAGTACACGAATTGGGGCTAAACTCCCTTTAACCGTCAGAACAAGCCCTATCTTGTTTATGACGGTTTTTTTATGTCTTCTACTTCACTCATATCGTACCAGTCTGTTCCCGTTATGTTTGCTCAGGCAGCAGTTAAAGGGGATATAGTGTGTACCCAGTCTTTGGTTTACCTTCAGATTAGGGCTACACTGGTGGAAATGGGTGGTGGCGGGGGGGAAATTCACGTTACCAAGGAGTTGGCTTCTCGGTTTTCTTTAAGTTTCCGCTCACTCAAGGAGTACTTGAATAAAGGCGTTAAACAAGGTTGGTACGTTAAACTGGGGCTTAACAAGTACCGGCTTGTCTCACTTTATAAAGTTAGTCCGGTAGTCTACGACAAAGACGGTAAAGTCAGCAAGTACCAAGAGTATTTCGAGGTTGATAATGTTACCCTGAGTAATCTCAGTTGGAAGAACATAGCAACTTTTAGGGCTTTTCTATCTGAAGAGGTTCTGAACAAGAGAGTCAGAACCTGGGAAATCACTACCAACTATGTAGCCAGAAAAGAAGCGGCCAGGCAGATCGACCAAGAAGCTCTAAGTAATCCACACGGATATAGTAGACCCAATAAACACAGAACGAAACCTCCGATAACTACAATTGGCGAGTTCCCTGTTTCGTGTTCGTTCCCGGTCAAGGATATCGGTAGAACAAAAAAGACCGTCCATAACTACCGAGCTCTAGTAGAGAAGACCCTTCGTACAAATGTGGACAAACTACCAGAAGATCAGCTTTTCCAAAGTGTGTCCGTGTTTTACAGAACTAACAAGATAACAGTAGGAAACCTGTATGATGACTCAGGCTGGGATGTATACTACATAGCTCAGCAGAATCGGTTTATAGAGGATAACTACGAATCTCTTCCTGTAGAACGTAAGGGGCGGTATCAGTATTGTACAGTCTCTGGGCGGGTATGGTTTAACGGGGTTACTGATCGTGTTAGTCTGGGTCATAAGCAGATAAAGAGACGAAGAACTCCTGCCAAATATCTGGTTTCTCCTGCTCCTTTCTGCTCTACTATCAAGGGGTCCCTATCTGTAGAAAGTTTTAGTGTAAATACCCCGTACTAACCATTACCAGCTTGGTACTCTTCCCTCACCTAGTTCATAGTGTGGGGTTTCTCTGTTTCTACACATTGCTGAGACAGGCTTTATTACTGTTACTACAGGTACCTTTCACTCTATTATTTCCCTACCTGTATCCAGATCTCGTTAAACCCGCTAAACCAGAGATTCTACATCTACCCAGTAACAATGAACATCCTGGTTAATTAACGGAACCTCCCTCCCGGCAATGTAATTCTTTAAGAGTTATTGTACATTACGGCTTTAATGACCGCTGTTTCATCTATGACCCCCGAAAACCTAGCTCGTCAACTGATAGACCGGATGTTGGTTGATTCGGGATGGATTATCCAGGATATAAAGACCCTGAATTTCTCAGCTGGTCAGGGAGTGGTAGTTCGTGAATACCCCACGGATTCCGGTCCGGCAGACTACCTCTTATTTATTGACCGAAAACCAGTTGGGGTCATTGAAGCCAAAGCGGAGGGTACAATTCTAAGTCCAGTTGAAGAGCAGTCTAGCCGCTACGCCGTCAGTAAACTGAAGTGGCAGAAAGACCACCAGCCACTACGGTTTATCTATGAGTCTACTGGGGCTGAAACCCATTTTACGGACAACTTAGACCCTGCTCCTAGAGCCAGGGAAGTCTTCACGTTTCACCGCCCAGAAACGGTCAGGGAATGGATTAGACAAGGTACTTCGCTCAGGCATAGACTTCAGCAGTTTCCGGTATTGGATATCCGCAACCTCAGGGATTGTCAGGTATCAGCCATTACTAACCTGGAGAAATCATTCGGTAAGAACCAACCCCGAGCTTTAGTACAGATGGCCACTGGATCGGGTAAGACCTTCACGGCTATCACGACCGCTTACCGGCTGTTGAAGTTTGCCAGAGCAACCCGGATACTATTTCTGGTTGATACTCGAAACCTTGGGGAACAGGCTGAACAGGAGTTCCAGGCGTTCAGCCCTAATGATGATCCGCGGAAGTTCACGGAACTGTATAACGTCCAACGGCTCCGGTCTTCTTTTGTAGATTCCTCGGCTCAAGTATGTATCAGTACTATTCAACGGATGTACTCTATTCTACGGGGCGAGGAAATTGACGAGTCAGCCGAGGAAGAATCCCCCAATGAACGACAGACCTCTTCTTTTTCCCGAGAGGTCGTTTACAATTACCGAGTACCCATTGAAACCTTTGACTTCATTATTATTGACGAGGCCCACCGCTCCATATACAACGAATGGAAACAGGTACTGGACTACTTTGACTCGTTTCTAGTTGGCTTAACTGCTACTCCAGATAGCCGAACATTCGGTTTCTTCAATCGGAACGTGGTTAGCGAGTATACATACGAACGAGCTGTAGCCGATGGAGTCAATGTACCCTTTGACGTCTATTCCATTGAGACAGAGATAACCAAAAACGGAGCTACTATAAAAGCCGGGGAATGGGTAGATAAACGGGAACGGCAGACCCGCCGAAAACGGTGGGAACAGGTGGATGAGGAGACAGTCTACCGGGGATCAGCCCTTGACCGGGATGTCGTTAATCCAGATCAGATCAGGACCGTTATTCGAACCTTTCGGGACAAGCTACCTGAGATCTTCCCCCACCGGAAAGAAATACCTAAGACTCTGATCTTCGCCAAAAGTGATTTCCACGCGGATGACATTATTAGAACGGTTCGGGAGGAGTTTGGCGAACGGAATGAGTTCTGTCGGAAAGTCACATACAGTGTAGGTAAAGACGGGGGAGACAAGCCCTCGGAGGTTCTCCAGCAGTTCCGTACTGCCTATTACCCCCGGATAGCTGTAACGGTCGACATGATTGCTACTGGAACGGACGTTAAAGCACTGGAATGTCTGTTATTCATGAGGGATGTAAAGTCTCGGTCTTACTTCGAACAGATGAAGGGCCGGGGAACCCGTACTATGCTGGAAGATGACCTAAAGCTGGTAACTCCTTCAGCCGTGGGTAACAAGACCCATTTTGTATTGGTCGATGCTGTGGGAGTCAGTAAATCCCTGAAAACAGATAGTCGACCGCTGGAGCGTAAACCCGGGGTTTCACTGAAAGATCTATTATGGAATGTAGCCGTTGGTGGAGATAATTCAGAAGACACGTTAACCTCCTTGGCTAACCGGCTAACCAGACTAGAAAAACAGCTTACTCCAGTCGAACGAAACCAGTTAGCCACAGCAGCTGGAGGGAAAACCATCAATCGGGTAGTCAATGAGTTGCTCGATACATATAGTCCCGATAAGCTTGATGACCTGGCTAAGCAGTTTCAGAAAAACAACGGAGAAATCCCCACACCGGGAACTCTGGAAGACATCAGGAATGAATTGATCCAGCAGGCTACCCGTGTGTTCGATGATCCCAACTATCGGAATCTACTTGAGTCGATCCGTAGGAACCACGATCAGGTCATAGATGGTGTTAACCTGGATACCGTTCTTTCAGCCGGTTGGGATGCTTCAATGGCTGAAAAAGCCGGAACTATTGTAGCTGACTTCAAGACGTACCTGGAAGAAAACAGGGACCAGATAACGGCCTTACAGATCTTCTACAACCAGCCTAACAGACGTAGGGAGATCACCTACCAGATGATACAGCAGGTAGTAGAAAAACTGAAAACAGACCGCCCAAATCTGGCTCCCTTTGCTGTCTGGAAAGCCTATGAGGTTCTGGGTAAGGTAAACGGTAATCAGCCCAAGAACGAGCTGGTAGCTCTGGTTTCGCTGATCAGACGAGTACTGGAGATCGACCCGGAGTTAACCGCTTACGACCAAACCGTAAACCGGAATTTTCAGAACTGGGTATTCCGGCAACAGGCAGGTTCTCTGAAGTTTACGGAGGAGCAGATGGAGTGGCTCCGGATGATGAAGGATACTATAGCCCGGTCTATTCAGGTTACCAAAGATGACTTTGACTATTCTCCCTTTGTGGACAAGGGTGGACTAGGTAGGCTCTGGAGCCTGTTTGGAGACCGGACTTTCCCGTTAATTGAGGAGTTAAATGAATCTTTAGCTGCTTAGAAGCAAATGAGCAACCATTTTGGAGGAAGCTGGACCTTTCAGAAGGTTCGTATTATTGAGGAATACGCTAAGGCTTATCTCCAGATCATGAAGGAATATCCGTATTGGAAACTGATGTACTTTGATGGCTTTGCGGGTACCGGAGAATTCCAAGTAAAAGGTAAGATGAATCCCAGTGTATTTGACGATAACACCATTGGACTGTTTGAAGGAGCTGCCCGGACAATAGCTTCTATTAAAGAGCCAAAACCGTTTGACATGTGTTACTTTGTCGAACTGGAGACACAGAAGGCTTTACTTTTACGGGCTAGTATTGAAAAGATACGGGAAGGAGGTGTATACGTTGTCGAAGAGGATTGTAACCAGAAAATCCTAGACCTAGCTGCTTTCCTGACCGGTAAACGGGGAGAGGGCGGCCGTAATTACAAGGTACTAGCCTTCATAGATCCATTCGGGATGAACGTCCAGTGGTCATCCATCGAAGCTCTACGTGGTTTGGGTGTTGACATGTGGATCCTGGCTCCAACCGGTATAGGAGCAAACCGGTTACTTACTCGAAACGGCCAAATACCGGACTCATGGGCTAATAAGTTGGAAAGCTTCTTCGGAGTCTCAAAGGACCTAATCTATAAAAATCTATACCGGGAAACTGTCGAAACGGACTTGTTTGGTAATACCACTACTACCTTAAGTAAAAATAAAAAGGCTCTGGATGAAATCAGCAGGTTATACTCGGAACGGCTGTTAACTGTATTTAAACACGTATCAAACCCCTATGAGATGCGGAACAGTACTAATTCAACCATGTATCACCTGTATCTGGCTTCTAATAATACAACGGCTGTTAAAATAGCTAATGACATTGTTTTGAAGTACAATCTGAAGCATTAACCATATGGCTCAATCTAGTATTGAATGGACTGAAATGACCTGGAACCCGACAACAGGTTGTACCAAGGTTACAGCTGGCTGTAAGTTCTGTTACGCTGAGATTATGTCCCGGCGGTTGAAGGCTATGGGAGTTCCTAAGTATCAAAAGGGCTTCCGTATTGCTACCCATGAAGACCAGCTAGCAATACCCTATACTTGGAAAAAATCAAAGGTGGTGTTTGTCAACTCCATGAGTGATCTGTTCCACAAGGACGTACCCTTGGAATTCATACAGAAGGTTTTTGCTGTCATGAATGACAACCCACAACACGTTTTTCAGGTATTGACTAAACGGGCTGACGTTCTTTTGAAGTACCATACCCAGCTTAAGTGGACTCACAATATCTGGATGGGCGTATCTGTAGAAGATGACCGGGTTACAGAGCGGATTGACTTGTTACGGCAAACGGGAGCCCGGGTAAAATTCCTTTCTCTGGAACCATTAATAGGCCCCCTGAACGGTCTCAACCTGACTGGAATGGACTGGGTCATAGTAGGTGGAGAAAGTGGCCGTAAACCCCGTCCAATGGACCCTGACTGGGTATTAGACATCCAGGACCAGTGTGAACAAGCAGGAGTAGCTTTCTTTTTCAAACAGTGGGGAGGAACTAACAAGAAAAAAACAGGCCGGATTCTTAATGGTCGGACTTATGATGAAATGCCGGAACTGGAGTCTTTCATCTAATAAGGAAGTCTCTTCTTATGTGTAATCTTTGGATCCTTGACGGTAGGTATTATCAGCCGTTAAACCTCCTCAAACCTGAGATAATAGTAAGGCCAGATAACAACACGTACCTGGCCAACATAGCTTCAGATAATACAGTTGATCCGTTTTATCGGCTACTACCCACCCAGCTTCGTATATTGCCTATCCGTTACTACTAAAAATCATGTCTGAAGTACAATTACCGGAAGGTTGGATCTGGAAGAAACTAGGTAAAAGCGTCACTATAAATCCGAAGCTGAGCAGGAAAGATATTCCGACTGAATTACAAGTTTCCTTCTTACCAATGAGAATGGTTGAAGAGGTGACTGGCCGGTTTAATCTTGCTGAAACCCGCCAATACGGTGAGGTCAAAAAGGGATTTACAGCCTTTCAGGATGAAGACATCATCTTTGCTAAAGTGACTCCCTGTATGGAAAACGGGAAGATTGCAGTAGTAAGTGGTCTAAAGAATAAGATAGGATTTGGCTCAACAGAGTTTCACGTTTTCCGTTGTCAACAAGACCTAGACAACAAATACCTCTTTTATTTTCTAGTACAACGACGGTTCCGCCATGAGGCAGAAGGAAGTATGACCGGAGCTGTTGGCTTGAGACGGGTACCAAAATCGTTTCTAGAAGAGTACTTAATTCCTGTCCCTCCCCTCCCAGTCCAATACCAGATAGTAGCCCGGATTGAAGAGTTATTTTCCGAGTTAGACGCCGGGGTAAACGAGCTAAAAACGGCCCTATACCGGCTAAAAACATACCGACAGGCTGTACTACAGAATCAGTTGAGCAACAAAAATTGGCCCACAATTCAGTTAGATGGGCTGTTACAACTTGGTAGAAATAGCATAAAGACGGGACCGTTTGGAATGGCTTTGAGCAAATCTGATCACAGAGCAGAAGGTGTACCAGTCTTAGGAATCGAAAATATAGGTAGGGGGAAGTTTTGGGATAGAAACAAAATATTCATTACTGCTGATAAAGCAGCAGAATTATCTTCATACACGGTTTCAGAGGGAGACTTAATTATTTCACGTTCAGGGACGGTTGGAGAGATCTGTATTGTCCCACCCAAAATGGAAGGTAGTATCATCTCGACAAACCTTATAAAACTCTCGCTAAACAAAAACGTAGTTGATCCACAATACTTTTGTTACCTTTTTCTGGGATGTCGATCTGTTCTTAATTCAGTTAAAGATCAGTGTAAAGGCAGTACAAGAGACTTCCTAAATCAAGGCATCCTTAAATCCTTAGATTTCCCTTTACCTGATCTACATTTCCAGAAACAAATAGTTTCAGAAATAGAAGCCCGGTTATCGGAAGCGGAGGCTATGGAAACCACTATCCGGCAGGAATTAGTCAGAGCCGAGAATCTCCGGCAGAGTATTTTAAAACAAGCTTTCGAGGGAAAACTAGTCCCATCAACAATGTACCCATCCCTCCAATCGGAAGTAGCTAAGGTTGCTGAACCGGACCTCTCAAATTACGGAGGCAAAGCCGATCAGTTGACACTGTTCTAATCCATACCTTACCTAATCTACATGGCTATCACCGATTAACACTGGCTAATCTTTGATTACATGGAAACATACCTTCGTGAACACCCGGAAGAAGTAGAAACTGTTATCAATAGACGTTTGGCAGGATGGTTACATATGACAAATCCTGTAACACTCGGATATGGCTTACATTACAAAGAGTAATTTTGAAGGGCGGGGACCATTATCTCGTTACAGAAGTATACACCTTGAGTACGGCTGTCCAAGGTTGTGGGCAGATTATCGTGATTATCAAATACCTCAAGAGATAACTCAGGACCCTGTTAAAGTAGAGTCATTTAATACACTTAAGACCGCTAAAGCTGAACAGTGGGATTTACTATCGGTGACAGAAGTTGCTTCAGATCTAAGTATAGACCTTAGGCAACATATTAGTCCTGCCTTTATAAAAGTTATTCCTAACAGTGGTCCTGAAGGTATAGGTGATGACCTGGATCCATATTTAAACCAAGGGTACAAATTGTGTAATACCTGTTTTAGACCTTGATTATGTAACTATCACTCTATTACAACACTGGGTTAGGCTTCTGAACAAACTGTCTCTAGTTACTGAGATAAAGCCATTTCATTGACCCTGTTTTAAATCAAACTCATACCTTGACTAATTATACATGGCTATAACTGATTACCACCGGGCAATCTTTGATTACTTGGAGGTCTACCGTACTCAGCATCCTGAAACTAATCTTACCTATTCTCTACGTCAGAACAACGGAGTAAAAAAAGGGAGACTTCGAAACAAATATCTTTTTACAGGTAACGATAACTACATCAGTATTGGCCTATACAGTCCCATAAATTATAGCAGTAAGATTCGAAGTATATGTTTTGAAATAGGCTACGACTCTATTAACGACAAACTCAAAAATTCTCACTTAACCATTATATACAGTGATCTTAAATTAAAAGAACAAGAAGTCATCCATGAAACCGTTATTCAACAGATTGGACCAAACCTTTTCAAAGAGAGAGGCAATAAACGGTATGAATTATACTACTCAGATCCTGACTGGAAAGTAAATCTACAATCTTACCTTGAGCAACATAAACCCATTATAGATCGAGTATTCTTGGAGGCTGGTGTTACCAATCAATTTCACATCCCTAAAGAGGACTTGGAGGAATCCATTCAAGTTATAGCCCAGATGGATAAGATAAGTAATGACAAAGCTGGTTTCACATGGATTCCTTTCTATCGTGAGTTATGCTCAAAGCTTCTCCATTATAATACAGAAGAATTAATTAGCCTTACAAAGGAAGTACTAAAGGTAGAAGAGCTTTCTGGACTTACGGATAAAGATGCTAACGGGAATTCAATGGACTTGACAGTTATTGATCCTTACACATTACTGTCCTTCATCCGTATCTGTCCAGATAATAAACGATCAGACTTATTCAGTCAGTTGAAGGAACAGTTGTCACTTGCTAGCCCAGTCCCAACTGATTTTTCAGGTTTATACACAGACAAAAACCAGTGGATCTGGATGTTTGGTTATTCTTATGAGAGGGAGCCAGATGACATTGACAAGCTAAAAAATCTGTATACATTAGTTGAACAGAACAACCTTTCTGAAGAGCTGTTTAATCAGGTACTATCCATCAAAAAAATTTACCGGTCAAAGCTTACAGAAGGTTTGTTTTCTCAATATCCAGAATCCTTCTTTCCAATTAACTCTATAACAAAAGAGTGGCTAGAACATAGATCCATACAGAGTAACTATTTAATACATTCCTACGATGACTACCAGAATCTTATGAGTGATATTCGAAAACGTGACAAAAGGCCATTTTACGTAATTTCAGAAGAAGCTTATCAAGAAAGTCAATCCAAGAAAGCTCAGTCCAGTTTACACAAGATTCCAGAGTATAACCCTATGACCTCATATATAAGTACTTACTCTAAAAACATTATTCTTTATGGACCACCGGGCACTGGTAAGACCTTCGGAACAATTGATTTAGCTATTGATATTATAGATGGGCCAAGTAATTCGAATCATAAACAAAAAAAAGTCAGGTACGACCAGCTCAGAAAGGAAGGTCAAATAGAGTTTGTTACTTTTCACCAAAACTACTCTTACGAAGACTTTGTGGTCGGTATAAAACCAGACGTTGATACTGACACAGCAGGATTAAGATTCGAAAAACGTGAAGGTATTTTCTACAAAATCAGTAAACGATCAGAGACTAATTTCAGAGGAAGCCTCGTAGGAGGGAATATCCAAATAAAATCTTTTGAAGAAGTAATAGAGGAACTAACAGTTAAAGTCCAGGTAGGAGAAATAGAATTGGAGACCAAAGCTGGCTATCCATTGTATATTACTTGGGATAAGGACAAACAAAAATTAATGTATCGACGGTCTACTGGAGCGGCTTACGATTTGTCTTTATCTAGTTTAAAAAAATCTTATGAAGGAACTGCTGAGCAATACAATAATCAGAGGACTTACTACAATCCTATAGCTGATCTATTACGGAAAGAAGCTGAAGTAAAGCTAGTTACTCCTAATGTCCTTAAAAGTTTTGTTCTCATAATTGATGAAATAAACCGGGCTAATATGTCTCGGGTTTTTGGGGAGCTAATTACCCTGTTGGAAGATGATAAACGGTTAGGAGCGGAGAATGAACTTACGGTAACTCTATCGTCTGGAGAGTCGTTTGCTCTCCCTCCTAATCTATACCTAATTGGTACTATGAATACGGCCGATAAGTCCTTAGCCTTGCTGGATATTGCCCTTCGAAGACGGTTTGAGTTTATCTACACCAAACCAGACCCCGAGCTACTGGAGAGCAAGGCTAAGGAAGTTCTAAAAAAGCTGAATCAGGCTATCCGAGATGAACACAAACCTGCCGATTTCCTGATTGGCCACGCTTACTTCATGGGTAAAGATGGGTCTCAACTTCCAGAGGTATTCGACAACCGGGTTACTCCCTTACTGATGGAGTATTTCAACGGTAAGGTTCAGACCGTAATCAAGGTACTGGATAAGGCCGGGGTTAAAGCCATAGCTGATCCGATTACCGATGAACTGAAGGTCAGCTATGTGGAATAATCCAATTAACCTGGTTGAACACCATCTGAGACTTGGTTTAGAGCTAACCAAAGACCAGATAGCTGGCTTAAATCAGTATCTGGATACCGTTTGGGAGACCAGATCACTATTCTATGATGAAGACCCAGAAACCCCACTTTCCGTCAAGCAGCCCTTTTTAGAGTTTGTCTACGATCCTGTTAGCGGACAGCCTAGCTTAAAAGCTGGTAAGTACGTTGGTTTTATTCAGTATGAGGGACTGACCATTCAGATTATCCCTAAACTGTTCGATAAAGATCAAGCTGATCTGGCTTTCCGGCATTTACTGTGGTGGATGGATTATAGCCAACGAGTCCGCTTCCCCTTTGCTGATCTCCTGACCGGTTCAGAGTTTATCAGTAACTTCCCGGAAGCTCTAATCAGGTACTTTGCCCGGTTTGCTTATCAGTTGGTTTCTACATCTCCTTACCATAAGTACGAGGAAATAACCGATACCATGCCATACCTACGTGGCCGGTTAAATACCCAAGCTTACGTAAATAATAGTCTGAGCCAAGGAAACTGGCACCAGCTGGTTTGTGACTATGAACCATTCCTGTTCAACAACCGGCTAAATCAGATTATCAAGTTTGTAGCCCGTCGGTTGACTCACCTGTGTCAGCAGAAAGATACACACCGGGACCTTGATAAGATTGTATTTCTACTGGATGAGGTAGATGACCTTCCTTGTACCGCTCAGGATTGCGACACGGTACTGGTTAGCCGGTTCTTTCAGGAGTATGACCACTGTCTAGATATGTGTCGGTTTTTCTTGACCGATCAGTACTCAAACCGGAAAGATGATCAACAACGACATTTCTGTTTTCTGGTCCCGATGGATCTGATCTACGAAGATTTCATTACCGGAATTGTCAAAACTCATCTGGGAAACCGATTTACCGTAACTTCTCAGGCTGTCAATTACCTGGCTGCTACACATCCGACCGGAAACAAGGTATTCAAGATCAAGAATGACATCCTGTTAACCGATAAAGCCAACAAAGCGGTCACGGTGGTAGATACCAAGTACAAAGTCAGGAAGTATGAGTCGGCCGATAATAAAGCCGGAATCAGCCAGACAGACCTGTATCAGATGGTGAGTTACGGGCTCAGACAAAACTCCCGGGATGTACTTTTGTTGTATCCGCTTGCCCATTATGAAGCTTCAAGGTCAGTACAGGAATTTACCGTTACCTCAGCTTTACTGGCTAACCAGCCAATTCACATACGGGCTGTCGACCTCACCCTAACCGGTGAGTCACAACAAGCCATAGTAGACACTCTTTTACCTCAACTAACAGCAGCCTTCAACCTGCCAACTAACTCATGAGTACAAACGGCCTAATTCAAAAAGTCTGGAATTTCTGTAATACCCTCCGGGATGATGGTATGGGTTACGGAGATTACCTGGAACAGTTAACCTACCTGCTGTTCCTGAAAATGGCCGATGAATACAGTAAACCCCCTTATTTTCGAGATACCCATATTCCTCAGGAATACAACTGGGAGACATTGACCAACAAGAATGGGGCTGAATTGGAAGTCCATTACGTTCATATCCTGTCTCAACTGGGTAAAGAGCAGGGAATGATCGGTCAGATCTTTTTCAAGGCTCAGAACAAGATTCAGGACCCGGCCAAGCTACTGAAACTGGTCAGGCTGATCAATGAAGAAACCTGGATCGGACTGGATACCGATGTGAAAGGGGATATCTACGAGGGTCTGTTAGAGAAGAACGCGGAGGATACTAAATCCGGAGCTGGTCAGTACTTTACTCCCCGGCCGCTTATTCGGGCTATGGTTGACTGTATGCAGCCTGAGCCTATGAAAACCATAGCAGATCCAAGCTGTGGAACCGGGGGCTTCTTTCTGGCTGCTTATGATTACCTGGCTAAAAAGGAGCTAGACCGGGAACAGCTTAAATTTCTGAAGTACGAAACATTCCGGGGCTGGGAGATCGTCCCTAATACTACCCGGCTCTGTTTGATGAACCTGTTTCTTCACAACATCGGTGATCTAAATAGTGAGCCCCCCGTTGAACGGAACGACAGCCTGATCAGCCAACCAGCCAAGCGGTTTGACTATGTACTAGCTAATCCCCCATTCGGTAAGAAGAGCAGTATTACGGTAACTAATGAGGACGGGGATCAGGAACGAGAGGCCCTTACTTACCAGCGACAGGACTTCTGGGCTACCACCTCTAACAAACAGCTCAATTTCCTCCAGCATATCCGGGCTCTGCTTAAGGTAGACGGTAAAGCTGCGGTTGTCTTACCTGATAACGTTTTGTTTGAAGGAGGAGCCGGGGAAACTGTCAGGAAACGTTTACTACAGAGTACCGACCTACATACTATTCTCCGGTTACCGACGGGTATCTTCTACGCTCAGGGAGTAAAGGCCAACGTTCTGTTCTTCGACAACAAGCCAGCCAGTAAAAACCCGTGGACTAAAGAGGTCTGGATATACGATTACCGGACCAATGTAAAGCATACCCTGAAAACTAACCCCCTCCGGCTAGATCATCTCCAGGACTTTGTTGACAGTTACAGCCCGGATAACCGGCAGAACCGGGTAGAGACAGATCGGTTCCGTAAATTCAGCTATGACGAAATTATAGCCCGGGATAAAACCAGTCTGGATATCTTCTGGCTAAAGGATGATTCACTGGGAGACATGGATAACCTACCCAACCCAGATTTGCTAGCTCTGGATATTGTCGAGAATCTGGAATCAGCCCTTGACAGTTTCCGACAGATTGTAAGCCGTCTCGAGCCAGTTTAAGCTAAAAACAGAAAGCCCGTACAGAATCAATGTACGGGCTTCTTTTTGTCTTACCTACCGATGAGAAGTCAGGTTGATCAGGTTCAATCTGGCTGATCTAGTCCCCTCCTACCGACCACTATCTACCAGTTAGAAAACGGAATAATTGTATAGATTTGTCCAGCCATCTGTAATCCAGACAGCAGTTAATTAGGAAACCCAGTTAACTCTTGAGATATCAGCAAAGGGAAGTCAGGTTCAACTAGTTGTTTTAACTATGTTTAAACCGGAAATAAAAAAGGGAGCTACATCTCTGTAACTCCCTGATTACTAAGTCGGGAAGGCGGGATTCGAACCCACGACCTCTTGCACCCCATGCAAGCACGCTACCGGACTGCGCTACATCCCGAATGGAGATGCAAAAGTAACGAATACTCGACAATGTACAATGAATAATGGCGCTGCCAAGGCTAAATTTTACCCGGCAGCGCCATTATCATCAATCAACTACCTTCTACCCTTTCTTCGGATCCAGCGCATTTTGAATCCGTGCCTGAATGTCGGCCAGGTGGTATTTGCTCATCGTGTCGGTTTGGCGAGGCACAGCCGCAGCAATGCTCCGCTGCAGGCTAACCAGCTGACCACGAACGACTGACATGATATCTGACTTACGGATATCTGTAACCGGGCCGGGGTTAAATCGGAAGCCCGCACCCGCAAAAGGAGCTGCCCCCGCACCAGCTGATGCAGGTGTATTAAGCACGGCAATCAGCTTTTCCGCATATGCCTTCTGCAGGTTCCGACGGTAGATATCTACCGCTTTTCCTGAGGCGAGTTCACTAAAAATACCGTTCTGTAAATCGCCCATGAATTCGATCAGCGTGTAGGTCGGCGTGCCCGACTTAGCTAGTGAACCTGAACCTGTTTCGATCAGGCGCGACAACCGGCCAACGTCAGTCAGGCTATTCAGCGTGGTTTCCTGAAGCGTACGGATGTAATCGATGCCCTGATCGGCGCGTACCAGCGGCATGATTTTCGGATCGAGAATCCAGGTTGGGGTCTGGAATAATTGCGTGTTCAGGAAAGCCATGGCTTCTTTCTGCAACGCTTTAGGCGTTGGTTCATAAACCGTCATGCCCGTCTGGTCGTAGGTACGTGGCGTTTCGTAGATACCCCCTACGTATTTGGTCACGTGACCCATATACCGGCGGAACTGACCAACTACTTCACCGTACATTTCACGCAGCTTGTCATAATCTTCAGCTTCTTCTTTCGTCCATTCGGTCAGGTTTGGCATAATGCGCTTCAGGTTTTTGATACCATACTCGCTGGCTTTCATCGCGTTATCGCCCAAATCTTCGCTCTGCGAACGGGGATCCATTGGGTTGATCTCCGTACCGAACCAGTAGCGTGGATCTTTCTCGTGACTCTTCACCCAAGTATTTAGCACCAGTTTGTCGGCCGTAGCGTCTTTGGTATCATACACAGGTTTATAGCCCCACTCGATCGCCCAGATATCGTACGTGCCAATGCGCGGGAACAGGTCGGTGATGCCATCTTCAGGCTGGGCTACGTAATTGAAACGGGCGTAGTCCATGATCGAAGCGGTATGGCCATTCTGCGCGATGAACGCTTTGTCGCGTAGTTTCTCAACGGGTGTAGCGTGGCTTGAACCGAAGTTGTGGCGCAGACCCAGCGTGTGGCCTACTTCGTGGCTCGACACGAAACGAACCAGTTGGCCCATCAACTCATCATCGAACTTGGGCTTGCGGGCACGGACATCTACGGCAGCGCCTTGCACCACGTACCATTTACGCAGCAGGTTCATTACGTTGTGGTACCAACCAATGTGGCTTTCGATGATCTCGCCCGAACGAGGATCATTCACGTTTGGTCCGTAGGCATTCTCAATGTCGGAGGCGAAGTAGCGAATCACCGAGTAACGGGCATCTTCGAGGCTCAACGTGGTATCAGTGCGGTTCCAGTCTTTGGCAATAATAGCGTTTTTCCAGCCTGCTTTTTCAAACGCTTTCTGCCAGTCGGCCACACCCGCTTTCAGGAATGGACGCCATTTGGTCGGTGTTGCCGGATCGATGTAGTATACGATCTGTTTCTTTGGCTCAATCAATTCACCTTTTTTCTGACGCTCGGCATCGGCATCATTTTTGGCTTCCAGACGCCACCGAACGGCAAACGTTTCGTCTTCTGTCCGCTGTGAGTTGTCATCATATACAGTGTAATTGTTGGCGAAGAAGCCAACGCGGCTGTCGAACAGGCGTTTGCGCATGGGCTCTTTCGGCAGCAGGATCATCGACGTGTTGATCTCCATCGTAACGGCCCCGGCATCATTACCTCCTGGCAGCGTCACGGTTTGCTGTGGCGTTGGAATTGGCGATGGCGGCGTTGGCGTGGTGTTCACGTTGAACGTCTTCGTTACCCGCACTTCCGTGTTGATGGGATATGACTTGATGGTCTGGATGAATGACCGATCAGCCGCGGCAGCCAAAATCCGATAACGGGCTTTAGTGGCGGGGGTTAACGAAACAACCTGGTTATCGTTCCGGAAAAAATCCGTTACGTCGATCACCGTCGATGAATCTTTCCGGATTGCCCGAACGTCGAATGCAGCAGCAATCGGCTCCACGTTTGAGTTGCGCACGGCCTGCGAAATAGGCAATGTATCACCACCGGCCATGCCAACGTTGATGTAACTCACCACCCGCAACAGTAATCGACGATCCGGGCCACGCTCCCAGCGCAGCACCTGACGGTTGGCCAGTTCGCCACCGTAACCGGCACCGGTTGGTGCCTTGGCAATCCGGGTAATAGCCATAAACTCGCGGCCCAGCAGTGAATCGGCAATCTCGAAATAATATTTGTCGTCGATCTGATGCGACGTAAACAGTCCTTTGCTGGTTTTGGCAGCACGAGTGATTACTTCACGGTACGGTTTGATGGCAACACGAGGCGGGCCAGCCGCAGTAGGTGATCCAGTATTAGGTGTTGTAGTTGCCGATATGACCGACGTAGAGGTGGGTGCGTCTGGTCGCCGGTTTTGCGCCAGGGCGGGCACAGCTAGTCCCAGCAGCAGCATGCCGCGCAGGACAGTTGATAGATGTTGATGCATTTAAAGAGATATATTTACAGGGTCACGCATAAGCATGCGCTGTTAAAATTACTATATACGAACCGACTATTTAGCAACTGGTATCCTATATTCAGCCTCCTTATTTATGAAATATCCCCGACGGCTTTCATCAGGTGCCAATAACACGGTCATTGCGCTGTCAGAAACAGAAGTAGCCAAATTATTTTCGGGTGATACCCGCTCAGACATCGGTTCAGAAGCGGAGAAAATGCGATTTGCCAATGCCATCAACGAACTGATAGTCCGGTTCAGCCGCCTCGATTACAACGACACGCTGGAGGCCGAAATGCTGGTCATGGAGCGCATCTATCCGATCGATTATCGCGCTCATGAAGTCGAACGTCGGGAGCTATGGTTCGATGTGTTCGCCGACGAACTGGCGCAACTGCATGCCAACGGTTTTGTACACCGCGACTTAAAACGGCCCTCCGGTCTCGACGGTCTGGCCTTCGATAATATCCTTCTTACCGATCGCGGTTTACGCCTAATCGACGTGGGAATCTCGGCCTTGAAGCACCAGGTTGGCGACAAGATATTTGCCAGGTACGTTGCCCACGAACAGGATGAACTGGCCCTATTTCGAGATTATTTTCTGAATAGATAGTTTCTACCAGCAGTCGATTACATTCATTATTTGAGTAAGCAGCGCTCTTTCTTGTCATCCCGACGACAGGAGCGGTCCGCCGTTGCGGGATGACAAAAAGCCTCAAGGCAGCGAAAACCGAAGCTTTAAAACACCTTCTCAAGCATAAAAAAAGTCCCCTGACGAGCAGCCGGGGGACTTTTTTTGTAAAGAGAATCTATCTACCGGCGTGGCCCGGTGCCTTGCTGAGCAGGAGGCGTACCACCGGTTTGGCGTTGCTGCTGCATTGGGTTTTGACCTTGTGGGCCGAAACCGCCGGGGCGCTGCTTGAACAATTGCAGACGTGTTGGCTTCGACACCCGCGGGAACGAATTGTTCTCCGTGTCGATATCAGCAATCTCCTGATACGGGTCGAGCGTCCATTGCGTTACCTTTTTATTTGTGGCAAATACTTTGGCGATCTGGTTAGTGTTGTAGCGCCAGATTTCGGCTGGAAGGCGGGCTACCGAGTCGGTGCCGTCTTCAAATTGCATGCGGATGATGACCGGCATCGGAATACCACCCTTGTTTTTCAACGTCAGCGTGTAGAAGTTTTGCTTCGATTCCAGCACGGCGCGCTCATCGGGCGTCAACGTGGCCAGGTAGTCCTGATACTTCTTCTTGTCGGCGTCGGTTACGGCAAACTGATCGTAGCGGTTGTAGAAATCCATCATCGTGGTATCCTGTGCTACTACAGTTTCTTTCTGCGTAGCGGCGTCGCGCTGTTTGGCCACGGTGTTCATCCGACGGTTGTACGCTTCTTTCGCTTCGGCTTTTACCACCTCCGGGTTTTGCGAGCTGGGCTGATACCAGTCTACTTCAACCAGATCCTGATCAACGGCATCGACACCGAAGAACCAGCCTTTCCAGAACCAGTCGAGGTCAACGCCCGAGGCGTCTTCCAAGGTGCGGAAGAAATCGGCAGGCTCAGGCGATTTGAACGCCCAACGGCGCGCGTATTCCTTGAACGCATAGTCGAACAGTTCGCGGCCCATCACGGTTTCGCGGAGGATGTTCAGGGCCGTTGCTGGCTTGGCGTAGGCATTAGCGCCCAGGTTGATCACGTTATCTGATGACGTCATGATCGGTGACAGGACCGATTTATCAGCCTTCATGTAATCGACAATGTACTGAGGCTCACCCCGGCGGCTTGGGAAGTTGTAGTCCCATTCTTTTTCGGCCAGATACTGGCAGAACGTGTTCAGGCCTTCATCCATCCAGGTCCACTGGCGTTCGTCGGAGTTCACGATCATGGGGAAGAAGTTGTGGCCCACTTCGTGAATGATTACGCCGATCATACCGGCCTTGGTTTGCTCAGAATAGGTGCCATCGGCTTCCGGGCGACCACCGTTGAACGAGATCATCGGATATTCCATACCACCGCCAGCGGTGGCGTGGCACGAGATCGCTACCGGATACGGATACCTGATGGTGCGATTGCCATACGATTTCAGCGTGTGCTCAACAACGCGGGTTGAGTACTGACCCCACAGTGGGTTGCCTTCTTTTGCGTAGAATGACATGCTCCAGATTTTCTTACCATCACCGTACACGTCGGTCTGCATAGCGTCCCAGATGAACCGGCGGCTGCTGGCGAAGGCAAAGTCACGAACGTTATCCGCTTTGTAGACCCACGTTTTGGTGGTTTTCACGTCTTCGGGTTTCGCTTTCAGCGCTTCTTCAGCCTCAGCCTGCGTCACAATCACCACTGGCGACTTGCTGGTAGCGGCCTTAGCCAGACGTTGCTGCTGCGTAGCCGACAGTACCTGCTTGTAGTTCAGACATTCACCGGTTGAGCCAACCACGTGGTCGCTTGGTACGGTGATGGCCACTTTGTAGTTACCGAAGATCAGTGTGAACTCACCTGTTCCCAGAAACTGCTTGTGCTGCCAGCCGTTCACATCGTTGTAGGCGCAAAGGCGTGGAAACCAGTGGGCGATGAAGTAATTACTGTTGCCGTCTTTGAATTTCTCCAGACCACTCCGACCGTAGTATTCGGTGACGAAGTAATTCCAGTCGACGTTAAACGCAAAGGACGTACCTGGCTTCAATGGCGTTGGCAGGTCGATCCGCATCATCGTCTGGTTGATGGTGTACGGCAGCGTCTGACCTGCTTTGGTTGTCACTTTCGTGATCTTATAGCCGTATTTATCGCTGGCCTGCTGCTGGCTGCGTTCCCGCACCGAGGTCAGGTTCTGTAATTGGGCAAAGGTCATGCCGGCTTCAGGTACACCGCCCGTGCGGGTGATGCTGCTGGTTGATCCTTTGGCAAACAGGTTCTGGTCGAGTTGGAGCCAGATGTAGCGCAGTTCGTCGGTCGAGTTGTTGAAATACGTTACCGTTTCTGTACCGATGATCTTCTGTTGCGCATCGTCGAGGGTGACTTTAATGTCGTAATCGGCCCGGTTCTGGAAGTAATCTTTGCCCGGCGACCCGGCAGCCGTACGGAAAGTGTTCGGCGTGGGCAGCACGGGTCCAAGCTGCTCGAATTTATCGTTGGCACTGAAATTTGACGGAGCCGTTTGGGCGATGGCTCGTTCGCCAATCAGCAGAGCCAGGGCTATAGCCAGCACCGACCCAATTGTGTGTCGCATAGAGATAGGTTTGTTCATGAAATACAGCCTTAAAAATACAGAAAAAGCGGATAACGAATGGGCAAACCCTCTTTCCGCTCATCACAAATGAAAAAATGCCAATTAATTAGTCGTCAAATCGCTTAATCGACGTAAAAAATTGGGCGACTTATCACTTCGGCCTTATTGGCGAAACGATTTGTCGTTGCCGCGTTGCTGCCCGGCCCCAAGCCTATCATATACCTCACTATTCGCTGTTTTTACCGGCAAACGGCCGAATTCGGCAACAGTTGTGCCAGCGGTAACGTACCTGTAAGCTCATCGTGCAGGCTGAACGAGAGTAGGTATGGGCAAACATATATTTGTATCGGGACTATTGATCCTTCATAGTTTCCTGGCCATCGGGCAATCACTGGATTGCAGCAATATCGGTTTCGAGGAGGGGACAACGCGTGGCTGGGTGCTGACCAACGGCTCGGTTACCGACATTAACCAGAAAACGGTTTATGAGGGCGAGACGGCAGGTACGTTCGAGAATGGTCACCTGATCACAAGCGCCGGCAACGATCCCAACGTAACCGCCGAAGCCATTCCGATGGTGGCACCCGGCAGTACGCATTCGCTGCGGATCGGCAACGTAACGCGTGGTTCCCGTTTCGATCGTATTCGGGGCTCATTTGTCGTCACGGCCGATAATACGCTGTTTCAGTACCGATTTGCCGTGGTATTACAGAACCCGACCCATCAACCCTATCAGCAGCCCGGCTTTAGCATCCGGATTACCAATCAGGCCGGGGCACTGCTGGCGTGTAGCGACTACGACGTCACGGCCGCTGCCAACATTACCGGGTTCAAAAACCAGGGGGACATTCGCTACCGTAACTGGACCACCGGCGCCATTGATCTGCGGGCGTATCTGGGTCAAACGGTCACGGTAGAGGTAACGGCGCACGGCTGTACTGAAAAGAGGCATTTCGGCTATGCTTACTTCGATGCCCAATGCCTGAAAACCGAGGTCACGCAGGCCCTGTACTGCCCCGGCGTTGATCAGTTTATGACGCTGAAAGCACCCGAAGGGTTTGCCACCTATGCCTGGAGCACCAGCGAAACCACGGCCAACATCGTCATTAAACCCGTTCAGGGTGCCAGGTATTCCGTTACCGTTATGCCTTATTCGAGCCTCAACAGCGCCTGCCAGTTATCGCTCGATTATACCGTGAAGGTGGGTCAGCCGGTTGCTCCCACCCTACACACAGCCACGATCTGCGAAGGCGATGCCTATCAGGTTGGTGATTCGTATTACCAGACAGCGGGAACGTACCTGACGGCTGTGAAACGAGGCGCGCAACAATGCGACAGTCTGGTACAAATGACGTTGACTGTCCGGCCGCTCCTCCGACGTACCCAGACCGTTACCGTTTGCGATGGTGACAGTATCCGAATGGGCGGGATAGCCTACCGAACCGCCGGTACGTATCAGACCCGTATTAACCAACCCGACCCGCTTTGCGACAGCCTGATCACGACCGAGGTCATTGTTAACCCATTCAAACTGACGGTCTCGCTCAGTAAGTTGATTCGTCCCGGCGAAACGGGACAGTTGCAGGCCCAGGTATTGGCAGGCAGCGGTACGACCACGTTTGGCTGGTTACCGCCCAACGATCTTTCCTGCCCCACCTGCGCCACTACCCTGGCTAAACCAACGGCTACAACCCAATACACCGTGCTGGCCGAAAATGCGGAGTTAGGCTGTCGGCGAACGGCTACCGTCTGGCTGGCGGTGGGGTCTTGCATTCTGTACGCACCCGACGTGTTTACGCCGAACCGCGACGGAACGAACGACGTCTTTTTCATTCCAGCTAATGTCTGCATTCGGCAGATCAATGAGTTAACGATCTACAACCGCTGGGGCGAAGTGATCTACCACTGCCAGAACGTAGCCGCTGGTGATCCGGCAGCGGGTTGGGACGGGCGTTACCGAGGCGTGGATTGTGAGGCGGACGAATACGTCTACAAAGTGCAGGTCGACTTTGAGAACAACAACCCAGGTTCGTTTCAGGGTCGGCTATTGCTCATTCGTTAATTTAGCTCGTTGGTTACCACGTCTGTTGGGCAAGGGTCGCTCCGCATATTATACATGAATTTACATTCAGAGTTAGCCTGCTGGTTACGTGCATGAGAAATTGGCTTAATACCTATGCGCTGCGTCTGATTGCAGGAGCCGCTCTGCTGGCACTTCCTTTTCTGTTTATAATCAGTGAGGGCACAGATGTCAATCACCTGATCCCGCATCGGCATGACATTCAAAATACCCTGACGTACCTGGCCCTGCTTCTTTTCTCCTATGTCAACTACACCATCTTCGTGCCCCGGTGGTATCTGCGAAAACAGTATTCGCGGTACTTTGTCGTAGTTGTCATGTGCCTGCTTGGCGCTACCCTGATTCCTCAACGCATTGAACAGTGGTTTTTCCTGAAGCCTCCCGCCAACCCGACAGTAGCTGGCTGGGCCAAGCAGTTGCTATGGGAAGAAAACCTTTTTCCGCCTATACCGCCGCAACACGATCATCGGCCACCGGCTAACCAGCACGATCCGGTAACCGGGCCGCCGCCTCAACGCCCCGACGACCTTGATGGCCTTTTCCCCACAACGCCACTATCGGTTAAACTCGGCATTATCTTCTTGCTGGGGACTGTTAGCATCCTGACCTCTATTTCTGTGCAAACCAACAACCGGCTGCGTCAGGTTGAAACAGACCAATTGCTGGCCGAGCTCAGCCAGTTGAAAGCGCAGATACAGCCCCACTTCCTGTTCAACACACTTAACAGCATTTATGCCCTGGCTATTCGCCGCGACGACCGCACCGCCGAGACCATCGTCAAGCTGTCGGAGTTTATGCGCTACATGATTCGTGATGTCCATCATGATACCGTCGCGCTGGACAAGGAAGTACAGTACATGGCTAACTACATCGATTTACAACGTGCCCGGCTTCGCGACTCCGTCGTAATCGACTACACGCTGGACGGCAATACCAGCGGAAAACAAATTGCCCCACTCGTCTTGTTCTCTTTCATCGAAAATGCGTTCAAGTACGGAGTCAACCCGAACGAAGAATCAGTTATCCGCATACAGCTGCAACTACAGATCAACTCATTACGGTTGCAGGTATACAATCGAAAAGTACCTGTCAGTCATCTTGAGCCGTCGACTGGTATTGGTTTGCCAAACGCCAGAGAGCGGCTTCGGCTGCTCTATCCAGCGGCCCACAAACTTCTCATCGAGGACGTACCTGATCACTTTGCCGTTGACCTGACCATTACCCTGCTATGATTCGAGCGATTGCGTTAGACGACGAACTACCCGCCCTGGATATCATTGACGCCTTTTGCCGCCAGATCGATGGTATAGACCTGCAAAAGACGTTTCACCGAACCAGCGACGCCCGGCATTTCCTCGAAGAGAACCCGGTAGACCTTTTATTTACCGATATCAACATGCCTGCCGAATCAGGACTTGATTTCTGCCGAACCATTAATCCGGCTTTACAGACACACAGAACGCTGGTCATTTTCACCACCGCGCATATGGAGTACGCTGTAGAAAGCTATTCGCTGCAGGCCCTGGACTACCTGCTGAAACCATTCACCTTCGAGCGGTTCAAACAGGCCGTAGCCAGGGCAAACGAACAGATTGCCTTGCTGCGCCAATCAGCTGACCAGCAAGACACGTACCTGTTTTTCCGCATCGACTACAGACTTGTGAAAGTGACAGTCGCTGACATTCAGTTCATCGAAGGGCTTGACAACTACCTGAAAATTCATTTGCTGGGTCAGAAGACACTGGTAGTACGTATGACCATGAAAGCCTTAATCGAGAAGCTTCCTTCCACAGGCTTTGTACGGGTTCATCGGTCCTACATCATAGCGCTGCGCTATATCGCGACGGTACGTAATAAATTCATCAGCATTGGCAACGAAGAAATCCCGATCAGCGGTAGTTACGAGGCTGACTTCAATCGTCTCTTTACGCTGTAGCCCTTGCTCAGTTCACCCCAGTATTTACCAGATTCGCCACAAACTGGCCTGCAAACACAACGAACGAGTAGCGCTGGGTGTACTGTAGCCAAACAATCAGACAAACGATTATGACTACTTGCTTCACCTGGCCGCGGCTGGTAACACTGCTCGGGATAACGGCCACCCTTATGTTGGGCGCCTGCAAGTCAGACACCAGCAGTACGGTTACGCCCACAACGGCAACCGTAACAGGCATCACCTGCGGAGCAACTACTTTTTCTACTACGGCCGTCAGCGGCGCGGCCTACACGGGTACGGCCACGGTGCCCTATACAGGAGGTAGTGGCGTAGTAGCCTATGCCGCCCAGACGGCCATCGCCTCAACGGGCGTTACCGGTCTGAGCGCCACGCTACAGGCAGGCACACTGGCCAGTGGCGCAGGCAACCTGATTTACAGCATCAGCGGCACCCCATCCGCCTCCGGAACGGCCATTTTCGCCCTCACCTTCGGCGGACAGAGCTGTTCTTTGTCGTTACCCGTATCGGCACCTGGCAGCACCACCACAACCACTACCGATTGCAGCACGGCAACCACAAGGGCCGCGAAAGTAGCCTGTGCAGCTGATGCTTTTCTGGCAACGCTGACAACTGCACAGAAAGCCACCGTTCAACTTGCGCTGACCAAAGCAAACGCCATCAAATGGTCGAACCTACCGGGCGGTGTCACCATCCGTAATGGCCTCGAATTCAGCACACTGACAGCTGTGCAGTTGGCGGCGGCCAAAGCTGTTATTGCGGCGGCGGCTGGTACTACAGCCAACGAAGGCTACGACGAATTCTTGCAGATCAACGCAGCCGACGACGTGCTGGCCACAAAAGCGGGGAGCGGGTATTCATCGGGTAAATACATCATCGCTTTCCTGGGAACCCCCAGCGCCACCGGCACCTGGATGCTCCAGTTCGGCGGTCACCACTATGCGCAGAACATCACGTATAACGCAGGGGCAGTAGCCAGCTCCACTCCATCGCATCAGGGCGTTGAGCCAAAGACCTGGACAACAGGCACAACAACTTACGCGCCGCTGAACACCGAACACGACGCCATGATTGCCATGCTGGCTTCGCTGTCGAGCGCACAGTTGGCTGCTGCCAAACTAAGCACCACGTTCAGCGATGTGTTGCTGGGGCCAAACAAAGACGGCCAGTTTCCCGCAACGAAGTTAGGGCTAGCCGTGAGCACGTTGACCGCTGCGCAAAAGCTGCTGGTACTGGCTGCCATCAAACCCTGGACCCAGGATGTTGACGATGCCACCGGAACGGCTATGCTGGCGATCTACGAAAAAGAACTCGACGCTACTTACATCGCCTATTCGGGCAACGCCGCGCTGACCAGCAACGCCGATTACGTCCGCATTGATGGACCAAGCGTTTGGGTTGAGTTTGTTTGTCAGTCAGGTGTCGTGTACCAGAACGAGATTCACTACCACACCGTTTACCGCGATCACACCCGCGATTATAACGGCCTGTAATTGGTTGTTCAAGGCACTAAACGGACAACTTGTCCTATATTCGTAATGGTGTTTGGGCGTAGGCTTCACGGACGATGCGTGAGGCCTACGTACCTGGCGAAGCGCCATTGGTAATTTTTTACGATGCGTTATCTTCTGCTTGTCTGCTTTCTTTTCAGTTTTTCAATGGCAGTGGCTCACCGGGGTGGGCTTGTCGGAACGGTTTCTGATCATGCAACGGGTTTACCGATACGTGGCGTGAATGTGACGTTGTGGGGCCTGGCTAAAACGGCCGTTACCAACGAACTGGGGCAGTACCGCTTTGCTAATCTGCCCGCCGCGCCGTATCGTATCGAAATATCGCACGTGGGTTATGCCCCCGTGAGTGTTACGGCGACCGTGCAGGATGATCGCCTAACGAGCGTTCAGACGCAACTGACAAGCGCCACGGTTCAACTCGGCGAAGTGACCGTTTCGGCCGGCCGGGCGCACGATCAGCAACTCATCAGCAGCCTGGATATCAAGCTTCGACCAATCACCAATTCGCAGGAGATCCTTCGGCTGGTGCCGGGGCTGTTTATTGGTCAGCACGCGGGTGGCGGTAAAGCTGAACAGATTTTCCTGCGTGGGTTCGACCTCGACCACGGTACCGATATCCGCCTGACAGTTGATGGCATGCCGGTCAACATGGTGTCGCACGCCCACGGGCATGGGTACGCCGATCTTCATTTCGTGATTCCTGAACTGGTCGAAGGGGTTGATTTCAAGAAAGGACCCTATCAGGCAGATAAAGGCAATCTGGCTACGGCTGGCTGGGTCGATTTCCGAACACGCACCGTGCTCGATCGATCGTTTGCCAAGCTCGAGGTGGGCCAATATGGAACGTACCGGGCTGTGGCGGGCGTCAATCTGCTGGGCAAATCCCATGGTGAGGCGTCGCAAAAAGAAAAGGATCAGTCGGCTTACATCGCTTCGGAGTATTCGTACAGCGACTCGTATTTCGACAATCCGCAGCGGTTCAACCGGTTTAACCTGACGGGAAAATACCATGGTCATCTGTCAGACAACACGGTGCTTACGCTTACCGGCTCAACATTCTGGAGCAAATGGAATCACTCCGGCCAGATTCCTGACCGCGCTATCGCTTCGGGTCTAACTGACTTCTTTGGTTCGATTGACCCGACCGAAGGCGGTGAAACCAGCCGAACCAATGCGAACGTCCAACTGGTGACCGTCACGCCGCGCAACCACGTCATTAAACAGCAGATCTTCTACAGCCATTACAATTTCGAGCTGTATTCCAACTTCACGTTCTTCCTGAAAGACACTGTAGATGGCGACCAGATCCGGCAAAAAGAACATCGCAACCTGTTTGGTTATAACGGCAGTTATTCCACCCAAACCGCATTGGGTAAGAGCCAATGGACCACCACGCTGGGAGCCCAATACCGGCAGGATATTACGAACGGAACCGAACTGTCGCACACCAGGAACCGCACCGAAACGCTAAACCGCATTCAATACGGCAACGTGAATGAGTTGAACGCCGCGCTGTATGCCGACGAGTTGGTTCAACTATCAGATCGGTTCACGGTCAACGCGGGGGTACGTTATGACTTGTTCCGAAGCCAGTACACCGATCTACTAACGGCCACGCCAACTACCAGACAGGCCACTCAGGGCATTTTGTCGCCCAAGCTGAACTTGTATTATACGGTTAACCCTGCCTGGCAGTTCTACCTGAATACAGGACGTGGTTTCCATTCCAACGATGCGCGGGTAGTGGTTGCGCAGCAGGGTCCGCTCGGGCGTACCGGCGAAATTTTGCCCGCCGCCTATGGTTCAGACCTGGGGGTGATTATGAAGCCCTTTCCGAAACTACTTATCAACGCAGCCGCCTGGTACCTGTGGTTGCAACAGGAATTCGTGTACGTAGGCGACGAAGGCGTTGTGGAACCCAGTGGCCGGTCGCGCCGGATGGGGATCGACCTGTCGGCGCGGTACCAGTTAACCCCGCACCTTTACGCCGACCTGGATCTGAACACGGCCAAACCCCGCGCCATTGATGCCGAAGTGGGCCAGAATTACCTGCCGCTGGCACCGGTCTTTACCTCAACCGGTGGCCTGTCGTTACAAACAAACTCTGGTCTGAGCGGCTCATTGCGGTACCGGTACATGGCCGACCGACCCGCCAACGAGGATAATTCGATTGTAGCGAAGGGGTATTTCGTCAATGACCTGCAAGTCAACTACGCCAAACGTACCTACACGCTGGGATTGTCGGTACAAAACCTGTTCAACGTGCGTTGGAAAGAAACGCAGTTTGCTACCGAAAGCCGCCTGAAAGGCGAAGCGGCCCCGATTACCGAAATTCACTTTACACCCGGAACGCCCTTCTTCGCCCGCCTGAGCTGGACGTATTTCTGGTAACGCGCAAATCATGTCAACACGTCGTAATCAGCAGTACGGCGTCGTTTGAGAGGGCTTCAAATTCCAGCACGTCGTCTTCCTGATAGGTCAGCGATAAGCCGTCTTTCTCGTGCATGAGCCGGTTCGCTACTTCGAAAGCGCCCTGCAACACAAAGACAAAAACGCGTTTAGGCTCGCCAGCCTGCACCGACTTGATCAGGTACGTTCCGTCGACCCGGCCCGCAAACCGACCAATAAAGCCTTGCGGTTCGCCGGGTACGTTGGACAGGAAAGGCAGCAATGTATTGGGCGTTGTCAGATCGAACACTACCTGGCGGACGGCTGGCGTCGTGCCGGTTTCTGAGCTGGCAAACCAGAGTTGCAGGTAGTTGATCAGTTCGGTCGGATACGGATTCGTGACGGTGTAGGTCATGCCCGCCCGCAACGATACTATGCCTGCCTGGCCAGGTTCCAGGAAATGCGTTTCCCCTTCGCTGACATACTCCAATCCGCCCACAATAGGCATCAGCACCACATCAGTTGGTTGTTCGACCGTCAGCGACAGGCTGGTTTCGGGCCGTAGCATGTCGTCATTCAGCAGGTAGAGTTTACCAAATGGCTCACGTCCTTCGGCAACGTATCGACCAAAATTGAAGGTGTGGTAACTTCTGAACGTATCGGTTTCCGAACGTCCCCGCCCATCGGCCAGAAAGATTTGTGCCTGCGATTGATTGTTCACTAGTTGATTGGTTAATTGGTTGACTGGTTGATTAGTTGACTGGTTCATTGGTCAGTTAACCGATCAACCAGTTAACCAATCAACAATCAGCTCTGAAATGACCAGATGCTTAGGTTGGGCTGCAGAGCAATCAGATCGGTTTGCACCAACTGCCCGGCCTGTAGGGCGTCGCGCTGATCACCGTAGGCAATCAGCAGTCGTCCGTCAATGGTATCGATCCAGGTGAGTGGATCGCTGTAGAAGAAGATAGCCACCCGATGCGCTTCCTTTTTTTCTATGTGCGAAGCCAGTATCTCGAACTTGAATTCAGTAAAGGGCAGGCAAAGAGACCCTAATTCGTTGGTCACGTCGGGAATTTGCTGGTTCAGCTGTTTCAAGTAACCCATGGCCACGCGGCTGGTCAGGTAGTGCAACTGTTCGGCTTTGGGTACGTTGTCGAGCAGTTCCTGAAAGGTCAGATGCGCGCTGTCGGGATTGTACAACTGCGCCTGCATGAAAAACTCCTGATATGTTTCGTCGAACACCGTTTTGTCCCACGGCTTCTGCGATGACGCGTCGATTATTTTTCGGTACGTCAGCCGGATGATTCCTTTACGCATACGTTGGTTTACAAGTGGTTTAAAGCGATTTCATGAACGCGACTAAAGCCCGTTTTTCGGTGGCCGTCAGGTTTAGCTTCTCTGGGGGAAGCGTCTGGTTCGGAAGCAAAAAGCCCAGACCGATGCCTCCACCTTTGTCATAAAAATCAACGACCTGTTCCAGCGTTTTGTATGCGCCGTTGTGCATATATGGTGCTGTTTGCCCAATACGGCGCAACGTCGGAATTTTGAACGCGCCCCGGTGAAAGTCGATCCCGGTAAAACTACCTCGGCCCGAATCAGGGCTCAACCGTGTGTTTGCGCTGCTGGCCGGCACACCGATCACTTCACTTTCAGTACGGCGATAGGCCGGCGGAAGCGTCCCGTTATACAGCGGAAAATAATGACAGGTGGCGCATTTACCCTTGCCCATAAATACGTTGAATCCCAGCTTTTCGCTAGCCGAAAGCGACGAGGGCAAGCCGCGTAGGTACCGGTCGCTGCGACTATCCAGGCTGATTAGGGAACGAACGTAGGTGGCCAGTGCGTGCCGAACGGTGTAGGCGGTCAGGCCATTGGGGTATTGCGTGGCAAACTGAGCCCGGTAATCTGCCTGCTTGTTCAGTTGAATCACGGCTTCAGCCAATGAACCACCCATTTCGAGCGAATTATGGATTACGTCGTTCAACTGCTGTTCGACGGAAAACACCCGCATATCCGAAAACTGGGCTGATTGCAAACCCGCGTTCCAAAGCGTGGGCGTGTTACGAACAGGATGAGTCGCTGCCGTTTGCCGGGCGGCGGGCGTCAGCAATTGAGGGGCCACCAGCCCATCCTGAAAGGCCTGGCCTGGCTGGTGGCAACTGGCGCAGCTACGGCCGCTGCCTGCCGCCGCCAGCATAGGCTCGCTGAACAGCCGTTTACCAAGCGCAATTCGGGCGGGGGTGATGGCCGGGTCGCTGTGATTGGCGAAATAAGTCGGGTCAAAGGCGTCCGGATCAGACAATGTTCGGGCCGACTGGCGGAGTAGCCGTTTTCCATCAACGGGTGGCAGGCCGAGCGCGCGGTACGCATCGAGCAACAGCCCGGATAAGGGATGAGCGCAGGTACGTATGAACTGCAGCCGGTCAAAATCAGTAAACGTTCGGGCGTTCTGCAGCGCCCGCTGAGCTTTTGTAATAGCCTGATCAATGCGGGTTGCTAAGGCGACGTTCCTCTCGGCTAGCGGATAACAGGCCAGGGTTTGGCGTATCCCATCGAGGGCCGCAACGGCCTCGGGCAATGACTGCCCGGCAACCGGCGAGTCGAACCCGGTGATGCCCAGCGTTTCCATCCGATAGACCTCCTGCCGCAGCGCGTCCATGATAAAGGCTTCATTCAACGGATTCTGCGCCGTTAGCGATCGAAGCTGGCTCATCGTCTGGTGCATGGCTTTCAACTGCTGTTGCACCTCGGCCCGGCGACTGGTATCGAACGGAAAGAGGAGCGGCTCAATGACCTGAAACCCTTCGGGCTGGAGAATTAAGGCAACACCATCGTCGATTTCGCCTTCAGGTACGTTAGGACCGTTCAGGTTCTTTGCCGACTGCAAAAAATAATACTCCGTCAGCGGCTCAATGTATTTATACGCCAGCCTTGCCCGACGAAACGACGCCTGTACAGCGGCAGCGGGCCGGTGAGTCTCGACCAGACGGGTCAACTCAGCCAGCGCCGAATCAAGATGCATCAGATTTCGCTGGTACAGGTTGCCGACCAATTGGACGGGTGGTACTTCTGAAGCAGGACGAGACACGCTGAAAAGCAGTGTGCTCAGGCTAACCAGCAGGACAGACCAGCACCGGGCTCGCCGTGAGAACGAAAGGGTCATGAAACAACTGTTAACGGACACGCTGACTAGTCTGTAAAAATAAACCAGAACAGGCTTGTTGGCGCTGGTTGGCTTTCGATAGAACGATTTACCTCAATTACCCCCAACCCCCTGAAGGGGGCTAACGCTCCGCAAGAGCAGGCCTGTAGCGCATTGGCCCCCTTCAGGAGGTTGGGGGTAATCGGGGTAAGCCTACGTCCGCGAGATTGCTTAATTAAACGCTAGATCACCTCGTCAATCACAGCCCGCCAGCTGTCGAGTTCGGGCTTACCGGGTTTGCGTTCACCGAATACCAGTGCCACGTTCTGACCGTCTTTATCGAATAGCTCCAGCGCCGTCACCACTCCGTCGGCAGTTGGCTTTTTGGTTACCCATACCTGATCGACGAGCGTTTCGTTGAGGTGCAGGTTAAATTCAGGGTCCAGTACATTGTACCAAGGCCCCATCTGCACCAGTTTTTTCACCAGCCCGGTATGAATCTGAATGCACCCCGGATTGGAGACAAACACCATGATCGAGACGTCGCGCTCAGCAACCGTGGCAAACACCTGTTTCAGCACATCCATCGATAGCCGTTGAGCGTGCCCTTCGGGAGCCAGCCGTAACCCTTGCAGCCGCCCGACGCCATACTGCCGAAGCAATCCGAAAAATTCGTGCGTGTCCTGCATAGCCAGCCAACTTGCCTGGAAACCAGCTACATCGATATCCGAATCGGCCTTATCTACGACCTTTCCATCAGGAACCGTAACGGATATACTGTCAGATTGATCGTCGGACCAGAAGTCGGTTACCAGTTTTCCGTAGGCAATCAGGTCTGAGTCGTCGGTCAGGTAAATTTTGTGGACAGCTTCGCCCTGCGCATCAAAAAATTGAAGGCTTCGGCGGTCATTCTCATTGACGGCGAATCCCCACTGCCAGCGCTGCATGAACAGGCGCAGGTCAATATCAGGCCCCAATACCAGGCCTACGTGGTTGGTAAACGATACGTTTTCGTACACGCCTTTGCGTTCATGCACCAGTGCATCGTTACGGGTCAGGGCCATCACCTTCCCCAGCGTCGGCACCTGTTTGAGCAGGTCACGAAAATCGCCCGCCAGCCGCACAACCGTTTCGCCGACGCCCGTAACGAGCAGTTCGGCTTCACTGACGCCTAGTTGGTTCGCCGCATCGCGGATACGAGATTTAGGGTTTTGCTGGCGAAAATCAGCCCAGCGCGTTTTGAGTGAGAGTGTGTCGGTAGTCATAATGTAATGCGTTGTTTAGTGGCTAAAAGCAGCCTGGAAGTTGGGTATAGGAACAATCAGTGGACACTGATGACAAGGGTTATCGAGCAGTTGTACAGGTAAACCAAACACCCGCTCGATCAGGGGTGCCGTTAGCACCTTGCGTGGGGTGCCGTAGGCTTCGCGTCGGCCAGATTTGAGCATCAACAGCTGGTCGGCATATTGAGCCGCCATGTTCAGATCGTGCAATACGGCTACCACCGCGTGGCCCCGGCGAGCCATCTGGCGGGCTATATCGAGCATATGGTGTTGATGAAGCAGGTCTAGTCCGGTGGTGGGTTCATCGAGCAACAGCAGAGCGTTGGGTACGTCCCAAACCTGCGCCAGCACCCGGGCAAGCTGCACCCGTTGCTGTTCGCCACCCGATAGAGTCGATACAATCCGGTCGCTGAACGCGCGCATGCCTACAAGGTCAAGGGCGACTTCGGCAATTGCATAATCGGCCACGGCCGGGTGTGCTCCGTAGTGTGGATAGCGCCCCATCAGCACCAGTTCACCCACCCGGAACGGAAACGTCATGTTGTTTTGCTGATGAAGCATGCCCCGGAGCAAGGCCAGTTGTTCGCTGGTATAACGCAGGAGCGGTTTTCCCTGCAGATCGAGTGTGCCGGAAGCCGGGCTGAGCTCACGCGCGCAGAGCTTGAGCAAGGTAGATTTACCCGCGCCGTTGGGCCCTACAATGGCGAGCAGTTCACCCGCCCGTGCCTGCAACGAGACACCGTTGAGCAGCACTCGGTTTCCGATTCGGTACGACAGTTGATTGGCTTGCAGCATGAGTTAAGTCGTTGCGCGTTCCTTGATCAGCATCCACAGAAAAACGGGCGTACCCAGCAGCGCGGTCAGAATGCCGATGGGTAATTCGGCCGGAGCCACGATGGTACGAGCCAGTGCATCGGCGGCGGTCAGCACGATGGCCCCGCCCAGCGCCGAGCCGATCAGCAGGCGCCGATGGTCAGAGCCAGCCACCAGCCGGATCAGGTGCGGAATAACCAGGCCGATGAAGCCAATGATCCCCGCCACGGCGACCGACGTACCCACGGCCAGCGTAGCCAGCACAATGACCCGGCGTTTCAGACTGGTCACGTTGACACCCAGCATAGCGGCCTGACTTTCGCCAAGGGCCAGCAGATTCAATGACTTGGCCAATCGGGGCAGGCCCAGCAGCACTACCATGGTAAACGGTAGTATGGTCAGCACGGTAGTCCAGCTGGCACCGCCGAGGCTTCCCAATGCCCAGAACGTAATGGTGCGCAGTTGCTCGTCTGTGGCCAGGTACGTTAACAAACCCGTCAGCGCCCCCGCCAGCGCGTTAATGGCAATGCCCGCCAGCAGCATAGTTGTCACGACCGACCGCCCTGCCACCCGCGCCAGCCGGTACACGAGCAGCGTAGTGCCACAAGCGCCGGCAAAAGCCACCAGCGACAGGGCATAATAGCCGAGCAACCCGCTTAATTTCTGAAACAGCGTTACTTCCAGCACGATCATGCCCACAGCCGCCAGCGACGCACCCGACGAAATTCCGATCAGGCCCGGATCGGCCAGCGGATTTCGGAATAATCCCTGCATGGCCGCCCCCGCCACCGCCAGTCCGGCACCGATGAGTAAGCCCAGGCATACGCGTGGCAGACGAATCGTCATCAGAATAGCTGTCTTCGTTTCATCGGCAGCCGCTGTTAAGCCCACCGAATGGCCCAGAATAGCCAGCACTTCGGAAGGGAGAATAGCCACGGCTCCTACCCCAACGGATAACAGGATCGTTACAACCAGCCCACCAGCCAGCACAGGCATCAGCCAGGGGCGATGCAGGGTCGCTATGGGGCTGGTTTGCCGGATTATCGTCGGAGCCGTGAGCGTGTTGGCTTCCATGATTACAACGTACCTGTTGGGCCAATTTTACGCGCCAGTTCGCCGAGGGCTTTGCCTAGTCGGGGCGTAAATCCGGTTAGTAAATGACCATCCATCGTTACGAATCGATTGGTTTTGCCCGCGTTGGTTTGGGCCACGCCAGGTACGTTCAGCAGACCATTGGCACCGCCCAAGCTCTCCAGGCCGCTATCGAACAGCAGAATGATGTCAGGATTGGCGGCTACCAGGGATTCGGTGGTCAGGGGTTTGAAGTCCTCGAACTGAGGTGTTGCATTTTGGCCTCCCGCCAGTTCGATCATCTTTTCGACCGGCGTTCCGCGCCCAGCGACAAACATGGTACCAGCCCCCCGTGCGTAGATAAACAGCACTTTAGGCCGCCCGGCCGCTTTCTGCACCTTCGCCAAATCGCCCTCCATCCGGCGAATGACCACGCGGGCTTTGCTGGGCACGCGGCAGGTAGTGGCGATGTCGGTGATCAGTTTTCGGGTGCCCTCTACGGAAAATTCCTGCTTGAACGTGATGACCTGCACACCGGCCGAACGCAGTTGATCGAGCACTTCGGCTTTGGTACCGGCTTTTTCGGTGGTCAGTACGAGCGTGGGTTTCTGAGCCAGTACACCTTCTGCCGAGATGTTCCGGTTGTGGCCCACTTTAGGTAGCTTTTGCAGGCTTTCCGGGTACGTGCTGGTCACGTCGACGCCCACTAGCCGGGCCTGCAGCCCCAGATCACACAGGATTTCGCTCACGGTGCCGTCGAGCGAAACGATTCGGGGTGGCGTCTGTGCATGGGCAATTCCGGTAGCAATCAGCAAACTGAAGGAGACGCGCAGCAGAGTACGCTTGATTTGACGTAAATGGCTCATTGGTAGTGATTTTGTGAAAAATAGTTTCGTGTTTGAAGGGCGCGAAGCAACCTACAGCGTGAAGCACATTACTGATCAGTTTGGCGACAGTCTGCCGCGCATGAGCAAATCCAGGTCAAGGCGCAGGCAGGCCAGGTTGAGGCCGCGGGCCAATTGGTCGCGTTCGCCTTCGGTCAGTTGCAGGCCGATTGCCTGGAATCCCGCCCTGACCGTTGTATCACGTACATCGAGCAGGCCAACTATATACCGGCTGGCCGTAGCCAGGTTATCGAGCCGCCGAATCAACGCGTACAAATCGATCAGGTTCAGGGCCATAGTGATGTTCCGGAAGTATAGTTCAATCTCTCCGCAGCAGCGGCATTGGGCGAGCAGTAAACCGGGTTCGTCAACCAGGATGTGGTGCGATGCGTGATTGGCAGCCTTCATACCGGTCAGTTCAGGCGTTGACTTAAGTTCAGAATACGCTCGGCTTCCAGGATGGGCGTCGCCTCGGTCAGCAGCGCACAGAGATTGGTCAGGTCGTCGTCAGAAAACAGCAGAAAGTAGTTCGGCATGGGTGTTGGCAGCATCAACTCTTTGCCATGCGTTGTGTTGATCGGGCGCATCGCTATCCGGTTTTTCATCATCTCAACGAAGGCCTCGAACTGATCGAGGGTGAGACAGAAGAGCGAATTCTGAAAAGCCACATTGATGGTGCGGCAACCGGCGCACATGCCAACGTACCCAAAACCGTTCTCGGCAAAGGTTCTAAAGCGGTGATTGTGATTCATAACGAGCGCAATAGCCGTATGGCCGGTTAGTTGAAAGATCGGGTTTACTGTAGTGCCTGTGGTGCCTGTGCGGGCGGCCGGGCCAGAAAACCAGCCGCCACGCCAGGACTTGGTTACCGCTTTCACGGCAAGATCAATTAAGCTTCATAGACCCGTCGGGCTGGTAGGCGTACCGGAAGGTGTAGAAACGGGACCGGCTGGTAGCGGTAGGCGTAGCGGGCGCGTTTTTGTAGTAGCTCAGAATCTCCACTTTGGCGTATTTACCATCACCCGTTTTGATTACCAGTACCCGGCCCGGAATTGGCGTAACGATGTTTGTGGACGAATTATAATTATACCAGCCTCCTCCTGAAACGGCTGGAATGGCTAATGCTGATGTGCTCTGGTCCTGCGCAAACGTGGCCGAAGCTGGCACGGTCGTCACTTCCTCAAACGTACCTGTGTGCACATAAGCTCCTCCCTGACCACTCCGGATGGGGCCACCGTTCACGATGATCGTCGTCCCTCGGAAACCGATATCCCATTTGTTACTGGCCGAATCGGTATTGGCAATAACCTTGTTCTCACGAAGGCTATAGAGTGCATATTTACCGGTTGTTCCCAGCGGTTGACCAGTTGTTGGATTCACGCCCGTAGTTGTGTCGGCGGCTATATTCGTCACTGTCTGCGCCTGAACGGGAACAACGACTGGTGTAGCCTCCTCTTTCTTACAGGCAAATGTGGTGGCAAGTGTAGCCGTCAGCAATAGGATGTGATAGGTGATTTTCATTGGCGTAAATCAGAGTAAATGGATTGAGTAAGATTGGTGCTGTACCGGTCAGATACGTACCCGCAACGGATACTTAATTGGCGTTTTACGCCTCATCGTAGATCGGGGTGCTGAAACGGGTAGGCTTTTCCTGGCTTTTCTGCGGCGACCCAGCCAGATCAGAAAACCCGTGACGGGTAAGCTGGCGGCCATCAGGCTGAAACAAAAGGCAATGACTTTTCCGGGTAATCCCCAGATCGCCCCTACGTGGATGTCGTAGTTCATGCGCAGGAGCTTATCAGCGCGTTTCGCCTCCTTGAAGCGGCCGTATATGTGGTTAACGGGTAATTCTTTCAGCGTGTACTGATCAAAATAGCGGTAGTCTATTTTCCAGAACGTGCCCTCTTCCGTATTGATATTCACCGCAATGGAGGCCGTATCGGTATCCGGGATGTGGACTTCCATCGTTTTCGCCGTTGGATTTTCTGCCTGCATCCGGGCCCAGATGCGGTCAATAGCGGGTGTTTGCTCTGTAGCAACCGGTTGCTTCGGCCGTGCCGACACCGCCTCCTGAAACAGGGTGGATTTGGTGCCCCCCCCCAGCGTATAGACCGATGTTGAAAACCATTGAAACCCCCACACAAGCCCGGTCAGTACCAGAATGATGACGACCCACGACGAATAGAAGCCAATGATGTTGTGCAGGTCGTAGTTTTTCCGTTTCCATTGCAGGCCTTCTTTCCACTTGAACCAGAACCGTTGATTAGCCGCCGCTTTGTTCTTGGGCCACCACAACACGATACCGGAAATCAGCATGAACAGAAAGATCAGCGTAGTGTAGGCAACAACGGGCTGACCAATAGCGGGCGGAAGCCAGAGGTAGTAATGACCATTGAGCACGATCCGGAAGAAATCCTGATCCATATCTTTCACTTTCAGCACTTCACCCGTGTATGGATTCAGGTACACCAGAAAGTAATACGACGGATCGAACTGGAAGAAAATGGCCTGTGCCGCCTTCTCTGGTCCCGAATACATCACGGCGTGCAGGTGCTTGCCCGGCAGCTGCGCCGTAGCAATAGCCTGTAGTTTTGAGGGCGGCAAGAAGGCGTCCTTCCGTGCGGCAACGTACCTGAACGGCTGGGTGGCGTTCTGAATTTCCTCCTGAAAGGCATACAAACAGCCCGTGATGCTGATAATAAACACCACCGCCCCGGATACAAGACCGAACCAAAGATGAAGCAGCCGTATGGTTTTTTTAAGCGTCATACTTGTTTGTTGGTAAGCTTACGCACCCAGTCCCAGCGGAGGCTGGCGTACCAGAGCCGCCCGGCCAGTGAGGGGATGTGTTGTGGATCGGTGTAGCCCGTCAGGTTATCAATACCCGCCTGAACGGTGAATGCTTTTATCGTTTTAGAGGCGGTAACGTGCCAGGTAACGTACCCAGGTACATACTCACCCGCTTCGTCAAGAATCAGATTGCCATTGGTATCCGCAAAGCCGTAGCGACTCCGGTACACGCCCCGCAATGACGCCGATATGCCACGTTTGGGCAGTTCGTAGAAAAATTTCAGGTTAGCCATGTGCCGCGACCGGTTCAGTAGGCCACCGTAATCGGCCAGTTGAACGCGCTCGGTGAGTAGCGTGGTTGGGTTTCGCCGGAATACCTGCCCACGCCGAATATTGTCGATAACGGCTTTGTCTTTGGCTTCCAGAAACTGGTAACCACTGCTGATCGTCAGCTGGCCCGCGCCCAGCACCGCTCGGTAGCTGCCGTCCAGTTCAATCCCCTGCGTAAAGACCCGGCTCAGGTTGGTGTAGCTGAACACATTCTGGCCGTTGGTTTTGCGGGCTACCACCTGCGTTTCAATCAGGTCGCGAATGTCGTTGCGAAACAGGTTGATCGACAGGCGTAGCGGGCGGTCAAATTTCTTCTGAAAATCGGCTACAGCGCCCAGGTTAACCGCCACTGAACTTTCGGCTTTGATGTCACCGAAGCGCGAGGGGTCAAGCAGTATCTCCGCGATCTGTCCCTGTTGCTGCAACCGGGCAATACCAGCCGAAACCTCCTGGGTGCCAAAAACACTGTAGCCCGCTACGGCATTGTCGAAGTTGAGGTAAAGCTGGCGGAAGTCGGGCGCTTTGAACCCCACACCCGCGCTTCCCCGTAACGCTACCGTTTGGCTTACTTCGTACCGTGCCGACAGTTTGGGGCTGAGTTGGGCCGCATATTGGCTGTGCGCATCGAACCGTCCACCCGCGATGATCGTGAATCGCTGGCTGGGTACCCATTCAAACTGGGAAAATCCGTAACGAGTTGTAAACCGCTGCCGACCAGGGTAACGGGTAGCCTCTACACTTTCGCCGATGAAGCCCGCGCCCACGGTCAGGAAATGGCGGTTCCGGATAGTGCGTTCGGTAACAATTTCGGCCCGGTCGAATGTCTGCCGGAAGTAGCTATCATCGTAGGCTTCGCGGGTATCCTGATAAGCCAGTCCGGTGGTGGTCTGGTAGCCGGTGCGGTAGTATCGGTAAGTCAGTTTCCACTTGTCAGACACCTGATGCGTCAGCACCGGATTGATCGTGTAGTCCCGAACGGTGCCTTCCCCCGAGACAACGCGCCGATCGGTCAGGCTAAATAGGTTGTCCTGCTGTTCAGTAAAAAACCGGCCCGATACGCTCAGTTTCAACCGCGCCCCAAACGCTGTTGTTAGCCGCCCACTAAGCGTGTGATTTAAAAAAGGAGAAACGGTATTGCCCGTCGTTTCCGGATTAAGGTTGTAGCCGCCCGACTGGTACCGATTCCCGAACAAATAAAGACCGGTTTTTCCGGCTCGCAGCGACACGTCGCCTGTCAGGTCACTCGTGCGGTTAGCGCCGTAACGCGCCGATAGGCTACTGTTTGTCCGGCCTGGGTTCTCGGTGATGATATTAACAACACCCGCCAGTGCTTCAGAACCGTACAGGCTCGACGATGGCCCCTTCACGACCTCGATCTGTTTGATGTTTCCGACTGTGAGGCGGCTCAGTTCGAGTGTTCCGGCTGTGCGGCCCACCAGCGGTTCGCCATCGACCAGAATCAGCGTGTAGTCGGGGCCGAATCCCTGCACCTGAAGGCCCTGCCCATGATCATTGACGATGGCCAGCCCCGTCTGTTCACGCAGAATGTCGTTGAGTCGCAGACTACCCGATTGACGAATCTGCGGCTGACCAATAACCGTCACGGGCATAGGCAATGCCCCCACCCTGCGTTCGGTTCGCGTTGCCGTAACCACCACGGCATCAAGCTGTTTCGCCCCTGATGAATCAGGTAGTTGCGCAGGCAGTTGGTGAACCGACAGGAGGAATAACACAGCAAGCATCGTTGAGCAAATCAGAAAGTATGCTGCAAACGTATACCTTGTTTATATTTATTCCAAATAAAAACTAGCCTTGTTTAGATATTTTCTAAATAAAAGGAGCGACTGGCTGGCCAGTAAACGGAAAAAGGCACCCATCTGGATGCCTTTTTTTACCTAACGATAGGTCACTTTTCGTTTATGCTTCGTCAAATGGATTCTCGTCGTAGGTTACGCTGGCGAGCTTTTTATCCAGGTAATAGATCTGGTCAGCCGGAATCTGATCGATCAGTTCGAGGCAGCGTCGGGCAATGTATTCTTCTTCTACCTGCTCTTTCACATACCATTTCATCAGCTCTTCGGTAGCGTAATCCCCTTCGCGGCGGCAAACGCCAATAATTCGGTTGATCGAGTCGGTCACGGTGATTTCCTGCTCAAGCACTGTTTCAAACACCGAGCGTAGCCCGTCGAACTCTTGAGGAACGGCAGGTATTTCAGGCGTATAGGCTATTGCGCCCTGATCGCACAGGTAGTGAAACAGCTTCATGGCATGTTCGCGCTCTTCTTCCGACTGTTTGTAGAAAAAGCCCGCGCTATGGTCGTAGCCGTTACGGTCGCACCAGCCGGCCATCGCCAGGTATTTCGACGAGGATACCAGTTCCATTTGAATCTGTTGATTCAGCACCAGTTCAACCGGCTCTTTGATCAACGTGCGGAGTCGTTCTAAATCTTTCATTGGCAACTATTTTGGTGAAATCACTGCGTCGTCGGGCGCTGGCATACCGTGTCCTCGCCGATCGCTTATACGTTTCCTGACAGGGTAGCGCACCCACATTCACGCAACATACTGTTTAATTCCAGCATCAGATTGGCCCCGCTGAGCAGTTCGCGCAGGTGAATAACTTCACAAAGCGTCAGCACATAGCAACGCTCCGAGCGCGGCAGGGTCAGTATTTCCACATCGTCGGCGGCATCGGTACTGAGCGCCATCTGGTGAATATTGACGGTTTCGACCATGCGCCGGAACTGCGCGAAATCGCGGGCCGACAGGGGCGTGTGACTGCCCCAGAACGACAGGATCAGCCGGTTCGTCTTATCACACTGATACACGACCCCTTTGTCGGTTCTGAACACCTCCTGATACGATGCGGGCACGCTTCCTTCCATATTCTGTAGAATGACCGGGCAAATATACAGGGATTTTGATTTATTTATAGAGAGTCTAAATAAATTTAAAAGACAGGCGTGAGTCAGGAAAGATTGGCCTTTCCGGTCAATCACACGATTTTACGGACTGGATCGCCGTTCGGATTCGGAAAAGCCTTTCCAAAACCGCTGTAATAGGCCTTTTGCTATGGATAAAGATAAAATTGCCTCTTGTGCCAGCTTCTGGCAACGATAGGCCCCTCAATTGATTTTCGTTATAAGTGTAACAACCACTATGCATTCACTGTGATCGCGTGCGTGAGCACGTACCCAGCGGCAACGCTTCCGGTTACGGTAGCCAGTTCGGTCGTGAATCCGTCAGAGAACACATTGTCGCGTTCGTTTAGGGTATCCTGTGCGCCTTTGGTATAGCCATACGCGCTTGCCGTGGTGTACACTGTATTCGACACGGCGTAGGGGAAAGCGATCTGGGTGACCAGCAAAGATTTGCCCGCCGAATTATAGATGTGCACGTGGATGTGCGGTGCGCGACCCGAATACCAGCCGGGGAAGATCGACGTGAAGCTGACCAGCCCGTTGCTGTCTGTCGTTTGCCGACCGCGCAGGAAATCAACATTCTGGTAGTTCACGCTCTGCATGCCCGACCCACCATATTCCGAATAATAACCGTCTTTATCACAATGCCACACGTCGACGATAGCACCCGCCAGAGCGGCACAACTGGCGCTGGCATTGTTGATGGTGATGTTCATGGTGAAGGGCACGCCCGTCCGATCAGCCCGGATGTCTTTGCGCACAAAATTGGCGGGCACTTTGGTCGGGAAAGGCCCTTCCGTTTCAGAGGGAGTTACGGTGCAGCTTCCACTGGCAGCGGTTGTGGTTGCGCTGGGTGTAGTAACCGTTGAGCTACCGGGCGTGGTGGTTCCGGTTGTGGTGGTTGGGTCTATAGAGGTGCTGTCGCTACAGGCGTCGATTATGGGTAAAATGGCTGTGATACCCAACAGGCTGCCGAATCCACGTTTCAAAAATTCGCTACGTTCCATACGTTCAGGGTGATTTGACGAAGAGTTAATTGATCAGATACTTAGTTGGATGGGCCGTTGATGGTTGCTTTCGCTTCCTGGGTAGCCTCTTTAAATTCACGGATACCGGTACCGAGTCCACGCGCCAGTTCGGGCAATTTCTTGGCGCCGAAGAAGAGAAGAATGACCGACAGAATGAGGACGATTTCGGATGTGCCTAAGCCTAGCATAGTTTGCGCTGTTTACGATGATATACCCCTGTAGCGCACGAAAAAGGCCTTTCGTTGCGTCGAAAGGCCAGTTATCGGTTAACGGGGACAATGTGTCGGTGAAACAGGACGTACCTGTCGAAAATGCTTCTTACGATCGGAATCGATTGAGCAGCGCGGCTTCGTAACTGGCCCCGATAGGTACGTCCCGATCAGCCAGACGAATGGTCTTATTCCGGATTCCTTCGATGCGTTTGAACGGAACAATGAATGACCGGTGCACCCGGATGAACTGATCGTCGGAAAGCTTTTCCAGGATGGCCTTCATCGTCAGGCGGGCCACGATAGGGTGGTTTGTCGATGCGAGGTGAACCTTCAGGTAATCGTCTAAGCCTTCGATCAGCAGGATATCGGCGTAGGCAATCTTATAAATGGTATAGTCGGCCCGGATATAGAGGTAATCGTCGGCGGGTTTACTACGCTGCTGCCAGTTGCTATAGTCATTGGCCTTCGTTACGGCTTGCAAAAACCGCTCGAACGTAAACGGCTTCAAGAGGTAATCAAGGGCGTTGAGCTCAAACCCTTCTACGGCATATTCGGCATAGGCAGTCGTGAAAATGACCATGGGCGGTGTTCCCTCAGCGGCGCTTATAGCCCGGTAAAAATCTGTTCCGGAAATGAACGGCATATTGATATCCAGAAACAGAAGGTCTACCTCCGACTGCGTTATGTGCTGCTGCGCCTCGTCGGTACGCGTGAACGTCTGTTGCAGATCAATGAAGTCGACCTGCTGGCAGAAGTGGGTCAGCACGCGCAGGGCAGGTGGTTCGTCGTCTAGCGCAATAGCCCGAATCATGGCGGTGTCAGAGAAGTGTTGAGCGTATTCTAGGTGATAACGTTAGGCAGGTGAATGGCGCTGTTGGCTTTGCGAACTAGGGCTTTGCATGGCGCATTTCGAGTCCAACGGACGTGCGCGGTTTGAAACCTTTCCAGGCGCCACGATCGTCTGTTTCGGGCACGTTCAGGTAGCTGGCATAGTCAAGCTTTTTAAGGTGAACACCCAGAAAAGCCGTTACAAAGTGCTGGTTGATGTTGTTGATTCGGCGCTCATTCCAGGCGGGCTCAGCATAATGATTGTAGTCGTCAGCCGGGGCGCCGGGTAATAATGATGCTGCCGGCGGCGGGTTAGGCGCTACATTGTGCCGGGCGTTCTCGTAGGTCAGCATGTACCGATCAGCGTTCACTGCCCCATCATAAATGGCTTTTACCCCCTTTTCGTAGCCCGATATATCATCTTTGCTACCCGCCACAAAGAGCATTGGCAGGGTCAGACCGGCCAGCCCGGCGGCATCCCATACGCCATCGACCATACCCCAGGGAGCAAACGCAACTACGGCTTTGATTCGGGGATCAAGCGTGGGTTTGTAGGCTGGCGAGGCCATGGTGCGCGGCTCAAGTGCCGTGCTACCGCCAGACACCTTGCCGAACAGCGTCATGGCTTGTGGGCTAAAACCGGCCCCTGTAGTATTAAGCACCCCGTAGCCACCCATCGAATAACCGATCAGAGCGGTATTGTCGGCGTTGAGCAGCCCCGCTAAAAAAGTGTTACCGGCCTTAGCGCCCAGCCGGGCCATTTCGTTCAGAACAAACAAGTCATCGAGTGGTCGATTCAGCAGGGTGCTCGGAAACGCAGCCAGATCGCGATAGGTCGATTCGGTATGGTCGATGGCCACCACCACATATCCTTTCGAGGCCAGGTTTTCAGTCAGGTACGTCAGCAGTAATCGAGAACCGGGATACCCATGCGAAACGATAACCAGCGGATAAGCCCCGCCGCTGTTATCCGGCTCGGCATCGCGGCTGGCCCGGCCCGGAAACGTGAACGGAATCAGGGGGCGTTTGGGGTCGTTGGCCCGGCCAAACACGGATTCGTACTGTATGATGGCCGGCTTATTCGCCGCCACCCGGGCCGGATACCAGATTTCGAGCGTCAGCGGGCGGTCGTAGAGCGGGTGTTTCCCTTCTTTCGTATGCAGAACATCGACTTGCCCCTTGTGTACGACGGTCATGGTTCGCACGCCCACTGCATACGTTCCCCGGGCCGCCAGCTCGGGCGCATTGGGCAACGGGTCGCCAGTCACGAAGGCATCACCGGGCGTTTGGGCAGTTGTGTTAACGGCTACCGTCAACGTCATGAGCAGCGTTAGCAGGAAATAGGTCAGGTTACTTTTCACGGGTATCAGGAGTAGGAGTTGACATTGCCGGTACCGACGCCCGGCTTAGGCCAGGGTCAGGTAGAGGTTTACCGTAAAACTAGCCGGTTCGTCCTGAATCTCCAGCTTGTGCCGCCCCGGATACAACAATTGCAGACGGGCTTTTGTGTTCGTCAGGCCAATACCACTGCTGGCCGCCGTAGCATCTGACACCCGCACTTTCTGATTAAAAACCAACAGATGAAGATCCTTCCCCGTCACGTTGATCTCAACCCTGATCTGCGATGGTTCCTGCGGACTGGCCCCGTATTTGAATGCATTTTCAATAAATGAGATCAGTACCAGCGGTGTAATCTGCAAACCATGACTAGTCCCTTTTGTATCGTATTGAACAGGAACGGTATCGTCGAGCCGTAGCCGCTGCAACGCAATGTAGTGTCCCACGTAGCCTAATTCGTGGCTTAGGGCCACGCTATCTTGTCGGCCTTCGGCAATAACGTACCTGAGAAAGGAGGAAAGCTGCACAATGGCATCGGCCGTAGCGGCCGATTGCTCGATGGCCAGCGAGTAAATGCTGTTGAGGGTATTGAACAGAAAATGCGGATTGATCTGCGCTTTCAGGTACGACAGTTCGGTGCTGAGCCGCTGCTGCTCGGTTTCGCGCCAGCGGCTGTTAATCCGGATCGCCAGTGACAGCAGCAGGCCAACCAGAAACAGAAAAAACGTCTGGCTAATTTCAGCCGGCAAACTGCTTTGTGGCGGCCCACCCCGAAATGAACCACCGGGCGGCATGGATGGTGGTAGCCCTGGCTGGCCGTTCTGCGCATACGGCGGCGGGCCATGATCAGGTACGTGCTGTGGCGGCACGCCGTTAAACGTCGGATTCGCCCGCTGGTTGATGACCGTCAGTGTTCCCTGCACAAACAGGAAACAGATCAGCACACACAGGCCGTACAGTACGTACTTTTTGCTGAAAAACAGCCGGGGAATCAACCAGTAAAAATTGGTATAAAAGAAAGCGATGGTGAGCAGATACGAGGCCAGATTTCGCTGCTCGTGGGGATTAACAGGCAATTCGGCCAGCTTGGCAAACCCATCCTGCGCAAAGACATAGGGTAAGGCCAGAAAAGCCAGACAACTCAGCAGGTGAATCAGGACAAGGTAGGCACTCCGGCTCATGCGCGTTCATGAAATGACCAAGGTACGATGGTGCCCATAGCAAGGGCAACAATAGCGGTAAAGGCGTAAATTTTGCCGGTGAAAGTGGGCTTGTCGCTCTAAGCGGAGTTGAGGCGGTCCTGCGTCCGGGCGGCGCGAAGAAAACCAGCGCAACTACCCCAACGACGTACCTACGCCTCCGAAAACCGGGCTAGTTCATCTGCCAGAAACTGGTGGAAACGTACCTGGAGTGCCTGATACTGGGCGAGGTATTTTTCACCTTCGGCCGTAACAACAGCGCCACCGCCTGTTGAGCCACCGGTTTGCGTAACGACCAGCGGTACATCGGCCAGCTTATTCATAGACTGCACCAGTTCCCACGCCCGTTTATACGACATGCTCATGGCTTTGGCGGCCTTGTTGATAGACCCTGTCTGCTGAATATGGCCCAGTAGTTCCATCCGACCGATGCCTAAAAATCGTTCCGTTTCGCCTTCCGACGTCGTTTCGAGCCAGACCCGGCCATTAATACGGAGATTTTTCATATTGAAACGTCAGTAATGTGGCATAACGATGCGAATCTACTGACGTTTCTTCTATTCCCGGCGCTTGCGGCGCTCTTCACGGCGCGACTGTTTACCTTCTTTTACGGCCTTCTTGGCTTCCAGGTATTGCGCCGATTTATGGTCGGCGTTGTCCATCACTTCGGTATAGTAGGCCCGCGCCTGATCGTAGTTTTTCTCGGCATCGGCAATGCGCCCCAGCCCCAGCAATGATGACCAGTAGTAGCCCGCATTCTTCGAGTTGGTGGCCAGCGCAAAGTCAATCGATTGCTGGTAATATTTCTTGGCCTCGGCCGTATTCCGGTAGAAATTCTGATTAATGTACGCCAGGATGTAAGCCGCCGTTCGGCCGCTCACCCCCTCGTAACCATCTTTACCGGCGGCGATTTTAGACAGAATATCTTTCGAGATGCTTTCGGCCTCGTTCAACCGGCCCTTCACGAAAGCCGACCGGGCATAGTAGCGTTCGAAGAACGGGTTATCCGGGTATTGCTCCGTCATGAACTTCGACATATCGTAGGCCTTGTCGTACTGGTTTTCCATGCTATAGATCTGCAACAGAAAATACCGGGCCTCGACCCGCGTGTAGAACGCATTATTGGCTGTTTTTTCCAATTCTTTGATTCCCTGCTCTTTGTTTCCCTTCGGGAAGAACATCAAGATCGGCTTTAGCAGCGCGTAGTTTTCCGGAATCCATTTGGCGTAGTAGTTATACAGGCCATCGCCAAACATCAGTTCGGGCATCAGATCGCCTTTGCCTTTACACTGCTCGAAGTATTTCAGCGCATTTTTCCCGGCAAACGTTGCCTTCGTCCACTTCTTCCGCTCAGAGTAAATACGGGCTTTGAACGAGTAGGCCGCCGCCAGAAAGAACGCGGGCTCACTCTTATTCTCGCTCTTGTCATACAGTTCTTCCGACAGCGTAATCGTGGTGTCCATCAGGGCCAGACAGCGGTTATCGTAGTCTTCCACGTCGGTATTGGGCACGATCTTCCACCACTCGGCCATGCCCATCAGAAAGTACGGCATAGGGTGGCTTGGGTACCGGAGCCGCAGCCAGCGAAACTCCTTGTCGGCCAGCGCAAACTTGTAATTGTACATGTTATTGATCGCCTCGGCCGATTCAATCTGCACGCCGGGATGATGCAACAGCCCATCGTATTTCTTATCAAAATCGGCGGATGAGTACAGCTGTGCCCGGGCAGACGAGGCAGCCAGCAGCAAAAGCGAAACAAAGAGTAACTGAATGCGGAACAACATAGTATAACTGGTATCTGACAGAACCACAGGGGATAGTCACCGTGGATGGTCGCCTATACAACGTATGTACGCTCATATCCGTTTAACAGACGTTCATTTTCTGCCGTACCTTTGGCCGATGCTGACTGTACTCGACAAAACGTTTGTGCCATTTATTGGCCGTGAACCTCTTCAGGCCCGCATTGCCGAACTGGCCAACCAGATTAACCACGATTATGCCGGTCGTTGTCCACTGATCGTAGGTGTTCTGAATGGCGCTGTCCTGTTCACCGCCGATCTGCTCAAGAACCTGACCATCGACTGCGAGATTACGTTTATCCGGGTGGCTTCGTACGAACAAACGGCCTCGACGGGTACCGTGAAGGAAATTCTTGGGCTAACCGAAGCCATCACCGGGCGCGACCTGATTGTGGTGGAAGACATCGTCGATACCGGCACAACCATTGCGCACGTTTGCCGGCAACTGGCTGAGAAAGAACCAGCTTCTATCGCTATTGCCACCCTCCTCTTTAAGCCTGCCGCCCTGAAAACCCCGGTCGATCTGGCATACGTTGGCTTCGAAATAGATAATAAATTCGTTGTTGGCTACGGCCTTGACTACGATGGCCTTGGCCGGAATACAAAAGATATTTTTGTACTGAAAGAATCGTAAATACCCCACCCCCGGCCCCTCCCCTTAACCAAGGGGAGGGGAGTCGCTTTTGCGCAGCTACGCGATACAGCGAAGCTACTCTAGTACGGCTCCCCTCTCCTCGTTTTAAGGAGAGGGGTTGGGGGTGAGGTAAAGCCTATGCCTGCTCCGCGTTATTACCCGATCATTATTCTGGCCCTTGGTGCCTTTTTCTTTCTCCCCTTTCTGGGGCGGGTGCATCTCTTCGACTGGGACGAGATCAACTTCGCCGAATCGGCGAGGGAGATGCTGGTGACGGGAAACTTCAGCCGCGTACAGATCAACTTCGAGCCGTTCTGGGAAAAACCACCGCTGTTCTTCTGGCTTCAGGCCACGGCGATGAACTGGCTCGGCGTGGGTGAATACGCTGCCCGCCTACCCAACGCACTCATCGGCATTGTTACACTCCTAACGTTCTTTTTCGTTGGAAAACGCCTGCACGGCCCGCAGTTTGGTATGCTCTGGGCGCTGGGCTACCTGGGCGCGCTCACGCCGCATTTATATTTCAAAACCGGCATCATCGACCCCACCTTTAACCTGTTCATCTTCCTGGGCGTCTGCTACGTGTATGAAGCCGTTCAGAAATACGGGAAAGTGGGAGCCTGGCAATCGGCTGCTGTGGCTGGCCTGTTTGTAGGGCTGGCCGTGCTGACGAAAGGCCCCGTCGGCGCGTTGCTGGCCGGCCTGACCTTTGCTATCGTCTGGGCCATTGCCCGGTTCCGGCCGCTTCTGCGTTTGTCTCATGCCTTGTTGGCCGTAGCCGTGGCGCTGGGCGTGGCGTCGCTCTGGTTCGGGCTGGAGATCATCCGCAACGGGCCGTGGTTTTTGGAAGAGTTCATTACCTACCAGATCCGTCTATTCAGTACGCCCGATGCGGGCCACGGTCAGCCGTTCTACTACCATTTTGTAGTAGTACTGGTTGGCTGTTTTCCCCTCTCCATCTTCGCCATCCGGTACCTGGTGGCCGCCCGCGATCCGCGCGATTTCCGGCTGTGGATGGTCGTGCTGTTCTGGGTAGTCATGATCCTGTTTTCCATCGTAAAAACCAAGATCGTGCACTACTCCAGCATGGCCTGGTTCCCCGTTTCTTATCTGGCCGCCCGCCACTTACACGACCTGCTGACGGGTCGCGCCGCCTGGCCGCGCTGGCTGACAGTTGGGCTGCTGGTTATTGGCGGGTTGCTGGGTACGTTGCTGACGCTGTTGCCGGTGGTTGGGCAGTTCAAAACCACGCTGATCCCCTACATCAAAGACCCGTTTGCCGTAGCAAACTTACAGGCAAACGTTAACTGGGGCGGTTGGGAGTGGGTTATCGGCGCAACGTACCTGGCGGTACTACTAACGGCCATTTTGCAACTATCAGGCGTTGCACAACGCAGACGATTTTCGCCTGGCAACGACCTGCCAGGCTCCGTTTGGGCCTTGTTTATGGCAACAGCCGGCTGCCTGTGGCTATACCTGAGCATCGTTGTGCCGAAGATCGAAGAGTACGTACAGGGAACGGTTGTGCGTTTCTACGAATCGAAACAGGGGCAGCATGTTTATGCCGAGCCAATCGGCTACAAAAGCTACGCCCAGCTATTCTATTTCCGTAAACAGCCCCCGGTGAACCCGCTCACCAAGCAGGAAACGTACCTGCTCAACGGCCCCGTTGACAAGCCAACGTACCTGATCACCAAAATCACCAGCGCCAACGACTACCGCGCCAACCCGAATCTGCGGGTGGTTAAAGAAGAGAACGGGTACGTGATTTTTGAACGGAAGTGAAGTTACCTCGTCCAGAATTGCATCACTTTCGCAGAATCGGTTGTCTCGCCAAGGTCGGGCCAGCTGAATGTAGTTTGCAGCGCCGGGTCAAGGTGGTAGCCGCGCTGTTGCCAGAACGCATCAAGCGGGCGATAGTTAACCGGGCGAAGCGGGTGATCGGCAGGGCGTTGTACGGCGCAGAAAGTCGTGGTCAGGTACGTTCCGAACGAGCGGACGTGAGCTTCCCGCTCATCGAAAAAGCGGTGACCTAGCCCGAGGCCCCGGTACTGAGGTAATAACAGGCTTTCGCCGAAATAAAAGACCGTATCGAGGTCGTAGCCTTCCCGAATGAACGGAGCCTGAACCTCGTCGGTCTCATCGTGGAGGGGCAGGCAGGTGGTGCCGCCAACCATGCGTTCGCCATCATAGACGGCAAACAGCATGGCCCGTTCGGCATTGGCGTACGTTTCGAGGTACATCTTCTCATACGCATCGGAACCTTCATACAGGTACGGAAACTCCCGAAAAACGGCAATCCGTAACTGCGCCAATCCGTCGAATGCAGATCGAATATCCGAACCGATATAGTGCCGATGTGTCATAGGAGAACTAATGCCGCAACGGCGAACCGTGCGGATTAAAGCCTGACCCGTTGCATTTGTTGACTATCGTAAACCAGGCAGCGCTTTTGTCATCCCTCCCGGCGTTGGAGAACAAAAGCGCTGCTTATCAATGTGTTGATCTTAAACTGGCCGACTAGTGGCCAAGTACCAGTGATTCCCAGAGGGGCAGGTTGTAGTAGGTTGTCACCCGCGTAATCTGACCGTTGGCTACTTCCAGGAATGACCCGGCGGGGAGCACATACGTCTGGTTTTTGGCTTCGGGCAGGTCGCCGTCGGTTTTCTTGTAGGTTCCATTGACGATGAATTCGCAGGCTACGCGCGTGCCGGTTGGCTCGGTCATGATCACCATGTCGGTGAGCGTTTCGTCGTAGCAATCGTCCATATGCTGGAGGAACTTCGTGAAGGCATCTTTACCAATCCGGGTGTCGCCCTGATTACTGTCGTGCCGGATGTCCTCGCTCAGAAGCGAGAGCATTTTCGACCAGTCTTTCGCGTTGAAAGCACTGTAATACGTAGAGGCAGTATCGTGTGCGGTCATAAATTTTCTGTTTACCGTTTTCTGTCTACTGTTTTCTGTTGCGCTGCTAACGTACCTAACTTTGGTTTAGCAGCACAACAGAAAACGGTAAACAGAAACCAGTAAACTTATTTTGTTGCTACGTCATAGATCTGAACCCGTGACCAGAGGTGCTTGCAATGTTCTACAAACGCCAGGTGAATCGGGTGAACCTGATAGACGTCGTGCGCGGCTTCGTCGGTAAAGGTCATCATCAGGGCAAAGTCGTAGGTATGGTCAATGACGGGGCGACGCGTGGGGGCGGCCACACCGATCTCTACATGATGAATGGCGTCGACGCTACGCAACGATTCCAGACCAGCTTTCAGGGCAGCGCGGTCGTCGTCAGATTCAGGCTTGGCAAGCCAGAAGTAAACAGAATGAATGAACATATTTTTTCAGTTACCAATTAACAGTTGTCGGTCGACAATTGATCATTGCATTAAAGATTCTTTTCCAGTTGCTTCACCAGCGCGCCGAAATCTTTGGGATACGGTGCCTCTACGGTGAGGGGTTCGCCGTTGAGCTGGTTGAAGGTCAGCGAATGGGCGTGCAGGGCAACGCGCTGAATGAGCGGTTGCTCGTCGGTGTCCATTTTCAGGTTGAAATCGCGCTTGATCTGCGAGAGGTACACCGGTTTGCCGCCGTAGGTGGCATCACTGACGATGGGCGCCTTCAGGCATTGCAGGTGCACCCGAATCTGGTGCATCCGGCCGGTAATGGGCATGCACTCCACCAAGGTCGTATTCCGGTAAGCGCGCAGGGTGTTGAAGATCGTTTCGGCCACCTTACCCTTTTCCCGGTCAATCTTCACGTAGGTACCGTCGCGGCTGGGGGCGATGGGAAGGTACACCGAGATGTCCTCGAAATTGTGCACGCCATTGGTCACGGCATGGTATCGCTTGGCCACTTCGCGGTGCTCAAACTGCATGGCCAGATGCCGGTAGGCTTCGGGGTTCTTGGCAATGGCCAGTGCGCCCGATGTTTCTTTATCAAGCCGGTGCCCCAGTTGCGCATCGTCGCTGTACGCCTTGGCCAGGCGCAGGATGCTCTGCCCCGACCGGTCGGGGGTACGTTCATCCAGCGCCGCCACGTAAGGCGGCTTGTTGATGACTATATAATCGTCGTCCTCAAACAGGATGAGGTCTGAGAAATTCAGTTTCATGGGGCAAAGATAGTCGATAGTCAATAGTCAGTAGCCGATAGTCGCGTTGCTGATTATCCGTGTCGTGTTTTTGCCGCACGACTATCGACTTACGACTATTAACTATCGACTACCAACTTACCCCTCCTTATCCAGCTTGAACCGAAATTCGGTGCCTTTTTCGAGGCGGCTCGTGACGGTAATCTTTGTTTTGTGGGCGTTCAGGATATGCTTTACGATGGCCAGGCCAAGTCCCGTACCGCCCTGCTCTTTCGACCGGCTTTTCTCAACCCGGTAGAACCGCTCGAAAATGCGGCTCAGGTGTTCGGGCGGAATGCCGGGGCCATCATCTTTTACGGTAACCTGGATGTGTTTTTTACCGTCTTCTTCCAGCGACACAACCACCTTTCCGTTCTCATTACCATACTTGATAGCATTTTGAATAAGGTTAGTCATCACCTGCGTAATTCGCTGACGGTCAGCTTTTACCCAAACCGGGCCCAGGTACGTTGTCTTGATCTTTAGCGTGGTTTGCCGGGCATTGGCCAGACTTTCCAGCTGTTCAAAAATCTCGTCGATGATCTGCCGGATGTCGAGGCGGTCGAAGTGCATTTTCAGTTCACCGGTTTCGAGTTGCGACAGGGCCACCAGGTCCTGCACCAGCGCGTCGAGGCCATCCAGGGAGCGGGCGGCTTTGGCCAGAAATTTGTCGCGCACAAACTCATCATCGACCGCCCCGTCGATCAGCGTGTGAATAAACCCCTGCGCGGCGAAGATGGGCGTCTTCAACTCGTGCGACACGTCGGCCAGGAATTCGCGGCGGAACTGTTCCATCTTCTTCAGCTCATCGATCTCTTTCTGCTTACGGGCTACATAAACGAAGATCTCGTCGTTGAGCTTCTTGAACGGATTGCCCGTTTTCAGAATGGATTTCCGGGAAATAGAAAAGTCGCGCACCTTCAGTTTCCGAATGGCGTCGTAGAGCTTGGTGATCTCGCGATACACCAGAATATCGATGGTGTAGAGCACCAGAAAGAACGACAGCAGAAACGACGACGTACCCACCACAAACAGCATGTTGCCGTTGGTGCCCGGCACAAACGCCAGAAACGTTATGGTTAACCCGGCAATTAGCAAGGCCAGAATCAGGGCAATAAACCGGGGGGAGAGCGACATGGAGAGAGGGGGAGGAAAGGGAATAGAGGGAGGAACGGAGGAAGGGGAGAACGGAGGAAAGGGAGCTTCGCCAGGTTAGAATCGCTACTAAGCGAAGCTCCCTTTCCTCCGTTCTCCCCTTCCTCCGTTCCTCCCTCTATTCCCCTTTTTTCCTTCCTCCCTTTTATGCTACCTCAAACATATACCCAACGCCCTTTAGCGTACGGATATAGCCTTCGCCGATCTTTTCGCGGAGTTTGCGAATGTGTACGTCGACGGTGCGTTCGAGCACGTAAATATCGGCACCCCAAATCTTTTGCAGCAATTCTTCGCGGCTGAATACTTTATTGGGCGTTTGGGCCAGGTGGAAAAAGAGTTCAAACTCTTTCTTGGGCAGAATAATACTCTGATCGCCCCGGTTCACGGAGTAATTTTTCCGGTTAATGGTCAGGTCAGCGATTTGGATCAGATCACCGGTCTCTGCTTTCTGGGCCTCACGGCGGAACAGCGCATTAATACGGCTCATCAGCGCGCGGGGCTTAATGGGTTTAGTGATGTAATCATCGGCCCCTACATCAAAAGCGGCCACTTCCGAATACTCTTCCGAGCGGGCGGTGAGGTAAAGAATGTAGGTCTGCCGCAGGTCGGGCAGGGCACGCAACTGTCTGCCCGCTTCAATACCGTCGAGGTGCGGCATCATAATATCGAGCAGGACCAGTTCGGGGTGAAACGTCCGGGCGATCTCAACAGCCTTACGGCCGTCGGGCGCAGTACGTACCTCGTAGCCTTCTTTCTGGAGGTTGTATTCCAGCAACTCAACGATGTCTGGATCATCATCAACAACCAGTATGCGATGGGCTTTTTCTGTACTCATGGTTGGCAACTAACTTCTTTGGCCGAAAGTTAACGGGCATTGTCAGCAAGTTATGCCCAATATCAAACTGTTAACACAAAGATAACGTAGCCCATACCCCGAAACGCTCCGTTTTCTATCGCCTCGTGACCCGGTACATTCGCCCACGCTCGTTTGTAATAAGCAGTTCATTATCAGCCATGAATACAATACCCTCGGCCTGGCCACGCGGTAGGCGAAGGCAAGCTGCGGGGCGGTTCAGGCGAGTGCTGACGGGACTGGTCAGGTCGAAGAACAGCACCTTCCCGTACGTCAGGATCGCCAGCGTTTTCGCATCCGGGCTTAACGTAGCTCCTGTCACCATCGACTTAATAAACACGGAATCCAGCGGGTTCAGCACATAATCGCCAGCCTGGGCCGGCAGGCCATATAGCCGCACGATATGCCCCGACCGATTTTTTGATAGCAGGAAAAGGCTATCGCTCCGGAAGAAGACGGCCTCACAATCGAAGTTGCGTTTCCGGGCTGGAAACTCCGTTTGGTCGGCGTAGCGCAGCCGTATGGTTTCCGGCGATGTTACCCGCTTTGGATCAACGATATAGATGGCCAGGTCACGGCGGTTGTTAAAGTTGTTGCCCAGATCGCCGATAAACAGCCGCGCATCTCCTTGCCGGGATGAATCCTGCCGTGCCAGATCCTCCCAGTCAACGTTCCTGAGTTGGGGCAACGGCAACGAGTCCAGCAACGTACCCGGCAGCGTTGACGTACCTGCTTTTGTGGTTGAGATGGCGTAAAGTGTAGGGCGCCCGCCACCATCGTTGTGGGTCCAGACGCTGGTGGTCGTGCGCCGTGCCAGGCCCGAGCTTTCGTTGACAACCGCCGGTAGCCGATAGGCGGGGGCAGCGCCAAGCCGCTCAATGCGGTAATCTGAACGCACCCGGCGCACACCAAGCCGATGAACTTCAGGCGTACATGAGCAGAGTCCGACCTTTATACCGATTAATACGTTAATGAGCCAGTGAAGCATTATTTTAGTTATGCAGTAAAACAGTTACCACTACCCCGAATAGTGATTTATTCTTACACGAAACCAGACTACCTACTGATTAATACGTTCGCTTAACACTACCTATGACAAATCGTGCTACCGAAGTACAGCAATCATTTCCAGTTCGTTTAGCGGCAACGCTTACGTCGATGGTGATTCTGGTCTACGCTTTTTACGAACTTAAGGAAATACTGATTCCGCTGGTATTTGCCATCTTGTTCTCCGTCTTGCTCTTTCCCCTCTGTTCACGCCTGGAGAAATGGCGTATTCCCCGTATCCCGGCCGTTCTGATTTGCCTTGTTCTGATGCTGGCTGTCATCGTAGGCATCCTGTATGCCGTTACAACGCAAATCAGCAGCTTTGCCGAGGTTCTCCCCCAACTGGTTAAGAAAGCAAACATTGTGCTCAACAACCTGCAACTCTACGCTGATGAGCACTTCAACATCGACAAGAAACGGCAACTGACCGAAGCGCGCAAATACATGAGTACGGCGCTGGAAACGGGCGGCACCCTGCTTACCACTACCCTTCTGGCTACAACCAGCACCCTGACCGACGTGTTTATTGTGCTGTTATTTGTTTTCTTCTTCCTGCTCTACCGCGACTTCTTCCGGTCGTTCTTCTACAAGGTATTTGGCCATACCCGTCGCACGAAGGTTGATACGGTCCTGGCTAAAATCTACGATGTGGTTAAAGACTATCTGGCCGGACTCGTGCTGGTGATTCTGGTTACGGGTACGTTAATGACCGTTGGCCTGATGATTCTTGGGGTAGACTATGCTGTATTCTTTGGCTTTTTCGGCGCCAGTCTGGTGCTCATTCCCTACTTCGGTATTTCGCTGGGGTCACTGCTGCCCGCCGCCTATACGCTTGTTACGCAGGATAATCCGCTGAAAGCACTGGGTGTCATCGGCGTCTTCTTGTTCGTGCAGGCGCTGGAAGGGAACTTTATCACGCCTTACATCGTGGGGTCGAAGGTAAGTATTAACCCGCTGGCGGCCATTGTGGCACTGTTGCTCTGGGAATCGCTCTGGGGATTGCCCGGCCTGATTCTGGCCCTGCCGCTGACGGCCATTCTAAAGGTACTTTTCGATTCGATCGAAGACCTGAAGCCCTACGGATTTCTGATCGGAGAGGCCGAGAAGCCCCGACCACCAATCAAAAATTTGCAGGAACTAGCCGATCAACTGCCCAAACGGGCCAAAAAAATGGGCAAGGTAGAAGAGAAAGACTAGTTCCCGGATGTCGGATACCGGACGTTGACTGTCCCAATCTCACGTCAAAGGTCCGGAACCCAACATCCAGTGCCTAAAACGTTAACGGGTCCAGATTTTTGAAATGCCCGTTCATTCTGATTCGTTCTTTGGTGCGCTCCATATCGGCCACCACGGGAATAACCTTATCGAGGTGGCGGATCAGGAATTGCTGACGTTCGGCTTCTGTCTTTATCGTCAGCAGTTCATATTCCTGTTCAATAGAAAGGCCAACCTTGTGGGCAATCCGGTAAGAGAACAGCGGCGATTTGGCCGGGTCGTAATCGGTCTCGATCTGCATCAGATCGTATAATCGCCCCAGCCGGTCCAAGAGCGGTATCAGGAACGTACCTGAAGCCGTTACGTCTTCTGGTTCCAGCAGTTCTACCCGACCACCAGCATATAACTTATCGGGCACCGGGTTTACGAAATCGACCAGTTTGAAGATACGCAACCCCTTGGTTTTCACGTCCATTCGCCCATCGTCGTACCGTTTGTGCATGGTCGTCACGTGCACTTCGGTGCCGTAGCCGGGTAATTTATTGTCGATAAAAGCCGGAATACCAAAGGTCTTTTCTTCTTCGATACACTCGCTGACCAACTGACGGTAGCGCGGCTCAAAAATGTGCAGGTTTAAATCTTCGCCCGGATATACGACCAGGCTAAGCGGAAAAAGGGGAATCAGGTTTTCCATAGAAAGGAATCAGGATGATGGATAGCCGCTGAACAAGGGCATCAGTCAGTTGCCCGCGGTAATTTATGTATGCTTACTGCCCGCTTTTCTCGACGCTGATGCCCACACTAACGACATCGGGCAGGGGATCTTGCCGCATATACTGCTTAATGCGCATCACGTACGTACCTGGCTTGGCAAATCGATAGGCTCGTTTCATCAGCACCTTGTTGTCGTACAGATCGCCAAGCCCTTTGCCGCGAGGCTCACCCGTTTTGGGGTCCATCAGGATCAACTCATCCAGCCGGGATTCGATCTCATGCCCCCGCTCATCGGTGAGGTAGCGTGTCAGGTACAGGTTGTAGTACGGGTAGGTGAGGTTGTGGCGCAGGGTGTAATACAGATCGTAGGGAATGCTGGCGTCGGTGATCGTGAATCGGAACGAAGGCGTGTTTTTCACAAACCACTTCCCGTTTTCGATATCGGCATTTTCCTTATACACCACGTTAGGGTCCTGCTCGCAGGAAAAAAACAGGACCATCAGCCCCACAATCAGGCAAAAACGTTTCATAAGCTATTATTTCAACGCGACCGCTACCTTTAGTCGGACCGGCTAACTACATTTCCAGCAAAGCTACTCAACGATGAAGTAGCCCCCTACAGTATGCTTAAGCAGATTGCCCGTTTAGATGCCCACCACCGCCTTGCCATTGGGTTAGGCATCGCTTTTCTATCGTACCTGTGTAGTCGCCCGTTTGTGGTGTGGCCCACTCAGATACTGATCATGTACGTCAGCTATGCGCTCACCGTGAATGTGCTGGCCTGGATCACAATGGCATATCTGGAGCCGCACGAAACCCGACAGACCTATAAACTTCAGGATTCGAGCCGGTTGTTGATTTTGCTCTTTGCCGTATTTGCCGCTATCGCCAGCCTGTTTGCCGTCATTTTCCTGCTCAATACCGTTAAGGAAATGGACCCTGTTCATCTACGGGCTTACGTTATCCTGTCTGTACTGACCGTTGTTAGTTCCTGGACTCTGCTCCACACGCTATTCACATTACGGTATGCCCATTTATACTATAAGGGTGAACCGGCTGATGGCCTGAATTTCTCAGACACAAAAGAACCCAGCTACACTGATTTTGCCTACGTTGCGTTTGGTATCGGAATGACCAGCCAGGTAGCCGACGTTGGCCCAACAAACGAACAGTTTCGGGGCCTGATCCTGACTCACAGCCTGTTATCATTCGGGTTCAATACGCTAATTGTTGCCCTGAGCATCAACATTGTGGCGAGTTTATTGTAATACAGCCTGAGTATGACCCGTCCTAACGGTGTTGATTGGTTTATGCCTTGCCTGCCGACCTGCCCCGGAGCAGGCCAATCCGTAAAACGCACCTAAAGTAACATCGCGTTGCTGCCCGATGATAACTAACGGAAACGCTACGGCAGCAAACAGCGCAATAGTCAGTATTACCCTGTTTGCCGCCCTTTCGCGAAAAGCGCAAAGCGGGTGCGGGTAGCGGCCCGCACAAGCACCGTCCGCTGAGTTACGCCGACTATTACTTCCCGGAAGCGCTGATTTGGCAAAAAACGCTAAACGAGGAAAGCCCCTTTTCCGAACAATCTCTTGGCTTCCTTTGGCTATGCCGACAAGGTGATCACCCGTTTGGGCACAAGCCCCGCCGGCGAGCCCGGTTGAATTGCCTTACCGTACAATTAGAAACACAACCTTTTCGGAATTACTCTTGCGATACTTAGTTGAAAGGGGCAATTTGCTCACCTAAAACTCTTACGTTCCGCATGTTTACCTCAACCGATCTCGACCAGATTGCTGCCCAGGGCACTTCCACCCAAACGGTCGACCAGCAGATTCAGCATTTTATCGACGGATTTCCTTTTCTGCATGTAATCCGGGCGGCCACCGTCGGCGACGGCATTATCCGCGTTCCCGAAGAACAACTGACACGCTACATCCGGCAGTTCGACGAGCAGGCCCCCGATCTGGCGCTAATGAAATTTGTACCTGCCTCTGGAGCCGCCACCCGGATGTTCAAGTCGCTGTTTGCAGCGCTGGAAGGCAAATCAGACAAAGCTACCGACGGCTTTTTTGCCCAGTTGTCCGACTTTGCTTTTTACGACGACCTGAAAGCCGCCATGAGTCGCGATGGGCTCGATCTCGACAAGGCCGTGGCCGACAATGACCGCAAAACAGTACTAACGTACCTGCTTACCGACAAAGGACTTGAGTACGGCAGCCTGCCTAAAGGACTACTGAAATTCCATAATTATGCCGATGGGCCACGTACCCCGGTCGAAGAGCACCTCGTAGAAGGGGCTGCCTATGCCAACAGCGACGGCCGGGTACGTCTCCACTTCACGGTATCGCCCGAACACCGAAGCCGTTTCGAAGACCTGATCAAACACGAACTGGCCGACTACGAATCGTGGCTCGGCGTTGAGTTTGAGGTAACATTTTCGGAACAGAAAAAATCGACGGATACCATTTCAGTAAACCTCGACAACACCCCCTTCCGCAATGGTGACGGTACGCTGCTGTTCCGCCCGGCAGGTCACGGCGCGCTGATCGAAAACCTTAACGACATCGACGCCGATCTGGTATTCATCAAGAACATTGATAACGTTGTGCCCGACGAGCTGAAGGAAACGACCGTTACCTACAAAAAAGTGCTGGCTACGGTATTACTCGACGCTCAAAAGCAACTCTTCCGCCTTCAGGAACTACTCGACGCCGACGAGGTCAGTGAAGGGTATCTGGCCGAAGCCGATGCGTTTCTGCAAACGACCCTGTGCGTTACCCCGCCCGCCGATTTCGCCAGCCTCAGTACATCCGAAAAACTGGCATACTACCGGCAGAAACTCGACCGGCCCATCCGGGCGTGTGGCATGGTTAAGAACGTTGGCGAACCAGGGGGCGGGCCTTTCTGGGCCAAGAACGCCGATGGGTCACTATCACTACAGGTGGTCGAGTCGGCGCAGGTTGATATGGACGATGCCGAACAAAAAAACCTGTTCGAACAGGCCACCCACTTCAACCCCGTTGATCTGGTGTGCAGCCTTAAAAACCGGGCTGGTCAGAAATACAACCTGCCCGATTTCCGCGACCCGCTGACGGGTTTCATCACGGCTAAATCGAAAGACGGCAAAGACCTGAAAGCGCAGGAACTGCCCGGCCTTTGGAACGGCGCCATGGCCGACTGGAACACGCTGTTCGTTGAGGTACCGCTCATTACGTTTAACCCCGTAAAAACCGTAAACGACCTTCTCCGCGCCGAACATCAGCCAGTAGGGATCGTTGATTAGTTGACTGGTTAATTGGTTGACTGGTTTATTAGTTAGCTGGTTGACTAGAGTATTAGGCAAATTCTAGTCAACCAGCTAACCAATAAACCAGTCAATCCAAAAGCGTTTTCTGGGCCTGTTGCCGACCTGCCACAGCACAGGCTTTGCGCCTATTCGCCATCTATGTACCCCTGCTGCGGCTCATCATTACCCATACGGCCAATGAAACCAAGGCCATTACTGGCGTTCCCTGGACAGCACCCGCTCCCTGTCGGCACATAGGAGATAGGATAGGTGGGCCCGTTCTCCTGATATCCACATTGGCAGGCATACGCCTTGGTGACGGCATGATGGCTGATGTCCGCCAGAACGGGCATCAGCAAAACGGCAATAATTTTCACTTAAGTCAATCAGTTTTTTACACGATCCAGCATAATTGAGTTTACGTTTACCGTTGACATTCATGCGGTCTCCGATCAATAATCGTGCAAGACAATTACAGTTGTTGATTTAATCTATCGATCAACGCCATTTATATAAAGCACGAGCTACACGACTCCTTTTTGCTAAAAAGTAAAGCCCCGACAAGGGCTGACGGGGCTTTACTTTTTAGCAAAAAGGAGTATTAGTTGCGCATACGCCTCTCTTTATTTAGGCAGACATCAACCCAGCATCAGGGACAGCGCTGGTTGATGCACCGATTGAAATTTCTTTCGTTTCCAGCGATTCCAGGTTTTGGAACGTCAACAGCGTTGTGTTTTCGTATACCCCCAGATTCGCGTCACGTACCCGCTCCATAATGGGTTTCAGGGCACAGGTCACTTCGTCTTCGCAATCATCACATTTCACATAGAAATTGTGTGATACACAAGGGGTTGGCGCGATAGGACCGTCAATAACACGAAGAACCTGAGCCAGGTTAACCCGGGCCGGATCAATACGAAGCAGGTAGCCGCCACCTTTCCCTTTCTGGCTTTGCAGAATGCCGTGGTTACGAAGTTCGAGGAGAATTGCTTCCAGAAATTTTTTCGGAATGTTCTCGCGAGCCGAAATGTAAGAAATCAAAACTGGCCCTTTGCCGAATTCTTCGGTGAGCACTTTCAATGCCTTGATGGCATACTTTGCTTTTTTTGAGATCATTTAGTTACGGTAGTAATGGCGGTTCATCGCGGTTAGGTAAAAGCGAGCCAATTTATAGACTTACTTACAAACTGCCAAGTTAGTAACCAACTCTATATCAGTCAAAATTTTCAGAACGGTATTTCCTTACACTATCAGTTATCAGGCCAAAAAAGTTCGCTATGGTCTATAGACATATGTCCGAAGTTCCTTTTCAATACTTCGTTTATACGGGTGAAAATCTACCTGAAGCGTATGCCGGGCCGATGGTTTATACCGCCGACTGTTCCGGCGAGCCTCTTGCCGGATCGACCTTAGCATGGTGGCGCGATCGGGTAGCCTGCACGCACCGGCAATCAAGCCGGCAATCCAATTGGCCTGTGCTTCGGCCAGCGGCATGATTGCCCCCAGCGGTTGTACCAGCCCCTGAAAGTATAGCCCCGGAAAATCGGGATGCACCACCCGCCGGTACAACTGCAGATCGTTGTTGGCTTCCACGTTGATAAAACCCGATTTGAAGAACGGGAACGACACGGAATAGCCCGTGGCATACACGATCATATCGAACGAGTCGCTGGTACCATCGGTAAAGGTCACGTCGCTTCCATCGAAGGTCTGAATGTTGGGTTTAAACCTGATCAGGCCCCGGCCAGCCAGGTTCAGAAGATCCTGTGAAATGGTTGGGTGCTCGCTGAGCAGCGGACGATCTGGTACAGGTACGCCATAATCCTGCTGCCGCCCCCGCGCCAATTGCAACGATACACGGAGTAACAGACGCTGGATGGCCAGTGGTAGATTGGCGGTAAAGGAATTGGCCAGCGAGTCGAAGGGCACGCTCATCAACCAGTTCGGAATGATATAAGCGCCGCTCCGCGTTGAAATCACCACGCGGTTGCCGCTGTATTGGCGAGCCGCTTCGCAAGCAATATCAACTGCCGAGTTGCCAATACCGACGATCAGCAGGTTTTTACCCCGTATCTGCTCGGGCGTCTTGTAATCGTGAGAATGAATGACCTCGCCGGTGAACGTACCTGGAAAAGCCGGGGCAGGGTAGCGCGGATGCCAGTGATGGCCATTCGAGACAATAACGTGCTGGTAAGTTCGGGTACGTCCGTCGCTGGTACGTATCTGGTAGGAGCCCGACTCGCTGCGGCTGACGTCCTCTACTGACGTGTTGAATGTAATTTTATCGGCCACGCCGAAATGCCGTACATATTCCTCAAAATAGCGGATGATCTGGCTGTGATGCGGGAACATGGGATAATCGGCTGGCATCGGGAAATCGCTATAGGCCATCACGTTCCGGTTTGTATTGATATGCAGTGATTTATAAGCCGACGACATACCATTATCATTACCGTACCGCCAGTTTCCACCAATAGCCGACCCTTTCTCGAAACAGTCGAAAGCAATGCCATGCTGGTGCAGCACTTTAGCCGCCGAAATACCAGACGAACCCGCCCCGATTATACAGGCAGTAGCGATCATACGTGCGTCTTTAAGCAGGTAAATTTAACCTGATAACCATGCAACAAACAGTGTACCGAAAGCCACACAAAATAGCCTTATTTCAAGAAACCATTTTCCATTTAGACGATCAAAGGTACAACTTTCGCTATATAAGTCTATAGAGCAGCTATCTGTTTGCTTACGTATTTTTCCTTATAACGGCTTCAAAGCCATCACGCCATGTACGTCGGGGCGCAGCATGATGGCTCTGGTAAACGCACAAAAAAGCCGGATCGACGACCCGGCCTGGTACTTATGAAACGCTATGCATTTCCTGTTTACACATTCACATCGGCCAGTTCTTCTTCCCGAACAGGCTGCCCCATCAGCGTGGCAAACCGGTTGATATTGAATGTCGGCTCAAACCAGATCTCGCCCAGTACCGGGTGTTTAACAGGTACGTCGGGGTTCTGAATTTCGGCCAGTAGCACGCCGGTGTCGCCAGTTGTATGTTGTTTTACCTGCCGAATGGTGTACAGTGTATCACGCTTCGGCGTTTTCACGCCAAACTCAGCGTAAAAGGCCAGTACCGGGGCCGGAAAATTGTCGTTCGTGCAAATAACTTCCATTACAATGTATCGATATGCTCTTAAAAACGGAGGGAATGGCCCGAAAGTTCAGGCCGGCGCGCTGGCAGACGATAACACACCGGCTTATGAACTTATTCAAACAGGTTGCCTAACTGACCCAGCACAGAGCCTGCTTCCTTATTGGCCTGACCACCCGCCGGCGACAGGCGTTGCACCAGTTTCGAGATCGGCATCGACTGGATCCAGACGCGGCCGGTACCACGCAGCGTGGCCAGGAACAAGCCCTCACCGCCAAATACCATGCTGCGCAGCCCGCCAGCCCGCTCGATGCTGAAATTGATCTGCGGCTCAAACGCCACCACACAACCGGTATCCACCCGCAGGGTTTCGTTGTTCAACTGCTTTTCCATCACTACGCCGCCCGCATGTACAAAGGCCATTCCGTCGCCCATCACTTTGGCGAGAATGAACCCTTCGCCTCCAAACAGGCCGGTGCCAAACCGCTGATTGAAGTGAATACCCAGCCGCGTTCCCAATGCTGCGCAGAGGAAACCGTCTTTCTGCACAATCAACGTATTCTGGTAAATGCTGCCCAGATTGATCGGCATTACCGTGCCGGGATAAGGCGCTGCAAAGGCCACTTTTCGCTTGCCAGTTCCCCGGTTGGTGAAGTGAGTCATAAACAGTGATTCGCCCGTGATGAGGCGGGTACCTGCCTGCAATAACTTGCCCATGAATCCCTGATCGGGTTGTGAGCCATCGCCCATTTTGGTTTCGAAAACGATGCCGTCTTCCATGAAAAGCATGCTGCCCGCTTCGGCAATCACGGTTTCGTTGGGGTCGAGTTCAATCTCAACCACCTGAATGTCTTCACCAATGATTTTGTAATCAATCTCGTGTGAGGTCATGGTCTGTGCCAGGATTTATTTGTGTATTCGAAAACTACCTGCCTTTCTCTAACAGACCGCCAAAATCTTGACAAACGGGCAAAATAAAATCCGCAGCGGTTTCACGGCGGTTCTGTATAAGCGGGTTAGCGAACGCGCTCATTACAGAGCGCGCATTTTGTTGCCTTTGGGGTTGTGGGTTAGTTTAGCAAGCCCCAGTTTCTCCATGAGCGGCGGCACATACATACCAAACCGGCCACGGAGGCCCTTTTTCAGGCCATACCACCCCCCAACCGGATTACTTTCAGACCGTCCCCAAGCCTCTACGGTGCCTTCTTTGGCGGGCTTCTGCTCATCGGCGCTACCGAGTTCCATCCAATCGCCGTGCTGTTTCAACATGGTGTGCAAGTCAGCCAGGCATTGATACTCATAAAGTAATACCGTTTTCCCAACGGTGCATACCAGCACGTCTTTGCCGTCTTTCGCATCGCGGTGCATGGTGTAGTCAGCTGATTGCGGGGGCGTTTTTAGCCGCTACGGGTTCTCTTTCGTTCCTTCTTCGATTGCCATAAGCTGGTAGCGTTGGGAGGTAATACTCCTGAAAGCACAGGCGCCAGCTTATTTCATCGTGGCTAAACCCGTTGATTATCGAACAGCATCAGTTCTTCATTTGTAGTCGGCGCCTGAATCATTTGCCTGAAAGTCAGCCCAATCTTCTTCAACAGCTTTATGGATGGCTCATTGGCCGGCAATACGATTCCGGAGATAACGGGTATGTTCAGCGTGTGTGTCGCATAATCTATTGTTGCCTCGGCGATCTCGAAGGCGTAGCCTTTTCCGGCATAATCGGGCAAGAGGGCAAACCCAATATCGGGAGTTTCCAGCGTATCGCGTTTGATGATACCGCACATACCGATAGGCGTCTGATCAACTTTCCGTTCGATCAGATACAAACCAAACCCGTTGGCTTCATAGCTGGCCAGCGGCCCGTTCAGCAGGTACGTCTCTGCCTGTGCCACTGTTCTGATCTGTCTGTCGCCAATGTTTTTCAGCCAACCGGGACTGTTGACAAGTTCAACAATAAACGGCGCGTCGCTTGTTGCCAATCGACGAAGCACCAGCCGGTCTGTTTCTAAGATGTGGGTCATGGTAGCGTTTTCGATTGCGCCTTTTCCGGTCAATCCCGGTACTCTTCAGAGAAATGATAGACCGTCTCCGTCGCTTTATCAAACGCCAGAAGATGACTGAACGGAAATCGGTTACACCGATAATAAGCCAGCCTATTACCTTGTCTGACCTTATAAAAGAAGTCCAGTTTATTTCTAACGGCTGGAAATTTGGCTTCAATATACACCAGGTGTTTGTTCATCTCAGACGAGTCAGTTTTGACATATGACTTATCGGAGATACTGAGTCGTTGTGTTGGTAAGGTTTCGATGAACTTCAGCAGCGTGTCCTGATCCGCTTTATAGGTCAGAAAGCGTTGGTAGAAGCCGGGGGGTATGTCAATCAGCAGACCATCTATTTCCTGGATATGCAGGCTGTCCCGTTTCCCGAAACAAGCCTGGAAACTAAACGTTTGGGTTGTGGTCAATTTGCCAGCTACTGCTTCGGCCCCCGATTGCAAGGCCGCGCTGCCTTTCTTTTTAGCCTTTGCAATAGACGCCTCAAGCATTTCACGCCCTTTATCTTTTGCCCGCTGGCACGACGTCAGAACGATCACCAACATTAACAGGGTCATCCATTTCACCATCATACGTTTCGCCACAATTTGCAGAACGGTGCCAGGCCAGCCATTAGCGCCTGTTATTTACAAATTTTTCTGATGCGCCGTTAGCACGTCTTTGATCGTTGTCCAGCGGATCGATGGATACCGGTCGTTATCGAGTCCATCGAGCCGGGCGCGTTTATCGATCATGTTGCGCATGTACTGCATGCCCTGCCAGGCGGGATAGAGTTCGCCTTCGCCGGGGGCTACCGTTTGGGCAACTTTGATTAGACCACTCAGCACGATTGGACTACCAGCCCGGAAAAGCCGGTATTTATCACCAGTCAGGTTGCTCACCACGTCTTTAATTTGCCGGGGACTGATCTGATCGCCAGCGATATAGAGATAGCGCGGCGTAGTTGAGTCGAGGGCGGCGTTGGCAGTAAACTCGGCGGTGTTATCCATCGTGGTAAAGCCCATCCGGTGGTCAGCATCGCCCCAGTACAGCACCAGTTTGGGCTTGAACAGAATGAGCGGCATCGCTCCGGTGATCAATTCGGCAAAGGCACCGTTGAAGATGGTTGTGGCCTTGATTGGCGCTTTGGCCAGGTACGTATGAAAGTCGCGACGAAGGTCGAGGTTGCGGTTTTCGCCGTCGGAAAAGCGGGTAAAGTCTAACGAATAATCGGAAGGAATAAAGCGCGGTACACCCGCCGCCACGGCCGCATCGAGCAGTACGTTTTGGGTGCCGATGATCGTATCGCGGAAGCCAGCTAAGACCGAAACAACGCAGGAAACTCCTTTACAAGCGGTGGTAACCTCGGCCAAGTTGTTCATATCGACCCTAAATACGGTCACGCCCAGTTGCTCCAGCGCCTTTACTTTATCAGGATCGCTACTCGTCCGAACAACCGCCCGCACGTCAGCCCCTTTAGCCAATAACGCTTTCACGATTCGTCCACCTAAATCGCCCGTTGCTCCTGCCAGTAGTATCATGCTTCCTTTTGTTTGCTCTTATAACCCTGTCAGGTACGTTATGGCTTATTAAAACCTATAAGGTCTCTAAAGACCTTATAGGTTTGGCTTTTCTTAGAACTTCACAACCTCAGCAAATGCCTTTTTGGGTTGGTAGTTCTGATCGAATAACAGCGGGAAATCTTTGCGGTTGGGCACAGGGAATGAATCGAGCCACGAGTACTTGTCGGAGAGGTTCCAGAAGGTGACGCCGGTGAGCTGATCTTTGTGCTTGCGGAACACCTCGAACAACATCTTGTACTGAGCGGCCTGCTTATCGTTCATCGCCGAGGTAAACTCGCTGCGGTCAGTATCTCGCCGCTCACGACGTTCGTGCTCTTTCGGGTAAACCGACATATCCATTTCGGTGATCTGCACCTTCAGGCCCAGACTGGCGAAGCGATTGATCGACTCTTCCATTTCCTGTTTCGTGGGTTCGTAGATCGACCAGTGGCCCTGCAAACCAACGCCGTTGATGGGCACGCCTTTGTCTTTCAGCCTCTTTACCAACTGGTAGATCTTGTCCCGTTTCGAGGCGCTTTCGGTATTGTAATCGTTGTAGAACAGCTGCGCCGACGGGTCGGCGGCGTGGGCGTATTCAAAGGCTTTTGCGATGTAATCTTCGCCGATGATCTCGTAGAATTTCGATTTCCGGTAGATGGCATTACTGGTGTCAGGCACGGCTTCATTTACAACATCCCAGGCGTAGATTTTGCCTTTGTAGCGCCCAACGACGTCGGTGATGTGCTGCTTCATCCGGGCCAGCAGTACCTCGCGGGTTACCTGCTTACCGGTCGAATCGGTGAAGAACCAGCGTGGCGTCTGGTTATGCCAACACAGCGTATGGCCACGAACCAGCAGTTTGTTTTGCTGGGCAAAGTCGACAATGGCATCAGCGTCTTTCCAGAAGTAGCGTTTTTCTTCCGGGTGGATCGGCCCCATTTTCATGGCGTTTTCGGGCGTCAGGCTACTGAACTGGGCCTTGATCAGATCGGCATCCGGGCCGGGCTGCACCATCCGCGGGTTCACGGCCACACCAATCGGGAAGTAGTTGGCGTAATAGTCTTTCAACCCCTTCTGCGACTGCGCGGGCGCTACACCAATAGAACCAGCCAGCAACAGGGCGAAGCAGCGGAATGTCAGTTTGTTTTTCATAGCCGGATTTGGGATTTGGGACGTCGGATTTGGGATTTGCTCCGCTTGATACAGTTCCGAACCTAGCGGAGCAAATCCCAAATCCGACATCCCAAATCCGACATCTTATTACTTATACGCTTCAATCGTTTTGATCGTGCCGTCGGCGTTATAAGTCAGCTCGGTCACTTTCACGTTGCGCAGGTGCGTTTTGCCTGAGAGTTGTACATCATGGTAAAAGATGTACCATTTAGGACCGATTTGCACAATGGAGTGATGGTTGGTCCAGCCCTGAACGGGTTTCAACACTACGCCCTGATACTTGAACGGACCGTATGGGTTATCGCCGATGGCGTAGCAGATGTTGTGGGTGTCGCCAGTCGAATACGAGAAATAGTACTTTCCGTTGTATTTGTGAATCCATGCGGCCTCAAAAAAGCGCTTGTCATTGTCTTTTTCGTGGAATGGCTTTCCGTTAGCGTCAACAACCTGCAGTTCACGCACAGGCTCGGCGAATTCCTTCATATCGGCGCTTAGGCGGGCAACGCGGGGTTGATAAGCCAGTTCATCGGGCTTTTTCAAGGCCCCTTTCGCATCGTATTTATTGCCGGTCCAGCGCTGAAGCTGACCACCCCAGATGCCGCCGAAATACAGGTACGATTTGCCGTCGGTATCCTGAAAAACAGTTGGGTCGATGCTATAGCTGCCTTTGATCGGCGCTGGCTCAGGCTTGAATGGCCCGGTCGGCTTCTTGCTCGTGGCTACACCGATCCGGAAAATATCTCCTTTGTCTTTCACCGGGAAGTACAAGTAGTACGTCCCGTTTTTATAGGTTGCATCGGGTGCCCAAAGCTGCCGTCCAGCCCACGGAATATCTTTGATATCCAGCGCCACACCATTGTCGGTGACCTTGCCACCAATTTTATCCATCGACAGAATGTGGTAATCCTTCATGGCGAAGTGCCCCCCTTCGTCATCTTCTTTTATGGCCGCATCGATGTCGTGCGAAGGGTAGATGTAGATCTTCCCGTTAAAGATATGGGCCGACGGATCAGCCGTGTAGATGTGCGATACAAGCGGCTGAGAGATCGGTTTCTTACCAGCCGACTGGCCAAATGAGGCAACCGTGCAACCCATCAGGGCTGCTGCAATGAGTAATGATTGGGTACGTTGCATAAGGGTTTTGTTTTACTTGTTTTTTTGAGGTGGGTTTCGTCATTCCGAAGAATGAGGGATGACAAAAAATCATTCACTCCAGACACCAAATTTACCGGCCTGATAATCCTGATACGCATCCATTATTTGCTGATCTGTGTTCATTACGAACGGTCCGCGCGCTACGACGGGCTCATTGAACGGCAGGGCATGACCAAACAGAAGCAGCGAATCAGTAGTGGCCGTAACATCGAGTGAATTGCCGTCGTGGTTAAACTCGGCCAGTTCACGCTGCTTCACGGCTTGTCCGTTGACGGTCAGACCACCCCGGATAAGGTAGAAGAGGATATTGCGGTTCTCAGCAACGGGCAACGACACAGCGCCGCCCGCTTTGAGGGCAATGGTGCTCAGAAACACGTCAGACAATGTGTTGAACGCGCCGGTCTGTCCATCCCACGTACCTGATACGAGGTTGACTGTCACCTTATCATTTACGGCAATGGCAGGAATGTCGTCTTTTTGCAGTCCCGAATAAGCGGGATCAGTCATTTTCAGGCGGGCGGGCAGGTTCACCCACAGTTGCAGGATTTCCAGCGGGCCTCCCTCCTTTTTGAACTCATCAGACGATACCTCGGCGTGAATCAGGCCACGGCCGGCGGTCATCCACTGCACACCGCCCTCGCTGATCACGCTTTTGTAGCCCTGCGAATCCTTGTGCATGATATCACCTTCAACAATGAACGTGACGGTCTCCATACCCCGGTGCGGGTGCGGGCCAAACGGCAGGCCGTGGTTGTTCGGGCGGTATTCCTGATAGCCGTGGTGGTTCAGAAACAGAAACGGGTCGATCTGCTGCAACTGCCGCGATGGCAACGGCGAATACGTGATCAGATCGGCGATGGGCCGGTACTCGGCCTGGTGAATTTTCCTGATGGTACGCATGGTATTGAGTTTGTAACAAACCTATAAGGTCTTTGAGACCTTATAGGTTTACATCGCCTAAAATCCAATCGAGTTGCCGCCGTCGATGGGTAGCGAGACACCGGTAACGTACCTGGAGGCTTCAGAAGCGAGGAAAACGGCCGCCCAACCAATATCCTGGGGCCTACCAAATTTCTGCATGGGCGTGCGGCTGATCACGCGCGCAAACCGGCTGGGGTCGCCGCCCATCGCCGTTTGCGTCATGGGTGTTTCGATGAAACCCGGCGCGATAGCGTTAACCCGAACACCTTTTCCCGAAAACTCAGAAGCCAGCACTTTCACCATGCCCTCGACCGCCGATTTCGACGCCGCGTATGCTACTACCCGGTCGAGGCCATAATAAGCGGCCATCGATGAGATCATGATGATCGACCCGCGTTGCCGTTCCAGCATCCGGCTGGCGCAGATTCGGGTCAGTGAAAAAACGGAATTCAGGTTGGTGTGCACAATACGATCAAAATCCTCATCTGATACGTCTACAGCGGGTTTTTTCATATTAATGCCCGCATTATTGACCAGAATATCAATTGGACCGTGGGTTGCCTCAATCGAGGAAACCAATTCTTTCAGCGAAGCCCGTTCGGCCACGTCATTTACCATATAATGGCCTTTGTCGCCAAGCTCCGCAACGGCATCGCGCAGGGGCTGCTCGCGCCGACCCGTGATCACTACCCGCGCCCCCGCCGACACCATAGAGCGGGCAATAGCGAAGCCAAGCCCCGTACCGCCGCCCGTGATGAGCGCGAGTTGGCCTTCGAGCGAGAAGACGGTGGATGCTTCTTGATTGGTATCTGGAAGGCTGATAATCTGAACTGTTTCGGCAGGAGTCATTAGCGTAATAAATAGAGGTTTACAGATTGTTTGACGTCGTCAAGCGTGCGTTCCGGCTGTTTAAAGGGCGCGGGTACGGGTTGCTTAGCAAATGATTGAAGATACAACACCCAGGCGTCGCGCCACCAGATGGCTTCGCGTTGTTGGGTAGCCAACCGGGCCGAAACATCGGCATAAATTCCGGGGTCAACAGCGCTTTTTACCGCCCCCCACTCATTCTGCATCCAGCGTACCGAGTCGGCGCCGGTGTAGAAACGGGTGCAAAGTTCGGCCCAGAGCGTACGGCCCGACGTCAGCTTTTTGTTCCAGGCCACGTGGTGAAACCAGAGCAGGTAAGGCAACGGGCAGGTTTCGGGGTTTTCCCACTGCGCGCGAACCTCAGGGCGGTATTGCGCCAGGGCATTGCTACCCGTTTCGGTGCGGTTGAAGCCGAGGCCCAGCGAATCGGCTTTATGGTAATAAACGGCCGTCCAGTCAGGTCGCGGACTGCGGTTCTGCCAGGGTTCGGGCGCAAAATGAACGCCAGTCCATGGGCGCGACAGACCGATGGGCGTATTGTAATCGACGTAGATATCGCGCGATTTCAGCATCAGGTTCGTGATGCGTTTCGCCGCCTGCGGTTCGTGCGTCAGCGTCATGTTCACCCATTCATTGGCAATGGTTTCCGACGATAAGGTATGATCCCACGCCAGCCGCCCGAACGCGTACCAGTTGGCCTGCGCCATCGGGTGACCGGTCCAGTTGCGGGCCGAACCAGCGTTGGCGACACCCGCCATCAACGTGCGCGCATAGCCATGAACACTTCCGTCGATGACCTTCGCTACGGTTGAGCCCTTGCCATTGGCATACGTATCTGCGTCCAGACATTCCTTAAACAGCGGTGCTTCGTAGACCATGTGCGTAGCAAAGCCGAGGTACTCCTGCGTAATCTGGAACTCCATGCCGAGGGGTGTTTTGGGCATGTTGCCGAACAGCGGTGAGAACGGTTCGCGGGGCTGGAAATCGATCGGGCCGTTTTTCACCTGCACAATCACCTTTTTGTCGAAAGTGCCGTCGAGGGGCGTAAACTCGTCATAAGCCGCTTTGAAACGGTCACCGTTGGGATCGGCTTTATACACGAATGCCCGCCAGATGACCACGCCGTCGTAGGGTTTCATAGCCTCGGCCAACATGTTGGCGCCATCGGCGTGGGTACGTCCGTAATCCTGCGGGCCGGGTTCGCCTTCTGAATTGGCTTTTACCAGCAGTCCACCGAAATCGGGGATTGCCTGGTACAGTTCCTTCACCTTGGCTGTCCACCAGGCACGTACCTGCGGATCGAGCGGGTCGGAGGTTTTCAGACCGCCCAATGTTTTTGGGGCCGCCCAGTACACCGACACATATACCCGAATACCATAAGGCCGCAACGCTGAGGCCACCGCTGCCACTTTCTGAATGTATTCGGCCGACATAAACCGGGCACTGGCATTCACGTTGTTGACCGTCATGCCATTGATGCCGATGGAGGCGTTAGCGCGGGCGTAATCGCGGTAGCGCGGGTCGATGCGTTCGGGCAGTTCATACCACTTCCAGAGCGACTGACCGGCATAACCCCGTTCAACGGTACCATCGACATTATCCCAGTGATTCAACATCCGGTATTGCACTCTCGGGCTGCTCGTCACCGACAGTCGGTCGATAGGCTGGCCGGTCTGCATCTGACGGAGCAAGGCAAACGCTCCGTACAGCACCCCGGCATCGGTTTTGCCTGAGATCATGATGTTTCCGGCGTTGATGGCAATCTGGTAGCCTTCGTTATTCATCGCCGATCCTCCCGCGCCCGCCGAAACCGCGAGTACAATACCGCCTTTCCGACCGGCCGCGCTGGTGACTACTGGCACGGTCTTACCCAGCAGACCCGTCAACCCCAGTTGCAATTCGTCGGCCGCCGATTTCAGAATAGGCGAGTTGCCCGTCATGGCAATAAACTGCGCTGCCTGGGCATACGCCTGCCGTTTAGGTACGTTGGTGATCAGGTCATATTTCAGCCAAAGCCGGTATCCATCGTCGCCGGTGGGCGGTGTTTGTGCGTAGCTAAACGTGGTGGTTAGCAAAAGGGTGAATAGCCAGTGGTATCTTTTCATTAGAATGGGTACTTGTATTCATTGGGAATATGGATGGTGATTTGCGCTGTGTTGCTGACACATGGCCCTTCGACCGCAGCGGCGGACCGCTCCGCTCAGGGTGACAATCCCACTCAAGTTGGTCATTCACATTCATGCGTCAGCAACACAGCGCCAAAAGCAACTAAGCTATCGTCACTTCACTTTCATGTATCGATCGGCGTATTGCAGAAAGGCGGGCCAGTTGGGCACGGTGGTGTGACCGCCGCTATGTTGCCGGTACGCAATCTCGCCACTGTCTACGGCCACTTCCTGAGCGGGATATTCCGTTGTCCCCAGGCCTTTTTTGCCAAGCAGTTCGTAGACCGGACCCGCGTATACACCGCCTAAAAACATGCCTTTTGCATCGAGCCAACGGCCTTCCACGTCGGGTGAGCCAGAGCTGATGAAGACCGGACGAGGTGCGCAAAGGGCAACCAGTTCATGCGAATCAACGGGTAGATCGTTTGGCGTGAGTGGTCCGGCGTACTTGATGAAGTTGCCGGCCATCCAGTGATATTCGGCTGAACTGGCTACGTTCTCGACCTGCTCACCATAGAGCCGACGATGAAGTTTTACGCCTCCTTCGCCCGACGAGCCAATGAACCCGATGGCGAAGCGAGGTTCGTAGGCCATCGCCACCACTGCCGCCTTGCCGTAGCGCGACAAACCTTCAATGCCTACCTGCCTGGCGTCTACGTCTTTGTCGGTTTCGAAGTAATCAAGGGCGCGGCTCGCTCCCCACGCCCAGGCCCGCAGGGCACCCCAATCATCAGGTTTCCGGCGTCCCCCCTTGTTAACCAGACCGATAATGCCTTCGGTGAGGCCCGCGCCGTTATCGGCCTGGTAACTGGTTGGCACCAGCAAAGCGTACCCCCACCCTTTTTTCAGCAGTTGCTGCTGCCAGGTTAAGGCCACCGGCGCGGTAGACGATGTGGGCGGCTGTGGCATTCTGAAACCGGCCGGAAACTTGAAAATGAACTCCATCATGACGGGTACCTGGCCGGTGGCAGTGGCTGGGGTAGCCAACGTCAGATCGATATCAACGTTGATGGCTGGGTACGTTGCGTTATCGACGTGGCCAATCAGCTTTTTCAGCTTAATCGGGTAGCTGCCATCCATGGTATCTTTTGTGCTCACCACTTCCCAACGCACACCAGGTACGTTGGCGGGCATTCGGCCATACACTTCCCGGTCAAAATCCTCCACGATTTCGGGGCGGCGCTTCTGCCACCAGTCTTTCGCCGACTTTACCTTATTGCCGTTTTTCAGCACCAGCGGATCGGGCAGCGACGTGTAGGGACTAGCCTTGCTTTCATCGGCATTGGCAGCGTTGGGCGCTTTCGGATTACCCGACGGACCTGGCCGCAACTCCTTGATGTTGAGTTGCGCCATCATGGCCTGATGGTCGGCCTGCGTTTTGCGCTGCTGACGGGCCATAAGGCTATCCTGCTCAGGCGTTCGCGGGCCAAATTGAGCGAGCAGCGAGACGGGCAGGCTCAACAGCAGGCTACTGACGAGTAATCGCTTCATCGGATTCATGTTTATGTTAATTGTCATTAGGCTTTGCTGTCATTAAGTGGTCATTCGTTGTTAAATTGACAATCAATGACTGCTTAATGACGGCGAAGCCTAATGACCATCAATGACCATCTACTTGTGAAAACTTTCGGGTGGGCCGAGGTAACTGGGCTTAGGCACGCCCCGGCTGATGACCAGCTTCTGCACCACCACTGCCGGATCGACCAGCCAGATTTTCAGGGTATGCGCGCCAGCCGTTGCCAGTGTATGTTGCGACGGCAGAATACGGATATTGTCGGCCACCGATTTCTCCCACCGTTTGTCGGTCTCGTTTGCGTGAATATTGATCACCTGCGGCATTTCATCATCGAACGAAATGGCGTAGCGAAGACCTTTGTTGTCGTTGAAATTGAGCGAGGGCGACAGGTACGTTTGCACCTGCACGCTTCCGCTATCGGCTAGATTAACGACATATTCGAGCCGAGGCGACATGCCTGAAGGCGTCTCCACGCTCGGCGTCGTGACCGGCGATATGGTCATTCCGGAAGCAGTACGACCAACATCAGGAATCAACTGCCATTTCACCGACGCAGTTTCAACTACCCGGCTGGCGTGTTCGGCTTCAATGGAAACGTACCCATTACTTTCCACGAAACCCTTCACTTCAGCCGGTTTCGGCGACGCCAGGTTATTAGCGATGGCCTGCACCAATACGCGCTTCCCGTCTGCACTGCGAATAGCAATTTGGGTACGTTGCCTGCCTGCAGGTACGTTCTTCCAGTCGACGCTCACCAGCAGGCGGGTCTCTTTGGTAACGGTCCCGGTCGGAGCAGAGATTTTCAGCCAGGGAGCATCAGCCTGCGCCGTGTACGTAAATGGAGCCTGCCCCCGGTTGAACACGTCGATGTAAAACGATGGCTGATTGTACGGATCGAATACGGGCAAGACGGCCTGTCCCGACCTACCTGTAGCGGATTCGTCTGACGTGGCAGCACCCGGCCACCAGGCTTCGGAGCCTTCGATGGCTACGCCCATATCGGCGGTAGCCGGTACGTCGATCGTTTTTACGTCCGGCATTTTGTTCTTCTCAGGCTGCTGCCAGTAGGTGTAGCCAATGTGGGTCTGGTCCATCATGTGGCTCCACTTGCCGCCCGCCAGCGTGTCGTTGTAGAACCGGGTAATCTGCGCGTCTTTATCAAACAATTGCTTCACGCGGTCGGCACGGTCGTTGGTGATGGCGCGGCCTTGCTTAGCATACCATTGGTTCTGCCCGGCGGCCACATACAGGTCGTTCAGCGTGGCGCAGGCTTTCACCGGGTGTAGCACCAACTGGAAGTAAGCATCCTGATAGACGGCGGGCAATTGCTTACCGATCTGTTCAGCGTCGGCCAGTAATTTATTGTATTCAGCTACCACGGTTTCGGCTTCGCGGTAGTTGGTCAGGCTGTAAGTCGTTGGCGACAGCAGCTCGGGTTTCCGACGGGCGTTGTATTTCGTGTATTTCGCCAGGATATCGGCAATGGCCGCCGCGTGTTTAGATCCAAACTGTTTTTCGGCCCAGAGGCGGGTGTATTCGTCGAGTTTCGCAGCGGGCCATTTGTTGGGGTTCCAGGCGTAATCGAGGAAGAACTCGATTGGAAATTCCATCGGCTTTATGTCGCCGACGTTTACGATCCAGATACGGTCAACGCCATGTTCGTAGGCCAGGTGCATCTGCTCCCAGGTACGTGATATCGGGTTGGTGTTGAGCCATTTGTAATTACGCGGCCCACCCACATAGTCGAAGTGGTAGTAGATGCCGTAGCCACCTGCCCGTTTCGGTGCGCCAATGGCGGGAAGCTTACGCAGGTTTCCCCAGTTATCGTCGCAGAGCAGCAGCGTCACATCATCGGGCACACGCATGCCTTTGTCGTAGTAATCCTGTACTTCTTTATACAGCGCCCAAAGCTGCGGCGTTGCCGAGGCCTCTTTACCGGTTACCTCGGTCAGGATTTTGCGCTGGTCAGCCACGATCTGTTCGAGCAGCGCGGTGTTGCTTTCGCGACTCATTGGTGCATCACCGTCGCCCCGCATCCCCACGCTGACGATGCTTTCGTACTTGCCCATCCGCTGGATACCGGTTCGCCAGAAGTCGCGGAGGGCCGCGTCGTTTTTCTGGTAATTCCAGACTTGCCCTTTGTTGTAGCGGCGCCACTCATCGTGGGCCCGCATCATCGGTTCGTGGTGCGTTGTGCCGATGACCACGCCGTACTCGTCGGCCAGTTTAGGGTTCAGGGAGTCGTCATCGTAAAAGGCGTTTCCCCACATGGCGGGCCAGAGATAGTTACCCTTCATCCGGAGAATCAGCTCGAAGACATGCTCATAAAATTTATGGTTAACCCCACCAAATTTCGCCTTCGTCCAGCCCGAGAGCGCGGGGGCTTCGTCGTTGATAAAAATGCCCCGGTATTTCACGGCGGGTGTTCCCTGCGTATGCCGTCCGGGCAGTACATACAGCGCCGACTGCGATCTTACCGGCACATCGGCCCACCAGTTCCAGGGCGACACGCCGATTTGCGCCGACAGGTCATAGACGCCGAAAATGGTGCCGCGTTTGTCGCTGCCCGCAATGACCAGCGCCCGGTCAACGCCGGGAAATGGTTTCTCAACGGTTTGCGTCACGAAGGTTTCCCACTTGCCAGCCACATCGGCCACGTTGAGTTTTTTCGCCTTCACCAACTGGTCGATCAGCGGACTTTTTCCTAACGTACCTACCAGCACGATTTCCCGTCCAGCCGAAGTCGCCTCCGTCAGCAAATTAGGCTCAACGTTGGCTACTTTTTTGATGTCTGCCTGAAGGTTTTTCAGCGCCCGCGTCACGCCCGAAAAATCAGCGCTGCTGGCAACGAGTGGCGTAGCCTTTCCACTGGCAACGAGCGTAAAATACCCTCTCCCTTTCTGGCCCGACACATAAGTATCGGGGTCGATAGCAACCGCCGGGGTAAGGATGGCCAGGCCTGCCGCAAGCAGCAAAAGACGAGTTAGAAGTAGCATATAGAAAGTTGATATGTAACGTTGTATTGTTGTCACGCTCCAGGCCCATCGATTAGACGGGTCTGCCGGTGCGGCCTCCGACAGGCCCAGGACCCAGAGCGTGAAGCACCGCTTTACACGAAAAACGGCACGTCTTTCGGAGCATATTTCCGCATGCCTTCTTCGTTTATTTCTACGCCGATACCCGGTTTGTTCGACAAGGGAATGAATCCTTTTTCCACCATTGGCCCGTCGAACGTGACGATCTCTTTGAACATCGGCTCTTCATGGAAATAGATCTGCCACTCCAGAATCAGGAAGTTGGGCACCGACGCGCACACGTGGCTTGAGGCCATGGCACCCAGGTACGAGGCCACCATGTGCGGCGCGAACGGCACGTAATACAGGTTAGCGAGGTTGGCAATGCGCTGACCTTCACCCAGTCCGCCCGCTTTTTGCAGATCGGGCATGATGATATCGACGGCCCCTATTTCGAGCAGCTTCCGGAATCCATGGGCCAGGTAATGGTTTTCGCCCGCGCAGATCGGTGTGTTCGACGCCTCCCGAATCTGCTTGTAGGCTTCGGCGTTTTCGGCAGGAATCGGTTCCTCCAGAAACAGCAGGTTCAGCGGCTCCATCATCTTCGCCACGCGCCGGCCGGTAGTCATATCGTAGCGACCGTGCATGTCCACACAGATATCGACCTTGGGGCCAACGGCTTTCCGGACACCGGCAATCTGGTTGTACATCCGCTCCAGCTCACCCTGACTGGCGGTCCAGTTATAGGCGTCGTATTTGTTGGGGTCGTTGCGCTCGTCGATGTCATATTTCACGGCGTTGAAGCCCATATCGACCGCTTTTTTGGCACTTTTCCCGAACGCATCCGGGCTGGTGTCTGTCTCGCGGTAAGCGCCCGTGTCGCAGTATACCCGAATCTTGTCGCGGTATTTGCCACCCAAGAGCTGGTATACCGGCAGGCCAAGCGCTTTGCCGGTCAAATCCCACAGGGCCGTTTCAATGGCCGACAATACCGAGATGTAGATACCGGCCTGAGCGCCTTCGAAAAAGCCCGATTTACGCACATCTTCGAACAGCCGATTCACATTCAGCGGGCTTTTGCCTTTGATGCGTTCGGCCATCAGTTTCACGAGATGATACGTACCTACCGACGCATCAACGGCCTCGCCGCAGCCCCAGATACCCTGGTTGGTGTGCACTTTCACGAACAGACTATGCCCGTTGCGGGTGTAGCCACATTTAATATCGGTGATTTTAAGGTCAGACGGAGCCGACGAAAGAGGCGCGCGCTGCACGGCTGTTTCCAGCCCTTCGCCAAAGGTTGAGATCGACGTGGCAGCCAGCGCACTGGCAATAGCCCCCTTAGTTAGAAAAGAACGACGAGAAGTAGTCATGATGGTTTGCGGGTTTAGAGGATATTGGATATCGGATGTCGGATTTGGGATTGCGGATTTGCTCCGCTTAGGTTTGGACCTGTATTAAGCGGAGCAAATCCCAAATCCGCAATCCCAAATCCGACATCCATCTACCAGGTACGTGTTTTCAAAAAGTCCTGAATCTGTTCTTTCGCAACGGGTAGCTCGCTGATGTGATCATTGAGCCATTTCGAAAAATCCTTCTCAATCTCCTCCGACCAGCGGGTGTCGATCTGGCCTGATGTGTATTTGCCTTCGCGCAGACGCATATGGCTGAACATATCCCGTAGCCGAACGATCTCTGAGGTCTTGACCACCTTTTCGGCCAGATGGGGCGGAATAAAGATGACCCCGCCATCGCGACCCAATACCACGTCGCCGGGTATAACCGTTACCCGCCCAATGCGCGTCGGGTGATTCATGGCGACCAGCGTCGTGTTCAGCGCACCAGCGGGATCGTTGAGGTGGTGCGAGGGGTGGTACGACCGGAAAAACGATGTAAAACCACCCAGCTCTTTCAACCCGTCGATGTCGCGAATAGCGCCTTCATACACGATACCGTTGCCGGTTCGGGTGTAAATGTCGTTACCGAGGTTGTCGCCGATGGTAGGCCCGTCTTCATGCATGCCAAACTGATCCACCACATAGACATCGCCCTTAGTAAGCAGTGCGATAGGCCATGTATTTTGCGCCTTTATTCGACCGTCTTTCTCATGTCCCTTTTTGTCGAGAGCCCGGTGAATGTCGGGACGACCGGGCATAAACGTTGCCGTAACGGCCCGGCCCACCAGCACACTATCGGGGTTAATGAGCTGCCAGCCATCGGCATATTGAAACTTATAGTTTTCGTTACGAAGCACCGCCCACGCTTCTTCGTGCGTAACGAGCTTCATGCGTTTCAGCAGCGCGTCCGGTACTTTCGGGCGGCCATCAGCATACCGTTCGCCTTTCCATTCCGGGGTTAAAAACAGCAGTTCTTCGCGGGAAATCTGCTGCGCCAGTGATACCGTGGCAGATCCGAAGAGGCATAGCAGAAAGGCAGAGAGAAAAAATCGTTTCATAAAAGGTATAGAGGAGATTTGAATTAGTATTATCGGAAGAAAGAAATAGAATTAATACATATCTACCCTACTAAACTAACTGATTGTCAATACACCACACTTTTATGATAATCCTGTCTATATATGCTTATCCAACTGTACCGGTGACTACGCCTTGCCAGTTCTTACAGGGCATGCCATCATGAACGCATTGTCTTATGTGCATTTTAAACACGTATTTGAACTGCTTACAGACGTAACCTGCCAGCACCCGTGCAGTAACCGTCAGAAGATGGTCTACTGATCTGTTCGGAACGGCGAAGCAGGCAGGCCCTCTTTATTGTACAGATTAGCGTTAACGGGATTGTCGGCCCAGGCATAGCGTACGTATTTCGGATTGGCCACATCATCGCTCCACACTACCACTTTCCCGCCTTCTATTCTGGCGTTGGCCCACACAAATTTTTTGTCGCTACCGGCAATGGCAAATTCACCCAATGGTTCGCCATCGTTAGTGATCAAGCCACCGCCTTCGTTCGTGAAGCTGACCACGATCTTGTTGCCTTCTACGGCAGCCGACTGATACTGCGGGCCCGAATACACCAGGTTCTCGTGATATGCCGTTTTGAAAGCCGCCAACGCAAGCCGGTCACCAACGGCCTTTTTGTTGTCGGGGTGAATGTCGTTCCACTCGCCCAGATCAATCGCTACGACCATCGCCGTGTTGGGCACCGATAAGGCTTTAAGCTGTGCCTCCCGCAAAACGGCCCAACCACTTTCCGAGGGCAGGTAATTGTAGTCCATGTAGCCGGGCAGTTGTACGTACAGAAACGGCAAATTGCTTTGTTTCCATCTGGCCCGCCAGTCATTGATCAGGGCGGGCATCAACGCGGTGTATTCCTGCGGACGACCAGCGTTGCTTTCGCCCTGATACCAGCAAAACCCTTTAAGCGCGTACCCAACCTCGGGGGCGACCATGGCATTGTATAACGCCGTGGGCTGATTTTGTGCCGAAATGCCGCCACCAAAGCCACCGCCAGCCAGGGGTTTGTAAACTGTCCCAACTCTATACTGCCAGGTTCCTTTCAAGTCAACCGTATCGGCACCAGCGAACACGTAGTAGGGTTTGTCGGGCACAAAACCACCTTTACCAGCGGTGTTGGTTACCCGCACCACAAGCACGTTTTTGCCCGGCTTCAGTACGTCGGCAGGTACGTTGTATCGGCGTTGCGGATATTGGTAGGTATATCTGCCAATCTGTTTTCCGTTGATGTACAGCTCATCGGCATCCACAATCCGCCCCAGAAAAGCGCGGGCAGGTTTACCGGTCATCGAGGCCGGGATAGTGATTTCTTTCCGGTACCAGACCACCCCGTTCAGATCCTTGATACCCTGATCTTCCCAGTAGCCAGGTACGTTGATCGGTCGCCAGCCTTTAGGTACGTAGGCCGGATCATACCACTTCGTATCGCCCGACGTACCCAGATCAACCGGGGGTTGCGGGCGGTTGACACTAGCAGGTCGGCGCGACAGGCTGTTGATGTATGTCGTGTCTTTGTTCTTCTCAACCGTTGCTTTCAGAGCCGAAAAGTCGGTCAGACCTTCTTCACTCATCCAGGCTTCGATGGGCGTACCGCCTACGCTGGCGTTGATGATGCCAACAGGTACGTTATACTTTTCGTGAATGCGTTTGGCGAAGAAATACGCCACCGCCGAAAATGGCCTGACGGCCTCGCCCACGGCGGCTTTCCACTGTCCGGCGGGCAACTCCTGCTGCGGCCCCTGAAGGCTCGTGAGCGTGGGTACCCAGAACTGGCGAATCTGTGGGTAATTGGCCGTACGGATCGCATCCGCGTAGGTAACATCGTGAATATCGAGCTGATGCACCATGTTACTCTGCCCACTACAGAACCAGACATCGCCCACCAGAATATCCTTGATGGCAACGTGAGAGCTGCCGGCAATGTCCATCACGAAAGGCCCCCCTGCCGGCATGGATGGCATTTTCGTCTGCCACTTACCAGCCTGATCGGTTATTGCCTTGTATGTTTTGCCGTTGAAACGAACGGTAATTTTCTCGCCCGGCTTGTCCCAACCCCATATAGTCAGGGCGGCATCGCGTTGCAGCACCATGCCATCGCTAATGAGTTTGGGTAAACGTACCTGAGCCTGTGCGGCAACGCCAGCCCACAGTAGCAAAACAACGAGAATGGTCCGTTTCATATGTAGTTGATTGGTTGACTGGGTAATTGGTGAATTAGTTGATTGGGTAATTGGTGGATTAAGTAATTGGGCGCTACGCCGCAAATCGACCAATCTACCAATTACCCAATCAACTAATCCACCAATTACCCAGTCAACCAATTATCCAATCAATAGCCGGGATTCTGCGGGAACTTCGGTCCATCAACCACCCGATCGATTTGCGTCTGCGGAATTGGCCGGAGCATGTGGTAATCTTTGATGTAAGGGGCTGCTTCGGGGTTCCAGGCCTGTACACGGCGTACCAGCGACCGGGTACGAACCAGGTCGTGCCACCGTTGCCATTCACCGAATAACTCGCGGCTACGCTCGTCGAGAATGAAGTCAACTGTTACGTCGGCGGGCGTAATAGTCATAGCCGTTGCGGCGGCAGTGTTCTGCGTAGCCGTGTTGGTTTTCTTAAAGGCTGCCCGCTGTCTTACCACATTAAGTAGAGCAGCCGCCCGTGTTGCATCGCCTGCCTTCAGGTACGCTTCGGCACCCGTCAGGTAGACATCCGCGAAACGGTATAGTACGACAGGACGGGTTGATGGGTCGTTGAAGTTAGTCCCCCGGCTGGGGTCCATGAATTTCTTCAGCGCCGGGAAAATTCCGTTGTTCCACAAACTTGGTGGCACTACGATTCCTTTAAAGGGTCTTGTTCCGACAAACTGTGGCGCACCGGCCACTTCAAAGTCGGGCAACCAAACGGCGGTATCTGCTCCTATTACGGTGGTGTAACCAATGCCCCGTTTGTTATTGGCTGCGGTAGCCGCGTTGGTAATCGAGGTATTAGCGATATAAACCGTGTAAAACGAATTGGCAAATCGCGTGTCTACAGTTCGATTGGTAAATGCCTGATCGAGAAAATAATTTTTGCCGACATTGGCACCCGTTTTCTGTTTGTCGCTGTTTGGGCGCATCCGGATGAAGGGACGACCATACTGGGAATCCCGGATCATACCCGATGTTCCGCTGTTTACCAGTGTTCCGGCGGTATTTGTGAATGAGTTTACACCACTAGTATTGGGGTAATTCCAGTTAGTAAACCAGGGAGTCAGGTTTTGTGCAGCGCCACCAGCAGCGGCACCGCCGACTGTATAATAACCAAACTTCGGGTCGTTGATGTGGTCACTCACAAACATTGTCTCTTTCCCGTAGTCATTGGCGGGCACGAACGCATCGCCATAATCGGCCCACAAATCCAGCCCGTATGTTCCTTTATTGGCAATAATATCAGCGCAGATCGTAGCCGCCTGCGTAAAGTCAGCAGCGGTGTTATTGAGCCAGCCACGGGTTAGGTACGCTTTGGCTAACAGTAATTGAGCTACGGGTTTAGTAGCCGCTTTACCAAGGAAAGGGGCAGTTGGTGTGTTCGGCAAATCAGCCGCCGCTTCGGTCAAATCCTTAATGATCTGCTCATACACCTGAGCGGCTGGCTGGCGTGACGCGGCCTGTGAAGGCACCGTAATGAACGTGGTGTTCAGCGGTACGTCGCCCCAGGTTTGTACCAGATAGAAATACCAGAACCCACGCAGAAATTTAGCCTGCGCCAGGTATTGCTTACGGGTAGCCTCTGGCAAATCGATGGTAGCCCCGTACTGCAACACGCCGTTGAGGGTGTTGATGTCCTGGAAGGCTACGCCCCATGCTGAGCCGAAGTTACTCCCGTTGAGCCCGTTGTAGGTGTAAGCAGGCCCGCCACCCGAACTGGCACCCTGCAAAAAATCGTCAGTGCCGGCCTGCATTTCAACAGTAAACCCTTCGGTGCCCCACTGCCCACGAATGTCGTTGTAGACACCGGCAATGCCGCCCAGTACGCCGGCGGGGCTATTAAAGTAAGAGGGAACAATCTGTGACTGTGGATTCTCTTCCAGTATGTTTTCGCAGCCTGACCCTAAAAAGGCTACGAGGCCAATGGTCAACCAAACTTTTATCGTCCTCATGTTTGTCTCGAAAATTAGAATTTAAGATTTACGCCGAATGTGAATTGCCGAACAGGTGGGTTGTTCAGGTTTACAGAAATTTGGCGTTCCGGAGTTGCCCGGTTTCCCGACTGGTCATTGAGTGTTGACTGACCAGTAGCATACCCGTTCCCCTCAGGATCGATAGCCAGCTTTTGGCTTACCAGCGGTGAGTATAAAATGAGCGGATTGGTAGCGTTGAAGTACACCCTGGCCGAACTGGCACCAACCTTTTTGAGCAACTGGCTGGAGAACGTGTAGCCCAGATTGATACTCCTTACTTTAATGAATGATCCGTCATAGTAACCCAGCGTTGAGCCAAACTGAGCCACAGCACCACCGGCATCGGGAGCCGGGAAGGCGTTGGTCGGATTGGTATCTGTCCAGTAATCTGTTTTTACCTGGTTTACCCGGCCCTGGTTGAAGAAGGCGAACCCGCCCGAACCTGTAGAGTTACCAGTCAGGTAGGGCACAACCACTTTCATCCCCATCCGGGCGTAGGTCACAATAGACGCATCGAAGTTTTTGAATGTAAACCGGTTGGTGAAACCACCTTCCCATTTAGGTTGGAACGTACCTATTATCTGACGATCGGCAGGGTCGATCTTACCATCGTTATTTACGTCCTGCACTCTGATTTGACCAGGAAATTGCACCGGCGATGTTTGTTTAGCCAGCGTACCATCGCCCTGGTCAGCTGTTTGCCAGATGCCAATCTTGTTGTAGTCATAGATGACCGAAAGAGGCTGTCCAACAAACCACCCGGCACCAATATTCGACTGTTCAGCGGGTGTGGTCAGCTGGGTGATTTTTTCCCGGTTGAAGAAATAGATCACATCGGCACTCCAGTTAAAGCCGCCGGGCTTTCTAAAAATATCAAACGTCAGCGAAGTTTCCAGCCCCCGTCCCTCGGTTGCACCCAGGTTCTTCAGCGTTGAACCAGCACCATTGCTGGGGGGCAGAGGGACAGACAACAGAATGTCTTTTGTTTGCTGGAGATACCAGTCAACGGTACCCGTAATCCGATTATTCAGGAAACCGAAGTCGACACCGATATCAACCTGCGACGTTGACTGCCAACCCAAATTACTGGCAGGCAGGCTGGTAACGGTATAGGCCAACTGCTGACCAACAGCACCAACGCCGAAGTTGTAATAGCCCGCCGACAAGGCACCCAATGTCGAATAGGCCCCTACGTTCCGGTTACCGGAGATACCCCAGCCACCTCTTACTTTCAAGTTCGAAATCGCAGGAATGCTTTTCATGAATGGCTCATCAATGACGTTCCAGCCAGCACCAACGGCGGGGTAGTTGAAGTAACGGTTCTGCGGCGACAGCGTAGACGAACCATCCCGGCGCAGTGTCAACGTCAGCAGATAGCGGTCATTGAAGCTATAGTTGACCCGTCCCATATAGGAAAGCAGACCAGTTTCTTGAAACGAGTTACCAAAATCCGAGTTAGCTACGGGTTGGCCAGATGCCAGCGAGAAGTTAGACGTCTTGATATAATCGGCCGGCACCCCTGTTACTGTGAAGCGGCTTCCCAGCGAGTGGTTTTGCGTGACTTCATACAGCCCGGTAAAACCTACCTTATGCTTTCCGGCCGTTTTTTCATAATACAGCAAGTGCTGGAGGTTGATATCCCAAAACTCAGTATTGCTGATTTCGGCATTGGACGACGACTGAACCGTGGCCTGGTTAAAATACGTGAGCGGACCGCCATAGCCATTGTAGTTCGACTGGCTGAAGTTCAGGCCGGCGTTGAACCGATACCGCAGGCCGGGCAGGATGTTCCACTCGCCATACAAACTGTTGAATGTCCGCAGCGCCCGGGTACGTCCCAGATAGGCGTCTTTTTTCGTAATGATCGTCAGCGGACTTATACCAGCCGCATCGATCGAGCCTTCTGAAGGAAATATATTCACCGAGCCATCTGCGTTATAGGGAGATGCCAGGGGAGTCAACCGAACCAAGCCACCCGGTACCCCGCCGCCACCAGGCGTATTAGTGTAGGTAAGGGTGTTGAGGGTGTTTAAACCAATCTTGATGCTTTTTCCAATGCGCTGATCAATGGTGGCGCGTACGGTGTACCGTTCGAAGCTTTGGCTGGGAATGATACCCGTTTCATTGAAATAACCAATACCCAGTGAGTATTGCGTATTTTCAACGCCACCCTGCAGGCCCAACTGATGATTGGTGTTGAAACCAGGCTTATAAATCAAACCCTGCCAGTCTGTGGAAACACCAGCGGCCAGCGCCTCCTGCTCCTTTGTCGTAAGCGGATAGGCGGTGGTTCCGGGAGCTGTGCGATTGTATTTGGCAGCCTCCTGCTTGAACTGAGCATACTCAGAACCATTCATGACGTTGTATTTACCCATGATGTTCGTCACGCCGTGGTAGCCGTCGTAACTGAGAACAGGTTTGCCAATTTTACCCCGTTTAGTCGTAACCAGAATAACGCCACCTGCACCACGAGAGCCATAAATGGCCGTTGCAGACGCATCTTTCAGGATTTCCAGGTTAGCGATATCGTCCGGGTTGATGTCATTCAGACCGCCATAAGGAATTCCATCAACCACGACCAGCGGACCATCGAGACCATCGCCGTTGTTGTTACCACTCGTTAATGTGCGGTTACCACGGATACGGATAGACCCCTGCGAACCTGGCGTGGACCCGTTGCTCACGATTGTTACCCCAGCGGCGCGACCTTTCAACTGGTTGATCAGGTTAGGGGCAGGTACTTCTTTCAGCGTGGCTTCCGTCACAGACACTACTGATCCCGTTACGTCCCGCTTACGCTGCACACCGTAGCCCACGACCACTACTTCATTCAACGACTTAATATCGGAAGCCAGCGTCACATCTACCGTTGAACGGCCATTAGTAGCTACCTCCTGCGACGTGTACCCAATGAATGAAAAAACAAGCGTTCCTCCACCGGCAGGTACGTTGAGCGAATACTGACCATTGGGATCAGTTACATTACCGATCTGCGTTCCTTTCAGAACCACTGACACACCGGGTAATCCGGCCCCATTTTCGTCAATCACCCGGCCTCGTACCGGCGTTGCTGACTGAGCCAGCCCCATCAGGTGGGTACCAATGCCAAGTAGCATGGTGATGAACAAGTGCCTAACCCACAGCAGAGACGATACAGGCATCCACTGATTGGGCTTGTTTTTGCATAAAGATGTTGCCATCATGTTTCAAGAGATAAAGTATATATGATCGAAATAGGCAGAATGCTGGATAAGAACTGATTCTCATTACAGAGAGAATGCAAATGTTTTATGAAAAAATTAAATTAACAACCGATTGCATAAATTATATTTCATTACAACGTCAATTAATCCATTTATATCACCTTATCCTAGGGTATTCCCTAGGTAAATTGTCTTTTTCTACCTTAATTATGTATAAAATAAATATTATACCCTAGTTTTGGGGGGATCACATCCGAAATAAGGCTTCATTACCCCCCCTACTAATCATGCAAGCGATTGCATGAAAGAGGCTGATCTGAGGTAAACGGATAGGTTCTGTCGCTTAGCTAATCAGTAGTATTCAATGAGTTAGTAATGGAGAAAGAAGTAACGATATACGACATCGCCAAGCGGTTGAACTATTCGCCGGCAACAGTCAGTCGGGCACTGAACGATCATCCGGCGATCAAACTGGATACAAAAGATCTGATTACCTCGATGGCCCGCGAAATGGGCTACCGGTCAAACACATTTGCCAGCAACCTGCGTCGGCAACGGACCAATACCATTGGCGTTATTGTGCCACGCCTAAACAGCAGCTTCGTTTCCAGCGTGTTGGCGGGGATGGAGAAAGTAGCCAATGAAGCGGGTTACAACCTGATTATCAGCCAGTCGCTTGAGTCGGTAACCAAAGAAAAGGCCAATACTCAGACCATGTTCAATAGCCGGGTCGATGGGTTATTGGTGTCGGTTGCCTACGATACGGAAGACATTGAGCACTTTACCGCCTTTACCAATAAGGGTATTCCCCTGCTCTTTTTCGATCGGGTCATCGGCAATGATCAGTTTACGAGCATCGTTATCGACAACGCAAAAGCAGGTTATGAAGCCACTGCCCACCTGCTGAAACTGGGCCGCCGACGTGTCATGCACATAACCGGCAATCTGAAACGCAACGTGTATGCCGACCGATTGAAAGGCTACAAGCAGGCACTGGCGGAGTATGGCATTCCATTCGATGAGCGGCTTGTTCAGGTTACCGACCTAAGCCAGGAAGTGGGCGTAGAGGTGGCCAGGCAAATCACCCGCATGCCCATTCGGCCTGATGGTCTATTCGTTACAAATGACCTGTGTGCCGTTAGCTGCATGACCACATTGAAGCAGACAGGCCTGTCGATCCCGGACGACGTTGCCGTGGTTGGCTTCAACAACGACCCTGTTTCACAGGTAGTTAACCCGGCGTTGACCACCATCCACTACCCAGGACGTGAAATGGGCGAGATTGCCGCAAAAAGCCTGATCAATCACCTGAACGGCCTTATGGATATTCAGGCTACCAACACGATCATCCTTCGCTCTGAACTGATTATCCGCGGGTCATCGCAAAAATAAATTGGTCAGTCAGGCGAATGAATTTTAGCCGTAAATCCTTGTGATACTACACACCGGAGGAAACGCAACCGATTGCAGATTAATACTCAGCTATGCTGGTAACCGCTGCTGAAAATAGCGCAGTTACCCGATTTACCCGGTTAGCCGAATAGCCAATCACGATTGAATCAACTTCGTTTTATCCTGTATTTCAGTAGGTATGATATTCTTTTAACCACTTATTGACCAGGTATTCCATTAACTACGTATTCTTCCCTAAGCAAACGATATAAAAGCCTTTTTTTGAGCAGATAAAGGCCTTTTCAGGGCTACCGCAACGGTATAGGGTTTACCCTAAATTTTGCATAAGTTGGGTTTTCACTATTCTGTTATGCTCTCGTTAAGTCCTAATTTTGCTAAACAAAGTTCAATTTATATAGTTACCGTGGCCGCAGAGACCGCTCGCTTGCAATTAATCTTATAAACGCATCATTCACCTACTACGTGGCCACAACAGCCAGCTTCGTTTGTACAATTAATTAGTGCCCGACTACTTCTCTTTTTTACTCCGAAACGCTCAACATACATGATACGGGTACTAATCGCAGACGACCACAACGTCTTCGTTGAAGGCATCGAATCACTCATCTCAGGTTCCTCTGAAATTGAAGTGACACAACGTTGCTACACAGTGGCATCTGTACTGGAATCGTTGAAGAAAAACCCAATAGATGTTGTCCTGCTCGACATCTCTTTCCCACTGATCGACGATGGCCTTGGCCTGTGCGAACAGATTGCCAGAACGTACCCGCAAACCAAAGTGGTAGCCCTGACCATGCACGACGATGCTAGCCTGATTAAACGGGTGGTGAAAAAAGGCGCGAAAGGGTACCTGCTTAAAAACACAACCAAAAGCGAACTCCTCCAGGCTATCCGAACGGTACATAGCGAAAAGCAATATTTTAACGAATCGATCATGCATATCCTGCTGAACGATGAACCCCGGGTCAGAAAATCGATGGCAGGGGTAGGCCTGAAACCCAATTTAACGCCTCGCGAGTCAGAGGTGTTGACGCTCATTTCGCACGGACTGACCACACAGCAGATGGCTAACCAGCTGTTTGTCAGTGCTAAAGCTGTTGAGTTTCATCGCAGCAGTTTGCTCATGAAGTTCGGCGTGCCCAACACGGCGCTGCTGATCAAAACCGCCATGGAAATGCAATGCATTGATTGATGAAATGTCATTAGCTACGCGTCATTGAGTAGTCAGTCGCAGCGCGTCATCAGATGGTCATTAGCTGCCGCCGGGTAGTTAGTATGACCGTTACGCCAGAAAAGTTGCAGCGTAAGGACGATAAATGACGTGCCGCAAATGCCCCCTAAATTGTGTTTCGATAGATGAAATTTTTTGCGCTTTTACTTCTGATTCTTGGATGTAGCGGTTTGTTCCAACAAGCCAGCGCGAAAGCAGACAGCCTGACAATTGACCGGGTCAAGAAGGAGATAAAGCAGTTACAGGCCGAAAAAAAATACGGTGAAACAGCAAAAGCCTACGATCAACTGGGGCAGCTTTATCATCAGCAATACGGGTACAATAAACACACCATGGAAGCGTATTTCAATAGCATGAAATATTACAATCTGGTGGGTGATTCATTAGGTTATTACAACGTGCACATTACGATTGGCAATTATTATACCCAGGATTATTTCATGCAATCGTACGCTGAGCAATACCTCAGGCGGGCAATGAGCTTTTTTGAGCGGACAAATAACAAACCGAAAGTAATTGAGTCTCGACTGGGGATTGCCAATATTGACGAAAAGAAAGAGCCAATCTCTAAAAATCTGGTCACGCAGTTACGGGAAACCGAAGCCATGTGTGTCAAGTATGAACAACCCTATTTTCAGACCTACGCGCTCAATCTCCTGGCCGACACGTACCTGCGACTGAAACGACCCGATTCGGCGCAGTACTTTGCCACCAGAAGCCTGGCAATGGCTAAAAACCTGAAAATCAACTGGCTTATTTCGCTAAACTACTTCTACCTGGGCATTGTTGAGCAGTTCAAAAATCGGCATGCCAAGGCTATCGACTTCTACCAGAAGAGTTATGCAATTGCCGAAGCGGAGAAAAGCATTTCTACCCTCCGCGAATTGTCGAAGCATACGGCTGATAGCTACTCGTATCTGAACGATTACAAAAACGCATACCGTTCTTCGTTGAAAACACTGGACTTCACCAATCAATTTTATTATTCACAACAAACAAAAAGTATTCGCTTACAGGAACTGGATAGTCAGATAAAAACACTGGCAGTTGAAAAGCAGCTGGCTGAAGAACAAAGTCGGCATCAACGTATTATTAATTCAACATTGATTTCCATTTTACTTATCAGTGTGTTAGGCTTTGTAGCGCTGGTTTTTCTTCGTCGGCAACAGAAATTAATTGCTCATCAGCAGTCGGTTATTGCGCAGCAACAAATTCGGCAACTCGAACTTAAATCACTTCAAGCCATGATTGAAGGACAGGAAGGTGAACGCAGTCGAATTGCCCGCGATTTGCACGATGGATTAGGCATTCAACTGTCGCGCATTAAACTATTTGTTGAAGCCCATCAGGAACAGCTACCGGTATCGGTGAAAGACCCGCTCAACCAGTTCCTGGACGAAGCCTGTACTGAAACCCGATTAATTTCCAATAACCTACGGCCTTATGCGCTCTCTACGTTTGGTCTGATTCCCGCGCTTGAAGATCTTATCCAAAAACTAAATCTGGTCAATGAGACGAAGCTGACCCTTGAACACTATGGCGACATTCCTGATCTCGTCGATGAAGCGTCTGTGATGCTGTATCGGGTCGTTCAGGAACTGCTGAACAACGCCCTGAAGCATGCCCAGGCCAACCTCATTACCATTCAGATCATGGCGAATGACGAATCACTTCTGGTCAGCGTCGACGACGATGGGCAGGGCGGTGAGTTTCCCGATGATCCGTCGCAGGGAAATGGAATCGCCAATATCAAATCCCGCATTGCCTACCTCGGTGGGCAGGTCATGTGGCAGAGTGCCGCCGGAAAAGGCACCTCGGTCATGATCTCCTTACCCATGACCAGACTGGTCAAATCAGCCTCGACAATACCCGTGTAAACTAACAAGACAAACACAGCCAGTCTTTGACACCCTTTTGCTCTTTCCGTTCGATAAATCATTCTTACAATCATTACTGTCACAATTAACTCCACTCTTATGATTAAACATGTGCTTTCAGGGGCCGTACTCTTGAGCAGCTGGCTAAGCGTCAGTGCTCAGGACAGAACGGCCGCAAGACCAGCCATCGATAAAAAAACGGTCGCGCTGGCATCTGTTAAAGGCGCGCAACGTGACCTTTCCGGCCCTTCTGATACGAAGGGGCTGATCAAAGGGACAATCTCTGACGAAAAAGGCAACGGCCTTCCGGGTGCCACTGTATCGGTAAAAGGCACGCAGTTGGGTACCACCACCGATGCCAACGGTGCGTTCTCGATCAACATGCCCGCAGGCGCTAAAATACTTGTTGTCTCGTTCATCGGCATGACCACGCAGGAAGTGGAAGTAGGCACGCGCACAACGCTGAACATTACATTACAGAATACTGGTCAGGCACTCGACGAAGTGGTTGTTATCGGTTATGGTACGCAGAAGCGGTCAGACGTAACATCATCGATCACCACGGTGAAAGCGTCGGATCTGAAAGACATTCCTGCCGCCGGTATCGACCAGTTGTTGCAGGGTAAAGCAGCCGGGGTAACGGTAACCAGCAATGGCGGTCAGCCGGGTGGTGGCGTGTCAGTGAAAGTACGGGGCGTAACGTCGATCAACAGCAATGATCCGCTGTTCGTGATCGACGGTGTGCCGTTCGTAGGCGGCAACACGTCATCAAACACAGGCTACGCTGGTCTGGGTGGCGGCGATGGACAAACCGGTAACTCGGTGATGGCTATGCTGAACCCAAACGACATCGAATCGATCGACGTGTTGAAAGATGCATCATCGCAGGCTATCTACGGATCGCAGGCGGCCAACGGCGTTATTCTGATCACGACCAAGAAGGGCAAGCAGGGCGAGGGCAAGATCAACTACGAGATGTACACCGGCGTGTCGGAAGTGGCCCGCCGTCTCGACCTGATGGATTTGCGCTCGTTTGCCAAATACCAGAACGCTGTGTTACCCATTATTGGTAACCCCGTTTCTGATGAGTTCAAGAATCCTGATCTGCTCGGTTCCGGTACCGATTGGCAGGAGGCGATGTTCCAGCACGGTAAGATCAACAACCATCAGTTGAGCTTCTCGGGCGGTCAGAACAAAACGACGTACTACCTCTCCTTGAATTACTTCGATAACACGGGTATTCTGCTTGGTTCTGATTTCAAACGCTACTCGTCGCGCTTTAGCCTCGATACGCAACTGAAAAGCTGGGCCAAAGTAGGCATCAGCGCCAACGTATCGCGCAGCATCCAGAACGTATCGCTGGCCGATGCCGCCGAAGGTACGATCTGGTGGGGTGCGTCGACCAGCCCACTGACGCCGATCAAGAACATCGACGGCACCTGGGGCGGTGGCCAAACGGTTGGTGGCGTGCAGTATTACGGCTCAAACCTGGTTGGTAACAGCCAGTTCCGGGGCAATACAAAAACGACCAACAACATTTTCGGAAGCCTCTATGCCGAACTGACACTGGCAAAAGGGCTGACCCTCCGTAATGACCTGTCGTACTCGCTGGGGCAGGATAATAACATTGCCTACCAGAAAGCCGGTAACGTGGGGAGCACATCGTTCCGTAGCAAGCTGATCGACGGCCGGTCTGACAGCTACTACTGGTCGCTGACCAACTACCTGAACTACAATCTGTATCAGGGTAAGCATGGTATTCAGGCCACATTGGGTCACCAGGCGCAGAACTCGTACTACCAGAGCATTTCGGGTACGAAAGTGGATCTGCAGGCCAACATTTTTGACCTCAGCACCGGTAGCGCCGACCAGACAACCTGGGGCCTGAATGGTGGCAAGGGGCAGTGGGCTATGGAATCGTACTTTGCCCGGGCCAACTATACCTTCGATGACAAGTACTCGCTGTCGGCCAGTATCCGGACAGATGGTTCGTCGAACTTCGGCCCGAACAACCGGTGGGGTGTATTCCCCGGTGTATCGGCTGGCTGGACGATCTCGAACGAGAAGTTCATGAAAGGATCGGTGGCCAATGTGCTGAGCTACACGAAACTGCGTGTTGGCTACGGGGTTGTGGGTAACCAGAACTTCCCCGGTGGCGCACCGAACCCGGCGTATGTGGGTGCGGTAACGTTCTTCTCAGGACCCGTTGGTTTTGGTTCATCGAACATGATCAACGGTATTCCAAACCCGAACCTGAAATGGGAAACGGTGAAAACTGCCAACGTAGGTGTTGACCTGGGCTTCCTCGGCGGCCGTGTTGATGCAACGATCGACGTGTACAAGAAAGTAACGTCCGACATGATCATCTTCCTGACAGGCCCGAACCTGATCGGTGTAGGCGACCAGTGGGACGATCTGAAAGCACCGCTGGGTAACGCCGGTCAGATGACCAACACGGGGGTTGATATCGGAATCACGACGACCAACATCAAGAAAGGCAATTTCAGCTGGAAGACGAACCTCGTGTTTACCCAATTTAACAATACCTACGACAAAGCCGCTTCGGCCGCCTCGGCACTGGATGGTAAGGTATACTACAACAACTACCTGATCACACACACCACGCCGGGCCGTCCTGTTGGTTCGTTCTGGGGTCTGCAGACCGACGGCCTGTTCCGCACGCAAGCCGACCTCGACGCCAGCCTGCCCCAGTTTGGCTATAAAGTGAATCAGACAGAAACGTGGCTGGGCGATATCCGCTTCAAGGATCAGAACGGCGATAAGAAGATCGATGCTAGTGACTACACATTTATTGGTAGCCCACTGCCCAAGTTCACTTATGGCTTCACCAACACGCTGAACTACGGCGATTTCGATTTCTCGGTATTTCTGCAAGGTAGCCAGGGTGCCAAGGCATTCAACTTCCTTCGCTGGCAGCTGGAAGGCATGAGCAACGCCTATACCAACCAGATGAACACGGTGAACGACCGCTACACGGCTGAAAACCCGAACGGATCATTACCCCGCTTTACGAACACCAACAAGAACAACACGGCCATGTCGGACCGGTACGTTGAGGATGCGTCGTACATGCGGATTCAGAACATCTCGATTGGCTACCGCCTGCCTAAGGCGCTGTTGAGCCGGGTTAAAATTCAGAACCTGCGTATTTACGGTACCGTACAGAACCTGAAGACGTTCACGAAATATTCGGGCTACGATCCTGAAATCGGCGCATTCAATAACAGCATCAAGCTGATGAACGTCGACACCGGCCACTACCCGAACCCACGTACGTTCACGATCGGCGCGAATCTGCAATTCTAGAAAAAATACCCCCAACCCCCTAAAGGGGGCTCTCCGTCGCGGAGCATTAGCCCCCTTTAGGGGGTTGGGGGTAAAACTCAAAAAGACATGAAACGTAACATCATATATGCAGCTATGCTGGCTCCGGCCCTGCTCCTGACCGGCTGCAAAGAAACCTTCATTGAACGGCCTTCGCTGTCGGGTACCACCACCGGTAACTACTACAACAACGCCGAGGAAGTGCGGGCCGCTACCAGTACGCTCTACAGCGGGCTGCCCTGGCGGAACTACGAAAGCCGTGCGCAGGACGCCATCGGTGACGTAATGGCCGGCAATATGTTCACCTACACCGACACCGAATACCTGAACTTCTCGGTATCGGCCGCTTCGGAACGTATCGGGGCATCGTGGGGTGCTTTTTACAAGATCATCGGCTATGCCAACGTGATGATCAAAACGTTTGAAGAGAAGAAAGCCGCTGGTGGTGATGCCTCGTATCTGGACCCCGCCATTGCCGAATGCCACTACATCCGGGGCATGCTGTACTTCTTTATTGCCCGTACCTGGGGAGCCGCGCCGATCATTACCGATCCGGGAGCAACGGCGCTGTCGGGCAACTTCAACATTCCACGTTACCTGCAAAAAGACGTACTCCGGTTTGCGCTGGAAGAGATGCAGATTGCCGAGAAAGCCCTGCCTGAGTCGGACGTACCTGGCCGGTTGACCAAGTATGTGGCGAAAGGCATGATGGCCAAGCTGTACCTGTATCAGAAAGATTATGCCAACGCCAAAGCCAAAGCCGAAGAGGTGATTAACTCAGGTAAGTACATGCTGGTGAGCGACTATCAGGGCATGTTCACCAAGGCGAGCATGAACAATAACCCCGAAACGCTCTTCTCGATTCAGCACCAGTTTGCGGCTGATCCCTGGGGAACGGGCAACATCAAAAATCCGGACCGTGGCGCAGGTGCCCTTCGTACATCGGAGGCCGACGCCTGGGAAATGTATGTGCCATCGGTAGATATCCTGAAAGAGTACGAATTTGGTGATCTGCGTCGCAAATGGTCGGTAATGGAACAAGGCTGGACCAACCCAAGCTGGAAACCACAGCGCGCCAATGCCCCTGCCTATAACGCCTTCATGGCCAACGGGTTCAAATACGATACCCTACAGCCCGTGAACGACGGTGGTAGCCTGGCACCAACACGCTCGAACATCGTAAAATACTTTGCGGGTCCGGGCAAAACGTTCGGTGGCGATCCGGTACTGGGTCAGGGTTCGGGCAACAACGTGGTGCTGCTGCGTTACGCCGACATTCTGCTGATCTACGCCGAAGCAATTCTGGGCGGTCAGGCTTCAACATCAGATGCGAAAGCACTGGACGCCCTGAACAAAGTGCGGAGCCGCGCTGGCCTGCCTGCTAAATCGGCAATCACGAACAAAGACATCCTGCACGAACGCCGGGTCGAGTTTGCCTTCGAAGGCGACTACTGGTATGACCTTCAGCGCCAGGGGTATGCCGCTGCCAAAGCGATTATCGACAAGCAGGATCGGGGTACCAAAGCTTATTCGAGCTTCATCACTAACTTCTCGGAAGACAAGATGTTCCTGCCTATCCCCGCTGGCGAGATCGTTCAGGACCCCGAGTTGGGCAAAGACCCCGTTCCATATTATAAATGATATCGGATGTGGGATTGCGGATTTGGGATTTGCTCTGCTTGGCACAATGCTGAACCTAAGCGAAGCAAATCCCAAATCCGCAATCCCAAATCCCAAATCCTAAAAAGCACATGAAATTCAACACCTTATATAGCGTAGCGGGCCTATCTGCACTGACTCTGGCAGCCGGGTTGGTCATCAGCTCATGCCAAAAGGATACCGACGGGCGTCCCCAAATTGGACCAGGTAATCCCGTCGCCACCAAGATTATGCCCGACTCAGCGGCGGGTGGTACGTTAGTAACCCTGACCGGAACCGGTTTGGGCGATATCCGGACGATCATGTTCGAGAAACAGAACGTACCTGCTGGTTTTCAGACGACACTGAATACCGATGGTGCTATTCTGTTCCGGGTACCCACCGAAGCCGCCGGTGGTAAGCAGAACATCATGCTCACCAACAGTGCCGGTCAAACACTGACCGTACCATTCAAGGTGCTGGCGTTCCCAACCGTGACCACGATCTCGATGCTGGATTTTACGAAAGGCACTAAAGTGACCATCACCGGCAATAACCTCGACGACGTAACATCAGTAGCCGTTGCTGACTCGCTGAAGGGTATTTCGGATGCGGCAACTATCGTATCGAAGTCGAAAAAAGAGCTGGTCATCACCATGCCGGCTTCATCGCTGAACCGGGGTACGTTGGCCATCACCAACAGCACGGGCCGGATTCGTACGAAGCAGGAATTCACTAACATCGACAAAGCGTTCCCAATCTTTACCGATGCGTACGGCGCTGGTTACCAGGACAATTCATGGGGTGACGCGGGTGCTGTATCAACCAAAGAAGCCGTATTCGGCACAGCGTCAGCCTCGAAAAACTACCAGAAAGGCAACTGGCACCTGATGGCCTTCGCTAACTGGGGTGGCGTGAAGTACGATGCGTCGTATACGTACCTGACAGGCTGGATCAAAGGCGGCTCGGTCGATTATCCGTTGTTCGTGACCACCGACGCCAGTAAAGCCGGATTCGGTAACTTCGTTGATGCCAACCAGATCAACGTGAAAGCGGGTGTCTGGAACTACTTCAAAATCAAAATCGCAGATATGGATTTCTGGGCTCCCGGAAAGACCATGCAGCAACTTGGCTTCCGTATCAAAGGCCCCGACAAGCAGGATGAAGTATTTTACTTCGACAACATCATGCTGGTGAAGTAACGGCTTTAGGTACGTTGCCGCTGGCAACTTAGCTACACGTGAAAAGAGCACCGGAGCAGTTCGGTGCTCTTTTTTTGAGTGGTATACACAGGTACGTTGCTTTGGCGAGTGATGCTTCGCGAGCCTGTCGAAGGGCACGACTCGCGAAGCAATACAGTGCGAAGCCAACACACGAGCAAAAAACAAAAAGCAACGTACCCAACCCCCTTCATCCACAAATCAACGCCTCTGAAAAACCTTTTATGAAGTATACTTTATCCAATACATATCAACAGATGCTGACTGGCAAGGGCAGATTCATCCTGCTTCTTTTCTTCCTGACTTGCGCCCTTCCCACTTTCGCCGCCGATCCGATTCGGGTCGAAGCGGAAACGGGCGTGCTGACGGGCGTTACCATTGCCACCGCCACGGCAGGCTATTCAGGCACCGGGTACGTTACCGGCCTCGACCTGGACACCGACAAAATCGTGATGACCTTCTCGGCAAAGGCGGGTTTGTATGAGCTGACCATCGGGTACTCGTCACCTTCCGGCAACAAAGGCATCGACTTTCAGGTGAACGACGAAAAGGGAAACGGCACGCTTATACAAACAGCAACCGGTTTCAGAACGGCAAGCCTGGGCAAATTCATGCTGAAAGAAGGTCAGAACACCATCACCGTTTTTCGGGGCTGGGGTTACTTCGACGTCGATTATTTACTACTAACCCCGACCACCGCCGTACTACCAACTAAACCACCCAAAACGCTGGTCGATGCACAGGCAACGGCCTCGACGAAAGGCCTCTTTTCGTATCTCGTCGATCAGTACGGCAGCAAAGTGATTTCGGCGCAGCAGGACGACGTGGAATACATTCTGGAGAAAACCGGCAAAGAACCTGCCATCGGCTCATTCGACCTGATCGACTACTCCCCTACCCGGGTGCAGAACAACGCGAAGCCTGTACGCACAGCTGAAGCCATTATCGACTGGGCAAAAAAGGGCGACGGTCGGGGCATCATCAGCCTGATGTGGCACTGGAACGCCCCCACCGACCTGATCAATCTGGCCCCCGACAAGCTCTGGTGGCGCGGTTTTTACGCCGATGCCACGACCTTCGACCTGGCGGCGGTGCTGGCCGATAAAAACGGCGCGAAATACAAATTGCTCTTAAGCGATATCGACGCCATTGCGCTGCAGCTTAAAAAACTTCAGACAGCTGATGTACCTGTACTCTGGCGCCCGCTGCACGAAGCCCCCGGTGGCTGGTTTTGGTGGGGTGCTAAAGGCGCCGGCTCGTTTAAGGAGCTTTGGAGTATTCTCTATGATCGCCTGACGAACTACCACAGCCTGCACAACCTGATCTGGGTCTATACCGCCACCGACACGTTCAGCGCCGACTGGTACCCCGGTGATCAATACGTGGATGTGGTTGGACTGGACGTGTACGCTGATGCCACGTCGAACATGAGCGGCAACTGGAGCAGTGCCCTGACGCCCCTGAATGGCAAAAAACTGGTCACGCTGTCGGAAACGGGTAACCTACCCAACGCCGATAAAATTCGCGGTTTCGGCACCTGGTGGTCGTGGTTCTCGGTCTGGACCGGCACTGATTACATCAAAAAACAACCCATCGATCAGCTAAAAACGATCTTCCTCGATGCCGATGTGATCACCCGCGACGAACTGCCCGACTGGCGGTCTGTTGCTCCGGTGATCACCGCCGTAGAGCCTCCGTTTCAACTGGTTGTGCTGGGCAACCCGGTTCGCGGAAACCTGGTCAACCTGGAGATCAAAGGAGCTAAATCTATGCCCCTTACCCTCCGCCTGACCGACACGCTGGGCCGGGACGTGGCCGATGAACGGATCATCCCCACATCGGCTACGTCCCGGCATCAGCTTACCGTAGGTTCACAACCGGGGATCTATTTCCTACAAGTCAGTAGTCAGGTCGGCGCGAAGACTTTGAGGGTTGTGACGTACTGACAAGGCCAGTTTACAGTTTGCTGTTTTCTGTTGCCTCGCGCTCTACTACAAAATGCTTGTTTTTTGTCATCCCGACGGAAGGAGGGATGACAAAAAAATAAAATCAAGTTCACTGACTTTCTCCTTATCCTAAAATTCTCCAAATGAAACTAGTAAAATTAGCCCTGTTAGCCACCCTGATAGCGGCAGCCGTAACTCCCACCCAGGCGCAGAAGCTCGGCCTCTTCGACGGGCATACCGACATTGGCAACGTAGCTAAAAAGGGGTCGGCGCAGTTCGACCCGAAAACGAATGAGTATAAGATGTCGGGCGCGGGCTACAACATCTGGTTCGATCATGACGAGTTTCACTTTATGTGGAAACGCATGAAAGGCGACTTCATCCTGACAACCCGTGCCTCGCTCATTGGCAAAGGGGTTGACCCGCACCGGAAAGTGGGCTGGATGGTCCGCAGCAGCCTGGACAGCAACTCGGCGCACATCAACGCAGCCGAACACGGCGACGGACTCACCTCGCTGCAATTCCGACGCACGAAGGGAGCTAAAACGGAAGAGGTACGTTCCAAAATGACCGGAGCCGACGTGATTCAACTCGAACGGCAGGGCAACAAATACATCATGTCGGTGGCCAAATTCGGCGATACCTTCGTGACTGAAGAAGTGACCGATCTGGATCTGGGCGACGAGGTCTACGTGGGTCTGTTCATTGGCTCGCACAACAAAGACGTGGTAGAACAAGGCGTTTTCCAGGACGTGCGCATGTATGTACCTGCCCCCGCCACGCTGGTTCCGTACAAACAATACCTCGGAAGCGACCTTGAATTATTAGACGTAGCTACTGGTCACCGCGAAAAACTGTATCACTCGCCCGTATCGATTCAGGCCCCGAACTGGACGCTCGACAACAAGGCACTGATCTACAACGGCGACGGAAAAATTTACCGCTTCGATCTGAAGAAGAAAACGCCGACCTTGCTCAATACCGGTGAGGTGACAAACAACAATAACGACCATGTGATTTCATTCGATGGCAAGATGCTGGGCCTCAGCAACAGCAACACACCCACGCCCGACGGTCCCAAGTCGATCATTTACACGGTGCCCATTACCGGCGGAACGCCCAAACGGATTACGCCCATTGGTCATTCGTACCTACACGGCTGGTCACCTGATGGAAAATGGCTGGTCTTCACGGCCCAGCGCGACGGCGACTACAATATTTACAAAGTACCATCAGAAGGCGGCCCGGAGGTTCAACTCACTACGGCGAAAGGCCTGGACGACGGCCCCGAGTATTCGCCCGACGGTAAGTACATTTATTTCAACTCGACCCGCAGCGGCCTGATGCAACTCTGGCGCATGAAGGCCGATGGCAGCGAGCAGGAGCAGATCACCAACGACGAGTTCAATAACTGGTTTCCGCACATCTCACCCGATGGCAAGCAGATGGTGTTCCTCTCGTTCGGCCAAGACGTAAAACCCGACGATCACCCGTTCTACAAGCGTGTCTACCTGCGCCACCTACCCCTCGAAAACGGCAATCCGGTCAAAACCAAACCCCGGGCAATCGCCTACCTGTACGGCGGTCAGGGCACCATCAACACCCCATCCTGGTCGCCCGACAGCAAGAAGGTAGCCTTCATCAGCAATTCGGGGCCGATTGAAGGGAAATAGTTTACTGTTTGCCGTTTACAGTTTACGGTTGCGCTGCCAGACCACATTCAGGTATATTGGCAGAGCAACCGTAAACTGTAAACGGCAAACAGTAAACTATAAAATCCCCCTATTGGGCCAGTGAATCAATCTTGAGTGCAGTTATAGGATAATTACCTACCAACCTTGCTTTACGTTGAAACGGCGGGCTGTTGGTGGCTATTTCCACAGCAGTCGGCCTGCAACATGCACTCCTTATGAGAAAAAGTCCCTTTCGCTTACTTCTTCTTGCCGCTGCCCTCGCGCTAACCACTGCACAGGCACAGACACTTCGGCCACCTGCCTATCCGCTCATTACCCACGATCCGTATTTCAGCATCTGGAGTACCACCGATCGCCTCACCGACAGCCCCACCCGCCACTGGACCGGCAAACCACAATCCCTCGAAGGCATTGTGCGGGTCGATGGCCGGACCTATCAGTTTCTGGGTGGATCGCCAACCGTGTACAATGCGCTGCTGCCCACGGGCGAGGCGAAGCCCTACACGGCTCAATACACGCTGACTGACCCCGGCGAGGGCTGGGAAAAACCAGATTACAATGCGCAGGGATGGAAAACCGGCCCCGGCCCGTTCGGCGATACGCCCGAATCGCGGACACCCTGGCTCAGCAGCCGCACCGACAAAAACGGCATCCACATTCGCCGCGAGTTCACCTACGATGGCAAAACGGATCCGTCGAAATTGCTGCTGGCCATCAGTCACGATGATGATGTGTCGGTCTATCTGAACGGCGTTTTACTGGTAAGCAAACCCTGTTGCGCGGGCGAATACATCTACCTGGCGCTCCCGATTGAAGGCCAGAAAGCACTGCGTAAAGGGCGTAATGTGCTGGCAGCGCATTGTGTGAGCCCGGTAGGCGGATCGTTCATCGATATGGGTTTGGTTAGTCCCGCCACCGCGCCAACGGTATCGCAGGCAATCCAGAATAGCGTCAATGTGACCGCTACGCAGACCGACTACACGTTTACGGCTGGCCCGGTCGATCTGCGCGTTAGTTTCCTGTCACCGCTGCTGCTCGATGAGTTGGAAATAGCTGCCCGTCCAGTTAGTTACGTCACCTTCGAGGCCAAGTCGATGGATGGAAAACCACATGCGGTGCAGGTCTATTTCGGTGAAGCCGCCACGGTAGCAACCAACACCGTGGGTCAGGATGTGGTCACGAAAGCCGGGCAGGGTGCCGGGCTGGCCTACGCATCGGTCGGCACAAAAGCGCAACCGGTGCTGGGCCGCAAAGGCGACAACGTCCGCATCGACTGGGGCTACGCCTATCTGGCGGTGCCACAGGGAACGGGCAACCGGGTTGTGGCTGGTCCGGCGGCGGCACTGAAACAGGCCTTCTCGAGCAAAGGCACGCTGGCAGCTAACGCCAAAAATGCGGCTGATGTAGCCAGTAACGTCACGCTGGCCACGGTGCTGAACCTGGGTAATGTCTCAAAAGAAGGTACGGCTAAACACCTGCTGCTGGGCTACGACGACCTGTATTCGGTGCAGTATTTTGGCAAAAACCTGCGTGGCTGGTGGCACCGCGACCCCAACATGACGATGGAGAAAACCCTGCAAGCCGCCGAAACCGACTATAACCGCATCCGCCAGAAAAGCACCGATTTCGACAAGCAGCTCTACGATGAAGCCCGCAAAGCCGGCGGTAAAGAATACGCCGACCTCTGCCAGCTAGCCTACCGTCAGGCCATTGCCGCCCACAAGATCGTGGCTGGCCCGAAGGGCGAAGTGTTCTTCCTGTCAAAAGAGAACTTCTCGAATGGCTCTATCGGCACGGTCGACGTAACGTACCCATCGGCCCCCATGTTCCTGCTGTATAACAACGAGCTGGCCAAAGGTTTGCTGCGGTTCATCTTCGATTACAGCGAGTCGGGCCAGTGGAAGAAAGATTTCCCCGCGCATGACATTGGCACGTACCCACTCGCCAACGGACAGACCTATGGCGAAGACATGCCTGTGGAAGAAGCCGGGAACATGATCATCCTGACGGCCGCGTCGGTGAAGATAGACGGTAACCCCAACTTCGCCCGCGAGCACTGGCCTACGCTAACCAAGTGGGTGGGCTTCCTGAAACGCGACGGCTTCGACCCCGGCAATCAACTGTGTACCGATGATTTTGCCGGTCACCTGGCCCGTAACGCTAACCTGTCGGCCAAGGCCATTATGGGCATTGCCGCCTACGGGCAGATGGCCGGGCAACTTGGCGACCAGAAAGTGGCTGATGAATACATGACGCTGGCCCGCGACATGGCCCGCCGCTGGATGGAGATGGACAAAGACGGCGACCATTACGCCCTGACCTTCGACAAAACGCCCGGCAGCTGGAGCCAGAAATACAACATCGTGTGGGATAAGCTGCTGGGCCTAGACGTGTTCCCCAAAGAAGTGGCGAAACAGGAGATCGATTTCTACCTGAAAAACCAGAAGCCCTACGGCCTGCCCCTCGACAGCCGCAAGACCTACACCAAGTCTGACTGGATCATCTGGACCGCCACGATGACCGACTCAGACCGGGATTTCAAAGCGTTTATTGATCCCATCTGGAAGTACGCCAACGAAACCCCATCGCGCGTACCCCTCTCTGACTGGCACGAAACCACCAACGCCAAGCAAGTCGGTTTCCAGGCCCGCTCTGTGGTAGGCGGCTATTTCATCAAAATGCTCGACGAACGCCTCAAACAGAAAAAATAACTGGCTACCAAATAAGTCAGGTACGTTCCTTCACCAAAAAGCCGCGCCAGTTGATACTGAGCGCGGCTTTTTGGTGAAGGAACGTACCTGACTTATAGCTTACGCTGAACGTCAAGCACAAAATCAACAGACACGTCATTAGCATCCGCAATGTCTTCGACAGTCAGCTTTCCTTGTAAAAGTAACTTTCTGATCGTGCCTCTCTTTACATCATCAATGCGTTGCTTTTCGGCCTTAACCGCTTCGGCGTTGGCCGCTGTAACGCGCGCAAAGTACGCCCGTTCTTCAGGGGTCATTTTACGCGTATCTAACTCTTCGATAGCCCGACGTAGCCATTCTTCGTTCCAGAAGGCCGGATACTGCGTCGGTTCTGTTGTGTGAAGCGTTTTCATGGTGTAAACAAGCTTTTCTAAATCAGTCTCTATCTCAGCCACTTGCTTGGTGAATTTAGCCAGTTCTACGGTTATAAACGACAGTTGACTGTCAATGATTTCACCTTCTTCGCTCCGGAGGTTAGCAATGGTGTGAAAATGCGTTGTTGGCAGGATATTCTTCGCCAGGATAGCAATGGCATAAATCTTAGGCAGATTGGCATAGTCGAAGTTACCCCTCTCTACAACGGTGTTAAACTTGTGCAGGGCATAAAACTTCATGCGCTGAACGAAATGAGGTGCCAGCCCCAACTGCATTTCAACAATGAATTGCGTACCGTTTTCGTCCGTACAGGCCAAATCAAAAATGCCACTCCGACTGTCAATTGTCAATGCTTCAAATGCGTTCTTATCAAAATGCACCTCTCGAATAGGCGTATCCGACTTGATAAGCGCTTGTAAAGCTGTACGCAGAAAAAGGCTGTCGGCTTCATTGCCAAACGTGGCTTTGAAACCGTAATCTGAAATAATTGGAATGTATACGCTTGTCTCCATGCCTCAAATGTATTAGAAAGACTGAATCAGGTTGGTTTCCAGGCTCCGTGGTAGGCGGCTACTTCATCAAGGTGCTCGACGAACGCCTCAAGCAGAAGAAGTGATAATCAGGCACGTTGCTTCGGATTTGTCTAAGCACGTCCGAAAGAAGTGAGACAAAACCGGCCAAGCCTACTGCTTTTGCTCCAGCACGCTTCGGAAACAAATAAGGCCGTTAGGTTAAATTTGTGGTCACATCAAAAAGCCGCGCCAATCTGTATTGAGCGCGGCTTTTTGATTGAACTCATGTACTCTACTTAAATTTGAACACCTGCTTACTGACTTTCCCCTTTGCGCCTACGGCGTAGCAGGTGCCTTTGGCGCAGGCGAGTGAATGAAACCCTTCGAAGTCGAGCTTGTTCCAGGTCTGGCCCTGATCGGCGGATAAACTCGTACCCGACGGGCCAACGGCCAGCAGGTAATCACCGGGGAGTATCGCGATGGCTTCTTTTAAGCCGGGCGGGTTGGTGGCGGCAACGAGTTGCCAGGTTTGCCCACCGTCGCGGGTAATGGTGGCATTAGCCCCCGGCAGGTTCTCCTGTTTATAGTTGCCGCCAACCGCCATACCATTTTTATCGCTGAAAAACTGCATACCGAACAGACCTGTCGCTTCGCCGGCGGGCAAGGGTGTGGCGGCAACAGCCCACGTCCGACCCCGATCGCTGGACCGGAATACGCGTCCGTTCGTAGCACCGCCTGACGCGATCCAGACGTTTTGCTTGCCCTGCACGACGAGGCTGGTGCCGCTGGCCGCAAACGCCGCTTCATTCGGCTGCATGGGCGGCAGTTGATCAGGCGGTACGGGTTGCCAGGTTTGGCCGCCATCGTCGGTTGTCAGGATGAACCACTTTCCGTTGACGGGATCACCGAAGACGATGCCGTGTTGTTTGTCCCAGAAGTCAATACCGTCGAGAAACACACCGGGTTGCTGTGTCTGGTAAAGCAGCGTCCAGGACTGGCCACCGTTGGTGGTTTTGTAGATGCGGGCCTGTCCTTTTTCCGCCAGTCCGGCGCTCATGAAATAAGCCGTCTGGTCATCAACGGCCTTTACATCGCGGAAGTCGCAGTCCTGGGCATCAGGAATGGTACCGGTCTGCCACGTTTTGCCGCCATCGGCCGTGTGAACGAATGTTCCTTTAGTACCACCGATCCAGACAACATTGGGGCTAGCTACGCTGACAGAGCGAAAACTGGCCGTGGTGTTGACAGACTGCGGCTGCCATTGCGCCAGAGCAGGCACCGTACTACACAGAAAGAAGAGACTTCTGATAATGTTTTTCATCGTTTACAGAGTTGACCGCAAAATGCCGATTTTCAAACGGGAAAACTAGCTTGCTGCATCTATGCAAAAGCAAGATGCCACTTTTTAAGCGTGTGTTTCGGTGAAGCGGGTTGGGTTGGTTTGATTTGCTTTTGCCAGGAGGCTTCGCGAGCTAGGTTGCTGACGCATGGCCCTTCGACTAGGCGTCAGCAACCTAGAGCGCAAAGCAATACATACCTCTATACGTACCCATTAGCCCAGTCGTTCGATGAAGTGGGCGGTGGTTTTGGCGCGTACCTCGTCGAGGGTAGTGCCGGGCATGAGTTCGATGAGCGTCAGCTTGCCACCGGGGAACGCGAAAACGGCCAGATCGGTGATGACCAGATCAACGGCGTTCAGGGCGGTGATGGGCAGCGTACAACTCGGCACCAGTTTCGATGACCCGTCGGGGTTCGTGTGGGTGAGCGTGATGATGAGCTTTTTCGCGCCCGAGGCAAGGTCCATCGCGCCGCCAACGCCCAGCAGCGGCTTGCCCGGCACGGCCCAGTTAGCCAGATTGGCAGCTTCGTCTACTTCCAGCCCGCCCATAATGGCCACGTCGATGTGTTTGCCGCGAATCATGCCAAACGAATCGGCACTATCGAAATAGCTACTGCCGGGAATGGCTGTTACCGGAATCTTACCCGCATTGACGGGGTAGTGCATGGCCCCGCCCCCATCGGTAGGCGCTGGGCCAACGCCCAGCATCCCATTTTCGGTATGGAGCATGATCCCGTGTTCGGGCGTGATCAGGTCGGCCACCAGGGTCGGAATGCCGATACCCAGATTGACCACGTTGCCGGGTTGCAGCTCGGCCAGGGCCCGTTTCGCCATGTTCATCCGGGCATCGTCGACCTTCTTGCCCGCCGACACCGACACCGACATGCCCAGGTCGTCGGGCGTGAGGGTGGCCTGCACCAGATAATCGACGTAGCAGCCGGGCGTGTGAATGTGTTCGGGGGCAATGGACCCAACGGGCACGATCTCTTCTACCTCAGCAATGACCAGATCGGCGGCGGTGGCCATGGCTTTGTTGAAATTCTGCTCGGTCATGCGGTAGGTCAGGTTGCCAGCGGTATCGGCCCGCCACGCCCGAATGAAGGCCACGTTGCCCCGAATGCCTTTCACAAATACCTGCTCTACCCCGTCGATCACTTTGGTTTCGTGCCCGTCGGCGATCAACGTACCTACGGCGGTTGGGGTATAAAAACCGCCAATGCCCGCGCCCCCCGCCCGGATAGCTTCGGCCAGTGTACCCTGGGGCAACAGTTCATACGCCACCGCCCCCGACTGTGCCGCCCTAACCGCGTCGGGGTTGCTGGTAAAGAACGAGCCGATCATCTTTTTAAGCTGCCCGTTTCGGAGCAGCCGCCCCCCACCCAGGCCCGGTTCGCCCGTATTGTTGCCTACGAACGTGAGGTTTTTCGTGCCCAGTTCGGCCAGGGCGTGCATCAGGTGTACGGGATTACCCGTCATGCCAAAACCGCCCTGCAACAGCGTATCACCGTCTTTTACAAAGGAAGCAGCCTCAGAGGCGGTCAGTTGGGGAACGTGTTTCATAGGAAAGGAGGAAAGGTTGGAAAGGAATAAAGGAGGAAGGGAATAAAGGAGAATAGGTTGGAATGGTGAAGTTTGCTCTCCCTTTTCTCCTTTCCAACCTTTCCTCCATTACTCCCTTTCCAGCACCACCGCATAGCCCTGACCAACGCCGACGCACATGGTGACCAGAGCATATTGTTTCTGCTGAAGCTGTAACTCCAGCGCGGCCGAATGGAGGATGCGAGCACCCGACATACCCAGCGGGTGGCCAAGGGCGATGGCACCGCCGTTGGGATTGATGCGCGGGTCATTATCGGCCAGACCGAGCAGGCGGGTGCAGGCCAGACTCTGGGCGGCAAAGGCTTCGTTGAGTTCGATCACGTCCATCTGATCCAGCGTTAGTCCGGCTTTGGCCAATGCCTGTTGCGAAGCGCCAACGGGGCCAATACCCATAATGCGCGGCTCTACTCCCACCACGGCCGAGCTGACGATGCGGGCCAATGGGGTCAGGCCATAGCGGGAAACGGCTGTTTCGGACGCCATCAGCACCGCCGCCGCGCCATCATTCAGGCCCGAGGCATTACCCGCCGTGACGGTTCCGCCTGCGTCTGCTTTTTTAAACGCCGTTTTGAGCTTGGCCAGGCCGTCGGGCGTTGTCGCTGGCTTGATAAACTCATCCGTGTCGAACAGAAGCGGGTCACCTTTTTTCTGTGGAATAGCTACGCCGACGATCTCCCTTGCGAACCGACCCGCCTGCCGGGCAGCGGCCGCTTTCTGCTGCGACCAGTAGGCAAACTGATCTTGATCGGCGCGGCTGATCTGGTATATCTCGGCTAGGTTTTCAGCCGTTACGCCCATCGCATCGACGCCGTACAGGTCGCGCATGCGGGGGTTGATGAACCGCCAGCCGAAACTGCTGTCGGCCATTTCGGCGTCGTTACCAAACGGTTTCGACGTTTTGGAGATGACCCAGGGGCCGCGCGTCATGTTTTCGACGCCCCCCGCAATCAACACCTCGCCGTCGCCCGCCTGAATAGCCCGCCCCGCCTGTACCACCGCCGACATACCCGACGCACAAAGCCGATTGACGGTTTCGCCAGGAACGGTATAAGGCAGTCCGGCCAGCAGTAGCGCCATGCGCGCCACGTTCCGGTTATCGTCGCCCGCCTGATTGGCGCAGCCCAGTATCACATCAGCGTAGGCGTCGGGGGGAATGGTGGGGTTTTTCTCGACAAGCGCTTTGATGACCATAGCGGCCATATCGTCGGCGCGGGTGGTAGCCAGCGATCCGCCGAAGTTGCCAATGGGCGTTCGTACGCCGTCAATGATATATGCGTTCATGGATGTCGGATATTGGATTTCGGATTGGGGATTTCGGATATCGGATTTGTGGGTCGCTAACCGATTGATGGTTTAGCCGAAATGACTTTCGGAGACTGTTGCTTCGCGTTGATTGGCTTCGTTCTGTAGGTTGCTTTCGCGTAGCCCTTCGACTCCGCTCAGGGTGACAGGAAACTCAAGAATGTGAATAACGAACTTGGGTGGGAGTGGGACGCCACCCCGGTGTCACCCTGAGCCTGTCGAAGAGCCTAGCTCGCGAAGCTGTACGGGCGAAAGCAATACGCTAACTGTCAATAATTAAAATCACCCTGCCTATAATAGCTTTTTCATATTCACCTGATTATCAATTTTTTAAAAATCCGAAATCCTATGTTCGAAATCCCTTTACGCCCATTGTCTGGGTAATGCTCAGGGCGTGGCGGAGCGACGTACCTGCGTTGCTCATCATGCGGGGCAGGTTGTCCCATTCCAGCATCCAGGCGGTGGCGTCGCGTTCATTACCATGCACCATACTTTGCAGTTGTATGGCTGCGAACTGCGCATTCTGGCGGGCCAGCATCACCAGCGCCTCACTCAGCACGGGGTTGTTTTTATGCGGCATCGCGCTGGATTTACCTCCGCCGTTCACGTTCTCCACCACTTCGCCTACTTCGGTCTGCCCCATCAGCAGGATATCCTGCCCCAGCTTGCCCAGCGTACCGGTCAGCAGCGCCAGCCAGTTGGTGAACTCCGCCAGCCCGTCGCGCTCCGTATGCCAGGGCGTGGCGTAATTCAGATTCAGTTCGGCAGCCAATGCACGGGCTACGGCCTCTCCTTTCTCACCAAACGCCGCCAGATTTCCGACGGCTCCACCCAACTGCACCACCAGCACACGCGGCTTCAATTGATCGAGCCGTTCCAGATGCCGGACAAGGGGATTTCGCCAGCTCAGTACTTTCTGGCCAAAGGTGATCGGCTGAGCCTGTTGGGTACGTGTCCGGCCCATCATGGGTACGTTCCCGTAGTGGAGGGTCAACTGGTTCAGACTCGCCAGTACCTCGTTGATCCGATCAGCCAGCACCGGCATCACCGACCTGATGGCCAGCACCTGCGCCGTATCCAGCACGTCCTGCGACGTCGCCCCCACATGCAACTCGCCCCTAACCGATTCAGGCAAAGCTTCGCGAACCTGTGCCAGCAAGGGTAGCGTTGGCACGCCGTTTTGCAGGGTTCCCGCCGTCAGCGATTCCGGCGTGATGGTCAGGCGGGTCACTGTGTCGGCAATGGTCGAGGCGGCGGCGGACGGAATGATGCCCAGTTGCCCCTGCACCGTTGCCAACGCGCCCTCAAACGCCAGCATGTTGCGAATGATCGCTTCCGGCCCGCAATGCCGGAGGATGTCGGGATCAGCCAGGTACGTTGAAAACATAGAGGGATTTCGGATGTGGGATTTCGGATTGGGGATTTGTGGGTTGCTTACCGATTGATGGTTTAGCCGAAATGGCTTTCGGAGAATGTTGCTTACGCTTAGTCGAAGGGACCGGCGTAAGCAACACACCAACACAAAACCTATAACGCAAAGCAAGCGCGCTCACCCAACTTCACAGATCGAAAAATACGGTTTCCTGATCGCCTTGTAAATGAATATCGAGGTGGTAACCCGGTCCGGCTGCTGATTGAACGGCGGTGGCGATCAAGGTAGTTCGTCGGTCAGTAGGAATCATGGCTAGTAACGAATCCTGTTCGTTGGCGGCGGCTTCGTCGGCGAAGTAGAGTCGGGTGTACAAGGCCCGCAGCGACCCACGCATAAACAGGGTGATGTTGATGTGCGGGGCAGCACCAGGCGTTACGGAACCCGACCGAACGCGGCCCGACCGAACGCGGCCCGACCGGACGCGGCCCGGCTTTATGGTGTCGAACCGGAATACGGCACCGGGTTGCGTGCCCGTTCCAAGGCGGCCAAAGCCAATAAACTCGTGGCTATCGTGATCGGCAGCGCTGATGGGTGCGGTTCGGTAGTTCCCTTCCGAATCGGCCTGCCAGATTTCGATAATGGCGTCGGGCACGGGGTTTCCCTGTCCGTCGAGGATGCGGCCGGTGATGAAGATCCGCTCGCCCGGCGTATCAGGACCAATGAGCGTGTGGTTGGCGATGCTGTCGTAGGCATAGCCGTACTGAACGGCGGTCAGGCTGTAGGCGAAGAAAGGACCGACCGTTTGCGAGGGCGTTTGACGGAGACGTTCCATTACTCAAAGGGGGTTTGGTAGCGGCCGTTCAGCACGATATTGAATTCATAGGCAAGGGCGAATTCCGGCTCGGTCCAGTCCATGCTGAACCGGGCAATCAGTAACTCGCGGGCGTGAACGGGCGTCGACTGGAAGATCGGGTCATAGGCAAACAGCGGATCGCCGGGGAAGTACATCTGCGTCACCAAGCGCTGATCGAACTGATGGCCCAGCACCGAAAAATGGATATGGTTGGGTCGCCAGGCGTTGTAATGGTTGCCCCAGGGATAGGCCCCCGGCTTGATAGTATAAAACGCATAGCGTCCTTCGCTGTCGGTCAGCACACGACCACTGCCCAGAAAATTCGGGTCGAGCGGGGCGTCGTGGATCTCGGCTTTGTGAATGTACCGGCCCGCCGAATTGGCCTGCCAGATTTCGACCAGCACATTAGATAACGGCCGACCGGTATCGTCCATCACACGTCCCGCCACTTTGATGCGCTCGCCGATGGGTTCCCCATTGACGCGGGCATTTTTGGTCAGGTCGTTATCGAATTTACCCAGTACGGATTCACCGAACACGGGCATACGAAGGTCTTGCAGATGCTCCCGAACGATCATCAGCGGCTTCGTCGGACTACGAAAGATCGTCGATTTGTACTCGGGCGATAAGTGCGGTGGATGTACGTCGAAATTGATAGAGTTCATAAGAGGATGTCGGATTGGGGATTTCGGATTGGGGATTTGGGATTGTTGCTGACGCCAGCGTAGGCTTCGCTTGGGTTTACGCTGGCGTCAGCAACAATCCCAAATCCCCAATCTTTTTATTTAAAAACGGCTTTGGCAATTTTCATGGCTCCGTTAGTGACGGGTACACCGGCGTAGATGGCTGTGTGGAGCAGGGTCTCTTTTACGTCGTCGGGGCTGGCTCCGGTATTTCGGGTGGCGCGGAGGTGCATCGCCAGTTCATCGTCGTGCCCCAGCGTGGCCAGGAGCGCAATGGTGATCAGGCTCCGTTCACGTTTGGTCAGGCCGGGGCGCGACCAGATGCTGCCCCAGGCCGTTTCAGTAATGTATTGTTGAAAATCGGCGTCGAAGTCTGTTTTGGCAGCTTCGGCCCGGTCGACGTGCGCATCGCCCAGTACTGCCCGGCGGGTTTTCATGCCCTGTTCATACAAGCTCTGTTCAGGCGTTTCATGAATAAACTGGAGAATCAACTGCGCCACCCTATCGGGCATCTGCACACAGGGAATGTGCCCGGCCCCGTCGATGAGTTCGTAGCGGGCGTCGGGAATGGCGCTGGCCATGGCCTGAACCAGATCGGGCGGCGTGGCCAGGTCATCGGTACCACCAAGGCACAGCGTAGGTACGTTGATCTTCGCAATCTGGCCCGTCAGGTCTTCGTCACGAACAGCGCCGCAGGCAGCAACGTACCCAGCCGGTGATGTCTGCTCAAGCATTCGTTTGTATGCGGCCACCTGAGTTGGGTTCGCCTCCCGAAAGGCGGTCGGAAACCACCGCTGCATCACCCCATCGGCAATGGCCGACAGCCCCTGCTGTTGAACCGTCTGAATACGGTCATTCCAGCTGTCAGCCGTACCGATTTTAGGTCCCGTGTTGCTCAATACCAGTTTCCCAATGCGGTCGGGGTATGTCAGGGCCAGCCGCTGGCCGATCACACCACCGATCGACAAGCCCACGAATATGCATTGACCGATCTGAAGCGCGTCGAGCAGGGCAATGACATCGGCCACGTAATCGCTGATCGTCAAGGGTGTTTGGGGCACTTCAGACAGGCCGTGCCCCGGTTTGTCGAACCGCAGCATAGAGCCGTGCGGCTTCAATAGTTCCACCACATCGTCCCAGATACGGAGATCGGTGCCGAGTGAGTTGGCGAACACAAACGTTCGGCTGCCCGCACCCTGCTGGTGCTGGTAATGCAGTGTATGACCGTTGACAGAAAGAAATGGCATAGCAGGTACGTGGTAAGTCAATCGCGGAAAATCGTGGTTAGCGCAGGCCGAGCATTTTGATAGCGTTCTCCTTCATAATCAATGGCTTCACTTCATCCTTAAACCCGGCCACTTCGAAATCGCTTAGCCATCGTTCAGGCGTGATCAGCGGGAAATCAGTGCCGAACAGGACGCGGTGTTTGAGCTGGGTGTTGGCGTATTGCACCAGTTGAGGTGGAAAATACTTTGGCGACCAGCCACTCAGATCAATGTACACGTTGGGCTTGTGCATGGCCACCGAGAGGGCTTCGTCCTGCCAGGGCCACGACGGGTGCGCAATGATGATGGGCGAATCGGGGTAGTCGATGGCCACGTCGTCGAGGTGCATGGGGTTCGAGTATTCCAGCCGCAGACCGCCACCGCCCCGCACGCCCGAGCCAAAGCCCGAATGACCCGAGTGGAACAGCATAGGCAGCTTGTACTCGGCAATGACGTCGTAGAGCGGATAGGCCATGCGGTCGTTGGGGTAAAATCCCTGCACGGTCGGGTGAAATTTAAAGCCCTTCACACCAAACTCCTCGATCAGCCGCCGGGCTTCGCGCGCACCCATCCGCCCTTTGTGCGGGTCGATGCTGGCGAACGCGATCATGACGTCGGGGTTCCTGGCGGCTCCTTCGGCCACCTCTTCGTTCGGAATGCGCCGACGGCCGGTCTGGTGTTCCGAATCCACGGTGAACATCACGAAGGCCATGTTTCGCTCACGGTAATAGTCGGCCGTCTCCTGAATGGTGGGGCGCTTGTCTGACTTGAAATACTTCGCGAAAGCGGCATCGAACTCCGGCCGATAGTCGTCGTGCGGTTGCTGGCAGGAAACCTCGGCGTGGGTGTGCACGTCGATGGCAACGATTTTCTGAATGTCGATCATAGTTTTCTTAGTCGATAAACCCGGCTTTGGCTTTCACGCCCGTTTTCACCCAGGAGCGCAGGGCGTCGAAAGCCTTTCCAGTTTGCTCCGGGCTGAACGCACAGTGTCCCTGCCCGCTGGTGTACTTCACCGTAAAGAGCGCGTCTTTCCCCTGCTGGTGCACCATGTTCTCGATATTGACAACGCCGTAGGTCGGCGGAATCAGCTGATCGTAAATCGTGTGTATGAGCACCACCGGCTTACTGATGTTGCCCGTGCGGTCATACTTCTTGAATAGCCCATCCGGACTAACCGTAGCCGCGAGTCGTTCCGCTTTCTGGTTAACGATCAGGTTGTCTGGAAATCCGCTGTAGACTGTGTTGGTATTATCGAAAGGGTTACCGTGGGCTTTCTGGGCGATATCGCGCAGGACGTTCTCGTTGAAAAACAGCGAGAACGGCAGGTCATCAAGTTTCAGATCAAACCGTTTGGCGAAGGCGACCGCCAGCACCGAGTCTTTGGTCAAAATCGCTCGTTTGATCTCCATGGCGCGGGCCACCATCTGGCGGGCATCCTGCGCCTGATACGGTTTCGACAGATCAAAAATATGGGCAAGGGACTTGGCAACGCCCGGAAACAGGCCATTGAAGGTGGCGTACATGTCAAACTCTTTGCGGCACTGCAAATACGGCCGGCTCGACAGCGGGCAGAGCGGCAGGCCTCCCTGGTAATTCGTCCCGAAATTTTCGAGGGTCGCCAGCGCAACGCCCCCACCCATCGAATGCCCCACCACGAACACGGAGTCGGGCTTACCATATTTGCCGACGACGTACCTGCGCAGGGCTTCGGTATCGTCGACACCCTGCGGCAAGGCAAACCCCTGATAGACGTAGTCGGAGGCGGCCACCGCAAAACCACGTTCAAGAAACGGCTTCATCCGGGTCAGAAACTCGGGGCTCTGGCTTTGCAGCGGACGTGCGCCCATAAACTCGTAGCCGTGGGCATACATCACCAGCTTCCGGTTCCAGTTGTCGGGAAACAGAACCCGGTAGCGTGCGCCCTGAATGGTACCGGAATCTATTTTCGCGATTCCGGATTGGGCGAACAGGCCCGCCGACACGAGGAACAGAATAAGCGTTAGACCGTATACTTTCATGCTTCTCCCCAGACTTTTATGGCCGTGTTGACCACCAGTTCCATCTTGCGCCACTGATCGTCTTCGGTGAGGTCATTGCCGTGGTGCGTGCTCGAAAACCCGCATTGTGGACTGACGCACATGTTATCGAGCGGCATATACCGGGCGGCTTCGTCGATCCGTTTGGCCAGGTCGTCTATGTTTTCCAACTCGCGCACTTTCGAGGAAATGATGCCCAGTACCACCATTTTATTGTCGGGCACGAAGCGTAGGGGCGCGAAATCACCGCTGCGTTCGTCATCGTATTCCAGGAAGTAGGCATCCACGTTGATGGAGTTGAACAGAATTTCGGCCACTGGCTCGTAGCCCCCTTCGGCGAACCAGGTGCTGCGGTAATTACCCCGGCATAGGTGGATACCAACCGTCAGATCGTCGGGCCGACCGTCGATGACCGAGTTGATCAGGGCGGCGTAGGTACGTGGCAGTTCGTTGGGATCTTCGCCCCGCTCAACGGCGGCAGCCCGCATTTTAGGGTCGCAGAGGTAAGCGAGGTTCGTATCGTCGAGCTGGAGGTAACGGAGTCCGGCCTTGTACAGGTGATCGATTTCCTGCCGGTACGCGCGGGCGAGGTCATGGAAGAACTCGTCCATGTCGGGGTACGAATTAATGTCGATGGCTTTGCGGCCACCCCGGAAATGCACCATCGTCGGCGACGGAATCGAAACTTTGGGCGTTTGCGTCACCACCGATTTCAGGAAGTTGAAGTCGGCCACCTGAATGTCGTGTTGGTGGCTGAGCTTACCCGTTACGCTGAGCTTGGGCGGGGTAAACCCGTCTTCGGCGGCTTTGGCGTTTGGGTTCGCTTCGATGCCGCCCGTGACGGTCACCCCGGCCAGTTCTTTCAGGAAATCGAGGTGAAAATAATCGCGCCGGAACTCACCGTCGGTGATGGATTTCATGCCGGTCGCTTCCAGTTTCTTAACGGTTTCGGCAATACCGGCGTCTTCGATAGCCCGAAGTTCGTCGGCGGTGATGTCGCCTTTTTTCCAGCGAAGGCGATTTTCTTTAACGGCTGGCGTCCGTAATAAACTACCAACGTGGTCGGCTCTGAAGGGAGGAGTCATAGGTGTTTTTAAGAGTGAAAGGGCGAATTAGTGAAAGAGTGGTTTATGACGGATTGCTTTCGCGCTGTAGGTTGCTGTCGCCTGGCCCTTCGACTAGGCGACAGCAACCCACAGCGCGAAAGCAATCCATTACTGATCAAGTAGTTACAAGCAACACTACCCATTATTTAGGTTCAATTATTTCTATTCAGCGAAGCACATTCTATTAGTAACATTTGAAAACGAGCCAGTTAACCAGTTAACTAATCAACCAATTAACCAGCCACCCAGCCAACCACTCACCCATACAACCGATCAACCAACCCCGCCCGGTGCTGGAGGACGGCCCGTTGGTTCAGCGAGCCTTTGTCAGTAATCTCGCCCAGATCGATGGAAGGCGGTTCGAGCGCGACGATGGCTTTGGCGACGCGGTTGGCACTACCCGTGGCGTGTTGGCCCAGCCGTTCGACCAACTGGTCGACATACTGCTGCACGGTCGGGTGCGTGAATGCGTCATGGTTAGGTACGTCGTCGGGCAGGTTAGCGAGCGTTCGGCAGGCGTATGGATTTAGAAAGAGAATGGCGCTCACAAACTCCTTGTCTAAACCCGCCAGTACAACGTCCTGCACAATGGGCGATCCTTCGCGCAGCACGGTCGCTTTCAGCACGCCCACATTGACCCAGGTGCCTGTCGACAGTTTGAAGTCTTCGGCAATCCGCCCATCGAAGACCAGGCCCCGGTTATGATCGGACTCGTCCAGAAACCGTACGGCATCGCCCGTTTTATAGTAGCCTTCTTCGTCAAACGCGTTGTGGGTAGCCTCGGGGTTACGCCAGTAGCCGGGGGTGACGTTGGGGGCTTTGAAGCGAATTTCCAGCTTAGTACCGTCGGGTACTAGTTTCACGTTCATGCCTGCTACGGGCAGGCCCAGCAGGCCTGAAAAACTACCCGGCCAGTTGGCAAACAAGGCCGATGGGCCCGATTCCGTACAGCCTAGCCCGGTGATAATGGGGATAACGCGCCCGGTTGTTTCCAGCGCCAGTGCTTCGAGCCGATTCCAGATCGGCTGGGCCAGACTAGCCCCGGCGTAAAAGAAAAATTGCAGGTTTTTGAAGAAAGTGGCCCGTAGCTCGGGTTCCTTTTCCAGGTAGGGCACCAGCATTTCGAAGCCCTTGGGTACGTTGAAATAGGCCGTTGGCGAAATCTCGCGGAGGTTCTGCGCGGTGGCTTCGATGCCGCTGGGCGTTGGTTTTCCCTCGTCGATATAGAGCGTGCCTCCGTTGTAGAGCGTCAGACCCATGTTGTGGTTTCCACCAAAGGTATGATTCCAGGGTAGCCAGTCCACAAACACAGGAGGAGTTACGGCCAGACCCGGAAACGCCTGCGTGATCTGTTGCAGGTTGGTACACCACATCCGCTGCGTGTTGATCACCCCTTTCGGCATACCCGTTGAGCCTGACGTGAACAGAATCTTAGCCACGCTGTCGGCCGTTATGCGAGCGTGAGCCTCGGCAACCACTTCGGTCGGCTGGGTGGCGAGTAGTTTGTCGAAATGAACATCAACCGGGTTCTCGACCGATACGATTCGGGCTTCGGGGAACAGTTCGCGCGCTACTGCCAGCGCACGGGCATACGGCTGGCCATTCTGGGCAAAAATGAGTTTCGGCGTCAGCACCCGCAACGTATGCCGGAGCTTCCCCATATCGTCGGACAACAGCGAATACGGGGGCGAAATGGGCGCGTAGGGAATGCCCACGTGCATAGCCGCCAGGGCCAGCAACGCATGCTCAAGGCTGTTTTCCGACAGAATAGCGATTGTTTCCCCCTCGCCGAACTGCTGGTCGAGCAGGTATTGAGCGATACCTTCCACAATCCGCAGCGTATCGGCGTAAGTGAGTGTTTGCCAGTCACCCGCTTGCGCAGGGTTCCGGCGCGCTATGAACAGCGCAACGGGCGTGTGTCTGGCCCAGTATGCCAGTTTTTCCGTTAGTTTCTCAGGGCAACATCCTAACGGTTGCTCGGCCTGTAGCAGAATAGCGCCATCCGGACGGACAGTTTTTCGGGTAGTGGCGGGGCCGAAGATGTTGGTCTGTACCATGCTCATTCCCCTACTTTTTTGGCTTTACCGGCCAGAAAATCCCGTAACCGCGCTTTGGCTTCGGGGGCATCCTGGGCAATGGCGGCCGTGAGTGACTCCATCAGTAGTCCCTGTTCCTGCGGGGCATCGACAATCCGGGGCAGAATGTGCATCAGCGCGTAGTTGGTCATGCCCGCGTTGCCTGCCACTTTCCCGGCCAGTTCCAGGGCTTTTTCCAGCCCCAGCCCCTCTTCGACCCGGTATTGCGCCAGTCCGATCCGTTCACCTTCTTCGGCCTGGTACACGCGCCCGGTCAGCATCATGTCGGTCATGCGGGCCAGTCCGATGAGTTTAGGTACCCGCACCGACGCGCCACCACCCACAAAGATGCCCCGCTGACCTTCGGGTAGGGCGTAGAAGGTGCTGTTTTCGGCTACGCGGATGTGGCAGGCAGCAGCCAGTTCGAGACCACCACCTACGCAGGCCCCATGCAGCACGGCGATGACCGGCACCGTTCCGAACTGAATACGGTCCAGGGCCCGGTGCCACATCCGCGAATGGTGCAGCCCCTGCACGGCATCGCGTTCAGTGAGCGCCGAAAGGTCGAGGCCAGCGCTGAAATGGGAACCTTCGCCGTAGATCACTGCACACCGAACACCATCGGGTATGGTCGAAAAAACGGCTTCCAGGCCCAGAATCAACTCATCGTTGAGGGCGTTGCGCTTATCGGGTCGGTTGAGTTTGACGAGCAGTATCGTATTCCGTTGTTCAACGTGTAAGAGAGGTGTCATAGAATTGGTTGCGTTGCGGGTGTGGTCTGCTGACTGAGGATAGCCTGTCTGTACGGTTTGAGAGCCAGGTACGTGAGTAGCATCGTGCACACCCCACCAATAGCGAACAGCAGCACCAGCGAGTACCGAATGGCCTGTTCGTCGTGAAAGATATAGTCGGTAAACAGGGCTACCGACGTGGGGCCCAGGCCAATACCGATGAGGTTCAGAATAAACAGGAAGATCGACGAGGCCAGCGCCCGCACCTGATTCGGCATGATCTCCTGAATAGCGGCTGTGGCAGCGCCAAACGGGGCAGCCAGCGCAAAGCTGGGTACGAAAACCGCCAGCAAGGCCCATTTGGCGCGGGGCAACAGCGGCAGGCCAGCCGCCACCAGGCAGCCAATGCCGCCCAGCAGACCCACCCGCAGGCGACCGTCGACCACGCCCCGTTTTACCAGCCGGTCAGCATACCATCCGCCGAACAGCACACCCGATACCGACGAGGCCACCAGCACCAGTCCGTAAAAGGCACCGGCGCGGGGCACTTCCCAGCCGTAGGTACGTGCCACGAAGGTGGGAATCCAGGCGTTACAGCCGTAATTGACCAACGCCCCAAAAGCCGTGGCAAAGCAGATGAGGAGGTACGCGGTCCGGTGTTTGAAAATGATAACCAGCGCCTCACGCAGCGACAGATCGACCACGGCACCCGCTTTTTGGAGGGTGTTGGTACGGGCCGGTTCGCGGATGGTAAACAGAAGACCCATGATCACCAGACCGGGCAAACCGATGTAGAGGAAGATCAGCTGCCAAGGAAAAATAGCGCCCAATACCGGTACCATCACCTTCCCCTCCGTTGGGAGTTTAGCTACAATGCCCGACCCGATGAGCATAGCCAGCCCCGACCCTAGAAACACCCCCAGCGAAAAAACGCTCAGCGCCGTAGCCAGCCGGTTTTTCGGGAAGTAATCGGCAATGATGGAATAGGCCGAGGGCGACAGGGTGGCCTCCCCCACACCCACGCCCATCCGGACCATAAAGAACTGGACATACGACCGAACCCCACCGCAGAGCGTCGTCATGAGGCTCCAGATGGTAATGCCAGCGATGATGATGTTCCGGCGGCTGTATTTGTCGGCCAGTCGCCCAATCAGCACGCCGAAGAGGGTGTAGAAAATGGCAAAGCTCAGGCCCATCAACAGGCTCATTTCGGTATCGCTGAGCAGCAGATCCCGTTTGATGGGCTTCACCAGGAGGCTCAAAATCTGCCGATCGATGAACGACGAGATGTTGGCCAGCGTCAGGATAAAGACAGCATACCAGCCGTAGCGGAGGGAGGTTGTAGGTTGCATGAGCGGACTAGCGTACTTTCCAGACTTGAATGATGACCCCGTCGGGCTTGCGGATGCCTTTCGAGACGAACAGGGATTTCGTCAACCACTCATACTTGCCGGGTGGCGTTTCAAAGGTGGGTATCGCCCGGAAATAATACTCCGATGGGCTGACCGATTCACCGCGGGCAATGCGGGCAGCAACTTCGGGCGTGGCAACCCGAACGCCTTTGTTATTGACATAAATCAGAGTGCCGTCGTCTGTCTGTAGCGTGTACAGGGCATTGAGTTCGGCGGTGCCGTCTTTACGAACTAGTTGCCAATCGGCCCCGCCATTAATGATTGTGCCTTTCAGGTTAGGTCCGCTAAACGTACCGCCCGTGATCGGGATAATCCGGCGGGTACCGTGCGGGGTCTCGCCGACAGTCAGTGCTGGTGCAATGTTCACGGTTAGTTCGCAGACAAATTCCAGCTCCGGGGCTGCGGGGGCATCCTGCGCCAGTAACCGGAGCGGAAGCAACAGCAACAGAACGATAAATGGCTTGAGTGAAAATCGGAGGAAGGATGTTGACATAAGTCCTGGCATTTAAGCGTAAAAAGACAAAACAGTAAGGCTGAAAGGCTGTACAAATACCTACTCGACCGGATTGTTCTACACGTCTTTTAGCCCCACATAATTTTCGGCAATCGTGGTTGCCATGGCCGTCGACCGACTGATGTAATCGAATTTGGCCTGCTGAAGCTGATTCTCGAACGAACCGTGTTTCGCCTGCTTATGAAACAGGTACGTCATGGTATTAGAGAAGTCCTGCACCCGCCAGATCCGGCGCAGACAATCGCTGGTGTAAGCCGCCAGCCGGGTCGTCTGTCCCGTTTCGTAGTAGTCTGTCAAGGCCCCGGCCATGATTTTTACGTCGGCAACGGCCAGGTTCAGGCCTTTTCCTCCCGTAGGCGGCACAATATGGGCGGCGTCGCCCGCCAGGAACAGGCGTCCGTACTGCATGCTGTCGATCATAAAGCTGCGCATGGGCGTAATTCCTTTTTCGAAGATCTCGCCCCGGTTCAGCCGGAACCCGTTATTGTCGCCCAGCCGGAGTTCGAGTTCATCCCAGATTTGCTCGTCGGTCCAGTTGTCGATATGGTCATCGTTGGCGACCTGAATATATAGCCGGCTGACTGTTTCGGAGCGGAGGCTGTGCAGGGCAAAACCACGTTCGTGGTAAGCATAGATCAGTTCGTTGGACGATGGTTTGGCATGGGCCAGAATACCGAGCCAGCTAAATGGGTATTCAATTCGAAACTCGTTATAACTCCCTTCGGGCAGGTGTTTGCGGGCAATGCCGTGGTAACCATCGCAACCCGCTACAAAATCACAGGTCAGCGTATGTGCTTCGCCATTTTGTTCGTAGTGAATCATGGGCGAATCGGTTTCCAGGCCGTCAATACGGGTGGCGGTCGCTTCAAAGTGGATGAGTGTTCCCTGATCGAGGTTAGCCCTGATCAGGTCTTTCACCACCTCCTGTTGCCCGTAGATGGTGATGCAACGCCCGCCGGTCAGTTCGGTAAAGGGAACCCGGTTACGCACTCCGTTAAAGCTCAGGTACACGCCATGGTGTTCGAGCCCCTCGCGGTCCAGCCGGTCGGCAACGCCCAGTTCCCGAAACAGATCGACAGTATTTTGCTCTAGCAGTCCCGCCCGAACGCGCGATTCGACATAGGGCCGATCCCGGTTTTCGAGAATGACCGAATCAATGCCCCGGCATTTAAGTAACAGCGCGAGGGTTAGTCCGGCAGGACCAGCCCCGATAATACCAACCTGCGTATTCTGAGCAGTCATTGTATGAGTTTACTTCGAAAAGGTGGATGCTTTTGAATAGTACTGCTTTGCGTGGGAAGTTGCTTTGGCTTAGGCCCACAGCAGGTTTATAGGGAACGTCTGATCAGCATGCTTAGATCGGAGCACCCATGGCACCGAGCGTTTTGCCCATCAGTGCACCCATGTTAGCTCCTTCGGGTAACTGGCCCTGCCACTCCAGCTGCTCCCATTCGCCCAGCGTATTCGAGGCATCGACCACCATCTTGCAGCGACTAAACCGACGATTCATGAAGTTCTCCAGGATGGTAGGCAATGGATCGCCCGACTGTACCAGTTCGCCCAGCACCACGGCGTCTTCAATAGCCAGTCCGGCTCCCTGCCCCAGTTGCGGGATGGTCGCATGAACGGCATCACCGATGAGCAATACCCGGTTGTTGTACCAGGGCGCGGGTAGCAACAGCGTTTCGAGCGGCCGGTAAATCACGCCTTTGGGATCGGTGATCTGATCGACAACGGCGCGTACCATGGGGGCTTCATAGTCGGCAACAAGAGCCTTCAAACGGGGCACCAGTTCTGCTTCGGGGATCTTTGGATCGTTGCCCTCGGCCGATACCACGAACATGTACATGCGGTCGGCGGTCATCGGGATCAGTCCCACTTTGGTTTTCTTTCCGAAAAAGATGTAGCCCGTGTCCAGATCAGCCGCCCGGGGAAAGGCATACCGCCAGACCGACTGCCCGGTGTAGCGGGGCTTGTAATCGCCCAGCACCAGACCACGTACCTGTGAATACACGCCATCGGAGCCGACAACGAGATTATATACTCCGGTGCTGCCATCGCTAAACGTTACTGTTGCCGCATCAGGGCCGTTATCGATTGCCGAGACGGTGACGTCCATCCGGATCTTCACCTGATTGGCTATCGCTCCTTCGTGCAGCACATCGTGCAAAATCCGGCGCGAGATGCCGTTATGAACGGGTAGTCGACCCATGGGTGGGGTGCCCGTCTCCGCAAATTTGAACCCATTGGCCGCGCACATTTTCACCGGACCATAGGGCGATCCGCGTTCCATGCAGCGGTCGGCCAAGCCAAGTGAATCAAGGGCACGTAGGGCATTAGATGGCTGGATGATGCCTACGCCGTACACATTAAAGGTGGGGTGAAGCTCGATCAGGTCAACCTCGACGCCCGCCTGTCGCAAGGCAACACCAGCCGATAAGCCGCCGATTCCGCCTCCCACAACGAGGGCTTTTTTAATAGAAGACATAGGATTGGGGATTTAGGATGTCTGATTTGGGATTGGGGATCTTGGATTGGGGATTTATTGCTTCGCGCTCTAGGCCCTTCGACAGGCTCAGGGTGACAATCCCACTCAAGTTGGTCATGCACATGCTGGATGTGTTGTGTCACCCTAAGCCTGTCGAAGGGCCTAGAGCGCGAAGCAATAAATCCCCAATCCGACCGCATCGGCGGACCGATCCTCAATCAAAAATGGCTACGGCACGGCACCAGCCGGCACTGCCGCCTTTGATCTTGGCCGGGAAACAGCTCACTTTAAAGCCGAAGGGTGGTAATTGATCAAGGTTCGCCAGCTTCTCGATCTGGCAGTATTCTTTCTCGCGACCGACGTAATGGGCAGCCCAGATCACGCCTGGGCGGGGGTTGCTGAAATAGTCTTCGGCTTGAATATGCAGCGGGATGTCCCAGCCCCAGCCATCTGTCCCCATCACCTTGATGCCCTGATCGATCAGCCAGTGCGTGGCTTCGGCCGAGGCACCGACGTGGATTTTCACGAAATCGTCATCGTGCAGGCGCTTGTCGGCGTCGCAGCGGATCAGGACAATATCGAAGGGTTTGAGCGTGTAGTTGATAGCGGCCAACCTCTCCTTCAGGTCGTCGGACGAGAAGCAGTAGCCGTCGGGTTTGTCGGTAAAATCGAGCACTACGCCGTCGTGGAAAAACCAGTCGAGCGGTAGTTCTTCGATGGTACGCGACGGTTTGCCTTCGCAGGTAGGAAAGTAATGCCAGGGAGCGTCGATGTGCGTACCGGCATGGCCCGTCAGGTACAGGAACTCACCGGCGGGGCCGTTGCCCTCGAGGAACACATCGGCCGACGCACCGCCGAAGAGCTTCGAGCCCATTTTCTTCGCGCCTTCCTTGTGGTCTTCGTAGTCTATTTTGGTCTGCAGCGGCTCCTTGATCTCCGGCGAGATCGTGACGGATAAGTCAATGATTTTCATTTGGTTTCGAAGTTTAGGTCAGGGGTGAAAAATGATCAACGACGGGTGGACTGGCGAAAAACGGCCCTATGATGGCGCGCCACTGCGTGAATAGTTCCGACTGCCGGAAGCTGACGGTATGGTCTTCCAGCGTTTGCCAATGAATCAGCAGCAGGTACGTTCCGGGCGACTCGATACCCCGGCGAAGCTGAAGGTCAACAAACCCATTGGCCTGGCTGATGATGGCTTTCGCTTTCGGAAACTCGGCTTCAAACTGGGCCTCCCGGCCGGCCTGAACGGTGATAAGGGCGTGTTCCAGAATCATACGACGGTGTTTGTCAACGTGCCAATTCCCTCGATTTCCAGTTCCACCACATCGCCCGGTTCGAGAGGGCGGTGAACGCTGAAGTTGTTTTCGATCAAGCTACCCCAACCCACTGTGCCAGAGCCCAATATGTCGCCGGGCATGAGGTTCACGCCGTTTTCCGAGGCCCGCTCGATCATCTGCTCGAAATTGTAGAAGGCCGTTTTGTAATTGCCTTCGCAGACCGTTACGCCGTTGATACGGGTTTGCATTGTCAGGTCTAGCCGGTCGGTGGGGCCGGGCGGGAAGCGTAGGGGGTCGGCGAAATCGGCTTCGGTGATGGTGTATCGGTAGGCGTCCATTTCGTCGGCTGTGACAATGCAGGGGCCAATGGCATTGGCAAAATCTTTGCCTTTGTGCGGCCCCAATGGCACTTCCATCTCACGCCGTTGAATGGCCCGCGCTGTCCAGTCGTTGAAAATGGTGTAGCCAAAAATGTAGGGACGGGCCTCCCCGGCTTTGATGTCGCTGCCCTTTTTGCCAATGATACAGGCTATTTCCAGCTCAATATCCAGCCTGGTTTCTTTGGCCGGTCGCTTTATATCGTCGCCGGGTCCGTAGATAGCCTGATGGTTGGTGAAATAGAAAATAGGCATTTCGTACCAGGCTGGTCCAATGGTATGCCCAAACGATCGCGACGCATTGAGCATGTGCATCTCAAACCCAATGTAATCGCGGAAGCTGCGCGGGTTGGGCAGCGGCGCCAGCAGCTTGATCTCGCTAGTCAGGTACGTTACCCTGGCCGTTTCCCAGTTGTTTTCCCGGATCAGCGCCCGGTAGCGTTCGTGGTCGTCGATGAATGACAGCATATCTGCCGGCAACTGCCCGCCACTGATCGCGTGCATGTCAACCACGCCGGGCGACGAATCGCCGTCGGCCGTCAGCCAGCCCGCGCGGGGTTGTTGGGTAGGAGTTAGAAAGGTTACAAGCTTCATAGGATTTCGGATTTGGGATTGCGGATTTGGGATTTGCTCTGCCTGGATTCGGAACTGTACTAAGCGCAGCAAATCCCAAATCCGATATCCCAAATCCCCAATCAGTTTAGTGTTCGTCCACCGTCTACTGGAATGATGCTGCCGGTGGTGAAGGTGAGCGTGGTGGTTAGTGCCAGAATTGCATTCGCTACATCATTGGGCGTGGCTAGTCGGCCAAGGGGCGTTGCGTTTACATGTTTCTCTAAATAGGATGGATCAAAACGGCTGGCGTAGTCGCCCATGACCCAGCCCGGCGATACCGAAACGACGCGGATCAGGGGGGCCAGCGACCGGGCCAGTGAGCGGGTCATGGAATCCATCGCTGCTTTGGAGGCGCAATAGGCCACATTACTACCGATGCCCGTTTGCCCCGCCACCGACGATATATTGACGATGAGTCCGTTCCCGCTAGCCAACAACAAGGGTTTACAGGCCCTGATCATCGCAAACGCACCCCGCCAGTTGGTCTGAAAAATCTGGTCGATCCACTCATCGCTGAGTCCGTCCAGATCGTCGTGCGGTACGGGCGTGGTGATCCCCGCATTGTTGACCAGGATATCCAGCCGACCGTAGGTATCGGTCAGGTACGTACCCAGCGCGGCTACCCGCTCCGGGTCATGTACCGGGGCATGAACGATGGCGTGTCCGTGGCCGGGAAGCGTTTCGACCAGCCGCCGGGCTTTTTCGGCGTCACTGTTATACGTAATCACAACCGATGCGCCCACTTCGGCTAATGCCCGGCAAATGGCCGAACCAATGCCGCCCGCCCCGCCCGTAACAAGCGCTATTTTGTTTTGTAGTGCGATCATTTCCGGCTTAAACGAACATCGATTGTTCCTGGCTATCGATTGTCGTGGTAACCGGGGCGGTTTCCTGCAACTTCATCACGAACAGCAGTCCCAAGACCGCCATGACCGACGACACCCAGAGAAAGGCAGACGGCGTAACGGTATCGGACAGGATGCCTGAGAGGGCGGGCACAAGCACACCGCCAACGATTTCAGCAATGGCCGTAATGAGCCCGATCGCCTTTGCTTTCAGGTGATTGGGTACCGATTCAGAAGGTACTACGGCCGCCATGATCGGGATGATGCCCATCGTGAAATAGGTAAGAAACATGGCTGGCAACTGAAGGGCCATTCCAGCCAGAAAGTGGACCGCGAACGGGTAGAAAACGCCGATCAGCATGAACCCAACCAGCACTTTTTTACGGCCGATCCGATCAGACAGGCCGGGCACGATTATAGACGAAACCAGACCCGAAACGCCTAGTAGCCCCATGGTCTTCCCCATATCGTCGGCCGACATGCCCTGGGTATTGACCAGGTAATTGGCCATAAATGGCAGCGTGGCGAACCACCACCCAAACACGCAGCAGGCCGCCGGAACACCCCATCGGATGTTATTATACTGCCATAGTTCCTTCAGGCTGATGGCCGATTTGTCGGAACTAATCACACTTTCGGCGGTCGATTTTCTGACTAGCCACCACGCCAGCAAACCCAGCACCAGGCCGGGAGCCCCCGCTACGAAAAAGGCATTTCGCCAGCCCATATGTTCGGCAATCTGCACCAGCACCACGGGGGCCAGGATAGACCCGAACAGCGCCGACCCGAAGGCCTGTAGAATACCGGCGTTCAGCCCCAGCCGATTCGGTGATGACTCGCGCTCCACAAAATTCTGCGCCAGCGGAATGACCGGCCCTTCGGCAAAGCCCATCACCAGCCGGGCCAGCAGCAGGGTAACGAACGAAACGGCCAGACCCGACCCGAACGAACAGACCGAGAACGTGAAAACAGCCACGATAAAAACGAGCTTCTTCCGGTTATTCACCTCGGCCCAGGCTGTCGAGAAAAAGCTCGAAAATGCCCATGCCAACGATAGCGCCCCGGCCAACAGGCCAATTTGCGTGTTGTTCAGCTGGATGTCTTTAGCCACATAGGGCATCAGAAAGTTGAGCGCCAGGCGGTCGAAAAACAGGCAACCGAACGTAAGCGCCATAAGCAGCACGATGCCATTTTCGTAGGTAAAGAGTCTTCTTTTCACGATTCAGGTGGGTAGGTAGTTGACTGGTTAATTGGTTGGCTGGTGGCCGTAGCGCTCCACCCGCAGATCGGCTTGGGCCTGGTGGCCCGCAAAGTTTTCGATGGCGCACAGCCGCGAGCAGTATTCACCAATCATCGCGCTGGCCTCGGCCGTTCTGATCTCCTGATAGGTGCAGGTCTTCAGGAACTTGCCGACCCATAGCCCACCGGTGTACCGGGCCGCTTCTCTGGTCGGCAGGGTGTGGTTGGTACCGATTACTTTGTCGCCATAGGCTACGTTGGTTCTTTCGCCGAGGAACAGGCCGCCGTAGTTGGTCATGCGCTCGAGGAACAGGCGCGGGTTTTCGGTCATCACCTGCACGTGTTCAGACGCGATGCGGTCGGCCTCCGAAATCAGTTCATCGACCGTATCGACCAGAATCACCTGTCCATAGTCGCGCCAGGCTACACCAGCCACATCGGCGGTCGGCAGTGTTTCGAGTTGGCGCTCAATTTCAGCCTGAATACCGTGGGCAATGGCCGGGCTGTTGGTGAGCAGCACAGCGGGCGAGGTCGGGCCGTGTTCGGCTTGCCCCAGCAAGTCGGTGGCGCACACTTCTACGTCGCTGGTATCGTCGGCAATAATTAGGGTTTCGGTGGGGCCGGCAAACAGGTCGATGCCTACTTTACCGTACAGCTGCCGTTTGGCTTCGGCTACGTAGGCATTGCCCGGCCCAACCAGCATGTCAACGCCCTGCACGGTTTCAGTGCCGAGGGCCATCATCGCCACCGCCTGAACGCCCCCGAGCAGGTAAATTTCGTCGGCACCAGCCATCTGCATGGCGGCTACGGTAGCGGCCGGAATCTCGCCTTTGATGGGCGGCGTACAGGCAATGACCCGCTTTACGCCAGCCACCTTGGCCGTCAGCACGCTCATGTGTGCCGACGCCACCATGGGGTAACGCCCGCCAGGTACGTAGCAGCCTACGCTGTTGACGGGGATGTTTTTATGACCCAGGAATACGCCCGGCAGGGTCTCAACCTCTACATCCTGAATGGAAGCCCGCTGAATCTGCGCAAAATTCCGGATCTGGGTCTGCGCAAACCGGATGTCGTCGATCACCTGCTGCGGTAGCATAGCAACAATGGCCTCGATCTGCTCCGGCGACAGCCGAAAGCTCTCTGGCGACCAGTCGTCCAGCCGTCGCGACAAGGCCCGAACGGCGGCATCGCCCCCATGCTTCACGTCGGCCAGCATCTGCTCAACGGTGGCACGTACCTGCGCATCGGCCTCGCCCGACTCAGCGTAGGTAATGCCTTTTTTGATCTGTCTTATCATTGGTTGATTGGTGGGCTGGTGTCTGGTTGAGTGGTTAATTGGTTGAGTGGTTAGCTGGTTAATTGGTTAATTGGTTGACTGGTGGGTTGGTTGATTTATGTAAAAAAATAGATTAACTACCTTAATAATCAACTAGTTAACTATTTATCCAATTAACCAGTTAACCAATTAACCAGCCCCCAACCAATTAATCAGCTAACTTCTCCCCTACCCAGTCATACATATTGAAGGTCTTGGTGAAATCGTCGACGGAGCAGTGCGCCGAACCGCTGGATTCTTTCGGCACAATTTCCATGACGTGTTCGCAGGTGAGGGCGGCGTTCACTTTGTAGGCGTTCTCTACAAAATTCTGGCGGTCGTCTTCTCCATGTAGGATGTAGGTCGGGCAGGTTATTTTCTCGGCTACCCCTTCGAGCGTAAAGTCCTTAAGCCGCTCACGGGCATCGGTCATGTTATCGGCGCCAACGATGTGCTGAACAATTTCGGCCAGTGGGTGCGTATCAGGACGATTTTTCCAGATGTCGTAATACGACCAAACGGCGCCGAAAATCATACACACTTTGAAGCGAGGTTCAAAGGCAGCACAGCGCGCGGCCATATAGCCCCCCATCGATACGGCACCGATGCCCACCCGCGACGTATCGACATGCTCGCCCAGGTTTTCGATGATGTAATCCAGTACCGCTGTACCCGGCACGTTATAGTCGTAGCGGGTATGCAGGTGGTTTAGCCGAAGGGCAGCCCCCTGCCCCGGCCCGTCAACGGCCATCATGGCAATGCCCCGTTCGTTAAGGTGCTGGGCAATGCCGAAGTAGAGCTCCTCGGCCAGGCTGTCCAGGCCACCAAACATGACCACCACAGGTGGATTTTTCACACCCGCCGGTTTGAACAGGTAGGCCGGCAGAAACGACCCCTCGAACGGAATATCGACGGTTACGGGCCGCTCGTCGAACAAGTCGATGGCTTTCAGGAAGGCGTCCCGGCACTTGAGGTAATAGGGTAGCTTCCGGTCGTCGTGCAGGGTCATGAAAAACTCGGCTGTACGCAGGTAGTTGAACGCGCGTAGGTACGTCCGCCGGGCCGACACCCGTTTGTTAGCTTTCGCGTAGTTTTCAGCCAGCTCATAGACGGTATCGCCCATATTGGCCCACGCTTTATTGAAACTTTCGCGGTCGAGCGGGTCGATCTGGCTCGCCACTTCCAGGATTTCGGCAAACTCCCCGCCGCCGTAGTGCGCCTGGGTTAACGCTCTGTTTATCTGATACGAGGGCATGTACTGCCCCGGAAAATAATGCCACATGGGATTTGGGATTGGGGATTTCGGATTGGGGATTTATTGCCGGGCCGCGTTCGGCTTACGCCGGAGTGCGATTGCACCAATCCCTAATCCCATATCATTTTTGTTTTACTGATTTGATCGATGCGACTATGATTGACAATAACTCATTTCCTTCTTTCCATAATGGGCCGATCAGGGTGCGTTTTGTTTCGTCGAGGCCGACCGTGAATTCCAGCCAAAACAAGGTTTCATCCAGCTCTTCTTCGACTATTTCCAACTTGTGCTTAAAGTCAGCCGTCGACTTTCCCCGGCAGGCAGCCCGGTAATTAGCAGCACTGGAAGGCCCACTCCGAACGATCTGATTCCGTACCGTTTTAAACCCTAGCGACTCAGGCAAACCTTCTGCAAATCGGACTATGTCAATGGCAAACACCTTAAGCCTATCCTGCAAGACTTTCTGATTCATAATGATATTGGAGGTGGAATTTCGGATTGAGGGTATGGGATTAGGGATTTATTCTGGCGTAAGCTGACGCGTCAGCAACAAATCCGAAATCCCACATCCGAAATCCCAAATCATACATCCATTGGTTTCACCACGCCATCCGTCAGGCCGAGTTTCTTGCCTTTGCCCATTTCGGCGAAGGGGTTGGCCGAGCCCCAGGCGTCGTTCGGGTTGTCTTTGAGGTAGTGAATGTCGGGACCGTGATCGGGGGCGAAAATGAGGCGGGCGCAGGCGTAAAACTCAAACAGAATGCCGCTGCCGGGTTCGATGATGTAGATAAAAAACCCTTCGTCGGCTTTGTGGCGGGTGGGCGCGCCCATCACGCTTTTGTAGCCTTTTTCGAGGAAGTAATCCAGGGCGATCAGCACCTCTTCGCGGCTGTCGAAATTCCAGGCGATGTGGTTGAACGTACCCGTGCCTGGCCCTTCGATGTTGGGGTCGGTGAATACCGCTATGTCGTGCGAGAGGTTGCCGATTGTCCACAGGCCACCGATGGGCGGAATCTCGTCGCTCATCCGTACTTCGTCGGGGTTTTTAAGGCCCATGCCCTTCCAGAATTCCTTTTCTTTCTGGTACTGGAATTTGGCGACCATATACGTGATGTGGTCGAACCGGCGGGGGTTAACACCAATCCGGCGGTTGCTGGCGTAGCGGTCGGCGTAGATGCTACCCCGCTCGCCGGTTTCGCGCAGCCAGACCACATCCCAGAACACCTCATGCACGTGTCCGTCGGGCGACTGAAACCGGTAGGCCCGGCCATGCCCCAGATCCCCGTCGACCCAACCCAGGCCAGCCCCGATCGATTCCAGGTAGACCACGCATTCCTCCAGCGCTTCGGGACTGTCGGCCCGCCAGCCGAGGTGGCCCAGGCCGTTGGTTTCGCGGTGCGTTACTTTCAGGGTATGATGGAAATAATCGCCCCAGGCCCGGAAGTAGACCGAGGTTTCGTCGCGGCCGGTTTCGTCGAGCCCGACCACGTCGCGCAGGAAGTGAACGGACTTTTCTACGTCGGGCGAATAAATCTCAATATGAGCAAGTTGCGATAGGTAATGCGGATTCTTAGCCATTGGATTTGGGATATAGGATGTCGGATTGGGGATATCGGATTTGGGATTTGTTGCTGACGCACGTCCCTTCGACAGGCTCAGGGTGACAACTCACTCAAGCAGGTGCATGACGACCTTGAGTGAGTTGTCACCCTGAGCCTGTCGAAGGCGGTCCGACGTTTCGGCCGCACGCGAAGCGATAAATCCACACTCATTTCTTTAGAAATCCAGTAAAACTGAGCCAGTCGCCGAAGCGGTCGATCCAGGTGTCGGTGGGGAGGTTTTGTTTGCGCATGCCGAAGCCGTGCCCGCCTTTCAGGTAGATGTGCAGTTCGGCTGATTTTTTAGCGGTCAGCCAGTCGGTATACAGTTTGGTGCTATGCGGAGCGAGGCCCAGCTGATCGTCGGAGGCAGCACAGACGAACAGGGGCGGCGCATCGGCGGGGACCACCTGTTTCGCAATGGCCATCTCGCCGAGGTACGGATAGATGGGGGCCAGAAAGTCGGGGCGGTTGGCGGCGGTGTAATCGAAGCCAACGCCCATCGTGACGGTGCCGCCCGCCGAAAAGCCCATCAGCCCGATGCGGTTAGGCGTAATCCCGAACTCTTTGGCGTGCTGCCTGACGTATTCGATGGCGCGTTTTCCGTCGGCAATGGCCAGCGGGATAACGGGCGCATTCTCTTCGTCAAGCTCCTTGAAATCCGCCATTTTCGGCATCAGCTCGGCCACAGGATCATTCGTCAGGCTATGCACGACGCGGTACTTCAGCACAAAGGCCGCCACCCCTTTTTCATTGAGCCATTTCGCCACCTCGATACCTTCCGAATCGATCGACAGCGTATGAAAGGCACCGCCGGGTGCAACGATCACGGCAGTACCGTTGGCGCGGTCGGGACTGGGCAGATAGGCCGTGATGGTAGGGCTCGATACGTTATAGACGACCCGTTTCTTGAACATATTGGTCGTATTCTCAGCCTCGCTCCAGGTCCAGCTTTCCGAGCCGGGGGCCTTTCCTTCATAGAGACGAATAACCTGTTGCGCCTGCACTAATTGCCCGACGAGCAGAAACAGCAGTATATAGTCGACACGTAGTCTCATGATTGTAAGCTGGTTATCGGGTTATGGATAAGAGTTGCACGGGGCCCAGCAGCCCTGAGGGAAGTAGTGGTGAATCGGCTTTGTAGAAGGGCATGGTAGTGAATGTTGTTGGGAGCGCCCCTGCCTGCGCATCGCCGATGAGCCGGTTCACCCAGAGGTTGGTCACGTTTACTTCCAGCTTGTTGGCCCCGGCTTTTAGCGCGTTGGTTACGTCAATGCGGAAGGGTTTCTTCCAGACGATGCCTACGTTTTTACCATTCACGCTCACCTCCGCCATGTTCTTCACATCGCCCAGGTCGAGCACATAGGTCTGCCCTTGATTCACCGCAGGTACGTTCACGGTTTGGGTGTAAGCCGCCGTACCGGAGAAATAGGTAATGCTTTTGTCGGCGTTGTTCGTCCAGGAATCCAGTCGGCTCAGGGTAACCGTATTGGATGCACCACGCCCAGCCTGAAAAGCCACGTTCCAGGGACTCGAAACGGTCAGGATTGGCTTTTCAACGGCTTTGGGACTGGTATAGGCTGTAATTGTCGCTTTTTCCCGGAACACAATGAAGCAGGCATCCCAGGGGGCGAAGGTGAGCGGGATGATTGTCCGCCCGTTTTCGATCCGGTACGATACCTTTTCCGTTTTCCCCGTCTCAGGGTTCCAGCGCTCCGGCACTTTCCCCGTTACCCGGAAGCTTACGTCGGCCGCGTTCGAGTTTTCACTCCGGCTGTTGAGCCAGTAAATATCCAGTTCGGATTGGGGATTGGGCCGGGGCGACGTTTCGCTATCAGATTTGCGGTGAACGTAAAGCACAGGCGCACTGCTATTCTTCACGAGTACATCTTCAGGTACGTCCATCGCTTTCAGTACCTCGGCCACAGGTTTCGTCGATACCGTTGGCTGGCTCCAGATCTGGTTGGCCAGGGTAGCGAAGGTGGTGGCATCATCGCTCAGGCTGGGTGACCGCAGGGGTTTCGGCCCTACGACGTGAATACCCGCGCTGGCCAGTTCGCCAATCTTTTTCAGTACCGGCATCGTCATGTTCCGGGCCGACGAATCGAGTACGAGCAGGCGGTAGGTCATGCCGCTGGGCGTAACCAGTCGTCCGTTTTTAGCCTGAATGGCTTCGCGGAGTACCGTGGCATTGGCGAAGTCGAATTCGTAGCCGGTTGGTAGGGTCGGTAGCTTCTCGGCACAGATTTGAGTGATGTTGTTGTTCTCGCCGTAGTAATACAGGATATCGACCACGGGGTTGCCCTGCTGCAACAGGTACGAACTGCGACTCAGGTAATCGACCCAGGCTTTAGCAGGTTCGGCCCAGGTCTCCTGCCGGGTGAAATACTGCCCGAATGGCCCCAGCGAGAAACCGGGCTTTTTATTGTCCAGCGGCTGGTGTACCGACGTATGAATCACGAAGCGGTTCAAACCCGATGCCAGCTCCATATCGGCGGTTCGCTTCAGCTTTTCGGGGTGCCAGCTGAACGCATTGCCGATGGAGGTCATCGACTCAGCCGCGACCAGGTTCTGCCCGTAAATGTGGGCTACGGAAGCGGCTTCGCGGATGTCGGCCTTGCTGCGGTTCTCTTCATCGGCACCACCCGCCAGGCTACCCGGCGTCCACATGGCGGCCATCGGAATGTCGGCCCGGCGTTTGACGTCCATGCCATCGGCCAGGTAGATCCGTCCGTTTTCGTGCGATTCGGTATAGCGTTTCATACCCCGCTTGTGTAGCGCTTCGCCGATAGCTTCGTAATGATTCTCGACGATCAGTTCGCCAATGGTTTTGCGGTAATCCCAGAGGAACTTCTCGCTGGCTTCGGCGCTTTGAATCACCCGCCCGGCCAGCACCGGAAGCCACGGACGCAGGTCATACCCCCGCCGACGCGAAAACTCACCTGGCAGGTCTTTTGTCCAGGTCATATGACCCGCTTCGTAGCTGTCGAGCACCATGTACTGCAACCCCTGCGCGCCCATCTGACCGCCGGTGGCATCTTTGTACATATCCAGGTACGTTTCGATATAGCGCGATACGGCTGCTTTATCGAGCTTGTCGACTTCAAGCCCGGTTGCCTCGGGCGAAGCGGGGTGATTTTGCCGACCCGTAAGCGTGTAGCCCAGTCGCATGATGACCCAATTTCCGGCCGGAGCATCCCAGTTCAGTTTGCCATCATCCGTCATTTTGCCGGTCAAATCCACCACATCACTGGTCGGGATAGCGTCGGCGGGTACCTCGTTGATCAGCGAGTGCGTGCTTTCTTTCCAGGGGCTGAAGCCCGCTTTCTGCTCAAACAGGTCGACCCGGTCAGTGTTGTACAGCACCAGTTCGGCCACGTTCACACCTTCGGGTTTAGGCGCTTCGGCTTTCACACCGGCCATCTCTATGAATGGGTTAAAAGCGGGCGGCAGCGTGGTAAACGTGACGCGGAAGAATCGGGCGGTGGTGGGAATCAGCCGCATGGTGCTTTGCGGAACGGTGCTGCCCCGGATGGGAACCACCGTGCGGAAGGTCACGCCATCGTCGCTGACCTGTAAGGCTCGGTTTTCGGGAGCACCGTTAAATTCTTCGAGGGGTGTATGGCTGGCTCCCACGATGCTGAACGCTTTTACAGTTTGCGGTTGGTCGAACTCATACTGAATCCACATATCCTTACCCACCTCAACGGGCGGCAGAAACTGGGTCGTCGCCAGATCGCCATCGGTCAGACCAGCCAGCGTGAACGTACCCCCGCTCGACGTGATTTTCGGGTTCAGGGCCGTCAGTGACTGCTCAGTGGTGGGGAGCCGGTAAGCCACAACGGCCGCATCAGCATAGTAGGTGGGCAATGCCTTTCCCGTTTCGCTACTCATCATGCTGGCTCCCATTGCCACATTCTGGAACGTACCTGTGGTGGTTGGCGGTGGGGGCAACGTACCTGCGAAAGCTTTTCCGCCCGTCACCTGCGTTTCTGACCAGACGTATTTTTTCATACCATCGCCCGACTGCACCCAGGGGCCGCCCGTCACGCTCCAGCCCGGCGAACCGGCAATGGCCATTTCGAGGCTCAGTTTACTGGCCAGATCCGTTGTGAACTTGAACGCGTCTTTCCACTCGGGCGTCATGAACACCAGCTTCTTCGGCACCATCACCGGCGTAAACAGGCTGGCGTCGAAATTCTGAAAGCCACCGATGCCCACACGCTTCATCCACTCAAGGTCTTTCTGAATGCCTTCCTTCGTGATGTTGCCGTTCATCCAGTGCCACCAAACACGGGGACGGGCAGTGTTGGGTGGGCTTTGAAACTCCTGCTGTAGCGATGATTGCGCCTGCCCATTGGCTACACCGATGGCAATCAGCGCCAAGCAGATGAGTGAGATACGTACGTGAACGTTCATGAACTACGGAGCAGAAGCAGGCTTAGATCAAGCAAAAATACTTGCCCCGTAAGTGCAATTTTTTATCAGAATCAGGCTACCGCCAATCAGTATCAATCCATCAGTCGATACTCGGTGGGTGTTTTGCCCGTTTTAGCCCGAAAGAAGCGAGCAAAATTCCCCGGAACCTCGATACCAAACCGGTACGCAATCTCACTGATGCTTAAATCAGTGCGGGCCAGCAACACTTTTACTTCAAGTAGCAGGATATCGTCCAGCAGATTCCGGGCCGATTTGCCCGTTGCTTTTTTGACGCATTTATTCAGATGATTGGGCGATATATGCAGTAACTCGGCGTATTCGGCAACGCTCTGCTTCTCGTGAATCTGCTGGGTAAGGGCCTTCTTATACAATTGAGTAATACGAAGGGCGGCATTGTCCAGCCGGCCCGGAGGTATGTTTTCGGGTAAGCTCGTTTTTCCGTCAGACGCTAATTGCAGACTGGCTTTAAGCTCGGTGAACAGGGTCAACAGATACAGCCGGAAGAGGTCTGTCGATTCGGCGCGGCTTTTCCGAAACTCAACTTCAAGACGCTTTACCAGGGGTAATACATTAGCAAACACTTCATTATCAACCGTCACGAGTGGATTACCCAGAAATTTGAGAAACGGAAAATCCTGTTCAAGGTCCTGCTTTTGCCAGTACTTGGTAAGCAGGCTGATGTCGAAATGGCAGTAATAGCCCCGGATATCGTCGCTCATCCATTCGTCGAGGCTGATCTGATGGGCGGCCAGAAAGACGAACGTGTTGGCTGGTACTTCGTACCGATCCAGGCCCAGCCGACGAATCATGCTGCCGTGGGTGACCAGGATGAAATCGATAACCGTTTTCCGGTGCGGGGCAGTTGGGAATTTCAGCGCCTCGCGAACATCCTCAAGCCGATTGATATGGAAATTGTTGACAGCTATATTCTGGATCGACTGCCAGCCCGTTGTTTTAAATATATGGTCGCCTAGCGTGTTGGGCGTTAAGGTGGGGACGGAATCAACTTTCATGACTTCAGCACTATTTGTGGGTAAAATAGTATAAAATCTTTCTTAATTCTCGACTAATCACCAATCAAAAGCAGGCCATCAAAAATCATAATCAATCCATTCAAACGGGTTAACAAGGCGATGGTGTACTTTTATACCTATCCGTAGTAATCCATTGGCTCTATCTGATCCTGTTGCTATACATACCCGACTAATAACATCACTCTCTTCTTCTCTATGCGCAAGCTATTTATACCGGCTTTTCTCATCAGCACGCTGGCGGCTCCGTTGAGTCAGGCACAGAACTGGTCCGAATCGAAAAACGGCACTATCGTGACCGTCACCAACAAAGGTGGCCAGACACTGGGCTACGCCACCACCTCCGGCGTGAAGCTGATCATTGACAAGGGGCTGGCGTTTAAAGACCTGAACAAGAACGGCAAACTTGATGCCTACGAAGACTGGCGCTTGCCGGTTGCTGTTCGAGCCAAAGACCTCGCGTCGCAGATGAGCGTCGAGCAGATTGCCGGTCTGATGTTGTACAGCAAACACCAGCCCATTCCGTCGGCACCGGCAGGGCCGTTTGCCGGTACGTATGGCGGGAAGGTATTTGCCGAAAGCGGTGCCAAACCAACCGACCTGTCTGATCAGCAAAAGGAATTTCTAACCAAAGACAACGTGCGGCACGTGCTGGTGACGTCGGTGCAAAGTCCGGCGGTGGCGGCGGGCTGGAACAACAACGCGCAGGCGCTGGTAGAAGGGCTCGGCCTGGGAATTCCGGCCAACAACAGCTCGGATCCACGCCACGGTACCCGCGCGGATGCCGAATACAACGCCGGAGCAGGTGGCACCATTTCCATGTGGCCCGGCTCGCTGGGATTAGCTGCGACCTTCAACCCCGATGTGGTGAAGCAGTTCGGGCATATTGCCGCTACGGAATACCGCGCCCTGGGCATCGCCACGGCCCTGTCGCCCCAGATCGACCTGGCTACCGACCCACGCTGGTACCGGTTCAGCGGCACCTTTGGCGAAGACCCAAAACTGACCACCGACCTCGCCCGCGCATACATCGACGGGTTCCAGACCTCTACGGGTAGCAACGAGATCAAGGACGGCTGGGGCTATACGAGCGTCAACGCGATGGTGAAACACTGGCCGGGTGGCGGCTCGGGCGAGGCCGGTCGCGATGCCCACTATGGCTATGGCAAATACGCGGTCTATCCAGGCAACAATTTCGCCACGCATTTCCTGCCGTTTACCGAAGGCGCGTTCAAACTGGCAGGCAAAACGAGCATGGCCTCGGCCGTGATGCCGTATTACACGATCTCGCTGGGTCAGGATAAAAAGAACGGCGAAAACGTGGGCAACAGCTACAACAAATACATCATTACCGACCTGCTGCGCACTAAATACGGCTACAACGGCGTGGTCTGCACCGACTGGAACATCACTGCCGACGAAACGGCCGTCGATGTGTTCCTGACCGGTAAATCGTGGGGCGTCGAGAAGTTATCGGTGGCCGAACGTCACTACAAAATCCTGATGGCGGGGGCCGATCAGTTTGGCGGCAACAACGATGCCACGCCGGTGATTGCTGCCTACCAGATGGGTGTGAAAGACCTCGGTGAAAAGGCCATGCGCACCCGGATGGAACAATCGGCGGTGCGGTTACTGACCAATATTTTCCGCGTGGGGCTGTTCGAGAATCCGTACCTGAATGCCGAGACGACAGCTGGTATCGTTGGTAAGCCGGCGTTTATGGATGCGGGTTATCAGGCGCAGTTGAAGTCGGTGGTGATGCTGAAAAACAAAGGCAACGCCCTGCCCCTCACGAAAGGCAAAACAGTGTATATCCCGAAACGCTTCACGCCTGCCGGCCGCAATTTCCTCGGTATGAACACGCCGGAGAAGCTCGAATACCCGGTCAATCTGGCCATTGTGAAGAAGTACTTCACGGTGACCGACAACCCAGACGAAGCGGATTACGCGCTGGCGTTCATCCGCAGCCCGGATTCGGGTGGCGGTTACAGCAGTGCCGACGCCAAAGCGGGCGGCAATGGGTACGTACCCATCAGCCTGCAATACGGCGACTACACAGCCCAGGGTACGCGCAACCCAAGCCTCGGCGGTGGCGATCCGCTGGAGAAGTTCACCAACCGCAGCTACGACGGCAAAACGAACAAGACCATCAATAGTAGCGACCTGACGATGGTAACCGAGACCTACGCCAAGATGAAAGGTAAGCCGGTGATTGTGGCCGTTCAGATGAGTAACCCCACGATTTTCAGCGAATTCGATAAGCAATCGAACGCGATTCTGGCCCATTTCAGCGTGCAGGATCAGGCGCTCATGGACATTCTGACGGGGGTAGTCGAACCATCGGGCCTGCTACCGATGCAAATGCCTGCCGACATGAAAACGGTGGAAGCACAAGCTGAGGACGTACCCAGAGACATGAAATGCTATGTCGACTCGGAGGGCAATACCTACGATTTCGCCTTTGGCCTGAACTGGAAAGGCGTCATCCACGACAGCCGGACCGCCACGTACAAGAAAGACACGCAGAAAGCGAAACTAGCCAGCAAATAAACGCAGGTACGTTGCTTATCGAAAAGCCGCGCCGGTCGACCCCAGCGCGGCTTTTTTGGTTGTGCGTATGGCTTCGCGCTACGTGTCCTTCGACTACGCGTCCCGGACAGGCTCAGGGTGACAATCCTATTCAAGTTCGTCATCAACATTTGGATGTGAGGTGTAACCCTGAGCCTGTCCGGGACGCGTAGTCGAAGGGTACGCAGCGCGAAGCAACGCACGCAAAAGCAACCTAAAGCGCGAAGCCTATCCACGGAACCACATTCCTCCTACCTTTAACTAATCGCATCATCACGCACATGAAAACAACCTGCTTCACCCTGCTGCTCTGGTTGACCATAACAGCGGCACATGCCCAAAACGGGACGGAGGTATATCTGCTCGACCTGTCTGAAAAAGCCGGAAACGTCACGCTGTCGAATCCGCGCAACGTGTCGAACAAACCGGGATACGACAATCAGCCGTTTTTTCACCCGACAAAGCCGCTGCTGTATTACACCGCTATGATGCCCGAGGGGCAGACCGATATCTGGTCGTATGACCTGCGCAAAGCGACGCGAACACCCGTCACGCTCACGCCCGATTCGGAGTTTTCGCCGACGGTACTACCCGACCAAACGCATCTGTCGTGCATTGTGCAGCGCAAAGCCAACGGCGATCAGGATCTGGTCAGTTACGATCTGACTGACACCGAGAAGACGGAGTCACTGCTGGAATCGAAGAAGACGGGGAAGATCGGCTATCAGGCGTGGCTCAACGCTGATGAAGCGGTGGTATTCGTCTTGGGTACGCCCAACACGATGCATTACCTGAACCGGAAAACAGGCCGCGACACGGTCATCGCGGGCCAGATCGGCCGTTCACTGCACCGCGTTCCGGGGCAGCGGGCGTTCAGTTTCGTGCAGCAGGTGGGCGACGCGTGGCTCGTCCGGTCATACGATCCTGTCCGGAATCAGGTGAGTGATATTGCCACGAGTGAGACAACGTCCGAGCATTACAACGCCTGGCTGGCCAGCGGCACGTTGCTCGAAAGTCGGGGTTCTGAACTGTGGGCCTTTTCGCCAAAAACAAAGCAGTGGAAAGCCATAACCCTACCCGCTGACCTACCCCGCAAGAAGCTCTCCCGCATTGCCGTACACGGCAATCACCTGGCGGTGGTCGTTGATGAATAGATTGGCTAGGTGCATTGCGCAAAACCTTAGGTCTGGCATTTCAGGTTACTAGTAGCAAGCAATCATTACTATGTATGTCTCCCTCTACGCCTGAAAAACCACGAACTGGCTGGCGCACTCGTTTACACGAAGTCATTTTCGAAGCCGATACCGCCGCCGGAAAAGCCTTCGATATTGGGCTGATTGCCAGCATTCTGCTCAGCGTTACCACCGTAATGCTGGAAAGCGTGCCGAGCATCAGAACTGGCTACGGCGACGTACTGACCCGGATAGAATGGTTCTTTACGATCCTGTTTACCATCGAATACCTGCTACGGTTGGTAAGCGTTGAAAAACCGCTTCGCTACACCACCAGTTTCTTCGGCTTTGTCGACATACTGGCGCTCCTGCCAACGTACCTGAGCCTGTTTCTACCTGGTACGCAATACCTGTTCACCATCCGAATTCTACGATTACTACGCGTTTTCAGGATTCTAAAACTGTCAGAATACCTGTCGGAGGCCAGCACCCTGATGGGGGCGCTACACGCAAGCCGCCGGAAAATCAGCGTATTCATCCTGACGGTTCTCCTGTTGGTGGTCATCATCGGCTCCATGATGTACATCGTGGAAGGCGAAGAACACGGTTTCGACAGTATTCCGACCAGTATTTACTGGGCTATCGTCACGCTCACTACCGTTGGCTACGGCGACCTGTCGCCACAAACGCCGCTGGGTAAAACTCTGGCGTCGCTGGTGATGATTATGGGGTATGGTATCATTGCCGTACCAACCGGCATTGTGACCGCCGAGCTGTCGCAGGTTGCCCTGAAGTCGAAGCAGGTCACCTCTCAGGCGTGTCCCAACTGTAGCCAATACGGACACGACGCCGATGCCCTTTTCTGCAAGTATTGTGGTAGTCATTTGTGATCTGATAGCATACCAAAAGCGTTGAAAATCAACAGCTGGCGAGTAACCAGGAAGTGATTATTTATTGCCAGCTCGCTTGATCAACAGCACGGCCGCCAGAATGATCAGGGTAGCAGTACCAATGATGATCGTCAAGGGTTCGTTACCCAACCACCAGCCCAGAATTAGCGCGATAATAGGGTTCACGTACGCATAGGTACCCACCAGCGCCGGGGGCTGCACCTGCAACAACCACAGGTAAGCGGTATGGGCCACCAGCGTACCAAACGTGATCAGGTAAAGCAGCGACAACCAGGACGAGGTAGAGACCTGCTGCACCGAGAAGCCATGCCATTCGCCCACCAGGCCACTCACTGTCACCAGCAAGCTACCACCGACCAGCATTTGCATACCCATGCGGATAGGCACGCTGACGTCTGTATTACGGTCCCGGTATAGCATAGTGCCCACCGCCCAGCTCAGCGACGCAATCAATAGTGCGCCCATGCCGAGGATATAGGTCGACTGGTGGCCCGTTTCCATAGTTGTTTGGTAACTCCCCCAGGAAATCAAGCCCACGCCGACAAGGCCCGCCAGAATACCGCCACTCAGCGACCAGTTTTGCAGCAGTTGTGTCCGTTGCTGCTGGTCGAAAAGAACGAGCCAGATAGGCGTTGTCGCAAAAACGACCGATGTGACGCCCGACGGCACGTATTGCTCGGCCCAGCTAATCGCTCCGTAGTCAACCAGGATCATCAGCACGCCCGCCAATCCGGCCCAGGCCCATTGCTGACGGGAAGGGAACTGCCGACTACGCATCAGGCCAAATCCGAAGATGAGTAGTCCGGCAATAACGAACCGGGTGCCCATCATCAGAAAAGGCGGCAGCGTTTTTACGGCCCAGGAAATAGCCAGGTACGTTGACCCCCAGATCAGGTAGATGGCCGCAAAGGCAAGCAGAATCAGAACACGGTTATTGGCGGATGTTGCTTTCATCGATTGACGAACCGACTCGCTATTGAGTACGGACAGCCAAAAGTAAAGAGCCTGCCTACGGGGAAGCTATGCCAAAATCACTTATTCGCGAATTGCTGGCGATACGCTGATGGGGTTAACGCGAAAGCCGATTTAAAGCGTCGTCCGAAGGCGCTGTGATCGTCGAATCCCTGTTCCAGCGCTATTTCGTGAACCGGTCGTTCGGTAACCAGCAAATTATCCCGCGCCCGTTCCAACCGCCGCCTGACCAGATACTGATGCGGTGAACAGTGGAAAAGCGCTTTAAAATGACGCAGCAAATGGTTTTTCGACAGCATCGCCGTTTGGGCAATATCGTCGAGCTGAATTATTGTGGCTGCCTGATCATCGATGTATTCCCTGGCCAGGTGTAAACGCCGGTACAGCTCCAGGCGAGTTGCCATTTTTACGCAGGCCAACGAGCGAAGATTGCGGGTCAGCTTTGACTGGTACGTATTCAGCAACAACGCCAGCAGGTGATGCAGGTATTCTTCCTGTTCAGCTTGCGTGAGCGATACGCCTTCCAGTCTTGTTTTGAACGCCGTTACCGCCTCACTGAACGACGCCTGCGCCTGATAAACCTGCTCAAAAAACCAGATCGACTGGTCACTTTTATACGTTGGATTATCCAGCAATACCGCATCGGGCGTGGTATACGCGGCAACAACCTGGTTAAAGAAGAGAGGATCAACGTAGATCGTAAACGAGTTGACCCAGTCGTTCGATTGAATGCTGCTGGCGTGCGGCTGATTCGTGTTGACCACCAAAAACTGATTCCCTCTGACAGGAATCTTGTTTTTATTCACCCAATAATATTCGACCCCGCCGAACGCAAACTTCAGAGAGAACCGGTCGGCATGCATGGGCCAGCTACACAGCTTACTGACCGAGTTGATAATGGTATTTCCGCCGCCCTGCGCTTTCAGGGCCGTGAATTCGCCAACCGACTGTTCGTGCGTGTCAATGACCGACTGGATATACATGGCGTCGACGCGTTTGTTTCTGATCAAATCAGGATACGGTGACCAACGTACCCAGCTATAGCGAGAACCATGGCCGTTATCAATCGGCTTCAATAATTAGGTTAGAAAGGGCCGACACGTTAGTGAATCCCGATTTACATGCTGACAAAAAAAGCGGTCACACAACCTGATACAGTTGCGTGACCGCTTTTTTTGTCATCCCGACGGCAGGAGCGGTTCGCCGTTGCGGGATGACAAAAAAAGGATGAAAACTGCTAGGGTTTAGCCTGGAGCAGTTCGCCGAGTTTTTTGCCCAGTTCTTCGCCCCGGATATTTTTCGCCAGGATCTTGCCGTCGGGGCCGATCAGGAAGTTCTGCGGAATGGCGCGCACCCCGTAGAGTTTGGCCACGTCGTTTTCCCAGTATTTCAGGTCAGACACCTGCGTCCACTCCAGGCCGTCTTTATGAATGGCTTTCAACCAGGCTTCTTTCGCATTGGGACGGTCGAGCGACACGCCGAGTACGGTGAAGTTTTTATCTTTAAACTGGTGGAAGTTCTTCACTACGTTCGGGTTTTCCTGCCGGCAGGGTCCGCACCAGCTGGCCCAGAAATCGACCAGCACGTATTTGCCCTTGAAATCGCTTAGCGCTACGGCTTTACCCAGTGTATCGGCCTGCGTGAATGCAGGGGCCATAGCACCTACAGACGTTGCCTTGATCGAGGCCAGCACTTTGGCATACTCCTGCCCTGCTTTGCTGGTTTTAACCTTGTCTGACAGGCCATCGAATACGGGGCCCACTTCAGCATATTCCGGCGCATAACCACCGTAGGACTTTATGGCGTCGAGGCTGACCTGGCTGTTCGGATTGGCCTTGATGAATGCTGCCTGTATTTTTTTCTGATCACCCTCCAGCGCTTCGTACCGCTTTTCGATACCGTCGCTAAACGCCTTGTCTTTACGCTGCTCGGGCGTAGCCGCCTGGTACTCTTTCATGAGCGCGGTCATCTGATCGGTCGCTGGCTTCAGCGCAGCCTTCAGCTTCTGCTCGTCGGCGTTCAGCGGCGTACCGCTCACGACGGCGTGCAGGGCCGAATCGGGGCTACTCACCGAAATAGTACCCGGTTCCAGGTACACGCTGAGGCCGTTGGCGCCGGTCATCTTTTTCATCCCCACGCCCTGATGGTCGATCAGGAGCATCGCTTTGATCGGGTCAGCTACGGTGCCGGAAAACGTAAAGGTGCCGTTCTTGATGTCGGCCGAATCCAGTTTAACTGCCCCCGCCTCAACGGTACGCAGGTAGGCTTTGGCGGGTGTGTTGTATGGGCCTACTTTACCGGTCAGTTTGTAGGCACCCGTTTGTGCAAAGCCCGCCAGCGGCAGTATAGCGCAGGCCAGCGAGAGTCCGAAGTTTTTCACAATCGTTTCGTGGTTGATTCAACGTAATAATAACGGTTGATTCTGACTGGTTTAGTAGTTCGGCCAACTTTTTATGCGACACAGTTCCCCACAGGTCCTTTCCTGACTTCCTTTTCCGATTATAGCCAACTACATTGGCGTAGCCCTTACGGAACTACGCCAGGGCAGACAATACCACAGGGCCTCGTTGTTTATTGAGCAGCAGCCTGCACATTGAAACCGGTTGACACGGTCATTTCTTTCCAGTTTTCCAGATCCTGCTGAACAGCCTGAATCTTGGCCTGAGCCAACTCGTACGCATCCTGACCCAGGAATAAATGCAGAGGCGGAGTAGGTACGCTGGCAATATCAATCAGGGCAACAACGGCTTTCTCCGGATCGCCGGGTTGGTTGCCATTGATGTCGGCCTGATGCGCCTGCTGCGTAGCCCGAACGGCCTGGTACGCGTCGATCTGGCGGGAAGGTACACCCAATGAACTGGCCGACAGGAAATCAGTGCGGAAGTAGCCGGGCGACACGATGGTTACGTTGACACCAAACGCGCTGGCCTCGGCTGCCAGCGATTCCGAGAAGCCTTCAACCGCAAACTTGGTGGCGCAGTAGATGCCAAATCCGGGGAAGGCACCGGTGAAACCGCCAATCGATGAGATGTTGATGATATGACCTGACTGCTGGGCGCGCAGGTGCGGCATCACCTGCCGAATGACGTTGAGCGAGCCAAACACGTTAACATCGAAGTTTTCGCGCGCTTCCTGGTCGGTGAGTTCCTCCAGACTGCCCAGTAGGCCGTAGCCCGCATTGTTGACCACGACGTCAATTCGACCAAACTGCGCTATGGCTGCCTGAACGGCCTGCTCAACACTGGCTTCCGTTTTCAGATCGACAGCCAACGGCAAAAACTTGTCGGTGTCGACACCGGCGGCCCGCTGCAGTTCGTCCACGTTTCTTGATGTAGCGACGACCTGGGCTCCCTGGGCCAGTAACTGTTTAACAAGTGAAAGGCCAAGCCCCTTTGAAGCACCCGTAACAAACCAAACTTTTTGCGTATCCATAATTTTGCTGATTTAACGAGGGCAAAATTAGGGTGGCCTGCAGGGGCCGCACTTACCACTTTCAAACGGTTACTTACCAAATTCAACCATTTCGAAAGGCAGAGGGCGTAAGATGGGTTCTTTTCTTGAAGAAATAATTGAAATGAGCAGGCTCGTCGAAACCCAGGCTGTAGCCGATCTCGGAAACAGTCCAGTCGGTATGCTTTAATAATGCTTTGGCTTCAGTGGCCAGCCGTTCGGCGATATGATCGGTCGTGGTTTTGCCGGTAGTCTCCCGAATAGACCGATTCAGGTGGTTGACATGAACCGACAGATTCTGGGCGAAATCACTGGCCGAGCGAAGTTTGAACCGTTGCGAAGGCGACTCAATCGGAAACTGCCGCTCCAGTAATTCGGTAAAAACGGCGGTTATTCTGGATTTGGCATCTACATGCTGATGCACCGTTTCGGAGGGATGCATTTTCAGCGCGTAATGAATCAGTTCGGATACGTAGTTACGCAGCAGGTCATATTTGAACTGATAATCAGAATTGATCTCGTCAAGCATTTTGTCAAATAACTGACTAACATACTGATTCTGCGTTTCATTCAGCGTATAAGCAGGCCGGCCACCTATGGCAAAGAGGGGTAAGTCATTGATATTCCCCCGTAGCTGTTCCGTAAAAAAGGCTTCCTTGAAAATGCAGAAGTAGCCCGTTGGCTGATCAGACAGCGTTTCAAAGGTGTAGGGAATTTGCGGATTGAAAAACATCAGCGTCGGATTACTGGCCCTGATACTTTTGTCGGCGTAATGGTATACGCTCTCCCCACGAATGAGCGAAACTTTATAAAACTCCCGCCGACTATACTGGATCGGGACTGAATGCGGACCAACGCAGTCTTCCAGCCGAAACACATTGAAGTGGCCGATATCCCGTTGCAGATTGGCGGGTAACCAGTTGAGTTTCTCTTTGTAGAATGCTTCGAGCGTCTGCGTTTTCTCCATAAGCCAAAGTTACGTAATTCAAACCAGGCCAGCCAAACCCGTCTCGCTCCTGATCTTCACAACCCTGGGTGCCAGGATCAACAGTTCATGTTGCGCTACTGCCTCTGTTGCCAAAGATCGACACCTGCTTTGTGTGGGTACGTCAGCAAGTTGGCGGCCGCCGACCAATTGACGTTTTACTCTACCGTTTCATGCCTGTTTTCAGGATCAGCGGGAAGGCAATGGCTTGATCGGCACTCCACATGCCGCTTTTTTCAACAAACTACTTAAGCCTTGCGCATCCCCTTACGCCAGGCGGAGCTTCGTTCCCCGAAATCAGCAGCTTAGGGTTTTCCCTTGATTTTGGCAGAACTAGGGTTTACGGTATGAACTTAACCCTAAATCAGTCCTATTTTTGCTATTAATAATTCTATATCAATTAGTTACGAAGCCGATCAGCTGCTTTGTTCCGCTCAACCAGTGCTTCATGAACTGCCTTCTTCCGCCCGTTCAACCTCCTGGTGCAGCCATGACGGCCATGGGCATGCAGACTGGTGTACCGGCTATGATTTCCTACGGCTACAGGTTGAGTATACAGGCAGTTATGGCGGTCTTTTGCTGGTCTACGAAACGAAACCCACCGCATTGGCAGGGTACCCAGACTGGTTACGCCGTATAGTTACAATCCATGAAAAGAAGACAATTTGTAGCGGCCTCTCTGGCTGCTTCCGCAACCCTGACCACGGGTCAGGTTCAGGCAACCACTGCGCCGAATGCGCCACAAAAGCAGGTACTCGAATTAAGGGTCTACGAATTTCGGTTCAACCTGTCACAGGCTAATCTGGAAAGCTATCTGAAAGAAGGCCTGATACCAGCTCTGAACCGGCTCGGCGTAAAAAACGTGGGCGTGTTTGGCGAAATGGGTAAGCCTGAGCCAGCCAAAACCTACGTGCTGATTCCGCATGCCTCGTGGGAGGCCTACGGTAGCTCAGCCACCCGGCTATCAGCCGATTCGTCGTATGCGCAGGTACGTGCCAAATACGATGCCTTGCCACCCGAAAAAGCACCTTACGTCCGTTACTCGACCACGATTCTGAATGCGTTTGATGCCTTACCCGCCATCGTGATTCCCAAACAGGAGAGCCGCATTTTTGAATTACGTACCTACGAAGGCTACTCGGAAGATGCCGTTCGTAGAAAAGTGAAAATGTTTAACGTAGACGAGCTGCCCGTCTTTTACAAGACGAAACTCAACCCCGTGTTTTTCGGCGAAGTCGTTGCGGGTGGCAATATGCCCTGCCTGACCTATATGCTTACGTTCAAAGACATGGCCGAACGCGACGCCAACTGGAAAGAATTTGGCAATAACCCTGACTGGAAACGCATGTCGGCCGCGGCAGAATATGCTAATACCGTTTCACAAATTGTCCGGGTTTTTCTGGAGCCTCTCCCCTACTCGCAGGTGTAGGGCCTGACCTGGTCGACCAACATGTGCTTTCTGATCAGAGACGAACTCCCGTCGACCAGGTCAACACCACTTGCATACCAAAACACCTCTACAACCTGACGAATGAATCAATCAGTGACTTTTCTCCGCAACCAGCTCCTGATCGGCTGTTTGTTTGTTGCCCAGCAAATCAACGCGCAGCCAACAGCCGCTACCGGGTCGTCTGATCGCGTTCGACTGAACCAGATCGGGTTTTACCCGAATGCGGCCAAAGTAGCCATCATCGTAGACGAACAGGGAGGCTCGGCCCAACCCTTCCAGGTGACGACTCCCGACGGCAAAAAAGTGCTGTTCGCTGGTATGCTGAGCGAGCCACGTAAAAATGCCATTTCCGGCAAGATGGCGCGCACGGCCGATTTTTCTGCCCTCCGCACCACAGGTACATATGTAGTGAACGTACCTGGCCTGGGCCACTCGTACCCGTTTACAATTAAGCCATCTGTTCATCACGACGTGGCAGTTGGTGCGCTTAAAGGCTTTTACTATCAACGCGCTTCGACCGAGTTGCCGGAGAACTATGCCGGGCAATGGCATCGGCCAGCCGGGCACCCCGACAACCGCGTGCTGATTCACCCGTCGGCAGCGTCGGCCAGCCGTCCGGCCGGTACGGTGATCTCGTCGCCCTGGGGTTGGTACGATGCGGGCGATTACAACAAGTACATCGTCAACTCGGGCATTTCGATGGGTACGTTGCTGTCGCTCTACGAAGACTTTCCCGACTATTGCAAGACCCTGACGACCAACATTCCCGAGAGCAAAAACAAGCTCCCCGATCTGCTCGACGAGTCGCTCTGGAACCTGCGCTGGATGATGACCATGCAGGACCCGGCCGACGGAGGCGTGTACCACAAGCTGACCAACGCCAAATTCGATGGCATGGAGATGCCCGACAAGGTAAAGCCCACCGAGCGGTATGTCGTGCAGAAAAGCGTAACTGCCGCCCTTGACTTTGCCGCGGTGATGGCGCAATCGGCCCGGGTTTTCAAGGCATATAACCGCGAGCTTCCCGGCCTGGCTGATTCCTGCAAAGCTGCCGCGGTGAACGCCTGGAAGTGGGCCAAACAGAATCCCAACGCACTATATAATCAGGATGCGATGAACAAGGAGTTCGAACCCGACGTGGTGACCGGCACCTACGGCGACCGCGACGCCAGTGACGAATGGATCTGGGCCGCTGCCGAATTGTACCTGACCACCAAAGACGACACGTATTACACCGCCGTCAACTTGTTCCCCGACGATAAAACGCCGCTGCCTTCCTGGCCGCAGGTACGTACCCTGGCGTATTACTCGCTGGCCCGCCTGAGCGATCAGCTAACGCCACGCGGCAAGCAGGATATGCCCAAGTTGAAAAGCCACATCACCCAATTGGCCGATCAGTTCCGGCAGGACGTTGATAAACAGGCTTTTCAAACGCCAATGGGCAAAACGGCCAGCGACTATATCTGGGGCAGCAGCGCTGTTGCAGCCAATCAGGGCATCGCACTGATCCAGGCATACCGGCTTACGAACGACGAAACGTACCTGAATGCGGCGCTCGCCAACATGGATTACCTGCTGGGTCGCAACGCCGTTGGGTATTCGTTTGTGACGGGCTTCGGTAGCAAAACAACCATGCACCCGCATCACCGCCCCTCCGTGGCTGATGGCATCGAGGCGCCCGTTCCGGGCCTGTTGTCGGGTGGCACCAACGCCAACGCCGCGCGTCAGGACAAATGCGCCGGCTACACGACAACCATCGCCGACGAAGTCTATCTCGACAACGACTGTTCGTACGCCTCCAACGAAATCGCCATCAACTGGAACGCACCGCTTGTCTACCTGGCAAACGCGCTGGAAGCGTTGCAAAGTAAGGTGGGCGGTAGTACGGCGAAGAAATAGGCTTTTGCTGTTGACGCGCTGTGCAGTGAGTTGCTGACGCGTGGCCCTTCGACTCCGCTCAGGGTGACAATCTCACTCAAGGTCGTCATGAACATACCTGGGTTTCCTGTCACCCTGAGCGGAGTCGAAGGGACACGCGTCAGCAACTCACTGCGCACTACACAGCACGTGAAAGTATACAGACGATACCCCATTCCCCGAAATGAAAACCCGTTTTCCCCTCTTCCTTTTTCTCCTCATCAGCGGAGCCGCCTTTGGCCAGGTACGTATGGCACGGTTGTTTACCGACCACGTAGTGCTGCAACGGCAAAAACCGATTCCGGTCTGGGGATGGGCCAAGCCGCGTGAAGCCGTGACCGTGACGATGGCCGGACAAAAACAGCAGGCCAAAGCCGACGATTCTGGTAAATGGCTGGTCCGGTTTGCGCCCCTCGAAGCGGGTGGTCCGCATACGCTGGCAGCAACGGCTAAATCGGGTTCGGCCACGGCGGGCGACGTGCTGATTGGCGAGGTGTGGCTGTGTTCGGGCCAGTCGAACATGGAGTGGACGGTGAAGCAGTCGGATAACTTCGCGAAAGAAAAAAAGAACGCCAATTTCCCGCAGATCCGCCACCTCCGGGTCGATCATGAGCTGGCTTTGACACCACAGCAGGAGTTGAAAGCGGGAGCCTGGCAACTGGCCTCGGCCGAAACCGTGGGCGACTTTACGGCGGTCGGCTTTTTCTTCGCCCGTGAACTGTACCAGAAGCTGAACATCCCGATCGGGCTGGTGCACTCGTCGTGGGGAGGTTCGCAGGTAGAAGGCTGGATCAGCAAAGAAGGCATGATGAGCAACGACGAGCTTCGGCCCACGATCCAGAACCTGCCCACCAACTGGTCCGCCGCCGACAGCATTATTGACCTGAAGCTTCGCAAGAACCTGCAGGTACCCACCAACCTGACCGCCGCCGATGAAGCCAAGTACCTCGACCCCAGCTACACGTTTGCGGGCTGGCGTAAATCAGATGCCATTGGTCAGTGGGAATGGAAAGACATGCGCGGCTTCATGGGACAGGGCTACATGGCTAAAATCGTGACGCTTCCAGAGGAAATGGCGACCGAACAGACGACCCTGGCGCTGGCCGAAAACGACAGCCCCACCAGGGTTTACATCAACGGAAAGCTGGTATCGGAGGGTACCGTTCAGGGTGTGCGGAAGCTGACCATTCCGGCAGGTACGTGGAAAGCCGGTGAGAACAAAATCGTGGTAAAGCTGGGCAACATGGCTAACCCGAACTGGTACGGCGTGGGTCTGAAAGGATCGGCCGCCGACCTGTATGTTGAAGACCCGTTGCAACGGATCAGCCTGGGCGGCGAGTGGCGCCTGATGCCCTCCTTTGCCGAAAAGCACGAGTACAAACGGTTCATGAACAACGTAGCCATCAGTATCTACAACGCCATGATTGCTCCGCTGGAGCCGATGGCGATGCGCGGCGTATTGTGGTATCAGGGCGAAACCAACGCGGGCCGATCGTATCAGTACCGGCAATCGTTTCCACTGCTGATCACCGACTGGCGGAAGAAATTCGGTCAGGATATGTCGTTCTACTTTGTCCAGCTAACGGAATACGGAGCGAACAACAGCAGCAATCAGGGCAGCGGCTGGGCCGAACTGCGCGAAGCCCAGACCATGACGCTGAGCCTGCCCAAAACCGGTATGGCCGTGATCACCGACGTGGGTAACCCGAAAGATATTCACCCCACCAACAAGCAGGACGTTGGCCACCGCCTGGCCCTGAACGCCCTGAAGCTCGATTATGGGCAGAACATCAATTACAGCTCGCCCATGTACGAAGGCGTGACGTTCGATGGTAATAAAGCTACCGTCACGTTCAAGCATGTGGGCAATGGGCTGATGGCAAAAGACAAATACGGGTACGTAAGAGGCTTCGAGATTGCCGGCGAGGATAAAGTTTTTCACTACGCCACGGCTGCGATCCAGGGCAATACCGTTATCATATCAAGCCCGAAGGTGCCAAAACCTGTTTCCGTACGGTATGCCTGGTCTGATTCGCCGGATGACGCCAATCTGTTCAGTTCAGACGGCCTGCCCGCCAACTCGTTCCGCACCGATACCTGGCCCGGCGTAACGGCTAATGCCAGGTTTGATTAAGACCGTTGTCACTCGCCACAGGCAAGCGACAACGATAAACCGCGTAAATACAACCAACTTCCCTGTCAACTTTATGACTACTAGTAAAGACTCATTTCGTCCATTTATCGCCTCAGCGTTCAGCGCGTTGCTGCTTGTGCTGCTGATGAGCTGGACCAGCAAAAAGACCGACAAGGTGCTGATCTTCTCGAAAAACGTGGATAATCAGCAGGCGGCGGCAGCGGCGGCAGGTACGTTGATGACCCTTGCCGAGAAAGCAGGCATCGACGTCGACACCACGACCAACGGCGACTATATCACGGAAGATTCGCTGAAGAACTACCGGGCCATTATTCTGCTGAACACATCGGAAGATGTGCTCTTCACGAACCAGCAGGCCGACATTGAACGCTTCGTGCAGGCGGGTGGCGGACTGGGCTTCATCAACACCCCCGGTTTCACGAAATACCAATGGGCCTGGTACCAGGATATGCTGGCGGCCAACCAGATTCAGCCCTCGAAAGCCCCGTTCTCTATCGGCAAACCGTTCGACGGGGGCCGTGTGTTCTATATGGCAACGGGCGCCAACGGCTTTGCCGATGAGAGTCTGGCGAAGTCATTGGTAGAGGGAGTCAAATTCATTCAGGAAGGCTCGGCGCTGAACTACCGCGCCGCCCATTCGAACCGCGTGCCGGAGGAAAACCGCTTTACGTCGACCATTCTCGAATCGTTCATGGACGAGCCGATCGAGATGGAAGTGCTGTCTGACGGACGGGTGCTGTTCGTGGAGCGCAAAGGCATGATCAAACTGTATGACCCAACGGCTAAGGCGACGAAGACGATCAATAAGCTGCCCGTTCATATCACCGGTAACTACGAAGACGGCCTGCTGGGCATGGAACTCGACCCCAAATTCGACCAGAACCACTACGTCTACCTGTACTATTCGCCAGTTGGCTCGAAGCCCGTGCAGAACCTGTCGCGATTCGTCTTCACCGGCGACAGCCTGAACATGAGTTCAGAGAAGGTGGTGATGCAGGTGCCCGTTCAGCGCGAAACCTGCTGCCATTCGGCGGGTAATGTCTACTTCGGACCAGACGGAAACCTCTATCTGTCGACCGGCGACAACACCAGTTCGAAAGAATCGGATGGTTTTTCGCCGCTCGACGAACGTCCGGGACGTGCGCCGTTTGATTCGCAGAAATCGTCAGGCAACGCCAATGATATGCGCGGCAAAATCCTGCGTATCCATGTCGAAAACGATGGTTCGTATACCATTCCAGATGGCAACCTGTTCCCGAAAGACGGGTCGCAGGGCAAGCCTGAAATTTATGTGATGGGTGCCCGCAACCCGTATCGGATCTGGGTCGACAAGCGCGGCTTCCTGTACTGGGGCGACGTTGGACCTGATGGCGGCGTGGCTAGTGAACGTGGTCCAAAAAGCCAGGACGAGTGGAATCAGGCGCGTAAACCGGGCAACTTCGGCTGGCCGTATTTCGTGGGCGATAACAAACCGTACGCCAAATTCGACTTCGCCACCAATAAGACCGGTGCGCTCTACAACCCCGATCAACCCATCAACGATTCGCCGAACAACACCGGCACCAAGAACCTGCCCCCCGCGCAGAAAGCCATGATCTGGTATCCGTACGACAAATCGAACGAGTTCCCGATGCTGGGCACCGGGTCACGGTCAGCCATGGCCGGGCCGTTTTATTACGCCAATGAGTACAAGTCGGCGGTGAAATTGCCAGCCTATTATACCAACAAGCAGTTCATCTACGAATGGGCCCGCAACTGGATCAAGGTGCTGACCTATGCCGACAACGGTGACCTGAAACAGATCGAATCGTTCCTGCCTACTTCGTTCGTGTCGAAGCCTATCGACATGAAATTCGGCAAAGACGGAGCCATGTATGTGCTGGCTTACGGCATGAACTACTTCGCCCGCAACCCCGATTCGCAGCTGATCCGCATTGAATACACGGAAGGCAACCGCCGCCCGGTGGCAAAAGTAAACGTCTCGAAAACGGTTGGTGCGGCTCCGTTAACGGCAGTGCTATCAGCCAAAGAGTCGTTCGATTATGACCGGGGCGATAAGCTAACGTACCTGTGGGAGTCGGGCAACGGCCAGAAATCAACGGCGGTGGCACCCTCGTTCACCTACGCTAAACCGGGCGTGTACAAGCCGAAACTGACGGTTACCGACGCCGAAGGACAAAAGGCTACGACGGAACTGACCATCAAAGTAGGCAACGAAATGCCGCAGGTCGACGTGGCGGTGAAAGGGAACCGCAGCTTCTACTTCGACAAAACGCCACTGGCCTACACCGTATCGGTGAAAGACAAAGAAGATGGTACGCTGGCCAAAGGCATCACGCCGAAGCAGGTGAAATTCGCGGTGGATTACCTCGCCGAAGGCAAAGACCTGGCCCTGTTGACGTCGAACCAAAATGGCGATGGCTCAGTGAAAAACCTGCGCGGCAAAGAGTTGCTGAACAACAGCGATTGCAAAGCCTGCCATGCTATGAGTGCCAAATCAATCGGCCCCGCGCTGATGGAGGTGTCGAAGCGCTATCATCCGGCGGGTGAATCGGCGGTGGATATGCTGGCGAAGAAGATCATTACGGGTGGTAACGGTAACTGGGGCAAGAACGTGATGTCGGCGCACCCCCAGCATACTGAAGCCGAAACGGGCGAAATGGTCCGGTACATCCTGTCGCTAACCGATGCAGCCCCGAAGAGCCTGCCTTTGCAGGGAACGTACCCACTGACGCAGCACTCGGGCGGCAACGAAACAGGCAGCTACGTCATTTCGGCGAGCTACACGGATAAAGGCAACCCGGTTACCGGTCCGCTGACGGGTCGTAAACTGATGATCCTGCGGAACCCACGCGTACAGGCCGAAGCGTATGAACTGGGCACGGGCGTTGACCGGAAACATCAGGACGGCAGCACCCAAAGCTGGATCGGCGACATTAAAGACGGTTCGTTTATCGCCTTCAAAGGCATCGACCTGACTACTATCGGCGCGCTGGATATCAGTGCCGCCACGGTAGCGTCGCGTGGCGGCCGCATCGAGATACGTACCCAGTCGCCAGCGGGTAAGATATTAGGCACGGCGACCGTATCAGCGGCCAATTCTCCATCGGGTGTGAAGGGTCCGGGCTGGCAAACCGTAACGGCACCGATTGCTCCTACCAGCGGGGTGCAGGACATTTACCTCGTCTTCCGCAACGATGAGGTCAAAGACAAAAACATGCTCCTCGTCGACTGGATTCTGTTCAAGAAAGACAATTCCTCGTCGGTGTCGGGGCGGTAGTAAGTCCTTTTGTCATCCCGAATAATGAGGGATCGTGGCGTTCCTCGCGAATGTGCTTGGCACTATTGATCAGAACGCCACGGTCCCTCATTATTCGGGATGACAAAAAAATCAACGTCACTAAAAACTTCCTCTTTATCAATCAATGCGTGCCCTCCTCTTTACTCAACTTGCCTTACTCGTAACCATCATTAGCCAGGCGGCGCCGAAGCCCAAACTCATTGATCAGAACGCGACGACGGAAACGAAAGCACTGTATCACAACCTGGGCAAGCTAGCCCGGAAGCACATCATGTTCGGGCATCAGCACGCCACCGAATACGGCCACGGCTGGACGGGCGACGCCAATCGCTCTGATGTAAAATCGGTGAGTGGGTCGCACCCGGCGGTGATTGGCGTTGATTTCAGCGGGTTATCCGGTCGGCCAGCGGAAGCGATTGAGCGCACGAAAGCATCGTTACGGAAAGACATCGCCGCCACCTATGACCGGGGTGGGGTGACGACAGTGGCCTGGCATTTCGCGAACCCTGTGACGCCGAAAACGGGTTTTTACTGGAAAGATTCGGTGTCGGCTCCGGCTGTGCCTGACCTTATTCCGGGTGGGTCGCACCACCCACAGTACAAGGACATTCTGAAAACGGTAGCTGACCTGGCCAACACGACAAAAGGGGCTGACGGCAAGCTGGTTCCGATGCTGTTCCGGCCTTATCACGAATTCGACGGCGGCTGGTTCTGGTGGGGCAAACCACACTGCTCGAAAGAAGAGTTCACGGCACTCTGGCGCTTTACGGTAACGTACCTGCGCGACAGCCTGCAGGTGCATAACTTCATCTACACGTTCTCGCCCGACTGCCTGTTTCGCACCGAAGCACAATACCTGGACCGTTACCCCGGCGATGAGTGGGTCGATATGGTAGGCGTTGATAACTACGCCGATTTCGGACGAAACGGCCAATACAACATAGAGGCGGGCATTACCAAGCTCAAGATCGTGTCGGACTACGCCGAAAAAGCAGGTAAACTAGCCGCCTTCACCGAAACCGGGCTGGAGTCGATTCCCAACACAACCTGGTGGACTAACACGTTGCTCAAAGCCCTGAAAGCGGAAAAAATGAAGCTGGCGTATGTGCTCGTTTGGCGAAATGATACGCGCAGCCCAACACACTTTTACGCCCCCTACCCCGGCCAGGCCAGCGTAGCCGACTTCATGCAGTTTTATCAGGATCCGTACACGCTGTTCGAGGCCGACCTGCATCATGTGTACCGCCGCAAGAAGCTGCTTTTCTTTTAGTTTCCCGCCCTACTTAGCAACGAGTGGGTTGTTGATGATAAGCGAAATAGCCATACCGGCCACAATACCCGACACAATCAACGTCCAGCGGAGGCGGCTACTCTGGATAATGTTTAACACCAGGTACGTTATAGAGAGTACGATACCAACGATGACCAGTTGCCCGAGTTCAAGGCCGATATTGAACGCCAGCAATGGCTTGATGATGTCGGCTTCGCGACCAAGCAGACTTCGCAGGTAATTTGAAAATCCCATACCGTGAATTAGGCCAAAAGCGAGCGCCAGCGCGTACCGCCACGGCTGTTTCTCTTTCCGGCTCATGGCCAGCGAGCGCGATTTAGGTTCCTGGTAGAAGAAGTTGGTGATGGCTGTGATCAGAATGGTGACCGGAATGAGCAGTTCGATCAGCGCCGTCCTGTAGGTGATCAGGTTCAGCGTGGCCAGCGCCAGCGTAATCGAGTGCCCGATGGTGAAGGCTGTGACCAGAATGAGCACCTGCCGCCATTGTCCCAGTGTATACACGGCGCAAAGGGCGATAACGAACAAAATATGGTCGTAACCGCTGGGATCGGTGATGTGATCGAAACCGAGGCGGAGATAGATAAAGAAGTCGCTCATACCGGCAAAGGTATACACCGGCGGCACAGGGCCAAACTGCCCGAAAAAGACCCGCGTTCCTGCCTTATCTTCGCCCTATGATTGCCTTTCCTGCCTGTAAAATCAACATTGGTCTGCAACTGACCGAACGTCGGCCCGACGGCTTTCACAACCTGCTGTCGGCATTTTACCCCGTTGGCTGGTCTGATGCGCTGGAAATCATTCCTGCCTCGACATTCGCCTTCAGTACCAGCGGCTTGCCCATTCCGGGCCGGGCCGCCGACGATTCGGATGCTGTATTGGCCAATAACCTGTGTGTGCGGGCCTACGAACTGCTTCGGGCCGATCATGCTCTGCCGCCGGTTCAGATGCATTTGCATAAAGTTGTTCCCATCGGTGCGGGCCTCGGCGGTGGCTCGGCCGATGCTGCAGCCACGATCAACCTGCTCAATACCCAATTTGAGTTGAACCTGACGGTCGATCAGCGCGAAGCGTACGCCCGGAAACTGGGCAGCGACTGCGCTTTTTTTATTCAGAACCGTCCACAGTACTGCGTTGAGAAAGGGGATGTGTTTGACGAAATTGCCCTTGACCTGACGGGTTATTATAGCCTGCTCGTATACCCCGATCTGGCTATTTCAACCGCCGAGGCCTATGCCGGTGTAACACCCCGCCAGCCTGCCATACCGCTCCGTACCTTGCTGGAAAGGCCAATCGAGACGTGGCGGGGCAACGTTCACAATGATTTCGAGGATAGTTTATTCCCAAAGTACCCCATCCTGGCCAGCATAAAACAGCATCTGTATGATCTGGGAGCTATTTATGCCAGCATGAGCGGCAGCGGTTCAACGGTCTACGGCATTTTTTCGGCACCACCGGAGAGAAGTGATGTTTTTTCGCGTTATACGGTCTGGAGTGATAAATTATAAATAGTTTGCTGTTTACTGTTTACTGTTTTCCGCTGCTCTGCTCAAAACACAAGTGTTATAGACAGCAGAGCAGCGGAAAACAGTAAACAGTAAACAGCAAACAGACAATATGAGTCGACTGACAAAGCGGCGGGAGCCGTTCCGGTTTATGGTGTGGCTGGGTATTGGGGGTAGCGTATTGCTGTTCACGGTCCTGCTGGGAATATACATTGTTCGGCAAACCGGTCCCGGCTGGTCTGATGTCGCCCTGCCCAACGTGTTCGTAATGAGTACGCTGGTTATTCTGTTGAGCAGCCTCACACTACATAACGCCAACCGGGCATTCAGGCACGAACAGTTTTCGGTGTACCGGATCAACATGGCAACGACGCTGGTGTTGGGTACGTTATTTATTCTTCTACAGGGCTGGGGCTGGCGACAGATGGCCCGGGCGGGGGTTGGTCTGGAAGGGAACCCCGCCGGCGGTTTTGTCTATATCATCTCCGGGCTTCACCTGCTGCACATCCTGATCGGTCTGATCTTCATTACCATTACGCTGCTCGAAGCACTGCGCCGACGCGCCTACGTCGAATCATTTGTTTACAGCGTCAACCCGCCTAATCAGCTAAAAATCAAGCTCGTCACCCTCTACTGGCATTTCGTCGATGTGCTATGGGTCGTTCTGTTTGTCTTCCTCCTCTTCCACCACCGCGTCGACTGGCGCTTGTAATGGCTGTTTTGATAGGGGTTGATCTGTTTGATCCCTTGGTAGATGTGTAGGGGCAACCACGATAGGTTGCCCCTACACATCTACCAAGGGATATTTGATTAATCAACACAGAAACTAACTAGGTCAAGGAAAGCAGCGTCGCCTGTATCTTTGCCCTATGAATTATATTCTCTTCGATGAGCCAACCATTCGGACGGCTTTACTGCCTTTTACCTTTACCCGACCGGTAGCTGATATTCGTATGGGTATCTGGACCATTACCGAAAAATGGGAAAATTGGCTGAAAAACCCGGTTTCTCACCTGACAGAGTCTTACCTACAACCAAAATTCCCTCACGTTGCGGGCACGGATAACCTGTACATCAACGGGGCTGTTTGTCCAACAGATGCACTGGTCGCTGCCATTCGAACCCTGACCGACGGGCAGGCGCTACTCACTACAGATCAGACCCTGATTGCCGTTCGCACCAGTTACAACCTCGATAAAGCACCCAACGCAACCGGTTTTTTTCCTGTCCCAACGCCCGAAACGCCTGTTATCCTGCGGCAATTACCCGACATATTCGCCTTGAATGGCGATCAGATTCGGGCCGATTTTGCCAGGATAACAGCCGGACGTACCTCTGCCCCGATGACCGACCCGCATACGGCGGTATACGGAGCCGAAAATCTATTTATTGAGGAAGGTGCCACGATCCGGGCGTCGGTATTGAATGCCGAAGGCGGACCGATCTATATTGGTAAAAACGCCACCATTAGCGAAGGTACCACCATGATCGGGCCGTTTGCCCTGTGCGATAATTCGACGGTGAACTGGGGCGGCAAAATGCGGAGCAACACCACCATCGGTCCATTTTGCAAAGTGGGCGGCGAAGTGGGCAACTCCGTTTTCTTCGGTTACAGCAACAAAGCGCACGACGGTTTTTTGGGCAACTCAGTCATTGGCGAATGGTGTAATCTGGGGGCCAACGTGAATAACTCGAACCTGAAAAACGACTACACCAACGTAAAGCTACACAGCTACGCTACCGATCAGCTGGAAGATACGGGGCGGCTGTTTTGCGGACTGATGATGGGCGATTTTACTAAATCAGGTATCAGTACGCTGTTTAATACCGGCACCGTGGTGGGTGTCAACGTGAACGTGTTTGGGGCGGGGTTTCAGCCCAAGCATATTCCCTCCTTTTCGTGGGGTGGTGCTGCCGAAGGCTTTTCCGATTACCGCCTCGACAAAGCCATGTACGTGGCCCGCGAAACGGTTGGCCGACGTGGATTACCCTTCGGGTTGGCGGAGGAAGCACTGTTAACGGCGGTTTATGAGGCCACGCGAGGCCCACAAACGAACCAGTAAGGCGTTCAGGTCGGGGTATAGGCGAAGAGCCAGCAACGTACCCAGATACACCACCACAATACCGGCCGACCGTGCAGCAATATCTGTGATGACAAGTACCTTACTCCCAGCTAGATAAGGTGGTAGCGAAGCCAACAACCAAACCGCAGCGCCGAGCACTACCACCGCACCATTACGCCAGCTAAACGGCTGAAAACCAAATACGTACCAGACAAATCCGGTTCGGGCGGCGTTGAACAGCACCGTAGCTATAACTGCCCCAATGGCCGCCCCTTCTATACCGTAAGCACGTATCAGGCTTGGCGTGATGGCAATCGTGATGATCACCATACCAATGTTAAACGCCGAATCCCAGGCGTACCGTCGCGACGTACCCAGAATTTGCCCGTTAACGCCCGTTGCCATGTCGACCAGTTTGCCGAATCCCAGCCAGAGAATGACAAAGTAGCCCGCTTCATAAGCAGGTTTTAAAAATTGGAAAATATTGGGCAGGTTGGCGGCGATGCCTACGAAAGCGAGACAGCCAATGACCAGTTGGCTGAGACAACTTTTTTGATAGACCGACCGAATCGTGGCCATGTTGTTAGTCTTCCACGCATCAGCAATCACCACCCCCGACACCTTGTAAAGCATTGTAGCCGGGGCCGCAATAACCGACCCGAATGCAGCACTGATCCCGTAAACACCGGTGCTCGACAAGCCTTTCATCTCGTTTATCATCAGTTTATCCACATGTTGGATAACCTGTGTTGATAACCCCGTCATCAGGGTGAGTCCGGCGTAGCGAAACAGCGACCGCCGCAAATCGGGTGGAAAGTTGAGGTGGCGGGGCGCCAGCATGAAGTGCCCATCACGGATCAGGCTGGCCATCATGAGCAGCAACGAAATCAGGTACGAACTCAGCCAGCCAGCCAGCATCATGGGGAAACTGATCAGCCCCTGCCAGTAGGCGAGCACAACGCCAAGAAAGATAAACCGCTGTAAAAAATCCTTCAGGAACGTACCCGTTACGCTGTCGTAGAGCAGGCGGGCGTAATTGTCGAACAGGTTGAAAAACAGGGTGGCGAAGGTCAGCGGCAACAGCAATAGGTAGTACTCTGAAAATAGGGCCGACTTCGCCTGATTATCCGCCTGAATCTGGTCTTTAAACACCAGCACGGCTGCTGTTGCCAGAGAAAAGCCAATGATGGACAGGCTCAGCGACAGCAGCAAAAAGCCACCGTGGCCGCGCTCGTAGTTTCGGAAATACGGAAAATACCGGCCACCAGCTCCGTTAATACCCAGATTGGCAAATTGCGTCAGGATGATGGCGTAGCTCATCAACAACTGAATGAGGCCATTCTGGTCCGGTTCCAGCACGGTGGGTAGTAACAGCCCGGTCGTTAGAAACCCGACAAGGATACCCGCGTAGGAGAAGCCGGTTCCAAGTATAGTCTGGCGTTGAATTGAACCCATTAATGGAGGAAGGGGGAAAGGGAGGAAAGGGGAAAGGGAGGAAGTGGGAAAGGGGAATGCTCTGCCTAAGGCGACTATATGATTAAGCGAACCATTTCCCTTTCTTCCATTCTCCCTTTCCTCCTTCCTTTCCGTAAATTAACGGCAAAACAACGTACCTATACCAATGGTCCATACAGACGGGGTTCCGATCGTTGCCATTCATAGCCGGGCCGAATGGCGCAACTGGCTGATGGCCAACCACGCCAGCTCGAAAGGTGTGTGGCTGATGAGCTACAAGGCAGCCACCGGCAAACCCACCATCACCTACGCCGAAAGCGTTCTGGAAGCGCTCTGTTTCGGCTGGATCGACAGCAAACCTAATAAATTCGACGACGAGCGATCGCTCCTCTACTATTGCCCCCGCAAACCGCGCAGCAACTGGAGCGGCCTGAACAAGGTCCGCGTGGCCCAACTGATCGAGCAGGGGCTGATGACACCCGCCGGGCAGCGCATGATCGATCTAGCCAAAGAAACCGGCACCTGGACCGCCCTCGACGAGGTAGAAGCGGTGATCATTCCTGCCGATTTGCAGGCAGCCCTGGCCGCTACTCCCCCGGCCGAAAAACACTTTTCCGCGTTCCCTAAATCAGTAAAGCAGGGTATTCTGCAATGGATTTTGACGGCCAAACGTCCCGAAACCCGCGCTAACCGGATTTTGGAAACGGCCACGCTGGCCGCGCAGAATATTCGCGCCAATCAGTTCGTCAAGAAATAATTACTAAGCGCAGGCGGTTACGCTTCTGGCGCTCAAATCGGTTGGTTCTGCTCATCACCGTACCTTTACGGTATGAACTACATCGAACTACAGCTTACGCTTTCGCCCGACTTTGCCGACATCCTTACTGCCGAGCTGGGCGAACTTGGTTTTGAGTCATTTACTGAGACCGACGAGGGCCTGAACGCTTACATTCCTGAGGACGATTTCGACGCCGACGAAGTGGCCGAACTGATTGCTCGTTATCAGGCGCAAACGGCAATAGCCTATACCGTTACTTCGTTAGAAAAGAAGAACTGGAACGCCGAATGGGAACAAAACTACCAGCCCATCGAAGTCGTTACAGAAACAGCGTCGGGACCCGAATCGGTACGGGTGCGGGCGTCATTCCACGAACCAGACAACGCGTTTACGTATGACCTGCTGATCAACCCGAAAATGTCGTTCGGAACAGGGCACCACGAAACAACCCACATGATGATGCAACACCAGCTTGGCCTCGATCATGCCGGAAAAACGGTGCTCGATGTGGGAAGCGGAACCGGCATTCTGGCGATCCTGGCGGTGAAACTCGGCGCAACCGACGCGCTGGCGTTCGACATTGAAGAGTGGGCGGTAGAGAATGCCATCGAGAATGCGGCGCTGAACCACTGCCCCCAGGTACGTGTCTTTGGCGGCACCATCGAAGGCGTGCCAGCCAACGAGCGGTTCGATATCGTATTGGCAAACATTAACCGAAACGTATTGCTGGCCGAAATACCAGCCTATGTTTCTCATTTACAAGAAGGTGGCCAGTTGCTGGTGAGTGGCTTTTACGAACATGATGCACCCGACATTATCCGGAAAGCGGTTGAATCGGGCTTATCGATAGGTACCCAACTGACGCGCAACCAATGGGCGTCGGTGCTGTTTATGAAATAGTCGTTATGCTACGTTGTCAGTAAGCAGTCATTTGTCGCGAAACACCGAATGACAATCAACTACGGCACCGCGTAACGACCACCTAATGACAGCGTAGCATAATGACGCCACGCACAATGACTTTTTCACAATGAAGCGAATAGCCTGTTTACTCTGCTTACTACTGCCTTTGCTGGGGCAGGCCCAGAACGTAAAACTGTCGGACAAAGCAGACCAGTTTCTACCCGACCTGCAAAAGCTGATGGCCACCGGTGGGCCAGCGACGTTGCAGGTCGAGAAGGATTTTGAATCGCTCTGGGGCGAATCAACACTGACGGCGTCGCAACGCGACCGGCTCGTGGCGCTTTGCCGACAGATGAACCAGAAACGCTATCAGCCTGCGGCTCATTTTTCGCCGCTGCTCGCTTCACTGTATCATATTGTTTACACGGCCAAGCCAGCCGTGAACGCCCCCGATATTGATAACCTGCTGACGGTGGCCGCAAAGCAATTTGCCCTGAACGACCCGAAAGCGTTTGCCCGCGTGATGGACGCCGCTCGCGCGTTTCTGCAACATCGCGAGCTATACGCAGCCAAATTCAACAAGACGTTCCTGCTCGGTGGTACGTTCTCCTTCCGCTGGATCGACAAAGCAGGCGCCACCGCGCCCGAGGGCACCACAGGTACGTCGCCTGCCACGTCGGAAACGGCAACCGTAGCGGCGTCTTCCAACTTCGACGGATGGGATGCCCCCGTGGGCATTGATACGACCAGACCCAGAGAGATTGGCGTGCTGTATAAACCCATTCAGCGACGCCCCATTCCGGCGGCAACGGGGGCAGTTGTTACGCTCAACAATGCGTTTCTGGCCATTGTGGCCAACGGCGATTCGGCCCTGGTAAACAGCACCTCGGGCGATTTCATCCTGAAAGAGGGTATCTGGGTAGGTAAAGGCGGTACGTTCTCCTGGGCCCTGCAGGGGCGCGAAGACAGGTACGTTACCCTCACCAACTACAGCATGGTAGTGATGAACCCACGCCTCCAGGCCGACGACGTAAGCCTGACGATGGAGAAAGGGGCCAAACCCATTCTGGGAGTGTTTGAATACCTCAGCAAAAAACGGTTCAGCAACGTACCTGACCAGTATCCGCGCTTTGCCTCGTACCGAAACAACGAAGTCATTCCCGGCCTTGGCTCGGGCATCACGTATAAGGGCGGCCTGGCGCTGGCTGGTCTGCAACTGGTTGGGGCCTCGGCCGATGGGCAACCTGCCCTGCTTACTGTGGCCGATCGGGCGGGCAAGACCGTTTTTAAAGCCATTAGCCGCAAATTCGAGTTTCGCGATTCGTTGATCACCGCGCCGGTGGCGCAGTTTACGGGCTACATCGACTCGGCCGATTCAATAACCCACCCGGCTGTTCAGTTCAAATTCGACAAGACCATGCGTGTGGCGTCGCTCAGCCGCATTGATCGCACGGGCTATGGGCGCGTACCGTTCTCCGACACGTATCATAAGTTTTTCATTCAGCCCGAAGTAGTTCGCTGGGACGTACCCAAACAGAAGGTCGATTTTTACCAGATCGGGGCCAAGCGCGAAGTCCCCGTCCGGCTCGAATCATTCGATTATTTCCAGCCACAACGTTACTCCGACATTGCCACCGACTACGGTTTCCACCCGTTGCAGATCATCGGCAACTACATCACCAAAACAAAACAGCAGTCGTTCCTTGATGATGACATTGTTCGGTCGGTGCCCAATGTGAATGCACAGGCCTTGCGCGGATCATTGGGGCGGATGCTGCTGGAAGGCTATCTGGAACAGGACGAACGCACGAAAATGCTGCGCCTGAGCCGCAAGGGAGCGCTGTATATCCTGGCCTACAACGAGAAACGCGACTACGATAATTTCGAGGTCAAGTCATTCTTCAACAGTAACGACTCGGTTCATAACGCCACCATTGATCTGGGCAGCAAGGAAAAATTCCTGACGGTTCGGGGCGTCGATCGGTTCACGATCAGTGATTCGCTGAAGCTATACGGCATGCCAAGCAACAAAACACTGCGCATTGGCAAAGGCCGGTCGCTGGTGTTTACGGGGCAGATGAAATCGGGGAATATGCGCTACAATGGCATCGACCTGGCGTTTGATTACGACAAGTTCGCGCTGAACATGAACAAGATCGAGTCGATCACCTTTACGCCGCAAAAACTGGCCGATCAGGGGCGCACCGACGAGATTGGCGGCGACATCAAGTACGAAAAACCGGGCTCCGTTTTCTTCGCCACCGCCGATAACAAGTCGGGGAAAGTGAAAGGGAAGAAGACCACGCAGCGGCTGGTGATGCCCGAAGGCATGACCGTGTACTTCGACCAGGAGGAGCGCGGCGACCGGCGGTATAATCGGAAGGTATTCTTCAAGATTCCGGCCATTGATAACGACAGCGTGGGTAAAGGTGATATTTCGTTCGTAGGTACGTTCCACTCCGACGGCATTTTCCCGCCCTTCCAGACCGAGCTGAAAACCATGCCCGACCAGACGTTGGGCTTCACGCACAAGGCAGCAACGTACCCACTCTACGGCGTACCGGCCTCGACAGTGAAGCTAACGGGCGAACTGATCATGGATAAAACCGGGCTTCACGCGCCGGGCGAGTTGGTGCATTTGGCCGCGACCTTGTCGAACAAAGAGATCTTATTTATGCCCGACTCACTGGTGGCTAGCGGCGAAACGGGGCAGATCGTAGAAGCACAGGCAACGAAAGTGGCGGTGGCCAAACCAAAGAAAGGCCAGAAGGTGGTAGCGCAGGCGGCTCCGTCGCAAACCTATTATCCTAACGTAGCCCTGGCTAATTTCGGGATGAAGTGGTGGCCCAAGGCAGATAGCATGGTCATCAACACGCAGAAGAACAGCTTCACCTTTTTCAACGGCACTACCAAACTGGAAGGCAACCTGCTGTTACGAGCTACGGGTCTGTATGGAAACGGCCTGCTGACCCGAACCGACTCGGAAGTGCAATCAGAAAGCATCAAGTTTGGGAAAGATGGCTTCCAGGCCGATAATGCCAAGCTTAAAATCCAGTCGATGGCCGATATCAAGGGTATTGCGCCAAAGCCCGTCTTGCTCGGTAATGGTATCGACGTTGATTTCGATCAGGTAAAAGGCATTGTCGATCTGGCCATTAACCGCGATAACCGGGCCATTGACGATACGCTGAGTTCGAGCATGGAATTTCCATACGCCGCTTACCGCACCAACATCAGCAAGGCGCAGTGGAACATGAAGGGCAAAACGATTGCCATGAAAGGCGACGTAAAAACCTCCACATTTACAGCGACCGGCGAAGAGCAGGAAGGACTGACCTTCAACGCAGGCGCGGGTTTGTATGACGTCGACAAAATGACGCTGAACATCAGCGGCGTGTCGTACATCAACTCGGCCGATGCGCGTATTTATCCCGAGAAAGGGCTGGTGACCATCCGGCGCAACGGCGATATGCAACCGTTCAAAAATGCCCGGCTGGAGCTCGACACCGTTTCGTTGTTCCACCGCCTGCGAAATGGTAACATCCAGATCGCGTCGCGTACCCGTTTCTCCGGCGATGCCACGTACCTTTTTGCCAAAGCGAAAGGTGATACATCGGCAATTAAAATGGGCAGTTTCGAGTTTAAAGAAGCCGCCAAAGTGGCAGCTGCACCGGGTAAGTCAGTTGGAAAGACGACGGGCAAGAAAAAAGCGTCTGCTGCCAGCACACAGCCGCTGACCACGTACTACACCGTGGCCCGCGCCGATATTGACGAGAACGATAAGCTGATGCTGACCTCGAAAATGCAGTTCAAAGGCGACATTCAGATGAAGGCTCCCGAAAAGGATCTTGGTCTGGATGGTTTCGTGAAACCACTCCTGAAAAAACGACTCGACCTTGTCAGTGGCTGGATTCCGTTCAAGGCCAACGTGGTTGAAACAATCGACATCCCGGTTGATGATAAGCTCAGGAATGAAGGCGGGCAGTTGCTGGTTGCCGGTATTCAGAGTCGCTTCGGCAGCCCCGGCATTTACCCGTCGTTCCTGTCGCCCAAAGAAGACAACCGCGACGATGATATCTTCCGGGCAACGGGCGTCATGCGCTACGACGAGAAAGAGAAAACCTTCGTGATTGGTCCGAAAGTGGGCACCGAAGGGCTGAATGACGATTTCGAGAGCAATTTCCTGTTCAACGACGACAAAGGCATTATGACCTTCCGGGGGGCCATGAACCTGATGAGCAGCAAGCCAAACACATACCTGCTCGCCAGTGGGTCGGCCCGGGTCAACGTAGACAGCGCCGCCTACCGGATCAATGCGCTGCTGGCCATGACGTTTGCCGTACCGGAGCAGATCAACGCGGCCATTGCGGCCAAGCTGGTAGAGGGCAACCTGGAAGAACAAAACAGCGAAGCAGCCGACGACGACCTGAACCGACTGTCAGACAAGTTACTGCCATTGCTTGGTCAGAAAGCGGTAGATGACTATCGGAACAAAGCGCAAAACCAGCATGTATCGCTGGCGCTGGCATCGCCGAAACTGAATTCTGCGCTGGTGCTGGCCAATACAAACCTCCGCTGGTCTGAGAAGTTCAACGCTTTCTACAGCATTGGCAAACTGGGTGTATCGAATCTGCAAAATGTGGACATCAACGCCCAGATGGACGGGTATATCGAAATCCGTAAAGGAGGCAACGGTGATGAGTTGAGCCTGTATATGGCCGCTTCCGATGAGGTGTGGGCCTTTTACGATTACCACCCAACGGGCAATGGCGGCGCGGGACAACTGGCAATTATTACATCAGACCAAGAGACAAACGACAAGCTCACGGCCCTGCTCAACAATAACAAAAGCAAGTCGCTCCTGTCTATTGTTCCAGCTACTGAAGACGAGAAAGCCCTGTTTGTAGAGCGTTATGAGTCGCAGTATCGCGTGCGGACGAAACCGGCAGCTAAAAAACCTGTGGCCAAAACACCGGCCAAGCCAACTGCCGCCGAGACAGCCGTTGCCAAAGAAGCCGATGGTTTTGGTGGTGACGAAGAGGCGGCGCCCGTAGCAAAACCGGCTAAGGGGGTAAAAGCGACCAAACCAACCTCGAACCGCGCGACAGCAAAAGCAACCGATCCGGCCAAAGACGTAAGCACAGATGATGCCGAACCAGCTGTCAAAAAGCCGACAGTGGCTAAAGGCAAATCCGCAGCGAAAACCGATACGACTAAAAAAGCACCGGTGGTTGCCAAGAAGGAACCAGTGAAGAAAGAGCCGAAAAAAGATAAAGAAGACGAAAAAGAAGGCTTCTGAGTAGGCCGTTCAGGGTCTGACGTTTTAGGGTTGGGTGGCCGAAAAGGAAGGGCACTCAACCCTAAAACAAACTCATATTATGATTCGATTCTTCGTTGCATTTCTCGTCTCGGGCCTGTTTTTGGCCATGGCTCCGGCTAAAAAAGTAACGCTCTTCAACGGCAAAGACCTAACAGGCTGGAAGATCTACGGTACCGAAAAATGGTATGTGGCCGATGGTGAACTGATCTGCGAAAGCGGCCCTGACAAGCAATACGGCTACCTGGCCACCGAGCAAACCTACAAGGATTTCGATCTGTCGGTGCAGTTCAGGCAGGAAGCCAACGGCAATAGCGGCGTCTTTTTTCGGTCATCGATCGAAGGCACCAAGATCAGCGGCTGGCAGGTTGAAGTAGCCCCTAAAGACCATGATACCGGCGGCGTTTACGAATCATACGGCCGGGGCTGGCTGGAACAGATTCCACCCGAAAAAGAAACAATTCTGAAACCAGGCGAGTGGAACACGCTCCGCATGCGCGTGCAGGGCGACCACGTACAAACGTACCTGAACGGCAAACCAATGGTTGATATGCACGATGCTAAAATCGGCGCGGCCAACGGGTCCATTGCGCTCCAGATTCACGATGGTGGCGGTATCAAAGTACGCTGGCGGAAACTGGTGCTGAAGCAACTATAGGTATTTGTTAGGTAGTCATTTGCTGCGCTGTCATTAAATGACTACCGCTAAGCTTCGTTCTGTTCGCTGATGCGCAGGCTTGGATATATACCAAAACGCTGTTGATATAGCCGGGAGAAATACGATACCTTCTGAAAACCTACTCGGTGCGCCACTTCCTTAACGGTCTTATAGCGACTTTCCTCAATCCATTCGTAGGCCGTTTGTAGCCTCACTTCCTGCACAAACTGAATAGGTGACAAACCAGTTAACGTCTTAAGGCGACGATAAAACTGGCGTTGGCTCATGTTGGCGGCCTCAGCCAAATCAGTCACCTGAAACCGATTATCGGTCAGTCGGGCTACTACCTGCTGCTGAATATCCTGTAGCCAGGTCTCATCGGGCGGAGTTACGTTCGTTTCGTCAGGCTCGTCGCTTTCCAGCTCCTGAACGGGAGGCGTAATCCAGAAAGCGCGTTCATGGGCGCGATCAAGCAGGTTTTGAATGCGCGTCAGGAGTTCGTCTTCGTCGAATGGCTTAGTCAGGTAATCGGCCACGCCTAATTGGAGGGCGCGCAGACGGATCTCCTGACTAAACCGGGCGGTGAGCATAATAACCGGAACTGGTCGCCATGTGGGCTGACTGCGTACTGTTTCCAGCAGTGTCATACCGTCCATTTCAGGCATCATCATGTCTGTCAGAATAAGATCCGGTAGTGAATCAACCGTTTGTTCCTCCAGCCACTTCAGCGCTTCGAACCCATTACGGCACCAGTGATAGTTATACTGGGGAGTCAGCAGCATCTGAACGTAGCTGGCCATATCCGGATTGTCCTCCACAAGCAATATCATCTCCCGCTTCACCGATGGCTCTATCAGTTCAACTTGCGAAGCACCTGTATACTGAGTATCAACTTGATAATCAGAGCTTATATCAGGCAATAAGGCGGCTAGTTTGGGATAGGTAACCGTAAAGGTGCTCCCTTTATCCAGCACACTATCGATGAGCAGTTCACCCTGCCACAATTGGCAATATTCGTGGCAAATGGCCAATCCAATACCCGTACCGCCCTGCAACGGCGCGTTTGGCCTACCCGACTGGTAGTAACGCTCAATCACATGAGGCAGGTCATCGGGGTGGATACCGCAGCCGGTATCGGCCACAGACAAACGTACCTGATTACCGGCTTCAATCAGCCGAATCGTGATTGTTCCCCCTCTGGGTGTAAAGCGCAGGGCATTCGCTACGAGATTACGGATCACCGTTTCGAGCTTGGGTACGTCGAGCAGCATACCAATGGGCCGGTCAAGCCCCACGATATCCAGTCTGATGCCGGCAAAACTCGCCTGGGTATTAAACGCCGTCACTGTTCGGGCAACCACGGCTCGCAGGTCGGCCGGTTGCGAGTCGAGTTGTAGTTGACCTGCTTCGAGCTTACCTAGCCCGAGCAGGTCATTAACCAGTTCCTGAAGCCGCCGGGCGTTTCGTTCCATGGTTGCCAGCAACTGTTCAGTTGTTGTATCGGCGGTTCGTTTACTCAGGTACGTTAGCGGGCCAAGCAGCAGGGTCAGCGGCGTACGGAACTCGTGGGTGACGTTGGCAAAGAATCGCGATTTAAGGGTAGCATTTTCCCGTAGTTCAGCCGCCTGTTGCTCAATAATGGCTTTATCTTCCTCGATCCGAGCCGTTCGGTTGGCCACTTCCGCTTCCAGTCGAATAGTTTCCCGCACCAGCAGCCGGTTCCGCCAGCGGAATAGGGCTACCGTTCCGCCGACAATGGTAAACAGGCAAAGGAGCATGAACCACTGGCGTTTATACAGGGGCGGCTGCACGACCACCGGTATCGACAGGGTATTGGAAACCCACTGACCGTTAATACTCTGCATGCGAACCTCGAGTTGATAACTCCCCGACGGCAAACCGTTGATTCGCAGGTCATTCTGTTTTTGGGTTGCCCAGGCATCCTGCCAGCCATGTATACGATACCACAGCCTGGTCTGTCCCAGGTAGCAGTAATCGAGCAAAGCGAAAGACAGCAGGAAAGCCCGGCTCGACGAGGCGATCTGAACCGGCTGGCCTGCCTGATAGTCGTCCAGGTGATTTTCCATAATTCCAGTCTGGCCATTGAGTTGCTGAAACTGGGTGATAACCAGGGGCGCATTGGTGGAAGCACTAGTCTGAATTTGATTAGGCCAGAACGCCGTAATACCGTTTAGTCCGCCTAAAAACAACCGCCCATCAGGTGCCTGATAATTCGCAGTAAAATTAAATTCCTCATGCGTGATTCCGTCTTTGGGCAGGTATGTCCGGAAACGCTCGCTCCGCTTATCGAAACTCACCAGACCGTAGTCGGTGGTAAACCAGAGTCGATTTTTGTTGCGCCGGAGCTTCGGGTTAGGGTGATCGGTGTATAAGCAATAGAGAGTAGCGTTCAGCAATCCGCTTGCCTGCGTATACTGCTTGTAGCGCCCTATAGCCCGTTCCCATCGTATTAGCCCGCCCCCCCGCGTAGCCAGCCAGTAAACACCCGGCTGGTCAGGATCAATATGAACGTAGGTGATATGGTTGAACGGCAGGTACCGGGGCGCTGCCTGCTCTGTACTGTACCGGGCCGCTATGCCCCGCAGGGTATCGAGCAAATACAGGCCTGACGAAGCCGCTACCCATATCCCACCAGCCCGACGATCCGGGAAGAAGCCATTGACCCGGTTCTCGGCCAGTTCCGGCCAGCTGTTGTATTTGGTGAATAGCTGGTTTTTTTTCCGGGATACATCGAAGTAACTGATGCCCTGTTCGTAGCCTATCCACAGGTTACGCCTTCCGTCAACGCTGATCGCCCAGCATTCATTTTGCTCACCCCGCAGCGGATACTGTACAACCGTTTTCGTAGCTGGCCTCACAAGCGAAAGCATTGACCGGGCCATCCAGAGGCTATCTTTTCCGGCAACGACTATCGGGTGCTGGTAGAATAAGTTCGTTTGCTGGTTCTGTTTGCCAGATAAGGTTGTCTTACGCGCACCGGTGGTCAGATCAATCATCCAGTTGTTGGCCGCATTGACCAGGAGCGAATTGCCCACCTGCACGATACCGCGGGTGGCTACATCGGAATACCCGATCGAGCCCGGAATATTGTAGAAGTAGTGGCTAAATCGATTTGGAGTCAGAGAGAGCAGCAAAACGCCGTTATTAGACCCTACCCACACCCCCCCGGTCCGGTCTACGAGCAAACTACCCAAGAAGAGGATTTTCGCCACAGGAAAATCAGAGGCAGTCAGGTTATACACAACACCTTTTGTAGGGTGCCAGGCAAACAGGGTGCCTTTACCAAAGATCCAGAACAGATCGTGATACGCATCATACACCACCCGTGCACTCCTCAGCAAGGCTGAAGCGGGCTCACCTTCGGTTAGCGCAAAAAACGGGCTTTGGGGGAAGTGGATAGGTATGTTTGCCAGCTGATTGTTCGCATCAAGCCGATACAAGTAGCCCGAGAGTAGTTGGTTCGTCACCTGCGGAAGCTGGTCGGGGGCTTCCGTTCCCTGATATTCATGGTAGAAATAGCTATTTCCCTGGGCATCGGTACAAACCGGTCGAAGTGCTTTGGGAAACGGAATCGTTCGTTGTACCCTTCCCTGCGAATCCAGTTCGATGAGCGAGTGATGAACTCGGTTGGTGTCACGCACCGATAGCAGCAGTGATCCTTTCTGGGTACTGCCAACATGGGCCAGCCTGCTTGCCGCAGGCAATGAATAAATGTCTGTTAAGACTGGTTTATCATCGTGGCGATATACATGGCCCTTTTCCTGATACACGATTAAACGACTCCCCTTCGCAACGGGTATGCCCCGCTGCCCAATGGGTTCGGCCGGGTAAAAATGCCCCTTCCCATCGGCGGAACGCGTACGTATGGTAAACAGAACAAGCTGTTTCTTCTCAGGGATCCATTGTTCTATCCATTGATCCAGGAATGAATGCGATTTAAAGAACCAGAGCCTGCTTGTCTGATCAGAACTGATTCTTTCGATAAAAAAAGGCATTTGTTTCCGCGATGCGCGTGCGTAGTCGGGCAATGGCCAGAAGCGGCTACCATCAAACCGGTAGGCATTGTTGAGGGTACCGATCCAGATGAATCCCTGCGCATCCTGCTCAAGACGTGTAACTGATCGGTTAGGCAATCCGTGTTCAACGGAAAAATGACGTACCTGTACCGAATAAGATGGGTTATCCGGGCGCAACTCCGCTACAACATGGCCAGTAGTATGTTGAGCCATGCCAGTACGTAGGTTGGTCAGACAAACCAACATAACCAGCCATTGACGGATGTATGTATTCAATCGATTTCCTATCTGGTGCTTTTCAGGGTGTAAAAATACCTAATAAGATAACCAGACCAATTATTTTGGCCAATTCGGGGCCTATGTTGGCCAAAATGGGTACGTCTCCTCTATCGTACTTTGTGAACAAGAACCTGAATCAGCCGCCTTATTTCATAAACTATATCACCACGTATTAACTAAAAACGGCAAGGCTTTGCTTCATTTCATCAATAGCTACTGTTTACGCTTGTATGTCCACCGTAAAAATGACAATCCAACTTTCTGATCAGGAGCTGATTAACCGTTTTGTTATCACCGAAGACCACCAATATTTCACACAATTGTATACCCGTCATCGCCAGCGGGTGTACCAAACCTGCCTGCAGTACACGGGTAACCCAGACGACTCTGACGACTTTGTACAGGAGATTTTTCTCCGTTTGATGAAGAAACTAGGCAGCTACAGGGGCGACGCCCTCTTCACTACCTGGCTCCGTACCATCACCACCAATTACTACCTGGATCAGCTCCGCAAGCGCAAGCGTGAGCAGGCCTTATGGTGCAGCTATGAACTCGAATTAACGGTAGGCCCCAAGTGGGCAACCATCGCCGACGACTCGTACACCCACACCCACACCTATGAGCGAACGCTCAAACAATTGCCCGTGATGCAGCGCGAATTATTGTACAGCAAATATGAAGCGGGTATATCGATCAATGCTATTGCTGTCCGGCAGGGCTTAACGCCAAGCGCAGTTAAAATGCGCATCAAGCGGGCTCGTGAAATGGCTAAGCACCTGCACAAAAAACTACAGGAGGAAGAAGACTACCTGTAACTGACCGGGCCTACTTCAGGTCGATATACGACATGGTATGCACTTCGTCGGCATTCCTGTTGACAAACTTCTTTTCAGGCTTATCGTAATTACTGATGTACAGCCGCCTTCCTTTCAGCAATACTTCGGCTGGCTGGTCAAGACGGCCATCTTTCCCGTCAGTGTTGCCATTTTGCGCCAGGGTATTTAGCGTACCGTCGGCCAGATTAATGGTCATGATGGCGTTGTCGCGGGAGTTACAGAAATACATGGTGTTGGTGGCCCGGTCAATGATCAGGCCATCAACGCAGTTATTGGGTTTGTTTACCTTCAGCACTTCTTTCGACGCAAATGTCCCGTCAGCTTTCAGCGTCACTTTATACAGCGTACCGTCGCCAAAGGACCCTGTATACAAATTTCCCTGGCTATCGTAGTCCATACCATCGGCACCGTTGTCAAGGCCTGTCTCGTTCACTTTCGTCGTGAACGTTGTCAGTACGTGCGGGTCCATGGTTTTGGGTTTCAGCATAATGGGCGAACCTGACGCAGCTTTGGTCAGCTCATCGAGTGTGAAACGGAATATAGCGCTCCCGGTTGTATCGGTCGGCATATCCCACTGGCTGTCAGTCAGGTACAGCGTATTTCCTTTCCAGACCACGGCATTACCCAGAGCCAACCCCGTTACCACGGGTTTAATGGGGCCTGCTTTACCACCTTTCATACTGATACACATCAGCCGCGACTTATACTCCTTGCTGTTTTCGTACTGGTTTTCGGCATAATACAGATTACCGTCGGGGCCGAATGCCAGATCCATCGGGCAGGCGTGTTTGGTATCGGGCTGGGCAGGCAGGTCGCTGACAAACTGCACCGAATCACCCACTATTTTCAGCAACACGCCTGGGTACGTATTGTCGGCCAGGTTAGGCACAGATAGGTACACGGTGCCGTCGGGTGCCAGCGCCAGCCCATCGGGGGTATTGTATTTATCGGGAAGAGTAGCCAGCAACACCGGATTACCTACTGAGGCAACTGTCTCTTCGGTAGGGTTGGCAGCCGTTGCCGTAGTGTCGCCTGACGTAGTAGCGTCCGATTTTTTTTGCTGGCAACCGGTCATCAGGCTCATGCCAAGACATCCTAAAAGAAAATAGCGAATCATGTTTACGTTGAGTTTGTCGATCAGGTCGTAAACAGCCTGCGTTCTGCTTTGTTGAAAAGCCTTAGGAACAGGGCATAATCGGGTGATTATGATGCCGCTTCGGCCAGTAGCCCATGCAGATCAAGTGATCGGGTATACATCTCGATCTGTCCGTCGGCCGTTAGTGGCCATTGCTCGCGCGGGCGATCCCAGTACAGTTCGACCCCATTCTGGTCGGGATCGTTCAGGTAAATGGCCTCCGATACGCCGTGATCAGACGCCCCGGTGATGGGGTATTTCGCCTCGATCAGCCGTTGAAGGGCTATAGCCAGATCGCGGCGGGTGGGGTACAGAATAGCGGTGTGAAATAGCCCCGCTGCCCGGACGGGTGCCGGAGGCCCCCCTTTACTTTGCCAGGTATTAAGGCCAATATGATGGTGGTATCCACCCGCCGAGACAAACGCCGCCTGATCGCCATACATGGTTATCAATTCAAAACCCAGCAAGTCGCGGTAAAAGGCCAATGCCCGGTCCAGATCGGCTACTTTCAGGTGAATGTGCCCAATGCGTGTTTGAGCGGGAATAGTGTATGGAGTCATAACAATCCGGTAACCTTCAGTGAGCCAATTACGTTTCTAGGATGATTGGTTATCATTACGCTATGACCATTTAACCCATTTATACACTCTTCTAGAAGCAATGGATTATATAGATTACTATAACGTGCTGGGGGTTTCCAGGACAGCCACGGATGAGGAAATAAAAAAAGCATACCGTAAGCTGGCCCGAAAGCTGCACCCCGACCTGAACCCCAACGACCCGGAGGCCAGCAAAAAGTTTCAGCAGCTCAACGAAGCCAACGAAGTACTAAGCGACCCGGACAAACGCAAGAAGTACGACCAGTATGGCAAAGACTGGCAGCATGCCGAACAGTTTGAGCAGGCCCGTCAGCAACAGCGTTCGTACCAGCAGGCGAGCGGCGCTGGCGCAGGGTACAGCTATGCCGGCGGCTTTGGCGATGATAGTTTCTCTGATTTCTTCTCGTCGATGTTTGGATCAGACAGTGGCACTGGCGGCGGTCGTCGGCAGGCCAGATACCGCGGCCAGGATTATGAAGCGGAATTCCGGCTGAACCTGCGCGATGCCTACACCACGCATAAGCAATCGATGACGGTTGGCGGCAAGACTATCGGCATTACCATTTACGCAGGTATTGAAAACGGACAGAAGATAAAGCTGTCGGGCTACGGTGCTCCCGGTGTGAACGGCGGACCAAATGGCGACCTGTATATAACCTTCACCGTTGATGATGACCCGCGCTACAAACGGCAGGGAAATGACCTGCATGTAACGGAAGAAATTGACCTGCAAACGGCCCTGCTCGGTGGCGATAAGATCGTGGAAACGCTGTCGGGGCAGGTGAAAGTACCCGTAAAACCAGAAACGCAGCCCGGCACCAAGGTTCGTCTGAAAGGCAAAGGATTCCCGGTTTACCGGCAGGAAAATGCCTTTGGCGATTTGTACGTGCAATGGCAGGTGAAACTCCCGACCAACCTGACCGACGAGCAAAAAGACCTGATCCGTGAAGCTCTAACCCGTTAACCGACCTGATTATGCCGACCAATGACCTGATTCCGACCAACGATTTCTGCGTCTACCATCACGTCGAAATCACCTTTCTATACAACCTTGCCAACCGTGGTCTGATCGATATTGTTACCAACGAACAGGCCACGTACGTACCTGTCCATCAATTGACTCGACTGGAGAAAATGGTGCGCCTCCATCAGGATCTGGCCATCCACCCCGATGATCTGGATGTAGTCTCGAACCTGCTGGAGCAGATAGAGCAGCTTCAACGTCAGCTTACCGGCCTTCAGAATCGGCTGCATTTTTACGAATAAACGGGCATGACCCCTTCCACCCGAACCGGCACGCCCGACAGTGCGGCATTGCCCGTCAGCACATCGGCAAACGCTTCGTCGGTTAGGTCGTTGACACTGGCTCCAGCGTGTTGCCGGGCAGTGTTCATACGGGTGCCGGGGCGGTTATGGCCGTAGCCGTGCGGCATACACACAACACCGGGCATAATGTCGGGCGTAACGTCGGCGGGCAGTTCGACCTCGCCTACGCGTGAACGTACCCGGACGGTCTGACCGGTAATGATGCCCAGACGGGCGGCATCGTCCGGGTGGAGCATCAAGGTGCACCGGTTGCGGCCTTTCACCAGCACGTGCGCATTGTGCATCCATGAATTATTGTCGCGCAGGTGACGGCGACTGATCAGAAGCAACTGATCATCACCGGCAGGTACGTGCCTGTCGAGTACGCGCCGGGTACGTTCCAGATCGGCCAGGAACACGGCTGGTGCGGCATTGATCCGGTTATCAGGCGTTTGCAACCGGCCAGGCAACTGTGATTGAAGTGGCCCCAGATCGATACCGTGCGGATTCTCACGCAGTTGGTCGAGGCTCAGGCCGGTGTTGGCGTAGGGGCCAAAGCGCAGGCCCATATCGATGGTTTTGGCGGGGTTCTGCAGTTTCCATTCGTCGCGGGGGATGCCGCTCAAGCGGAGACGCAGGTTCTCGAAAATTTCCCAGTCGTACAGCGTACCGGCGGATTTCGGAACCATCGGTTCTGAATAACGGGCTGTGTTCCGAATGGCCAGTACGTGAAACGTGAGGTCATAATTAGCCGTTTCAACACCGGTCAGTGGCGGCAGAATATAGTCGGCGTGCCGGGTGGTTTCGTTCATGTAAATATCCACCGATACCATGACATCGAGACCGGACAGAGCCTTATCGAGGCGGCGGCCGTTGGGCGTCGACAGTACCGGGTTACCACAACTGGTCACTAGTGCCCGCAATTGCCCATCGCCGGGCGTTTCGGCTTCTTCAGCCAGGCAGGCCACCGGCAATTCGCCCATAAATTCAGCTTTGCCACTCACCCGACTCTGAAATCGATTGAACTTGTTGTACACAGACCGAGCTGCGCCGGGTCGTGAAGCCAGCGAATCAATGGCCGGTGAGGTAAACATCATACCGCCCGGCTCGTCGAGGTGGCCTGTCAGCAGGTTCAGCATGTTGATCAGCCACAGACACAACCCGCCAAACTCCTGCGTCGACACCCCTACCCGGCCATACAGTGCGGCGCGCGGCGTACCGGCAAACTCGCGGGTCAGGCGGCGCAACGTATCGGGTTCTATCTTCGTCAACGCGGCTACCCGTTCGGGCGTGTACCCGGCAACGGCATCGCGCAATGCGTCGAGGTTATCAGTGATGCCGGACAGGCGACCGGGGTTGACCAGGTTTTCGGCAAACAACACCTGCGTCATAGCCAGCAGCATGAACACATCGGTACCGGGGCGGATAAACTGATGTTCATCAGCCCGTTGTGCTGTTTCCGTACGGCGCGGATCAATGACCACCACCCGACCGCCGCGCTGCTGAATGGCCCGCAACCGGGTCGATACGTCGGGTGCGGTCATGATACTACCGTTCGACGCAATCGGGTTTCCGCCCATGATGAGCCAGAAATCGGCATGGTCAATATCAGGTACGGGCATCAGCAGCGGATGGCCAAACAGTTGCCAGGCCGCAAAATGGTGCGGAAACTGATCGACCGACGAGGCCGAAAATACCGTTCGTGTACCCAGCGCTTTCACAAAACCGGGCATACTCAGAAACGAACCGGAATTATGAACCGTTGGGTTACCCGCATAGACGCCAATGGCGTTGGGGCCGTAGGTGTCACGTACCTGGCGCAACCGGTCGGCCACTTCGTCGAGTGCCTGCTCCCAGTCAATCTCCTGCCAGTCGGTGCCAACCCGTTTCATGGGGCGCCGCAACCGGTCTTTATCGTCGTAAATATCTTTCAGGGCTACCGCTTTCGGACAGATATGTCCCCGACTAAACGGATCGGCCGGGTCACCGGCAATGCTGACAATTTCGCCGTTGCGGTGCGTGATGGTGAGGCCGCAAATGGCCTCACATAAATTACAGGCACGGTAATGCGTTTGCAACGATTCATCATTACGGGCAGACATGATTCAGGGTGGTTTGTTGTAGCCGTGGAAGGTACAAAAAAGGCCTAAGCCAATGCCCATCGTGACGCTAACTTTATGGTCCCAGTCAGGCAGAACGGTATGTTGACCCACCGGTTACATCGCCGATCGTCGGGCCTGGCTCCGCTACATCCGGCCCCGCGTGAAAGACGGTGCCGAATAGGCCCGGTTCTCTATCGGCAACTGAGGGCGCGGCTTTCTGAACCGATACGTCTTGTCAGGCAAAGCTTTGACCTGCACCGTGACTTTCCAGCGGCCAGTTGTTGTCGTGCACGATCACGCCTACCGCTACCCGTTGCGGGCTCAGCCGTACCTGCAGTTGCAAACTTCCACCGCCGTTGTTGCCCGGCATGAAAACGGTTTGCAGGCCTACGCAATAGGCATTGAAAAACGATATGGTCTTCAGTGTAGCCCGGGGGGCATCCTGCATGAGAATGATGCGACCGTCTTCCTGCATGGTGGGCGAGAACATCCATTGCAGCAGGAAAGGCTTGTCGGAACCGGGCGCGCTCATGACGCACTCGATGGTGCCACCAAGTGTGGGCGAGGCCGGTCGACCCAGCGAATCGGTTTCCTGATGCATGCTCAGGTCGTACCGCAAAAGCGGATACTGTTCACCTTTCACTTCCAGAAATGCAGAAAAAGACGCCATACCCGTTTGTGTATCCGTTGAGAAGCAATCGCACGATTTCCCAACGACGCTAGATAGTCAATTGTTGCCATTTAATCTATATGCTTACAAGTCTGATTGAGCAATCGGTAGGTACGTTCCCGCTTACGCTGTACTTTTGCAACATGAAATCCGCGTTGGCTCTTTTTCTGGGGGTACTTATGCTGGCCGGCAGTCTATTTCCGCAGACCGACGTGGAAGAAGTCTTTAAAATACCCGGCCTGGTATCTCATTACCAGATGCACAAGCAGGCGGCAGGTGCTGATTTCAATTTCTGGCAGTTTCTGGACCTGCATTACAACACGGCGTCTAAGCACGCCCAAACACCACATGAGGGCACCAAACTGCCCATGTACAATCACCTTTCGGTAGGTTTCGTCTTCATCATTTCGCAATTACACTGGCTCCCCTCAGCTTATTCGGGCCTGATTCTGCACGTACCTACCCGGTTCTCCTACGAGAATCTGTACTCCTTCCAGTCAGCATCCTGGCTGTTTCAACCGCCCCGGTTAGGGTAACTCCCCGTTTCGATTAATAGGCCATGCTGACCTGCGTTTCTGATGCGGGCTCGGCTTGCTGGCCTTTATCTGTCAACGAGTTATCCGATTATGCTGCAAAAAATCATTCAGTTCAGCGTCCATCAGAAATTGATGGTGGCGCTGGGTGTTGTGGCGTTGATTGCCTGGGGAAGTTATGCCCTGCGCCAACTGCCCATCGACGCCATTCCCGACATTACCAACAATCAGGTTCAGGTCATTACGCAGGTACCGTCGCTGGCCGCGCAGGAAACCGAACAGTTCGTCACCTTCCCCCTCGAATCGACGCTCAGGAACGTACCTGGCGTCACCGAAATCCGGTCTATTTCCCGTTTTGGGCTGTCGGTCATCACCGTAGTGTTCGACGACGAGACGCCTACTTTTCAGGCCCGGCAACTGGTTACCGAACAACTCAAAGCCGCCGAAGCCGAACTAACCGCCGGGACGCCGCAGCTGGCCCCGATCACCACAGGACTCGGCGAAATTTACCAGTACGTGATCCGGCCTAAAGACGGTTTCGAGACCAAGTATTCGGCCACCGAACTACGCACGATACAGGACTGGATCGTAAAGCGGCAACTGGCGGGCGTACCCGGCGTGGTAGAGGTCAGCAGCCTGGGTGGTTACCTGAAGGAATACGAAGTACAGATCGACCCCGAGCGGCTGCGGGGCATGAACACCACCCTGACCGAGGTGGTCGACGCGCTATCGGCCAACAACGCGAACACAGGCGGCAGCTACATCGAAAAGGGGCCGGAAGCGTTCTTCATTCGTGGCGAAGGCACGGTGAAAACGCCCACCGAAATTGGGCAGATCGTGGTCAGAAACGAAGGGCCAACGCCTATTCTGGTGCGCGATGTGGCGCGGGTCGACATTGGCCACGCGGTGCGCTATGGGGCCATGACCCGCAACGGCCACGGTGAAGTCGTGGGTGGTATCGTGCTGATGCTCAAAGGTGCCTCGTCAGAGAAAACGATCGAAGGCGTGAAGACGCGCATTGCCGAGATCCAGAAAAGCCTGCCACCGGGTCTTACTATCGAGCCCTTTCTGGACCGTAAAGTGCTCATCGACAAGGCTATTCATACCGTAGCCAAGAACCTGCTCGAAGGCGGGCTGATCGTGATGGCCGTGTTGCTGCTGCTCCTGGGCAACTGGCGGGCGGGGCTGGTGGTGGCGTCGGTCATTCCGCTGTGTATGCTGTTTGCCCTGGGTATGATGCACGTCTTCGGCGTATCGGCCAACCTGATGAGCCTAGGGGCTATCGACTTCGGCCTGCTGGTCGACGGGGCGGTGATCATCGTGGAAAGCATGATTTTCCAGATCGTGCATACGCAGGCGGCACGTACCCAGTCGATGGACGAGATCGCGCTGGACTCGTCGAATCGGCTGATGCGGTCGGCCCTGTTTGGTCAGCTTATCATCCTGATCGTGTACGTGCCGATTCTGTCGCTGACGGGAATCGAAGGCAAGATGTTCCGGCCCATGGCCCTGACGGTTGGCTTTGCCATTGTGGGAGCCATGCTCCTGTGCGTCACCTACGTACCCATGATGGCCGCCACGCTGCTGCGGAAAGACATCAGGGAAGAAGGCACACTGGCCGACCGGATCATGAAATTCCTGTACCGGCTGTATGCGCCCCTGCTCAACGGAGCCCTGCGCTGGCGGAAGACCGTGTTGGCGGCTTCGGTAGCATTGCTGGCCGGGGCCGTCTGGCTGTTTACCACAATGGGCGGCGAGTTTATTCCCAACCTCGACGAAGGCGATATTGCCATCAGCCTCACGCTGAAACCAGGCTCGTCGCTCTCACAAACGGTGGAAACGACCCGCCGTATCGAAACGATCCTCAAAAACGGCTTTCCCGAAGTCAATCAGGTCATTTCCAAGATCGGTACCGCCGAAATACCGACCGATCCCATGCCCATCGAAGCGGCCGACGTGATGGTGCTGCTGAAAGAACCCGGCGACTGGACCACGGCGAAGACAAAGGAAGAACTGATTCAGAAGATGGAACGGGCACTCAGCGTATTGCCCGGCCTGAACCTGGAGTTTACGCAACCCATTCAACTGAGGTTCAACGAGTTGATGACCGGCGTGAAGTCAGACATTGCCGTGAAGATCTACGGCGAAGACCTGGGTACGTTGTTTACCAAAGCGAATCAGGCGGCGGCGAAACTGAAATCGATTCCCGGCGTGGGCGATCTGAAAGTAGAACAGATCAGCGGACTGCCCCAGATGCTGGTGTCGTATAATCGGGCGCGACTGGCGCAGTACGGTATGTCGGTCGCGAGCCTGAACCGCATTCTGAAAACGGCCTTTGCGGGCGAAACCGCCGGGGTTGTCTTCGAAGGCGAAAAGCGGTTCGACCTCGTCGTGCGCCTCGACAGCACTTACCGGCAGGACATCGACAACATCCGGCAGCTGTACGTCGACCTGCCAAACGGGCAGCAGGTGCCGCTGGAACAACTGGCTAGCATCCGTTATCAGGACGCTCCCATGCAGATCTCACGCGATAACGCTCGTCGGCGTATCACCATCGGGATTAACGTGCGGGGGCGGGATGTGGAGAGTCTGGTTGGTGAGATGAAGGCGGTGCTCGAAAAAGACGTTCCCTTGCCGGCCGGTTACAGCTACACCTTTGGCGGGCAGTTCGAGAACCTGGTGAAGGCTAAAGAGCGGCTGGGCGTGGCGGTCCCGCTGGCGCTGGTGCTGATTGGCCTGCTCCTGTTTTTCACCTTCGGCTCGTTCTCGCAGGCGCTCATGATCTTCACGGCCATTCCACTCTCAGCCATTGGCGGGGTGCTGGCGCTCTGGCTACGTAGCATGCCGTTCAGTATTTCGGCGGGTGTGGGCTTCATTGCGCTGTTCGGCATCGCCGTACTCAACGGTATTGTCTTAATCAGCTATTTCAATCAGCTTGAATCAGAAGGCGTTGCCAATGTTCTGGAGCGCGTAAAACAAGGCACAGCGGTCCGTTTTCGGCCGGTAGTGATGACAGCCGCAGTAGCCTCAATGGGCTTTTTACCCATGGCGCTCTCAACTTCTGCCGGGGCTGAAGTCCAAAAACCCCTCGCTACCGTGGTTATCGGCGGACTGGTATCGGCCACGCTACTGACGCTGGTTGTCTTGCCGCTGCTCTATAGTCTGGTAGCAGCCCGAACCCGTAAAACTCAACAAAACATGACACCAACTCTGGCACAAACCCTAACGGCGCTTCTGGTCATCACCGGGCTATTGGGCTGCTCATCGACACCCGAAAAAACAAAGGAAACTACGGCAACAGCCCCGTCGAAAGCGGCTGGTGCGGTCACAATCAGCGAAGCCCAGTTCCGGGAAACGGGCATTCAATTGGGTGGACCCGACACGCTCACGCTGGGCGAAACCATTCAGGCCACAGGCAAGCTCGAAGCCCCGCCCGACCAGTGGGCCATTATCAGCGCGCCTATGGGCGGTTTTGTGCGATCGGCAAAACTGGTGGAGGGTGATTTTGTGAGAAAAGGTCAGGTGCTTGCCGTGCTGGAACACCCCGATTACGTGAAACTTCAACAGGAATATTTGCAGGCTATTGCCCGCAGTCAGTTTGAACGGCAGGAACTGGAACGGCAGACAGAGTTGAACCGGGAAGAGTTTGGTGCCAAGCGAAAACTACAGCAATCGACGGCAGACGTTGAATCGACGCGGGCGTTGCTGACCTCACTGGAAGCGCAACTGGCGCAGCTACACATTCCGTTGGAATCGCTACGCAAAGGGCATATCAGCCGGACAATTCCCTTGCTGGCCCCCATCAGTGGGTACGTCGATAAAGTAAACCTACGGCTTGGCCAGTTCGTGGGTACCACCGACATGCTGGTGGAGATTGTGGGTAAAGAGCATCTATACCTTGAATTACGGGTCTTCGAAAGTGATATCCGGCAGATTCGGGAAGGGCAGCAGGTACGTTTCACCGTGCCTCAACAACAGACTGGTGAGATGAAAGCAACGGTCTACCGCGTTGGTCAGGCGTTCGATGCGCAAAGCAAAACCATACTTGTCCACGCCAACCTGACCGCCGGCCAGTATGATCGCCTCTTTGCGGGTTCCTACGTGCGCGCCACGATCCTGGCCTCCCCCCGGCAGGTGGTTGCCCTACCCGACGATGCCTTGGTAAAAGAGGGCAACCAGACGTTTGTCTACGTTCGTGAGCCGGGCAGCGCGTCGGGTACGTACCGATTCGGTATGGTCCCGGTACGTACGGGAATAACCCAAAACCACCGAACGGAAGTTACATTACCAGCCACCCTTAATCCGTCGGCTATTGTTCGGCAAGGTGCCTATTTCATTAGCGCCGAGCGGGTTAAAACGGCGGGGTGATGCGTGGGTCGGTTGGCTTCGCGAGCCAGGTTGCTGACGCGTGGCCCTTCGACAGGCTCGGCGCCCCCGGCTCAAGGTGACACCGGGGTGGCGGACCACTCCCACCCAAGTTGGTCATCAACAGTCGGATGTGTATTGTCACCCTGAGCTTGTCGAAGGGCTTACAGCGCGAAGCAGTGCACAACAACGCGAAACCACACACAGAAGCACAAACATCAACACATACTCCACGTCAATTCACACAAAAACTCAACAAAATGGAAGCACCCATTAAACCACATCAGGCTGAGCGGGGCCAGAAATCAACGCTGGTAGGCATTGCCGTGAATATCGGGCTGGTGCTGGTGAAAGGAACCGCCGGGTGGCTGGGCAACTCCTACGCCCTCATCGCCGACGCTATGGAATCGGGCACCGATATTGTCACCTCGATCTTTGTCTGGTTTGGCCTACGTACCGCCGCTAAAGCACCCGATGAAGATCACCCTTATGGCCACGGAAAAGCCGAACCCATGGCGGCGATCGTAGTGGCTATGGCGCTGGTAGGCGCGGCTATTCTAATTGCCGTACAAAGCATCAAAAACATTCAGATTCCGCACGAAACACCCGCACCGTTCACGCTGGCGGTGCTGGCGGGTGTTGTGGTTGTGAAAGAAGTGCTGTTCCGGCGCGTTGCCAAAGTGGGAGCTGAAGTAGAAAGCAGCGCCGTGAAAGCCGACGCCTGGCACCATCGCAGCGACGCCATCACGTCGTTGACGGCTTTCGTCGGCATTAGTATCGCTCTGATTGGTGGACCAGGTTACGAAAGCGCCGACGACTGGGCGGCGTTGCTGGCCTCGGGCTTTATCGTGTTCAACGCGTATCTCATCTTCCGCCCTTCCTTCGGCGAAATCATGGACGAAGCGCCCGCCGGCGATTGGCGCAATGAACTGGCAACCATTGCCATATCGGTGCCCCAGGTACGTGGCATCGATAAATACCGCGTTCGCAAAACGGGCTTCGAGTATTTCGTCGATCTTCACGTACAGGTGCCCGGCGACCTGACCGTGAAGCAGGGGCATGATATTGCTCACGCCGTAAAAGCCGCCATTCTCGAAGCGAAACCTGCCGTGTACGACGTGCTTGTGCATATCGAACCGGTTAAGGTGTAGCGAACCGTGATTGTTGTGCTGTGTTTGCGCTTTAGAGAATTGCTTCGCGCTTGTGGCCCTTCGACTCCGCTCAGGGTGACAAGCGCGAAGCAATTCTCTAAAGCGCCAGCTCCGCGCAGCTAACTCTACCCCGAAATAACCGTACCTAACAACCGGGCAATTTCTACGTCGACGCGTTTGAAGTGCATGTAATCGGCCATGAGCTGATCCGATTCGGCGGGGTCTTTAACGGTTCGGATCTTTTGCAATAGGTCGTGCATCCGCTCTTCGGCGATCAGCTTTTTCAGGCGGAGAATGTTCCCGTAGGCTGCTTCGGCCAGTACGCCGATATCTTCTTCTGAGGGCACAAAAATGTGGAACTTATCCTGCCACTGATTACTGATTTCGTATCGTTGCGTAGTCAAGCTAATTGCCTGGTATTGAAGCCCATTCGACTGCTGACTGGTCATGGGAGCTTCGCTGACGTTCGGGCGCTGATGCATAAAATCCTCGGCGGTCAGCGTTTCGCCCCGACTGAACGCTTCGCGGTAGAGCGTCAGAATCAGGTCGTAAGGTGCGTGCTGGAAATCGATGTCGCTCAGCTCACTCAGGATATAGTGGCAGAGCGTAATGCCCGGTTCCAGTTCGCGGGTGCCATAGTTCATCAGCAGCCGAATACATTCTTCTTCCTGATATGCCAGCGGTGGCCGGGCAGCATCCGGTGTTTTGAGACTTGGCGTAGGTTTGGCCCCGCTGGCTCCGGACGACGTTTGGCCTGCTCCCGGCTGATCAGCAGGTACGTTTTCCTCTCTGGGCGCGGGCGAAATACCGGCTTCGTCGAGGAAATCGTTGAAGAAATCGTCGGGCGGGAAATCATGGGGGCCGGGTCGGTTTTGGGCTGGCGCAGCACTACGCTGGGTTGTGTTGCCACCATCACGCGCGGCGTTGCGGGCGTCGCGTTCCTGCTGCCGTTCGTAGTCCTTGACCTGCGTGTCGTGCTGTTTACGGATCAGGCGGTTGCTTTCCGAAATCAGCGTTTGCTCATCGACACTCAGTTGGCGGGCCGTGCTCTGAAAAAAGACCTGCCGTTTGATCGGGTCGGGAATACGGGTAATGCTACCCACAATTTCCGTGATCACCTCCGCGCGTTTGAACGGATTGTCGCCCGCATCTTTCAGCAGCGCTGCCGTTTTAAACGCAATGAAATCCTGCGTATGCTGACTCAGGTACGCCTTGAACGCTTCGGCGCCCACTTTGCGGACGTAGCTGTCGGGGTCGTCGCCATTGGGGAACGTGGCCACGCTGACGTTCAGGCCCTCTTCCAGCACCATATCGAGCCCGCGCAGGGCCGCTTTCACACCCGCCGCATCGCCATCGTACAGAATAGTGACGTTCTGTGTGAACCGGCTGATGAGCCGAATTTGCTCGATGGTCAGGGACGTACCTGACGAGGCCACCACGTTTTTTATCCCCGCCTGATACAGCGAAATCACGTCGGTATAGCCTTCTGTCAGGTAGCAAACGTCTTCCTGCCGAATGGTCTGTTTGGCCTGAAAGATGCCGTACAGCACCTGACTTTTGTGATAGGCTTCCGTTTCGGGTGAATTGAGGTACTTCGGCGCTTTCGGGTCGACTTTCAGAATACGCGCCCCAAACGCAATAACCCGGCCCGACACGTTATGGATCGGGAACATGACCCGCCCCCGAAACCGGTCGAAAACCTTTCCACTTTCTTCCCGCGTAACGGTCAGGCCCGCCTTGCTAAGCAATTCAGGATTGTAGCCTTTGGTCTGTGCATCGTTGAGCAGCGCGTCCCACTGGTCGGGGCTGTAGCCAAGGTCGAAAGCGGCAATGGTGGGGTCGGAGAAACCCCGTTCACGAAAGTAGCTCAGGCCAATACCACGCCCTTCGTCGGTTTTCAGCATGTGATCCTGAAAGAACGTCTTGGCATAGTTAAGAACGATATACAGACTTTCGCGCTCGGTGTGCTTTAGTTGTTCTTCGGGCGTAACCTCCTGCTCCTCAATCTCGATGTTGTATTTTTTGGCCAGATACCGAAGCGCTTCGCCGTAACCCAGGTTCTCCACATCCATCACAAACCGGACGGAGTCACCCGCTTTCCCGCAGCCAAAGCACTTATAAATCTGCCGCGCCGGATTGACGTTAAGCGAGGGTGATTTCTCGTTATGGAACGGACAACAGGCTATGTAGTTACTCCCACGCCGTTTCAACGACACAAAATCGCCCACCACTTCCAATATATCGGCAGCCTGCCGAATTCGCTCGACGGTCTCTTCAGGAATACGCATAGACGAAGATACAAGTCGTAAGTCAGAAAAGCTGGGGAGTTTCCCCTCACCGCAGCGGCGGACCGTCCCCAACCCCCTCTCCCACGTTGGGAGAGGGGAGTTGCTGTAGCGTAGCGCTGCTAATCGGCGAAGCTGCTGTAGGGTAACTCCCCTCTCCCAACGTGGGAGAGGGGCTGGGGGTGAGGGGAAACTTCCCGACTTATGACTCTTATTCCTATCTTCCCGCTTTGTTACTGGATTGCCTAACCTATACCATTATTCATGAGTAATTTCTCCCTCCGTATACCTGGCGTCGCTTTAATTTGGCTGACGCTACAAGCGGGCGTGCTTCTGGCGCAAACAGCCGACGTGCCTTTTTACGAGAACCCGAGAGTATTCAGTCAGAACACCGAAACGCCGCACACCACGATCTGGCCGTTCGCTACGGAGCAGCAAGCCGTAGCGAATGACCGGGGTACGTCGCCACGTATTCAGTCGCTGAACGGGGTCTGGAAATTCAAATGGGTTAAAAACCCGAAACTCGTAACGGCCGATTTCAGCGCCCCGGCCACCCGCGATCAGGAGTGGGATAACCTGCCCGTACCGTCGAACTGGCAGGTGGTGGGGGCCCGCGAAGGACGCGCGTATGACCGGCCCATTTTCACCAACATCATTCATCCGTTTCCGGCCAAGCCACCGCTTATTCTGGCCGACACCAATGCCGTTGGCCTGTACCGGAAACGCTTTACCATCCCGGCCGATTGGGCCGACCGCGAAACGTTTCTGCACTTTGCGGGTGTACAGTCTACCTGCCGGGTTTTTCTGAACGGCAGGTACGTTGGTTACCACGAAGACAGCATGACGCCCGCCGAATTCCGGATTACCGACGCCCTACAGGCTGGCGAGAACATACTGGCGGTAGAGGTCATCAACTGGTCTGACGCGAGTTACCTTGAAGATCAGGATTTCTGGCGCTTATCGGGCATTTTCCGGGATGTGCTGCTTATTAGCCGACCGAAGCTTCACCTGCGCGACGTGCAGTTGATCACCGATCTGGATGAGCCTGCCTATAAGAGCGGTACGCTTAAAATGACGGCTTACGTGCGTAATCTGGTCAGTCAGCAGATGCCTCGGTACCGACTCAAAACTACGCTCTATGACCCAAAACAGCGAGTTGTCTTTACTGAAACACTCGGATCAGAAACGGCAGTAGGCTCTGAGCAGGAAGGTATTTTCCGATTTAGCAAAGCCGTAACGGAGCCGCTGTTATGGTCGGCAGAGGTGCCGAATCTGTACACGATGACACTGCAATTGCTGAACCCGGATGGTCAACCAATGGAAGCGGTCAGTCAGAAAATCGGGTTCAGAGAGATGGTGATGCGGGGCGGGCAACTGCTTATCAACGGGCAGCCGGTCACGTTCAAAGGCGTGAACCGCCACGAATTTGACCCCAACACGGGCCGCGTCATCAATCGCGAGAGCATGATCCGCGATATCAAGCTGATGAAGCAATACAACATCAACGCCGTGCGGACGAGCCATTACCCGAACGTGACCGACTGGTATGACCTCTGCGACGAATATGGCCTGTACGTGATCGACGAAGCCAACATTGAAAGCCACGACCTCTGGCAAAAAGGCTATGACATTGCTGACAAGCCCGAATGGCGCGACGCCTTCGTGGCGCGGGGACGGGCCCTGGTGGAGCGCGACAAGAACCACCCGTCGATCGTGATCTGGTCGCTGGGCAACGAAACGGGGATGGGTCAGAACTTCACGGACATGGCCACGATCATTAAACTGGTTGACCCTACGCGTCCCATTCACTACGAAGGCCGCAAGCCCTATACCCAGAACACACTCAGCAGCTTCGATATCATTGCCACCATGTACCCATCGGTCGACGAGATGGTGAAGCTAATGGAAAAAGACCCCACGCGCCCCGTAATCGTTTGCGAATACGCGCACGCGATGGGCAACAGCGTGGGCAACCTGAAAGACTACTGGAACGCCATCGACAAGTACCCGCGCCTACAGGGCGGTTTCATCTGGGACTGGGTCGATCAGGGTCTGAACCTCCGCGATAAGCAGGGAAATTCATACGTCGACCATATTAACTACATCGACGGGGCCAACGCCTGCGACGGGCTGGTGAATCCCGACCGGACACCACAGCCGGAGTTGAATGAGGTGAAACGGGCTTACAGCTACGTGAAGTTCATCCTGCCCGAACCACTCTCGGCCACGCAGACGAAGGTGAATCTGAAGAATACCTACGATTTTCAGTCGCTCGATAACCTGAAACTCGTCTGCAAACTGATGCGCAACGGCGAACTAGTGCAGCAGGGAACGGTTCCCACCTTAACTGCCCGCGCCGGACAGACCATTCAGGTAACGGTGCCCTATAGCATTCCGACCGTTCGGGAGCCGGGCAGCGAGTATTTTCTGGTGCTGAGCCTGCAATTGAAAGAAGCTACGCCCTGGGCCGCCGCTGGTCATGAAGTAGCCGCCGACCAATTTCCCATTCAAACTGACATTCCAATGCCGCCGGTTGTTGGCGTATCGCGCATTCCGGCGTTGAAATCGGCCCCAACCGCCACCGGGCTATCCATACAGGGCACCGATTTCGGATTGCTATTCAACAAAACCACGGGTGGTATCAGCCAGTGGCTCTTCAAAGGGAAAGACCTGCTGGCAGGCCAGAAAGAGGCTGCGGGTGGTTTATTAACCCCTGATTTCTACCGCGTTCCGACGGATAATGACGAGGGTGGTGGCGCGGCGTCGTTTGCCAGCCGCTGGCGGAAAGCAGGGGTCGATCAGCCAACAGTGACGCCAGTTGATATGCGCGTCGACAAGCTGGGGACGCAACGGGTGCGGGTTACGTGTGTCAACGACCTGCAGATGACAGGCGGCACCATTCGCCAAACAATTGAATACCTGGTTTACGGAACCGGCGACGTACTGGTATCGACAACCTGCACGGCAGGTACGTTGGCAGCAGGCACAGGCCTACCGCCCCTGGCCCGCGTAGGTATGCAACTCAGCCTGCCCGCCAGCATGACCTCGCTAACCTGGTATGGACGGGGTCCGTTCGAGAGTTATCAGGACCGGAAAGACGCCGCGTTTGTGGGGCTCTATTCGGGCTCCGTGGCTGACCAGTTTTTTCCGTACACGATGGCGCAGGAAAACGGCAATAAAACAGACGTTCGCTGGGCGCACCTCACCGACGGGGGCAATCCGGCAACGGGGCTGCTCATCATGGCCGAACCCAGTAACAACGGACCGGGCCTGTTGAACATCAACGCCCGCGATTATACCGACGGAGCCCTACTGACGGCCAAAAATCCGCACGCGCAGGCTGTAGAGCATGGTAACACAACGGTAGTCAATATCGATTTCCAGCAAATGGGCCTCGGTGGCGACGATAGCTGGTCGCCACGTACCCACGCCGAGTATCAGCTACCCGCCAGCCGAACCTACACCTACAGTTTCCGCCTCCGCCCCACCGATTCACGCATTGATCGTAAATCGGTCATTAACATGGTCTTACCGAGGTAATCAGTTTACTGTTTTCTGTCTACTGTTTTCTGTTGCGCTGCTGGTTAGCGACACGCGATATAGCAACGCAACAGAAAACAGCAAACAGAAAACAGTAAACTATAAAACTGTAAACTTGCACTATGACTTCTGCCGAATACCGCCAACAGGACGCTTTAGGCCTTGCCGATCTGGTTCGGAAGGGCGACGTTACGCCGCTCGAACTGCTCGACGCCGCCATTGCGCAGGCGGAAGTACAGAACCCGGCCATCAATGCTGTTGTAACGCCGCTGTACGAGCAGGGGCGACGAATGCTCGACCAGTTGCCTGATGGCGAAACGGCGAATGGTATGCCGTTCCGCGGAGTGCCTTTTCTGCTAAAGGACCTGGAACTGGAATGGGCCGGAACCCCCATGAAATCAGGCTGCAAAGGTTACGCTGGGTACGTGTCTACGGCCGATAGTTATGCCGTAGCAAAGTACAAAAAGGCGGGTCTGATCTTTTTCGGCAAAACCAACACACCCGAATTCGGGCTGACACCCTATACCGAATCGCAGTTGTATGGCCCAGCCCGTAACCCCTGGAATCTGGCTTATTCGCCGGGTGGCAGTAGTGGCGGTTCGGCGGCAGCGGTGGCGGCAGGCATTGTCCCGGCGGCATCAGCCAGCGATGGCGGCGGCAGCATTCGTATTCCAGCGTCGTGCTGCGGTTTGTTTGGCCTGATGCCGTCGCGGGGTCGGGCGTCGCTGGGCCCCGGTTTTGGCGAAATGTGGCAGGGCGCCGTACGAAGCCACGTGGTGTCGCGTACCGTTCGCGATAGCGCCGCTTTTCTGGACGTGATTGCAGGTACGTCGCCGGGCGATCCGTATACGATGGGTACGTCGAGCGAGTCGTTCCTGAGTCAGGTGGGAAAGCAGCCGGGCAACCTGCGGATTGCACTGACCACGCAACATCCATTTCCAAGTCAGCAGACTCATGCCGAATGCGTCATGGCCGTTCAGAAAACAGCCAGGCTGCTCGAAAGCCTGGGGCATACGGTCGAAGAAATTGCCCTGCCGTATGACCATACCGTGCTAAGCGACATGTACCTGACGATGGTGCTGGGCGAAACTGGTGCAACCATCCGCGAACTGACCGACTACCTGAAACGCCCTGCCCGCCGCGACGATATGGAGATGAACACGTGGGCATTGGCTCAAATTTCGGAAGCCTATTCGGCCGCGGATTTTGCCTATCAGAAGCGCAAGTGGAACACCCTGGCCCGCCGGATGGGACAACTGCACGAAACTCACGACCTGCTACTAATGCCCACGCTCTCGCGCCCACCTATTCGCATCGGTGAGTTGCAGAATACGCCCGCCGAGAATCAGTTGATGAAGCTAGTCGATGCCGTGGGTGGCCTGAAGCTGTTGAAAGGCAGCAAGCAGATTGACCAACTGGCCGAAAAATCGTTTGGCTACATTCCCTTCCCTCCCATTGCCAACATAACGGGCCAGCCGTCGATGTCGGTACCGCTACACCAGTCGGCCGATGGCTTGCCCGTTGGGTCTATGCTCACCGCTGCACTGGGTAACGAAGCACTTCTGTTCCAGGTGGCGGCGCAGTTGGAGCAAGCACAGCCCTGGGCGGGCAACTGGCCGACAAGTCTAGCGTAAGCTCTTCAGGTACAGCCCTTCCACCCGTTGCCGGGCCCAGTCTGTCTTGCGCAGAAACGTCAGGCTCGATTTTATGCTGGGGTTATTCTTGAAGCAGTTGATCGGAATCCGTTCGGCCAGTTCGTCCCAGCCATAGCGCTCAACGAGGTGCTCGAGAATAGTGGCCAGTGTGAGGCCGTGAAGGGGGTTATTGGGTTGCGATTCAGGCATAAGGATCTGATAAAGTTGAGAGCGATGTTGCCCCCATGTATAGTTTCTCGGCGATGTACATTACTGCTTGCAGACCTCTGTTGCCTCCATTAATTAGTGAACAGAAGGTTACGTTATCTGGTACAGTGATCGGCCCGGTTAATCACCCCGGCCACGTCCGATCGGCTGGATGTCTCTTCTATGCCCGAAGATACGTCGTCGTCTAAGGCCGCATTTTGGACAGATCACAGGCTTATTCGGCTTACCAGCACCCGGAGCGGAGTTGAGGAGGAAAGCAACCTGGCTCCCCCAGCCGCCCCCTACAGTTTCCCAACGAATTGGTCCAGGAAGGCTTTGGCGAAGGCAGAGGCGCGCAGGTCTTTCTGGAGTTTCGGGTTGGTTCTGAAAAAATCGAATCTGGCATAGAACGGGCTATTAAGATGCTGCGAATTGGCGAGGATGATGAACGTCAGGTCTTTTTCCGGCACCTTTATCAGCAACGACGAATTGCCGGTCCACAAGCCCGTGTGCCAGAGCAGCTTAACGCCTTTTTGGTGTTGCATAAACCACCCGAGGCCATACGGCAGCGTTTTGCCTTTCGGCGAAACTGCGGCCGTAAACATACGCTTCCAGGTATCGGGCTTAAGAAAGAGCCCATCATCAATGGCGGTTGCGTATATGGCCAGGTCAGCCACGCACGACATCAATCCCGCCGAGGGGCCGAAATAGGTGGGGTATGCCACAGAAACGAGTTGGTTATTCTGCCAGTCATACGGTTTAGCCACGCGCTTCTCGAAAGCGGCCCGGTCGTAGCCCATTAGTGCAAAATCAACAGTGTCGGCCAGGTTAGGGGCCGTGTGTTGCAAACGAAGCGGGAGCAGTATATTTCGGGTTAACAGTTGCCCAAAAGTTTGGCCCGAACTCTGTTCGATCACCTGTTTTAACTGACCGAACATATCGCCGTTGTAGATAAAGCTGTAGCCCGGCCTGAAGCCGTTCAAACTATGACCCTGTGCCGTATGGGTAAGCAGATGCCGGACTTTAATGCGCGGATCATTGCCCCAGCGAGCGCCGAGGTTGATACCGTATTTCGTTACCGGATCGTCCAGACTCACCTTTCCCGCTTCAACCAGTTGCATCAGAACGAGAGCCCCGAAGGTTTTAGTGACCGACGCCAGATGATACACCGTATGCTCATCCGGCACAATCCTGTTGGCTACATCGGCGTAACCCAGTCCTTTGTGCCAGACCAATTTCCGGCCATGTACAACGCCTACCGATAGCGACGGAATGTGATACTGCTGGCGAAGCCGGTCGAGTTTTGCAGCAAAGGCTGTTGTATCTGACAGGTCGATGGTCGTGACCTGAGCGGTGGCTGACAGGGAAACCGTCAGCGTATACAGCCAATGAACCAGACAGGCCACCGTTTTCATACCCCTATACAGTCACGACCCGAATGCTTTTCTGAACCAGATCGGCCTTTTCGCGAAGCCCTTCCAGCGAAGTGTCCAGCACCGTTACATGGCCCATTTTGCGACCGGGGCGGGTTTGGGCTTTGCCGTAGAAAAACGGCGAAACACCTGGCATAGCCAGCAACGTACCCAGCCCCTCGTAGTGCGCCGGACCCGTGTGGCCGGCTTCGCCCAGCAGGTTCACCATGGCAGCGGGGCCGTGGGCGGTTGTGTCGCCAAGCGGTAAGTTCAGAATGGCCCGCCAGTGCTGCTCAAACTGCGAGGTGCGGTTGGCCCGGATGGTGTGGTGACCACTGTTGTGTGGGCGCGGCGCCACTTCGTTGATCAGCACGTTGCCCTGCTTATCCAGAAACAGCTCCACGGCCAGCAGGCCTACGATGCCGTAGGCGTTGGCTACTTGTTGAGCGATGGTCTGCGCCTGTTGCTCTACGTCGGCCGAAATATCGGCAGGGGCAAACAGATACTCGACCAGATTCAGCTCGGGGTGAAACACCATCTCGACCGTTGGGAAGGTACGTACCTCGCCGCGGGCGTTGCGGGCCACGATCACGGCCAGCTCTTTCTCGAAATCAACGGCTTTCTCCAGCACGCCCGGCGCATCAAAGGCTTTGTCGGCATCGGCGGCGGTGGCAATACGCTGTACACCACGACCATCGTACCCGTCGCGACCCAGTTTATGGAAAGCGGGTAGCAGATCGGGTTGTTCGGCCACAAGTTGGGCCACGTCGGCGCGATCTTGGGTCAGTACGAAGTCGGCGGTGGGAAGGTTATGGTCGCGGTAAAACTGTTTCTGGGTACGTTTATCCTGAATCTGCCGGATCACCGACGGCTGTGGATACACGCGTTTCCCTTCGCGTTCCAGCGCTTCCAGCGCATCAACGTTTACTTTCTCGATCTCGATCGTCAGCACATCTACCGCCTGCCCAAACTGGTAAACAGTGTCATAGTCCGTTAGCGAGCCGACGGTAAATTGCGTGCAGAGGTCTTTGCAGGATGCTTGTGGATCAGGGTCGAGGCAATGAATGACCAGATTCCAGTCGATACCCGCCTGGATAAGCATCAGGCCCAACTGCCCCCCGCCGAGAATGCCAATTTTCGTCATAATAAATAGAGTTTCCAGTTTCCAGTTTCAGGTTTCAAGCGGAGCACCGCAGCGGCGGACCGCTTGAAACCTGAAACTGGAAACTGGAAACTGGAAACTATTTCAAATTGTCAATATTGTAATGCAGGCCCCGGTTGTCTCGGCGGGCCATGGCGGCTTTGATCACCAGGTATGCTACCTCGATCATGTTGCGAAGTTCGGTGATCGGCACCGATACTTTCGACTGACGGTACAACTCTTCGTGTTCAATATAGAGCAGTTCCAGCCGGTCCATTGCCCGTTTCAGACGCCGGTTCGAGCGCACAATGCCCACGTAGTTCGACATGATCGCCTCCAGTTCGCGCTTGATTTCTGTAACGAGAACAAGCTCTTCGGGATGCGTGGTGCCACTATCGTCCCAGGCGGGGATGTCTTCGTGTATGGTCGTCCGCTCAAACTCCTCGACTGATTTCAGGAACGCCCGGTGGCCAAACACAATGGCTTCGAGCAGGGAGTTCGACGCTAGTCGGTTGGCCCCGTGCAGGCCCGTGCAGGCACATTCGCCCACGGCGTAAAGGTGATGAATGTTCGTGCGCCCGAACTCGTCGACCCGCACGCCGCCGCACATGTAATGCTGGGCAGGAACAACGGGGATAAAGTCTTTCCGGATATCGATGCCGAGCCTGTCTTTGCAGTAGGCCGTAATGTTCGGAAAATGCTCAATGAACTTCTCGTAATCGCAGTGGGTCACGTCGATGTATACGTGTTGCGAGCCGGATTTTTTCATTTCCGAGTCAATGGCGCGGGCCACGATATCCCGTGGTGCGAGCGACAGGCGCGGATCGTAATTCTCCATAAAGGTTTCGCCCTTTATGTTTTTCAGAATACCGCCAAAGCCGCGTACTGCCTCCGAAATCAGAAAATTGGGTTTTTTACCCGGTTCATACAGCGCCGTGGGGTGGAATTGAATAAACTCCATGTCCTTGCAGATTCCCTTCGAGCGGTAGGTCATCGCGATACCGTCGCCGGTGGCAATGACCGGGTTGGTTGTGTTAGCGTATACCTGCCCGATACCGCCCGTAGCGACCATCGTTGTGCGCGCTAAAAACCGGTCTACCTTTCCCGTGTTGGTATCGAGCACATAGGCACCGAAGCACTCGTTGTTGCTGTCGTAGCGATGAACGGTTTCACCCAGGTGGTGGCGCGTGATGAGGTCAACGGCGAAATAATGCGTAAATACCTCAATGCTTGGGTACTTCTTTACTGTATCGAGCAGGGCGCGCTCAATTTCAGCACCGGTCACATCTTTGAAGTGCAGGATCCGGAAATCAGAATGGCCGCCTTCTTTGGCCAGATCATAGTCGCCATCATCTTCCTTGTCGAAGCGGGTGCCGTAGTCGATCAGCTCCTGAATCCGTTCGGGGGCTTCGCGCACCACAATTTCAACGATGTGGCGATCGCTCAGGAAATCGCCGGCCACCATCGTATCGTCGATGTGCTTCTCGAACGTATCGTCTTTCGACCACACGCCCGCAATGCCGCCCTGCGCGTATTTGGTGTTCGTTTCGTCGGCCTGCACTTTCGTGATCACACCGATGCGGATGGGTTGGCTCAACTCATCATAATGACGGGCCAGCTTGGTGGCGTAACTAAGCCCCGCAATGCCGGAGCCGATAATAAGGTAGTCGAATTGATGGGGCATATTGGGTTAGGGTATATTCTGTCTACGAGCATTCAAGTCGTTGGCGGAGATCGTGTCTGCTTCGCTCTTATCGTACATCGGCCAGCAGATAAACCACCTCGTCAATTATTTTGACGCACGAAATGACTCTTGCACCCCCGCTTTTGCCTTTACTTTTGCTTTTTATAGCCAGACGAATCTTGTAGCAACCCTGCCCTAACGACTCACCTTGTTGAGGGTCGTTGCTTAATGAGTCAATTAGTGCAGCCAAATCATCTTTAAAAGAGGCGTATTTTTTTCCAAGTCGCTTTGCATCCCGCAACGCATCTGGGGTCGCGATGACTTCATAGCTCATTCAATAATTCGCGAGTTGATATCAGCTTTATTTTTCCTTCCTGATGAAGCTGCACATCCTTCAGACCCTTCTCAATACTATCCAGAATTTCGCGCTTCTGCATCTGTTTCGGCGTTTCTTGGCTAATTACCTCGAATTTGATTTTCGTTCGTTTCAAAAATTGCTCCACGAACTGCTGTTCGTCGGCATTTCGTGGTCTTATCTGCAATGTGCTCATGGCAAACTTGGTTTAAACGTTATTTACTCATCTCCAGCATCCGCAGTACCGAGGCTTCGGCTTTTACGCGGACATCCTCAGGTACGTGAATTTCGGGGAGTTCGTAATACAGCGTGTTGTACAGCTTTTCGAGCGTGTTCATCTTCATGTACGGGCACTCCGAGCAGGCGCAGGTATTGTTCTCGTTGGCCGGTGCCGGAATGATCTTTTTGTCAGGAACCGCCTGCCGCATCTTGTGCAGAATACCGGCTTCCGTACCTACGATAAATTCCGTTTCGGGCTGCTCGACCACATAGTTCAACAGCGCAGTAGTTGACCCTACGTAGTCGGCGTGAATCAGAATATGCTCCTGACATTCGGGGTGGGCGATGAACTTGGCATTAGGGTATTTGGTGCGCAGGTCGTTCAGTTTTTCCAGCGAAATGTCGATGTGCACGATGCAGGCACCGTCCCACAAGACCATATCGCGGCCCGTCTTTTTCGAGACGAAACGGCCCAGATTGGCATCGGGGGCGAAGATGATCTTCTGATCGGCGGGCAGGCTCTGCACGATCTTCAGCGCGTTCGACGACGTGACGATAATATCAGACAGCGCCTTGATCTCGGCCGAACAGTTGATGTACGACAGCACGATATGGTCGGGGTACTGCGCCTTGAATTCGGCGAACTTATCAGCAGGAGCCGAGTCGGCCAGAGAGCAGCCCGCATTCATGTCGGGGATAACCACCTTCTTATGCGGCGACAGGATTTTGGCGGTTTCGCCCATGAAATGCACGCCGCAAAAGACGATCATATCAGCCTCCGTAGCGGCCGCCTGCTGACTCAAGCCAAGGCTATCGCCCACGAAATCGGCCAGGTCCTGAATGTCTTCGTCGACGTAGTAGTGGGCCAGGATGACGGCATTCTTCTCCTGCTTCATCCGCCGGATACCGTCGATCAGTTCCTGCTTATCTTTTGGTGCCGACCGGCTAACGTACCCGATCTGGCGAACCTCTTCTTCAATAGTGAGTGGCATTGTCATAGTCTGACGAACGTATAATGAACAATGTAAAATGTATAATGACGCATCCCGGCGGATGGCAATAGAACTCTGCGCTATCCAAGTAATGACCGAAGAGCGGAAACTTTGGCTTCAGTGTCAAAAAGTGCTTTAACGGGAATTGTAAATTTGGGCAGCACCGCACTGCTTACTGACTGCCCAATTCGGAACGTACCCAGTGCGGCGTATTCTTGCGTGTCAGCGTCAATACCGAACGGTTCAATAGTTTGCCGGGTAGGGTCAATAATCCAGTATTCAGTCACGCCGTGGGCAGCATAGTCTTCAAATTTCACGTTCCGATCGTTTTTCTTCGTACTTTCTGAGAGCACCTCAACGATTAAATCCGGCGCGGGGTAGTACAATAATTCGGGCGTGAGCGTGGCCGCTTTCGCAGGGCCGAAATAGCAAATGTCTGGCTCGTAACTATTGCGGGTTAACTCGACCAACGCTTTTTCAACGACTACAATACCTACCTGGTTACTGGTTACAAACATGTCCAGCAACGTACCCAGCGCCATGACAGCAGCATTCTGCCGGTGTAGCGCTGGCGAATGCACCACGATTTCTCCGTTGATGAATTCGGTTTTCATATCTTCATCCATCCATTCGTAGAATGCGCGACGGCGGTTCTGTTCTTCGTTCAGAATCGCCTGCACCTGTTGAATAATTCGGGGTGCCTGCGACGATTCCAGTAATTGAGCGGCTAGTTCAGTCATGGTAGTGAGAAGGAATGAACAGTAAACAATGGAAAACGAATAATGGCTCCGTACCTGGAATCAGGACGGTCTTTGACTAATACGCCTTCAAACTTAGATCCAGGCTCTTCACGTGGTGCGTCAGCGCGCCCGACGAGATGTAATCGACACCGGTTTCGGCGTAAGCGCGGAGGTTGTCCATGTTGATACCACCCGAGGCTTCAGTGATGACCCGCCCGTTGATGAGCCGGACCATGTCGCGGAGGTCGGCGGGGGCGAAATTGTCGAGCAGCATCCGGGTCAGGTGACCAACGGCAAGGGCTTCTTCCACTTCGGCGCGGTTGCGAACCTCCACTTCGATGGGCAGCTTCCGACCCGTATCGGCCAGGTACGTTACCGCCTGCTGCACGGCTTTGGTCAGGCTACCGGCATAATCGACGTGGTTGTCTTTGATCAGGATCATGTCATACAACCCGAACCGGTGATTGACGCCGCCGCCAATTTTCACGGCCATTTTCTCGCAGATACGGAAGTTGGGTGTGGTTTTGCGGGTGTCGAGCAGCTTGCAACGCGTGCCCTCCAGCACCTGCACCATCTTCCGCGTTTGGGTGGCAATACCGCTCATTCGCTGCATGCAGTTCAGCACCAGCCGTTCGGCGGTCAGAATGTTGCGGGCGTTACCAGCCACCGTCAGTACAATGTCGCCGGGTTTGATGGGGTCACCGTCGCGCATCAGCACATCGACCTGAAAGGCGGGGTCTACTTCCTGAAAAATGGCAAGCGCAACTTCCACACCGGCCAGAATGCCGGCTTCTTTCACTAATAATCGGGCGCGTTTCTGTGCATCGGCGGGAATGGTGCTGAGCGAGGTATGGTCGCCGTCGCCAACATCTTCAGCCAGCGCTAGTCGTATGAATTCGGGTAGTGTCATTTTATGAAGTTTCAAGTTTCAGGTTTCAAGTTTCAAGTGCTTTGCTCATCAACCAATCTGGTAATCGAGCAAAGCACTTGAAACTTGAAACCTGAAACTTGAAACTATTTTTTCCGCCAAATTACGGTTTCAGTACGACTTTAATTAATCCTTTCTCTTTTGCATAAAGGCGGCTGAACCAGTCGGCGCCTTCGGTAAGCGGCGCTTCGGCGCTGAGAATGGCTTCGACATTTATTTTTCCGCTCGAGATCAAACTCAGGGCCGCTTCGTATTCGCCGTTAATGGCGCACGACCCCTGCAGCCGTAACTGCTGCGTCACGATGGCCTGTAAGGGTATTTCTATTTTAGGACTCAGGTTGCCAACCAGCGTAATGGTGGCTCCTTTCCGGACGCAGCTGATGGCGGTCTGCACGGTTGGCGCAATGCCCACCACTTCAAATGCGACATCGGCACCACGCCCGTGAGTAAGGGCCTGTACCTGCTTAGGTACGTTGTCAGAATCAGCCCGGAAGGCGTGGGTAGCACCGAGTTGTTGCGCCAATGCCAGCCGGTCATCATCGAGGTCGATGGCGATGATCTGCCCGCAACCAGCCAGCTTCAGCGCCTGAATCACGAACAAACCGATCATGCCTGCACCTACCACTACGGCCGAATCGTTGACCTGAATGGGTGTCAGGCTCAACGCGTGCAATGCCACAGCCACAGGCTCGACTAATGCCGCCTGCGTGAAACTGACGCCTTCGGGAATGGCGTAAAGGATATGCTGCGGCACCGTGACAAACTCTGCAAACGCGCCGTTCCGGTGGAATTGCGGGGTAGAAACCCCCACCACTTCGCGGCCGTCAGACAGGTTATACATCCCCCGGCGGCTATACCAGTCATCGAGTTTATAGACGGTCGAATCGAAGGTGACGCGGTCGCCCACGGCCCATTCGCGCACGTCGTCACCGATCTCGGCGATGATGCCGGAAGCTTCGTGGCCCATGACAATGGGCGGAATGCGGCGACCGGTGCTGCCATCCATGCCGTGCACGTCGGAACCGCAGATGCCTACGGCCTGCACGCGAATCAGCACATCAGTAGGGCCGGGTTTAGGGTTAGCTACGTCCTGTAGCTCGAAATGGTTGTATTCAGTTAAAACGAGCGCTTTCATGGAACAAAGAGTGAAAGAGATAAAGAGCGAAAGAGTGCTTTCACGCGTGCATTGCTTACGCGCTACGTACTCGAAGCAGCAACTACATAACCATAAACCGGATTGGTTTGGCTTTTACCCTCGCTGATAAATTCGGGAGAAGGCCTCGGCAGGAATCTGACCGAACGTACCTGAGAGCAGGTTCGGGTTCAACTCGTAGGTGGTTACGTCGGGCTGTTCGTCGGGCGATTCGCCGAAAAGGTCGCGCTCCATCGGGGCCGAATACTGCTTTTTCGTCCAGACAAGGCGTTGATCGGGTGTTTTGCCCCAGGCGCGGTTATCGCCCAGCACGAGCTGAATCTTCCGCCAGTCGTCGTAGAAATATTCCTGGAGCAGGGGGATGATTTTGTCGCGGAAAACGAGGCACAGGTCCGCGTGGGTTTCGATGCCCATCAGGTAGGCGTGGCCGATGAGGTGATCGCGGTCGAACAGGTATTCGATGCGTTCGTTCATCACCTTTAGCAACGTACCTAGCTCAATGCTGTCTACTTTCCCCAGCAGATCGTACTGCGGGGCCATTTCCTGAAACGAAAAGCGGCGGCGAAGGGCCACGTCGAGCAGGGCTATGCTGCGGTCGGCGGTGTTCATCGTGCCCAGCACATAGAGATTGGCCGGCACGCCGAAACGATCCTGCGAGTAAGGAAGGGTGAGCCAAAGTTCGTCTGTTGCGCCAAGGCGTTTGCTGGGTTCGAGCAGCGAAATCAGATCGCCGAGTACCTTCGCTACGTTGGCCCGGTTTATTTCGTCGACCAGCAGTACGTGGGCGGGGGCACTGGCCAGCTTCCGTTGCCGACGGTCGGGCTGGTCGTTCAGGCAGTCGGCCATGGTGCCGTAACCTGCTTTCTGAATCGCCGTCAGACAGGCCCGGTAGAAAATGCCTTTCCTGATTTTGTAGCTCACCTGATTACCCAGCACTTCGGGCCGGATTCCCTCCACAAATTCCTCGTAGCCATATGATGGGTGGAACGTCACCACGTCATGGTCAAACGCGTGCATGAGCTGGCGGGCGCGGTATGTTTTGCCCGTACCGGGCGGGCCGTATAGGATCAGGTTCGTCGGAAAGTCGGGCCGGGCGGGTACGTAGGCTACCTCATCTTCGGCTACCGCGTCGGCGTTATCGCCATGAATGCGTCCGTAGGCAAGATCGGGGTTTTCGGCTACCCGCAACAGATCGGTCAGGAAGCCTTCGTTTTCGGCGGCGGCAAAAATATCGGCGTTATGGCGGGCCACATGCGGACCCCGTTTGGCCGTTTCGACCAGTTCGAGCAGGCAGTCTTCCCAACAACGGCGCAGCGTCTGGTTATAGAGCAAATGCGCGTTGCTATGCCCAACGATCACCGATACGTAATCCGCTTTTTCGGTGATGGGCGCAAAATCGACCTCTGTTATTGACCGCAGCGTTTCCTGCGCATCGCGTTTGACGGTGAGCCAGTATTCAGCCTCGCCGTTGCGGGGCCTGTGCAGGCGGAGGGCCAGGAAAAAGTTAACATCGGCCGAAATGGCTTTGCGGTCTTTACGTACCGAAAACGACAGACGGGGATCGCCGTTGGGTAAGTTGACAATGTCGATCAGTTCTTTCAGTAGCCCAAAAAAACGCCGTACGGCTTCGGGTTGGCCGATTTCGCGTATACGATCAATCAGGATTTGGGATGGTTGTTCAGCAATCATGCCTGACTAAGATACGCAGTATTGGTCAAATGTCTGCGTGTTTGTTGGCACCAAAACCAGTAGACGTTCAGACTGGAGTCAGGCGATGTATTGCTCGTAAAAGGCGCGTGGGCTTATAATCTCCGTATTGCCGATCCGTTTCAGCGGCAGCAGGTGCTTTTCGTCGTTGGTGATCAGTAAGTTCGCGTTAATGAACAAGGCAGCTCGAAGCACGTTATTATCGTCAGGGTCAACCGAGTCGGTGGGGAGCCGATTGGTGGGGTCAACAACAACATGGCGCTCTCGTATTGCCTGGCTGATTCGCTGACGACGTTCGGCATGGTACTTAAACTTATTCTCCATTTTTTCGTCCAGCTCACTCAGTATCCACTCTGAAGTGTACAGATCGGCATACAGAACGCAGAAATCGTAAACTTTTGCGGAAAATCCCGGGAAGACGAACGTAGAGATCAGTACGTTCGTATCAAACACTATCCGTGTCTCGAAGTCAATGATGGAAGGCTGCAAGTGAGGGCACTACAGTTTGTTACTCTTGTAGAGAGCGCAGAGGAAGGTATTACGAAATTTCTCGAAAGATGTCCTCCTCAGACAAGAAACCAGCAGATGCAGCTGTCCCTCTCAGATCTTGCCGTAACTGATTGACGGTTTCGATATGAAGGTAATTTTTCACGATTTGGTTAATCAACTGTTCCGACGACATATTTAATGTGCTTGAAGTTGTCTCCAAATTTTTGAGAACAGTTTCGTCAAACTCAACAGTAATGCTCATCAGCTTATCAATGCTCTTGTTGTAAAGTAAATATCCATCTTTCAAACGCAAATTCCAATCAAACAGTTGTATCTGCTTCGCTGAACGTACCTGGGTATCTTTCTCAAAACCAGTCACCTTTATTTTGCGTAGTATAGAGGCCACATTCAACATCACTCGATGCGATATTATTTACTCACGTTTCTTCTCATACAGATTATACAGAGTTTTTGCCCGTTGCGGGCGCAACCTGCCGATAGTCTGGCAAAGGGACGTATCGGCGGTGTTGCCGAAGTTGGATGTCTAATCAGTAGCATCGCGCAAACGCCGTTCTGGCTGCGCACGAATCAATACGGCATTGTACCACTGGGTGGATCGGCAGGTACGTTGCGGGCTAGTGCGTTTCGGGATTATGGGTCCAAATCAACGCGGCGTTCAATGTCGAGTGGCAAACCATCGCGGTTCGATTGGGGGTTTGGGCTGGCTGTTGTCGGCAACACCGGGCCGGTCGATTTACTGAACACAAACCTGAATGATGCCCGGCAGGTATTGTGGCCGGAGGTATTTGCCAAGGTGCGATTCGGACAATTCGAACTGTTTGCCGGTCGGCGGCGCGAAGTATACGGGCTGGGCGATACCACGCTGACATCGGGTTTTGTGGCCTGGTCGGGCAATGCCATTCCGTTTCCGAAAGTGCAGCTGCACACGCCCAATTTTGTGCCGGTAAAGTGGTTGCGCAATTCGGTGGCGTTTCGGGCGGGTTATGCGCATGGCTGGTTCACGCAACCCAACATTCAGGGAGCCATGCTCCACCAGAAATACCTGTACCTCCGCTTCGGAAAGCCAACCGCCAAACTAACCTTCACGACCGGTCTGAACCATCAGGCACAGTGGGGTGGCCGGGCCGACTACCTGCGCAATACGATTTATTCGGTTGATGGACAACTGCCCAATACACTTCGGGACTATGTAGCCGTGATACTGGCCCGTTATCCTGATGCGTTTGCCAATGATCGGTTTACGGAGTTCGACGGCTCCAATCGGGTAGGAAATCACGTAGGCAGTATCGATTTCGCTTTCGACTGGAAAGGCGCACGGCATAGCTGGCAACTTTATCACCAGCACATTTATGAAGACGCGTCAGGGATTGCCTTCCAGAATGTACCCGACGGACTAACCGGCCTGCGCTGGCTGAACCGAAAGCCGGACCCAGGTACGTTCCGCCTGACACGGGTAGTAGTTGAATGGCTAACTACGACCGATCAGTCAGGGGATACGTTCGATTTTAAACGACGGTTTCAGGGGCGGGACAATTACTTCAACCATGGTCAATATGTGCAGGGCTGGAGTTATCAGGGCCGTACTATCGGTACGCCGTTCGTTGCCCCCCGAACAACGTTTACTCAGGCTGTAAACGCGAATGAGGGCGGTGGCTTTTTCCCGAATAACCGGCTCGTGATGTGGTATGCCGGGGCTGAAGCGCTGGTTGGGAAAACAATTCGGCTAACAGCCCGGCTGGCCTGGAGCCGCAATTTCGGCGGGTACGATCAGCCGTTTCCGGTTGTTTACCAGCAAACATCGGCTATGCTGGCAGGTCAGGGGCGCTTACCCCGGCTGCCAAACGTGTGGCTTACGGCGTCACTGGCTTTGGATAAGGGCGAGCTGTACCCCGACGCGGTGGGTGGCTTCGTCAGTTTGCAAAAACGGTGGTAAGTGTATAGAGTACGCTTCTAAAACAGAAGTTAAACGTTGATGAGGAGCGCTTTTGTCATCCCTCCTGTCGTCGGGATGACAAAAATGGCTCGTTCCGATCAGTGTTCTCCACCCGTTTAATCAGTTCTTTAATTTTATTTTAATCTGGCAAATCCAGGCGGCTGGGTACGTCGTATGAATGAAGTCGGCAGTAGCCGAGCGGCATTTTCATTTAGACACAAACTCAACCGCTATGTTTTTCAATCGCTTACCCATCAAATCGTTTGTGGCGGGCCTTGCCCTGCTCGTAACCGTTACCAGTTGCGATCACCGCACCGAACCTGATCCGGCTACGCTGCCCGACCAGATCGTTTATGCACTGAATAGCTCGAACCAGTTGCTGCAGCTGAACATCCGAAGCTCGAACACGCCCATCGCTACGACAACCATTACCGGCGTAGACTCACCAAATGGCGAACGGATCGTATCGATCGACTTTCGGCCGGCTACGGGTCAGCTGTATGGGGTGAGTAACATGAGCCGCATTTTTGTGATCAACACCATGACCGCCGTGGCCCGTCCGTTGACCACAACGGCGTTCTCACCCGCCATTTCAGGTAACATCGTTTCTATCGATTTCAACCCAACCGTCGACCGTATCCGGTTGGTAACCAACACTGGTCAGGACTTGCGCCTGAACCCCGAGACAGGTGCCGTAGTGGCTACCGATGGAAACATCAACGGCGTTACGGGCGCTGCCGTAGCTGGTGTTGCCTATACGAATAACGTGGCTGGGGCTACGACCACAACACTGTACGACATTGATCCAGCCACCGATCGTCTGTACATCCAGAATCCGCCCAACGCCGGTACGCTGATCGACGTGGGCCCCCTTGGCCTGAACATCACCGATGCAGTTGGCTTCGATATCTCTTCGACCGACAACACACAGGGCTTAGCTGCCGTACGGTTCAACGGCGCGTCTGAATTGCAGCAGATCAACCTCACAACGGGTCGTTTGCAGAAACTGGGGAATCTGCCCGGTACCATCATCGGACTGGCTATTCCAACCTCTCCCGTTGCCTACGCTATCGACGGCGGAACGAACAACCTGCTCATTTTCAATCCAATGAATCCGAGTGTTGTAACAACCAAGACGCTGACTGGCTTGCAGGCGGGCGAGACGATCCTGGGTATGGATGCACGGCCGCTAAATGGTCAACTGTTCATGCTTGGCAGCACTAGCCGCCTGTATGTAGTGGGTGTGAATGCAACAAACGCCTGGACTGCAACACAGGTTGGAATGACAGGTAGTTTTACCTTGTCGGGAACAGATTTCGGTTTTGATTTCAACCCCACTGTCGACCGCATCCGGGTAGTGAGCAATACGGGTCAGAACCTACGGCTGAACCCCACGGTCATGCCTACTGAAAGTGCGCTGGCTGCCACTGATGGCACGTTGACCTTTGCGCCATCGTCAGGAACGCCTAACGTATCGGCAAGTGCTTACACGAACAACTTCGCGGGCGCAACTACTACAACGCTGTACGATATTGATGTTCGCACGGGCGGCGCGATGCTGTATCGGCAAGTGCCACCTAATGACGGTGTACTGGTAAACGTTGGCTCACTGGGCGTTGATGTAGACGGTGTAAACGGTTTTGATATTGGCGGTACAACCGGTGCTGCTTACGCGTTACTCCGGTCGGCTGGCGTTACGAAAGTGTACCTGATCAACCTGACAACGGGTGCCGCCACGGCTGGCGCGTCGATACCAGGTAGCCCGGCTCCGCGTGGCTTCACGCTGGGGTTAGGCTTCTAACGACTAGATAACGTACCTAAAAAGGCCGGTACTGATCCTGATAAGGATTAGTACCGGCCTTTTTATTTATGAATAACTTGTTAACAATCAGGATCTTGTGAATAAATGTGGTTTTGCATCGAAACTTTGTTTTTACTTATCTGTTTATTATATTGCACACAATACAATTGTGGTAAATGAAAAAACTACTGCTACAAAATCAGCTCTGTTTTCCGCTCTATGCTTTATCGCGGCAGGTGACGGCAGTATATCGGCCATTACTCGACAAGCTGGAATTGACGTATCCGCAGTACTTGGTTATGCTGGTGCTGTGGGAAGCCGACAACAAAACGGTGGGTGAACTTGGCGACAAACTGCTGCTGGATTCAGGTACGTTGACGCCCCTGCTGAAACGGCTGGAGCAGAAAAAGCTTATTACGCGCCAACGCAATCCGGCCGACGAGCGGCAAGTGACGATCACGCTCACCGAAGCTGGTCGTGACCTTCAGGCATTGGCCGCCGATATTCCGACGCAGTTGCAGGCCAGTTTTCAGATAGACGATCAGCAGGCCATTCAGTTGCGCCAACAGCTCACTACCCTTTTACAGCAACTTTCACCAACAAACGAGAGTAATCAATAAGACCATGTTTCAATCCTTGTATACTGCCCAGGCTACGGCCACTGGCGGCCGCGACGGCCATGTAACCTCATCTGACCAAGTACTGAACCTCGACGTTCGCGTTCCTCGCGAAATGGGTGGCTCGGGCGGCGCCTATACCAATCCTGAACAGCTATTCGCCGCCGGTTACGCGGCCTGTTTCGACAGCGCCCTGAACATGATTGCCCGAATGACGAAAGTAAAAACCGGGACTACTACCGTAACGGCCGATGTCAGCATTGGCAAGCTGGAATTGGGTGGTTTCGGGTTGGCCGTGGCGCTCAACGTGAACGTACCTGAGGTTGAGCAGGCCATTGCTGAAGAGTTGGTCAACAAGGCGCATCAGGTTTGCCCGTACTCGAACGCCACGCGCGGCAACATTGATGTAACATTGACCGTAACAAACCACGCGGCTGCGGTACAGGCATGAGTGATCAGCAAATAGTGCTGGCATCACGTCCCAAGGGGATGCCTGATGCGTCAACGTTCCGGGTCGAGGTCCTCGCGTTGCCTGACCTGAACGAAGGCGATGTGTTGATCGAACCGACCTACTTCTCCGTTGACCCCTACATGCGTGGCCGGATGAACGCCGGCAAATCGTATATCCCCCCGTTTGAAGTAGGCCAGCCATTGGCCGGTGGTGCGGTGGCTAACGTTGTCGACAGTAAGTTCGACGGACTTAAGGCCGGTGATCTGGTAACGGGGAGCCTTCCCTGGGCCACTCGGTCGGTGTTGCCGGGCAAAAGCCTGAAAAAGATCGACGCCAGTCTGGCGCCACCAAGCTATTACCTGGGTATTCTGGGCATGCCCGGCCTGACGGCCTATTTCGGTCTGCTCGACATTGGCAATCCGCAACCTGGCGAAACGGTCGTTGTATCGGGCGCTGCCGGTGCGGTGGGAATCATCGTCGGACAGATCGCCAAGATCAAAGGTTGCCGCGTGGTGGGCATTGCCGGATCGGATGATAAAATAGCCCTGCTGAAAAACGAGTTCGGGTTCGATGCCGTAGTGAACTATAAAACGGCTGGTAATCTGGTCGATGCCATTGCCGAAGCCTGCCCGAACGGCGTCGACGTATATTTCGACAATGTAGGCGGCGAGGTGTCGGATGCGGTCATCAGGAATCTCAATTTCCACGCCCGGATTCCGCTTTGCGGTCAGATTGCCCTTTACAACGAAACCGATGTACCCATGGGACCGCGTATTCAGCCCATGTTGCTGACACGCAGTGTGTTGATGAAAGGCTTTACCATTGGTAATTACCAGCCCCGTTTTGGCGAAGGCATGAAGCAACTGGCGGCTTGGGTTGGCGAAGGAAAACTGCACTACAAAGAAACCACAGTGAAAGGCTTCGATAAGCTACCGGAAGCGATGCTTGGCCTCTTTTCGGGACAGAACACCGGAAAAATGATCGTTGAAGTATAACACCTGTCTGATCATATGATTTGAAAAGGCCAGTTTGCGAAAGCAGACTGGCCTTTTCACTGTACCATCTTTTCTGCAAAATAGGTACGATTTTGGCTAGTTAGGCTATATAGTAAATAGATTTAAGTATGTTAATTTGCCGTACGTAATCTTGTTACTTCAGCCTTTCTCCGCGCATGTTAAGACATATACCTCAACAGTGTTATGTTGTCCAAACCATCAAAGACAATTATAACCTGCCTGTCTCGATCGATACTACGTGTCCACACTGCCGCAGGCGGGTCAATCTGTCATTGCCGTGGGATAATCCGAAGACATATGTCGTTGAGCATTGCCAGGCCCATTGCCCAGCCTGCCAGAAATCAGCTACACTTATTCTGATGACCGATAGCACCACGGATAAGGGGGTGCGGTCGGGGAACCTGTTCATCACGCCCAACGACGATATTCGGCAACCGCTGACTGGCGTGGCCGAAACGAACAAAATAGAAGAAGGCCTGAAACGGGCTTATTTCTCGACCATCAATGTGCTGAATGCGCAGGAGTGGACGGCCACCACCATTTTGTCGCGGCGCGTATTGGAGGGCATAACCAAATCGGTTATTGCTGAAGAACACAAGAATAAAAACCTGCCCACCCAAATTCGGGCCTTGCTGACTCAAATCGACTTGTCGAAACCTATTTCTACGCTGGCCGATGCCATCCGGCAAGGAGGTACCATTGGGGCGCATTTCGATCTGGAAAAGGAACCTAATCAGGAAATTGCCTCGCTCATGGTCGATCTGCTCGACGATCTGATGGAATACATATTCATTCTCCCCGGCCGTATTCAGCAGTTGCACGACAAAATGGAAAAGCTGTCGGGTACGAAACCGGTGGTAGCGCCTCCCCATGCTGGCGTCAGTTTGAACGGCGCTGCCAAATCGGTCAAGGCGGAGTGACGTGGCTAGTTTTATAATCAGCTCTGTGGCAGGTAGTCTGAGCTCGATACCAAACTAATAGTGAGCCATACTTTTGCTTGAGCATGATAAAAACGATACTCTTCGTCGTTGCCTGCATCTTTTGCTCGAATCTGCGGGCTCAACAGCGGATGATCCTGAATATTAACCCCTCTTCTGATGCACGTGCGTCAGTCGAACTTCAGATCAGGGAGCACCAGGTAGTCCAGCTCGTTTTCAATCAGTCGGGCACCCGAGCACCAGAAAAATCGGCATTTTCGTGGGTACAGGATAGCACCAGGATTGTAAATGTGCGCAGGCTTGGACGATACTTTCAGCAGTTTACCTTCTCAGACACGATCAACCTTAAGGCCGAGCAAGCCCTCAATCTTTTGAAAGCGTTTACCGAAGTGTATGCCAACAGAGACAACTTATCAAAACTGGAAGACGATCGGCTCATGCTTGACGGTATGCCTAGTTCGCTCATAATTCCGGTTGGTCCAGCCAATCAGTATACGATCGCTTATCGACCGCCAGTTTTAAAACAGGCCCAGTCAGTAGATCGATTGGTTAGGGAAATCATAACTGCCTTGAAAATGAAGTCAGGTAGTCCCGCAACGGTAAACTACTGTATGGTAATAGATCACTATCTGAAATAACGATTATCTACTGACCGAACCAGTTTCTTAGTAGCGCACAATCAACGTTTATGAAGCTTATCAGTGCATTAGCTATTTTGATCACCTTATGTGCTTGTTCAAACGAGTACGATTCGACCGAAGGAAATGTAAAGGTCAATTTCCATCCTGTCTTGACTCAATATAAAGACGCTACTTATTACTGGTATCTATACACTGCCGATGGATATCCGACACTGCCTCCTGTCAGGAAGGGGTATATCGGGCATGCTGACTCATTTAGTAACGGTCGCGTTACGGTCTCAATCAATGATTTACGTGAAGGGAACTACGTCTTTACGTATTACCTCAACGACTCTTTGAAAACCAGCTCAGTAGGTGTATCGGTTGGCACAACGAAGACATACGTCCTGAAAAATTAAAGGATTATGTTCGGTATAAGTCCGACGCAACTACATATCATATCGGTTAAAAACAAAATTGGCGCAACGCACCTGAATCATTCAGGTGCGTTGCGCCAATTTTCTTATTCCCAGCACTCTCCGCTGGTGGTGGTCACTTTGAGCAAAACGATGTTAGGGTCGTCTTTGCCTTCCGGAAACCAGTCCAGCAGTGAATCGGTCCACAACTGGTTGACTTTATCCTGATCCGTAATGATTTCTGCCTGTCCCGATGTTGCTACCGACACGTGGGTTTCGGGATTGGAGAACCCAAGCGCTACGCCGGGTTGCTGGCGGATGTGACTCACCTTGTTGGAGTCGTTATGGGTAAAGAACCACATGGTGCCATCGGCATCCAACTGGTGGGTGGCCATGGGCCGGGTACGTAGCTGGCCGCCCTTATCCTGGGTGGTGAGCATTGCTACGCGTATTTGGTCAATGTTGCGCTTGATGGAATCGAATTCCTCAGGGCTAAGGTTAGAGGGAGCAGACATAAAGTGTGAGCTATCAGTGAATACAGATAAGCCCACAGAAGGTCAAAAGGTTTTGCCGCGAACACAGTGTTGGTAAGCTACCGTGCTTTTCAACTCAGCAAAAAACAGAATCGGCCAACGTACCTGAATGATCCAGGTACATTGGCCGATTCGTTTGGCAACTAAAAAGCCCTACCGGCTCATGTACAGGTTTCGCTCGGCGTGGATCTCTGAAAGAAACCACATAGAAATCACATGGCTGTGGCATTAATCGATTCCTTCGCCAGCCGATGTTATTTCGCCACGTTGTAACCGTCCATCAACTGATTGAATGCTGTAATGACGGCCATCTTATTGGGGTTATTAGCTTTAATAATAAAAGCACAGTGATACAGCACACCGTCCTTTTCATCGAGTACAGCCTGATCGGCGCGGAAATAATTGTTGGCGTTGAAATGGTCGTACCACCGGTTGAATTTGTACCAGCGCGCCTTCTCCCGCCGGTCAGACGTATCACAGATATAGATGGTGATCGTCAGGGCACTGCGGTCATAAAAATCCTTGATGATGGCTGCCACAGTGGGGGCAGTCTGCGCATCGAACGGCGGATTTTTGCCAGTTGGTGAATCCACCACTTACAGCACCAACTTGTAAATATGTTCGCCAAAAGCAAAGTCGTCACCCAATGCGTAAGGACTGGGCTTGAACTTGACTTCATATCGAAATTCGTTTGCTGTTTCAAAAATGTAGGCGAAGTCCCTTCCACCTATGAAGAGATAGGGGTAACTGGATGGTTCAGGACTGCTTGTCTGCATTGATGTGCCTTAATTCAGCAAATTTTGCCTTGTAGGATGGGTCTGACTGGTACCGCTCCTGCATTTCCCGCTCTTCGCGACGTTTCTCTTCCATGTGCCGCTTCAAAAAAGCAACAAGTCGTTCATGCCTTTCTTCAGCCGTCAATTCCTGTTGAACCGCTTCCATAGTTTTCACCGGTTTATTGTTGTTGGATCAAATATAGCCATTTGCCTTAAAACAAGTTAGCCGCTCGAATCGGTTCATGACCAATTGCAAGCGACTAACACTAAAGAGATTAACACCTACAAGCCTTACCGGCTCAGGTACAGATTACGTTCTGCGTAGACCTTCTGGAAGAAATCATCGGTGAGGTCGTCGATGAAGTAGATGCCTTCGCCGGTCGATTTCATTTCGGGGCCTAACTCCTTGTTGACGTTCGGGAATTTGCTGAATGAGAACACCGGAATCTTAATGGCGTAGCCCTTTTTCACCGGGTTGAATGTGAAGTCGGTCACCTTAGCACCCAGCATCACTTTCGTGGCGTAGTTCACGTACGGCTCCTGGTAGGCTTTGCAGATGAACGGCACCGTGCGGCTGGCGCGTGGATTGGCCTCGATCACGTATACCTTCTCGTCTTTGATGGCGAACTGGATGTTGATCAGCCCTTTCGTTTGCAGCGCCACGGCAATCTTCCGGGTGTACTCTTCGATCTGCCGAATCACGTTCTCGCTTAGGTCGAAGGTAGGCAGCAGGGCATACGAGTCGCCCGAGTGGATACCCGCCGGTTCGATATGCTCCATTACACCGATGATGTACACGTTCTCGCCGTCGCAGATCGCATCTGATTCGGCTTCGATGGCGTTTTCGAGGAAGTGGTCGAGCAGGATGTTGTTGTCGGGAATGTCGCTCAGGATCTTCATCACGTGCTGTTCCAGCTCCGTTTCGTTGATCACGATCTTCATGCTCTGACCACCCAGTACATAGCTGGGGCGAACCAGCAGCGGGAAGCCCAGATCACGCGACAGCTCGATAGCGGCTTCCGACTCGCGCACGGTACCAAATTTCGGATACGGAATGTCGAGGTCATGCAGCAGGCTCGAGAACCGGCCCCGGTCTTCGGCCAGGTCGAGGGCGTCCCAACTGGTGCCGATGATCTTGATGCCGTAGCGGGTCAGTTTCTCGGCCATTTTCAAGGCTGTCTGGCCACCCAACTGCACAATCACACCCTCGGGCTGCTCGTGCATGATGATGGCGTGCACGTGCTCCCAGAACACGGGCTCGAAATACAGCTTGTCGGCAATATCGGGGTCGGTCGAAACGGTTTCGGGGTTACAGTTGATCATGATCGTTTCGTAACCCGCCTCTTTCGCGGCCAGTACGCCGTGTACGCACGAATAGTCGAACTCGATACCCTGACCGATCCGGTTTGGACCAGAACCCAGAATCACGACCTTCTTCCGATTTGACCGGATCGACTCGTTACCCGGCAGATCCGAAACAGGCTCGGGCCGGTCGAGGGTGATGGGCAACTGGTTATTGAAGGTCGAGTAATAGTAAGGCGTCTTTGCCTCGAACTCGGCCGCGCAGGTATCCACACACTTATACACCCGGCGAATGTTATGGTCCTGCCGGTATTTGTAAATCTTGCTTTCCCGCACCTGGAGAATATGCGCCAGCTGACGGTCGGCATAACCTTTCTGTTTGGCCGTACGTAGCAGTTCAGGAGGCAGATCGTCGAGGTCGTATTTCTCAATCTCGCGCTCCAGCTCGATCAACTCTTCAATCTGGTGCAGGAACCAGGGGTCGATGCGGGTCAGCTTCCGAATGGTGCTGAACGACATACCCGCCTTAAACGCATCATAAATGTGGAACAGGCGGTTCCAGCTTGGGTGTTCCAGACTCTGTTTCAGTGCCGCTATATCAGACAGTTCCCGTCCGTCGGCACCGAGGCCGTTACGCCGGATTTCGAGCGACTGACAGGCTTTTTGCAGGGCTTCCTGAAAATTCCGGCCAATGCCCATGGCTTCACCCACCGATTTCATTTGCAGGCCCAGCGACCGGTCGGCCCCCGGAAACTTATCAAAATTCCAGCGGGGTACTTTCACGATTACGTAATCGATAGCTGGCTCGAAGAAGGCCGACGTAGTACCGGTGATAGGGTTGATCAGCTCGTCGAGGTTATAGCCAATGGCCATTTTCGCTGATATCTTGGCGATGGGGTAACCCGTTGCCTTCGACGCCAGCGCCGACGATCGGCTCACGCGTGGGTTTACCTCGATAACGATGATATCGTCGGTTTCGGGGTTCACCGAAAACTGGATGTTACACCCACCCGCAAACTGCCCAATGCCGGTCATCACCCGGATCGACAGGTCACGCATTTTCTGGTAGAGCGTGTCGGGCAGGGTCATGGCCGGGGCTACCGTAATGGAGTCGCCGGTGTGAATGCCCATCGGGTCGAAGTTCTCGATCGAGCAGATGATGATGAAGTTGCCGTTGCCATCGCGAAGGAGTTCGAGCTCGTATTCCTTCCAGCCCATGACGCTTTGCTCTACAAGCACTTCATGTACGGGCGAGGCATGGAGGCCCGCCGTGAGGGCCTTGTCGAAATCTTCAGGTACGTTCACGAACCCACCACCGGTGCCTCCCAAGGTGAACGAAGGGCGAATAACGAGCGGGAAGCCGATTTCCTGGGCAATTTCTTTGCCTTCCAGAAACGACCGGGCGGTGCGGCCTTTGCAGACACCCGCGCCTAGTTCGAGCATTAGCAATCGGAATTTCTCGCGGTCTTCGGTGGTTTCAATCGCCTTGATATCCACGCCGATGATCTTCACGTCGTACTTCGCCCAGATCCCCACTTTATCGCAATCGATAGCCAGATTCAGGGCTGTCTGGCCACCCATCGTCGGCAGTACTGCGTCGATTGGACGGCCCATGGCCCGGTGCTTCTCCAGAATCTCGACGATCGACTTTTTCTCCAATGGCAGCAGATACACATGATCGGCGTTGATCGGATCGGTCATGATCGTGGCCGGGTTGGAGTTGATCAGCGATACCTCGATACCTTCTTCACGAATAGAGCGGGCGGCCTGCGAACCGGCGTAGTCAAACTCACACGCCTGACCAATGACGATGGGGCCGGAGCCGATGATAAGTACCGAGCGGATGTTGGAATTCTTGGGCATGATACGAGCCTAAAAGACAGATGGGACGACGGACAACAACGAGCCGATTCAGTCCATTTCCCCTTGAGGGGTATGGGCAAAAATCCCGCAAAAGTACGGGGTAATGGCAGGCAAACCAATGATAGTCTTCATTAAATTCCGGAGAACCACTGGCACTGGTTCACCAAAATGTGCGGTGTTGCCTATACGATAAGCCAGATCAGGTAGCTACAGCGACAAAAAACGATGCCTGCTATACTAGATTCAGAAAGACGTCGCTTCTGAATGGCTGCGAATGAGCTATAACTGCATCGCATTCTGAAAAGCTCAAACCGCCCCCTTAACTTTGAGCACGCTGAGAGATAAAAAGGTCGTTTACCGCTGTATGGTGACGCGAATATCTAACTATATCTCAAGCGATTACGTATGATTGTTAGCAGTATCACGTCTGGTTTAGGCAACCAGTTGTTTCAATATGCCTTTGGCCGCGCTCTGTCGCTCTACCATAGCGTTCCGCTCAAGACAGACCTGTACTGGTTTCAACACGAACAGAACACGTCGCACCGGAAATACGGGCTGACTCACTTTAACATACAGGCTCCTGAAGCCACCTGGCAGGAACTGGACACCTATATTTTTGCCGACACAAAATGGCATCGCCTCACCAGGCCATACTATAAACGCATACGTATTGAGGAGCGTAGCAACAAGTATGACGCCAACGTATGGAAATTTCCGAAACACACGTATGTACTCGGTTTCTGGCAAGCCTGGCGCTACTTCGCCGATTATCATGCGCCAATTCGGGAGGAATTTCAGATCATAACGCCCCCTTCCGACCAGGCTGCCCGATATCTGGACCAGATGAGCCGGGGTACATCCGTATCTGTTCATATCCGGCGCGGCGATTACCTGACAAACCCCACATTCAACACGCTGACACCCGAGTATTACCAGCGGGCCATTAGTTACCTGCAGGAGCGCTACGAATCACTAAACTGGTTTGTTTTTTCAGATGACATGCCCTGGGTGCAGGAAAACATTACCCTACCTGAATCAACGACGCTGGTAAAAGGCCTGTCAGACATCGATGATTTCAGGTTGATGAACGCCGCCCGGCACTCGATCATCGCCAACAGTACGTTCAGCTGGTGGGCGGCCTGGTTGAAAGAAACAGGTGATCACGTAATCGTTGCGCCCCAGACACCGTTCACGCATGAATGGTTGTGGAGCGGCGACGATCTGTTTCCGCCCCACTTTGTTCGGCTTTAGGCGGAACAGGCTAGAGGGGGAAGTTTACACCAAAACGGTACATATAGGCATACGAGACGAAGTGGTGCGTAGCGCGGCCAACCCGGTCGGCACCAATCTCGGCACCGGTATACTTGGCGAAAGCCAGTTGCCCATCGCCCTGGACAAAAAAACGACGGTAGATGTTGAGTTTCAGCCCGGCGTTGGTACCTGCCACCCAGCCCTGCGGGTGAAAGTGCCCTTTGCTATCCGAACTGCCAAGTATGGTTGAGATGGTGACCGAATACAACATACCGGCCCCGAGTTTGGTAACAACATCCAGCGAGAGGTGCTTGCCTTGCCAGACGGGCCATTTCTTTACCGCACTGACCATCAGATAGTTGTTGCCGTTTGTGTGTTGCAAGTGCAGAAAAGAGGGCGTCAGCAAGGTATCTCTGTCAATGGCCTGTCCCCGGATGTTACCCTGTAGGTGCACTGTCTGGTAATCGTCGACGGTGTATTTCAGATGGTCCCACGAGAGCTCGACTCCCCAGCCATTCCCCTTCTTGAAAAAGTAGCCGCCGTTCATCTGATACTGCGGAATGGTCAGGTACGTAATGCGCCAGAAATCGTGCATATCGGGCGATTCGTGGGCGTGCGCGTTCGCTATGGTAAAGTCATAATTGTCTGTTGTGGTATTCTGAAAACGAATCGTACTGCGCGAGTAAGCTTCATGGTTATATCCCCAGGAAACGTAGGCTGTGCCTTTGTCTGGCACCGAAATAGTGGATTGGGCAATACCGGACTGCGTACCCAATAAGACACACAAAACAACTACTAGAGCTGATTTCATAGAGGTTGGTAACTGGATCGGTGGGTAAGTAATACGCGTAACTCAGCCTATAAAGAGATAAGGCATACTAGTCAGTTCCTATCAGTACGTATTAAGTAATCATTCATGTTATGGCGGGAAATAACCACATTCTCAGGATTGGCGCCGGTGTTTTGTGCGCAGGTCCCGGCCAGAAAGGGCCAGCGTGTATGGGCATATTCTTGTACTCTGGATTGGCGTAACTTGCCTGCATGTCCAGAAATCCTGTTACCGGGCCCCTGTGCGGCCTACGAATCCTTGATCTGACCCGGCTGCTGCCCGGCCCGCTCGGGACCATGCTAATGGCTGATATGGGCGCTGAGGTACTAAAAATTGAGAACCCCAACAGCCCCGATTATGTACGTATGTTTCCGCCACACATCAACGGTGAGTCGGTGAACTACCTGGCTTACAATCGATCCAAAAAGAGTGTGCTGCTCGACTATACCACCGAGGAAGGGCGTAACGCTTTTCTGAAACTTATCGACACGGCCGATGTGCTGGTTGAGCAGTTTCGCCCCGGCCAGCTTGACCGGCTGGGACTGGGCTACGAGGCGGTTCACGCCCGTAATCCGCAGCTCATCTACGTGTCGGTAACGGGTTACGGACAAACAGGGCCTTACGCGCACCTGGCCGGGCATGATCTGAACTACCTGGGCCTGTCGGGCGTGCTGAGCCTGACGGGCGAACCAGACCAGCCACCGGTCATACCCGGCGTTCAGCTGGCCGATATTGCCGGTGGCTCATATGGCTGTGTGATGGCTACGCTGGCAGCGGTTTATGCCAGGCAGCAAACCGGCGAAGGCCAGCACGTAGATGTGTCGATGACCGACTGCGTGATGCCGTTGCTATCGGTGGCCTACGCTATGTTCGCCGGCACGGGCATAGTACCCGAGCAGGGCCGGATGCCGCTGTCGGGCGGACAGCCCAACTATGGCGTGTACCGCTGCCGTGATGAGATAGATCCAGACTCGGGTAATGCAGTGTTCAGGTACGTTGCTCTGGGTACGTTAGAGCCGAAATTCTGGCAGAAGTTCTGTGCAGTTATGAATCGGCCTGACTGGCCTGGCTTTATGCTTCCTCAGAGTTCCGATGAGGCTGATCAGTACCGCCGCCAGATTCAGGCGCTGATTAGTGAACGTACCCAATCAGAGTGGGTACAACTCGGCATTGAGTACGATCTGTTGATTACGCCCATATTAACGCTCGATCAACTGGCCAATGACCCGCATCTGCACGCCCGACGAATGATTATTGCCCAGCAGCATCCCGTGGCGGGGCCAGTGGCCGCGGTTGGGGTGCCCATCAAGTTCTCGGCTACGCCTGCCCATCCTGCCTGGCCAGCTCCGGTGCTGGGTGCAGACACAGCCGACGTGTTGGGCGAACCTACCGCCTGAAGGTAATTTATTTTAGACTGGGATACATGTGACTTATTGCCTTTATGTGGTCTTAAGAGATAATAGTCTAGTAATCTACATGGGTTAAATTATCCTTCTCTGGCATGATTTATGAGGTTCTGGCGCACCTAAATCAGATTGGTTTTTACAGATGCATTCAGGTAAGAAAAGAGAGGTAAACCAGCCCCTAACCCCGTAAAAAGGAGATACGCTGGCTATAGTCAAGCTTGGCATGAAATTTCGTCGTACAAGCAAACGTGAGTATAAATCATGAGTTGCTTGGTGAAAACGTATACATTGAACGCTATTAGGTTTACGATACTATGCTTACTGGCGCTGATCCCATCGATATGGGCCTTGGCATCGCCAATCGGCACTGGTCCTTTATCGCTAACCTGCCAGACCCCAGGCCCGCCTATTATCACTGGCGAACGACCTAAAATCTGCCAGGGAGAAACCGTAAAGCTTACGGCAACGGGTTGCCTTGGCACCGTTATCTGGTCGACAGGAGAACAGGGAGCGGGTATTCGGGTAACGCCCTACCAGACCACCCGCTACACGGCAATCTGCCGCCTGCCGGAAGGGTGCCTCAGTTGCTTCGCCGATGCCTACACCGTTACCGTTGGAACCCCCGAAGCACCGAAGCTAACGACAGATACACCCACTCTTTGTGCCGGTGATGCAGCCACGATTACTGCCGCCAACTGCGCCGGTACCATTCGCTGGTCTGATTCAACCCTGACCGGCGCTACGCCTACGGTACGGGTACAGCAAACTACCGTTTATCAGGCTACCTGCCTGCATGAAGGTTGTGCCAGTATACCCTCGGTGCAACTGGCGCTCCAGGTGGCTACCCCCAACGTACCTACGCTGGTGCGGGTAACGGGTGAAGGTGAGTTGTGCGCCGGTCAATCGGTTCAACTTGCTGCCAGCGAATGTGCCGGTCAGGTACGTTGGTCAGATGGGGCAGTTGGGACGAACCGTACGTTTACGCCAAGCCAGAGCATACGGCTACGCGCTATATGCCAGGTAGGTACGTGCCGGAGTGATAGCTCCAATGTATTAATGCTGGCGGTCCAGCCCGCCCGCGCCACACCGCTAAACCAGACCCTGGTACAGAATACCTGTCCGTTCCTGACGGCCGATCTGTCTACCGCCATTGGGCCATCATTTCAGCCATCGCTGGCGTATGTATTCCGAACGGGCCCTACTATTGATTCGCCTGAAGTAGCCGCGCCGGGTGCCGTGTTGGCTGGTATGTACTACGTGTCGGCCAGAAACCGGGCAGGGTGCCTTAGCCAGCCCGTTGCGGTGTCAGTGCTGATTACAACGTGTGCCAACGGAATTGCCCCCTGTCTGAGTAGCCCGCATCTGGTCAGCCTTTCGCTCGATTCGCTGGATCAGAAGCGGGGCGTTGTTTGTCTGAAAGCCCGGCTTCGGGGTGTTGGGATAGATGCCATCAGGCTCGATTCTGCCTGGACCTGTTCGGGTACTGGCCTGTTTACCGATCAGAAGACGTTGCGCCCCCGATACGTTGCTTCTGAATCAGACCGGCAGCGCGGCACCGTGACGTTTGCACTAATAACGCCCGATCCGGATGGAGCCGGACCCTGTGTAGCAGGAATGGCCAGGCTGGCCGTCACCCTCTCGCAAACCAATACACCAGCTACTACCGATAGTACAAATCTGGTCGTCAAACAGCCTGATGTTATCGATGGAGGAAGTATATTTATACCCGAGGGTTTTTCACCAAACGGTGATGGCATAAATGACTACTTTGTTGTTCAGGGAACCCCCAGAGGAGCCACCGTTGACCTGGAGATTTTCAACCGGTGGGGGCACCGGGTATATGCAGATACCAACTATAAAAACGATTGGGGAGGGCAGACAAATCAGGGCATCAACACGACAGCGAACCAGGGGCTGCCCGATGGCACCTACTTCTACGTAGTTCGCATCAGCGACGGTCGTGAGTATGTCCGGTTTTTAACAATAGCCCGATAGCCAGCCTCCTATCCGACTAACTATTTAGACAAACTCGTTACCTGAAATGCCGGTCCGCCAACGACCACGACGAAGCGAGATTAACACCGAATTAGTACTTATGAGACGGCTATATTATGTATTTGTTTGCTTGCTCTTACTTGGCAGTAGCCTGGCAGCTGCTCGTCCTGTGCAACAGCCCGACTCCCTGTTGATTCAGGCTGATCGGATGCTAAGCTACAAAGCCTATGGGCGTGCCATTGATTTGTATACGCAGCTACTGAACGACCCCAGAATTGTGTCTGCACAACGTAGTGGCATCCAGGCCTCGCTGGCGCAGGCATACCGGGCAGTAGGCGACAATGTAAAGGCCGAGCGTATGTTTCGGGAGTGGCAGTCGGCTTTAACGCCCGGTCAGGAGAAACCCGTGGCCGTGTTGGCTTACGCACAGACGCTGGCCAGTAACGGCAAATTTGTGGAGGCCCAGGAACAGTATGAAAAATATCAGGCCTTGTATGAGCAGCAACGTACCCGGCGGCTGGCATCAGTTCCTACCGCCGCCAGCGGCCGACCGGCCGGAGCGCGGGGCGAGGCTGTGCGGTATCAGCTCGAAGACCTTAGCCTGAACACCGTCAATGAAGAATTCAGCCCCATGTTCTACCGGGATGGCCTGGTGTATGTAGCAGGCAGTAAGGGTGGTTCAACCATTGAAACAAGCGGTAGTGGCGGAGGCGCCGGTTACCTCGACCTGATCTACGTACCTAACCGGTCGCAACTGACGGCCAAACGGCGAATAAACGCTGAAGGCGAGGTCATCGACACCAAGAAAGAAGCCGCAGCAGCCCGGCTGTCGGCGGGGCCACGCCCCGTTGGTAACGATCAATATACAGCGCCCACGGCCAACGATTCGCGAACATCAGCCACCTTCCAGGGCGGCATTAATGTGGCGCAGGGACTTGGGTATGATAAAAGGCCCGTGAACCCCAGCAAACAGTTTGCCCAGTCGCTCAACACGAAATACCACGAAGGCCCCGCCACGTTCTCGGCCGATGGTTCCCAGATCATTTTTACCCGCAACAATTACAACAACGGTAAGGCGAAGACCAGCGAAGAAAACGTTAACAAGCTGAAGCTATATACCGCCCGGCAAATCAACGGTACCTGGTCTGACATAACCGAGCTGCCCTTCAACAGCGATGACTATTCGGTTGGGCACCCGGCCCTGTGCAAAGGCCGTGATGGTACACCCGATCAGCTGTTGTTCTTTGCGTCTGATATGCCTGGAGGCCTGGGCGGAACAGACCTCTATGTGTCGCGCTGGCTCAACAACCGCTGGAGCGAACCGGTCAACCTGGGGCCAACGATCAATACGAAAGGCAACGAGCTGTTTCCTTTTGCCGATGAAAACGGAAACCTCTATTTCTCAACGGATGGTCGGCGGGGCGTGGGTGGCCTTGATGTTTTTTACGCGGCGATGGACGGCCCGGCCGTTCGGGCGGTAGAGACGATCGACGCACCCATCAATTCGATAGGAGACGATTTCGGCCTCATCACAGACGGAGTCCGCCAGACGGGTTATTTCAGCAGTAATCGGAATGGGTCTGATGATCTGTTTCGCTTCACCCGCGAAAGCTCCCTGTTCGGCTGCCGAGACCTCACCCTGCGCATCTTCGATGTAACAACCGACATGCCCATTGATAGTGTGGTAGTCACTGCCAGGGGCAAACGCGTGGGCCAGACCGATCAGGTGCTGATGGCCGACAAAAATGGCCTGGTGAAATTATGCGTAGACGCGGAAAGTGATTACCTGTTCACCGCCTCGCGCGACGGCTACATCAACAGCACCATTGGTTTATCAACCCGTGATCTTACAGATGATCAGCCATCCCGGCTCGAGATGTCGATGATGCGACCTACCGTCATTGTAGATACCGTGTTTGTGGAGGCAACTAAACCCTCGCGCCCGCTCACCAGTTCCCGTGTGCGGGGTACGGTGCTGGGCGAACGGGACGGAACACCCATCGAGGGCGTTGTGATGAAATTACGGAACGACTGCAACGGCCGGATAGAGACGGCCGTTACCGACACCAACGGTATGTACGAATTCGATATCATGGAGGGCTGCGATTACACCCTCACTGCCAGCAAGCCAACTTACGGTACCAGCACCAGTAAGGTGAAAAAGGTGGCCAAAAAATCGAAACCCAAAGAATTGGTGGCTATGGTCAGAATGTTGCACGTAGGCGATGTAGTCACGACCGACAAGATCTATTATGATCTGGGCAACTCAACCATCCGCCCGGATGCCGCCCGCGAACTCGATAAAATGCTGGCAACGATGCGGCGATATCCATCGCTGGTGGTCGAAATTCGGTCGCACACCGACAGCCGGGGCGATGCTGGTCATAACAAAGAGCTGTCGACCCGGCGAGCAAAAGCCGTGGCCGATTATTTGGCGTCGAAAGGCATTAGCCGCAACCGGATGCTGGCCATCGGCTACGGCGAATCGATGCTGGTCAACAACTGCACCGACGGCGTAATCTGTACCGAAAACGAACATCAGCGCAACCGACGCACCGAATTCAAAGTACTGGCCATCAAATAGCTGGCTGCTTCGTTCGCAAGTGCCAAACCAGATACGTTCACCACTGCGTGCTTCGCTGCCAGGGTGTGCAGATAAACAGCATATTTGGTGTAACTCTGGCTTACATTTGGTAGCTCACAAGGCACGAATGGTGCAAGCGTGTTGCAAATGATTATAGGAGATGGCCGGAATGGTTGCAAATTGCGTTGGTCGGCAGAAGATTATCTGGTTGTAAATAAGTTAATGAGATGGTAGCAACAGTAGTTTTACTATCGTTGGGGTATTGTTCATCGTCATGGGTGCCATAATTGTGAAGTTCAGGCTGGCTAATTTGATTGCGGGCTATGACCCCGGCCTTGTTAAAAACCGTAAAGGGCTAGCCATCTGGATGGGAAAATGTGCGATGATGACGGGTTTGTTAGCCCTGGTAATTGCGCTGATGAATTACCTGTTCCTGTCTGCTACATCGGATCTGTTCGCCTTTACTGCTTTCATGATACTATCAATGATCAGCGGCGTAGTAGCATTGGCGGGTGCTCAAAGGTATTACAAGTAAGAGGCCCTGATGACGTACCTGACCTTGTTCAATCATTGGCCTGAGCGGGTATTACGCATGAATACAGGCGCAGAGGGCGCTGATAAACACTTGTAGAACTACTCGTATAGCCTCACCACTCGTGCAGATCCTTGATAGAACCGAACCCGATAAGGTCTTTTACCGATTCGCCACGGAGCTCAGTAGCGCGGATGAGGCTGTTTTTACCAAAACGCTCCTTAATGGCGTTTAGCGTTTCCCTGAACTTATCTTTGCGGGTATTATCCTCAAACAGAGTATATTGCACACTCTCGGCTGGCATAAAGTCGCTGACACCCATGCCAATCTGCCGAACATCGGCGTTGAGCAACGGGCCGCATTGATGGGCCTCCTGATAGCGTTGCATGCGGCTGCACAGCAAATCGAATAGCTCAATGCCATCCTGCATCGGAATACTGAATGTCAGTCCGTCCTCGTATCGTTTACCGTTGCTGTAACGTACCCAGCCCTGCAACCGGCGGCAGAATACTTTTTGATGCACCATGCGTCGTTCCAGCGTCAGACAGAGCGTACGCAGAATCGTTGTCATCTGTTCAAGCGATTGCCGCTGCCCGGTCGAGACAGAGCGGATGGCCTGCATTTGTTTATAGGCATGAGCCGCCAGATCAACTTCGCCACCAAAATTGAGCCGCAGGTGCCAGTGCCAGCCGATAATGCTTTTACAAACAAGTTTTAATCGATCGGGCGAGGCATAGCGGAGTTCGAGCGGCGAGTTGATAGTACCGGCTTGTAGGCGGGTAGCCATAGCATGGCCAATGCCGGGCAGGTCGGTGAGAGCGAGTTTACCCAGCACCTCGTCGATGTTGGCGGGCGAGATCGTGACCAGCCCGTCTGGTTTCTGAAGGGTCGAGGCCAGCTTGGCCAGGAAGGCGTTGGGCGCAATGCCAATCGAACAGCGCAGGTAATCGCCCACGTCGGTACGGATAGCGTGCTTGATGCGCTGTGCTACCTCGGGCATGCTCTTGTAAGCAAGCTGATAACGCGTCAAGTCGATAACGGCTTCGTCGATGCTTTTTGGAAGTACATCGTCGGAGAAACGTTTGAATACACTGATGAGTTTGACGTGGTAGGCTCGGTAGCGGTCGGGGCTTGTCTCAACCGGAACAAGCTCGGGGCAAATGCTCATGGCTTCGTCGAGTCGCATTCCGGTTTTTACGCCCCGTAATTTGGCTTCGATCGATGGCGCAATGACGCAGCCACGAGCACCGGTATACACACATACGGCGATTGGCCGCCCCCGCAGCCAGTAGTTATCCTGCTGTTCGCAGCTGGCGAAAAAGCTGTTCATATCGACAAAAAGCACCGTTGGCTCAAGATGGGTACGCAGGCGGTTGTCATTCATGAAATATCAGCTAAAACTCATAGGGTATGCTTTCCTTTTGATAGTAATTTGTTGTAAACTTGCATTGAACGGGTGCAATATATTTTACTTACAACACACTATCCAAATTTTATAATATAAAAATGGAAGACTGTGCCATAAACATCGAGGCAGTGGAAACAATTCAGGATCGGCTCAAGCAGGTATTTGATGCGCTGGGAATGACCATCTATCAGATTTCCAAAGACTTAGGCGAGAATCCATCGAAGTTTTATAACATTCTGAGTGGTCGGGCAAAACCATCATATGATACAATAATGAGTTTACTGGCCTGCTACCCGCAAATTCGGGCCGATTTTCTGCTGCGCGGCATTATGCCCGTTCTGGCCGACGGTACCGATGGGGGTAATAGCAAGTTTATTGTAACCGATGAGAACCTGATCGAGGTACCGTTTGTCCCTATTAAGTTTTACGCCAGCTTCGTGGAAACCTATACAGAAGGGTTCCGCAAGATGGACATGGATACCTACCGGGTTCGTAGTTCGTCTGTTCGGTCGAACAAGCCGGTGGTTGTGATCGAAATTTCAGGGAATAGCATGACGCCCCAGCTTGGCAACGGTGCCAAAGTACTGGCCGAGCAGGTTGACCAAAGCAACTGGGAATACCAGTCGGGCGGGATTTATGCAGTCATGTACCGCGATTATTTTGTGGTGAAACGCATTCGTGACAACGAACTGATGACCAAACGGTACCTCACGCTCCACTCCGACAATCCGCTGGGGGGTAGTGTCACGGTTGGTCATAAAGACCTGCGCGGCATCTGGAAAATCATCAGCATCGTTGATTCGCCAGTGGAGTAACTAAGTCGATAGTCGTAATTCAATAGTGGCGCTGCCGTATCACCAGATTGGGATATAGCAGCGCCACTATTGACTTACGACTATCGACTCGTTATAAAATTCCCTTCGCGAAATTGAGTACGCCACCCAACTGCTGTTTTACGGCCGGTTCGGCGGCAGCACCACCGAGGCCACCCAGCTTGCTAACTCCTGATAGTGCCGTGCTGATGAGCGAACCACCCGTAGAGGCTGCCTGACCACCCAGCGAGGGTAACCCTCCTTTTAGCAGGTTCAGGCCACCTGTAAGAGCTCCTGCCGAGCTGAGCAGGCTTCCGCCACCACCAAGCAGGCTACTGATCTGATTGGCCCCCAGCGCCATTTTTACGAGCGAAACGGCTTTGGCCAGCATATTTCCCGATACAGCCCCACTCGCCACGCCTGGAATCAATTGCTTCAGCGCACCAGTCTGACTCATTAGCTTCTCTTTGAAATCGCCTTTGCTGATAGCGGCTTGTGCTTCGGCGGCGGCAACGCCCTCGTTGAGGCCGGTCACTGCTGCAGTTTTATCGCCATTTGTGCTGGCAATAACGGCCTGGTCGAGCTTGTGCGCAACAGAATCGGCAGCAGAAGGTACGGCCGGGGCCGGCGTAGCTGTTGCAGGTACCGCTTTGGGAAGTGTACCAAGTTGAGCAACGGCGCTAGCTGTGCTTAAAAGCAGGCAAGCTAGTGTTAGTTTTGGCCGTCTAAACAGGTTGTGTGTCATCATGTGTTTGGTAAAGAAGGCAAGGTTGCCGATCTGTTTCGACAAAACCATCCCGAGTAAAGACTTTTAACCTACTTTTTAGTAACGACTTATCACATGAAACGCTTCGCTTTTTTTGCCGCCCTCATAGCCGTTGGCATGGTATCGCGCACCCAGGCACAATCTACTTCACCAACCGACCGGCTCTATGTGGGTACGTATTCAACGCGGGGCAGCGAGGGAATCTACATCGTTCAGTTCGACCGGAGAACGGGCGCGCTATCCCTGGCTGGTTCGGCCAAAAACAGCCAGAACCCTTCGTTCCTGGCGTTGCACCCGTCAAAAAAATACCTCTATGCTGTGAATGAGGCAGATGGTGGTGCAGCCGGAGCCAATACCTATTCGGTAGATAAGACTACAGGTACGTTGCAATTGCTAAATCAGCAGGCGACAGATGGCGCAGGACCCTGTCATGTCAGCATCAATAAATCGGGAACGATGGCGTTTGTATCGGCCTACGGTGACGGCGTGTTCACAGCCTTGCCCATTGCCACGGATGGAAAGCTGGGTTCGCTGGTTGAACGGGTCAAATATGCCGGCAATAACCCGGCTAACCCCCGCCAGGATGCACCGCATGCCCACTCGGCCACCGTTTCGCCAGATGGCAGGCACGTATACGTTGCCGATCTGGGCAACGACCGGGTTTATATCTATAACCTTGGCGGAACGAAACCCGTACCCAATGCCACGCCGTTTGTAACGGTGAAGAAAGGCTCAGGCCCGCGCCATATGGCGTTTCACCCCAACGGCCGCTTTGCGTATCTGGTTGAAGAGTTGACCTCATCGATGGCTGTGTTTGCCCGCAACCCTAAAACGGGCTCGCTCACACTGCTCAGGGAAGGCATTGCTACGCTCCCGGCTGGTTTCACGGGCAACAACACATCTGCCGATATTCACATCGACGCCACGGGGAATTACATATACCAGTCGAACCGGGGGCATAATGCGTTGGCGGTGCTGAAGATCGGCAACACGGGTATACCTACGCTGATCGGGCACGTACCTACGGGTGGCAAAACGCCCCGCAATTTCTGGATCGATCCACGCGGACAGTTTGTGATCGTGGCTAATCAGGAATCCGATAACCTGGTGGTGTTCCGGCGCAACGCCAGTACGGGCATGCTTACCGCCGCTGGTCAGGAACTAAAAATCCCCGCCCCCGTCTGCGTCATCTCAGGGCAATAAAAGGGGGGAATAGTACGCAGATTCAACGGATCAGCTCCTTAAATCTGCGTACTCTTATTCGGTTCAATCAATCCACATCACCTTATCGTAGGCGATTTCGTAGTTGATCTCTTCAAGTGGAAGCGTATCGACGAACTCACCGGATGGGGTTACCCGAACGCCGTGCCAGAGGCCATTGGCATCGCGCAGCAGAATGCGGTAGCCGTAGAGCGGATGATACATCGCCTCATCGGTGCGGTGGTCCCAGCCGGTTTCCAACTCAATGGCGAAACCCACCCGACTGATCACCTCCCGCATCTGATCAAGCAACGTACCTGCGATGCTCAGATCGTCAATCCAGAGCACCAGATTATCGGTCCCCCAGTCGAACTGAATCGGCGATGGCCGTACAGACAACAGCATCGCTTTCAGCGCGGCGGTGTCGGTCAACTGAGCCACTAAAGGGGAGGTTGATGGCGTTGTTTCGTTCATAGTCTGTTGTTTCTATAGAACAAAAAACCGCACTGATTAATCCGTTAATCCGTTGGTTTCCTGCCACTTTTTAAGCCAGAAGCGGTATTTTTTCCGGCCATAGTCAACGAATCCCGGCAGTGAAGTAGCATCAACAGCGAAGAGGCGATGCGGCTTGTCTTTCATCACGCCCACAAACACAAATCGGAACCGTCTGGTGGTGGCCCACTCGTGTCCATCGGCGAAGCGAAGGCTGTCGAGGTAGAAGGCCGCCTGCCGGTCGTAGTCGTAATCGTAGCAGCTTTGCAGAAACTGCGCCTGGGTACGTGCCGATGTGGTTTTAAAATCGAAGATCAGCGTGTTCTGCCGTTTCGGGCTGGTATACACCAGATCGAGGCGGGACTTGCAGGCCAGTTTCGTGGTGGGGTCGGTGAACAGCACAACTCGCTCGCGTTCCGCTTCGGCCGCTTCCAGCCCTGTGCGTCCACGTTCAGCCATCCGCAGATACCGGCGGCAGAATGCGTCGTGGCGCACGGCATCCATCAGGCCATCGAGCTTATTCTGTTCACTACTGGTTAGGCGGCTGTTGGTCAGGTCAGGTAATAACTGCTCCAGCACCGTTGCTACTGACTCAGGCTCGAGCAGGTGCTGGTGAAATGCCTTGCCGAAGCTGCGGGTGCGCTCAGTAGCCCAGCGACTTGCCGCCAGTTGATAGCCTACCTGTTCTTCTTTGATCCGGGTCAGGTCTGAATTGGAAATACGCGGCAGCTCGCGGTAGTCAAGGCCGGCGTCGCGGGTAGTCAATACCCGTCCGGGCGACGAAGCCATCGGAGACGGCTTGTCGTATTGCAGGGATGGAGTCATACGTGAGTAGGGAGGCCCTCACCCCCGGCTGGGGGTGAGGAGAACGCTTAACTTATTAAACTCCGGCGGCCAGCAACCCTGAGGTGGGCTCGTCAATGGCGTGGGCAAACGGGTTGTAGTAATTGAACGCCGTTTTTATGTTTGCGATGTCGGTTAGTGTTTCCTGCCGGAACACCTTGTAATCCTGAGCAAATTGCTTGAGTTCGGCTGATTTCTCCGGATTGGCCATCTTGTAGGAAAAGTTGGCGATGTAATAAACCCCTTTGGGCTGAATTTTATTATTCTCTTTTTTCTCGGCCACAGCCGTAATAACTACGTCGGCCAGGGTGAGGTCGTCGTAGTACAATGGCTCAATAAGCCGGAAAATATTATCGACCGAATAGCCGTGAAAAAGTACGGCTGATACGCAGTTTTTTTCGTCGATGAAAAAGAGTTCTGCCCAGTTCTTTGTGCCCATATTCAGGATGTTATCCGTAAAAATGCGCCAGGCAACCGGCTGGAACGTTAGCGTGCGGCCGAGCTTCTCCGAGCCGTTGATATTGAACACACCTTCTTTGGCATCGAACCGATATTGGCGCGGATGACCCTCCAGATACTTGTACCGACTGACCACCTCACCCGTACCCTCGTGAATCATTTGGTACGGTTTAACCACCTGAGCGTTTTGAAATGTCTCGATTGTGTTCTTGTTTTGCGTGTTCATTAGTATTTGTTGTTTACTGTTCGAGCAGGGGGTCCGGTTGAGACCCCTTTTGCCTTTTATAGGGGTGTTGTTTACTGGTTTAAAGATACGCATAGATAGTCAAATAGAAAAATATAGTCTGCGTTTTTTATCGCATAAGACGCCTCAAGTCTGCCTAGTTACACTCCCCTCTGTTTTACCCCTTAATTGTTGCCTGATACTAGCCCTAAATGCCTTCAAGCACCCTTATCGGGTAGGCTGGCCCGCTAAAAAACAAGCCAATCGCAACACTGTTTTACTTGTAATATACCTTATCGGAAGAAAGGCCCGAAACAACGATTTTCGGCTGTCAAAACAAGTCGTGAACGGTCGGGGTTATAGAGGCAAACAAATCCCTCAACGCTATGGCAACCAAATCGCCTTTCGACCCCGATAACGTCGACCCCGAGTATTACTCAAAAAACCCCAACCAGCAGGAACAATCTGATTATGGGCACGAATCAGAAGGGGTCGGTACCAACGCCTATAAAGACAGCACCGCCGGTGCCGACATGGACGACCAGAATCGTGACTATGTGGCCAACACGCGGGCTGAAACATTTGGCGACAACAACCCGGATGCACCCGCTGGCGAAAGCCTGGGTACGTATCAGGAATGGGATATTGACCCGAATAAACTGAACCCGAATCATGTTGCCCCACGCGGCATGAGCGATGGCGAAGCAAAACATCTGGAAAGTATTCCCGACAACCCGTCAGACGAAGCGTTGTTGCACCGGGGCGATGCAACGTACCTGGAGCAGGGCGATGATCCAACCCGCCAGTATGACCCGCACAACAAGGGGTACGACGATAAAGCCGGAAAAGAATAGTAGGCAGGCAATCTTGTCTGTGATAAAAAGGGGCGTTGCGCCGGGAATTCGATTAGAATTCTCTGGGGCAACGCCCCTTTCTTGTGGGTAAAAGCGCAGTCTCAACCACTTTTGTTGACCAGACGTATTGACACAGTTGAAACCAACGTCTTTTCTTCGATGAACCTCACTCAATTAACTACCGGAGGAGCGGTTGCCCTTGCGCTGCTCCTGAACGTACCCAACTCCATCGCCGATCGTAACCCGGTGGCCAAACTTCGTTCTGATTCGCCCGAAACACGCCTTGTGAAGAAAGGAAAGTGGGAAACCCTGTTCGACGGCAAAACGCTGGCGGGCTGGCATACGTACCTGAAAATGGGGCAGCCTGTTTCTGATAAATGGACGGTTGATGATGGTGCCATTCACCTAACCTCGGGCGGTGCCGGCGATCTGGTGACGGATAAAGCCTACGGTGATTTCGAGTTGGAAATGGAATGGAAAATTGCTGAAGGCGGTAACAGTGGAATCATCTTCCACGTCTTCGAAGACCCGAAATTCAAAGCCACCTACCAAACTGGCCCCGAGATGCAGGTGCTTGATAACGAGCGCCACCCCGACGCCAAACAGGGCCGTGATGGCAACCGGACAGCCGGGTCATTGTATGACCTCCAGAAGCCCGTTACGCCCAATGCGGCCAAGCCAGCCGGTGAATGGAACAAAGCCAGGCTGGTGATCAGCAAAGGCAAAGCCGAACAATACCTGAACGGAAAGAAAACCGCCGAATACCCGACCTCTGGCCCCGAGTGGGACAAAATGGTATCGGAAAGCAAGTTTAAAGGCTGGGAAGGTTTTGGTAAATACCAGAGTGGTAAAATTGCCCTTCAGGACCACGGCAATCAGGTGTGGTACCGCAACATCCGTATCCGCGAATTATAATAGGTGAATTAGTGAATGAGCAGATGAGCGAATGCTTGGATGTTTCTTTCTCTGTTCAACCATTCACCCATCCGTTCATTCACAAAACCACTCATTCAGTAGAACTATGCACCGCCGTCGCGCTCTTCGAAACTTAACTGGTACTGCCCTCTCGTTAGGCGCCGTGCCTTCTTTTGCAAAACTCATGAAAGACCATGACCCTACGGCTCCCGTAGAAGCAGCAGTGGCCGCCCTGAAAGGGAATATCAACCACTCGGTGTGCCGGTGGTGTTATGATAAAATCAAGCTGGAAGACCTTTGTCAGGCGGCCAAGTCGATCGGTATCAAATCGATTGAACTGGTTGGGCCCGACGAGTGGCCTGTCCTGAAAAAATATGGCCTTACTTCGGCGTTACCGTGGGGAGCGGGTAAAGGTATCAATGATGGTTTCAACGATCCGAAGTTCCACGATGAACTGGTGGCCAGTTACGAGGCGATCTTCCCAAAACTACAGGCAGCCGGTTTAACCACGGTGATCTGCTTCTCGGGCAACCGGCGGGGTATGTCAGACGCTCAGGGACTTGACAACTGCGCCGTTGGGCTGAAACGCCTGATGCCGAGTGCTGAAAAATATGGCATCACTATGATCATGGAACTGCTCAACAGCAAGGTGAACCACAAAGATTACATGTGTGACCACACGGCCTGGGGCGTTGAACTCTGCAAAAAGGTAGGTTCAGACAAGTTCAAGCTGCTGTATGATATTTACCACATGCAGATCATGGAAGGCGATATCATCCGTACCATTCAGCAGCACCACCAGTACATTGGTCACTACCATACCGGCGGTAACCCGGGCCGGAATGAGATTGACGAAACGCAGGAGATTTACTACCCGGCCGTAATGAAAGCGATTGTGGCCACTGGCTTTAAAGGCTACGTTGCCCAGGAGTTCATTCCTAAACGTGACCCGATCACTAGCCTCCGCGAAGCCGTCACGCTCTGCGACGTATAACGTACCTGGACATAGCCCCCAAGAGAACGGCCCGCAACGTATAGCTGCGGGCCGTTCTCTTGGGGGCTATGTCCAGGTACGTTATACGTCGCAGGCTATCCCTACGGGCTTTCCCACCGGGCTTCGGCCAGTGCTATTGCACCAGTATGCGCTCCGTTACCTGCCGAACACCGTCAGATGCCCGGAGTAGGTACGTACCTGCGGGCTGCGCATGGATGGCCAAATCGAACGGATTCTGTCCTTTTCTGGCCGATAGACTTTGCCGACGAACGGCTCGGCCAGTGGCATCAGTCAGGGTTAGGTCAATGGCGGCATCGTCGGGGGTGCTTACCTCACCATGTATGGTATCGTGAACCGGATTAGGCGTCACACTCAGATAGAGGGCCTGCGGGTCGATGGTAACGGCTTCGATCTTCGAATACGTAGTCGATCCGTCCAGGTCAGTCAGCTTCAAACGGTAATAGAACGTACCTGAGCGTTGGCGGCTGGCATCGTCTGACAAGGCATCGATAGCCTCATAATCGGCGGGGCCACTCGTAGTACCTTTCGGCAACACCGTCTGCCGATCCGTAAATGTATGGGCGTCGAGGCTGCGTTGTACGGTATAGGCTTTAAACGTCGTTTCGTCGGAGGCGCGCCAGCTTAACTGCACCTTATCGAGGCCCGCTTTAGCCCGGAAGTTCACCAGCGTTACCGGTAAGGCAATGACCGGGTTAGTGCCACGTACCCAGACCGAGTAGCTCTTGGCGGGCAGGTCGATATAAATCCGGCTGTTGCCGTCAACCACCGCCGTTGGGAAGGCCGAATTACCCAGAATATCCGTGAATGTAGTCCCCTGCGTGATGCCATTCTGAATGGCAATGGCATGATCGACCTGCATCCGGCTACTGCCGAAATTGATCGCCACGATCACATCTTTACCACCCACTGCGCCTGTGCCGCTGAGTTGATAAAGCAGCAGCTTCGTATAATCTGAGCCGTTGATGAAGTTGTTTGGAGCTCCGGGACCGTTGCCCAGTCCACCGTAGTGGTTCAGGTAAGCCACACTCTGCGAGCCATTGATGTACGTTTTCAACACCTGGATCAACCGATCGATCTCCGTTTTGTGCCCCGCCCGATCGGCCGCCTGCTGCGGATGCCAGCCATAGCCAACTGTGGTGCCGTTATAGACCGTGTTGGGCGCAGGGTAACCGTAGTAATCGGGGTAAAACACCAGCGGCACACCCAACTGATTATTAGTCAGCAGGTACGCGTAGGCCAGATTCCGGTTTTTGTTGACAAGGGCACTGTTATAGCTCACATTACCCTCTTCGCGGAAATCGTGATTGTTCAGGAAGGTAACGATGTTGAAACCGCTCATGCCTTTCCCGTTTTTCAGACCCGTAAAGATCACCTGCCGCGGACTTTCGTTACGATCGAGCGCCCCTTTCAACGCCGCCCGCAACGAGAAATCGAACACCTTCACGTTGACGTTTGATACCCCTTTCGACGCCAGACTGGCCTGTACGGCATCGACCCATCCTTTCATCTCGTCGAGATTTTCGGCGTACCATTCCCCAACAACCAGATTCGGCGTTTTGCCCCGTGCTATCATCTGCTGAATCATGTGCGCCACAAACTCCGGCTCAAAATGCTTCACGGCATCCAGTCGCAGGCCCTTCGATTGCAGGTAATCATACGCCCAGGCCGTCCAGTCGACGAGGGCGGTGCGGGTGCTTGGGCGGTTGTGGTCGTAATCGTAGAAATAATCGAGGCTCTGCATCGAATATTCGGGCCCAAGGCAGGTGGTCTGCGACCAGCCCGCCAGGCTGTTTCCATCGAAATTGGGCCGGAATCCATCCCAGTTCAGTGCGCCCTGCCCGCTGGGCATAGCCGTAAAATCGGTGTAGGTCTGAAATTCCAGTTTATAGCCAGACCCAAACGGGTCGAGGTAATTAGCCCGTTCAACCGGCGCAATGGGGCCGCTCCCATCTGCATCGTAGGTGATACTGATGGGCAGATGATCGGAATATTCGGAGTTGTAATTGATGGCCTGGAGGAAAACCCGGTCACCCGCCGCCGTAAATTGGCTGGCAGTCAGCACAAACGTGTAGGTATCTACATCGCCATTGCTATTGATTTTGGTCAAATAATTTCGCCCCAGTTCAACGGTATACGGATCGGCCGGATCAGTCGTCAGGTCAACTACGCTGCTGTTTACCGGCGACCAGCGCGAGCCGCCAATGACGTTCGTGGTCGCGTAAAACATATACTGCGCCCCGTTGAAGATATTCCCCTTCGATCGCATCTGGATCGTATACGTACCTGCCCCCAGCCCTGTGCTGCCGCCAATGGGCAACACCATCTGCACACGATCGGATGGAAACGGCCGTTTGAACCCGCACGACGCGCTGTTGCCGCTGACATAGGTGGTCATGTAGTCTTTTACGGCCGGGTTTGTCTCAGGTGCGCCACCATCGCGGTGGTTATACACCATGTCGGCCACGGGCGTCATTCCCTGCGCCGTCATTTCATCAACCATCGCCTTCAGTTGCAGTTTTGTACCGGCGTTGGTCACGGTATTATCGGTACCGATATACAGATCGCGGGGATCGTAGCCACCGCTGTAGGCTCCGTTTCCGGCGAAGGGCGGGTACCAGACATGGGTAAATCCGGCCTGCGAGAGAGCCGCCGATTTCAGCCGAAGTGTGTCAGCCCAGGTACGTCCCTGCGGTGGTTTGGGAAAATCCCAGTAAAAACCCTGCAACATCACCTGCTGCGCCAGTACATGAGCAGCGCTGGCCAGCAGACTCCATAACGTGAGCGATAGTACGTAGAGAGCTTTCATAAATACGTTCGTTTTGTCCACAAAAATGAGGATAAAATACAGATTACATAAAAAATAGGGATAAAGCCGAGACCAGCCTGGTTGTCGCGTCCAGCAAGTGTCGGTCATGCCTACCAGCCCAGAGGTTTCATAAAACGACCTGTGTGTTCGCTGATTCAGGCCGTTTATCGGTATGCGTTAGGCCAGCTAAAGGTAACTAACTAATTTGCCAGTATGGCAAATTCCCTGCGAAACGGCGTCATCAACCTGGTAATACTGCTGGTCTTTTCTAACCGGCTGCTGGTAGCGCAGCATTATCCGGCGCGTACATACACCCTACGTGACGGACTACCGCAGATGCAGATCACCTGTAGCCTGCTCGACAGCCGGGGATATCTGTGGCTGGGCACCAAAAATGGGCTTGCCAAATTTGACGGAGATCATTTCGAAAACTATTCCCGAAAAGATTACCACCTGAACACCAATTACATCCACGGCATCGTGGAAGACCGGCAGCATCGAATCTGGATTTCAACGCCGCAGGGACTGGTCAGTTTCGACGGCGCCACCTTTCGGCCTTTTCCGTTTCCGGACCGTATGCCGAAAGTCCCTACCTACATTCAGGCAGATGATTCAGGGCGAATCTGGCTACTCAGCGGGTCGGCCGATATACCAAAGCCGTTTTACTGTTTCCAGCATGGCACCTATACTCTGGCCGCCCGCTTGATGCCTCCGCTGGGTACCAAAGCCGTTAACAGTATTCTGTGGGATAAGCACCTCAAACGGCTCTGGTTACTAACCGAACGGGCAGCAGGCAGCACCAACCAGGAGGTCTACTACATCGCCAATGATCAACTCCACCAATCGGCCCCGGTACCGGTGTCACCTGAGTTAACCGTCTCGCTTTTAAGTGCTTCCGGTCGGTCACTACTCCTTCTTCACGATGAAGCCAACAACCAGACGCGCTACCTTACGGCAACAGCCAATGGCGTATTCAGGCCGTTTCTCCAGTTTCGGGAAGGGAGTTGGACGGTAGTGAGCCCAATTGACTTTACGGTCTATCTGATGAGCCAGGGCACGGGTGGCACCGCCATAACCTACCCGAAGGGAGCCAATCACGTAACCATGATTTACAAAAGTAATGGTGGCAACAATTTTCCGCTGGCGGGCATCTGCCGGGACCAGAAAGTGTATTTCGGTACCGAAAAGGGCGTATTGGAAATCATTGATAACGGCACGCGGTACTTCGACGAAGCGGAGGCTCCCTACGTATGGAGCGTGGTGGAACGGGCCAACGGCGATGTGTGGTGGCTTAATTACGGCGGAGCACCACCGCAGCGCTACGGAGCGGATGGCCACATAAGCCCGCTAAACGAACCAGCATTACAACAGCTTTTTCTAAGCGAGCGGCCCACCCGAAAAGTAGCCTGGCATAATTATTATTTTCAGCCCGCCTACAGCCGCGACAGCAGCACCCTTTACTTACCGCACGAAACAGGCTTAATTGCCCACCAGGGACGTACCTGGCGCTTTATTCCCCCCACTGAAATAGCCCTTTCTACCTATGTTGACCAGCGGACAGACCGGCTTTTCGTGGGCACTACAGGTGGATTCGACCTGTTTCTGAATGAGAAACGAATTCGCAGGCTAACGAAGGAATCGGGCTTTCACGATTGCTCCTTCGGCCTGGCTGCCATTGCTGATACCGAGCCCGACGTTTATTGGCTGGGCAGCGGCCGGGGGTTAACCCGCTACAATTTCAGAACCGGCCAATCCGAGCATTTTCTGGAAAGCAACGGCAAACTCCCCATGCAGGGAATCATTGACTTTTGCCTCGACAAACAAGGCACCGTCTGGATGGCCGGCAGGGGTGGCCTTTGCCGCTATGACCGGGCCAGCCACCAGATCATTCAGGTTGCTCAGGATATACTACACAATGTAATCTCCTTCGTGGGGATGCTCACCGACAGCACCCTGGCTATTGGCGACACGTACGGCGTTTACCTGCTTGATCTGAACCGATACTATGCAACTGGTCATGTGGTGATGCGGCTACTGAATCACCGTACGGGTTTTATGGGTATTCAACCAGGGCAGGCTGGTTTTTATAAAGACCGACAAGGCCGCGCCTGGATCACCTCGGGCACGGTGCTCAGCTACATAGATACCCGGCAATTCAGGTACCAGCCGCAGGCGCTTATGCCGATGGTGCGTAAGCTCAATAACCAACGGCTGCCCTTCGCTTATGCCGACTCGGTATTCAGCCTGCCGGGCAACCAGACCACCGCCCATGTGACCTTCGAGGTATTGGGCGACAACCGCCCCGACAATACACAGTTTGCCTGGCAACTCGATAATGGCCCCTGGTCGAACTGGCAGACGGAACCGTTCACCATCCTGCGCGACTACAACGGCGGCGAACATACCGTTCGGCTAAAAGCCCGGTCGGGGGGGCTCAACGAAGCGCGGGAACAGATTACGTCTGTTCGGTTCAACGCCGCTATCAGTTGGTATAACAATCCCAGCTTCCGGCAGAAACTCCCGTTCCTGGCTTTTTGTCTGCTGGCTTTTGGGCTGGTGCTCACCATCTACGTGGCCGATAATTCACAGCAGACCAAACGGATAAAGCAACTATTGCAGGAACGGGAGAAAGAAGCTCTGTTTTTAAGTGCTCAAACGCTTCAGTCTCAATTGAACACGCATTTCATGTTTAACGTGATGGTGCCCCTTCAAAACCTGATCCTTAAAAACAAGCCCGAAGCCGCCGCCCATCTGCTGGTAGAGTTCTCTAATCTGGTACGTAGCTTCCTGAATTCGTCGGCTGTCAGTACTGAACGAAACGCCATCCACCACGAAATCACCCTGGCCGACGAACTGATTTTGCTTCGCAGGTACGTTGCCTTTGAGCAACTGCTCTACCGCGACAAAATTACGGTTCATGTTGATGCTGATAGCGTAGACGGCAAACTCAACCCGGAGGTGATTACCCTTCCACCACTGCTGATTCAACCTTTTGTCGAGAACGCACTCAAGCATGGGCTGGTCCATAAAGAAGGGCCTGGCAACCTCTGGATACGGTTTGTAGGCGTAGGAGAAACACTCATATGCATCATTGAAGATGACGGTATTGGCCGCGATCAGATGCGGACGATCCACGCGCAATCGGCCAAAGCGTATAAATCGCTCGGAACAAGCCTGGTTCAGCAGCGTGTCAATTTCCTGAACAACCTAGGGTACGCTATCGCCATTCAAACCGACGACCGCCTGGGCGGTGGCACCGTAGTAACCATCACTATTGCCCGCACCGATGAATAGAACAATCGCCATCATCGAAGATACCATTGATAACCTGGAGGTTATCGAGTTCTTCCTGCACAAACACCGCTCTGCGCTCACGGTGGTTGGCAATGCACGCAGCGTCGACGACGCTCACCGTCTGATTGCCTACAAACGACCTGATATTGTGCTGCTCGACATCCAGATCATCGGAGGCACTTCATTCGACGTGCTGGCGCGCCTCAACGAAGACGGCATCCCCTACCCACAGCTTATTTTCATTACGGCCCACGGGGTGCTGGAAAACGCTACCAAAGCCTTACGGTACGCTGCCCTCGATTTCATCACCAAACCAATCGACGAACAGCAACTCAGCGAGGCCATAAACCGGGCCATAGCCCAACTAGACGCACAGGAAGGATTGCTGGACGGGGTGCGCAGCATTCTGGAACAGCAACGACGCGGCGACCCCTTCGATCAGCTGGTGATTCGCCTGGTGGCGGGCGTACGGCGGCTGGTCAACGTGCGCGATCTGGTGTATTTCGAGGCCCAGCGTGAACTGACATACGTGTACTTGGCCAACGGCGAGCGGCTGGTGGCGGCTATCAACATCGGGTACTACACCCGCATGGTTCAGGATGACCACGACTTTCTGCTCATTCACCAGAGTTACCTGGTCAATAGCCAGTTTATCGACGAATTTGACCCGCGCAAGGGTGAAATACGCTTAAAGAACGGACAACGGCTAAGTACATCCAAACGGGGAAATCAGCTGGTCAGAGACTATTACGCTAAAAAAGAAGAGCGTAGTTCCTCAGCGGGCGTACTCATCAGGCTTCGGCAGTTCTTCAGTCGAAACGGAGGTAACTAGTGGCGCTCCAGCCACTTATTCGCATAACTTACCTATTTGTTATGAATAGTAGGTACGTTGTTGTAGCTGGTTGGCTGATGTAGCCGAAAGTAGAGACGTTTGACATAGACAAACCCGAATTAGCCTGTTCCGCTTTATCCATTCCACCGCTCTATGTACTCACGCTACGCATGGCCCCGGCGCCCTCAACGATTAATCAATTATTTGCTTGTTGGTATTGGTTTACTGGCCTGTACCAAAGCCGACAACCTGACTCCACCCGAACCAGACGTTCCGTTTGCTGGCTCCTGGACCTTCGTGAGCTATAATCTTGTGAATAGTGAGACCGTGACGGATGCGGCCGCACAGGCAGAAGTGCGCAGGGTTATGGCCTTACTGCCAACGGTCAATACCGATGCCTGTAACCGCGAGACCGTCTGGACATTTGCAGTCGGCGGGCAATTTACCAATGCCTTCAAACCGGCCTGCTACAACCAGGACAACTTTGTGTTGGGCGGGTACTGGGGCGAGATAAACCGCTGGAAATTAACCAATACCAAATTAACGGTTTGGCGTGAGGTGGCTGGTTTCTCGCCCATCGAACGTACGGTAACGGCTGTAGTAAAAGGCCGGAGCCTTACCTTATCTCAGCCAGCCAGTAGTGATCCTAAATTCGGCTCCCTCGCTACCCAGTACGTTTTCGCCCGCCTCTAACGTACCTAACCACTTACACCAAGCATGCATTCGTCTACTAATCAATTGGTTAGATGGGGTTTCTATGCCCTTCTGAGCAGTACTTTATTTGGCAGTCTGCAAAGCTGTACCACCACCAAAGCGGTGTACACCAACCCACAGACCGCATCCGAACATGGTGTGGAGGTAATCCGGGCTACGGCACGTAATCGCCTGCAGCAGACTGGCTTTGCCAAAGCAGCACCCTACATCTTCACGGGTATTGGTGGTGGATACGGGGCCGTTTCGGGCATTGAGGTTGAAGACAAAACCACCGGTAAAAAGGAAAACAGCAAAGCTGTTGGGGCGTTACTGGGCGCACTGGGCGGCGGCCTGCTGGGGTACTGCATCACGGCCTGGTCTGACGTAGACGGAGCCGACAATGACCGGAATTACATCGATAAACCTGTAGCCAACACCAATCAGTTCAGTTGGTTGGCAGCGCTCAACCGTGGACGATCCAACAAGCTGGCATTGCTCAACGGGATGAGCAACGATGGGTACGTGACACTGGTAAAAGCAACCGATTACTGGCTATACGTGATTGCCGACCAGCACGCCTACGCTCCTTTTCTGGTGTTAAACGAGACGCATCAGGCATTTCTGAATAACAATAGCCCAAAAACGGCCACCACCAGCCAGTTGCAACAGCTGGTAGCCAAGCGGTTACCGGGTTACCGGTTCGTAAGTCAGCAAAAAGACAACAGCAGTTTGCTGATCAGAGAAGACGCCCAGCCCAGCCAGATTACCTGTACCAATCGGCAACTTCTGGATGGCTTCGTTCTGGCATTCCCCAATGCAGATCCGGCTCCTATGTTCGATCGGTCGATTCCGAAGCTGACAGATTCAGATCTGGCGTATAGCCTTGAGCGGTACGAGACGAACCGACCAGTTTACGCACTAATTGCTCTGCCATACATACAGCGAGCCAGCAGTTTCACGGATGCGCTGAGTCGCTACAGAAGCCTGAAAAATCCGCCAGACAATCTGGTTGCACCGGTGTTGGCCGAAAAAGTGAATTCTGTTCAGTCGGCGTCTGTGTTTCTACGCACATTTCCCGACAACACTCAACTTCATAATAGCCTGTTCGACCGCCTCTATACGCTCATTGACCGGCGCGAATTGCCCGATCTGATTCGGCTATTACCCAACGCTACCAGCCAGAAAGCAGCCCGGCAACGCTACGTAGTTACGGCCACACACCTCCCTGAGTTGATCGAGGCCATTGACCGCTACCCTGACCCTGCCTATGCCCGCACCGCCCAGATCACGACCAGTGTTGAGAAAGCCCGGGTGTTTGATGACTGGCTGCAGCAACAAGGCCGCGAGTTGCTGGGGACAGCCAAAACCACTACGCTGCGTACCGAGCTACAAACCGCTGTCTTCGGGCAATTGGTTGATCAGGCATCAACCGACCGGATCAGCCTTCAGAATACAAAAACACGTATCGGCGAAACAACCTGGCTGGTTGCCGAAGCGCGTAGCCAGCTAGACCAGAAAATCGACAAATACGAGTCGGCGTTCCGGTGGCACGAAGCCATGACCGACGCCCGCCAAACGCTGGGCGAGGCGGCTCCCTTTGCCATGGCCATGGCCGCCCCAAACCACGAACTCACCCTGGCGCTGAAGCCTGAACTGGAACGGCTGACCCAGAAGTTCATAACGATTGAAGAAGATGCTATCTGGACGGCCATGGGCAACCGATCACTACTGGATGGGCTGGCCGAATCGGCAGATGGCGTTAAAAACGGAGGCTCCCGGAACATCTTCGTCATGGGTTTCCTTAAAAACACCCTGGCGTTTCCAATCACCGTTGAGGTACGTTCGACGCTCAACTATTTCAATACCAAGCGGCTATCGTTCATGTCGTCAACTTCGGCTAAAACCTGGGCTGAAACCTATTACGTGCAGGTGCCGGCCGAAAGCAGGGTGCCGTTTATGGTTATTTACAAGGATTTTCGCACGGGAGGCACCGTAGGTAAAGGGTTGTTTAGCGCCGGCGACCAGAGTTACCTCAATGAAAAACAACCCTACAGTTTATCGTTCCGCTACTTCGATGGCCCCATTACACCCGATGTGAAAGCCCGGCAGCAGAAACTGATCGAGACGGTTGTGAAAAACAAAGGAAACGTGGAGATCAACGACTCGGCCGAACAGAAAGCCGAGCGCGACCGGGAACGCATTACAGCAAAGGCTCAACGCGACCGGGAGCGGCAGGAGGACGATGCGCGCACTGAACAGGAGCGGCAGGAAGAAGCCCGAAAAAAAGCCGATCGTGCGTTTGACGAAGATACCAGGGCGTATGAATCGGATGTGAACGACTGCATGGTCAGGTACGCCAAAAAGCTCTCTGAAGTCACCACCCAGAATGAGCGGGACCCGATCGATCAGATACTGGGCCTCAACAATATCCGCACGTATTACCGGGATCCGAGCTTTTGGGGCACTAACCTGTATATCGTTGAAGATGATAAGGGCATCTGGAAAACAAACTACAAGCAGGGTGAATTTGTCTCGAAAGACGCTGCGCTCCGGGCCGCCTGCGAAACCTATTTCAAAAAACCAACCCGTTGATAACGCCCATGCAACCCACGTTTCGCCGCTACATATCCTGGACCAGCCTGCTGATCTTGGCCTGGTGCCTGCCACAATGTAAACCCAACACCACAGCCCCCGTTACGCCCGCCACCATACCCAATCCAGGACAGGTTGGCGCCACCGTTCAGGTTGATCTGCCGGGGCAGGTCGACCTGAGCAAGATTCGGTTTGTGGCGGGCCTCAACGTAGGTACGTTAACTAAAAGTGGCGGGCGGCAGGGTGCCCGGCAGTCGGGTACGTATGGTGAGTTTAAAATTGGTCTTACCCAGAATGCTGTTCAGGTGATCATGGGCCTCGACGCGGAAAACAGGCCGGTCTGTATGGCACAGGTAAATACCAAATACGATAACCCAACCAGCCTCAGTATCAACGTCCAGACTACGGCCAACACCTTATTGCTGATGTCGCCTACGCTGCTGACGGCCGACCCCGACGACAACAAAACCATCCGCGACAAGGTGCAGGGGTCAGCCACCGCCCGCAAGCTCTACGATGACCTGACCAATTACATGACCGGCGTTACCACGGCCTCGTTTATACCCAACCTGCTCGACCCGCTTAACCTCAAACGGTTCGACCTGGTGAAGGCCTGGCAGGAGCTGGACGCCCAGTTTTTCACCCGGGTGACGCTTCCCGCCGATGACGTCAACGGAATTCGGTTCAATACCTTTTCGGAGGAAAAAAGTACAGGTAAACTCACCTTCCAGTTTGAAAACTCGCGGCGGCGGTGGGTAATGATTGCAGTCGATAAATACAAAAACGGCCAATTGAGCCAATCCGACGCCTTTGACCTGACCCGCGACGCCGATTTTACAAAGTACCTTGTTCCCTCGCCCGACGACTATGGCATTGTCGACATTTACAACCGCTATGCCAACAAGCAGCGAAATGTGTATGCTTCACCAACGCTCACCAGCGAAACCCAGACCTTCGATCGGGTCGATGTAAACCTGTACAGTTTGGGGTTCCGATCGTTTCCGAAAGGCTCAACCGCTGAGCAGGATAGGGCGTTCCGCCGCATGATGCTGCCAAGCGCCTTGTCGGCGGCATTCAACGGTGTTATTCCACTGATGGAAATGTTGATCGGCTTCGACATAAGTGCCGAGAGCTTCGTTGGCAAGAAGATAGAAGGCAGCAATCGTAAGCTGTTGATTAACCTGCTCGACTCGTTTATTCGTGATCAGACCGTTCAGACAGACTGGCGGGAATTACTGTTTAACAATGAACAGGTCGACGAAGATTTCCTGAAAAAACTGCTGCGAAAAACCGGCGAAAGCGCCTATGATTTCTTCGCCGACCCTGATAACCAGACCCTGCTGGTTTCGGCTATGCGCGAGTGGGCCCGCGACCTGATTGTAGGCCAGGCCAGCGAACAGTTGGTACTTGACAGGATTAACCAGTTTTACAGCAATGCATCGCCCTGGTTGAAAGCATATGATCTGCTCATTAAAGGCTATAACATCGCCGATTTTGTTTACGACATCAGCACGGGGGCTTCGGTGATGAGCTACCCGTATTTCCCGGGCGCTACCATTGAGCTCGACAAGGGGCTGCTGCTCAGTTTCAGCTTTGAAAACAGTCTGACACCTGGCGGGTCGCTAAAAGCAACGCCACAAGTAACAGGCACCCTTACCTATGCCGATGGCGTAACGGGAAAGGCAATGGAAGTGAAACATACAGGTTATCTGGCCAGCGGAGCCGTGGTGCCGGTCAACACCACCCTCAACAGCCTGTGGACAACCTCTTACTGGGTGAAACGCAACGTACCTGACAACACGAAACGCACCGAAATCTATACCACCTACGACAAGGATGATGGCTCCTGGCTAGCCTCCGGTTTTTTTGCCGCAGATGCCTTCAGTACCGGCGGATACGCAGACCGGGCGAGTTGCCGCACCAGTTACGATTACACCCCGAACGACAACGTGAACGGGTACGTCCATGTGGTATCATCGTTTGGCAATGGCTTCGAACGTACCTACTACAATGGTAAACTGGTCAGCTCTATGCGGTGTGATTTCCTGACGATGAATCGATTACAAACACTGTATTTCGGGTTCGATCCACATAACGGCGATTATCAGTATGATGGCAAGCTCGATGAATACCGCCTGTATAACCGCACCTTGTCTGAAGCCGAGATCAACGAACTGTACCTACGGGCCAAACGGAGCGGACGCACTACCGCCAGTCAGCCAGCATCCGTCGGGCAGTCAGCACCGGTAACGCTGATGGGCAATCGGTAAACCGGGGCAGGCATCTGCGGGTTTTTCCTAAAAAAAGCGGTGGTTCGCCTCATGGGTAGAACCACCGCTTTTTTTAGGAAAAACCCGCAGATGTGCCGTACAGGCTACTTCAGTTCAGCTACAACGGTAACGCCTCCTTTGGTTTTCTGGCCCATAGTCACGTTGATTTTGGCATCGAGCGGCAGGAACAGATCAACCCGTGAGCCGAACTTGATAAAGCCCATCTCTTCGGTCTGTTTCACGGTATCGCCTTCGTTTACATACCAGATAATCCGCCGCGCCAGGGCACCGGCAATCTGGCGCATCAGCACTTCGATGCCGTTCTCCTGCTTAATGACAACAGTTGTCCGCTCATTATCGGTGCTCGATTTAGGGTGCCAGGCCACCAGGTACTTGCCGGGGTAATACCGAAAATAGCTCACAATGCCCGACAGGGGGTTGCGGTTAACGTGTACGTTCAGCGGCGACATGAAGATGGATACCTGCCGACGTTTGTCTTTGAAATATTCACTCTCTACCGTTTCCTCGATCACCACAACCGTACCGTCGGCGGGAGCGATCACCAGCTTTTCGTCCAGCGTATGCGCCCGTTTGGGGATGCGAAAAAACTGCACGATCAGCAGAAACAGCACCAGGCTAACAAGGCCCAGCAGCCACATAGCTGTAGAGTTCTGACGGAATAGGAAATAGTAGGCAGACAGGTTAAGGCCCAGCAACACCAAGGCTGTGGTCAGCATAATAGTGGTGCCTTCGCGGTGAAGTCGCATAGTCAGTTTGTTAAAAGGAAAAGGCAAAACTACAGTTGAATACACAATGAACAATTCATAAGATCGAGTTGCTTACCGAATCAGTAGGAATCTAGCGAAAATTCGAAATTTGTTGCCCCATCTTTGCAGGCATAAACTCATACCGCTGCCTTATGGCCTCAATCTTCTCACGCATCATTGCCGGGGAAATTCCCGCCCACAAAATTGCCGAAACAGACCAGTTTCTGGCTTTTCTCGACGTTATGCCTACTACACTGGGCCACACGCTGGTGGTGCCCAAGCAGGAAGTAGATTACCTTTTCAACCTCGATGATGACCTGTATGCCGGTCTGATGGCCTTCGCAAAAAAAGTGGCCCCCGCTATCGAGAAAGCGGTGCCCTGCAAGCGAATCGGCGTGGCCGTGATTGGCCTGGAGGTTCCCCACGCCCATGTTCACCTGATTCCGATGAACTCGCTGGCCGACATGGATTTCACCCACAAGATCAAACCCAGCCAGGAAGAACTAGCCGAAACCGCCGCAAAAATCCGGAGCCATCTTGGCAGTTGATCGTGCCCCGTTAGCTGCGCTGCTCAGGTACGTTCTTTAGCGGAGCCGCTGGTGTTGGTCACTGTTCATTGATAACTGAAAAAAACCCTTTTCTGAGTAGGCTGTTGTTTTAGGTGAGTAATCAACTAAATCTCAACAATGGAAACTCAGAACGGAAAAACAGCCCTTGTAACGGGAGCTACCAGCGGTATTGGTCGCGAACTCGCCAACCTTTTCGCCAAAGATGGCTATAACCTCATTCTCGTAGCCCGCAGCGACGACAGTCTGCAACAACTGGCCCAGAGCTACGAACTTCAGTTTGGTGTTAAAACCACACTCATCGCTAAAGATCTGGCCAGCGATAAGGCCGGCCAGGAAGTATACGATGAAGTGAAGCAACAGGGCCTTCAGGTCGATGTGCTGGTGAACAACGCCGGTATGGGTGAATACGGCATGTTTGCAACCGAGACCGACTTGCAGAAAGAGATCGACATCATTCACATCAACGTGATTGCGCTGGTGAAGCTCACTAAGTTGTTCCTGAAAGACATGGTGGATCGCAACGACGGTAAGATTCTGATGCTGGGTTCAGTAGCCTCGGTCATTCCAAACCCGCTGATGGCCGTATATGGCGCTACCAAATCATTTATCTATTCATTCTCAGAAGCGTTGCGCAACGAGATCAAAGACACAAACGTGTCGCTGACCGTACTGATGCCCGGCGCTACCGATACCGATTTCTTCAATAAAGCCGGTGCCTCAAACACCAAAGCACAGGAAAAGGCGCGCGAAACACCCGCTGCCGACGTAGCCAAAACGGGTTACGATGCCCTGATGAGCGGCAAAGACAAAGTGGTGCACGGCACAGCCAATAAAGCTTCCGTAGCCATGGCCCACCTCCTGCCCGACTCAGCCGTGACCAGTTCATCGCGCCGCGACATGAAGTCTACTAATGAAGAAGAGGAATCACACAGCATTGCGATGAGCCTGGGCATTGCCGCACTGGCCATTGCCGGTCTGGTTGTCTTGTCGGCCTGGAAGACCCACAATGCCGCCGAGCGGGAATACGACGAAGCCCGCTACCGGTATAAAGGCAACCGCCTGAAAAACAGCGCCTCAGATAAAGCGGCTAGTTTGAAAGATAACCTGGCCGATAAAGCCAGTCGCCTGAAAGATTCAGTAGCTGACAAAGCCAGCTCGTTGACAGATAGCGTAACCGACAAAGCCAGCTCGTTGAGAGATGGTGTAGCTGACAAAGTTGAAAACCTGACGGGTAAGGCCCGGAGCAGCTTTGGTGATCTGAAAGATACGGTGCTGCATGCGGTGAACTAAAGCAACGTATAGACAGAGCATTCGGGAGCAGCGAGTATGACGGGTGGCTCTGCTCTGTAAAAACAGACGGGCTTGCTTATATAAACCGGAGCGGCCCATCGGGCCATACTATCGGTAGTTTATAAGTAAGCCCTTATAAAAGCAATACGCTATAACAGCACGCCGGGTATGATTGGCAGGCTGTTATAGCGTATTGTGGTTTCAGAGAATCCCAGTTAGAGCGTCAGGGCGTTTTGGTTTCCTTGTACCGGAACAGCAGGCCGACAGAACCGTATGAGGTTGACCTTGTTGCCTCCCAATACCTTTCCAGGTATCGCCGAAGATCAGGAAGAAACTCTATATAGAAACGGCAAATTGAGGCTACCCGCACTTGTTGAGGCTCAATGTTCACCGATCCTCGCTATCTTGGACACTGGACTTTAATCGTTACGCCGTTTTGACACCTGCTTCTGCCGGGCCTTCCTCGCCTGCCACCGAATTAACTAACCGCCCTAAGATAGGGTTGCTGTCGGCCATCATCTTTGTCATTAGCTCCGTTGTTGGCACGGGGGTGTTCAAAAAAGTGGTACCGATGTCGGCGGAATTGGGATCGCCAACGCTGGTGCTGGCGGCCTGGTTCCTTGCCGGGCTGGTCAGCCTCGCAGGTACGTTGAGCAACGCTGAAGTGGCCAGTATGCTGGCCAGCGAAGGGGGTGAGTACGTCTATTTCCGGGTCATCTACAACCGTTTTTTCGCGTTCCTTTTCGGCTGGACCAACTTCGCCGTTATCCGCACGGCCTCGATCGCGTCTATCGCCTATGTGTTCGCCCAGTCGGTCAATTCGCTGGTAGCCTTGCCGGTCACGCCCGCATCGTGGGCCGAGGTAAACGTGCTGGGCCTGCATCCGCTCGATAACCTGAGCGTAAAACTCCTGGCCATTCTGCTCGTCTGGGGACAAACCGCCTTCAACATCCGGGGTCTGAAAACGGGCGAAGCCATCAGTCGGTTTCTGACCGCCATTATGATTGCCGTAATGCTGGGCTTCATCGTATTTGGCTTGTTTTCGAGTGTCGGGAGCATAGAAAATCTACAACCGGTTGATACGGGTCTAACCGGCAAGTCATTGATCAGCGCTATGGCACTGGCCTGTCTGAGTGCGTTCTGGCCCTACGAAGGCTGGAACACAGTGGGCTACATTGGTGGCGAGATCGAAAAACCATCACGCAATCTGCCCTGGGCACTCACGATAGGTACGTTGTCGATCATGGGCCTGTATCTGCTTATGAACCTGATTTACCTGTATGTGATGCCGGTACATGATCTGGCCGCGCTGAAACTAAGCCCCAACAGCATCGCGGCCGTATCGGTGGCGGAGTTGATGGGCGGGAAAACAGGGTCGCTGATCATCTCGTGCCTGCTGCTGGTAACGACCTTCAACTGTTGCAGCATCACCATTCTGATGGCCTCACGTCTGTTCTACGCCATGTCGAAAGACGGACAGTTTTTCAGACGTATCGATTACATGCACCCTACATTCCAGACACCATCGCGCTCGCTGGTGCTGCAAGCCGCCTGGACTACCCTGATGGTGCTCTCCGGCTCGTTCGATACGCTGACCGACATGCTGATTTTCGCGGCCTTCATTTTCTACGGGGCCACCACGGTGGGTGTGTTTGTGCTGCGCCGCCGGATGCCCAACGCCGAACGTCCTTACCGCGTGATTGGCTACCCGGTGGTACCGGCGCTGTTTATCGCTTTCTGCGCTTACCTCGTCATCAATACGCTCATCAACCGTCCTGAGGAAGCCCTCGTCGGCCTCGGGCTGATGGCAACCGGCGTTCCGTTCTACTTCTACTGGAATCGAAACAAATCGGCTTGAGGAAAAGGGGTCATTACCCGTACAAGTACGCGACGGCTCTTCCTGAACTACCCGAAAACGCCTTTCACAAGAAGGCGTTTTTTTACGCTAAAACGATGTCTCTGAAGCCGGTACGTTTGTAGCGTCGGTGGTTCTCTTCCGACAGGATTATCAGGGCAGGGTTTTCTATTTGCTCCCGCTGAATAGAATCCTGTCAAAAAAGGACCACCGACAAGGAGCATCCGAAAATCCTTTAACCGAGTAGGAATCGTATCCTAAACCACAACCAACATGGATATGAAAGCTGCCACCTTCACACTCGACGTGAAGGGCCTTGAATTACCCGAAGACGTTCGGCAAGAGATCAGTCTGGCGCTGAACAACACATTGATGCGGAAGCTGGGCGAAATAAACCTGACCGGTAAAACCAATGGGGGCGCTGCTGCAACGGGCGGTAACGGGCTGTTCGGCAAGGTGATCCGCATCGACGGTGGCGACTGGTCACGCCTGATCAACCGCCACGATTTTGGCCCTATTTTCCAACGTACCCTCGACAATAAGCAGGTATTAGGAGCGGGGATCGAGCAGATCAATCAAACGCAGGTTGGTAAATGAACTCGCGGCCAAAAAACGGGCCTCTAACGACCGAATCACGGCCGTTATGCCCGTCGGCCCCGCTTCGTGAGGGGTCGCAGCTATTAGGATTAGTGCGGCAGGAAGGCGGCATTCGTTTACTAGCCGAGCCACTGCCCGTTACAGCCGATTTTGTGGAGGCCGCTACTGCTACCGGCCCCGCCGAAGAACGGTTTCGGTTCGTGAATAAATGTGTTGAAAAAGGCTGCACCAAATGGGGAGCGGGTGGTTGCAGCGTTGTGGCAAGCGCCCTGGAGCGCCTTCAGGCCACACAGGCGGCTATTTTGCCCAGTTGTGGCATCCGCCCGTCGTGTCGATGGTTCATGCAGGAAGGAGCCTCGGCCTGCCACATTTGCCCGCAGGTGACGTACCTGAATTATGAGTAATGCCGCCATAAGCAACGTACCCAGCCGGAACGATCAGCGCTCTACAGACCATTTATTGTCAATCAGCCTACGATAAACCGCAACGATCCCATAGGTGGAGTTTGCCGCAGCCCCGTACGGGTGCCTGCCTAACCGGTCGTTGAACAGGCATCACCAATTTCATCAGGACACTTTACGCTGGAACGTTAGTACGCCATCGGCAATTCGTCCGAAACGAGTCGTAAGCATGTCGGCCAGGTAGTTCTGGTATACGCGCCAGGGCCGTTTGGCGCCCTGTTTGGGCAAAACGGCAGCCGCCCGCTGTATGTAGCTGGAATTCAGGTTCAGGAAGGGTTCTTCCGACATCAGGTTTTGCCGGATTGGTTTCACCACCTCATAATGATGACGATCCATGTAGTTCAGCAGCTTACAGATGTAGTTGGCCGTCAGGTCTACTTTCAGGGTCCACGATGCGTTGGTGTAGCCAAAGGCGTAGGCCAGATTAGGTACGTCGCTGACCATCATGCCTTTGTAGATCATGGCATCCTGCGGCTGTATGAGTTGCCCATTGACCTTAATTTGGGTGCCGCCCATGAGCCGGATCGTCAGGCCCGTGGCCAGCACGATGATATCCGCCTCCAGTGCCTGCCCCGACGCCAGCACAATGCCCATTTCGGTGAACCGCTCAATCTGGTCGGTCACCACCGAGGCTTTGCCGCTGCTGATGCTCGCGAACAGGTCGCCATCGGGCACCACACAAAGGCGCTGATCCCAGGGGTTGTAAGTCGGGTTGAAATGTTTGTGGACCGGAAAACCGGGCGGCAGCTGCCGGGCCGCGGCTTTCATGATGAACGATTTGGCCTGACGGGGAAACCACTTCGCGAGCACAAATGAGGCCATGCTCAAGGTCAGGTTCATCCACCGCGTGAGTCGGTAGGCCCATTGGTTGGGCAGTACTTTCTTCAGACCCGCAAATACGCCGTTGCGGTTCGGCAGGTTCATGACATACGTGGGCGATCGTTGCAACATGGTCACGTGGGCAGCGCCACGGTCGGCCATGGCGGGCACCAGCGTAACGGCCGTAGCGCCACTGCCCACCACGATTACTTTCTTGTCGCGATAGTTGAGGTCTTCGGGCCAGAACTGCGGAATAACCAGCGGTCCCCTAAAGCTTTCTTCACCCGGGAAATGCGGTCGGTGGGCTTGTTCGTAATTATAGTAACCGCTGCAAACGCTCAAAAACCGGCATTGCAGCTCGGTATTTTCGCCATTTCGCTGCACCAGCAACGTCCAGAGCCGGTCCTTGTCCGACCAGTTAGCTTCAAGCACCTTGTGCCCAAGACGGATGTGCTTGCCGATGCCGTTTTCGGTCACGGTTTCGGTCAGGTACGTTAGTATGGTTTTTCCGTCCGACAACGACTGCGGATTTTGCCAGGGCTTGAACCGATAGCCGAAGGTGAACATATCGGAGTCGGAGCGGATACCGGGGTAGCGAAACAGCGACCAGGTGCCCCCTATCGTGTCCCGGCCTTCGAGAATGGCAAACTGCTTATTCGGGCACTTTTTCTGCAACCAGTAGGCCATGCCAATGCCAGAAATGCCCGCCCCGATAATGAGCACATCGAGCGGGGGTTTATCAGAAAATGAAGCGGCAGTCATTCAACGGAGGGTTTGTAAACGGTACGATGGCACAAAGCTAGGCCACAGTGCGGATGAATGGCGTCACGAACGAACGATTAGGCTAATTGCACGTCAATGTTGAATTCAAGCTGTTTTTTTCAGGAAGTGAACGGTAATTGCACGCTCTACGACTCTAAAACAAAGGAAGTACTGATTTGCGCACAATCATTGTTACGAAAATGTTGACTTTGGGGACTGTCACCCAGAATACACATTCACAAAATAAGTGACGCAACAAATTTCGTTTGTTATGTAGAGGCTTTAGCAACGGAATGGAAAGACGAAATTTGTTGAGCTGTTTCAAGCTGCAAGTTTCATACCATACGCAATTTTTTAAAACCCTAACTACTAGATGAAGTTCATTATTTTTTGTATTTTTTTTACGGGCACAGTAGCCTTTGGGCAGCACTCAACAGTTGACACACTGATTAATCTTCAAGGACTTAAACTCAAGTCAATCCCAGATTCAGTATTTAATAAGCCAGCTACTCGTAGCTTGAATCTTGGTCCTGGAAACGTGGTTTTCTACCCACCCTTGAGTGCCATTGCTGACAGTACAAATGAGTTGAGCGAACTTCCGGAAAAAATAGCTAGACTAACAAAATTAAGAAGCCTTTACCTTTCGTTTAATCAGCTAAAATCGCTGCCAAATTCTATTGTCCATCTCAATGATCTAGTAATCTTGGATGTATCGTTCAACGTCGAACTGGATATTGTAAACGAACTAGATAAATTAAAACAACTGCCACATCTTAAGACGCTGTATATAGTTGGTGCTAAAAACGTACTGAACAACTTGACACTCATAAAAAAGTCACTCAAACCTGACGTAAAAATAATTGCGTCATTCGATGATTTACTACAGAAGTAGTGGCCACGCAGAGGTATTAGTTGATGCGTCAATTACCCGTTTTACTTCAGGAAACGATACAGCTCGCTGCCCGCCAATAAGAATGCGCCGACGCCGAAGTTGGTGGTTGAATTAGCGTTGACCACCTGGCCAGGAATGGCTTTTTCGCCGATGGGCTGCACGTAGCCGATCTTTCCGTTGGGCTGCAAGGCCACCGTCGACAGGTACGTCCAGCCTTTCAGGGCGGCGGGCAGGTACGTTCGTTTTTTCAGGTAGCCGTTGTTAATGCCCCACAGCAGGCCGTAGGTGAAGAACGCGGTGCCACTGGTTTCGGGGCCGGGCGCAAACGTGGGGTCGAGCAGGCTACGAGTCCAGTAGCCGTCGGGTTGCTGTGCGCTGATGATGGCGTCGGCCATGCGTTTGTACGTATCGATGTATTCGGCGCGGTGCGGGTCGTTTTTCGGCAGATCTTTCAGCACTTTAGCCAGTCCGGCGAATACCCAGCCGTCGCCGCGCGACCAGAAATCCTTACCGCCGTTGCCACTTTTATGCTTCGGATAAATGTACTTGGCGTCGCGGTAATACAGCCCGGCCTCCTGGTCGTACATGATGCTGTTGGCGTAGGTGAAATACGCGTGCAGTTTATCCAGGTACTGTGTGTTGCCGGTCAGCTTATAGAGCTTGGTCATCACGGGCATGACCATATAGAGGCCATCGGCCCACCACCAGTAATCGTTTTTCGATGTACTCATCTGGTAGTCCATCACCTCGCGGGCGCGGGCAATTTTTTTCGGGTCAGGGTTGAGGGTATAGAGGTCGATGTAGGTCTGGAAGCAGATTTGCCAGTCGCCAAAGAGAACGTATTCATCCGTTTCGCCGTAGCTGTATTTCCACTTCGCCTTATCCGGTTCCTTAGCACCCATCCACTGATTATGCTCGGCCCAAGCCTCGGAATAGCGACGGTAAGCGTCGTTCTTAGTCAGCGAATACAGCTCTATGTTGCCGGTATGGTAGGCGGCATTGTCCCAGAAAGCGCGGCCATGGGTTGGGTACGTTGCCTGCCAATACTCGTTGGCACGCTGAACGGCGCTTAACACATCAGCCGCGACTGGTTTCTTCTGCGCAACGAGCGCAAAGCTGATCAGGAGGAAGAGGGTCGTGGTGTAGCGTTTCATCGGGTGGCGGGGTGATTGTTTGTGTGCTTCGCGCTGTTACGTATTGGCGTGTATGTTTCTTGCTTTGGTATGTCGCTTTCGCGTTTATTGCTTACGCGTGGCCCTTCGACTAGGCGTAAGCAATAAACGCGAAAGCGACATACCAAAGCAAGAAACATACAAGCTATATCTCCGATACGCGGCCGTCTCTACTTCGTCCAGAACGCCAGATCCCAGGTATCCATCCAGTCAACGATGGGCTGGTTGTTTTCAAATTTGATCGGGAGCCACAGGTAGCGGCTGTCTTTCAGGTCTTTCGGATTCCAGCGATCGGCCATGAAAATGAAAGCGTCTTTCTTTCCCTGCACCGGCAAGATATAGGTCGATTGGCCGTCGAAGGTTTTCTCAGCCATCGGGCCGCGCATGGGGTCGCCCACCAGTTGCCAGGGCCCGAATAACGACGATGCCACGTGCAGGCTGGCCTTGTTAGGTGCCCATCCCGTGCAGCCACTGGTGATGAGGTAGTACTGCTTGTTTCTCTTGAAAATGGCCGGTGCCTCGCGGTGATTGCTGAACAGGAGCGTATCCTGCGTGGTGGCGCCCAGGTAATCGTCGGTCAGTTTGGTGATGCGCAGGTCGTAGTTTTCGCGGGCTGAGTAGATGTGGTAAGCCGAGCCATCCTCATCGACATACAGCGTCATGTCGCGCGACATGTGGCCGTTGGGCCGGAAACTGGTCAGGTACGTGTATGGGCCCGTGGCTTTATCGCTGACGGCCACGCCAGCGCGGGCAGCGTTGTAGCCCTGACGCGGCAATTCGAGGTGAAACCACATCACATACTTCTTCGTCTTCGGGTTGTAAATCACCTTGGGCCGTTCCATGAGCCCACCCACAGCAATCTCGCTCTGCGGGTCGTTCGATTTAGCTAATGCCATGCCTTCTGCTTTCCAGGTATGCAGGTCTTTCGACGAATACACCGAAATACCCTGCGACGCCGACTGACCTCTGTTTTCGCCAAACCAGTAATACGTGCCTTTGTCGAACAGCAAGCCACCGCCGTGGGCGTTGATCAGTTCACCCTTGTCATCGTACCAGCGTTCACCGGGTTTGAACGAGGCTATCGATTTGGCTTCCGGGGCCTGTGCCACGCAGACATTCGCCCAGAGGGTTATGGCCAGTGCGGCGAGTTGGATGATTTTCATACTGTGCGTTTTTGATATTTTTAGGTTGGTGATGTTGGGGCGTTTTTGCTTCGCGCTATAGGTTGCTTTCGCCTGGCCCTTCGACTAGGCGAAAGCAACCTACATCACAAAAGCAACGTACTCAGCTTACTTCTGATACACCCGCACATAATCAACCTCGTACCGGTTTGGAAATTTGGTGGATGCTGGGTCGCCGCCGTTATCGCCGCCGATGGCTAGGTTCAGCAGGATATAATGTGGCTGGCGGAATGGGTTCTTCCCGGTGCCATCCTGATTGATCGTTTCGGTGAGCATCACCTCGTTCAGCAACTGATCATCTACGTAGAGACGAATGGCCGTTTCGTCCCAATCCATACGCCAGACGTGGAATTTGGTAGACCAGTTCGGGTCGTTGAATGATGCCATCGGCTTTTTGGTGGTACTCCATTTGGCCGTGTATTTTTTCGACGTTCCCCAGGCGACGTTCGCCAGCAGCATGTCCCGGTAATATTCCATAATGTCGATCTCGCCGTTGGAAGGCCACTCGCCCGCCACACCGAGCGTCCAGAAGGCAGGCCAGAGACCGGGACTGGTGTCGATTCGGCCCCGCATCTCGAAGCGGCCATATTGCCAGCTGTGTAGTCCGTTCGTTTGCAGGCTTGCCGCCGAGTAATCAATGGTCGGACGGTTGGTTTTCCAGTTCCGGCTATCGGGCTGGTAATTCGGATTGGGGCGACTCTCTTTCCGAGCTTCGATGATGAGCAGGCCGTTTTCACAGCGGGCGTTATCCGGCTGATACCACTGTAATTCGTGGTTTCGGGTAAACCCTTGCTCGAACGTCCAGTTCTTCGGGTCAGGCGCGCCGTCGGTGTTGAATTCGTCGGACCACACCAGTTTCCAGTCAGTTGGCTGACCGTAGCTGGCTTGGGTTAGCAGCAATAAGGTGAAGAAGAGGAACCGGTTCACTGGATAGTTGTTGAAAAGTTTTTTGCTGTGTGGCTTGTCGAAGGGCACGTCTCGCGAAGCTATCCATACGCGAAGCAATCCGCAAACGCAATTTACTGTTAACCAATATATTGCACTCCCCTACCACCCCGGATTCTGACGCATCGCCGGGGCTTTGCGTACTTCTGAATCGGGAATGGGGAGCAGGTACATTTCGGGGCGGAAGTTATGCTGACGAATCGAGTTGACCACCTCGTAGGTATAGGTTGTGCCCGATTTTACGATCCGGATCCGCTTGTTGAAACCGTTGTTGACCACCATAGCCGTTTTCCAGCGACGGATGTCATTCCAGCGGTGATCTTCAAAGGCCAGTTCAATGCGGCGCTCGGTACGAACCACTTCGCGCATTTCCTCCTTGGTCATGTTGGCTTTCAGGCCGTACAGATTATCCGATCCCGGCAGAATACCCGCCCGGCTCCGCAGTTCGATCAGCTTGGGATACGCCAGCGCTGGCTGTCCGGCTTCGTTGATCGCTTCGGCGTAGTTTAGCAGTATTTCGGCGTAGCGGAGCAACGGCCATCCCCGGTTGGTATTGAAGCTGCTGTTGGCCGAAATATTCACGTCGCACATCTTCCGGCTGTAGTACCCCGTTGTCTGACCCGCCGATGTGAACCCGTCGGTCGGGGCATTTTCGTAGGTCAATACAGGCGACAAGGCGTTGGCCGATGGCAGGTAATACGGCGATTCGTTGTAGATGATGCTGTAGCCAAACCGTGGGTCACGGTTCAGGTATGGGTTCTTCGGGTCGTAACCCGACGTGGCATCGGTGATGGGTTTGCCGTTACGCATCGGGAAAGCCTCGGCCAGGTTATGCGTGGGCATGGCGTTGTTGGCTCCCCCGCGCGACGCCGGATTATAAAACCCTTCCATGTCGCGGTTGGCACCCCGGTTCTGGAACACGATGTATTCGGAGTTGACCCGCTTCAGGAACACCTGCGAAAAACCGTAACCCGGAGCCGTGGCGTTGTCGACATTCAGCGAATACGTACCTGTGTTGATTACCGCCTGCGCCGCGTCGGCCGCTTTTTGCCAGAGCGAGGCATCGTAGGTGGGCGTGCTTACGATCTTGGCCAGTTCGGCATCCGTCGTTTCTGCCCCTCCATTGAAGAGCGGGCTGGCGGCCTGTAGCAAAATCCGCGATTTCAAGGCCAGACAGGCCCCTTTCGTTACCCGGCCATAATTCTGCTCCGAATAATCGGTGGCTGCTGGCAGTAGCGCGGCGGCGGCGTCGAGTTCAGTGGTCAGGTACGTTACGCACTCCGCATACGAGTTGCGGGGCTGGTTGATGAAGTCTTCGATGTCGAACACCTTATCGCCAATCAGGGGCACACCGCCAAAACTGATCAACAGCCAGTCGTAGTACCAGGCCCGCAGAAACCGGGCTTCGGCGGCCATACGTGCTTTCAGCGGCGCCGACAGGGGCGTGCCGGGCAGCTTTTCGAGCAGCAGATTGACGCGCCGGATATTGTTGTAGGGCGTCGACCAGAACTCGAAGAACGGGAAGTTGGTGGGGCTGACGGTGCCGCTGTAGAGCACAACAGCTTTCTGACCCGGTCCCGAAAACTTGTATTCAGCATCGTCGGTCGCTTCTTCCGTGTTGCCGTGCGAATCCCAGCGGCCTTTCACGAAGCTAAAGCCTATATCGCTGTAGATCCGCGACAGAAACGCCATGGTGCGGGTGCTGTCGGTGAAGACAAGTTCTTCGGTCAGCGCACTCGTTTTAGGCTCCAGAAAGTCGTCGGACTGCTGGCAGGCCACCGAGGCGGTAAGGAGGAAAAGTATGATCAGTATCTTTTTCATAGTCAGGAAATGCCTTAGAACGTGGCGCTTACGCCGAAGTTGAGCAGTCGTTGGGGTGGGTAGCTGGCGCGGTCAGTGGCGGTCGTGATCTCGGGGTCGAGCTGGTAGAGTTTGCTCAATTTCGTGATCGTGAACAGGTTAGCGCCGTTGACGTAAATGCGCGCCTCTTTAATACCCAGTCGCTTGGTGAACTCGGTGGGCAGTTCGAAGTTGACCTGCGCCGTCCGCAGCCGCAGGTAGTCGCCGGGAATGAGCCAGAACGTTGACGGGAACGCCGACGGATCGCTGATACCACCCAGTAGGGTCAGGCGCGGATATTTGGCGTTGTCGCCCAGTTCAGGTGTCCAGGCCTGTTCGTGAATCTCCGTCAGATTCGATGAGAACGCCCGGATCGATTCGGCTACGCCACGCACACTAAAGTTGCGGGCACCCTGAAACAGGGCGCTGAAGCTGAGGCGTTTGTAGCGAAGCCCCAGGTTGATGCCGTACACCGTGTTAGGCGTATTGGGGAATCCATTCACCGAGGCGTCGAAGCCATCGATCTTGCCATCACCGTTTAGGTCAGCGTATTTCAGGTCGCCGGGCTGAACCGGCACCGCCGTTTTGGGGCTGGCGGCAATGTCGGCGGCATCTTTGTAATAGCCGATAAATGTGTACACCCGCTGCTGCCCGATGCTGTTGCCCGTGAAGGTCTGGTACGGATACAGCGCCGAGGGTTCATCCTGGAACACGATCTTGTTCTTGGCGAACGAGTAGTTGCCTTTGATCGAGAACGACAGCGGCTTGTTGGCCGGGCTTTGGTAGCCCAGTTCCAGCTCGAAACCCCGGTTGTTTACCTTACCCAGGTTCACCGGCGGCAACCCCTGCCCGAAAATGGCCGATACGGTGCCGCGCGTGGTCAGAATGTCGTAGCGGTTATTGTTGAAGTAGTCGATGCTACCGGTGATGCGACTGTTTAACACGCCGAACTCCAGCGCCACGTCGAGCTTGTTCTCTTTCTCCCAGGTTACGTCGTTGTTGGCCAGCGTACCTTCCACAATACCCGTGTAGTTGTTGCTTGAGTAGCCAAAGTCGGCGTTGGTTACCCCGTTACTGTTAGCGTAGTTCTGCTGATAATAGTAGCTGAACGACGAGCCAAGGGCGTCGTTACCCACGAGTCCGTAGGAGCCGCGCACTTTCAGGAAGTCAACGGCCCGTACGTTATTCTTGAAGAAGGGCTCTTCCGAGATGTTCCACCCCGCCGATACTGCCGGAAAGAAACCGAAGCGCTTGTCGCTCACGAACCGGTCAGAGCCGTTATAAGCGGCGTTGAACTGGAACAGGTAGCGGTCTTTGTAATCGTAGCCAGCCCGCACCGAATACCCCTGAAAGTTGCTCGGAATGAAGTTGTAGATCGCGTTGCCGTTCGCCGCCGTGGTTGAGTTCCGGTTAAAGAGGCCCAGACCATAGACGTGGTGTTGCCCAAACGTGCGGTCGTAGTTAATGATCGCCTGAATGTTCAGCGTCCGCGACGTGCTCCGGGGGTCGTAGCCGATGAAGAAACGACGCACCCGGTACACGTTCGGGTCGCGGGCTTCGTACGTATTGGCGGTCGAATTATAGATAAATGACGGAAACTGATCGCGGGTCATGCTGCGCGTGTAGGCGTAGTTGCTGGTGTACGAGGCACGTCCCTGAATGTCGAGACCTTTGGCCAGGAAACCCAGCTTCTGCTTGGCCGACGCGATGAAGTTGATGTTACTCTCATTACTGCGGTTGTAGCCGTAGTACGACAGGCGCCCAATCACGTTGTTGACGTTGTAGTTCGGATTCTCATTGCGAATCCAGGTGCTGTAGCCATACGATCCATCCGGATTGTAGAGCGGGTAGGCAAACGGAGCCAGGGTCAGGAAGCTGCTGTAGTCGTAGAACAGGTCATTATAGCCGAACGGACTGCCCACCTGCGGCGTGTTCACCTGCCCGAAGTTACCATACAGATCCAGGCGCAGGTCAAGGGTTTTGGTCACATTCATGTCCAGGTTCGACCGGTAGTTGTAGCGCTCGTACGAGTAGTTGCTGTTCACACCCTGCCCCTGCCCGTAGTCTTTCAGCATACCGCCCTGATTCAGGTAGCCCACCGATACAAAGTATTTTACCCGCTGCGTACCGCCCGACAGGTCGAGGTTGGCGCGGTACTGCTGGGCAAATTTCTTGAAGAGCGCGTCTTTCCAGTTCACGTTGGGGTGCCCGTAGGGGTCATTGCCATTGCGGAACAGCTCCAGGTCTTCGGCCGTGAAGCGGGGTTTGAACGTCGAGCTTGGGTTGGCCGTGTTATCGTTGATCTGCGCCTGGTTATACAGGCTGGCACTTTTGTAGGCGTCCAGGTACGTTGGTATGATCGTTGGCTGCGACAGGGCCGATTCCAGACGCACCGCAATCTGCGGCGGGCCTTCTTTACCACGCCGGGTCGTGACCACGATAACACCGTTGGCACCCCGAACCCCATAAATCGCCGTCGTCGACGCATCTTTCAGGATCGACAGACTTTCGATTTCGTTGGGGTCGAGGCGGGCAAACTGATCGTACGAAAACTGGATGTCATCAACAATGATCAGCGGCTGGTTGTTGCCGTTGTATGAACTGAGGCCCCGGATGTAGAAGTTGGCCCCATCGGCACCGGGCCGACCAGATGGCTGCTGCGAGAAGAAACCCGGCAGGCGACCAGCCAGCGTATTCTGCAAACTGGCGGCGGGGTTCTGCCGAATATCGGCACCGCTTACCGAGCTGATAGCGCCGGTCAGGGTGAGTTTTTTCTGTTCACCGTAACCAACCACCACGACTTCGTTGAGGCTGTTCTCATCGGCCTCCAGCGTTACGTTGACCGTACTGCGACTACCGATCGGAACTTCCTGCAGCTTAAAACCGATCGAGCTGAATACCAGCACATTGCCCTGACCGCGCAATGTAAGTTTGTACTGTCCGTTAGCGTCGGTGGTGGTACCATTGGTGGGTGCGCCTTTTTCAACGACCGTAACGCCCGGCAACGTTTCTTTGGCGTCGGAAACAACGCCGCTTACCACCCTACCCTGGGCATACACAGCCTGGCTGGCGAGTACCGAGAGAAGAGTCAGAATAAATACTAGTGTTTTCATAGTTCAGAAGGAAACAGAGGAAAAGAGCATGACATGAACGGCGGTTCTTACCAGCCCTCGTTCTGTACCAGATTGAGGTTCTTCGTTGTTTCGTCGTACGGTAACGGCATGTAATAGAGCCGTTTCGAGAAGATGGACGTACCTACCTGCACCTTGTTGTAGGTCAGCGTACCGGTTGCGCTGCGGGTGATCTGCATGCCAAACAGTGGCGCATTCAGGGTTGCCTCCGCAATTTTCCAGCGGCGAACATCCCAGAACCGGTGCTCTTCAAAGGCCAGCTCCACGCGGCGTTCGTTCTGGATCAGTGCACGCAGATCGGCCTGATTGATGCCCGACGCAATGCCGTAGCGGCTGGCCGTTCCGGCTTTGATGCCCGCCCGTTTGCGGATCTCGATTACCTGCTTCACGGCGTCTTCCGTGCGGCCCACTTCGTTCAGGGCCTCGGCGTAGTTCAGCAGCGTTTCGGCGTAGCGGAACAGCGGGAAGTTGTGGCTCTGGTTCGTATAGGTCGTGTTGTTCGAGAAGTCGGCCATGAACTTGCGCAGGTAATAGCCCGTCCGGGTCTGCACGATGTTGCCACCGGGCCGGTCACGGCCACCGTCGAACGTCTCCACGTTGCGCTGGAGCCACCGCTGACCGTTCACGAAAACGGTGACGGCCAGACGCGGGTCGCGGGCGGCGTAGGGGTTCTGCGGGTTGTAGCCCGATGCGGCGTCGGTGATGGGCAAACCGGCGTCGGTCGTGAAGGCGTCGACCAGGTTTTGCGTGGGGCTGGTCAATCCCTGGCTGGCCGTTGGCGATCCGTAACCCACTGGCGCGTTCAGGCTTTCGATGCTGGTATTGTTGCCCGATTGCTTGGCCAGAATGATCTCCGTGTTCTTCTTCACCACGAAGATGTTGTTGTACACCGGCTGCAGGGCGTAGTAGTTCAGGGCGATGAGTTCGGCGGCCGCGTCAACGGCTTTCTGCCAGCGGGTAGCGTCGAAGGTCGGGTAGCCCGTCAGCGCCTTCTTCGTGGCGTCGGTGCTTACGCCTCCCCCGTTGAACAGCGGACTGGCGGCATACAGCAACGTTCGGCCTTTCAGGGCAATGGCTGCTCCGCGTGGCACCCGGCCCCATTCGTTGTCGGAAACCGGTTCTTTGCGCAGGTCGGCTTTCACCACGTCGCATTCGGCCACGATGTAGTTGACGGTTTCATCAAACGTGTTCCGGGGCAGCGACAGGTCATCGTTGAGAGTGAAAATCTTGTCGCCGATGAGGGGCACGCCGCCGTAGCGTTTCAGCAGTTCGAAGTACAGGTAAGCACGAATGAAACGGGCTTCGGCTTTCCAGGTCACGATGCTGGCGGCCGTGGCAGGCACGCGGTCGATGTTGGCCAGAAAAATATTAACCCGCCGGATGCCCGCGTAGCTGTTGCCCCAATAGGGGTCGGGGTTATTCACCGCGCTAATGAATCCGTTGGTGTAGTATTCAACGGGCCGGGCAATGCGCGATGGAATGGCATCACCCGCCCCCGCGTCCAGGAAGTCGCCGTTGCCGGTACCAATCCGGTTGAATCCGCCGGGAATGAAGTTATAGATATCGTTGAGAAAAAAAACGGCCAGGGTCGCGTTCCGGTCTTTTTCGTCCCACACCAGATCTTCTTTGATCCAGTCGCGGGGTTCAGTTTCTACGCGCTCGCAAGCGCTTCCGATCATGGCCAGAGCCACGACCAACACGCTGATATATAGTTTTTTACACATGCTCATGACAAGTTTACTCGGGTCGCGGGTGCGATCACCTAGAGTTTCAGGTTAAGACCGACGTTGATTAAGCGCTGCACGGGGTACGTGCTCAGGTAGCTTTCGGGGTCGATGGTCTGATCTTTGTTCGCCGTCAGCAGATTGGTACCGTTCGCAAACAACCGGATCGACTGCACGCGAATCCGGCTCAGCAGATGCACAGGCACGGTGTAGCCAATCTCCACGTTTTTCAGCCGCACATAATCGCCCGACCGCATCCAGTATGACGACACAGCCTGGTTGTTCACGTTCGTTCCGATCCAGACGCGTGGGTACGTGGCGTCGGTGTTGGTCGGTGTCCAGCGGTCGATGTGCTGCTCGTAGGCCTGTCCGAATCCGTTGTTCTGGAACGCCCAGGTAGACGCGCTCTGCATGTAGATGGTCCGGTTGGCCACACCCTGCACCAGCGCCGACACGTCGAACCCTTTCCAGCGGAAACCAAGGCTGGCGCCAAACGGAATCGATGGTTTCGTGTTGCCGATCGGTGCCTGATCGAGCTGGTCGATCACGCCATCGCCGTTCAGGTCTTTGTACTTGATGTCGCCGGGCTGCGGCGTATAGCCCACCACCGTTGCGCTGTTTTTCACTTCTTCGGCGGTCTGAAACAGGCCATCGGCAATGTAGCCAAAGGTCTGGCCAACGCGCTGACCGGTACGCTGCATCCAGTCGTAAGGCCGGAAAACCTCATCCATGAACAGCACCTTCGTGTTCTGGAAACCCGCGTTCACCGTCGCGTAATAGCTGAGACCGTTCTTCTCCTGCTGGAAACTCAGTTGCAGATCCACACCCGAGTAGCGGTTCTGGCCAATATTCTCGTCCGGGTACGTGTTGCCCAGTAGTGTCGTGTTCCGGCCACGCTGCATCAGCAGGTCGTAGAACTTCATATTGTAATACTCAACCGTGAAGCCCAGGTGGTTATTGAATACCGCGCCCTGCAAGCCCAGATTCAGCTTGTTGGCTTTTTCCCAGGTGATATTGTAATTGGCAATCGGCTGTTCGGTGAGCGACGTATTGCCACCTGCGCCCGTCCCGAATACGGCACTTGGACTGTCGAAATACCGCTGGATGTAGGTGAAATAGCCGGGGTTGTCGAGGCCGGTTTTGCCGTATGAACCGAATAGTTTCAGGTACGACAGCCAGTTGTACGGCTTCAGAAAATCTTCTTCGTTGATGTTCCAGGCTGCACCCACCGCCGGGAAGAAACCATACTTGGTGCGTCCACCATCCGGGTAGCGGTTCGAGCCGTTCAGACCGAACGAGGCTTCAAGCACGTACTTCTGTTTGTAGTTGTACGACGCCCGTCCCGACGTACCGGTGATGGTGTATGGCAGATCAGAACCCGTCACCGAGTTTTGCCGGTTGGCCAGCAGCAGGGCGTTGAACCCGTTGTTACCGAACGTGCGATCATAGCCCAGCGTGAATTCCAGATAATCGGAACGACCCTGGTAATCAATACCATTTGAGTTTGCCTGATCGCCGTTGTTGCCAAATTGCTGGTAGGTTTCTGCACCCGTAGCCGAGATGTTCCGCTGAAAAACGGCGAAGGTTTTAGCCCGGAAAATATTCTCCGACAGCGTGGCATAGTATGATCCCATGGCACGTACCCAGAGGCCCGGCGTCAGTTCGTCGAGCGTCCGTTTCAGGTAGAAATCGGCCAGCATATCGCGCTTGAAGTTCTGCTGATAGCCCGAGCCGACGGTCTGCGCCCAGATGTTGGTCTGGTACTGCTGGCTACCGCCATACGAACCGTTCGGGTTGAAGACCGGGTAAGCGTTATTGGGCGTCAGCAGCACGTTGGCCAGGATGGAGCCCGTGCCGAAACCGGCGTCGTTGCCGTTCAGAATCCGGCCCAACAGGTAGATACCCGCCGAGAGTTTAGGACTCAGCTGCAAATCGACGTTCGAGCGGACAGTGAAAGCCTGGAAGTTGTTGTTCGTGTTGTACTTGTTGGCGTCACTCTCGCGCAGCAGACCGGTCTGGTTGATGTGATCGAGCGACACGAAATACTTCGAGAAGTTATTACCGCCACTCGCGCTGAAGGTGTATCGATCGAACCGCGACGAGGGCTTGGTCACCTGATCGCGCCAGTTCACGTTTGGGTAACGGTACGGGTCTGACCCGTCCTGATAGGCCTGAATGGCGGCATCCGAATACACCGGGGCCTGACCATCGTTGCGCAGGGCTTCGTTATACAGGCTGGCATACTGGGCTGCGTTCAGCGGATTTGGGAACCGGAGTGGCTGCTGAATGGCCGTTTGGGCCGTGAACGATATACGCTGACGGGCGGGTGAACCCCGGCGGGTGGTGATGACCAGCGCCCCGTTGGAACCACGAACACCCAGCATGGCCCCCGACACCGCATCTTTCAGCGCCGTAATCGACTCGATCTCTTCCAGATCGAACACGGTTAGCTGCCGGGGAATACCGTCGATGATCACCAATGGGCTCTGGTTGCGGAGCGTAGTGAGGGTGCCATCATTGCCCGGCTGCCCGATGAACTGGTTGGTGGCCAAACCTGCCAACCGCCCCGACAGCGCGCTGAGCACCGACGTAACCGGCATTTTTTGCAGGTCATTGTTATACACCGCCTGGGTCGACGCCGAGGTCAGGTCGGCACGAGTAGCCGTGTTGAACAGCAGCCGTACTGGTTTCAGGCGGGCTACGGCGGGGTTCTTCGAGCTGAGCACCAGAACGGGCGCCATGTTATCGCCCACGGTATACGAACTCAAGATTGACCCGAAGGCCGACAGGTCGAGCACGTCGCCTTTTTTGGCGCTGCTCAGATCAAGGGCGGTTATCCCGTCTGAAATGACCGATAAACCGCTGGTTCGGTTAGTTACCTTGACGCCAGTCAGCGGCTCTTCGTTTTCGTCAATGACCAGGAGTCGGAGGGTAGGCGCAACCACCGTAGTTGAGTCTTTTCCCGTTCGTTGCGCCAGCGCTACATACGGGCTGGCGTAGAGCAGCACGGTGCCGGTTACCGCCAATAACCATGACGCAAGACGAGGAATGTTGTGCTTGTGTAGTAAGTCGACCATATAGTCTGAGGGAGTATAGAATAATGCAATTGGGCCATGTCAAGAGCGGGCGAACAACCCTGATAGCAAGGCCTGATCCGCCGATCTCTGCCATGTATCCTGTAATTGATTATCTCTTTTCGATGAAATCAATTAATTGAATAATGCAAATCTATACAGGCGTAAATCGTCTCTCAGGGGGCGAATTGGCCAAAAAAAGGGGTGTAATTCAGCCAATCAGTGATTTTGCCGAACAATCAATGTAACAGTGATTTTTCGTAACTTTTTGACTGATAGTATTTTACCTTAAATGCATTGAATTATATATGCCATTATTTTCATACATAAATCAATCAGCCCCCCGCTGGCGAGCTTATCAGGTACGTCTTAAAAAAGTACAGCCAGTACCCCGGCGGGATACTGGCTGTTGTTGCTTGTTGAGTTTGGGCGTAGCCCCCCGCCTACTTACGCGCCTTCAGTTGTTGCAGCACGGCGGCCAGTTGCTTTGGCTTGTTCATGTAAGGCGCCAGATTGAAAAGGGATACCTTGCGAAATTCAACGGGGTGGCTTTCACTCTGTAACGAGATGTAACCCTCTTTGAGTGGCTGACCATCTTTCTTCACGGCGGGGTCGAAATTGCTGACGTTGCCCCCACCGATCTGGGGTTTGGTATAACTCAGCACCGTATCGCCGTCCATGATATGCTGCACCAACGAGTCGCCAAGCACCAGCATTTCGGCACGTACCCACTGCTCACCCGCGTAGGTTTTCGATTTAGAATCAATGCAGTGCGGTGTAAATAGCTTACCGTCGAGCACCACGTTTGTGCCGGGCGTACAGAGGTTGGCCGTATGGCGTTCGTGCTGCCCGTCGCCACCCAGGAACTGCGTTTCCAGCGAGATCGGGAAGTCCTGTTTTAGCCCCATCGTTTTGGGGTCCTGCGAATGAAGCATGGCCCCGCTGTTCCGGATAGCCCAACCCGGACCGCCCTTTACCTGCTGACCAACAAACCGGTATTCGACAACCAGCAGATAGGCCGAAAATGGTTTTTTGTAGAAAATGTGCCCGTACTGCTCATCGAAAGCAGCGTACTGATCGTAGTTGACCGTCATGTTCCCATTCACAATACGGAAGGTATTGCCGTAATTATCGTTTAGCGGGTGACCGGTGATTTTTACGCGCCAGTCGGTCAGATCTTTCCCATTGAACAGCTGAATCCAGTCTTTGGGCTTGATTTTCGGCTGGGCAAGGCTGAAGCCAGCACTAAATAGAAACGCAGTAAGCAGCAGTAATTGGCGCATAAAAGCAGGGGGTGAATGTAAACTGGTTTAGCGGAATGATTGGGTAGCCGGGGTCGTAAGCTTACACGGATGGATGGATGAATGTAACGCGAACCAACGATCGGAGCGCCTACAGGGACATATGCCAAAATAGGCTATAAATAGTCCAAAATTAGCTCGTAACCATTAGCTAAATAGGCTTATTTTCGTCAAAAGCAGGGGGTAAATCCGTTCCTGTTCCTGAAGTAAGCGTATACGTTATGAATTGGCTGGTGAAGTCCTGGTTTTATTTACTTGTAGCAGGCCTGTCCACTACAACCGCACTGGCGCAACGCGCACCTGACCGATTCCGGTTTGAACACCTGACCGTTAATGAAGGGCTATCGCATAGCGATGCCATGTGCGTTGTGCAGGATAAAGATGGGTTCATCTGGGTGGGTACCAATAATGGCATCAATCGTTACGATGGCTATACGCTGAAGAAATATTTGCTCCCTGTCAATACACAGAACGGCCTGTCGGGCAATCGGCTGCATACGATGCATATCGACGCCAGGGGTCGATTGTGGGTCGGTGCTGAAAGTGGTGGGCTGAGTGTATACGACGCCGATCACGACCGGTTCATCAACTGTAGCCAACTGGCAGTTGCCTCACTGCCAGCGGATTTAAAAGAACAGCTGACGAAGACCGATGTACTCCATATTACCACTGATCAACAAGGGCAGATTTGGGTGGGAACGGCTAAACATGGCCTGTTCGTACTGAGTGTCAATGCAGCCAATCAGTTAACGGGTATTCAGCACATGCCGCTGGCGGGAAAATCAGCCTACCGGGTATCCGGTCTGGTTACTGATCGGAGCGGAGCAGTGTGGATTGGCACTACCAGCCACGGTTTGTGGTTTACGCCCCCCGCCCACCCATCCGGCCCGCCAGTAGCCGTAGCCGCGACCTCGTTACCAGCCACGGTCATTCGTGCCCTCCACCTCGACTATCGGGGCGACCTGTGGGTTGGTACCGGCGATTACCTCTTCTGGATCAGTCAGAAAAACCTTCGGGTACGTCAGGCACCGGCCGCTATTCAGCTGCCCCGGCCCGTCCGCGACATCGAATCCATTTTCCTGGACTCGTTCGGGCAGTTGTGGGTTGGTACCAACTTCGGACTGCATTTCTGGCCAAAACAGACCAGCCCGCAACCAGGTACATTGCTACCAGTTGACCTTGCGAAACCAACCACGTTTTTACCGATGGACGGCGACCCGTTCAGCATCAATTCGGGCCGGATTCACCAGCTTTTTGAAGACCGTAACCAGATTCTCTGGCTGGCGGCGTCGGCGGGGGGGCTGAATAAAGTGGATCTACGTCATAAACCGTTTGAGAACCTGCAACGGCAGTTTTCGCAGCAGCCCACCCTGCCCAATAATTACGTCAACGCTATTTACGAAGACAAAGCGCACAACTGGCTCTGGATCGGCACCAGAAACGGCTTTTCACGTTATGACCTGACCACCCGAACGTACCTGAACTTCGTGAGCCGCCAGTTACCGGGCGATGCCCCCGGGATTGACGTGGCCTCTTTTTGCCAGTCGGCCGATGGTACGCTGTGGGTGGGCACCCGGTACCAGGGTCTCATCCGGTTGCAGGGCGACAAGCGCACGGCGCTGACCGAACTACCCGATAAATCGTCGTTATATGCCACCAGCCTGGAGAGCATCGTCGAAGACCGGTTTGGCACTATCTGGGTCGGCAGCTTCGAGTTGGGCCTGCTGCGGTTCGACCGGCAGGGGAAACTCATCAACCGGTTCACGACCGGCAACAGCCAGCTACCAACCAATCAGTTTACGTTTCTGCTCTACGACAAAGCCGCCGATATTCTGTGGGCCAGTACCCGCGGAACGGGCGTCCTGAAGCTTCATATCTCGCCCGATTCGCTGCGGGTACTGAGGCAGTTCAGCTACAACCCCAAAGACTCCAACAGCCTGAGTGTCAACTATGCATGGCCGTTACTGAAAGACCGGCGGGGTACGTTGTGGATCGGTACCATTGGCGGTGGCCTGAACCAGTTGATCACCGACAAGCAGGGTCACGAAATGATCAGGCGGTGGGGCAATGTCATTCCCGAGCCCAATGTCGAGAGCATTCTGGACGATGAGCAGGGGCAGCTCTGGCTGGGCGGCGAAGGGTTGGTCCGGTTGAATCCGGCAACCCGGCAGTGGCACCGCTATAATGTGGCCGATGGCCTTCAGAGCAATTCGTTTAAAGTGGGTGCCGCCTACCGGTCCACCAACGGAACCCTTTATTTCGGCGGGATAAAAGGGCTTACCTATTTCAAGCCTGACCTTATAAAACCCAACCCGTATCCGCCCGTTGTTCGCCTCACCAGCCTGCAGATTTACAACAGGCCTGTAACGGTTGGCGAAACCATAAACGGCCGGGTTGTTCTGGCCACACCACTGGACAAAACCGAGCGGCTGACGATCAAGGCTGCCGAGAACGATTTTTCCGTCGAGTTTGTCGGTTTGAACTACGCCAACCCGCAAAAACACACTTATGCGTATCAGTTGCAGGGGTACAACAAAGCATGGGTTTACCCGGCACCGGGGCAGCGTACGGCCAGCTTTGCCAACCTGCCCGCCGGCGATTATACGCTCGTTGTGAAAGCCAGCAATGGCGAAGGGCTATGGTCGCCCCGACCCGCTACGCTTCAGATCACCGTGTTGCCGCCCTGGTGGCGTAGCTGGTGGGCCTATCTGCTCTACACTGCCCTGATCGGCGGGGCGTTGGTCATCTACCGGCGCGTAGCGCTAGCGCAGCAGGCTCTGAAAAATAAGCTGGCGCTGGAACAGTTTAAGGTCGAAAAAGAGAAAGAAGTGACCGACAGTAAACTGCGCTTTTTCACCAATGTTTCGCACGAACTGCGGACGCCGCTAACGCTGATCATGGGGCCCATGGAAGAACTGGCGGCGGCAAGCAGCGGCACCCTGACCAATGCCAGAGACAAGGTCGTGCTGATGCACCAGCAAACGCGTAAGTTACTGATGCTGGTCAATCAGCTGATGGATTTCCGGAAGGTCGAGGCAGGGCATGTATCGCTGCGGGCCGGCAAAGTCAATATGATGGCTTTCCTGACGGAAATCTTCCTGATCTTCAAACTCAAAGCCGACGAACTGAACCTCGACTACGCGATGGAAGCACCCACCGACGCCGTGCCGATGTACATCGATCGCAGCAAGATGGAGATCGTGCTGACCAATCTGCTCTCCAACGCCATCAAGTACACGCCGCCCGGCCAACGGATCTGGGTGTCGGCATCGGTTATCGGTAGCCCCAACAACGAGGCCGTTTTCCAGAATAAATACCTGATAAATAATTATTTCCAGATCACCGTGCGCGACTGGGGGGTGGGTATGAAAGCCGACGAGATCGACAAGATTTTCGATCCGTATTACCAGGCGTCGCACACCGAAACCATGCGTATGATGGGCACCGGCCTTGGGCTGTCGCTGGTGAAGCAGTTTGTTGAAGCTCATTCGGGCGAGATAACGGTGCGGAGTGCCGTGGGCGCAGGTACTACGTTTACCCTCCGTCTGCCCTTTGGCACGGCACATCTGGCGGCAGGCTCACTGTTACCCGATGCCCCCGCCGCCGATCAGGTGCCCGACACCACCCCCGCTTCGTCAGCGGATACCGATGCCCCCAATATCCTGGAAACGCCAGGTACGCTGGTCAGCACTGCCCGCCTTATAGTGGTTGAAGACAACGACGAGCTACGGCACTACCTGCACCAACTGTTCGACCCTGCTTACACCGTTTTCACGGCGGCCGATGGGCTGGAAGGCTGGGAAAAAACCCTCGATCTGCTGCCCGACCTGGTCGTGAGCGACGTAATGATGCCGCACAGCAACGGGCTCGACCTCTGCAAACGGATCAAGCAGCACCCGAAAACCATGCACATTCCCGTGGTGTTGCTGACGGCGCGCGTAGCGGCCATGCACGAGCTGGAAGGGCTGGAAACCGGGGCCGACGAGTACATGGCCAAGCCATTTAACCCGAAGCTCCTGTATGCCAAAATAAGTGCCATGCTACAGAGTCGATGCCGGCTGAAAGAATACTACCAGCGCCAGATTCTGCTGAAACCCAGCGACGTTGTTATTCCCGATGAAGACCGGCAGCTGCTGGAAAAAGCAATGGCAATTGTGGAGGCCAACCTCACGGACGCTGCCTTTACCGTACCTGTTTTGGTGCGCGAAATGGGCATGAGCCAATCGGCTTTTTACCGGCAGATCAAGGCCATTACAGGGCAGTCGGCTATTGAATTTATTCGGGATGTTCGGGTAAAACGAGCCGCGCAACTGCTGACCACCGGCCACCTGCGCATTGCCGACATTGCCTACCAGGTTGGTTTCGAAGACCTTAAATACTTCCGTAAAACCTTCCAGAACCTGTATGGCATGTCGCCGTCAGATTACGCCAGACAGCACCGTGAGCCTGCGCGGGTAGTGTAGCCACCTGGCTTTACTCGTCATACATTGTTTCGAGCATGCCCGATAGTGACGTCAGCTCATCGAACCGGCGGACACCTTCCTGCCGCCAGCGCTCGATACCTTGCTGAACCAGCACAAAGGCCGGCAGTTGGCTCAGATGAAAACTTTTCACTACTTCAGGATGAAGCGCTTCATCGACCTTCAGGATGCGGACCGAACCGGGCAGGCGTTGCTGCAGGCGAAACGTCAGATCAGTCATGAATGCGCGTTCCCGAAGGCCATCCTGTGTAGTAGCCGATGGCAGAAAGCACAGCAACACCGCTGGGCTAACTGGTATACTGACCGGATTACCACTAATCGTATTCATACTACAACGCTCCTTTCGGTTAGGGAAATAGGTGATTCATCAGTAAAATTGGCAGGATGGACCCGCTGGAAGCATGACGTAGGTTAGCCCGCTACCTGATTTTCGACCGATTCGCCTGTTTACGTCTGGCTTACGAAGTAAAAAGCCTACCTTCTGCTGTTATCGAATAAACTACCCCTCATATTGATGTTTTTTGAGAAAGGAGAGGCCACATTAGCCGAGTTGCTTTTCGAAGAAAGCGACGATTTCATTGGTATCTACAACGTTGCCAGCGAACGGTTCGTGCGGGTCAATACAGCTGGTATTCGCCTGCTTGGCTTTGCCTCTGAAGACGCATTTCTGAACGACCCCGCCTGGTCACACTCATTCCGAACCAGTCAGCTCACCGACGACCAGCGCACGAACCTGATCAACCGCGTCATTGAGCATGGGCATCACGATGAGGTGGCAGAACTGCAGCGGCTGAACGGCGAACCGTTCTGGGGGCATCTGAAAATAAACTCGTTCAACAACAAAGGGCATTTGTTTGTCATTGTCAGAATGCTCGATCGGGAGCGCCTTCACCGGGCCGAACTCGAACTGAAACAGAGCGTACAGCGCTATGAGGCCGTGTTTACCAACGCTACCATCGGCATCATTGTATCGAACCAGCGGGGGCAGATCGTTTCGCTCAACCAGATGGCGCGGCAGCTATTTGGCTATCCCGACGATTCGCTCATCGGCAAGTCGATCGATCTGCTGGTGCCCAGCGACGTTGAACATGGCCATGCCAAACTTCGGGCATCGTTTGTCAACAATCCGCAGGTACGTTCCATGGGCCACAACCGCGACCTGAACGCCCGGCGACACGATGGATCGGTATTTCCGGTCGAAGTGAGTCTGAGCTATTTCCGGCTCGACGATGAATTGTATGTGGTGGCCTACATCATCGATATCACCTTCAAAAAAGAGGCAGAACGGCAACTACTGGCTCACCGCGACCATATCGAGCGCCTCAACGCCGACCTGGAGCAGAAAGTAGCCGACCGGACACACGCCCTGATGAACACGCTCGACCAGTTGGAGCAATCGAAAGATGAACTGGCGCGGGCACTGGCGGCCGAGCGGGAACTGGGTGAACTGAAATCACGCTTTGTGGCTATGGCGTCGCACGAATTCCGGACGCCCCTGACCGCCGTACTGACCTCGGCCACGCTGATCGAAAAATACCCCGGCAGCGATCAGCAGGATAAACGCCAGAAACACCTGTTGCGCATTCGGGCGTCGGTCAATCACCTCAACGACATCCTTGAAGAGTTCTTATCGGTAGGTCGGCTGGAAGAAGGCAAGGTAGCTATTCACCCCGTTGAGGTTGACCTGGCCCGGTTGGTCGACGAAACTATTCTGGATATGCAGGGGCTGCTGAAACCAGATCAGCGTATTCAGACCGAAATCAGCTGCAACGTACCTGTATGGCTCGACCCGTCGCTGCTGCGCAAAATCCTGGTCAACCTGCTCTCCAACGCCGTGAAATATTCGGGGCCTGGCTCGGTCGTAACGGTGCGGGGCAGTGGCGCCGGTGGCCAGTTAACGATCACCGTCGAAGACCAGGGCATGGGCATTGCTCCCGACGATCAGGAACACCTGTTCGAACGGTTCTTCAGGGCCAAAAACGTTGCGAATATTGCCGGTACCGGCCTGGGGCTTCACATCGTGGGCAGGTACGTTGACCTGATGAATGGCCATGTATCGTTGCAAAGTGAATTGAATAAAGGAACAATTGTTACCTTAACCCTTCCTTATGAAAACAATTCTGCTAATCGAGGATAACGACGCTATCCGCGAAAATACAGCCGAGATCCTGGAACTGACCGGCTACAGCGTTCAGACAGCCGAGAATGGCAAGGTCGGTGTTGAAAAAGCGCTGACTGCCAAGCCCGATCTGGTTATCTGCGACATCATGATGCCCGTGCTGGATGGCTACGGCGTGCTCCATATTTTCAATAAGAACCCACTGCTGGCGGGCGTGCCGTTCATTTTTCTGACGGCCAAAACCGAACGTACCGACTTCCGCAAAGGCATGGAACTCGGCGCCGACGATTACCTGACCAAGCCGTTCGACGAGTCGGAACTGCTCAGTGCCATCGAGGGCCGTCTGAACCGGTTTCAGCATCTGAACGCAGCACCGGCCAACCAGGGCAGCATTCCGGTAGCCCCCGAGCAGTTGACCCAGTTTTTGAACGATGCCCGGCAAAAACCGGATTTGCACAGCCTCTCAACCGACCGGAAAGTGCACCCCGTTCGCAAGAAACAATACCTATACACTGAAGGCGACGAACCCACCAGGCTCTATTTCATCCAGGCGGGTAAAGTAAAAACGGTGCGTACTAACACCGACGGCAAAGAACTGATTACAGGGCTGTACGGCCCCGGCGAATTTTTTGGCTATCTGGCGATGCTGGAAAACAGCGAGTATACCGATTCGGCCATCACGCTCGAAGATTCCGAACTGGTCTATATCCCGAAAGATGATTTCACCCAGTTGCTGATTGCTAACCCCGACGTAAGCCACCATTTCATTCAGTTACTGGCCGGGCGGGTAAGCGAACGCGAAACGCAACTGCTGGGTATGGCCTATAATTCGCTTCGCCGCCGCGTGGCCGACACGCTCCTGCGCCTGCACAACCAACATCCCGACGGGCTCATCCAGCTCTCGCGCGATGACCTGGCGTCGGTTGTGGGCACGGCCACCGAATCACTGATCAGAACGTTGAGCGAATTCAAGCAGGACGGGCTGATCGAACAGACAGGCACCGCCGCTACGGGTACGGGCATCCGGATAATCCAGCCCGAAAAACTCCGCCGGGCCAACTGGTGAAGAGATAATGGCTATTGAATGCTGGGGCTGCGCTTATCATAAGTCTGACTTCCTCAGTCGTGTTCAGTTCAATACGACTAAGGAAGTCAGACTTGTGGCTCAACCAGTCAACCGGAACGCCGGTTTGCAAACTGAGCAACATCAACCTTCCTCCTGAGCGAACTCAGCCAGGCTGCCAGGCAACTCAGCTAGGTTTATGGTCAGAAACGACCTTCTGCCTCTCCTATCTCCTGTGCAAACTGCCCTTTTCGTCACCGATTGCTCCGTTGATTCAGCCCTCGCCCTGCGGAACCGGCTGACTGCTACCCACCCGCCTATCCGCCTGACGGTCGTTCACCCATACGATATCGAATCGGGGCAGCCACTGAACAAGACGGTGCTTACCGTTGCCCGAGGAGCCGCCATTGCCCGCCTGAAAGCCTGGAAGGCCGTACTCGGCGACGAGCAGGGCCACAATCTGAAAACGGAAATCCTGTTCGCCAGCCCGGAACTGGCCCTCCGCATTCATATGCTTATTCGCCGCTACGACGCTGTCATCTCTGATGGTCAGTGGCTGGTAAACCCACATGAATTAGCCAACCTGTTGGCCCAGACCGGCACTCAGCTTCATTATCTGACCGACAACGTACCTGAGCTGGTCCCGGCCTAGCCTACCGCACCCGACCAGCCTCATCTGCACCGCCCATTTGCCAGTGGCGGGCCGCTTTCACGGTGCGGCTGCCCAGGTTCCAGGTCAGATTCAACCGTACCTGCTGGCTTTCCCATCCGCCACCGGCATCCATATAAAGGCCACCAAACTGACTAACACCCCGCCACTGCATCGACTAGACAACATCGCTCACCGTACGTTTCAGCGTAGCCCGGCCGGCCAGCATTTTATGTTAAAAACCCGCATCGCCCCCCAGGAACGGCGCGCCGCTTTTTCAATTCGACCAATAAGCGATGTGGTTCGCTCGTCAATAAAAGTGGCAAACAGCCGTTGAGTTTCCATAAGTCGGGAGGGGCGTATACGTCAGAAAAATACGCCACAGCCGTATAACCTTCGCTGCTCAAAATCAACCTGTGCCCTGATGCACATCAACGGGCGGGGGCATATCAGGGCGCAACTTTGATCTGTTCATTGTAAGACGCTGTTCGTTATGACTATCGCCTTTTTCAGCGCCCTGCCGTTTGAGCAGGCCTGGTTCGAGCCGTTCCGTGGCCAGCACCATATCACCTATATCCCAGACGCATTAACGCTCAACACCGCACACCGGGCAGGCGGGCATCAGGCCGTCTGTGCGTTTGTCAACGATGACCTCAGCCGGCCGGTGCTGGAGCGCCTCGGCTCGTTTGGCATCGGCGTCATCGGTATGCGGTGTGTCGGCACCGATAACGTAGATCAGCAGGCGATAACCGATCTGGACATGACCCTGCTGCACGTACCTGGTTATTCGCCCTACTCGGTAGCCGAACAGTCGGTGGCCCTGCTGCTGGGTCTGGTTCGGCACCTCCCCCAGGCCCACAACCGCGTCAGAGCCGGCAACTTCGCCATTGATGGCCTGATGGGTAACGACCTGCACGGTAAAACGGTGGGCGTAATCGGCACGGGCCATATCGGCAAAGCGTTTATTCGAATCATGCAGGGTTTTGGCTGCCCCATTATGGCCTATGACACTCGTCCCGATCGTCGGCTGCTTGAAACAGGGGTTGTCTACACATCGTTACGCAACTTGCTGGGTCAGTCTGATGTCGTTTCGCTCTATTGCCCGCTGACACCCCAAACGCTGTACCTGATCGACGCCGATACCTTGCCGCTGATGAAACCCGGTGCCGTTCTGATCAACGCTGGCCGGGGCCGGCTGGTCAACACGGACGATGTTCTGAATGCGCTGGACGCAGGTACGCTGGCGGGCTACGCGGCCGATGTGTATGAACGGGAACGTACCTACTTCCACTATGATTTTTCGGACCGGCCCATTGCCGACGACCTGCTGAACCGGCTCAGAAACCACCCGCGCGTGTTGCTGACGGCCCATCAGGGATTTCTGACCGAGGAGGCACTTCGGCAAGTGGCCCGGAACCTGATGAATCAGTTCAGTTTCTACGACAACCAACAAACAGCCTACATTACCAAAGCATCAATGTGCTAACCACCCAACGCGTTGATTCATCATTCACCCATTTGCAAAGCAACCATCTATCATGAATAAAGCACTGAAATAGGCACTCTTTGTAGCCCTCACGCTCCCTCCTTCTTACCTGTTCAGTCGGGGGCAGAAACTGGCGTTCATAGACGGTCAGGGCGATTTGATCGACGCAAAAACGAACAAGAAGCTGGGCCGGATGGCTAAGAATGGAACCACCTTTGGCGTACGTGATAATACCCTCAGGTACGTTCCCGGCGGGCCGGATACCGAACTCGAACCGGGTGCTGAGTATGCTGCACTTGATTGAAATCACCAATCAGGCTGAGTTAGCGCAGGATTTACCGGCTGCCAGCGCGGTAGCTTTATAACAGATTAACCAGCATATTTCAATTTTACTAGTTGTCATAGATATATGTCGATACGTAGAAATTAGGAAGAACAGGGTGACTGAAAACCCGTAGCGTGTTATTCGTTACGGGTTTTTTATTTGACAGTCAGCTTGTTATGCCATCCTAATCAGAACCAACAACACCCCAGCGGCTCGGTGGCTACTCGAACGCGTTTAAAGCACCCTTACCTTTGTTGTAAACCAACGCCTCGGTTTGGGTCTTATGTCTTCGCAACTCCCTGTATACAAGCTTCATTCGTTCGCCCGGCATGAACCGAATGCACCGTTTTATATGACGCGCCTGGAAACGCTGGTGCGGGAGTTTAAAGGTATTGATCAGCCACATTCACATACATTCTACCTGGTTATGTGTATTAGCCAGGGCAGCGGCACGCATACCATCGATTTCAAGACGTACCCAATCAGGCCCAACCAACTTTATTTCCTCACGCCCGGTCAGGTACACAGTTGGCAGCTATCAACCGATACGCAGGGATTCAACCTGTTTTTTGAACCCGGTTTCTTTCAGGCACGTCTGGGAAACCGGCTGCATCAGTATTCGTTTTATCACTCCCACCAGCACGTACCACTGTTGGAAATTCAGGAAAAGCAGCAAGCCCTGTTCAGTGACCTGTTCAATTACGCCTATCAGGAATATACGCTCCGTCAGGCCAACCGGGCCGACGTGTTTCTGTCGTTCGTCCACATTATTCTGGAATCGGCAAACCGGCAATATGACCAGCAGCTAACCGGCGCTGACGTACACTACTACGACCGGATTCGACAGTATGAAGCGTTGCTGGAAGCCCAGTTTATTGAGGTCCGGGCGGTTAGTGACTACGCCGCCCAGATGGGTCTGACGCCCAACCACCTGAATCATATCTGTAAAAAAGTGCTGGGCAAAACGGCCAGTCAGTTGCTTCACGAACGCCTGCTGACCGAAGCCCGGCGCCTGCTTACCCACACGGCCCAATCGGTAAAAGAAGTAGGGTTTGACCTGGGTTTCGACGACCCATCCTATTTCGTACGTTTTTTCAGGAAACAGGCTGGCCAAACCCCGGTCGAATTTCGGAAAGAACTCGCGCACGATCATTGATTTGTACCATACATGCCCTGATTTGTGGTCGAGCTACGCGTGGCCCGACGGTACCTTTGTGACGTAAATAATGCCCGGTCAATCAGACGTAGAGGGGTTAGTTTACATCACCTAACCAACCAAGAGCCATGTTTTCCGATAGTCGATTCTATAGCATTGTCAACAACAAATGTCCTCGTTGTCATCAGGGTGATTTCTTCACCAATAAGAGCGCATTCAGCCGACATTTCGACCACATGCCCGATAACTGTCCGCACTGTGGTGAGAATTTCATGCCTGAGCCGGGGTTTTATTGGGCATCAATGTTTGTCAGTTACGCCTTCTTCACCGCCTGGACAATCATCACGTTTCTGGTTGCCGTTGTCTGGCTGAACGTCGACGTAACGTACTACCTCACGGGGCTGGTGCCTACCCTCTTTTTGCTGACGCCTTATTTTTTCCGGATGGCACGACGTACCTGGCTAACTCTGTTTATCAAACCAGACCTTAACCGGGTTAATCCACGTACAACCAGTTCTATCGACTCCTTCGGGGCAATAAGTTAGAATACGCTACGCCTTCTTGGCTCCACCGGGGCGGCATGTTTTCCAGACTGGAAACCACCTGCCGCCCGGTGGGGCTTTCCTGACCACCGATAAGCTCACAGCGCCATCCGCCACCAACCGTAGATATCGCGGTAGACACGAATGGCGCCTTCTTCGTCGATATCGAGAATGTTGTAAAGCATGATCACCGGCACGGGGTGGCGGAGTGTCAGCGTTTTGGGGGTGGCATTTTTAGGGCAGCTTGTCAGGTACGACGGGCTGAACCGGGTTTGGCCCAACAACAGATTCGCCAGTTCCGCTGGTTTCTCTACCCGGACACAGCCGTGACTCAACGCACGGTTCTCTTTTGCGAAAAGCCGACGGGCGTTGGTGTCGTGCAGGTAGATATCGTACGGGTTATTGACGTTGAACTTCAACAGACCCAGCGCATTATCGCAGCCTGTCGACTGGCGCAGCCGGTAAGGAAACGAGGCGATCGGCGCTGTCCAGTCTATCTGACCCGGATCGACCACCTGACCGCCGGTATTCATCACCTGCATCTTCATAGCGTCGAGCATGGCGGCGGGATTCTTCCTTATTTTGGGTAATAACTCCCTGGTCATGATCGATCTGGGTACGTTCCAGTACGGATACAGCACCATGCTGGCAATCAAGGCCGTAAAACTGGGGGTTGGCGTGTCGGGCTTTCCCACAATCGCGCGGCTACTGAGTAGCACAGTACCCTGACGGTCGACCAGCTGAAGCGTTGCCGCAGGCAGGTTCACAACCACGCATTTATCCATTGAAAACCGGTTCAGCCAGCGGTAGGTGTTCAGCGTTTCTTTTACCTGTTCAATTGTCAGTGAATCAGCCATGTAATCGTCGGTAAGGCACTGCATGCAATACGCTTTAAGCTGCCGGTAACGCCGATCATGCGATTCGAGCGAGTCCAGCAACGGGCACCAGTCGGCACCGGTCATAAACTGGATCGTCAGCCGGTTGATCCGGGCAGTATCGATCTGCTCAGGTACGTTCTGGAAACCCATCCGGCGCGGCGTTCGTCCGTAAACGATCTCCGTAAAGTAACGCGTCAGGCGGGCCGCGCTGAGGGGCGTTGCCAGGCTATCGACCCCAATCGCAGAAGCATACTGCCGGATTCGGTTCCAGTTGTCGGGCGTTTGGGCAGTAGCCGTAAAAAAGGCCAGGTACGTCGGCAGAAATAACCAGAAACGGCGCATGAGCGTAGAATGAAGAGATGATTAGTTGATTCGACAAAAGTGGCCTCACCATGCCCAAACAGCACTGATCTGCTTCATCCGCCTGCTTGAACTCTATCAATTCGGGGGCTGATGGCAGTCATGCTGTACGGTCTGTTTGGCAGTCACTTTTGAGGCATCAATTCATTCTCAACATTTGGCCATGACCTTCGAACCTGCCTCCCATCTGCTCGCGTTTGTACTGCCCATGTCGTTCCGGAAAGGCGACGTCACGTTTAGTTCGGCCTCCCGGTCGGGTGAGGTGGTGCAGGTTCCGATTCCACCCACCAACCAGCCCCGTCATGTGGTATCGACGGCCCAATTGGCCAGGGGGTGGTGGAAAGCCATCGTCAACTGGTCTGACGGGTATCAGCAATACCTGGAAGAGAAAGAAATCTTCGTTGCCTGATCACACTACCTAAAAAACACCATGTATAAGATCCTCTTTTTAACCGATTTCTCAGCTGCTTCACGCCACGCGCTGGCCTACACGCAAGCTCTTTTCGATGATACAGCCGCTGATTTCTGCCTGGTCAACGCCTTTCAGCTTCAACCCGAACTGAGCTACGGTGGCGCTGTGCTGATGGCCGAGGAACGCGAAACGGCCGAGCAAGCACTGCATAACGTCAGGTTGCTGATGACGCAGCAGCCGGTGCCCGCTTACCACACCTACCGGACAATCGCCGTGCTGGGTGGCCCCGAAACGGCCGTGCAGGAATTGCTGGCGCAGGAACCCTTCGATCTGGTGGTAGTTGGTGCCACCGGTTCGGGATTCAGCGAGGTGTTTGGTACCGTGGCTACCGGCCTCATCCGGACTGCAAAGGCGAACGTGCTGGTAATTCCTGCGTCGGCCGCCATCCGGCCACTCAAAAAACTGGTGCTGGCTACCGATTTCCGGTCGATCAACGATAGCCGCTGCTTTACGTTGCTGAAAGACCTGGCGTCGCGCAAATCGGCTCAGCTAACTCTGCTGACCATCGAGAATCCGGCGCAACCGGGCAGCCACCCATCGTCATTGAGCATAGACTACGTGGCGCAGGCATTCGATACGATCCAGACCGACACCTATACGATTCACGACGAAAGTGTGCTAAACGGAATCAATGCCTATCTGGATAACCATGCGGTGGATCTGCTGGTGCTTCTTCCCCACCATAAAAGCTTCTTCGATGTGCTGCGCAACAAGAGCATTACCCGCACCATCGCGTACCATCCGCGCGTTCCGCTCCTGTCGTTGTATGATGCCGAACCGGAGTTACCAGCTAAGCAGACCGCCGCACAGACCGTAGACGTCATTCCGTTCATTTAGTCGGCTTTACTCATGAAAGCGACCACCTACCGCCAGTTGACGAGCGTGCATTTGTTGCACCGAATCTGGCATAATGAACTGGAACTGGCTCTGCAGGAGGTTCTCTTCTGGCAAGAACTGCTGGGTACGTTGAGTGAAGTTGAACACCCCAAAGCAGCTGAAGCCCAGACCTGGCAGACAGAGATCAACCAACTTCACCATTTCCGGCGGCTAATCACGCGCCTGCGCAACGACGTTCAAACCGTAGACCAGGAGTTGGCGATGAGCGTACGCTTCGAGCATGTGCCAGCTAAAGAAACCCGGCTCGACCACCAGTACCTCCGAGAAGAGATGGACAGTTTCCACGCCGATTTCCGCACGTTCAAAGCCAGCATCCGGCAATTTATCGTGACTAAAACCACGTTTTAAAGGATCCCCAATCCGACATCAATCAACAACTACCCATATGACAATTCCCGCAACAATGAAAGCCGCCGTGCTCCACGGATACGGCCAACCCCTTCAGCTTGAGCAGCTATCTGTTCCCAGCGTCGGTCCCGGCCAGATTCTGGTTCAGGTAGTAGCCTGCGGCGTTTGCCATACCGATCTGCACGCCATCGACGGCGACTGGCCGGTGAAGGCTACGCTGCCGCTTATTCCCGGTCATGAAGGCGTAGGTACGGTGGTGGCGCTTGGCGAAGGAGTGACCCAGGTCAGCCTCGGCGATCGGGTTGGTGTACCGTGGCTCTATTCGGCCTGCGGGCACTGTCCGTATTGCCATACCGGTTGGGAAACACTGTGCCACAACCAGCAGAACACCGGCTATTCGGTTCAGGGCAGCTACGCCGAATACGTGTTGGCCGATCCTGACTACGTGGGTCATATTCCGGATGCCTTGTCGTTTACGGATGCCGCGCCTATTTTGTGTGCGGGCGTTACGGCCTATAAAGGGTTGAAAGAGACGGACGTAAAACCGGGTGAATGGGTCGTCATTTCGGGCATTGGCGGCCTGGGACACCTGGCCATTCAATACGCTACGGCGATGGGTATGCGCGTGGTGGCCGTTGACATCAGCGACGATAAACTGCGGCTGGCTACCGAAGTGGGCGCCGAGCTAACGATCAATGCCGGCAACGAAGACCCGGCGGCGGTGGTGCAGAGTAAGCTAGGCGGCGCACACGGGGTACTGGTCACGGCCGTTTCCCGAACTGCTTTCACACAGGGCGTTGGTATGCTCCGCCGACACGGCACGCTGGCGTCGGTTGGGCTTCCTCCCGGCGATTTCGACGTGAGCATTTTTGATCTGACTCTGAACCGGAAAACCATTCGCGGCTCTATTGTCGGCACCCGGCAGGATCTGGCCGAAAGCCTGGCCTTCGCCGCCAACGGGAAGGTCAAGACCCATTACCATACCGCTCAACTCGACGACATAAACCAGGTCTTGTCCGATCTGAAAGCCGGTAAGGTCGACGGCCGCATCGTGCTCGATTTTCAATAGTTGAGGCGCTGCCTGGTCGTTTTTCGTCCGGCTTCGAGCGCTTTAATTTTTGCCTGTACATGGCTTCGCGAACCATACCCTTCGACTAGGCCATCATTCGCTGACGCGCCGTTTTTGTCATCCCGACGATAGGAGGGATCTTGAGTTTTCCCGGCGAAGTGGGTCAGGAAAGCTTAAGATCCCTCCTTCCGTCGGGATGACAAAAAAACAGCATGAATCAAATAACGGCACACAAGCTATGTCTTCCGCTCGCGGACTTCGGCTAGCCAGACGGGAAACTCCGTGAGTATACTGGCAATCAGTACAGCGACCTGTCTGGGCGAGGCATCAGTCGGTAAAAAACGACCTAACAGCGTTTGGTGAATGGGGTTATCGTGGGCCAGCAGGATATCTTCGGCGTAGTGCGGTAGTTTGTCGGGCGGAAGCAGGTTTACGAAACCAGCCGCCAGACTCGTGGGCAGCAGCATACCCGACCCATGCATGCCCACCACCACATGACTGCGGGCGTATTGGTCACACCAGGTACGTTCCTGCCCGGCCGACAGCGGAGCAGGTAACCGCAGGTCATCAGCCAGATCACCGAAGCCTGACGCATTACTGCTTGTCAGTCCGGTCACGCTGAGTTCAATGGCTGGGTACGTTTGCCGAAGAACATGGGCCAGTTGCCGATAGCGACGTACCTGCCAATGTACCCAGAGCGAGCGCATTGATAGCAATAAACCCGATCGCTGGCAAATGCGATAGAGCAATCGCTCCCAACCGTACCGAAGCCACAGCCGGTCTTCGCGCAATACAAACGTAACGTACCTGACCTCACCCTGATCGAACTGGGCCAGGTCAAATTTTGGGGTGCGGGTGAAATCAGAAAAGCGGGTGGTGCGGTGGTCGAAGTGAATATGGGCGTGGCTAAACCAAACCGTTCCGAAACGGGTAAGTTGCTGTTTCACAAAGGCATCGAAGCCAGGTACAGCGCGATCGAGGCTTGATAGTGGCTGATCAACGACCCAGGTTTCGGCCACATAACCGGGCACAAGCCAGGCCAGCGAACGGGGTACCACGGCAATGATGGGCCGGTTCGGGTGCTGCTCGTGGTGGCGTTGCGCATTGAACAACATCATCAGCGCGTGGCCGTAGCAGCGATCCAGGCAAAGGAGAAGCATGGGCGAGATGGACCGCCCGGCAGTGGGTAACCGGCTGCTGATGGTGATACCCAACGGTAACAATGGCTCATCGTTGCCGGGTTGAGGCGTACTTACTTTTCTCACCAGCTCAACCAGCCAACGCCCGCGTTCGGCAACACGAACGTGCTTTGCATCGGTACTGATAGCTACCGGGAAACGATTGAACTGGCCATTCGGCAGTGTTTGCCGGTACGTTTTCCGGCACACCGGACAAAGAGCTTCGGCCAGGGTGACAGCCCCCGCGAAACGTACCCGACCAACAGCAACGCCGCTACAGGTAGGGCACTGCATTGGGTAGGTCGGGGTGGGCGAAAGCTGAATCATGCGTTCCGGCTCTCCGTCAGGCAATCGACAGCACAAGCTTGCCCAGTTGCCCACCGGCATTCATCCGGTCGTAGGCCGCCTGTGCGTCGGCCAGTGGACGAACGGAATCAATCACCGGGCGAATCTGATACTTCTCAACGAATCGCAGCATATCACCAAACTCGACATCGTTGCCCATCGTGGTACCGAAAATTGATAGCTGCTTGAAGAAGACAACCGATGGCTGCACATCCGTAATTTTCCCTGATGTTCCACCGAAAAAGGCGATACGCCCACCGGGGGCAGCTACCTGCGTCAGCTTGGCAAAGTCGGGGCCTGCAGCACTGTCGATGATGACATCGAAGTAACCGGCCCGGCTTTTCTCAGCATCACCATTGGTTGCCAGTTTCAACAGGGTTTTGTGCCAGTCAGCCTCTTTGTAATTCACGCCGCCTTTGGCCCCAAGCGCTTTCGCTTTCGCCAGCTTCGCTTCTGAACCCGACGTTACCCATACCTCGGCCCCGGCGGCTACGGCAAACTGCAAGGCAAATAGTGCCGCGCCGCCACCCGCCCCCGTAACCAGCACCCGTTCGGGATGCTGCCGACTCAGCCCGGCCCGCGACATCAGCGCACGCCAGGCCGTCAGGCCGGCCAAGGGCAACGCAGCCGCTTCCTCGAAAGACAGATGCGTTGGCTTATGATACACGTTGGTCTGCGCAATAACGATCTTCTCGGCAAACGTGCCCGCCGTGGGCATACCCAGAATTGTAAAGGCCGGGCTATTCACCACGTGGTTTGGCCCCCAGTTCAGGCCCGGATTGATCACCACTTCGCAGTTCAGCCACGACCGATCTACGCCCTCGCCAACCGCCGACACGACACCCGCCCCGTCGGAACCCGGAAATACCGGCAGCACAATACCCGGATACAGCCCTTGCTGCACAAATACATCGCGGTGGTTCAGCCCCGCGGCTTTCAGATCGATCACAACCTCCCCATGCGCAGGCGTTGGATCGGGTACGTCGACTACCGCAAGCGGCTGGTGCAGGGCAGAGAGTTGAATGGCTTTCATCTTTTTGAGTTTACTGTTTACCGTTTGCTGTTTACCGTTGCGCTGCTATTTCAATAATTTGTTTTGTAACAGCGCAACGGTAAACAGCAAACGGTAAACAGTAAACTATTTATGGTTGTCAATCGCGCCGCGGACGTTGCCGAAGCGGGCTAGCAGGTCGTTGGCGGTTTCTTCCGAGACGTTTAGTTCTTCCATAACCATGCGGGCGGCGCGTTGTTGGAGCTTTATGTTCGACAGTTGCATGTCTACCATCTTGTTGCCTTTTACCCGGCCCAGTTGAATCATCACCGTCGTCGATAACATATTGAGGGCCAGCTTCTGCGCGGTTCCGGCTTTCATGCGCGTACTGCCCGTCACAAACTCGGGACCAGTTACCACCTCGACCGGAAATTCAGCCGCCGCCGCCACCGCCGAACCGGGGTTGCAGACGATGCAGCCGGTAAGGCAACCCGCCGCCCGCGCCGCGTTCAGGCCACCAATTACGTAAGGCGTACGTCCTGAGGCCGCAATGCCCACCACGGTATCAACGGCTTCAATTTTGTAGGCGCTAAGGTCTTTCCAGGCCTGCTCGGGATCATCTTCGGCAAATTCCACGGCTTTTCGAATGGCACCATCGCCCCCGGCAATCAGGCCTACTACCAGATCGTGCGGCACGCCATAGGTAGGTGGGCACTCCGACGCATCGACCACACCTAACCGACCGCTGGTACCCGCGCCGATGTAAAACAGCCGACCGCCTTCGCGCATGCGGGCGGTGACCTGCGTGGCCAGGGCTTCGAGTTGCGGAATGGCCCGTTCAACAGCCAGTGGCACAGTCTGGTCTTCGCGGTTGATATTCACCAGCAGGTCGTGGACCGACATCTGCTCTAAATGGTCGTAATGAGACGTTGTTTCGGTAATCATAAGCAGGTACGTTGCAGATAGCAAAGCTACCAACGTTTTGTTGATAACGCTTACGATACACCAGCCCGGGTTCTTCCCTGTTCTACGAATTCACCCAACGATTCGGGTACGTTGCGGGTTTATCATTTATGGCGCAACGTACCCAGCTCAACCCCGATCTTCCGGCGAATTATTTCCGGAAGTATGACGAAACACCCGATGATGAATTTTACCGGTCGGCCCGATTGGTGGTGCATATCGATGACCCGGCAATTGCGGCAGCGACGGCCCTTTTCCGCGAGCTACTACCACCCGGCGGGGCCATTCTCGACCTGATGAGCAGTTGGCGCAGTCACCTTCCTGCCGACGTAGCCTATAGCCGCGTGGCGGGCCAGGGCATGAACGCCACGGAGCTGAAGCAGAACCCACAGCTGACAGACTACATTGTTCAAAACCTGAATCAGAACCCGGCCTTGCCTTACAAAGACGAAGAGTTTGACGGCTGTGTGGTGACGGTATCAGTGCAGTACCTGACGCAGCCGGTCGCCGTTTTCCAGGAAGTGGCGCGGGTGCTGAAACCGGGGGCTCCTTTCATTACGGTGTTTTCAAACCGCATGTTTCCGACAAAAGCCGTGGCCGTCTGGCAAGCCCTCGACGATGCCGGACACGCTCAACTGGTTGAAACATACTACGAACAAACGGGCCTGTTTACGGACATCCACACCGAAGACCGCAGCCCGAACCCGCACCGAAGCGACCCGCTGTTTGCCACGATTGGGTATCGGAAGTAGATATTACGTTGTGCTGTCATTATGCCTTCGGCGTCATTAAATAGTCATTCATCCCCAAACAAGGAACAACTACTTAATGACAATCAATGACGCCGCAGGTATAATAACAGCGCAGCCTAATGACCACTTAATGACGGCCCAGCCTAACGGCTATTTCTTCATCCCCATCCAGCCCAGCGTACCGGCCAGGGCGGCGAAGAAAAGGGCACCCAGGAGCTGGTAACCGCCAGCGCCGAACGCGCCATCCAGCGCCGGTTCGAGCGACAGCTTCGATAGGGCTGTATAAACACCATCATTGACCGATAGCAGGGCTACCAATACACCCGCCAGCGCGCCACCAGCCACCAGACCTGTGGCAAAGAGGTTGCCTTTACTCAGGTCGTCGGTTTCTTCGGTTTCGCTTTCGAGCGCCGTATGGGCACGGGCTGGCTTCTTTGTCCGCCAGTCGACGAAGGCTTTTACGCAGCCCCCCGTGAAGATGGGCAGCGTCGTTGACAGCGGCAGATACAGACCAACGGCAAACGCCAATGCACTCACACCAATCAGCTCGAACACAAAGGCTAGAATAGCGCCTACCAATACAAATTGCCAGTCGAGGTTGAACGACAATAGGCCTTTGATCAACGTGGCCATCAACGTGCCTTGTGGGGCCGGAAACTTGTCGGTGCCAATGGCGTGGGTAATGCCCTGCGCCACCAGATCGGGCGTGGGCGTGTCGAGCAGTTTGACGGTAGCTCCCACCACCAGCGATGAGACCACCACACCAACCAGCAAGGCCAGTTGTTGCGCACGCGGCGTAGCACCCACGAGATAACCCGTTTTCAAATCCTGCGAGGTAGCCCCCGCGTTGGCAGCGGCTACACAGATCAGGCTACCCACCACCAGCACGGCGGGTTCATAGGTACGTCCCGTCAGGCCGATGCCGATGAAGATCAGGGCCGTACCCATGATCGTGGCGATGGTCATACCCGATACTGGTGATGAACTTGATCCGATCAGACCCACAATACGGCTGGCCACCGTGACGAAGAAGAAGCCGAACACCAGCACCAGAATGGCGATCAGGGCTTTGGTCAGGTACGTGTCGCCGGGTATCTGCGGCAGTAAGATCATCAATACGGCCAGTATAATACAGCCTACAATGACAAACCGGCCGCTCAGTTCCCGGTCGGTACGCAACAGGCCACCGGGCTGGTTGGCCAGCTCCGTGTTAGAGCCAGCCCCTTTCCCGATGGATGCTTTGAACGACGATACAATGGTCGGAATGGTTTTCAGCAGCGTCATAAACCCGCCCGCCGTCACGGCACCAGCGCCAATCTGCCGAATGTAGGCCCGGTAAATAGCGGCGGCGGTATCGGTGAAGGTTTTTGTCTCGGGATTCCAGCCGCCCGGCCCACCCGCTTTGGTGAGATCGGCCAGATAACCCAGCTTCTGCAATTGAAGCGCAATGGTCTCGCCGGGTACCACCGACGCCAGCAGGGGGATCAGGCCCAGCCATGCCAGAAAGCCGCCCGCCACCAGCACCGCCGAAATACGGAAACCGATGATGTAGCCAACCCCCAGATATTCCGGCGTGATCTCGCCCGCCACCTGCGCTGATGGGAAATAACGGTTAGCTTGTTTCGTAGCCCAAACGGGCACTTCGGCAATGATGTGCAGCACTTTTTGCAGCGCGGCGTACAGAAAAGCAACGCCCAGACCCAGGTAGGCCGTTTTCGCAAAATCACCGCCTTTCTCACCGGCAATCAGCACCGAAGCACAGGCAGTTCCTTCGGGGTACGGCAGCGTACCATGTTCCTGCACAATCAGCGACCGCCGTAGGGGTACCATCATCAACGTACCGACCAGTCCGCCCACGATCGCGAGGGTCAGTATAGTCCAGTAGTTAAAGAAATCGGCCGAGGCACCGTCGGTCAGAAAGAGGAAGCCCGGCATCGTAAACACCACCCCCGACGCAATGCTTTCGCCCGCCGAACCCGTGGTCTGGATGATGTTATTTTCCAGAATGGTCGTGTTCAGAAAGCGTCGGCCCAGCGAAATGGCGAGCACCGAAATCGGGATAGAGGCCGACACCGACAGGCCCGCTTTAAGTGACAGATAGACCGTGGCGGCCCCGAACAATACGCCAAAGAGCGCGCCAACAATGACGGCCTTCACCGATAATTCGGCAGGTGATTCAGAAGCAGGTATAAAAGACAAGGGCTGGTTTGAGGTTTAGTGGTCGATGTATGTTGCTCAAAGTTGCATCGCTTATCCCTAAAGTCGACATGTACCCCCACAACTTTAGTCTGCAACCACAAACCTATCGAGCTATCAAGTCATCAGAGCGGGTAGGCCGACCGAATTGGAGACAATATGAACGATTCAGCGTAACGACCGTGACAACTGGACAATGCTTTCACTAACTTGGCTCACGGTGACCATAACTCTATTCCGTAGGATCGCCAACGAGTACTAAGCGCGTCTCTGCTACGCTATGAAAAAAATACTACCTCTATGCTTTCTCCTGGCTTCGTCTGGAGCCATTGCCCAAACGCAGCCAACCAGCCTGAAAGTCAATCAGCAACGAATTCAGACCCGGCTGCTGGAGCTGTCGAAATTTGGCGAGCTGGCTAATGGAGGAAATGGGCGGGTGGCCTACAGCAAAGCCGATCAGGAAGGGCGCGCTTACGTTATCGGGCTGATGAAAAAGGCCAAACTCGACGTCACAATCGACTACGCAGGAAATATCATCGGTCGGCGGAAAGGAAGGAATCCGGCGCTGAAACCCATCACCTTTGGCTCGCACATTGATTCGGTCCCCAATGGAGGCAACTACGATGGCCCCCTCGGTTCGCTTAGCGGGTTGGAATTGGTCGAAACTCTCAACGAAAACAACGTCGTTACCGAACATCCGCTCGAACTCATCATTTTTTCGAATGAAGAAGGCGGTACGGTGGGCAGTGGAGCCATGATCGGGAAAATTACCCCCGCCGCCCTGAAATCGATGACTCAGAGCGGCCTGACCATCGGCGACGGCATCCGGTCCATTGGCGGTAATCCCGACAGCCTCAGCAAAGTGGTCAGAAAAAAGGGCGACGTAGCTGCTTTCATCGAACTACACATCGAACAGGGCGGTATTCTGATGACCGAAAAGTTACAGATTGGCGTGGTGGAAGGCATCGTCGGCATTGAACATTGGGATGCCACGATCGAAGGGGCCGCCAATCACGCCGGCACCACACCCATGAACGCCCGACGCGACGCACTGCTATCGGCCGCCAAACTGATTGTTGCCCTGAATGAGGTCGTCACCAGCCATGAAGGTCGGCAGGTGGGTACGATCGGCAAAATTTCGGCCGAGCCGGGTGCGTACAATGTTATTCCGGGTAAAGTGGTGCTGGGCGTCGAAATACGGGATCTGTCGCATGATAAGATCTGGACGCTGTTTCGTGAGGTAGAGGCCAGAGCGCAGTCAATCGCCAAGACGCAGGAAACACCAATCACCTTTGTGCAGTCGTCTATCGGCGTGACGCCCGCCCTCACGGCCAAATCCATTCAGGATAAAATCATCAGAGCGGCCAAGTCATTAGGCCTTTCGTACCGGTACATGCAAAGCGGGGCCGGACATGATGCCCAGGAGATGGCCCAGATTGCCCCAGTCGGCATGATTTTCATTCCCAGCGTGGGCGGCATCAGCCACTCGCCCAAAGAATTCTCGAAAGGGGTCGATATTGGCAATGGGGCCAATGTGCTGCTACAAACGCTATTGGCGATTGACCGGGAATAAACATGTAGGTACGTTACCAGCGCCAGCCGCCCGGCCGCCTTACCTGCGTTGTCAATCCCATCGGTTGGTGGGTAGGTTGCTGTTAGTCTCCTGGAAGGCTCGTCCGAGGATTGGGAGTTTTCATGGAAAACCCCCATACGCCTAAGGGGCTTTTGATCAGACAGTTGCCGATCAGAAAGCGGGTTTTGATGTAGATTGTTGCGAGCGATCGCCAAAAATAAAGCGCGCCTATGCAACAACGGCGAGTACGTACGGTGTCTATATCACTGACTGACTTCACCGCTGGTTCGTTTTGGTGGCCTTATGCTGCCCAGACACAGCCAATCTGCTCAACGTATGAAAAACGTATGCCTACTCTTGCTGCTCTGTGTCTTTCAAGGAGCCTGCAACCAGGTTACCGACAATCAACCTACGCCCACTGAAACCGTTCCGGCCAGTGCTATTCAGGCGCTGACCGATCAGTATCCGGGAGCGGCCGACATGGTCTTTAAAACCCTGGAAAAAGATCGGGTGTGGCAGGTGAATTTCACGCAGAAATCGGCCCGGTACAGCGCCGCTACTAACCCGCAGAAGCTATTGATCGCTTACCAGCTGCAAACTCAGTCGGTACCGGATTCGCTGGCCTCGCTGGTGCGTAACACCGTTCTTGACGGGGGAACATTTACGAATCTCAGGGTGCAGAACTACAGCTGGTTCAGAGACGGGGGAAACAATGGCCAGTTCATTTTTGCCGACTACGACTGGCAGGGTACCCGCTACACATTCCGTTGGACCGTTACCAGTATAAACGGCACGATTACCTACGTAACTGAGTTGCTACCCAGCAATCAGCTGGAATTCCGGACCGAAACACTGCTCGATCTTCCTCTTGCTATTCAGCAGTCGCTGACAGCGCAGGGGGCCGTTTTTAGCTATGCATTGGTCACTGTTGATGCGCAGGGCAAAAAGCGATATGCTATTTCGGCACAGCAAAACACCAATTATTATACCCTCACTTACGAAGAAAACGGTCAGTTGATTGCCGCCACCGGCTCGGCCAACGCCCAGTATTATTCGTTCATCAATCAGTTACCGGCCTCAATACAGACGTACCTGCAACAAACGCCCGAACTGACAGGGTTCAGCAACAGTGGCCAGTTTAGTCTGCTCAGCAAGAGCCAGTACGCCGGCGTGACCACCTACACCGTCAATGTGCAGAAAGGTCGACAAACCTGGTTTATGACCTTCAATGAGCAGGGGCAACTTGTGCGCCGTACGTACCTGAACCTGGTATAGCCACTAGCTAATCGCCCCTAACCGGCTCATTCAGATGGCATTATTTGGCCGTAAGAGATATCCGACCCTGCGCGATCTGGTGCTTGGCTGCCAGCGCGAGGAAGCGCAGGCGCAGCATGCCTTCTACGAACGGTACAAAAACAGGATGCTGGGGGTGTGCGTACGCTACGCCCGCACGGTGGCAGAAGCAGAAGACATTTTTCAGGAAGCGTTTATTCGTATTTTCCAGCATATCCGGGAGTTAGACAAACCAGACTCAGCCGATAGTTGGGTGAAGTCGATCATTGTGCGAACGGCGATCAATTATTACAACCGGACTACCCGCTCGCAAGAACGTTTTGGCACCTATGAAGAAAGCACCGACGAGTTGGTCAGCGACGATTATGAGGCCATGATCAACCGACTCAATCTGGATGCCCTGCTGGCCTTCATCAACCAGTTGCCCGACCAATACCGACTGGTCGTGAACCTGTATCTGATCGAAGATTACACCCACGCCGATATCGCCGTATTGCTGAATATTCCGGAGGCAACGGTACGCTCGCAGTACAGCCGGGCAAAGCAATTATTAAGTAAACTCAGTCACCAAAACGGCCTCAAACGTCATGAATTCCTCGGATGATTCGACCGACAAAGCCCTGAAAGAACGCTTTCAGCAGCTTTTCAATGAATTTGAGCGAACGCCGTCGAGTTCGCTCAAAAAGCAGATCTGGAAGCACGTGCCAGCCGCCTCAACCCCACGGTACAGGTACGTTGTTCTGGCACTTCTGCTGCTGTTGATCGGCGGTGCGTTGTATGGTCCACAACGTATGTTGACTCGCCAGACTACGCATATTCAGCCTAAACGGCCGGCTTCTGCACAGCAACAGACTGGTTCGTCTCAATCGCAGAAGAGGTCAGTGATTCACTCAAATCCGTCGGCTTCGGACAGCGACGGCCCGGTAACTACACTACCGGATCCTTCAGCAAATCAGACCATAACCCACCAGGAAAAACAGCCAAACATGCTGGTAGCCACAACATCATCGATGCCTCGCCAGCCGGTGCGCCCTGCGGCCCGTGTTACCCGACCACTGCCAGCCAGCGCTCAGGTACGTTTGTCAGCAGCCGACAGGCAGACAGATCAGCTAACCGGCCGTCGCCCACCGCTTTCGACTGGCAGGCAGGCCAATCCGGTTCCGTTGCTCTCGACGCCTGTTCACCCATCGATGCCTCCGGTTGTTGCTGATAGTGTTTTCGGGCAAGCAGCGCTGGCGGCGTTACAGCCTATGGTCATCCGTCCGTTTCATGTGCCTGATCATACCCTTACAAAGCAAGTAGTGCAACTGCCTCAACAACCAACGGAAGCCACTATCGAAAGCCGTCGGCCCCCGTTACAATGGCTGGCCAGCGTGGCTCCTTTAAGCACTTATCAGTGGATGACCGTTATGGCCAGGCCGGAAACTTACGTGCAGCAAGTGGGTGCACCGGCCGCTTTTTCGGCACCAACCTGGGGGTATCAGGTCAGCGGCGGCCTGGTGTGGCGGCAGTTTACCGTTCAGCTCATGGCTGGCCAGCTAAGGCGCTGGGCCTACTACGAACTGGCTACTAATGAATACCGTATTGAATCAACGGCCCCAAACGAGTACCGGATCACCCGCCTGGGCAGGTCGATCATGGAAAACAGTTCGTTGACCATGCTGGGAGCCAGCCTGGGTAAGGAATACACGCTGGGTCTGGGTAAACGCCCCGGTCGGTATGCTGCCCGTGTGGGTGGACAGGGAACGTACCTACCCGCCACCGGGCAAACGCTCTTATGGGGACAGGCGTCACTAACGATGGCGGTACCGCTGAAGAACGCGTATGCTGTTCAACTGGGGCCTACCGTTCAATATGGATTCAGCCGCCTGTTCAGCGGCGACCGTCAACTGGTTATCCATCCGTTTCTGGTCGGGGCGTCGCTGACAATCCGCCCCGCTGCTCATTAATAAATACGTTTGTTCGTTTACACTCAACTCGTTACCCAGTATTTATGGTCCGTCCAATTCGTTCTCTCCTTCTCCTGCTGTCTGTCTCGCTCGGTGTGGGTCTTCTTTCCTGCAAGGATCAATCGATGATCAATTCACAGCCTTTGCAGAAACCAATATTGCTGCCTACGTCGATCGAATGGCATTCCGATGGCACACTGGCACACTGGGTTTATCGTTCGCTGTTTGCTTACAACAGCCAGAACCAGCTCCTGTCTGTCCGGGATTCGTTACTCACCTCAGGAGATGCCCCCAAACCCTGGGCGCAGTTTTCGTATACAGCCAATCGTCTGACCACGATTACGCTCAATACCGAACTGTTCGACAATACACTACAGAGCTACAGCAAGGCATCCAGTTTTAGCCTGACCTACGTAGGTAACACGCTCACTGCCCAGGCGCAGATAGGCGACCAGCCCGTGAAGCAAGTCAGCATTCAGTTAAATGAGGCGGGGTATCCGGTAAACACCAATGTGGCGCTGGGTCGGCTCTACCTGGATAATCAGGGCCACCTGGATTACCTGACCGAATCGAAAAAGAACGAAGAGCGAAATAGAAGTCAATTCATTCAAGTACTTGACCAGCAGTACGATCAGCATCAGAATATCTTTTCAACCAGTAAGGAATATCAGCTCATGGCAGCCCTGATAGCGGCTTCCGATCAGCTGATGACGCTCAGCAGGCCTTTATCCATACTCGATAATCCGCTGACCAACAATAACTTGGTATCACGAACCACAAAGAGTTGTACCACGTCGTTTGAGCGGTTTACCTGTACTACCGGCATCATCACGTATGCCACCCAGGGCGTCAATGAGTTTGGCTTTCCAACGCAACGAAGTTGTCCATCCGGACCGATGGGTACGTTTTCTTTCACGATCAGCTATAAGCGAGTCAATTAGACCAGTTCGTAACCGCCACTAGCGAAAGCCTACGTACCCAGGCACTATCAGCACACGTAACGTTCTGATAATGCCTGGGTACGTCTCTGTTTTGTAGGTCAATTCAGTTTAGGTACGTGGCCATCTCTGCTTGAATGGCTTTGGCTTCGGCGGCGGCGGCTTCGGCAAAATCGGTTCCTGATGAGGCGTACAGAATACTGCGTGACGCATTGACCAGCAGGCCACCGTCTTTCGTGAGCCCATTTTTCGAAACGTCAGCCAGTGAACCACCCTGTGCCCCAACGCCGGGGATCAGCAAAAAATTATCGGGAGCCAACTCACGAATCCGGGCGATCTGATCGGACTGGGTAGCGCCTACGACAAACATCAACTGCTCGTGGTTTGCCCAGGTCTGCGCCTTTTGGATTACGGTCTCGAACAGCTCCTGCGTTTCATTATCGACCTGTTGCCGCTGAAAATCAGCGCTACCGGGATTACTGGTCAGGGCCAGCAGAATCACCCACTTGCCGGGGTATTCCAGAAAAGGCAGTACCGAATCGTGCCCCATGTAGGGCGCGACCGTGATGGCATCAAAGTCAAGCCCTGCCGCCGAGGGGTCGAAAAAGGCGCGGGCGTAAAGACCCGAGGTGTTGCCGATATCGCCGCGTTTGGCATCGGCAATAGTAAAACAGTCTGTCGGAATGTAGTCGAGGGTTTTCTGGAGGCTTTCCCATCCCCGTGGTCCCTGTGCTTCGTAAAAGGCAATATTTGGTTTGTAGGCCACGGCATAAGGCGCGGTGGCATCGATAATGGCTTTGTTGAATTCGAAAACCGGATCAGGTACGTTTGCCAGATGAGCCGGTAGTTTTTGACTGTCGGTGTCTAACCCCACGCAGAGGTATGATTTTTTTTGCCGGATTTGTGCCGACAGAGCCTGATAGTTCATACACGTTTTTTGACGGTACCTAAAATGGATGGGGTCAAAAGTACGAACGTACCGTAGAGAAGTCTATTTTTGTGGCTACTACCTGACATTCTGCTATGCAAGTAATCCAAACGGATATTGACGGTCTGCTTGAACTGATCCCCCGCGTTTTTGAAGACGAACGCGGCCATTTCTTCGAATCCTACAATAAACCATTATTTGCCTCCCTGGGCTTACCATTTGATTTTGTGCAGGACAACCAGTCGTTTTCAACGAAAGGGGTATTGCGGGGGCTCCACTTTCAGAATGAGCCTTTTGCACAGGGCAAACTAGTACGGGTTATCACCGGACAGGTTCTTGACGTAGCCGTCGACTGCCGCCCGGCATCGCCCACCTTTGGGCAGTATAAAACGTTTTTGCTGGATGCCAAACTGGCCAATATGGCCTGGATACCAGCAGGGTTTGCTCACGGGTTCGTTGCGCTCGAAGACAGTGTCTTCAGCTATAAATGCACCAACGTTTACAACAAACAGGCTGAAGGTGGTATTCGCTGGGACGACCCTGATCTAAATATCGACTGGGGCATTACCGATCCGAACGTATCTGAAAAAGACCAGATACTCCCCACATTCCGGGCGCTGTTCCCGCATGTGATTATTTAAGGAGGAAGGGGAGGAAGGGGAGAAAAGGGAGGAAGGAGGAAAGGGAGCTTCGCTGGATTAATGAACCGGCGGAGCTCCTTTTCCTCCCCTTCCTCCTTCCTCCCTTTTCTCCCCTATTTCTCAAACATCTCTTCCACCACCTTCCGGCCCACTTTACGGGCTGAGAGTGGGTTTTGGCCTGTTACCAGGCGCTCGTCTACTTCGAGATGGGGCACGTAGGGAATCAGCGATTTACTGTACAAGGCACCGCGTTCTTTCAGCGCATCTTCCAGCAGAAACGGCACCTCGTCGGCCAGTCGAACAATCTTTTCTTCCATATTGGAGAAGCCCGTCACCTGCTTATTTTTCAGGAACAGCGTTCCGTCCGACAATGTCACGTTAAGCAATCCAGCTACGCCGTGACACACAGCCGCCACCATGCCACCATGTTCATAGATATGCCGGGTGATGGCCTGTAGGGTTTCGTTGTCAGGAAAATCCCACATGGTGCCGTGCCCGCCAGTGAAATAAATAATCTGATATTCGGCCGGATTAATCTGACCGGGGCGCAGCGAATTGGCCAGTTTTTCCTGAAAAACGGGGTTATGCATCCACTTTTCGTTCGTCGTATCCCGCGATTCTACACTTCGCTGATCAAGCGGGATGGAACCACCTTTCGGGCTTACAAAATCAAACTGGATATTACGATCCTGCAATTCATCGTAGAAATGCGTGGCTTCGCTGAGCCAAAGCCCTGTTTTCTGAGGCTTGGTAGGGTAATCGGTATGGCTGGTACAAACAATCAGAGCTTTCATAGGAATAGCGGGCCAAAAGCAAAAAACGTGCGTTGGCAAATGTACTAATTACCAACGCACGTAGACCGATAACTCCCTGCTGGAGTGATCGCTATAATTTACCCTTCAAAAAGTCTGCCGTATAGCTAAGGCCTTCGTCCAGTTGAACCATTTGTTCAGGCGAACCGGTAAATGTAACGTACCCGCCTGCATCGCCACCTTCTTTACCAAGGTCAATAATATGGTCGGCCGATTTGATTACCTCCATATTGTGCTCAATGATGATCACCGAATCGCCCTGATCCACCAGCGCATTGATGGCTTTCAACAGCTTGCGAATGTCGTGAAAGTGGAGGCCTGTAGTCGGTTCGTCGAAAATAAACAGCGTCTGACCCTTATTCGGATTGCCTTTACCTAGAAACGATGCCAGCTTCACCCGCTGCGCCTCTCCGCCCGACAAGGTATTGGCCGACTGACCCAGGCCAATGTATCCCAAACCGACCTCCTGCAACGGCATCAGTTTATCAGCCATTTTGGTGTCTACTTTCCGGAAGAAGTCAATGGCCTCATCGACCGTCATCTCCAGCATGTCTGATACGTTTTTCTCGGCTAGGGTCACCTCCAGCACCTCCTGCTTGAAGCGTTTACCATTGCAGCCCTCGCACTTCAGGTAAATGTCGGCCATGAACTGCATCTCCACTTTCACCTCGCCTTCGCCCTGGCATACCTCGCAGCGGCCGCCATCAACGTTGAATGAGAAATGGCTCGGCTTATACCCCCGCGCTTTCGATACAGGCTGGTCGGCCATAACCTGACGGAGATAATCATAGGCTTTGATATACGTCACCGGATTCGACCGGCTCGACTTACCAATCGGGTTCTGATCGATCATCTCGATGGCCGAAATTCGGTCGACAGACCCTTTCAGGTCAGAATATTTACCGGCTTCTTCGCCCGCGTCACCTTTCAAACGGCACAACGCCGGGAAGAGCACTTTACGGATTAACGTGGATTTGCCCGAGCCGGAGACGCCCGTCACTACGGTTAACGTGTTGAGCGGGAAACGCACGTCTACATCTTTCAAATTGTGCTCCCGGGCGCCTTTCAGGTCAATCCAGTGTGTGGGTACGCGGCGGAACGTGGGAACCGGTACGCTCTCGCGCCCCGTCAGGAAGTCGAGGGTATGGGAATGGAAGGAGGAAAGGGGGAAGGGTGAAAAGGAAGAAGGAGCATTTGCTTCGTCCCCGTTTCTTCTTTCCTCGTTTTCTCCCTTCCTCCTTTCTCCCTCAATTTCCGCCCAAGTTCCCTGGAACACCAGATGACCACCGCCCGAACCCGCTTCGGGACCAATGTCGATGATCTGGTCGGCGGCGCGCATGACCTCTTCTTCATGCTCAACCACAATAACGGTGTTGCCCATGTCGCGCAGGGTTTCCAGCACGCTTACCAGACGCTGCGTATCTCGGGGGTGAAGGCCAATACTCGGCTCATCGAGAATATACATTGATCCAACCAACGCAGACCCCAGCGACGTGGCCAGTTTGATGCGTTGATATTCACCACCCGACAGGCTATTCGTCAACCGGTTCAGCGTCAGGTAACCCAGCCCAACCCGCTCCATGTAATCGAGGCGATTCTGAATTTCGACCAGAATACGATCGGCAATACGGCGCTGAGCGGCGGGGATGTCGATTGTACGGAAAAAGTTGGCCGAGTCGGCAATGGGCATCAGCACCAGATCAGTAATGGATTTGCCCGCTACTTTCACGAAACTGGCATCGCGGCGGAGACGTGAGCCCCGGCACTCCGGACAAGTGGTTTTTCCCCTATATCGCGACAGCATTACCCGGTACTGCACCTTGAATGTCTGGCTCTCAACGAACGCAAAAAAGTCATTGAGCCCGCTAAAGTATTTGTTGCCCGTCCAGAGCAGTTCCTGCTGTTCGGGCGTCAGTTCTTTGTAAGGGCGATGAATCGGGAAGTCGAACCGAATGCCGTTGCGAAGTAAAGGTTTCATGAACTCTTCGCTCATTTTTTCGCTCCGCCAGGGGGCAATAGCCCCTTCAAACAACGACAGGTTTTTGTCGGGAATGACCAGATCGGGGTCAATACCCAGCACTTTACCGAAGCCATCGCAGCGGCGGCAGGCACCGTAGGGATTATTGAACGTAAACAGGTTCACGCTTGGCTCTTCGAAGGCGATTCCGTCGAGTTCGAACCGGTCAGAAAATGTCCGGGTTTGTCCAGGTACGTCGCCGGCAGGCACAATCTCGACCCGGCACGATCCGTCGCTTTCATTGAACGCCGTTTGCACCGAATCAGAAAATCGGTACTGCGTGTCTTCGTCGGGCTCGCCCTGTGCATCGAACTGCACCGTGCCACGGTCGATCAGGATTTCGAGCGTAGCATCAGCACTAGGCAGTAATGTCCGGACAAGATCCCCTTTCTGACCGGCTTCGGCCAGTTTCGTAGCTTCGTCGAGCAGGTCTTCCATCTGAAACACCTGCCGACCCGTCAGACCGCCGTCGGCCACGAGGCGGGTATAGCCTTTCTGGAGAAGGATGTTCAATTCCTCGGCCACAGTGCGGTCTTCGCGTACATACAGCGGGGCCATCACCATCACCCGGGTTCCCTCAGGATGAGAAAAGATAAAACTGACCACATCGGTCACTGTATCTTTCTTTACCTCATTGCCCGACACCGGCGAGTAGGTACGTCCTGCTCGGGCAAACAGCAATTTCAGGTAATCATAAATCTCCGTCGACGTACCTACAGTTGAGCGGGGGTTACGCGAGGTTACTTTTTGCTCGATAGCAATGGCCGGCGAAACACCTTTGATGTATTCCACCTCCGGTTTTTCCATACGGCCCAGAAACTGACGGGCATAGCTGCTCAGGCTCTCAACGTACATACGCTGCCCTTCGGCAAACAACGTATCGAACGCCAGCGACGACTTGCCGGAGCCCGACAGCCCCGTAACTACCACCAGCTTGTTGCGCGGGATAGCCACATCAATATTCTTGAGATTATGTACCTTCGCCCCCTTAATAATGATGAATTGTTTAGGGTCGAGGTGGTCGACCGACCTGGCAGGTGAGCCGTTTGTCTCACTGGTCATCATGTCGGTTTCGGTAGGTTGAATCATGCGTTGAATTAGCGTTACCTTATCTAATTTTCAACGGAAAACCGCTTCACTACGTTCAGTAAAATCAGTTTACTGTTTACTGTCTTCCCGCACCGGCGGACCGGTCTTCTGTTTTTCTGACAGGCCACGTACCTGGGGCAACGCGAAGCAACAGAAGACAGTAAACAGTAAACTTTTTGAAATGATCATTCACCAGGAAGATATACTTCGACTTGTTCTGGCTTTGCTCCTGGGCGGGCTCATTGGCGCCGAACGGGAATACCGCTCAAAAGCGGCCGGTTTCCGCACCACCATCATGATCAGCGTTGGTGCCACGCTGTTCACAATGGTTTCGCGCCGTTTGGGCGATGACCGCATCGCCGCCAATATTGTTAACGGAATTGGTTTTCTGGGGGCCGGGCTCATTTACAAGGAAGAAAGCCGTGTAAAAGGGCTCACAACGGCCGCTACAGTCTGGTCTGTGTCGGCGCTGGGCATGAGCATCGGCGCGGGGTATTATGATATCGCTCTGATCGGCTTCGTCATCATTATGGGTTCGCTGCTCTTTCTGGCAAAACTCTCGTACCGCATTACCCGCCTCAACCAGACCCGTGAGTACAAGGTGGTTACCAATTATAAAAACAAAACCCTGAACCAGTACGAGCGGGTGTTTACAGAATGCGGGCTATCGCCACGAAGAGGGCCTCAGCAGCGTATAGGTAGTGAGATCAGTGGTCGCTGGAAAGTTTCTGGCCCTGAGCAGGCCCATGAGAAATGCATTAAGCGATTCCTGAATGATACTGACGTGAAGGAGTTTGTGTTTTAACTCACTCTTTACGCGAAAGCAACCCATTATATCGTTATTTACACTGACTTTTTGTTGTGATACACCGCTCAGGCGGATTACTATGAGACATATACATCACTTTCTTCTGCTGGTTGCCCTATTGACCAGCAGCATGGCCTTCGGGCAGATTACAGAAGACCCGGAAGAACGCCGCAACCAGGGGCAAGCTCCGTTAAAATCACAAACGCCGGAAGGTAATCCGTTGCCATTGAAAGAGCGTATCCGGTTTGGCGGTGGCATTTCAGCTCTCCAGTTCAACCCATTCAGCATCGGCGTATCTCCTGTAGTTGCTTATCAGGTAACTGAGCATTTTGTGGCCGGCATTGGCGCTGGGTACACTTACACCAACTTCAAGAACTATTACGGTGGCAACCTGAATCAGTATTCCGGGCGCCTTTTCGGCATGTACGAGATCTTGCCCGCGCTTATTCCGAATGTCTACGCTCACGTCGAGCTTGATCAGCGGTCGTATAGTACAACAGGACAGCTGAACGTTGGTGGCCGAACAACGGGCTCATCAACGGCAACCTGGCTTGGCGCTACCTATTCACAGCCTATCGGTCGGTTGTTTTCGGCCAACCTTTCAGCGTTATACAATGTGAATTACTCAGCCAACTCGGCGAACGATCTGATCCTGTACGGCAGCAGCCCATTCACGATCAGGATTTTGTTCTTCTAGATCACGACCTCTCTCAGCATGCAGAAAGCCACCTAGTCAGGTGGCTTTCTGCATGCTGAGAGAGGTCGAATTTACTTTTCCGGAACCGAAACTTCTTGCGTGGTCGCAGTGGCTATCCAGCCAGCCGTGGTGTTACGTACCCAGCCCAACCGATACGTACCTGGCTTTAGCAGGATCGGCAACACCATCGATTTCACCCCTTTGTTAACGAGCCAGGGTTTCATGATTGGCTTTGGCATACGCTGAGCGGGCAGGACATACCAGTTCGTTGCCGATCGCAGGTAGATAAAATCAGGCTTTGGTAGGGTATCCTGCTGAAAAAAAAGGGCGTCGGTGTTTAGATACGACAAGGGGCGGGCATCTATAACAAACTGAGTGGCCGAATTCTGAACGGGGGGTGTTTGTAAAGCAGTTTCGACACCACGAATTTCCGGAAGATCGGGAACCTGATACATTCCGTCGGTCATGGCCTGCACCCATCCTTTCTGCCAATACGGATCCAGCCCAAACTTCTGGCTCATCACCGAGTACTGGTAGTGCTTGAGTGCCATTCCTTCTGCTACCTGTCTGTTATACCTATCGGCCAACTGAGGCCCGTAGAACAACCAGCTGTTCAGCCAGAACCATAGCGTGAACCCTACGCCTACCAAGCCTGCCACCTGCCGCATCCGTTCAGTCAATTGCATGACTATCAATACATAAGCCACAATCAGACACCAGACTGCATAGAGTTGATATCGGTCCATTATCATCAGGCTACCATCGCTACGGGCCATTGCTGTTGCCATTGCAGAGCCTGTCAATACCAGTCCTAAACCGAGAAAAGGAAGTAGAGCAGGCGACATTCGTTTGCTGGCTGTAACCATGAACCGCAGCCAACTCAGTGCAATGATCACCAAAACAGCCACGCCTATTCCAAGCACAAACCATTGGGCAGGTACCAACAACCAGCGATGCTGATCAAAATAAACAGCGCTACCCGCAAAGCTGATTATACTCTTAACGACCCAGCCAGGATGCTGAGCAACGGTGATGAGTGAATCTTTGGCAATAAACCGGTAATCGACACTGAAATACAGGCTGATCAGTATTGCACCTGCCACCAGCCAGACGACCGTCCAGCGCCACTGCTGAGTTCGTACCAGTAACGCCAGGGCAGCGATCCACATAAACAGGCCGTTGCTATTTGAATACAGGACAAGCCCTCCCAAGGCCAGGGCGCCTACCTGCGCCGACATTTCAGGGCGAATCAGTAGGCGAAAGACGATAATCGTTAGTAGCCATGTCAGCGTATGCTGCAAGAGGCACAACACCCACCAGACATCTTCCTGATAAGAAGGCTGTAATATGAGTAACGCCACGGGCAACAACAGCCAGGCAGATAACCCCGCCCGCCTGAACAACCGGTGCACCTGCCACAATACTGCAGCTATGCTGAGGCTGCCTACTAGCGTTAGTGTCCGGTAATTTACTTGCCCCTCCACCCAATAATCCAGTAAAACGAGCAAGCGCGAGAGCAGAATGCGGTGGTCATTATGCTGTTCTACCAGTAGCTGGATGGCTCCGGCAAAGGTTGTTTCAGTGGCAGTTATTCGCTGAATGCTGTTGACATACAGAAAATCATCAACGTATGGTACGTTAATCGCATACTGAACAATGGCAGTATAAAAGACAGCAGCCAGTAACAGAATGGCACCGGCTACCCAATAATCAGCCGTGCGGGTAGAAATTGAACTGGAAACTGACATGCACAAAAAAGGGACTTTGCAGCCCCAAAAGTAAAGAAATTCGTTCCGTATCAACTCTGTTCAGGCAGTAGTCCTTTGCTGACCAGCTTCTATTGGCAAGGCACGACCGATAATCAGATCGGCGGCTTTTTCAGCGATCATAATTACCGGAGCGTTTGTGTTTCCAGAAACAATCGTTGGCATGATCGACGCATCTACCACGCGCAAGCCCTCAATGCCACGTACCCGAAGCTGATCATCCACCACGGCACCGGCATCAGACCCCATCCGGCACGTACCCACGGGGTGATAGACCGTCTCAACTATTTTTCGAATATGAGCCATCATTGCTTCCTCCGAAGCGTTGTCAGCGGGCACCAAAGCTCGCTCACGCCACGGTTCAAAGGCGGCAGACCGATTCAACTCCAGGGCCAGTTTGGTACCTGTCAGCAGTAAGTTTCTGTCTTTTTCAGTCGACAGGAAATTGGGCTGGATTACCGGTGCTTCCATCGGATTCGCCGATCGCAGACCAACGTACCCACGGCTTGTCGGTTGGAGCAACGTTGGCAAAATAGACCAGCCATCCGCTTTGGTTGGGAAGGTAGTCACATCGTAGAAATCTGCCCGGTAATCGTCGCCAATATGGATCGGCGCAAAATGCAGTTGCAGGTTGGGCTGAGTAAGCGTTTCAGACGTACGAACAAAGGCATTTGCTTCGAGGGGGCTAATGGTGAATGGCCCTTTCTGTGCTGTCAGATACTGCCATAATCCCTTTAGCTGATTCATTGGCTTCAGCCAGTGGTTTGTACCCACCGGTTGGTTGGCCAGCGTACTTACGCCCGCAAACAGGTGATCCTGCAGGTTCTGGCCCACGCCAGGCAAATCAAGCTTTACATCAATATTGTGGCGCTTCAACTCACCGGCAGCTCCGATTCCAGACAACATCAGCAGTTGTGGTGAGTTAAAGGCCCCCGCCGAGAGAATCACCTCGCGGCGGGCCATAATTGTTTCGGTTAGGCTCTTACCCGTTGTTAGCTCGATTCCAACGGCACGTCCATCCTGTATCCGTATGCGCTGGGTGTGCGCCTGCGTGCGAACTGTCAGGTTGGGTCGATTCAATATAGGTTTCAGGAAAGCTGCGGCGGTGCTGTGGCGTTTCCCGTTTTTGATCGTAAACTGAAGCAGGCCTGCTCCTTCCTGCCGAGCCCCGTTCATATCCTGATTTTCCGGAATACCTTGCTGGCAGCATGCCTCCACAAAAGCATCGGCAAGGGGCGTTCTGAACCGGGTTGCATACGTAACGTTCAGTGGCCCATCTGTTCCATGGTAGCGGGCATCCAGTTGACCTATCTGCTCGTTACACTCCGAGCGTTTAAAATAGGGTAAAATGAATTCGTACCCCCATCCCGCATTCCCTTCAGCTGCCCAGGCGTCGTAATCGGCCCGGTTGCCCCGTACATAGGCCATTGCATTGGTTGAACTGCTTCCGCCAAGGGTTTTTCCACGGGGCAAATACAGGCGTCGGCCATCAATATGTTCCTGTGGCTCCGTCCAATAGGCCCAATCAACGCCCGTTCGGTTTAGCTTCGAGTACGCCGCAGGTACGTGTATTTCCAGCTTCTTATCAGGAGCGCCCGCTTCCAGTAGCAGCACAGACGTTTGCGGGTCAGCTGACAGACGGTTAGCCAGTACGCATCCTGCCGAGCCGGCACCAACAATGATATAATCGTACGTCATTGTACTTGCAGTTTTTACACTTAACAACTTCAATTTAGCGTAAAAACCTGACTAAACAGCCCAATCAAATGACCGTTCGATTGCCTTCTTCCAGTTGTGTAAAAGCTCAACGCGTTTGTCTTCGGGCATAACGGGTGTAAAGGTGGCCTCTACGCCCCAGTTCGCCTTTAGTTCTTCTATCGACGACCAGTAACCAACGGCTAAACCAGCAGCGTAGGCAGCCCCAATTGCCGTTGTTTCAGTAACACGGGGCCGAATGACAGGTACATTATTTATATCGGCCTGGAATTGCATCAGCAAATCATTGACAACCATGCCCCCGTCTACCCGCAGCGTTTTCAACGCAACGCCAGCGTCTTCCTGCATGGCTTGCAGCACATCGTATGTTTGAAAAGCCGTAGCTTCAAGAGCAGCCCGGGCAATATGATTCTTTGTTACGAAGCGCGTTAAACCGGCAATGATACCGCGTGCATCAGTCCGCCAGTAAGGCGCATACAAACCCGAAAAAGCTGGAACTATGTAGGTGCCTCCGTTATCATCGACTTGTTCAGCCAGGGTTTGCACCTCACCACTCGATTGAATGATTCCCAGATTATCGCGTAGCCACTGCACCAGCGCGCCGGCAATGGCAACGCTTCCCTCCAGTGCATAGTGCGGCGCCTCTGTTCCGAACTGATAGGCCACAGTAGTAAGCAGGCCGCAGGTCGACGGGCGAATCTGAGTACCGGTATTCATCAACAGAAAACAGCCTGTCCCATATGTATTTTTGGCCTGCCCCGGTTCAAAACACGTTTGTCCCACCAATGCCGCCTGCTGATCGCCCAGTACGCCCGTGATGGGTACACCCGGAATAACCTCAGACGTGACAGTGCCAAACGTACCACTACTGGGTCGGATAGCTGGTAACATCGCTCTGGGTACGTTCAATACAGCGAGCAATTCATCATCCCACTCCAGCGTTTGTAAATTCATCAACTGTGTTCGACTTGCGTTCGTTACGTCAGTAACATGTTCACCGCCATGCGGTCCGCCTGTCAGATTCCAGATCAAAAAGCTGTCTATTGTGCCGAAAAGGGCCGCACCTCGTTCAGCATCATCGCGCAGTCCGGGTACGTTGTTTAACAGCCATCCTAATTTTAGTGCGCTGAAATAAGTGGCTAATGGTAGCCCGGTCTTGTCGCGAAAGCGATCGGCACCGCCATCTTTAGCTAATTCTGCCACAACATCTTCCGTGCGTACATCCTGCCACACAATAGCATTGTAATAAGGCTTACCTGTCTTCCTATTCCAGACAACCGTTGTTTCCCGCTGATTAGTGATCCCGATAGCGGCAATATCGCGCGTGGTCAATCGAAGCTGTATACGTGCTTTGGCAATAACTTCAAGAGTATTCTGCCAGATTTCTTCCGGATCATGTTCAACCCAGCCCGGCTTAGGGTAAATCTGGGCATGTTCCTTCTGCGCTACCGAATGAATGGTGCCTTGCTTATCTACTATTATACAGCGGGTGCTGGTTGTTCCCTGATCAATTGCTGCAATGAACGACGCCATGAGGTTTGGTTTAGGACTTTTGTCTGCGAAACTTGTATATAAGCTGTAAAGTAAGCAGAAAATAGCCGTCGTTTTTAGTTGGATTGCCTCTGGCAGCTCCGATAGCATTCGGAGTCAATTGGTTGCCAACACGCTTGTCGGCAAGTTGTTTCTCTAGATCCGTAGACGCAGTTTTATCAACGTAGTTAGTGCTCACATCATCCAGACGATCACTAAATACATGTGTATATTTCCCCTGAAGACGGAGTTGTGCAGAGGGGCTCAGTGTAAAGGGAAACCCTAAGCCGTAACCAGCCTGTATAGCCCAAGACGCATAGGAAACTCCTTCCGTTCTAAACGCAGGTAATGAGTAGATGCTCCCGTTTAACGTGGTTGTAGGATTTACACTAGTGACACCCAAAGTAGCAATTGCATAAAGAATATTTTGATCGTTACCGTCTACAGAGCGAAAATCCCATTGTACCCCCAAGTTCGCCGAAAAGTTTGTTGCCGAAAAGGATAATTGGTTAGCAGCATTTTTAGTATAATGTTGATCCCCTCGGATATGATATAGTCCTATGTCGCTTATAAAGCACCACTGCTCTTCAAATCGATAGCGAATATGCCCTTCTATCCCTGACCCAAGTTGTAGGTGGGCCAACTGATAACGCTCACTTAAATCTCCACAATACCGACTTGTAGAGGCGTTTATACCTGCATATACATCGCCCCTCGTTTCATTCCATTTGGAGGCCGTAGACTGGCCATTAGCGCCAATCGAAAAACATATATCTAAGAACAAATGAACGTATAACAATCTCATTATGAGTCATTTTGTGGATATTGACTCCCAATATATTCTATATTTTCTTTCTTAGGAAACTATTCTTAGCTTTCCGTTACATGTGTTTACAGTAGTTATTTTACTTAAAATAGCTGTAACCACTTAAGCTATTCTAAAGTACCCTAAAC
>NZ_JAFMYW010000082.1 GCF_017353175.1 Fibrella forsythiae | reverse complement strand
GCTCTGCGTAGGTGCTCCGCTGAACCTGACGGCCTTGCTAGGCGCTGGCTCAGGCAACATCCTAACGGGTCTGACCACAACTCTGCTGGGTGGCGGTACGCTGCCTGTCACGGTCGCTGCGGGTGCTAACGTCTTCAACCTGGTATCGACTTCGCCGCTGGGTTGTAGCACTGTAACGCCAGTAAGCGTGACGGGTGTGAA
>NZ_JAFMYW010000081.1 GCF_017353175.1 Fibrella forsythiae | reverse complement strand
TTGCGATTCGTATCGTTAAACACATAGTCACCCAGTGAGGCAGGCTTGTAGAAACCAGCGTCCACCGTTGGGTTGAACTCGTCAGCCGTCAGCGAGTACACACCCGTCAGACCCGTAGCTACTGAAGCGTCTGAGTCCAGAGCGTCATTCGTACCCACGTTAGCCAGTGTGGGCAGGAAGCCCGCAGGCTGACCGAAGCCAACCACGTATGGCGTCCCCGGCGTCAG
>NZ_JAFMYW010000080.1 GCF_017353175.1 Fibrella forsythiae | reverse complement strand
ATCTCAGTATCGCTCTGCGTAGGTGCTCCGCTGAACCTGACGGCCTTGCTAGGCGCTGGCTCAGGCAACATCCTAACGGGTCTGACCACAACTCTGCTGGGTGGTGGTACGCTGCCAGTGACAGTCGCTGCTGGTGCTAACGTCTTCAACCTGGTGTCAACGAGTCCGCTAGGCTGTAGCACTGTGACGCCCGTGAGCGTGACAGGTGTGAATGCTCCTGTGCTCAACCCGATCTCAGTATC
>NZ_JAFMYW010000008.1 GCF_017353175.1 Fibrella forsythiae | reverse complement strand
CTGCAGAGAGAGTAGTAGCCATATAAGACCCAGACAGGCTTCTGGTTATACGATCAGGAGCCTGCCTGGGTCTTATCGAATGACAGGCGAGAATTTTATTCGGTCTTCACTACTTTAATGGTCTTACGCTGCGTGGGCGTACTCACTTTAAGAAGGTAAGTCCCCGCTTCTTGATTAAATAGAGACAATTGGTGTGTCTGTATATCCTGAGAGTGGAGCAATTGTTGGTGCGTAATAACCTGGCCATGCGTATTGATTAACTCTACTTGAATAGGCTCGGAATCCGCACCGCTGACTTTAAACAGCACCTTATCATTTCGCACCGGATTTCCCAATATTAGTACATCCAGATCAGTAATGGCTTCAGTGTTTGCCGCTAATCGCGCGCCGGCACCTACTTCATTACCCCAATATTTCTGATTACCTACATAGATCGCCACACGAGCGTTGGGGCTCAAACTGGCATGCTGTTCCTGATATGAATAGTCGTTGAGTTGGTTAAAACGTCCTCCGTCAGCTTTTTGAATTCGATATCGAATTAATTCTGTGCTACTCTGGGGCATAAGTTGACCTAAATTCGCAAAACTCAATTCAAGGTACGTATCAGCGGTGGTCAACGGCGGTCTGATCTGCACAAAGCGAGCGTGCACATTTCCCATCCCCAATGTTGTGTAGTCTAGCTCAAAATTCAACGGCTGAGAACCGTCGGTGGTGAAATAGTAGCGTACCGTTATATCATTATAGCTTATTGGCAGATTCCCTTCGTTGCGTAATTCCAGATACGTGCTGATCTGAGTTGCCGAGGGGCCATTTTTGCTTTCAGTGTAAGGCACCAGGTAAGCACGGGGCGTTACCAGCGATGGTTCCTGGCCTGCAACCAGCGTTCCATTGTAATAGGCTGTTATATGCTGATTGGCTTGTACCCGGTCGCGCACGCTAGCGTACGAGTAGTCATCCAGTTCATTGAAACCAGAATAGTCGGTCTTAGCAATGTAACTTTGAATAGGCCCTGTACTGGTACCAGGCATCAGACTGCCCGCTCCCGGTGTGAAACTGTATTCAATATAGCCTAGGGCTCCTTGGCCGGGTTGAGCCAGCGGCACATAACGCATTCTGATGTTGGATGCGCCTAATTTGGCATACGAAACGGTCAGATTCGTTAAAGGGACAAAGTTCTCTACTGTCAGGTAATAGCGTAGCGTTAGGCTTGAGAGTGCTAGGTTAGTACTACCTTGGTTTACTACCTCCAATAGAGGCTGGATAGCGTTATTATCCGCATAATTATCTACATCGCGGTGAAGCACTTGAAGTACATTGCTATTGCCGGACACAAGGCCGCTCACTGTCACAGGATATATGCCGTGACTTGAATGAAAATAAGTGTTTTGTGTGATCGTACCAGCAACTGACCCTATGGTATTCCCTGCTAAGCGTACATCTATTTGTGTTTGAACAACTGATCTGCTCGTGCCGATTGTTAACGACGAGCTGAATGGATTGTTACCAGAGCGAATCTCAAATCCAGACGGTGCGTTGACGAGGACTGGTAACCCGCCTTGTGTTGCCACCGTATACGATTGACTGGCGGAAGGGGTGCCAAACGTCGTAGTGAAGTTGCTGAGTGATGAAGGGGTAACCGTTACAGATTGAGATAGGGCGGTGCCGCTAAGCCCAACAGTAGCCGTAGCTGAACCACTCCAGCTGGTGATCTGTCCGTCAAACACACCGGACGATGATGCAATCAGCGCGACCGAAACGGATGTAGGGGTCACAATCCCATTAGTAGCTGGTATGAGCAAAGCAGGGCCAGATTTACCGTTTGCCGTGAGCAGGTAGTAAGGCGGCGCATAAATCTGTAGATCCTCTGTTAAACCACGAGCAGATACGGTGAATGAAGCCGGAAATGAGCCTGGATATTCACTGTAATCGACAAGCGTAAGTGATGATGGTGTCACAGTGATAGACGGAGTCGCGGGCTCTGAAACAGTGCCGCTTACGGCTACATTGGCTATCGATTGGTTTGAACTGTTATTTAACCGATGGGTGATTGAGCCCGAGATTTGTGCAGCTGTGCTACCCGATAACCGTACATCTACCGGAATATCTATAGCTGAAAGGCTGCTGGGGATCGTTAAGGAAGAACCAAACGCATTATTTCCCGTACGAATGTCAAATCCTGTTGGTGCCGTGACGGTGCCCCCCGTTTGACTCAGGGCTGTTATCGTGTAGGTCTGAATAGCTGAGGGCGTACCAGTAGTGGTTGAAAAGGGGGTCAAAAAGGAAGACTGGACGCTTAGAGAAGGGCTCACGGAAGTGCCGCTTACGGCGACCGTTACTGTAGTCGAGCCGCTGGTGTTTGCTATAGTTCCGGTGAACGTACCTGGCGAGGATGACAACAGGGCAACCGTAATTGTTGTTGGCGTCAGTGTGCCATCGCTATTAACGGGCAGAGTGATACCGCCAGGATAGCTGCCCGCATTAGGAGCACTCACAACAAAAGGTGACGGCACAGTGATTCGGAAGTCTGACGTGATTAAACCAGTGGCTGACACAATGTAGGTCTTTGAGTTACTGCCAGGCAGCTGGGTCGAGTTGAGAAGCGTTAGCGCCGAGGGCGTAACTGAAATCACGGGCGCAGCAAGAGAGGCTGGTGGAGCGCTTGCGTAATAGTGAACGCCAATTATATCAGCGGATACGTGTTGAGATACTGAGAGCACCGCCAACCAAAGCCATAGTTGACCCATCGAACGTAGTTGAGTAATCATTGTCAATAGAGTTTAAGTGTATAGGAAAAGTTAACTAACGAGTTGTACTTAACAATGCGCTGGTTTTTAATTAGTTATATAAATAAAGAGTAAATCCATAGATCATCTATTATTGTATTAATCAATCTTCATATATAATTATTGTAGGGCCAGGATGGTGAGGGAATGGGTACTTTTTCACGCAAAAAGCCCGCTCCCAGGTACGTTACCTGGGAGCGGGCTTTTTGCGTGAAAAAGAGGGATTTTACAAACCTAGCACGCGCTTGTTGAACGCTTCGTCTGAGCCTGCTCCGGCGAAGTCATCGAAGGCACGCTCGGTTACGCGAATCATGTGATCCTGGATGAACGGGGCACCCTCAGCGGCACCTTGCTCAGGATGTTTGATGGCGCATTCCCATTCCAGAACTGCCCATCCGTCGTAATTGTACTGCGCCAGCTTACTGAAAATGCTGCTGAAATCGACCTGACCGTCGCCCAGTGAACGGAATCGGCCGGCGCGTTCTACCCATCCCTGAAAACCACCATATACGCCCTGACGACCCGTAGGGTTAAACTCGGCATCCTTTACGTGGAACGCATAGATGCGGTCGTGATAGATGTCGATGAAGTCCAGATAGTCGAGGCATTGTAAGACGAAGTGGCTTGGGTCATAATTGATACCGGCGCGCGGGTGATTATCAACGGCTGCCAGGAACATCTCGAACGTAACGCCATCATGTACGTCTTCGCCAGGGTGTAACTCGAAGCCAACGTTTACGCCCGCTTCATCGAACGCATCCAGAATGGGTTTCCAGCGCTTGCCCAGTTCGGCAAAACCCGTTTCAACCAGTCCGGCGGGGCGTTGTGGCCAGGGATACATGAATGGCCATAGTAAGGCACCGGTAAAGCAAACGTGAGAGGTCAGCCCCAGATTCTTGCTGGCTTTGGCAGCCAACATCATCTGGTTCACAGCCCAGGCCTGTTGCTCAGTAGGCTTACCGGCTAACTCCGCAGGACCAAACCCGTCGAACATAGGAGCGTAAGCTGGGTGAACAGCTACCAACTGACTCTGCAAATGGGTAGAAAGCTCAGTAATCTCAACACCGATATCAGCCAGTTTCGCTTTTAGCTCATTACAATATTCGATGCTGTCAGCCGCTTTTTGAAGGTCGATAACCCGTGAATCCCAGGTTGGTAACTGAACGCCTTTATAGCCAAGATCGGCCATGTATCTGGCAATCGTATCCAGCGAGTTGAAGGGCGCTTCATCGCCCATGAACTGTGCCAGAAAAACGGCAGGGCCTTTAAGTGATTTCATGTTTTTGAAAGTTAAATGGGGTTGGGTACGCCGTGAGTCCAGGTACGTTCTGGAACGTACCTGGACTCCTTATCAGCCTCCTACACCTCTACCCAGGCTTGCTTTTTATTACTTTCCAGAATTTTCTCGCAGATCAGCAGCTCGCGGTAACCGTCGGCGAAGGTTGGGTACGTTGGGTGCTCTGGTTGTTTGCCTGCTTCAATTGCCGCATACACCTCCTTGAACATCTGCTTCGACGTGTCGGGGAAGCCTTCGTTATGACCACCGGGGAAACCGATCACTGACCGTACCTCGGCATGAACGATCGACGGATCATCCGTCATGGTCTGGTTATAGCCATCACGGTTACCGAGCCAAAGCTGGTTCGGCGATTCAGAGTCAAACGCAAAAGTCTTTTTAGCGCCCGAAATCTCAAGTTTCAACTGGTTCTTGCGGCCCGCCGATACCTGCGATACGGTCACTACGCCGCGATTGCCATTATCGAACCGCAGGAGCACGTTGGCGTGATCTTCGGTGTTGATGGGCACGTCGGCATAATCGTCTGGCTGGAGTATTTTGCCAGAATACGTTTCAACCGGTTTCAATGGCTTCTTCCGTGTCTTGTGAATCGTGTTGAAATCGGCGAGTACGGCAGTGGTTTTCAAGCCTGTGATATATTCGATGATATCCATCAGGTGTGAGCCAATATCAGCAATAGCGCGTGAATCGCCCGATTTGTCGGGTTCAAGACGCCAGTTATAGTCGGTTTCGTAGAACAGCCAGTCTTGCAGGTATGACCCGATGATGCTGTACACATCGCCCAGTTCACCTTTCTCGCGCATCACTTTCATCTGGCGAACGAGCGGATAATAACGCAGGTTGAAGTGTACGGCGTTGACCAGACCCGACTCTTTCGCCAACTGAACCAACTCTTCGGCCTCGACCAGATCTTTAGCCAGTGGCTTTTCACAGATAACGTGCTTACCGGCCAACAGCGCCGCTTTCGATTGGCTGTAGTGCAGGAAGTTTGGCGTGCAGATATGAATGCTCTGAATATCGTCCTGCTTCAGGAGTTCATCGAACGTGTACGCGCGGGGAATGCCCAATTGAGCTGCCTTTGTTTCGGCTAACTCCTGGGTTACTTCGCAAAGAGCAACTACCTCAACATTGGGTAAACGGCGCAGGGCTTCGATGTGAGCGGGTCCGATAAATCCGGTGCCAACCACACCAACTTGAATTTTTGACATGAGGGGGTATAAAGAGTGAAAGAGATAAAGAATGAATGAGTGAAAGGGATAAAGAATGAGTAAAACGATGCTCTATACGTAGACCTTCTTTCACTCTTTAAACTTCGTCCACTTCTCCGATGATTTATCAGAAGCGAGGACAGTATCAATAAAGGCCATGCCGCGCAACCCTTCCTCAATACCGGGGAAATCGAGCCGGATTGGGTCGGGTTCCTGTCCGTTCATGCGGGCGCGGAGGGTGAGCGCAAAGTTGTAGTAGATGTTGGCAAATGCCTCCAGGAACGCTTCGGGGTGGCCAGCTGGTAAGCGTGTGTTTGCCTGGGCTTCGGGAGCCAGATCACCAACACCAGTACGTAACAGGCGAGCCCCTTCTTCGTTTGTTTTGTAGATGAGCGTATTGGGTTCCATCTGCCGCCATTCAAGGCCGCCGAATTCACCATATACCCGGATCGAGAACGGGTTTTCTTCGCCGTTGGCAATCTGACTGTTGACAAGCGTGCCCTTTGCGCCGTTTTCGAAGCGGAGCAGCATATTGGCGTCATCATCCAGCAGGCGACCTTCCACAAAAATGGTTAGGTCAGCGCAGAGTTCGGTGATTTTCAGGCCGGTGATATATTCAGCCAGATTTTCGGCGTGGGTGCCGATATCGCCAACACCACCAGCGGCACCCGAACGAGCCGGATCGGTGCGCCAGCCAGCCTGTTTCTGGCCGGTGGCCTCAACCAACTGTGCCAGCCAGCCTTGGGGGTATTCAACGATTACTTTGCGTATTTTGCCCAATTTGCCCGCCTTTACCATGGCCCGCGCCTGCTTCACCATCGGGTAGCCCGTGTAGTTGTGCGTCAGGCAGAAGAGTAATCCGGTTTCGTCGATGATACGCTTCAACTCCTTGGCCTCAGCCATATTCAGCGTAACGGGCTTGTCGCAAACAACGTGGAAACCGTTTTCGAGTGCCATTTTAGCCGGGGCGAAGTGCATATGGTTTGGCGTAACGATGGTCACAAAATCCATACGTTCGCCTTCGGGAAGTTCTTTCTCCCGAAGAATCATTTCTTCGAAATTGGCGTAAACGCGATTTTCGGGGAGGTAAAGCGCATGACCTGTCTGCTTCGACTTTTCGGGATTTGAGCTAAACGATCCGCAGACCAGTTCAATTTCGTTGTCCATTGCTGCCGCACGGCGATGAACGGCCCCGATGAAGGCATCCAGACTGCCACCCACCATACCCATGCGGAGTTTGCGGTGTGTACTGGTCTGACTAACAGAAGGAGAGAGGTTTGTTGAGGCTTGAGGCGTCATAAAATGCGAAAGAAGGCGTTTAGCAGCTATTCGTACTCTGTAAATAGCTCAGAAGACAATCATCTACTTATTGATCGGAAAATTAGCGGATTTCCTTTTTTTTAGGAAATTTTGTACGCCTTGCGCTGCCCAATCGGGTAATTACTGTTAATTAATCCCTTTATCTGAAAACCTAATCTACTTGTTCGATCAAACTTTCTTTATTGTCTTTCTATGAACACGACTGTTAATAGTTCGAGGCTCTTCCTGGCAAGCTGCTTCGCCCTTATCACCACTGCCTTTTCGTTTAGTATCAGGGCGGGCATTTTGCCCCAGTTGGGAACCGAGTTTGGCCTGAGCGCCGAACAATTGGGATTTATCAACTCAATGTGGTTTCTGGGCTTTCCAATAGCCATGATCGTTGGCGGGTTGGTGTACCATACGGTTGGGCCAAAAATAATTATGACAGTTGCCTTCGTATCGCACACGTTAGGCATTCTGCTAACCATTTACTCAGGCGGCTACACAGGCCTTCTGATCTCAACGCTGTTCATCGGTATCGGTAACGGTTGTACAGAAGCTGCCTGTAACCCCCTGATCGCCGATATGTATTCGGGAGCAGAAATGAACAAGAAGCTCAACCGTTTCCATATGTGGTTCCCGGGTGGCATCGTAGTGGGTAGCCTGCTATCTAAATTCATGACTGACTCGGGTCTCTCGTGGCAGACGCAGATATGGGTAATCCTGATCCCGACTATTACGTATGCGTTCATGTTCTTCGGCCAGGCATTTCCAAAGCCACGTGTGGAAGGCGTAACGTCGATCAGCAAGAATTTTGCGGCCATGCTTACACCGCTCTACCTCTTCATTTTCTGCTGCATGGCCCTAACGGCTATCTCAGAGTTTGGTCCGCAGCAGTGGGTTGGCCTGATCATGAGCAAAAGCGGTGCTAGCCCAATGCTCATTCTGGCACTGGTAACGGGGTTAATGGCCTTTGGTCGGTATTTTGGTGGACCAATCATTCACCGTCTCGATCAAACAGGTGTGTTGCTGGGCGGTGCCATTTTTGCAACCATCGGTATTTACCTGTTCAGCACGCAGACAGGCGCTATGGCTTATGTTGCGGCTGTCTTTTTTGCCATTGGCGTGTGCTATTTCTGGCCAACGATGATTGGTTTCGTGGCCGAACGTATCCCGCTGAGTGGTGCCCTGGGTATGTCTATCGTGGGTGGCGTGGGCATGTTCTCTACGTCTATCTTCCAGCCAATCATTGGCCGGTGGCTTGATGGCGAACGGGCTATTCAGGCTGCGGCTGGTAAAACCGGCGACGCGCTGGAACTGGCTGCCGGGCAGGCAACGCTGGCTAAAATGACCACATTCCCGATTATTCTGATTGTGGCGTTCACTGGCCTTTACTTTTATATGCGTAACAAGAAGCCAAGTCACGAACTTGACTCTGTGGCCGCTCAACAGCCGCAACTGTAAGCAGGAACGTACCTACATTAAAACGGCACTGGATGATCATCCAGTGCCGTTTTAATTGGTAAATAACGTACCCAGCCGGTTTATCAGGCAACAACGGTGACACCCTTCCAGAAAGCGACGTGATCTTTGATCTGGCCGGCGGCTGGTTTGGGGTCGGGGTAATACCAGGCTGCGTCTTTGTTGGTTTGTCCGTCAACTGTCAGCGAATAATAGGACGCCAGACCTTTCCAGGGGCAGGTCGTGTGTGTCTGGCTGTCGGCCAGAAACTCCGCTTTTACTGACTCTTTGGGAAAATAGTGGTTATTTTCAACCACAACAGTGTTCGTACTCTCGGCAATGGTCTCGCCGTTCCAGATGGCTTTCATGAGTTGCTTGGTTGATGGATTGCGACAGGGATATGACAATCAACCAATGAATGCCTGCTTTCGTTTGGAAATAGCTATTCGTAACGTACCTGACCTAGTCAACGTACCTGATGTTGCGGCAATCTAGAACTCTGACTTCCATTGCACCAGCCAGCCAGCCTGAAGGTTTTTAGGCATCGGCAGGCCCAGCAAACCGGTAACGGGATTCATGGCTGAGATCATTAAAGGCGTAACTTCTTTCGTTTCTGCCGATACCACTTTGGTAGCCCGGAGGAAAAGCTGCTTCTGGCTATCGATATCATCAACAACGGCATACAGCATGTCGCCGGTTTTCAATTCTACCTCGCCAACTTGTGCATCCCGCGTGACCACGAATGCCCAACTTTGGCCCAACTGAGCCTTGCCTGCTTTCTGGAGTTTGGCCTCAACCTCACCCATGAAGATGGTCGGCGTTTTGGGCTTCTGAGCCAGCAACTGAGTCAGCAGACTATCCATAACAGCGGCTTCGCTACCGGGTGCCGGCTCATACGATTCCACAGGTACGCCTTTAACTTCGGGGTCTTCATCAACAATCCAGCCCATCCGGCGGGCCTGTTGCAGTTCGCGTTCGTAAGGGTCATCGGCGTAGGCCAGCATACCAGCGTTCATGCCGGCGTAACGACCCGGATTTTGCATCAGCTCTTTCATGGCCAGCATCCGGTAGAGGTAATAACCTGTCTCTTCGTTCATGGCCATTTCGTAGTAACTGCGCGTAGCCTGCCGAATCATTTTTTTCTCTACCATCCCCATACCGCCATTGTAGGCCGCTGCTGCCAGCGTCCAGGAGCCTAACCGTTTATGCAATGCATTCAGGTACCGGCAAGCCGCTTCGGTCGATTTCACCAGGTCCATCCGTTCGTCATTACCGGGTTCAATACGGAGGTTCATGTCTTTGGCCGTATCGTCCATAAACTGCCAGTAACCGACTGCACCAGCCGATGAAACGGCATCGGCTTTCCAGTTGCTCTCAATGAGAGGCATGTACTTAAAATCGTTCGGAATATGATGTTTCGCCAGAATCGGTTCGATCACGGCAAAATAAGGGGCCGATCGTTGGTTTAATGCCTGTACACGTTTGGCATAACCCGACGTACTCATGAGGGCTAGCGCGAGCTTTGCTGCTACCGTTCCCTGTTCAGTAGGCACAAGCTCACCCGCAAAATTTGTCCGCTGAATGGGTTGTTGGGTAGGGAGTTGTGTTTTAATAGGCCCCTTTTTCTTCCCTTTTGCGGAAGTGCTTACTTTCTGCGCAACGGAGAAATGTGCAATGAATAGAAGTGCTAAGCTGCTTACTATGAAGTACTTGCGAAATTGGCTTTCTTGTTTCAAGGCAATTTGTTTGGTGCTTTTAAGAAACGGATGATTTCCGGTATAAGTTCTTCTATGATCCATGATCTAGCCAATGGTTTAATCTGGGCGGGCTTACTGGAGAGCAACAAAAAAGGCCCGTTTCCAGTGGTTTTATCCATCAGAACGGGCCTCTAGTGGGCTGTGGTAAGGTTTTATAGAACTTTCCAGGTCAGAATCCAACCGGCTTTCATTTGGTCAACGTCGGGGAGTTTAAGCCCTATCCGGCCTGTCGATGCATCAACGGCGGCAAGGGGTAACTGCATGGATTGCTGCGAGCCGTCGGTATATAGTTTGTCGGCGCGGAAGTATATTTTCCCTGTTTTATTGTCGATATCTTCAATCACAGCATAAAGACGGTCACCCTCGCTTACGGTCACATTTTCGGCAAAACCATTTCGGGTTAAATTGAAAACCCATACGGCACCGCGCTTTAATTCACCGGCTTCTGTAAGTCTGGCCTTAATACCACCCCGAAACACATCGGCAGCATTGGGCAGTGGCAAATCCTCAGAACGGTCGTTTGTGGGTAGAATGGTTGCCAGCGGAGCCGCCGTCGTCACCGCTTCCCGTTCCATATTAACCATCACGTTCTCGTTGAATAGCACATCCTGCGCCTGTGCTGGTGCTTCAGAAACAACAGGCTGGTTCAACGTGGCCAGCATCCGGTCGGAGAGCAGATCACGATACTGTGTATTGTTGGTGAACAACTCCTTGAAGGCGAGAATGCGATACAGGTATTTACCCGTTTCGGCGTTAAGGCGCAGGTAATAATAGTTGTTTCGCTGCTGCTTCCGGATATTGCCCAACAAATTACCTATGCCAACATTGTACGCCGCCGCCACCAGCGTCCACGACCCAAGTCGGTTGTGCAGGAACTGTAGATACCGGCATGCAGCCTCTGTTGAGCGCATCAAATTGAGCCGCTCGTCGCGGTGGGTTTCCACCGTCAGCCCCAGTTCACGGGCAGTAGCGGGCATCAATTGCCAGTAGCCCGCCGCCCCTTTCGGCGACACTGCCGTACCAACCAGCGCGCTCTCTACCAAGGGGAGGTATTTGAAATCAAGTGGAATATGGTACTTGGCCAGCACAGGCTCGATTAGTGGGAAAAACGAGGCCGCTCGTTGCCGCATCCGGATCAGGGCTGAAGCCTGCACCGAACTGTGCGACAGGGCCGAGATTAATCGTCGGGCCACGCGCTCTTCATGCATCGGCACCATTTCACCGCAAAAATGTACGGGAGGCAGCGGCAAGGATAAAAGAGGGGCATCTGTTGCCGGGTATATCAGAGACAAATCGGCACGATTACTGATAGGGGCAGTAATATGGGTACTAAGGGCAGTAGCCCGGCCGTCTGTCTGTTGTGCCACGATAAAACTAATCGCCAACACAACAAGGGCTAACGGCTTCATCAGGGATAAGTTGAGCAAAACGGTTGGGTACTTATTTCTCTTTTGAGACAAAAAATCGACTGAATGGTCACGGAGGTACATGCCATCAGTCGATCAATTTTAATGCCCGCTTCGCTTACTGCGCCTCGTCTAGTGGCGTGAAATCTTTGAATGTGCGTTTGAGTGCCTTATCTGTGGCTTCCTTTTTGTTTTGCCAGTTGGCGTCAAGTTCGAGCGCTACCAGCCCGCTTAAACTCATCGCATTGCGGAACTCGTCAAGGCGCTTGATGAACTCAGGCGAACGCCGGGCCGATTTCAACGCAAATTCACGGGCAAATACATCGCCTTTATTCTGAAGCTCGCTTTTCTTACCCAGTACGTAGTTGTATCGATCAAGAAGGTCTTTCATTGATTTACCAATTACCTCTGTAGCTTCCAGCGTACCCATAGTCAACACCGCAGTACCGCCAATGGCCGAAATAAGTCGTTGGTTGCTTTGTGCCTGCACACTCGACTGAGCGTTTGTAACCGCTGGCGCAACACCCGTAACAGCGCCTAACGAAGCATTGGCTACCGATCGATTCCGCTTGCCGCCTTTTGCTTTCCGGTAGTCACGTTTCAGTTCTGCTTCCTTCTCATCCAGTTGCGTTACCAGGTTCCAGGCCTGTACCAGCGCCTGATTATACAGGGCGTAGGTGTACCGGTCTTTCGCCTCTTCATTGATCGTGTTCAGCACCGTAATGGCAATTGTCTGTTCATCGCGGTTCTGCGCTTTATCCAATACAAAGAAAGTCAGATCAAGCCGAAGTGTGTCGTTTGGGTCGCGCACGAAATCATAGCCGGGTGCCCAGATAAATTCGTACTGGTTGTTTGTGTTTTTCACCAGGGCCGATTTGGGTATCCGCTGGTCGGTACTCAGGAAATCGAAGGTGCTGATGTCGTCATCACCGTTCGGGTCGGCCAGATAGAATTTGAGGTTGATCGTGGCGTTCTCGCGAACCCGGTAGGTACGTTCCTTGGGCACTACCGAAATCACTGGCGGCAGGTCCATCTGCGTCACATCGACCTTCAGGCGGCCCTTGGTGCGGATCTTTGCCGGCTGATCTTCCACCCAGAACTCAATATAAATGGGCTTGGCTCTCAGCTGATTGAACTGGTTCTTCGACAACGTCCAGGTCAGTTCACCCTGAGCGCTGAGCTTGCTTCCTTCCGGCATCTGATCGGGAATGGCAATAAAGGCGACCGGATCACCATCGGCATCATATACCTGCTTGGGGTCGAATTTATAGACGTTCTGGGTCTGAAACCGAACGTAGAACGGAAGTAGCTCTTCAACCACCGGCGGGCGATTGACATGTTGTACTTTGAACTCAACTAACTGAGTGGCCGATTCGCCCCGCCGGTTACGAACCTCAAAAATGACGGGCACAGTCCGGGTGGTTTTCAGGCGGTCGGCCAGGTCGTAGCCGGGTGTCCAGCTAAAATGTCCGAGCGAATCGAAGGTCATGCCGTCCAGCATACCTTGTGCAATACTATACGTAACCGAATCGGCCGCATTGCCAGTTGTTTTCAGGGCGAATCGGATGGATTGCCCTTCGGCCACAACGTTCCATTCGGGTTGTTGTGGGAGACTGATCTGAAGTGATTTTGGGTCCTGCGCCTGGCTAAGTGGGCCGAATAAACACCCGATTAGCAGGAACGCAAGCCAACAGTATTTCATCATACTACGTACCTGGGCCAATTTGACTTTTAAAACGTAAAACTACGGTTAAGATTACAGCCGCTCTAGCTGAATGCTATTTTTTTGAGGTAAACGGCCAGTTAGCTGACTATTTATTGACTTATTTCAAGGAGATATAGGCGCAAAGCGGGAGTGATGTAAGCTTGTGGCAGCTTATAAACGGGATAAACCATTTGGCCCAAAAGCCTGTTAGATTTATACGGTATGATGGACAATGGTTACTGGATGCAGGCAGTTTTGCAACAAATCAGTAGCGGTTGTCCATTCTACATTAGTCCCCGTTCAGTCTATCTGTTTTCTTCAACGAGTGTTGCCAACGAACGTTCCCAACGAATGAGTTACTATAACCTGAAAGCAAAGGAGTTAACTGCCATTACAACCCTTGGCGAACTGAAAGCCGCCGGGTATCAGTCCCGGTCTATTAAACAGGAATTACGCGAAAATCTAATTCAAAAAATTAAGGCCAAAGAATCGGTATTCCCGGGCATCTGGGGCTACGAAGAAACGGTTATTCCCGATGTGGAACGTGCCATTCTGTCGATGCACCACATCAACCTGCTGGGGCTTCGCGGACAGGCCAAAACCCGGATAGCCCGTTTGATGGTCAATCTGTTAGACGAATATATTCCGGTAGTCGACGGGTCTGAACTGAATGATGATCCGCTGAAACCCCTCTCGCGGTTTGCCCATGATCTGATTGCTCAGCACGGCGATGCCACGCCTATTTCGTGGATGCACCGGAGCGACCGTTACACCGAGAAACTGGCTACCCCCGACGTGTCGGTGGCCGATCTGATCGGCGACGTTGACCCGATCAAGGCCGCCACGCTGAAACTGCCGTATTCAGATGAACGGACGATCCACTTCGGTCTGATTCCCCGGTCGCATCGCTGCATCTTCGTGATCAACGAATTGCCCGATTTACAGGCCCGTATTCAGGTGTCGCTATTCAATATTTTGCAGGAAGGCGACATTCAGATTCGTGGGTTCAAGCTGCGCCTGCCGCTCGATATTCAGTTTGTGTTCACGGCTAACCCTGAAGACTATACGAATCGGGGTAGCATTGTAACGCCGCTGAAAGACCGGATCGACAGCCAGATTGTGACGCACTACCCGAAAACGATCGAGATGGGCCGGAAGATTACGCAGCAGGAGGCCGTGGTAAAAACCGAACAGAAAGGCCTGGTGAAAACCAACGACCTGGTGGCCGACCTGATTGAACAGGTTGCCATTGAAGCCCGCCAGAGCGAATACGTGGATGCAAAATCGGGGGTATCGGCCCGGATGACCATTTCGGCATATGAAAACCTGTTGTCGTCGGCCGAGCGGCGTACACTGCTCAACAGCGAGAAAGAAACGTACGTACGCATTGCCGATGTATACGGTGTGGTGCCGGCCATCTGCGGTAAGGTCGAGCTCGTGTATGAAGGTGAGGTTGAAGGGCCCGTTATCGTAGCCCAGAACCTGATTGGTAAGGCGATACGTACCCAGTTCCTGAACTATTTCCCGAACCCGGAAAAGGCCAAGAAAGACAAGCGCGGTAACCCATACAAGAAAATCACCGACTGGTTTGGCGATGGCAACACGATGGACCTGCTCAATGATCTCTCGAACCGGGACTACGAAAGTCGTCTCCGTACCATCGATGGTCTCGACGATCTGGTCGATCAGTTTCATCCCCGCCTGAGCAAGCAGGAGCGTTTGTTCCTGATGGAGTTTGCCCTGCACGGCATTGCCGAGTATTCACTGGTCGGTAAGAAAGCCATGGATACGGGCCTTCAATTCAAAGACCTCGTTGGCTCGATGTTCGACCCCACCAAGCATTTTGGGGAAGAAGATGAAGAAGAGGACGACGACGACCGTTTCTAGAAAAATTAAGCCACGCTACGGCAACGTATCTGGGCAGCCACCCCTGAAAGAGTCGCCTTGCAGAGAGCATGGCGGCTTTTTTATGTCTGAGAACGTACCTGAAACGCCTTACAGGCCGTGCTCAATGGCGAATCGTACCAAATCTGTTGCTTTACTGATATCCAGTTTGAAATAAATGTTTTTCCGATGCGTTTTCACCGTCTCGATGCTGAGGTGAATGCGTTCGGCAATCTGTTCATTGTTCAGGCCTTCTTTGATCAGCGAAACAATCTCAAGCTCTCTGAAGGTAAGATTAAGTCGCTGGGCAAACCGATCGCTGAATGTATTGTCGGCTGTCGATGAGAGATCAGCCACGTTGGTATCGAAGTAGGTATTGCCACCCAGTATCTCCCGGATCACCTGAAGCAGTTCGTGGGTAGTGGCATCTTTGAGCAGGTAACCATGCAGGCCGGCCTTACGGGTCTCATCGAGCAGTTTGGGCTGGCTATACATCGTCAGTATCAACACCCGCAGATCGGGGTAATGCCCGAGAATCGTTTTGCCGAGGTCTATGCCGTTGCTGCCCTGCAGGTTTATATCCAGCAGAATCAGGTCTGGATTGGTGCGCTGGATAGCAGACAGAACCTCCGATGCCTGAAATACCTGGCCGCACACCATCAAATCGGGCTGGTCATTCAACAGGCTTTTCACGCCATCGTTAAACAGGCGATGATCATCAATTAAGAGAATTCGGAAGGCTGGTACGGGCTGCATACAGGGGCGACGGGTATGGAACATCCAGAACAACGAGTGTGCCCGCTTCGCTAAGGTCATGCCACAGTTTTGCTCCAATATATTCGGCTCGTAAGCTACTATTTTTCAGCCCAATCCCGGTTGACTGTTCCGCATTTACTACCGCACGGTTTCCAAGCCCATCGTCTTCAACCGTAATGGTCAGGTGATCATCGTGGTAAAGGAGCTGTATGGCGGCCCGATGGGCGTGCGCATGTTTGTTAATGTTCTGAATCAGTTCAGAGACGATGCGGTAGGTGTTCAGCTCAAGGTCTACGGGTAGCTTCTGTTCAATGCCCGACATGATAAACGTAAATCGGGTAGGGTGCGGCGGTTGCTGACGAACCAGTTGTTCAACGGCATGGCGCAGGCCGATCCGGACAAACTCGGGTGGCATCAGGTTATGCGATATCCGCCTGAGATCATCGCTGCTCTTCTGAATCAGCGGCTCCGCATCGTCGAAGGCGCGTTTGGTGTTGGCATCTGTTGTCTGCTGTCGAATATCGGCCAGTCGGCGCCGTAGCGTAGCCAGCGTGCCGCCCAAATCGTCGTGAAGGTCAGCAGCAATGCGTTGCCGTTCGGTCTCCTGCGTCTGAATAATACGGGCGTTGGCTTCCTTACGCTCGTGCGACAGCCGAAGTTCTGCCTCTACTTTCCGTTTGCGCAGGTACGTTAGATAAAGCAGCAGAGCTACAATGCCAACCAGCAGGATCAGTGAACTGAACAGATAATAGATCAGCCGTGTCTGGGTCTGGTTTTTTTGCTCCAGCACATGCTGTTCATAGGCCTGCTGCTGTATTTTTTGGGCCACCTGCTGTTTCGTTAACCGTGCGGTAGCCCGTTCGTTATCGAACCGGCGTTGCTGCTCGCTCAACTGCGCTTTTTTGATCAATGCATCCGTTTGTACGTTAGCTTTCAGTTGGATGAGTTCGGCCTGCTGCTCAATTGTCAGCAGGCGTTGTGCCTGAAGTTGTTGTGTCTGCCTGTTTTGCAGAGCGATTGTCTCGAACTCAGCTTGTTTCTGAATGGCCGTTAACTCGAGCGTACGCTGGTTGAGGGCAATTGAATCGCGGATGACAATGTATTTTTTGTGGTAATAAGCGGCGTTTTTCCAATCCTGCTTTTGGTCAAAGAGCTGATACAATGCTTTGTAGGCCTGTTCCAGCGTAAAGGTTGTAGGCTTTGGCAATTGGAGTACGTAGTGAGCATACTGGTAAGCGAGTTCATGCTGCCCGAGGCCGGCATACACCACCGCCAGCGTTCCCCACCCTTTCGATTCACCGACCGGCCGTAACCGGTTCCAGATCGCTTCCGCTTTTTTGGCATATGTAAGCGCCTGGTTGTAACGCTCGAATTTCACGTACAGCTCGGCCAGGTCATCATATACGTAGGCGTGTTCAACCGCCGACGTGCTGTAGGCTAGCATTGATTCGGCCAACAAATAATGATGCTCGCTTTCGGCAAATTTATCCTGCTGATTATAGATGGCACCAATATTCTGCTCAAGATCAATGAGTTGGCTGTATACTTTGGCCGACCGGGTGAGGGTATCCCGAATAATGGCGTCACGGGCCTGCGACAAATGCCATAATGCGTTGGCGTAATCTTTCGATAGCCGGTATAGGCTTCCCAGGTTATTATTGGTTTGAAAGCGAACGTTCTTATACGTTGCCGTTTTGGGAATAAGGGGTAATATCTCCAGGTTCATCCGGAAGGCCAGTGGCGTGTTCAACTCGCTGGACCTGTAGTAGTCGGCCAGCGAAAGTTTGCCGTTGAGTTCGTAAAACAGGTTATTACTCTGGCGCGCCTGATAGACTAGCTCATTGCCAAAATAGAGTGTACTATCGCGCCGACCGTGCCAGATCTTATAGAGTCGGCTCAGAAAATAAAGCGCTCTGAAACGGAGCGTATCCTGTTTGGCGCTGTGCGGCAGAGTAGTTAGGGCGTGGTACCTCTTTTTGGCCAGCAGAGAAAGGCTATCGAGGTAGGCAGCATCGGCCCGCCGACTAACCGCCAGTTCTGGTAAGGGCTGAAACAGGCCCTGCCCCCGACCCATCAGCGGCAGAAGGATCAATAGCAGGATAATGAAGCCGTTGCAACGATTCATTTCGGAATGATATTTCTCAAAAATAACCCTGATCTGTTTCCTGAAAAATACCCCGAAAGCGGTATGGGAACAGAGCCTTAGCCGGAGCAATTTTGTCATGCCCTTTTTATCCACATCTGCCTTCCCTGAAAATTGCTTCTTCCCTGGATACGCCCCTGAAGGGAGTTTATCCAGGGAAGTTTTTTTTGAACCCGCCACGCCTGATATGCACTTGGCTGTCAGGGCCCGTAATCAGCATGGGTCTGGGCATGAACGACCAGTACAGCCTTTCTTTTCATAACTAAAGCAGCCGGATACGGTTACTTTCTGACAAGCTCAGCCGTTATGAAACAAATCGATCACCTGCTTCAACTCTTTAAGACAGAACCCGCTGTAGAGGTACAGGGCCTCTCCCGGACTGATTTTTTGCGCCTTACCGGAAAAGGCCTTGCTCTTGGTGTAGCCGGTGGGCTGGCGGCTTCCTGCAAAACCAGCCAGTCGGGCACGCGCTATCCGGCCAATCCATCAACGGTATACCAGTCGCCAACCGGCCAGCAGGTTCCGTCGTCGGCCCCGTATTCGCCGCCCGCCAAAGTACCGAAGGAGGCTGATAAGCCGATTGAACTGGAACAGTGGAAATCGGAAGTAGACGTCAAATCTGCCCCGACACCAACGCCGCTTCCGATGGATCAGCGAGTTGGTTATGCACTGGTTGGTCTGGGCCACCTGACGCTGGAAGAGATTCTGCCCGCGTTTGCGCAGTGCAAAAAATCGAAACCGGTAGCCCTGGTGAGTGGTAGCCCCGAGAAACTGCAGAAAGTGGCCGCGCAATACGGTATCAAGTCGAGTAATTGCTACAGTTACGAGCAGTATGACCGGCTAAAAGATAACCCGGAGGTGCAGGCGATCTACATTGTGCTGCCTAATTCGATGCATGCCGAATATACCATTCGCGGGGCCCAGGCAGGTAAGCATATTCTGTGCGAAAAGCCGATGGCCAATTCATCGCAGGAGGCGCAGGCCATGATCGACGCCTGTAACAAGGCGGGTAAAAAACTGATGATTGCCTACCGGATTCAGTACGAACCGAACAACCGGATGATCCGTGACATGGTGCGGTCGAAGCAGTTTGGCGCACCGAAATTTATTGAATCCTTTAACTGTCAGAGTTCGGCTAACCCGCAACACTGGCGGCATATTAAAGCGCTGGCCGGCGGTGGTGCGCTGCCCGACATTGGCCTATACTGCCTGAACACGACGCGTTTCGTGCTGGGAGAAGAGCCAACCGAGGTGTTTGGCTATCAGTACAGTACGCCCGGCAATCCGTTGTTCAGGGAAGTGGAAGAAGTGATGTCGTGGCAAATGCGGTTTCCGAGCGGTGTCATCGCCAACTGCGCGACGCACTACAACGTGCACGAATCGCGCCGATACCGGGTGCTGGCCGAACGCGGCTGGATGGGCCTTGACCCGGCTTTCTCGTACCAGGGACTGCGCGCCGAAACGGCCCATGCCGACGGGATGGTTGAACGTAAGGAGACCCCCACGATGGCCCCCAAAAACCAGTTTGCCACCGAGATCGATCATTTCTCCGATTGTGTGAAGAACAACAAACAGCCGTTTACACCCGGCGAAGAGGGCCTTCAGGATCAGAAAATAATGGAAGCCATTTACCAGTCAGCCCGCGAAGGTCGGCCCGTAAAGCTCCAGACGGTATCAAAAAAAGACGCTTTCCGAGGACCGGAGCCAGAGCTGGGATGACAAAAAATCGTTATCCATACTCACTAGCTTGCGAAGCAACAAGCCAAATCAACACACTACACCCGAATAAACAGTTTCCGGCGGTACATCCACAGTAAGATGACGTAGAACGTACCCAGCGTAGCTGCCCCGATAAGCAACGGCTCGAAGGCTGGGCCGAGGGTCTGGAACGGCGCGTGGCCGAAATGAATGTAGAAGGAACTGATGATGAAGCCGTCGATCAGGTGAACCAGGCAGTAGATCGCGATGGAGTTCATGCCGATCACGGTGAGAAAGAATGCCCAGTTCCGACGCTTCATTACGTCGATAACTGTGTAAAACAGGGCCATCAGCCAGAAGCACCAGCCACCACTGAATAAGGTCCAGGCTGGTGTCCAGATGCGCTTAACGATGGGGCAGATGCCGGTTACATGCAGCATAATCCCCAGGAAAATCCCAACGGCACCCGCTGCTACAAGATATCTCACAATCAGTCGGTTCGACTGGTCGGAACGTACCCACTGACCGGCCTGTAAGCCCAGCAGCATGGTGCCGAGGGTAGGGATGAAACTCAGCGTCGCATACCCACCCCGGTTAAACAGGAAAGCTGATGAGCGGGGAAAGAGATTTAGAAACCAGGTGTCGAAGGCCCAGGCCAGATTGCTGTTCTTGTTGAAATGAGCCGAGAGTCCCGTGTAGTGGTTGGGCCAGTCGGCGGGTACACCTACGGCTTCATAGTTAAAGGCCGACGTGGGAGCCGGATAGAGCACAAAGGCCAGCCAGTAGCCGACCAGAATACTCGCCAATGCCAGCCATTGCGTTCGGGTTGAGGCTCTTCCGAGCAGAAACAGAAACGGGTAGCCCAGGCCAATCTGCGTCAGGGTGTCTTCAAACGTGAAATTGGTCTGCGTACTGTGGATGGACCGTAAAAAGATACCCAGAAACACCAACACCAGCGACCGACGTAGCGCCCGGATGAACTGCGACCGCGCCGACGTACCCAGATCTGCCCGACTAGCCATCGAATAGGGTAGGGCCACACCCACCAGAAACGAAAACGATGGCTGAATCAGGTCGTGCAGCGAACAGCCCGCCCAGTCGACATGGCTTTGCTGATACGCTAGAAATTCCCAGAATGAGCTGTCCGGTAAGGCTTCATGCAACCTGGAAAACTGCAGCAACTCCGCCGCCATCAGAAACATAACGAACCCCCGGTACGCGTCTATCGACATAAGCCGACTGGAGGGAAACCCGGTTTGCGGTTGCAGCCGATCAGCCCGGGTAAGGGTTGCCGGATGCGGAAAAGACGTAGCCATATTGCAAGGTTGCTTATACGTTTGGTTCTCGTCGTTTCGAAAGTGTTTTTGTCATCCCTCCTGTCGTCGGGATGACAAAAACGTATTAGCTGAAAAGTAAAAACAGTTGCTAAAAAACGACTTTCCTGCGCTTCGTATTACTCAATACAGGGGCTACTTATTTATACTCATAACCCGTAGGTATCGAGCAGGTAAACCAGCGCGGCCATGGAGGCACCGCCAAGCTCAAGTTCACGTTTGTTCACCATCTCAAACTTGTCGGCGGCGGTGTGGTGAAAATCGAAATAGCGCTGCGAATCGGGTTTGAAGCCGAACAGGACAGTTCCGATGTAGACCAGCGGACCAATGTCGGCGCCACCTCCGCCGGGCCCAATGTCGTGCAGACCATACGGTGCCAGCAGGGGTTTCCACTGAATGACTTTCTCTTTCTGCTGCGGCGTGCCTACGATCCCAAAACCACGAGGCGTAAAGCCACCTTCGTCGGACTCGATGGCGGCAATGTGTTTTTCGTTATTCTGTTTGGCCAGATCGGCATACTTCACACCACCGCGCAGACCGTTCTCTTCGTTCATGAACATCACCGCCCGGATGGTGCGTTTCGGTTTCATACCCAGCGCTTTCATGATCCGCAGCACCTCGATTGACTGCATGCAGCCGGTGCCGTCGTCGTGTGCGCCTTCACCCAGGTCCCACGAATCGAGGTGACCGCCAACGACAATGATCTCGTCAGGTTTCTCAGAGCCTTTCAGCTCGCCTACCACGTTGTACGATTTAGCATCGGGTAGCGTCTCGCAGTTTTGCTTGAAATAGAACGTCAGGTTCGGGTTTTCGGCCAGCGACTTGCTGAGCAGGTTAGCACCGTTGGTACTGATCGCCGCCGTTGGAATCAGGGGGACGCCGGTGCCATAGCGCGTGCCGCCCGTATGTGGGTAATCGTCCTGCGCCAGGCCCATCGATCGGACAATTGCCCCGACCGCGCCCAGTTTAGCGGCCTCCGTTGCACCGCCAGCCCGCTGATCAACGGCCCCGCCATACGCGTCGAAGGTGATGGTTTTGGTGGGGTCCATCGGCCGGTTGAAGAAGACGATTTTGCCTTTGACCTTCTCGGCACCCAGCGCCCGCAGTTCGGGGAAGCTCTTTACCTCAATTACCTGTGCTTCAACACCTTTAGCGGCCGTCGCCACCGATCCGCCCAGCGCGGCGATGGGTACGTTCGTTTTCTGCTTACCGTTCTGAATATAAGCCACTTCCTTGGCGCCACGTACCCAGTGAGGTACCATCACTTCCTGGAGAAACACCCGGTCGAAACCTTGCTGGTCCATCAGTTTCTTGGTCCAGTCAACGGCTTTTTGCGCGCCTTCAGAGCCACTCAGCCGAGGACCAATTTGTTTGGTCAGATGGCGAAGCCATTCATGCGATTTTCCGTTGGAAAGCGCTTCATTATAAATCTTTCGGATGGCTACCGAATCGGCATTCTGCCCAAAGGAATAAAGGGATGTGCAAAGCAGAAGTGAGGTAACGAGTTTTCTCATTGACTTGATTGTTGAAGATGAATGACTTACCAGGTTGATTCTGTTCGGTAATCTAGGCAAAAACAACCGGGCTGCCATCGGCTTCGATGCGACAATCGGAAATCCGGCCTCTTTTCCCCCTATTTATGGCACTTTCATGGTGAGTCAGACCAGTGAACAGGTGGAGCGATCGTAGACTGGCTGGAATGGAAAACGATACTATAGCGTTGCTTTTTTATATACAAACTCAATGAATAGTACGAAAATAGGGATACTAGTTTCGCTGTTGGTTGGCCTGATCAGCTGCCAGAAAACCACTACTCAGCCGCAACCCAGTATGCCCGATCCTACGCTGGTAACCAGCTTTTACAAAGGAGCCGACGTGAGCTGGATCACCCAACAGGAGGCTGGCGGTGTCCGGTTTTACCAACCTGACGGAACTGCCAGCGATATTTTTGCTATCCTGAAAAGTAAAGGCGTGAACTCGATCCGGCTGCGTGTGTGGGTGAATCCACAGGGCGGCTGGAACGGTGCCGACGATGTACTGGCCAAAGCGAAACGAGCCAACGCGGCGGGTATGAAGCTCCTGATCGACTTTCATCACAGCGATTCCTGGGCCGATCCCGGTCAGCAAACAAAACCCTCCGCCTGGCAAAAGCTAACCTTCGCGGAGTTGAAAAAGGCCCTTTTCGATCATACTGTCGACGTCATGAACCGGCTCAAAACGAACGGCATTACGCCCGATTGGGTGCAGGTCGGTAACGAAACCAACAACGGCATGCTTTGGCCTGACGGGCAGGCATCGACCAATATGGCCAATTTCGCGGCGCTGGTCACGACGGGCTATGAGGCGGTAAAATCGGTTAGCCCAACCTCGCAGGTGCTGGTTCATCTGTCGAATGGGTATGACAAAGCGTTGTTCCAGTGGCTGTTTAATGGGCTGACCAGTAACAGTGCCAAGTTTGATATGATTGGTATGTCTCTGTACCCAACTGCCACGGATTGGGCGGCCAGGAATGAGCAGTGTCTGAACAATATCAGCACGTTGGTCACTCAGTACAAAAGACCGGTTATGGTGGTTGAAGTAGGAATGCCCGCCAACGACCCGGCTACGGCCAACGCGTTCATTACAGACCTTATCACCAAACTAAAAACCGTACCGAATGGCAACGGCATGGGCGTTTTTTACTGGGAACCGCAAGCCTACAAAAAGTGGCAAGGCTATGGCCTGGGTGCGTTCGACGATTCCGGGAAACCAACCGCCGCCCTCGACGCTTTTCTTAAATGATATTTTTGTCATCCCTCCTGGCGTCGGGACGACAAAAGCGTTGCTCAGCAACGTCTGGAAATCAAAATGGCAGCGTACTAGTGAAAGCAAACTCACCCCTCAATCAACGCTTCCTTTCTCAACACACCCTCATGACTTTGCTCTGTACCCGATCCCTGCTTGTCTTTCTGCTCATCTTTTCCACGTTCGGAGCCGTGGCTCAAACAAAGCCTAACCCCAAAAATATGATCTACGTTGATCCGGCTGGGGTGGTGCGGTATACCAAAACGAAGCAGGAAGCGGCGTTTTACGGAGTCAATTACTGCCTGCCGTTTGCCTACGGGTATCGGGCGGTGAAAACGCTGGGTATCAAGCCCGAAACGGCGATCGATCAGGATGTGTACCATATGGCCCGAATGGGCGTTGATGCTTTCCGGGTCCACGTTTGGGATACCGAGATTAGCGATTCGCTGGGCAACCTGCTGGATAACGAGCACTTACGGTTGTTCGACTACCTGCTGGCTCAACTCGAGAAACGGAACATCAAGATCATCATTACGCCTATCGCCTACTGGGGCAACGGCTACCCCGAACGCGACGAACGTACCCCCGGTTTTTCTCGGGTATATGGCAAAGGGCAAGCCAACCAGAATGAACTGGCGATCAAGGCGCAGGAAGAATACGTCCGGCAGTTTTTACGGCACGTGAATCCGTATACGAAATCGACTTACGGCAACGACGTCTCTGTCATTGCGGTGGAGCTGAACAACGAACCTAGCCACAGCGGCCCTAAACCGACCGTAACAACTTACATCAACCGGATCAACGCGGCCGTGCGGAGTACCGGTTGGGACAAACCGATCTTCTACAACATGGCCCAGAACCCCTGGTATGCCGATGCGGTGGCCCGTTCGGCGGTGAACGGTTATACATTTCAGTGGTATCCGCTTGGTCTGGTGGCCGGACGCACACTGGGCGGTAACCCGCTGACGCACGTAGATACTTACCAGATTCCATTCGATACCATTCCCGAGTACAAGAACAAGGCGCGTATTGTGTATGAATTCGATGCGGGCGACATCTACGCGTCGTATATGTACCCGGCCATGGCGCGGAGCTTCCGGGGCGCGGGCTTTCAGTGGGCTACCCAGTTCGCCTATGACCCAATGTCGACCGCCTACGCCAACACCGAATACCAGACGCATTACCTGAATCTGGCCTATACCCCTTCGAAAGCGATCAGCATGCTCATTGCCGGCCGTGTCTTCCGCGAAACGCCCCGGTTCAAAAACTACGGTAAGTATCCGCAAGACAGTATGTTTGGGCCATTTCGCCTGAGCTATAGCCAGTCGCTGAGCGAGATGAACAGTGCCGGGGCGTTCTTCTATTCGAACACTACTCAAACAAAGACAGCATCTCCGACTCAGCTGACCCAGGTGGCTGGCGTAGGGAGCTCATCCATAGTTCGTTACGCTGGAACGGGTGCCTATTTCCTGGATAAAATCGGCGATGGCATCTGGCGGCTCGAAGTGATGCCCGACGCTATTCTGGTGCGCGACCCGTTTGAGCGGCCATCGCTCAGCAAAGAGGTAACGACCATTCGCTGGAGTACGCACCCTATGCAGATCAATCTGCCTAATCTGGGTGCGTCATTCTCCATTACCGCACAGAATGCGGGCAATTCACTGACGACCACAGCCACTAACGGCAGCTTCCAGATTCGTCCCGGCACGTACCTGCTAAAAACGCCCACCGCTAAAATGCCTGCGACGATGCCTTCCACCGTGATAGGCCTGGCTGAATTCGTTGCGCCCGCCGACCGGTCAACAGGTGAGCCAATAGTCGTGCACTCAGCCTATAGCGAGGTATCGTCGCAACAGTCGGTTAAACTATCGGCAACCATCGTGGGGCTGGATTCGACCAGCAAGGCTACGGTTGAAGTGCACGCAGCAGGCGCGGATCGTCCCCGTATGCTGGCCATGCAACGGGTAGCGCCGTATCGCTACGACGCGGACGTACCTGCTGAACTGGTTAAGGCTGGCTTGCTGACCTACCGGATCATACTGCAAAAAGGCACTGCCTACTGGACGTACCCAGCCGGTCAGAAAGGTGATCCGTATGCCTGGGATTACCTGCCTACGGTCATGTACCAGACCATCGTCGCGTCGGAAAATACACGGCTAGATCTCTTTAACGCCAATGCCGACCGCACTCGCCTGCTGACGAACAACCCGGATTACCGGGAAAACAAAATCGAGTTTGTGCCCGACGAGCAGCCGAATCAACTCATGCTCAAAGCCAGCATTGGCACGATACGCGCTAACCAGCCAATGGGTTTCCAGGTCTATTTTGGGGATAAAGTAAAGGGTCGCAGCCCTGAATTGCCGGGCTTTAGAAAGCTGGTCGTGCGTGGAAGATCCGCTGATAGTCAGTCTGTTTCACTGAAAATTGGTTTGGTCGACAAGTATGGCGCTACGTTTTCAACGGTGGTACAGCTACCTCAGCAATTGACCGACATCGACATACCCTTAAGTAGCCTGACGCCAGGTGCCATGCTACTATTGCCACGACCCTACCCCGACTTTCAACCGCTCCAGTTTCAGCCTTCCTCGTCAGGTAGGTTCAATATCACAGACAGTGAGCGAATAGACATCCAGGTAATGCCGTCAACCACGCAGTCAGTCAGGTTCTGGCTGGATTATGTTGGGTTGGAGCGGTAAGCAGCGTGGTAGAATTTAGACAAATAACCAGCGCGCCTTATCCAAGTGGATTGATAAGCGTCAGGTTAGAAATATGGTCGAAGTCCTGCGTATTGTTCGTGTACAAGTCGAGACCATTTAACAGCGCTATAGCGGCTATAAAGGCATCGCCAACCAACATTTTCTTTGCCTGGCGCAAGTCAATAGCCAGCTCAGCGAGATCGTCGTCAATGGCTAGAACGGCAATTGTACTGAAGATACTTTCCAGGTAGCTTTTGTCATCAACCGACAAATTTCGGAAGCCCAACACTTCTAGCTTAGTGATGAGCGATACATACGAGTCGGGCGCTAGTATGAGTGATCGTAAGAACGCGTAATCAGGCTTAGCTGAATAAATAGATCAGATTCGAGTCTATTAACTTCACTATTCATCTTGAAAAGGTAAACTACGGTCCTTCCTGGATTTGCTTATATGATCCAGTACACGATAAAGGTCCATGTTAGGACTGCCTTTCGAGATAGCAGTCTGCGCTGCTATTTTTGCCTCGTCAGTCATGGGGCGCTGTCGGGCTAACGGTGTATGTGGCTGTAGAGCGATAAGCTGTAGATCGGCCATATCTTCCAGCAGACGCAGGGCCTTAGGATTCAATATCTGCACAGAGAGTACGGTCATAGCAAAGTTTGTTGTCGATCTATCGTAAGATAAAAAAATCAGCCAGTTTGCTTGCAAAATGGGCGGCGCATTAGGGCGACTGCCGACCTGCGAGTGATGAGAAATGGAGTTTACGATGCTATTAATGTCGACCAAGTTAAACCACCATCGCCAGCGGTGCGAATTGCCCCATCAACACGTTCTGTACGTCGGCGGCTGGCAGGTTGAGCCACTGTTGCAGAACGGTAGCGTAGACCGACCGGAAGTCGTGCTGCATGGGTACGTTGTCATTCGGTGTCACATTGGTGGGCAATTGTGGATTAGTGCCAATCACGCTCGCCTTCACGCCGTTACCAAAGTAAAGAACGGGGGCCGCTGCGCCGTGGTCTGTACCGCCACTGGCATTGGATTTAATACGTCGCCCAAACTCCGAGAAGGTCATGCCCATTACCCGATCGGCGGCGTTCAGGCCCTGCAGATCGTCCATGAACGCGCCGATTGCTTCTGACACGCGTCGGAGCAATTGGGCGTGCGTGCCCGTGGTAGTGTCGTCGGCTTCAGCCTGTTTAGCGTGGGTGTCGAAGCTACCCGTACTCACCAGATACACTTTCGTGCGGAGCCCACCCGCCACCAGTCGCGCCACGATCTTAAGCTGGTCGGCCAGTTGGTTTTTACCTGGTGCCGGGTATTTGTCTGACTGTTTCGTCACGCTCATGGCCGCTTTCTTGATCACACCGGCATATTGGTCGGTCTTCTGCGACATCTTTTCGAGATACGCCAACTGCTCGCCCCAGCGCGTGTTAGGCGTTTCGTCGGTTTTGTCTTCGATCAGATCGTAGAAGTTGGCGGGGTTACTGATGGCTAGTCCCATCGTGAAAGCGGGTCCCTGAAACGCCGAGGCAATCACCGAGCCGATCTGAATGGCCAGCGGATCGGGCATGGTCTCGTTTGGATATTTGTCGGGAAAGCCTGGAAACGAGCCGTTCAGATACCGCCCCGCCCAACCCGTGTTGACTACCTTGTCGGCGTCGGAACCCGTCATCCAGATATCGGTGGCGCGGAAATGCGAGAAGTTCGGCTTCGGATAGCTCACTGCCTGCACAATGCCCGCCTTTCCGTCGTTGAACAACTGCTGAAACTCGGTCATGGCAGGGTGGATACCCGTAGCGTCGAACCCATTGAGTTTGAGGATTTTGGCCTGGGGTAGCGCAATGTTCGGCCGGGCCGCCAGGTACGTTCCATATTGATCGACGGGAATCACCGTGTTCAACCCATCATTACCGCCATTCAGCTGAATCAGCACCAGCACCCGGTCATTGGTCGAATCATGCGCGCGGTCAGGAACCAGCGCCGATTGTGCCATCGCCTGCACTGAAAACCCATTCAGAAACTGAGGAAGCAGTATGCCGGCTGCGGCCGTGTGTCGAAGAAAGTGTCTGCGTTTCATGATGCGAAAAAGTGAAAGAACGAGAGAGTGAAAGGGCGAAAAGACGCGTCAGCATCACTCTTTCACCATTACGTAAGCTGATATTGAGGTAGGTTCATCAGGTACTTGTACAGGCTCTGCAACTTCCGGGTCACGTTGGTTTTGTTGGCCGCGTCGTCGGGTTTGGCGGTGAGGTTTTCCCAGGCCTGTGTCCAGTAATGATCGGATACCATACCCTGAAGACCTGATAGCAGAATGCTGGTTTTGATGTACTGCCTGTCTTTTTCAGACAAGGGAATGGCGTATAACCGCCGGGCTGCGTCGTTGATCAGGGCAGATGGGTCGGCCGGGTTGGTCAGCGTCTGGGTGAAGGCGAGCACATCGATCGTTAACTTTTTACCATTCCGGCTGAATTTTCCACTGGCCATGTTATCCGAAAACACGTTGCGTTTGGGCAGCGTATCCGAGTTGATCCAGAGCTTGTCGAACATCGGTTCCTGGTAGTAAGCGGGCCAGCCAGCCACGTTGGGCGGGTCGCCAATGTTCTGTTGCATGCCCGCCGTTTGGTTCTGAACCGTCTGCCACAAACCGTACTGATCGGCGAAACTGGTCCCGTCCGGAAAGGCCACGCCAAACTCGCGACAGAGGCCAACCGTATAATCGAGCGGACTTTTGATGATGGCTCCCCGGTTGGTCGCCTCAAAGAAATGCTGACTCCCCAGCAATTCCCGCAACACCGGCTTTATCTCGTAGTTATTCTCCCGAAAAACGGCGGCCAATGGCGTAATGATGCTGGCTTCGGTCGCTTCATCGATCTGGTGGTAGATGAAAAAGCGGTACAGCTTCCGGCAGATAAACCGCGACACTTCCTCCTGCGCAAAGATCATCGTCAGTAGCTCGTCGAGCTCCTGCTCGCCTTCGGGGCCGCGTCGTCCCTTAATGGTTGTATTCTGATAAAATGTGGAGAACGTTTTGTCGCTGCTGTCGTGCCGGCCGGGATCGAACAGGCTGACGTAGGTCGTGGTATCGTTCCGGAAACCCGTCAGCACTTTGGCCGCGGCTTTAACATCGTCTTCAGTGTAGTGCGAACCGGGGCCTTTTCCTACCGTAAACAGTTCCTGTAGCTCGCGGCCGTAGTTTTCGTCGGGGGCTTTTTTGTTGCTGGCCGTACCGTTCAGGTACTTCAGCATGGCTGGGTCTTTAGTCACCACCTTCACCATGTCCCTGAAATTACCGAGGGCGTGTTGCCGTAACAGCGCATTGTGCCGGTAACACATCAGCGCGTTATCGACCATGTTGGTTTCGGTGGTAAAATGGTTGTGCCAGAAGATGACCATCTTCTCCCGAAGCGTCCGGTTCTGGTTGAGCATCAACCCTAGCCACCACGCTTTGAACGAGTTCTTCCGCCGCCCGTTGTTCATGCCATCGTAGTTGATGGAGGTAGTCCAGGTATCGCCGGCCAGTATTTCGTCGTCGGTAAACTTGTCGTCGTTATAGGTATTGATCGGCGGGGCGGGGGCGGGCTCATCGGCCAGTAACTCGCGAAAAGCTTTCCGGGGCGAGAGCGCCTTCACATGCGCTACGTCGTCTGGGTTGGCCCCAAACATCGTGCGTCTGAGTAGGTGCCGTACGTCATCATCGGTCCACTTACCGCGAAAGGGTTCCAGGTGCGCTTTCGTTGCTGAACGGGCCATACGAACGTGTTGTGCTTGATGATCCTACTCAAGTAACGTCGAAATGCCCGTTCTGGCTCCGTTTTAATGATCATTTAAGTAAAACGTGCCCCGCTTTGGTGTATTTACCTGGCTGGGCACGTTCGGTGGATAGGGTAAAAAAAGCTTCGCGCTTCACAGTATTGCTGACGCCTGTCGAAGGGACACAAACGCGAAGCAACCTGACTTGACAAACTCCCCTCTACCACACTTTCAATATCTTCTTCACAAACCGCTCGCTGCCTTGCTGAATATTGATCAGGTGAAGACCATAGGGCAGCGATGATAGATCGATTTTGGTTGAAAAAGATGGGCCTTCTTTCTGGATCGTCAGTTGTTTATGAGTCGTTCCGAGGTTACCATCGACAACCTGAACAGCAACGTCGCCGATGTAGTCATTGGCCCACTCTAGCATAACATAGTCAGTAGATGGGTTCGGATACGCCCGGATCGTGAGCGGCTGATCGGTGACTTCGGCGGCCAGACGAGGAGCACCCGTGAAGCCATCAGCCACAACGAAGATCGGCGTTTCGGTTACTGTTAAGGCCAGATTGCCGCCCGAGGTGTTCATCGTGCGCATCGCCAGCGTATCCTGTGCGGTCTGCGGCGTGTAGACTTTCGCCGACGACGTACCCAAATTCAATGTATACTGGCTCGTGCGGCCCACTTCATCAGGAACCCACAGCGCGTAGACCGACTGTCCATTGCGTTCGTAGCGGTCAACGTTAGGGTTTGTGCTCAACGTTTCCTTGAATACATAGTCGCCGATCAGCTTTTTGGTCTGGTAGAAATAGTCGGCAGTGATCTTGCGGCTAAAGTTCTGGTTAATAAGGCCCATCGAGCAGAATTGTGTAGCACAGTCGATGTTCAGGTCGTAGGTCTGGTAGAAGTCGACCCGTTCAACACCTTCGCGGGCATACAACAACGCCGTCCGCAGGTTCCAGTCGGCCTGAGTTTGCTCCACCGATTTCGGGCCAATGGCAATGGCGTGCAGCGGACTGCCCTGATGCAGGTCATAACCCGTTTCTGACACGTAAACCGGCATGTCGTAGCAGGCTTCGTGGGCCAGTTTTACCACATTACGAGCCACCTGCGTGGCAATCGATAGTTCGGGCGCTGCGCCGCGTGTTGAACTGCCCCCCTGCGAGGAGTTGTTGTTGTCGGGATACAGGTGATAGTTGATCACGTCCCAGCAGAGATCTACCTGGCCGTTGCCTTTGTAGCCCCGGAACTCCCTGCACCAGTCGATCATGCCGCGGATGTAGTCGGTTCCGGCGTAGACCGAACAGAGTCCACCCATGACAACGACCATGCTCGGGTCGGCATTTTTGACGCCCGCGCCCGGCCCCATCGTGTTCTTGTGTCCATCGTAAAACGCCGACATCTGGGCAGCATACTCGCGGCCAGTCTGGTAAGCCAACCGTCCGCGCCACCATTTGTCGCGCTCGTTGTCGCACTCGATGTAGTTGATCAGGCCCAAGCCAATCTTCACCACGTTGGCCGGGTCGTTGGTCCAGCGGGTGCGGCTGTCTACTTTTACCAGCGCGGGATCAACCTGCGTGTTTTTGCCGTAACGAGCTGCATACTGGAACGCCACCCGAGCCTGCTCGATGTACGAAGCTGGCTTGCTATAGTCGCGACCGTAGGCCACAGGTACGTTGTCATTGCCCTGCTGATCGGCTGGGTACGTTGCTTTCAGGTAGGGCGCAATGTCTTTCAGGCAGGCCATTACTTCCATACCTGCCGCCTTGCAACGCTCGTACATCAGGTCGTAATTCCAGCCGCCTGAGTGGGTTGGATTGAATGTGTAATTCCCCTCGGTCTGCTCCAGCTTCTCCCAGTCCATGTAGTGCCGGATCACGCCAAACGACTGCAACGCCTTCATTTTCGCCTCGTCGATGGTTGACACGCCCGGCGGAAAGAAATCCCACTCGAAGCCGTTGATACCCGTCAGGTTTTTAAAGGTCGGCGACTTCCTCGGTGCGGCGCTGGCCGTTTGCGTTGGTGCCTGATACGACCCATACAATTCAATCTCGCGCGGCCAGAAATCCGATGTGTTGATGACCAGATAGCGGGCATCGGTGATGACATTGTCGAGCAGGAACTTGGCGTTGCCGGCGGGTTGACGACCAGGATAGGGACCTACCCAAGCCTCGTATTCCAATCCCTGGAATTGCGCAATTTCCACCCGTCGCCAGTCATTGGTGATAATCGACAGGCGAAGCGGGGCATTTGTATTGGTGCCGTTTCCATCGAAAAACTTAATGGCCTTAATCGACATCGACTCGCCGGGTTGCAGCGGGTAATAGGCGTCGTAATTGCTCAGGATCTTCCCGTAGCCCGTTTGGATTTCGCCTTGCGTATTGCCATCGAACAGGCCGTCGAGTCCGCTGGTTGTGTTATTGAGTTGATACCAACGGCTGGCCGTGAGCGGAATTTTGTCGCCCAGCACAACGGGAGGGGCTACGGTAGGCGAGGTTGGGGGGGTGATGACAACCGGTTCATCGACCAGATGGCCATATACCCGAACTTTGAGCGGTAAAGCATTACCGTACTTTCGAATGATGATGGCGTCGGCGGTGAGTGATTGTGGTGGAGTCAAAGTTTGCCATGTCATATAATCAGGGCCGGTAAACGTACCCAGCAAGGTCCGGGTCGTACCCTTCACGGCGTAGATCGAGGCGGGCGTGTCGTTCCACACGTTAGAGCCATCGAACAACTCCAGCTTGGTAACCTCCGCTAAGTGTTCGAGTTTCAGGTTTAGCTCAACCCAGCGGTTATTGTCCGGGTGCCATTCGTCCTGCACCAGGCTGTTCATGTCGTCGTTCAGGTAGGCGGCGTAACTCTGTGGCGTAGGTACGTCGGTATTGATCGCTACTACCTTCACCCGTTCCTGCGCATACAGAATGGCATCGAGCGGATCAGCGGGCAGCACTTTACCATATGCTCTGAGTTTAACGGGAATGGCGTTGTTGTATTTATGAATGATAAGCCCTTCAGCAACAATGGGTTCGCTGGGGGCGTAGGTTTTGAATTCCATGTAGCTGTCTCCCGTAAACCGGCCAAGCAACGTTTTTTCTTTTCCGTTATAGGCGTAAATGTCGGCGGGAGTAGCCTCGAATGAATCCTCATAATCGTAGGCCTCGAGTTTCGTCAACAGGCTCTTTTTGTCAAACTTGATGGTCACATCGGTCCACTGCTGATTGTCTGGTGACCAATGCGTTGGTACCAGCTTGCTCATGTCATCATTGAGGTAGGCCGAATAATTCTGACCAGTTACGGGCTTGTCGGTAGCCGAGACTAGTTTGAGCAGATCGAGCGGTTTGGGAATGACAGTACTGGCGGTGATGGGTTGACCAAACGCCTTGATTTTCTGCGGAATGTTGTTGCCATACTTGTAAATCATAATGGCATCAGCTATCAACGGTTGCAGGGGCGTCAGCGTCACCCAAGCCTTGTAGCTCTCGCCCGTAAACGAGCCAATGAGTACGCGCTGGGTACCATTCATAGCATACAACAGCGCGGGTTTATCGGTGAACGTGCCTTCGTAATCGTAGAGCGAGAGGCTGGTAACCAAGCTTTTCTGCTGGAGTTTCAGCGTAACCTGCACCCACTTTTCGTTACCCGACCAGGCGCTTTGTACCAGCTTGTTAAGGTTATCGTTCAGCCAGGGTGAATAATCCTGCCCAGTATTTTCGGCAGGCATGACCGAGGTAATGCTTAATCGAACGGGAGCCGGATTCGTTTGCGCCTGTGTCAGGAACGCCAAAAAAAAGAGAATGGTACCAAGTAGTAGTTTGCGCATAGTGCGAGTCATTATTGTGTGGATTGATTGGACGTAGTAAGGCTTTGAAAAAGAGGCTACCGGTTTAGCTAACGGGGCGTAGAAGGAGATCGCTAAACGGCTTGACACATAAGTGCAAATCGCAGACCAATCTGTAAAAAGATTAGGTGCGTTACGGAATGAGTACGAAGCTGTTGGCAGTCTGAAAAGTTAAACTAGTACAAGAAGGGTGGCGTATTAAAGTGACGGATACTGACGTATAGGAAACTAGGAAAGAGTATCTACGTATCTGCTGTTATAGTTCGACTAATATACTGGTCGATCGATAAAAAGTAGTATGTCTATATAATTAGTAGAAATTTTAATCTGCTCACAACCTGATAGATAAATAAAACGAGGTACCGAAATAGCCACAAATTCTGGGCCACTTCGGTACCTCGTTTATTAATTGGTAAATCCCCCTTAACCGCTTAATTCGTACGGCTTACCCGGTAGATTACGCCATTGTTATCCTCCGAAAAGATAAGTGAACCGTCGGGGAGGGTAGCGATGCCAACCGGCCGGCCAAACTGCGACTGGTTATTGTTAACCAGGAAACCCGTTACGAAATCATCAATGCGGGTTGGTTTGCCATTCTCGAAATGCACGCGCACCACATTGTAGCCCGACGGTTGCGTCCGGTTCCACGAGCCGCGCATGGTTACGAAAGCGTCGTTTTGGTATTCCGCCGGAAAAGTGCTGGTTCCCGTTGTGCTGGTATAGAATACCATAGCGAGTGGTGCTGCGTGGGCATTGTACGAAATAACAGGCAGCGTTGTTTTAGTCAGAATCTGCGCATAGGTGGTGTCGCCCATGGGCCGAGGATGCGGATTGTAGTTGCCATCGCCGTAGATGTAAGGCCAGCCGTAGAACGCACCCTGCTTGATCACGTTCAACTCCTCTTTCTGCTGCTCGTCGCCCAGCCAGTCAATGCCGTGGTCGAACCCGTACAGTTCCTTCGTCTGCGGATGCCAGCCAAAACCGATCGTGTTACGCAGGCCACTGGCAAAAACCGTCCGATTCGAGCCATCGGCATTAGCGCGCAGCATTGTAGCGTGTTCGGGGTTCGGCTCAGCGCAGGCATTGCAGGTGCTCCCTACCGTGATGTACAATAGCCCGTCGGGACCAATGGCCAGCGTACGGTTCGGGTGCTGACCAGCATCGGGCAGATTATTGATCAGTTGTTGAAGACTGCCCAATGTACCATCGCCGTTGATCGGCGCCCGGAATACCTCTTTGATAGTAGCCAGATACATCTGCCCGTTATTGATCGTAATGCCGTGTACGCTTTTGATGGTGGCCACTACCCGTTTCTGATCCGCTTTCCCATCACCATTGGTGTCGCGCAGGAGGGTAACGGTGCCGGCTTCCCGGTTCGTTACATATACATACCCGGCCGGGCTAACGGCCAACTGACGCGGTTTCCCAAGTGAATCAGCGTATTTAGCGATGGTGAAACCGGCTGGAACGCGCAACTGAGCTATCCGCTGATCGGTGGCTGGTACCAATGCTGGCTCGAAAACATTACCGACAACCTGGGCCGACGTTGGCTCTTTGTTCGTCTCCGGAACTTTGGCTGTAATCTCATCTTTGCTACAGGCCGCTAATAGGGAAGTAAAGACAATGCCTGCTAAGAGCAGGGGGCGAATCGTAGTTTTCATTACGTGTCGTTGAGTGTACTAGTTGGATTAAAACGTTTTAATGTACTTAACGACATCTGATAATAAGTGTTCCTATAGGTTCAATGGGGTTTAGGTAGCGGGTCTGGGTACGTTACTATAGCTCCCTCGCCGAAAAGCAGACTTCCTTTAGGTAGTCCGGCATTCCGGCGGGGGCTACGCTGAAAAAAGCCCTGATCCAGCGACGTATCGCCAGAACAGGGCTTCACCTGAACACAAAATTGATTGCTCTGCCTTATTCCATCGCCATGTCGATGTGAGCAGGTTTCTCGATTTTCTTACCAATAAACAGCAGCAACAGGGGCACGCAGGCCAGAAAGAAGCCCCCGATAACCAGGAACGTATCGGCGTAGGTCATGACCAGGGCTTGTTTCATGACGGAACCCTGCATCAGGCCGTATGCTTTACTGGTTGCTGTTGCCAGCGCATCGCCTTTCGACAGAAACAGGTTCGTGTACTGCTTGATCCGATCAGCCGAAAACGGATTGTAGATCGACACGTTATCACCCAACCGCGACGCATGGAACATGGTGCGGGTTGAGATATACGTAGTCATGATCGCCGTTCCGAACGTACCTCCGAGTTGGCGAATCATACCCGTCAGCGCCGAGCCTTGTGGAATACTAATACTCTTTAAACTGGCTAATGTGATGGTTGTCAAGGGTATAAAAATCATGCCCATGCCAATGCCCCGTATAATGAGTGGCCAGAAGAAATTGTCCGGTCCGGCAACCAAGCTAATGCCCGACAGGTCATAACAGAAGCCGAAGAACAGCAAAAAGCCAATGGCCGCGTACCAGATCGGGGAGATGTAATTCTTGCTGAGTAAACCGCCCACGATAGGCATCATCAGGCCTGTCATGATCGAGCCGGGCATCAACAGTAACCCCGTTTGGCTGGCCGTGAAACCAAGGATGGTCTGGCAGAAAACCGGAATAATGAACACCGACGCAAACAGACCAAAACCCAGAATAAAGTTGAACAACGTACCTACCGCAAACCGACGTTCCTTCAACAGGCGCAGATCGAGAATCGGAATGCTGACGGTTAACTGCCGCCATATAAACCCGATCAATCCAACACCCGCCGCGATCGACATGCCGACGATAAAGCCAGACGATAACCAGTCTTCTTCGTGCCCTTTTTCCAATACGATCTGCAACCCGCCGATACCCATGATCAGCAGAATCAACGCCAGCCAGTCCATAGACCCGGCGGCAATCTTCTCAGCGGGTTCCTTGATATACGCATAGGTCATCACTGTGGCCAGAATACCGAAGGGAATGTTGATATAGAACACCCAGTTCCACGAGAGGTTATCGGTGATATACCCACCCAGCGTTGGCCCAATCGACGGACCAATGATTACGCCCATGCCGAAAATAGCGTTGGCAATACCTAAATCTTCTTTCGGAAACGTCTGAATCAGAATAGATTGGGCGGTAGTCAGCAGGCCGCCCCCACCGATCCCCTGCACAACCCGGAAGAAGACCAGTTCCCACACGTTTGTCGATGTGCCGCAGAAAATAGATGCTATCGTGAAGAGAATAATCGACGCCGCGAAGTAATTCCGTCGGCCCAGCTTAGCTGTCAGCCAGCCCGACATCGTAATCATGACGGCACTGGCAGCGGCGTACCCCGTTACCACCCAGCTGATATCACCGAGCGATGCGCCCAGGTTACCCATCATCTGGTTCAGGGTAACGTTAACAATCGATGAGTCGATGGTTTGCAGCAGGGCAGCTGTCGTTACCGTCAAGACGACGACCCATTTATCAAAACCTAGCTTTTTCATAACAGAGGTGGTTGATTGGTTGATTAGTTGATTGTTTTACTGGCGCAATCGTAGACCCAGTAAACCAGGCAACCAGTCACCCAATCAACCTTTATTTCTTAATGTCCACCGCTACCGTTGCGCTCATACCGGGACGAAGGCTGGCGAATACCGGGCTGTTTTTGTCCAGATCAATACGAACGGGTACGCGTTGCACTACTTTCACATAGTTACCGGTAGCGTTGTCGGGAGGAAGCAGGGTGAATTTGGCACCCGTTGCTCCGGCGAACGAACCGACGTGACCAACCAGTTTCTGGTCGTCAAACGCATCGACTTCGACCTCAACCGTTTGGCCGGGCTTCATCTCGTTCAACTGCGTTTCCTTGAAATTGGCCGTTACCCAAAGCGATGAGTTACCGACAACCGAACATAGTGCCTGCCCGGGTTGAACCAACTGGCCAATCTGTACAGACCGTTTAGACACGATGCCCGAAATAGGTGCCCGGACAACAGTGTACGACAACTGTAGATTCGCCATGTCGAGCTCGGTCTGGCGTTGCTTCACCGTTGCCTGCGCTACTGAAATTTGCCCCTCGGTGGCCCGGCGTTGTGAGTTCGTCACGCCCGTTTGCGTGCCCGCCGCGCTGACCTGAGCCTGGGCCGTTTGCAGTTGGGCCTGAGCCGCTTGTAACTGCGCCTGGGCTGCGTCGCGCTGCGCCTGAATGGCATCGAACTGTTGCTGAGGAACCGTTTTTTCAGCCAGCAGACGACCGTACCGGTCAAAATCCTGACTGGCCTGACGGAACCGGGCCTGGGCGGCTGTTACGTTGGCCTGTGCGGTCAGCACCTGATTGCGGGCTGTTTGCACGCCAGCTTGTGAACTCTGCACGGTAGCCGACGCTACTCCTACGTTTGAACGGGTCACGCCCGCGCTGGCCATCGCACTTTGCAGCGCCGCTTCGGCCTGGGCCACCCGGATACGGTAATCGGCATCATCGAGCACCACAAGCGTATCCCCCGCTTTAACATACTGATTGTCTTTGAAGCGAATGGCCTTGACGTATCCACCGGCTTTCGGAATAACCGGGTTCACGTCGCCATCAATCTGGGCATCGTCGGTTGTTTCGTGCCGTTGTAAATAACTGAATTCACTGTACCCGAAAAAGAGAGCAGCAACCAGAATAATGATGCCCCCAAGGCGAAATAATGTTGTCTTGTTCATGACGAATTGTACTATCGAAAAGAGATTAATTGAGGTTTGTGCCAGTGGCACGGAGTAGCCGTTGGTAAGCCAGTTGCGCGTCTACGGTGGCGTTGATCACGTTGAGTTGTGCCTGAAGCAGGAAGCTGTCGGCTTCCAGCAAATCAGTTGAGCCAACCAGCCCATTGCGGAACCGTGATTCGGTGAGGCGGTAGTTCTCGCGTGCCTGCGTCACCGCCGTACGAATGACGTTCTGCTGTTCCAGCGCGAGTTGGTAATTGTTGTAAGCCGTTACTACTTCCGACCGAATCTGGTCGGTCTGTTGCTGACTTTGCAGGCTTGCCTGATCAATGGCCGTTTTAGCCGTGCTCATGCGCCCTTTCATGTTATACAGCGAACCGATGTTGTAGCTGAGCCCGGCCCCCACGTTCCAGGCGCTGATGAATGAACCCGCCTCAGGAACCAACCGCGCCGATGGGTTGATGTAATTGTAGCCCGCCGATACGCCAAAATGGGGGTACATCGCGCTCTTCGTATTCACCAGCAACGCTTCGGCCGACTGTAATCGTAGCGCATTGGCCTGCACTTCGGGACGTACCTGAACCGCCTGCGCCAGGAAGTTGCCCAACGGCTCAACCGTCGTAGTCGGGTTCGTCAGGGTCGTGTCGATCGTCACCTGCTGATCGTCGGGAAGACCAACGAGCAGGTTGAAGTTGTACAGCGCGGTTTGACGGGCCTTATCCACCTGGAGGCGGCTGAGTTGCAGGTTATTCTTCTGCAACTGAATCTTCAGCACCTCGTTAGCCGTTACGATACCCTCTTTCAGCAGGTTATTAGCCTCGCGCTCTTTCTCGTCGAACTGCTTGATGCTCTGATCAATGACCGTCGTTGAGCGAATCAGCTTGACAATGTTGTAATAAGCGTCTGTTACTGTGTAAACCAGCTCAGACCGGTTACGCTGCGCATCCAGCCGACTGGCTTTGGCCAGCAACTGCGCCGACTTCTCCGCCGACTTTTCGGCAAAGCCACCGAATACTTCTTTGCTGATCGTTACGCCTCCGATGGTTGCGTTGAACGCCCCGGCCGGAATGCCCAGCAACGGTTTTCCGTCGCTGCCTTGCCCTAAGGCGAAGGGGCCGGTCAGGCTGTAGCGCGAATACGCCAGCGAGGCGTTAGCCTGTGGCAAACTGCGGTCTTTGGCTTCCTGCGAGCGCGACTCGGCGGCTAGCGTCCGCGAATCGGCCAGCTTAATGCCTTTATTATTCTGGAGGGCCAGTTGAATGGCCTGGCTCAATGGCATGGGTTGGGCAGCTGCCAGCCCCATACTTAGTAACCAAAGGCTGGCCCCTACTACGTACTTCTTCATTTTAGTCGATTTCTAATTTTATCCAGGAGTGTATTCATTGTGTGTACTTCATCGTCGGTCAGGTGATTGACGACTGATTCAAAGTCGCTGAACTCGGCGGCTACAGTCTCCACGTACTTGTTCATGGCTTCGGTCAATCGCAGATTCACCCGTCGCCGGTTCTGCGGGTCACTCTCGCGAATGATCAAATTTTTGGCGACTAACCGATCGGTTAGTCGGGTCATGTCGGAGTTGATATCCGTCATTTTTTCTTTCAACTCACCAGCAGTCAGGCTATTAGGGTAAGCTTCTGACAGGCGACGAAGAACGATGTACTGCTGTACCGACAGATCGAATGGAGCTAGTTTCTGACCGAAGTAATTGAAAATGTACCCGTCAGTCTTGTGCAGATTGGCGATCAGTTGGTGGTAGGCGTTCTTATACTGTTTGTCCATGGCTGTAAAAGCGGCTCGTAAACATAACCGACATTTGTTTAAACGAATTTCGTTTAAACGTAATTTAATTGAAATTTAAGTTGGTCTAGCTGCTAAGTAGATAAAATGTAGTGCCGTATAATCACTCGATGCTGTATATTGTAGTCAATACTGGTTGTTATACCAGAATACCGTACCCGTATTTCCTGGAAATGGAGACGGGCTTTAGAACAGGTGAGGCATATTTACCCGCATCTGTTTCGTCAAGATGGTTTTGTTTGAAGAAGAAGTTCGCGAGCTTGAACGCCGGATCAGCACGTACCCAAGGGGCGGCACGGTTTTTTACGGAAGCTCGTCAATGCGCCTCTGGGATACGCTGGAGCAGGATTTTCCGGAAGTCCAACCAATAAACGTAGGCTTTGGCGGATCAACGCTGGCCGCCTGCGCCTGGCATTTCGAGCGACTCGTAGTACCCGCCCAGCCCCGTGCACTAGTACTCTACGCGGGAGATAACGATCTGGCTGAAGGCCGACAACCCGAGGAGGTATGCCTGTTTTTTTACGCCCTGGCCGAGAAAATTCAGCATCATTTACCGAACGTACCTGTCACATTTTTATCGATTAAGCCCAGTCCGGCGCGTTGGGCGCTCGTCGACCAGATACGCACGACTAATATCCTGATTGCTGAAGCGATAGAAGACATGCCTACGTTTCAGTTCGTCGACGCTACATCGGTGATGCTGACAAAGGACGGGCAACCTGAACGGGACTTATACCAGATGGACGGCCTACACCTGAGCCCCATCGGCTACGCCCGCTGGCGCGAACAGCTGATTCTACACGCTAATGCGTTGAAACCCTCAGCGGCCGTGCTGGCATAAGAAATAATTGATAGTCCTATAGTGTATGCTGATGCCAGTCGTAGGGAATGGCATCAGCATACACTATAGCTATGAGGTTAGCTTACTCTTCCTGTTTTTGAATAGCCAGCAATGCTTCGCGGCCGGTATTCCAGCGGCGGATAATGTTGACTTCGCGCACAATGGCGGGATCTTTCGGGCAGTTGGCCGACTCGAAATAATCGGTCATTCGGCCGGTCATATGACTCACCACCGCGTCGGTTGGGCCGTACAAGATCACTTCAGGGTGTTGAATAGCCGTCTGAATCAAAGCGCGGGCCATCGATGCTGTGTAAAAGGCGCAGTCGATATCCTGATGCCGGACAGGAACGCCATCGTGTAACCGTTGCAGGTTCACACCGCCATCCTCGAGCCGGTCAGATACTGGCATCGCGCCTTCCGGTTGCGGAAAGGCTGCATCGATCTTCCGCTTAAATGACTCCCACCAGGGCGGCTGCCCGTTGGGGTTGAGCGTATCGCAAAAGATGATCCGTTGTGGCTGGTCGGGCACTGCCGGATTCATCAGCAAAAGGGCAGCCCCCAGATGCCGGTCATCGTGGGCGTGGCGGCGCTGAATAATAAAGCAGTGCATTCGTATGTCTCCTTCCTGCTGCAATTGCTCCGTAGCCATTTTGACAGCACGGAGCGATTCATCCATGTGTCCTTCCAGCACCACATGCACAGGTAACTGATCGGCTAGCTGGGCTTCCCGATGCAACTGTCGGCCAAGAATGCCCAGCGCCGTCGCGTCAGAGCGCCGGGTTCCGAAATAATAGCCAATATCTTCCCGAACGTTATGATCGAGCGGCAAGTCGGCCCAGCCGATTGAGTCGCCGTGCGTGCCTTGTCGACTGGTTGGGCTGTAGCGGAACGGAACTTCAAGGTGTTCGCGGTGGGCGGCCAGGTTATAGATACGCCGCTCGAATTTGGCCAGCATAGGCTCGTACGCGTCGGGCTCAAAAAACACGTCGTGCCCCGGCCTTATCAAATGGCTGGCAATGGCTGGCTGCTGAAGCAACCGCTCAAGCGCATCGTCATGGTGTTTGAAAAAGCTGCGTAGTGCGCCCTGTTCCACAAAGGTTTCGATCTCCTCTTCCAGGGCCACGAACCTGACAAAGTCGGCGAACGTACCGGTGGCCGTGCTGATGGCTTCATGACCCGCAATGCCCGAAACGGTCCCCTGCTCAATCCAGTCGCGCAGGAATTGTTTTACGGTTTCGTCGAAAGCGTGGTTAGCCGCTACGGCTTGTTGTTTTGTAGTGTCGGTGTTGTTGATTGGTTGGTTATCCATCGGCTCCCCCCCGTTGGAGCTGATCGGAATGAGTACATTCATCGTACGGTGTTGCAGTGAAAGAGGTTGCTTGTCGATTTTGGCTATGGGGTAAAAATACTACAAATAAAACAGGGGATCACCACACAAAATTCAATGATTTATGGGCGTCTGTAATATATTTTTTTCGAAAAATCAATTGATTGATTATTAATAGGTTGTGTTTTACGGGGCGACGTATTGATCCCTAGTTTCGGGTTGGCTTGCTGGCTTGTGGCCCTCCGACCGGACCGACCTGGTCGAAGGGCCACAAGCGCAAGGCCATTAGCGCCAGGAAAGGCATTGCCAGACACTGCCATTTCGGCAAAACTAACCCAGACCAGCTAGTCGATGACAACGGCGGTGCCATTGGCCGACACCATGAGCATGGTATTGTTGATAGTCTCATAATCCATATCAACGCCAATGACGGCGTTAGCGCCGAGCCGGGTTGCCTGGTCCATCATTTCTTTGATCGCGATACTTTTTGCCTCGCGCAGTGCCTGCTCATACGCGCCTGACCGCCCGCCCACCACATCGGTAATGCTGGCGAAGAAATCTTTCAGAATATTGGCGCCAATAATGGCTTCGCCATTAACCAGACCGATGTAAGTCGATATGGTTTTACCTTCTATGTTTGAGGTAGTAGTAACGAGCATAAAAATCCGTTTCAGGTTGACTCAGACCCAAATATATTGGTTACGCGGGCTTATCACGTAGTGCCGACCGAACCAGGTACGTTGCTGCTACGTCGTTGCTGGTAAACAAACGCATGAACCAGTCTTCCCGCAGGCCAATCCGGCGCAAAATTTGGGACTCGGATAGTCCTTTTTCTGATCCGTCAATTGATTGATCGACAATGCGTTGCAGGTGGTTTAGCTTGCGCTGAATGGCCTTTTTTCCGTTGGTGAGCACCGGGTTATGGCCACAAAAGAGCGTATCGAAGTCGAGCGTAAGCACGTGTCGGGCGGCTTCGATCTGCTGGTATATATTCTCGCCCCGCCGAAAGATGCGTAGGTTACCCACGTAAAAATCGCCCGCGAATAGCCAGCCTTGATTTGGTTCAAGCAACACATAATGATCGTTTGAATGCCCCAGCGTCGATACAGGGATGAACCGGTGATGGGCTGTTTCAAACGGCGTGGGGAACGTACCCAACACCTCAACGTCCACCGCCGCCGAACAGGGTTCAATAGCCCCAAACCAGTAGTGTTCGTAAGGCAACAGGTGATAGGGTTGCTGAATTAGCTCAGCCGTTAGCGCACCACAACGCACCGGACAGGTATGTTGCCGGGCCAGCGAAGCCGCATTGGCGGCATGGTCTTCGTGAAAATGGGTCAGCGCAATTTGTTCAATGGGGTACGTTGCATACGTCCGCATGACCTCCCGTTGTGTATGCCGCGATCCCGTGTCGATCAGCAGCCCATCAACGTAATACGTCCAGACAGGCACCGGCCTTGGCCACGGCAGCCGTGAATAGCCAAACTGATGCCCTTCAACAGGGCCATGACGGAGCGAATTCGTAACGTGAGTAGCCAGCGGCAAGAGCGTAGTAATTAATAAGAAAACAAATTTACACCAATGTCTTCTCCAGTATAATCGTCAGTCCGCGCTTGCCGGGTTGTGTGCCAACGATGTGAAATCCGTGGCGGAGGTTCAGAATCAGCATATCCCGCCATTGGTTGTAGGTGTGCGTACGAATGGTAACGTACCTAGCTGTTTGGCAGGCTTCATGCTGTAGGCGCATTAGTTCGGCCGCGATCCCTTGTCCGCGATAAGCCGGATCAACGCCGCCCAGCCAGCTGTAGAAGGTGTTAGTTGGTTTCCCATCCGGTTGCCACGTATAGCCAAGTTTGCAGCCAACTAGCCGGTCGCCATCAAGAACCACGAGGAGCTGAAAGCCTGGGTACGTTGCTTTGGCGGTCAGATCGGCCAGCCATTCCTCCCGCGATTGATTCGTGAAAATACCAATTAGCAAATCGAGCAGTTTAGCCAAAATGGGTTCAGATGGTAGCGCGGTGTATGTGCAGTAGGTGAAGGGCATGGCAGCAGACGCTTAAAACCAGCGTTCATTCGTTTTATAACTAGCCCCGAAAAGGGCGGTAGGTTATCAGAATTGTATGTCAATAGAAATTCTTGGGCTGGGCCGAATCAGAGCGCCGAAGGTGCGACATGTTTACTACACCGCCAATGCGTCTTTCCGTACGTATACCTACAATTCAGCCAATAGCACGTTGGCGATGGAGAAGTAAACGCCAATGCCAATGAGGTCGTTGGCGGTGGTGATGAATGGACCCGACGCCACCGCCGGATTGATGCCGATACGATCCAATAGGAGGGGAGTGATGGTGCCCATGAACGAGGCCAGTAATACCACGCTCAATAGTGACAAGGCTACGACCGGAAAGAGGCGCGGTTCGCCGATCAGCAACGTGTAGCAACCCGCCATCAGACCCACTACGGCACCATTCAGAAGGGCAAGAACGAATGTCCGTAACAAACGCTGGCCAAGCGAATATGTCAGGCCTGATGAGTCAGACAGGCTTTGCACGATGAGTGAGGCCGTTTGGATGCCGACGTTGCCACCCGTTGACCCGATGATGGGAATAAATGCCGCCAGCGCCGCCACTTTGCCCAATTCACTCTGAAAGCCATTGATCACCGTGGCTGCCATCAGGCTACCTACCGCACCAGCCACCAGCCAGGGCAACTGCGCTTTGGCACGTACCCAGAGTGTATCGTCTTCTTCGACCTCGCCCGACAGACCCGAAATAGCCTGCAGGTCGTCCTCAGCCTGTTCCGTAATTACGTCGACCACATCATCAATGGTGATCCGGCCGAGTAGCCTGCCCTGCACATTAACAACGGGCACAGCGTCGAGGTCATATTTCTGCATGATCTCGGCTACTTCGTCGACGGGCCGATAGGTTTCGACTGAAACAATGTCCTGCTCGTAGATGTCGGCGATTTTGGCGTATTTCCGCGCCAGCACGATCTTCTTCAATGAGACAAACCCTAGCAGAATACCAGCGTCATCGACAACATAAACGGCATACACTTTCTCGACGTCTTCGGCCTGCTGCCGAATTTCCTCGATACATTGATTGACGTTCGTGTTGACGTTGACCTTGATAAGCTCCTTCTGCATCAGGCCACCCGCTACGTCTTCGTCGTAATGCAGCAGATCGATGATGAAGCGAGCCTGTTCGCGGTCTTCCATCAGGCCGATCACCTCCTCACGTACCTGAACCGATTGCTCATTGAGCAAATCTACGGCGTCATCGGAGTCCATCTCCTCAACGAAAGGCGCGAGGTCGGCAGAAGTAAACGAAGCTACAAATTCATCACGGATGGAATCGTCGAGGTTAGCGATGATCTCGGCCCCAACGCCCCGGTCGACCAGGTTGAGCAGGTAGCGGGCCGATTCCGTGTCGAGTTCGTATAGAATCCCCGAAATATCGGCCGGATACAACTCTTCCATCTCGGCACGAAGCATAGTATCGTCGCCGGTATCGATCGCCGTCTGAATCTGGTCGAGGTATTCTTTGGTTAGTTCAAACGTCACGGTGTAGCGCTGTAGTGCCGAAGCTCCAGCTTCGGTAGGAATGATGTACTGGGAGTTTGCGACCGAAGCTGGAGCTTCAGCCCTACAGCGCTAAGCGTCTGAGAGACCGAATGCCAAACATGTTCTTAACGAAGACTGCTGCTAGTGCATAAACGCCCGTTTGGGGTAGCCTGTTCCGATGGCAGGACGTTGCCCATTAAAAAGCCCGCCAGCATGGTGCAGACGGGCTTTTTACGAAGAATACCAGGGGTACGTTAGGCTTTCTTCTTGCCCTTGCCTTTCGCTGGAATGGCTACCGGCATTTTCGACTGGAACTCTGTTACGCCCTTAGCAATGGCATCTTTAAAGAACGAGAACGATGCATCGCCCGACGTTTCGCCCATCGCCAGTGCTTTCTGGGCCAGTGGCAGCGCGTCGCTGAACTTGCCCATTTTGGCTAGAATCTGCGACTTCAGCCACAGGTTGCGGTAGGTTTCTTTGGCCGCAATGGCTTTATCAACGTACGAGAGCGACTGCTCCAGATTACGGCCTTTGCTGAGGTTATAGCTGGCAGCGGCGGTCAGCGTGTTTACATCATCGGGCTTTTCGGCCACAGATTTATCAACCGAAGCGGCAGCGTTGGCCGAGGTGTTCACGGCCAGATTTGCTGATGCTTTCACATCGGCCCACAGGATGTCCATGCTGGCGGTGCTGTCGGTAACGTTACTGAAACCGATGGTAAACGTCTCTAATTTTTCGCCCGCTTTCGTTGGAGTCAGCATTACGCGCAATACATCCTGATCCTGCTTATAGCTCTGCTCGGTCACGGCCATGTCTTTGCTAAAGATCAGCGTCCACTCGGTAGCCGTTGGGATAGATAAGATGGCGTATGAACCCGCGGCGAGGCTTTTGCCGTTCACCATCATGTCGGTGGTTGTGGTGAATGCCGTGGCACCGTTGGCACCTGTGCGCCACACTTTACCAGCAGGAACAAACTCACCAGTAAAGGGTGAGCGACCTTTCAGGCTGGGGCGTGAATATTTCACGGTAACGTCGGTAACACCGATGGTTTGTACTACGGTAGCACCGGGGCTCGGCGATGGCGTTCTGATCTGAGCAGTAGCGAGTTGGGCTACCAGCACAAGGCCAACGGCCGAAAGCATCATTTTTTTCATGGTACAGAGTGTATTTGGTCTGTTAGTTTCGCCACGAAATTAGCTCGAAAAAACGTAAGTCGGCGTAGCGCCCGGCCGATGATTACAAACGATGACCCCCTTACTGACCTTACTCCAGCAACACAAGCCTGCTGACGACAACGAAGCCGAGATGACGGCCCGCACCATTGCCTTTGTAGAAGCCAATCCCAACTGCCTGGAGCGCTCACTGCTCGAAGGGCACATCACCGGTTCGGCCTGGATCCTGTCGGCTGAGAACGTACCTGGCGAGACGTCGAACGAGCCGCAGGTGTTGCTGATCCATCATCGTAAGCTTGATCGCTGGTTTCAGCCCGGTGGTCATGCCGATGGTGACCCGGACGTGGCGGCGGTAGCCTTACGGGAAGCGCAGGAAGAAACGCTGCTGACTGACATACAACTGGTGAGTCCGGCCATTTTCGATGTAGATATTCACCCGATTCCGGCGAAAGGCGACCTGCCTGAGCATCTGCATTATGACATCCGTTTTCTGTTAACGGCAAATCGGGAAGAGGCTCTGAGCGGCGAAAAACGGGAGGTGAAAGGTATACGCTGGGTATCGCTTGATGAGGCCGATCAACTATCCAACTCCGAATCCATCAGCCGCATGGTGCGGAAGACCAGGCCGTAGCTGGAGCCAGTACCGTTTCTTACCGCAACAAGTTGGCGGGTAACGCGCTGATACGACGTACCTGTATGTTGCGGTAAAAGACTTCGGCCCCTTCTGATTGAATCTGGATTTTGCCTTTAGTCAATGGTTCACTCTTCCCGTTGACCAGATGACTGGTATGGGTCAGCATCATGTTGACTTTACCGTTCAGCACATGCAGGCAGGTATCGCCCACGCAGTACAGGTCAATTACGTTCCACTGGCCAGACGGTTTTTCGGCGTCCGGATTTTTGACACACTGGCGACCGTTAGGCGTTTGATCCTGAAATCGAACGAGCGGGGCGCCCGGTTGGTACACGAATTTGCCCTTGTCATTCCTACGGGCTGAAATATCAGTCGTCACGTTCATGACGCCCCAGTAATCGCCGGTATCGCCCTCCTGAATCTGATATTCGAATGATTCCATCCAGAGCATGGGGGTGCCGTGTTCGCCAACGCTGTGGTAAAGCAGACCGCTGTCGCGGGGCTGTCCGAGCTTGGGTGGCCATTGCAACGTACCCCATTTGAATTCCAGCCGAAGGTGGTAATTGCCGAAGTCAGCCAGGGTATTGATGCCGCCAAATGTTTCGCCCGAAATGCGCAGGGCAGGCTTGCCGTCTACGGTTACGACTGAGAAAACGCGGGATGGGTCGTTGTTCAGGCCCAGCGGCTTCATTTCCGCTGACTTGTCTGCTGTGTACGGCCGATCCAGGTACGTTTCCCAGCCGGTCAGGTCGTTTCCGTTAAACAGGGAAACCCAGTTTGCCTGTTTCCGGGGTTGTTGCGCCGAGGCTGATGGTAGCGATACGAGACCCAGACAGACGAGCGCAATCAGGGATTTCATGAGGCAGCGTGGTGAGTTGGTTGACATAGAAAGCAGGTGATGGCTCCGCTGAACGTTGCCTGTCAGGTACTGAGTAGCCTAAGGCAGCCCGAACCCGAGTCTACTGTCGTTGCCGCCTGACCATCAGTTTGCCACTGGCTCTACCCGGAACCAGTCGAAGTCGGCGTAGCCCGAATCGTTGATCTGGGTGGCACGGGTACAGAAAAGGCCCATTTTGGCACCAATCCAGCGGCCCACTTCGGCCTGAAAGACGTCGCCTGCTTTGATGAACGATGTTCCGTCGAGGCTATAGCTAAACTGGCATTTGGCTCCTTCTGATACCTGCACGCGGACATAGACCGTTGCGCCATTGGGTACGTTCGTGATCACCGATTCGTTCTCCGCTTTCCCATCCGACGCTTTTTTACAGACAGCATATACCAGCGACACTCCGTCTTTCTGACTCTTCAGCGACAGGCTGGCGTAGCTCAGACCCATGATGAGTAGCCCTGCTTTTTCATTCACCAGCTTCGGGTTGGGGGTAAACGTGAATTTGGTGGTTGCCATAAATGTTTCGGACGGAAACTTCTGTAGCAGCAGGTTGGGTACGTCCCAATAGTTCTTCGCCTCGTCGGGCACCTGGTACGAATAGAGCCGCAGAAAGCCCTGCTTGCTGGTGGTATGCCACACGCCTTTTGGATTTGCCTGCCACTGCCATTGCAATCCCAGCGTGGATACGTTGAACTCATCGGATTCGGGCGGAGTGGCTAGTGGGTACGTCCGGCCAACGGCGGGTTTTCGGTAGGTCAGCACGGGTTCGCCTTTGCCATCGCCGTCGGCATCTACCCCGATAACGGGCCAGTCGTTGACCCACTTCATCGGTTGCAGATGCACCACGCGGCCGTAGGCTTCTTTGTCCTGAAAATGTAGAAACCAATCTTCGGCTGGTTTCCCCTTCGCTGGATTGGTGGTTACCCAGGCACCCTGATGCGGCCCATTGATCGGAGTTTTGCCCTGATCCATCACCACTTTTCGTTCGTAGGGACCGTACACGTTTTTCGACCGCAACACCAACTGCCAGCCCGTCGATACGCCACCGGCGGGCGCAAACAGGTAGTAGTAGCCGTTGCGCTTATACATCTTGGGGCCTTCGATGGTTGGGTCGGTTTCGTGGCCGTCGTACACGATTACCCCCTCGTCGAGCACCTTTTGGCCATCGGTACTCAGCTTTTTGATGGTCAGAATACTTTTGATACCCGCCCGGCTACCCGCCCAGCCGTGTGCCAGATAAACCTGCCCGTTGTCGTCCCAGAAGGGGCAGGGGTCGATCAGTCCTTTGCCGCCTTCGACCAGTACCGGTTCCGACCAGGGGCCCGCCGGGTTGGTGGCTTTGGTCAGGTAAATGCCAAAGTCGGGGTCGGGGTAGTATAGGTAGAACTCATTGTTATGATAGCGGATGGCGGGTGCCCAAACGCCGTTGCCGTGCTGTGTTTTCTCGAAATGCTCGATGGGTGGCTGCCGTTTCAGGGCGTGGCCAATGAGCGTCCAGTTCACCAGATCCTTCGAGTGCAGAATGGGAAGGCCGGGAATAGCATCGAAACTGGAGGCGACCATATAAAAGTCATCGCCTACCCGGCAGGCGTCAGGGTCTGAATAGTCGGCATTCAGCACCGGGTTTTTGTAGGTGCCATTGCCCAGGTCCGACACCCAAACGCTGGAAAGAGCCGCTGCCGGGCGGGCAACGGGCTGCAAGCGGGTAGGTTGGGCCAGTGCCGACACACTGGCAAAAGCGGCAATAAGCGTAAGGATCGGGTACGTCATTGGAGTGTAATTTCGGGAGATGAAGGTATCAGACAGGTATCCATTGAAAATAGACTGGCTTGTCCACACCCGCAAGTAAATGGTGTAGACAAGCCAGGTTATACGTAGTAGACTCGATACAGCTATTGATACCCCTGATTCTGGGTAAATTCCGACTTGTTTGTGATGGCGTCGAGCTGGGTTTGTGGAATGGGGCGCAACACGTGGTAATCCTGCAGGTTCATCGTATTGTCGGGGCTGTTCGCCCGGATACGTTCCAATAGCTTCCCTGTCCGTTTCAGATCGAACCAGCGGAGCTGTTCACCCGCCAGTTCGCGAGCGCGTTCGTCGAGCATGAAGTCGATTGTCATCTGGGCGGCGGTTACTTGCATGGCGGCGGCTTTGCCGGGTTTGGCGGCGCGGGTACGCAGTACGTTAACGTAGTCGGCAGCAGCCTGTGCATTGCCTAGCTTTAGCTGCGCTTCGGCGGCAATCAGGTAGACCTCGGCCAGCCGGATAACAAACACATCGCGGGCACTCTGGGCTTCGTTTAAACTGGCGCGTGTTGGGTCCATGAACTTCGACAGGCTGGGGTAACGCAGGTTATCTTTCACGGTGCCGTTGGCATTGTATATTTTGCTACGGTCATAGGTCTGGTATTTTCGGGTTGCCTCAAAGGCGTCGGGGATCTCCTTTTTTGTGCAGTAAACGGCCGTGTCGCCAAGGGCCATACCCGCCGGGCGTGACGTTGAATTAGCCAGCCACACCTGGTTAAACGAGCCTTCGTAGCGGGCGTCATCATCACTGTACAGGTCGAGTAGGAAACGGGTAGGCATGTAGCGGTTAAAGGGCCGTCCGTTCAGGATGTCGCGGGTCATACCGGGCCGGTCATCATACTTCATCAGGAATAGCAGATGGCCATTGTTGCTTCCCCGACCATGTCCGTATGGGTTGAATGTGCTGTTGGCCAGGTCGTTCAACGCCAGGTTGGTCGAGTAATCGACAACGTAGATGGCTTCCTTCGTCTTCAGATTGCTCATTTTCCAGAGGTCGGCGTAGTTTGTTTCCAGCTTGTAGGTATTGCTGGTAATAACCGCCTGCGCCATATCCAGCGCCTCTTTGTAGAGTCCCCGCGTCAGGTACATCCGCGCCAGAAAAGCCTGGGCGGCACCCTTGGTTACTTTGCCGTATTGCGGCTGGGTAACGGGCAGGTTGGCTACGGCCAGTTTCAGGTCCTCAAAAATCTGATTGTAAAACGTTTCAACGGGTGTGCGGTTAGCCGTAGCCACAATGCCGTTTGTCTCCTGCGTGGTGAAGTGAACACCGCCCCAGGTTTCAACGATATGCCAGTAATAAAAGGCACGCAGGAAGCGTAATTCGCCTTCGCGGATGGGTCGTAGTGTGGCCGACAGCCCCGCTTTGTCGATTCGGGCAATACCGCCATTGCACAGGTTGACAGCAGCGTAGAACTCCCGCCATTCGTTGCTCAACGCGCCGTTGCTGCCCTGGAGGTTCAGGTACTGGGTCAGGTCGCGATACACCTCGCCTGAGCCGCTGGTCCAGATGTCGGTGCCGGTTTCGGCGATGTTGTAGCCTTCCTCTTTGCCATACCACCAGCGTTGGTAGGTATAGGCAGCATTGACGAGGGTTTCGAAGCCCTCGGGTGTGGTGTACACTGTTTCGGCGGTCAGGCCGCTGGGGTTGTATTCTTCCAGCGTGTCTTTACAGGCGCCGAGGGTCAGCAGCAATAAAGTCAGCAACCCCGATTTTTTAAGAAATGCGTTCATGATAGAGTCAGGCGTTGGGGTTAGAGAGAAAGGTTCAGGCCAAAGACGTAGAGCTTGGTCATGGGGAAGTTCTCGGAACCACCCCGCTCCGGGTCATAATTCAGCTTGGTGAAAGTGAACAGGTTCTTACCTGTTGCATAGAGCCGAACGCTCCGGATAATCTTCGACCGCAGTAACCCTGCCGGCAAGTTATAGGCCAGCGTAATGTTCCTGATCCGGGCATAGGTGCCGTCCTGATAGCCCAGGGTCGACAGGTATTTCAGGCCACCATTCTTGTTCGGACGGGGATAGGCGTTTGTTGGATTTTCAGGGGTCCAGTAATCCAGGCCGGCGGTGCTGTTGCCAACACCCTGCTGATCGAAACGAGCCGACCGGTCGGAGTTGATCGTTTGCCCGACCCGTGCGTAGAGAAACACGTTCAGATCGAACCCTTTGTACTTGATAGTGTTATCAAAACCGCCGCTCCACTTCGGGCGGGGCGTACCCAGAATGATCCGGTCGTTAACGGCGTCGATCTTGCCATCGTTATTCTGATCGCGCACCTTTATTTCGCCCGGTAGTTGCGTGGGCGACAGTTTAGCCGCCAGGTCAGCCTCCGACGTCTGCCAAATGCCCAGCTTTTCGTAGTCGTAGAATACGCTGATGGGTTGCCCGATGAACCAGCCATTGCCAATGTCGTTGCCCCCGGTAACCAGTTCGGTGATCTCTTCTTTATTGCGGCTGAAGGTCAGGTTGCTGGTCCAGCTTAGTTGCTGGGTTTTGATGTTGGTTGTGCCGATCGACATCTCCAGACCGCGGTTGCGAGTTTTGCCAATGTTCTGCTTCACGGTGGTCACCCCCGTCGTTGGCGGAAGGCCCCGGTCGAGCAGCAGGTCAGAGGTACGGGTGTCATAATAATCGATAGATGCGTTGACCCGACCGTTGAACAGGCCGATATCGAGACCCAGGTTTTTGGTGTTCGAGAGTTCCCAGCCCAGGGCCGCGTTGCCCACATTGCGGGAGAACGTATAGGCGGGGGCAGCTACTTCATCATACCCGAAGGCAATCCGGGTGAGCGTGGTTTGGGTGGCGTATGGGCCAGAGGGGTCATTACCGGCAACCCCGTAGCTGGCCCGGATTTTCAGATCGCTCAGCCCTTTGATGTTCTGCATGAACGGCTCTTCAATCAACCGCCAGGCAACGGCTGCCGAGGGAAAAAACGTCCATTTGTTGCCGACGGCCAGCTTCGACGAACCATCTTCACGGGCAGTCAGCGTAACCAGATACCGATCGCGGAAGCTGTAGTTCAGGCGACCGGCAAACGAAACGAGGTCGTTCTGGGCGTAGGCCGAGTTGATTTTGATCTCTTCGGTAGCGCTACCGATCGAGTAGAACAACTGTGCTGGTAACAACTGATTCACGCCCGAGGCCGAGGCATTGTCAGACGAGTTGTCGAGGTAGCTGGCAATACCCGTCAGGGTGAAGGCGTGCTGGCCGATAGTCCGCTGATAGGTCAGTACGTTTTCCCAGTTGATGCTCCGGCTGTTGCTGGTATTATACGTGGCCAGTGACTTGCCCGTCAGGGAGCGATCAATTGATTTGGGTGACGAATAGGCTCCATCGCGTACCGAGGCCAGGTTAACCCCCAGCGTTGTGCGGGCCGTGAAGCCTTTAAACGGTGTGAGTTCCAGATACCCGTTGGTCAGCATACGCGTGGTCAATACCTGGTTTTTAAACACGTTGGGCTGCTCATCAGAGAGAGGATTGGCCGTTTGCCCATCCAGCATGATGTAGTTGAAGTTACCATTAGCATCGTACAGCGAACCCAGCGGACTGATCTTGTTCGCCTGGTTGAGCGGGTCGCGGCGTACGCTCTGGTTGTAATAGGTCAGCTGGCTTTGCAGGCCCACTTTCATCCAGTCGTTAATAGTGTAGTCAACGTTCAGTCGACCGGTGTACCGGCTCAGTTCATCGAGTTTCAAGATGCCTTTCTCGTTGTAATAATCAACCGATACGTACGATTTCAGACGGTCGGTACCTGCCCGGATGCCTACCTGGTAATCCTGTTGCAGGCCGTTGTGAATCAGGGCGTCCTGATAATCGGTCCATATGTTGTTTTGCAGGGCATTGTATTCGGCTACATTGGTAAAGATCGCCGGGTCATCGGCAGGGCTTTTCCAGACACCGGCTGCGCGCCAGGCTTCCCGTTTGAAATCGCGGAAGGCGTTGATGTCCATTGCTTTGGGATACATCGTCACCTGCGATATGCCCGAATAGGCGTTGAACGAAATATCGGGTTTGCCTGTCTTGCCTTTCTTGGTTGTGATCAGGATAACCCCGTTAGCCCCGCGCGAGCCGTAAATGGCAATCGAGGAAGCATCTTTCAAGACATCCATCGTTTCAATGTCGTTGGCATTGATGTCTTCCAGGTTGCTGTACTGAATACCGTCTACAATGATCAGGGGCGAGTTGTTGCCGCCAATTGAGCGGTTACCGCGGATCGAGATGTTGACGCGTGCACCTGCCTGACCGCTGCTGCGGGTAATGTCGGCTCCGGCAATTTTACCTTGTGCGGCTTCCAATACGTTGGCCGTTGGTACTTCTTTCAGTTGCTCGCTTTTCAGCTGCACTACCGAACCGGTCAGGTCTTTTTTGCGAACGGCACCGTAGCCAATTACCACCACTTCATCGAGCGCGCTGACGTCGGGAATCATGGAAATATTAAGCGTAGTTCGGCTGCCAACCGTTACTTCCTGGCTCTGATACCCGACAAACGAGAACGTGAGCAAGACATTGTCACCGTCGGGAACCGTCAGTTTATACACGCCATTAGCATCGGTGGTGGCCCCCCGGTTTGAGCCTCTGAGCACGACGCTCACCCCCGGCAGCCCAACGTTTTTTTCGTCGGTGACCTTGCCCGTGATCACCTGGTCGATCAGTTCGCTGGTGGGTGCGCTCAGCGCGCCCTGCACCCTGGGTACGTTCGCCTTGCTGATCCGTGACAGGATGATCTGTCGGTCAGAGAGGTTGTAGGTCAGCTGATTGGGTTGTAGAATACTTTCCAGCACCTCATTCAGCGACTTTCCGGTAACCGATAACGTAACGGGGTGGCTGTTCTGAATCAGGTCGGCCCGGTACAGAAATTTAACGGCTGTCTGCTTTTCAATCAGTTGAAAAACTTTCTTCAGGCTTTGCTCATGAACCTGAATCGATACGGGCTGGTGAAGCAATTCCTGGGCACGTCCATCATGTGCCAGAGCAAAACTCACCCCCAGTATAAGCAGCAAGAGCTGGGTAATGGATATGCGCATAAGCTGGACCACGAACGAATCGGATCGTAGTGTTTTTTTCATAGTTTTAATGTGTCTTTTGGGGTGCTATTCAACGGAAGGCAAAAATCTCCCAGCCAGTCTCTGTCCGGAGTTGGCTAAAACGATGGCAATCGTGTAGGGAGGTAATCGGGGAAAGGTCAGCTGTGTGGCGCATGGCTGGCCTTTTTCGGTTTATCCTGAGGGAAGTCTCATCGGCGTGAACGGGGTTAAAGGTTAAGGAGTACTACAGCCTTTGGCGGAAATAATAATTCGCGTGTCAATGACTTCGTAGGTCGCATCGAGACCCTGACAGACCAGTCGGACCTTATCGAACAGGGACTCGTTGGTCAGCGAGGCGGTGAGGCGACAATTGCTCAGCAGCTCGGCATCGTAGACGATCTCTACGCCGTAGGCCTTTTCGAGCGCGTTGAAGATGACAGGTGCCGGCGTTTCATCGAAATCGAAAGAAGTAGTGGGAGGTACCGTTGGCAGCAAAGCCGGCTGGTCGACCAGCGATTTAGCCAGCTGCTTCGTTTCGCGGCTGAACGTAATGTGCTGATTGGCCGTGACCACTAGACCCGACACTAGCTGATTAGTCTGTTTTTCGGTAATCTGGGGGTCATACTGCGTGAATACCGCAACCCGACCCGTTCGCACGTCGACCGTTATACGCTGATTGCCTTCGGGGGCATCGATGGTAAAACTGGTGCCCAGCACTTTCGTGATCAACTCATTGGCATAGACCAGAAACGGTTGTTTGGCATTGCGGGCCACGTCGAAATAAGCTTTCCCAGACAGATAGACTTCCCGCCGGGCCAATGCGGTGAACGAAGCCGGGTAGCTCAGGCGGCTGTTGGTCTCGAGTCGAACTGTGCTGCCATCGGGTAGCCTGACCAGTTTGGGCGTCGTGCCTGTATTCACCACCTCCTGCAAGGCTACCGCCGACTGCGTAACGAGCTGACTATACGTGACTGAGGTTGGCTGACTGGTGTACCACACCGTGCCGATTACGAGGAGGATGACCGATGCCGCCGCCCAGTAAAGCCAGGTACGTGCCGACCAAAGTGGTTTTATGATCGGTTCGGTAGGCTGCTCTTGAATCGACTGCTCAACCGTTTGCCACATCTGCCGAATCTGTTCGCCTGTAGGCGCGATCAACGGTAGGGTAGCTGTGGCCTGTATGATTGCTCTGGCCTGATCGACCGTGGGACGTTGAGCAGGGTGGAGATGCAGGAACTCCTGCCAGAATGCATCGTGCTGTCCTGTCTTGACCCAATCAACGAACTGGCTGTCGAGCAAAAACTCGTCAGCTTCGTAATTTTCGTAGTTCATCCGTATCAAATCCGCCCTGCTGCATCAGGAAGTTGGATGCCTTTTCGGCGGTTTGATAGTACTAAAGGGGGAAAAATTGGTTTTAACTCACTTCCGATGAAAATAAATTCATCGTATAGTGTCAACTGAGAATAGCCCACAAGGCAATCATGAACAGTATCCCGAACAGTTCGCGCAGCTTCCTGATAGCCCGCTGAACCAGGTTTCGGACCGATTGCTCATTCATCTGCATGATGGCCGCAATTTCATCCCAGGAAAAATTGTCGAAGAAACGAAGGCGAATCACTTCATATTGGCGGGGCGGTAACTGCGGCAAGACCTGATGCAGGCGTTGCAGATCCAATTCCTGCTGTTCCTGCAGAATGTATTCGGCCTCACAGGGAGGAGTTAAAGGGAGCGCTGCCGTCGCAAACATATCATTGACGGGCACCATATGCTGTTGTGCGTCGATACTTACACGGATTCGGCGGCGCATAGCCCGGTAAAGGTAAAATTTAACGGAAGTTGTTGGAGACAGGGTTGTTCTGAGCCGCCATAAGTCAATGAACAGTTCCTGAATGGCATCCTCTACCAAATCTGAATCGGTAACCATGTGAAAGCCATAATTGTACAGCACCGTTACATATCGCTCGTATAACTGGGCAAACGCAACCCGGTCGCCTGCCCGGAAATCGTTCCATAGCTGGCAATCGTCTACGTTAGTGTTGAGTTTATCGGTCGACATCGACTGTCAAGAATGGTTACCAGTTAAGCTTACGCTTCAATATACAAGATGATGGTACTTTTTTAAGGAAAAAATGGCTTATGGTAAGCAAACAATAGCGTATGATTTAGTAAAATGAAGGGTATACGACAGGTTATCAAGTAAACCAGGACGAATCACTTTGCCTGTTTATCTAACAAAGCTAGCCGAATTCGAGGGCACTGCACAAGTAAATGATACGATTAAACAACACCCGGTTCGAACACCCAACAGGCAAAAGGTGAGCTTTCTAAGCAAATTCTAATGAGGAAATTTTATTCGGTAAAAATGCGTAATGAGTATTGGATTATATAGTGTTATCGCAAAAAGGAGAACGAATGTCGGCCTATTACAATATAAACAAAACGAGGTAAAATAGTAGGATTGGGTGCTGAAACAGAGTGGTTCTACCGGGTGTTTTTAAGTGAAACAAGACAAACTAAGTTTGTCGTCAACAAAACCACAGAACGTCATGAAATCGATATCCACCCTGCTGATAGGCCTCGGCCTGTTGGCCTGTTCTGCCCCCACCAGGGCGCAGGATGATTCGAAGCTTCGCAAGGATCCAACCTATTCGACACACAATTACAAACACCCGAACAAGGCGGTAACAGCCCGGAACTGGGAAAGCAAAGAGGGCGTAACCGTGCAGACGCCTTCGATGCAGGACAGCCGCCTGGCCAACTATAAAACGCAGGTGCCAGGTCAGCCACCGGTTGGCGGGGTAACGGTGCCGCATACGCTGAACGAAGAACTGGCCAACCGTAATTACAAGATGCAGAAGCCATCAATTAATGCGAGCCAGGATAGTACAATAGCCCGGAAACGGGCCAAAAAACGGGCTGATGATGCTACCATTGGTGACTGACCAGACGGCCGATCACCCGGTTTTTTATAAAAAGCCGTGCCCATCGTTAGTGGGCACGGCTTTTTTAATTCAATTTTGGCATTGCCTTCAGCGTTTGTCCTATGCCCGCTACTCTCCTGATTATTGACGATGAAGCCCGGCTTCGCGGCTTGCTGGCCCGGATCCTGAGCCTTGAAGGCTACACGGTGCTGGAGGCCGAAAACGCCCGATCAGGGCTGAAAATACTGGAACGGGAAGAGGTTCACGTGGTACTGAGCGATGTAAAATTGCCCGATAGAAACGGCATAGAACTGGCCGCGCAGATCAAGCAACTTTACCCCGCCACCGAAATCATCGTGCTAACCGCCTACGGGACCATTGCCGACGGGGTGACGGCCATCAAAAACGGTGCCTTCGACTACATCACCAAAGGCGATGACAACGACCGGATCATTCCGCTGGTGAGCCGGGCGGTCGAGAAAGCGCAACTGCAGTTCCGGGTACGTCAGCTGGAGGCGCAGATTAGCGAACGAACCGACTTCGCCAGGATCATAGGTACATCTGCTGCCATTAAACAGGCGATTTCATTGGCGCAACGCGTGGCCGTGACTGACACCACCGTTCTGCTGACGGGCGAAACCGGCACCGGGAAGGAAGTATTTGCGCAGGCGATTCATGGGGCCAGTCTGCGCCGCTCAGGTACGTTCGTGGCCATCAACTGCGGCGCGCTGGGGAAGGATATTCTGGAAAGTGAACTGTTTGGCCATCGTGCCGGGGCATTTACCGGGGCCAGCCGCGACCAGAAAGGGCTGTTTGCCGAAGCTAACAAAGGCACCATTTTCCTGGACGAAATTGGCGAAATGCCGCTCGATCTGCAGGCTAAACTGCTGCGCGTGCTGGAAACCCACGAGTTTTTGCGCGTAGGCGATACCAAGCCCACTAAAACCGATGTGCGGGTCATTGCCGCCACCAACCGGAGCCTGGAACAGGAAGCCGCGGCCGGCCAGTTTCGCCTCGACCTGTATTACCGCCTCTCGGTGTTCACCATCGAACTGCCACCCCTCCGCGACCGCCCGCAGGACATTGCCGAACTGGCCGCTCAATTTGCCCGGCAAGTAGGTGCCAAAGTGGGCAAACGCGCGCTACAACTCAGCCCTGCCTTTGTGCAGAAGCTCCGGCAACATACCTGGAAGGGCAACATCCGCGAGCTGAAAAACGTGATCGAGCGCGCCGTGATCCTATCTGACACGACCGAACTAATGCCCGACACCCTGCCCTTCGATCTGCAAACGGGCGGAACCTCGTCGGTAGGTACATTCGATCTGGCCACGGTTGAAAAACAGCACATTAGGTACGTTCTTCGCCACACCAACGGTCAGAAACCCGAAGCCGCCCGCCTCCTCGGCATCGGACTGACAACCCTTTATCGCAAGATTCAGGAGTACGGCATTGACGGGTGAGTCAGGCCAGATGTAGTACGCCGACAGGATAGTACGTTGTTGAGCCGAATGACGCTATACGTTTTACTCGCTGTCAGCAGTTATCCTTGAAAATTCTACAGTCAGTGTACAATCTTCAAGGATGGTGAATCGATTTTAGGCTTTCGGGTATCTTCGGTAAAACTCACCTCGTGCTATGGAAACACCTGTTGTTGACCTAACTGAGAAGTTTCAATCTGAAGATGTAATCGGTTCGCCGCTGCAATCTGTAAATCATTCAAAACTGATTGGCCGGATATGCGTTGCTCTTGACTGATGTGATACTGAGTATGATGTTCTCCCAGAACTGGAATTAGAATGATCAACAAGTAAATGCAAGCCTGACATACCCATCTACGCTAAAATCGGGAACGACTGGTTCAACCATATAATCTACTTTACCCAGCCGCCTTTAATTGCCGTTGAAGTACTGTCTCCCAAACAGGGTTTATCTGACCTAACTGACAAACAAAGCATTCAAGGTCTACTTTCCGGCTGGTGTAAAAGCAGTGTAGCTCATTGTTCCATTGCTTCATCTCGTTCAGATTCTATTACCAGATGGCACTCAGCTAACGTACCCAAACGGCCTGCTGCAAGATCCGGTTTTAGGGTTAGAAATGGGTGTAGATCGATTGATGTGGTAAGTTATACGCTACTCACGTTAAATGTTTATGGGTAAGTAATAGCGCACGATGACAGGCTTCCCTTTATGGAAACCGGGTTTCCAGCGCGGCATTCTTTTGAACACTGAGATGACGTAACGTTTGCTGGCTGCCTGTAGTCGTACAAGATCAATATCACGCACATGCCCTGTTTGGCTCACCGTGAAGCCAATAACCATCTTTCCAACATACTCATAGGGGCGTTCTGGAAAACGCAGATTGCTACCGAGCCAGGCATACATCGCTGCTTGCCCACCCGGAAATTCAGGGTTCTTTTCACGACTGTGTATACTCTATTTTGTACATGCGCACACTGGCCATGCATGCTTACAGAGAGTAACAGAATCAGTAAAGCCAGCCGTAGCCTGGCACTTACAAGGGAGTTAATACTCAATCTCCTCCTCGTCCAGCAACTGCTTGATGTTGAGTGGGCAGTCATCCAGAACAGAAATAGACGTTGACCAGTCGACGATGTGCCAGGTGGGGTCGTTGCGGTCAATAACGTAGACTTTTTGCATGCTCGTGATAATCCAGAAGATCCGTTCGACGCCGAAGTCGAGCAATTTTCGGGCTTTCTGCATGACGTACCCATCAGCCCCGTTCTCAAACCCAGATACATCAGCCTTGATGTCTACTTCAATGACAATTTTGGGTGGAATGTCGAAGTACTTTCCACGTAGTTTGTCCATTTTTGCCTTCTCATAAATAACGACATCGTTACAGAGGTTGTCATTTAAAGCGAGATGTAAGCCAATTTCATTCGTGGCTAAGAGATATTGCTTACGGTCAATCTGACCATACAAATAACCGGTTAGCAGCGCTACCAAGACGCCCTGTAAATCGGAGCATGACATAACTTCTTCGATGGTCTTCTTCCCCGCCAGCACATCGCGGTAGCCTTTGTAATAGACAGGCTTCCCTACCCACTGCTCGTAGATAAGCGCAGCAGGTACGTTGCGCTTTGATGAGCGGCGCGGTTGGGTACGTGTCTGTTTGTCGGCAATCGCAGTCATACATTCCTCTTGTTGAATGAGTAATCAAGTTAGTGAGAATTGATGAGTTGAGCAAAAGACACTAGCGTTCCACTATACAGGTGTGTGCCGCACACGCCGCCTCTTTTTGTTATATGCCTTTTTTATACGGCCATTCGTCACAAAAAGTTGTCTGTAGCGCGTGTAGGCAGTAGATTGTGCTGCTTTTTAGCGCGTTTGCCCAATAATCCAATATTATCTTCATTATATGAATAGACGTAACTTCATCAACTTGTCTGGACTGGGTGTTGGGGGGCTGCTGGTCGGTGGCGTGCCCGTTTACGGGAATACGGTATCGGTAGAACGGCTGCTTGAACCCGGCGTGGATGTGGCTACCAAAAAACGACTGGCCGACATTGCGCTCAACGCTGCCAGGAGTAAAGGGGCCTCATACACCGACGTTCGCATTGGGCGCTACCTGCAACAGTACGTGTTCACCCGCGAGAAGCAGGTACAGAATATCAGCAACGCCGAATCGTTTGGTGTGGGTATTCGGGTGATTGCCAACGGAACCTGGGGCTTTGCGGCCACCAGCGACGTAACGCCCGCCGGTATTGCCAAATGCGCCGAAACAGCCGTAGCTATTGCTAAAGCAAATGCCAAGCTTCAGAGTGAGCCGGTAGTATTGGCCCCGCAAAAAGGCGTTGGCGAGGTGTCGTGGAAAACGCCGATCGTCAAAAACGCGTTCGAGATTCCGGTTAAAGACAAAATCGATCTGCTGCTGAAAACGAACGCCGCCGCCATGGACAACGGCGCTGGTTTTGTGACGTCGAACCTGTTCATGATCAATGAGCAGAAATATTTCGCGTCGACAGACGGGTCGTACATCGATCAGGATATTCACCGGATCTGGCCAACGTTTACGGTAACGGCCGTGGACCGGGCCGCCGGGAAGTTCAAAACCCGTGACGCGTTCAGCTCACCGATGGGCATGGGCTACGAATACATGGACGGGCTGGCCTCGGAGAAAATCCCTGGTCCCAACGGACTCGTCGGCTACCGTAACTCCTACGACATCGTTGAGGATGCGACGCTGGCCGCCAAGCAGGCGAAACAGAAGATGACCGCCAAAACCGTTACGGCGGGTAAATACGACCTTGTTCTCGATCCCAACCACCTCGGCCTGACGATCCACGAATCGGTGGGTCACCCAACGGAGCTTGACCGGGTGCTGGGCTACGAAGCCAACTACGCAGGTACGTCTTTCGCCACGCTCGATAAATGGAAAACCAAGTCGTTTAAATACGGCAGTGACCTGGTCAACATTGTGGCCGACAAAAAACAGCCGTACACGCTGGGCACGGTTGGCTACGATGATGAAGGTGTTCCGGCCAAGGAGTGGGATTTGATCAAAAACGGCGTGCTGGTCAATTACCAGGCTATCCGCGATCAGGTGGCTATTCTGGGCGGGAAAGAATCAAACGGTTGCTGCTATGCCGACAACTGGGACTCGGTACAATTCCAGCGGATGCCGAATGTATCGTTAAAACCCGGCACCGAAAAACGGTCGGTGATCGATATGATCAAAGGTGTCGATAAAGGCATTTACATCATCGGTCGTGGGTCGTATTCCATTGATCAACAGCGGTATAACTTCCAGTTTGGCGGTCAGCTCTTCTACGAGATCAAGAACGGCGAAATCGTTGGTATGCTCGACGACGTGGCGTATCAGGCCAACACGCAGGAGTTCTGGAACTCCTGCGCCCAACTTTGCGACAAAGACGATTACCGCACGTTCGGCTCGTTCTTCGACGGAAAAGGGCAGCCTTCGCAGGTCAGCGCCGTATCACACGGCTCACCCACCACGCGCTTTAACGGCGTCAACGTAATCAATACCGGACGGAGAATCTAAAAAAGTTTACTGTTTACAGTTTGCTGTTTACAGTTGCTTCGCCATGGCACGATACGTACCGAAGCGAAGCAACTGTAAACAGCAAACTGTAAACAGCCAACAGAAATGTTATGGCTATTCTAACAGAAGCAGAAGCAAAACGAATTATTGATAAAGTACTCTCGTTTTCCAAGGCCGACGACCTCAGCGTGAGCTTGTCGGGTGGACGCCGGGGTAATATTCGCTACGCCCGCAATGCGGTGTCGACCAGCGGTGAGTCGGAGAATATATCGCTGGGCGTAACGGCGTCTTTCGGCAAAAAAACGGGTACGGCTACCATCAACGAACTGGATGATGCCTCGCTGGAAAAGACGGTGCGTCGGGCTGAGGAAGTTGCCCGGTTGGCACCCGAAAACCCCGAATACATGCCTTTACTGGGGCCGCAGACGTACCTGAAAACGGATCCGTACGCCAAAAGCACGGCCAACATGGACCCCGACTACCGGGCCAAAGCGACGTTTGACAGCGTGGATCCCTGCCGGAAGAAAAACCTGACGGCGGCCGGGTATATGGAAGATTCGACCCGGTTCAACGCCATTGGCAACACCAAAGGATTGTCGGCCTATAACCGCGAAACATCAGTCGAATTCTCGGTCACCGTGCGTACAGCTGATGGTACGGGCTCTGGGTACGCGACCCGCGACGTAACCGACGTGAGCAAGCTCAACACCCGCGAGGCCACTGAAATCGCCATGCAGAAAGCCATGGCCTCGACCAATGCCCGGGCCCTGGAGCCAGGGAAGTACACGGTTATTCTGGAACCGGCGGCGCTGGTGGCCAACGTCGATGCGTCGCTGCTGAACGCGATGGTGCGGTCGATGGACGCCCGCTCGGCCGACGAAGGACGTTCGTTCTTGAGCAAGAAAGGCGGCGGCACCCGACTGGGCGAAAAACTGTTCGACGAACGCGTAACGATCTATTCTGATCCCACGAATCTGGACGTACCCAACGGGGCGTTCAGTGGCGACGGTCGGCCGCAGGAAAAAGTGACCTGGATTGAGAAAGGCGTGGTAAAAAATATGCCGTATTCGCGCTATTGGGCCGAAAAGAAGGGCGTTCACGCTACGCCGGGCGGTGGCAACTTCATCATGGAAGGTGGTACGCAGTCGCTGGCCGACATGATCAGAAGCACGGAAAAAGGCATTCTGGTTACGCGGTTCTGGTACATCCGTCCGGTCGATCCGCAGACGCTTCTCTATACCGGCCTGACCCGCGACGGGACGTTTTATATTGAGAACGGGCAGATCAAATTCCCGGTGAAGAACTTCCGCTTCAACGAAAGTCCGATCATTATGCTCAATAACCTCGAAGCCCTTGGCAAACCGGTTCGGATGGGTGGTAACCTGGTTCCCCCCATGAAGATCCGCGACTTCACCTTCACTTCTCTTTCAGACGCAGTGTAAAAAAGGTGTTTACTGTTTGCCGTTTACAGTTTTCAGTTGCTCTGCTATAACGCAACGATTTGCTACTAAGCAGCGCAACAGAAGACAGCAAACAGTAAACTGAAAACTAAAAAATTCCTTCTTCCATGAATAGACGCGATTTTAACCAAATGCTGGGCCTGGGTGCCGTAGGCATGTTGGCACCCACGATGCCAGCTTTTGCCCGTTCGGTATCAGCCGAAGCCCTGCTGGAACCTGGCCTCGATATTGCCGTGAAAAAACGGTTGGCCGACGCGGCACTCAACGCGGCCAAAGCGAAAGGTGCCACTTACGCCGACGTTCGGATTGGCCGCTACCTCAATCAGTCGGTGCTGACCCGCGAGAATAAAGTGCAGGGCATTATCAATACAGAATCGTTCGGGGTAGGAGTTCGTGTCATTGTCAACGGCTGCTGGGGTTTTGCATCGGTAGGCGACGCCCGCAACGAATCAGTGGTGGCCAAAGCGGCTGAAACGGCCGTGTCCATTGCCAAAGCCAACGCCCGGCTGCTGACCGAACCCGTACAACTGGCTCCGCAAAAAGGGTTTGGCGAGGTAAGCTGGAAAGCGCCCATCAAGCAAAACGGTTTTGAGGTGCCCGTGAAAGAAAAAGTCGAATTGCTGCTGGCCTGTAATGCCGCCGCCATGAAAAATGGCGCCAACTTCGTGAACAACGTGATGTTCCTGGTTAATGAGCAGAAGTACTTCGCCTCGACCGATGGCACCTACGCCGATCAGGATATTCACCGCATAGGGCCCAGCTTTACGGTAACCGCCGTTGACCCGCAAAGTGGTAAATTCTCGACGCGTAATTCGCTAAGCGCCCCAATGGGCATGGGTTACGAGTACTTGCAGGTGAATCCGGCTGACAAAGTAACCGGTATAACCACACGCTATAATACGGGTTACGATATGCTGGAGGATATCACGCTGGCGGCGAAACAGGCGAAGGAAAAGCTAACGGCTAAATCAGTAGAGGCCGGTAAATATGACCTCGTTCTCGACCCATCGCACACCTGGCTGACGATCCACGAGTCGGTGGGGCACCCGCTGGAACTCGACCGCGTGTTGGGCTACGAAGCCAACTACGCAGGTACGTCCTTCGCCACGCTCGATAAATGGCAGTCGAAGAATTTCCAGTACGGCAGCAAGCAGGTCAACTTCTTTGCCGATAAGGTGCAGCCCAATTCGCTGGGGGCCGTGGGCTGGGACGATGAAGGCGTAAAAACCAAGAAATGGGATCTGGTGAAAGATGGTGTACTGGTCAATTACCAGGCCATTCGCGATCAGGTGCACATCATTGGCGAAAAAGAATCGCAGGGTTGCTGCTACGCCGACAACTGGAGTTCGGTACAGTTCCAACGGATGGCCAACGTGTCGCTGGCTCCGGGCAAAACACCGCTTTCTGTCGAGCAGATGATTAAAGATGTGAAGAAAGGCATCTACATCATCGGCGACGGCTCGTTCTCGATCGATCAGCAGCGGTACAACTTCCAGTTTGGCGGTCAGTTATTCTACGAGATCAAAGACGGTCAGATTGCCGGTATGCTGAAAGACGTGTCTTATCAGGCCAACACCCGCGAATTCTGGAACTCCTGCGTAGCAGTCTGCGACGAAAGCGACTACCGGCTGGGCGGTGCCTTCAACGATGGCAAAGGGCAACCAAGCCAAAGCAGCGCCGTGTCGCACGGTAGCGCTACAGCCCGTTTCAGCGGTGTCAACGTGATCAATACAGCTCGGAAAATCTAAAAACAGTTTACAGTTTACAGTTTGCCGTTTACTGTTGCGCTGCTCTAGGTACGTGTCGTGCCATAGCGAAGCAACAGTAAACGGCAAACTGTAAACTGTAAACTATAAACAGTAAACTGTTTATGGCCATCCTATCAAAAGAAGAAGCTAAAAAAATCATCGATAAGGTACTTGCCTATTCCAAGGCCGATGAGATGAGTGTGGGCCTGTCGGGCGGACGCCGGGGCAATATTCGGTACGCCCGTAACTCGGTGTCGACCAGTGGTGAATCTGACAGCCTGGGTCTTTCGGTAACGTCGGTATTTGGTAAAAAGTCGGGTACGGCCACCATCAACGAGTTCGACGATGCTTCGCTGGAAAAGACGGTTCGTCGGGCCGAGGAAATTGCCCGGCTGGCACCCGAAAACCCGGAGTATATGCCGATGCTGGGACCGCAAAAGTACCTGGACACGAGCACGTTTGCTCAGAGCACGGCCAACATCAACCCGGAATTTCGGGCGCAGGCTGCCTTCGATAGCATTGACCCCTGCCGTAAGAAAAACCTGACGGCGGCCGGGTACATGGAAGACACCACCGGTTTCACAGCCATTGGCAATAGCAAAGGCCTGTTCGGTTATAACAAATCGACCAGCGTAGACTTTTCGATTACCGTGCGCACGGCCGATGGTACCGGTTCTGGCTACGCCAATCCCGACGTAAATGACGTTAGTAAACTCAGCACCCGTGCCTCAACCGAAATTGCCATGCAGAAAGCCATGGCATCGGTAAACGCACGGGCACTAGAGCCGGGTAAGTACACGGTTATTCTGGAGCCAACGGCCTCGGTTGAACTGCTGCAAAACATGATGCGGAGCGTCGACGCCCGCTCAGCCGACGAAGGGCGCTCGTTTATGAGTAAGAAAGGTGGCGGCACCCGACTGGGTGAAAAACTGTTCGATGAGCGCGTTACCATCATCTCTGATCCGATGAACCTCGAGTTGCCACAATCACCCTTTGGTGGCGGCGGGGGCGGTGGCCGTTTCGGCGGCGGTGGCAATGATGGCCTACCGCAGGAGAAACGTACCTGGGTCGAGAATGGCATCGTGAAAAACCTGGCTTATTCGCGCTTCTGGGCCGAAAAGAAAGGTGTGCAGCCTATTCCGGGACCGGGTGGATTCATCATGCTGGGTGGCAATCAGTCGCTGGCCGAGATGATCAAAAGCACCGATAAGGGTATTCTGGTTACGCGGTTCTGGTACATTCGTGCCGTTGACCCACAAACCCAGCTCTATACCGGCCTGACCCGAGACGGGACGTTTTATATCGAGAACGGGCAGATAAAATTCCCGGTGAAGAACTTCCGCTTCAACGAAAGTCCGGTCATCATGCTTAACAACGTCGAAGCCCTGGGCAAGCCTGTTCGGGCCGGCGGCAACCTGATTCCGCCGATGAAAATCCGTGACTTCACCTTTACCAGTCTCTCAGACGCAGTATAGTCCAGGTAGGCTTGACAAGTAGCCAACCAATTGCTGACGCCCAGCCCTTCGACAGGCTCAGGGTGACAACTCACACAAGCATGTTCATGACGAACTTGGGTGGGAGTGTCACCCTGAGCCTGTCGAAGGGCTGGGCGTCAGCAATTGGTTGACTACTTCGTTATCAATGACCACAAGCAAGCGATAACGGAATCATTGGGTAGTTATGCCTCGTGAACAACAAAGCACTATTCGATAACCATCCAATGACCAGTACCCTAACCGCCGTTTGTGTAAATTCCGGCGGTCTTTTAGCCGAAATGCGTAAAGTTTGTAAGCTGGCTTCAATGGACCTGATCGGCTTAATCAACCGTGCAACATCAGTACCGTTATCGTCATCTTTAGCCGGGGGAAGACTACGCAAGTACCAACGTACCCAGCCTTCATTTTTCAACCAAAAACCTCAATGAACCGCCGACATTTTAATCAAATGCTGGGCCTGAGTGCTGCTGGCATTCTGTTACCTAACGTATCCTCATTCGGTCGATCTGTCGATCCGAGTGTGCTGCTTGAGAGTGGCCTCGACGTGGCCGTAAAAAAACGGCTGGCCGACGCAGCGCTTACTGCTGCGAAAGCAAAAGGAGCCACCTACACCGACGTACGCATTGGCCGTTACCTGCGCCAGTTTGTGATCACGCGCGAAGACAAAGTGCAGAACATCGTCAACACCGAAAGCTACGGGGTGGGTGTACGGGTGATTGCCAACGGCTGCTGGGGCTTTTCGGCCCTGGTCGATGCCAAGAACGAAGCCGACGTAGCGCGTGCCGCCGAAGAGGCCGTGGCTATTGCCAAAGCCAACTCGCGCCTGATGAAAAAGCCCGTCGAGCTGGCCCCACAAAAAGGCTACGGCGAGGTGGAATGGAAAGCACCGATCAAGAAAAACGCGTTCGAGGTGCCCATTCAGGAAAAGGTAGATTTGCTGCTTGGCGTAAACGCGGCGGCCATGAAAAACGGTGCCAACTACGTGAACTCGGTGTTGTTTATGGTCAACGAGCAGAAGTACTTTGCCTCGTCAGACGGTACATATGCCGATCAGGATATTCACCGTATCTGGCCGATTTTTAACGTGACCTGCATCGACCCTAAATCGGGTAAGTTCGAGACGCGGAATGCTCTGAGCGCCCCGGTCGGCATGGGCTATGAATACTTGCAGGTAAATCCGGCCGACAAAGTGACCGGCATCACCACGCGGTATAACAAGGGCTACGACATGCTCGAGGACGTGACGGCAGCGGCGCAGCAGGCAAAACAAAAGCTGTCGGCCAAATCGGTCGAGGCTGGTAAATATGACCTGGTGCTTGACCCCAGCCACCTCTGGTTGACCATCCACGAATCGGTGGGGCACCCGCTGGAGCTCGACCGCGTGTTGGGTTATGAAGCCAACTTCGCCGGTACGTCCTTCGCCACGCTCGATAAGTGGCAATCGAAAAATTTCCAGTACGGCAGCAAACTAGTCAACTTCTTCGCCGATAAAACACAGGTTGGTTCGCTGGGGGCGGTTGGCTACGATGACGAAGGGGTGAAGACAAAACGCTGGGATCTGGTAAAAGATGGTATTCTGGTTAATTACCAGGCTATCCGCGATCAGGTGGGAATCATTGGCGAAAAAGAATCGCAGGGCTGTTGCTACGCCGACTCGTGGGGCACGGTGCAGTTCCAGCGCATGGCGAATGTATCGCTGGCGGCCGGTCAAACGCCGCTGTCAGTGCAGGATATGATTAAAGACGTCAAGAAAGGCATTTACATTGTAGGAGATGGGTCGTTCTCGATCGATCAGCAGCGGTATAACTTCCAGTTCGGTGGGCAGCTGTATTACGAGATCAAAGACGGTCAGATTGCCGGCATGCTGAAAGACGTTGCCTACCAGTCGAACACGCAGGAGTTCTGGAACTCATGCTCTGCTATCTGCGACGATCGGGATTACCGCCTCGGCGGCTCTTTCTTCGATGGCAAAGGACAGCCCAGCCAAAGCAGCGCCGTATCGCACGGTTCGTCTACGACGCGTTTCAACGGTGTCAATGTGATCAATACAGCTAGAAAAATCTAAAAATCAGTTTACTGTGTGCAGTTTGCTGTAAACAGTAAACTTCCCTAATATGGCAATTATCTTATCTGAAGCGGAGGCTAAGGCCCTGCTCACTAAAGTGCTGAGCTACTCGAAGGCCGACGAGTGCGAAGTGAACCTGTCGGGCGAAAAGCGGGGAAATATCCGTTACGCTCGCAACGAAGTATCTACGAGCGGTGCCAAAACGAACCAGAACCTGGTGGTACAATCGGCATTCGGTAAAAAAGTTGGGACAGCCACAATTGACGAGTTCGACGACGCCTCGCTCGAAAAAGTAGTACGCCGGGCTGAAGAGTTGGCGAAACTGGCACCCGAAAACCCGGAATACGTGGGTGTGTTGGGGCCACAAACGTACCTGAAAAGCAGCGGCTATTTTGCCAGCACGGCCAACCTATCGCCCTATGCCCGCGCCGAGGCCGTTGCCAAAAGCCTGGAACTGACCCGCGCCGCCAAACTGACTGCCGCCGGTTTTATGGAGGATTACCACGGCTATTCGGCCATGATGAACTCGAAAGGCCTGTTCGCCTACTACCCCGATACCAATGTCAACTTCTCGTTGACGGTACGGACCGACGATGGCAAAGGGTCTGGGTACGTTATCAAAGGCTTCAGCGACGTGAGCAAGCTCGATACGGCCGCCGCTACGCGCATCGCCATGCAGAAAGCGACTGCTTCGGCCGATGCTAAAGCGCTGGAACCCGGTAAGTACACCGTCATTCTGGAGCCAACGGCGGCCACCGTACTCCTCGAAAACATCTTCTTTGCCATGGATGCCCGCTCGGCCGATGAAGGGCGGAGTTTCCTGAGTAAGCCCGGTGGCAAGACCAAGCTTGGCGAAAAAATCGTTGACCCCCGCGTAACGATCTACTCCGATCCGACCAACGCCGAACTGCCCGCTTCACCCTGGGCAGGCGATGGACAGGCGCAGCAGAAGATGAGCTGGATTGAGAAAGGCGTAGTGAAAAACATGGCTTACTCGCGCTATTGGGCACAGAAAAAAGGGGTGAAGCCCGTTCCATTCCCCAATAACGTGATCATGGCGGGTGGAACAGCCTCGCTCGAAGACATGATCAAGAGCACCCAACGCGGTATTCTGGTGACCAAGCTATGGTACATCCGCACCGTAGACCCACAAACCCTACTGCTGACCGGCCTGACCCGCGACGGGACGTTCTATATCGAAAACGGCAAGATCAAGCATGCCGTGAAGAACTTCCGCTTCAACGAAAGCCCGGTGATCATGCTCAACAACCTCGAAACACTGGGCAAACCCGAGCGCGTGGTCAGCACCGAATCCGATGCGAACTACCTGGTTCCGCCCATGAAAATCCGCGAGTTCACGTTCAGCAGCTTGTCAGACGCGGTGTAGAGATGTGCTGCCTAACACGCTTCAAGGTGAATTTTTAGACGTTGGTGGGCTGCACTCCTGTCATCCCGACGGAAGGAGGGATCTTGACGTTTCCTGACAAAAAGGTTAAATAAAACTCAAGATCCCTCCTTCCGTCGGGATGACAGGAATGCAGCCCACTGCACAATGCTTCACTGATTAGATTGGTCGATGGCTAGTCAAAGCGGGCACAGGTCGAGCGGAAACGCCTCATTCGACCGTGCCCGCTTTCTTGTTCCGTTTAACTGTTAAATTAGTGCCATGCTAACCACTCGCGTTGCTCGTTTGCTTGAAGCACCTGGTGCCCGGCTCGTTATTGAGCGCGTTCAGGCTATTCTGGATGATGAAACACAACGGCGTCGTGCGTTCCGCGAATGGCTGACGGATGATGTGAAAGCCGAGTTTATCAACGGCAAAGTGATTATGCACTCACCCGTGCGCCGTCGACATTTAGACGCTACACAAAATTTACTGATGCTACTGCGCGTGTATGTGCAGCTTAACGATCTTGGCGCTGTTGACTCAGAGAAAGCACTGGTCAGCCTGACACGGAACGATTATGATCGGGCCGCCGATGCGGCCAGATATCTGCTTTTGGAACAAAGAAGTAGCCAGTACGTCCGATGACGAAACGACGGTGCATCCGGCGCCCGACTTAATCGTTGAAATTCTGTCGAGGAGCACGACCGGCCGGGATAGGGGGATAAAATTTGAGGATTATGCCGCGCACGGCGTTCGCGAATACTGGATTATTGACCCGGTACGCAAATCGCTGGAGCAATATCAGCTAGATGAGGCCACGATGGCCTTTGCTTCGGCGGCGGTCCTATTTGTTGACGACACACTTGACGCCCTGACTGTAGTGGGATTTCGTATTCCCGTAAAAGCCATATTTGACCAGCAATTGAATCTGGAAACGCTACAGCAACTGATGAAAACTGAGCGTCTGTAGGGTACAATGCTTGAGCATTCAGTTTGTTAACCAGCTTGATTTCAGTAGTTTAGAGTGATACACTATTTTGCAGGGCGGACTTCAGTTCGCCCTTTTTTTGTGTCATACTATGACTTCAAATTGGTCGGTCGATAGGCGAAGACATCACGCAGTAGCCGCCTTTTTTGGCTGTTTATCTGCTACAAACAACCGGTAGCATACATTAATCCGATTTTCAGTACTTGATAACGCAACGATTATTGCTGTACATGCATCGTTCAGGTAGTCTGCACAGTTAACCCAAACGGCTTATGAAAGCTCTTTTAGTGTCACTCTGTTTACTGTTTCCCGTGCTGCTACGGGCGCAGGTAGTTCGTTCGGCTACCATCACGGATACTGAAAAACTCTATGGTCTGTCTACTTTCTGGTCAGAAGCGAAGTACAATTTTGCTTATTTCGACAAGGCTAAGATTAACTGGGACAGCGCATACCGGGCTTATATTCCGCAGGTACTGGCCACTAAAAACGACTTCGAGTACTACCGTACGCTGGAGCGGTTTTGTGCCCTGCTTAAAGACGGCCATACCAACATAAACGGCCCATGGTCGCTCTATCAGTTCTCAACCTATGTTCCGTTCCGCTGGACGATCATCGACCAGAAACCGTATGTATCGCGGGTGCTGAAAGGGTTGTCAGATTCGGTGCCGGTGGGGTCAGAGCTGCTGACGGTGAACGGGCAACCCATCCGGCAGTATCTCGAGCAGCAGGTCTTTCCCTACGTATCGGCTTCGGCTGAACACGAAAAATGGAACAGCGCCATGTTTCGGCTCTGGAGTGCTACTGCCGATACCACTACCATTTATCCAATGACGTTGCGCACGCCAGCCGGCAAGGTGATTGCCTACAACTCCCGCCTGTTTTCGCAGCGTGAACGCAACGGCTCGGCCTGGATCAACGGCGATGGAAGCGGGGTAGCCCAATCGAAACTATCCAGCCTGACTATGCTACCAGGGGACATTGCCCGGGTTGAGTTGAACTCCTTCGGGAACGAGAAAATAGTCGATGAGTTTAAAGCGATGCTCCCGCAATTACGCATGGCCAAAGGAATCATTCTCGATATCCGACAAAACGGCGGGGGTAATACTGGTAACGGAGCCGCTATTCTCTACTACTTCACGGAACAGAAAGAGTTGCTGGGCTCAGCCTGGCGAACCCGCGAGCATCGTGCGGCCTACAAAGCATGGGGTACTTACGCCCTGAAAGAAGCTGTTGATTCGGCCCGGCTGAAAACAGACGAATGGTATGTCCGTTCGGCCAAAACGGCGCAAGGTGATTTCTGGTACAAAGCCGATGTGAATACGTTTGAGAACGACGCGACCGGGCCGAAACTGCTGGTGCCCACTGTTATACTGGCCGGTAACAGTACAGGGTCGGCCGCTGAAGATATGCTCATCCTGGTGAAGCAACTGAAAACGCGTAAAATTCCGATCATCGGTGCACCGTCCACAGGCAGCACCGGCCAGCCGCTACCATTCGATATGCCGGGTGGCGGATCGGCACGGATCTGTACTAAACGGGACACGTATGCCGACGGTAGTGATTTTGTGGGCATCGGTGTTTTGCCAGACATCGAGGTGAAACCGACGGTAGCAGACGTTATCAGCGGCAAAGACATTGTGTTGGAACGTGCCGTAACGTACCTACAAGGTCGGAAATGAGGCCGTTGGGCCGCGTTTGAGGGCTCAACTTATAATCTGAGCCGTCTCAAATTAATGATGAGGCGAGTGGGGGAGGAGCATCGGCCACCTTTGGATCATCAATCAGCGCATTAACTGGCCAACGTCGACCAACATGCCGCTGATGATCCGACCAATGGCACGCTTACTTTACTCCACGCTTTTTCTGTTCGTTCTGCTTTCGGCTTCAGCCCAGACCATTACGGGTACCATCCAGAATACCGGGAATACACCGGCTTCATTTGCTGCTCTGAAATTGCTTCGGACGGCCGATTCTACCTTCGTAAAAGGCACCGTGGCCGATGAAGCGGGCCGCTTTACGTTCGGCAACGTACCTGCGGGCAGCTACCGGGTGCAGGCTTCGTTTGTAGGCATGACTGATGCCACGACTAACGTAGTATCGGTGTACGCAGGACAGGCAACGTACCTGGAACCTATTGTTCTTCGGTCGTCGGCGCAGGCAATGAAAACGGTGACGGTTCGGGCCAGCAAACCGTACGTAGACCAGCAGGCCGACAAGACGGTGCTGAACGTGGCGGCCAACGCGTCGGCACAGAGCAAAACAGCTTATGAACTGCTGCAGCAGGCCCCCGGCGTGGTAATCGACCCGAACGATAACGTGCGCATGGCGGGCAAGCAGGGCGTAAATGTGTATATCGACGGGAAGCCGGCTAACCTGTCGTCGCGTGATCTGGCTAACCTGCTTCGGGCAACGCCAGCGGCCAACATCGCCACGGTTGAACTCATCACCAACCCCTCGGCGCGGTATGATGCACAGGGTGGGGCGGGTATCATCAACATCAAGTTCCGGCGCGACAAAAGTCTGGGCCTGAATGGCAACGCCTCGGCGGGCTACGGCCAGAGCGATCATTATCGTGCCAATGCCGCCGTTGACCTGAACTACCGCGCCAAACGGCTGAACCTGTTCGGCAACCTGTCGGGGAGCGATAATTTCCAGAATACTAACGTAAGCATCAACCGGTATTTGACGGGGACGCGGTTTGCCCAGCGCGGGTTCGATTCCGACGGCACGCGGGCAGTCGTTTACAAAGCCGGTGCCGACTACGCCATCGGCACCCGCCATACCGTTGGCCTGATTGTAGCGGGCAACAGGGCCAGCAATCAGTTTGGCACCTATACCACTACGGATATTTTCGGTAAGCGTACCACACCCGATTCGAGCCTGACAAACCGGGTCGACAGCCCAAGTAACAATGACCGGATCAACGCGGCGCTCAACTACCAGTACACCGACACGCTGGGCATGAACCTGTACGTGGATGCCGATTATACCAACTTTGCCAACACGGCCCCCAGCCGCATCAGCAGTGACTTCGTCGACGCTGATCGCCGGCCGTTATACAGTACCCAAAACCGGTTCGACGCCAACACCGATATTACGATTCTGACCTTCAGGGCTGATCTGACGAAGGAGTGGAAGAGTCGGAGCCAATCTGATGCTTCGGTAACACTGGAAGCAGGGTTTAAGCACACTGACGTCGATACCAACAACGACTTGCTGGCCTTTACGGGCTTCGAAAACCGGCCCGATGCAACCCGAACCAACCGCTTCACCTACCGCGAAATCGTGACGGCCGCCTATGCGTCGCTGAACCGGAAAACGGGTAAGCTGACCATGCAGGCGGGGCTTCGGGCCGAAAACTCGACGGTTAACGGCCGGTCGACCGATTTGCTGAACCGCATCGTCAATCGCCCGGATACAACGTACCTGAATCTCTTCCCAACGGCTTACGTGCAGTATCAGGTATCGAAAAACGGGCAGCTTTCCCTGAATTACGGTCGGCGTATCGGTCGGCCCAACTACCAGGATATGAATCCGTTTGTGTACCAGATCGACCCGTATACCAGTCAGCGCGGCAACCCGTTCCTGCGGCCTACCTACACCCACAACGCCGAACTGAGCTACACCTACAAATGGTCCATGACCGTTAAAGTGGCCTACAGCAGTACCAGCGATTTTTCGACCGATGTAATTCGTCAGGAGGGGTTGACCGCCTACCAGACGGTGGCCAACGTGGGCAAGGCCAATGTGCTGAACCTATCGCTGAACACACCGATACCCATCAAAAAGTGGTGGAATGCCTACCTCTATGCCGGTGCTACCTGGAATCGGTATCAGGGTGAAATCACCACCGGCCAGGCGTTCGACCAGCGGGCGTTTGCCTTCGAGGGGTACATGCAGCACTCATTCACGCTCTCGAACGTATGGGAAGCGCAGATATCGGGCTTCTGGAATGCACCAACCCGGCAAACGATCTACCAGATTGGCGGCCTGGGCGCGCTGAATCTGAACGTGCAGAAGAAAGTGATGGATGGTCGCGGCCGGGTCAGCTTCGGCATCGACGACCTGCTGAACACCATGCGCTGGAAACAGGCCGGTGAGTTTGCCGGTGGCGCGCAGTTCGACATTTACCGCAAATGGGAAAGCCGCCGCGCCACGATCCGGTTCAGCTACCGCTTCGGCAACAACGAAGTAAAGGGCGTCCGCGAGCGCAAAGACAACACCGGTGTTGAGCGCATTAAAACAAAAGGTAATCTGTAAATTAAACGAATCACTTCCATGAAAATAAGACGCTTGTTTGTAGTCCTGTCATTGCTTATGGCAGCTTCCCCGGCCACTAGTTTTACCCAGCCGGTCAACGTACCTGTTGCTGCGTTGGGTAGCACAGACCGTATTTCGTTTATGCTCAAAAATACACTGGGCTACCACCGCATGTTCCGGGTTGAAGGACCGGGGATAGCATATGGATTCACCATGAACAGGCGCGAAACCGTTCCGTGTAGCTGGCCGGTTGGCTCGAAGCTTTATTTTAGCAGCGACGGCGAAACAACAAAAGGGCTCATCCTGACCGTCACGGAGGCTGACGCCGGCAAAACCCTGACAACGGGCGATGTCACGACCGATAAAACACGGAATGAACAGCCAACGGCCAGCGCAACACCGAACCGGATCACGTTTGTGCTTCACAATACGAGCTTATTGCCCCGAAAAATCGCGCTGATCAGTTACGAACCTGGCGAGCGAGGCAACGGAACCAATATCTTTACGATCTTACCTAAAGGCAATAAAAAATTCTCGTTCCCTGCCGATACAAAGCTTTATCTAGCCAATGACGACGACGTCAGCATAGTCATGAGCGGTAAACGGATCGATAGTGGTTTGCCTTTTTTGGTTGTGAAAAAAGAAGACGCTGGTCGGATAATCGATCTCGATTAGTATAGCCATAGGCCTGTTCATACCAATACGTCCATGTCGTTCTATTTCTCAGTTTATTCAACTCCTTTGTTGTTCGGCTTCGTTCAGGGCTGGTTATATGCTATTCTTCTGTGGATCAGAGGATACCGTGAAGAGCGGTTGTCTGACAAGCTGCTGGGTTGGGTGCTTGTGGGCCTTTGTTTTCAGATTTGGGTCTATATGCTGGGTTTCGGCGGTATCGAGGTTCTGTGGAAAGAGCTGGAATTCTTTCCGCGCACCATTTCCTTCCTGCTGCCTCCGCTGATCTATTTTTACCTGAAAAGTCAGTTCGACGCTACCTTCCGGTTTCGTCCCCGCGATGCCTGGCACGCACTACCGTTTGTTATTCACTGGGCCTACCATATCCTCATCTTTGCGCAGGGTCCCGACTTTGTGAGGCAGTGGGAAATGAACGTCCATGACAAAGGCATCAACGACCTGGAATTCATCGGCGGCGAGGTGCAGCAATACCTGTATCTCTACTGGTCGTTTCAGCTCTACCGGGGGTACCGGCAATGGATCAAGCACCAGTTTTCTGAGACCGACACGATCAGTTTCCGCTGGTACCGCAACTTTCTGATTGCCCTAACCGCAACCGTGACATTCAGCCTGGCCGTAACCTTAGTTGATCTGTGGCTAAACCTGTCGTTCTGGCAAGACTGGTGGGGTGATCTGGCCGGGGTTTTTCTGATCTATTACGTCAGCATCAATGGCTACGCACAGGTCACCAGAAAACTGGTGTTTAAACCAGATCTGGCCGATACCTTTCCTACTATGCCGGTTCAGGTTGCTCTGACAACCGCAGAGATAGACGCAGGCCCAGCGGCGAACGTACCTGTGGCCTTGCCCGATGAAGTAACAAAAGGGCCAATGCTGCCCGACCTGCCCGAGCGACTCGCGGGCCTGCTCGATTACATGCGCACCGAAAAACCGTATCTGGAGCCAGACCTTGCGTTACCCGATCTGGCCCGGCGACTGCACACAAATCCGGTCATTCTCTCGCAGGTGATCAATGCAGGGGCGGGCAAAAATTTCAATGATTTTGTAAATGAGTACCGAGTCGACGAATTCAAGCGGCAGATACGTGAGCCGGTCAATGCGCATCTGAGTTTCCTGGGCCTCGCGCTCGACTGTGGCTTCAACTCAAAAGCAACTTTCAACCGGGCGTTTAAAAAGTTCACAGGTACGTCGCCGAAGGAGTTTGCTGACGGGTAAGCAATCTTGTGAATCAGAAAGGAAAGTTCTATGAAAACAGAAAAGCCTGTCGGCTGAGAGCAGACAGGCTTTTTGTGATAGTTATGGGTAAAACCACCAAAGCGGCCCAAAAGTTTCAGGTGCTGAACATAGTCCGATAATTTTTCGGAAAATTTTCACGATCTCAACTTCCTCGCCTGCATCCCAATACGGAAGCCGTTATTCATCGTGTTACAGTGAAGCGTCGTACAACTGCTTGACGCCATGTTGGCCGGAAAGCAAAAAAGCCCGTCGGCGAGATGCTGACGAGCTTTTTTGCGGTAGTTAAGGGTAGAACGACGGTAGTGGGTAAAAAGTTGCACGATTTAAAAATAGACCGATAATTTTTCAGAATACTTTCATTTTCCCCGAGCCTTCACCCATAACTGATCCTGGCAGTTGGTGCAGTCGCACGTTTGTGCCGGTTGTAGTGTCTGTGTATTACCGCAACGGATACAGGCATACAGCATAGCAACATCAATGGTTTTGGTGGCTTTTGCCAGGTCTTTCGGTAAAATCGGTAAACCTGGTCTTATCTGGTCGTCGGGCTGTTTGAACAGACTGAGCTGCCCGTTTGGCTCCAGTATGGCGACCCGAACTTCACCTAGTTGCTCAATTCCTGCCTGACGCAGGTCAACAAAGAGCTCTTCTTTACCCAAATCTTCGTCATCAAAATTATCGGTCAGGATACGGCCATTTTCGATCACATAGACCGGCTCCCCTTCCAGCTTATGGCGAATGGTTTCGTTGCGATCGCTCAGCCGGGTAATGAATTTGTAGCAACTCATGATCACGATGAAAACAACCACAGCTGCACCAAGCGGAACGTCGTGGTAGAACATCGGATCGCCCGCTGCCGAGCCGAGACCAATCAACAATACCAGTTCGTAAATCGAGAGTTGACGTACCTCTCGTTTGCCTGACACGGTTAACGCTGTCAGAATGATCACAAACATGAACAAGGTACGGAAAGCAACTTCGCCCAGGTACGTTAGAGGATACTCGTGCAGCCAGATGCGTTGCCAGTCGAATGGTGAAACGGGGTCTTTCATGGTTGAGCGCAAATGAGTTAGGCCCAGCTTCATACGTACAGCTGAACAAAAATCAAAAAGCCCGTCGGCGGGGTGCTGACGGGCTTTTCGTGATAGTTATGGGTAAAACCACCAAAGCGGACTAAAAGTTTCAGGTGCTAAACATAGTCCGATAATTTTTCAGAATAGTTTAGGCTCGTTCTGCTGAGGACTACGGCAACGCGTAAAAGCAAAAATCCCGTTGGCGGAGTGCCGACGGGATTTTTGCGATAGTTATGGGTAAAACGACGGTAGTGAGTAAAAAGTTGCACGATTTGAAAATAGGCCGATAATTTTTCACGAAAGTTTCGTCAGCGTGGTCAGCAGGCAACCGACCCATAAAAACCGTCTATTATAGCTACGATGACGTGCTATCCGATTACTAGTGTAGGGGTAAACCGATCGCTGAGCAGCAAAGGGCTGTGTCTCTGACAGCTAGCAACTAAATCTTGGAATAATTACAATTTTTTTCGTCAGAGAATTATTTATTATCTTGGTCTATGAGAAAAGTCTAATATGTCTTTTCTTTGGAATCTCTTGAAACCCTTCATCTTCACACGCATCCAATATACCTCCGGCGACTGGGACACTGACCAGCGGATGCCCGCTAACATCCTACATTCGCTGATTGAGTACACGACCATTCCGGTTGAGGAAAAGGAGCGGGTGGTGCAGCTCAACAGCAACGACTTGTTTCGAAGCCCGTTCTGCTACCTCAGCGGACACAAATTGGTTGAGTTCTCGGCTGTCGAACGCGATCACTTCAAGCGGTACGTGCAGAATGGTGGTTTCGTGTTCGTCGATGACTGCAACCATGACATCGACGGCCTGTTTGCCAAATCGTTCGAGCAGGAGATGGCCCGCACCTTTGGGCCGAAAGCTTTGCAGAAGATCCCGAATAATCACCCCCTCTACAAATCGTTTTTTAAGTTTCCCGATGGCCCGCCAACTACCTCGTTCGAGCTAAACGGCTGGGGCGACGATCTGGTGCACGATTACCTGAAGGCTATCCTGATCAACGGGCGTATCGGGGTGCTCTATAGTAATAAAGACTACGGTTGCGAGTGGGATTATGATTTCCGCAACAAACGTTTCCTGGCCGAAGACAACACCAAGTTCGGGGTCAATATTGTGGTTCATGCCTTAACGAGTATTTAAAAAAGGAGGAGAAGAGAAAAGGGAGGAAGGAGTAAAGGGAGCTCCGCCCCATCAACAGACATTCTTATTTAAGCGAAGCTCCCTTTACTCCCTCCTCCCTTTCCTCCTTCTCTCCCTCTTTTCTATGAATACAGAACACTACAAATCACTGGTTGCCAAACTGCCCTTACTGAAAGCAGAGATTGGTAAAGTTATTATTGGTCAGGAAGAAGCCATCGACGAAGTGCTGATCACCCTGCTGGCTGGCGGTCACTGCCTGCTGGAGGGCGTGCCCGGGCTGGCTAAAACGCTGCTGGTCAGCACGCTGGCAAAAACGCTGAGCATGTCGTTCAAGCGTATTCAGTTCACGCCTGATCTCATGCCCGGCGATATTGTAGGAACTGAAGTGCTGGAAGAAGACCATGATACCGGTAAGAAGTTCTTCCAGTTCAACCGGGGGCCGATCTTCGCCAATGTAGTGCTGGCCGATGAGATAAACCGGACGCCACCTAAAACGCAGGCGGCCCTGCTGGAGGCCATGCAGGAATATAAGGTGACCTACGCGGGCACTGACCATCCGCTGCCAAAACCATTTCTGATCATTGCCACGCAAAACCCGATTGAACAGGCGGGAACGTACCCACTGCCCGAAGCCCAGCTCGACCGGTTTCTGCTCTACATCCGCCTCGGTTACCCGTCGGAACAGGAAGAACTGGCCGTACTCCGCGCCACCACCGGTACCGACCGCCCCGTGCTGAACACGATCTTGACGGATAATGACGTACTGGACCTGCAGACGCTGACCCGGCAGGTGTTCATCTCCGACGAGTTGCTGGGGTACGTAAATAAGATCGTGCGTAGCAGCCGCCCGGCCGATAGCCCGGTGCCGTTCGTTAAACAATGGTGCGACTGGGGCGCCGGCCCCCGCGCCGGACAGGCCCTGATTCTATGCGCTAAAGCCCGCGCCGTATTGAATGGTCGTTTCTCGGTGATTCCTGAAGATATACAAACGTTGGCCTACCCTGTTCTCCGCCACCGAATCGCACTGAATTTCCGCGCCGATTCAGAGGGGATTACAACTGATAAGGTGATCGGCGAAATTGTGAAACAAGGGGATGTTAAGAAATAGGGTAAGAGAAGCAAGAAGGAGGTGAGAGAAACGGCCTTTTTCGTCATCCCGAGTGACGAGGGATCTTGGCGTTCCTTATGAAAGGGCCAGGCACTACCTAAAAGAACGCCAAGATCCCTCGTCACTCGGGATGACAAGAGAGAAGACTTCGTTGGTTTCATAAATTGCCTGTCACTGCCGTTACATCGACCGATTACTAAAAATTTATCGCTGCTTCGATGACTTGTGAGTATACTGGTGTCTCCTAACCGTAACTACACCACTACTATTTCTCATCTTGGCTGCATAGCAAAACGTACTCCGCGTACTCAAACTTATTCGTCTGCTCAAGCAGCGCCCCGGTAAAAGCCTCAATCAGTCAGCCCAACTTCTGGAATGTACGCCCCCCAACACCAGCCGGGACCGCGACGATACCGACTTTCCGTATCGTTATCATGGTTAGGTACGTAGCTGAATTGGCCTCGGCCGGTTCGTGCTTGGCTTGCCCGGTCAGGTACGTATCGACACCCCCGACGATTTTCGGGCGTATTTGAAGGGTAGAATTGGGAAGTTTGAGGTGTGAATGACGATCAGGCATTGTGCTTGATCAATTTTAATGCGCTGTAAATCAGATGATCAAAATCATTATCGGCTGTGTGTTATTCCATGTCGAGATATAAAGCAAGGGCGGCGATCCAGAGGGCGTTTTTGCCCATATTACGGGCGGTAACTCCTTAGGGTAAAGGCATCTATTTCGATTTGCCTCGACTGAACGCATCGATCTCGGCGTAGATGCGCGTCACTTCCCGATTCAGATCAGCGATAGGGCACGAATCGATCAGGTGTTGTAGGAATTTTACTCTTAATAACCCCAACCATTTTTCAGGGATAATGCTTCCAATTCACCGACAACTACAATCGGAATGACAACGCGAATGGGCAGCAGGGTCTGCGTTCTGACATATCGGATAACCAGATTCATGTCGAAGATCATTGATCAGAGTGAATTTCTTCTTCCATGTTGTCCCACTCTGCATCAGAAAAGCCTAAATCAGGGATGGGTAATGCTTCTTTAGGGCCAACCAGTTAAAAGAACAGATCGGGGCCAATAGCCTTAATGATTGCGGGGTCATAGGTGTGTATCTGCCCCCGCTTCATTTTAGGAACAGCGATGCCATTGACAATGAAAACATCGGGGGTTTCGGAAATAGATGGGTGGTTGGTGGTCATTGGCATAGGCGATGAACGAATGTACAACCGATTAACAGTAAACATGACGCCGCCAGTTTATGACAGCCTGTGTCACTTTTCAAGAATTATGAGGTGGTCCTGTTTGGCCGGACAGTGCCTAGGAGACAATCTCACAGAGGCTAATCCAGAGAAAGGAGGATTGAAACTAGCGGTTCATATACCTGGTCACCTCATGTTGGCGGACTGCCAGAGGCTGATTTGGAGAAAGAAGGATTGGAACGCGTATTCAGGATCTATACGGCAATCCGAAGGGCTATTCAGGAAGTTGATCCAGATACATCGTTTTTAAGACCATATCATAACGTTTATAATTTATTGACAAATGGCTCAGTTTTAAAAGGCAATTTCGGATAGTGAGTGTTTACATCGAACGTCAATAAGTCAACAGTTCCGGTTATGAAAAAACTAGTTTTGATCCTGCTGCTCGGCAGCGCACTGAGCGCCTGCAAAAAAGATGAGGTGGTGTCGTTTGGTCAACAAACCGCTACCAGGATTCAGGCAGAACTTCCCTCGTCTACGTCGACCACGCGTATTGCCAGGGTCTATATTGGCACCGCACAGGTGGAATACGGCGTATTTAGTTTTGCCGGAGACTTTATCGTCGTTGACGGTGTCCGGTTCAATTTGAATCGGCTGGTTAGCTACGAGGTATTTAGTTCAGGCAGCACGCCAATCCTCAACCTCTACTTTTAATAGACGTACACAGCCTAGTCTATGCAGAAGGGGCTGGTTCGTATCAGTCCGTTCTGACGCGTTCAAGGGCGATTTTATAGAGAGATAACGTTGAACCGACCAGAAGGATAGGCCGACAGAAGCACAGTACAGCAGGTCGTTACAGGGCCTGTATTTACCATGGAAAGAAGAAGATAACCGCTGAACGAGGCAGGCAGATAGGATCAAACCGCGTATCTATATAAATTTTGCTGGCTACGGGAGGCCGGATGCGTGGCAATTGTAGCAGCTTTGTAGCTTTAGCTATGTATTCTGCTCTGTACGCTTCATCAGCAAAATGACCGCTCTCGAACTCGTTAAACTCAATAACCTTCCGCTGGTGGGGCAACTCGTCAGCGATGAAATGACGCTGGGGTTACATCGAAGCCGCCGGTCGGGGGTGGGTGTGGAGTTTGCGCAGTACCGCGACTATCGGCCCGGCGACGATCCGAAGCGGATTGACTGGAAACGGTTTGCCCAAACGGATAAACACCTGGTGCGCGAGTCGGAAACAGAAAGCAGCCATCAGGTACGGTTACTGCTCGACCTGTCGGGTTCGATGAACTACACCGAAGGAGCCGTAAGCCGCCTCGACTACGCCAGGGTGCTGCTGGCGTCTATTGCCTACATCGCCAACCGGCAGGGTGATCAACTGAGTTTATACGGCCTGCAAAACGGAACGATCGATGCCCTGGTGCCTCCGGGTAAACAGGCGTTTCAGAAAGTGCTGGGTACGTTGGCGGGCGTAAAAGCAGCCGGTGGCTGGTCTGATACGGTGCCGGTGCTGCCGGGCCAACGCCGTAACCAGACCGAACTGCTCGTGCTGGTATCCGACCTGCTGCAACTAAACGATGAATGGCTGACTCTTTTACGGGCCGCCGCCACACCACGCCGCGAGGTGCTGCTCATCCAGGTATTGGGTCAACAGGAAGTGGCGTTCAACCTGAGCGGATTTTATCAGTTTCAGGATCTGGAAACCGGCCAAACGGTTGAAGTACAGTCGGAGGCTGTTCAGGCGCAGGTACGATCGGCGGCAACAGCTTACTTCCAGACGCTGAACGAGCAATTGCATTTGCCGTACCTGAGTCGGGTTCGTGCCCTGCTGACCGACCCGCCCGCGCTGGTTATGCAGGAATTATTGATGAAAAAATAGTCATTACGCTTCGCTGTCGTTAAGTCGTCATTGGTGGTCATTCTTCCTGAAACAACAAATGACAGTAACGTATGATGACCACTTAATGACCAGTACCAACCAATATGCTGTTTCAACATCCGTCGCTTCTCTGGGGTTTGCTAACTGTGGCCGTGCCGATTGCCCTCCATTTCTGGCACCAGCAACAGGCCAAACCAATGCCCTGGGCTATGTTGCGCTGGCTCGAAACGCCCAACCAGCCGCCCAAACGCGGATTTCGGTTTGATAACTGGCTGCTGTTGCTAGTGCGCTGTCTGTTGCTGATAGCCCTGACCCTGTTGCTGGCACGTCCCTCTTTTAAAAAAGATGAAACGGTCCCGGTTGGGCGTAAAGTCCATTTGGTTGAACCAAATACCACTGTGACCAACGCATACCGGTTTGAACTGGAACAGGCGCTGGCAAAGAAAGAACGGGTAATGTGGGCTACTACGCCGGTAACGCCCGTGGTGACACTGACTGAATTACCATCAGCCTCGCCGCCTAATCCGCTTCAGTGGCAAACAGCTATTAATGAACTGACAGAACCCGCCATCCAATTACATACGTACCTGAGCAATGACCCCGAATGGGTTGAGGCGCCGCGCCTGCACGTACCGGCTGGCTTCATGTTGCATACCGCCGATGTGCCTGCAAAAAAAACGTCGCCCAGGTACGTTGCGCTGCCATCGGGTAAGCAGTTGGCCATTGGTACAGACGATCGCCTCGGCATATCGACGGCCGGGTCGGCATCTGCAAAAGCAGTGGCAACGGCACCACTTCGGGTGCTGCTCCAGTTTCGGAAGGCCGACGAACGCAACACCGTGCAGGCAGCGCTTGGCGCAATTACGGCGGTGTATGGCCTTCCATTTAGGATCGACAATCAATCTGCGCCGGGCGTAACCTATGCCTGGGTGCTGACAGACCGGCCAGTTGCAACGCCAACGCCAGGTACGTTATACACGATTACTGGTCAGTCGGGTAATTCGGATCGGACGAATATCGGATACGTACCCGAACCACTGACGCCCCAGACAAGCGACTGGGTAACAGACGGCCAATTGCCAGAGTGGCTTGCTGGTCAGCTGATTACCCATCTGGGCCTGTCGGCCGGATCGCCTGCATTACCTCGCAGCCAACTGGCGGGTTTGTTTGTTGCCGACAAATCCATTGATGCGGTCGCTACCGCCGCCCATCCAGTAAACTGGCTACAGACTGGTCTGCTGCTGTTATTTTTAGGATTGCTGCTGGTTGAACGGTATCTGGCCATTCAGCGACAGGCTTGATTAACTGATACCGGCGCTCCAGCGTCGGGCGTTGGATAGACTAACTATTACTATCGAAACTGGAGCGTCGGTATTACTTTTTTATGCAGCCACTTCATCAACTTATCCGTTCGGTTACTACGCAACTATACACCAACAGCGTGCTGAAAAGCCTGTTGATCGGTGTGTCAGTTGCGTTGCCGGTCTCCTTGTTTTCCGTGGGTATTGGCCTGGTGCTGGGTACGTTGGTGCTGGCCTCGGTTGGCGCGGCGTGGTGGCTGGGAGCGTTTGAACCAAAGCGGGAAGCAGCCATCGGACACCTGCATAAAACATTGGGCCAGACCGAATACAGCCTGCCGCTGTTGACCAAAGAACACCCGAATCTGGCTGAACAACTGCAACTCGAGCGCCTGGCCGAGCAGGCTGCCCAAACGCCCCGTCCGCTGGTTGCCTTTCAGAATCTGCGGCCGTATCTGCTCCTGCTGCTTGCGTCGGGAGCCGTTTTTGCTGCCTTCCGCTTCTGGCCAACCGCAGCCGGTAAGCGCGCTAATGAAGCTACGCGGTTGGCTGACAGGCAAATGGCCGAAAAAGCGATCCCTATTCTGCCGCCCACGTTCCGATCAGCTCAGCTTACCGTTCAGCCACCAGCCTACACCGACCTGCCCACCCGGACTGGGGCTGATCTGAACGTAACGGCCTATGTTGGTTCTACGTTAACGTGGCAAGTAACGTTGAGCGAGATGAATCGGACTGCCGTGAAACTGGTGAACAGCCGGGGCGAAGAAATTCCGTTTGCTCGTCAGCAGGCGGGTTTTCAGTATCAGGACCGGCTGCTGAACTCGGGCCTTTACGCGCTTCGAGCGTATTGGAAAACACCTGCCAACCGCGATTCGCTAATCTACCAATCGGATTTCTACCGGCTCGATGCCCGGCCCGATGTGCCGCCGGTGATCAAGCCGGCGGCGAAAGAGCTGTATCGCTTTCATCGCATGGGTGAATCGATGCAGGTTCGGGTAACGGCCCAGATTTCAGATGATTTTCGGGTACAGCAGGCGTTTATCGTAGCCACACTCGCCCGTGGTTCGGGCGAGAACGTGAAGTTCCGCGAGACTCGTTTTCCGGTTAGCAGCGGGCCGTTCAGAACGGCGCAGGCGGGCCATACGCTCGATCTGGCGAAGCTTGGGTTTGCGCCCGGCGATGAACTGTATTACTACTGGGCCGCCATCGACAACCGTCAGCCCGAGCCGCAACTGACCAAGTCGGACACCTATTTCGTGGTGTTTAAAGATACGGCCCGTAACGAAGAGGCTGAACTGGCCACAATGGCCGTCAACATCATGCCCGAATATTTCCGGAGCCAGCGGCAGATTATCATCGACACGGATAAGCTGATTGCCAAACGGAAGAAGATGGCCGCCAAAGCCTTCAATACGGAGTCGAACGAGATTGGTTTTGATCAGAAAGTGCTGCGCCTCCGGTACGGGCAATATATGGGCGAAGAGTTTGAAAATCAGATTGGTGGCCACACCCCGCTGGCCGATAACGACGCTGATCTGCTGGAAGGCTACGTGCACAAACACGATACGCAGGAAGACCCGAACGGCGGCCCGGCCGAAACCCATGAGAAAGGAGGCGAGCACCACGGTCATGACGATCACGACCATGACCATGGGGGAAAACCGGGCGAAGAAAAAGACCCGCTGGCTGCTATGATGGAGCAGTATGTTCACAACCATGACAACGGCGAGGTGAACACCTTCTATGAGCAATCGACACGGAGTTTGCTGAAAATGGCGCTGGAACAGATGTGGCAGTCGGAGTTGCAGTTGCGGTTGTATGAGCCCGAAAAAGCGCGTCCGTATGAAGTGAAAGCGCTCGAATACCTAAAAATAGCCCAGCAGAAAGCGCGTGCCTACGCCAAGAAAAGCGGTTACGACCCGCCGCCACTGAAAGAAAAAGAGACCCGGCTTACCGGCGAGCTGGGCGACGTACCCAACAAGCATCTGTTGACTCGGAATTACGCCGATATGCCCGTTTCCATGCTGGTAGCGCAGGTGCTGGGTCTGGTTGATCTGCCGACATTAACCCCTGTTCAACGCCAGCAGGTAAGCCAGTTGAGCACGGCCCTGAGCGGCCCCCTAATGCGAAGCGGAATGCCTAACTGGTCGGTACTTGCTGATCTGCAACGGCTTGCATCGGGGCAGCGGTTGTCGGCGCTGGCAGTGGCGCAGTTGCAGACCAAACTGGCCCAATTCGCACCGGCTTCTGCCGATGGCGGGCGGTCTGCGCCGGTAGCCGACAAGCGCCTCGAAGATGCCTTTTGGCGCGGTATGAAGTAATGGGGGCATGCAACCTGCACCACCGGGAAACGGTACAGCGTGTAAGTAGCAAAGCACCAACAAGTAAAAACCATATACGATAATTTTTCCCGTAATGACCATTCCCCCCCTCGACTGGAACGTAGCTGAAACCTGGTTACTGGCTGCCCTATTACTGGTGTTGCTGGTCATGCCGATCTGGCTCATTAGTCGGAAATCGGGAGTCGGTACCAACCGTAAAGCGATTCGGATCGGGTTACACGGGCTGCTCTGGCTGGCTGTGCTGGGGCTCTGGCTTCAGCCACGCTGGCAACAGACGCTGCCTTCGGGCAAACTGCTGATCGCCGCCGATAATGTCCCTGCCGATCAGGTACGGGCAACGGCAGCCAGCCTGGGTATCAGGACGACGTTGACTGCCAGTGAATTCCGGACATTGACAACCAATGTACCCGTTGATACCGTGTGGTTGCTTGGTCAGGATTTTCCGGGTAATGAACTAGCCAAATTAGCACGGCAGGTGGTGATCTGGAACCCCTACAACGTACCTGGGCAGTTTCAGCAAATTCATTGGAACGGCATCGTTCGGCAGGGAGAAAGGCAAACGGTTTCAGGCAGGATCAATACGGCGGAAGGCGGCATGCTCCGACTACGGTTTGGGCAGAAAACGGTAGACAGCACCCGTCTGGCGGCCAATGATCAGTCGTTCAGACTGTCGTATGTAGCCTTCTCGCAGGGACGTACCCAACTGACACTTGCCCTTGATAAAACGGTGCTCGATACGCTGCGTTTTATGGCCCGACCTGCTGAAAAGCTACGCGTCCGGTTCGTACTCGATGCCCCCGATTTCGAAACCCGCGCCCTGGCCGATTGGCTGGGTCAGCAGGGAAACGCCGTTGAGTTGACCAACCGCCTGTCGAAAGGGATTGGTAGTGAACTGACCATCAATAAAGCAACCACCAGCGCCCTGCCTGACCTGGTCGTTACTGACCCGGCCAACGTGACCAATCAGGCTGTTAGCAAAGCGCTGGCAGCGGGAAAGAGCGTGCTGGTGATCAACCTGACCCGCCCTGATGTGGAAGTGACAGCCATTAATCGGGCCTTGCGGACGGGCCTGCAGGTACGTCGCATTCCCGGAAAAGACACGGTTCGTATCAGTCCTGATCTAACGGCCCTGCCGTTTCGGTTTCAACCCGTTCCAGGCACTTTGCCTGTTGCGGGGTATCCTGTTGCGGTGCAACTGGGTAGTGGCCGGGTAGCCGTAAGCCTGCTTACCGAGACATTCCAGCTTCGGCTCAGCGGTGACACCACTACCTATGCACGGCTCTGGCAGTCTGTGCTGGCTCAACTTCGGCCAGTGGGAAAAAATAATATCCAGGTCGAGGCCCCTGTTCTGACGCATCAGCCGGCTCACTTTAAGGTAAATAACGCAGGTACGTTGCCCGCCCGGTTGCGCGTTGGCACAGACACGTTGCCCCTGCAGCCCGATCCCATAAACACCCGCTCGTATAAGGCCACGGGCCGCTTTGCTACTTCGGGTTGGCTACCTGTGCAGGATACGCTGGCCCTGTACGCCTACGGTGACGTACCTACCGGCTCACCGGCCAGTAACGGCGTTAGTGCCGCAGCGCAACGGGAACAGATTGCCGGTTGGGTACGTACCCACCGGCGCTACGATGTTACTCCCGGCCAGATCGGCGCCGCTACGGCACGTACCATCGAAAAAGCCATCCCTGATTGGGGATGGCTTCTCGCTATTGCGCTGCTGCTGAGTAGCTTGTGGATTGAGCCGAAACTAGGGTAAGATAGTCGATAGTTGCGCTGCCAGATCACCTGGCTTATCTGAGCGGAGCACTACTGACTATCAACTTCTATTTAATATACCGGAAATCTTCGTCGCCTTTCAGGGTCAGCAATACGTCGTACATCAGGCGGATCACGGCTTGAACGTCTTCCTGATGCACCGTTTCAACGGTTGTGTGCATGTACTTCAGTGGCAACGAGATCAGGGCCGAAGCAACGCCCTCCGCAGCGTAGGCAAAGGCATCCGTGTCCGTTCCCGTCGACCGGCTAACGGCCTGCCGCTGGAAGGGGATCTCGCTCTTATCAGCTACTCCGATCATGAAATCGAGCAGGTTGTTCTGTACGGCGGGGCCGTAGCACAGCACCGGGCCGCTGCCGCATTTCAGGTCGCCTTGTTCTTTCTTATCGTATTTCGGCGACTGCGTGTCGTGCGTCACGTCGGTACAGATGGCGAGGTCTGGCTTGAGGCGCCGGGCAATCATTTCGGCGCCGCGCAGGCCGATTTCTTCCTGAACCGCGTTCACGATATACAGCGTATAGGGCAGGCGAATACCGTTCTCTTTCAGCAAACGGGCCACTTCGGCAATCATGAAGCCACCCATGCGGTTATCGAGGGCACGGCCAACAAAATAGCGGCCATTCATTTCGGTCAAACCATCCACAAACGTGCAAACAGTACCTACATGGATGCCCATGGCGGCTACCTCATCTTTGGTATGCGCACCCACATCGATAAACAGGTCGGTTACTTTCGGGGCGGTATCTTTCGCCAGGTCGCGCACGTGAATGGCAGGCCAACCGAAAACGCCCTGCACCACGCCCTGTTTCGTATGCAGATTCACCCGCATTGAGGGAGCAATGACCGCATCGGACCCGCCATTACGCCGAACGTAGAGGTAACCATCGTCGGAAATGAAATTCACGAACCACGAAATCTCATCCGAGTGCGCCTCAATGACCACTTTATAGTCTTTGGTCGGCGAATCATCGGCCCCGTGAATAACACCCACAGCGGTGCCATAGGTATCCACGATATATTCGTCGATGTACGGCTTCAGGTAATCGAGCCAAAGCTGCTGACCCGACGACTCAAAACCAGTTGGCGAAGCGTTGTTGAGGTACTGGTAAAGGAATGTCTTACTCTGTTCAGTCATGATAGGTGTCTTGGAAATAGAAAGTTATAGTACGCCTTCCAGGGTTTCGATCCAGCGTTTGGCTTCGGCTTGCTGTGTCTGCGAGGTAATGGCCGATTGCAACTTGTTTTTGTCAATGACCGTCTGCCCGGTCTGAACGCGCATCATGGCTTCGGCCAGGGCTTTGGGGTAGAAGCCCTCAACCATTTCGCCCATACCCGGTTTAACAAACTCGCTAATACCACCCGAATTAAAGCCAACAATGGGCTTGCCAAGTACCGATGCCTCGCGCATGACAATGGGGTACGAGTCTTCGCGCGAGGTGAGGCAGAAACCGTCACAGGCGTTGAAGTAGCTGAAATACTGGGTCGACTGTTCGGTCAGAAAACGAACGTTGAGGTTGTAGGTCTTGATGTATTGCTCCACGTAGTAGGTCATGCCGGTTTTGCGGGCCGGCCCCATCCAGACGAAAGGTGTGCCGGCGGGCATTTCGCGCAGAATGTCCGGCACCATATCAAATCCCTTCCGGTTCGACCATGCCCCCGACATCAGCCATACGAACTCATCGTCGCGGAAGCCTAATTCCTTACGAACGTCGGTGCGGTCGCGGGCAGGTTTGATCTCCTCGACGTTGATCAGCCCGTGCATGAGCACCACGTTTTTGTAGCCCATGTTCTGCAGGTTGTCAACCACCGTCCGCGAGGCCGTGAACAGCAGCTTAGCGCCGTCGAGCATCTGCTTGAACTCCTCGTACCCGCGCTCGTCATATTCCTGAACCAGTTCGTGCACGTGCAGCACATACGGTTGCCCAAGCTTGATCGCCAGCAACGCATAATCGGGCATGGCAATGGTGTTGATGTACCACAAGTCTGCTTTTTCGGCATCATGCGCCTTCTGAAGGTCTTTCAGATGCGGAATAGTGCCAAACAATTTATGCACGGCCGTTTCGTAGAGGCGATAACTGAATCGATCAGACTGCTGACTAAAATACAGGGGGCAGTTGAACTCGGCTAGATCGAGCTGACCAGCCCGGCGGCTAAACATGGCATACCGACGATCGTCATTCTTCGGCGCGTAATGCATGTAATTCAGAAGCGTTGTGACAGACCCTGAACGGTTGGCCACCGGTGTAATAAACAGTAGTTTCATTGAAATCAGGCAGGCAGTTGGCGATATAGCAGTGAGGACGTACCCGTCGCGGCTAAACTTTAAAGAAATGGGTTTGGTTGAACAGTGTCTTCCAAAAGAAACGGGTAAAGATACCGACTTGTTGGGCAAATGCCCGTTGGTTATCTAATTCACTCAGTAGCGGTTTTCCCTGCCGAAGATTCACGCTCATTTTCCAGAGGTAGATAATCGGGACCAGCGTTACGTAATGGAGTATCAGCAGCAGATAGGCACCCGCGCCATATTGCTTCCGAATCCAGAGCAGATTAGACACCTGCATCTGGGTTTTAAACCGGTTGATGTACGTTATCTCGCGGGCCTGATACGTAGGATCGCTGCCGTATTCGAGATGAACAAAAAAGCCATCGCGCAGCACCAGCATCCGGCCCTGTTGTCCCAGCCGCCAGCTCCATTCCACATCTTCACCGTACATAAAAAACCGCTCGTCGAACATGCCCGCTTTGGCAACGGTTGATTGGCGGGTCATCAGAAAGGCACCAATGATCCAGTCAACCTGATTGGGGTCGTCGTATACGGTGTCGGGAAGTTGGCGATACAGCCAGTTCTGTACGGTCGGATGAGTAGGCAGAATGTAGAACGGCCGTCGTATTTCGCCAAAGCGAGTATACATCTGCGTGTGTACCTGCCCCGCCCGATTAATCTGCATAGCGCCCACGGCCGCCACGTCGGGTTGCTCATCGAGCAGATGGGAGCACCGGCCAATCAGGTTATCGCGCAGGAGGGTGTCGGAGTTGAGCAGCAAGTAGTTCCGGCCCAATGCCTGTTTCATGGCGTAGTTATTGGCCCGCCCGAACCCAGCATTATACCCCATATCAAACCAACGTACCTGGGGGAAACTGGCCAGCGGAAACGCGGAACGTACCTGTGCCTCGCTATCGTCGCCCGACTGATTATCAACAATAACGACCTCGTAGGTGATGCCCGACGTGTGTTCGAAAACCGAGTGCAGACAGTCGATAATCAACTGAGGCGTTTTATAATTGACAATCAGGATTGATAAGTCGGGCATTGATAACAGAAATGAGTTGACAAAAGTAACCCCGGATGTCGGAAGCGTCAAAATAGCTAGGTCAACGTACCCCAGAAAGCAGCAGCCCCGCTCAAACCGTTTGAGCGGGGCTGTCAGTGTAAATGATTTACAGATTAGTTGATCTTCAGAACGGCCATGAAGGCTTCCTGCGGGATCTCGACGTTACGCGGCCTGCAGATGAATATCTGCTCGAATATTAAGAGCGGCCAGAAGCTCTTCCAACTGGCGGAAATACTGTTCGCGCAACCGCTGATAGCCCTCAATGGATAGTGAATCAACATTAGGCTGCTTCTCGTGCAACTCAATTTGAGCTGTTAAACGTTCGATTCGCTGCAACACATCGACAATCTCAGTATGTAGTTCAGTATGCGTCTCCATAATTACCACCTCAGTTGAATAAATCCTTTGGGTTGCTTACGCCGTGTATACCGGTCTGGTCTGGTTTTAGTGAATTGAAAGATCCACTCTGTACAGTCAGAAATGTACAAGAAGTGATTGGGTTCTCCTTCGTCTATTCGTTTAATAAAGTAAACGTCCAAACCAACAAACTGATTACGTAATAAACGTAATTCGTTTTCCGCAGTTTCATACCTTTCCGCTGGCAGGATAAACACAATATCTATATCGTTAGGTCGCTCTTTCCGGGTCACGAAGCTGCCATCAATCCATATTGTATATTCGTCAGGAAACAGCGTAGTCAACTCTGTACAAAGCAACTGAAATGAGTTTAGTAAGCTCAGCCGATGTTTATTCCAGCCAAACGTTTCAGCGAATGTCTGCCAATTCGTTTCTATAGCATCGTACGGTGTCAGATGGCCTTCCCAGTCAAAGCGTAGTGTATCCACCAGATTAGTTGATCTTCAGAACGGCCATGAAGGCTTCCTGCGGGATCTCGACGTTGCCGACCTGACGCATGCGTTTCTTACCCTTCTTCTGCTTGTCGAGCAGTTTGCGTTTCCGGGAAATATCACCGCCGTAACACTTGGCCAGTACGTCTTTGCGCAGGGCGCTCAGGGTTTCGCGGGCAATGATTTTCTGACCAATAGCCGCCTGAATGGCAATCTCAAACTGTTGACGGGGAATCAACTCACGGAGTTTTTCGCACAGTTTCCGGCCCCACTCATATGATTTCGACCGGTGAACGATCGCCGACAGTGCATCGACTTTGTCGCCGTTGAGCATCACATCCAGCTTCACCATATCTGATTCACGGTTGTCCATGAATTCATAATCCAGGGAAGCATAGCCGCGCGAGATGGTTTTCAACTTATCGAAGAAATCAAAAACAACTTCGGCCAGGGGCATTTCGAACTGTAGTTCTACGCGGTCGGCGGTGAGGTATACCTGGTTTTTCAGGATACTCCGCTTGTCCATACACAGCCCCATGATACCACCAACATACTCGGCTTTGGTAATGATCTGCGCCTTGATAAACGGCTCTTCAATGTATTTGATATGGTTCGGTTCCGGCATCTCGGCGGGAGCCGATACCTGGAGCAACTCATCTTTAGTTGTCATTACCTCAAACCGTACCGACGGCACCGTAGTAATCACGGTCATGTCGAACTCGCGTTCGAGGCGTTCCTGCACAATCTCCATGTGGAGCATGCCCAGGAAGCCGCACCGGAAACCGAAGCCCAGGGCCGCTGACGTTTCGGGCTCCCAAACCAGGGCGGCGTCGTTGAGCTGAAGTTTTTCCATGGCCTCGCGCAGGTCTTCAAACTCGCTGGTTTCTACCGGATAAATACCGGCAAACACCATCGGTTTTACTTCCGAGAACCCCTGAATGGCCACTTCGGCCGGTTCGTCAAAACTGGTGATCGTATCGCCAACTTTTACCTCTTTGGCCACTTTGATGCCCGAGATCAGATAGCCTACGTCGCCGCACTCGATCACATCTTTGGGCTCCTGCGTGAGGCGAAGCGTACCAATCTCATCGGCAAAATATTCTTTGCCGGTGTTCATGAACTTCACCTTCTGGCCTTTCCGGATGTGGCCGTCTTTAACCCGGAAAATTACTTCGATACCCCGGTAGGAGTTAAAGTGCGAGTCGAAAATGAGGGCTTGCAGCGGGGCATCCGGGTTACCCTTTGGCGGTGGAATACGCTCGACAATGGCGGCCAGAATCTCGGGTACACCAATACCTTCCTTACCCGACGCCGGAATGATATCAGCACGTTCGCAGGCCAGCAGGTCTACCATCTCGTCTTTGATCTCTTCGGGACGGGCACCGGGCAGGTCGATCTTGTTCAGGACCGGAATAATGACCAAGTCATTGTTCAGGGCCAGATAGAGGTTCGAGATTGTCTGGGCCTCGGTTCCCTGCGAAGCATCGACCAGCAGCAGCGCCCCTTCACAGGCGGCAATAGACCGGGATACTTCGTAGCTAAAGTCGACGTGACCGGGCGTATCGATCAGGTTCAGGGTGTATAACTCGCCATTATGGTAGTAATCCATCTGGATGGCGTGGCTCTTGATGGTGATGCCACGTTCCCGTTCCAGGTCCATGTTGTCGAGCAATTGCGCCTGCATGTCACGGGCACCGACAGTCTTGGTAAACTCCAGCAGGCGGTCGGCAAGGGTACTTTTACCGTGGTCGATGTGGGCGATTATGCAGAAATTGCGAATATGTTTCACGTTGATGAAACGGGGGTTATATATACGAATGAAACCACAAAAGTACGCAAAAAACTCCGTTAGCGGGTTGTCGGCAGCCATTCAGATACGGTTAGCTCAGGTACGTCATTCGGAGCGACCATCTGTACCGGTAGCTGGAACAAAACAGACTTTTTTTAGAATAAATCTGTTATACCCATGATCTGCGTAGGTATCGCAGACGCACCAACCAAAACCAACTAGTTGTCGATGGCAAAGCGTAGTTTAATTGCCCAGGTTCTTTCGTCTATTTTCTTTCGTCGGTCAACGGCTCGGGCAGGCAAGTATGCCCGCAACGGACTGAGTATGCTGGCCCTGATTCGGGAGGCACTGGGTAAGAGTGAGTCAGTGAAAGGCGAGGAAGGCATCGGTTTTCGGGAGAAAATCGGGCTGGTAAGTCGTCTGGTGAAAGCATACGCATCAGGTGAGTACCGTCAGGTGCCCGCCAAAACGCTGATTTCAACGTTGGCTGCCCTGATTTACTTTGTGTCGCCCATTGATTTTATTCCTGATATTCTGCCATTGGTGGGTTTCGCCGACGACATTGCCCTGATGGTGTGGCTATTTAATTCACTAAATGCCGATCTGGAGAATTTTCGTGAATGGGAGCGCCAGCAGGAGCGGGCTACCGGCAAAGTAATTGACTTGAAGTAAGGGTATAATCTGCCCACCAACTGCCTTTTTTACCTTTAATTTAATGGCTTCTTGACGAGGCTTTTGTTACTTTTGCATACGTTCTAAACACGATATATTATGATTACAGCATCCATTTTTGCGATTATGGGTCTGGGCGGTCAGGAGATGCTGCTCATTTTCTTAGCCCTTCTCCTGTTCTTTGGCGCCAAAAAACTACCTGAACTGGCTCGTGGCCTTGGTAAAGGCATCCGTGAGTTCAAGGACGCTACCAAAGATGTTCGCGAGAACATCGAAGACGGTCTGAAAGACATTAAATAAGGATTTTCCTTCTGTATACACAGACAACCCGATGCGGTAAGGCGTGGGGTTGTCTGTTTTTTTGTTTAGTGACCTCTACTTTCCTCCTGTGACTATATACCGTTCGTTTACCGCTCTACAGACCGACCTCGCCAATGGCACTATTACCTGCCGCCAATTGGTTGACCAGTACCTAAGTCGTATTGCCGACCACCAGCACCTTAATGTGTTTACCGAGGTGTATGCTGATGAGGCTCGTTGTCGGGCCGATGAACTGGATACCAGCCGGGCTACGCAGACAGCAACACCCGGTCGGTTACACGGAATGGTTATTGGTATCAAAGATGTGCTGAGTTATGCCGGGCACGACCTGCGCGCCGGCAGTCGTATTCTGGACGGATTCGAAGCGCAATTCACGGCAACGGCTATTGAACGCCTGTTGGCAGAGGATGCCATCATTATCGGGCGGCAAAACTGCGATGAATTCGCAATGGGCTCATCGAACGAAAACTCAGCATTCGGCCCCGTTCGAAACGCGGCTGACCCTACACGGGTGCCGGGTGGCAGTAGTGGCGGGTCGGCGGTGGCGGTGCAGGCGGGTCTGTGCCTGGCCAGTATCGGCTCCGATACGGGTGGCTCGGTGCGCCAGCCAGCCGCTTTTTGTGGTGTAGTAGGTCTGAAACCAACCTACGGGCGAGTAAGCCGCTGGGGACTGGTCGCCTACGCCTCCTCATTCGATTGCATCGGTCCCATTGCCAATACCCCCACCGACGCGGCACTGCTGCTGGAAGTAATGGCCGGACCTGATGAGTTCGACAGCACCGTTTCGTCGCAGCCTGTAGATACGTATGCGTCTCCTCTGGAACGGGAACAGCCAGCCCGAATCGCGTATCTGATCGACGGTATTGAGAGCGAAGGTGTTTCTCCGGCGGTGCGGGAGGCGACTCAGCGGGCCATTGACACCCTGCGTGCGGCGGGGCATGTGGTTGAGCCCGTAACACTGTCGTTGCTCAAGCACCTGCTGCCTACGTATTACGTGCTCACCACCGCCGAAGCCTCCTCGAATCTGTCCCGATTCGATGGCGTTCGGTATGGTCATCGGGCTACTGAAGGCGTGACGGACCTGATTTCAATGTATAAAAAAAGTCGGACGGAAGGCTTCGGCCCCGAGGTTCGCAAACGCATTCTGCTGGGTACGTTCGCGTTGAGTGCCAGCTACTATGATGCGTATTACACCAAAGCGCAACAGGTGCGCCGGCTGGTGCGTGACGAAACAGAGCGGGTATTTGCGCAATATGATTTTCTGATCATGCCAACAACACCAACTCCTGCCTTTATCTTAGGTGAGAAAAGTGCCGATCCGCTCCAAATGTACTTAGCCGACATTTTTACCGTTCAGGCTAATGTAACGGGTTATCCGGCTATATCAATACCCAACGGAACAGACCCCAATGGCGACGGACCGGCCCTGCCAATCGGACTCCAGCTGATGGCTCCGCCCTTTAAGGAAAGGGCATTGGTAACGATGGCAGAGACGTACCTGACACTGGTTTGATGTTTGATGGTGTAGCTTTTTTCGGAGGGAGCTACGCCGGTAACCAACTTAATTCGTAACGATGAGACTAGTTAACCTATTGATTACTAGCGGAACAGCCTTGTTTTGGGCCGTTTCGTTGCCGTCTCAGGCACAGGTAGCCAGACCTACGCCTACGGTAACGTACCCGGCGTCGGCCAACCTGCAATTGCCCGCCGTGGCCGATTCGACGGTTGTGGATACGTCTTTTATTGTTGAAACAGTATTGAACCTGCCGAGTGTGCCCGAGGCCGTCCTTCGCGAACGACTGCCCCGGCTGCAACGCCAGATTCCGCTGACATACAATAAGGTCGTCCATAACTTCATCGACTATTTCACCTACCGCAAGCCCAGCTACACCCGCACAGTGATGGAACGGATGCCGTTCTATTTCCCGCTGTATGAAAAAACACTGGCCAAGTATAATATGCCCGACGAGTTGAAGTACCTCTCCATTGTGGAGTCGGCACTGAATCCAAGGGCTATGTCGCGGGTGGGGGCAGGTGGCCTTTGGCAGTTTATGCCGTATACCGGTAAAGACTTCAACCTGAACATCGACGATTACGTGGACGACCGGATGGACCCTAATAAAGCGACCGAAGCTGCCTGCCGGTATCTGAAAGACCTGTACCGCATTTTTGGCGACTGGGAATTATCATTAGCGGCCTACAACTGCGGGCCGGGCGCTGTGAAGCGGGCCATGCGCCGCACAGGCGGAACTACCTTCTGGACCTGCTATGAAGGCTTACCGAAAGAGACCCGTTCGTACGTGCCGCAGTTCATCGCCATGACGTATATGATGAATTACGGTAATGACCACGGTATTGTGGCTGAACGTCCCGACTACCCGATTGCCTTCGATACGCTTCAGATAAACGCCTACCTGAATCTGAAAACGTTCGCCAATCTGAGCGGCGTCTCATTCGCTGATTTGCAGAAACTGAACCCGTCGATCACGGCCGACCAACTGCCCGAGTATACCCGGAACCACATGCTGCGTGTTCCCAGCGAACGGCATGGTTATGTGCAGGCCAACCGGAAGGCCATTATGGATTCGGCCTCAAAAATGCCGGTTATGATGGAAAACGTATTGCTGGCGCATAACGAGATCCCTGCCAACCGCCTCGATTCGGCCAATGACCCGGCCGATTGGCGAGTGGCCAGCCGCCTGGCCGATTCTGCACCCGCACCTGCCGCCGTAGTAGCCGAAAATGACCGTCCTGAACCCGATGACCTGGAGGCCGTGGTAATGCGTAAGCCCCGGAAAGTAACCCACGTTGTGAGGCGGGGCGAAACACTGTCGGGCATTGCCGATAAGTACAACGTAGAGATATACGATGTGAAGCAATGGAACAGGATGCGGTCGGGAACGGTAAAATCCGGGCAGAAACTAACGATCCTGCGCGAATCGGGCGAGACGCATACTGAACGGATGGCGCAACAGGATACCGGTTCGTCTAAAAAGCACAAGGAAAATGAAGCTCGCCACGAACGGGTGAAACCTAAATACCATCGTGTGCAGCCGGGCGATACGCTCTGGAACATAGCCCAGCGCTATGGGAATATCTCGATTGATAAACTGAAGAAAATGAACCGTATCAAAGGCAACAGTGTCCATCCCGGACAGAAGCTGGTGGTAGGGTAACCAATTTGAGTTTACAGTTTTCTGTTTGCCGTTTTCAACGGTCCGCCGCTGCGGTTACTTCGCTAGTTAGTCGGGCTTTCTGTAAGGCGAAGCAACTGAAAACGGTAAACAGAAAACTGTAAACTGAACTATGATCGCCTACTTAGACGGCACCTTAGCATATAAAGAAGCCTCGTATGCGATTATCGACATACAGGGGCTGGGATATGAGGTCTTTATCTCCCTTCAAACCTATTCCACGCTGCCCGGTGGTGGTGCGCCGGTGAAGCTGTTTATCCATCACCATTTTCGCGAAGACAATCAGACGTTGTTTGGTTTTGCCTCTGCCGACGAAAAGTCGCTGTTCCGCGAACTGATCGCCGTATCGGGCGTGGGGCCGAATACGGCGTTGGGTATGCTGTCATCGCTGGCCCCGCAGGACCTTCGGCTGGCTATCATGAGCGAAAATGTACGCGCTATTCAGGCTATAAAAGGTATTGGGGCCAAAACGGCTCAGCGGATCATTCTGGAATTGAAAGACAAAATGAAAAAATCCGGTTTATTGCCCGACACGCCAACGTATCGTCAGCAGGCCGGTAATCCTGTTCGGGAGGAAGCGCTGGCCGCTCTGGTTGCCCTCGGCTTTCCGCGTCCGTCTGCTGAGAAGAGCGTCGATGATATTCTGAACGCCGACAGCAGCTTGTCTGTAGAAGATATTATTCGTAGAGCACTTAGATAATTAAGAAGGACTCTGCTACACAACCGTCTAGTATTCAGCAGGGCCATTCTAAATTCCTGATTCTTAACTCTTGATTAAAATACGATTGGCCCGGTTTTCGCCGTTGTGTTAACGTCCTGAATTACCGGGTTGTTTATTTTTCTGATTTTGCACCAGTGTATGGTGAAACGTTACACCTGTCGAACCTCTCTTTTCTGCTCAATGCTGCCTGATAAAAGGCCTGTCTTTACGGCTCAACGAGGCGCGTACTGGCTATTCACAGTAGCCTTGTTGTTGAGTGCAGGGGCAGGAATCCAGGCACAGACGCCCGCCCGTCGCGGGCGTACCGCTCCGGCACCCCAACGAACCCCGGAACAGATTAAGGCCGCCAATGACGCTGCCAAAGCGCGCGCTGATTCCGTAAAAGCTGCCGCTCAGGAGCGGATCGATAGTTTGCGGGCCGTAAAGAATGCGTCGCGCCGACCATCTGTTCAATGGACAGACCGCTACGCCACCCGGTTCTCTGACCGCAATCCACGAACGCCGTATCTGCTGCGCGACCCTAAATCGCTGAGCACCGATTTCCGGATGCAACCCGACCGTACCGTTACGGTTACGGAGCGGCTACTACCACGACCCGGCGTTGCGGCCCCGTCGGTAGTGAATCCGAGCGTGATCACAGCGCCAGGTACGTCTGCACCAACCAGCCAGACGGTGACGCCCCGTACCAACGGATTGATTTACCGGCCGGGCGAAAACCTGCCGTATTCAGACTATAACCGGCTGCAGAATCAACGGATCGAAGACCGGCTATTCCGCGAAAATGCCGCCCGTCGCGATGGTCAGAGCGCCGTTAGCGGCCGTGGCCTGATCCCCAAACTGGAAGTGCCGCCTGTCTTCGACCGGATTTTTGGGGGTAACAACATCGATTTTAAACCCAACGGCTTTGTTACGCTCGATCTGGGCTACCTGCATCAGTTCATCGATAACCCGGCGGTGCCCGTTCGCTTGCGGCGGCAGGGAAACCTGATCTTCAATGAGCAGATCAGCATCAACTTCAACGGCCAGATTGGCGAGCGGCTGGGCGTACTGGCCAACTTTGATACGAAAGCCAGTTTCAATTTCGAGAATGCGCTGAAGGTCAACTATCGGCCGCAGGGGCTTATTCCCAACATGCCCAACGTACCTGGCCTGAATGGTGGGATGCCACAAATGCCCCAGGTTCCGGGCCTGCCCAACCTGCCTGCTTTTGGCAGTAAGCTGAGCAACCCGCAGATGCCGTTCACGCCACAGAATGAGAGCATTCTGCAAAATATCGAGTTGGGAAACCTGACCTGGACCCTGAACAGCCAACTAATTCCGGGCGTGCAGAACCTGTTCGGGGTGAAACTGCAAACGCGTTTCGGTAAGCTGAACGCAACGACAGTGCTGTCGCAGCAGCGGTCGAAAAAGCAGGAGATTACCCTGCGCGGGGGCACACTGAACCGCCCGTTCGAAATTCGGGCCGACCAGTATGACGAAAACCGTCACTTCTTCCTGTCGCAGTTTTTCCGCAGTAACTACGAGCGGTCGATGAAAAGCCTGCCGGTTATCACCTCGGGCGTGACCATCACCCGTCTGGAAGTGTATGTAACAAACCGGACCAATACGACCGACCAGCTCCGCAACGTAGTTGGCTTCTCCGATCTGGCCGAACCGGTTCCTTTCAACCGAAGCAACCCGAATATTCAGACGTCGGCGTTGCCTACGGCGCCGGCCGATAATGCCGCCAATACCCTGTTCTCGCGTTTGAAAGCATCATCGGCCCTGCGAAATGCAGACCAGACGCCCGATGTGCTGACGGGTACGTTTGGTCTGCAGCGTGGTACAGATTATGATATGTTGCGGGGTGCCAAACGACTGACCGAACGGGAGTACCGATTTAATTCACAACTGGGTTATATATCGCTGATTACGCCGCTCCGGAATGACGAGGTGCTGGCCGTTTCGTATGAATACACCTATCAGGGGCGACGCTATCAGGTGGGTGAACTGACAGAAGATTACCAGAGCCAGACGGAGGATAAGGTGCTGTATCTGAAGTTGTTGAAATCAACCACGATTCGGAACAACCTGCAAAATCCGATGTGGAACCTGATGATGAAGAACGTGTACTCGCTGAACACGAACGCATTATCGAAACAGGGCTTCCAGATGCGGATCGTGTATAAAGATGACGTATCCGGCATTGATAACCCCAATTTGCAGGATAGCCGACTGGCTAATATTCCGCTGGTGCAGGTCTTCAACGTCGATCAGTTGAACGCCCAGCTTGACCCACAGCCCGACGGTAACTTCGATTACATTGAGGATTACACAGTAGACAGCCGGAATGGCAAAATCATTTTCCCGGTGCTGGAGCCGTTCGGGTCCTTTCTGCGCAACAAGCTTCAGGACCCTATCTACGAGTCGAAATACGTATTTGAGGAATTGTACCGGACTACGCTGGCCGATGCGCAGCAGGTTGCCGTTAAGAATAAGTTCTTCATTAAAGGTAGCTTCCAGTCGGGGCAGGGGCAGGGTATTGATCTGCCATATGGTGTGAAAGAACAGTCGGTCACCGTGTCGGCGGGGGGCGTTCCGCTGGTGCCGGGGCAGGATTACGTGGTGGAAGGGCAGCGGGTACGTATCCTGAACGAGAGCGTGTCGAATTCGGGCCGCGAGATCAAGATCAGCTTTGAAACGCCCGATCTGTTTCAGAACCAGATTCGCACGCTCGTTGGCGCGCGCCTCGATTACCGACTCACACCGGATATCAACCTCGGGGTGACGGCTATGAACATGCGCGAAACCCCGTCAGGATTTCTGACGCGGGTGGCCATTGGTAACGAGCCGGTCAACAACACAATGCTTGGGTTCGATATCAACCTTCGGAAAGATTCGCCCGGCCTGACGCGTATCCTCGACCGGTTGCCGTTCATCCAGACCAAAGAACCGTCGGCCATTCAATTTACGGGCGAGGTCGCCGAACTGATTCCGGGCGTATCGCCACGGGCCAACAACAATGCGTTCATCGACGATTTTGAAGCGACCCGCACTATTTTCGACCTGACCCGCCAGCCAACGCGCTGGAAGATGGGCTCAACGCCGCAGGAGTTTCCGCAGGGAACCAACGGCAACGTACTGGAATATGGCTACCGCCGCGCCCGCACCTCCATCTACAGCGTAGACCAGACCCTGTACCTTCCTGATGCCAGCGGCGCTTCGGGAAGTAACCTGACACAGGCTGATCTGACTAACGTGTATGAGCGGTATTTCCTGCCCAATGTGCTGTTCCCCGGTCGGTCGCCCCGGCAGATTCAGCAGCCGGAAAACATCCTCGATTTCGCGTATTTCCCCAGCGAGCGGGGTATGTACAACTACAACCCGAATCTGAACAACGATGGTACGCTGCCTAATCCCCGTCAGAATTTCGGGGCAGTAACGCGGGCTATTTCGTCGGATAATGATTTCGATAATGCCAACATCGAGAACATCACGTTCTGGCTGATGGACCCCTTCGTGCAGGGCGAAAACGGGAAAGTACGCGGCAACCCCGATAACTCGCAAAACTTCCCGAACTCGACAGGTGGTATCCTGCACTTCAACCTCGGCGACGTATCGGAAGACGTGGTGAAAGATGGTCGCTACGAATTTGAGAACGGTATTCCGCTCGACTCAGCGAACGCACGACTGGGCGGTCGGTTGGTTGATACGCCCTGGGGTAAAGCGCCAACGCAGCAGTTTGTAACGAACGCGTTTACGAACCAGGAAGGAGCTCGTCAGAAACAGGATATTGGACTCGATGGCCTTAATAACCCAGAAGAGCAGGCGAAATTCAAACCCTATCTGGATGCCGTTCGGACGCGGGTAACGAATCAGGAAGCCCTGCGGCAGATTGAAAGTGACCCCTCGAATGATGATTTCCGGTACTACCTGGGTCCGCAGGCCGACTCGGCCAGGTACGTTGTGGCGCGCTACAAAGCGTTCATGGGTATGGAAGGCAACTCGCCAGAAACGGCTGCCGATCTGAACAATTATACCTCGCCTGCCTCATCGATTCTGCCCGATATCGAAGATTTGAACGTCGATAACACCATCAACGAACAGGAAGCCTACTATGATTACGGCATTGACCTGCGCCCCGGCCGGTTGGCGGTTGGTAACGGTTACATCATCGACAAAGTGAACGCCGAGGGAGTCGACTGGTACCTGTTCCGGATTCCGGTGCGGAACTTCAACAACAAGGTTGGCAATATCAACGGGTTTAAGTCGATCCGGTTTTTCCGGATGTACCTGACCGATTTCAGTCAGCCGGTGGTGCTTCGGTTTGCGCAGTTGCAGATGGAAGCCAACCAGTACCGCCGCTATGCCGGTGACCTGACGCAACGTGGCCTGCAGGACGTACCTGAGCCGTATGATGCGCAGTTCAAAGTGTCGGCGGTGAACGTGGAAGAGAACAGCCAGACATCGGCCGATAAGTACGTGTATGACGTGCCGCCGGGGTTCATTCGCGATGTTGACTACACGCAGCCGAACAATAACGTGCAGTTGAACGAACAGTCGATGGCCCTGAGCGTGACCAACCTGCGCGATGGTGATTCGCGGGGGGCGTTCCGCAACACGAATTTCGATTTTGTGAACCGCGACCGGCTGAAGATGTTCGTGCACATGCACAATCCAACCAACGAAGACGGGCAGGTTGGCGCGTTTATCCGGATTGGTACCGACTATACAGAGAACTACTACGAGATTGAAATTCCGGGCCTGAAATCGACAAAACCCGGCCCTGTAACGACCGACGAAATCTGGCCGTCGCAGAACGAACTGGATATTGCTTTCAGCGAACTGATTGATCTGAAAGCGGCGCGGAACAAGCTGTTGACGCGAAGAACCGGCCTACCCTTTACGCAACCATCGGCCAACCAGCGGTATAACCTGACTATTGTGGGTAACCCGGATCTGAGCGCCGTTCAAAGCATCATGATCGGGGTACGTAACCCGAAAACCGTTGACGAGCAGGCCAAGACGTTTACCATCTGGGTGGATGAACTGCGGGCAACGGGCATTAACCAGCGATCGGGTATGGCGGCGATTGGCGCGTTGAATCTGCGCCTGGCCGACGTGGCAACCATCACGGCCTCGGGCCGGTATTCGGGGTTTGGTTTTGGGGGCGTACAGACTAAACCAACCGAACGGTCCCGCGAAGAGGCCACCGAATTTGGCTTAACGGCGGCCCTGTCGATCGACAAGTTTCTGCCGGTAAAATGGGGGCTGAAAATTCCCGTGTATGTCAATTACGACTCCCGGCTGGTGACGCCCCAGTTTAATCCGCTCGACCCGGATACTCCGCTGGAGCAGTCGATTGCCAGTTTGCCCGAAGGCAACGTACCCAGCCCGGCCGAGTACCGCCGACTGGTGCAGGACATGACCACGCGCCGGGGCATCAACTTCTCGAACGTTCGCAAACTGCGGCTCGATGCCAACGGCAAAGCGCACTTCTGGGACATCGAAAACTTCGGCTTCAACTACGCCTACAACGACATTCGCCGCAACAATATCCTGACCGGTGAGTACATTCAGGAGCAGTATAAAGGCGGCGTTACGTACAACTATAGCCCACAGTCGAAACCGTTCGAACCCTTCCGGAATGTGAAAGGGCTGGAACGGAAATACCTGTACTGGCTGAAAGATTTCAACCTCAACCTGTTGCCATCGGTGATTTCTATCCGGGCGGATATTGACCGGAACTACATCAAAACGCAGCTCCGAAATGTAGACCTGAGCACCAACGGTATTTCGCCGCAGTTTGAGAAATACTTCTACTTCAACCGCTATTACGACCTGACCTGGAACCTGACCAAAAACCTGGTAGTGACCTATCGGGCGGCGGCCAATGCCATCATCGATGAACCCTACGGCGAGATTAACACAGCCTACAAACGTGATTCGGTCTGGCGCAGCCTGCAGGAACTGGGGCGGATGAAGAATTACCAGCAGTCGATCAATACGACCTACCGCGTGCCTTTCGACAAGTTCCCGATCGTGAACTGGGTACAGGCCGACGTGGCGTATAACATCGGCTACCAGTTTACGGCCAACTCATACGGGATAAAGGATTCGTTGCTGGTTCCGTTCGGCAATACGATCCGTAATAACCGCGAAGTGGCCATCACGGGTAAAGTCGATCTGGTGTTGCTCTACAATAAAATCCGTGCTTTGCGCTGGGCTAATACGCCAACGCCGTCCAAACTGAATTTTGCCCGCAACCCTGGTAGTATTCAGCAGATCAATCCGGGTGGCGATCGGCTTCTGAAAAGCTTTGTGCGTGCCCTGCTGACGGTGCGCGGTATCAACGTGTCGTATAGCGTGCAGGAGAACACGATTTTACCGGGTTTTCTGCTCACGCCTACGCTCTTGGGTATGGCCGATTTTGGCGCACCGGGGCTGCCGTTTGTGCTGGGCAGCCAGGATGGGAGTATTGCCCAACGGGCGGCACGGGCCGGGTGGCTTTCGCCGAGTACGGTGCAGAACGCACCCTTCACGCAGGCCATGACCAAGCGGTTCCTGGCCACGACTACGCTGGAGCCTTTCCGCGATTTCCGGATCAATGTAACGGCCAACTATAACCGGTCAGATAATTACCAGGAGTTTTACCGCCCTGCCATTACGGGCGCTGGTTTCAGCAGCCAGGCACCGGTGCGGAGCGGTAGTTACAGCATGTCGTACTTCTCGTTTGGCACCACGTTTGAACGCCTGCGGGCCGATAACACCTCGCCGGTTTTCGACAAGTTTGAAGCCTACCGCGACATTCTGCAACAACGCCTGAACGCCGACAACCCCATTGCCCGCGACAACCCGACCGGCTATAACAAGAACTCGCAGGATGTGCTGATTCCGGCGTTCTTCGCGGCCTACAGCGGCTCTAATCCGTGGTCGGTGAAGTACTCGCCGTTCTACAACCTGCCCTTCCCGAACTGGGATCTGAACTACAGCGGACTTAACAAAGTGAAGCCGTTCAGCAAGGTCTTTACCTCGTTCAACCTCGTACACCGCTACACCTCGACCTACAGCGTGGGCAACTTCGTTTCATCGCTTAGTTACGAGGCGCAGTTCGTGAATCTGGCCGTGAACGATTACAACATTTCGCGGCAATTGAACGAGAACGGGCAGTTTATCCCAATTTTTGTGATGAGCACCATGACCATGAGCGAGCGGTTCGGGCCATTCATCGGTATCCGTTTCCAGACGAAGAACAGGCTGAATGGTGCGCTGGAATACAACCGGTCGCGCGATGCCGCCCTGAACCTGACCAACGCGCAGGTAGCCGAGGTGAGCACCGCCGACGTTACGGCCTCGCTGGGGTTCACAAAGCAGAACGTACGCTTGCCGTTCCGTATCAACGGCGCCGTTCGCCGCCTGAAAAACGATTTGACCTTCAACTGCGCCCTGACCCTGCGCGATACCCGCACGATTCAGCGCAAGCTGGAGGCCGAGCAGATCATCACGGCAGGTAACGTTAACTTCCAGGTACGTCCCCAACTGAGCTACGTGGTCAACCGCCGCCTGAACGTGAACTTCTATTTCGACCGCACGTTTAACGACCCGCTGGTGAGCAACAGCTTCATCCGGGCCACCACCTCCGGCGGCGTGCAGGTACGGTTCAACCTGGCCGAGTAGGTGGGGTTGATTTAACCACATCTACCATTATGAAGATCACCAATTTAGGGCACTTGATAAACTGGCTATACATCATTACGTGTAGTAACCTGCTGATGGCTGGCTGCCAGCATGAACCGAAGCCCTTTCAGGTGAAAGTAGGTAAGTACAATATTCAGTTTCCCGTCACTTCAGCGGAATTACAACGTGAATACCACAACGCGGTAGAATCTGTTTTGGTAAGGCTGGAAGACACAACCAAATCGGCTCAGGCTACATGGTATTTTAAGAAGTCACTTCGTGATCCACGTAGGCAGCCGTATGGTGTCATCATAAAGTTACATGATAAGGGAGAGAAGTTGGATTCGATCCGGACGGCTTTTGAGCACATCTACCAAAAGCCTATGCTTAGATTTCGCCCCACGCATTTGAGTGAGTACGAAGGATATGATAACAGCCGACCAATATGGGTAACGCACGTAAATAGGGACACACAAGTAGCTCTCTGCGTAAACTATATCAATGATATTGATATTTTTATCTGTTATAACTTGGAGGCAGATGAAGAGGAACGGTTTGTGTCGTATCAGGGCAACATTCGTCAGGATGACTGAGTAGTTCTACAAGCTGGAGGCCGAGCAGATCATCACGGCGGGTAACGTTAACTTCCAGGTACGTCCCCAGCTGAGCTACGTGGTGAACCGCCGCCTGAATGTGAACTTCTACTTCGATCGCACCTTCAATGACCCGCTGGTGAGCAACAGCTTTATCCGGACCACCACCTCGGGCGGTGTGCAGGTACGGTTCAATCTGGCTGAGTAAAAACTGGAGCCCTATTCTGGACAGACTTGCAATCAGAATGCAAATCTGTCCAGAATAGGGCTTTTTGATGTTCGTATATGCAGGGAATCTACCGCTCTGTCTAGGTCAATATTTTGTCCAGCGCTGTAAAAGCGATCTCCTGATTGAGCTATTCATTGAGTTGGTTCAATATGTTTCGCTCGGGTACTTCAGTAGTTCTACGCTCGCCGATTTGCTGGCGCCACATGGCGTAGTAGAGGCCTTTCTGGGCGACTAACTCGTTGTGGCTACCCGTTTCAACGATCTTACCCTTCTCGAGGACGAAGATGGTGTTGGCGTGCAGGATGGTGCTCAGGCGATGGGCGATCAGGATCGTGATCTGCTCGTTCAGGGCCGACACGCTGCGGACGGTATCCGTGATTTCTTCTTCGGTTAGCGAGTCCAGCGCGGAGGTGGCTTCGTCGAAAATCAGGAGCCTGGGCTGGCGAACCAACGCTCGGGCGATCGATAACCGCTGCTTTTCCCCGCCTGACATTTTCAGCCCACCTTCGCCTATCTGCGTGTCGATGCCCTGTTCAGAACGGGCAATCAGACCGTTGCAGGCAGCTTTGTTGAGGGCGTCGTAGAGTTCAGCATCCGTGGCGTCGTACTTGACAAAGAGCAGGTTCTCGCGGATGGTACCGGCAAAGAGGTGCGTATCCTGCGTAACGAAGCCGATCTGTCGGCGCATGGGATTGAACCGTAAGTCCTTCGTGGAAATATCGTTGTAATAGATTTCGCCGCCAACGGGTCGGTACAGGCCCACGAGCAACTTGACCATCGTTGACTTGCCCGAACCGGAAGGGCCAACAAACGCGATGGTGTCGCCCAGCGACGCCTCGAACGAGACCCCATCGATAGCGTTCTGGCCAGCGCCTTTGTGCCGAAATACCACATCCTGAAACCGTAGATGCTCAATCGGGCCCACTTCAACGGGCGATTCAGGGTTGCGCTCGATGGGCTTCTGCATCAGTTGGGCAAAGCTGTTAAGGCCGGCTTCGGCTTCGCGGTAGGCCAGAATGATGTTGCCCAGTTCCTGCAGGGGGTTGAAGATAGCCACCGAAATAAACTGCATCGAGATCAGTTCGCCGGTGCTGAGTACATGCCGGAAAATGAGCCAGAGCAGCGTGAACAGAACCGACTGTTTGAGGATGTTGAGCGTGGTGCTTTGCCAAAACGACAGCAGACGTACCCGGCGAACCTTCGCCATTTCCAGGTCGAAAATTCGGCCCGTCTGTAGCTTGAGCCGCCTGATCTCGAGAAATGTCAGCCCCAGGCTCTTGATCAGTTCTACGTTGCGTAACGACTCCGTGATTACGCCCGACAGTTTGGCGGTTTCGCGGTTGATCGAGCGTTGCGTTGTTTTAATCTCTTTGCTGAGTAAGCCCGTCAGGCCGCCCAGTACCAGTACGCCAATCAGAAAGACGGGTACCAGCGCCCAGTGTTTGGTAACGGCATACCAGATCAGGAACCCCGTGCCGACGACCGACGTAAAGAGCACGTTGACAAACGAGTTAACGAACTTCTCGGTGTCGGTCCGCACTTTCTGGAGAATCGACAGCGTTGCGCCGCTGCTCTGGTCGCCAAACTCCTGGTACGATAGTCGTAGCGTTTGCTTCAGTCCATCGTCGAAAATATCGGTACCAAACATTTGCACCACCAGCCGGGTCGTGTATTCCTGAAACGCTTTGGTGATGTTCGACAAAACGGCCACGCCAACCGCCAGGCTAAGCAACCATAACACGCCCCTGATCTTATCTGCCTCCGTTTTCTGACCGGGATTGGTGGCGTATTCGTCGATGAGTTTGCCGAAAATGATCGGGTCAACGAGGGCCAGAATTTGAGCTATGCCTGCCAGCAAAAGGGCTAATGCTGCCAGCCAACGATACGGATACAGGTACTTCCAGAGAATGGGCACGGACGATGGCGTTGTTGAGTAGGTTGGATAAAATCGTTGATTCCCTGTTCGTTTCAACCGAAAAGCATACCCGATTAACGCCCAGGCCAACACAAGTGTTATTGAGTTTTCAGCATCAGCTATCTACCAACTGGCTGGGTACGTTGCCGCCCTGACCGGTTAACCCGGAATATGGATGAGGAACGTTGCGCCTTTGCCAGGCTGGCTGTGGGCTGTCAGGATACCGCCGTGACTCTCGGTAACACGCTTGCAAATGGCCAGCCCCACACCCGTACCAGCATAGGCCTGTTTGCCGTGCAGCCGCTGGAAGACCTGAAAAATACGATCGGTATATTTTGGGTCGAACCCAATGCCGTTGTCGCTGATAGAGATATCGTACCAGATCTGACCGTCGATCAGCTCCTGCTGGCAATCGATCTGAATGTGTGGCTGCGCTTCCCGCTTGCCAATGGGCGGCTGAAATTTGAGTGAGTTACTGAGCAGGTTCTGAAAAAGCTGCCGCAGTTGCATAGGGTCGCCAGCAATAATTGGCAGGGGAGTTCGGTTGACGGTGGCCTGGTTTTCGGCGAGGCTCACTTCCAGGTCGCCCAGTACGTCGGTAAGCACCTGGTCCAGACTGACCGGCTGAAAGGGCTGCCGATTGGCGCTAATGCGCGAATAGGCCAGCAAGTCGGTAATGAGCATCGACATGCGGGTCGCGGCCGACTGTATTCGCGAAATGGCGTCGTGCCCGAATTTGTCGAGCTGGGCGCTGTACTGATCGTCCAGCAGATCGCCGAACGCCTGAATCTTGCGCAGTGGCTCCTGCAGGTCGTGGCTGGCTACATAGGCAAACTGTTGGAGGCTGTCGTTAGATCGGAGTAACTCCTGGTTCATGGCCTCCAGCTGTTGCCGGTACAATCGGCTTTCGGTGACATCGACGGCGGCGCTGATGAAGCCATCGCCAAAGCGAACAACCGACACCTGATACCATTTATTGTTGAATTGCCGCTCGAAATGGGCGGGTACTCCCGTTTCAGTTACCTGCAGATACTGATCATAAGCCGGGCCGTTTCTGATGGTTGGGCTAACCGATGACAGAAGCTGGCCCGATAGTTTTTCGAGCGGAACGTTCAGGACTTCGGCCGATGTGTGGTTAGCTTTTATAATGTTGAAATCGGTAACCCGTCCCGACAGGTCCCGAATGGCCTGGCATTGTGTAAACGTAACCGGAGACGATTCTAACAGGCTGTTTATTAGGTCAGACTGACGCTGTTGCTCCAACTCCGCCACTTTGATAGGCGTAATGTCAATATAGGATTGGATGAATCCATCGTTGAAAGCAATGGCCTGGGTGTCGAACCAGAGCCCGTTCTCATGCCGTTGTTCCTGAAACCGGATCGAGCCCTGCGTTTCAACGAGGTTTACCCACCGATCGAAAAGGCCGTTCGTTCGGCGCTCGGGGAAAATATCGAGCATGCGTTTGCCAATAACGGCAGCGGCTTTCTTGCCGGTAAACTGTTCATTGGCCCGGTTAAACGACTGATACACAAAATCGATGATCTTTCCGGGGCTTCCGTCGGGCCGCTCTTCCCGCACGCTCGTGAAGTGCGAAATGGCCGTAATCGCGTTATCAAGCACCTGCCTGAACTCATCGTTCTGGTGTTCAATGCGTTGTTGTGCCCGCTTCAGTTCGGTAATATCCAGAAAGGAGAGCACAATGCGCTCGTTTTCGCGAACGCCCTGCACCTGATACCAGATATCAAGGTTGTGTTGCGTGTAATGATTCTGAATCCGCAGCGTTTCGCCTGCTTCAGCGAGCTGTACGTAGGCTGACCAAATAGGCGTTTGGTTGATGCCCGGAAATGCCTGTAACATGGTTTTGCCAACCAGATCGGCCGAGACTCGGCCCACCATCCGCTCGGCCATGCGGTTCACGAACTCGTATCGAAAATCAATGACCCGGCCAGAGGCAGGGTCGCGAATGATACTGTATAAGGCAATGGCTGTCAGGGCGTTGTCTGTTACGAAACGCAGGCGGTTGGCCTGCTCCTGATTCGTCTGCTCGGCCCAGTACCGCTCACTGATGTCGTTGTAGGAGGCAACCACAAGATCCGCAATCCGGGTCAGCGACACGTCGAAGTGCCGCAACTGACCACTGGTAGGCGTAGCCAGCGGTAGGGTAAACCGATCCGGTATTCCGGTATTGAGCGTCCGCACGAGCCGATCGTATAGCGGTGACGCCGCCAGTGTGGGCAGGATGGCCTTCATCGACCTACCCAGTAAATCGGGTAATGGTCGTCTGACATCATTGGCGGCCACCTGATTCACCATGACCAGGCGCAGATCAATGATGGGCCCGGCTTCGCCACCCGCCCGAATGGCCCCGAAGGCGATCATGCCGTTTAGCGACGCATCCAGTACATTTTGCATCAGCGCCAGCGACGACGAGATTGATCCGTCGCTGGGGTTGACTGGCAGCTGGGCTAGTGGATTCATAAGGTTGAGTAGACCAGGGCAAAATTGGGTAACTGTAAATATACAGATTAACATCCAATCATTAGATGTTTGCCGAGGTAAACCAGTTAATAAGCTCCGCAGAACTGGCTGGTCAAGAATTCCTTAAAAATTTCCGTAGTCGACCTGCAGGCAGGTCAGACCAAGCTCTCGCCGCCAAAGCGAGACAACCTGGTCGCGGTCGTCGAGTACCAGTTCCACGAAGTATCGGTCCCGGATGTGGGTGTCGAAGAGTTCGCGCTTGATGATCGAATCTTTGCGGTTATCATGCTGCCTGCGCATAAGCAGCGTATAGTCGGTGTGTTCCTGCCAGCCCAAATGTTGCTGAAGCCAGGTAATCGTCGGGGTTCGGGCGGCGCTGTCGCGGCCAGACAGAAAGATGATCGCGTATCCCGCCGCCCGCATAGCCCGCACCACGTTCAGCACCGGTACGTTGGGCTGGTCGCGCCCCACGTTCGACCAGTCGAAAGGCGATCGATCGTGAATTTTGGCGGCGGTACCGTCTATGTCGACCAAAATGCATGTGGGCAGGGTGGCATCCTGTATCAGTGCACCTGTAACGGCCTGGGTACGTGGATAACGGAGGTATTGAGCCGGATTGAACAGCTTTATGAACTGGCTGAAACGGTTGTGCTGTTCGCGAATGACGGCTGCGCCCACCACATCAGCCCGTAACCGATCGCGCTCGATGGCCGTTTCCAATGAGACCTCGGCTACCTGAAATGTCACCTCGACGGGGCGCTTTGGGGTGGCCTGCGCCTCAATCACCTTCAACAACTCGTTGATAGACCGTTGCCGAAGGTGCGTATTGTCGATCACCAGATTCCAGCCCCCTTCCAACGCCTCGCGCACTGCCGATTCGAGCAGGGTTGTTACGATTCGCTCAATGCGGTATTTGGCTTTATCGTCCCATTTCCAGTATTCGCCCAGTGGTACCGTAATGAGGCTCCGGCGCAGATCGTCGCGGTTGAGGCGCAGATACGTTGGGTTGTCCTGCACAAACTGCCTGGCAAACGTTGATTTACCGCTACCGCTAATGCCGATCAGAATAAGAACGTGTTGCATAACATTTAGTCGTAAGTCGCTCGTAGTCAGTTTCTTTGCCTGTTAGCCGTCAGCTGCTTTTTTAAACGGTCGTTCGTAGGCAGGGCGAAGTACTTTCCAGATGGTTGCCGAGTAGTCGCGGTTGTCGAGCATCAGGAACAGAACGGATGGATATCGTTGCATCTGGAAATACAGGGCCGTTTCTTTCCGGGAAGAACGTACCTGGAATACCGCTTTGCATTCTGCTTCAATGGCTTCGTACTGCGCCATAAAGGTAGTTACGGTCGTCTTTACCCAGTCATAGAACTCATCAGGAACCCGTTCCAGAACGTCGTTAAACGGCTGGTTGGTGGCCAGGTATTCCCAAATGTTTCGCGACGAGATCTGGGTCAGGATTCGGTGGAGCCGCACGTATTCGGTAAACTTCACCTTTACCCGAAACCCGGACGCAAACCGTAGCACAAATCCTTCTTCATTGTCGATCTGTGCAGCCCGGATAGTAGCCATATCGGTATAGCCATCGAACCGACGTACCTGCGTAAATCCCAGATCAGGGAGGGCAGTCTCTTCCGCTCCGGTAGCCGTGTCGATCACGGCCAGCAAAACCAACTCGTCCCGATCGCCGTAGTCGACCACGATTCGGTTTTCGGGATAAATGATCTCAAACAGGTACGTCTTTGAGCGGTCAAGATGGGGCAGTACATGGGCGTAGCGGGTCTGCAACAGGTACGTTGCTCGTTGCGCCTGCTCGCTCATAAACGACCCGCGCGTTGCGATACAGGCCTTGTTTTTGTGCCAGTACAGGATACCCAACGATCCGTCGAGTTTCTCGAATGCTACAAAAGGCTCATCAGGCAGGGTTGGCCGGCTGTTCGTTGTCACAACCTCGTCGAGGTTGAAGAATTTTCCGAACGGGCGGGCAATTACGTCACCCCGCCCGTTCAGGATCAGCCCCCGGCAGGCTAGGGTATGCTCGTCCCAAACGCGGTTGAATTGCGTCTGCGCCGTATAGTTCAGAATGAACAGGTCAGCGTCTGGGTGCTGACGAATTATGACGTTCCCGTTTGCAACGTGCTGACGGAGAGCGGGGTGAAGTGTATGAATGAAGGTATTCATGGGGCGATGGATAGCAGATAGTAGGTGCCTGATGCTGGCAGTGTCTACTATCCAGCATCCAGTATCCATAAAATACCAGGCAATCAGCGAACCGGGTATGGGTTATCGATTCAGAGCGAAGTAACCCGGCTCTACGGCACTGGCAATGGCTACAGGGCAAAAAGCAGAAAGGGACGCTAGTCCTAGGCTCTCTTTTGAGCTACGCTGGGTTTCCCAACGGCAGGCCTCGATACCTGCAACCTTAGGGTCATCCGAAGGAACCCCTTCCTACGGCACCTGTCAATTCGTTGTTTTCCTCGGCGTAGCCCCGCTGCGGAGCTACGCCGAGGAAGAATTTGATGAAAATCAGGAGCAACAAGCGGTCTGAGTGTAGGGCACGTTAATGCCGGAGTCGAACCGGGCAGCCTTGTTTCTGTTAGAAACTACGCTACTCCTCCCTTAAGATGCTAACGAAGTAACCCAAACCTACGGCATCCTGAATGTCGTTCATCAATTCTACAAGCCAATTTCGTTGATCTTCGATAGCGCCTGATCGCCAGCTTCGATAGCCTGCAGCACATCGAAAATCTTGTCAGACCAGCCCGCAATCAGGTACACGTCGTTGGTCTGGGTACGTAGGGGAGCCTGCCCGTAACCAGCCAGATCGAACAGATACAATCGTGCGCCGGGAAATAACTGCTTATAGGCCAGCCACTTTGCCGCCAGCGTATTTTTCGCCGATTGGTTGCCCGTTGTCGAATCCCACAACTGGGTATCGGTAAACAGCATCACTTTGTCGGCGTGGTGTTTTCGTTTGATCAGGTCGTCGAGCACCAGGTAACCGTTGGTTGAATAACCAACTTCACCTTCGCGACGGTAGAACGCATCGACGTTGGCCAGGGCGTTTTTACCCCGCAAAGGCACTACTTTCCAGCTATCGCCAAACATACCGGTAATGACGTTACCGCAATTGGCCTGCAACAACATACCGAGCAGCAAGCCAATATCGTAGAGCAGAACTTTGCTTTTGGCCGAGACCGCTTTTTGCATCGACCCCGACACGTCGCAGGCGATAACCACCCGCGTATTGTCGTCGAAACCCCGCAGGTTGGCCGTGCTGGCTTGTAGCGCCTGCTCCAGTGCCTGCTGAATCCGCGACACGTGCCCGGAGTTGACCAACTTCAGCTCGCGGTAAGCCGCCAGAAATCGAAAAGGCAATTGCTTGGCGTTGCGTACGGCCCGTTCGTTCGACAGCAGGGCGCAAACCGTCTTCACGTGGGCTCCGTCAATGTCGGCCTCCAACATGTTGCGCAGGTTCCGCAGCATGGCCATATAACCCAGCCTGCCGCTGTCGATCAGTTCGTGCCATTTGGCCTGAACGGCTTTGCGTTTGGCCGTTTCGCCCGCAAATACCTGCTGCCCCAACGCGCTCAACTCGGTTTCCCAGGTGTAAGGCGTTTCGAGCGACTGCGTGGCGATCTGGTTAAAAACGGCCTGCTGCGCCTCGTCTTTCGCCTTGGGATGCACCAGAAACAGGGCATCGCGCAGCGTAACCGCCGCTTTACGTTCGTACTTGGCAAACTGATAGGCATCGAAGCGGTTGAACGAAAAGGCAAGTCCTTTCTGAATTTGCTTCGACAGCCGGTTTAGTTTTTTAGTGCCCGTACGGCAGTTGGCAGCCTGATAATAGGCCAGTAATTCGGTGATCTCGTCGGGGCGTTGTACTACGCGGCTGACCGTGCGGCTCACCAGATCATCGCCGTTGTGGCGCATGGCCAGATCTCCGACCAGCACAACGGGCGCCGTGCGTAGATACATCTGCTCACGGGCATACACAGCCAGCTTAGCCAGGAACAAAGGCGATACCACGTAGGCCAGTTCGCGAATGCGTTCCAGACGCTGATCGGCGTTTTCGTAGGTCACGTCCGATAACATCGTCGTCACCACGGCCGAATACAGTTCCATCTCGGGCGTTAGCGCAAAGGCGTTGGCTCCGGCATGGTTCACCGTTGATTGGTGTTGGTTGACAGTGTTGAAACGCATCGCTTTAGTTTGGCGGGAAGAATGTTTGTTCCCGTTCGACATGACAAAGGTTTCGGTGAACTGCGCAACGTATTTGCGCAGTTGAAAAAAAATGGGGAAATTTTGAAAAAAGTTTGACGACCCATGCCCGCCAACCGCAATGCTCTGATCCGTTACCGAGCCATCGACACCTGCCTGACCAACCGGTTTCGACAATGGACGCTCGACCTGCTCATCGAGAAAGTGGGGGAGGCGCTCTATGAGTATGAGGGCATTGCCCAGATCAGCCGCCGCACCATTCAGGCCGATTTGCAGATGATGCGCAGCGACAAGCTAGGCTACAACGCGCCGATTGTGGTAATTGACCGGAAATATTATACCTACGAAGACCCGACGTACAGCATTACCAACGGGCCGTTATCGGGGCATGATCTGGAGCAGATCAGCGAGGCCGTCGATGTACTGAAGCAGTTCAAAGGGTTTTCGCACTTCCGGAATCTGTCGGGGGTGGTGCAGAAACTGGAAGCTCACGTATTTGCCGCCACGGCCAATCAGCAGGCGGTGATCGACTTCGAAACCAATGATAACCTGCGCGGCCTAACGTACCTGGATTCGTTGTACCGGTCGATCATTGAGGGCAACGCAGTCTGGATAACCTACCAGTCGTTCAGAGCCAAAGATCGGCAGGTGATTCCGTTTCATGTGTGGTGGCTCAAGGAGTTTCGTAATCGTTGGTTTGCCGTGGGAGTGAAGGGAAACCGAGCGGAGATTATGCACCTGGCCCTCGACCGAATGCTTTCTCTCGACCCCGCTCCCGATCTGGCGTATCGCCCTAATCCCGGCAACGTACCTGCAGACTATTATCGACAGGCCATTGGTGTAACCGTTAGCGCCACACTACCTCCGTTGACCGTGCTGGTTCGGGTTGACCGGCAACAGGCACCGTACATCGAAACCAAGCCGCTTCATGCCTCACAACGGCTAGAAGAGCGGCGAGACGATGGCGATATTGTGATCAGCTTGCAGATACAGCACAACTACGAGCTCGAGCGCGACATTCTCGCCTTTGGCGAGGGGCTTGAACTGCTGGCCCCGATTGAGCTACGCAACCGACTGGCCGAGCGGCTCAGGCGGGCATATAAACAGTATGAAGCCACTACATAAACAGGGTGTTGCAGCGGCGTGCCGTGCAACTGAAAAGTACGCGGATCAAATTTCTTAAATCCGCGTACTAAAAAATTATTCGAATAGGCCCGATGACAGGTAGCGGTCGCCTCGGTCGCAGATGATGCAGACAATGACGGCTCCGTCGGCTTGTCCGGCTGCTTCCAGTTCCTTGATGAGGCGGAGGGCGGCATGCACACCACCACCGCTGCTCATGCCCGCGAAAACCCCTTCTACACGGGCAAGCTCGCGGGTCATCTGGGTGGCCTGGTCCTGCGAGACCTCCATTGTCCGGTCAACGCGTTTCGGGTCGAAAATCTTGGGCAGGTACTCCGTTGGCCACTTCCGAATGCCGGGAATCGATGAGCCGTCGGTAGGCTGGCAGCCAATGATCTGCACGTTTTCGTTCTGCTCTTTCAGGAAACGCGATGTACCCATGATGGTGCCTGTGGTGCCCATTGAGGCCACGAAATGCGTGATCTTACCATCCGTATCACGCCAGATTTCGGGGCCGGTGGTGCGGTAATGAGCCAGATAGTTGTCCGGGTTGGCAAACTGGTTTACCAGCAGGAATTCGCCCGTTGCCGCTTTGGCTTCCACGTAGTCGCGCCCGGCCTCGATGGTCTCGGTCAGCGTCACTTTAGCACCGAAAGCTTCCATGGTCTGCACCCGCTCTTTGGTTGAATTGGCTGGTAAGGCCAGCTCGATCTCGATGCCAAACAGGCGGGCAATCATGGCCAGGGCAATACCGGTATTTCCGCTGGTGGCTTCGATCAGCTTCATGCCTGGTTGCCACTCGCCCCGGTCAATGAAGCCACGAATCATGCTATAGGCGGCGCGGTCTTTCACGCTGCCACCAGGATTATTGCCTTCGAGCTTGCCGTACAGTTTTACGTTGCTGTTGGTATTCAGTCGGTTAAGTTCAACTAAAGGCGTATTGCCAACCAATTCCAGAAGAGTTGCCATGATCAGTTATCAATTATCAATGATCAGGTATCAATGAGTAGCCATGAAAGAAGGCCGTTGCCAGGATTTGCCTGGGTACGTTGCCGGGCAGTGCTGTTCATTGATACTTGTTCATTGCTAACTGCTAACTGTTCGCGGTTAATTCCCGGCCAGCGAAGACTATATGAAAACCAGCCCTGATTGCGTTACAGGGTTCAGATATGACACACTATTTTGTAGACACCTTTGAAACAATCTATCTACATCCTGATAGCCATGTATCTGCTCGCAGGTACGTCGGTAACAGCCCGGTCGCTCCCCGATAGCCTGCCCCTAACCGATACGATTGGTATTCACTCGCAGCGGGTATTTCTTGCAACCGATTATTATTACTCGTATCATGCCGCCACGCGGTTGACAGGGCTGCAGTTGACGCCGCTGTTGCGTCAGCCCGCCGATTCGGCAGCCAGTCGCCTCCTGTCTCGTGCCCGCCGCCGGTCCAGGCTGCCGTTTCCCCTTTTCGTAGGCAGCTACGGACTGATGTTAGGGGCTGTTCGGGCCAATCCGCTGCAACATCCCGAGCTGTCAGGTACGTTGCTGCTAGGGAGTGTAGCGGCGCTAACTACCGGATTTGTTGCCGGTTTTTCTGCCTCGGCTACCATGCATAGGGCTGTTCAACGGCATAATTTGCTGATAACGGCCAACGACGCAGCTTACGTGAAACCCCGGCCGACACTTGGAGAGCCAGCCCTTACCGCAACTGATACACTCAGCGTTAAACCGCAGTTACTGGCCACCCGGTACACCTACCGGGGCATTCAGCTTGCGCCCGAACTGCAACTCCGGTCAGCGATGCAGTCGTTCAACGATCCATTCATTACAGAAGGGCTACGTCAAAACCGGATCGTACGGGGTGTCGCGGGTTTAATCGGCGCCGTTTCGGGTGGTTTCCTGAGTTACTATTACCTGACCCGCTTTTCCACACAGGCCGCCGGGCGCCGGGTTGGGCCAGCCAATCTGCTGGTTTATTACGCCTTCACCGGTGTAGCTGTATCATTTACCCTGCACCGCGTTGCTGACAAGACCACCCGGCAGGTAGCAGCGCGATACAACCGGCACTTAGTAATGAACAACGAGTAATGCATCATTGGTAATCGTTCATCACTTCCCTACTTCTTCCCACCAGTGGCTGTTGGGTAGGGGTTGCTTAAGCATTACTGGCTCGCCGATGCGGGGCGTGGTCAAGGCAAACGAATCGGCGGGGGTGATGGCCGCCGTTAGTTGCCGGATGGGTTCGCGCCAGGGGTGAAGTGCCAGGGCAAATTTGGCCCAGTGAACGGGTAGCAGCACCTTCGTATGCAGGTCGCGGGCGGCCTGCGCCACCTCGGTCGGGAACATGTGAATAGAGGGCCAGTCGCGACCATATTGTCCACATTCGAGCATAGCCAGATCGAACGGGCCGTACTGATCACCGATCGATTTGAAATGCGGCCCATAACCCGAATCGCCCCCCAGGAAGATGCGTTGGTTGTTCAGATCCAGCACGTAGGCGCTCCAGAGCGAACCACCGCGCCTGATACCGCGGCCCGAGAAGTGGCGGGCGGGTACGGCCGTGAGCGAGAATCCTTCGCTGATGGTCACATTTTCGCTCCAGTCGAGTTCGGTGATGCGGGTGGGGTCGTAGCCCCAGCGTTCGAGGTGAGCGCCTACTCCCAGCGGAACCACCACGCGCGTGACCTTGTCGCGCAGGGCCACCACCGTTTGATAATCGAGGTGGTCATAATGGTCGTGGCTCAAGACCAGCACGTCGATCCTGGGCATGTTGGCGGCGGTGTATACATTGGTACCAGGAAACGCTTTACCGAAAATAGACACCGGCGAGGCGTACCCACTCAGCACCGGATCGATCAACAGCGTAATGTTCTCCGACTTGATCAGGTATGATGAGTGCCCAAACCACACCACCGACGTACCTGAGCCCGACAACGTGTTGAGGTTGGTCTGCACAGAGGGTATCTGGTAGGCCGGTTCCACATCGGCGGGTTTCCGAAGGTTATCCAGCATCAACTGCACGTACGACGCACCCCGCCGCATTACGTCGGTGGGTTCAACGTTTTGAAACGCTCCATCTCGGTAGTTCTTCGACAGTTTAACACGGGCCAGCCGGTCACCAGACGAATCGGCACCGAACGGTGCCGTTTGCATAAACCCCCAAACCCCGGCGGCTAGAATAAAAAGAGCGATAACGAAATAGATCAGCATTTTCTTCAGGCGTTTCATAGCCACGAAGGTAACTGGTTGGCTGGTGGATTGGTGGAGTGGTTGGCTGGTTGATCGGTTGAGTGGTTGGCTGGTTGAGTGGTTGGCTGGTTAATTGGTTAGTAAGTAAGCTATCAACCAGTCCACGAATTAACCAGTCAACCAGCCAACCAATTAACCAGTCAACAAATCCACCAGCCGACCGATCAACCAATCAACCAGTGTCCCTTCACTGATTTTTGCGTAGATTTGTTATTGCCCGGTTTGCTCATCTGTTATCGCTGATAATCAAAATATTCTATTGGAATAATTAACTTTTACCGAATATGTCACACGTCATCAACCGTCGTAGCTGGCTTCGCTCAGCTGGATTAGTCACCGCCGGGCTCGGCTTTAGCCGCTGGCAGGAAGCGAAAGCCGAATTTATTCCTGAATCGGTTGTCGCCGAGCAGCGCCTGTTCGGCGAATTTGCCCAGTTGAACAGCCTTCCGCCCGATACGATGCCCGCTCTGAAAGCGCGGTTGTTTGCCAACGAAAACCCGTATGGCATTTCTACCAGCGCCAAAGAAGCCCTGAACAAAGCAACGGCGATTGGCAATCGCTATGCCTGGATGGAGTTTGCGCAGTTGAAAACGATGATTGCGCAGGCTGAAGGCGTGACGGCGAAAAATATTCTGATTACGCCCGGTTCATCCGACGTGCTGATGGCCGGTGCTGCCTACTATTCGCAGAAAGGCCCGATTCTGACTTGCCGCCCCACCTACGACGATCTGCTGGAACGGGCCACCGCCATGAAAGGGCAGATTCTGACCGTGCCTGCTACGGCCGGCCTGAGCTACGATCTGGCCGCCCTGAAAGCAAAAGCGCTCAGCACGCCAGGCCTGTCGATGGTCTACATTGTGAACCCAAACAACCCAACGGGAACCATCGTGCCTCCCGCCGAACTGGCCCAGTTTTGCCGCGACGTAGCACCGACCGTACCCGTTTTTATCGACGAAGCGTATATCGATTTCCTCGAACCCGCCGACCGGCCTATGCTGGGCAAGCTGATCGCCGACGGACTCGACGTCATTCTGGCCCGCACGTTCTCGAAAATCCACGGTTTTGCGGGTCTGCGCCTTGGGTACGTAATGGCCCAGCCTAAAACGCTGCAGTTGCTGAAGCCATTTACCAATGGCGAATTTGCCGTCAGCATTACCACATTGATGGGCGGCATTGCCAGCTACCAGGATCAGGCCTGGCAAACGTATTGCCGTACTGAGAATACCAAAGCGCGCGATTATACCATGAAAGCGCTGAAAGGCCTTGGCTACGAGCCCATCCCGTCATACGCCAACTTCATTCTGTTCCCGATCAAGATGAAGACCAAAGCGTTTGAAGGGCAGATGTTTGGGCAGGGCGTAGGCATCCAAACCCGCGAGATCGACCGGCAACCGTACTGCCGCGTCAGCATCGGCACGCAGGCCGAAATGGAAACCTTTATCGATGCCTTTAAAAAAGTGGTAGGATAAAAGGGAGGAATGGAGGAAGGAGAAAAGGGAGAAGGGAGCTTTGCTGATGTTCAACCGGTAAGCTGAGCAACAGGTAGTCTTCCTTTTCCCCTTCCTCCGTTCTTCCTTTTCTCCTTTCTCCATTTACTATGACCAGACGTGACTTCATCAATTCAACATCAGCTAGTTATGCGTCGTTGCTGGCGTGGGGGCTGCTAGCACCGGCACCGGCTGAGGCATTTAATTTACCCGCCAACGGAGCCATTACCGACTCGAAAACAGGGCAGGTGGCGGGGAGGAAAGTGGTTATTCTCGGCGCTGGTCTGGCTGGGCTGGCCACCGCCTGGGAACTGGGTAAACTGGGCTATGACTGCACTATTCTGGAAGCCAGGAATCGATCTGGCGGCCGTGTGTGGACTGTTCGGGGAGGCACGGCCGAAACCGAAATAGACGGAACACCCCAGACGTGCCGGTTCGACGATGGCTACTATTTCAACGGCGGTGCCGCCCGCATTCCACACCACCACCAGCTTACTTTGCAGTACTGCCGTGAACTAGGCGTGCCGCTGGAGATCTTCAATGGCAATAACGAAGCCGCCTATCTCTTCAATGATGGCGGAACCGGGCCTTTCGCCAACCGTCGGATTCGCATCAAGGAATACCATAACGACATGCGCGGTTACACGGCCGAACTGCTCGCTAAATCGCTCGACCAGGGGGCGCTGGATCAGCAACTGACCAAAGAAGACATTGAGAAACTGGTCGATTTTCTGAAAAATGAAGGCGACCTCAACACGGCCCATCTGTATAAAGGTACCAACCGGCGCGGCTATAAAAGCGAGCCAGGTGCCGGCACGTCGACGGGTATGGTGAATGACCCGTATGGCCTGACCGACATACTGCGATCTGGTTTTATGCAGCCTGTTTTCTACAACGTAGGCGATTACATCTACGAGCAACAAACCACGCTATTGCAGCCCGTTGGCGGTATGGATGCTATTCCGAAGGCATTTGAAAAGAAACTGGCCGGAAAAATCCAGTTCAACTCGCCGGTAACCGAGCTTCGTAAAACGGAGAGCGGCGTACGGGTGGTGTACCGGAAAAATGGCCAGCCCACCGAGCTACAGGCCGAATTCTGTGTGTGTACATTGCCGCTGCCGGTGCTGAAAAATATTCAGTCTGACCTCTCGGGCCCGGTGCAGCGGGCGGCTGATTTTGTACCGTACATCAAAACGGGTAAGATCGGGCTGCAATTCAAGCGGCGGTTCTGGGAAGAGGAAGATGGTATCTACGGTGGCATCTCGCGGACCAATCAGGATATCAACCAGATCTGGTATCCATCGTTTGGTTTCCAGAAGCCGAAGGGCGTGCTGATTGGCTACTACAATTTTTACAGCCGCGCCGAAGTGGTAGGGGCAATGCCCATAGCCGACCGACAGAAAATAGCCCTGGAACAGGGTCGCAAGATTCATCCGCAATACGATACGGAGTTTGAAAACGCCTTTTCGCTGGCGTGGCACCGCATTCCGTATTCGGGCGGCGGCTGGGCTACGTATGATGACGCTACCCGACGCAAACAATACGCCGCCCTGCTCGAACCCGACGGACCGATCTACTTTGCCGGTGAACACACTACGTACCTGACTGCCTGGATGGCCGGCGCGCTCACGTCGGCCCGCCGCACGGTAACGGCCCTGCACGACCGGGTGGGGAAACTATAAAAAGTCCTCTGTCTTCCGTCCTCTGTTGCGCTGCTCTTCATCGGCAACGTACCTAGGCGAAGCAACAAAGGATACAAAAAATCAACCTGACTAAAACTAAGTTTATGAAACGCACACTTCCCTATTTCTTTTTCCTGGCTGCAGCCCTGATGACCAGCTTCTTTGCCCAGCGCGTTATGGCGCAGGCGGCCACCCCAGGCACGTTGACCGCCGAGCAGGCCACCGCGTTGAAGGCGCTGAAAATCAATAATCTGGAAAAGGATACCTACGTAAAGTCGGGTGGGTTTATTTTGGAACGCTACGAAGACCGGCCTGCCTATGTATTTAATTACAGCGACGGAATAAAGCGAAAGATCTACCTGTACAAAGTGTATTCGGCCGGCGACACGAAAGACCTGGGCCTGCTGGCTATCTACCAGAATGGAAAGACCAACGAATTAAAATCGTTTGTCATGCCCGGTGCCAGTGGTGAACCTAAAGCGTGGGACGCCTATCTGGACGATATGAAGTACATCGGCGAAAAAGAGCCGGGTCTGATGCCCGCACTGGCGTTTGTTCTAAGCCGGGAAATGGCCAACCTGATGAGTGGCGGTGCCGCTAAAACCGAAGAGGGCGGTGCCAAGAAAAAAGAAGAATATAACTTCTGTTTCGGTCCACAGTCGCTCGTGACCCTTGCTGATGGGACTCAGAAAGCCATTGTTGATGTTCGTGAAGGCGATCTGGTGATGAGCTATGAGGCCGCCACGAAGACCGTAGTGACTACCCGCGTTACGGGGCTGAATACTCATCCGATGGCCACTGAAATAACACTGGCAGGCATCTGGACCGTACCGACCAACGAACTAACGGCCAGTATGGCCTTACTGCCCTCGCCTGCGCAACTGCTCGAAGCCACCGCCAATCATCCTGTTCTGACGGACACTGGCCGAAAAACACTTGGCGACGTTGCTGTTGGTGATCTGGTTTACCGCTGCGAAAACGGTGTAACGTACCCGGCTCGGGTAATTCGTACAGGCAGCACTGGCCGTGCAACTACCGTCTATAGCCTCAGCACTGAAAAAGGTAACTACGTGGTGGCTGGTACGGTAGTGCTGGATAAATAGCAAATTTTGCTTCGCCGTCATTAAGCGGTCATTTAACGACGGCGAAGCAAACCGACGTTTATCAGCTCGCCTTGATGGTCAGCGTTGTGCCGCTGAGAACGGTGGTGTAGGACTTGATTCCTTTGCTGCCTTCGCTGTTCAGCCCGACGCCGTTGTTATCGTAGCGGGCCCCATGTTCGGTACAATAGAATTCAGATGTGCGGTAGGTGATTTTTCGTTCGCCTTCGTGGCTGCAAATGAGCGTTACGGCGGCATATGCACCTGTATTTGTCCGGGCTACCACCACATTCTGGCTGGTCAGCACAACGTACCCGCCGTTTGTTTTAAGCGCCGCGTTGCTGGTAGCGGTCAGGTCAAGTACGATGTCGCTGGCTAGTGGGGCCACGGTCGTATCAGCCTTGGAGCAGGACCCCAGGCAGGCTGTGGCAAGCAGGGCGGCGCTACTGAAACCGAGCTGTTTCAGAAAAGCATTGCGGTTGATCAGATCAGTCTTGGTCATGACAAGTTGGTTAGCTGGCAGTTCCGTTTCTACAAGAGTACGCGCCAGTGGCCGGTATCGTTGCGGAACGAAAGGGCTGAACTAATCCGGCTTTAAGCTGAACGCGCCTGCTTTTGGCTAACTTGCGGCTTCGTCTGCCTCCTGCTTTTCCATGATCTGGACCCGTATTTCACTCTTCATCCTCGCTAATCGGCGGCTGTTACTGACCTTTATTCTGCTGGCAACCGTCTTTATGGGCTTTCAGGCTGCCCGGGTAAAACTCTCCTACGAGTTTGCCAAAATTCTGCCCACAACCGACCCGGATTATGCTACCTACGAAGCCTTCAAAGCCCGGTTTGGCGAAGATGGCAATGTGATGGTAATTGGTGCCGAAACCGATTCGATGTATCAGCTCGCTTATTTCCGCGACTGGCAGGCGCTCAACAAACAGATCAAGCAGATCGACGGGATCCGTGATGTGGTTTCGAACGCAGGGCTGTATACGATCACGCTTAACGACAGTACCGACAAGTTCTCGTTCCGGCCGCTGATCGACAAACCCATCCAGAGTCAGGCGCAGACCGATAGCCTGAAATCCGCCATTGGCCGACTACCGTTTTATCAGGGATTAGTTACGGCTCAATCTGGCGATTCATCGGGCCGGGATCACCTGATGGCGGTTTCCTTCGACCAGAAAAAGCTGAACACGCGGGGGCGTATTGCTACTGTGCGGGAAGTAGAGAAACTGGTCGATGCATTCGGGAAACAGCACAACACGGTGATGCACCTGTCGGGGCTACCCTACATCAGAACCGAGTTTACGGCAAAGGTGAGCAACGAAATGACCCTGTTCATTGGCCTGGCCTTTGCCGTTACCGCGCTGATTCTGCTATTTTTCTTTCGGTCGTTCTCGGTGGTGGGTATTGCCATGGCGGTTGTGATGGTGGGCGTGATCTGGGCAGTGGGCTACATCGTGCTGTTTGGCTACACCATCACCATTCTGTCGGGCCTGATTCCGCCGCTGATTATCGTGATTGGCGTGCCTAATGCCATTTTCCTGCTCAATCGGTATCACGACGAGCTGAACAAAGGCAACCGTACCAGACAGGAGGCGCTGGCGGTGGCAACAGCCAAAGTGGGGGAGACCACCTTCTTCGCCAACGTGACCACCTCCATCGGTTTCTTTGTTTTCTACTTTACCAACAGCCCGTTGCTGCTCGAATTTGGCCTGGTGGCGTCGTTGGGGATCATGAGTACCTACGCCACCTCGCTGATCCTGATCCCGATCGTGTTCAGCTACATGCCTGTGCCATCGGAAAAACAGCGGGGACACCTTGAGAGCCCCATCCTGAACCGGTTTCTGACCTGGGTCGATACGCTGGTGCATACACGCCGGGCGGCTATCTACACGTTCGTTGGCATCTGCGCTATAGCCGGGGTTGTCGGTATGAGCCTGATAAAAGCTGTTGGGTACGTTGTGGATGACCTGCCGAAGAACGACCCGATCTACACTGACCTGAAATATTTCGAGAAAGCCTATCATGGCGTGTTACCATTCGAGGTTAGCATTGATGCAGGGCGACCGGGGCGGGTGCTGACGCCACAGACGCTGACCAAAATCCGGTTGTTACAACGCGAGTTTGCCCAGCATCCTGAGTTTGCCCGGCCATTGTCGGTGGTGGAAGCGGTGAAGTTCTTTTATCAGGGCTACCGGGGTGGCGAACCTCGCTACTACATCTTGCCGCCCGCGCTGGAAATGGCTAAGCTACAGCGCTATACGGGTCAGATGGGTAGCGGCACCTCGCGAAAAGGGTCGGTAAGCCTGGCTGCCTACGTCGATTCGACCCGGCAGTTTACGCGGGTCAGCTTCCAGGTGGCCGACGTAGGCACGGCCCGTCTCCGCGAATTAATCGATATGCTGCAACCCCGCGCCGATTCGATCTTCAACTTCGACCGCGAATCAGGTACGTTCGTTCCGGCCGCCGACAGGTACGTTGTTAAGCTGACGGGCAACAGCGTGGTGTTTACGCGGGGGAACGAATACCTGCTCCGTAACCTGGCCGAGAGCACCCTGCTGGCCATTTTTCTGGTATCGATCATCCTGATCATTCTCCTGCGCGATGTTCGGTTGAGCCTGATTGCCATTCTGCCCAGCGTGGTGCCCTTACTGGTTACGGCGGGTCTGATGGGTTACTTCGGCATCAACCTGAAACCCTCCACCATCCTGATCTTCAGTATCGCCTTCGGCCTGTCGTCTGATGGGACCATCTATTTCGTGACCAAATACCGCGACGAACTGCGGCATGGCGCAGGCGTGGCCGAGGCTGTTTCGCGCACCATCCGGCAAACGGGTATCAGTATGGTTTATACGGCGTTTATTCTCTTCGCCAGTTTCGCCATCTTCACCGCGTCAACGTTTCAGGGCACGGTATCGCTGGGTATTCTGGTGTCTATTACCCTGCTGATGGGGATGACCTCTAACCTGGTACTGCTCCCTGCATTTCTGATGACTGTCTACGAACGCCGCAAAAAGAAAGTGGCGGTTTGAACAGAGACTAACGTACCTGGAGCGGAGTAAGAATGGTTTCTCCCGCCCAAAATGTGGTGTCGGTTTCGTTGAACAACTGCATGGGGAGCTTCCTGAAGTCGGCCTGCTCGGCGGCGCTGAACGGCTTGATAGTAGCCGGTTCCCGGTGGGTAACGGCGAAATCGATCTGCCCCTCGTAGCGGGTGCCGGATGCGACCTGACGAACGGCGGTGCTTATACTGCCGCTCTGCAACGACCAGCGGTTCTGCCAGCTGGTATACGTCGCCACATATGTTCGCTGAAGCATTTCTGTTTTATAAACCTGCGCATACCCACTCTTATTCAGCACCGATAAGCCTTTGGGCGTAAGCGAATACTCGGCCCGAACGATTGCCAGCTTCCCGGCAGTAACGAACAGGCGCCCGGTAAAATAGGCGGTGAGAATAGACGTGCTTCGTGGGGCGAAACTGATGATATGAACTGGTTGTCCATCCAGCGTGGCTTCACCCGTCTGATTAAAAACGTAGTCTGTATTGACCCGACCGTTTCTGAACAGAAACTCCTGGTACTTCACAACGTCGAGCATGGTGCTAACCCACGGCCCCGGCGAAAGCACGGGGATCGTCAGCCTGGTTAGCGGCTTTCGTCGGCCTTTCACAAACCGGATCTGATCGTCCTGCTTCACGAAATAATACGACGGTTTGTAGACGTCGACTAGCCCCTCGGCGTATAGGGCGTAGGTTTCGCTCTGTTCGGGCTTGATCGTTTCCCGGTAAAAACCGCGCAGCAGCGTAGGTACGTCTGAATAGTTTCGGGCTATGCGGGCTACTGCTTTCAGAATGGTATCTCGGGCACTGAAGGGTCGGCTCAGACTGAAATAGGCATCTGTTTCCAACCGTTGCGGCCGACTGGCAACGGAATCTAACTGGATAGCTACGACAGCTGCTGGCCAGCCTGCCAGCGGCAGCCGTACCGAACGGAAATTGACGGCGGTCACCAACAGCGTATCGTGCTGAAGGCTGGCAGGCAGACGAATCTGGAAATAACCATCGGCGTTGGTAGCGCTACCCAACGCACCATCAGCCACAGATAATGTAACACCCGATAAAGGGCGCCCGGTAGCTGTATGAACAACCCGAGCCTGAACCGACTGGCCAGGTTGCGCCCCTACCGTTGCCTGAAGCAGCAGGAAAGCTAGCAGAAGCCCGCAAAACCGGCAGGTCATGGATGCGTTCATGGCATGGCACCGTACCGTCGGGGTAAGGTGAGCTGAATTTTTGTTCCCGTTTCGGGGCCGCTTTCTACGGATATACGGCCGCCAAGCAGATCGCATAAGCGCTTGACAATTAAGAGACCAATTCCCTCGCCAGCATTCGCCGATGTATGCGTCAGCTGCCCATTGGTAGCCCGTTCGTAGTCCGGTTTAGTTCCGTCTTCGGCCGTCAGCATGGCGATCAGCTCCGTTGGGAGGCCTGGTCCTGTATCCCGAATAGTTAGCTGCCAGGTTGTACCTTGTTCGTGCTGCTCCCAGATCACATCTACACCGCCTGTTTGGGTGTACTTCAGGGCGTTTAGAGTAAGATTCTGAGCAATTCGACTGAATTTTACGACATCCCCCTTAACCTCGAGCATACTTGGCCCATTGCCATGCAAAAACAGGTTTTTTTCGGTAGCCATGGGCTGTAACCCGACAATCAGCTCCTGTAGTGCCGAGGAGGCATCAAACGTACCCTCGTGAAATTGCTCCTGACCAGCTTCCAACCGCGAATAGTCCAGAAGTTGCGTGAGCATCTGGGTTACCTGTCGCAGGTTGCGCTGAAGCATAGACAGCATTTCGGCGCGTTCTTCCTCGTTATCCATTTGGTTGAGTAACGAGGCTGCTCCCTCAATGACACCAAAGCTACCGCGCAGGTCATGGGTGGTGGCGCGCAGGAATTCACCCCGTTGCCGAATGTGCTCACGCATGTCTTCCAGCGATTGCAGTATCTCGTCTGACCGTTCCATTTCCTTTAGCCAGGATACTTTCTGCTGCTCAGCCTGTTTTAACGACGTGATATCGAGGCCGGTCACCACTACACCGTCGTCGTTCTTGCTCAGCGACAACGCCAGCCAGCTATCGTTTCCGTTCCGCGTGTCGTGGTGTTCTTCGTAAAGCGTTTCTCCGGTAGCCAGTACCTGCAGAATGGTATCAAGTGTATCTCCTAACCAAAACATGTCGCTAAGATCGGAAACTGACGTTCCAACGAGCGAGGCTGACGAGTTACCAGCCAGTTCGGCAAATCGTTGATTGCAAGCAGACAAGGTAAAGTCAACAACGTTGTTCTGCTCATCGCGGCGGGCCTTCAACAGCCCGATTGAGGCGGTCGAGCTATCAAGTACCGCCTGTAGGCTATCGACTGTCTGACGTACCTGGGCTTCGGCGTTTTTTCGGTCGGTAATGTTGAGTACGGTAACAACCAGGCCATTGGCGTCTATCTGTCGGGTAATATAAAACGCATAGTAGCCTGGGTCGGGCCAGCCAAGGTCACGTTCTTCGTAGGCTGGCTTGCCGCTGCTGAGCACGGACAGGTACCGGTCGAACAACCCGTTGTCTTTGGCTTCGGGGCTGGTTTCGAGTAGGGTACGGTTAATGATATCGCCTGCCGTTTGCCCGGCCAGAGTCAGTGCCGATTCGTTGAAAACAGACGTGCTGAAGTCAATGGCTTCCCCTTCAGAGTTGCGAATCACGTCGAGCATCGTGATGCTGGCGGGGATGCCGTTGATAACGCTCTGCAGCCGGTCGGCGGTCTGTTGTAGTTCCCGGTTGGTCTGTTCAAGTTTGGCATTGGCCTCGGCCCATTGCCGGGTACGTTGCTGCACCCGTAGATCCAGCTCCTGGTTCAGCTTCTGCAGATGCACTTCCAGGCTGGTGCCAATAAAGCCAACAAAGGTGCCATCGGGGCTATACTGTGGCCGCGCATTGGTTTGCATCCAGCGGTATTCACCATCCTGGCGCTGCATACGGATCTCGGTGCTGAACGGTAGCCGACGCAGAAAATGGGTTGCGTAGATCGAGAGGAAATTGTCGTAATCGTCGGGGTGAATGTTTGTGGCCATCGACTGGCCAATGATGGTGTCGGCCCGGCAACCGGTAAAATCGAGCCAGGCCCGGTTGACGAAGCTGAAGGTTGCATCAACGGTCGACACCCAAACCAGTGTTGGGGCGTTATCCATTAACTCGCGGAACCAGGCCTGCCGTTCTTCGAGCAGCTTCTGTGCCCGGCGGTGGTCGGTGATGTCTTCAATGGCCAGCAGAATGGCTTCCTGCCGCTGGTGTTGCACCACCTTGCGGGCATTGAGCCGCATCACTTTCTGGCCTATCTCCGGAAATGTATGCGTTACTTCATACGAATGAATGTTGGCATTTTGCAGAATCACACTTTCCAGCAGGATTCGTAACTGAGGAATATCCCACTGCCGGTTACCCAGTTCGTAGAGCAACTTACCCTCTGTGTCTATCTGACGTACCTGAAAAATGTTATAGAACGCCTTGTTGGCCGATTTAACGCTCAGGTTTCGGTCGAGCACTATGGTTGCTTCAGAAATGGTATCGAAAATGGCTTCAGCATAGCCATACGCTTCTGTTAGCTGATCGTTCCGTACCTGTAATTCCTGATTGATCGTCAACAGCTCTTCATTGGTCGACTCAATTTCTTCCTTGCTGGTTTCGAGCTCTTCGTTAATACTCTGCAACTCCTCGTTGTTACTAACAATCTCCTCATTGGCCGACTGCAACTCTTCATTCGACGCTTCTTTCTCCTCAATGATCGAGTGCATGTCTTCGCGCAGGAGGGTCAGTTCATCTTCCAGTTGCCTGACACGGGCATTGCGTAACCCCTCGCCACCGGTGTCGGGCGTTAAAACGACCTGTTTCTCAGTAAACAGCACCAGAAATAGCCGGGCTTCACCCTCCCCCGACAGCGGCACGGCTTCAATGGCAATCTGATACGGTTTATCATTCACCGTAAGTGTCAGCCCATCTTTCCGTACTGCCTGCCCCGACTTCTGGGCTTTATGAACGGCATTGCGAAGCTCAAACGCCAGCGGTGAGCGGGCCATTTTAAGCAGGTTCAGGCTGGCTTTGCCCGGGGCAGGTTCAAGAAAAAGGCCGGTAGATCCTCGAAACTGAAGAATCTCCAGATCCTGATCCACCACCACCGAAGCAGGTACGTAGTGGTTCAACAGCAGGTTATCAACAACCTTGTTCAGGTCATTACCACCCGATTTCGGTGCGTAACCTTTCTTTTCCATATCGTCTATCTGTTCCGATTGAAGTCGGTAAGCACTAATTCGGTCGCTGCTTCGATCAATTGCCGTACGGCCGAAGGGCGCGTTACTGCCTTCGTTTCGCCGATTGTATACCCGGTAGTTTTTTTCAACGGCGGTGAACAGGGTCGGGGCGGCACTTACCGTTTCTGATTTGCCCAGTAGGAGGAATCCATTGGGTTTCAGCGCGTAATGGAAAATAGAAAATGCTTTGCGTTGTAAACCGTTGTCTAGATAAATCAGCAAATTTCGGCAACTGATAAGGTCGAGCCGGGAAAAAGGGGGGTCTTTAAAAAGGTTGTGTGGGGCAAAAACGCACAAATCCCGGATACTCTTATGAATACGGTACTGGTCATCCAGTTTTGTAAAGAACCGCTGCAGTCGTTTTGGTGATACATCCAGTACTTCGCTCTTCGTGTAAATGCCCTGCCTGGCCTTGTTTATGGCTGGTTCGCTGAGGTCAGTGGCGAAAATATGGATGGGTGGATTATGGGTGTCATCACCGATAATCTCAAGAAGCATAATGGCCAGCGAATAAGCTTCCTGGCCCGTTGAACAGGCTGGTATCCAGATGCGAAGTGGCTCGCGGGGCGGCATGTTCCTGATCAGTTCAGGCAACACCACCTTACCCATATACGACATGGCGTCGGTATCACGGAAAAAGGCCGTTACATTGATCAGCAGGTCATTATACAGCACGCTGGCTTCGGCCAGGTGTTGCTGCAAATAGAGGTTATACTCGGCCAGGGTATCTAGCTGATACAGCAGCATTCGCCGGATAATGCGCCGCCGGATGGTGGTTATCTTATACTGGCTAAAATCAACACCAACCGCTTTGCGCATGTACTGAATAATGGCCTGAAGGTCCTGGTCGTTGTTGAGCTCATCGGTTTCCGGAGCGTCATCATCCGGATCGGTTTTCAGTGGGTCATCTTCGTTGGCATCGGCGGCGTCGGTGGTTAATCTGAACACGTCGGTACGCTGGCTCAGGCGGGTCAGTTCGCTGGCCATGTCGCGGGGCGATAGGGTCAGGTCAACAACGCCTTCGGCAATGGCGGCTTTCGGCATGGCCTGAAAAAGAGCGCTGTCATCCTGGGCAATCGTGATGCCGCCTGCTGCCTTAACCGCCTTCAGGCCGAGGGTGCCATCGGTTGCCATACCCGACAGCAGAATGGCGATGCCCCCCGCTTGCTGGCGTTCCGACAGGGAAACAAAAAACCGGTCGATCGGCGTGTGTACGACCTGCTTGCGCGGCATCAGCAACAGCTTGCCATCCATGACCTCCATCTCCTGATTGGGCGGGATGAGATACACGTGGTTTGGCTCAATGGCCATCAGGTTGCCTGCTTTTTTCACGGGCATCGTTGTGGCTTTGCTCAGAATATCGATCAGCTGGCTTTCATGATGCGGGTCAAAGTGCTGAATATACACATAAGCAAATCCGGTGGTGGTGGGTAGAAGACCGAGCAATTCAGTGATAGCTTCCTGCCCGCCCGCCGGCCCGCCAATGGCAACGATTGGGGTGTGATCTGCTGGTACAGTTGAGTTTGCTGAAGGGGTGTCGGTTGGCATTTTAACGTACTATCAGGTGTTGGCCGCAGTTGGTCTGGGTGGCAGGCAGAACAGTGGATAACTATATGATAATCCTTCACTGGTCTACTGCCAAAAAATAGTTTAATGGTTGTCTACTCATCAGTGTCGGTAGACCAGCGCTTACCTGATACAAGTGTAATAAGACAAGACTAGTATTTGTATGTCGAAACATGATATAGTAGTTGTTGGCTCATCGGCTGGTGGCGTTTATGCCCTTCAGGAACTGATTGGTGGCTTACCCGCCGATTTTTCTGGTTCAATTTTTATCGTTCAGCATGTGTCTCCTTTTGCGCCAAGTATGTTGCCCGAGATATTGACCCGGTGTGGTAAACTGGAAGCCCGCCATCCCTATGATGGAGAGATTATCAGGCCGGGTCAGATCTACATTGCCCCGCCCGATCATCACCTGCTGGTTGAACGGGATAGCACCGAATGGCCGGCATCCGAAAATAATAATGTACCTGCTATCGGTCGGATTTTAGTTAGGAAAGGGCCCAAAGAGAACCGCTTTCGCCCGTCGATCGATGCACTTTTTCGCTCGGCGGCCTACAGTTACGGGGCGCACGTAATTGGTGTGGTGCTGACGGGCCTGCTCAATGACGGTACCTCCGGCATGTGGACCATCAAGCGATTGGGAGGAATAGGTATTGTACAGCGGCCCGACGATGCCATGTATGCCAGCATGCCCGAAAGCGTTCTGGAATATGTGGAAGTTGATCATGTGCTGCCACTTGCCGATATCGCGCCGTTACTAACTCAACTAACCAGGGAAACGGTGTCTGATACCGGAAGCCATCGCCACCACAACGTACCTGACCCAACTGCCGTGAATAATGAACTGAACCGGATAAAAACCGAGGTCGATGTAGCGGCGGCTACACAGGCAACTCCGTTCGATCAGGGCATTCTGTCGATGGGTACGTTAACGCCCCTTACCTGTCCGGAGTGTAGCGGGGTACTCGTCAGTTTTCAGGAAGGTCACCTGATTCGCTATCGCTGCCATACGGGCCATTCGTACACCGCCAGTACCTTGCTGGTAGACATAACCAAATCGATTGAAGAGACCATGTGGCAGTCGGTGCGGGGTTTGGAAGAAAGTGTGCTGCTGCTGAATCAGGCTGGAGCCCAGCTAGCCGAAGCAGGTATGACCGAAGCCGCCCACAAATACCGTATCCGATCTGAAGAGGCACTTCGGCGGGCCCATAGTATCCGCGATCTGATCTTTACCAACAAACAGATGGCGGTAGATGGTACTCTATCGGCCGTAGAAGGTGTCTGACGCTCCTCATTGGCGCAATACCGCCAGGCTGGCATTTTGGCCATATGTGAGGGTACCGGCTGTTCCAAACTGAAGGCGAAGAACAGTGGCCTGGCTATTTACGGGCAGAAGAACAGCGTGTTTTATGATGACATTGTCCTGGCTGGTTGGCAGGCGGTTTCCTTCCCAGGTGGCCGGGTCTGTCCAGAGGCCGGGTTTTACCGTTGTATATACCGTCTGAACCTGAAACACGTCCTGCACGCACCGTCGGCTGTCGCGCACGGTAAAGGTTTGGCTAACGCCAGCGGTGGCGGTTACTACCAGCGACCGGGCCGTGCTGATAACGGTATTGCTCTGGGGAGTGCTCCACTGGTAATCGCTGTTGAACGAAGCCGTCAACGTAACCGACTGCCCGGCCGATGCACTGATCAGCCGGGTACGTCCTGCGTTTTTCAGGATCGTAAACTGGTCGGTTACCGTGTATGATGCCGTTGGGCTTGTCTGTATAAAGCTGGCATTAAGGCGGTTGTCTTCCAGGTCGAAGTAAAACGAACCACCCGCCTGTTTCTGGGTGAAGGCCATCACCGCGTGGTTGCCCAGTGCTGCATTGCTGGCCAGTTGCCCCGCCGAACCAGACACCACGTAGATGGTTCCCTGTTTCCGTTTTTCGCTGGTTTTCAGGTAAGGGCACGACCCCGGCGAGCCATCATAACGCCCGGTGCTGGCGTCGGCAATGTATCTGTAGTTGGCAGGGTTGGCCGTAAACTCGCTCATGGGGCCATACTGGTCATGAATCGGAAACGATCGTTCATATACGTGGCTATGGCCCGAAATAACCAGATCAACGCCATTGCGCTCGAAAATGGGATTCAGCCGTTGCCGAATGGCGGTCAGGTCGCCCTCGGTTTCAGAGTTGTGCGATCCCTGCGTGTAGGGCGGGAAATGCAGGTAAACGATCCGCCAGGGTTGGTTGGTGGCCGCCAGATCCTGCTTAAGCCAGGTGGCCTGCGGATGGTTCAGCGTATCGTCGTACACTTTTTTCTGCAAGCCGCCCACTGTTCGTGTGCCGTATCCATCGAGCATAACGAAATGAATGGGACCGTAATCAAACGAATACCACTCGCGGGTACCCGATGGCACGCCCCCGGCTTCGGCCTGTGTGGGGAGCGTGAATATGGAGAAGTACGGAATGGCGTGCGAGGCGGCCAGTGCCGCGCTGTTTGTGTAGTCGTGATTGCCAGGGATAGCATATAAAGTGCTGTTAGGCAGGAGGTTATCTTTATAATACTCAAAGAAGTGCGTTTGGTAGGCAGCATCGTCGCCATCATACGAATTATCGCCGATGAGGTTCCACAGGTCGGTAGGTACGTTGACCCGGAAGGCCAGGAACGCATCCCGAACGGCGATTTGGTTGGGCGTGGCCGAGCCGCAATCGCCAAAAGAAGCTACCCGGATTTTTCGGTTGGTCGTAAGCAACGGAAATGTCTGTAAATACAGGTCAGCTCCCTGCCGCAATACGCCGTTTGGGGTGCCAATCGTATAGCCGTACCGTTGGTCGGGTAGCAGGTTGGTCAACCGGATTTCGTGCTCGGTGGTGGTGGCCGTTTCACTGGCCGTACCCGTCAGTGCCGATGTGGCCAGGCCGTAGGTGACCTTCCCTACACAGGCAATGTCGGTTCGCCAGCGAATGGTCATCGCCGTTTGGCCGCCCAGCTGAAGGTACGGCCCGCGAGTTACGGAGATGGCTACTTCCCGAAACTCAAGATCAAATGTAATATCGGTGCTGTTCGGAGCCGCCTGGTGTATTTCTGCCGCCAGGCAATTTTGCCCCGCCTGAACAGCCGACGCGCTCACCGGTATCCAGGCCGACCAGTCGCTCTCGTCGGTTCCGCCAATGCCCGTTGTGGCCGGGGTACTATACGAGACCGGCCCCGCTGGCATGTTGGACGTAGCCAGTAAAGTGCCGTTCAGATACAGCAGCAGCCCATCATCGCGCTTGACACGTACCTGATAGCCACCGGCAGATAAGCTGTTAATGGTGAATGTTTTCCGGAAATAAGTTGTCGTGTGTTTGGCCGATGCATCTAGACCGAAACTGACCACCGTAGCTTCATCGCCATCCCCGTAACCCAGTTCTGATGGGCCTGCCGACCAGGATGCTGGCGATGTGTCATCGTAAGCCAGGTCTTTCCAGGTACGTACCTGACCCGCTACCGTCTGGCTTGTGGGTGTGCTGCCTTTATCGGCGTATCGCCATATTGCCCCGCTGGCTACAAGCGGCCCTTGCTGGGCGTGAGCCAGGGGTACAATAACGAGTAGCAAGAAGCTGATTAATAGATAGATTCGGGCACGGAACATGGCATATTGAGAATCAATAACTGACTGCAATATGGCCACTTTGCACCTAATCCAGCAAGACCAGCACGTCTTCTTTGGTCAATGACTTCATAAAGCCCTCTTCCGTAGTGACGAGTTCACTGGCCAGGCGCTGCTTGTTGCGTTGCAGGGCCAGGATCTTTTCTTCCACGCTGTCTTTCGTAATGAACTTATAGGTAAACACTGGTTTCTGCTGGCCAATGCGGTGTGCCCTGTCAACGGCCTGCGCTTCAATGGCGGGGTTCCACCAGGGGTCGAGCAGGAAAACGTAATCGGCGGCGGTGAGGTTGTGGCCCAGCCCGCCGGCTTTCAGCGAAATCAGAAAGAGTTGTACGGTTTCGTCGGTCTGAAAACGGGCCACCTGTTCCTGGCGGTCAGTGCTCAATCCGTCGAGGTAGGCGTAGGTAATGTTTTTCTCTTTCAGGTACTGTTTAATAACGGCCAGATGTTTAATGAACTGGCTGAAAATCAAAATCTTGTGGCCTTCGTTCAGGGCTATCTCGAGGCGCATGCGTACATCATCGAGCTTACCCGAATCGCCCTCGTAGCTGGCATCGACCAGGCGCGGGTGGTTCGCGATCTGACGGAGTTTGGTCAGGCCCTGCAGCACCACCATCTGCGATTTGGCGAGTCCGTCTTTCTCAATGTGGTCGAGGATCAGATTACGGTAATACGATTTTGCCTCTTCGTAGGTCGTCGCCTGTTCGGGCGTCATGTCGCAATACAGCACGGTTTCTACTTTCGCAGGCAGGTCGGTCGCTACCTGTTTTTTGTTCCGGCGAAGCATGAACGGCTTAATGAGGCCGTATAGTTTTTGCAGTTTCTGGTCGTCGCCCCGCTTCTCAATGGGAATCTGGTACGTGTTCCGGAAGAACGACTGGCTACCCAGCAACCCCGGATTGATGAAGGTCATCTGGGTCCAGAGGTCCATCGTGCTGTTTTCGAGCGGTGTGCCCGTCAGCAGCAGCCGATGCGCCGAGTTCAGCTGCATCACCGCCCGCGTAATGTGCGAATTCGGGTTCTTGATCGCCTGCGACTCATCCATGATCACGTAGTCGAACCGGTAATGTTTAAGCAGATCAATATCAATTCTGACAATTCCGTAGGAGGTCAAAATCAGGTCATAATCGTTGAATTGTGCCGTGTTTTTGTCGCGATACGTACCTGTATAGACCAGTATACGCAGATTGGGTGTGAATCGGCGGGCTTCCAACTCCCAGTTATAAATCAGCGATGTAGGCATCACCAGCAGGCTGGGGCATGGGGTGTCGCCGCTGGTTTCTTTGCGCCCCTGCAAGAGCGCCAGGGTCATCACGGTCTTGCCAAGGCCCATATCGTCGGCCAGGCAACCGCCGAAATGATAGTGCCGCAGGAAGTTCATCCAGTCGTAACCCGCTTTCTGGTAGGGGCGCAACGTACCTACAAAACCGGTTGGCATGGGTACCTCATCGATCCGCTCAAACTCACGAAGCCCTTCCAGCCGACGGCTAATAACCGTTTCGGCCAGCGATTCATTGTCAAGCTCCTGCACCAGGGCCAGGTGGTGTTTCTGCAGCACTAGTCGCTCAACCTGATCATCGCCACCGGGTTCGTCAGACGGGGGGTGTTCCATAAACCCAACCAACTCGGCGTATTTGGTAAACCAGGCTTCGGGGATAACCGCGATTTCGCCGTTAGGCAGGGTAAACTCCCGTTTTTTCGCCAGAATCAGTGACCGGAGGCGCAGAAACGGAATCTCAAAATCGCCAAATCGCACCTTTGCGTGAATGTCGAACCAGTCGCGGCTTTCGCGGATGGAAATATCCAGACTTGAATAGCCGAGGAAATACCGCCGCGAGTCACTCGCGTTCTGACGTACCTGAAAACCCGCTTCGTCGAGTGCGTTACGGTGATCGGTTAGCCAGGTAAAGGCTTGTGGTTTAGCCAGTTCCAGTCGTCCGTTTCGTAGGTCAAGACCCTGGTCGCGAAGCTGGATGAATCGTTGCCGCTCGGTTTTCAGATCGCGCCGTATGCGATGGAATACGTAATCGTCGCCCACTTTTTCCAGGCTGACGTTAAACGAATTGGCAAAGCTATTAAAGCGAAAAACGGCATCGCCGTATTGAAAGGACAGGTCGAGCACAACATCCGAGTGGCTGGTATCGTCTTCGTCAACCACCACCGTATCGCCAAACAGCGTTGGCGAGGCGGCCACCCGCTGCTGGCTGCTCGCCTGCTCAGAAAGGGTCAGCACCGGAACGGGCTCAAATGACGTGGAGCGAATCTCGAACCCCTTGGCAAACACATCGTATTGCGCAATCAGCGGCACAATGAACCGCTCGTAATACTGCGCTTCCATGCTCTTAGGAATCACGATGTGCTGCTTGTTCAGGAAAGGCCGCAGCTTTTTGCCATCGACATCGATGCCTGCCGACAGTTCGTTTTTCGATAGCTTGGCGAAGTGGTATAGTTTATTCTTGACCAGCAACCAGGCCGGGTCGTCGCACAGCAACATGGCGTTACGGTGCTGAAATTCAACTCGTTCGGTGGTTGGTGCGCCGGGCTGAGCCGTTTCTGTTTCCTGTTTCGTCAGCGGGTAGCGAATGATCGGGAAATAATGCGTGGCCTCTTCGTTGCGCACAAAATGAAAGTAGACCCGCGCTGGTTCCGGCATAAACGTAACCGCTTCGCCCACGGGGTCGCCGTCATTGGTCATCAGGAAAATAGGTTTCCCGGCCAGCAGGGGCAGAATCTGCGCTTTGGTACGCTGCACATAATCGGCAATGGCTTCCTGCATCACCTTGTCGCCTTTCTGCGGATCATACACTTTCAGAAAAAAATCGACCACCGACCATTTCTTGGTATTGAATCGCCGCAACAGTGTATCCTGACAGATGTAGTCGGTGAGCCGAACCAGCTCAAAATCGCGTTCATCGAGCCCTTCTGCAAATTCCCGGACATTCTGCGGCGACAGGCTTTGCGTTTGAAGCGTCAGTTCCCCTTTCGCATTCAACCGAACCACAAATGCCTCGATCAGGTAACCCAGGTATTCGTGTTCGAGCAGTGAGTAAACGACTTGGAATGGTTCTGACGGGGAAACTTTCATGAGAAAAAGAATGGTGTCTACGCAGCAACAACAGCCTCACTGACAGGGGACTGCACTTGTTGTCGCTATCGGGCAAACTGGCAGATAAATGACTCACTTACAGATTTTTAGTGCGTCCACAATTTGCCTATGATAACTTGAACAAAAATAGCTAATGCAAACATATTGAGGTAACAGTCTCAAATATACAAACCCACGGTAAAGCACCAAATCACTAAACTGTTAAGTATATACGTTCCCTATTGTCCGGTAGAAAAAGTAGGGAATGGCTCATCTGACCGTACCCGAAATCCATTGAGTATTTTTTGTCGTAAATGATACCCTACACGCGCTGGCAATTCAACAAAACAGGCAATGGGTGGCTACCTTCGTTCACGCGCATGTCATCGCACTCGTCCCCCAGCTTATGCATACGCCTTCGGGTTCAGTAGCGGTTTTACTTTTTTCGCTTTCGGCGATACAGGAGGCACGGCGCAAGCCAATGACCGGTTCTGTGGCCCGAAACGAACGGGTATGGCGCTCACTGGAACAGCTGGCAATGGGCAAGGTAGCGGCATCAGGGTTGCCGGGGTTTGTATATCACGAGCTGGCGCCCAACTGCTCGGGTACATTTGGCGAGCAGTTGTATAAGGCAACGAAGGCAGTGCTCGACCTGGGCTACGAATCGGTGATTTGTATCGGCAACGATTGCCCGGCGCTACGCCCCTCCGATTTGCGCGCCGCCGCCCGCGCCGTGCAGTCAGGGATCATGCCCGTAGGAGCCGACGAGCGGGGCGGTGTGTATCTGGCGGCCTTCAATCGGTCTTTACTCACTGATGAAGAGGCCTTTATATCGCTGCCGTGGCAAACAGCGTCGCTAGCTCAGGCGCTACTCGATCACCTGCGTCTGCAAGTATAGCCTGCCAATCAATTCGCAGACGGGTCAGCGTGTAGAGATCCGGGCCGACATTTTTAACGTATTAAATACAAATAACCTCAGTGGCTACTCGAACAACGCCACGCAGAGTAACCAGATTCAGGTTGGGCCGGCAGGCAGCGGTATTGTGCAGCGCAACGCCGGAACGCCCCGCCAGTTCCAGTTTTGTGTCCGGTATCTGTTTTAATTATTTTTTTAGTCAAGCAACTGATAGTTAAGCAATTTAGATCAGTGAAGCTTATTAGCCAGGAACCGCATGATGAGACAGAGTACGTAATCTCACCTTCGCCGAAAAAGAAGAAGTTAGTTGGCCGAAAGCCAGCCGACTCATAAATTGTCATTCTTGGTAGATAAACCCCCTCTGACTTTCGGAGGGGGTTTTTTGATGAATGCGGGGTGGGCAGGTACCAGTTCTGGTATAGAAGACTACCGGTAATTGATAGACATAGCGAAGCCACACAGTTTTCTTACCGCCCATGAAAGAGACAGAATAATCGCTCTTAATACGAGGCTAACGGCCAGGTACGTTACTATGTAAAACTCAACCTATGAAACGTGCGCTCATCTATAGTTTGGCCCTTGGTTTGTTCGTCAGCGCCTGTGCACCAGGGCCAGTGTTAGTGAATGACCGGCCAAATCGCCCACACGACAACGGAAAGCACAAAGGTTGGTACAAGAACGGTCGCGGCGGCTTGCCACCGGGGCAGGCCAAAAAACGAGGCTGGTAGCCAGGTACGTTTACTTGGCGTAATCGGTAGGGGTAACAGGTATCTTCAGGAGGTATTCGCCGTTCTTGTCGCGGTAGTTGTATACCATCGTGATGCTGTGATCGCGGAGGTCGGCCATGGCGCTGTTCGTCTTCACCGACTCGATCAGCGCGGGCTTGGTTGTTGCGGCAAGTTGCTGAAGGTCAATATCATCCCGGCTGGCTGTGGTCAGCGTGTAGTTGAATTGCAACGCTGCTTCCGATAGCACCTGGGCGCTATCCAGCCGCGTTGCAGGGTCGATCAGCACGGGGCAGGCGCTGTTTATTTCGCGGGCCGCATTGTGCAACTGATCCAGCACCGCCGCCGATTCTGCCGCCACTTTGTCAAAAGTCACGCCTGTCGAATCGGTCGTGGTCTGTTCCGTCTTCTTTTCGCCGGAACAGGCCGACATAGTGATAACGAAAAAAAGCGATAGTATACCGATAACGTAGTGGCCGTTGTCTGATTTCATGGACAGCTGAGGGGTGAGCGAGAAATTTTCGTTTGGCAAATAACTCTAAATCCGCCGCAAAAGTTAATCGAGCTATCTGCTGATCTCAGACAAAAAAAACGTACTACGGATACAATGTGTGTCGAATAGTTGATCTATCTATATATTTAGCTGCCTTTTCTTTTCACCGTTTGTCTGATGAAACACTGTTTACGCCTGTTTGTACTTCTCCTGTTATCAAGCCAACTTTTTGCCAATACAATTCCTTCAGATACGTCAGGTACTGGTACTATGAGTGCTTCTTGCCCGGCAGCTACCGGCTTAACCGTTCAATATGTTGGGTCGAAAAGCGCCTTCTTAAGCTGGAAAAGGAGCAATAGCGCTTTCGTAGAAACAATCGCTTACCGCCCTCGAAGCACGACAGTACTTTCCAGTGCGAGTATGTACTACGAGTCTAACGGACAGGGATATGGTTCGGTCGGCAACCTAACGCCTGATACCGATTACGAGTGGTATATTGTGACTACCTGCCCGTACAGTGGGTCAAGCGGGTATGGCGAAGAGAAGACATACAGCCAGGTCAGCTCGTTTACAACGGTTTGCGCAATGGCAACAGACCTTGAAGTGCTGACTACATCCAGCACAGAAGCTCTCGTCTCTTGGGAAGGAAGTTATGAAGAGGTATATACCGTTCGTTGGCGACCTGTGGGCAGTACTACCTGGACGACACGCCGAAGCCCTGCCCGGCCCTACAGCATACTGGGTCTCAAAGATGCAACCGCTTATGAATGGCAGGTACAAACCGTATGTGACGCAAACTATAATAGCAATTTTACGCAATCAGCCACCTTCACAACGGGTTGTAACGTACCTGCCGTCACTAAAGAATACGAGATTGGTGCTACGTTCGCTAGCCTATTCTGGCAGCAGATTGAGGGCGAAACGCGCTACCAGCTAAGCTGGCAGCAGGAAGGGGAACCTACCTCGCAGACCGCTATCATTGAGGGGAATCGTAGCTTTGAATACGGTTCGGTGTATTCTCCGACCGGTCTCTCGGCCAGTTCGGTTTACACCTGGAAAGTACGAGCTATTTGTCCTGATGGTAGTGTATCGTCCTTTTCAGAACCCCGCTCATTTACTACATATGCCTGTTCGCCGCCGTCGGGGTTGAATGAAGAGGCTACCAGCTCGTTGTCAGAGAATTTTACTTGGTCGGGTAACAGGAAAGAAGCGTACAGGGTACAGCTACGACCAAAGGGTACGATGTCCTGGGTAGATTACATACCAGATTCCTATAACTATTTATCTGTGATAGGTTTACTGGTAAGCACGCCTTACGAATGGCGGGTGGCGTTAACTTGTTCGGCTAGTCAGACAGTCGTTAGCGAGACCCGTTCCTTTACCACCGCTGCCTGCCAGGTGCCCACGGGTTTAGCAGAATATGGGGTTGAACCAACAGCTGCGGGGCTAGACTGGGACGCTATCGGATATGGACAGTATACAGTTCAATACAAGCTAGCCACGGCGACCGCTTGGCTGGCAAAACCGGTAACGACCGACGAGACGTACGTGCTTGACGGACTAGTAGGGGGCACAGTATACGACTGGCGAATCCAGAACACATGCCCCGGTGGCGTGGCAACCGTGAGTGTAGTTCGATCGTTTACCACTCAATGTGCAGCGCCATTGTCAGCCGTTGTGCGGGGGGTGTCGGCAACGGCAGCGTTCGTTGGCTGGACGACCGTAACCACCGGGCAGTACCAGCAACGGGTACGCTGGCGGAAATCAGGAGGTGATACCTGGACGTATGGCGTACCAACAACCGCCGCAGTATACAGTATAACGGGGCTAACCACTGACACTGCCTATGAATGGCAGGTGCAGTCAATCTGCGACGGGCAAGAGACAGAGTATCAGCGTCAGTTGCCATTTACGACAAAATGCCTTGAGCCAGGCTGGATTAACACCCGCGTTTTGTCGCCATCAAAAGTTAGGGTCACCATGTACAATATACCAGCGGGGACCCAGTTCGATCTTGTTTGGCGCGACCAAACATCGAGCACGTCAACGTCTGTCACCACGGCACCCACGCCGGAAGGAGGGCGTTTTGAGTATGATATTACCGGCCTGTTGCCTGACAAAACGTATCAGCTTCAGGTACGTATTCAGTGCATAGGCATTACTTCGACGAAGGTTATGACTCAGTCATTTGTGATTCTGCCTCCGGTAGATTATTCCCTCTCAATGGCCGTTTCGAATCGTACCCCCAAGGTAGGTGATCTGGTTACCTATGCGCTTACAGTTCGAAATGCCGGTACTGACTCAACGTATATCAGGGTTGTAGATAGATTACCGCCAGGGATTAGTTACGTGTCTACGCCAGACAAATATTACGTGTTTCATTCGGCCGAGCAGGTATATGTAGATATGGGTGTTGCTCCCGGCAAATTGAGTACCGTTCGTTTTCTAGCCAGAGTAAATAAAGCAGGTACGTTCATCAATGCAGCAGAGATAGAAGAGGCAAGCAGCAGGCCAGACCCCGATAGTGAACCCGGTACTGGCTATGCTGATGGTGAAGACGATGCCGCTCAGGTTGATATTCGAACGGCTGACCAGGCTGGTCCGGTCTACTACTCACCGAACCCAAATCAGCGGGTATTACCTCCGGTAGTACCCAATCAACCCACAGTCGATCCTGATAAAGCAGACATAAGCTTGCAAATGAGTGTCAACACACGCACACCGAAAGATGGTGAGTCGGTAACGTTGATGTTGACACATACCAACAGGGGTGGTGCCAGGGCACCAGGCATAATCCCTAAACTGCTACTGCCTGCGGGGTGGGAGGTACGTACCCCAATCTGGACAGCTACGGGGCTGCCTAACGAATACCGATTAACTATACCTATGGATTTATTGCCAGACACGAGCGTAAGCCTACCTATACCAGTTCGTGTATCTGGCAAGGGACCACAGCAAATTAAAGCTCAAATTGCGGAGAGTAACGTACCTGATCCAGATAGCACACCAAATAACGGCTATACCAATGGCGAAGATGATACCGTCACGATCGATGTAAGGTTGTAGGCTCATGTCCTCTGTCTTCTGTTCTCTGTTGCGCTGAAGGATCACTATCCTATCTGAGCAGCAGCGCAACAGAGAACAATAAACGGAAAACAGTAAACTTTTTTACAACATTGCCGCGCCGAACACGCCGGCACTATCGCCGAGTTTAGGGCGGAGGATGGGCGTTTTCACGACCTTATCGTTGAAGATGTATTTCTTGATACGCTCGTAGCCCTCGGTATAGAGTTCGTCGATGTTGCCCACCCCGCCGCCGAGCACGATCACGTCGGGGTCGAGTACGTTGATGAGCGTTGAGATAGACCGGCCATAATATTCCAGCATCCGTTCCATCGTGACCGAGGCAACCGGGTCGATCCCCGCGCGGTGACGCTCAACAATCTCTTTCATGGTCCTGTTCTGACCGCTTTGCTCGAAGTAAAAGCGTTGCAACGCCGGTCCCGAAAGCACCTGCTCGTTGCAGCCGCGTTTGCCGCAGTAGCAGTCGTGCCCATTCTCTTCCAGAATGTTATGGCCCCATTCGCCGCCGATACCGTGCAGACCATTAATGACAAACGGCCGTCCGTCGAGGCCGCGTACCACTACGCCGCCGCCAACGCCCGTACCCATAATGACGCCAAACATCAGCTGGAAATTCGCCACCACGCCCGGAACAGCCCCCAGTGTCGCCTCGGCCAGCGCAAAGCAGTTGGCATCGTTGGCCAGTGAGACCGGTACGCCAAGCTGCTCCGTTAACGCTTGTTTAAGCGGCTTGCCATTCAGGCAGGTGGTATTGCAGTTTTTCATCGTCTGCGTACCCGGGTCGAGCGTGCCGGGCGTAGCAAAACCAATGTGCTCAGGTACGTACCCGGTCTCGGCCCGCAACTGATCAACCAGCAATTTGATGCGGCTGACAATGTGTTCGTAACCCAGGTGCGCTTCGGTGTCGATCCGTTTACGAATAACGACTGCCTCGGGAGAAGGCGATGAAAGAATGACACCTTCGATCTTGGTGCCGCCGAGGTCAATACCCCAATATGTTTGCATAACGACTGTACTTGCTGAATCAGCGGATGTTCAGGAATGAGGTTACAAACATACGTTGCAATCATTCGTTGCCAACATACACAACACCGTTACGCTTCTTTGCGCCTACCTTTGTATTGTCAATTTTAACCGTATCAACCACCCTCGTCATGGCTTTAGACATTGGGCAATCGGCCCCCGCCTTTACGCTTTTCTCGTCTGAGAATCAACCCGTTTCCCTCAGCGATTACGCTGGAAAAAACGTAGTGCTCCTGTTTTTTCCAATGGCCTTTACCAGCGTATGCACCGCCGAACTCTGCGAAATGCGCGACAATCTACATACGTATACCAATCTGAACGCCGATATTCTGGCCGTTTCGGTTGATTCACCCTTTACGCTGGCCAAGTTCAAAGCCGAGCAAAACCTGCCGTTTCCATTGCTCTCCGACTTCAATAAAGAGGTGTCGGCAGCGTACGGTGCGCTATACGAAAACTTTGTGATGAACATGAAAGGCGTGAGCAAGCGCGCGGCTTTCGTTATCGACGAAGCCGGCCAGATCAAATATGCCGAAGTCCTCGAAAACGCAGGCAACGTACCTGATTTCGAAGCCGTTAAAGCGTCGTTGAACTGATGTACGAATTACGATTTGTTGCTGTCACGTTATACAGATTGTGACAGCAACAATCGTAATTCGTACATCGTAATTCATAAATCCTTTGTCCTGGTATTCTCACTTTTTTACTGGCCTACCCCAACATGCCTGGAAGGCCGCGCAGACCGACGAGCAAACGCAACTCGAACTCGAACGGATTGTGGAATCGCTCGAATTCGGCCCCGACGACCGCGTGCTTGATGTGTTCTGCGGCTATGGTCGACATGCCCTTCCGCTGGCAAAGATGGGCGCCGATGTTGTTGGCGTTGATATTTCTGACGAGTCAATTACTGAACTGAAAACGGCGGTCGGTCGCAAAAAAATAGCCTTAACTGCCGTTGCGGGCGATTTTATGACGATCGATCCGGCCCTGCTGGGCGAACCTGGGTCGTTTCAGGCGGCGTATTGTCTGGGTAACAGCCTATGTTTCTTTCCGCGTCATCAGATGGTGCTATTCCTGCAGCGCATTGCTGATTTGCTGGAACCGGGGGGGCGCTTTTTGGCGCAGTCGGGAATGGTAGCTGAAAGCTTTCTGCCCGATTTTCAGGAACGCGCCTGGCTACCCGTTGGCGATGATATACAGGTACTCGTTCACAATCAGTACGACCCGTTTACGGCTTGTGTGACTCAGCACCTTACCTATTACCGGCGCAGCAAGACAGGCGTAGACGTAGTTGACCGTACTGCCCAGTACTATATCTACACGGTGGCTGATTTATTAGCTTTGTTCAAGGAAGCGGGGCTGGAACCTACGGCTTGTTTCGGAACCGTTGAGGGCGATTCATACCAGATTGGTGATGAAGGCGCGTGGATTACGGCCGTCAAAAAAGTCGAATAAAAACGAAGAATAATCGCATAGGTAACTACACTGAGTAATTCTGTATGTTAACTTATTGTACACAGATCAAAAAAAGTTGATTAAATAGAACCAATAAAACGGATAACTCCGGATAATCGGCTAACTTTCAGCCAGATTAACACCGTTAACAACTCTGACCTATCATGGAAGTAGTCGAGCGCAAGCAGCGCACCCGCGAGCAAACGCGGGCGGGTATTCTCCACACCGCCAAAGATATTGCCCGCCGCGAAGGCTGGCAGGCGGTTTCGATCCGTAAAATTGCCGACGCCATCGATTATAGCGCTCCCGTCGTTTACGATTATTTCGACAGTAAAGACAGTTTGCTGGACGAGATTCGGAACGAAGGGTTCCGCCACCTGCGTACCGAATACGAACGGCTGGTGAAACTCTACCGGGACCCCGAGAAACTGCTGTACGAGATTTCGCTGGTGCAATGGCAGTTTGCCATGCAGCAGGTTGAGCTTTACCAGGTGATGTATAACCTGGAAGGGGCCAACTGCACGGCTTCGCTGGCCGAATCGGAAGAAATCAAGGCGGTCAACGAAATTGTTTGTCGCATCATATTTGCCTTCATTCCCAAATCGGCGGAAGCCATCCGGCGCTTGTATTTCGAATGGTGGGCTACCTCGCATGGTATCATCATGCTGGGCTTCCTGCTGCGCCATCAACAGCCACTGGAGTCTACCGAGCAAATCTACCGCGAAACCATGCGGCGGTTCGTCAGAAACCTGCGCTAGGTTCTTGCCAACGTACGTCATGATTTTTAGTAAGCCGCACCAGCACCTGCTGAGTGCGGCTTATTCGTGCTATACCGCCAAACTTTCTGTTTTCATTCTGACCACCAACTCAATGACACGTCTGTATACTCGCCTACTTTTTAGCTGCCTGCTGCTCCTATCGCTGATCGTTGCCTGTCAGCGGCCCGTTACGTTGACCAGGCCGTATTTTCCGCCCAAAGGAGACAACTGGACACGGTTATCTCCTGAAAAAGCGGGCATGAATGCCGCCCTGCTTGACTCGGCTGTGTCGTTTGCCAAAACGCAGGAAACTACTCAAATGAAGCCTGATTTTTCGACGCAGGAAGAAATTTTCGGCAAGCTGCTGGGTCCCATGCCCACCAGCCGGGCGGCTACCAACGGCCTCATTCTTCGGCACGGTTATATCGTGGCCGAATGGGGTGATACCCGCGCCGTTGATCCGACCTACAGCGTGGCCAAAAGTATATTGTCGACGCTGGTTGGCATCAGCCATGAGCGAGGCATGATACCGGATATCCATGAGCCGGTGGCAAAACTAATCCATGACGGAGGTTACGAGTCGGAGCAGAATCGGGCTGTGACCTGGGAGAACCACCTTCGGCAAACCAGCGAATGGCAAGGTGAGCTATGGGGGAAAAATAGTGATTTCTTGGGCAAAGAGGCGTTCGGGCGAGGTGAGCGCAAACCCCGCACCCTGCAAAAGCCAGGTACATTCTACGAATACAACGACGTGCGAATCAACCGAATGGCCCTGTCGCTGCTCCGGCTCTGGAAAAAGCCATTGCCTGAGGTGGTGCGCGAGCAGCTTATGAATCCCATTGGCGCGTCAGACACCTGGCAGTATATTCCGTACCCTACGGCCGTAGCAGAGGTCGATGGAAAGCAGATGCCGTCGGTGAGTGGTGGCACGCGCTGGGGTGGTGGCCTGCGCATCAGCGCCCGGGATCTGGCCCGCTTTGGCTACCTCATTGAACAGAAAGGGCGTTGGCAGGACCAGCAAATCGTCTCGGCCGACTGGATAAAGCAGGCTACTACCGGTAATTTGGTTGGTCCCGACTATGGCTACCTCTGGTGGCTGAACACGGGCAACGCACCGGGCGGTAAGAAGCCCTGGCCCGATGCACCCTCAACCAGTTTTGCCGCCCTGGGTGCCGGCTCCAATACGGTCTGGATCGATCCTGAGCACGACATCGTGATCGTATGGCGCTGGCACAACGGAAGTCCGAATGAATTGATCAGGCGGGTATTGGCCGCTGTGAGGGATTAATAGATGGTGTGTAATGGATAATGGCGTTGCTGGCCGGGCAGGCAGCGCCATTATCCATTATTCATTATACATTGTGCCTTCTATCTTTCCTGCATGATGAGACCCTTTACTGTACTGTGCCTTCTGCTATTGGCTACCTGTTCCTTTAGCCAAACAATTAGAATGTCGAGTGGAAAATCCGGCATTTCGGTGTCAACTATCCAGCGTGACTCGACAGATACGTTGGTGAATAAACCATTCCGGTTGGCAGGTGGTAACGATATAAATGGTGCGCACTGGCGGTTTAAAGAAGGAGACAGCGCCACATGGGCGGGGCCTGATTACATAGACCGTCACTGGGTGAAAACGATAACGCCCAAAGAGACGCTTCGGGGAAATAAAGCCCTTTGGAACAGTGGTAAAGGCTGGTATAGGCTGCTAATCAAAGCTAAAAAAGAGGCTGCTGAAGAGCCAATGAATCTGCTGATCAAACAGTTCGGTCGCTCTGAGTTATATCTGGATGGCCGGTTACTGGCTAAGGTAGTTCCGTTTCGCTTCGATTCGGGCGGCTCGCAACGGATAACGCAACAGGTAGCATTACCCATCACCGATACCAACCAGCACGTGCTGGCCATTCGGTATGCTTTCCGAAAAGAACCCACGTTGTTTGCTGAGTTAGGGGAGCCGCCGATGAACTTATCGGTCTTAACGGTCAGCGGAGGGTTGACCGGTTATTATTTATCAGAATCATTCGGCGTAGCGATAGCCTTTCTATGCGCAGGTATCTTTAGTACGCTGAGTTTGCTGCATCTACTGTTTTTCCGGGCTAACCGGCTGCAGCAAATTAACCGGACGCTGTTCTGGGCAATGCTGGCATTTGCCATCGCATTTTTGGCCGATTTTCTGAGCGATGTAACACCTACGCTTACCCTGGATTCGCTGGTTGAACTGGCGGGTAAACTCGGATTCCGGGCGGGTTTTGCATTATTACTATGGGGCGTATACCAGTACCTGAATATCCGGGCGGGTTGGTTTTTTTACAGTATTGTCAGTCTGGTAACGATCGATCTGCTGTATCGGACGTTCGTTGGGCCACCGCCCGATTACATCGACGGTGTAGCGTTCCTACTCTCCTTCATCGATTATATACGGTTGAGCTGGATAGGTCGTAAACGAAAGGTTGCCGATGCCAGACTGCCGTGGAAATCTCTGAAACTGGCCATTCTATGTATTGGTGGGGTCTTTTTGGTAGCCGTAATTGGCGGAATAGCCATCGGTGCCAAGGTGCTGAACGTTAATTTCGACATTCTGCTCGTCCCTATTTTTATGTTGTTGTTTATCGCCTTGCTGAGTATTCCGGTTGGCCTGTCGCTTTCGCTGGTGCAGGATTACACACGTACCTACCGATCATTGGAGAGCAACCTGCGCGAGGTAGAGCAACTCTCGGCCCGGACAGTAGCGCAGGAGCAGGAGAAGCAGCAGATATTGGCCCGGCAAAACGAAACCCTCGAACAGCTCGTTACCGAACGAACCGCCGCCCTCGACCAGTCGCTGACCGAATTACGCACCACGCAGGATCAGCTTATTCAACGCGAAAAACTGGCGAGTTTGGGTGAACTGACGGCTGGCGTGGCCCATGAAATTCAGAATCCGCTCAACTTCGTCAATAACTTTTCGGAGGTGTCGGTTGAACTGCTGACTGAACTGGAAGAAGAGCAACAACGCCCCGCCGATGAGCGCGACGCCGAGTTGGAAAAAGAAATCCTCGGCGATATCAAGCAGAATATCGGTAAGATCAGCCACCACGGCCAACGGGCGGCCAGTATTGTAAAGGGTATGCTGCAACACAGCCGCGCCAGTACCGGGCAACGCGAACCCACCGACCTGAACGCCCTGACCGATGAATACCTCCGGCTGGCGTACCATGGGATACGGGCCAAAGAAAAGACGTTCGAAGTAAACCTTGTTACGCATCCAGACCCAGGCTTGCCTGCTGTAGCCATCATTCCGCAGGATATGGGGCGGGTCTTGATGAACCTGTTTATCAACGCGTTCCATGCCGTGCAGGAACGTACCCAGCAGAGTGCCGCCAACGCAGGTACGTATCAGCCCACGGTGACCGTGACAACGGAGCGATCAGGCGATAAGGTAAAGATTCGGGTGCACGATAACGGCACGGGCGTTTCTGATGAGGTACGCAACAAGATTTTCCAGCCCTTCTTTACCACCAAACCAACCGGAAAAGGTACTGGCCTGGGCCTGAGCCTCAGCTACGACATTATTACCAAAGGCCACGGCGGCACGCTTGATTTACAATCGGAACCTGGCGAATTCACAGAGTTCATTGTAACCCTTCCTGTTGCATGACCATCGCCATCATTGGAGCCACCGGCATGCTGGGCCAACCGGTTACCCGCACGTTGCTGGCGGCTGGCTACACGGTGCGAATCATTGCCCGACATGTAGCGGCGGCCAAGCGTCTGTTTCCGGCGGCCGAGGTCGTTTTCGGTGATCTGAAAAAGCCGGAATCATTACCCGCTGCGCTGGCTGGCTGTGCGGTAACGTACCTGAGCCTGTCGGTAAGGCAAACGGAGAAGCCGACCGATTTCCATACCGAAACCGATGGCCTGCGGCACCTGCTGGCAGCCGCAAAAGTGGCTGGTGTAAAACGAGTGGCCTACCTGTCGTCGATCGTCATGCGTTATCAGAGCATGAACGGGTTCAACTGGTGGGTGTTCCGAATCAAACACGAAGCGGTGGCGCTCATCAAGGCGTCGGGGCTCGACTACAGCATTTTTTATCCATCGAATTTCATGGAAACCATGCTGACCACGCAACGAATGGGACCGCTGGTGCTGGTAGTAGGGAGTTCGGAAGTAAAGCCGTGGTTTATCTCGGCGAAGAACTACGGAAAACAGGTAGCGCGTGCATTGCAGATTGCTCAGGCGGGTCAGCCACAGGAATACGTCATTCAGGGGCCCGAACCCGTAACCCAGCTAACAGCCGCGCAACGATTGGCCGTTAGTTACACCAGGTCGAAGCTCATGGTGCTGGAAATCCCGCTGGCGATGCTCCGTTTCGGGCAATTAGTCTCGCAACAGGCCGACTATGGTGTTCACATTGCCGAAGCCCTGAACAGCTACCCCGAACAATTCGAAGCCGAACGTACCTGGCCCCACTTGGGGAAAACTACGCTACCTATCAATAGCTTTGCAGCAGGAGCAAGGTGAGGCGGCAAGAAAGCAGAGCCTCTGCCACTTTCTACCATCAGTATACGCCTCGATAGGGCGTTTTTCGTTAGTATAGTATGTCGTTACAATTCTGGAAAATCTGGACGAAGCCCGAGCGCGTTGTGTACGTGATCGGGCTTATTCTGTTGGGTATATCGCTTGGCTGGCTGGTGTGGGCCGGGTATCGCGGGCTCGAAAACGTAGTGCGCTGGGAAGTTCTCAACGAGCTTGTTGGCCTGCCTGCCACACTCTACCAATTCACCGACGGTTTGCTGACGTACCCCGTCCGGGGGCAGGTGCAAACGGTTGCCGGTCAGTTCATTGCCTCACCCATGCAAGTGTATCCGATGGTAGCTACGCTTACGGTAGCGGGTTTGTGCGTGGCGCTCGCCTTTGCCCTAGCCGGGATCTGTCGGCTGCCAACGTTGCGGTACCGGCTGGCGATGGGCGCGTTCATTCTGCTGCTGGCTGTTTGCCGGTTCGAGACTCTGGGCTTACCCGGCGGCTCAGGAAAATGGCTGTTTCTGGTTTTGACCGGTCTGTTCGGTGGCCTTAGTTTTTATTTCCATGCCTTTCGAACGGAGGCTGGTTTTACGTCTCGTCTGCTCGCTTTCCTGGGCCTGATAGTCATCGTGGCGGCTGCTGCTGCGCTGGGTACGTCGGTGCATAACCCGGCTATGGTGCTGTTGAGCTATGCGCTTCCGGGGCTAGTGCTGGTGAGTGTCGTGTTCATTGCCTTCATCGCCATTGAGATCCTGGTTGGTATGGTCTGGCTCACCAGCGTCAGTCGTCCAAATGGAAGGCCATTGGGCATTTTCAATTTTCTGTTTATCAGTGTCTTATACCTGATGAACCTGCTGCTTATCTGGCTTCGGAATACGAAAGTCATCGAATGGGATGCCTTTACCATCAGCCCGTTTCTGGTGGTTGGCATATCAGTCGTACTGGGCATCTGGGGCTTTCGCCGCCTGGTCGATCAGCGTGAACTGTTATCGTTTCGCGAAGCGGGGGCGGGGCTATACATAGGCATGGCGGCGCTGACAACCTTGACCATGGGCTATGCCTTCGCCACGGCCAATGACCCCCTGATCGAGCTGTTTGAAGATGTGATCGTGTATAGTCACTTCGGAATGGGTCTGGCGTTCGTGCTCTATACGGTGTTAAACTTCTGGCCTGTTTACCAGCAGCAACTCCCTGTGCACCGGGTCATCTTCAAGGCCCGCATGGTTGATCTGCCCTTATTCCGGCTGGCGGGGCTGGTGGCGATGGTCGGCATGATTGGCTCGGCCAATTATTTCACCGTTCGGCAGGGCTACGCGGCCACGCTGTCGGCATTGGGCGATGCGTATCTGGCCGAGGGCCAAACTGATCTGGCACAGACCTATTACCAGGAATCGATCGCCGAGGAGTTTCAGCAACATAAAGCTAACTACGCACTGGCTTCAATCGCCCTCACGCGCAACGACCAGACTACCGCCGCTCTGTTTTTCTCGAAAGCGTTGCTAAAACAGCCATCGCCGCAGGCTTTCGCGGGGTTGAGCGACACCTACCGGCAAACCAACCTCTTTTTTGAGTCGATCAAGACCTTACAGCGGGGTATTCAGACTTTCCCCAACAGCGGTGAATTACGCACCAATCTGGGGTACCTTTATGGCAAAACCGCCATTGCCGATTCGGCCTATTATTACTCACAATCAGCAGTGGCTCACACGCAACGTGATGAAGTCCCGCTGGCCAATCTGCTGGGGCTATACGCCCGAAATCCGGAGGTGATGTTAACCGACTCAGCGATTGTTGATCAGGTCGAATCGCGTGATGATCCCGCCTTCGACGCCAATAAACTGGCGCTGCGGCTTGTTTCTTCCCGCGATACTACGGCTCCCGTTGCGCCGGGCTGGCTGGCCAAGGCGGTGGCTGACCCTGCACTCGATGCCGGTCAGTTTGCCTCGCTCTATAACTATGCCCTGGTGGCACCCTCGCCAGATAGTACGCTGCTGAATCGTCTGCAACGGGCTGCCCTAAACCCGGCCAACCAGGATTTGGTCGATGACCTGTTACTGGCTTCGGCGTTGGGCCATTACCGGGCCAATCAACAGATCGAGGCATTTGATCTGCTCAATCAACTGGCTGAAAGCGATCCTAAACAGGCTGCCGCCTACCGAACAATGCTTGGCCTGCTACAGGCTGAACAGGGGCTGAATAAATTGGCCGCCCAGACTTTTTCGCGTAGTTCAGATACGCTCTCAACATTTTACCGGGCTGTATCACTGACTAAATCGGGCGATCTGGCAGCAGCGCGTCCGTTCTGGTTAACCGCTACATCGAAGGATACTACCCTCCGGAATGTTGTGCGGGTGATTTATGATGAAAAGAAACCTGCGACCGATCTGGAAAAGGCGTTTTATGTCAGTTATCGTCCCGACGATGCTAACCGGGGACGTACCTGGGAGACCATCCGTGATGCCAATCTGAAAACCGTTTCCGGTGCCACCCTGATCGACGATTACCTGGCCACGCGTCAGTATTTCTATGCGCAAATGATTCTGAGTCAGTTGGGAAAGCCCGCGCAGTTATTGCCCTTTGCCCGCTCGTTGGAGAACCTGTCGGCGGTGAAAATAGCGTCGTTCCGTAAGAAAGGAGCCGCTGCTGATTCGCTGGCAAAAGCCTTCTTTATACCACAGCACCGGGGGCTGGTAGCGGCGCTGGTGGGCAGCGCCTTCGCAGGGTCGAAGCGGGTTGCCGATGCCCGCAAGGCCTACGATCAGGCATTGCAACTGGCTCCGGTACAGGGAACGCTGGTGGCCGATGCCAGCCAGTTTTTGCGCTCCATAAGGCAGATCAAACCCGCTTATGAAGCCGTTCGCAGAGCGTTACCCTACAATGAGAACAATCCTGAACTGCTGAAGGCATACGTGCTGCTGTGTCTCGATCAAAGCCTGTTCGACTATGCGGAAGAAGGCATGGTACAGTTGCAGGTAACTGATTCGCCCGCCGACTATCAGGCATTTGACGCAGCCTATCAGCAAAAAATAGCGGCCATCGAAAACGCCAGAAATGCATTTGTGCAGTGATGTACTTTAGCCTGGGATCATACATCAACGGCACATGGCAACCAGGCTAAGTTGGGTTAAAGAGGCATTCAGGCGGGACGTTCACCTGATGGAAAACGGCGTGGAGGTAGGTAAGCTACACCAGGCTATTTTTGAGCGTGATGTTGATGCCTCATTGTACACTGTTCAACTGCGTTTCGACGTAACCGGCTTTCTTCGGCACGCTGTCAATGTGCACGATCTAACCGCCGATAACCGCATCATCGGCACCATTACGCTTCACTTTGGTAAACGGGCTGAACTAACGCTGGAGAACGGCTCGGTATATACCTGGAAACGCCATAACATGCTGATGCGCGAATGGGATATGATTCGTGAAGGCGCTACCGATGCCGACGATAAAGAGGTGGTCAGCTACACGCGCACCCGTCAGTTCCTGACCGATCATGGCGATATCACAACTGATTTACCTTCACCGGAAGCCGAAATTGTTTTGCTGACCGGCTTGTTTATCCGCAATTACTTCCTGCGTCGGCGTCGGGTTGTAGCCGCTGCCGGTGTGGCGGCCCTCGGTGCTTAATCTACCATTTAGACTGTGATCTTATCAGGCAACATGAATATTATTGAAACCAGCGAAGTAGCCAAGCGGTATGTGATGGGCAGCGAAATCATCGACGCGTTGAAGTCGATCACCATTTCGGTACAAAAGGGGGAGTATGTTGCCTTCATGGGTCCGTCTGGTTCCGGCAAATCAACACTCATGAACATCGTGGGCTGTCTGGATTCGCCAACTTCGGGTCGGTATATCCTGAACAATCAGGACGTGAGTAACATGACGGAGAATGCGCTGGCTGAAGTACGTAACAAGGAAATTGGCTTTGTGTTTCAGACGTTTAATCTGTTGCCTCGCCAAACCTCGCTCGAAAACGTGGCCCTGCCGCTGATATATGCAGGCTTCAACAAAGCCGACCGCACCGAGAAAGCCATGCTGGCCCTGAAAAACGTGGGTCTCGAAAACCGGGCTGGTCACCGCCCCAACGAACTGTCGGGGGGGCAACGGCAGCGTGTAGCTGTGGCGAGGGCGCTCGTCAATGATCCCAGTATTCTGTTGGCCGACGAACCAACGGGAAACCTCGACTCCAAGACGTCGTACGAGATCATGGACCTCTTCGATCAGATTCACAGTAAAGGCAATACCGTGATTATGGTGACGCACGAAGAAGACATTGCCGAATACGCCCACCGAATCATCCGCCTCCGCGATGGTCTGATCGAAACCGACCGCGCCAATCAGAATATCCGTAAAGCCAAGGCATTCATGCAGGCTTGACTGGTTGCTGGTTGACTAGGTGATTAGCATTGAGTGAACCAATCAACCAGCAACCAGTCAACAAGTTAACCAACTACCTCCTACTTTCGGGATTTGAAACGAATCCCACCGTATGGAGCAGGCCAATCTGGTTTTTTTAGTCACGTTATGTATTGTTGGACTGGGTTTTTCCCTGAAACACTGGGGCATCATCAGCGAGCAAAATGGCAAGGTTGTTTCTCGTCTGCTGATGCACACTACGTTTCCGGCGCTGATGGTCGTTTCTACGATTCATGTGCCGCTTACGGCTAATCTGCTGGCTATTCCCTTCGCGAGCATAGCTATTGGGAGCATGCTGGTGCTGCTAGCCTGGTTCATTTTCGCCAAACAACCCGCTCGCCTGCGGGGGGGGCTTACCATTGCTGTAGGGGCTTTCAACATCGGTATGTTTGGTTTCCCCATTATCGAAGGGATATGGGGGCGCGACGCCCTGGTCTACGCCGTATTATACGACATTGGGAACACGATAGTGATTTTCGGAATCATCTATCCTGTTGGCTATTACTTCGCTTCAGGGGGGGTAAACAGGCCACCCGTAAAGGCGATGCTGCGGCGGATGCTGCGCCTGCCGCCTCTGTTGGGCATGGTGCTGGGCTTAATGCTCAATGTGCTGTCTCTTGATCTGCCACCCGTATTATTCAACACGCTGGATACCCTGGCAAAAGCCAATAAACCACTTGTCTTGCTTCTGCTGGGCATTTACCTGAGTTTCGAATTAGAGAAATCACAGCAGTTCTCTATCTTCCGCCTGCTGGCATTACGTTATGCTGGCTGTTTTGCGGCCTTGTTCCTGCTGTATGCCCTGTTACCTGATTCGTCGTTGCTCCGTACAACACTCACCGTCTGCGTATTGCTGCCGGTTGGTATGACGGTCCTGCCCTTTTCCGACGAATTCAATTTCGATTCGCGTGTGGCAGGTACGTTGGTGAACCTGTCGCTGGTGATCAGTTTCGGCCTGCTCTGGCTGATGGTCTCCTGGCTGGGGCTGGTTTAATCTAGTTGTCGTTACGCGGTGCTGTCACCAGCCTGCGGCGTCATTTATAGTCGTTATGGGGTCATTGGAAGCTACCAATGAAAATGATACGCAGACGACCGGCATAATAACCACGAAACCGGAAAGCGAAGCGGCCCGCCTGAATCATCAGGCGGGCCGCTTCGTCGAACGTAAATCCGTTTCCCTTATGGGCGCAGGGCTGAGGCTGAGTTGCCGGGAGCTGCTGCCGCCGGAGCTGGTGCCTGAGCAGGAGCCGGACGGTTCTGCGCCGGTGCCGTAGCCGCGCCGGGTAGCGCTTTGGTAGCAGCCCGTTCAACGTTGGCACTGTTGATCAGCCCAGCCCCTGTTTTATCAACCAGAGCATAGGTAGAGAGAACCAGCACCATCACGCCGATGCCGAGGCCCCAGGTGATTTGCTCAACAACGTCGGTGGTTTTTTTAACGCCCATCAACTGATTGGAGCCAAGGCCACCGAGTTCGCCCGATAGGCCACCGCCTTTTGAATTCTGAATCAATACGACCAGAATCAACAGAACGGTCAGGATACAAATGAGAACAATAATTGTGGTTACCATGAACTTGGTGAATACGGTTTACTATACAGTGGTGATGTCGTTGTCAGCGGTCGGCAATGGGTTGTGCCTCTTTTATTTCGCTGATTTTGGCCGCAAAGTACGCAGATTTTTCTGGGTTTTTCAAGGCCAGCTTCTCGTAAATCTCTATCGCTTTGCTGTACTTACCCTGTTTGCACAAAATCTTGGCAAAACTTTCAGTAACAAGGCCGCCCGCTATTGGCGCTGGCTGGCTGCGAAGGGCTAAATCTTCCTGCTCAGCGGGTTCGCCCAGGCGGCCACGTACAGGGGCAATTCGGGGCTCATTCCGGATGAAATTTTCAATTATTTCCAGCTGCCGTTTCCGATCTTCATCCATCATTCGCTGCCGGGCATCTGCCGATTCCTCGTCTGCGTTGACCTGCTCTTCCAGCGCCAGTTCGGCATGGATGGCTTCTTCGGCCAGCGTCGGATCATCAACCGGTGGGGTCGACTCGGCAATGCTGAACGAGTCGGGATTGTTGAAGGCCAGTTTGGGAATGGACAACAGCGACATAGGCATGCTACCCGCTACCCCCGGCTTGTTGCGATACAGGGCGTAGCTTTCGTGCTGATAATCGTCAGGAATTGGCACCTGCCTAGACGCCAGCTCATTGAGTTTCAGGAGCAGATTATCTGACCATTGAAACTCATTATCGATCAGTTTACGCAGGGCATTCCGGCTCAGGGCATGGGCGGCCGCCCGCCGAACATACGGAACCGTTTGCCCCTTCTGGTGCATAGAAGCCGCTTTAGCCGTTAGTGTATACAGGGCCTGGCAATAGGGATACTCCGTCAGGCTATCCTGCAACTGCTGGAAATCGGCGGCTGTCAGATCGTTGGGATGGGTAACCCAGTACGAGAAGGTTTCTTTGTCAATTGGCGGCATGAACGAGGCTTGGTGTCACTGGGATGGGCGAAGCTACAAAGAAGTGGTCAGTTTTCACAGCGGCAACGAACGCATGTACGTTGCTTACCAGTCAGCGGCTGTTTTATTAAAAACGTCGAGCACTAGCTGATCCAGAATCAGGGGAACCAACTGTCCCTCATTTTGGCTCAGGGTCTGATTTTGCGGAAAGTCTTTATAAAAAGAAAACGCCTGATCGAAGCTTTTGGTGTCGTCTTTTGTGTTCGTGAAACGTACCTGGATCGTGATCTGAAGCCGGTTCAGACCGGCCTGGTCGTTGGCCGTTGGGGCCACGGCAATCAGGTCATAGCCCGTTACAGTACCTTCGAGTGCCATATCACCTCCGGTCGGGATTACCTTCAGATTGGTATAGCGCTGGTAATATTCTTTCAGCTTCTCGGTCAGGTTCAAGGGCAAGTTGGCCGGACCACCCGCCGTTTGCAACGTGAAGTTATTGATCGTCACCGTCTTGATCGTCGGCGAAAGGGTAGTCCCCGAAAACGAGTAAACGCCACAGGAAGAAACAGTTAAGAGCGTAGAGCTAAGAGTCAAAAGTAAAATGAGCAACTGCCGACGCGAAGCCCAACGCTTACTTCTTACCTCTCCACGCTTAACACCCTTGTTATTCTTCATCAATCTCATATTGCTTGATTTTACGGTATAACGTGCGCTCAGAGATACCGAGTGCCTGGGCGGCGTATTTGCGTTTGTTATTGTTGCGGCGAAGGGCCTTCACAATCATCTCTTTTTCCTTCTTTTCCAGCGACAGCGAATCGTCTTCCTCTGTTTCGTGGCTGACATCTTCAACGGTGGCTTCGTTTATGTCGCCGTCGGCATCGTCATAAACCTCTACCGCCGGATGGCCGTAGTCTGGCTCATATACGGGTGCAACCGGACGGGGTGTAACCGTACCGGGGCGGGTACCATCGGGCAGAAGGCGGGCATAATTTGGCTCGCGCGATCCGGCATCGGCGTAATCATTCGTACCCTCGCCGCCAACCGACTCAAACAGGTCGCGGTGATTGTTTAATACCTGAGGGCCGTATGTTTCATTACTCAACACGTCGCGCACGAGCTTTTTCAGGTCGTTCATGTCGCGGCGCATATCGAAGAGCACTTTGTAGAGCAGCTCCCGTTCTGAAAACGAATCGCTGGCACCCATACCTGAAGCCGTCAGGGCCATTGAGGCATTGCCCGGCAGGTTGGGCCGGGGCAGGTATTTGCCCAGCACCTCCGCGTCAATTGGCTTGTTCTGTTCCGATTCAAGGATCGAGATCTGCTCGGCGAAATTCTTCAACTGCCGGATGTTGCCCGGAAACGGGTAGCTCAACAGCATCCGTTTTGCGTCGTCGGTTAATTGAATGGGCCTGATCCGGTAGCGTTCGGCAAAATCGGTGGTGAATTTTCGGAAGAGCAGATCGATGTCAGTGCCGCGTTCGCGAAGGGGAGGCACAAAAATTGGTACCGTGTTGAGCCGGTAATACAGATCTTCGCGGAAACGGCCTTTTTCAACGGCAGCCAGCAGATTCACGTTTGTTGCCGCTACTACGCGCACATCGGTCTTCTGCACCTTCGACGAGCCAACCCGGATGAATTCGCCGTTTTCAAGTACGCGTAAAAGCCGCGCCTGAGTACCAAGCGGCATCTCACCAATTTCGTCCAGGAAAATAGTGCCGCCATTGGTCGTTTCAAAATAACCTTTCCGCTGGTCAACGGCTCCGGTGAATGAGCCTTTTTCGTGGCCGAACAGTTCAGAATCGATCGTTCCTTCGGGAATGGCCCCGCAGTTAATAGCAATGAACTGCCCATGCTTGCGGGCACTGAGGCTATGAATAATCTTGGAGAATGACTCTTTACCGCTGCCACTTTCGCCCGTAATCAGCACGGTCAGATCGGTTGCCGCCACCTGCGTTGCCACACTAATCGCATAGTTGAGCGCGGCGGCGTTCCCGATGATGCCAAAGCGGTTTTTTGCAGCCTGAATTTCCTGTGTATTCATAAATAAATGAGTCCTTTGTCTTCTGTCCTCCGTCTTCTGTTGCGCTGCCAGTCAATGTACTGTTGTGCCAGCAAAGCAACAGAAGACGGAGGACAGAAGACAGAGGACTTTAATTCTCTATACCACCGTTCCAATCAGTGTGGCTGATGAGCACTCGGTGATCAGTACATTCACGTAATCACCTTTCTTGAACGTACCCCGTGGGAAAACCACCACCTTGTTCTGGTCATTACGCCCCGATAGATCGGCATCCGACCGTTTCGATGGGCCTTCAGCCAATACCCGGTGAATCTGCCCGATGTGTCGTTGATTTCGTTCCAGCGAGAGGCGCTGTTGCAACGCGATGATCTCGCTCAAACGCCGCTTTTTTACGTCTTCCGGTACGTCGTCCTTGTATTTTTTGGCTGCCAACGTACCTGGCCGTTCTGAGTAGGCAAACATGTAACCGTAGTCATAGCGGGCATACTCCATCAGCGAGAGCGTGTCCTGGTGCTCTTCTTCCGTTTCTGAGCAGAACCCCGAAATCATATCGTGCGAGATACCGCATTCTTCACCCAGAATGGCCCGGATGCGATCAATCTTTTGCAGGTACCACTCCCGGTCATATGTCCGGTTCATCAATTCCAGAATCCGGCTGTTCCCGCTCTGGGCAGGTAAATGAATGTAGTTGCATATATTATCGAATCTGGCGATAGTGTGCAACACTTCGTCGGTGATATCCTTGGGGTGCGACGTCGAGAAACGTACCCGCAAATCGGGGTGAACACTGGCCACGCGGGCCAGCAGATCGGCAAACGTGACGCTTTCCGCGTTATCCGACTGCCATTTGTACGAATCTACGTTCTGACCAAGGAGTGTTACTTCCTTATAGCCATCGGCAAAAAGCTGCTCGGCCTCGCGAACGATACTATACGGATCGCGGCTACGCTCGCGGCCACGGGTAAACGGCACCACGCAAAAACTGCACATATTATCGCAGCCACGCATGATTGAAATGAATGCCGTAATACCATTGGAGTTGAGGCGAATGGGCGCAATATCGGCGTAGGTTTCTTCGCGGGAGAGAAAAACGTTAACCGCTTTCTGGCCGGTCTCGGCTTCTTCCACCAGCTTCGGAATATCACGGTAGGCGTCGGGCCCTGCCACAATGTCAACAATGTGCTCTTCTTCTAAAAGCTTGGTTTTCAGGCGTTCGGCCATACAACCAAGCATGCCCACCATCAACTCAGGCTTCTTTTTTTTATAGGTGTTGAGCTGCTTCAACCGATGCCTTACTTTCTGCTCGGCGTTGTCGCGGATGGCGCAGGTATTCAGAAAAATCACATCGGCGTCTTCGGCAGATGAGGTGGTCGCAAACCCGGCATTTCGCATTACAGCAGCCACAATCTCCGAGTCTGAAAAATTCATCTGGCAACCGTAACTCTCAATATACAGCCTCTTTTTGCCTTCCACCAGTTCATCCACTGACGTACGGGGGAGGTCAATCGCTTCTTTATCGTCGGTCGACAGGATCGTTAATTCGGCAATGCGTTCCATAGTATAGCATGAAGACAAGGGAGACTTGTCTGATCGTAATCAAGAAGACAAAGGTACGAAGATTCATCTACTTGGCTGACAGATTGTCAGGCCGGGATAAACGTGGGTAAGTTAAAAAAAGTAAAAGATTATAATCTATAGGTATTGTAGTTATATATACGTAGCTACTTTATGTAAACTTTTTTAGTAGTTTAAACTTGTTCGCAATAGGTAAGCCGTATAGATTTGAGACCCTAACATAACTAAGTGTGAATCGTTTAAACAGTCTCAATGAAAAAAATCTATGTATCTCTTTGCGCAGCCAGCCTTGGGCTGCTGCTGTCGTCGGTTGCTCTTGGGCAGCAAACCGCCGTTGACTTTTTCAACGAAGGTATTCAAAAGAGTAACGCCAAAGATTTTACGGGTGCGTTACAGGCTTTTACTACCGCCATCATCATGAACCCGGAAAACGCGCCCAGCTATTATAATAGGGCGCTGGCCAAAAGCAGTCTTAACGATATTCAGGGCTCGATCGCCGATCTTGACCAGACGATCGAATTGAACTCGCAGGATGCAAACGCATATCTGTACCGGGGAATTAACCGCTCGAAACTGGAAGATTTCCGGGGAGCTATGCAGGATTTTAACCGCTCGATCGAGTTGAGTCCGAATGATGCCTATCTGTACTACAACAGAGGGTTGTGCCGGTCGCAGATGAATTATTTGGCCAGCGCCCTGACCGATTATAACAAAGCAGCTTCACTGGCCGCTAACGATGCCAACATACTGACGGCGCGGGGGAACTGTAAAAATAGCCTGACCGATTATAAGGGAGCGCTGGCCGATTTTGGCCTTGCCCTTGAGAAAGCGCCTAATAAAACCAATGCCTTGTCGGGGCGGGGGTATGCGCGGTTCAAGCTGGAAGATTATAAAGGCTCACTGGCCGATTTCTCGCGGGCCATTGAACTTAGCCCTCAGGATGCGGAGCTGTTCTATAAGCGTGGCTTGGTAAAAACCCGTCTGGGTGAATTCGATAACGCCATTGCCGATTATAATAAAACGCTCGACTTGAACCCTAATCATTTCAGGGCATTTTTCAGCCGTGGTTTTTGCCGGAGCCGGGGTGGCAACACCAAACTGGCCCTCAATGACCTCGATAAGTCGATTGAGATGGACAATCGTGCCATCCAGTCGAAATCATACTATAGCGACTTTATTACGCAGAATCTGTTGCCGCTGCTGGCTACCGTTGTTCAGGAACGCTATAAGGTAGCTGAATTGAGCGAAGACCGGGCCGATGCCTACATGGTGCGGGGAATTCTGAAGAACTCGGCCGGTGACGGCAAACCCGCCCTGATCGACTTGAACCGCGCCGTTGAATTGAACCCGATCAATTCGGAAGCGTATTTTATCCGGGGAATCATCCGGTCATCACTGGGCGATCAGAAGGGGGCTGTCATCGACTGCAACAGCACGGTGAAACTGAACCCCCGCCACGCCGAAGCATATTACCTGCGCGGTATCATTCGCTACGATGGCGGTGATGAAGTAGCGGGCTGTGGCGATCTGAGCCGCGCCGGTGAACTTGGGTACGTTCAGGCCTATAAACTGATTACCGACCGTTGTAATAAAGTAGCCCGTCAGTAGGGTTAGTTCGTTTACGAATTCGAGCGCCCCTCTTCGTGCATAGCCGGAGAGGGGCGCTCTGTGTTTCAGGTACGTTGTATTCGGTGGGGGGCGCGGGTTTTGTTCTATTGGCAGGTAACGTAGTGTGCGCGGGTAGTTTCATCGTGGCTGAAATGAACCGGTTGCGGGGGCGTTACCCCCGCCTCTCGGCCCGACAAACGTACCTGAAAGCAATCCGGCACAAATGCGTGGCGGTTGGGCTCACGGTGGTGTCGACTATCGTTGGTATGGTTCCGTTCCTGATCTACGATCGGGAGCCGTTCTGGTACGCGTTGGAGATTGGCACAATGGGTGGTCTCGCCATGTCGCTGCTAGTCATTGTGTTGTATTTGCCTGCTCTGCTTTTGCCGGGAAAGTAACGAAGACTATAGTATGGTGTAATTAATTAAAAGAGCGAATCGGGCTTAAGCTGGTCGGCCGGAATGCCTAGATCTGTGCAAAAAACCTGCTTGATCTGGTCGGCAACTTCGCGTTTATTCACGGTGCATGAATCGCGCCGAACCTTCGTGTAATGTTCGCGTGCCAGTTTTTCGGATAGTTCGCCTACTGTATGCAACGTGAACTGCCAGCTCGATTTAATTATAACTCCAATACTGAGAATACCTATTCCGCCGATAACGCCAGCAAGACCAAAACGAGTGCTGAATTTCAGGGCGATCAGGGAAACCGATATGAGCAGAAAACCCAAAAAGGTAATGTATTGATTCGGAAGCAAGACCCTGAAACTGAAACCCAACTGTTGTTCCAATTGCTGTACTGCTGCTCGCCGGGTGCTTTTCGGGAATAACGTCGCCAATTCGGTAGTAGGGCGTACGGCCTGACGGTCCATGTGAAGTACGTCGACAATGCCTTGCCGGAGCTTGTAAAAAGCCTGCTGCGAGGTGCAGTCTTCTACGTCGGCCAATTGGATTTTCTCGGTGATTGCCTCACATAGCTGGCCAAACGTTTCAACCTGCCGAAGGTCGTTGGTACCGAAGGTGATCGAGTAAGACTGTTCAATCTTCGTCAACACATCGTCCAGATCTTCGGGATCAATGCGCAGGTACGTTGTTGTTTCCATTTAGATTACACTTCCTGCAGTTTGGTGAGCCGCAGTATTCTGTTTGAGAGGGGTAGGCCAATAACCAGACCAATGGCATCGACCACAAAATCGAGCCAATCGCCCGATCGGTGAATTTCGGGAATCAATGCCTGCACTAGTTCAATAGCACCTGCGTACAGCAAACCCACTGCCACCACCCGCGTTACTGACCAACCCGCCATCCGCCACAGAATAGCGAATAGAAAAAAGATGACGGCGTGGAGGTACTTATCGCGGTTATGGCTCAGATCGGGCAGATGGCTGCTGGGCCAGAAACAGCCAATACTGATGGTAATAGTCCAGCCGATGGCGGCCAGCTTGAGCAGGATGGGGTTGAGTAAAGCGCGGAACATAAATCGCTGACTTCAGGTGTTATCGACGGGCGAGCCGCCGTGTAGTCAGGTGGAGGAAGAGAACTGTCAGGCTGAGTAAGTAAATTACGTTTCGAGAATCGAGCAGCCCGCGTCCGAGTGCGTTGTATTGCTGATCGAGGCTGAAATAATCGAGCCAGTAGGCCGCGTCGGACGTACCCAGCAGGCCACTCAACGTACTCAGCCCGGCATACAGGATGAGGCAGGCTACTGTGCCTGTAATAAACGCCACCACCTGATTATCGTTCAGTGACGAAGCCCAAAGACCAACCGCCACAAACACGCCCGCCAGCAGGAGCAGCCCCACATAGGACCCCGCTACCATAGCCGAATCGATATTGCCGGGCGGATTGCCGAGTTTATACAGGCTTACGTAATAGATCAGGGTTGGCAGTAAGGTCAGTGTCACCAGTAGCCAGCAGGCGGCGAATTTTCCCAGAACAACGCCCCAGCGGCTAACGGGTTTGGTTAGCAGCCACTCAAGCGTGCCACCACGAACCTCGTCGGCAATGGCGCGCATGGTAATGGCTGGTGCCAGCAACAGCAACACATAGGGGGTTATCGAGAAGAATTGCCCCATGTCGGCGTAGCCGTAGTCGAGCAGGTTAGTAGCCGGAAAGACCCAAAGCAGCAGCCCTATCACGGCCAGAAACACGCCCATGATGATGTAGGCGATAGGCGAGGAGAAAAACTGATTCAGTTCTTTACGAAAAATGGCCAGCACGGGAGGAGTTACGATTTACGAAGCACGGTTTGTAATTCTGACAGCCTAAATTGGTAGTGCCCAATTCAGAACGGGTTGTCTTTTTTGCGGCGCATGATAGCCGAAATAATCAGTGAGAAAATAACGCCAACCAGAATTGAACCCAGAATGCCAAACATGAATTGCAGGCCCGGCGTCTGGAATTTCTGTGATATCTCGAGCGCCTGATCAATCTGCTCATCCGTCAGATTTTCCTGTTCTTCCATCTTGGCACGTACCTGATTCAGGATTTGTTCTCTAACGCTCGGATCAATAACGGTGGTATAGATTACGCTGTATGCCGATGAGATGATACCGGATACTGCTGCCGTCAGAGCGCCCAGACCTACCCCTTCGCCAATGCTTAGAAAACCGCCATTCAGTGTACGAAATTCACGAATGCCGAGTACCAGACCAACTGCTATGATCACGTATACAATTGATGTCAGGGCGGTGTTTGCCATGCCTCCAATGGTGTATAGCAGAGTAGAGTACACGACGAGTGCAATACCGGTAATTCCACCCCATTTTAAGGCTAGACTGGCAGTAGATGGTTTTTCTTCCATGGTAATAGGATGATTTGTTTAGGGATTCATGATGCTGTAATCCTGCTTACGAAAAAGCAGAGAAATAATCAGAATCGGTAAAATCCCCAATAATGTTTTCTTTCCCAGCATGCTCAGCGGCAGTACGTCGGGGGTAGTGCCAGCCGTTTTTGCCAGTTGCGCCTTGTACGCTTCTTCGCCGAAGGCTTTCACATAATTGGCTTTGTCGCTGATCTGAAAATGCTGCAGATCGCTGATGTACCGGGTGAATTCAGTTGGGTCTACCAGGGTTACAAATCCATAAATAAGCCAGCCCGATAGCAATGCCCCTACCGTATTGACAATGTAGCAGATGGTCAGCCCTTCCCACATATGCAGCAGCCCGTTACCAACGTTCCGGCGATAGTACCACACGGCAGCCACCATCAGAATGATGTGAATGCCGAAATCGAACGGGTATTTTTCGTTGACATAGAGGGCCGATATGCCCAGGAAGTGCATGCTCAGAAAATACAAAAAGACGGCCAGCCCCGCGCCTAATCCGAACAACAGGGGAATTTTTAAGAGGGGATGATTGAAGTAGTTCATCAGGTCAACAAAGGGTGGAGCTCCGTTTTTTTTACGAAGGTAGCGAGAGCGACGCTCTAGTTAACAGAACAGTTCCCAGCACGTTTCCGGTCAGTGTTTTGCCCAGAAAGGGCGAATTTTTGGCGGGTGATACCGAACGGTTGTATGTCCACTGCGCGGTTGGGTCAAACAGCGTCAGTATGGCGGGTTGTTCTTCGGCGATGGTTACGGTAGGCAAGCGTAATACCCGGCGTGGTCCTGTCGTGAGCCGGTCGACCAGGGTTGCGAGTGGGAGTCGGTCACTGTGCGTCAGAATGGATGCCAGAACGGTTTCTATGGTGCTGATGCCAAATTCCGCTACGTCGAACTCAACGTTCTTGCTTTCTTCGTCGTGCGGGTGATGGTCTGATACGATCATGTCGATGGTGCCATCGGCCAGGCCAGCCCAGAGCGCGTCCTGGTCGGCCTGTGAGCGGAAGGGCGGGTTTACTTTCAGGTACGTGTCGAATCCGGCCAGGGCGATATCGGTAAAAACCAATTGGTGGGCGGCAACATCGCAGCTCACGGGCAGCCCCCGTGCTTTCGCTTTCCGGATCAACTCAACTGATTCGGTAGCCGAAACGCACGAAAAGTGTAGTACTGGGGTAACAGGTACGTTGCTGGCAGTGGCCTCATCCTGTTCAAGTACATAGGCAAGCAGGCGGAGATCACGTTCGATCATCATGACTTCGGCCATCGTGGGCATGCCTTTCAAGCCCAGCATTGTACTTTGAATTCCCTCATGCATTTGCCCGAACTGGGTCAGTAACTGATCTTCAGCGCGGTTGACGAGCAGGCCGTTCATAGGCCGCAGGTACTGAAGCGTTTTGAGCAGCAGATCCGGGTTCTGTAATGGATGATCGCCGTCGGTGAAGGCCACCGCACCCGCCCGGTGCAGATCGATCATATCCGTGAAATCATCGCCTTTGGCTCCTTTCGTAATGGCTGCCATCGGGTGCAGGCGGGTTGGTTGGCCTTCGGCCATCCGGCGAACGTACCCAAGCGTGTCTTTCGCATCAACAACCGGGCTGGTGTTTGGCAAAAGTGCTACGTCGGTAAAGCCACCCGCTGCTGCGGCTCTTGCCAGGTCAGTAAGCGTTTCGCGGTGTTCGTGGCCGGGGTCATTCGCCGATGCCCGACCGTCGACCCAGCCTGCCGACACGTGTAAGTTGGGTACGTCGATGATCTGTTGGGCTCCGGCTGGTGCGTCGAGATTAGTCCCTATCTGGCGGATAAGCCCGTTTTCGATCAGCAGATCAACGACCTGATCATGATGGGCAGAGGTTGTATCGACCACGCGGGCCGAACGGATCAGGAGATGCATAGGCATAAAAAAGGCTCCATAGACGGAGCCGAAAGGAGTTTACAGTTTTCTGTTTTACGGTCTTTTGTTATTCCGCTAATTCTCAAATCGTAAACGGCGGAACAACAAAAGACTGTAAACAGAAAACTGTAGACAGGTTTATTGTCCAATCAATTCCTGGTAAGCGCTGGCAGATAGCAGGTCGTCTGTGTCAGTGCCTTCTGTCAGTTTGATGCGAACGATCCAGCCACGGCCATAGGGATCCGTGTTGACGAGTTCCGGGCTTTTTTCGGCTTCATCGTTCATTTCCAACACCTCACCGGCAACGGGAAGGAACAGGTCCGATACGGTCTTAACGGCTTCAACCGAGCCGAAGATCTCACCTTTAGCCAGTGTTTGGCCAAGCGTGTTGATGTCTACATATACGATGTCGCCGAGTTCGTGCTGGGCAAAATCAGTAATGCCGATAATGGCTGTGCCGTCGCTTTCGAGGCGAATCCACTCGTGATCAGGGGTGTATTGTAGTTCGTCGGGGAACGTCATTAGTATCCGGATTTATGATGCACAAAATACGGCACACCGCCCCGCAATTGCAAATCGACTGTCGACGGTGAACGATGTCGTACATGCGCTAAACGTGTACCTTTGCGCCTATGTACAAGCGTATTCTGCTACCCATCCTCTTTCGCTTCAACGCCGAGTCTGTCCATTACTTTGCCATGTCGGTGTTGCAGGTTGCCCACCGGATTCCCGGTATGTCTGGTCTGCTGCGACGGCTCTACACCTATAAACACCCAAGCCTCGAACGTACCGTGTTTGGCCTGCATTTCCCTAACCCGGTAGGGCTGGCGGCAGGATTCGATAAAAATGGCGAGTGGATTGCCGAACTGAGCAGCCTCGGCTTTGGCTTCATCGAGATTGGTACGGTTACGCCAAAACCACAGCCCGGCAATGATAAACCGCGCCTGTTCCGGCTTAAGGCAGATAATGGGCTGATCAACCGGATGGGTTTCAACAACAAAGGGTCGGGGCCAGCGGCGGGGCGTCTGGAGCATTACCGGGCTGCCTCGGGTACGTCGCGTGTGCTGATTGGTGGTAACATCGGTAAGAATAAAGTGACGGCCAACGAATCGGCTCTCGATGATTACCTGCTGTGCTTCCGCGATCTGTTCAACGACGTCGATTATTTCGTCGTCAACGTATCGTCGCCCAACACGCCGGGTTTACGCGATTTGCAGGAAAAAGGCCCGCTAACGGCCATTCTGGGCCGGTTACAGGGTGAAAATATGCTGAAAAATAAGCCGAAACCTATTCTCTTGAAAATTGCTCCCGACCTAACCAACAGTCAGCTCGACGATATCATCGAGATTGTACGGGAAACCGGAATAGCTGGCGTTATTGCGACCAACACCACCATCAGCCGAGAAGGCCTGACTACGCCAGCGGCTGCCGTCGAGGCAATGGGCGCGGGTGGTGTCAGTGGAAAACCCGTTCAGGTACGTTCGACGGAAGTGATCCGCTATCTGCACACGAAATCGAGCGGGGCATTCCCGATCATTGGGGTGGGAGGGATACAAACCGCCGCCGACGCCCGGGAAAAACTTGATGCCGGAGCCAGCCTTGTTCAGGTGTATACCGGTTTCATCTACGAAGGCCCTGCGCTGGCCAGCAAGATTTGTCGGGGACTGATAAAGTAATAAGGACAACCGAAGCTGGAGGCTGTTGCGGCAAAACAGAATGATCACGATTCGACCTGCTACCCTTAACGACCACGACGCGATCTGGGCCATTATTGAACCCGTCATTAAATCGGGTGATACGTACATGTATGCACCCGAGTCATCGCGGGAGGAACTGCTTACCACCTGGTTTATGACCGGTAAGTTTACCTACGTGGCTGAATCAGCCGAGCAGGTTGTCGGTACGTTCTTTGTGTGTGCCAATCAGCCAGGGCTTGGTGCACACGTTGCCAACGCGGGTTATATGGTTCATCCGGCGCATCGTGGCCGAGGCATTGCCAGGGCGATGTGCCTTTCGTCACTCGATGAAGCCCGCCGTCTGGGTTTCAAAGCCATGCAGTTCAACGCCGTGGTGTCGACCAATACAGTAGCCGTGAAACTGTGGGAACGCTGCGGATTCACGATCATCGGCACTGTTCCGAAGGCATATCAACATCAGACGCTCGGCCTGGTAGATACCTATGTGATGTATCAATGGCTTAAGTAAGTTAAGAGTGTAGAGTTAAGAATTAAGCGTTGCGCTGCCAGAGCAAGTTTTGTGTTCTGGCAGCGCAACGCTTAATTCTTAACTCTACACTCTTAACTTACTTAATATTCTTCCTCCGGTTCCGCTGGAAATCTTCGAACATCATGTTGCCGAGGCCTTGCAGGCCACTGTAATAGGCCCGCCCGTTGTTCACTTTCGTAAATTCCTGCACAAACTGCTTCAGGTACGTGTCGGTGGCGATCATGAAGGTTGTCACCGGAATGTCGAGGCGGCGGCATTGAGCGGCCAGGGTCAGGGTCTTGCTAACCACTTTACGATCAAGGCCAAACGAATTTTTATAATACCGGATTCCTTCTTTCAGGCAAGTTGGTTTCCCATCGGTGATCATAAAAATCTGCTTGTTCTTGTTCTTTCGGCGGCGGAGCAAGTCCATGGCCAGTTCCAGACCAGCAACCGTGTTGGTGTGGTACGGCCCCACTTCCAGATACGGTAGGTCTTTAGCCTGAATCTGCCAGGCGTCGTTACCGAACACGACAATATCAAGCGTGTCTTTGGGATACTTCTGCTTGATCAGCTCCACCAGCGCCAGTGCCACTTTTTTGGCGGGGGTAATCCGGTCTTCGCCATACAGAATCATCGAGTGGCTGATGTCGATCATCAGTACCGTGCTGGTCTGCGTTTTCTGTTCCTTCTCGGTTACTTCCAGATCGCGCTCCATCAGCTTAAAATCATCGACGCCACTGTTGATCTGCGCATTCTTGATCGACTCGGTCATCGAAATCTGCTCCAGCGTATCGCCAAACTGGTAGGTACGTAGGTCGCTGCTCAGTTCGTCGCCCGAGCCAGTGAACGGCGTTTTATGGTTGCCACCCGACTTTGACCGTTTCAGTTTGCCGAAGATCTCGTCGAGGGCCGACCGCCGGATGGTTTGCTCGGTTTTGGGTGTAATCGAAATCTTTCCTTCCTGATTTTCTTCCGTCAGATATCCCTTTTCTTTTAATTCGTCGAAGAAATTACCCATTCCGTACTTGTCGTCAGTGAGGCTATACTGTCGATCAAGCTGGTTCATCCAGGCCATAGCCTGCTCTACATCACCCGAGGTGATGAGCAGCAGTTGCTGAAAAATGTTGAGCAACTGGTCGAATTTACTACCCCCATTCTGCTCAGGTGGCACAAATTCAGAGAAATTAAAGCCTTTCATGACAAATCAGTTAAGAAGTCTTCTGTTTACTGTCTTCTGTTGTTTCGCTTAGGTACGTTATCGTTACGTAGTAGCGCAACAGAAGACAGTAAACAACAAACGGTAAACATGTTTGTTCGCCTCTTTTGTTCGCCCCCGGCATGTTTAGCGATTTATTCGTAATTTCGCCATTCGTTTTTTGATCCGTCAACAGGGGGTTGCTCTGTTTTTTCAGTTAACGGCGCGTTGCTCCGTTAGACAATATGCATGATATTGAGGCCATTGGCGATTTGCTACGGCATCCCCATCGTATTTTAATTACCACCCATCAAAACCCGGACGCCGATGCTATGGGGTCGTCGCTGGGGCTGGCAGGCTATTTACGGCAGAAAGGGCATGCGGTTACGGTGGTTACACCCACTGATTATCCGCATAACCTCGCCTGGATGCCGGGCAACGATACGGTAATAGCTTATGATGGCAAAAACCGTACGCTTGTAGAAGGGTTGATAGCCGATGCAGATACAATCTTCTGTCTCGATTTTTCAGGCCTCGATCGCATCAAAGATCTCGGACCGATGGTTCGTATGGCCACGGCCCGTAAGGTACTGATCGATCATCATCTGGAACCCGAACTGTTTGCCGATCTGGCTTACTGGGACCCAACGGCGGCCTCGACTACCCAGTTAATTTTCAAGCTCATCGATCAACTGGGTGAGGGTGATCTGATCAACGCTGATGTGGCGGCCTGTCTGTATGCGGGTCTGATGACCGATACAGGTTCGTTTCGGCACCCAAGCACCACACCCGACGTTCACCGGATTGCCGCACAACTGCTGGAACGGGATATCGACGTCAGCAGCATCCACCGGCGTATTTTCGACGGGGTTTCGATCGATAAGCTTCGGCTGCTTGGGTACGTTCTGAATGAAAAACTGCGGGTACTGCCCGAATATAACTTCGCATACATTACGCTGACTGCCGACGAACTTCGTCGGTATCGTTCCAAAACGGGCGATACCGAGGGATTAGTCAATTATGCGCTCTCGGTTGAGGGAGTTACGGCAGCAGCTATCCTGATCGATCGGGTCGACGAGATCCGGTTATCATTCCGGTCGGTTGGCAATTTTTCGGTGCGCGATCTGGTGAGTACGCATTTCAATGGCGGCGGTCATAAAAACGCAGCTGGTGGGCGTATGAAACTGTCGCTGGCCGAAACAGAGCAAAAACTGCTGGCTGTTTTACCCGATTACCAAGAACAACTCATAGCTGTCTGATTCCTACAGAGGGCCTAACAAAAACATTCAACCGAATACATTCAACATGCAGATTAAGACGCTTACCAAAGCAACCTTGTTGGCAGCCGTGATGATGGCCTGCGGCAAAGACCGTGTGCAGACTACCGAGACTGGTCTGAAATACCAGATGCACGAGCAGAACGAAGGAGCTCGTAAATCAAAGATCGGCGATATCCTGACGTTGCACCTGGCCCTGAAAAATGCCAAGGACTCCGTGATCCGGGATACGCATAAAGAAGGCACGCCCCTTCAGCTGATGTTGCAGGTACCACCCTTTAAAGGTTCTTTTGAAGAAGGTCTGGCCATGCTGGGTAAAGGCGATAGCGCTACGTTTTACGTAAAAGCCGATTCGTTGTTCACGCGGGCGGGTCAGCCATTTCCTCCGGGCATTACCAAGGGGTCTGATATTGTTTTCAACGTGAAACTGTTGAACGTACAGAACGAGCAGGAATTCCAGAAAGCGCAGACTGAAAGCCGCGACAAACAGAAATCGATCGACGATAAGATCCTGACCGACTATCTGGCCAAGAACGGTCTGGCTGGCAAAGCACAGAAAACCGCCAACGGAGTATACTATATCATCAATCAGCCGGGTACTGGTGTAAAACCAAACAAGGGTGATAACGTACAGGTGCAGTACACGGGTAAGTTGCTGAACGGTAAAGTGTTCGACAGCTCACTGACTAACCAGCAAAGCGGCGGCAAGCCGGTTCAGTTCCAGGTAGGTGTTGGCATGATCATTCCAGGTTGGGAAGAAGGAATCATGCAGTTTGCCAAAGGCACAAAAGGTACGCTGTTTATTCCATCAGGTATGGCCTACGGTCAGCAGGGGGCTCCGCCAACTATTCCGGCCAACTCACCACTGATCTTCGATATCGAACTGGTTGACGTGAGCAAGGGGCAGCCGCAGCAAATGCCGCAGATGCCGGGGCAGCAGCAAGGACAGCCGCAGGCTGGTGGACGTTAAGAAAAATTAACGACAGGCGGGTGGCAGATTTGTCACCCGCCTGTCGTTGTACTAAGAGGCTCTTTGAACCCTTTGGGCATCTACGGGGTCACATCAAATAGCTTCCTAGATAGTTAAAGCATTACAACCGACGGGTAACGTATTATGCGTAACGTACTTCAACGATATTTTCTGCTGGCCACTTTTCTTGTTAGCGGCATATGGCTAACAGGGTGCCAGGAAACCGGCGAGACACTTTCTGACCGTAAGCAACGTGAAAACGAAGCTGAAATTCAGCAGTATATCTCTGCCAAGAACCTACAGGCTATTCAGTTAGGAACTACAGGTGCGTACTACGTAAAAACAACAACTTCACCATCCAGCCAGTCGGCTCAGGTTGGTGATGAGATTCGTTTCTATGTAGTATCGAGCCGATTGGATGGCACCATCCTGGACAGTACGGATGGCATTCATCCGGCAACGTATACGTATGGCACTAACCCTATCCGGACAGGTACGTTGCTGTATGGTTCGTACCTGTACAATACGATCACAAACGGCATATTCCTGGGCCTGACGGTAGCCAACGAAGGTGAAAAAATCACCATGATTGTGCCTTCTTCGCTGGATGCGGGTCGGCAAGGTACGTTGGTGTTGCCCCAATATTCACCTATCCGGTATGATCTTCGGGTTTTGTCGATCAGAACGGAAGAAGAGCAGATTGTCGATTACATCAACGCAAACAAACTAACCGTTAGCGACACATTGGGAGGGGGTATCCGAATTGTCAAGATCAGGGCCAATCCTGATTCAGCATTGATCAAAGTAGGAGAAACCGCGTCCATTCAGTATACGGGCAAACTACTAGACGGAACCGTGTTCGATACAAACGTACCTACAGCAGCTACCATTGCTACTACGCCATCGAGTGCAACGGTGGGTTACGACGTAACGGTTGGACAAACCTCCGTTATTTCCGGCTGGACACTCGCCCTGCAAAAGGTACGGCGTGGCGAACGGTTCTTCCTCATTATTCCTTCCTGGCAGGCATACGGATCAACCGGTTCAGGAACAAAGATCACACCGTATAAGCCGCTGGTTTTTGAAATGGACGTACTTCGGGTGAATTGACCCGCTTACCTTATTTTTGTGAAGCCGTCAGGTACGTACCTGACGGCTTTTTTTGCTTATGGAACTCTGCTTCGCCACCAACAACGCCCATAAACTCGAGGAAGTCGCCGCTGCGCTGGGCAATGCCTTTCCACTACGTACGCTGCGTGAAATTGGCTGCGCCGATGAACTCCCCGAAACGACGGGGACTATTCCCGGCAACTCGCATCAGAAGGCCAGGTACGTATTCGATCATTTCGATGTTGCCTGTTTTGCCGATGACACGGGCCTTGAAGTAGATGCCCTCAATGGTGAACCCGGCGTCGATTCGGCCTATTATGCCGGCGAACCCCGCGATAATGAGCGTAACAAGGCGCTGCTACTGAAAAACCTGGATGGAGAGCCCAACCGCCGTGCACAATTTCGGTCGGTATTCACGCTGGTGTACCGCACCGATTCGGGCGAGGTAGTGGAGCAGCAGTTCGAGGGCATCGTGGCTGGTACCATCCTGACTGCTCCACGCGGTGAAGGCGGCTTCGGCTACGACCCGCTGTTTATGCCAGATGGCTACACACAGACGTTTGGTGAATTGCCCTTATCCGAGAAAAACAAAATCAGTCACCGGGCCAGAGCGCTGGAAGGGCTGGTGGCGTATTTGAGAGGCGTGTAAAAGGGGGATTAAACACAGAGAAGTCATTCAGGCAGTGCGTTTTGTCATCTCTCCATTGTCGGGATGACAAAATTTTACTATTTAGAAAGTCTAAATGACTTCTTTATTAATCTCTCTGTGTTCTCTGCTAACCCTCCGGTTCTCTGTGTATAGCCAATTTCAGCAGAACGCATCCTCAATGTGCTTGATCTTGACTTCGCCACGGGGCGTGATGCTTACGGCCACTATATCGAAGCGAATATCGTGATGCCAGTCGCGGGCGTAGATGTAATGATCGGCGGCGCGCATCACCAGGTTAGCTTTCGTAAACGTGACAAAAGTCTCCGGCTCACCGAAGCTTAGATTAGAGCGGGTTTTTACTTCTACAAAGACGAGCATCTTGTCTTTCTGCACAACCAGGTCAATCTCCGCATGCTGATACCGGTAGTTTGTTTCCAGAATCTGGTAACCCTTCTCCTGTAAATACTGCATAGCCGCCGCCTCGCCCTGTTTACCGGTATCGTTATGTTGCGCCATAAATTTCAGTCCTCTGTCTTCAGTCTTCCGTCCTCTGTTGCGCTGCTATGCGACGATAACGTACCCAAGCAGCGCAACAGAGGACGGAAGACTGAGAACTTTTATAGAATGATTGTCCGGTTTTGATGAATGAAAACCCGGTCGTTGAAGACGAGCTTGAGCGCCTGCGATAAGACGATCTTCTCAACATCGCGGCCCATCGTGCTCATGTCTGAGGCCGTGTGGCGGTGATCTACTTCCTGTACGTTCTGGGCAATGATTGGCCCTTCGTCGAGGTCATTATTCACGAAGTGGGCCGTGGCGCCAATGATCTTGACTCCCCGCTCATACGCCTGCCGGTACGGACTGGCGCCTACAAAGGCAGGCAGAAAGGAATGGTGAATATTGACGATCCGGTTATTGTAGTGGCTCACAAACCCGGGTGTTAGCACGCGCATGTATTTGGCCAGCACCAGGTAGTCGGGCTGGTAAATGCTTAGGGTGCGAAGAATGGCATCTTCATGCTCCTCGCGCGTTTTATTCTCGTGTGCAATGTAGTGGAAGGGAATCCCAAACTTACTGACCAGCGGTTGCAGGGTCGTGTAGTTGCTGACAACGGCCAGGATGTTGGCGTCTAACTCATCGAACCCGTACCGGATCAGTAATTCGCCCAAACAATGGTGTTCTTTTGTTACGAACACCACAATGTTTTTTTTGGCTTTAGGACTAAGCCGAAGTGTAACATCAGGTGGTACTATGTGCCTAAGTTCATCCAGAACTAGCTGCCCGTCAGGCGTGTCTACCGTATTACCCGCTTCGAATTCGGTACGCATAAAAAAACGTCCGTCGGGGCTTACGTATTCATCATTTCGAATAATATTGAGCCCATGACGAAACAATACGCTCGTGACGTGGTAAATAAGGCCCGGCCCGTCGGGGCCATCCATTAATAAAATATGTTTTGTCATGCTATAATCGACCTAAGCGGTCTAACAGAATGCGTTACCTGTCGATAAATACGTCAGCCAACGGGGGTAAGTTAGCCAGTTTACAGTAAATCTTATAGTGAGACCGATTTTCATACCCGTAAACCGCTTACTTAGCGGTGTTTTTAATTTCTGACAAAACCACACAATCCTTACCCGCCGTGGAACGATTAGGCTCAACGACAAAACGCAAGCTACTGCTTGAAATCGCCTGGGAAGTCTGTAATCAGGTCGGCGGTATCTACACCGTCATCCGGTCGAAGGTACCTGCGATGGTCGAAAAGTGGGACGACAACTACGTCTTACTTGGACCCTACTTCGCGCAGAAAGCTGCTGCTGAATATGAACCGATTACTGAACCCGATGAAACCGAAATTGGGCAGACAGTCCGGAAAATGCGTCAGATGGGCTACGACGTTGAATACGGCTATTGGCTGGTAACTGGTCGGCCGCGCGTAGTGCTGTTCAACTTTCAAAGCCTGATGGGCAACCTCGACGCGCTGAAAGGCGGGCTTTGGGAACGCTATCAGTTGCCAACCTTAGGCGTTGAAGAACTGGTCGATCAGACGCTGGCCTTTGGCGAAATGGTGCGGGTATTCATCAAGCTCCTGGCCGATGACCACGCTCGCCGGATCGACTTAGCCGCGCATTTTCATGAATGGATGGCTGCCTCCGGCTTGCCCGACCTTCGCCGTGAGAATGTACGGGTAGCTACCACCTTTACCACCCACGCTACCATGTTGGGGCGGTATCTGGCTCAGAATGAAGAAGGGTTCTACGCCCGCCTCAGCACCTTCGACTGGAAGAAAGAAGCCCGGCACTACGGTATTGAAGCACAGGCTACCGTTGAACGACTGGCCGCGTTGCAAAGCCATGTGTTCACCACCGTCAGCGATGTTACCGCGCGGGAATGCGAAGTGTTCCTGGGCCGAAATCCTGATCTGGTATTGCCCAACGGCCTCAACGTGACACGCTTTGCGGCGGCTCATGAATTCCAGAACCTGCACGTGAAGTTCAAAGAGCGCATTCACGAATTTGTGATGGGTCACTTCTTTCAGAACTATTCGTTCGATCTCGACAAAACTTTATACTTCTTCACCTCGGGCCGGTTCGAATTTACCAACAAAGGCTATGATCTGACGCTGGAAGCCCTTGCCCGACTGAACTGGCGCATGCGTGAAGCCAACATGGATACGACCGTGGTGATGTTCATGGTGACCAAGCAGCCGTATCGTTCCATCAATCCGGAAGTGCTGCATACGCGGGCGTTGCTTGACGAAATACGCGAGACGAGCCAGGCGATTGAAAAGCAGGTGGGCGAACGGTTGTTCCTGGCCTCTGCCTCCGGCAAAAGCACTAATCTGCCTGATTTGAACACATTTGTCGACGAATATTGGCGGCTTCGGCTTCGGCGGACAATTCAAAGCTGGAAGACAAAACAGTTACCGCGCTTTGTTACCCACGATCTGCTCCAGGAAGACGATATGACGCGCTTTATCCGTCAGGCCAACCTCGTCAATAACGAGTATGACCGCGTCAAAATCGTGTATCATCCCGACTTCATTGCGTCGACCAACCCATTATTCGGCCTGGATTACAGCCAGTTCGTACGGGGTTGTCATCTGGGCGTATTTCCGAGCTATTATGAGCCCTGGGGCTACACGCCGCTTGAATGCGTAGTACGGGGTATTCCCACTGTGACGAGCGATCAGTCTGGCTTTGGTGATTTTATCATGCAGATCATGCGCGACTACGAGAATCGGGGCATTTACGTGGTGAACCGACGTACCCAGAACTTCAACGAAGCCGCCGACCAATTGGCCGATATCCTTTTCCGATTCGTGCGTATGAGCATGCGCGACCGGATTCAGCAACGGAACCGTGTTGAAAGTATCTCCGACGTATTCGACTGGACAAACCTCCGTTCCTATTACGATACGGCCCACGATCTGTCATTGAAGCGCTGGAAACCTGCTTAGTTAATTAGTTGATCGGGAAATTGGTTGATTGCTCTGCTCTTGCAGGCAATTTGCTCCTATCAAAGCAATTCCCCGATCAACTACTCAACCAATCACCCAGTATTTCCTCAACGTTCTTTCTGGTAATTGACTACTTGCTGCCAGCTTACGTTGATCTATGCCCGTTGTAACTCCCACCATTGACGAAGAATTCTTATACTTTATCTGGCAGTTTCAGTACGTAACTACCGGAACGCTGACGACCACAGACGGTGAAGCCGTAGAAGTGCTTCACCCCGGTTTTCGAAACCATAATGCCGGTCCCGACTTCCTGAATGCCCGCCTTCGTATCGCCGGTGTAGAATGGGTTGGTACGGTTGAAGCCCACGTAAAAACGTCTGATTGGCTGATCCATCGCCATCAGGGCGATCACGCTTATGACAACGTCATTCTGCACATTGTCTGGCAACATGATCGGCCTGTACCTCGGCCCGACGGTACGAACTTGCCCACCCTTGAATTAGCCCCGCTTACATCAGGTACGTTGCTCACAAAGTACCAGGCATTGACAGCAGGTACGGATGCGATCCCATGCGCTGGACAGTTCCGCATGGTGAAGCCGTTAAGACAGACTGCTATGCTCGATACAGCTCTGATGCAGCGACTTGAACGTAAAGCAGACGTTGTTATGGCGATCTATGAAGCCAGCGGGCAGGATTGGGAAGAAACCGCGTATCGGTTAATGGCCACGTACCTGGGGTCGAAAGTCAATGCGCAGCTGATGGAGCAGTTGGCCCGAACGGTTCCGCTAAAAACGTTACAAAAACACCGGAATAGTCTGCTACAACTCGAAGCGTTGCTGCTCGGTACGGCCGGTCTCATTCCAGATGAGGCCGATCATAACGATGACTATACGGTTGTTCTCCGGCGCGAATCTCATTTTCTAGCTACAAAATACGGTCTTGCCGATAAGCAGTTGTCTGCCCATCTCTGGAAGTGGGGAAAGCTCAGGCCAGCCGGTTTTCCAACCATGCGTTTAGCTCAACTGGCCCGACTTATTCAGGAGCATGGTAGCTTGTTTTCGATGTTCATCGGTACCAATGAAGCGGCTGCCCTGCTGAATGCGTTGCAACTGATGCCATCTGCCTACTGGCAAACCCACTATCGGTTTGATAAAGCGGCCAGCAAGGTATCAGCGTCATTGGGGGGCACTACCGCCGAAGGGTTGGTAGTCAATACGGCTGCCCCGTTGCTGGCTGCTTACGCCAGGCATAAAGACGTACCTGACCTGCTCGACCGGGCTGTATCGCTTCTGGAACAGCTTCCTGCTGAAGACAACCGAATTACGCGTATTTGGGACGACCTTGGACTTAATGTGCGTAACGCCTTCGATTCGCAGGCGTCAATTGAGTTGTACAATGAGTTTTGTACGCCCAAGCGCTGCCTGAATTGCCAGATTGGTATTGCGTTGGTGAAACAGTGAATGGGTATTATTGCGCTGCAAAAGCGATTCCCCCACAGCGTTTCCGGAACTGTTCGCTGCTAACTATCAATTATTTCTCAGTCAGATCCTGCTGGGTCACACGCACTTCGCTGATGCGCTTATCATCGGCAGCAAGAACGTGGAAGGTGAAATCGTCGAAGGTAATTTCATCGCCGGTTTTAGGAAGCCTACTGAATAGTTCGAGCAGCAGGCCGCCTAGTGATTCACTGTCGCCTCGAACGTCGTCGAAAGCAGTTGGATCAACATCCAGCACACGACAAACATCGGGAAGCGGGGTACGTCCTTCAAAAATGACGGTATTCTCGTCTATCCGGCGGTAGCCCGTGGGAATTTCTTCGTCGAACTCGTCATTGATATCGCCGAAGATTTCTTCAATAATATCTTCCAGCGTAACCAGGCCACGCGTTCCGCCATATTCGTCTACAACTATGGCCATGTGTACGCGCTTACGCTGAAAATCCTGGAGGAGGTCATCCACTTTCTTTGTCTCAGGAATAAAGAAAACGGGGCGAATCAGGGAAGCCCAGGAAAAAGAATCGTCATTGGCAAGGTGTGGAAGCAGGTCTTTGAGATACAGCACACCCTCAATCTGATCGATGGTTTCTTTGTAAATCGGCACCCGCGAATAACCTGCTTCGTTAAGTTGCTCCAGTAAAGCGGGGAAAGGTAAATCGTCGGGAAAAGCCGTTATGTCCATTCGGGCCCGCATTACCTGCCGGGCGGTGAGGTTGCCGAAGTTGACAATACCCTTCAGCAGTTCCTTTTCTTCGTCGCTCGACGACGTACCTGTAAGTTCAACAGCCTCGCTCAGTTCTTCGGCCGACAGCTTATAGCCCCGCCGGTGGATTCGCTTGTCGATCTGGTTGCTCATCGAGACCAGCAGGCTTGAGATAGGGGTAAAGATGAGCATAGCCGACCGGGCCACCCATAGGGTACTATTCGCTACGGTCAGTGCATATTGCGCTGCGTATATTTTTGGCACCATTTCGCCAAAAACAACAATGATCAACGTAGTGACCAGCGTAATGGCAGCCAATAGCCAGCCAGACCCATGCGAAACGCCCGTAACGATCCAAGTCACATAGGTGACGATGAGCACAATGGCAATATTCAGCAGGTTGTTCAGAATAACCAATGAAGCCAACAGGCGTCGTGGACGTTCCAAGATGGCGGCAATACGCTGATAAGCCGGAGCGTCGCTGTCACGACATTGAGCCCGGTCTTGTGGAGTAAGCGTAAAGAAAGCGGCTTCGGCTGCAGAGGCTAGCGCGGCCAGAAACAGCAGCAGAAATACTACGGCAACGTAGGGGCCGTAAAAACTAAGATAGGTGCTCCAGTCGTTGCCAACCGGAAGCACCTGTGTGGAAGACGGGTCGCCTGGATCCATAATGAAGAAGTTTACTACGTTCAGTCTTCTGCGGTGCTACGCAAATTAGCACCGTAACAGAAGAGTGAAAGTAGTAAACAAAAAACTAATTTTTAGAAAGGCAGATCGTCGTCGCCGCCACTATTATCAAATGCGGCTGGGGCTGCCTTAGGCGCGGCCTGACGAGCTGGCGCTGCCTGTGGAGCAGGTTGAGCCTGAGCTTGTGGGCGGGGAGCCGGAGCAGGTGCCGCCTGCTGCTGCTGACGCGGGGCCGACTCAAACTGGCCACCATCTTCTGGCCGGTTACTGCCGATAAACTGGAACGTTTGGGCACGAACGCCCAGCGAGAACCGCTCTTTACCTTCTTTATCGGTGTATGTTTCGGTACGCAGACGACCCTCTACGTACAATTGATTGCCTTTTTTGAGGTACTTTTCAATTGTCTTGGCTTGTTCATTCCAGAACTCGACCCGAAACCACTCGGTTTGTTCAACGCGCTCGTTATTCCGGTTGGTATAGGTCTCGTTGGTAGCCAGACTCACGCGGGCCACTACACTGCCGCCGTCGAAATATTTCACTTCGGGGTCGTTGCCGACATTACCAATCAGAATGACTTTGTTCAAACTTGCCATGCTATGCTATGCGTTAAAACTGGTTATAAAAAGGGGTGTTAGACCTATTAAAGATACTGAACCTTACGGACTTATCCAAACTGTTTTTCAACGAATGTGGCTATTAAAACAGGCTTTGGTAACCGCCTGACCTGATCCATAAAGTACCAGTTCAAGTCTTTAGGTAGCACTACGTTACTTGTTTCCGGTATACTGATTTCGTAAAAAACGGCCCTTATCCGCTGGTGCGACAATAATTGCTGTTCAGCAATAGCCGGGCCAACCAAAACGCCCTGCATAACCAATTCGTTCACCTCATCAGGTACGTCTACCGACCGCCAATCGGAGGCTGGCTCATCGGTTTCGGTGCCGTAAAACTCATACAGATTCTGCCATACATCCCGCCCCGTACGCTCACGAAGGGCTAGTTGCATGGCCTCTCCAGCGCCCTTTCGGAAGACGAAATAGGTCAGGTAGCGGTCCCGTACAGGCGCTTTTTTCTTTTTCACCGGTAAAAGTTGTTGCCTCCCGGTCAGGTAAGCACGGCATTGTTGCTGCAACGGACAGAACAGACAGTTGGGCGCAACCGGTGTACATTGGATAGCGCCAAACTCCATAATCGACTGGTTGTAGGTTGCCGGATCGATCGCGTGCGCCATAAGCCGGATGGCCAGTGCGGCGAACGTCTTTTTTGCCTGGCTTGTGGTAATATCTTCCTCAATACCGAACACCCTTGCCAGCACCCGGTACACGTTGCCATCGACAACCGGAACCCGTTCACCAAACGCAAAAGAAGCTACTGCCGCCGCTGTGTACGTACCTATCCCTTTTAGGTCAAGCAGATCGTGATAAGTAGTCGGAAAGTGCCCATTCAGCGTATTAGCAATGAATTTGGCTGTTTGGTGCAGGTTGCGGGCACGTGAGTAATAGCCCAGCCCCTGCCATAGCCGAAGCAGTTCGCGCTCGTCGGCACGGGCTAGATCGGGTAAGGTTGGGTACGTCTCGGTAAAGCGTAAATAATAGGGGAGACCCTGGGCTACGCGGGTCTGCTGTAAAATCACTTCAGAAAGCCAGATTCGGTACGGATCGGTCGTGTTACGCCAGGGTAAATCGCGCCGATGCTGCTCATACCAGGTTTCTAGAGTGGGGGCAAAAACGATGAGCTCGGGGCTATCGGTTTTCACGTTGTAGTCTGATTGCCAGTTCAAAATAAAGAAGAAGATTTCACCGTTGAAAGGGAATAAAGAAGCAAGGGGTTTCATTATCAAGCGAAAAGCCTTACCTTTGTACTCCTTTTTCAGTGCCAGAAAATCAACATACAAGTAATCGCTAAAGTTTAGTAAAGTCGTGACGAAAGCAGACGTAATCGCTGAGATTTCCGATAAAACCGGAATCGAAAAAGCAGATGTAACCTCAACCCTGGAGACATTCTTCTCGGTGATCAAGAATTCACTGGCCGAAGGTGAGAATATTTATGTTCGCGGGTTTGGGAGCTTCATCAATAAGAAGCGAGCGAAGAAAGTGGCGCGTAACATTTCTAAGAATACGGCCATGGTAATTGACGAACATTTTATCCCAAGCTTCAAGCCGGCTAAAATCTTCGTTGAGCAAGTAAAAACAAGCGACAAAGCCAAAGTATCGGCTGAGTAGGCACATCGATTCAGCCCTGCGCTTTGCCATCAGGCCAACCGCAGGGCTGTTTCTAAACATGGCTCGACCCGCCTCTGGGCATGAAAGCATCAACCGTACTTGTCATTGCATCAACCGTTGTACTCAGCGCAGGCCTTTATAGCTTGCCCAGGGTGGTGGTTCAAAATGCGTCGAAGCAATTGGGCAACGCGCCTGGTGGGCGGTCTACCAACACGCCTGTTGCTGATTCGCTGAACGTAGCAGCCAATACGGGAGAAAAAACGGAGGCTGACGTTCAGCACAACGAACCGCTCACACCCGATCAGCAAAAAAAAGCCGAAGGGTTGCAGAAACGTTTTGCCAGCGCTCAGTCAGCTGATCGCAAATCCGTGGCCGAGCAATTGATCACGTTTTTTCGTTCTGTAAACCGGTTTGACAGTGCTGCTTACTATGCTGGTGAGATCGCCAAGATTGACCCAACAGAAGAGGCAAATCTCCGGGCTGGTAACCAGTATTTTGAAGCATATGGCTTTGCCATTGCCGAGCAGAAAGCAGCCTATCTGGGCGAACAAACCCGTGCTTTTTACCAAAAAGCGCTGGCTCAGAACCCGAACCTGCTGGCTGCCAAAGCAAACATGGCAATGACCTATGTGAACACCCAGACTCCCATGAGCGGTATCATGCTGTTGCGTGAAGTGCTGCAGCAGGACCCGACCAATGAACTGGCTTTGTTCAATCTGGGAATGCTGTCGATGCGGTCGGGGCAATACAGTAAGGCCATCGACCGGTTTCGGCAAATTTTAGTGAATGACCCTGCCAACCGAAAGGCGCAGTTCTATTTGGGCGTTAGCCTGGTAGAAGCAAACCAAAAAGCGGAGGCTAAGAAAGTGCTGGCCGACGTGAAAGCCAACGAAAAAGACCCGCAGATTTTAGCGGCGATCAAGGAATTGGAAGAACGAATGCAATAGGGTTTACTGTCTTCTGCTTACAGCCTTCTGTTGCGCTGCTCATCGATACCACGTTAGTGAGGAGCCCAATTGGAAACAGCAAGTAGAGAACTTTAAACTCAAAATAATAGGGTCTGCCGGGTGGCAGGTCGTCAGTAAGTGTAACACATCAAAACCTTTAAATTATGCCTTGCGGTAAAAAACGGAAGCGGCACAAGATTGCCACCCACAAGCGGAAAAAACGGCTAAGAAAGAATCGGCACAAGAAGAAATAGTTTACAGTTTTCTGTTTACTGTCTTCAGCGGTCCGCCGCCGCGGTGCTTCGCTAATGAAGCGCATCGCAACCTGGCAAAGCACCGCGGCGGTGGACCGCTGAAGACAGTAAACAGAAAACTGACAACTCCTTTAAGAAGCCCCGCCGTTTTCGCGTGCGTGGCTTCTTTGTTTTATATATGCCATTCTAACCGTGCCATCAGCTTGTGAGCAACGAAATTGTAATCAGCTCCACTCAAAAAGGGGATCGGATTGCTCTACTGCAGGATAAACGCCTGCTGGAGTACCACCTTGATGAGTCGGAAAGCAGCTTTACGGTTGGCGATCTCTATTTAGGTACTGTTAAGAAGTTGTCATCGGGCCTCAACGCGGCGTTTGTCGACGTGGGCCACGAGAAGGACGGATTCCTGCATTATCAGGATCTCGGTCAACACATCAACTCCCTAAACAAGTTAACTAAAGATGTAATTGCCAAGCGTGTCACCACTGGTCGGTTGTCGGGTTTCGACCTGGAACCGGATATTGATAAGATCGGAAAGATCGATAAGGTGCTGACTAAAGGGCAGTCTATTTTGGTACAGGTGGTGAAAGAACCCATCTCGACCAAAGGGCCGCGCCTCTCTTGTGATATTTCTATTGCGGGCCGTTATCTGGTGCTCGTACCCTTTTCGAACGGGGTTAATCTGTCGAAGAAAATTACGGATCGTGGCGAACGCAACCGCCTGATTCGCCTGATGTCGTCGATCAAGCCACAGAATTTTGGGGTGATCGTTAGAACAGTTGCTCAGGGAAAAGAAGTCGAAGAACTCGACCGCGACCTGCAGGATTCGATCGATAAGTGGGACCGCGCCATGCAAACCCTGCGTGACGCCAAACCACGCGATCGGGTGCTGAGCGAAATGAACCGGGCCTCATCGATTCTGCGCGATATGCTCAACGAATCGTTTGATAGCATCACGGTTGACACCCAGGAAAGCTACGACGAAACGCGCCGCTTCATTCACACGATTGCTCCCGAAAAAGAGAAAATCGTGAAGCTGCATACCGGCAAAACGAAGATGTTTGAGGCCCTTGGGCTTGAAAAACAGATCAAGTCGTTGTTTGGCCGGTCGGTGAGCTTACCCGGTGGCGGTTACCTGATTATCGAACACACGGAAGCCCTGCACGTAATTGACGTGAACAGTGGTAATAAGTCGAATTCGGAAGAAGATCAGGAAGCAACGGCTATCAGCGTCAACCGCGAGGCAGCCCGCGAAATTGCCCGCCAGCTTCGCCTGCGCGATATGGGCGGCATTATTGTTATCGACTTCATCGATATGAAGAAGGCCGATAATAAGAAGCTTATCTTCGATATCATGCGTGAGGAGATGAAGAATGAGCGCTCGAAGTACACCATTCTTCCCCTTACCAAATTTGGGTTGATGCAAATCACTCGGCAGCGAGTTCGGCCCGAAATGAACATTGTAACGCGTGAAGTGTGCCCAACCTGTAACGGAACGGGCAGCATTCAGGCGAGTGTACTGATTACCGACGTCATAGAGGGCAATCTGGAATATATTCTGAATAAGCAAAACGAACGCGGTATCCAGATCGTATTACACCCATTCCTGCACGCTTATTTCACAAAAGGCCTTATTTCGAAGCAGCGTCAGTGGTTCTTTACGTACAAAACCTGGGTGAATCTGGTGAAAGACAGTTCGCTGGGTATTACCGAATTCAGGTTCCTGAACAAACAGGGTGAAGAAATTGAACTCACGTCTGCTACTTTACCATCGTCGGCCGTAACCGCTACGCCTGTTGAGGCCTGAGAGGTTCAGCAATACTACTGAGTTGGTCAAGTGGCCCGGAACAGCTGTTCCGGGCCACTTGCCTTTGACGTATAGCCTTGAGGGCACTTGGAGTCATTCCTTGGCAGTCTCTTAACTATTTTTTACTTTTGTAAACAAGCTCCTAAAAACGGCTTGTTTAGCTTGACTTACATAACGCACCTTCGCGTGTGTTTGTAAATAGCTTCAACTTTCCCCACTTGTAAAGGTAGACCCTGATGCCTCTGGTATCAGGGTTATTTTTTTGTCGCACATATAGGCTACTTTTGACTCATGGAACAGCAGAATTTCAACAACGACGGCTCCATCGACGTCGAACTGAGTGAGGATATTGCCGAGGGAATCTACGCTAACCTGGCGATGATTGCCCATTCGAACAGCGAATTCATCGTGGATTTTATCCGGTTGATGCCCGGCGTGCCTAAAGCCAAGGTAAAATCGCGCATTATACTGACTCCTGAACACGCCAAGCGGCTGTTGCAGGCCCTGAAAGAGAACATTCGCAAATACGAAGAAAATTTTGGCTCAATCAATCAGCCTGATGATACCTTCCGGTTTCCGAGTGGAGGTTTTGGCGGACCAGTAGGGGAGGCCTGATAAAACATTACGGAAGCGGTAAAGTTGAAGAGACGTACGTAGTGATGGCAGACTGGCCTAACAGCAACTGCCATCGCTTGCTAACTCAACGTCTCTTTTATGTTGCAACTTCGTTCGAGCGGCTTACTGCTCCATATCACGTCGCTCCCATCGGCACACGGTGTGGGCGACCTGGGACCAGCCGCCTATCAGTTCGCTGATTTTCTGGCCCGCTCTGGTCAAACATACTGGCAAATTCTGCCACTTACTCCCCTCGACCCCGGTGCGGGTTTTTCGCCCTACAGCAGCCCATCAGCTTTTGCTGGTAATACACTCATGATTAGTTTCGATCGGCTGGTGGAACAGGGATTACTGCCTGCCAGTGATGTGGCCGTGCTAGCCGCAGAATGGCAGGCAACGGAAGCGTCGATGGCCACGGCCTGGTCGAAGAAACAGCCACTGCTTCGTAAGGCAGCCGAAACCTTTATTGACCAGGGGCTTGCCGTTGAAGGACTGGGTTTCGATACGTTCTGCTACCGGCAGGAGGAATGGCTTGATGATTACGCGCTGTTTGTAGCCCTTCAGCAGGATCTGAACATTCCGACCTGGACTAACTGGCCCGATGCGCTGGTTCGCCGTGAGGCTGATGAACTGGCCCGACAAACCGAACGACTGACCCACGAGATTCTGGTGGTGAAAGTGCAGCAATACCTGTTCTATCAGCAGTGGAACGACCTGATCACCTACTGCTATGCCCGCAAAATTCACCTGATTGGCGATATTCCAATCTACGTTCAGCAGAATAGTGCCGATGTTTGGGCAAATAAGGAGTTATTTAAACTCGATGAAAGCGGGATGCCCAGGTATGTTGCCGGGTCTCCGCCCGATTACTTCTCGGCCGATGGACAGCGTTGGGGGAACCCCATTTATGATTGGGCTGAACATGAACGAACTGATTTTACCTGGTGGATTCACCGCATGCGACATCAGATGTCGCTCTATAGCCTGACACGCCTCGATCACTTCCTGGGGTTCGATATGTACTGGGAGATTCCAGCTACTGAGCCGACAGCCAAAGTAGGGCAGTGGGTACAGGCACCAACAGAAGCGTTCATTCATGCCATGTATCGGCAGTTTGTACAGTTGCCGTTGATCGCCGAGGACCTGGGGGCGCGTTCGGCCGAGATTCAGCCGTTTCTGCGTCACTACGCCATTCCGGGGATGCGCGTTGTACAGTTTGGCTTTGGCGATGACCTGCCCACCTCATCGCACATCCCGCATAATCATACGCTGAACAACGTGGTTTATACGGGCACACACGATAACAACACATCACTCGGTTGGTACCGGCAGGGCGAGGAGGCAATTCATACCCGCCTGAGTGAGTATACGGGCGTGACGGTTACCGAAGACAATGTGGTGGCGCTGATGACCCGAATGGCGATGCAGTCTGTGGCAAGACTGGCTATTCTACCCGTTCAGGATATCCTGTCGCTGAATGAAGAACACCGCATGAACACGCCCGGCCTTGGTGGCTACAGCTGGCAATGGCGTTTGCAGCCCGGTCAATTGACGGATGAGGTTAGCGATCAGCTACTGGCGCTCACGAAGATGACGGGACGGGTGTAGGGTTTCGTGCCTGTTCGGGCACGATCTTTTGGATAACGTTGCTTCAGCTTTTGCTCCAGGCCCCACAACAGCCAACCATTTCGACCATGTTGCGGAACCTGGAGCAAAAGCCGAAAAATTACATCATCTGATTAAAGAAAAGCAGCGCATCGGCGAGGTGTTCCTGCCAGTAGGACCAGGAATGCCCGCCCGGGTGCTCGCTGTAGGCGTGGGCAATGCCGTGTTCTGTCAGCTCCCGGTGCAAGCTTCGATTATATTCGATCAGCAGATCGTCGGTGCCGCAATTGAATTGAATGGCTGGCAGGCGCGCTTTATTGCGGACCATCATCGCCAGTACGGATTCAGTGGCCGGGTCGTTTTGTCTGTAATTGTCCGGAGATTCCTCCACGAAAAGCGATAACTGATCGGTATGGGTAATTGACGAGAAACCGTGAGCGGCTTTAAACCGATCTGGGTACGTTGCCGCGAGTCGTAGGGCGCCAAATCCCCCCATTGAAAGCCCCGCAATGAATGAGCTTGAGGGAAAACCAGCTACTGCGTAGGCGGGTAAGGCTGCGGCTACGGCGCTGGGTACGTCTTCTACGATCCAGCGGTCGAAATAGCGATCATTGTGGGGTAGATAGCCACTGCCATCGCCCCACAGACCATCAGATGGCATAGCCAGAACCATCGGGCAAATGTTGCCCTCACGAATTAATCGATTAGCGGTTTGGTGTGCTCCGGCTTTTAGCGTCCAGGCCCAGTGGCTACCGTACACGCCGTGGAGCAGAATAACGAGCGGCAGAGGTTGCTGCCCGATCAGTTCAGCATCTGGTATCCAGACGGTAATGTCGCCTCGTCCGGCAAGGTTCGGTGTTTTAACGGTAATCTGTCGGAGCCCATCCCGTTCGTAGGCCGGGTCGGAAAGCTCAATTGTACGAAATGGTTCGGTCATCAGAAAACAAGTACGCCTTTGGCATTACGGCCATTCAACATGTCATCGAACGCCTCGCCCAGTTGATGCAACGAATAGGTCCGGGTAATCAACTCGTCGAGAATCAAATCGCCTTTCTGATATAAATTTAACAGAATGGGAAAGTCGATCTCTGGCCGGCATTGGCCGTATAGGGGGTTGATATACAGTTTGTCCCACTCGAACAGATTCATATCAAAGCTGATTGTCTGTTCAATACCGCTTACCTGGCAGGCTACACCCGCGTTCCGAACCATAGCCAGCGGTACGGCCCCAAGCTCGGGAATGGCCGTACACTCAAATGCATAATCGGCACCACGCCCACCGGTTAATTGTTTTACCTGTGCTACGGCCTGCAGAAGTCCCGTATCGGCCCGGTTGGCCAGTACGGTGTGGGTGGCCCCGTATCGAATGGCCATGTCGAGTCGGTTTGGATTTACGTCAACAGCAATGATCATAGCGGCTCCCGAAATGCGGGCACCCTGAATCACGTTCAGTCCAACACCGCCTGTGCCGATGACCACGACAGATCGACCCGGCTTCACTTTGGCTGCATTCATTACCGACCCAACGCCCGTCATAACGCCACAGCCAACAATAGCTGCCGAGGTGAATGGAATAGGTACGTTGGTTTTCACGACGGCCGCTTCGCGTACGACAGTATAGCCCGACATGGTACCCAAACTGAACGACCGCTCGATGGGTTGCCCTTTGTAGGTAGTGCGTTCCAGCGCAGCATGACCGCCACTGGCTTTATTTCCTGATGTTACCGGCGAATTGACCTCGCAAATGTGCTGGTTCCCTTCCAGACACTGAAAGCAATGGCCGCAGGGAATAGCCCAGTTCAGAATAACCTGATCGCCCGGCTGCACTTTACGCACAGACGTGCCTACCTGACGCACAATACCGGCGCCTTCATGGCCCATCACGATGGCCTTACCCCACGAGAGTGAGTCGTAGTCGGTGTGGCAAATGCCGGCGGCTTTCAGTTCGACCAGTACCTCGTCGCCCTGTGGTACGCCAACGTCAATCAGATCAATCTCAAAACGTCCGGTACCGGTAGCAATAGCGGCTTCAACTTGCATTGTAACTAATTATAAAAGGGTTTTTAACGCACGTAAGGTAATCTGTTCTGTCTGGTTTTGCAGTAGCTTGCTAAGCTAATACACCAGCTTAAATGTCTACACTGCCTGGCCGCCTACTACTAGAATAGGGCAGGCTCTTAGGGGTTTACATTCTCTCGAACAGAATACGCCTGGCAGCGTAAAACTTTGCTCAAGATAAAGCAATATGCCTTCAACGTGTTGCCACACCTTTGATAGCGTATCAGCATTGGTAAACACCAGTGTGTGAGCAACGTAGTAGGTCATCAAGTGGTAAACCTGCTTAGTGAATGCTTCCTCATCTACGACTGCCATTGACTCTACGTTACCCTTTCCTATTTCGCCCTGTAAAGTAGATGAACAGGTCATTGCCGATTACCAAACGAACGATCATGTCCTGATTCCACAGCCCGACAACCCGAATCGATTGGCCGACCTGGCCCGCTGGATGCCCGGCGTAAAACCAGGTCAGCCTGCAGCTGGCGACCTGAATCCAGTGGTTAAGTGGCAGCTATTGGCAATAGAACGGGTAAAGGCATGGTTATGGGGGCTTTTCGGGATAAACCTTTCGCGTTGCTATACGATGACCAACCTGACTACCCAATCTCGCCGCCGCTTTCTGATGAACGCCGGTGCTTCGGCGCTTGCCATCCCGACACTGACCGATGCGTTGGGCAGGCCTATCCAGTCTGATTCTGCGCAACCGGGCCGGAAACTAGGGATCGCGCTTGTTGGGCTGGGGTACTACAGCAAAAACCTGTTGGCTCCGGCGCTTCAGCAAACGACCAATTGCCGGTTGGCGGGTATTGTAACAGGCACACCCGCCAAAGCCGAGGAATGGATGAAGAAGTATGATATTCCTAAAGGCAATGTCTACGACTACAAGAATTTCGATCGAATCATTGATAATAAAGACATCGACGTGGTCTACGTTGTGCTTCCCAACTCAATGCACCGCGAGTTTGTGGTGCGGGCGGCGCAGGCTGGCAAACACGTGATCTGTGAAAAGCCAATGGCTATTACCCCGGCCGATTGCCAGGCAATGATCGATGCTTGTAAAAAAGCGGACCGTCAGCTGGCTATTGGGTATCGGCTTCACTACGAGCCATTTACGCAGGAAGTAATGCGGCTTGGCCAGCAGAAAGTATTTGGTCCGGTCCGGTTTGTGGAAGCGAGTGATGCCTTTAAAATTGGGGATCCAACCCAGTGGCGGTTGAAAAAATCGATGGCTGGTGGCGGCGCTCTGATGGATGTGGGTATCTACGCGATTCAGGGGGCCAGGTACGTTACCGGAGAAGAGCCTATTTCGGTTACCGCCCAGTTCTCGCCCAAAACCGACCCGCAAAAATTCAAGGATGTGGAGGAGACGCTGTTCTGGCAATTTCAGTTTCCGAGCGGGGCCGTATCCAATTCCACAACGAGTTATACGGCGGGCGTTGAGCGGCTGTACGCCTCCTGTCAGGATGGGTGGTTTGAGCTATCGCCTGCTTTCGGATATGGGCCATTGAAAGGCCGTACCAGCAAAGGGCCGATTGAGATGCCAGTGGTGAACCATCAGGCTGCTCACATGGATGGCGTTTGTAAAGACCTGCTTGCCGGCAACAAACTGCCAAATCACGTTACCGGCGAAGAAGGTCTGCGCGATGTAAAACTGCTGCAGGCTATTTACCGCGCCGCCGAAACGGGCCGTAAGATTGATCTGAAAGGGTAAAAACAGGCAAGCGGGAAACTAGTTCATCAGTTTACCGCTTGCCTGGATAATTAAACGCTAAACTGCCGCAGGTGGTGATCCAGGTGGATCTGGGTGAGTTTGATGGCTTCCGATTTAGACATCGTACCAAAAATAGGGTGGGATGTTTGATGATCGTCCGGAGCCTTGCTTAATCGGGAGAGGGCTGCCAGCAGGTTGTCGCGATCAGTGACAAAATCGCCGGGTTTAGTCATGAGCGATAGAGCGGGGTCGAGTTCAGGAAAGGTTTTAATGTTTCTGGGCAGCGGTAGGGGTACAAGCAGAACAAACCACTTCGTAAGCCAGCGAGTGACTGCCGTACCGGTGTTTTTTGCCGTTTTTTCGTTTAAAACGATACGTACCTGATCGGTACAGTGGGCGAGCATCTGGCCCACGTTCATGGTTCCCCACATCCGTTTACTGTTGGGAGTGAGCGCGTTGATGCGTGGCTGAAGTGATGAGAATGACATCATGAAGCAGTGAATGAATACGTAGGTACAACCATAAGGAGGGGCTTGCCGATTGACTAGTTTGTCGATCAGCAAGCCCCTCCTTATGGTGAGTATTACCCGTCGGTACGGGAGTATAATTAAGGCTGCAGCACCTGATCGATCATGTGAATAACTGCATTCTTACTCAAAATATCTGCTTCTTTAATTGTTGCCGCCGTTGTATTGCTGTTTCCTTTCACCGTTGGCCCCGACGCCGGCACCGCAATGGTCACCTTGTTGTTGGTCGAACTGTTAAAGGTAGAAAGCTGACTTGTCTGGAATTGATTGGAGAAGATAAGTCCCGATACAACGTGGTAACTAAGTAGGTTGGCAAGCGTAGCAGGCGCTGCCGCATTGATATCGGTTGCCGTACGGTAACCTGCCGCTGAGAACGCGGCGTCGGTAGGAGCAAATAGCGTTAGAGTCTTGTAGGTAGCGTTGGTTGTGCTTCCATTCAGAATAGCGAGCAGATCTGGGCGTGCAACAGCTGCACGGGTAATTGCCGCAACCAGCAAACCTGCATCGGCGCGAGTCTTCAGGGTAGTTAGTGCGTCGCCGGAGGGTGCCGATAACAAGGTGCCAATGGTATGAATGACACCGTTGGCCGCCACCTGATCAGCTTTGGTAACTCTGCTGCCATTGACGAATAAACCAGTAGCCGTGTTGGTTAGAAAAAGAGCCGACGTAGTCGACGTTTCAACCGGTAAATTGCTGGCTGAGGCCAGCTCGGGGGTTTTTGTCGTGATAATTCCCGACACCAGGTGATAGCGCAGCAGATTCCGTAACGCGTCGGGCGTCAGGGTTTTGAACGACTCCGGCGTAGAAAAACCTTTGGCTTTAAAGGCGTCGTCGGTGGGAGCAAAAACGGTCAGGTTTGCCGCTTTCAACGCATCGTTCAGGCCGGCCTGCTGAATTGCCGCTTTCAGTAGCGAGAACGAGGCTGTTTCGGTTAAAACGTCACTAACCGTTTTAGGCTGAGCGTCAACGGGGTCGTTGGTTTTCGTGCAGCCAACAGCCATGATAATCAGAACGAGCAGGGGGAGTAGGAAACGTTTCATTGGATGTGTGCGGGGCTGAAGGTTGCTTATCGAACGGCAGTTCTGGTTGACCAGTGTAACCCACTTCTGTCTTAACGCTAAGTAGCACGGCAAATGATATGCCACCTTATTGATGCACGCAAAGATAGGCTTTCGTAGCTTTCAGGTGGTCTTTCTACTGATTAAGTAGATTTTGAAACGGGTTACGGGTTGCGTACCTTCGTAGTCCGGTAAACGGGCTTATTCACTAGCCCGGTTTATCCTTAAAAGTTGTTAAAAACCAATTGGTTGAATGAAAGACCACATTGACCCTGGCAATCTCCCCCAGCACATCGCCGTTATCATGGACGGGAACGGACGATGGGCTAAGCAACAGGGAGCCGCCCGGGTATTCGGGCATCGAAGCGCGATAAAAGCCGTTCGGGAAGTAACGGAAGGCTGTGCAGAGTTAGGCGTTAAATACCTGACCCTCTACGCATTCTCGACCGAGAACTGGAACCGCCCTAAATTTGAAGTCGACGCGCTGATGACGCTTCTCGTGCATACTATTCGAGGGGAAATTAAAACCCTGATGAATAACAATGTACGCTTATCTACCATTGGTCATACGGAAAGTCTGCCTCAGGATTGCCAGCGCGAACTGCAGGAAGCCATGCGTGCCACGGAAGGTAATACCGGTCTGACGCTCATTCTGGCGTTGAGCTATAGCGGGCGCTGGGAAATTCTGGAAGCGGTTCGAAATTTAACGGCTGACATTCAGAAAGGGCGTTTCCAACCAAGTGACATCGACGAGGGTCTATTCAACAGCTACCTGAATACAGGCGGGATTCCTGATCCAGAACTGATGATCCGCACGAGCGGTGAAATGCGGATCAGTAATTTCATGCTGTGGCAGTTGGCTTATTCAGAGTTCTATATGCCCGATGTGCTCTGGCCTGATTTCCGTAAACCGCACCTCTGGGAGGCTATTCTAACCTACCAAAAACGCGAACGGCGCTTCGGTAAAACGTCGGAACAAGTAGTAAAATAAGCGGTTCGCCGCCCGGTTTTCAGTGCACTGTCTTCAGCCTTCGGTTGCTTCCTGATTGGAAACCGGATGTTGACAGAGCAGCGTAACTGAAGACAGTAAACCGAAAACAGCAAACGTCTTTTTTGTGAAACAATTTCTCTTTGCCAGTCTGCTGATAACAGTCCTGACGGCCACTACCGAAGGCTGGGCACAGGTACGTGTTGGCTACGGAGCTCCACAGGCTGCCGCACCTGCGCCTACCACCAACGCGCTTACCGATTATGCAAACCCAAAAGAATACACGATTGGTGGGCTGACCCTCTCAGGTACGCGTTTCCTGGATCCTAATTCACTGCTGTCGCTGACGGGCCTGAAAAAAGGAGACAAAATTCGGCTTCCGGGCGAAGCGCAGGGAGGCGCTATCCGCAAACTGATGGATTCTGGCCTGCTCTTCGACGTGGTAATGAGCGCGACTAAAGTGGAAGGATCGAGCATCTGGCTGCAATTCAAAGTAATTGAACGCCCCCGGTTGTTCCAGATCACCTACACGGGCATTCGTAAAGGAGAATCGGAATCGCTGAAAGAGAAAGTGAAACTGTCGCGGGGTAAGATCATCACCAACACCGATATCAAGAATGCCCAGCTGGCAGTTCGCAAGTACTACATCGAGAAAGGCTACCTGAACACGAAAGTGAAGGTGACAACCATCCCCGACAGTACGCGTAACAACGCCACTATGCGTATCCAGATCGCTAAAGGCGAAAAGGTGAAAATTGATAACATCGAGTTTGCCGGTCGTGAAGAGGTATCGGAAAGTGCCTTGCGGAGTAAAATGAAAAGCACCAAGCAGATGCGTTTTGGCCGCGTGTTCTCTCCATCGAAATTCATTCCGAAGAAGTTTGAAGAAGATAAAGGCAAGCTTGTTGAGTACTATAACAAACTGGGTTACCGCGATGCCGTTATCGAAAAAGATAGCGTAATCAACAGTGGTGGCGCCACGGTTGGCCTGAAACTGAACCTGGCAGAAGGTAAGAAATATTACTACCGGAATGTGAATTTCGAAGGTAACTACCTGCACACGAGCGATCAACTGCGTGAAGTACTGGGTATTCGTAAAGGTGACGTGTATAACCCCGAGGAACTGGAGAAGAAAATGGCTGGAAATCCCGGCCAGGATCTGAGCTCTATTTACATGGACGATGGCTACCTGTACTACCGTGCCGATCCGGTTGAACGGGCCGTTGTGGGTGACAGTATTGACCTTGATATTCGGATTTACGAAGGAAAGCAGGCAACCATCAACCGGATCATTCTGAACGGAAACACCAAGACGTCAGACCATGTAGTCATGCGGCAGATCCGTACGTTGCCGGGGCAGAAGTTCTCGAAAACAGCTATTGTACGTACCCAGCGCGAATTATCAACACTCGGTTATTTCGATCCCGAGAAAATCGGCATCAACCCGATTCCGCAGCCAGATGGTACGGTTGATATCGAATACACAGTTGAAGAAAAACCAAATGACCAGATCGAATTATCGGGCGGTTGGGGTGGCTTTATCGGTTTCGTAGGTACGTTGGGTCTTACGTTCAACAACTTCTCGGCCCGCAACATTACTAATTTGAGTGCCTGGCGTCCGCTACCTGCCGGCGACGGTCAGCGTCTGTCGCTTCGTTTTCAGGCAAACGGACGTCAATACCAAACGTATTCGGCTACGTTTACCGAGCCCTGGTTGGGTGGTCGTAAGCCCAATGCGTTGTCGGTTAGCTTGAGCCACACGGTGTATCGTCAGTTTGGCCTTGATTTCTACTCGTCGGCCGGCAGCAGTGCTGTGCCGATTGGAGCCTATACCAACACGGCCATTACCCTAGGCTTGGGTCGGCAGTTGAAAGTGCCCGATGACTTCTTCTCGCTGAGCAACTCGATCACGTATCAGCGGTATGATCTGAACAACATTGCCATCTTCGGCAACGGGTATAACAACGGGATCTCGAACAACTTCACGTTCAATACTACGCTGTCGCGGAATAGCATTGATAATCCGCAGTTCCCACGATTGGGTTCATCCTTCACGCTGAGTGGATCGTTCACGCCACCTTATTCGGTATTCCGGTCGAAAGATTACCAGGTCGATCAGTCGAACCCCTACAAATGGGTGGAATACCACAAGTGGATGTTCGACGCCAGCTGGTTCCAGACGGCGGTGGGTAAATTCGTACTGAACGCTCGGGCACATATGGGTTTCCTGGGTAGCTATAACGCCCGCACCGCCATTGGTCCATTCGAACGGTTCGTACTGGGTGGTTCAGGTCTGGCTGGTCAGGGGCAGTTTGCACTAGCGCAGGATATCATCGGTCTGCGCGGTTATCCGGATCGCCGGGTTATTACCCTCGATAACAACCGGGTTCCTGTTGGTAACGAGACAAGCCAGGGCGGGGTCGTGTACAGCAAGTACGTGGCTGAGCTTCGTTACCCGGTGTCGCTGAATCCGTCGGCTACGATCTTCGTACTCGGTTTCGTTGAGGCTGGTAATAACTGGGCTAGTTACAAGCAGTATAACCCATTTGATCTTCGCCGGTCGGCTGGTGCCGGTGCCCGTATCTTCATGCCCGCCTTTGGCCTGATCGGTATCGACTACGGCTGGGGCTTCGACACAGTGCCTGGTGTTCAACAGGCTGGTACAGGTCAGTTCCACTTTACGATCGGTCAGCAGTTCAGATAGAGAGTTTACCGTTTGCTGTTTACTGTTTTCGGTTTCGCTGCCAAGTAGCGAAGTGGCAGAAAACAGTAAACAGCAAACGGTAAACTTAAAATTGTTTGCTCAATTAAACGTTCTCTTCGTAAATACATCTAACCACCAGACAACCACCGAAGAGCAGTATGAAAAGGGGTTTGTTCTTAGTAACTTTGTGGCTTCTGGCAGGGAGCATTCCAGGCTGGGCGCAGAAATTCGGGTACGTTGATACTGAATTCATATTCAGCAAGTTACCCGAATACAAGAAGGCTCAGGATGGAATTGATCAGTTTGCCGATCGGTGGTCGAAAGACATACTGGACAAGCAACTGGAGATTGAAAAAATGCAGCGTGCGTACCAGGCCGAAGAGATTCTGCTAACCGACGACATGAAGCGGGAACGGCAACGAGTTATTGGTGACAAGGAACGCGAAGCCAGAGAATACAACAATAAAGTGTTTGGCTATGAGGGCCTGCTTTTCCAGAAAAAGAAGGAACTCATGAAAGTACCGATGGAGTTACTGAACCGCGCCCTTGATAAGGTAGCGTCGCAACGAAAACTCGATTTTATTTTCGATAAGGCCAGTGAAGGAATGTTGATGTTATACACCAACCCCCGGCACGATTACACCGATTATGTGATGGAGGAAATGGGGCTTGACCCTGACAGTCAGAAAGCCAAACAGACCCCTATCGCTCAACCAGCAAACAGTGCAAAACCTAAATAACAATCCAATAAACAGTCGAATGAAAAAGAATCTGGTCATGGCGCTTAGCGCAGCCCTATTGATGGGGGGCCTGAGCGCACGGGCGCAAGCCCAGGCGTCAACGCCGGTAACTACGCCAGCTACCTCTACGGCAGCAGCACCAGCCCCCCGGGCAACGGCCGCTACGCCGATTAAGATTGGCTATACAAGCATGGACTACCTGCTGGGTCAGGTGCCTCAGGCAAAGGATATTCAGAACCAATTGACCATTCAGCGGACGCAGCTCGAAAACGAATCGACGCGGATGCAGAAAGAATTTCAGGAGAAATTGCAAGCCTACGAAAAAGGCGGTGCGCAGATGTCTGAAGTGATCCGGGCCGATCGGGAAAAAGAACTTCAGGGGTTGCAGAGCCGTTTCCAGGAATTCCAGAAGAACGCTGAAGCCACACTGCAACAGAAATATCAGCAATTGGTAAGCCCGGTATTGCAAAACATCCAGAAGAATATTGACGCTGTAGCTAAAGAAAACGGCTATTCGCACGTGTTCAACCTGGATGCCGGTGCCGGCACAGCGGTGATCTTGCTGTATGCTCCTGAAGATGGTAACATCTCGGACATCGTATTGAAGAAAATGGGCGTAACGCCAAAGCCAGCAACCCCTGCTGCCCCGGCCGCAACGCCCAAGAAATAAACGTACCCAAATACGTTAAGGTAAACGCCCGGTCTGTTAGGCCGGGCGTTTTGTTTTCTGCCTCATGAACTCGAGCCCTCGCAAACAAAACCCGCTCTAAACCAGTAGATAGTGCAGTAGATACTCAATAGACGGATACGATGGTAAACTTCGATAAACTATCCCTGAACATTCCCGACACCAATAAGCCACGCGTAGTGGTAATTGGTGGGGGATTCGGTGGAATCAATGTAGTAAAGGGCTTAAAAAACAAGGGCTTTCAGATTGTGATGTTCGACAAACAGAACTATCACGGATTCTGGCCCCTGCTGTATCAGGTGGCTACGGCTGGCCTTGAACCTGATGCCATTGCTGAACCCTTACGGAAACTCTTCGACGAGAAATACGACGACTTCCACTTTCGGCTGGTACGGGTCACGGGCGTAAACCCGGCCACCAAGACTGTTTCCACACTAATTGGCGATATACACTTCGATCACCTTATCATCGCGTCGGGATCAAAGTCAAACTACTTCGGCAATGATCAGATAAAGAACAATTCGTTTCCGCTCAAGACGATCCCTGATGCCCTGAACCTGCGGAGCCAGCTGCTCCAGTCGTTCGAGCAGGCCAGTATTATTAAGGACCCCGAAACGCGGCAAAGCCTACTGAATTTTGTAATCGTAGGCGGTGGCCCAACAGGCGTAGAGCTGGCTGGTTCGCTGGCTGAAATGCGAAAGCACGTGTTGCCCAACGATTATCCGGGCCTGGATTTTAGCAAGATGAACATCTACCTGGTTGAAGGGGTAGACCGGGTATTACCACCCATGTCGCCCGAATCAGCGGCCAAAACGCAGACGTACCTGGATGAACTGGGCGTAATAACGAAGGTTAAAACACTGGTTGATAGTTACGATGGAAACGTGGTGACGTTTAAAACCGGCGAAAAAATATCGACACAAACGCTGGTGTGGGCGGCTGGTGTAGCCGGTGCAACCATTGATGGTATGCCCGCCGAATCGGTTGAGAAAGGGCGTTACCTTGTCGATGAATACAGCCGGGTAAAAGGCGTTGACGGTATTTATGCCATCGGCGATATTGCCAGTATGAAGTCGGAGAAATGGCCGAACGGGCATCCGGGGGTCGCTCAACCGGCTATTCAGCAGGGGCAACACCTGGCTATGAACCTGACGTTGATGTTGAGAAATGGCGAGATGCGCCCGTTCGAGTATTTCGACAAGGGATCACTCGCTATTATTGGCCGGAATAGGGCTGTGGCTGACCTGTCGAAAAACCTACATCTGGGCGGTTTCATTGCCTGGATGGCCTGGTTGTTTGTCCATATCTGGTACCTGGTAGGTTTTCGCAGCAAGCTGGTTGTGTTGAGCAACTGGATCTACCGACTGTTTACGTATGAGCGCGGTACCCGCCTTATCATTCGACCCTTTGTGCGTAAAGACGATAAAGCCGGACAGGATTACGCCATGCGAAATGATGGCCAACTGGTTACTGACCGCACACCGGCAGCGAGCTGACAGAAACGTCATTGAGCTTTGCCGTTATTAATAGCAAAGCTCAATGACGTTTCTATTGCTTCGGCTTATCGAAAACCGATTCATTGATCGCTGGATTTGCCTCGAAGGCGGTCAGGCGGACGGTTGCCGACTGGCCCATGGCTTCCGTTTGTACCTTATAGGGTAGGGTTAGCGCACCGGCCTTTTTATATTCATCATACTCCAGCGTGGCGTCTACAGTCTGGCCCATGGCCTGGATCGAACCCTTGCGCGACGCGATCAGGTACGTTGCCGGGTCAATGTAGAACGTTGATATACCTCCCTGAATGGGCATCGAAAGGGCGTAGTACTCTTTACCGTCTACTTTCTCTTTACCTTTAAATTCAATTTTCTGCCCCTTCCGTGAGGCGTTGGCAATTTCCAGACCGGGTAGAGTTACGCTCTCGATAATGGTTTTGAGCTGTTGCGCAGGTACGTCCTGAGGCGCGCTATCGCCTTGTTTGGCCCAGCCTGCATCTCCTTTTGTCACCACAACGATGTCGGTGCCGCCCATGCTCATCTCGATACGTGTTGCTTTGTCGAAAATAACGGTAGCCGTAGCATCAATGCTTTGCCCCGGGGCAATAGTTGACTGCGTAAATCTGGCCGATTTCAAGGCTTTCAGATTATCGAGACCACCAAGAGCAGCGATATGTTTGTCGATAACTTCGTTGAGTGTCTGTGCAAATGAGCCGACCGAAATCAGGAGAGCTGAGGTCAGCAAAATCATGTGTTTTTTCATGCGTTTGGGTTGATGTAAGCTACGTAAAGATACGAAATGGTTGCTTCTTGTTTTTTTACAAAGCAGGGCGTATTCCTGAATGCATATGGAATCTAGTTTGCCAGACGACACAGAATTACTACAGTTTTTGTGCGCATTTTTGAGCAAACGAACACGGCCATGAAAATTCTGCTGGTTGAAGACGAACCTGCGTTGCTGATGGCTATGCGGCAGTTTCTGGAAAAAGAGGGGTACCTCATTACAACCGCTACCAGCTTTACCGCCGCTTCGCAGGCAATCAACGATTACGGCTATGACTGCATTGTTATAGACTTGGGATTACCCGACGGGGATGGCCTGAACCTGATTCGGCAGCTGAAAGCGAATAATCTGACGGCTTCCCAAAGCAGATCCATGCCCGGTACTTCCATGCCCGGACTTATTATCATTTCGGCCAATGATTCGCTTGATGATAAGCTGCTGGGCCTTGAACTGGGTTCCGATGATTACATTACCAAGCCTTTCCACCTGCCCGAACTCAACGCACGTATCAAGTCTGTGCTTCGGCGCCGTGTCTTCGGGGGAAATAGCCTGCTTCGGTTTGGCGCTATTGCGGTCGATACGCAGTCGCACCGGGTTATGGTTCAGGAGCAACGCCTTGAACTGACAGAGAAGGAATATCAGTTGTTGCTATTTTTTATGGCCAATCCCAACCGGTTATTAACTAAAGCGGCCATTGCCGAATATGTTTGGGGTGATCATATGGACATGGCCGATTCGCATGATTTTCTGTACACGCATATCAAAAATCTGCGCCGGAAATTGATGGATGGGGGTTGCCCTGATTGCCTCAAAACCCGCTATGGAGCTGGCTATCTATTTGCTTATCCATCATGAGCCTGCTTCGTAAAACATTGCTGTATCTGTTATTAGTGGCTATTCCGGTGGCTGTTGGGGGCGGCTGGCTGTTTCACACGCTTATTCACCGGGGTATTCGTTACGAAGTAGACGAGCAACTCAGTAGTGATCTGGCTTACGTATCGAACCAGCTCTCATCGGCAGGTACGTTGCCGGGTCGGGAACGGTATCGAATAGGAAACCCGCATGTGACAATTGTACCGGCGAGTCGGCAGGTGCTCCCTGTTTTTACGGATACGCTTACCTACGACCTGTTTGAAAAAGAACTTGTTCCTGTTCGGAAGCTCCGCGCCACAATTCAGGTGGATGCCCAAGCGTATCTGGTGACGGTGACACAGGCGGTGGGTGAATTTGAAGAAATTGCCCGCCTCTTATCGGTCAGTATCATTGTGGTGTTTCTGTTACTGATGATCGTTCTGATTGCGCTAAACGGCTGGATCGCCCGCCAATTATGGCAACCTTTCTATACACTCATTGAGCAGCTACGCCAGTATCGGCTCGATGCCAGGACGCCCACTGTATTCACCGCCAGCAACATCGATGAGTTTAGCCAGTTGCAGGTAGCGTTGAATACCATGAGCCAGAACCTGCATCGGCAATATGCAGTGCAGAAAGAATTTACCGATCATGCCGCTCATGAAATGCAGACGCCGCTGGCTGTGGTCACCACCCAGTTGGATCAACTCCTGGCCACAGAGCCGCTGACAGATGAACAGGTGGCGTATATGGAGCAGGCGCAGGGATCGATACGGCGGCTGGTGCACCTGAACAGAAGCCTGCTACTGCTGACCAAACTGGATAACCAGCAGTTTACCGACCAACAGCAGGTTAATCTGAGCGAGATCGTGGAGAAACAGTATCGTAATCTTGAAGCATATGCCCACCATCGGCAATTAAACTGGATCAGCCACATTGTTCCGGACGTGTATCAACGAATGAACCCGTATCTGGCCGATGTGCTGTTTAGCAACCTGATCAAAAACGTGCTCGTTCATGCTCGGCCAGGTACAAACACAGAGGTGACTTTGACGGCGTCTGGCTTCAGCACTACCAATGCTGGGTCGCCATTGCCTTTTCCGGTCGAGCAACTTTTCGGCCGATTCGTTAAAAACCCTGCTCGTCCTGAGTCGACTGGCCTGGGGTTAGCGCTGGTAGAGCAAATTGCCGAGCGTTATGGCCAGACGGTGCAGTATCGGTACAATGCGGCAACCGCTTTACATACGTTCACCGTTTTATTTCCTGTTAACTGATGCGTATGCCAACCTGGGTAATCTACAGCCTGATCTCGATGTTTTTTGCCGGGTTAACCTCGGTTGTTGCTAAAATGGGGTTGAAAGACATCAGCTCAGATCTGGGTCTGGCCGTTCGAACGACCGTTGTGTTTGGGCTTGTCCTGCTCAACTTCCTGGTCTTTTAAAACGCCCGCGAGGTGAATCAGCTCACCGGGCGAATAGTGGCTTTTCTGGCCGTGTCTGGCCTCACAACGTCGCTTTCGTGGGTATTTTACTACAAGGCCATTCAGATTGGTCGGGTGTCAGATGTTGCCCTCATCGACAAGGGAAGCATCCTCATTACTATTCTTCTGTCTGTTACGTTGCTTCGCGAGCCAGTGACGCCAAAACTCCTGCTGGGTGGTTGCCTGATTCTGGTTGGTCTGCTGGTGATAGTCTGGCGTTGAAGGGAAATACGCTTCAGATTCTCGTCAAATTTGGGTAATACCTTCACGTCAACTACACACATACATGCATAAACGCGATACCACCCGCCTTGCCGGACTACTGATCCTGTGGCTCGTCAGCCTTGTTGTCCATGCGCAAACCGTGCAACTGCGAGTTGAAGATAGCCTCACTCACCAGCCCCTGGCCGGAGCAACTGTTCGAATTCAGACCACGCTGCCAACAGGTATGGTTGCTGATGCCAATGGCCTGGCCCGATTAACGAATCTCAGGCCGGGTAATACCAGCCTGGTGGTCAGTCTGGTTGGCTACAAAGATTCACCGTACACGCTAACGCTGCCACTAAGCAACCCCGATTCGGTGCTGACGATCCGGCTGGCGGCCGCCGAGGCAGCGCTGGAGGAAGTGGTGGTGACGGCGACCCGCACGAACCGGCGCATCGAAGACCTGCCCATCAAGGTAGACGTGCTGGGGCAGGAAGACATGGACGAAGAAGCCGCCGTGGTACCTGGCAACGTAGGCAGCATCCTGGGCGATATCTCGATCATTCACGTGCAACGTACCTCGCTGGCAACGGGTAATCAGGGTATCCGAATGCAGGGCCTTGATCCCAAATACACCCAGATTCTGCGGGATGGACTGCCTCTTTTTGAAGGCTTTTCGGGTAACCTCGGCGTGTTGCAGATTCCACCGCTCGATCTGAAGCAGGTAGAAATCGTGAAAGGTTCTGCCTCAACACTATACGGGGGCGGGGCCATTGGCGGCTTGATCAACCTGGTGTCGCGCCGCCCGAAAGAAGAACGTGAATTAACCGCTGTCCTGAACCACTCAACGCTGAAGGAAACGAATCTGAACGCCTATTACTCGGAGCAGTGGAGTTCAAAAGTTGGTGCGACCGTTTTCGGCGGCTATACCGATCAACCCGCCGTTGATGTGAACGGTGATGGCTTCGCCGATGTACCGCTGATCAAACAGTTTACGCTGCATCCGCGCCTGTTTCTGACGCCTGCGGAACGTACCCAGCTCAACGTTGGCTACACGCTGGTCGACGAAAAACGTACCGGTGGCGATGTAGAAGCCATTTATGGCCGGGATGCGACACGTACCTACGTGATTGATAACACTTCGCAGCGCCACACCATCGACGCCACGTTGAATCGGTCGTTCAGCCAGGTAAATACCTTAACGGCGCGGGGAACGGCCAGTTTCTTCGATCGTACGCAGGTAGATAACGGCTACCGGTTTGTAGGTAAACAACTGTCGGGTTATTTCGAAGCGGCCGATTATCTGGAGCATGGCCCACACACGATGGTAGCCGGGGTAAATCTGACGCTGGAGCAGTTTAGCAAAGGAGCCGGCGACAGCACACGCATCACCGATTACAAGTACCAAACCATTGGGGCCTTCGTTCAGAACGACTATAAGGTTGGCAAGGTGACGTTTCAGGGTGGTTTGCGGCTCGATCAGCACAACGTATTTGGCACCTTCTTTCTGCCGCGCCTGTCGGTGCTGGTGAAGCCCAGCGAGCAATGGAGCATCCGAACCAGCATTGGAACGGGTTATAAAACGCCCAACACCTTCTCAAACCTGACCGGTGCCGATGCCCGCACCAGCCTGAGTTATCGGTATCTGCTGCCAGTTAGCACCGCCACCCGCCCCGAACGCTCGCTGGGCGTGAACATGGACGTAGCTTTCCGGGGCAACATCGGTGAACTAAGTGTCCAGCTCGATCAGGCGTTTTATTATACCAGCATCAGCAATCCGGTGGTGGCCGTTACGTCGGCCAGTTCAACATCGGCCAGCCAGCGAACCGTGCTGCAAAACGCCGCCTACGACATTACCAGCCTCGGCACCGATACGTACCTGCGCCTGGAATACGACGAGATCGAATTTTACCTGGGCTATAACCACACGGCCATTCGGCGGGGCGATGCCGTGCGGCAGGGAAGCGATGTGACACCGATTGGCGCCAACACGTTCTTGCCATACAGTCCCCGCGACAAATTTTCGCTCACCCTGGCCTACAGCATTCCCGACAAATGGCGGTTCGGTATTGAGTCGAGCTGGGTAGGGAATCAGTATCTGTACGATAATCAGCTGGTGCCGAACTACTGGTTCTGGGCCGCTGCTGTTGAACGAATGCTGGGTAAAGTAAGCCTGGTGCTCAATGCTGAAAATCTGTTCAACGTGCAGCAGATCAACTATGGCTCGGTAGTATCGGGGCCGCGCAATAGCCCAAACACCGTACCGCTCTGGGGCCCGCAGGAGGGCCGAATCGTAAATCTGGCTCTACGGTATAAACTGCACCAGTAGGTGGCTTTTTCAGGGAATAAAAAAGCTGTCTAATTTCGTCGGTAGAAATAAAGCGGTTGCGCGAAAAAGAACGTTCGCTCGCTGGTGGTGTAGAAGCCGGCTCCATCGGTAGCCCAGCCTATGGCTTCGCCCTGCGGCTCATCGGCGAGGGGTAACAGGCGGGGCGCCCGTTTCAGCGCATCAACAATCGACTCGCCTTTCTGGCGGGTAAAATACCAGAGCTGGTGATAACTGCGTACCAGTATTTCGTTGCCCTCCGGCGAAATGGCTGCTGCGGTAACATTGCCCAATGGCATGATTAACAGCCTTTCCATGAGGGTCGTGCTGGTCAGCGATTGCGGGTAACTGGCTTTGTAAAGCGCGCAGTTCTTTTCTTTCGACAGGATATACAAATCCAACGTACCCGGATCGATCAGGATCGCCTCGGCGTTTCCCGGCCCGTCGGGAAACTGCAGTCTGATACTGTCGAAGGCTGAGATTGTTTCCAGAACAGTTGATTCGTTTTTTTTTAGCGTTGGTTCCGGGAATCGGTAGATGGTTTTAGTTGGGCGTTGGCTGCTGTTATCACCAATCTCGGCAACATATACGTAACTTTTCCCTGGCATGGGCCCCGGCCCAACGGCAATATCCTCCCAGTCAATATTGGTGATGCCCGCCAGTGTGTATCGCCCCGCCACTTCGCCTGCTTTATTGATCAACTGCACCTCCGCCGGATTGCCCGAGTCTTCGTCTGTCCAGAGGTAGCCGGGGTTTTGATGGCTGGCTGCCACCCCCGACGATTCCGACAGGCTGTTGTCGTCCAGATCGCCTAATTGCTCTGGTTTGGCAAACAAAGCCGAATCGGTCTTGATCTGGTTGCTCGTATAACTCACCTGTATCAGCGAGTCGGCAGCAGCGGTGACCATTGGTTCGTGGTTACTCCGCTTTTGATGACAACTGCTGACGAATAGTATGGCAATCAGAAAAAGAAAGGGAAATTTCATATCAGGCGGGTTCTGTTTAATGGCTTTGCAACATCACCTCAAGAGCAGGAACAGGGCCCAGAACCGTTTCAAGTCGTAGTTTGACTAACGTACCCGGCGCTGTGTTTGGTCTGACCCGAACGGGTAAACTGATCGACTTCCCCTTGGCCAGTTGGAGCGGGAACGCGGGTAAGTCAAGGATAAACCGGTCATTATCCGTGCCAATCAGCTCAACGGCAACCAACTCAACCAACTCTCCCTGATTCGTGATCCGCACCGTCTGGGGTTTATCGGCCTGAATGCCCCTGATCGCCAGTTTGTCAGCAACGAGCTTAGGCAGGCCTGACCGGGAAAAATTCACGGGGCGCAGTTCAATGTGGCGGTAATATACTTCGGCCCCTTCCGACTGAAACTGGAGCTTACCGCGGGTCGTTTGCTGCCGTAAGGCCGGGCGGTATGTGTTGAACAGGCGGTTCACTACGTACCCATTCACGATATAAACGGCGTCGGCACCCCGGGTAATCAGTTCGCCGGTTGTCCACTGGCCGTGCGGGCTTTCAAAATCACCTGAGCGGTACACCCGTCCTGCGCCGATGGCATCGGCATTGCGCTGGAGTGGCGCATCTGCATCGTACTGATCCAGCATGTTGCCGCGGACCGTAACCTTCTTCATCGGAAATTCAGCCGAGCCGCCACCAACCCCGAAGAAGTCGCCGATCTCGCCTTCCTGAATCTGTAGCTCGTTACTGCGCAGCCAGCAGTCATACGCAAACGTCATAGGGCCGGTAGCGTGGTACAGCAAACCCGCATCGCGCTTCGTCGTGTCGCTCGGGTACCATTTCTTCGCGCCCCATTTGACCTGAAAGCGGAGGTGATAATTTTCGAATTCCTGTCTGGTACTGATGCCACCCCACATTTGCCCCGACACGTGAATAGCTCCTTCTGCCACCGTAAAAACGCGTAACGGATCGTTGTTGAGGCCAAATGGTGGTTTGTCTGTGCCTTCGGGCTGGCGCAGGTACGTATCCCAACCCACCAGGTTTTTACCGTTGAACAGCGATGTCCAGCGGCTGGCGGTAATCGGTTGAGCAGACAGGAAATAGGTAGGGTAGGCTAAAAACAGAATAAGGCAGTGACGGGCAATCTTCTTCATGGTAGTCAACCGTATAAGCATGTGCGGCCAGTTGTGGGGATGGCCGTCGTAGGATGCCTAAATGTAGGGCTAATTGCTGAAGTCAACGTCGGGCCGGTCATTCCGTTCTTTCCGTTTGCTGGCATCGGCGCCGCCCAGTGGTATCTGAACAGTTACTTTGTAGAAACGTACCTCGCGCCGGTTCATCGATTGCTGGAAAACGGTCGGCTGCTCGTAGGTAGTCAGGAATCGCCGCGAATTGAAGATGTCATTGACAGTAAACACCAGGCTCCCCCGGTTTTGCCAAATTCCTTTCCGTAAAGCGAAATCAGCCGCATTTACTGGCAACCGATAGCCCTGTAGCTGCACCGATCGGCTATCGCGGGTACCGGTTAATTGCGCCGTGATGTTGGCTGGGAAACGGTACGTCAGGTTGATTTTGGCGTTGTACACCCATAGCTGATTCTGCGTGGTAGCCGACTGAATGGCAAAGTGGCGCACGTTCAGGCTGCCCAGTAAGCTCAGATGCCGTCCCAAATCCATCTTCAGCGTTTGGTCGAGGCCATACTGAATATCGGCTTTGACGTTCACGAAAGTGGTGACGAGTAAGGATGAATCAGTAAGCGAAGGCTGCACAAAGGGCTTGATGGTGTGGTCTTCGTAGATGTAATACGCCGTTGCCAGCCACTGCGCCGAACCAATCGTGCGGTTATAAATCAGTTCGGCGGTGTTCACAAACTCCGGACGAAGGGCTGGGTTACCGATCGTGATATTCTGCCGGTCGCTCGCCTGAATACTGGCCGACACCTGCCGGAAACCGGGACGACCCACTTTACGGCTCAAGCTCAGGCCCAGTTCGCTCAACTCACTAAGTTTCTTCGTGGCCGAAAAAGTAGGGAAAAAAGCCTGAAACCAGTTCTGCCCCGTCTTCGACGGATAATTGTACCCAAACGAACTGTTGTCAAACCGGTTCTGCCCCGTCAGACTCGACTGCTCGAGCCGCAGACCCGCCTGAATGCCAATGCCATTACGAAGCTGTTTAGTGTACATACCATACACCGCGTTCACGGTTTCGGTGATCGCCGCATTCTGCGAGAAAGGAATCACAAGTTGATATGCCTGCGTAACCTCCAGTTGCTGATTGAAGAAATACTGCAGGTCGCGGCTGAACGTGAAGCTGCGGGCGCCAAATTCCCACCTGGCCGAATCGCCCAATGGCCGCACGTAATCAAGCTGGGCCAGGTATTGTGTTCCTGCCGTTCGTCCGTTGATGCGGTCCCGTTCGGGGAAATTTGGCTGGCTCGTACCGTCTGAATTGAAGGAAGTTGTATACCACTCAGCCGCGTTGGAAACCTGGTTACGGTTGATCGACGTGGTCAGACTAAGCTCTTGCCCTTTCCGCGCATAACTGTGTTTCCAGTCAAATTCAGCCCCTACGTTGGTGAAATTGTTATGTGGGTCAACCGTGCGGCCGCCGTATCCGGTTCGGTTACCGGCTGCATCGCGATAGGTGTATTGCTGGTCAGATGCGTTGTTGAACGCGCCTGCTGCCACCGTACCAGCCACCGTCAGCACGTCTCTGGGACTGGCGGTGTAATCAGCGGCAATACGGCCATTCTGGAATGTATTATTCAGTTGGATGGCCGTATTCTGGTCGAAAAAGCCTGTTGACTGCCCGGTCGCTGCATTCCGGTTTACGCGGTTCGTGTAGCCGGTCAGCGGGTTTTGTGTGGCGTTCAGGCTGTAAAGACCCGTTACATTCCAGCGGCCCTGCCGCCAGTCTACATTGGCGGTGGCATCGTAACGATGATTGTTACCGATGCCCAGGCTAATCAGTCCGTTGTAGCCCGGTTGCCGATTTTTTTTCAGCACCAGATTCACAATGCCACCCGAAGTAGATGCGTCGTAGCGCGCTGATGGGTTTGTGATCACCTCCACCGACTCGATCTGATTGGCCGGAATCTGCGCCAGCGTAAGCTGCGTTGGTTTCCCGTTGATGTAAATCGTTGTGGCCAGATTGCGCAGGGTAGCGTTTCCGCTTTCGTCAACAATGATCGACGGTACATTGCGCAGCAGCGCCTCGGCAGTGCCACCAACCGTAGTTATGTTTTTGGCTACGTTGAAGACCTGCTTTTCGGTACTCAGACTGATCGCCGCTTTTTCCCCCGTTACTTTCACTTCATTCAGCAAACGCGAATCGGAGCGAAGCGATAACGTACCCAGGTCGCTTGTAGGTTGGCCGGTGGTCAGCGCAACTGCCTGACCATTGGCAACGTACCCAACAAACGAAGCAACGGCCCATAGCCGCTCAAAGGGCAGATTTGGTACCGAGAAACGACCCTGATCGTCGGTCTGTGCTCCGCCGGCAAGCGTGCTGTCGGTGCCTGTTTTTTTCCAGACGGCTACCGTCGCAAAAGGCATTGGCTGCTGAGTAACGGCATCTATGATACGCCCGGTTAGCTGACCGCGTGCCGGCGTTTGGCCATATGCCGATAAACCAATAGAAAAAGTGATTCCGACAACAAGAAGTAGACGATGAAGCATGTAAAAAATGAAAGCGGCAGTTCAGATGTAGCCTTCTGAAAAGCCGCCGTTGAGTTGAATTAGTTCAGAAAGCTAAGTGCGAAATCTGAAGAGAATCGGGAGTTTAACAATAGCTTTTCGCTGATAGAATGATGTGTAGACAGGATTGGCTATTTTCTCTATTTCGAGCCTGATACGTTGAATACTCTGGCCAGCTTTTTCTCCAGATCACTTTCCAGTTTGAGCAACCCCTCCTGGTTAGGCAGGTAGGTTAGCGCCCGGTGATGCCGAAGGTCGAACGGAATGTCGCCTACGGATTGGGTGATCGGAATAACCAGTTTACCCAATGTATGAGCCACCCCGGTCTCATAAAATACGTTCGGATTCCGGTCGGTAAAGTCAGTGATAACGGCGCGGCTGGTAAAAATAAGGTCGAACACATCCTGAATCAGAATACTGTTGTCCCAGATATCGTCGGCACGGCGGCAGGTAATGTTCAGCCGGGCACACACATTTCGAATGGCCAGGTACGTTCCGTTGAACCGCCCCTCAAATGGCATCATCACGGAAAGCACATCCGGCTCAACGGATTTGTCGGGGATCTGAAAAACATCGGGCGCAAACCGGATGACCCGTTCAGGAATAACGGTACGATTTGTTGAAACAAACTCATTCGTCGGCTTACCGGCAGGCAACTTTTCTCTGGTTTTTTTCTCTGCAATAAACTGTTCAATATCGGCTAAATAGCCAGAATCTGTGCCAACGATACGGGCCAGTACCTGCAGGCTGTTTCCTTCATAATCATCATCGTTGAAGTCGAGGCTTCGCAAGAGACGCGGGTGGTCTTCGATCAAATCGAGACTGTTGGTCAGGTAGGCCAGTTTAATCCAGTCCATCTTGGTAAACTGGTCTCGAATGTATTCGTGCAGCGCAAAAAGCTGCTGCATTTGTGGTTGAGTAAGTCGGATCATAGCCAGATCAAATAAATGTCTTTATGTTTTACTTGTGATATATAAATGCAATAATATTCAATAGTTTAAATATAATATTCGCAGTCTGTTACTTTTAATAAGAATACCTCGTCAGAAAAGCAGTATTCGTGTGATTATCATAGATTTACATACCGAATTGGTCAGCGTATAAGTCGTGTTGACGACGGGTATATATGCACTAAAAAATATGGTCAGGTACGTGTTTGTACTTTTTCTTCTTCTGGTTTGCCGGTTGGGATGGGCATCGCACATCATGGGGGGTGAACTCACCATGCGGCAGGTTAACAGAACGCCGGGCCTTTTTCTGGTGCAGATGAACCAGTACTGGAATGAACTGAACGCCAACACGGGCAATCGGGACCCGAGCGCCACCGTGGGTATTTTCCGGAAACGGGATAACGCCCTGATGGATACCGTTCGGCTGCTTTTTCGACAGGCTAGCTCCGTTGCGTATAAAAACGTGCTTTGCGCTCAGCAGCGAAATCTGCGCACCCTGAAAGCTGTCTACAACATAAATTTCCAGTTCGATAAAAGCCGGTATGCCGACCCCGACGGCTATTATATTTCCTGGGATCGTTGCTGCCGAAACAACGATATCAGCAATCTGGCCAACGGCGCCAATGTAGGTATGCTGTTTTATATGGAGTTTCCGGCCATGATGCGAAACGGAGCCGACATACTCAATTCATCACCCGAACTGGTGTTTCCAAACGGGGAATACATTTGCCAGGATAAACTCTTCACTACCGATTTCAGCGCCATCGATGCCGACGGTGATCAGCTTCGGTATTCGCTTGTAACCCCCATGCGCGGATTCACGTCGGTTGCCGATCCGTTGGTTACGCCCATTTCTCATAGTTCATTTCCGCTTGTTTCCTGGGCGGCGGGGTTAAGCGAACAAAATGCCATTCCCGGTAACCCGGCCTTACGTATCAGTTCAACGGGTAAGCTGACGGTGAAGGCAACTAGGCAGGGTTTATTCCTTTTCACCGTGCAGGTAGAGGAGTGGCGAAACGGTGAACGGATTGGCCTTGTTCGACGCGATTTTCAGTTACCGGTTGTGGAATGTACCACCACGACGCCACCACCTGCCGTGATCCTGAGCAAGGGCCTGCCCTTGTCGGCGGTTGCGGTGTGTTCGCCAGCCTCGGTGACGCTCACAACCGATAACGACCCGAAATGGTCGTATCAGTGGCAAAAAGATGAGAGCAATTTGATAGGGTCTACCGGGCCAGTACTGGTGGTGAATTCGTCAGGTACGTATACGGTCGTGAAAAGCTCAGCTACAACCTGCACCAACGAAACCAGTTCGCAGGCGGTGGCCGTAACGGTGTCGCCGGGGCTGACGCTTACGGGCGAAACGTACTACCGAATTACACCGGGCGTTGGCGTGCCACTACCCGTTCAGGCCAGCCTGCCCAATACCCTACTGACGTGGACTCCGCCACGGTATCTGGACGACCCCACGTTGAGCAGCCCGCTTTGCACTCCCCTCGATTCCATAACGTATCAGGTAAACGGGCTGAGCGAAGCGGGGTGCGAAGCCAGTATGCGAATTCGGATTGTCGTGGCCAACCGGTTATTCATTCCGTCGGCGTTCACACCCAATGATGACGGTAAAAACGATACCTGGGCACTTCGGAACATCGAATCGATGCCCGATGCCGAGGTGTTTATCTACAGCCGTTGGGGCGGTGTAATTTTTCACTCGAAAGGCTATGCAACACCCTGGGCGGGGCGGGTAGGTGATACTCCCGCCCCGCCGGGTATCTATACGTACCTGATTCGTACAGGCTTCCCCGGCGAAGAATACCGGGGTGAACTAACGCTCCTGCGCTAACTACATGATGTGCCGGGCAATGACTACTTTCTGAATTTCGCTGGTGCCTTCGCCAATGGTGCACAGTTTGGCATCGCGGTAAAATTTCTCGACCGGGAAATCCTTGATGTAGCCATAGCCGCCCAGAATCTGAACGGCCTCGTTGGCCACCCGTACTGATACCTCCGACGCAAACAATTTCGCCATGGCCGACGCCTTGGTTACGGGTTTATGCTGATTTTTCAACTCGGCTGCGTGTTCGATCAGGAGCCGCGACGCTTCGATGTCGGTAGCCATATCGGCCAGTTTAAACGAGATTCCCTGAAAATTGAAGATTGGCTGGCCAAACTGTTGCCGCTCCTGAGCGTAGGCTAGTGCGGCTTCGTAGGCACCCATCGCAATGCCCAGGCTCAGCGCAGCGATGGAAATACGACCACCGTCCAGGATCTTCAGCGATTGAACAAAACCTGCTCCCACTTCGCCAAGCCGCTGGCTGTCGGGGATGCGGCAATCCTCAAAAATCATTTCGGCTGTTTCGGACGCCCGCATACCCAACTTGTCTTCTTTTTTACCCCCGCGGAAGCCGGGCGTATTGCGTTCGACCACGAAAGCCGTGGCGTTATGCGGCGTGTTTGGCTCGCCGGTACGGGCAATGACAACCGCCACGTTGCCCGACCGGCCGTGGGTGATGAAGTTCTTGGCCCCGTTCAGGATCCAGTCGCCGTTTTCCTGCCGAACGGCGCGGGTGCGCATGTTGCCTGCGTCAGAGCCTGTATTGGGCTCGGTTAGGCCCCAGGCACCAATATGTTCGCCCGAAGCCAGTTTGGGCAGGTAGGTCTGTTTCTGTTCCTCGCTACCAAACATCAGGATGTGGTTGGTGCAAAGCGAATTATGAGCTGCCATAGACAGGCCAACCGCCCCGTCGACCTTCGAGAGTTCAACAATGGCAGCTACGTATTCGTGATAGCCCAGCCCGGCACCGCCGTAGGTTTCCGGGACAAGCATTCCTAAAAGGCCCAGGGATCCCATTTCCCTAAATTCGTCGGCTGGAAAATGTTGCCGCTCATCCCAGTCGCGAACGTGCGGAGCCAGATGGCGAAGGGCAAATTCCCGCACTGACTCACGTATGAGTTGTACAGTATCAACTTGGTTTTCTACTATTTCGCTAGTCATGAAGCTGCGTTAAGGGAGTTCTGTATTGATGAAGTATTCAGTAATATACACCCGGATAACCAAATTCCGGACGTGTTGTTGACGCTGGCCATTCGATAAAAAATGCACGGAATCGGATATTCGGAAATTGTCAAAATAGTGTAGTTCCTTCCTGATAAATTACCATATAATCGAGGGCAAATCCGGTGTTTTGGCCATAATATGCCTGTGTAGATAATGCGCAAAAAAAACACTAGGTCAGTGTATTGCGTATCAAACTCGTCCTATTCCGAAAAACATCTATTTTTGTGACCGCAGAACGGGCATGTCAAAATAGTACAATATGATCTGTGGCCGATCAGCCTTAAAAACGTCTAGAGAATATAATCCTTTTTTATGAAAATAGCAGTAGTAGGTACGGGGTACGTGGGGCTGGTTACCGGCACCTGCTTCGCCGAGACCGGCAATCAGGTTACCTGCGTCGACATCGACGAGCGGAAAGTTGAAAAACTTAATAACCGCATCATTCCCATCTACGAACCCGGCCTCGATGTGCTGTTCCACCGGAATGTGGAAGAAGGGCGGTTAAAATTCACCACTAATCTGGCCGAAGGTATCAAAGGTGCCGAAGTTATCTTCCTGGCCCTGCCAACACCTCCGGGCGAAGACGGTTCAGCCGATCTGAAGTATATTCTGGGTGTGGCCAATGATCTTGGCCCTATTCTGGAACAATACGCCGTTATTGTTGATAAGAGTACCGTTCCGGTAGGTACGGCCGAAAAGGTACATGCCTGCATCGTTAAAAGCGCCAAGGTTGATTTCGACGTGGTGTCGAATCCCGAGTTTTTGCGTGAAGGTGTGGCGGTGGAAGACTTTATGAAGCCCGACCGGGTAGTGATTGGCACCAAGTCAGATAAGGCGAAGGCGGTGATGAACCGGTTGTACGCGCCGCTGGTCAGGCAGGGAAACCCCGTCATCTTCATGGACGAGCGTTCGGCCGAAATGACCAAATATGCTGCCAACGCATTTTTGGCAACCAAAATCACGTTTATGAACGAGATTGCCAACCTGTGCGAAAAAGTAGGTGCCAACGTTGACGATATCCGGAAAGGGATCGGAACCGACAGCCGGATTGGTAAGCGCTTCCTGTTTGCCGGCATCGGCTACGGCGGTAGTTGCTTCCCGAAAGATGTACAGGCGCTGGCCAAAACCGCGCAGGACTACGACTACGACTTCAAAGTGTTGCAGTCGGTAATGGATGTGAATAACGCCCAGAAGAAACGCCTGTTGCCAGTTATCAAGAAGCATTTCGGCGATGATCTGAAAGGAAAGACTATTGCTGTCTGGGGACTTGCGTTTAAGCCTTATACCGATGATATCCGGGAAGCACCTGCGCTGGACAATATTCGTGAGTTACTGGCCGAAGGTGTGAAAGTCACGGCCTATGATCCGGAAGCGATGGAGAATGTACGCAATATTCTGGGTAACCAGATCACGTTTGCACACACGTCATACGCCGCCCTGGATGATGCCGATGCGCTGGTGATCATGACCGAGTGGCCTATGTTCCGCACACCGGAGTTCGAGAAAATGAACCTGCTGCTGAAGAGCAAAGTGATTTTCGACGGTCGCAACGTCTACGAACTCGAGCAGATGCGCGAGATGGGGTATACCTATTACTCGATTGGCCGCGAAGTTGTAAACAGTTAAGAGGCTTTGGTGTAGCCTCCTTCATAGAGTTGGGGGTTATGCCGAAGATGAATTCACAGAGGAACTATGAAACGTGTACTTATTACCGGAGGTGCCGGTTTTTTGGGATCGCATTTATGCGATCGGTTTATTAAAGAGGGCTATCACGTTATTGCGATGGATAACCTGATCACGGGCGACCTGCGCAATATCGAGCACCTGTTCAAACTGCCCAATTTTGAGTTTTATCATCACGATGTGTCCAAGTTCATCCACGTACCTGGTGAACTCGATTATATTCTACACTTCGCCTCACCAGCCAGCCCGATCGACTACCTGAAAATTCCGATCCAGACTCTGAAAGTGGGTTCACTGGGCATTCACAACTGCCTTGGTCTGGCGCGGGTGAAAAAAGCGCGGGTACTCATTGCGTCTACGTCGGAAGTATACGGTGATCCGAACGTTCATCCGCAGCCGGAAGAATACTGGGGCAATGTGAACCCGGTTGGTCCGCGTGGCGTATACGACGAAGCCAAGCGGTTCCAGGAAGCAATGACGATGGCCTACCATACCTACCACGGCCTGGAAACCCGTATTGTCCGGATTTTTAATACGTATGGTCCCCGCATGCGCCTCAACGACGGTCGGGTGTTGCCCGCCTTTATTGGACAGGCACTGCGCGGTGAAGACCTGACGGTATTCGGCGATGGCTCGCAGACTCGGTCGTTCTGCTACGTGGCGGATCTGGTCGACGGAATTTACCGGCTGTTACTAAGCGATTATGCTTATCCGGTCAATATTGGTAACCCGGTCGAGATTACGATCAAAGAATTTGGGGAGGAGATCATCAAGCTCACAGGTACGTCGCAGAAGCTGATTCTGAAGCCGTTACCGGTCGATGATCCCAAACAGCGGCAGCCTGATATTACGAAAGCGCGTGAATTGCTGGGTTGGGAGCCTAAAGTGTCGCGCGAGGAAGGGCTGAAAATTACGTATGATTATTTCCGCAATCTGCCCAAAGAAGAACTGTATTCGGCGGCCAACCACCGTGATTTCGCCAAAAAGTAAGGTGTATCAGTTCCAGCGATTATATTTACGTTCGGTAAGTCCATAGGGCTTACCCATTTAGCTGTCTTTAAAAAACCTGCCTGCTCTCGCTTGCAGGTTTTTTGTTGTTAGTACTGTTTCAACGCAAAGGCACAGAGGTGTCATAGAGAACCCGGAGTCTTGTTCTCATAGGCTGATTACTCCATATTCTCTATGATACCTCTGTGCCTCTGCGTTGAAACAGAGTTAGACCGTCAGGATATCTTTCTCCTTGGCTGCGTAAGTGTCGTCAACGCGGCTGATAAACGAATCGGTGAGTTTCTGAACGCGCTCTTCGCCTACCTTCACGGCATCTTCCGATACACCTTCTTTCGTCAGTTTACGGATAGCGTCGTTGGTATCTTTACGGATATTACGCACGTTCACTTTTGCCACTTCAATCTCCTGCTTCACGCGCTTCAGAAGGTCGCGGCGGCGCTCTTCGTTCAGCGGTGGAACGCTCAGACGAATCAGCTCGCCATCGTTCATGGGCGCAAGGCCAATGTTGCTGTTGCGAATGGCCTTCTCGATTTCACCGATCATTTTCCGGTCAAATGGCTTGATGGCGATCGTTCGGGCGTCTGGAGTGGTAACCGACGCCACGTTGGTGATGGGTGACTTAGACCCGTAATAGTCGACCTGAATACCGCCAAGCATATCAGGCGAGGCTTTACCTGCCCGAATTTTGGTCAGCTCGATAGACAAGTGTTTGAACGCCTTCTCCATCGTCTCTTTGGCGTCATCGAGGTATAATTCAATCTCTTCCATAAGAAATCAGTTTACTGTTTACAGTTTGCTGTTGCGCTGCTTCTGGACAGATGTAGACCTGAAGCGGCGCAACAGTAAACCGGTCCGCCGGTGCGGGCAAACTGTAGACAGTAAACTCTATTTTGTTGGTAACTCTACGGTGATTAACGTACCTACATCTTCTCCCTGAACGAGGCGCAGCAGGCTACCAGTCTCGTTCATGTTGAAAACGATGATGGGCAGGTTGTTTTCCTGACAAAGTGTAAAGGCGGTTAAGTCCATCACGCTCAATTTCTTTTCGTAAACGTCCTGAAACGTAATGTGCGTGTAGCGTGTGGCCGTTTTATCTTTCATGGGGTCGGCGGTGTATACACCATCGACTTTCGTGCCTTTCAGCACCACATCGGCTTCGATCTCGTTGGCGCGCAGCGCGGCCGTACTGTCGGTAGTGAAGTAGGGGTTCCCCGTTCCGGCTCCGAAAATAACGATGCGTCCTTTTTCGAGGTGCCGAACGGCCCGCCGACGGGCGTAGGGTTCGCAGATCTGCTCCATCTTGATGGCCGACATAACGCGGGTAAATAACCCCTGCTTTTCAAACGAACTTTGCAGGGCCATGGCGTTGATCACCGTGGCCAGCATGCCCATATAATCGCCCTGAACGCGGTCGATGCCCGAGCGTTCGCCTGATACGCCCCGGAAGATATTGCCCCCCCCAATCACGACTGCCACCTCGACGCCCAGTTCGACGACCTGCTTGATTTCTTTGGCATATTGCTCCAGAATGGCCGGGTCAATGTTGTAGCCGCCAGGGCCTGCGAGTGCCTCGCCGCTCAGTTTGAGCAGGATTCGTTTGTACTTGGGTTGTTGAGCCATACAGAGGTGCCTTTTTTGCGGGGGCAAAGATAAGGAAACCCGCGAAAGGTAGGAAAGGCGCACGCTAGGAAAGGAGCGATTCCATTTAGATAGGATCGTTCAGTTCCTGTAGCCTGTTAAGCCGGGTACAATGGTCAGCGGAGGATAGCTGCTATGAGTGCAGACCCGAAAGCGGTAAACAATTAGTATTAATGAAGTGCGGTAAAAGCGGTGTTGACCGTTTTAAAACTCTACCAATACCTGCCCTTTTTCGACCCGGTCGCCTTTCTGCACTTTGATAGCTTTCACAATGCCGTCGCCGGGGGCCTTGATGCTATTCTCCATCTTCATCGCTTCCAGAATCAGCACGGTATCGCCTTTGCTTACCGTACTGCCAACTTCCAGGCTGATGCCGACAATAAGGCCGGGCATGGGGGCTTTGATGTTGTTTACCTTACTGGATGCTGCGTTGCTCATGCCCATTTTTTCGAGCAGAAGATCGAACCGGTCTTTCGCCACAATGTCATGAATCCGCCCGTTGATTTTCAATTGTACTGTCTTCGTCGCCGCGTCAACCGATAGTACTTCCACTGAATAAGACTGATCATCTTTCAGGATATGATACTGACCTTCGCCTAGTTTCGACAGATCCCACGTGTAGGGATGGTCATTCAGCATGATGCCCGTAGGCTGAATATCGATACTGACGGGAGCGGCGTTGTTGACGGAGGCAGTGTACATGGGAAAGGTTCAGGCTATTAAGTTTCAGGATTTCTTCGGTGTCAGAAAGGTACGAACAGGTTTTGTAAATACGCCTGAGAGGGTCGATACATACACCGTGTTACGATACGTTGCCACCGAGGTGATCTTGTTGCCATACAGTCCGGTGTTATCCAGTTCAGTGGTAGATAAGGTTGTTGGCGTGATCGTTAACTGAAAAAGTTGGCTGTTATAAACACCAATGACCTGATTCTGCACCTGCTTATAGCTCAATAGCGAGTAATTTGTTGGCAGGTCGGTGGCAATAGTTTGCCAGGTGTTTCCCTGGTCCGTTGAGGCAACAAGCTGGAGACTTCCGGCGCCTCCATTCGTTAGTCCATACACCGTTTCGTTCGTTGTAAACTGGCGTATTAACGAATAGGGGTATGTTTTCAGGTACGTACCATCAGGCTTAATGCGATATGTACCTGACGATAACGATACGATGAAGTTGTTGCCAATACGCTGCACCGAACGTAATCCGCTACTAGCTGGTAATACGATTTTTTGGGTTTTCGCGATCGTGAGGGCTACGTACGGAGCCTTGGGTACCGTGACCGACACCAGCAGCAAACACGTTTGGTTGCCGTCGATCACTGGCGTAGCGTACCTGCGATCATACACGTTGTAAGGCACAATAAACTGGTTCTGCTGATTAGCAGCCATGGTCTCTCCCATATCGACAGGCAGGGTAGCGAACGAAGCAAAGTCGGCGTCTAACTGATTCATAATCAGTCGTGCATTGCTATAGTTGAGCACCGGGTCGGTGGTGGGTACCAGGTTTACGAAGCCCTCATACAGAAACCCGAAAAACGTTGAATGAAGGAGCGGGCGATAATCGGTACGTCCATTGTTTTCGGCCTGACCACCAAAATGAACAAAAGTCGTGTCTGTTGTAGACCTACGGTCGGGGTCGGGTGCGATCGCCGTTGTGCGGTTGCCCGACAGAATAATAATAGCGCTATCGGCGTAGCTGGCCAACTGTATTTTCCGGTCGAACAGAAAATCTTCATGAACCTGCCAGGTAAGGCCGGGATCGGGTAGGGGCGTGGGCGTATCCGGAGCCTTTTCTTTACAGGACCACAAACAGCCAACGGCTACTAGTAGCAGGCCAACGCGACGTAAGGGAGACATACACACTCTGGTTAATTAGATACGCCAAGTATACCAGATAGGCGGCAATTGCTAGTTAAGTTAGTGTGAATTTGATCGATTGGGTCGGTGATCAGTTATTTCTGCCGGTTCACCAAATAGATGCCCAACAGGCTGATGGTTAGGCCGAGGTATTGCTGCGGGTAGATCGTTTCTTCGTCGAAAAGGCCCCAGACAACGGCCACCACAGGAATCAGGTACGTTACCGACGCGGCAAAGACCCCCGATGCCAGTTGCACTACCCGGATAAATAGTACGGATGTAATACCTGATGCCATGATGCCCAGAAACAGAACGGCGCCCATTGGCACCAGCGCATCGGCCGCAACGGCACGGCTTACGAAGTCAGTCGATAGCAGGAAAATACCGGCGATGGGACCAACAAAAGCGAACGTCCAGGGGGGGGCAACGAGGGCAGGCAGGTGGCTCAGATACTTGCCGATGAGGTTGGTGTTAATGCCATACATGACCGTGGCCAGTACAACCAGAAAGGCATAGCCGTTGACGGTGAACGAACCGGTAGCGCTGAAAAACACCAGAATCAGCGAGCCGACCAGGCCCAGCAGGATTCCCCATACCTGATTGGCCCGGAACTGTTGCCGAAACAACAACGTACCTGTGAGCAAGACAAACAGCGGACTAAGCGAATTTAACGTACCTGACAGTGAACTGCTTAAGTGCGCGCCCGCTTCGGCAAACAAAAAGGCAGGCAGTAAAAAGCCGAGTACCCCCGACGCCAGCAAGGCCAGCCAGCGCCGACGAAGCACCACCTGTACATCGGGCTGCCGGGCCTGCACAACCAGGAAGGGAATGAAAAACAGAAAAGCAAAGAAGATCCGCCCAGATGCCACCTGCTGAACCGTGAAAGCGCCTAGCGCCTTCTTCATCATAATAAACGAACTGCCCCACACCAGCGCCATGCACGTGAGTAGTATCCAGGCAAGCACCGGGCGTTTTTGGGTAACAAGAACAGGTTCAGTCGTAGTTGTTTCGGTCATATGGCGAATGTGTAATAGATGATGCGGTCCGCCGCTGTGGTACGGTGTATAATGGCTCTGCTAGGTACGTTCCTTTGCGGAGCCATTATACATGGTACCGCAGTAGCCGCGTTATCCATTATACATCAATTCCTCATAAGTCTCACTGACTTCGTGCAGGATGGCCAGTAGTTCGTCGTAGGTGTCGGCAACGACGAAGCGCATCCGGAACTGCTTGAAATCGGGCAGGCCTTTGAAATAATTGGCGTAGTGGCGGCGCATCTCGAAAATACCCAGCCGGTCTCCTTTCCATTGGATGGAGAAGTCGAGGTGTTTGCGGCAGGCGGCAATGCGGTCGGTTACAGTAGGAGCGGGGAGGTGCTGCCCGGTTTTCACGAAATGCTTGATCTCGTTGAAAATCCAGGGGTAACCAATACTGGCGCGGCCAATCATGACACCATCAACACCGTAGCGATTTTTGTACTCCAGCGCTTTCTCGGGTGAGTCGATATCGCCATTACCGAAGATCGGAATCTTAATGCGGGGGTTTTCCTTCACCCGGCCTATCAGCGTCCAGTCGGCTTCACCTTTGTACATCTGCACGCGGGTACGTCCGTGAACGGTAAGTGCCTGAATGCCAATATCCTGGAGGCGTTCGGCTACGTCCATGATATTCTTGGTACTCTCGTCCCAACCGAGGCGGGTCTTTACCGTAACGGGCAGGTGCGTGGCATCAACAACGGCTTTTGTCATCAGCACCATCTTCGGAATATCCTGTAACAAGGCGGCTCCGGCACCCCGGCAAGCCACGTTTTTCACCGGGCAGCCGTAGTTAATATCGATCAAATCGGGGTTGGCGCGGGTGGCAATACGGGTGCATTCGCCCATCGTTTCGATGTCTGACCCGAATAGCTGAATACCGATTGGCCGTTCGTACTCGAAAATGTCGAGTTTCTGAACGCTCTTGGCGGCATCGCGGATCAGTCCTTCCGACGATATGAACTCCGTGTACATCAAATCGGCCCCATTTTCCTTACAAACCGCGCGAAACGGCGGGTCGCTGACGTCCTCCATCGGAGCCAGCAGCAACGGAAAATCACCTAACTCAATTGACCCAATCTTAACCATAATCCTGTTTTACGCTGTGCTTTCTTTCCAACGCCCCATAAACTGGAATAGTTTGGTGAGCCCGAAGATGCCTTAACCACTCATCCTTTTCGCCGAAGTGAACAGACATGATGCCGTACTTTTACGGTGTCAAAATCGATTCTATGCCGCTTCGTCTACATTTCATTGTCCTTATTTATTCAATTTGTGCCCTCACTGCCCATGGCCAAACCCTGCACGTTACCCCCACCGATTCAACTATTCGCGTTGATGGCTTGCTGACGGAAGGAGCCTGGCAGCGTGCCCGCGTGGCTAACCAGTTTATTCAGAATTACCCGAACGATACGGCTGCTGCTTATAACAACACGGACGTGCGCGTCACCTTCGATGCCGACCATCTGTATGTGGCTGTGGTTTGTTTCGACAAAGACCCGGCCCGACGTGCCATTGCCAGTTCCCTGAAGCGCGATTTCGAGTGGGACCAGAACGATAATTTTACGGTTTACCTCGACCCGTTTGGCGACCGTATCAACGGATTTACCTTCAACGTGACGCCCTACGGCGTGGAGCGGGAAGGGCAGTTGTATAATGGCGAACGGGTGGCGTCGGAATGGGATAATAAATGGCGTTCGGCCGTAAAGAAATTTCCCGACCGATGGCAGGCCGAACTGGCCATTCCGTTTAAGAGCATCCGCTACCGGAAAGGATCGACCTGGTTTCTGATGAACTTCGCCCGGCACGACCTGAAAAATAACCAGCGTACAGCCTGGCGGCGGGTGCCGGTTGCCTACCGTATTTCGGCCCTGTCGTTTGCCGATACGGTTCGGTTCAACCGCCCACTGCCCAACCCGGGGCCCAATATTTCGCTCATTCCGTACGTGAGTAGCCGCTACAGCGACGATCTGGGCGAACCCGGCAACGGAACCCAGGGGCAACGTACCTACAAAGCGGGTATCGGCTTCGACGCCAAAATCGGTATTACGCCGTCGCTGAACCTTGATCTGACCGTAAACCCTGATTTCTCGAACGTAGAGGCCGATCAGCAGGTGACAAACCTGAGTCGTTTCGAGATATTTTATCCCGAACGCAGGCAGTTTTTTATCGAAAATCAGGATCTGTTTGCCAACTACGGATTTGAGAGCAACCGGCCGTTTTTCAGCCGCCGAATTGGTATCAGCCTCGATACGACTACGGGCGTTATCGTACAGAATCCGTTGCTATACGGCGCTCGCCTCAGCGGTAAATTAGGTAAATACTGGCGCGTCGGTCTGCTTAATACGCAAACGGCTACCCAGCCCAGCCGGGGAATTGCGGGCCAGAACTACACGATGGGCGTGATACAGCGGCAGGTGTTTGGCCGGTCAACGATTTCCGGCATTTTCGTGAACCGGCAGGGTATAGGCGCATTGCCCGATAGCCTGGCTTTTACCCGGTTGGGTGGCCTGGAATACAACCTGCAAACGGCCGATAACCGGTGGAGCGGAAAGGTGTTCTACAACCGTGTTTTTCGTTCAGAAGGCAGCGGCGATCAGCGAATCAGCAGTGATAATCGGAACGGTAACGATACCCACGGCCTGAACCTGAATTATACCAGCCGGAACCTGACTTTGTCCTGGACGCACGAATACGTGGGGCGCAACTATAAAGTGGGGGATATTGGGTACGTTCAGCGCCGGGGTTACTGGAAGTGGCGGCCGGAAGCGCAACTCACGTTCTACGTACCTGGCAACAAGCAGATTATTTCGCACGGCCCTTCATCGGATATTACGTTTATTCAAACGCTGGATGGACGGCTTACTGATCGGGAATTCAATGTTGGCTACAACGTGCAGGCGCGGAATACGACAGAGGGTGGCCTGGGTTATTACAACCACTACACGTACCTGTTTTCCGGTTTCGACCCCACCAATTCGGATGGTCTGGAACTGGCAAGCGGAACCGGCTATAACATCCACGGCATCTTCGGCTTTCTTAATACCGATAAGCGCAAACTCCTGACCGCAACGCTGGAAGGCTGGTCGGGTGGTTATTTCAACGGGAAAAACACGAGCCTGACCGCTCAGATTCAATACCGGTTCCAGCCCTACGGATCGGTAAGCGTGTATGGTGAATACAACAATATCCGCCTCCCGAGCCCCTATAGATCAGCCCAATACCTGTTGGTTGGCCCCCGGCTGGATTTAACGTTCTCGCGAAAACTGTTCTGGACAACGACCGTGCAGGTAAACAACCAAACGGCCAATACGTTGCTGAACACCCGCCTGCAATGGCGCTACGCCCCGGTGTCAGATCTGTTTGTGGTGTACCAGGAAAACTATTTCCCCGGCTCGCTAACGAGTAAGAACCGGGCGCTAGTCGTCAAACTGTCGTACTGGTTCAACGTATAATATAGGGGCAAATTAGGCCATTTATGCCTTGAAAATAAAAAGGAGGATGATAGAAAACGCTATGATGAAAATGATGAATAAGATATAGCTCACCAGCGTAAGTGCGATTTTTCGAACACTGGACATCGTATCGAAAAATTGATAATACGTCCAATAGGTTAGCAGAAATCCGATAGCGATTTCGATGTAATCCAGTGTATAATTCGGGTTATTTTTATTGATAAGATAGGTAATGAATAAGTAAACTATATGAAATACTGTCGTTTGACCCCACTGAAACGAATTCAATACCAGATGCTGAAAATAATTGTACTTCGACTTTACAAAAGCTACGTATGATGCGAGCGAAGCTATGGGTATGATTAACAAGCTGGTATAGGCATAGTGAGCGAGTATCCAGTCAATGACTACGTATGTATTCGGTGCATTTTTATTGCCAGGAACTGATTTAAAGCCCATTATGGCGCTTTCAATAAACGATGAGTCGTTCAACGGTTTGCTTAAAAACGCGTAAACGGTCGATAGGATCAGTAAGAAGGCTACCGGTTTAAAATGATCGACTCGTTTGCCCTCAATGTATTCCCGAATCGAGTCTCCTGGCCGGGTAAATAGCTCTTTGATGGTGAAAAAGAAACCTCGGTCAACATGTAAAATACCATGCTGGATTTCGTGCACTACGTAATGTAAATTAATGTCGTGTGTATGCGAAGATTGCCCACAAACGTTACAAAAATTGCCGTCAAAATGGTGGTTGCAGTTTTTACAAGTTGTCATCATCAGTAATCAGTTGGCTACTTTCCGGACAGCAGTACCTACTAAAAAACTCAGTCAATCCTGATGACCTGCTTTATCAGAATTGACTGAGTTTTTGATTGGGAAAGCAAAAATTAGTCTACTCAGAGTACGCGGAACTACATCCTTCGGCGATTTGTGTGCTTGCCCACACAACGTATGGGCAGTTGAAATAGGTAGCTCATCACATTGTTGCGGGAAAAGGGAATGGTATCGCTAAAAAGCAACTGAAAAATTGAAGTTGTTGCTATGCCGAATAGCAAAATCTATGGTTACTCCTATTGCAAGAGCGACCAAGGCAAATGAGAGCATACCAAGAAGATAAGCTACAAAGGCCTTGACGTAGTTAGCTGCCCGATGTTTGTCATAAAACTGACCGATTGCCCAACCGGCGTACAAAATGAACAGGTAACTACCTACCTGCATAAGTGGGGTCCCGGACAGCTTTTCCGATAGGGCGAAGACTGCTAAAACCAGCATGCCCATGCCCATTACAAAACAGAGCACGATTAACAGCTCAAAAAAATTATAGTCGTATTTTCGGAAGATGGGCTTCATCCACATGGCGATAAAAGCACCCATCAAGAGGTTTGCATACCCATAATGGGATTGAATCCACTTGAAGATGGCTCCGGTTGCCGACGCGTGCTGCTCGCTGAACTTGATGTAGCCATCCTCAATGTGTAGAGCGCCACTGGTGATCGAGTAGATGGCAGACGTTACAATAATGAAGATGATAGGCTTTACCAGCCGATTCCGGTCTTCCGAAAAGAAGCTTTTGATCGTTTGCCCTGGCTTAAGCAGTAACGCTTTAATGGTATAGAGGAGGCCCCGTTCAAAGTGCAATACGTGTTCAATCTCGTGGACGATGTAATGTCCATTGATGCGCTTCAATGTGGCTGGCTGGCCGCACCGTGAACAAAAGTTTTCATCAATCGTATTGCCACAGTTGCGGCATTCGCTCACTGTTTGGGTAAGGGTGTGGGCTGGGTACGTGTCCATGCTGAGCTCTACTAGGTCGCTAACGCTTTGTGGCAATATAGACAAAACGAAGCGGTTGGTCAACTATAGCTCTGGACTTGTCACACAGTTGTAACTCCAACGCATGTACGTTGTATTGACGGCAAATTGAGTAAGACGATAATTGTAACGTGCTGACAGATAATACAATAACGCCAATCGAGAGGTGGGCGAAAGCCCGTCCATGACCAGGTACGTTACCCCTTTGCCTGCGTTAGATGCCAGGCTAACCTACCAGCCACATAACTGAACAGGCCGACGTAGACACTGCTCGTTTATTCATAGCCTTTGATGCTGGCAAACCCGCGAAGAAAGAGCCAGTATAAGCCAACGGCTAGTGCGGGCATGACAACTACATTAGTTGTAACGAACTTGGCTAGTAAAGCCACCAGGAGGGCTGCGGCTATAAAACTAAAATAGTATTTGGCCCAGGGAAGTTTTGACATGAGCGATCAAGTCTAGTTGACCAAAATGATTTCACTGGGAACTACTTTATCAGTGAAGCTAACGCCTGTCAGACGGATCTGACCAGCCTGTTTCCGACGCCTGACGCACTTGTCGCAGGGAACTTACCTGACCTGGTTCAACGGATCTGATAAAAGGTGGTTCTCGTATCGGTCGTGACCCACCTGCATCATCTAATGCTTGATCGGACACTCTACAAAGGAAAGCACGAACGATTGCTGCTGGTCGATTTAATAGTCGCCACCTGCGCCGCCTCCGCCGAAGTCGCCTCCGCCAAAACCGCCGAAGCCACCACCTCCGCCGCTACTACCTCCGCCACCACCCCAGCTGCCCGATGAGCTACCCCAACCCGAAAACGTGGTGTATGGTAGGAACATGCCCCCTCCGCCGCGCGAACGGTTGCCGCCGCCACCGCCGTTTCTTGAGCGAATGACCAGGAAAATGATAACGCCGATAATAACCAGCCAGATGAATATCTCGCCTCCGCCCGAATCATCATCCGATACTGGATCAGCTTTGTATTCGCCCGTGGCCCGGCGGAACATCTCATCAACGGCTTCGTCGAGGCCCTGATAGTATTGCTGTTGTTTGAAATTCGGAACAATGATCTGACTGACAATGCGTTTGGCAATGGCGTCGGGCAGTACGCCTTCCATGCCCCGGCCTGTGGCGATGAATATCTTACGGGTGCCGGTTGCCCAGAGCAATACCACGCCGTTGTTCTTGCCTTTCTGGCCAACGCCCCATTTGCGACCAATCGAAAACGCGTAATCGGCTGGTTCATACAGGCCAGTCGATTTAACGACAACGATCGCTAGCTGTGAAGATGTTGAATCGTTGTAGGCTACCAGTTTTCGTTCCAGCTGCTGCACTTCACTTGGCGAGAGCATGCCAACCAGGTCGTTGACCAGTCGGGGCGGAGATGGGCGGGCGGGTAAGGAATCGTCGGGTACTGCCTGGGCGTGTGCTGCCAGCGACAGCAGCATACCAAACAGCCACAAACCAGCGGCTAGCCTGGGAGAAAAGGACCGGAAAATAGAGCGGAAAGCAGTCACGGGTAAAACGGTGGAGTCTGGTAGAGCGTTAGTGTCTCAACCGAATGAGATATCGTCGGGCAGTTCATTGATGTCGTCACTGGCGCGGGGGAAAAAAGCCTTCAGGTGTTGCCCCGCCCGCTCAATTCCCTGGCTAAGCCCGGTGGTATAGTCATTGACGGCAAAATACCGGCGCATCAGTTCTTTGGTGCTTGCCCAGAAGTCGGCCGGTACTTTCGCGTCGATACCACTGTCTCCCAGTATGGCAAATTTTCGGTCGTCGTGAGCCAGGTAGAACAGCACGCCATTCTGTTCTTTTGTCTGATGCATCCCTAAATGCCCAAACACGTCAATGGCTCGTTTAATGGGGTCGCCGTCAGGACAGCTTGCCTCAATATGCACCCGGATTTCGCCCGATGTTTCGCGTTCGGCCTGTCGGATGGCAGCAATAACTTGCTGCTGCTGGTCGGGGGTGAGGATCATCGCTTTTACAGTTAAGAATTAAAAGTTAAGAGTTACTAGTTGTTGAGTGATCATCGCGATTTACATAGACCGGCTGATCAACTCTTAACCAGTAATTCTTAACTTTTAACTAGCTCTTACTTCTGCGTGCCGAAATCAACGGTTGGGGCGTTCTGTGCGGCGGCGCTGGCTTCGAACAGCCCTTTGCGAGGGAAGCCGAAGATACCCGCGAAGATATTGTTCGGAAACGAACGGACCGACTTATTATAGTCTGTGGCGGCCGTGTTGAAATCATTACGGGCAACGGCAATTCGGTTTTCAGTGCCTTCGAGTTGCGCCTGAAGTTCTGAGAAGTTTTGGGTGGCTTTCAGCTGCGGATAGTTCTCGGAAACGGCCAACAGCCGGGATAATGAACCGCCTAACTGGTCCTGCGCGGCCTGGAATTTCTGAATATTCTCGGGCGTCAGCTGATCGGCCGACAGTTTGATTGAGGTTGCACTGGCGCGCGCTTCGATAACGCTCTGAAGGGTACTTTTCTCGAAATTGGCAACGCCTTGTACGGTTCGAACTAAGTTCGGAATAAGGTCGGCGCGGCGTTGATATTGGGTTTGAACCTGGCTCCAATATTTATCGACATTGGTGTCTTTATCTACTAAGCCGTTATACGAACTACAGCCGTACATACCCAGCAGGGCTGCAACGACAACAAAAATGATTAATCCTCTTGACATGGTTTTACGTGGTTTGGCCGAATTGGCTTATGGTTCAGTAAACGGTTCAAAGCTAGTAACAGTTATCAATTATCGACTATCAATTATCAATGACCGGTCCCGGGCGTACAGGATTGGACAAATTAAGCGTTGAAAGCGACGACCTGCTTCGCATTGACTCCGATTAGTGATCAGACGAAGCAACGGGCAATTTGTAACTCCTGCTTCATCAAAACGCCTCCCCGATTGTCAGGTATACGCCGCTTGAGCCGAGGCTGGCGTAGGGGATACCCCGGCCGTAGTCGAGGCGAAGATTGACCAGATCACGGTTGACCCGAAAACGGAGCCCGGCTCCGTAAGCGGCTTTGGGGTCGTTGAGGCGTAGAAAATCACTCCGGTTCCCTAACGTGCCTATCGACCCGAAAGCCACCACGCCCAGCCGCCGCCAGACCCGGAGCCGTAATTCGGCCTGCAACAGTGCCATGTTCTCGTCGCGGAAACGGCCCTCGTAATAGCCCCGGCTGCGTTTGGTGCCTCCCAGCAATGATAACGCATTAAACGGCGCATCGCCGCCACCGGTGACGCTCAGTACATAATTCAATGCCAGCGTGGCCCGGCTACCCAGCGGATGATAACTGGACATATCAGCCACATACCTGTCGAAACGTACCTGACTACCCACGGCCCGTCCCTGGGTCAGGTACGTTAGATCGGCCACCACGCCCCGGTTTGGGTAAAAAACGTTGTCACGTGAATCGTAGAACAACCCTGTTCCTGCGCCTGATAACAGGCTCCCCAGCCCGCCGGGTACGTTGCCGGAGGCCAGTTCACCGTTGGGCGCTATGCTGGTAACATCATAGTTCTCGTACTGGTACCGGATGCCCGCATACAGGCCCCGCCCTGGTTTGGCCGGATCGGCTTTGGTGATTCGCCGAAACACATTCACCCGCACACGAGGAAAATTGACGCCGTATAGTTCTGCCGGTACGTCGCGTTGTCCCTGGCCGAAGAAATAGTAGTTGTAGCGGTAGTAGCCCAACTCACCGTTGGCGAAGTAGAGGTTGTTTTTGTAGAAAATCTGGAAGGGTATATAAAACAGCAACTGTTTATTCTGCGTGTAGGCCGCCCCGACCGTCACCTGCGACGGACGCGCCCGGAATGGAGATCCCTGGCTGGCCGTGTCGTTCCGAAACCGGAATGTGGCCGTGGCTGCTACGCCAAAGCTGAACCGGGTTTCAGGCGTGTAATAGATCAGGGGTAACGGTAGCAGGCTGAACCGCTTCGGGGCCATTGAATCGGGGGGGGTGAGTAGGGTAATGGATAGGAGTAGTGCGTTGACCATACCAGTTTATACGCGGAAGGCAGGCAGAAGGTTTTGGTGGCCCACAGGCGGTTGGTTATCTTCGGCGTGGCTATCTGCCGCGTTTCTTATGCTTTCCCAAACGTTAATCAACACCCTGCGCCAGTGGCACTTGCTGGTACTGCTCTTCCTGCTCACGCTGATACCCGCCCTGCCACCGGCATTGGCCTTCTTCAGTACGCTGACCAGCGAAGTCCACGGTTCGCTGGCTCCGGTGCAGATGATGCCGGGGTTCAACTACACTGTCTTCAGCGATTTCATGCACGATCACGGTGGCGCGGTCTGGCCGTTGATCCGGGCTGGGTGGTGGACGGCGGTTCTGTCGTTGCTGATCAGCGTGTGGGCAAAAGGAGGGGTGTTGTATAGCTTTACCAATGGGTTTTCGGCGGTCACGTTCTGGCAGGCAGGTACGCATTATTTTAGCCGAAATCTGCGCTTGCTTGCCGTAACGGGCCTTTTCGTGCTGTTGTGGGGACTCAGTCTACTCTTGGTGGGTACGTTAATTGTACTGCTACTAGACGGTACGCTCGACGTCTCGTACACCGAACGTGGGTACGTTGCCCTTGGGGCGGTAGTGGGGTTGATATTCGGCCTTATTCTGGTTCGCATTCTCTGTACCAGCCAGTATGCCAGCGTGCTGATGTATCAGCATGATGTAACGGCGGCCATGCATGCTTTTGCGCAAAGCTGGCGGTTTATCAGGCTTCACCGGCTGGCTACGTTTGGCCGGTATCTGTTATTGCTTCTGATCGGAACGGTGCTGCTTGGGGTGTATCTGCTGGTCGAATCGGCGTTCAATGCCGGTAACTGGCTGCTGATTGGTATTCTCTTCCTGCTGCAACAGGCCTTCGTGTTTAGCCGGGTAACGCTGACTGTGTGGTCATTGCGTCTTGCGTTTACGAACGCGCAAACCCTGCCTCAGCCCGTTGCGCGTTCAGTAGCTAAACCAAATGTGACTCCTTCTCAATCTACCAGCGAAACAACGCCCCGGCAAACGGATTCGGCCACGTCCGATGATATAACGCTTGCCGTGTAATGCTCTTTCCTCTGTACGTAACCTTCGCGCATTAATTCACCAAACCATGCAAACCTCTTTACCTGATACCGAATCCGCTAAACCTGCCGTTGGCCTCTTCAGCTTACCTGTCATCGTGGCGGCGTTGGGCTACTTCGTCGATATTTATGATCTACTGCTGTTTGGTATCGTACGCGTTCCCAGCCTGAAAGCACTGGGGTTAACCGCCGAACAGATTTCGACCGAAGGCACCCGTATTTTCAACTGGCAAATGGTTGGGCTGCTGCTGGGCGGTATCCTCTGGGGAATTCTGGGCGACAAACGGGGGCGACTTTCCGTATTGTTCGGCAGCATCATTACTTACTCGATCGCCAACATTGCCTGTGGTTTTATTCCAAACGTGACATTCATGGAGCCAACTACCTATTACGCCCTGATGCGCTTTGTGGCGGGTGTGGGGCTGGCCGGCGAACTTGGTGCGGGCATTACGTTGGTAAGCGAAGTGCTGCCCACCCGGCTGCGGGCCATAGGTACGTCGCTGGTGGCGGGCGTGGGCCTTTCCGGCGCGGTAGTGGCCTATTTCACCGTTAAATTGTTCGACTGGCCGCTGGCCTATTTCATTGGTGGCGGGCTCGGTATCGGGTTGCTCTTGCTGCGCGTCGGCGTGGTTGAGTCGGGTATGTTCAAGAACGTATCGGCCGACACGTCGGTGACAAAAGGAAATTTCTTTGCTTTTTTTACGAATGGCGAACGGCTGAGCCGCTATCTGAAATGCATTGGGCTGGGCATTCCCACCTGGTTTGTTATTGGGGTATTGGCCACGTTTTCCAACGAATTCGGAACGGCGTTGGGAATCACGGAAGAAATCAAACCTGGCCTGGCCATCATGTGGTGCTACGTGGGTCTGTCGACAGGGGATTTGGCGAGTGGCTTCATCAGTCAGGCCCTGGCGTCGCGGAAAAAGGCGGTTACGTTGCTGATGGCCTTCACGTTTATATCAACCCTTGTTTATCTCTTCGGCGGACTCACTACCGCCGACGGTCTGTACATAGCCTGTCTGGCGCTGGGCTTCGGTATTGGCTACTGGGCTATGTTCGTGACCATTGGCGCTGAACAATTCGGTACCAATCTACGTGCGACGGCCGCCACCACCGTACCCAACATGGTGCGCGGACTAACCTTCCCCATGACAACCCTATATCAGTTTGCCAAGCCCCTGCACGGCGTCGTCTATGCCGGAGCTATAGTGGGTGTAATCGCCTTTGCGCTAGGCTTTTACAGTATCCTGACCATTCCCGAAACCCACGGCAAGGACATGGACTTTATTGAAGAGTAAATCCGCCAGCGTAAATTCCACCACAACTAATGCCTACAACCCTAAGCCCCTCGCCTTCCGCCCCTCGCACTTCTCTATCGCCACTCTGGTCTTTGCCCGTCATTGTGTCCGCGTTGGGGTTTTTCGTGGATGTGTACGATATGCTCATTTTCAATATAGTGCGAGTGCCCAGTCTGCAGTCGCTGGGGCTAACCAAAGGAGAGGTATCGCATCTGGGGGCATATATTCTGTACTTCCAACAGGCCGGGTTGCTCGTGGGCGGTATTCTGTGGGGCGTTATTGGTGACCGGCGTGGCCGTATGTCAGTTCTATTTGGCAGCATTATCATGTATTCACTGGCCAACATTGCCTGCGGGTTTGTGCCGTATATCACCATCATCGAACCAACTACTTATTATGCTCTGATGCGGTTTGTGGCGGGCGTAGGGTTGTCGGGTGAGATCGGCGCGGCGATGGTGCTCGTGTCTGAAATTCTGCCGAGAGCCATTCGTGGTTACGGATCGTCTATCGTAGCGGGCATTGGGTATCTCGGGGCGGGTGTGGCCTACGCAACCAGCACGCTGTTCGACTGGCAAACGGCCTTTTTCGTTGGCGGTGGCATGGGGTTAGCCCTGTTGCTGTTGCGGGTGAGCATGTTTGAGTCGGGCCTGTTCACGAACCTGAAGCAGGAACACGGTGAAGTAAGGCGGGGCGATTTTCTGTATTTTTTCAGTAGCCGGTCGCGGAGCATCAAATTTTTACGCTGCGTGGCGGTTGGGCTTCCAACCTGGTTTATCGTGGGTATCCTGGCCACATTTGCCAACGAGTTTGGCGAGGCCATGGCGCTCACGACAACCGTTGAACCGGGGCGCTGCGTTATGCTGATCTATTGTGGTCTGGCAGTTGGCGATTTGCTTTCCGGCCCGCTCAGCCAATGGCTGCAATCGAGGCGGCGGGCTGTAACGTACCTGCTTATCTGTAGTCTGACTCTGTGTACTGTGTATCTGTTTGGTGGTGTAAAAACAACCGGTAGCCTGTATGTCATTTGCCTGCTGCTTGGTATCTGTACCGGCTACATAGCCATGTACCTGACCATGGTGGCCGAGCAATATGGTACTAATCTGCGTGCTACTGCCACTACATCGGCGCCCAGTATCGTGCGCGGAATGCTTATTCCCATGACATTAAGTTTTCAGGCCCTGAAGCCGTTTGCAGGTACGTTAGGTGCAGCGGCTGTACTGGGCGTTGTGGTGTTTGGCCTGGCGTTCTGGTCGCTATCGCAAATGGAAGAAACCTTCGCCAAAGAACTCGATTATGTTGAAAAGTAGACTGCTTAACGGGTGCGCATTACAACTAACCCCATCGAAACGGGGTCTATTGAGTTTCAGATACTGATCACTATGAAAAAGCTATTGATCGTTGCCCTGCTGGCTGTATCGGCTACTTGTCAGAATCAGTCGACTGTTCTGGCAGAGCAACCTATTGTAGAAATTAACGCCAGGGTTGTGGGCGACCAATTGCCTGTCGATGGCTGTGGGGCTCATTTATGGTTGAATTTTACCAGTCCCTCGTCAGATTCACGCACATTCCAACGGTTGCCAACAGATGCTACCCGATCACTGATGGATAACATTATCAAGGCAGAAGCGGCCAGCCAGCCAACCGGGACGCTTTGGATGGGTAGTAAAGACGTGCTGATTCGGTATCGGGAGACTGGCCAGACGGCAACGTTGTTGTGCGGCTGGAATGCGAAGCAGGAGCTAAAAACGATTGAACTGCTCGATATCAAAGCGCGGTAAGGCAACAGTCAATGTGTTCATACAGCATCGGAGACAGCTAAGCAGGTGGTATAGAACACAAAAAAAATCGGCCAGCTTTGCACTATGCGTATCGAACATCTTGCCCTTTGGGTCCGCGATCTGGAAGCCATGCGGACTTTCTACGAAACCTATTTTCAGGCAACGGCCAATGAGAAGTACACGAACCATTCGAAAGGCTTCTCATCATATTTCCTGTCATTTCCCGAGGGCGGTCCGCGCCTTGAACTGATGCAGATGCCGGGTATTCCAGATACAATGAATGATGTTCTGGCGCAATTTACCGGCTTGGTTCATTTCGCCGTTTCTGTTGGCGGCGAAGCTGCCGTAGATGCCCTGACCGAGCGCTTCCGGACTGATGGATTTCCCGTTGTGGGTGAACCACGCCACACGGGCGACGGCTATTATGAAAGCGTTATTTTTGACCCCGAGCAAAACCGGGTTGAAATCACTGCCTGAAGCACTGAAAATGGCGCGGAGGCATCAAGGCCTGCCAGCAGTATGACTTAACGCAGCCCCGTTGGGCGTAGACAGAAGACTAAGTAGAATAGAGGCGATGTATTCCCGTTTATTATCCACGATGTCGTGGCGACTTTCGGCCAGAAGAAACTGCTTGAACTGAGCGTTCCGTAGCTGTTTTTTTGCAAACGCAACATTGGTAGGATACACCAATTCGTCGCGCTGACCGTGAAGCATGGTGATACCCGATGTAATGCGCGGCCAGTCGGGCAAAATAGCTTCGAGCGCTTTTTTATGCGCCAGTTTTTCGTCATTAGCTAATCGAAGCAGCGGTGGTACAAGCGCCCGCAGCGGTTCTTTATCAACCCAGTAGCTTATGCCGTAGGTACGTTCCAGCCCCGGCCCCAGTGCCGACGAAACAAACACCACCTGATCAATTATGCCGGGGTTATTCATAGCCAGCCGGGCCGATACCGATCCACCGTACGATGAGCCCACAACAATCAGATCGGTGGTGTTTTTATAGCGGTCAATAAGAGGTTGTAATAGCTCGGCCTGCCGGAGAATAGAGGGCTCTACCTGGCCGAAATCAGAATAGCCATAGCCGGGACGATCAACAGCCACCAACTGAGCACGATGCAGCAACGCCGTGTCTTTGAAGAAACCATTGAAGAAGGAAAGCGAACTGGGAGCACCGTGTACGAAAATGATCGTCGGTTTTCCGGGTAGTGGCGGCGTTTCTATGTAACGAATAGTGCGCTGCCCTACTGTATAGCGCCTCACGACCGGCCGAACCGACTGGGCGGCGAACTCGTCGTTGAGTTCCCTGTCAGTCTGCCTGAAATCGAACAGCCAGGCCAGCGACAGGGCAACGCTGATGAGCAGCAAAAGCCCGAGAAAGCTCCAGCCAAGAATACGTCCTGCTTGTTTCATATGGTGTGAAGTGGTGTCGAGCAAAGCAATATACTTCTACAACCGACTAACCAAAATCAGACCACGAATTGTTTAGCTACGGCCTGATTTACGCCCGATTCCATGCGTACCGGCCTGGCTCCGCAGCCTCGAAGTCTGAAACCAGATATGGCGCGACGGGTTTACAAACCAACTAACTGGAACAAGTAACATGGAAACTAACCCAACTACAGACGACCTTGATCTGCCTAACCTGTCAAGACTAGCCGATGCTGACGAGTCGGCATTGGCCGTGGATGCCGATCCTGCCATTGAGAAACCCGCCGGTGCGGCCGAGCTCATGAGTCCCGATGATGCGCCAGGCCCTGATGACAACTGACAGGGTTTGTAGAGGCGTATCAGGCGTAAAACCAATGGAAGCTACGTTAAACCACTTCCATCTCCACAGCCAGAAAATGGGTGAACTCGCCCTGGCTATTACGAAGTGGCTCAATTTCCAGCCGACAGACATAGGCTTCGCCATTCTTCCGGTAGTTGACTAGATCAGCTTTCACAGGCATTCGTTTTTGGAGTTGGCTGTTAATGCGGTTAAGCTCAGTAGAACTGGTCTGTTCGCCCTGCAGGAACTTAGTGGTTTGCCCAACAGCCTCGCTGGTTGTGTAGCCAGTCATAGTCAGGAAGCTATGACTGGCCCACAAGACGGTTTTCGACGAATCTGTCAGCACCAGTGTGAACCCCTGATTCAACGCCTGAAGGTAGTCTCTACGCTGCTTGCGGGTCAGTTGCCAATCGAAAATAGTGGCTAGTTTTCCAAAAATGCCCGCTTCTTTCCGCCTCGCTTTCTGTTGAGCCTGCGTTAACAAGTAGATCTCCATACACGGCGCTGGAAACGACCGTTGACCATCAAGATTATTGCTGCGGCCAGCCTGCTGTTGCATGTCGGAGTATGCCTGTGAAAAAATCATAGCTAGATAGAGAAAGGTGACTACCAATTTGAAATATAACCTTTGCCCTAACACGCTCCAAATGAATTGGCGGTAATTGAGTGGATGGTGGCCCTGGGCGAAAAAAGATTGCGTTGTATCTGTCTGTAAGCCAGTCAAGAAGCCTTTTTTAGTGAAAAAATGTCGTTTTTTTTAAGGTCAAGGCTTGCGCCGAGTATATCGGCACCCTACTTTTGCACCACGATAAAGGACAACGGCAACGACGTCTGGCTTCGAAATAATAATCTGGTTCGGTAGTTCAGTTGGTTAGAATGCCGCCCTGTCACGGCGGAGGTCGCGGGTTCGAGTCCCGTCCGGACCGCCAGATTTAAAATTAAAAGCCTGTAGGTTAGTCACTTACAGGCTTTTTTGATATTTTCCTGATTTGGCTTTTTGTTTATTAGAGCGCGTTAGGATGTTTTACATATCTCCTCGTTTGCTACTCGTTTGCTACCCGGTTTTATCTAGTACTTGCCGCGTAGGTTTGGCCCATCACTGTTTAAAACACAATTCGATGGTCAGCTATAAACTTGTATTCAATCGTAAGAATAAGCTCAACTCAGAGGGTAAAGCATTAGTACAAATCGAAGTTTACCAGAAAAACTGTCCACGTCGCTATTTCAGTACCGATGTTCGGATCACTCCACAAGAGTGGAATCCCAAGAGCCGGGAGATCAAAAACAATACTCAAGCTAATCGGCAGATAATGCAGCGGCTTATGGAGTTGAAAAACTTCGAGAGCTACTTCCCCGCCACACATGGTCGTGTTTTTGCATTGGCAGATTTTGACTTGATGCTCAATTTGACCGTGGAAGAAGCTGCACCTAAACAAACGTTTTCAGCTTATATGCGAGCTGAAATTGATGCAGATAAACCTAGCATTGCTGCTGTTACTTATCAGCGGCGTGGGAGAGTGTTAAATCGACTGAATTTACATCATGGTGGGCCTGTAGCATTTGGGGATTTGACCTTTGCATTTATTAATAGGTTCGATCAGGCCAAGCGTGGTCGCTTTAAACTAGATGACAACACTGTTGAAGCTGAACATAAAATTCTAAAGCGTTATATCAGTCGGGCTGTAAAAAGTGGACTCTTGTCTCACAATCCCTATGATCAGTTCAAAATTAGGGGTAAGGCCGTTGATAAAGCAATTTTGACTGACGAAGAAATTAAGCGTATAGAGTTACTTCCATTAGATGAAGAACAAATCCAATTAGCTATTTACAGGGATGCATTTTTGTTGGCGTACTACACGATGCTACGTGTAAGTGATCTCATTACACTCACACCCAAGCATGTCGTTAAAACTGCTGAAGGGCTATTGATTGAAAAGGTCCAGTGTAAGACAAAGCAAAGAGTTCGTATTCCTTTAGGGACGTTGCATGGAGGTAAAGCACAGGAATTGTTGCTAAAATATTGGCCAACAGTAGACGGTAAACGATTTATCAGCCGGACTGCTCAACACATGAACCGCCGATTAAAAGATGTGTTAAAGCTCGCTGAGATTACAAAGATCAACATTGGGTTTCATAGCGCCAGGCACAGCGGTATTACATGTTTAGTGCGTCGAGGAGTGCCTTTGGCAGTCGTGCAAAGTCTAGCTGGGCATGCTGACATTAAGATGACTATGACATATGTTCACTTGGCTGGCTCTGATGTGGAACAGGCTCTTGCCAATGTCATCAAATGGTAAACTTTTAATTATGAATAAGCTAACAGAACACCAAAATATATACGGGCAAAAGATTGGTGTGAAATATTACGTGGAGAAAGGTTTAAAGTCTCGACGACTCTACTACGGAGACAAGATTCTAGAAGGCTATCCATTGTACATACGAATAACTGTTAAGCGGCAGAGTGCCCAGATTAAAAGTGTGATTGAACACTACGTTCCCCCTGAAAAATTGGATGAGTTTTTACAAAAAGCGCCCATTAAGCCACTTATCCAGGATGAAACGAATGAAATTAAAAGGAGAATTCTTGCCTTCAAACCGTTTGATAATGAGAGCTTTAAGATAGCTATTGCACTTCAGGGTTTTTCTGTTGAAAAGTATGATATCCGATATATTATAGGATCATACCTTATACAGGAATACCATGAGGCTAGGTCATTAGACCTTTTGGGCTGGTTTTGTGATGAATATGACCAATACCCCACTAGGCAGTGGCTAAATACAGCTTATAAAATTGATGACACTGAATTCAATCCAATAGACCGGGTTGCTCGCTTAACATTTAGTACCAGAGAAGCTATTCATGATAGTTTGACGGGCATCTTGCCCCTCTCAGTTTATAACCGGATACGTGCCGATGCTGTCAAAGGAAGCTATGTTGAAGATTTAGTTAAAAGATATGGTCTACCTCTTCTTAGATTAAATCAGTACTTAGAGAACTTCGCAGTACGTGCCCGGAGGTTACCAACCTTAAGTTTATTTCTATCCTCCGAGTTTGATAACCTCTTTATTGAATATTGTGATAATGAAGAAGTGTTATTCTCTGTACGTCAGGGCTTTAAGGCTCTATGTGAGAGATACGGAGTACTTAATGAATTGGTGGAAAATGTAGCCTATTAAATTATTTATGTAAAATGTTTTGGTAGTATATATTATGTAATCAATATTTGTCCTGTAAGTATGTAAATGCTCCTAAAGAGCCATAGCAGGATGAAACAAACCATAGTAAAAGAGGTGCAGCGCACTCAAAAGCCGTTGCAAAAATCAAGAGTCACGATAGCGCTTGACCAAAAGCCCTTTCTGCGCCCAACTGAAGTGTTGGAACTATTTGGTATTAGTAGAGCAAAATTTTGGGCATGGGCAAATGCAGACTATTTTCCATTAGTGCGGCCAGATGGCCCACAAGGGCGTATTGTTTTCGTTCGGAGGGCTGATATTCAGCAATTCATCGAGACTGGAAAGCCAGTTATTGGTGCTCAGGCTATATGAGTCATGAGATCAATTAATAGTCACTTATCTAACATAACTATTGCTCGAGAGGGTATTAAACAAAGAAGCCCGATTGTGCTACCAACACAAACCGGGCTATGTCGAACGCCGAAGGAAAGGCAAAATCAACGATGCAAAAATACAAAAAGGTTTTTAGAATCCGGCATAACAGACCGAGTACTGCTACCGCTTTACCCAGCGGTAAGATCAGGCCACAAACTCAGGCCCATCAGCCCTTCGAGTTCCGCCTAGCCGCTCTGAGCGATGGTGCACTCAATCAACTGCGCTTGTTTGTAACGTCCAATCTGCCCGAAGACTCCGACTTCCTGTGGGTGCCCACCAATATCCAGTGCTTCACCTGGGAAGTCAATGAGTGGGGCATTCTCCCACTGAGAAATCTTGACGCTTGGCTCTTAGAACAACATTTGCGATCAAGGCTATTTTCCCTCTTTGGCGAAGCCATTGCCACGGGACTCCCCATTACCCGCACCCTCATTGAGCAGATCATTGGCGTGCATGGCTTCCTGCGCGATTGCCGGGCCGACTTCCCCCAGTGGGTAGCCCTCATCAAGGAGGACCAGGCTAGCGGCCAACTGACTATCGAGCAGGCCAGCGCCCGGCTTTGGCAGCTCCACGAACTAATCAATTCGCTCGAATCCAAGCTTATTCTTCCCCAGGCCTAATCCCAACCCAACGCCTGGTTGCCCCTGGTGGCCAGGCCTAAATCATCGAACGTATGGCTTCTCTAGCATACCCCCATGAAACGGCGGGGATTAGGCTCCTTTTTTCCTTTCGCAAAAGCAAACAGACTAAGGCCTTACCCAAAGAAAAACGTCAACAAGTGATGATCTTGGTGACGGTCAATGAAGTGCCTGCTCGTTCCCGCCACGGCTCCAAAGTCTACGGCAGGCCTGATCAGTGGAGCCAGAAAGCCCAGTGCTTCTTTGGCACCACTGACGAAATACGCCTGCTTAACAAGCAGCTGCAGCTAGTGTATGATCGACATCTACGCATTCTGCTGGAACAAACGGAGGAGGGCAAATTTACGCCGACCGCTGAGACGATCCGTTCGGCTTTTATTGCCAAGGTGCAGGTTCAGCCTATGCTCCTGGACGGTTTTCGGGCCTTTATCGCCTGCTTGACCACCGTTGAGCAGCGCCAGCAAACGACGCTTAAAAAATGGCGCTTTGGCGCGGCTCACCTGACGGGTTTTGTGAAGGCCGTTCACCGGGCCAAAGATTTACCCTTGGGTCAGATCAATATCAAGTGGGCCAAGGCTTATCTGGATTATCTACTGAAGCTAAAAACGCCCAGCGGACTGCCTAAGATGAACCGGACTACGGCCAGCATCTACGTCAAGCAACTGGTGGCGGTGCTAGACTTCATGATCGAGGAGGGTCATTTGGAAGTCAACCCGCTGAGCAGTCTCAAGCTACGGCAAGGGCCTAGTAAGCCCATTTACTTTTTGGAGGATGTGCACATTGACCGCCTGGCTAAACTGCCCCTGACCGGGACGCTGGCCACGGTGCGCGACGCGGCCCTGATGATGTGTTATACCGGGCTTGACCCGGCTGATCTGCGCCAGGTACTTGATGATCCGGCCAAGTACATGGTGAGTCTGCTGGGCGGTGGGCAGAAGATCATCGTTCACCGGGGTAAAACGGCAGTGCAGGCTCAGATACCGCTCTTGCCCGGCGTAGCTGACCTACTGGCCCGCTATAGTAATCCCTGCCGGATGCCGACGCACGCCTATATCAATCTGTTTCTAAAGGTGCTTCAGGATGCCATTGACTTCCCTCACCGGCTAACCTGCAAGATCTGCCGCAAAACGGCGGGGTCCCTGTTTCTCAATGCAGGTTTTAGTATCGAGGTGGTGCAGCAGATTTTAGGCCATACTAAAATCGGTACTACGCAGAAGCACTACGCCCGCATTTATGACAAGCGGGTAGATGCCGAGATGAGCCGGGTGGGTATGTTCACCGTGCCCCTCAGCCAACCCCGCCACAGTGCTTAGTGCTTGACCATTCACCAAACCCCGTACCGGCTCCTAACGCGGTACGGGGTTTCATCTTTTACCTATATGCGTACCCAAGATCACTCCGCTATTCCTAACCTTTCCTTTTCTACCTCAGCTACCGAAGCCCCTACTGGTAGTGGCCAGCCTACTCCTGACTTGCCGCCCAGTACGGTCGTTGCGCCTCCAGTTACGGCTCTACAAGATGAGGACGAGAATGAACCCAAAATTATTCGTATTCGGCGCTACCTGGATTATCGCTATGAGTTTCGACTCGATGTAGTCGCCAACGAAATCGAGGCCCGTGCTAAGTCCAGAAAGGGTCAGAAGACAGGGCCATTTAAGCCACTCAACGAGAACACGATAATGGTCGAGTTGTACGAAGCGGGTTTTAAAGGATTTGACAAAGAGCTGATGGCCTTGATGCGTTCCAGCTACGTACCCACCTACGATCCCATCAAAGAATATTTCGAGACTCTGCCCGCTTGGGATGAGACAAAGCCGGATTACATCGCTCAGTTGGCTAGCTATGTCAAAGCGCGGGATAATACCTGGTTTCTGTCTCAGTACAGAAAATGGCTGGTCCGGGCCGTTGCCTGTGGGATTGGAGTGATTCCATTCAACAAGCAATGTTTCGTGCTGGTGGGCAAGCAAAACGATGGTAAGTCATCGTTTACCCGTTTCCATCTGCCCGCTGCCCTGGAGGCGTATTACACCGAACACATCGATCTGGCTAAAGGGGGAACGGATTCCAAGATTGCTCTATGTGAAAATTTCATTATTAACCTGGATGAGTTGGCTGCGTTCTCCAAATTCGATATCAGCAAGTTCAAAGCCATCCTGACCGAAGATAAGGTGAAGGTCCGCCGTCCGTTTGCCCGCAAAGCGATGCCTGACAAGCGCCGGGCGAGCTTTTTTGGCTCGACGAACCAGGCCAACTTTCTGACCGATGAGACGGGAAATGTGCGTTGGCTGGTTATGCAAATCTATGATATTCAGCACGACAACGGCGGTCCGAAAGGCTACGCTCGGAACATCGATATCAACCTGGTCTGGTCGCAAGCGTACGCCCTACTCAAAAACGGTTTTTTCTTTCAGATGAGCCGCGAAGAGATCGATCAATCTGAACGGCACAATAGCCAGCATATGCTCATCACGGCAGAGCGAGAATACATATCCCGGCATTTCAAACCCGCCGTCCCGCAGCAAGTCGATGCTCACTTCCTGATGGCTGGTGAACTGGTCCAATGGCTCCAAAACCGGTATGAGGGGAAAACGGGAGGAATCAATAGTCGAAACATGGGAAAAGCCTTGCAATCCATGGGCTTCGCACTTACGTCAGCTAGACGGTCAGATTGTACCTATCCAATAAATGCGTACTGGCTTCAACTCTTTGACTAGCTAAAAAATAAAGTTTTGGAAAGTTGATCACTACATCACTACAGAACTATGTATAGTCATCTAAAATTCTGATTTATAGCTGATTAGTTTGTAGTGAATACGATTCAACTGGATCACTACGAATCACTACAAAAAAGGGGCTAATTCAAACTAATCACTACAATCGCTACAACGTTTTCGAGTAATTAACTCATTGATAGTCAAAAAAATACGATTGGATTGTAGTGATGTAGTGGTGTAGTGATCATGTTTTGAAAAGGTTTGTAAATTTTTTATTTTTTAGTCATTTTGGCCAACTAATTAGATGATTTTTTTAGTACTATTCCAACTTTAAGTCATGAGAGGGAATACAGTGAAAGTCGTTCACCACACACCCCCCACAGGGTAAAAAGATGTCTTCTCTTAATCTCACACAACACGCCATCGAGCAGTACGTAGAGGCCTTACAAGCGGCGCAGTACCGAGTGCGTCTGGTCAACTTTCAGGCTGACCAGGCCAAGCCCGTGACCTATACTGGAACCCAATTGACTGACCCCAAGACAGTGGCTTTTCTGCGCTGGCAAAACAGCTTGGGCTTCGATGTCTACGCCCGGCCTGTAGGCTGGCAGTATGTGCTATTAGACGATCTGACGCGGGATGCCTTGACCCTTATCAAAGCCGATGAACTGCGGCCTTGTCTGCTGCTGGAGACTTCCCCAGCCAACTACCAGGCGTGGGTGATCCTGGCTCACCCTCCCACCGACCGAGCGCACGCTAAAGCTACTTGCCGGGACATGGCTCAGCGTTACGGGGCGGATCTGTGTAGCGCCGAGCCTGACCACGTGGGCCGTCTGCCGGGACTGACTAACCGAAAGGCCAAGTACCAACTGGCCAATGGACGGTATCCGTTTGTGCGACTACTCCGGGCCACTTCCCGACTCTCTTCTTTTTCTACCCCAGTGGGGGGGTGTGTGCCGACCGCGTCTATTCCCTTAAGCCAGGACATGATGGCAAGCGGCTTTTCTGATGGATTATCTGTCCCGGACAGGAGTGTCCCAGACAGGAGCGGGACGGTGGCCCACTCGCTGTCCAGGACAGCGCAAACCTTTGGTAGACAGGGTGGGACAGGGCAAGCCAGTCACAGTGAACATGACTTTGGCATTGTGGTAGGATTGGTGCAAAAGGGCTGGGACGATAGCCGCATTAGGGCGCATTTACTGACCCATAGCCCCGACCTGATGGCCCGCAAAGGCAACTACACCGACAAGTACATTTTACGCACCATTCAGGCCGCGCGGCGGCGAGGTGGGTAGGCTAGCCCAGACTGGCCCAGGGACACTACTACTAGGTCTTCCATACTCTTTACGCGTTAACCCAATGCGATGCAACCCACAGACAACCCCACAATCCGAATTCGTACCATGCGCCGGAAAGAGTTGCTGGCGCAGTACAAACTGACTGACGTAACCTTCAATCGCCGACTCAAACGCGATAACCGGGCCGAGACAGTTAAACTTCGTAACGAAATTAAGGGACTACAGGTCTTTTTCCCGGATCAGGTACGCCGGTTAGTGGCCATTCTCGGCCCTTGGGAAACCGACTATACCGAACCGTGAAAATAATCGGGAACGATCGAGAACTGAATCGACAACGTTTGACAAACTACGACAGGGCCGAATTTCGGCCCTTTTTCTTTGTCCAAACCAATAATCAGTATGACAGAGAAACAAGTTGCCGAAGCCACCGATCTGAAAAAAGACGGTTGTTCCATCCGGGAAATTGCCGGGATGATGGGCCTGCCCAAAAGCACTATCGAGCGGGCGCTGAAGGACACACCCGGATCGGTATCGGTGGGAGAGCTGCCTTCCCTTGCAGAGGGCGGTAGTATTGACAAAGAGGTGCAGCTCGAAGCACTCCGACTCAACCACGAGCTTAAGATGGAGGAATTGGCCATTCGCCGGGAGCAGACAACCCAGCAGACTAAAGAGCTCTCTATTCGTCAGCAGGAAGTCGAAAACGAGCGGACTACGCTGGTCTTGCAGACAAAGCAGCTGGAGCAGGACGAGCAGGCGGAACAGACGCGTATCGAAGGTCGCAAATCGTTACTGGTCAATAAATTTAACCGCCTGGTTCAGGAGCTGCTGGATAACTGTAAGGAATCGACCTGGGAAGGCGAAGAGGTCAATGAATACCTGGTCCGTGTCGATGCGCTCAAAGACAAGCTGATTGTCTTCTGTGATCGGCACCAGATCGATGAAGAAGAGCTGCATATCTGGCATTCGCTCCAGGCTTTGCTCACTTTCTGGGAGAAGGCGAAAGAAGATCTGACGGGGTGGTTCTCCGATGACGTAGAGCTGGATCTTTCTAAAGAGGAGATCCTCAACATCAAGTCTTGGTTTGTGGAGTTTTTTGACGATCAGGTGACTGAGGTGTCCGGTGAAGAATCGGAGGAGGAAGACGATGCGGAGGAGGATCAAGAGGAAGACGATGAGGAGCGTCCCAAAGGGCGTTCTAGACGCTAAAAAGTAGCCTGATAGCCTTAAAATGGCGTTGGGTCAGTGTCTCATCCCCTTTTCGGGCCACTGACCCAACGCTGTCCCACCTTAGTTCTTGCTGTTGTCTCTCTGGTTGGGACACCAACCTAGAGCCAGTTTTCTCACTTGAGTACAGCAGTAATGGCAGTAATTGGACAGGAGTTGCCAACGTTCAGCTGGAGTTGTCCACCGCTGACAGCGTACAGGTCCCGAGCACTGCTTGGGACCTGTTTTGTTTTGGCCTGCATCCTAAGTGAGCTGTTGATAAACGCAGAGGGGGAGGTTATTTATTACAAAATGCGCAAGTAACTGGGTGAATTATTGCGAAAATGGCAAGTATCTTTATGGGATATACCCATGTACTAAATCTAGTTTTCGGCTATGCGTATTCTGACTAAGGAGCCTTTATTCATTTCTCGCAAGGAGTTCGCGGAGTACATCTATACCGTCCGGGGCACAACAACCGCTTACAAGCTGTACAAGACCATTCAAGACGCTAATCAGATAAACTATGACTTACCGCTAACTGTAGAGCAGGTAGCAACCTACTTCAACCTGACCAAGGAGCGGATCATGCGGCAATTAGGTTATGATCCGGATTGGAAAAGATAGGAGCAGCGAGTTCATCTACTAAACGAGATTTATTTAGTTGGCCAGAGCCAAAGGGCAGAATCGGGTTACTGAAAGCGTATGCGATATCAATAAGACGATATGGAGGCAAACCGTCTTCCATTAGACAAACCCTATGATGATAGTGGGTGAATAGTGTCCTAGTATTGGCGTAATACCAGGCACTATTCACCCGGTATTGTCCTAATACCGGGGCACTATTGGGGCAATAGTGATGAATACTGGGATGATAGTGGTCAGGTATTAGCCGGTATTAGGACAAGGGTTGAGCATTAGGCAAATCAATGAAATGTCTAAATTCGCAACTTTTAAACAGCGAATAAATCGCTACAGCAATATGAGATAAGCGCCACCAGTATAGAAGGAAGCACCTGGTTGATGAAACAGGGATGTTTATCGGCTGTAAAGTCACCGAACTCCCCTGAAATGCCCATGAGTGAGTATTTGCTGCTATCTGAAACAGAGTATTAATTGAAAGGTAATGGTAATATAAGAGAACAGTCAAAGTTTCTCTCCTCAACTGAAAATCTGCAGTTTACGGTCAAGGTAATTAACTATCGGCACAGCGCAGGTATCAACTTAGACGTAGGAACAACTGCATGGCAGAATTTTCAAGAGGCTATCAAAATTCGTAATCACATTACACACCCCAAAAGCAGCGACGGTTACGAGATAACTGATGCCGAGATGCAGCTTTGCATAAAGGTGAGTCATTGGTTTAACGGTATAACCCAATCCTTTCTTGATCGCCTGTTAAGAAACGGGGGGCTCAGGTCGTAGGGACTTACGTATCTGTTATACCGCTCAAACGGTATGCCGAGCATGTCGATGTTTCAGAGGAAGACATCATTCATATGCTAAATCAAGCCTAATGGCTGTTTGCCGTTTCTCTATCAATTAGTTAAAGGACAGTACCTGCTTAAAACACGACAAACCGCTCAATAAATACCAACGCCGCATTGGGTCAAAATGCTCAATTTAGTTTCGTCTTTATCTACTACTTCATGAAATATGCTATACTAATATTAACCTCAATTAAGTCGAAAGATGTATCAATTAGCAAGACGGATCATCGAAGATGCATTTGGCAGCCTATCGGATCAGTATCCAGTCAATGTGCCCCTTGTTAAAGGGATAAGTGGTGCTATTCACAGCACCCCGCTAGGTGGCGTGACTACTTCAGTCTTATTAACTACGGCTGGCGTTACTACTGCGCCTCCTCGTAGCGCTTCAAACAGAGTCATGAGGACACCAAAGAATCCACACAGTTCCTCACCTTACCCTGTGGCACCCAATAGGATGATCCTGACAAAAGCGGCGGCTCTTAATTATGCTAATATCATTGACGGCCTAAATATAGGCTCTGTACATGGAGACGTAAAAACCGAGCCAAACTGGCGCGTGCTCTACCGCGCTAAGAACCGCCCAATGAATTTCAAGACAGGAGCTGGTCCTTCAACTCCCCAGTCGATATCCACTATCCCCTGTCACAGTTGTGGCATTATTTTGCCGGAGGATGCTATTCAAGTTGATCACTACATGCCCCAAGAGGGGGGTATTAACACGGATCTTCATGCCCTTAAGACGCTACGCGCATTGAGACTAACCGATCAAGTGCCAAATGGACTAAAAGGAGTTGCATTAGATATAGCAAATCTCGCCGATTTTGGACTGAACTTTAAGCTGATGCCCAAAGGGAGAGGGCGGGGTATTGTAACTCAGTTCGCTACTATATCTGCCGCTGCCAAATGGACAACTAACGAAGAGGGAAGTGCCTTTCTGACGCTGGTGGACTCTGTCAATGGCCTTGAAGACCTTAGGCGCATGTGTAAGAATAACCTCTTAAATCTAGCGCCTCTTTGTGGCATGTGTAATGTTAATAAATCTAATAGAACTAGGGCTATAGCATAAGTACGATTGATATTAGCTTTTGAGGACCCGTCGTTTTACCGGTTCAAAATTTGCTGAAGCAAAAGGCCACTTAGTGTCTCCGATTCCAAACCAGAAAACGGTTTTTAAAAATAGTTTGAAACTAACCTAGAATAGTCGCAAACAGATAGGTTATGGCCATTAAATGAGCGTTTATCTACCCCACATATGATGTATACTAAGTGGCGTTAAAATCTCTCAATACTTGCCTATATTTAACGACTTGAATGGGTTTAACCAAGCACCCTATGATTTACGCCTACATCCGGGTATCAACCGACCGCCAAACCGCCGAAAACCAGCGTTTCGAGATCCTGAAGAAGACCAGCGCCGATCGTGTGCACGTTGATCAGTGGATTGAGGAAACTGCCAGTGGCACCAGGTCGGCAGCAGACCGCGCCCTGGGAAGTTTACTTGCATCAATGAAGGCGAAGGATGTTTTATACGTAACGGAACTATCCAGGCTCGGCCGATCGCTGATGGAAATCATGAGCATTCTGCACGATTGCATGGAGCGCGATGTCCGGGTATTCGCCATCAAAGAAGGATACGAGCTAGGTAACAACATCAACTCAAAGGTGCTAGCCTTTGCTTTTAGTCTATCCGCCGAGATCGAGCGGAACCTAATTAGTCAGCGTACTACCGAGGCGCTAGCACGTAAGAAGGCGGAAGGAATGCAACTTGGTAGGCCAAAGGGAAGTCTAAATGCGTCAGTAAAACTCTCCGGCAAAGAGTCAGCAATCAGAGAGCTGCTAAAGTCCAAAGTTTCACACTCCGCCATCGGGAGAATTATGGGTGTTGACAGACAGACGGTTAGCAATTTTATTAACAACTACAAGCTAAATATTTAAAATTTCATGATAGTCAATCTAGACAATCCGATATCCCTTTTTGAAAGCCATCTTAATAAACCTGATAATAAATACATATTATTATCAGCTCCGTTTGGATATGGTAAAACTTACTTCCTAAATGACTTCTTTACTAACCGCAAAGAAAAATATAAAACATTCTGGTTATCTCCAGTCAAATATGTAGTTGGTCAAAACGAAGACATATTCGAATACATAAAGACAGATATAGCGATACAGCTTTTAGCCTGCCCAGAATTAATATCAGAAAACAAACCTGATTTTTCTGAAGGTTCTTTCTTATATCAATATATCCTTAAAAATTCTCGTGAGATTGCGACCACCATATTACAAGTAATTGATAACATCGACATTCCTGATGATTTCAATACACCCGAAGCGCTTTTGGTAAAGAAGGGGTCTAAATTGCTCTTACAAGGGTTAGCAAGTATAAAAAGTTATGAAGCGTGGAAGAAGAAACTTAATAAATCTTTCAAAAGCAATAGAGATGACATTTACGATTTTGCGTCAAAGCAAGATAAGGTAACAGGTTCTATTTATGAAGAAGATTTAATAACTCAATCCATACAATTAGCTTTAGAAACAATCAAGATACAACACAAAGTTAATACTGACTATAGCGATACTGAAGATATTATTGACATAGAAAACGTATTAATTATAGATGACTTTGATAGACTAGACCCAGAGCATATATTTAGAATCCTGAACATTCTAAGCGTTCATCGTGGCTCTAAAGATGGAGAAGATAAATTTGGGTTTGACAAACTAATAATTGTTTGCAGTATTGATAATATAAGAAATATATACAAACACAAGTATGGGGAAAATGTTGACTTCAATGGCTACATGGAGAAATTTTATTCATCTGAAATTTTTCATTTTAACAATCAGTCAGCAATTTCATATCATTGTCAAAGCTTATTTTCGGAAGAGCTAAACCAAGACACCATCGCGCTTTTAGGGATCTTGCTTTCTTTCTTTGTTGAAACCAATAAGATATCTATAAGATCTATCATTAAATACAACAAAAGTTACAAAGTAAATGCTTTCGATTTAGGGTCATTCAAAATTCCAGCATTTTCAATACACGACCCAAACGCCCATATATATAGTTTTTTTCCATCTGGCTCAACTAACCAGAAATTCACAACGGGATATGGAAAGTATTTTAATAGTAAAGTAAATAGTTTTTCTATAAAAAGTGGTGATTTTCCATTATTTCAAATTATACCAATTCTAACTACCATTTTTGGAGATTATAAACACTTCAGAGAAGAAATCTCTACCTTGACTAATCGTCACATGTCAATTCCTATAGACAAAACAACCATATTTCTCGCCGCCTTTTTACCTATTATACATTTTATAAGCTGTTGGAATAACGATAAAGCTGACGATATAATATTCTCGCTTGGAAAAGGGCGATATACGCTCGGAAGTGGTCAAGACGTATTTGAAATGCAAAGACCATCTTCAAATGTTTTTGGGGATAGCGTGTCCATCCCTATAAAGTGGGATAAGGATAACTTGTATAATTCTAGTCACAGTTATTATGAATCTACATTTGAAAACTTTCCCAAAAATGTTAATTTTTCGGTTTACAATTCACATTTAAGTAAAAAAACAATTAGTTCTTTGGTTACAATTTTAGAGTTTTTAGAGAAAAAGAGTCTACTTGACAAGATTGGAATTACAAATTAATCGTTTATTTATTGAAGTGATCAAATACACTAATCTGCTCTCGTTTTCTGCGCTCACTTATGTGCACAAATTTCATAGTAGTCTGAATCTTGCCATGCTCCAGGGATACATGGGCTAAAGATTCAGACCACTATGCAGTATGTGCACCTGAGCGAACAGAGAAAACGGGAGCAGATTAATGTTTTTGACTTTTTTAATACTAAATAATAGTAGCAATATATCTTATGGTTTTCTTGACTGAGTTCACCATAGCTTATGAAACGGCATCAAATCTTTCTGAACGTTTTTTCTAATGGTAACTTAATCTTATGATACTTTTCGAAACGCTTAGGGTAATTTACGATCCATCCACTAAAACCAATGTATTTTAAAATCTGTATATTAACTAATGTATAAAGTCTGATTGCGGCATAAAATAGACCTTTATTTAGATTGTCTATAGTGTCATTAGCGTCTTTTGCAAGTAATGGTATTCTACCATGTAGGAAATCATTACGCGTCTTCAATACATCAATGTCTTGCTCTGTCAAATTAATGCCGTAGAGTTCGAATGGTGCTTTTAGTGCATTGAAGTTTGTTTTTTGATTGACGTTTTCAATTCTCTTTTGTAATGGAGTTAGTGAGTTTTCGGGCGTTGATGAAGGAGGGCAGATTTGATGAAGAGTTTTTATAAGTTCTCGTACTAAAAGCTTAGACACCTTTTTATCAGTAATAGGAGCACTAGAAACTCCATTCTGCTCCCAATCAGATAAGATAATCTCTGATAAGGATTCCAGAGCTACAGCATAACCGCAAGCCATAGGAAAAAGGGAGGATGTAGAAACTTCTATGATAGATAAACAAACGGATGCAAAATCAAGAGACCCATCTATTTTCTGACACAATTTACTAAAGTCTTTTATACTCACAGGTTCCATCTTCCTTTTTAGGTGCTTCCTGTTTCTTGACCATCCATATGCATTAGCATAGACAGGATGGTATGAAGATTGCATCGTGTCGCGTAATTCAGAATGTAAATATTGATGAATACTATCCATCTGGATATTATTATAAGCGATATAATATCCACGCCCACCCGCATAATACCCTAATAAATAACCTAAGCCAATTAGTACAGAAAAAGATTTTTTTCTAAAGATATTTATGTTCTGTTCTTTGGAAGAATTTATAACCAAGAAGTGCCTGTTTGTATTTTTATCTTCAATGCAATGTACATTATATTCAACACTATCAATAATGGTACATGTGCCTGTTCTACTCCTTCCAAGTTCTGTTTTAAAAACAGTATCTTGAATTTTAAAAATAATGTCTACTTTTTCTTTGACTGGAATTACTAACCTGTAAAAAAAATCTTTTTTTGAATTGAAATTTTTAGATTCTATTTGACTAAGCTGGGCATTGTAGTGTTCTATGAATGGGCTATTCGTAGAAATATTAAAATAGCTATGATTTATAAAGAAGGTAGTAAATTTAAGTTGATCAATACCTGAAAAAAATACATTTTTATGAATTGGTTTTTTGTTTATTCTTGTCTCAATATTGTCTATAGAAAAGCGGATTGCAAACTCAGATTCATTTAACATTAATTTTGCTTGAACTTGATCCAGAGTAGAATTTTTCTGTTTTAAAATTCCTTCCTTTGGTGTTTCAAATTGATTAATAAAATCGAAGACATGTTTATAACGAAATTCCATATTCTACAGCTTTAGATTAAATGTTTTATGTTTTAACAAGGCAATATATAAGCGACCAGTACTCTAGTCATAATATTATCCCTCGGTATCGCTTTACTGTAGACATACTGATACCTGTTAGTTTAACAATGTCAGTTATTGATAAACCCGCCAAAGCTGCGGTCTTAATCTTTTCCAACTTGACGGGGTCAAGACCAGCAGGTCTACCCATGTAGGTGCCTTTTGCCTTCGCCAGTTCCCGACCGACGCGGGTACGTTCATTCAGACTCTCCCGATCATATTCAGCCAGCGCAGCAAAAATGTCGAGCACCAGCTTCCCGGCCGGTGTACTACTGTCAACGCCCAAATCTAACGCCTGAAATTGGATACCTTGCTGAACAAAGTCACGCATTAGCGTGATTAAGTGATCCCGGCTCCGGCCGAGTCTAATGAAGCGGGCCACCATCACCGTGTCACCAGGTCGGAGCTTGGTTAGCATCCGGTCAAGTGCCGGACGGCTGGTGCTTACGCCAGTAATTTTATCTTGAAAAATTTCGTGGCATCCGGCCCGCTTAAGGGCGTCAAGTTGGGTGTCAAGGTTCTGATCAGTGGTCGATACGCGGGCATACCCGAAAACGTGGTTCATAAAGGTCAAAAAGTTAGGGCCACTAAGTTAGACGATCTAAACTTAGTGGCCCTACTTTTTGACCTCTGTTTTGGACTGGTATTAAGTCTGGCAATTGTTCATTTGGGTAGGTCGAGAAAGTTATAACTTTATGATCCCCCTTCGCTGCAATTCTATTTGTCGAATGAAGCCTCCCTGAAGCCCACCCATTTCTTGGATCGCTCAGAGGTTGGGAATCGGACGGTTTGAGGTCAATTACCCTACCGGCAATATGCTTTCTGCTGCGATACCACTGTTCATTAATCTCTCGTAAAGTGAGGTTACCTTACTCTTTGATTCAAGAGTATCAGAAAGCCCAATCAAAATAAGCTCCCCCTTTGTATCTGTACCAATAATAGCTTCAGGGAGATATTTATTGATCACCTTCTTAGCTTGTTCAACCTTCTCATAAGTAGGATACTTTAATGTTACTGCCCACATAGTTCTGGCGGAGTTATTTGTAGCGTACATACTAGCTGTTCTTTGAGTATCAAAGTTGTTCCTCATTGATGCGACGCTATCTGTAAGTTGATCTAATTTGTCAATTACGTAAGCTTGTAATTGGCTACCTCCCCCCTCCTTAATTTGCTCCTGTATGATTGATGACTCTAATCCGCTATAAACAGGATTTTCTGGATTTTGATCTTCAAGTGCTACAGGTATAGTGTCGATCAGTCGAGCCATGAGCTCAACTGCCCCGCCCATGTCATTTTTATAAAATATGGTTCGCTCAGCTGCTATATCAAATGGAAGAGTAGTTCCGATTTCAGCAATTACAATCACTGGCTTGCGCCTAGCATGTCGAATAGCTAATTCGTACATCACATTAGCGTTTAAGCCTGTCAGGTTAGCAATAACTAGATCACACTCCAAGATATACCTCACAATCTGCCGGGTAATGTTTCCTGGATTTTTGATTTTATGAGGAGGCACTAACTGAATGTTAAATTGCTTTAGTGCAGGTTCGATAACTGCGTTGATAATCCCATCTGTCGCCCGACGAATTTCAGAGCTATCTCCACCTAAAGGCGTAATAAAGAAGGCAATTTTAGTCGTGGCGCTTGCGTCAGTCTCGCCATTAGTTCCTTTCACAGCTGTCTTATATGTCGATTCTTCACATTCAGCAGCCTGTTTTTTCTCTTCGCTTTTCACGTTTGATGAGGAGTTATATAAGATAACCGTTAAAACTCATGGGAAGCCTGAATCTAAATATTTCACAATAATACTTACATAAAAGAAGCCAGCTCACTGAGCTGGCTTCTTTTATGTAAGTATTATTGTGGGGTCTCACTTGCTATGTCGTTTTCCACACTAGAAAAAATTTCAACATCGTACTTAAAGCGTGGCCTTAGTCCAGAACCTGTTGCAAGCGCGTTCCTAGTCACAAGCACTCTGTAGGGTTTTCCCAGTTTCTCAATTGATTGTTTCGCTACGAATAGCATTTGAGAAGCAACGTGATTGTTGGATTGAATCTCTTCGTGACCTAGTGCCCAAAAAGATCGAAATAGCCCCTGCCCCAAGCTATATCGCGTTTTTTTGTCCTCTGTCTCTACAAAATCGTGGAAGCCATCTTGCACCATAATATGGTGCAATTCAGTGTAATGAGTGGAATCAGCTTCTAAGAGCTCTACATGAATAAAAAATTCTGCCACAGTTGTGTGATTTAAAAGTGTACTTCTACAACGAGTTTGATACCAATAATGTCTCAAGCGGTCATTTTGTTGTTAGCAGCACGGTCTCTCTCCTCATCTATGTATACGTAATTGTGATCGTGGTAATGTCCTTGCAACTCATCAGTTGTTTTCGGTATGATTATTACACGGAGCATTTGTTTGTCAACAATATGAAACGGGTGTCTGCTACGTACAGTCTGGGCAGCTGGAATGGTATTTCAGTGATTACCTACTCCCACCCGTCGTTCTGAAAGAATAAGAAGCAGGTATATAGCGATTTGGCACAGGAATTTGAGCAAATTCAGTCGGAACGTTAAGGCCAAGCTGACTGTATTCCATAACAGCTACAGTAAGCATAGGTCATCAAGCTGGTTGTCTAAACGTTACTAAATCCGTCTGGTTTACAATTACGGATAAGGTTAATAGTATGGCCTATTCAACTATCAAGGTTTAAGCCTCCGTCTACCATTTAGTCAATTGTCTGCTTAATATGCTAATAAGTCGGTATAATCATGCTTTAATTGGCTGTGAGTTGAATCGATTGGGCGAGGAGAGAAGTGAACTTTCAGTGGTTGATTGTCACAGAGTTGTAGTCTAGTGCCATTGCGCCCTTTATACTGTTGGGTGGCCCGTCCAAGCAGGTGGCGTGGGCGCGTCTCGGTCGACAGGCTGAAAGCTCTGATTAATCGGGTTGGTTCACATTTCAAAGCGTCAGTATAAAAGAGATTCAAACGCTATATGATCTTATTGGAAGCTACTTTTTCGGCAGATAGCTTGCGCGATTTGGCGACTACGTATTTAGGGCTTCCTTTTCTGTTGGTTTTGTACCTTACAGTGAAGACAAGTAAAAAAGTGATGAATCCCCAATTCAGAAGTGCATTGAACATCATTTCACTTTTTGTTCTAACTGTGTGTTTCTGTATACTACTATACATTTTGCTGTTTTTTTGGGTGTTTCAGTATGGCTAATTGCTCTGGTTGACAGGATGATAGCTTGATTATTGCCGGTCTTCTGTCTGTGTTTCACGTCATGTCCGACAGATCAATGCCCGGTGGACAGAACGCGTAAAAAGCGTCTCATTCGACAAGCGAACGTACCTGAGTGCCACGGTTGGCTAGACTCGGCTCGACAGTGTCGGCCTCTCTCAGTTTGTTTGGTTACGTGGTTGGTTGGCTAGCTTTGCAGAGTCCACTTACCTGGGACATTCATCTCTCTGAGTAGGCCATTGCTAATATCCAATGCAGGCAAGGTGTAAAAATCGAACGTATTTGAGCATGGTATAACTTATAATCACTATACCCTTTAATGACATTGTGCGAACCGGTCATGCAGTGCTCGCGGAACGAGGCGTAGGGGGCAGGGACCCTATTAGCTAATGAATACAAAGGCATTATATAATAAGGGTAGCAAAGCCTTAGCTTATATGCATTTCTTCCTTTTTGATACTCGTTTGATACCTAATATGAATTGATACTATAAATGTCTAGTAATCAGTACTGTTGAGTTGTCCCGTCCGGACCGCCAGATTATACAGAGACCCCTAACTCGTTAAGAATTAGGGGTCTTGCTTTTTGTACGTGTACGGATAGTTCGCTATATCTCTACTAAAAGATAGTTGCTTCGAGGTGCCAGCTAGAGGGGGGTATCGGGCTGGCTATTTGTGAGAAAGTCGCGGCCAACCATGGGGAGCCATTACGGCGACCAGCCAGCCGGGGCAGGGGGCTACTTTCAGCCTATTCCTACCAATTTGATACGTTTATCAGGGGATATATTGATCACCCATTCTCTTTTTTATCACTATCTATTATCTTCTACAACAATCTAACTCAGGCAAAACCCTTTCTCGAAACAAATGAACTAAATCTGTCAGTACTAGATGAAAGCTACAATTTATTGCACTATTTAAATTAACCGCTGGGTGAATCTAGTTATGGTGTTTTCCCCGTAGGTGTAGCGAACTGTTGCTCAACACGATGAAAACGCTAACTAACCTCTTCACCCAGTTTGACCGGCTGGATACCAGCATCAATCGATGGCTTGTCGCCCACAGTATTGCCCTGCTTCGGATCGGGATGGGTATTGTGTTTTTTGGCTTTGGGATACTGAAGTTCTTCCCAGGCATCAGCCCTATTGAGGATCTGGCCACGCGGACCACGACCGTGCTAACCTTTGGTATTTTGTCAGGTCATAGCGCCATGGTTTTTGTGGCGGGCTTAGAAACGGTCATTGGTGTCTGCTTTCTGACGGGCCGCTTTCTCAGGGTGGGTGTCTGGCTAATGGCCGCCCAGATGATTGGGGCGATGTCGCCCCTGGTGATTTTCCCCGGTGAACTCTTCCTCAGCTCCACCCACGCCCCTACGCTGGCGGCACAGTATATCATCAAAGACATCATCCTGGTGGCGGCCGGTATGGTCGTGGCCTCGACTTGGACAGGAGCGCGGATCGTTGCTCAGCCTCAGAGTCTACGCAGTACGCTCCCTAAGCAAGTTCCCAACGTTGAGCGCAGTTTACAGACTGCTTAGAGGGTTCAAGCGAAAAATTCGCCAGGCGGCGAGAGGCTAGCAGGGTATTTGTTAGTGATCTACTGAACGGCATTATTAACTCTTCGAATCAGTTGTTTGCGTTGCGTAAATCTTGCTCAACATTTTGATCAGTTGCCAGTTTAAGCAGGGGCCATTCCCTCACGAGTTAACGGTTTATTATGTCGCCTTCTCCCCAGGCCGAAGAGCACTTGATTGCTAGCTTACTGGCTGACCATCCTGCAGCCTTTGCTACCCTGTATACAACTTATGCGCCTGGCCTGCTCAGGTTACTGGTGCGCATGCTCCATGATCGGGGGCGGGCGGAAGACCTGCTCCAGGATGCGTTCCTAAAAATATGGTTGAACAGGCAGGCTTATGATGCCCAGCAGGGAAAGCTACTCACCTGGATGCTGACTATCGCCCGGAACCTAGCCCTGGATGAGCTAAAGCACCAAAAACGGCTTCAGACGGCAGCTCCTTATCTGACGGATGAGCCCTGTTTTTCTACAACTAGCGAGGGGCCCTTACACTACTCTGTCACCGCTCACTTAGCCCCCAAATACCAGGAGATCATTGATTTGGTCTATAATCAAGCGTACACCCGCGAAGAAGTAGCTCAGGCACTGGGTCTTCCTTTGGGCACGGTAAAAACGCGCTATCGCTTCGCCTTACAACAACTTCGGTGCATACTTTATCAGGATATTCACCATTATCATAAGCGTGCTTCAACGGGTGCAGGATGTGGACAGCGTGATATTGACTTTAACTCTTAATGGTAGTTTGGGTACTAAACAAAGAGGGATTAAGCATTCAAAAACGGCTAGATGACCCACTGACAAAACTGACAGGAGTCAATGCCCGCTACTACCATTTATACCTACTTGTACCTGTGCGGAAGCACTAAGTGGTACGCCTAAGTGCGAGCAGAACGATTATCAATCGCACCGGTACACAAGCTAGTGAGCCTTGAGCAGTAGCAGACATGTAAACGCCTAAAGCAGTGATGAAAATAGCTAGCTGCAGGTTAGATTAAACCGCTTAGTCAAGACAAGGTATTTACTGGAGAGGTCAACGAGGTAGCTGTGCCGGAGATTCTGGTTGTTTACGTACCTGAACCTCCGGCTACTGAGTAGTAAGTATACACTGGTTACACCAGATGAGTAATTACCCTGTACGACGCACGGGCTACACGTCTTGAGCCCACTAACACAGCTGCCCAAAGGATCAGCTTCACCAGCGCCTCCATGGCGGGATGAACAAACACTTTTATGGTAGTCACTACCATTTGACTTAAGGAGGCATAATAGGTCACGCCGTACTCCTGGTGGACAACTCCCTACTGAACCATGATTAAGCGTGAGCGCAGCGATCCCGCGTCCGGGCAGTTTTGCTGCGCATCGACATGAATCAATGTTGTTTTGCTCGTAAATACTTTGTCAGTATGTTCTCTGATAAGCCTCAGGTATTGCTTTTTGATAGCTGATACTAGACAAAAGGCCGCTACCTCGTTAACTAAGCCCAGATAGGCTAAAACATGTTTCTTTGTGTACAATAAGGGCAATTCCCTTATGGTGTGGATAGAATGGAAAGCGAACGGGTACGACCCGTTCGCTTTTTTGTTAGGTCAGCTGGGCAGGTGATGCCGCTCTAATTAAATCAGCTGGCGCCATTTCTGTTTGTCGGCGCTTCCTGGGGGCCGAGGTATGGAATCGACAGGCAAGACCCAGTCTAAGCCCGGTTAAATACTTAGGAAATTTCTTAATAATTAAATTATACTTAATAAATGGCCAACTTATTGCTTAAGTGATCGTTAGCTTATAACTATGTACATAAAGTAGACAAATGTACATTTTGCCCTAACCTCAATGTCATGATAGTCATTTGGTCCTTTGTTGTCTATTCGCTCCTAGTCATCTGGATTTTGAATCTAGACGATCTAATTGATCACAGGCGCTGGCCCCTCAAAAGAGAGCACTGAAATGGACTGGCTCCGATAACCGGCTTCAATTGCCTTCACGGTTAGCCGAAGAGCAGCTTACATATCAACCACATATTGCCCACCGCGCCCAGTAAGATAGACAACCATATGATTTGTTTGACCAGAGCATCTGACGCTTGAATGGTCTGAGATTTCAGAGTAGCCACGTGTGTTTGACGTTTGAGGGTAGAATAGTCACAAATAATCTCGATAAAATTAACAAATTTCTACACATTGCGATCTCTCGTGCATAAACTTTGCCAAAGCCTAAAGCTTAGGTAATCCGTAGCTACTACCAGCGTCTAACTGTTTATCAGATCGCCGTCTCACTTTGATCTACTTTCCAGGTTACTCGCCATTGAAGCGTCCCGAGTTAATTATTCGACTGGAAGGGGATGGTAATTATACCAACATTTACAGCCTACAGCAATCAAGGCCGCTGCTGGTTAGCCAGACGCTATTACATCACCAACGACAATTGCCAAGTTTTTTGCGAGTCAGCAAATCCTCATTAGTCAACCCTGCTCACGTAGTTCGAATTGTAAAAAAGGGAAGAGTAGTCCACTTGCGTCTCCAAGACGATGCGATGGTACTGGTCTCTCGTCGGCGGGTATCCGAAACGGTAGCAGCTCTGGATAAGCTATGCAAGCTAACAGAGATGCTACCTGAGTAATCGGGCGCAAGCAGGTGACACGCATTTGATCTGTCGGCCACTGGCGCTAACCAGATCTGATTCAACCTTTAGCAGACCGCCCTTTGTCCACTCGATTACCGTAGCGTAGTACGAAACATCTTGACCGTACTTATTGATAGCTATAATCTTTACCCGACTACCCGGCCCGATTTCGGAGTGCAGTTTCATCCCTATTTCACTTTCAGGATATCTTTCCACCTGGTCGTATAGCGCCTGGACATCCACTGTTGCTTATGGTGCCAGATCGGATCGTAACCCGCAGCGGCAAGCCGGATCTTATCTCGGCCGTAGCGGTAATTGAGTTTGTCGACCACCCGAGCCAACCGTACCTGCCGATCGTCAGGACCATCGTTGAAGAGGTTGGCCTGCCGAAAGTCGGCCGGTACCAGCCCCGTCAGCATCACGCCCACTTTCTGATAGTGGTAGCCAAACCGATAGATGGCCGTGAGCGCTGCCTGTGCGTAACTGGCTAGTTCAGCTGTGCTGGCTGTGGGGTGTGGCAGTTCAATCGTTCGGCTGCCGTAATACTGTTTGGCAGCCAGTCCATTGCCCGGTGTTCTTCGGAATCTGTTAGTGTGCAGAAACACGGTGATGGCGCTGGCTGCTGAGTCCTGTTTCCGAAGCTTTTCGGCTACCCTGCCTACGTGGGTAGTCAGCGCCTGCCGAATCAGATCCAGATCAGGAATGACCTGCCCAAAGCTGGGAGCCGTACAGATGGCTTTCTTGGCGGGAGCCACCGTCTCGATCAGATTACACTTCAGGCCCCGCAGTTCATGCGCCAGCCGTAGCCCGTTCACCGTCATGTTTGCTGCCAGCCAGTCGTCGGCCATGTCCCGCAGGTGAGCCGCCGTACGAATACCGTTGCGCTTTAGTAGACCGGCGTAGCGCCAGCCCACGCCCCAGAGTTCAGCCACGTCGAAACCATACAGAGCCTGCTCGATTTTGGCCGGCGTATCTAGTACTAACGCGCCATTATGCTCAGCTTCCCGCTTGGCGTACCAGTTGGCGACCTTGCACAGGGTCTTCGTTGGTGCCAGGCCGATCGATACCGGAATGCGTGTCCAGGCAAGGGCCCTATGGCGGACATCCTGCGCAAACTGAGCCAAATCAGGGTACACCGATTCGTAGCCAGTCAGGTTCATGAACGCTTCGTCGATACTGTAGACCTCCACGTCCTCAACGTACCTACCCAGGATCGACATGATTCGGCTCGACATATCACCGTAGAGGGTGTAGTTACTACTGAAGACTTTCACCTCGTGCGCTTTCCGCAGTTCCTCCAGCTGAAAAAGGGGAACGCCCATTTTGATGCTTAGTGCCTTGGCTTCGTTGGAGCGAGCCACGACACACCCGTCATTATTGGACAGCACCACGACCGCTTTTCCGATCAGAGAAGGGTCGAAACTACGTTCACAACTGGCGTAGAAGTTATTGCAATCAACGAGGCCCAGCATGATCAAAGTGGTTTGAAGATGACGTAGGTCACCACGCCGAAGACGCGGAAATTGTCATCGGGTTGTACGTAGATCGGGTTGTATTTGGGGTTGGACGCTACCAGTACGACCAGCGGTGGGGCGTAGTGAATCCGTTTCACGGTATGCTCACCATTGAGCCAGATAACCACAATTTTACCTTCTGTCGCTTCCTGCGAACAATCCACCACTAGAACATCATCTTTCTCAATCCGATCGCCACTCATGCTGTCACCGTCCACCCGTACAAAGTAGGTTGCCTCGGGATTGGTCACGCACAGGTCATTCAGATCGCAGACCCGCTCGACGTAATTCTCGGCAGGGGAGGTGAAACCGGCCTTGATCAGCGAGGCATAAAACGGGATGTGTAACCGGGTGGTAACAGTAGCTTTAACGGGTGAATACTCGTTATCAGATTGGTCGGAATAGCGCATGATATAGCAAAATGAAAATATAAACTGCGCTATTATAATATAAGTTTGCTACATAACTTTCACTTGCGTGAAAATTGCAACTTTACTTCGATACGGCACACTTAGCCTAAATAAGGGAAATGGCTTAACAGGCCTTAGGTTAGTTATTCATTTAGGGTTAGTATACTATGGGGGGTATGCAAAAAGGGCCCACTACATGAGGGTGGGTGTGGCGACAGGTCCAGCCGCGGAGTCAGCTAGCGATAATCACTTGGCTAATCGAGTCGCAACTATCGCTGGGGGTGTATAGAGTGGGCGCGTCGAGAAAACGCCCTACAATTGGTAGCCGCTGAGGCTAAGTGAGTTAATGATTCATGAGTACAGAGCAAGGGGTAATATCCCCCGGCCTAGCTACAGGTTATAATCGGTTAATTTCTTTACTCTCCCTGATCATGGCTTTTGCGTAAGCCTATGCGCATGGCCCGGTGCTGGTGTAACAACGCTTTGCGCTCCTCCTGGTGTCGAGCAGTCAGCAGGGCCCGGTCGGTCAGATTGATCTCATAGAGATACGACTGTTCTTCCTCTTCTTTTTGCTGCGCCTCGAGCGCTATTCGAGTTTTGGTCTCGTAGGCTAGATGCGCTTGCCATTGCTGCTCGTCGGATTGATCAGATCGATCATCCCACTCATTGGTAACTCTTGCCATACCTGTACAACTACTATAGGCAAGATTCGATTAAAACAAGTGTAATTAGTAGGAGAGAGAAGGCATCTGATTGTGGCGGTTGGCTTCGTAAAAGGTACGAATGATCCGTAGTACCAGGGGCTCTTCCCCGAAGGTAGACTCATCTTCACTTAAGGCACCGGCTGTATGTATTTCCTCTAACTGTGAGTCGCTGATGGTCTCGTAGCCCATACTCCACGTTGAAAATAAACGCTGGGTAATAGGCCGGGTCAAAATGTGTTCGACTTGGTGATGTCGCGGGTCTGCTTCGATGCGTTGGTAGAGCGCCCTTAACACCTGATCCTCTCCCTCTAACACTTGGACAACGCTACCCCGCACGTAGAGGGTAACGCCGGTAATACCCCATCGGGTATTATTGCGCTGACTCTGTGCAAGCAAGGGGCCTATTTCGAATGGCTCAATGGCCCGGCTAAAGTAGACAATGCACGATTCCATAAGTGAGAGGAAGTTAATTGACGGCTTAATACATAATTAGCCAAGAGTCAAATGTAGAGAATATAAGGAGCAGACCAATACCCTGCTTTTCATAACTAATTACGACCGTTCCATGGGGCGCAGAGAGGTCCTGCACTGGGGAAAATGTATGAATACTATATCCGTTGATAATGAGACTGTTAACTCTTTTCGGGTGCACTGCTCGGGGGGAATACCGTTACCCATAGACAGCTGTTACGGAGTTATTAAGCTTCCTCAATCTTCTGGGCTAAGTCGACTAGCCAAGTGATGGCATTGAGCCCATCGACAAGGACTCTTATTTTCTGCCAACGGGTGAGTTCTGAAGCAGGTTGGGACTTGCGGGTAGTGTTCATACTAATCAATCCCACCTGCGTAGTTCGACCGTCTGAAAAGGGGAAGGCGCTCTATGTCCATTTGACAGACGATATGTTGGTAGTTGTTTCCGTCGACGTGTAACTGCTCTTCGTGAACTTGGCAAGCCAGAAGAGAAGCTGCCTAAGTAACCTGACAAAAGAAGCCGATACGCCCGAACTAATACATAAAAAGCCTCAACTCATCAATGACTGGGGCTTTTGTTAACTACTCACATGTAAGAAGGGTGCTACCCAATAATAAGTATAACAGTCTACGTAATCGAATGTTGCCGGGCTGTTTCTGTTAAGTAGCGTTCGTGTTTTCTAATAGGCATGAGCCCGATTGCGCTTATCGCTTTTACTAATGATACTGTGGTAAATTTCAATGATGTTGTTTGGACAATGAGAACCCGGCTGCTGTGATGAATCTATTTTCTAAATGTTCTTCCAATAAACACAGCTGTTCAAAAAGCGGTTATGCTTAACAACTATGGCACAAGCACAAAGCAATATTATTCTCCTGGTCGATGATGATGAAGACGACCAATTATTGTTTCGCCAGCAACTTTATAAGTATGCTCCCACTCATCAAGTAGTTAGTCTGTCAAACGGAGAAGAGTTATTAGATGATTTGTCCCAATGTCAAGTGTTACCCGACCTGATATTACTCGACGTCAACATGCCCCGTATGGATGGGTTTGAAGCGTTGAGCCATATACGGGCCAATGAGGCTTATCAGCATATCTATATCGTCATGATAACGACAGCGGGCCGAGAATTGGAACGACACAAAGCGCTTTTCCTGGGAGCAAACCAGTTTATGGTTAAACCCACCTCTGTACAGGAGTCAAACGAACTGATGGAACGTTTGATGAAGCGCTGGAACGATAAGGCTCAAGAAACTGAAACCTTCCTTTAGCAGCAGGCTTACATATTACTCTATCAGAAACACTAAAGCCCAACTAGTCATAGTCGGGCTTTTTGCTGGCCTATATTTTGTAAATTACCTTATGTTGAATAAAGTAACATATTGTTCATTGGGCGCAACCTTTAGCTAGTGTCTCTTTCGATAAGAAGCATACGCTATCTAAGCCTCCCCTTTTTCTTAGACGGTTATTCTCCGCGCAATCCGGCAATAAAGGGATAGCATGAAAGTTAAGTAAACTACTAACGCACTAAACTTGGAGTCTACACTCATCTGCAACGCTACCTCTTATCACATATTCGTTCCGTTATATAAAGAGCCACTGCTACATTGGGCCGAAGCTTTATACATTGGTGCATCTTCGTTATAGGTAATAATAAATTTAATCGCTGGTTTCACCTACTTCTCAACTAGGCGATATGGTTATTTTCATAACTGCCCTGTTTAGTCCTACAGACATCCGTTCATTTTCCGCTCAAATCCTCAGCTTGGAAGAAGGATTCGATTTTCTGAATGATCTTGTCGGTACGGGCTTTGTGCTAGTAGATGTACGGCTACTGGATCAATCACGTATCATCCCACTGCCCATTGAAGGCTTTGATGGCTCTCCTTCTTCGACCGCTATACGACAATTGGAGGAGGAATGGACAAATCTCCTAAAAAGCCCTGATGAGAAACCGTAGTTTCATTTTTCCATTGCCGATACAGTATGTACTCGCTATTACTAGCTTAGCTTAAACAATGAGTGATACCAACAAACGGAAGCGACCATCTGGCGGAGATGATCTGCACCGGATGATTCGGAATAAAAAAAAGCAGGCTGACGGTGTTGGTCTGCTTTTTTTTGTAAACTTTTCCTTTCGTTAACCATTTTATCACTTAAAAGATAGGTTCGCTTAATACGTTATGGAATCATGCATTGTTTATTTTAGCCAGGCCGTTGAGCCCTTTGAGTTGCAAATAGCGCCCATTCTTGACGTGAGTAGGCGCAACAACACTCGACTGGGTATCACGGGCATTATGCTTTACGTGAGAGGCAGTATTATTCAGGTACTGGAAGGCGATTCCAAGCAGGTAGAGGCCATGTACCAACGGATTGAAACCGACTTCCGCCATCGGCAGGTAGAGCGTATTTTAACCCGGCCGATTACTCAGCGGCTGTTTGCGGGCTTCAGCATGGGTTATGAAACGATTAGCCATGCACAACTGGAAGAGATACAAGCCACCTTCCCATTGGACACACAAGGCCGACAGTTGGCTGATGAACCACTAGTGTTACGGGTGGTTAGGACTTTTTACGAATCAAATCGACACAATCAGATAGTAGAATGAGCCTTAGGGGGAATAATTAGAACAAAAGACGATAAAAGAGATTATGTTTTGGCAGAGAGGGGTCCAGGAATAGCCTTTCGCTTATCATATCACGCATAGTATGCCCTCTAATACACCTTTCCTTATTTTGGTCGTTGACGACGAACCGCCCATCAGTGAACTGTTGAGTCTATCAGCTAAGAAAGTATTCCCCGAAGCCAGCTTTATAAGCACTACCTCTGCGCGGGAAACAATGGTTTATCTGAACGATCCGACAACCACTATACCTCAGCTCATTTTGCTGGACATTGATCTACGGCAGGAGGTCGATGGGTTGGCCCTATTGCCCCGCTTACGATCAAGACTCAACGGGCAAGTACCCATTATTATTTTTAGTAGCGTTGACGACGAGGCTAAGGTAAAAGAGGCGTACAGCGGCGGGGCAGTTTCATTCACTACCAAGCCCGATGAACCCCAGGAGTGGCGGGACTACGTAGCCATGTTGCGATCATACTGGTATAAGTCGACAATCTTACCTCCCAAGTGATGATACAAGGCAATGCCAGTCAATACAGGGGCAGTTACCATAATCGACTGGCCTATCACTCGATTAACAAATAGGCCACTGCTATATAGCTATAGCTCACATGCACAACAAGGCCGCCTGAGCAACCGGACGGCTTTGTTGCCTTAATCGACTAGCCAGAAACCGACCACCACCTACTACTTGATTTCCGATCCCAGCGGTATGGTGTCAAGGACAACTTGAGGAATCCCAATTCCCAAACCAATTCTGAAGGTGTACTTATTTGAGACTTTCTTACTAACTATTCGTCTCTCTTTCTATTTCCCGGCAACGTAATGACTCAAATACAAATAGTATGATTCGACTGCCATATAACAAGAAAGCCCCTCGCTATGAGGGGCTTTCTCCGTTTACCTGCGTACTGGCAGCGTGTGCAAGGCCGGCAAACGTTAAAGCCAGCCGCCAACGATGCGCCACAATACCCAGGCAGTGGCTAGCGAGCAAAGCAACACTACTGACCAAGTGAGCAGGTTGACCAGTGCTCCTGGCGTGTGAATGATGGAGATTTTTTTGGTAGTCACGCCTATATGACCGCTTGCAGATCAATAAGTCACAACTAGGTTACAAATAGTTTTAGACAGTAGCACCCGCGGCCTATTTGTTGACGCTCATTAAAGCTACATCCGCCGTGTAATACCACTGCTTTTCAGGCCATTGGTTACCGGTTGGGCTGGGGTTCGAAAATAATGGCGCTCGGTGGTCTCTACCTTACAGTGACCAAGAACCTGGCTAACCTGTGATACGCTTAATCCATTATCGTGGAATATGTTCGCTGCTGTTTTACGTGCGATTTTAACCGTCAGGTGGCCCTCAATGCCAATTAGTGGGGCGATCACGTCACGGATGTAAGTCTGAGGAGAATAAGGGTAAGCCCCCGACTGATACAGAGCAAATAGCCGGTCGACCTTCTGCAATTTTGGAATGCAGTAGTCAACGCAGGGAGGCTTCAATCAACAGGCAACTGGCAGTTACCTGTCAGTCAGTTTCGCCTTTCTTTAACTACTTACCGTACTGTTTCAGTTGCCCTGTAGCCTACGGACGATTATGATTAACCAGCGCGTCTACGCTGGCCTTGCCCCCCCCGGCAATAAGACTGATCAGCGTCAAACCGAACAAGAGAATAAAGTATTCGAGGCCCTCTTCTTTGCCCGCCTCCGCCTGCCAGTTCATAAAGAATCCACTGTGCAGATGGGCGCTGAGCACAATGCCAATAAAATTACCCAGTATGCCCAGGGCGGCCAGGCGGGTGGCCAGACCCAGTACCAGCAGCAGGGGCGCAAAAAACTCAATCAGGATGACTAACAGACCCACTATCCAGGGCAGTCCGGCCGCCCCCGTCAAAAAGCTCATCGTCCCCGCAAAGCCATTGCCGCCGAACCAGCCCAGTAGCTTCTGCGCGCCATGGGGAAAGATGGTAATGGCCAGCGCCAGGCGGGCGATCAGGGCGGTTACATTCGCCGGGTTGGTGTATAAGAGTTGCTTCATGCCCCAATACTAGGCATAATAGCGTAAAGCCAGCGCCCCTCCCCGCGCTTACTGAGTAGGTGGACACCCTTTTAACGGGCTTAGATCCTCTCTTTAGCTTTATTTTGGCTGATCACCGCTTGCAGACAGAGCATCCTGACGCGGGTAGTTTCCTGGTAATTGCCGTAACTGGGTTTCGGGCTGCTGATGAGCGTTCAGCTGATACACCACGCCCGAACCAGGCAACAGTTTGATGGAATCAAGTTCCAAAGTGGCTCTACGCAAAAACAGCCTGCCCAGTTCTGGGCAGGCTGTTCGCACTGGGCTTATCACACTACTACTGGCCTTTGAGCACCTTCACCGTCTGGGTTTGGGTAGGCGTGCTCACCTGCAGAAGCAGCATGCCGCTCGCCGCCTGGCTCGCGCTTAGCTTTACCCGCTCACTGGCTGAAGCCGCTTCGATCCCCTGACGAGCCACTACCCGACCCTGCAGGTCAGTTAGTTGCAGTGTTAAGGCCTGACCAGCGGCTCCCCCCACCAGCGCTTCCACCACGTCGCCAGCGATGGGGTTTCCCAACAGCGTTACCGTTAGCCTTGTGCCGGGCTCATTGGCCAAGCCAGCCGCCAGCCGGGCCGCTCCCGAGGGAGGGGTACCCCACACCAACTCCTGGCCTACGTAGACCGTCACCCGGCTGTTCTGACTGCGCTCGGCGGGCTGCTCCTGGTAGGAGTAATCATTTGTTTGGTCAAAGCGCCCCCCATCGGGCTTGCTGATGCGGTAACGGACGGCACCCGTGCTAGCACCCGGTGCCAGTTGCCCCCCCTGGTTGTAGCGAATCTCCAGGTAGTAATTCGCCCCGGCCACCGCGGGATTCAGCGCCACCAGTTGCGCACTCACGTTGCCCTCATCGACTTCCACCTGCAGGCGTTCGGCGCCATCGGAGGTAAAGTAGTAGCGCGCCCGCAAATCACTGTAACTGATGGCCACCGTACCCTCGTTGCGCACCTCCAGCACGGTGTTGATCTGGGTAGCCGAGGGGCCGTTGCGGCTCTCGGTCAGTGCCCGCACCGAACGTACCTGGGCGGTGCTTCCTGGCTCGATACCGGCAATCAGCACCCCGTCATAATAGGCTGTGATGCGCTGAGTAGCCGTGAGCTGGTCGCGCAGGGGGTTATACGAGTAGTCATCGGGCTCAAAGAGTGAGCCGTAGTCACTCTTGGCAAAGTACGCCTGAATGGGTCCCGAGCTGGCCCCGGCTGCCAGGCTGCCCGCCCCGGCCGTAAAGCTCACCTCCACGTAGCCAGCGGCTCCAGACTGGGCAGGCGTTAGCGGTACGTAGCGAAGGCGTACGTTCCCATTGCCTACCTGGGCGTAGTTCACCGAGAGGTTGCTCAGGGCGCTGTTGCCCTCCACGGTCAGGTAATAGCGCAAGGTCAGGCGCGACAGGGGCAGGGCGCTGTTACCCTGGTTTTGCAGCACCAGCAGGGGCTGGATGGCGTTGTTGTCGGCGTAGTTGTCCACGTCCCGGTGCAGCACCGTCAAGCGGCCCTGCACGGTCACCGTGGCGCTGGTCGGCAAGCTTGTACAGCCCTGAGCACTGGTGCAGGTGGCGGTGTACACAAACTGGCCTACCCGGTCTGTCGATACGACAATGGGACTGCTAGTACCTGAGCTTCCCGCTGGTCCCGTCCAGTTGATGGTGCCATTACAGCCACCCACGACCAGATTAACGTTGCCCGAATTGACATCGACGCTCACGCTGGACTGCCCACCGGGGTAGCGTTGCCCGGTCTGGGTCAGCAAGCTGGGGGCGTTGGGCAGGGGATAGATGGTGATGGATTGGCTGGCGGTAGCCGAGCAGCCCGTGCTGGTGATGGTGCCTGTCACCGAGTAGACGCCCGTGCCGGTGGCGGTGACGGGGATCGAGGTGGTGGTGGCTCCCGTGTTCCAGACGTAGCGGTCGGCCCCTTGCGCTGATAGGGTGATGATCGTACCCGCGCAGCCGGTCAGGGCCGAGGGGGTGATGATCACCATAGGCGGTTGGTTGATCGTCACCACGATGCTGCCATTGCTGATGCAGCCCTGTTCAGTGGTGGCCTGCACGTAGTAGGTGCCGCCCGTGGCGACGGCGGCGGGCGTAGCTACGGCTTGGGTTCGCGCGGCATCCGTAAAGAAGCGGATCGTGGCGGGAATATCACTGGTCACATACCGGGTGAGGTCCACAGTAGTAGGGGCGCAGACCGCTGGCGGAGTAGTGATGGTAAGAACGGGCGTGGGGTTGACCGTCACTGTGGCGGAGCCCGTCATGGTCCGGCTGCAGGTAGTGGTAGCGTTGGTGGCTAGTACGGTGTACGTACCTGCCGTGGCCTGGGCGCCGAAGCTTAACGCCTGCCCCGTTCCCGCTACAGAGCTACCCACCGGGGTCGTGCCCCGTAGCAGTTGGTAGTTAACACCCGTCTGCGAGCCAGCCAAGCCGACGGAGGGGGGCGTTGTGCCCGCGCAGTACGCACCGCCGCCGGTCAGGGCGAATTGTGTAGGCAGGGGGTTACTGGTCACGGTCACCGACCCCGTCATGGTTTGCTGGCAGCTGGTGGTAGCGTTGGTGGCCTGTACGGTGTAAGTGCCCGCCGTGGCCTGAGGCCCAAAGCTGAGGGCGCTGCCTGTACCGGCCACGGGATTGCCTACGGGGGTAGTTCCCCGTAGGAGTTGGTAATTGACGCCCGTCTGTGAGCCAGTCAGGCCCACGTTCGGGGCAGTGTTCCCGGCGCAGAAGGCCCCGCCCCCGCTCACCGTATACCTAGTAGGCAAGGGGTTAGCCGTAATGGCGGCATACGTAGTGGTCACGCTGTTGCAGGCACTGGTGGCCACGAACTGGTAGGAGCCGCTCTGGCCAATGGCCGGACTGGCCGCAATGCGGGCGGAAACGTCAATAGTAGTTGGGCCGTTGATTCTCACATTATCGCGAAACAACTCCAGCGTAAAAGGCCCCGTACCAGTCAGAGTAGCGGTCAAGGTGACACTCTGCCCCACGCAGACGGCAGCGGCTGACTGACTCAGGTCGCTGAAGGTGGCCGCCTGGGTGGTGGTGCCACCAAACTCAGCAGCCCCTATATCAATGGTGCGCACCTTACGGGTATTGCCCAGCACATCGGTGGTGGTGGTATTGACGGCATTGTTACCCGCATCGATGGCCGGGGCGCAGGATTTGAGGGCGGGACCCGCCGCGTTTTCAAAGGGCGAGAATGTAGCCATCCTGTTATTGCCCCCATCGGTGTAGTTGGTAGTCCCTGGCTCCAACAGCGAGTAGCTCACCGTAATGCCGGGACCCTGTAGGGCACTGCTCCCCCCGTTGTTCCACAGCAGCCCGTTGGTTATGTTGGCCGTTGCAGGGGCCTGTGTGTAAACCGCTGTGCTATTGTCACGAAAAGTGCAGTTGATCAACGTACTGGCCATCTCACCGCTAGTCACGTAACTGAAAGGCGCTGGCTTATGTTGTTCGAAGTGGCAGTTTGTGACGACTGAGTTCGTATTTTCCGCCTCGTAGAATGCCCCAATAACTCCAGAGTTGTTCAAAAAATAACAGTTGGTCACCCGAACTACCGACGAATAACTAATGCACAGCCCCCCGCCGAAGTTGCCATAGTTTTGGGTAAATAAGCAGTTGCTGATGGTCGGGCTTCCCCCATTATTGAACATACCTCCCCCATAGGTGCCATTAAAAGAGGAACTGCTATTTGCGTTCCCGCCCGTAATGGTAACCCCATCAATAACGGCTGAGCTGGTTACTCCATTTCCTTCATTTCTGATCACGTGATAGCTGTTATCGCTATTGTCATCAATTGTACCAATGTCTCCAGATATAGTAGTGGACGAAGGCATGGCCGTGCGTGTAGCAATGTTGCCCTCCGTACCAGTGACTCCGGTGAACCCACCCAGTACGCTCACCCCGTTCTTAAGCGAAAAAGTGGCCGTACGCGGATCTGATAAGCCTGCTGTAGTTGGCTTATAGATACCGCCTGAAATCCAGACCTGATCGCCTGACGCCGACGCGTCGATCATGGCCTGCAAATCCCCCGACGCATTGCTCCAGGATGAGCCGGTACCCGAGGCGCCCGCTTTGACATAGCGAATGGTCGTAGCGGCGGCCTGCCGGGCCGACCAGTTGCCGGTTACCGGTTGAGCCATCGGCCCGGCCACCCGGCGCGGAGAAGGCAGAAGCGTCGACGGCCCGGTCTGCGCCCAGGTGTTGGCGGTGGCCAGTATCCACAGGAAAAGAAGAAGTAATTTTTGGTTCATATAATTGGCTATTTGATACATTACTAAGATAAAGATGGAGCACAGTAGGTAGATAGCGTTTAAAATCTACTGAGTGGCTATACTAACTTAACCGCGTCCAATCAGTCAAAAAAAGAAGCCGCCTCTACGATTAATTAAGGCTATTGTATGCCTCTGGTCTGACTAATGGCTTAAGCAGAAGCGAGTTCCGTCCGGCCTGCCAGATTGGCCCCGCTACTACTTGATGAGTTGGAGGGTTTTCCGTTTGTTACCTATACGGATACGGAAAAAAGGTACAGTCGTACTCGAATCATATCACTGATTCAGGCACTACCAGCTGACTAGTCACTGCGCATGCACATTGGTCTGACTGCCTGTCAGCAACACCGCAAATTCTAGTTAATTATACCGGTGACTGCGTAAGTTTCACCTTGGGCGGACTTACTAGAGTGAAGCATTTAATCAACTTACTCCAACTCAGTATATGTTACAGATGTCAATGCTGGCCATCATTCGCGCCTTGGTCATAGTCAGTTTTGTACTGGTATTTAACCAACCGGGACAAGCGTCGAAAATTGATACGGTGGCAACAACCAGCGCATCGATGAACAAGACAATCAAGGCCGTCGTGATCACGCCCGATTCGTATGCCGATGGCAAGGAATTGCCCGTCCTGTATCTATTGCATGGGTATGGTGGTAACTACAGTGACTGGCCAAAGAAAGTAGCCGGGCTTGGTAAAGCCGCCGACACCTACCAGATGATCGTTGTTTGCCCGGATGGGAACGTTGGTAGCTGGTACTTCGATAGCCCCGCCGATCCATCATTTCGCTACGAAACCTATGTGGCCGATGAACTGGTCAGTTGGGTTGATAACCATTACAAAACCATCAAAAACCGGTCTGGACGCGCTATTACCGGCTTGAGTATGGGCGGACATGGGGCCTTGTATCTGGCGTTCAGACACCAGAATGTGTTCGGAGCAGCGGGCAGCATGAGTGGCGGCGTAGACATTCGGCCGTTTCCCAATAACTGGGACATGGCTAAGCGATTAGGGGCATATAGTCAGTTTCCGGAGCGCTGGGAACAGAACACGGTCATTAACCTTCTTTATCTACTCACGCCGGGGGCCTTGTCGCTGATCATCGACTGCGGAACGGAAGACTTCTTTTTTCGGGTGAATAATAACCTGCATGAAAAGCTACTGGAGCGCAACATTGCGCACGACTACATTACCCGACCGGGGGCTCATAACTGGACCTATTGGAATAATGCCGTGATTTACCAGATGCTATTTATGCGAACCTATTTTGATAAACACGCGATCAAATAAGCCGTTCGTATAAAACGCACTGCCTGTGTATGAACTGTTACTAGTCCGCTTATCAAACGCTCGCTGGAAATACTGTGGGAATCTGTCTGAAAAAATAACGGAAAAGATGCTGTTGATCGATCAGGAAACTGGGAAAGAGAGTGAGCCGCGCTTGGTACTCCGCTTCATCTCAACACGTCAGAAAGCAAGGCCAAACTGGAAACCAAGCGTGATAGTAGCAGGGCGGTCATTCCCGAAACGTACCGGAATGGGCACGGCCAAGAAATAATTCACTGGGCCGGGTCTGCGGAAGGTTTTGTTCAATACAGGCGTAACCCCATAGCGCCCACCGGTTTCAAACGCCAGCCGATTAGCGAGCGTAAACCCTTTACCCAGCCCCACCAGCACGCCGGGATGAAACAACACATTGTTGACCCGGCTGACACCCGCTTCGGATCGGATAAACGGCACGATTTCCAGCGAATAGCCAATGTTGGCCGTTTTCCAGATGTTGACTCCGACAGGAAAACCCACCTGGTAAAAGTTTTTAAAATTGACCACCGGCGCATCCTGACTGAACGTTACGATCGGGTGAAGAATACCCTGATACAGCACCATGCGCGGATAGTCGTGCGGGGCGGGTGTTTGCTGGGCGCACGTTGCAAATGTAACCAGGGTTAACAGTAGGCTCGTGGTTGGCAGCCAGATGGGCCGGAAAAACACAGCCCGGCAAAGGGTGGAGTAGGCGTGGAGCATGGTTAACATACCGTTGAACGGGCTGGTTGCGGCGTACCCGTACCAAACCCGGTTGCAAGGCTACGAACCCACATTACATTGGCATAGAACAGAATTAACCTTTGGCCGATTCTTTACTTTTCTGCCCTTCTTTCCGGTAGGCCGACGGGCTTTTGCCCACGAATTTTTTGAAGACGCGGGTGAAATGGCTCTGGTCGGAGAAGCCCGTCAGATAGGCAATGTCGAGCAGCGAATGGTCGGGTTGATCGAGGAGTTGAATGGCTTTTTCGATGCGTAGTTTCCGGATATACTCGCCGAAGGTCAGGTTATCGAAGTGGGTGGCGAACTCCCGCGACAGGTACGTTGGATTTAGCTGCACCGCTTCCGAAATGCCTTTGAGGCTGATGCTTAAGTTCGTGTCGACATGGTCCTGAATCAGGGATTCGAGTTCGCTGATCCAGGCGGGTGTTCGCTTACGGGCCGTTTTTTGCGCGGCCAGGTACGTTGCCATCACCTGAATCAGGCGGTTTTCGGTGGGGTTCTGCGTGTGTTTTTCGTGTTGCAGGTACGTTGCCCAGCTGTAGAGCGCATCGTAGAGGACCATGCCCTGAGCCAACAATTCCTCGTCGTTTGGCAGGTTGTACGCCAGCCCCGCTGAGATGGCCCAGAGTCCGGCTGCCTGCTCGGCCAGGGCGTGGTTGTCGGTGTCGGCTCCGCGCACAATGGGGGCCATGGTGTGCAGAGCCGGGTCGCGGAGGTCGTACTTCTTCAGGAAATAATCGAAGGTACAGTCGGTGCCGTAATGCGAAAACTCAACGCCGGGTACGTCGAAGGGCGTTGCGCCCAGGGCCTCGGCCTGGCTCAGTACATCGTCGGCGGGAACGAACACAATTTGGGCCTCGGGGTCGATAAAGCGGCGGATGAGCCAGGGGCAGGCAATGCGGTCAATCTTCGGACGTTCGCGGGTGATCCAAATCATCGTTCTCGGATGAAAGATGCAGTTTACTGCGTTTTTTGCCGTAGGCAAAATAGATCACCAGGCCAATCGCCAGCCAGATCACGAGCCGCAACCAGGTGTCGCCGGGTAAGGAGACCATCATCACGAGGCAGGTCAGGATGCCCAGAATCGGCACCACGGGCACCCAGGGGGTACGGAAAGCGCGGGGGGCGTCGGGCTGTTTTTTGCGCAGGATCAGAATGCCGATGCAGACCATCACGAAGGCCAGCAACGTACCGATGCTCGTCATTTCACCCACCACCCGAATGGGTACAAAACCGGCAAACAGGCCGATGAAAACGCACAGCAGTACGTTGGCTTTCCAGGGCGTACGAAACCGGGGATGAATCTCAGAGAATGCCTTTGGCAGCAGCCCATCGCGGCTCATCGAGAAAAATACCCGCGACTGTCCCAGCAGATCGACCAGAATGACGGATGTGTAGCCGATCAGAATGGCGCCGATGATGAGCTGCCCTAACCAGCGGTAGGGCGTTTTTTCAATGGCAATGGCCACCGGAGCCGCGCTGTTTTTAAACTCGGTGTAGTTGGCCATGCCGGTCATGACGTAGCCAAACAAGACGAACAGGATGGTGCAGACTACCAGCGAGCCAATGATACCAATGGGCATATCGCGCTGCGGATTTTTGGCTTCCTGCGCCATCGTGGCCACAATGTCGAAGCCGATAAAGACGAAGAACACGACGCCCGCGCCCCGCAAAACCCCGCTCCAGCCGTATTCACCGAACGTACCCGTGTTGGCCGGAATATAGGGCTGGTAATTGGCCGGGTCGATGTACTGCCAGCCGAGGGCGATAAAGACGAGTACGACCAGCACTTTCAGCGTTACAACGATAGCGTTGAAAATAGCCGAACCCGACGTACCGCGAATGATGATGCTGGTGATGAGCACTACGATCAGTACCGCAGGTACGTTCATGAAGCCCGTTACGACTGACCCATCGGCGCCGGTTGCCGTTTCAAACGGCGACAGCATGAGTTGAGGGGGGACGTGCAGCCCATAGTTTCCCAAAAACCGGTTGAGGTATTGCGACCAGCTGATAGCCACCGTAGCCGCCCCGACGGAGTATTCGAGCACCAGGTCCCAGCCGATGATCCAGGCGAAGAGTTCGCCCAGCGTGGCGTAGGCATACGTATAGGCACTCCCCGAAATAGGTACCATCGCGGCAAATTCAGCGTAGCACAGGGCGCTGAACGCACAACCCACAGCGGCCACCACGAAGGAAAGTGTCACGGCTGGCCCGGCGTGGTTGGCGGCGGCAATGCCTGTGAGGGAAAACAGCCCCGCGCCGATAATGACGCCAATGCCGATGGCTACTAAGTTGAACGCGCCCAGCGATCGTTTAAGGGTCGATGAGTCACTAGCCGCGGCTTCCTGCCGTAGTCGTTCAAGCGATTTAATGCGCATAGGTACGTTGAGAAATAGCTATTAACGCGTCAGCAAACCTGCGTCGAGCACGAATTGGGAACCAGTGATGTAGCGTGCCCCGTCGGAGACCAGATACAGCACCATCGCCGACACGTCTTCTGGTTCAACCCAGGGAACCGGCAATAAATTTCCCGCCGACCGTTCGGCAATTTCCTGCGTGGTGGTGCCTTCCAACGCTGCCAGTCCGTCGTTCATGGGCGTATTGACGCCCGTTGGGTGTATGGAATTGACCCGTATGTTGTAGGGTGCCAGTTCAATAGCCCATGATTTAGTCAGGCCGACGAGCCCCCATTTAGAGGCGGCGTAATGGCTTAATCGCCCCATGCCCCGTAGACCGGCAATGCTTGAATTGTTGATGATAACGCCCGATTTCTGTTCCATCATCACCGGAATAACGCGCCTCGCCACCAGCCAGGCACCCTTGAGGTTGATGTCAAGCATGGCATCCCAGGCGTCTTCGGTGAGTTCGTGGGCCAGCCCGTAGGCACAGATACCCGCGTTGTTGAACAGGATGTCGATCCGCCCGAATTCAGCCATCGCCTGCTCCACGGCGCGGGTCACGTCGGCGTCGTTTCGCACATCGCCCGTCACGGGCAAACAATCCGCCCCTAAGGCTTCCACATCCACTTTCAACTGCGTCAGTTCATCGGCTGAGCCGAAGGTGTAGGCTGGGTACGTCAGGTTTTTGGCGACGTCGAACGCAACGATATTGACACCTTCTTTAGCTAACGCCAGCGCTACGGCCCGGCCCTGTCCGTGGGCGGCACCCGTGATGAAGGCGACTTTAGGGGTGGTCCGGTTTGTAGACAAGTCAGGCATGATGGGAAGATTGGGTTAAGGGCAAATAAGGGTAGAGGTACTCATCAATGCTGACATGCAGCACGTTATTGATCAGGTTCGTGGCGATCATCTGCCCGGCGAAGGCAACAAGGGTAACGACTTCCGGTGCCGAAAACCGCTGCCGGATGGGGTCGTAGACCTCGTCAGGTACGTCACCCCGGTTTTGGGCAATGGCGGCGCCGAAGTCAAGCAGGTGCTGCTCGTCGTCGGTCAGGTGCAGGTCTTCGGGCCGCTCACCGTTTTGAATGATGATCTTGCGGAAAAACGTAGTGCAAAGCGGGCAGTTGCTCGCTTCTGAAATCGCGTGCGCAAACAAATACGCCGACCGCTCCCCGACAATGCCGATTACGGCATGATACAGCGGATACCATTGCATGTACACGTCGAACGCCAGCGGTGAATGACTCAGCGTGGCTTTCATGTTGGTAATCCGCGAGCCGGGATACTCATCGATGTGCCTGGCCCAAGCCGCTTTCAACGCATCGGAAGCGGCCGATTCGGGCAGTGGCTGAATGCGCGGTGTCATAGTATGGGGGTGGGGGGATACGCCATCTACAGATTTGTCCATTTTACCAATCGTTCGCCGGCGCGGAGCAGCGTATCGTCGTCTTTGGCGAAGCAGAAGCGAAGAATCTTATAGTCATTCTTCTGATCGTAGAAAACAGAAACGGGAATAGACGCCACGCCGATTTCTTTCGTCAGGCGAATTGCCAGGTCGTAGTCCGGTTCGTCGGTGATGGCTTCGTAGGATACATTCTGGAAGAACGTACCTTCGGTAGGAACGTACCTGAACCGGGACCCGGCGATGGCTTGCAGGAACAGATCGCGCTTCTGCTGGTAGAAAGCCGGGAGTTCCAGATACCGTTCAGGCTGTTGCAGGTACTCGGCCAGCGCATACTGCATCGGCGTCGACACGCTGAAGGTCAGGAATTGGTGGATTTTCCGAAATTCGACTGTTAAGTCAGCAGGAGCGAGGCAATAGCCAATTTTCCAGCCCGTAACATGAAACGTCTTCCCGAAGGAGCCAACCACAAACGTGCGTTCCTGTAAAACTGGATGCTGCATGAGCGACACGTGCGGCCGTCTGTCGAAGGTGATATGCTCGTAGACTTCATCAGCAATCACGAAGATATCGCGGTCGCCGATCAGGTCGGCCAACTGGTCCAGGTCGTCCCTTGTCCAGACGCGGCCGGTAGGGTTGTGGGGTGTATTGACCAGAATCAGCCGGGTACGTTCTGTCATTTGTTCCGCTACCTGCGTCCAGTCAATGGCATAGTCGGGTGGGGTGAGGGTGATGTAAACGGGTATGCCTCCGGCCAGCTCGATCGCCGGTACGTAGCTGTCGTAGGCGGGTTCGAATACGATCACCTCATCGCCGGGCTGCACCACTGCTGTAATAGCGGCGTACAGCGCTTCGGTCGCGCCCGATGTAATGGTTATTTCTGTATCCGGATTGTAATTGATGCCATAAACATCAGCGGTTTTCTGCGCAATGGCTTCGCGCAGCACCGGTACACCTGCCATCGGCGCGTACTGGTTGTGGTTCGCCCGCAGCGCTTTCGTCACCAGGTCAAGCAACGCCGGGTCAGCTGGAAAGCTTGGAAATCCCTGCGACAGGTTCAACGCCCCCACGTCGGCCGCCAGTTTCGACATGACGGTAAAAATCGTGGTACCGACGCGGGGAAGTTTGGAAGAAAGCGTTTGGATGGGTTGCATGCTGGTGAGGGTGAATGATAGTTTTTGTCATCCCGCAACGGCGGACCGCTCCTGACGTCGGGATGACAAAAAAAGCCGAATACAACGAATGTGAAAAGTTTAAGACACGAAGCAACGTCCAGGGTCAATAGCCCGGATTCTGGGCAAACGTCGTTGGATTGTTATACGTATCGATTTCCGATTGGGGAATGGGGTAGATGAGCCGGTTAGCGGGTACCGTAATGCCGGTTACTTTCAGTGCATCCACAGCCTTTCCGGTGCGGACCAGATCAAACCAGCGGTCATTTTCCAGCGCCAGCTCAAGTCGACGTTCGTTGATGATCGCTTCACGGAAGGTAGCTTGCATCCCGCCGAGCTGCGCTTCCGTGTACACTGGTGCTCCCGCCCGCGAACGTACCTGATTGACCGCCGCCAGGGCGTCGGCGCTAAACTGAGCGGCTGATTCGTTCACGGCTTCAGCATACAACAGAAGCACATCGGCGTAGCGCAGCACCGGAAAATCGTTGCCTACGTCGTTTATGGCCGAGAACTCGTCATAAAACTTACGGGGTACCACGTTGACGTTGCTCGGCACGGGAATCTGCACCGTCAGGGCCCTGCGTGCATCACCCGTTGGATACGCCGCCCGGAGTGACGCCTCGATGTTGTCACCGATGTTGGTGCCGTACCACAGCGCATGGCCCTCGGGTAAGGCACCGCCGACACCCTTCTTAAACTTCACCGCAAACACAATTTCGGCGTTGTTTTTATTGGTGACGGCGAACACATCGGCCACGTTCGGCAACAGACGATACGTACCTGCGCTGATGACTTCGCGCAACACCGTAGCCGCCTGGCTAAACTTCTTTTCGGTCACGAGCACCTTGCCCAGTAATCCTTTTGCCGCGCCCGACGTGGCCCGGCCTACATCGGCGCCTGTGTAATTGGCAGGCAGATTGGCCGCCGCATCGGTCAGGTCCTTTTCAATGGCTGCATATACCTCGGCTACCTCATTGCGGACGTATGAACGCGAGTCGGTCGTGGAACCGGCTTTGAGGACCAGTGGCACTTTCCCCCACAACCTGACCAGATTGAAATACGAGAGGGCACGGATAAACTGTGCCTCGCCCTTGTACCGGTTCTTCAGCGTATTGTCGAAGGCTACCCCCGCAACGGCGGCCGCATCGATCTTATCCAGAATCAGGTTAGTTCGGTTGATGCCGGTGTACAGACTGCCCCAGGTATCGCGCAGGAGTGAGTTGGTGGTTGGCTCGATAAACCGGTCGATGTTGTAGCGCAGGCCCGCATTGGACGATGGGTCATTGTCGAGCACATTATCGCTCCGGGCTTCGAGCAGCGTGTTGAAATCACCGCCATACTGATTGGCTGATTGCAGCACGTCGTAGGCCCCGTTCACGGCGTTGCCAAAGTCGTTGGCGGTCTTGTAGAAGTTGTCGACGTTCGGCTGCGACAGCGGCTTCAGGTCGAGAAACCCCTGCTGACAGGCGGAAAGGCCTATGATCAGCAGAGAAAGGGCGACGGTTTTGCGCAGTGATGGACGAAAGACCGATTGCCGAATAGACTGTGTTTCCTTGTTCATATCGTTGGGTGGATTTAGAAGCTGAGGTTGAGGCCGATCGAGGTGGTTTTGGCGAGTGGGTACGTGCCATAATCTTCACCCTGCGACAGGGAGTTGTCGGGGCGGCTGCTCACTTCCGGGTTGTAGCCGCTGTACTTCGTGAACGTGAACGGGTTCTGGGCGCTGACGTAAATTCTGGCGCGGTTCAGGTGCAGGCGTTGCAACAGGGCGGTGGGCAGGGAGTAACCCAACGAGAGCGTCCGGATTCTGACGTAGGAGCCGTTTTCGATGTGCCAGGTCGATATTTCACCGTTCGAACCCGTTGATAGTCGGTTCGCCCGGTTGACCAGGCCATTGCCCGGATTATCGGCCGACTGCCAGCGGTCGAGCGCGCCCCGGAACTGGTTGCCGTTGCCTTCGGAGTTGTAGAGGTAGCGCCGGATCAGGTTCATGATCTTATTCCCCTGCACACCCTGCACCGTCACGCCCAGATCGAAACCCAGGTACGTGAAGCGGTTGGTGAAGCCGAACGTGTACTTCGGAAAATAACTGCCGGTAACGGTACGATCACTGCTGAAGTCGATCTTCTTGTCGCCGTTGGTGTCGATGAACCGGAAGTCGCCGGGCTTGGTCGTGGCGGTATGTGGGTAAGCATCAACCTCGGCCTGGTTCTTGAACACGCCGTCGTATTGCATGGTCCAGTACTGGCCGATCGGTTCGCCGATGCGGGTGATGAACTGCGCCCCGGCAACCCCGCCCGACACGATGATCGGATCGCCCGATGCACCCAGTGCCTTCACTTCGTTGCGGTTGGTAGCCAGATTGGCACTGGCTGTCCAGCCAAATCGCCCGAAGGTCTGCTGCGTACCAAGGGTAAACTCGAAGCCCCGGTTGTTTACTTTTCCGATGTTCTGCAGCTCCGTGCTAAAGCCTGAGGTACGTGGCACAGGTACGTTCAACAGCAGGTCAGAGGTGTTGGCGTTGTAATAGTCGACAGTCAGCGTGAGGCGGTTGCGGAAGAAACTGGCATCGAACCCGATATCGAGCATGGCCGTTTTTTCCCACTTTAGCTTGTCGTTGGCCGAGTTGCCGGGAGCCAGTCCGCTCACGATCGTTTCGGGACCAAGCACGTAGTTCTGGTAGTTGAGCAAACTGACCGATCCGTAGTTGGGAATCTGGAAATTACCCGTCAGGCCGAAGCTGCCGCGCAGTTTCAGGTCGCTTAGCCAGGTCGATGATTTGAGGAAAGGCTCCTGCGCAATGTTCCAGCCCGCCGACACGCTCGGAAAGTACCCCCAGCGATTGGCCGCCCCAAACCGCGACGATCCGTCGGCCCGGATGGCGGCCGACAGCAGATACCGGCCGTCGTAATCGTACTGAACACGCGCCAGGTACGAGAGCAGCGACCATTCCTGAATGTCGGAGCTGCCGCCCGTAACCTGCCCCGCATTGAGGGTCTGTACCAGATCGTTGGGGAAATTGGTGGCCGATAGTTCGCTGGCCGTCCGTCGGTCTTTCTGCGAGGTGAAACCCGCCAGCGCTGATAGGTTGTGCAGGCCGATGGTGCGCGTGTAGTTCAGCGTATGCTCGATCAGCCAGTCGACATAAGTCTGGGTACGTGAAAAGCCGGTTGGAATCGACGGGCCTTTCCGGTCGCGGATTTCAACGGTCGACGGGCGGTAGTAATCGCGCTGGAAATTGTTCAGATCGGCCCCGATGTTGAGCCGGTATGACAAGCCTTTGGCGATATCATACTGGGCATAGGCATTGCCGAGCAGCCGAATCTGATCCAGCTTGTCGCTTATTTCCTTCGCCACAGCCACCGGGTTCAGAATAGACGTGGCACCGTAGCCCCAGCCGTTTGCGTCGAAGTTGTATGAGCCATTGGCGTTGTAAACGGGCCAGATCGGGGCAATCTGCAACGCCAGGCCAATTACGCCGTCGGCCAGGTACGGGCCTTCCGCTTTGATCAGGTCGTGGTGCGCGAACGTCGGGTTCAGGTTGAACCCCACCGACAGCCGACCGCTTTTGATGTCGAGGTTGGCCCGGGCGCTGTAGCGTTTGAAGCCCGAATTAATGACCGTTCCCTGCTGATCCATGTAGTTGCCCGACACGTAATACTTCACGTTCGGATTGCCGCCGGAAATCGAGACCGTATGGTTCTGCACCGGTGCTGTCCGGAAAATCTGATCCTGCCAGTCGGTGTTCGTCAATCCGGCTTGTCCCGTCAGATAGGGCGTAACCTGCGGTGGAATGAGCGTGCTGGGTGCGCCCCAGGCGGCGTTGCTGTTCCGGATGTCGTTTGAATCGGTGGGCTTACCGGCGGGGTTACGGTCGAGGTAGGCCGTGTTTTTTCCTTCGGCGTTCAGCGTCGCGTATTCATAGGCGTTCAGCAGATCGAGTTTCTTGGTCACCTGCTGGAAGCCTACGTAGGAGTCGTAACTGATAATGGTCTTACCCTCTTTGCCGCGTTTGGTAGTCAGCAGTACGACGCCGTTGGAACCCCGCGACCCGTAAATCGCTGCTGCTGAGGCGTCTTTCAATACTTCAATGCGCTCGATATCATCGGTGTTGAGTGTGCTGAGTACGTTGATCGGGTTGTCGGGAAACTGGGTGCTGGTACTGCCCGTCGCAAACTTTGTGTCGCGCGAAAGAGGTATGCCATCGATCACATACAGCGGATCGAGGCCCGCGCTGATGGAGCCGGTACCCCGAACACGTACCTGAAGGGCAGCCCCGGGCGCGCCCGACGTCTGGGTTACCTGTACCCCGGCAATCTTAGCCGCCAGCGCCTGATCGAAGCTCGATACGGGCTGGTTGGCGATATCCTGCGCGCGCACAGAGCCAATTGCCGTAGTGATGTCGCGGCGGTTCTGCACCCCGTAGCCGACCACCACCACTTCGCCCAGTGCGTTATCAGAACTGCTCAGCTTCACGTCGATCACCGTTCGACTGCCAATGACCTGTTCGAGCGGTTGATACCCAATGAAGGAAATCACCAGTGTAGTGGATGGGCCGTTGCCAGGTACGTTGATCCTGTACGTTCCCTGCGCATCCGTAGTGGTGCCGATCGTGGTACCTTTGACCTGAATCGTGGCGCCGGCCAGCACTTCATTCGAGGTGGCGTCGGTAACGGTACCCGTCACGACTGACTGCGCCGAGGCCGCCGATAGAGTGAAGAGGAAAATGAATAGGTGAAGCCAGCGCCAGATGGGCCGTACAACTGGCCGAGCGGTCAGTAGAGGGTGTTGCATATGTAATCGGTTGAGTAAGTAGTATACCGGCAATATAGTCGTTATCAGCGGGCTTGTACGGGCTATTCTCATTTATCGCTGTCGCTTGCCTGTGGCGAGTGACAATTAACAGTAGGGCCTCCGGCCCGTTGGTAGCTTATAAACCGGTCGACGGTCAACATTTGGCATCATTTGATCACCGGGGTCAGAGGCCCTCAAGTTATGGGCCACTCGCCACAGGCAAGCGACAACGATAAAAATCTTGCTTCGCGCCCCGGGCGCGAAGCCTAGAGCGCGAAGCAAAATGCTAGCTATTCACGCCACTTAGAATGAATAGCGCAAGGTGATGCCGTAGGTACGTGGGTCACCCAGTACAGCACCGTACTGTCCGGCATTGCCAGGGGCGGGGAGTAGTTGCTCAAAATAATTCTGGTTCAGCAGGTTACGACTCCACAGGAAGACCGATGTGCCGTTAGAGGCCCGGAAACCAACGCGGGCGTTTACCAGCGTGTAGCCATCAATGTTGAGGTATTGCGACGGCGACGGGCTCGATGAGAATGATGAGCGGAAATAGGCGTCGGCCGCGAAGAAGTACCGGCCTTCCTGCGACAGAAATTTCCCGGAACCACTGACTTCACCACCCAGCGAACCGGCCCATTTCGATACACCCGGCAGGGCACCGCCCGACACATCCTTGAACGCCTGAGCGGCACCCGTCTCTTCAAGCGGCACCGGTGCATTTTTGAACGACACGTATTTCGCGTCGGTGTAAGCCAGTGCGCCGTAGACCGAGAACGCGTTGCTCACCCGCAGATTACCGTCCAGTTCGACACCCCACACCCGTACTTTCTCCGCGTTGGCCAGATAACCCCGGTTTACGCCCGGTTCAGGCGTTTGCACCTGCGTCTGGTAATCTTTGATATCACTGTTGTGTACCACCAGATTCAGCACCGAATTCGGCGTTGGCTTGGTTTTTATGCCAACTTCGTAATGCGTTACAAATTCGGGATTCACCCGCGCCAGGTCGGTCAATACCTGTCCGTTGGCAGTCGGTAACCCGCCAATGTTAATCCCGATGGGCTTATAAGCGGTCGAGTACGTGGCGAAGGCGTTGAGTCGATCGCTGGCCTTGTATTGCAGCGTCAGTTGACCCGACAGGTTAGTTTCGTCTACGTCGGCATCGAACGCCTGATTCGTATACACGGCGTTTTTGAGGGCGATCAGAGCCGCATCGGTGGTTTGCAAGCCGCCATAGGTTTCGCGTTTGTAGTTGGCGATTTTCCGGTCGTAGTTATAGCGAAGGCCGGGCAGGAAGTGGAGCTTGTCGGTAATGGCCCAGTCTGCCTGCGCGAACAGGGCGGCGCTGGTGCTGCGGATCCGGTTGGTGGTTCTGATGCCGAAGTTATCGAACAGGCCCGGCGTTTTCCAGAGTGCACTGGTTGAGCTTTGCGCAAACCGCCATTGAGCCGAACCGGCTTCTTCCGTTTGTACGGGGTCTGACTGTAGATCCTGGTAGAGGTAGAACGCGCCCACAACGCCACTCACCCGCGAAGACACATTGCCAGCGTAGCGAATTTCCTGCGAATACTGATCATGCTTGGAGTTGCCCGCCGAAATAGTAAATACAGGTAGTCCGATGTAATCCCGGTCGTTGAGCGGATCCCATTTCCAGTAGCGCCAGGCTGATGTCGACGTCAGCGTGCCGCCGCCAAGTTTGATGTCGGCGTTGAGCGACACCCCGCCCAGCGTGTTGTTTGCCCGTGATGGCGTGTCCTGATCCGTAATTCGGTCGAAGGGGTTTGTTGAGGGTAGTTTGTAGCCCAGGTCGGCAATGATGGTGTTGAACTGACGGTAAGCGGGCCGTTGGGTAGGAACAACTCCGGCATAAATAACGGCATAGCCAAGGGGCTTCTGGTCAGACATGTCGCCTGCTAATGTCAACTTGACGTTATCGCTGGGAGTATACAGTAACTGCCCCCGAACACCGAGGTTGTTGAGGCTATTGACCGGCTGCTGGGTACGTACGTTGTAGATCAGGCCGTTGCGCTGGGTACCGGAGAACGACACGCGGGCAGCCAGATTCCTGGTCAACGGGCCCGTTACAGAGGCCTTGGCCTGCATGTAGTTGTAGTTACCATAACTCACCTCGAAGGTAGCTCCCGGCTGAAAACTGGCGGGGCGTGTGGTGATGTTAAACGCACCGGCCGTTGTGTTTTTGCCAAACAGCGTTCCCTGCGGTCCGCGCAATACCTCGATCTGATCGATGTCGACAAAGTCGAGGGCTGTAGCGGCGGGACGGGCGTAATACACGCCGTCGACGTAGAAACCCACGCCCGGATCGATACCGTCGTTGGTCAGGCCGAACGTGGAGCCCAGGCCCCGGATGTTGAGCGTTGTGTTACGGGCGTTCGATGAGTAAAGCTGCACCGAAGGCACCAGTTCCTTCAATCGATTGACGTTGAAGGCCCCGGCATCTTCGACCAGCGCGCCTCGCAGCACCGAAATCGGAATGGGTACGTTCTGGGCTGATTCCTGTCGACGGCGCGAGGTAATGACCACGTCGGCCAGCTCATTGGTGCCCTCTTCCAGTCTGATCTCTACATTATTCTCGTTGATAACAACATCGGTCGTCTTGTAGCCAACGAAGGAAACCGTGAGCGTGAAGGGTAGCTTTTGACCCGTAAGGAGCGTAAAGCGACCATCTTCTTTGGCGGATGATCCGTTTGTGGTGCCTTTGATAACCACCGCCGCGCCAATCAGGGGTCGCTCGGTGCGGGCATCGATGATCCGGCCCGATACGGTCGCATTAATAATCGGTGTGTTTTGTGCTGCAGACCAAAAGGGTAGAAGCAGGATGCTAATCTGTAAAACAGTTACTAAAAAATGTCTCATTATCAGGTGTATTGTCTTTGTTCAAAACGTCAATGGGGGCAATTGAAAAGCGATGATTAATAGATTAATAATACTTATAGTCTATATACTAAATAGATTATAAGTGGCTAAAAAAGAACCGTTTATTATCGGTCCCCTATCGATTACTGTTCGGGCTATTTACCCCGAACAGCAATCGATAGGGCAAAATTGAGTAGGAAAACTGAGATCTGAAAGAAAATTCAACTAAATGATTATCAATTAATTATGGTAATAGTCTATCGGGTTTAGGGAGTATTCTATCATTTCAATTGACTAGCTGTACTAAGCGATTCATTGTCAGGCAGTGGGGGGTGGGGTTGAGGATATTGATTTTTGAATTTATCGATAGGGTGAGGAAGAATACGCTATCGGGAGAGAATAGTGCATAACCAATTTAGTTGGTTGACTATCGCAAGACAGGCAGCGTCTTTGTCATGCCGCCGCCAGGAGGGATCATGGCGTTCCTTCGGGTAGCGCCTGACCCTTTTGCAAGGAACGCCATGATCCCTCCTGGCGGCGGCATGACAAAAAAGCGTCAGGATGACAAAAGTCCTACTGTAACCGTCTATGGATTAGATTGTGAAGAGTGGTAAAGCTTCGCGCTGTAGGGCCTGCACCATCAGTGCTTTCTCCTAAAAATCGGAGCGGTGCTTTATCGGCCCATCGGGCCATAACACTGGTAGAGAAGGTAACAAGCCAATAAACGAACGTCCCGTCAGGGACACAACATGGGTATATCGGCGAACTAAAAATCAATGTGGTGTCCCTGACGGGACGTAAACTGTCTGCTGCTCCGACCGTTTTCTACCGGTGTTACGGCCCGATGGGCCGATGAAGCACCGCTCCGATTTTTAGGAGAAAGCCCAGCGAGCGATTCGGCGAGCGGCAGACGGGCGAGGCAATGCGCTCCTTCATGCGTTTACCCTATACAAACCCGTTCCCGTTCGCTGGCCAGTAGCGCTTCTAGCAATGCCTCTGTTTCATTAGTTGTGAACAGATCGGATGCCCTACTGAAAGGAGTAACTCGCTACAAGCGAGCGATAACGAATGGGCTCATCCGCGAGGAACTGGCGTTGTAATTTCGCTTATGCTCATAGACAAAAGGGCTGTCACGAATTCGCAACAGCCCTTTCTAAAGCTAGGTATCAACACCTGGTTACTACATCGCCACTATGTCAATTTAGTTGCTTCAAAAGTTTAGAAACAGTATTCCCTGTTTTTAAGAAATACAACTTGTTGGCTTGTAAAGCTGACGTATCAAGTTTAAATCGATTATCAGTAACTATATCCATCCTTACAGTACGCACCGCCTTACCGGTCTCGTCAAAAATATGAATCATATCGCCTGCTTCAACCCCTTCTAACCAGATTGACTGTGAAAAGGGATTGGGATAAACAAGCAATTTTTGCGTCCGTTCGTTTATGACCGATACAACTTTTGATAACTCATATTTCTCATCCGTGTCTACGATTTTTAGCCGGTAATAGTTAATTTTTGAGGTTACGTTTTTATGCTGGAACCTGTATCGTTGCGCTGCCTGACTATTTCCTTTACTGCTAACACGGCCAAGAGATCTCCAGTCTTTCACATTGGTTGACTGTTCCACCTCAAAATAATTGTTCTTCATTTCCATAGCCGTTGACCACGTCACCAAGTTTCCTTCTTCAGTCGCCTGACCGCTAAAGTCAAGCAGGTCGACGGCCAACGCACTCTGGAATTCAACTGCGCCAATATCAGGGGTTGTTCTTGCATTACCGTAGTAATCAACTGTTGGTACATAGGGTGCAACAAACGCATTATCTATGGCAGGTGACGTACCTACCAACGTAAAATCGAACGCATTTTGATTAGTAAACTGAGGAGATACCATTTGTGTATTTTCCTGAATGGCATCAATGTTTAGATCCGTACCAACCGCACCCGTGGTGCCATAAATAATATTATTTTTCACGATCATGGCCCCTGGCGTCGTGATATCCGTACTGATAGGCGAACGTGTCATGTTATTATCAATAACCACAATGTTGTTGACAATTTTATGACCTGTTCCGCCTGAAATGCTAATGCCAATATTTCCTCCATTCGGGTTGGTTCCACCAATAGTTATTGAACCCGTATACGAATTGAAATAGCATGAGTTATTGACTATATCAATCCTGTTTCCATCATTACTATGGATGCCGCTATACCCGTTATAATAACAGATATTATTGGCAATTAAAATCCGGCCATTATCCCAGTTTACCCCCGGTACCGTTTGATTTCTCTGTAGAGAAATACCTTTCCCCTCATCAATGTGCGGCGTGATAACGGTTTTATCTGGTGCCCAGGAATATTGCTCGTTGTAATTATGATGAACGAGATTGCGAAGAAGGCTGATCCTGTAATCATCACCAGTTCGCGTGCTGGTAGCTTTAGTAACAACTAAACCATGTGTTCCGCCCGACGATCGTCTTGAACAATCATTAATTTCATTACCCTCTATCAGAATATCTTCACAATCAGAAACGCGTAAACCGCCACCGGGCATGTGGTGGATATGGTTATTTACGATATCTATATGGTTGACATCACTTAGGTACATACCCCGCGTGTCATAATAGGTTGGCCTGTATACCTGATTCGGGTTCAGACTGGAATACACTTCTCCGTCAACAACCAGCCCGGGCGTGCAATTAGAAATACAGTCCTGGTCTCGATAGTGTATTTCAGCCGGTGTTGGATCTAATAGATTAGAAGCAGACCCTAAAATGTAGACGAATTGCAGAGCATTTGCTACTGATAAAGGCAGATTATCCACTTCGCCCTGAACCGTAAACCCGTCAATTCTAAGGTAAGAACTGTTCTGTATCCTGAGAATATTGCCGCCATCACCTTTCAGTAAGGTTGTGCTGTCGTACGGCTTCAGGGTAATATACCTACCGGCGCTCCCGTTAAGATTACTGATTCTAACTGTGTTTTCACCATGCCAAAATCGTGGATCATCTACGGGAACACCAGCGGGGCTGTTTGCAGTATAGCTTGGGTTCGTGAAAGTGCCAATCAGATAAATGAAATCACCAGGTTGAATCGTGCTCAAAACAGCGTTGGGAATGGCGCCCGTGGAGTTTAATCCAACAGCTGTGGCGGGTGTTAAGCCATTATTCGATGTGCTATTTCCTTGCTTGATGTAAAAATTTGTTCCGCTACAAACAAAGTGAGTGAAAAGAAAAAAAAAGAGAAGAGTAAATTTATTCATCTTGCTAGCTAGGTACATGTCAACAGAGTATCATTCGGCAAATACCGAACCACTTAGTTATACTTTTTGCAATAATTATCTGAACGTGTTGGCAATTTAATTGGATAAGCTTCAAGATGAAACCCACGAACCTATATATAGTTATGCCCTTCGATTTATGTAAAAATTAGCTTTAGTAAAACTCTTTTAACTCTACAGACATATAGTATTACATCTCTCTTCGTTTCAAAAGATTCCCGTCAGGTTTTCACCTGTAGAATATATACGTTAGTTATCCTGTTGACAAGGCAACCGGCACGTCTTTTCCGAAACTGTCGCGCAGGACAACGCGGGCGGCATGGTAACCGCACATGCCATGAACGCCTCCGCCCGGTGGCGTGGCCGATGAGCAAATGAACATACCTGTCTCCGAGGTACGGTAGGGTGTCAGGCTGATGGTTGGGCGGGTGAACAGTTGACCAATATCGATGATGCCGCCGTTGATATCGCCGCCTACGTAGTTGGGGTTCCACGCCTCGACCTGTGCCGTGTTCATAGTGTGTCGGGCCAGAACCAGATCGCGGAATCCGGGTGCGAACCGTTCCAACTGCCCTTCAATCTGATTGGTCATATCCACGGTGGAGCCGTTGGGTACGTGGCAATAGGCCCAGGTCGTGTGTTTGCCTTTTGGGGCGCGGGTAGGGTCGAACCGGCTTTGCTGGGCCAGTAGTACATACGGCCTGTCTGGGTGTTTGCCGTCGTACGTCTGCTGTTCGGCCAACACGATCTCTTCGAGCGTGCCGCCAAGGTGAATGGTTCCGGCGCGCTGGCAATCGGCGTTCGTGAACGGAATGGGCCCATCCAGCGCCCAGTCGATTTTAAAGATGCCGGGGCCGTAGCGGTAATTTTTCAACTGCTCCCGGTACAGGGTTGAAAAGCGATCGCCGACAATACTGAGGATCTGTTTCGGTGTTAGATCGAATAGCACGGCACGCGTTTTGGGGATATCGGCCAGTGTACGAACGGTCCGATCGGTCTGAATCTCGCCCCCCAACGATTTCAGGTAAGAAGCCAGGGCATTGGCGATCTGTTGTGAACCGCCTTTAGGCATGGGCCAGCCGGACCCGGATTCGGCTCGTTGATGGCCAGCCGCCATCAGCACCAGCGCAATGGCTGAGGTAGTCAGGTTGGTCAGCGGCTGAATGGCATGGGCAGCCATGCCCGCCAGCAACGCCCGCGCTTCGGTGGTCTTGAACCGGCTGGCCAGGTACGTTGCCGGTGGTAACGCGTCAAGCCCGAATAGAGCCAGATCGATCGGGTGTTTCGGGAAACGTAATGGCCCCAGCACGTCGACCGCCAGCGTTGGCCAATGCTGAACGATCGGCTCCATCAGCTTCAGGTACGTTGCTTCATCAACGCCGAGTGTTCGGGCCGTATCGGCAACGGAGCCGGTCAGGATTGCTGCTTTTCCGCCATCGAGCGGGTGGGCGGCGGCTATGGGTGGGTAAATCCATTCCAGTCCGTGATCGGCCAGCGGTAAGCTTCGAAACAGGGGAGACCCCGCCGCCAGCGGATGAATAGCTGATCCCATATCGTGCACAAATCCGGGCAGGGTCAACTCGGCCGACCGGGTACCGCCGCCGATAACAGACCGGGCTTCAAGCACCACCACCGACAGCCCGGCCCGCGCCAGCACAATGGCTGCGCTCAGTCCGTTTGGGCCAGAGCCCACAATGACGGCGTCGTATTGTTTTTCAGGTGCATTCATATGGGGTATGTTCATCGTCGGAGTCTGCTGCCGAAAGATAGCTCATTAATAGCGACCCGCTTTCAAGGTGCTTTCCGTTAAGGCGTAGGGCCTGACAATTCGGTCTAGCACCACGTAGATCGAATCTTTTTCCTCGTTGATACCGGTCAGGACCACACGTGACCCGTCGGTGGTCTGGTAGCGGAGAACCATCCGCTTCCGCTCGGTGGGCTTGCTCTCTTCGATTATGCCCCGCTTGCGGCGGGTGGTCTGCACCAGCGGATGAACTTTCGTAAACTCATCGCCAATGTTGGCCCTCGCCTGCGCCGGAATCCACTTAGCCTCTGAGATAGCGTTCGGATTTTTGGCCTTTTCTTTCCCACGACGGGTACCGCTCTCGCCCGGGTTGCCTGCGCCGGGCGCATCCTCACGTGGACCGTTCAGGCGTACTTTATCCTGCAAATACAGCGTCTGGTTTACCGTGTCGGCATCGTAGTAGAAGACCCGTTGGCCACCTGCCACGCCTGTTACTTCAAACGTTCGGTTCAGGTCGCGCATGGGGGCACCGCCGCCGTTGCTCAGATCGAGTCTGGCGGGACGATTCACCTTGAACGTCAGTGTGCTCCAGTTCTCGAAGGTCGCTTCCTGCCAGCGCGTCGAGTCAGTCTGGCTGTAGGGGATAGGCTGGCCGTTCAGTTTGAATTCCGTTACCGCGTAGTTGCCGCGCAGCTCGTGAATACCACGCTGGGCGGGTTGCTTGTAGGGGTCGTAAATGAAATTGACGACTTGCAGGTAGAACAGCACGCCAATGAAGAGGAACAGCGTAGCGGCTTTCAGCCCATAGCGTGTCCACCGTTGCCAGGCCTTGGCGAAGGTGGGGTAATGGTAGACCGGCACCGTGAAGCGTTCGCGTACCAGCAGGTTCCAGGCAAAGGGAACATCGTACCATACCAGAAAGGCCGCCAGCAGCACGAAGTAGGAGCTGTAGACATGCACGCCCCCGTCGTAGGCGAGGTTGACGTACACGATATCGGCCAGAGCACCGAACAGCAGGGCTGCGCCCAGAAAGGTGGTTTTGCGGAAGAACAGAAACACGCCCGCCGCCACTTCGACCACGCCGGTGAACACTTCGTACCAGGGCACAATACCGATCGACAACCAGTACAGTTTCTGGGCCGTGAGGTCGCCAAAATTGGCGTTCATTAGGCCCAGCGACGGGAAGGGGAGCTGCGTCGGCAGCAGTTTCGTGAAGCCAAAACCGATAATGCCGATGCCCGCCCGGTAGCGCACCACCACGCGGAGCCAATAGTAAAGGATGTTGTAATTGACAGGCTCCGATTTGCGATTTTTTACAATGACGGTCCAGATCGCTCCGCCGACGATAGCAGCCAAAAGCGTAATGATCCAGGGCGCATAGCCAAGTAGCGGACTGCCAAACAGGGTGTTGCCGAACAGGCTCAGGCCGGAACCAAACCGGGCGATGTCATACACGTCGCGGTAGTGCAGGTTTGTCCAGTCGAGGGCGACAACGTCACGGTACCAGCCGACGTTGTTCGGTAGGGCCATGGCGACGAAGAAAATAAACGCGATGCGAAATGCGATCTTCTCTGTTTCGGACCAACGGCTTCGCACTGGTCTGGCTGGCGATGGAGTCACGGACGAGTGCCGTTGCTCAGTAGGGGTTTGCGTGCTTATCATAAGGAACTATCAGAGGGTCAATCCTTTACGGCGTCCCGCTTTGGCGGCTTCAGCCAATAAGTATTTCTTGTCTACCCGTTCTAAAACGGCGTATACGGAATCACGGTGGGCGTTCACGCCAGCCAGTACCAACGTACCTGGGTTGGGTCGTTCGTAATGGAATCGGAAGCTGTCATCGGGGCGTTGTGGGTTGCGGAGTGCCAGCGTTTGGGCGGCTGATGCTGAGGAATCGGCCACTGGCTCGTAATGGTAGTAATGCCGCCCGATCTGCCCTGCCCATTCGAAGTTTCGGGCCGAATCTGGTCCGATTACATCCTCCTGGTTTAGCTTGACAAGTGAAGCCGGAGCTGGACGACGGATGCTGATGGTGTTCCACTTCTCAACCACAACATTCTGCCAGCGTAGCGAATCGGCTGGTGAAGGTGGGCGCGTTTGTCCGTTCAGGCGAAACTCCCGGACGGTGTATAAACCGGCGGCTTCTGACAAAAGGGCTTTTTTCGCGGTACCTGGATACTGATGTCCGCCCTGACGCAAGGCTCCGTAGGCCGACAGGCCGTACGTCAGAATCAGCAGCGCGGCTACAACTTTCCCCGCCAGTCGGGCCGATTGTTGCCAGCCTTCGGCAAAGGTCAGGCGGTAGCGATTGGGTGCGGTTGGTTTGCCTAGTACCAGCAGGTTGTAGAGCCGTAGAGCGTCGTAAGCCAGCAAATACAGCGCGAGCGTGATCAGGAACAGGCTATAGACGAACTCGCCCCCGCCATACGCAACATTCGACATGAACACGTTACCCGTAAAAAAAACGGTGATAAATGCCCCGATGGTGGCCGAGCGACGGGTGAGCAGCAACAGTCCGGCGACTGTTTCGACTAGTCCGAGAAACGCCTGATAGGAGGGCACGACGCCCAGCGTGAGGGCGAAGATTTTCCACTCGGTCAGCTCGCCGTAGGGTGTGTTGAGGTGGCTCAGCGACGGTTCGGGTGCCTGAATCGGGAACAGTTTGATGAGGCCGAACGCCAGTAGACCAGCCGCCAGTCGGTAGCGGATCAGGATGCGTAACCAGGCGTTCAACTGGTTGTAGTCGAGCGCGGGTTTGCCCGATTCCCGCCGGTTTTTCTCCCAGACAGACCAGCCGAACGTACCCAGTCCGGCCAGTACAGCTGCTATGATCCAGTTTACAAATGAACTGCTGTCGCCGACGAAGTTGGGCGTGTACTTAGCCAGTTTAAACAACGGCTGATAGAGGCCGTATTGCCAGTCGGCCGTGAACAGACCGCGCCAGAATGACGGGGACAGCGGCAGAATCTGAATCAGGAAATACAGCGCAACGAAGCGGAAAAGCCCTTTTTCGACCGGTTTCCATGCTGAATTAGGCAAAGCAGTGGCTGAACGGCCTTCCCAGGAAGGGTGCGGCTCGTGATAGGAGATAGGCATGATGTGTTGGGTTTTACTTCGCCGGTTCGTTCGGACGGGGTGCCGGTTGGCTGATCACTTTGCGCGCCTGCAAATCGAACTTTTGCCCTTTCGTGAGAAAGTAAAACGGGCCGCCGCTACTATTCTGGCCCGACGGATACTTTGCGTTGCTGTTAATCTGGTTGATGTCGTAGATACCCACGAGCGAATTGCCAATCACCTCGAACGCATTCTGCTGCACGACCACTGCCGTACTTTCATCGATGCCGATGCCCAGCAACTGGGGACGCGCTTTGATGACCTCGATCAGGTCGAACTGCCGGTTCCGGCGCAGCACGTGCTGGTCGACGGTCAGGTTCTTTACGAAGGCCAGCCCTTCGGTGTGATCGCCTACCATGATGCTGTTGCCTTTGGTGTCGCCCCGCACCATGAAAGAGCCAAGGATGGTAGCCCCCGCCGAGGTACCGCCAATGACACCGCCCCGGCCAAGCAGTGCGTTAAATTCCTTGTGCGCCAGGGTGTTCAGGTACGAGTCTGCCAGCCGCCAGTGCCGACCGCCTTCAAACCAGACGGCTGTTGCCTGCCGAATCGGTGCCACGAATGATTCCTGATTGGCCTGTTTCGGGTCGCGGGTATGGAGCAGGGTCACGTTGGCGACGCCCAGTTCCTGAAGCCGTTTCTGGGTACGTTGCCCACTGGCGTTCAGCGTCGAATCATCGCCCGCCGTGGGAATGACAATGATCCGGGCATTGGCTTTTCCACCCGCCAGATCGATAAAACGGTTCCAGATATCGGGCGATATAGCGCCACCCCCGACGATTACCACGGCCCCCTTCTCTGGGCCAGTCGTTTGTGCGGATAGTTGATTCGTAATGAAGGCCAGCAGGAGGGCCAACAGGATAAATGGATTTTTCATCTAAAGAATGTTTTTGCTGTATGACTTGGGCCGGGGTGCGTTATGCTAGTTCAGAACAGTATGCGGTAATTCATTGAAAATGATGAGAGCGCACTAAGTTGGGTAGTTAATCCGAGATCCGAGATCCCCAATCCGAAATAGTGTTAATATCCCTTGTTCTGCGTCAGGGCTTTATCGGCCAGAATTTCACTGGTTGGTATAGGAAAGACGTACTTATTGGCATCGGTGATGCCCAGAACGGTAGCTACGCGGCCAGTGCGGATGAGGTCGAACCAACGGTCGGTTTCGAAGGCGAATTCGAGGCGGCGTTCGTTCTCGATGGCTAGTAGAATGGCGTCGGTGCTCGGGGTTGTGGTGCTGGTCAGAGCCGTTAGATCGGCGCGGCTGCGAACGGTGTTGAGGTCGGCCAGCGCATCGGCGGGTTTGGCCAGCTTAGCGCGGGCTTCGGCGCGAATCAGGTATACCTCGGCGATGCGGATCAAATAAGCGGGGTCGGTACCTGTGGGCGTGCGGTAGTACAATTTACCGTACCAGAGATTGCCCGGAGCGGCCGTTTGGCCTATGACTGCGGAGCGATTGCCGCCTATTGCCGGGTTGTTCAGGAGCGTCACCAGTTGCGCGTTCGGAGCCCATTCCCGCCGTCCACTCAGCGCCGGAGGAAGCCACCAGTTGTAGTGCCCGTTTTTAAACGAATTGGAATAGGCTAGTTCGAATACTGATTCCGTTGTATTCACGGCATTGTTGGCGAAGAACGCGCTATAAGGCTTTACCAGCTTGTAGTTCGTCGCATCGTCGATCAGCTTCGTGGCGTAGGCGTCAGCCTGCTCCCATTCCTGACGGTAGAGATGATACCGTGCTCGTAGTGCCCAGACCGTTTTGCGCGTCACGCGGTTACGGTTGGTCGTGGCGGTCAATAGCGGTTCGGCGGCGGTCAGGTCGGCAAGCACCTGTGCGTAGGTATCGGCCAGGCTGCTACGCGCAATGCCGGTGTTGTCAGCAGCTGTCCGGGTTGGTTTCAGCACCAGTTGCACGCCACCCCAGCCCCGCGCCAGATCGAAATAGGCCAGCGCCCGAATAGCCAGCGCCTCGCCCTGGATCTGGCCTTTGCGTGCATCGGTCAGCAGCGGATCGGTCAGCTTCGGTACGGCTTCGAGCAGGTAATTCGCCGCGAGAATCGTCTGATAAATGCCCTGCCATGCCTGCGACACGTACCCATTGTCGGCGGTCAACTTGCGGGCCGTAATCTCCTGCGGAGCCCCCTGCGATCCTGTCCATTGAATATCGCCGCCCGACAGGTACGACAGCGCCGGGAAGTTTGAGCCGTAATAGTTGTCGTTGCCCAGGCGGTTATACAGCCCATTCAGCGCTACCTCGGCCGTATTCGCAGACGTAATAGCTCGCTGTTCGTCGACCTGCAACACGGGTTGAACGTCCAGAAAATTGCTGCATCCTGAGAGTAGTAGCAGCAGTGGTAGGAAGAGTTTTGTCTTGTTCATAGTGGAGGACCCTCACCCCCAGCCCCTCTCCCACGTTGGGAGAGGGGAGCCTCTCTACAGTAGCTTCGCCAAGCAGCAGAGCATTTCCCCCCTCTCCCAACGTGGGAGAGGGGCCGGGGGTGAGGGGTTTACAATGTCAGATTAAGGCCAAACTGGGCGGTTCGTGGAATGGGAGGCGTACCCAGGTCCTGGCCTTGCGTGCTTTGGTTGGCGGTTACGTTTACCTCCGGGTCTGGCCCCTGATACTTGCTAAGCAGCAATAGGTTCGAGCCGTTGTAATACACCCGCGCCGATGAGATGCCCACCTTACGCAGCCATGTTTTGGGGAGCGTATAGCCTAATACCACGCTGCTGAGGCGGATAAATGAACCGTCTTCGATGAAGCGGCTGTTCGGGTTCAGGTTGTAGTTGTTACCCAGCGTGGTGATTCTGGGTACGTCGGTGATGTCGCCGGGCTTCTGCCAGCGGTTCAACTGGTTCTTGTTAATGGCTCGCCGGTCATCCCGCGTACCACCCGACTCATGGAAGAACCGGTTGTTGTTATTGACCAGGTTGCCCGATGTGAAGCTAACCAGCACCGACAGGTCGAAGCCGCCATACGTAACGGTGTTGTTCAGGCCACCGACGAATTTGGGCAGGGCCGTACCCACATACTGCCGGTCGGCCGCCGTGATCACGCCATCTTTGTTGTAATCGTCGTAGATCGCGTCGCCGGTTTCGGGATTCACGCCCAACTGTTTGTAGACGAAGAACGCATGGTAAGGGTATCCCTGCACCAGCCGCTCCACGTTATAGCTGGCATCGACCGGAATCGATAGTTTTTCGATGCGGTTTTTGTTGGTCGAGATGTTGAAGTTAGTGCTCCAGGTTAGGCCTTCGCGCTGGATGTTGACCGTGTTCAGGCCAAATTCGAGGCCCCGGTTGCTCACCTCGCCGTCGTTGCGGAAGATGCTCGAAAAGCCGGTGCTCTGGGCCAGTGGTACCTGAATCAGCAGGTCGTAGGTGTACTTTTCGTAGGCGTTCACTTCCAGGGCAATGCGGTTGTTAAACAGCCCGATATTCAGCCCGGCGTTGATCTGGCGGGTGGTTTCCCACTTCAGGTCGGGGTTGGCCAGTTGCGTTGGGAACGTACCTGGGTTATCCTGGTAGTTGTAACCGCCGCCCCACAAGCCGCGCGACGCGAAATCGTTGATGCCGTTCTGGTTGCCCGTCCAGCCAACACTGGCGCGTAGTTTCAGGTCACTGATCGCCCGAACGTCCTGCAAGAAATTCTCCTGCTTAATCTGCCACGCTACCCCTGCCGATGGGAAATAGCCCCAGCGATGGTTGGCACCAAACCGGCTTGAGGCATCGGCGCGGAGACTGGCTTCGATGAAATACTTCCGCGCAAAATTGTAGTCGACCCGCCCAAAAAACGACGTGAGCCGGTTCAGGCTCCGGTTCGATGATGACGTAGTGACCGAGGCCGACGCAATCTGCTTGAAATCGTCGGATGGGAAGTTTGTGCCCTGGGCCAGCGTTTGTTTGGACGTGTTACCCTGAATGGTGTTACCAATGAGCAGACCAAACGAATGCTGCTCGCCCAGCGTCTTGCGGTAGTTGAGCGTCTGTTCGTTGATCCAGATCATGTTCTGGCTAAGGCTCGACGTAGCCAGTCCCTTGCTGGCCGCGCCCCGGTTGGTGAGCGTGTTCCAGTACTCGTTTTCGTCGTACAGGTTGTAATCCAGACTCCAACTGCTGCGGAGTTTCAGGCCGGGCAGTACGTCCCACTCTCCGTAGATATTGCCAATGTAACGCGTACTCACCGATTGCATATCGGTATTATTGATCAGCACGTCGAGGTTATCGAAACCAGCCCATTTGGCGTAGGTCCCATCAGCATTAAATTTTGGTAGGTATGTTGGTGTGTGTAAGGCCGCCTGCAAAATGCCGCCCTGTGGTCCGTCGCCCACCCGTGCATTCGTCCGGTTCGCTTGCGAAAAAATGTTGCTTGTGCCAATCCGGATCTTATCAGTCAGCTCATGATCCAGGTTAAGTTTGAAGCTGGCCCGGGCAAAGTCGTTGGTGCGTAGAGTAGCTTGTTGACTGGTGTAGCCGCCGCCCAGATAAAAGCGCGTCTGCTGGTTACCACCCGAAACGCTCAGATCGTAATTCTGCAATTTGCCCGCCCGGAAAATATCGCCCAACCGGTCGTAGGTAGGCTGTTCTGAAGGTAAACCGCGTCCACCTTCAGAAACGGGCCGGAATGGACGCGTGGCGAAGGGTTTGCCGTCGTTCACCCACGCTTCGTTGATAATCGTGGCGTGTTCGGGGCCGGTCACCAAATCCCAGAGTTTAGGGGCCCATGCCTGTCCGCCCGATGTGTTCAGGGTCACTTTTGTTTTGGCGTTGTACGTGCCCCGTTTCGTCGTGATCACTACCACGCCGTTGGCTGCCCGTGCGCCATAGATAGCCGTCGCTTCGGCGTCTTTCAGAATAGAAATTGACTCAATATCAGCGGGGTTAATATCGGCCAGCGGGTTGTTGGCCTGTCCCTGCGTGGTGATTTTCTGAAGGCTGTTGTTGTTGATGAACACGCCATCGACTACATACAGCGGGTCATTGCTGGCGTTGATCGACGTGTTGCCCCGAATACGGAAATAGAGCCCGTCGCCCGGCACGCCCGTGTTGGCCGATACCTGCACGCCGGCCACACGCCCCTGCAACTGCTGCTCGAAACTGGCTACAGGCCGGGTCTTTATCTCATCGGCATTGATCTGCGACACGGCACCGATCAGGTTTTTGCGGTCCTGCGTGCCGTAGCCAACCACAACCAACTCGCTGAGTTGCGAGGCTGATTCCTTAAGAACAACATCAAGCTGGGTTGAACTGCCCACATTGCCCACCGTTGCTTCGGTGTTCTCGTAGCCGATAGCCGAAATGACCAGCACCTGCCCTGGTCCGGCGTTGATCGAGTAACGGCCGTCGCCGTCGGTGCTGGTGCCCTTGTTCTGTCCCTTTAAAACGACGTTTGCACCGGGGATAGGTTCCGTGCCGGATCGGACCGTTCCGGAAATCGTAGCTGTTTGCGCCTGTGCCTTGCCAGGCAGTAATGCGCTGGTGAGTAGCAGAAAAACGGCTACTAATCGAATAAAAATTCGCATTATTGTAGTGGTTACGTGAAAAATAAGGTCTGCCAGGACCTTGTTACGAACTGACCGGGACGGTTGCCGCCGTTCCGGTCTTTTTATTTATGGTCAACTCAGTTGCCGCCAGGCTGACCACATTATGCGTATTGTGCGTTAGAAAAAAGAGTGTGTTTTCCGTTGATTGTTTGCTTCAGTGTATGGCTTTCGCTAGGCCCTTCGACAGGCTCGGCGCCCCCGGCTCAGGGTGACAATCCTACCCAAGTTCGTCATGAACATGCTTGAGTGAGTTGTCACCCTGAGCCGGGGGCGCCGAGCCTGTCGAAGGGCCTAGCGAAGCATTACATCTGCGTCAGCCATGTGCTTTAGCGCGAAGCCACCTACTTAATCCTGAATGCGTTTGGCAAAACGGTGGTAGAACGGCGTTTTGCTGCTGGCGTCTTTAGGTTTGAAATCGCCGGTAATGATCGGAATGTACATCACCCGCCGCCGACTGGTCGCACCGAAATTTGGCGATTGCTCAACGCGGTGCCAGAGGTTACCGTTGTGAATGGTCAGATCCCCTGCTTCAATATCAAAACCTACCTCACGGCGGTCGGGTCGATGGTCGATGAACTGCTTTTTCCGGAAGAGCGTCATCAGCGTATGTTGCCGGTGTGTGCCGGGCAGAACGCGCAGACCACCATTGCTTTGCGGGCAATCGTCGAGGTGCAGACCCACATTCAGCATAGGCAGAATGCGTTGACCCAGGAACAGGTCGCGTGGGCTGTCGGTATGCCAGCCCATTCGCGAAAAATTCGATTCTGGCGTTCTGACGTAATGATTCACGACCAACCCATCTTTCTCTTCGGGGCTGATACGCCCTTCGTAGGGAGCAAGCAACTTCGTCAGGTCCTGCAGGCGTTCGTCTTTCAGGAACTGCCGCAACACAGGGCTGAACATCGACGTGAACGCAAACCGCTGCACGATTCGCTGGCCATTTTCATCGTGACCGAACTTAAGCGGCGTTCCATTTACTTTCTCTACACCTTCAGCCAGCCATTGCGACTCAATCCACTGTATTTCAGACAGGAAAAGGTCAACGGTCGCCCGATCAACGAAATGTTTAATATGGATAAAGCCATTTTTATTGAAAAAGGCAAGCTGATCCGCGGTCAATACGCGGGTGAGTAGGGGGGCGGTGTCGTTCGTTAGTGTCAGCATGGACAAGCAGTTCGTTTACTGGTGTTACGGATTGTTTTTATGTTGAGATGTAAGCCAACGTGGCTCAATGATCGCCGTAGCGTTTTTCGCCTGCTCGAATGGCCAGCGCCAGCCGATTCTGTTTGGGTGGAAGCGGACAGGTAGCGTAAGGGGTGAACGCGCAGGGCGGGTTAATGCTCTGGTTGAAATCAATAGTAGTCTGACCATCGGCGCCGGGTTTGTCTACGTACAGAAACCGGCCTGACCCATAGGTGTCGTGCGTGTTGGTGGCATCGCCAAACAGGATAAACAGTTTGTCGCCTTCGCCAATAGCATCGAGCCGTTGTGTTTTTCCGTCGAGGGTGAAGACCAACGTGCCTGCGAGCGGTTGCTGAGCCGTTTGTCCGGTCACGTCCAGAATCGGGATGGTACGGGCTTCCGTTGATTGCTCAAGCCGTGCACTTACCCGGAATGATTCATTCACGGGAAAGCGGTCGATTCCCTTAAAATCAGTCAGAAGGGGACTTGCCAGGTCACGCAGCCGAAGGGCATACCGGTTACCACGTTTGATGACGAACCAACGCAGCGAGCCGTGCGATAGCGTGACGGGTTTAGTGAGATCGGGTGAAAAAACGGTTCTCGTGGCCAAAACCGGCTGACCGTCGGCTTGTACCACCGCGCCCGGTGCCGCCTCAAACTGTACGGCTCCGTTGGCCAGTCGGAACGTACCCAACTGCTCGGGGGCTTTTCCGCTGGGGAATGTCAGTTCGTTGCCGGGGTCTGTGCCTGCCCGGTTTGTGCCTTCTTTCAGCCAGAGCAAACCGGCCAGATTCAGCCAGCCGTTTTCGCCCTTTAGCGATTCGACCCGTTGCCGGTGCCAGCTGTCGAGTTGCTCGCGATACGATGGGTTATCGGCCCGGAAGCCAGCCAGCGCCAGTAAGGCCAGGCCCCAGATCCAGAAGAAGGTCTGCGCGTAGGGGTTAACCGGACCCGTTTGTTGTTCCTGAAGTTCGTCCATGGTATTAGTTGCTTTGTTTTACACTCACCAGGCCCCGAATGGCCCGTAATTGGTAGTCGATCACTGAAAGTTGACGTTCATCGGCTACCTGCACCGTCAGGTGGCCATCAACCCGGATGCCATCGCCCTCGAACGTCATTCCCGTAATCCGGCAATACTCATCCTGCGGAATGGCGTTGGTTACGTCGCTCACGAAATTGTGCCGATCGAACCCGATAATCTGATAAACAGATTGGTGATAGTGCAGTGTGTGAATCATAATCATTATAATCTATAGAATTAATAGATTAATATGGGAAATAAAGAAGTCAGTTGGTTGACTGACCTGGTTACGCGTAGCCTTTGCTCTTGGTAGGATAGGTTGGCTGCAAAGTTGATATGTAAAAAATAGATCTGCAAGGAAAATGTAAAAAAATGATAGTCAGTTAGTTATGTAATAGTCTATCGGGTTTAGGGAGTATTCTGGTTGTATACTGGACTAAATGGGGTAAATCAATGATTGTCAATTATAAACGCGAAGGCGCTTAAGACCGATAGCGCTGATCTCTGGTTCTGTTGTATATGCAAAGCGGCGATATAGTGCAGACTCCTTTCGCCGAACCGGCCAGAATGGCCTTGGGAACGGTTCGCCTGTAAGTTACTATAATCGCTATTTTTTGTAGTTTGGGTGACTTACTTATCCATAAGTGGTCAAGATACTAGACTTGTTTAGCCTTTCCACTATCAATGCGCGCTCTGCTTTTATACCTGATTGGTGTTGTCCTGTTTTGTAGTTGTCAGGAATCACAGACTCAGCAAGCCCAGGGAACAGCAACCACGAAAGCCACGGCCGTACGGGCTACCAGTACGGGCTACGAATTACTGCGTTACGGAAAACCATATTTTATTGAAGGTGCGGGCGGGGTACGTTATTTCGATCGGCTTAAAGAATGCGGCGGAAACTCCATCCGCGTGTGGGACGATAACGACGCCGATCGGATCCTGAACGAAGCACAAAAGCTTGGCCTGACCGTCATGTTGGGCCTATGGGTTGAGCGGGAAACCGAAGGTTTCGACTATAACAACTACGAAGCCGTTGCCCAGCAGTATGAGCGAATTCGAAAGATCGTAACCAAATACCGCAATCATCCGGCGTTGCTGATGTGGTGCGCGGGCAATGAACTTGGCCTGCACGCTACCAACCTGAAAGCCTACGACGAACTGAACCGCATTATCAAGCTGGTTCATTCACTCGATCAAAACCACCCGGTCACTACCGCCCTCTCATTGGATAGCGGTCGCGAGGTTTGGCTGTTGCGTGAGCGTTGCCCCGATCTGGATATCCTGTCGGTCAACGTTTATGTTGATATCGACAAACTGCCCAAAATGATGCAGGAAGGCGGCTGGACAGGCCCGTATATCTTTTCTGAATATGGCAGCAAAGGGTTTTGGGGCGAATCGGGCATGTCGCCCTGGGTTACGCCCATTGAGCCAACCAGCCAGCAGAAATACGAATTTGTGAAGCAGGCCTACAGGCAGCATATTGGGTCACGCCCGCCTAAATGCCTGGGTTCGTACCTGTTCTACTGGGGTAATAAGCAGGAAGAAACGAGTACCTGGTTTAGCACTTTCGACGAACAGGGACGCGAAACATCGATGGTTGGACTGATGCAGGAACTCTGGAGCGGAAAAACGACCGGTAATCAGGCCCCGATCATCAAAACGCTCCGGGTAAAAGGTAAGGTTGCTGATTATCAGGAATTTAAGGCCACGGATGTGCCTCTATCTGCAACAATCATGACGAGCGACCCTGAAGGCGACTCGTTGACGTACCATTGGGAAATAAAGCCACAGGCGCAGGTGAAAGCCGACTTTATGGGTACGGCGATGCCCGCCCTGAGCGGACTCATTCGCACGAACACGAATCAGCCAACGATCTCGTTCATACTTCCCCGAAAACCTGGTCCATACCGGCTATTCGCCTTCGCCTACGATAATCATCGCCACGTAGCCACGGCCAATCTGACATTCCGGGTGGTGGAGTGATGGGTTGGTGGGCCAGTTGATTGGTTGACTGGTCGGCCAACTAACCAACCAGTCAACCAACTAACCAGTCAAAAGGCGGCGAAGGCTTTCGGGTTGTCGAACAGAATGCCACGGATGTGGGGGTAGCGTTCTTTGATGGTTGTGATGGCTTCGTTAGTCCACTGTTGCAAGGCATTTTCATCCTGGCCAACTGTGCCGAACCGGACCAGGACAACAGGCTTCTGGCGAAGACTGTATTCTTTGTGCATGCGCAGGGTGTTGTGAGGTTCCTGAAACAGCGTAGTGAACGAGTGGTGCTTACCATCTTTGGCGGTTAGTGGATCGTCTACAACCGAGATGCCAATCCAGTCGACGTAATCACCACCCGGAAACTGGGACACGATCGTCGATGGATTGGCCGGACACCATATCCAGACAAGGTTATTGACCTGGTGATCTCGATAAAAACGAACGATGTAGCGCCACGCCTCCTGATACCGGAAATGGGTCAGTTCGCTATGCACGCCTGCCTTTGTAGCCGCCGCATCGAACGCTGGCATCAGGCTCATCAGCACAGGCTGCTTATAGGAGCGTAACGCACCCGAGAGGTGCAACAAAGTTCGGTCATACAGCCCTTCGGAGACTTGCCCCAGGAAGGTCTGGACTGACTTTTCGGTTGCGTGCGGCCCGAAATCCGGTACCAGATAGAGGAGTGGCAACTCAGGTGAGCCAGCGTTGAGCGTTGGTGTTGCCATCGGTTCTGACGGCAGCAGGCTCCAGGTAAGGTGCTGCGGAACAATAGGTTGCACATTCAATAGGCGCAGGCCTGCCATTTTGCCGGGTACGTTGAATCCGTAGTAAAATGGCTGCGTATTGGCATATTTGATCTGGTGCGGCAGTTCTGCCGATTTTCGCTTAACGGTATACGCCATCAGCCAGCCAGCCAGCAGCAACATACCGGCAAATAACGGTAGCGCCGATTGCCGTAGCCAGCCATAGAGGCCATAGCGCGCCTGCCAGGCCCGAATCCGCAGGGTCCAGACGGCCGGGCGGTTAACGCTAAGCTGGTCGAGCCAGCGAATGGCTTTCGTTACGAAAACCTCCTGTCCGACCAGTACGTTGCTCATGAGCACCAGCGCGTTGATGAAGGCAAAACCAATCATCAGAATAACGAAGGTATTGCCCAGCGCAAACCGCCAGTAATGAAACGTGCAGTAGCTGATGGCGAAAATCGTAGCCAGCAGCATGATCAGGTTGGGAATAATCAGTGCGATGTTGTTGCGCGGTTTATCGTCTTTAGGCGTAGGAATGTATGGCACCTTCACCCGCAGAATGGTGTAGATCAGGCCCAGCACGTATACCCACCAGGTGCCGCTGGCCAGCATACCGCCAACGAGATGAAAACCGGCTTCGTGTTTTTCAATAAGCCATCGCTGCGTGTATTGCCTCACTAGAAATCCGGTTAGCAGGAGCGGCGTGTAGGCGGTGGCAAATAGCAGCAGATCGAGCCGAAGCGGGAGTTCCATCAACAGCAGCGAACCAATGGGGATGATCAGGTCGAACAGGTAGATCAGGCCCAACAGGTAGTATAGGGGCAGGGTAGCGTAGTGAATTTTCTGACGGAGCGAGAGGCCGGTAAAGACTCGTGGGTACGTTGTGGCCAGCAACTCAAACGTGCCGCGTGCCCACTTGAGCTGTTGTTTGTAATAGGCCGAAAGCGTTGCCGGAACCAGCCCGTAGGAGAGCGGCAGTGGCACATAGATCGACTTCCATCCTTTGGCATGAAGCTTCATGGCCGTATGCATGTCTTCGGAAAGGCCGTTGGCGTGCCCGCCAATGGTATCCAGCGCCGCCCGCCGGAAGGTACAGTTGGCACCAATTGCCTGAGCCGTGCCATGCTGCCCCATACAGGTCATCATAGGCCCGTAGAAGCTATAGGTTTGCTCGGTAGCGCCAAACGAGACGATGCTCTCTTTCCGGTTATAATAGCCCTGAACGCACTGCACAAAGCCGATGGTAGTGTCGTCGAAATAGGGGAGAACGTGATCGAGGAAATCGGGGACAGGTACGTGGTCGGGGTCGATAATCAGGCATATATCGCCGGTGGCCTGCTGCAGGGCGTGGTTAATGTTTCCTGCTTTGGCGTCGGTTTTGTCGATTCGGGTTACGTGCCTGATACCGTTGGTTTCGCAAAACAACCGGAGATACGGGTCATTGGCCTCGTCGCACAGGTACGTTGTGTGGGGGTATGTTATGCGCTGAATAGCCTGCAAGGTATTGATAACCATGTCGTGCGGTTCGCCGGGGCAATAGGTCGTCAGCACATCGACGGTCCAGGTACGTTGGCCAGGCTGAACTGGCGGGGTGGGGGGAACAACGTTCCAGTAGTGATACCACTCATGGAGAAGCCGCAGCAGTTTGAAGACCACCGAGATCGTCAGCAGCACGTATAGCCACGAATAGCCCTGATTTCCTGGCTGAAAATAGACCCAGACAAAAGCCGCCATGAACAGCAACCCGATACTGATCAGAATCCGCACGGGAAGCGTATCGCCGGGTTTGTACGTGAAATTGTAGTGTTCGTTAGGCGTTGAATTAAAAAATGATGGCCATTTCATGTATGGGTGGTCAATGGTACCTGTTTCATTTAGACGGACTTTTGAGGAATTCGTCATATAAATGAAGAGTAATGAATGATCAATTATCAACGCTGCTCGGATACGTTCCTCTGCGGGGCCACAGATAACCGATCATTGTTTACTGTTTTATAAAGCGCATAAAGAAAAACCAGCCGAAGAGGGCCATTAGGCCAGCCATAACCAGCGGTAAACTCAGATGAACGGTTTCGATATACCCGGCAATGATGGGTGGCGTAGCAAACGCGGCAGAGACCACCGATTGATTGATTCCCATTAACTTACCCTGACCTTCGGTTCCCGCACTCACCGATACCAGCGCTGTGGCGTTGGGTGAGGTCAGGCCCTGAAAGAACGACATGAGCGGGGCTACCAGAAAAATCTGCCATGATTGCTGCGGTAACAGGAAACACCAGAGCGCCACAGCCAGGCCGGCAACGCTTACCCGCAGGATCTGTTGTGGCGTATAAATTGACGACAGGCGACGTACAACCAGGCCCTGCATGACAACGATACACAGGCCCACGAAACCGAAATAACGGCCAATATGTACCTGATCGAAATCAAACCGCTTGAGCAGGTAAACCGAAAAGAACTGGGTGTAAAAACTAAAACCAAGCGTGTAGAAAAAGACGCCGGCAAACAGAATACGTAACCGACGGCTGGTAAATGCTTCGGCCAGATTACGGAAGCCAGTCAGCGGAGTAATGGGCCTGAGTAGGGGTGTTGTCAGCGTTTCGCGGAAAGTAAACAGCACCATGATGATGTTCAGAACGGCCAGCAGGGCCGCCGCATAGAACGGGGTGGTGAAATTGAACCACGAAACCATTTGTGGGTTGGCCAGTTCGCCGCCCAGTGTGGGGCCGATGATGAATCCCAAGCCAAAGGCTACGCCCATTAACCCAAAGTTTTTGGTACGGGAAGCCGTATCGCTCACATCCGCAATGGCCGACTGGATAATGGCAATGTTTCCGCCGCCAATACCGTAGACGATCCGGCTCAGAAACAGCATCGGCAGGCTACGCTGTTGAATACCCAGTGCGAAAATAAGATAGCCCGACAGCGTTAAGAGCAACGAAAAGAGCAGAATCGGTTTACGACCGTATCGATCTGACAATGCCCCCAGTAGCGGCCCGGAGAAGAAACCGGCAATAGAAAACGAGGCCAGCAGATACCCCAGCAGCACAGTCCGCTCATCGATACTGTATGTACCAGCCAGTAACTCCGAATCGCCCCTGAGCAGGAGTGGGGTAATGGTTGGTGTAGCGATACCAACGCCAACAACGTCGAGAAAAACCGTAAAGAAAATGGTCGTCAGCGGGAGCCGATTGGGCATATGGGAAGGGGAGTTAAAGGAGGAGGGGGAGTTAAAGGAGGAAAGGGAGAATGGAGGAAAGGGAGGAGGGGGAGGAGCGGGGGTAGTAAAGGGGTAAATTTACAAGCGTAAGCAATGATTTCATTCCTTTACCAACCTTCTTCCTTCCTTTTCCCTTCCTCCATTCTCCCTTTCCTCCATCCTCCCTTTCCCCCATTCTCCCTTTTCTCCATCCTCCCTTTCCACCTTTCCCCTTATCTTTACTCTATGACGTTTGACCAACTGCCCCCCCGCCGTCAGCACCAGCTCATGGCTTTTGATCGCCTGCTGACGATCATGGACGAATTGCGTGAACAGTGCCCCTGGGACCGTAAACAGACGATGGAAACGTTGCGCCATCTAACCATTGAAGAAACCTACGAACTCTCTGATGCCATTCTGGAAGGTGACCGCACCGAGATCAAAAAAGAGATCGGTGACCTCATGCTCCACATGGTCTTTTATAGTAAAATCGGCTCAGAAGCCCCCCGGGAAGACGCAACCCGTTTCGATGTGGCCGATGTGCTGCACGGCATCTGCGACAAACTGGTGAGCCGTCATCCGCACATTTACGGCGACGTGGTGGCCGAAACCGAAGCGCAGGTAAAGGCCAATTGGGAGCAACTGAAGTTGAAAGAAGGAAACAAATCGGTGTTGGGGGGCGTGCCCCAATCGCTGCCGGCCCTGGTAAAAGCCATGCGCATTCAGGAAAAAGCGCGCGGAGCCGGTTTCGACTGGGACGAAAAACAGCAGGTCTGGGAGAAAGTTGAGGAAGAAATGCAGGAGTTTAAGGCCGAATTCAACGTTGACAACGGTGAGCCTATCGATGCACAACGGGCTGAAGGCGAATTCGGGGATCTGCTGTTCTCACTCGTCAACTATGCCCGTTTCATCGACCTGAACCCCGAAACGGCGCTGGAACGGACCAACAAGAAATTCATCAAACGCTTCCAGTACCTCGAAGAACGGGCCCGCGCCAACGGACAGGCCCTCCACGAAATGACACTCGCTGAAATGGACGTTTACTGGAACGAAGCAAAGGTTGTGGTGTAAGAGAACCGACGTTTCTGCAACGGCCCGGTTAAGGACGTGGGTACATTCTCAGGTATTCTGTAACAGCCTGTTGCCACTCAACAATAAAACAGCCCGCTGGTCTACAAATCGGCGGGCTGTTTTATTGTCTATGATATTATTGTGATATCAAAACACTATTGCTATCTGAAATCATGACTGAGAAAAACCTTACCTCTATTTCGGGCTATCTGGCCCTGCTGATTGGCTTACTTGGCTTCATTGGTGGCCCAATCATATTCATATCGGGCATTGTTCTGCAAAGTTTATGGCTGGGCATTGTTGGCGGCATACTGTTTTTCGGGGGGCTGATAACGCTCACGGGGTTATCGGTCATCAATCCGAACGAAGCCGTTGTCACTACCTTCTTCGGCGATTACACCGGTACCATGAAGCAGAATGGCCTGCGGTGGGTCAATCCGTTTTACAGCAAAAAGAAGATCAGCCTGCGGGCCCGTAACCTGAACGGACAGACTCTGAAGGTCAACGACAAAATGGGTAATCCGATCGATATTGCCGCCGTAGTGGTCTGGCAGGTAGCCGACACGGCAAAAGCACTGTTTGCGGTCGATGATTACACGCTGTTCGTGCAGATTCAGTCTGAAGCGGCGGTGCGGCATTTAGCTAATTCACATACCTACGATAATGCCGAGGACGGTGAAGTAACATTGCGCGATAACACCGGCCACATCAACGATGTGCTTGAGGTTGAGCTGAACGAGCGGCTTTCCAGAGCGGGCGTGACGATTATCGAAGCCCGGATTAGCCACCTGGCCTATTCGCCCGAAATTGCGGGCGCAATGTTGCAACGGCAGCAGGCATCGGCCGTGGTAGCCGCCCGCCGCCAGATCGTCGATGGGGCTGTGGGAATGGTTGAGATGGCGCTGGCCCGATTGGCCGAGAAGAACGTGGTACACCTCGACGAAGAACGTAAGGCCGCCATGGTCAGTAACCTGCTGGTTGTTCTCTGCGGCGAAAAGAACGTTAGTCCGGTCGTAAACGCCGGGTCGATTTATTAAAAGCGCAGGGCGAAGAACATTGGGCGAGGGGGTGCTTCGATGAAGATCGATGAGCGCCCCTTTTGCCATATGTCTTTGGGGCTGTGCGTCTTTTGCTATGGCAGAAAAAAAAGGATTTCTACTGCGGCTCAGTCCGGAGATGCTGATCGAGCTGGAGCGGTGGGCACAAGACGAATTTCGAAGCGTAAACGGGCAGATCGAATACCTGCTGAACGACGCGCTGAAAAAACGGCGACGTACCCAGAAAGCGACAGACGGTAAGTCAGAGCCAGACGGTAAGTCAGAGCCAGACGGTAATACCAGCCCGGAGCCCTGATGGTTCAGTCGGCCCTGCTGGTTTTCAGTGAAGCGCTTTTGTCGGCGCTCAGGTAATTGTATTGATTGATCAGCAGCAGCCGGGCCAGGGTTGTCGACGTGTCGACATCACGGCTTTTGATGTAGTCAGAGAGTTGCTCCTGGTAGGTTGCCATCATGGGCCAGAGATCAGCGGTGAACATGGCCAGGTCGAAAAACTGGCCATCCCGATTAACCACCATATAATTGAAGTTATCGATGTCTTTCATGAGCTCAGTGTCATCGCTGTATATGGATGGGCGGGTAATTTTGATAAACTCGCGGGCATGCCGTAGCCGACGGTAAACGGTCAGCGGGCCGGTTGCCAGTTCTTCCAGAAAAACCGGGTGGCTAAACTGTTCCGGTTTAGGCAGCTCTACCGAGCTAAATCGACGGAGTATCTGCTGGTTTGCGTCATAAAAAGCAAATGAATCCGCATTCCCTGCCGAATAGGCCTTCACCAGCCCGTTGTTTAGCCGTACCTGCACTACCTCAACTTTCCAGTTATAACTGAGCTTGCCTTCAACCTTGCGGCCATCAGCGAGTATAACGTACCCGGTATTCCAGGTGGGCGAGCCCGCCAGCAGTTCAACGCTGACCGCTACTGTAATCAGAACGGCAAATAGTACCTTTTTCATAACGTTGGATAAGACCCGTTTGAACTGTTCCTGAATCGCTTTCAGGGCAATTCCGGCTCGGGTCTATCCAACCTGAATGAATATCATGCCAACGGCACAGCAGCAGATGGAGCCGCCCTCCAACGCCGGTTTTGAATAGGTATTTTATATATGTAAAAACATTAATATATCAGAATTGGCCGCCGTTGGCTCTATAAAATTTGGCCGACGGTTCGGTCAGCTAATTTTTTGTCTGTTATTCGCCGTTGGGTGGCCTGTACAGCCATTGCCTCATTTTGCGGTCACTAAGAAAAAGAAAAACTGCTAGTTGCCTGGATAACAGCCAGATGAGGAATTATATCTACAGCGAAATGTACCGGCAGCGGTCATTTTTCATCGCCGCGCATAATCGCCAATCAGTCGGATCCCGTCGAGGGTAAGCGACGGAATTACCTCAACGAACTCATCGTGTAATGACGGGATTGCTTTCGACAGGCCGCCTGTTGCCACAGCAAGGCATTCACCGCCTACCTCTCTGCGTATTCGGTTGATCAGACTGCGCACCAGGCCCTCATAGCCCATCACGACGCCCGCCTGAATGGCATGAACTGTATTCTGGCCAAGAGCCGATGTGGGAAGCTCAATGGGAACTTCGGGAAGTTGGGCTGTATTGGCAAATAGCGAACGGATGGCGGTTTTCAATCCCGGCGCAATAGCCACGCCCAGAATTTTTCCGTCGGCACCTACCGTAGTGAAGGTTAGGGCTGTGCCGAAATCAACAATTATACAGGGTCGCTCGTAGCGGGTATGGGCAGCAACGGCATTGGCAACCAGGTCCGTACCAATTTCCTGCGGCCGTAAGACAGTTACAGGCAGTTGATCATATACAGACGGGCTAACAACCACGGGCTCAATGCCGAACAGATCGCCCACTGCTTCGCGCACATTGGCCGTTAGGGCCGGTACCACGCTGCTGATCGTAGCCTGGGTAATCTGGCTTAGGGTCAGATTGGCTTCCAGTAGCCAGAGCCGAAGTTTGCGCTGATAAAAAGCAGCTGGCTGCATGGGTGAGCTGGGCGTTCGCCAGATGTGGCGCCAGGTGTCGTTGTCGTACAGGCCAAACACCACATCGGAATTGCCAATATCGAGAGTAAGGGTCATGGAAAGGAGTTTACTGTTTACCGTTTACTATCTTCTGTTACGCTGCTCAGGTACGTACCGTTCTAACAAGCAGCGCAACAGAAGACAGTAAACGGTAAACAGAAGACTAGCTTATTGTTGATGGAATTGCGAGCCGATAAATTTCAGGGCATCGGGCAGGCCGGTGCGCCAGTATGTCCAGGTATGGGCACCATCGCGTACGCGGTACTCGTGCGGAACTTTCCGGCCGATGAGCGCCATATGTAGTTGTGCGTTGGCGGCGGTGAGGAAGTCGTCGTCGCCGCAATCCAGGTACCAGCGTACTTTCTTCAGGTCACCTTCCGGCGCAGACGTTGCCAGCGTCAAGGGGCTGTTGCGTTTATAGTGGGCCGTTATCCGTTCGTCGCCTTTCACGGGGCCGCTAAACAGGAAGCTGAACGTCTTATTATATTGGTCGTCGGGCATGGCTTTCATGGTTTCGTCGGTAAAAACGGCCGCGCTCAGGGCCGCGCAGGAGCCGAACAGGTCGGGATGGTGCATGGCCAGCAGCAGTGATCCGTGCCCCCCCATAGACAACCCCGAAATGCCCCGATATTCCCGTTTGGTACGGGTGCGGTAGGTAGAGTCGATGTGCGGGATGAATTCTGTCACAAACATGTCTTCGTACCGTGTTTTGTTCAGGTAGTCATTCATGTACCAGGTCACGCCGCCATCGGGCATAACCACAATCATCGGCGGCAACGTACCTGCCTTTATACCCTCGTCGATGATCCGATCTGCTTCGCCAAACTGGGTCCAGCCGGTTTCGTCATCGGTGTAGCCGTGGAGGAGATAGACCACCGGATAGCGGCGGTTAGACACGTAGTAATCGGGTGGAAGATAGATCGAGTACCGAACGCTCCGGTTCATCAGTGAACTGCTCATAGTAACACTTTCGAGCAAATGCGCTTGCGGAGCCATCATCACCGGCAGCGGCGAACCGGTAGTGGGCAAGGGTTGAACATTCGCATTCAGCCGTCGGCGGTTCTGCCCTTGTACCACAGAAGACAGGCTGACCAGGGCCAGGAGAAATAGCAGAAATGAGCTGGATTTCATAAAAGCAAAAATTGGAGAAGACGAGCTGTAAGCTATCATATTTGGTCGAAATAAACGGAACACAGAGAAAAATCAAGGGAAATCGGTCTGTTAGTCAGCGGCTTTTATCATATGTTGAAAATGGAGGTCAAAAATTGGCAACGTTTTTGCGTGGTAGTCGGGAGATTAACAGCCTCCTCGTCAAGAATTTACTTCTTCCTTTCATCTGCTTATGCTATCACCCATACCGATGTTTTTCTCTTTACGTCGTGTACGCTTAAACATCCCGATTCGGCATGGCTTCATCGCCCTGCTGGCCGTAACGGCGCTACAAGCCTGCCGCCCCAACGAAGATCAGACGGCGGTAACTCCGCAAGCCAACACAGCCGACTCGTATAGCAACGACGTAGCGCTCCAGTGGAGCAGCATGCACCTGAAACTGGTTCGGAATAGCCCTGGCCAAACGCCTCCGGTTGCTTCGCGTACGTTTAGCTACGCTGGTCTTGCCATGTATGAATCGCTGGTGGCGGGGATGCCCGGAAACCAGTCGATGGCTGGCCAACTGCAGGGGCTAGCTACGTTGCCAACTGTGCAGTCGGGGCAAACCTACAACTGGGCAATAAGTGCAAACGCTGCCGAAGCCGAAATCCTGCGTGGGCTGTTTGCCAATACCACCGCCGCTTATAAAACCAAAATCGATTCGCTTGAAACGGTTATCTTCAACCAGTACAAAGGCACAGATGCCGTAGCCAGCAACCGGTCTGCAGCGTACGGAAAAAGCGTAGCTCAAGCCATTTTCGAATGGTCGAAGACGGATGGCGGGCACGAGGGGTATAACCGCAACTTTCCTGCTGATTTTGTGCCTTCTACCGAGCCAGGTACGTGGCGTCCAACTGAAAATGGCCGTGCTATCCCGATGCAACCGTATTGGGGTAAAAACCGGACCATGCTAGCCAGTACTGCAGCGATGCCTATGCCGGTACCACTACCCATCTCAACGCAGGTAACTTCGCCCTATTTTGCGCAGTACCTGGAAGTGTACGCCAAGAACATTAACCTCTCGCAGGCAGAGAAAGAAACGTCTATCTGGTGGGCCGATGATCCGAGCGAAACATTTACCCCGCCCGGTCACTCGTACAACCTGGCGCGCATTGCCATTCAGACCGATAAAGTTGGGCTTGGTAAGGCAGCCGAAACGTTTGCCCGTGTGGGTATTGCCGTTACAGACGCCTTCATCGCCTGCTGGAAGTGTAAATACGTGTATAACAATGAACGCCCATACACGTTCGTGCGCCGGGCCATCGACCCAAACTGGGTTCCATTCTGGCCTGCACCGCCTTTCCCCGGCTTTGCATCGGGGCACTCCACGCAATCAGCTGCCGCTGCCATTGTGCTGACTGATCTATACGGCTCTGCGTTTGCCTTTACCGATGATTCACACGTTGGCCGCGTTCGCGATACAAAACGCAATGCCGACTTTAAGGCCCGTTCGTTTCGTTCGTTCTGGGAAGCCGCCGAAGAATCAGGGTATTCGCGTTTTCTGGGCGGTATTCATACCCGGCAAGATAATGAAGTGGGCCTGAAAGAAGGGCGTACCATTGGTCAGAATATCAATGCACTTCGCTGGAAACGCATCCAGTAATCAGCAACGTACCTGCCTAAAAAAAAGGTTGCCAGATGAACGGCAACCTTTTTTTTAGGCAGGTACGTTGCTGATTACTTTGTCACAACAAATGACTCTGTAGTGCATACCGTGCCAGAATCAGTGGTCAGACAGACTGTGCCGCTGAGGGCGTCGGCAGGGACGGTGGCAATCAGCGTGTTGCCAACAAGGCGGAACCGGGCTGCCGTTGAAACGCCCCCACCAAAGCGCACCTCTACGACGTCGCTCAGGTTCTGACCGGTGAAGGTAACGTCTGTACCCACCTTACCTGTTTTTGGGGTAAAGGTCACGCCCGCCACTACCCGCTGCACATCGAATAGCGCCGTGGTACAGGCAAAGCCAGCCGGATTGGTGAAGCAAATGGTGCCATCAACGGCGTTGGCCGGTACAATGATTTTCATTTGTCCGTTACCCAGGCGCTGGAACGTAGCGGCCAATGAAGCACCCCCGCCAAACCGAACGTCGGTAACGTCTTCAAGAAACTGACCTGTTACCGTAATCTCGTCACCAACCCGGCCTTTTGTAGGCGTGAAAACAACGCCCGACACAGGCCGAACAGGCGTAAAAGCATCAGAGGTGAAGGCCGTTGGCGAGTCGGTGGTAAGGCGGAACTGACCGGGCTGTGCGTCATCGGGAACGCGTACCCAGATTTCTGTATCGTCGTTGCGCCCGTCATTGGTGGCCGGGTTTGCCGCACCGGTAAACTGAACGACGGCGTCGCGCAGCCAATTGCCTTTAATGACCATTCGACCACCGGCAGGCCAGCGGCGCGGGTAATCTGTTACAACTGGTGCCTGAACCACCGTCAGCGAGCGCACCGACGTAGCCGCGCCTGCCCGGTTGGTGGCTATAATAGGGCCGGTAGTAGCATCGCTCGGTACAAAAAACTGAAAATCAGTGCCTTCGTTGCGTGCGTTCACCGTGACAGGCTTACCATTCAGGCTTACCTGCTGGATGCGCCGGAGGTTCTGCCCCGTTACAACCACGAGTTTATTGATTCCTCGCCGCAACGGGGTGAAAACCAGGTTGGATGGGGGGAGAATATAAATAAATGGCTGAGAAATAGACACACTACCACCCAGGCCGTTCAGGCTAATTGTGATCTCGCCGTCCTGGCTGCGGGCAGGTACAGTAGCCTCAATCTGCGTATCGCTCAGAATACGAAACTGGGCCGCTGTGTTGCCAAACGACACGCTCGTAATGTCGCGTAGGTTCAGGCCTGTCAGCAGAATCTTATCGCCGGTGATTCCCTCCATCGGGCTCGGATTGGTCGTTATGACCGGGGTACCGGCTACATAGATACTATCGGCACTAAGGCCAACCAGTCGCTCGAAAACCGTTACGCTGAGTCGCCCGCTGGTGGCATCGACGGGGACAATGGCTTTAATTTCGGTGTCGGTAATGCGGGTAGTGGTGGGGTCGGGAGCCGCCCGGTTGATGCGAAGCAGACCATCTGACAGATAGCGGCCCTGAATAGTGATCTCCTGCCCAACGCGAACCCGTTTGGGCGAAAAGCCCGTGATTTCAGGCGTGCCAGCCACCAGGTAGGTCAACTCATTGGTTGTGCCGCCCTCTGTAACCACCTTCAGTTTAACAAAGCCACGCGACAGCTTCGGCGGGATCGTAACGAGCACTTCGCCTGGTGAGACAACCGTGAACGAGGAAGCACGGGTAGTATCGAACAGAACCGTCTGAAGCAGGTCCAGATTATTACCGTTGATACGGATAGTGGCACCGGGAGCGGCGTTTGTTGGTAAAACGGCGTTGTCGGCGTTTAGCGTAGGCTGCGGCTGGATAACGGTGAAACTCAGTGGTGGAGCCATCCCCTGACTATTGGCTACCTGAACCTGAGTGGGGCCGGTGGGCATGCGGGGCACAAGAACCACCAGGCTACCATCTGAACTGGATTGAACCGTAGCCTGTACTGCCGTTTCTGCCTGCCCAAACGTAACGAGCGGACTGCTGCCAAACTGGGCACCCCGCAACTCAACCGGGCGGCCAATGTCGTACCGGTTCGGGCTGACGCTCCAGAGTTCGGGCGGAAACTGCTCGACTTTGCACCCCAGGGCCATCATCACCAACGCTACGCCAACGGCGAATCGCCACCCCTTTTTCTTCTGTACACAGTCTCTCATCTACGCCTTTTGTATCGAATTTACAAAATTAACATCCAGCCTGCTGCAAAACCGAAGATTAATGAATAATGTATACTACCGCCGTACCCTCCGGTTGAATACGCCAAAACGATAAATGGCGTTGCCGAATCCCCGAAAGGTATCGTCAACGCCATTTAGCAGCCTGTTTGCCGACGCACTCAGCCCTGTTTCTTAAAACGTACCGGCTCCCAGATTGCGGAATGCCCAGGGAATGCCGGCCAGAATCAGAATCAGACCGACGCCGTAAAACAAACCCACCAGCCGGTGCTTCTGCGTATCGCCACTGGCCCGCTTCGAGCGCGAATAACCAATGGTGATGGCAATGATAGCCAGTAGCATAATGGTGATGTGCTCTACGCTGTAGAACCGAACAACCCGATTGCTCATGCCGCTGAAATCAACTTTCGGGCTGATGAAGTAGAGAATCAGGCCAATCACCAGTTGGGTATGCACAGAAATAAGAGTGAACAGATACAGTTTGCGGTTGCCTTCGGTGAATGATTTGTTTCCCATCCAGCGACTAACTGACACGAAAACAGCCGCCAGCAACAGTACCAGCGCGACCCAGCGAAGCCCCGAATGGGCATGAACTAATCCGGTATACATAGTGTAGGTTTATCAAAATTAATGTTGGTGCAAAGAAACAGACAAACGGCTGATTCATGCCCCAACTACCCAACGATTCAATGATTCTTTACAATATCACCTACAATATCGACCAGCAGATCGAGCGGGAGTGGCTACGCTGGATGAAAGACGAGCACGTACCTGCCGTTGTTGCCACAGGCCTGACCATGCAGAATAACGCGTTGAAACTCCTGACCGAAATCGAAAACGGTGGGGCTACCTACACGTTTCAGTATTGGTTTCAGACCATGGAAGACTTTGTGACCTACCAAAGCCTGCACCAGCCTGCCCTGCAACAGCAGGTAGCCGACCGCTACGCCAACCGGTATGTCTCTTTCCGCACGCTGCTGGAAGAAATCTAGTTGGGGAGTTGGTTAACTGGTTACTGGATAACCAGGCAACCAGTTAACCGTTATCTGCTAAGGAAAATCAACTGAGTGTACTGGCATTTTCCGCCTTTTTCCCGGGGGCAATCCCCGCCGTTGTCGTCAGAGATGATAACGAGCCTCTGCCTGTCCAACTGGGCGGGCATCCAGGCCATTCCCTCCAGATTATCGATTCGGCTGCCCTTGAGCATGGTGTTGAAATCGAATACCAGCTTTTTGGCTGGCGCAACCAGCGAGGTGTTTTCGACAAACGTGACCTCATATAGTTTGGCAAACGAGGAATCCCGACTGCCGTCGTAGAAGCGCTCAAGCACCAGCAGCGTATTTCTGCCCGACCACAGAATTTCGGAGATACCTCCGTATCGCTCTGAAGATGCCAACGCTGGCATTTGGTCGCGGGGGTAGCCAAACTGCTTTGGGTTGCTCAACGACGTACCTGACCAGTTGTAGCGGTAAAACTGTACGGTCGGCTGGTTACCATCGGTGGGTGCCCAGCCTGCTTCGGGTGCCAGCCAAACCGTTGAGTCGGCGCCCAGGGCCAGACCCTCTATGCCTTTGTTATGAAAAGGCAGGGGGGTGATCCGATTGAATACCGTGATTGACTTTGGTTGATCAGCCCGGGGGAGCGAATCGTGGCAGAAAAACGCGTAGCTACTCCCTGCATCGTTTTCTTCAACGGTGCCGAAATACGTGCGACTGGCAGCATCATACCGTAGCGCTTCCAGTTGCAAACCGGTATTGGGGCCTCGCATGGCCTGCTCGTAGTGGGTCAGACTGGGCGTTCGCCACTGCTCGCCCCGGTCGCCAACCAGTTGCCAGACACCCGCCTCCGGGATGAAATCAAGGCCGGAGATGGTATGAAGGCCAGCCTCTTTGGGAACGTTCAGCGCGGTGTCTAACCGGAAAATCTGGCCCAGCGTGGGTAGGCTGGCAAGGCAAAAACCAAGCAGTACAAGCAGGTTTTTTCGGTAAACGGGAATAAGCATGATGCGTGTGGTTTGGTAGGAAATTGCGAGGTAACGTATCCAGTGCCAGACAAATATACGTTTTTGTAAACCTGCGAAATGTCAGTCAGGGCAACGTACCTGGCCAGGGGAATAGACCCATTGGCTAACTGTCGGGCACATGGCTCGGGCTCATCCCTGATGAGTTGGGTTACCAAGAAAGCTCCGCTGCTGTGCCGATCAGGCATCCAGGCCAGAAAACGGCCGTTTCGGGGCGTTCAAACCACGAATCAAATGACAACCATCGACCTTTCGAAACCCCAGGACCCCCGTTACCAATATCCGGCCCCGCCCTACGACCAGCAGGAACCGCAACAACCACCAGGGCAAGACGCCACCATGAACCCCAAACCCGATTATGGCGAGCAGTCATATAAAGGCAGTGGTAAGCTAACGGGGCGGAAAGCGCTCATTACGGGTGCCGACAGCGGGATTGGCCGGGCGGTAGCGCTGGCCTTCGCCCGTGAAGGAGCCGATGTGCTCATCTCCTATCTGAACGAAGAGAGCGACGCCCGCGAAACCGCCCGGCTGGTGGAAGAATCGGGCCAGAAGGCCGTGTTGATGAGCGGTGATATTCAGCAGGAAAGCCATTGCCAGCAACTGGTACAGAAGGCGCTGGACGAGTTCGGCCAGCTGGATATTCTGGTGAACAACGCCGGCTATCAGATGACGCATGAGAAAATTACGGAGATCACGGCCGAGGAAATCGACCAGACGTTCCGTACCAACGTGTTTGCCATGTTCTATCTCTGCAAGGCGGCAATGCCTCACCTGAAACCCGGCGGTTCCATTATCAATACCACATCCATTCAGGGTTACCAGCCAAAGCCACAACTGCTGGCCTACGCTGCCACCAAAGCCGCCATCGCCAACTTCACCAAAGCCCTGGCCGAAGAAGCCATTGAGCAGGGTGTTCGGGTAAATGCCGTAGCCCCCGGCCCTGTCTGGACGCCCTTCATTCCGACCACAATGCCTAAAGAACAATACGAAAAATTCGGGGCCGATACCCTGTTTGGCCGCACTGCTCAGCCAGTTGAACTCGCGCCGGTGTATGTGTTGCTCGCCTCGCAGGAGGCCAGCTTTATCACAGGCATGATCTACGGCGTAACGGGCGGTAAACCAATGGTGTAAGTCGGTTAGTCGGGTATGCTTTTCTGCCTGGAAACAAAAAAAGTTGTAGGCATACGCACCAGCAAACAGGTTGCGTATGCCTACGACTTTTTTTACTGAAAAACGGATCAGTAAGGTCCCGAATCTAACGTAGATACACGCCTTCGCGGGCTGAATCGCTCAGGATCACGTCGACGTGTTCATTGAGCGTAGTGACTAGTTCCAGGCCAATGAAATCGGCTGCAATTGGGTAGCGGGGGTGGTTCCGGTTCACCAGCACGGCTACCTGAATTTTGCGAACCGGCACCGACAGAAACGGCTGGAGACTAAATGCCAGCGTCCGGCCTGAGTACAGCACATCGTCGATCAGAACTACCACCCGGTCGGTATACGTACCTGAACTGCCCGGAAGTTCAATGACAGGCTGGGCCTTTTGCGACTTATCGAGATCAATCTGAACCAGTGTTACCGAGAACGGGGCAATCTGCTTAAGCTCGTCGGCCAGGCGGCGGGCCAGTTCGTAGCCTTCACCCGCTACGCCGGCCAGCACAAGGGCGGCCTCATCGAAGTTGGTTTCATACAACTGACTGGCAATGCGGCGGACCTTCTGGCGGATCTGGTCGGCCGATAAAATTTGTGTGGGATTCATTAGCAAAGACCCGGCCAAACCAGGCAATAAAATGGCTGCAAAAATGAGGAAATTAACATGGGTTTATGCGATTTGTTTGGCACAGTTTTAGCCAATAGCTGTATACCCATCCAGAAACAACCTCATTACAATGACTCGCATTATCATGTTTTTAAAGGCAAAATCGATTGGTTTGCTTATTGGAATACTTTGGGCTACGTTATCCTGTTTTACCAATACACTAGATCCTGCTCAGGCCATCGGTGTATCGATGCAGACCGGCGAAGCCCGCCAACTGGCTACTCTTTTCGACAAAGATCTGGAATTACGCATTGATCCGGTTGGAGTTAATTTCCCATCGATACAGGCTAACCAGGCTGAAATGATCATGCGTTCTTTTTTTAGGAAATACCCGCCGAACCGTTTCCAAACAGTAGACCAAGGTAATACACCGCACCTTAAATACACTACTGGTACCTACTGGTCTGGCTCGCGCTCCTTTCACGTTAATGTGCTGATGCACCAGACAACCCCCGGCCATTATCTGATTCACTCGATTCTGGTGAACGACTAAGGAAGACACAGGCCATCGGCCGCCGGATTACGGCAGGTTTAGTGTGGCTCAAGGTCTATCGTACGCTGGCTTACCTGAACACAGCCTGGCCTCTGTTTCGCTTTATAACATCAATTCCAAAATCCGAAATTCTCCTTTATGTGGCAGGCTGTTGTTGAGATAAGCACCGGACTTGCGACTTATGACTAAATACACTTACGACTTAGTACTATCTTTGCACTTTCTCTATGGAAGTTCGCAATGACCATTAAAACCAAGAAATACGCTTTAGATCAAAAGACGTACATCAATTTAGCTATTCGGCAGTGGGTACGTGACAACTGGCTATGGAGCGGCGTACCGCTGGCTCTGATTCTGATCAACGCCATTCTAAACCTGACGGGTGTTTATCCCAACTACTGGATATACGTTGTCGTTATTCTACTCACCATCATTTACGTGCTGTTCTGGGCCGTGCAGTTCACGGGCGTTTCGCAGTCGGAGCAGTTCAAGCCGATGTTTGAAAAGTACGTTTATGAAATAGATAGCCGCCATATCATGATGAAGCTGAATGCTAAAGAGGGCGGTATGCTGAAATGGGATATGATTAAGGCGGCGGTGAAAGATAAAAACGCTTACGTACTTCAGCTGGGTAACGGCCTCGATGGTGCCAACACGCCCACCATGAATTTCTTTATGAAATACCTGGCGAAACAGATGGGCCGGGCACAATTCCTGTATTTGCCGTTTTCGATCTTCACCAGCGAAAGCGATCAGCGCTTCATGGACCTGCTGTTACGCCGAAAAGGGCTACTGCTCGAAGACGTGAAAGAGACCAAATAATATAAGCCATACGCGAACAGAACGGGCTTCGGCGTTACCTTCTCAGGAACGCCGAAGCCCGTTCTGTTTTTGCCCATGATCCAACCCACCGCCTCGCCTAATGGCGCCCTCTGGACGCCCAGTGCCCGTTTCCAGCATCAATCGCGTTTAAAACACTTCATTGATCATCTGTTCGTCAAACATGGTCTCTATCTGCGTCATTATGATGACCTGTGGAACTGGTCAGTTACGAACCTCGATGATTTCTGGGAAGCTGTTGCCGCCTATTTCGAGATTCAGTTCCACACGCCCTATCAGGACATCCTGATTCGGCCCCGGCATGGCATGATTGGCACACGCTGGTTTACCGGTGCCACGGTCAATTATGCCGAACATATTTTCCGCAACGCCAACACGCAGTACCCGGCATTACTGTTTGCGTCAGAAAAAAATCGGTTACGCGCTTTGTCGTGGGCCGAACTGGCCTACCAGGTAGGCGCACTGGCGCAGTTTTTGCGCCAGCAGGGCGTTGGCGCTGGCGATCGGGTGGTGGCACTGTTACCTAACGTACCTGAGGCCGTGGTCGGGTTTCTGGCTACACAGTCGCTGGGAGCCGTGTGGTCTAGCTGTTCACCCGATTTTGGCACCGCCAGCGTACTCGATCGGTTCGGGCAGATCGAGCCGAAGGTGCTGCTCATGGCCGATGGCTACACCTACAATGGCAAAGCCATTAATAAACTAGCTGATCTGGGTACGTTACGTCAGGGCCTGCCCACCGTGCAGCAAATAATCTGGGTGCCCTTCCTGAACCCCAGTGCCTTAACACCCGCCGGCGTCATTCTGTGGGAAGAAGTCATCAGAACACCATTTACTGAACTGGTTTTCACGCCTGTTCCCTTCGACCACCCCATGTGGGTGTTATTCTCGTCGGGCACTACCGGTAAACCCAAAGCCATTACCCACAGTGTTGGCGGTTGTTTGATTGAACACCTGAAAACGCTGGCCCTGCATCAGGATGTGCACCCGGGCGAACGATATTTCTGGTACTCGACTACCGGCTGGATGATGTGGAATTTTTCGGTGGCCTCGCTGCTTGTCGGCGCAACGCTGGTACTCTACGAAGGATCACCGGCTTACCCGGATATCAACCGGCTCTGGCAATTCATTGAACAGGCGCAGATCACGCATTTCGGTGGCGGGGCCGCCTACTTTCTGGCCTGTATGCGGGCAGGACTGACACCCGGCAAAACCACTGGCCTGCGATCGCTCCGAACCATTGGCGCCACCGGCTCACCCTTACCGCCTGAAGGCTTCCGCTGGGTTTATGAATCGGTTCGTTCTGATGTCTGGCTCATCTCATTTAGTGGCGGTACCGATGTGTGCAGTGGCTTTGTGGGTGGGAATCCGCTGGCTCCGGTGGTGGCGGGCGAAATTCAGTGCCGACTATTGGGGTGTAAGGTAGAGGCCTACGACGAACATGGTGAACCCGTACGGGAAGCCCTGGGCGAGATGATGATTCTGGAACCGATGCCGTCTATGCCGATCTACTTTTGGAATGACCCCAACAATGAACGCTACCGGAACAGCTATTTCGAGAACGACCCCGATATTTGGCGGCATGGCGACTGGATCAAGATTACCGATCGGGGTAGTGTGATCATCTACGGCCGGTCAGATGCTACCCTCAACCGGGATGGCGTACGAATTGGAACGGCAGAGATCTACTCGGCAGTAGAAAGCCTGCCTGAAGTGGCCGACAGCCTGGTGGTAGGCATTGAACTACCCGACGGCAACTACCGGATGCCCTTATTTGTGGTATTGCGTAACGAATATGCGCTCACCGACGAGCTAATCAATAAAATCAAGCAAACACTTAAAATCCAATATAGCCCCCGGCACGTACCTGATAACATCTATCAGATTGCCGAGGTACCTTATACGATCAGCGGGAAGAAGATGGAAACACCCGTAAAAAAAATTCTGATGGGGCAGCAGGCCAACCGTGTTGCCAGCCCCGATACCATGCGAAATCCTGGTGCACTAACGGCCTTCGAACATATTTGATCGACTTTAGATAATACCATTGATTTTCGCTCATTTTATCCGCTCCGGGCAAACATTAATGAACTACATTAGTGTTACTCCTGCATACGCAACAATCTGACGAACACCTCAATGGCACTGAACGATTCTACTCCAACGCCCGAACGGATTTCTAATGACCGGACCATCGTTCGGCTGCCTATGCTGTTGGGGCTTACCCTGGCCGGCGGGGTGCTGATTGGTGCTTCCTTTTTTGGCGGAACCAAAGGCCTGAACTCCATTGGCCGGGGGTATACCAAGTATAAAGAGATTCTGCAACTGATTGAAAATAACTATGTTGACTCGGTGAACACCGATGATCTGGTCGACTTCTCCATCACCAAAATGCTGGAAAAGCTTGATCCGCATACGGCTTATCTGAACCCGACAGATGCCGTAGCGGCCCGCTCGCAGCTGGAGGGCGGCTTCGATGGCATTGGCGTCGAGTTCAACATCTTTGCCGACACCGTTTATGTGGTTACGCCGCTGGCTGGTGGCCCTTCCGAAACGGCCGGTATCCGTAGCGGCGACAAGATCCTGAAAGTCGATGATACATCCCTCACATCGAAGGGAGTAGACAACAGTGCGGTTTATAAGGCCATGCGCGGTAAACGCGGCACCGAAGTACGCCTGACGGTGCTTTCTAAAGGTCAGAAACCCCGCGTTGTAACCGTCACCCGCGACCGTATTCCAACGTATGCTGTTGACGCCGCCTACATGACTGACGCCCAAACGGGCTACCTGAAAGTGAACCGCTTCTCTGATTCGGCTTATGAAGAACTCAGAAATGCGCTGGCCGGTCTGAAACAGCAGGGTATGAAACAACTGGTGCTCGATCTGCGCAATAACCCCGGCGGCTATCTTGATCGGGCCACTAACATGGCCGACGAGTTCATCGACGGAAACAAGTTGCTGGTGTATACCGACGGGAAAGATGACCGCTACGACCGGAAATACTTTGCCAAACTGAATGGTCAGTTTGAAGATGGCGCCCTGATCGTGTTGATCGACGAAGGCAGCGCATCGGCGTCAGAGATTCTGGCGGGTGCCCTGCAAGACCACGACCGGGGGTATATCGTTGGTCGCCGCTCGTTCGGTAAGGGGCTGGTGCAAATGCCCGTTCAATTGTCTGACGGTTCAGAACTCCGCCTGACCATTTCGCGCTATTACACACCCACTGGCCGGAGCATCCAGAAACCATACGTACCTGGCCAGGAGGGCGATTACGAAAAAGAGCTCGAACTACGCTCAAAACGGGGCGAATATTACGTGGCCGACAGCATCAAGAACGACCCGAAGAACGTATTCAAAACAGATAAAGGCCGCACGGTCTACGGGGGCGGTGGTATCACACCCGATTACTTCGTGCCTCGCGATTCGAGCTGGCAAACAGCTTATCTGGGTCAGTTATACGCCAAGAACATTATCCGCGAATATGCCCTTTCATACGCCAACGATAATCGCGCCCGTCTGGAGAAAATGCCGTTCGCTGAGTTTGATAAAGCCGTGAACCTGACCGACGAGCAGCTAAGCACTATGAATAAAGCAGCTACGGCTGAAGGCGTGAAGTTCAACGCCGCCGAATTTGCCCGCTCGAAGAATTATATACGTACCCAGACAAAAGCGCTCATTGCCAGGTACGTCTATCAGAAAGCGAACAAAGGCGGTCAGAACAATGAATTCTACCGCGTCATGAACACCGCAGATAATACGTACGTGAAAGCGCTAACGCTATTTGATAAGGCGCAGGAACTTGAGTTCGGCCCCAAAGCGGTGGGGAAAAAATAAGTTTACAGTTTGCTGTTTACAGTTTTCCGCTGCTTCACTAATTAAGGATTCGTTCAAATGTGGAGCAACAGAAGACTGTAAGCCGCAAACTGTAAACTTATTTTGTTAATTCCTGCACCAGCCGGTCGGCTTTGTAGATGTAGCGCATGGCGGCGATGATGCCTCCGGTATGAACGGAAACGGTTCGATTGGCATCGGGAACGAAGATGAACGAACCGGGCAGGCTTTCCATGTTGCCATCGAAGGCCAGGCCTATGGCTTCCCGATTTTTATTGATAATCGGACTGCCTGAGTTGCCGCCAATAATGTCATTAGTCGAAATGAAGCACATCGGTTGTTTCAGCAGCTCCGCAGGCGGATTAGCCCAGCGGGCGGGTAACTTCCACGGGTCTTTATTGCCAAACGAGTAATTGCGATCGTATAAACCCGAGAACGTGGTAATGATCGGAGCCTGCGTTCCGTTATACGGATAGCCTTTCACCACGCCATCATTGATACGCAACGAAAAGGTCGCATCGGGCGGAATTGCCGTGCCGTAGGTATCATACAGCGCACGCCCCAGCTGGCTCCGCAGAACCTGTTGCCGGGTGGTGAGGTCGCGTACAACTGTGTTTACAGCCAGGAACCGCTTTCCGCCAATTCGTCCTAAAGCCAACAACGGGTCGTTGTTTGAACCAAGTGCTACAGCACCACCATCCATCAGCATGCTCACGAACGACCGGCTGGTGAGTTTGGTGGCGGCCAGTAAAGCGGCGGCGGCTTCGCGGGGGGAACGTACCTGGCCATTGGGGCCGGTCAGCGCTGCTTTTACGTACGGATCATCACTACCTAATGCTGCCTGCGCTTCGGCGAAATGAGCAGCCAGAAAGGCTTCTTCCAATGCCCGGCTCTTTGGGGTCGGTATATCATCCAATACACTTTTAGCCTGTTCCCAAATAGCTGGGTTGGCTGCAACGGCCTCGCTGATGAAGCCCAGCGTCATGGCAAATGTCATCGTCTCGCCCAGCGAAATCGGGTTGGGCGCCAGGTACGTGTAGTCGTTGAAGGTTTTACGGAGGGCCGCTACGTTCGTGGCAATATCATCCCAGGTCTTCAGTGAGATACCTTTCCTTTGCGCGTCAGCTTTGAATTTCCGCTCAAAAGCGGCTTTACGCGCCAGCAGATACGGATCACGAAGACCCGCAAGCTGACCGCTGCTGGCTTTATAACTGTTTTCCAGGTTGAAAATCTCGTTCAGGACGCTGTCGCTTTTTACCGTGGCATTGTACGCCTGCAAGGCATTCGAGCGACTGCGAAACAGCGTAAGCGTTTGCGGGAATGGCAGGTCGCGGTCGTATTCCAGTTCGGCAACCGTCTTCAAGCGTTCGGTACTGCCGGGGTTACCCGTCACGAACGTAGGCTCACCCTCGCGAACCCCATTCGGATTGAACTTGAAAAAATGCGTTGTTTTCAGTGGTTTCCCGTTGTCGTAAACCCGAAAGAACGAGCAATCAAGGGCGTAGCGTGGGTACGTAAAGTTATCGGGATCGCCACCGAAAAAGCCCAGATTCAGTTCAGGCATAAACACCAGCCTAACGTCGGTAAAGCGCTTAAAGCCGTATAGTGCATACCGGCCGCCGTCGTAAAACGTGATTGTCTGTAATTCCAGCCCTTTCCAGTCGGCTTTGGTAGTATACTCGTCTTTGAGGTCGGAAAATGCTTTTTCGCGGGCCTGCACCTGGGCTGTTTCATCGGCACCTGCCGCAGCTACCGCATCCTGCACCCGCTTCGAAATGTCCTCGATCTTTACCAGCTGATCCACAAACAGTCCGTCTACTTTCCGTTCTTCGGCGGCAGTTTTGGCAAAGAAGCCCGTGGCGTTCAAATTTTCGCCCCGACGAGCCACCCCCGTTCCCGACTCGCGGGCGCAGTGGTGGTTGGTCATCACCAGCCCGTTGGCCGATACGAATGAAGCCGAACAATAGTCGGCGAAGCGTAACGACGCCAGTTGAACTTCCCTGAACCAGTTGGCGTCGGGTGTGAAGTTGTAGGTCTTCCTGAAGTAGTCGGTAGGCGGCGTGTCGAACGTCCACATCTTACCCATATCAAACGGCCCAGCCTGAACGGTATCGGGATTTAATGTAGCCGAAGGGGCCTGCGCCCATCCGAGCGATGTGGCCAACAGGCCAACCAGCAACGTACCTGCGAACGGTATTCGATGGTGCGGAAAGGAGATCATAGAGACAGAAAAAAAAAGCCGTTTTTACACGGCTGTGGGTTAAGATTAAAAGGCTATTTTGTTATTCCGGCGAGAGGAGGATTGACAAAAAATGGTAACAGGTAACGTACTACATTGCTTATTTCAAGCTCCGCAAAAAGGCCAGGCTCTTGGGCATTTGATCCATCGACCGGGATGATTCGTCTTCGATGAAATAATGCTTGACACCCGCTTTTTTTGCCGCCTGCATAAACGCCGCGATACCAATATCACCATCCCCCAGGACCACGTTCGATTCAACATCGGCGTGGCCGGTCATGGTGTCGGGTGTGCCGGGTTTACGGTCTTTCAGATGAGCCAGTAAAAAGCGTTTCGGGTATTGCTGCAGAAGCTGCACAGGGTCTTTCCCAGGCGATTTTACCCAGAATACGTCCATTTCAAAGTTTACGTATTTAGGGTCCAGATTCTGAACCATGTAGTCGAAATAGGTAGCACCAGTTGGCATTTGCTGGAATTCATAGCCGTGGGTGTGGTAGCAGAACGTCAGTTTGGCATCGGCCAGTAGTCGACCAGCCGTATTGAATGTTTCGATGGCCCGGTCTGCGTCGCCAATTGTAAACAGGTCGGCCGTATGCGGGATCCAGGCGCAAACAATGTATTTGACACCTAACGCTTTAGCCTCTGCAATAACCTTCGGGATATTCATTTCCAGGTCATCGAAATCGGCACCGAGGCTAACGGCTTTGATTCCGTTTTTGTCAAGTTCCTGCCGGAATGCGGTTGGGGTGAGGCCGTAGGTACCAGCCACCTCTACCTCGCGGAATCCCATCTGCCTCACTTTGTTCATGGTGCCAGGGACGTCGGTTTTAAACTGGTCTCTGAAACTATACAGTTCAAGACCTACCGGAGCAGGCTGAGCCAATACGCTGGCTGTTAGCAGTGTTGTGAGTAAAAGAGGTAGAATTTTCATAGGGCTCGGTTCAGGGTTTAGCGCTTAAAAGTAGCTATTTCTACCGCATAATCGATGGCGAATCATAGGAGCCCATAAGCCCCCGGTAAGAGCCTACTTACCCCTTTGTTGGTTCACGTCCTGCGCCGAAATAGCCGTGGCCTTGTTGCCGAAATTGCTCCGGATGAACGTCAGCACGTCGGCGATCTGCTGGTCGGTCAGGAAATCGTGGGCGGGCATCACGTTATCGTAGGGTTCGCCCTCTACTTCCGCGTCTTTCAGTCCTTTCAGAAGTACACCAATGAGCCTGGCCTTATCACCATTCACCCAGTCGGTACCCCGTAGCGGTGGATTCATATTAGGCACACCGCCCCCGTCGACCTGATGGCAGGTAAGACAGTATTGCTTATAAATCGCTAAACCGGGCTGCGCAGCCGCTACCGTCTGGCTCTTCGCCGGTGTGGTACCGGCTGGCTTCTTGGATTGGGCAGCAAGTGAACAGCAAACGCTGGAAATCAACAAAATAGTGATGGCAACTTTAGACCGAATCATTTGTGAAAAGTGATAACGTGTGTACATACGCTTCAGCGTATAAAATGAAAGATGATGCAAACTGAATTCTCTTTCGTGCGTCCTTCAGTCAAAGTCGAAACCGCCTGACTGACGAAGTTCCAGGCAGCTTTCCGACCAGATATTCGCTTCGTAACGTTAGACCAGGTTTGAGGAAGAGCTCGCTGAATCTGTTCTTAGCTGTACGATGTGAATTAGCATACAAGTGTTCCTGATCGCAGTAACGCAATTGCGGCATCGAAAATGCGTTACTGCGATCAGGAACACTTGTATATCTGCCGGATTGACAGATGAGTTTTGCGTCTTCGAGACAGTTAAGTGATCTGCTGATCAAACGAACCCATCTTTCTTCACAAAGCTATCAAGTTTCTCGACTGCTAATGGCCCGTCTGCTTTGTAAACGTGCTTTCGAAGATTTTGTCGGCGTTGGAGGCTTCAAAACCGTCGCGGCGGTGCTGGCGGGTGATCTGGTCGGCGGGCAAATCGGCAAACTCGGGTAGTACACGGCGCTCGGCAAACTCAACGTAGGAACCTGCAATGCGGAAGGTGTCTCCGCCGGTAAACTGGGCATCGACCATCTGTGCTACCGTCGATGCCTGCCGCAGACCACCGTCGGGGCTAACCTTGATAATGCCACCCGCCGAATTCAGTTTAAAGCGCCGTAGCTCCAGAAACGAGATAAATTCGTCAATGGTATTGTAGCCTTCGGGCAGGTTATGCACGCTGATGGTGAAGTGGTTGAGGTAGTAGCGGTTGTAGATCACCCAGGCGGCATATTCACTCTCGGCCAACAACGCTTTGTAGTCGGCGAGGGCAGGCGTTTTCCAAAGGGGCTGGTGCAGAAAGGCATCCACCGCTTGGCCATCGTTCAGGTCAAGCGAATCGACTGGGTCGCTGGTAACGGTATCTGTGTATTTGTGAATAATCTGCTGGGCTTCTTCTGAGAGGTCATTTACACGAAGTTCACTGACAAAAATGCGGGGCAGGTTGTCGGCGGCACGATCGGCTGGCGGGGCGTACCAGTAGGCGTTCAACTTCTTCTCGGCGAAGTTGTACGGCTCCCGTTTTTCGTAGCCGTAATGCAAAAAGATTTTCTCGAACGAAGCAATGCCGAGGTGCGGAACGCCCATCGTGCGGAAGGCGATATGATCGTTCTCGATGTCTTCGGGTGCATTGATGACTCCCTGTTGTTGAAGCGCGTACAGGATATTCTTGACGTCGGGAACACGCTCGGTGTACCGGCGCATCAGGCCGGCCAATACGGTATCAAGTGGAGTCATGGCTGTTTGGTTGATGGTTAATGTACCACAAACTACGAACACGAAACCGCAAACATCAAGCCGTAAACTGTTATTTTTACTACCTAGCTGCCCCATTGCCCGCATGACCGAACGTACCACCTTCTTTGATACCCGCCTGGAATACCTGAAAGGACTTGGCCCCCAACGGGCTGAGTTGCTGAATAAAGAACTGCACCTGTTCACGGCCGCCGATCTGATTCAGTATTATCCGTTCCGGTACGAAGACCGTACGCGCTTCTACACCGTCAGCGAATTGCTGGAGTCGATGCCCTCGGCGCAGATACGTGGACGCCTTCGCGACTGGCACACCGAGGGAGAAGGCCCCAAGAAACGGCTCGTCGGGCATTTTACCGATGGCACTGGCACGATGGATCTGGTCTGGTTTCAGGGTATTTCGTGGCTCGAAAAATCGCTTCGGCGCGATGGTGAATACATTGCCTTCGGCAAGCCGCAGGAGTTTCAGGGCAAGTTCAGTATCGTTCATCCCGAACTTGATCCGGTTCGCCCGGATGTAGAACCCGAAGCCACGCTGTCGCCGGTATATAACCTGACAGATAAGCTCCGCAAACGCTTCGTCGATAATAAAGTGATGGCCAAAGCGATGCGGTCGCTGCTCGAACTGGCCTGGCCGCACATTCACGAAACGCTGCCCGCCAGCCTGATCGAGAAGTTCCGACTGGTGGGTAAACGCGAGGCCGTCTGGAACATCCACCTGCCCCAAAGCCCCGCCTGGCTGCGGCAGGCCGAACGGCGGTTGAAATTTGAGGAACTCTTCTACAATCAGCTTCGGCTCATCTCGAACAAACTGATTCAGAAAGAAGAGCATCCCGGCCAGATCTTTCAGAAAACGAGCCTGTTATCGCATTTCTACAAAACGCTGCTGCCTTTCCCGCTCACGGGGGCGCAGCAACGCGTCTTGCGCGAGATTCATAAAGACTGCCTGACGGGTCGGCAAATGAACCGCCTCTTGCAGGGCGATGTGGGTAGCGGTAAAACCATTGTGGCGTTCATCACCATGTTGCTGGCGATCGATAACGGTGCGCAGGCCTGCCTGATGGCCCCCACCGAAATCCTGGCCGATCAGCACTATAATGGCCTGAAACCCTTCGCCGATGCGATGGGCCTGAACCTTGGGATTCTGACCGGTAGCACCCGCACCAAACGCCGCCGGGTGCTGCACGAGGAACTGCTAACCGGGAAAATGCATATTCTGGTGGGTACACACGCGCTGCTCGAAGATGTGGTGCAGTTCCGGAACCTGGGCCTGTGTATCATTGACGAGCAACACCGGTTCGGCGTAGCACAACGCGCCAAAATGTGGGCCAAGAACCCGGTTGTACCCCCGCATATTCTGGTGATGACGGCTACGCCTATCCCGCGCACGCTGGCGATGACGCTCTATGGTAACCTCGATATTTCGATCATCGACGAGATGCCTGCCGGCCGGAAGCCGATCAAGACAGTACACAAAACCGATAAGCACAGGGCCGAGGTGTTTGGCTTCATGCGTCAGCAAATCGAACTTGGCCGACAGGTGTACGTGGTGTATCCGCTGATCGAAGAGTCGGAGACGCTGGATTACAAGGATTTGACAGACGGCCATGAGAGTATTCAGCGTGCGTTTCCGCAACCTAAATACCAGGTGGGCATTCTGCATGGTAAGATGGATTCGTACAGCAAAGATTTCGAGATGACGCGTTTCGCAAACGGAGAAGTGCAAATTTTGGTCGCTACAACGGTTATCGAAGTAGGGGTGAACGTACCCAACGCCAGTGTTATGGTCATTGAAAGTGCCGAACGCTTCGGTCTGTCGCAATTGCATCAGTTGCGGGGGCGCGTTGGTCGGGGTAGCGATCAATCGTACTGCGTATTGATGACTGGCTATAAACTTAGCGCCGATACTAAAGTCCGTCTGGAAACGATGGTGCGCACCAATAACGGATTCGAAATTGCCGACGTTGATCTGCAACTCCGTGGCCCCGGTGACCTGGCCGGTACACAGCAAAGCGGCTTGCTGGATTTACGAATCGCTGATCTAGCCAAAGATGGTGCCGTACTGACTGCCGCCCGCGAATCGGCCCAGATCATTCTGGAAACCGACCCCAACCTCATCTTACCCGAACACGCCGCCATCCGCAACCACATCGATGCTATTGGCCGTACTCAATCCGACTGGAGCCGTATCAGCTAGGTACGTTGCCGATTACCCGAAAATCCAGTCAATATCCAAGCTAAGTTCTGGAAATAGCGACGAGGTAGGGCGGCTGCCTTTTTCATAAACGGCCGTTTCTTCATATTGGATACCCACCAACGTATAGGTGTAAATTTCGGCGCTTTTCGGAACCGCAATCCAATATTCACGTACTCCTGCTGATTCGTAGAGATCGAATTTTTCGTTAAAATCTTTCTTATGTGTCGACGGCGACGTGATTTCGATGATCCAGTCGGGCGCACCAACGCAGCCAAATTCATCGATTTTGGCGGGATCACAGATGACGCAAATGTCAGGCTGTACCACTGTGTGGACTTTGTTGTTAAACCCTGGTTCGTAGTCAGGGTTAGGCAGACGAACATCGAAAGGGGCTGGAAAAATTTCGCAGGTACGTTCCCGGAAATGATTGTACAACTCGCCGGTGATTCGCATAGAAATACGCTGGTGTCCTGCCCTGGGAGCGGGCGACATATTGTAGAGCTTTCCCTTAATCAGTTCGACACTTTGCTCAAACTGCCATTTAAGGTAATCGGCATACGTATAGGTGCTATTAGGGTCGAGTTGCGAAAGGTCAGTGATCATGGAAATAAGATTAGTTGACTGTCAAAAATACACATGAATGTAGCAGGTGCCTTTGAAATGCCGCTACTCTGAGCACCCTACATGATTCCGTAACACGAAAGCCCAGATGACAATCCTCCTCATTCCCCGGCTTTTCCGTTTATTTGTGTCGTGAAAAAGGGCATTCGGCCTTATTTCGGTTGTTGATAAGAGATTAATCTAAATTTTTGTTCGTAAATCACAATGAGTACCATTCAAAGCATCCATGCCCGCCAGATTCTTGACTCGCGCGGCAACCCGACCGTTGAGGTCGACGTACGTACCGAAACCGGTGCCCTGGGCCGCGCTGCTGTGCCATCGGGTGCCTCGACAGGCACGCACGAAGCCGTTGAACTGCGCGACGACGACAATAAAGTGTACGTTGGTAAAGGCGTGTTGAAAGCTGTTTCAAACGTGAATGAACTGATTTACCCTGAGTTGGTAGGCATTTCGGTGTTCGAGCAGGGAATGATCGATAAGATCATGCTTGATCTGGATGGTACGCCAAACAAAGGTCGTCTGGGTGCCAACGCCATCCTGGGCGTATCAATGGCCGTTGCCAAAGCCGCTGCGATCGATTGCGGCATGCCGCTGTATCGGTACATCGGTGGTGTCAATGCCAACACGCTGCCCGTTCCGATGATGAACATCCTGAACGGAGGCTCACACGCCGATAACTCAATCGACTTTCAGGAGTTTATGGTGATGCCGGCCAATGCGCCAACCTTCGCCGAAGCACTTCGGATGGGTACCGAGATCTTCCACACGCTGAAGAAAGTATTGAAAGGCAAAGGCATGAGTACCAACGTTGGTGACGAAGGTGGTTTTGCCCCGAACATCGGTTCGAACGAAGAGGCGATCCAGATCGTGATCGAGGCAATCGAGAAGGCGGGTTACCGTCCGGGCGAAGATGTCTGGATCGCAATGGATGCGGCTGCGTCGGAGTTTTACAACGCCGAAACCGGAGAGTATCACTTCAAGAAATCGACCGGCGATAAGCTGACTTCACCTCAAATGGCGCAGTACTGGGCTGATTGGGTGTCGAAATACCCCATCATGTCGATTGAAGATGGTATGGCGGAAGACGATTGGTCTGGCTGGAAACTCCAGACCGAACTGGTTGGCAAGAAGACCCAACTGGTGGGTGACGACCTGTTCGTAACGAACGTAACCCGCCTGCAGGAAGGTATCGACAAGGGTATTGCCAACGCGATTCTGGTGAAAGTAAATCAGATCGGTTCGCTGACAGAAACCATCGATACGGTAAATCTGGCGAAACGTAACAGCTACAAAAACATCATGTCGCACCGGTCGGGCGAGACTGAAGATGCGACCATCGCTGACCTGGCGGTCGCGTTGAACACCGGCCAAATCAAAACCGGTTCTGCCTCACGTTCAGACCGGATGGCGAAGTACAACCAACTGCTCCGCATTGAAGAAGAACTAGGTGAAATGGCCTATTTCCCAGGACTTAAATTTTAGTTAAGAGTGTAGAGTTAAGAAGTAAGAGTTGCCCTGCCTTAGCGTGTGCTTGACACATAGCAGGGCAACTCTTACTTCTTAACTCTACACTCTTAACTCCTAACGCCCATGAATCGTATCCTCAACAGCCGCTATCGTTTCTACATTCTGACGGGTGTGGGTTTTTTGTTTTGGATGCTGTTTTTCGACGCCAATGACCTGCGCTCGCAATTCCGTAACTGGTGGAAAGCAGAGGAACTGGACGACGAAAAAGCGTATTTTCAGGAACAGATCGAAGCTGTTCGCGCCGAGCGCAAAGAAGTGCTGGGTAGCCAACAACTCCGCGTTAAATACGCCCGGGAAAAGTACCTGATGAAAAAGCGTAACGAAGACGTTTACGTACTCGTTGATGAAAACGGTGAACCGATTGAAAAATAGGTAAGAATTAAGCGTGCAGAGTTAAGAGTTGCGCTGCTAGATGAATAATGTGTTCGCAGTGCAGCGCAACTCTTAACTCTACACGCTTAATTCTTAATTCAACCACATGATCTCCCTTCTCTTCGTCTGTTTAGGAAATATTTGTCGGTCGCCTGTGGCAGAGGGCGTGTTTCGTCAGGTGGTTGATAAGGCGGGACTTTCGGGGAAGATCGAATGCGATTCGGCAGGTACGTCGTCCTACCATATCGGGCAGTTGCCTGACCTGCGTACCCGTCAGAATGCGCTCACTCACGATCTGACACTGACCCATCGTGCCCGCCGAATGACCGGCGAAGACCTGGCTCGATTCACCTACATCATCACGATGGACGAAGCCAATTTTGAGGCTGTCATGAAACTCAGCCAACGATCGGTCGGTCTCGTTCACGACGACACTGTGTTTCTCCTGCGCGAATTTGACCCTGCCGTCAGCGATCAGCCCAACGTACCCGATCCGTATTACGAAGGCCCGGAGGTTTTCGAAGAGGTTTACCAGATTGTTCACCGCTGCTGTGAGGAACTGCTAACGTACCTGCAGAAGCGGCATAACCTTTAATTAATGAGTGAATGAGTGGATGCGCGGATGAGTGAATGTTTGGAAGCACGCATGTATATAAGTCAATTGCAAAGCGATCCAAACATTCGCTCATTCACGCCTTCGCTCATCCACTCATTCACTCGCTATGAATAAGAAAGTCATTCTCCTCATCATGGACGGCTGGGGCATTACCACCCAGAACGACCGGTCGGCCCTGGCAGCGGCTAAAACGCCATTTGTTACAGACGCCTGGAACCGTTATTCGCACAGCACACTCGAAGCCTCGGGCCTGCAGGTAGGATTGCCTGCCGGTCAGATGGGTAATTCGGAAGTGGGACATATGAACCTCGGCGCCGGTCGGATCGTGTATCAGGATCTGGTGAAAGTGAACCTGGCTGTTGAACACGATACCCTGAAGAAAGAGCCTGTTCTGGCCGAATCGCTGGCGTATGCTAAAGCAACCGGTAAAAAAGTGCACCTGATCGGCCTGGTGTCTGATGGCGGCGTTCACGCGCATATCAACCATGTGAAAGGGCTGTTGACCATTGCCCACGAACAAGGTCTTTCAGACGTATTTGTGCACGCTTTCACCGACGGACGGGACACGGATCCGAAGAGTGGGCTGGGTTTCCTGACCGAGCTTTGGGAACATATGGACCAGACGACCGGCAAGCTCGCTACCGTGATTGGCCGTTTCTACGCCATGGACCGCGATAACCGCTGGGAACGCGTGAAAATAGCCTACGATGCCATGGTGAATGCCGTGGGCGACCGCGCGCAGGGTGATGGTGTATTCCAGGCAATTCGTGACTCATACGAGGCGGGTGTTTCCGACGAATTCATCAACCCGATCGTAATGGAAAACGACGATCATACGCCTGTAGCAAAAATTGAGAACGGTGACGTAGTGATCTGTTTCAACTTCCGTACCGACCGTGGCCGCGAAATCACGATTGCGCTGACGCAGAAAGACTTTCCGGAACAGCAGATGTACAAGCTTGACCTTGACTACATCACGATGACCAACTACGACTCCGATTTCAAGGGCGTAAAGGTCATTTACGAAAAAGATAATCTGTCGAAAACGCTGGGAGAGGTCGTGGCGGCGGCTAACCGGAAGCAGATCCGTATTGCTGAAACCGAAAAGTACCCGCACGTAACGTTCTTCTTTTCGGGCGGGCGGGAAGAACCTTTCTTTGGCGAATCGCGGTTGCTGGTGCCTTCACCGAAAGAAATGACGGTGACGAACGAGCAAGGCGAAACGATCACGATTCCGGTGAAAACGTACGACCAGAAACCCGAAATGTCGGCTTTTGGTATTCGCGACGCGATCTTGCCAGAACTGGAAAAAGGCGACGTCGATTTCGTGTGCCTCAACTTTGCCAACACTGATATGGTTGGCCATACAGGCGTCTTCGACGCTGTAGTAAAAGCCGCCGAAACCGTCGACGCCACCACGCGCGACGTGGTGACGACCGGCCTGGCCCACGGCTACACATCGATCATCATTGCCGATCACGGTAACGCCGACTACATGCTGAACGACGACGGTACGCCTAATACGGCGCATACAACGAGTCTGGTACCCTGCATTCTGGTTGATAACGACTACCAGCCTGCGCTGAAGAACGGTAAACTGGGTGATATTGCGCCTACAATTCTGGCGCTGATGGGCATCGAGAAACCCTACGAAATGACCGGCACCAGCCTGTTGGCGTAGGCCTACCGCCATTCGCTGAACGCAACGTATCTACCCGCTGTTACTTTGCAGCACGTTCTATTAACGCGCCCGTAGCCTACTCTGCTGCGGGCGGTTTTTTTGTCTATGAAATACGCTTTCCTGCTGCTGGCTACCCTGTCAATCACTGCCTGTTCTACTGATACCGCCCAACGTAACGAGAAGCCGGTTTATTTTGATGTGGCCGGGTACGTTAAGAGCCAGATCGACGCGCTGTCGAAGCAAAAGCCGGGCGTAATAAAGCGCTTGCAGATGGGGGAGAAACTGGAAAAACAAACGACCCGAACCATCAACTGGAGCCGCGAGCTGGAACTGTTCACGCAGGCCGACATTAATAAGCCGGCTCTTCGCAATAGCTATACTATTGTTCGTCCCGATTCACTAACGTATCAGTACACGTTGAAACCAACGGAGAAGAACCTGACGGTGCGTTCACTGACGGTTAAACTCGATTCGGCAACGCACAAACCTCGCCGGATCGACGCCGTACTGACAACCGAAAACCCACTGTATACAGCAGAACGAACGATTTTCCTGGAAAGTGGCCCTCAGCCGGGTAACAAATGGGGCGTGACGCACTACCGCCTGAATGGCTTCCAGCATCTGAGTATTTCAGACAAGCACACCTTCGACGTTGAAGGAACGGTTGTTCGGTAACGTACCTACAGCATCAGTTTCATGGCCTCTTCGGTCAGGTACGTTCCCCGCCACTTCATAGCGTTTTCTTCCAGCGAGAAAGATCGGAAACCGAAGCGTTCGTAGATACGCTTGGCAGGGTTGGTCGTTGTTACGGTCAGAACAAGCTGTTCCAGACCATCAAGTTGGCGTGCCCGATCAATTACTTCCTGAATGAGCAGACCCGCCAGCCCCTGCCCCCGGACATTGGGCGAGACATACATTCGGAATAACAGCCCTTTGTGGCGTAGTTTGACCCGCTCGGCACCGTCGCGCTGAAAGCTGACGACGCCCGCTAATTGCTCGCCGACGAACGCACCCATCGTGAAACTGTCCGGGCGGTTTTGAGTTGGAAAAGGGGCATGCTGCTCGTCTTCCGGGGCAATGCGAAAGCTGTCGGCATCCTGTTCAAGACCCGACATCAGCAACGCACGATAAACGGCTAAGTCTGCTTCGGTAAGCAGGCGAATAGTGGTTGCTGCCATTTACTGAGCTGCCTCAGTCAGATAGGGGAGGTATGGCTCCAGTTTATCCGTTGATTTGAACGCCGAAATCTGCTTCACCTTGTTGGTGTAGGCGTCGTGGCGAACTTCCACGTAAAACGAGTCGAGGCTGTAGAGAAGGTAGATGAAATCGTCTTCGTACCGATTGGCCAGAATGCTTGCTTCGAAATACAAGGCGTTCAACTGGTCGTCGGTATCGAGGCTGGTAAAGTGGGCTGGTGTCATAAAAAGAGCGATTTCATAGCGAAGATAGAACAAGGGAATTAAAAAAGTCTTCTGTTTGCCGTTTACTGTTTTCTGCTGCTTCGCATTCTGGCTTGACTATCAGCGCAAAGCAATAGAAAACAGTAAACGGCAAACAGAAGACTTTTTTTAAAGGGTTACCCGCTTTCCTTCTTTAGCCGCTTTGTAGATCGCTTCTACTACGCGGATATCGGCCAGGCCCTCTTCGCCAGGAACCAGTACCGGCGAGTTCGTCATGATCGCTTTGGCGTCGTTATCCATCTGCATAGCCTGCTGGGTTGGCATTTTGTAGGGCACATCGATCTTAAAACCGTTACTCCCTTCCCCCTTAACGCCATTATAAGCCGAGTAAGGCTCCATTTCCAGCTGCCCTTTCTGCCCGGTTACGTGCAGAAAATTCATGTTCATGCCGTAACTGCTCTGAATGGCTGCCCGCGCACCGCTGGGGAACTCCAGCTGAACCAGGCTGGTCTCGTCGAGGCCGTTTTTGTACACGTCTGGCCGGGTGGTGTACTGCTGGGCGGTCAGCGCAACCGGCTCTTCACCGGTAGACAGGCGAGCGCCCTGAATGGCATACACGCCCATATCATACATAACGCCACCGCCCATCTCTTTTTTCTGCTTCCAGTGGTCGGTGCGGGCATCGTAGTAGCCAGCGGCGCAGTTTACCAGATTAATTTTACCAATGCCTCCGTCGCGCAGAAATTTGACATAGGCCTGCGTATTGGGTTCGTGATGAAGACGGTAACCGACCGTCAGCACGCGCTTATTTTTCCGGCAGGTATCAATCATATTCTGGCATTCTCTGGCCGTTACGGCCATTGGTTTCTCCACCCAGACATGTTTACCCGCTTTGGCGGCCCGCACCACATATTCTTCGTGCATCGAAGGCGGCAGCACAACATACACTACGTCGATATCAGGATTGTTGGCAATCTGATCGAAGGTCTGGTATGAATAGATATTCTTATCAGGAATATTGTATTTCTTTTTCCAGGTTTCAGCTTTAGCGGGCGTACCCGTTACGATACCCGCCAGGTAGCAATTCCGGGTTTGCTGAAGCGCGGGAGCCAGCAAATCGGTGCTGTAATAACCAAGGCCAACAAGCGCCACGCCCAATTTATCTTTCTTGGGCGATGTGGCTGCCAGTAACGTGTGCGGCGACACCAGTGTAGAGGCCGACGCCAGCGACAATGTCTGCAGAATAGTACGACGAGAGGTCATAAGAGAGTGTATGGTTTACTGTTTTCTGTTTTCGGCTGGTACGCGCAGGTACTTCCTGCCAGCGATACCGAAGTAACAGATTGATTAAACGCAAAACATCAAACTTCCGACAGTTTACTTTCTTTCTCGCCAACGGGTGCTCTGTAGGGCTGAAAAGGAACTTTCAGAATACCACCAATGTGGCTGTGCTCCCGTGGATGGGGATGTGTGTCGAGGCCATAGACAAGGTCTTTGCCCGAGCGAGTGGCGTAGGTGCTAAACAGCCGATCCCAGATTGAGAAAATGTTACCATAATTTGTGTTCGAGTAAGGCAGTACATAATGATGATGAACGTGGTGCATGTTTGGCGTTACCACCAGCCAGCCAATTGCCCTGTCGGCCCAGCGGGGCAACTCAATATTGGCGTGGTTAAATTGCGAAAGCAGGACCGAGAAAGCCTGGTACATAAACACCAGCCACATGGGCGCACCCACGACAATAACCGCCAGTGTGGTGAACAAGAACCGGATCACGCTCTCGCCGGGATGGTGCCGATTGGCCGTGGTTGTATCTACATACTGGTCGGAGTGGTGAACGGAATGGAACTGCCACATCCACTTTACATGATGCTCCGTCCAGTGGGCCAGCCAGGCTCCGATCAGGTCGAGCAGGAGCAGGCCGGTAATTGCCTGCACCCAGAGGGGCATCGGCACCCATTGCAACAGGCCAAGGTGCCTGGCGACGGCCCAATCACTGGTGTTGACGAGAACGAAAGCCAGCGTAAAATTGACAAGGATGGTCGTTACGGTAAAGAACAGGTTGATGCCTGCATGTCGGGGTTTGTGATAATCGAAGCGAACCAGCGGAACAATACTTTCCAGCAGCCAGAAAAAGGCTATACCACCAACCAGTAATAAGCTCCGGTGAGCGGAAGGGATATGCTCGAAATAATCAACGATACGCTCCATTGTGATCTAGTTTTTGTACGATTAAATCACAAAATACGAACAAAAAAATAGTTTCAAGTACTCTGTAAGTCAGTTTGCAGAGCACTTGAAACAGGATCTACCTCGCCACTTTCTCAGCCTGCACTTCGGCGTGTTCGGCTACATTGGCTTCGTCCTGAACAGCTTCGGCGCGCGATTCTCTATTTTCTTTGGCGAATACCTGCATCAGCACAATGAAGAACGATAGAATCGTTGGTCCGATTACCAGACCCAGAATGCCGAAGATGGGTACACCGATCACGATACCGGCCAGTGTAACCAGCGGGTGAACGTCGCCCATACGTTTGGCCAGCATGATGCGCAATAGGTTATCGATGTTGGTAATAACAACGGCGCCGACAACCAGAATACCAACGCCATCGGTTGTATTGCCTTGCGAGAGCTGAATCAGACCGGCCGGTAGCCAGACCAGCGGGGTACCAAGCACGGGAATAAATGCCAGGAAGAAAGCGACCGTTCCCCAGAAAGCAGCGTCAGGAACACCGAAAATCAACAGGGTGAGGCCCGTCAGGATACCCTGTACCAACGAAACGATCCCCTGTCCTAATACATTGGCATTCACGTTATTGCGAAGTTGTTCGCCCAGCTCTTTCAGGGTGTCACGTTTAAACGGCAGGTGCTTGCGCAGGCCTTCCAGAAATGACTCTTCTTCTGTAAACATATAGAACAGCGTGAAGAACATCAGGCCGATGATGACCAGAAAATCCAGCGCACCGCCCGCCAGTGAGGGCAATTGTTGCGAAGCAAAGGAGCCCCCCTGCTGTAGCATTTTCTGAACGTTCTGCTGGCTGGTAATCTTGAAGCCGGTTAATTCCTCGGCCTGTTTCACCAGCCCCAGAATCTGGTCGGTGTGCTGTGCGTAATACTGAATTCGGTCGATAAGCAGGAAGCTCAGTACCAGAAACGGCAATACGATGACAAACAGCGAGAATATGATAATTCCTGTTGTTACCAGCGCACGGTTCCACTTTTTACGGTGGACCAGCCCATAAAAAAGAGGACGAAAAATCACGTATAAAATACCTGCTCCGAAGAAAGCAGACACATACCCGCGAAGGCCGGCTATGATAAAGCCGCCTAGTATCAATAGGCTGGCAATGAGTAATATACGCTGCTGTTTGGGCGTGTAAATGGTAGATGAAGCCATAGGTTTCAATGGATAAAGTATAATGAATCCTGCCAATCGATTTGCCGGGTAGCACACATAAGCAAAATCACTGTGCATTATCCATTATACATCATCCACTAAGAATTGTTCATTCAACCCACAGTACCAGGCCTTTTAAGTAGCCGCCTTCGGGATGAAATAAGCTTACGGGGTGGTCGGCGGGCTGACTCAGGTGATGCAATACACGTACCTGGCGACCAGCCTCGATGGCTGCCGCTACAATCGTATTATAGAACAGTTCCCGGTCTACTACCTGCGAACACGAGAAAGTGAACAGAATACCTCCCGGTGCTACTTTCTTCAACCCCTCCACATTCAGGCGCTTGTAGCCCTGCACCGCCCGGTGCCGCGCCGACAGGCTCTTGGCGTAGGCGGGCGGGTCAAGCACCACAATGTCGTATTGCAACGTACCTGGTTCTTTCAGATAGTCCATGACGTCGGCCACGATGGATTCATGGGTACCAGCAAAGCCGGGGTTGGCCGCAACGTTCTGGTTGGTCAGGTCGATCGCTTTTTTCGAGACATCGACCGAATGAACTGCCGATGCACCAGCCGCAAGGGCATATACCGAGAAGCCACCCGAATAGCAGAATGCATTCAGTACGCTTTTGCCGGGCGCGTAGCGGGCCAGCAGTTGCCGGTTATCACGCTGATCGAGGAAGAAGCCGGTTTTCTGCCCCGTGATCCAGTCGACCAGGAAGGTATGGCCGTTTTCCCGAACGGCACGCGGTGTTTCGGCCCTGCCGTATCGGTAGCCGTTCTGCACACCCGCCGCATATTGATCGGGCAGGGTTTCGGCGCTTTTATCGTATACGGCCACGAGTTCGTTCCCGAATACACGTTGTAGAGCCTCCACAATGGGTTGCCGCTGCCGGTGCATACCAATTGAGTGAGCCTGCAACACGGCTACGCCATCATACATATCGATGATCAGGCCTGAGCAGCCATCGCCTTCACCGTGAATAAGCCGGTAACAGTTGGTCTGCGGGGGAATTACGCTGGCCCGAACTGAGCGTATCTGGATGAACTTCTGTTCCCAGAAAGCTACATCAGGCACGATCGGCTGACCGTTGGTATGGGCGGCAAACGAAAAGAGACGTACCTGGATGCTGCCATCGTGGAAATGGCCCGTTCCCAGGTACGTTTCCTTGTTGGTGTATACCTCCACTATGTCGCCGTCATCTATGCTATTGTCTGGCGATGCACTCTCACGACGGGCAACGGCACCTGAGAAGACCCAGGGGTGGAATCGCCGCACAGCTTCGTCGCGACCTTTCTGCAAAAAAATCTTGGGGTAATTCATAAGGCAAAGGTAATGAAGCAGCGGCGGGCATTGGTAAATACAATGATTGAGCTACTTTCATGAGTCAAATCAATCAACCAATGCAAACCAATCGACGTGAATTTTTGAAACAGGCAGGTCTTCTGTCTGCGGGTGCACTTACACTTAGTTCAACGCTTACTGACGTGTTGGGCGGATCAATCAAAACGTATGGCCTTCAGCTATACAGTGTTCGCGACGTGTTGCCGGCTGATCCTAAGGGTATTATGACTCAGCTGGCCAAGATGGGCTATAAGCAGTTTGAAAGCTATCAGGGCGATAAAGGGTTTCTGTGGGGTATGGAACCGGCCGCTATGAAGTCGTTTCTGAACGACATTGGCGTGAAAATGGTCAGTACTCACTTCGATTTTAAAGGTGCCTCGGAAAATGCCGATACGCTTCAGAAATACATCGATATGGCCAATGGCGCGGGTCTGAGCTATATGCTTTGCCCCTACATCGGTCCTCAGAAAACCTGGGACGACTGGAAACGTGTGGCCGACAGCTTCAATCGCGTGGGCGAAGCCGTTCGCAACGGCGGTCTGAAGTTCGGGTATCACAACCACGATTACTCGTTCCGCCCACTGGATGGTAAACTGCCACAGGATTACCTCCTGACCCATTGCGACCCAATCAATGTGATGTTTGAACTAGACATGTGCTGGATTGAAGCCGCTGGCCAGAGCGCCGTTGAGCACCTGAAACAGTACGGTAGCCGGTATGAGCTTTGCCATATCAAAGACTACAAGAAAGAGGCAAACGGCAAGGTTGTTCAGCAGGATATGGGCAAAGGCATTGTGAACTACAAAGCCATTCTGAAACAGGCTCGGAAAAGCGGTATGAAGTATTTCCTGATTGAACAGGAAGAATACCCCGGCCCATCGATGGTGAGCCTGAAAGCTGACGCCGATTATATGAAAACGCTGAAGATCTAACCGCACAGGATAAGTCAGGTCACTCTTCTCGCACTTTAAACAGCCGCTTGAGCCAACTCTGTTGCTCGGCGGCTGTTTCTGTTTTTTCGGTTTCGTCGGGTAGCTGGCGAGCCAGTTTCTTCAGGTCTGGCTGACCAGCATCAACCCAGCAGGTGTACCAGAAATCGCCCACCATTTTTATGGAGGCGCGCATTTGGCGCTCTACCTGCCCGCGCAGGCGTTCGTGGTACTGCCGGGCGAAGGCCTCGGAGTAGACCTTTACGGTTTGCCCGTTTCGGTCTTCAAAATTCCACTTGTGGCTGTCGCCTGCTTCGGCGGTAAGGTCGCGTTCGATAGCCAGCACGGAGTCGAGCGCGGCGTGAGCGGTGAACACCGCCCGCCAGGCCCGTTGCTGGGGGTGTTCGATGTATTCGGCGGCGCCCACAATCACATCGTAATTTCCTGAAAATAACTCCGGTAACCGCGACTCCCAGAAACCGTGAATACCCGTTTGGCCCGTCAGCTGTCCGTTATAATTACGCGTTGTGTGAAGCGGCACGTTGGCGTCGGCAATATAATGACCAATATCGGCAGAGAGGCGAAGAATCCTGGGTACGTTCCGCTCTTTGAATGCTTCGGTAAGCTGGTATTTGGCCAGTTGGATATGCCAGGGAACAATGCCATGCAGGGCCAACGTATCGGCACCGTACCGGTCGGCGGCCGCGCTCCAGCTTCGTGGCAGGGTTTCGCGGGTGGTATCGGCATAGGCGTCGAGATCGATGAAATGGCGGGGTGCTTCACCCGCAACGGCATAGCGGCGTTTATCGGGATTCACCGCGTTGTCGGTCAGAAACTGAATCCGGCTTTTGTAGAGCGGCATCATCTCGGGCGGGAGCGTGAATACGGCTAGCCGGTTGATCTGCTGATGCGCATAAAACCCCCATTTCGGTGCTATACGGTCGGGCTGTGGCCGGGCCGGAAGCAACGTACCTGACAGGAAGAAAAAAGAGCCATATATGACGGTCAGAAAATATTTTCCTGAAATAATACCCAACCAAATTCTATTCTTGTACATTTGTTCAGTCATGGTATTATTTGAAGACTCAATAAGACGTAACAAATAAAACCTCGATCAAAAGCAAACAATATTTTGTCAAACGATATAAATTCCAAATCAATGCAACGCGAAACTAAAGGATATGCCCTCATTGTAGGTCTATTTTGCATCCTCGGTTTATTAATCTACGGAGCGTATTCACCCGCCCGTAAAGCCCAGAAACAGCAGATTTTCTGTTTTTCATTCACAAATGAGGCAAATCCGAAAGCAGTTGACAAGCATATGCGCGATTTTGCTGCCCTGCGGCACGAAATTCCACAGGTCGTTGGTTACACGGCTGGAAAGACATTTCTGGTTGGAAAAGCCGATGCCGAGTATGATGTCATGCATTATCTGACTTTTCAGAACGAAGAAGACATGAAGGCCTTCGAACAAAACCCAGCTTACAAAAAATTTGTCAGCGAAAACAAAGACAGCTGGGATAAGACGTTGGTGGTGAACGCAGAGATACAGCCATAAACTCTTTTCAGGCTAAAAAGCAGAAGGCCGAACGTGATCACGTTCGGCCTTCTGCTTTTTAGCCTGAAAAGATAGTCGATAGTCGATAGCCGCTCTGCTACCTGGAGCGGTCTAATGTAGCAGAGCGGCTATCGACTATCGACTTACGACTTCTTAACCATATCAACAACGGCTTCGATCCAGAGTGGACTGTCGTTCAGGCTTTCGACCAATTGCCAGTGTTCACCACCATGTTCTTCGAACAACTCTCTGTATTCTTCACCTACTTCGATGGTTGTTTCCAGACAGTCGGCAACAAAAGCCGGAGAAAATGCCAGCACGCTCTTGATACCTTTACCTGCGAATAACTTGATCTCATCGTCGGTGTAGGGTTTTATCCAGGGGTCGTTGCCCAGCCGCGACTGAAAACTGGTAGTGTATTTGCCTTCCGGAATACCCAGTTCTTTCACTAAACGGCGGGTTGTTTCGAAGCATTGAGCCCGATAACAGTGCTGATTGTCAGGGCGTAGCGACGCGCAGCACTCGCCGAACTTACAAACCGTCTTGTCTACGTCGCCTTTGCGGATCTGGCGTTCGGGCAGGCCGTGATAGCTGAACAGGTAGTGATCATACTCCCGCTCGTTCATGTATTTCCGCCCGCGTTCGGCGAATCCCTCAATGAATTTGGGGTGCTCCAGGAAGCGGTTAACGAAACGTACCTGCGGAATAACCTGCCACGTTTTCAGAATGTCCATCACTTTCTCATAAACAGAGCCGGTCGACGCAGATGCATATTGAGGGAAGAAAGGTACCACCACAATATTGTTCAGACCCAACTGCTGAAACTGAGCCAGACCAGCGTCGATACTGGGGCTCTGATAACGCATGGCCAGTTGAACCACATAGTCATCGCCAAGCTGCTCCTGCACCAGCTTCGTTACCACGTACCCGTAGTGCTTCAGCGGCGAACCGTTCTCATTCCAGAGTTCACGGTAAATCTTAGCCGATTTGGGGGCCCGAAACGGAGCAATAATGCCGTTAACCAGCAGAAAACGAGGAATATACGGAATGTCGATAACGCGACCATCCATCAAAAATTCGCGCAGGTATTTCCTGACGTGGGGTACACTTGGACTATCGGGCGTACCCAGATTGACCAGCAGAACACCGGTTTTTCCAACGGGTTTCGACGTGGTTTCGGTGGCTGTTGTATGGGGAGATTGTAAAGCAGTGGCTTCCATTAAGGCGTAACGGTTTTTGGCCGAAATCGGTTTACGGTAGGGAATCGTTCACTTTCGCGGTTCGTCGGTATAGCGGGTAAAACCTGCCGCGATGCCGAACCGTACGAAGGCGTAACGATCATTGAAATAAATGTTGTACGGGTCTTCACCATAGTAGCCCGCCGTTGCAAAAATACCAGCATCGCGGCTAAAAGAGGGTATATACCACACACTTAACTCGGCATTTACTCGGCGTTGGGCAGCAGCCAGCAGCCAGTTATCCAGTTTATTGACTGCGTAGGAAGCCTGCAGCGTGACCCGCAGGCGTTCGGTCGTTACCGGCAACGGCTCGTCGTTGGTCCTGGAAAAAATCCGGTACGTAGCCTGGCCAAGTACTCGCCCGAAACCGTAGTTGCCAGCCAACCCTTCAGAACTGTTGAAAACAGGGGCGTGCCAGCGATAACCGAGGCTGTAATAAGTACCGTGCCGTTTGCTGAGGTGAGTTCCCCAGTTGTAAGTCGCCTGCAGGTAGTTGGTCGAAAAATCGCCTGTTTCGGTATTGTAGGTGCCATTCGGGCGGAATACCGGCCCATCCTGACCGTTGGAATGATGGAAAAACTGAGCTTCAACGTACCTGTACTGGGTCACGTTTGAACTGAGCCGGTAAAAGACCTGCGTTCCCAGCCGGAAACTTGGCGTGCGAATCGGCGACGATCGATCGGTGCGGGTGCGGGCCATGAATCGTTGCGTTACGGCTATCGCCAGACGTGATTTTTGGCTTGCCAGCAGAAAATAACTGGCAATCAGTTCGCCGTTGATGACGTACCTACCGGGAGCTCCCAATTCACCGCTTGGCGAAACATACGAGAAGTCGCGGTTTCCCCGGAAGAATTCGTTGTACCGGTGATTCTGAAAACGAACGGAATCAGCCGATGCCAATTGCGTAGTTGATTCAACCCTGGTTGGCTCGGTTTGTCCGTAAGCTACCGTAACGCACAGCAACGTACCCAGTAAGGCAACCGTGAATTGACGATTCATAACGGAATGAGGTTGTCATCCCGAAACACGCCTGCTCCGGGATGACAAAGAGAGCCTTAGCTTAGAGGCTAGGCCGGTCGAAAGACGTGTAAACGGCGTCTGATAATGAATCAAATACCTTAATGTCAGATAGTTCGCGCGGGCCACGTTTGCCCGACAACTTGATTTTCCCCAGCGTTTGGTAGTCGGTCCAGGGTAGGATGAAGCCTGGTTTCTCGTCGGTGAACTTCGGGTAATAGGCCCACTGCGATACAAGCCGTGTGGTTTTGTCGACCCAAACATGATACTTGTTGTCGGGGGTATTGCCCACGCCTTTGAAGGTGAGCTGAATCAGGTCGGCGGGTTGGCCGGCTTCGGTGTTGGCGGTGCCGAGGTCTTTCAGCGTCACGCCCGAATCTTTCAGCTTGTAGGGCATCAGTAGCCAGTACGAATCATTGATCCAGGCACCTTTAGCCGACTTAACGAACTTCGCCACGCTGTCAGGGTTGGTTTCTTCTTTGCCATTCCGAAAAACACGCCCTTTGTCGGTGTTAATGTTCAGCAATACGGTTTGGTCATTCTTAAGATTATCGACCCGTACATCGCCGGTCCATTTATCCCAGTGAAGGCGTCGGGCTCCGAAGAACGTCCAGGCAATGTGGTGGGTGTTATCCCACGCTTTTCGTCCGCCTTGCGCGGCCATTACCTCGTCGGCAATCTGCACGGCGCGGGCGTCAGAACCAGCCATGTCGAAATCCTTCGCGGCAGGATTATTGGTTTTCTTTTGCGCCAGTAAGGGCGACGTAACTAGCAGCAGCAGCAGGAGAGGACGATAGATGTTCATCGATGATAACTGGGTTTGAACGATATGACAAAGAAAGCCCATTCAGGCCATTTCTCTCATCAATGCGATTTAGTTTTGTATCGAATCCATTGATAAAAATAGTCCTCAGCTCTCCGTCTTCTGTCCTCTGTTGCGTTGCTGATTCAGAAATAGGTGACTTAGCAATGCAACAGAGGACAGAAGACGGAGGACTGAGGATAGACGACCATGACGCTAACTCAACTCGATTACATTGTTGCCATTGACACCCACCGGCATTTTGCTACCGCCGCTGAACATTGCCACGTAACGCAGCCTACGCTGAGCATGCAGATTCAGAAGCTGGAAGATGAGCTGGGCGTGTTACTCTTCGACCGGTCGAAGCATCCGGTGGTTCCAACCGAAACGGGGCAGATCATTGTGGCTCAGGCCCGCGAAGTGTTACAGGCGGCGCGGCGTATTCCCGAACTGGCGAAAGAATCGCGCGATGAGGTGGGCGGCGAACTTCGGGTGGGTATTATTCCAACGCTGGCGCCGTACCTACTGCCTTATTTCATCGGAGCGTTTATGGCGCGCTACCCGGCCGTAACTATCCAGTTGCAGGAACTGCTGACCGAGCAGATCGTAGAGCGATTACGAAACGGTTTGCTCGACGTGGGGATTGTGGTAACGCCGCTTCGCGAGAATAACATGACCGATATTCCGCTGTTCAACGAGCCATTTATGGTGTATGCAGCGAACGGAAATCCACTACTGAAAAAGACCACTATCAACCCCGCCGATTTGACCGGCGAAGGGCTTTGGTTACTATCGGAAGGGCATTGCTTTCGCGACCAGGTGGTGAATTTGTGCGGTGGTAACCATCAGGGGCGTTCGGCGTTGCGTTACGAGACGGGTTCGCTGGAAACGCTGGTCAAGCTCATCGATCGGCAGGATGGCTTCACCTTGTTGCCATATCTGGCTACGCTCGATTTTGATACGGCCCGGAAAAAGCAGTTACGGTCATTTGCAGGCATTCCGCCCGTGCGTGAGGTTAGTCTGGTGATGCACCGCAGCTTTCTGAAACGAAGTTTGATCAATGCGCTGAAACGGGAGATTCTGACGCATCTTCCGACTGAGTTGCGGAGCCAGAGGCAACAGCCTGTTTAGCCGCCTAACCCGAAAATGCCGCGCCGTACCTTAAACGATTTCTTCAGGCCGCGAATCAGGAGCAGAGCACCGATAACGCCGAAGACGATGGATAAAAGAGTGATGCCCAGGATGGCAAATACAACAGCAATCAGTATGATAATAACTGACGCTTTTAGTTGCCACGAAATTCGTTGCCACCAGTTCAGTTTCCTGCGTGGCGGCAGGCCCAGAATTTCCCGCAGGGTCTTTTTGGGTTTTGGCCCCGGCTGGTGTTCGCTAACCGGAATAGGCGTATCGGTTGCCGCTGCGGGTGTCAGTAACCGGCGCGCATTGTCCTGATGCTGACGAACCCGTTCGGCCACTGGGTACGTGCTCTGAACAGGCCCACTTGCTGGTGCGTTAGTCGGCTCAACCGGCCGACTGGCTCGCGCGTAGGCGATTGGCTTCGCAGGCGACAATGGTAGTATAGCCTGAGCATGTTCCTGCTCGCCGGGTACGTTGGCGCTCGAATCGTCAGGTACGTTGGCGGAGGTTTCCGGGCTCAACAACTTGGGCGCAGGCGAATAGAAAACGGTCCGTTGGCTGCGCTGAAAGTGCGCAACAGGACGCTGGCAGGCAGAAAGGCCGATTAACAGGCCAACGGTGAGAAAACCGGGCGCCGAGGAGATGCGAAATGAAGCTGGATGTGAAGACATTGCCCTAACAACGACCCGAGTTGGGCAGGTCGTATATGCAGGTGTGCGAAAAGTAGGCAGTTAGATAGGAGTAGTGCGAAACCGTTGGCTACTTTTACCGCAAAGCTTTTTTGCATGAAACTATTTCGCTTCGGCCCTGAGGGCCACGAGCACCCCGGCGTATTGATGCCGGATGGTAGCCACCTCGACGTTACACACTTCGGTGGCGATTACGACGAAATCTTCTTCGCTACCGACGGCCCGGAACGGCTGGCCCACTGGCTCACCGCTCATGCCGCCCAATGTCCACCGGTTCCGGCCGATACCCGGTTTGGCCCCTGTATCAAACGGCCATCGAAGATTGTGTGCGTAGGGCTCAATTACGCCAAACATGCTGCCGAAACGGGGGCAACCCCACCAGCCGAACCGATTCTCTTCTTCAAATCGACAACATCGCTTTGTGGACCCAACGACAATGTAGTGATTCCGAAACGGTCGGAGAAAACAGACTGGGAGGTTGAACTGGCCGTTGTCATTGGCAAGCGGGCCAGCTACGTTGAACTCGACCAGGCGATGGAGTACGTGGCCGGTTATGCCGTTGTCAACGACTACAGTGAGCGAGCGTTTCAACTGGAGCGTGGCGGTCAGTGGGCCAAAGGTAAAGGCTGCGACACGTTTGCACCGATGGGGCCTTACCTGGTTACTCGGGAGGACGTACCCAACCCCAACGCGTTGAACCTGTGGCTGTCGGTAAACGGCGAGAAACTTCAGGATTCGAACACCGACGACATGATTTTCGACGTACCTACCCTGGTCAGCTACATCAGCCAGTTCATGACGCTGCTTCCCGGCGACGTGATCTCAACGGGTACCCCATCCGGCGTTGGCCTTGGCCTGAAACCACCTCGCTATCTCAAGCCCGGTGATGTTGTCGAACTCGGTATCGAAGGACTGGGCGAGCAAAAGCAAGTAGCGGTCTCTTATCAATGAACGGTTACCAGCTATCAGTTACCAGCGCTGAAGGAGAAGCAACGATGACAACTGATAGCTGGTAATTGATAACTGTATTGCTATGACAATAGACGCGCATCAGCATTTCTGGGTGTATAATCCGGAACGTGATAGCTGGATTACCGACAACATGGCAACCATTCGCCGTGATTTCCTGCCTGCCGACCTCGAACCAGTACTGGCGGCCAACGGCATAGAGGGCTGCGTGGCCGTTCAGGCATCGCAGTCTGACGAGGAGACCATGTTTCTGGTCAGTATGGCGCAGGCATACGACATCGTAAAGGGTGTAGTTGGCTGGGTCGATTTGCAGGCTGATGACCTGTATGATCGATTGGAAGCGTATTCGCAGTTTGAAGAAATTCGGGGTTTCCGGCATGTGGCGCAGGCCGAGCCCGACGATTTTCTGATGCGCCCGGACGTGATCAAAGGTATTCGCCAACTCGCTGCTTTTGACTTTACCTATGATATCCTGATTTATCCGTCGCAGTTGAAAGCGGCATTACATCTGGTTCGGGCTGCGCCAGACGTGAAGTTCGTGATCGACCATATGGCCAAGCCGGTAATTCGGAAGCGGGAGATAAACCGCTGGTCGAACTTCATGGCCGAGATTGCCAGGCAGCCGAATGTATCCTGCAAAGTATCGGGCATGGTAACGGAGGCTGATTGGCAAAACTGGAGCAAGGCAGACCTGTTTCCGTATCTGGACGTGGTATTCGAGCAGTTTGGCCCGGATCGGCTGTTGTTTGGCTCCGATTGGCCCGTTTGCCTTGTTGCCGCTGATTATACGCAGGTGAAAACGGTGATTGAAGAATACGTATCGCCCTGGGGTACCGAAGTGCGTGCCAAGGTTTTCGGGGGCAATGCAGTTAAGTTTTATAGCTTATAAAGATTTGGCCTTTCAAAGGCCAAAATCCAAATCTTTCATCCTGAATTCATGGATCTCAACTTAAAAGACAAAGTCATTATCGTTACAGGCGGTGCCAGAGGCATTGGCGAAGGTATCAGTCAGGTGCTGGCGGCCGAAGGCGCTATCGTGGCAATTGTTGGCCGTAGCGCAGGTAATAATGATGCCACAGTTGCCAACATTGAACAGGCTGGGGGTAAAGCGTTTGGCGTCGTTGCTGAACTGACGAACCCGGAGGCCTGCAAACAGGCTGTTGAGCAGGTAATGAACCAGTTTGGCCGCATTGACGGGCTGGTCAACAACGCGGGTGAGAATGATGGAGTAGGCCTTGAAAACGGAAGTTATGAAGGGTTCATGTCATCGCTGCATAAGAACCTGATACACTATTTCCTGATGGCGCACCATGCATTACCCGCATTGAAAGCATCGAAAGGGAGCATCGTGAACATCGGCTCTAAAGTGGCTACCACAGGTCAGGGAAACACATCGGCCTATGCCGCGTCGAACGGTGGGCGGAATGCGCTCACGCGTGAATGGGCGGTAGAGTTGCTGCCATATGGTATTCGAGTAAACGCCGTGATTGTGGCCGAATCCTGGACACCACTCTATGAGCGCTGGATTAAAACGCTTCCAAACCCGGACGAAACCCTCCAAAAAATTACGAGCAAGATTCCGCTCGAACACCGCATGACTACGACCACGGAGCTAGGCAATGCCGTCGCGTTCCTGCTCTCTTCGGCCTCCAGTCATACAACCGGTCAGCTAGTCTACGTCGACGGTGGGTATACGCACCTTGATCGGTCAATTTCGTAAAAAGTTTACCGTTTACTGTTTGCCGTTTACTGTTGCGCTGCCTGAGTATGTAGCCTTCATGGAGCGAAGCAGCAGTAAACGGTAAACAGTAACCTCCTAAACTCTCTTTCAATGGCTGCAATTCCTGTTACTCCACCTGCCAAACCGGCGGGTACTCCGGTTGAATCGTATACGCTGGCGTTTGCGCTGGTGACGAGCCTGTTTTTCCTGTGGGCCTTTGTTCATAACCTGGAACCCATTCTGATTCCTCACCTGAAAAAAGCATGTCAACTCTCTGATCTACAATCGGCACTGATCGATTCGGCCGTGTATCTGGGCTATTTCCTGATGGCCATTCCGGCTGGGCTGGTCATGAAGAAGTATGGGTATAAGCGGGGTATTCTGATGGGGCTGGCTCTCTATGCGCTGGGTGCATTACTGTTCGTGCCGGCAGCCAATACCCGGGTTTATGGCCTGTTTCTGGGCGCGCTGTTCATCATTGCGTCGGGCTGTGCGTTTCTGGAAACAGCAGCCAATCCGTATGTTACTTTGCTTGGCCCACCCGAGTCGGCCACAACGCGGCTCAACCTGAGCCAATCGTTCAACGGGCTGGGTTCATTCCTGGCCCCGTTGATAGGCGGGAAACTGATTCTGAGCGGTATCGAGCACACTCAGGGCGAACTGGCCGCTATGACACCAGCGCAACTGGATACGTACCTGCAGTTCGAAGCAAACTCGGTAAAAATGCCTTACCTGATCATCGCCGGACTGGTACTGGTTGTACTGCTTCTGTTCGTGTTCATTAAGTTACCAACTGTGCATACGCATGTGAGCGAGCGAGTGTCGACCCTGCGTACTGCCTTGAAACACCGGCAGTTAGTTGGCGGTATCGGTGCCGAGTTCTTCTACGTGGGCACGCAGGTCTGTGTAACGAGTTTCTTTATCCGGTTTGCTAAATACACCAGTGACATCCCCGAAAAAGCAGCGGCCGAGCTGCTGGGTTTCGCCATGCTGGGCTTCCTGATTGGCCGCTTCACAGGTACGTTCCTGATGCGGTACATTGCCCCCAACCGCCTGCTGACCATCTATGCCGTTATCTGCATGGTGTTGCTCGCCGTAGCGCTCTCATCGCACTCAGAGGTAGCCGTATGGGCGCTGTTTGCCGTCCCGTTCTTCCTGTCTATCATGTTCCCGACCATCTTCGCATTGGCCATCAACCGCCTGAACGAGGACCGGGAGTTAGGCTCTTCGCTCCTGGTAATGGCCATTGCCGGCGGCGCTTTCTGCCCATTGCTGATGGGCTGGATCTCCGACAAAACCAATATTCAATTAGCCTACATAGTACCCATGTTCTGCCTGACGGTCATCGCCTGGTATGGCTGGAAAGGGCACATTGTTAATGAACAGATTAATGAATGAGTGAATGTTCTGCTTACGTATTACATCCATAAAACAGACCAATCATTCGCTCATGCGCTACTTCATTGAATTATGACCTACGCCCTTGCCCTTGACCTTAAAGACGACGCGACGCTGATTGCCGAGTATGAACAATACCATGCCAACCCGCGGCCCGAGATTGAGGCCAGTATTCGGGAGGCGGGTGTTACGGCCATGAACATTTACCGGTTTGGTAACCGGCTGTTCATGATCATGGAAACCGACGATACGTTTTCCTTCGGGCGAAAAGCCCAGATGGATGCCGATAACCCCGCTGTGCAGGTCTGGGAGCAACTCATGTGGGGCTACCAGCAACCCGTTCCCGGTGCGAAACCCGGCGAGAAATGGGTGCTGATGGACCAGATCTATTCGCTGTCTTAAACGAAAGGGTCTGGCAGATACAGGTTGTCAGGCCCTTTCTTTATCAATTAAATGACAAGTTTGCTTGACAATATGAAAAGTTTGCTTGATACTTGTGCTGTCAAACAAACGTTGCATCATCATGACAACACGCTTGCTATTTCCGCATCGCTTTCGGCTAATCGGCTGGATCATTTTTGTCCCGTCTGCTATTTTGGGGCTGGCTACTATGTATGCTGATTACGAGATCAGTTGGTTGAAATTTGGTACGATCGATTCCGTCTTCGGTATTGCACAGAACAATATGACGAACGAGCTGGCCGGCATAGGGGCCATCATTGGTCTGGTACTCGCTGCTTTTTCGGAAGAACGGTTAGAAGATGAGATGATCAACCAATTACGGCTCGAAGCGCTTCAATGGAGCGTGTACGCCAATTATGCTGTGCTGGCAATCGCTATGTTGCTCTTCTACGATTCTGACTTCTTCAACGTGATGGTCTACAACATGTTTACAATGCTACTGGTATTCATAGGGCGCTTTCGCTGGCTGATTTACAGAAACGACCAACTGGTTGCAGCATGAAGAACAAACTGAAAGTAGCACGGGCCGAAGCCAACCTGTCGCAGGGCGAATTGGCCGAGCGAATTGGCGTTAGCCGACAAACGATCAACTCTATCGAAACGGGCAGGTACGTTCCCTCAACGGTGCTGGCGCTGAAGCTGGCCGCTGTATTTGCCAAACCAGTCGACGTGCTGTTTAGTCTGGAAGAGACCGACTAGCTCATACGTGGGTCTGTGTACATACTCACCCTCGGGCGGGCCGGTGATGGATAACGCTTACTCTATCACTCACTTTTCTACGATACCGAAGGCACGTTCGGGAGCCTGGCTTTCCTGTCGAGAGAACTCAGTAGGGGTGAGGGATGTGAATTCCCTGAAATCACGCACCATGTGCTGATAATCGTGATAACCGACTTCCAGCGCAATGCTTAACCAATCTTTGTTGGGCTGGGCATTACTGACTCTCATGGCACTGTCGAAGCGAATGATACGGCTGTAAAGTTTGGGGCTGATTCCTGTTCGATGCATGAAGTTTTCGTAAAACTGCCGGGTGCTCAAGCAAGCCTGCCCAGCCAGCCAATCCAGCGAAACCTGACTGGGGCTGTCCAGCATAAACCGGCTTACTTTATCGATGGGCCTGAGGCTGAATCTGGACACAGCCGCGCTGCGTCTGGCAATCAGATAGTACATAAACGTTTCAACAATGCTGGTCATCTCGGTGTAGCTGGCGGTGCTGTTCAGGCGCTCGTTTACCAGCCGAAGTTCAGCGCCGAAAACGGTTTCAGCATCCAAAAAACGGTTAGTGAGTTCATGCGCCAAAAGGCCCGTGAGACGAAACAGGGCACCGGGCTGAAAAACGACCTGGAACAGCAAAAACTCCCGGCCAACATGCCGATTGGTAACGATAGACGGTTGCCCAATCAGTGCCGACCGGGGTTTGTCGATCTGAATATCGCTGCCAACGTACCTGACCGTTTCGGTATGACGGGTATAAAACGCCAGACAGTGTTCGGGGCGTGGCCAGTACGGTTTGACCGGCAGAACGGTCTTGTCATCAAAAACGAAGTGGACAATCTGAAATAGCCTGACGTATTCACGCAGAGCAGGGCTGGGCGGAAAGTAGTGAACAAGCATAAACAGGTCGGGTTTACTTGAGCGACAGCGGCGGGCCAAGCACTTTCATACCATGTGCCCGATGAATGGTCTCGCTCTCCTGGGCGGTTGGCGGGCTGGTCATCTGACTCATCAGCGTAAAAAAGGCTTCCAGCTTTCCGGCAGGCTGCACCGAATATACAAGTTTCCCTGTATCAGATAGTTGAATCCAGGTGTGGGGTACGTTGCGGGGCCCAAATATGGTATCGCCGGGCCTGGCCAACAGCGTTTCAGTACCAACCTGAAACCGATACGTGCCTTCTATAACGTAGAAAGTCTCATCCTGATCGAGATGGACGTGAAGCGATGGCCCGGTTTTTTCATTGCCGGTATACTCAAACATCGCCAGGGCTCCGTTAGTGTCTTTCGCCGATAGTTTAAGGTCGTTTGGGTTTATGCCTTTAAATGGCGTGTGTTGGCCAAAGCGGGCCTCGCCTGCTTTAACAATAAATCCTGTCGGGGGCGGTGTCGTTGGTTGTCCGGCAAGGGAGTTCGTTACCGCGGTGCCCAGCGCGGTAGAAGCGATGCTGGCTGTCAGAAATTGTCTGCGTTTCATCCTGCTAATGTGTTTAAGTGATGCACAAAATTGACTTGGATTGCCGCCTCTTTAGTGGTAAAAATCGGTGGATTTTCGTCTTGCTGTGGTTTATGTTGGGGCGTTCCACAGGCAGGTTTCAGGTACGTTGCCAACTCGATTGCGCAACGGAGTAGTTGCCGTATAGCTATCTGCACAGGCCTATTGGGTAATGGTTGATGGCTGGCTACGATAAGGTTATGCCAACAAAGCGGCTTTACCGTTGTTAATTCGCCTGATAAACTTGTAGTTTAGGCGAAAATCCACTGCCTTTTGACGCACTTTCAATTAACCACCTGCTTGCTTCGCCCCTGGCGCGAAGGTGATGAGGAACCCCTTTCCCGCCATGCCAGTAACCGGAACATCTGGAACTGGGTGCGCGACTTTTTTCCCTATCCCTACAGTATTCGTGATGCTTCATCGTGGGTACGTTCAAACAGAACGTCTCAACTGCCTAACAATCTGGCTATTGAAGTTGATGGCGAGGCCGTTGGTAACGTCGGTTTCACTGTTCGGGACGACATCTACCGCTTCAACGCCGAGGTTGGTTACTGGCTGTCGGAAAAGTACTGGGGGCGGGGCATTATCTCGGAAGTTTTGCCGGTTCTGGTCGATTATATTTTCAAGAATTCACAAGTTAATCGCATCTATGCCTGTGTGTTAGAAGGTAACGAAGGGTCGATGCGGGTGCTGGAGCGGGCACACTTCCGGCACGAGGCCATTCACCGGAAAGCAGCCGTTAAAAACAACCATTTTCTGGACGAACATATCTATGCCATCTTGCGCGAAGAGTACCGTGCGCGCAAAAACCAACTTTCATAAACGCCCCGATTGTGGTTTCTTTGCAGGACCATTAGCCCCTTTTGCATGTCGAAAATCATCATTGCCGTAGACGGATATTCGAGCTGCGGGAAGAGCACCACGGCTAAAGCCGTTGCCGCCCGAATGGGTTACGCCTACATCGACACCGGGGCCATGTACCGGGCGGTGAGTTTGTACTTTCACCAGAATCGTGTTACCTACACGAATCCGAAAGAAGTAGCTGAAGCACTCGAAAAATTGCACGTGTCGTTCAATTTCAACGAGAAGACGGGCAGAAACGAGACTTGTCTCAATGGCCTCAACGTAGAAGAAGAGATACGGAAAATGTACATTTCCAATATGGTCAGCGAGGTAAGCACCATTGTGGAAGTACGCCGGGCCATGGTAGCGCAACAGCAGCGCATGGGCCGGAAACGCGGCGTTGTTATGGACGGTCGCGACATTGGCACGAAGGTTTTCCCCGATGCCGAAGTGAAGGTGTTCATGACTGCCGATACCTTTATTCGGGCAAAACGGAGACAGGTTGAACTGCTTGAGAAAGGCGAAATGGTCAACCTCGACGAGATTGTCCGTAACCTTGAAAAACGCGATCACATCGATAGCACCCGTTCAGAAAGTCCTCTTACTCAGGCCCCCGATGCGGTGCTGCTCGACACGTCGTTTATGATGATCGATGAACAGGTTGAATGGGTCATTGAACTCGCCGACCGTCGCATTGCCGAATTGCACCGGCATGGTCATTTTGGCCATAATCGCGCATGAGCATTGGCAGCGCTGATGTGCTGATTGTTGGGCAGGGTGTGGCCGGTTCGGTGTTGGCCCTGACCCTGCAAGGGCGGGGGCTGTCGGTACACATTGTATCATCGCCTACCTTGCCATCGGCGTCTACGGTGGCGGCTGGTATCGTGAATCCGCTGACGGGCCGGAAACTCGTTAAAACGTGGGAGGCCGATCGGCTCTTTCCGTACCTGCATCGGTTCTATACCGGCCTGGAAAGCCAGCTAAATACCCCGTTCTTTACGTCGCTCGATGTGTACCGCCCCTACCGCGATGCCAAGGAGCGAACGCTGTACCAGACCATCGCTGCCGACCCGGAATTACAACCCTACTTTCAGCCAGCCGTCAGCGAAAGCGCGTATTCGGCCGTGATCAGCAATCCATTTGGCGGTATTCAGGTCACGCAGGCTGGTTGGGTTGATTTGCCCGCTTTTACCAAAGCCGTGCGGGGCTACTTTTCTGATAAACAGCAGTTTACGATTGGTCAGGTACTTGCCGGAGACCTGGCTGTAGAACCCGATTCGGTAACGTACCTGGGAAACACATACCGGTACGTCATCTTTTGCGAAGGACCGCATGGGCAGGAAAATGCTTTCTTTAGCGCGCTCCCCTACAACGTAGTGAAAGGCGAAATTCTGACCGCCGAGGTAGTCGATTACCCCCTTACCAACATTGTCAATCAGGGTATTTTTGTGATGCCCGTCTCGGAGACGAGAATTCGCATTGGAGCAACCTATTCGTGGCATGAACTGGACTGGAAAACAACCGATGCAGGCCGGTCGTTCTTAGAAATGAAGGCTCGTGCGTTGCTGAAAATTCCGTTTACGGTCATTGACCAGCAGGCCGGTATCCGCCCGTCAACGATCGACCGTCGGCCGTTTGTAGGTTGGCATCAAACGTACCCGGCTGTTGGTATATTTGGTGGAATGGGAACAAAAGGCGTGTCATTGGCTCCGTATCTTGCTCATGATTTCGCTGACCATTTGCTATTGGGTAAAGAAATCAATCCGGCCGTGAATATTAGCCGTTTTCATTCGTTATAAAGTGCAGTTTGTTTGACTTGTTTCCTTCTCAAGATGCTTATGCGTCAGTTATATATCCTTTCATTAGTGTGTTTGGGGCTGGGTACGTCGGCTGTGGCTCAGAACTACCCGTCGCTCGAACAATTTGGCAAGAACCGGATCCAATACCGCACGTTCGGCTGGAAAACGGTGCGCACGTCGAACTTCGAGATTTATTTCTACGAAGACGGTGAGCAGCTGGCAAATCTGGCCGCTCAATATGCTGAATCTGACTTCGACCGGATAACCGAGCTGCTTGGGTACACCCCCTACAACCGGATCAAGATCTTCCTCTACAACTCACCGCAGGAACTCGCCCAGAGCAATATTGGCGTTACAACGCTGGGCGAACTAACCCGTCGTGAACTCGACTTGTCGAAGTCGCGGGTGGAACTGGCCTTCTCGGGCGATCAGGTCAGTTTTCGGAAAGAACTGCTGCGTAACGTCACGATGCTCTTTGTGTATGACATGCTTTACGGCGGTAGCCTGAAAGATGCCCTGCAAAGTTCGTTGCTGCTAACCCTGCCCGACTGGTTTATGCCCGGTATGGCTGCCTATGTAGCCGAAGGCTGGAGCCCCGAGCTGGATGATTACATGCGCGACGCCTCTATCAATGATCCCGTTCGTAAGCCGTCGACATTAACCGGTATGGATGCCGAGCGGGTTGGGCAGTCGATCTGGAATTACATTGGTCAGAAATATGGTCGGGATAATATCTCTAATATCCTGAACCTCACCCGGATCATCCGAAATGAGCAAAATAGTATTCAGAGCACACTAGGCATTCCGTATAACCGGTTCCTGCGCGACTGGCGCGAGTATTACGCCGGCCAGGCGGCTCCATTTGCCGGCGCGTTTAAAACGAACCCAGACGATTTCCGGATCAGTCTATCCAGTTCAAAAACGCCCGTTCAATTAAATAGCCTGAAATTAAGCCCCGACAAGTCACTGCTTGCCTATACCACCGTACGTGATGGTAAGTACGACGTTGAGGTGGTGAACACGGCCACAAAAAAGAAATACAGCCTGATGTCGGGCGGTTACCGGCTCGATGGGTTGGCCTACAAGCCGAACATGCCGTTAGTGGCCTGGCAGCGTGATAACCAACTGGTTGTTTTGCTCGAAGAAAAGGGACGTCCGTTCCTATATATATATGGGAATCTGGAAAAGCGCCCGAAGCGGGTACTGAGTCAGGCCATTAGCGGCTTGGCGCAGGTGACCAGTATGGACGCTTCGGCTGATGGCGGAAGCCTGGTGTTTAGCGCCGTTCGGAAAGGGCAGAACGATTTGTTTCTCTACAGCCTGAACCGCAATAATTACCAGCAGCTGACCAACGACCTGTACGATGATCTGCATCCCCGGTTTATTGGTCGGTCTGGTCGGCAGATCGTGTTTTCATCGAACCGGTTGCTTGATACACTGAATGTTGATAAGGGGACGTACAAGTCGATCCGTGATCAGTTTAGCATCTATACAATTGAGGGAAATCCACGCGTGACGTCGGTTCGTCGGTTAACTGATTCAACGCACCGGGCTGTGGCCCCCATTGCATCCAGCGAGAATGTGTTGTATTACATCAGCGAGCAAACGGGTATCCGTAATCTCTACAAGCGGCTGATCGATGAGCAAACTGAAACGGCAGTTACGGCATTACCAACGGGGATTCTGCACTATGATTACCTGCCTGCCAATGGCGGTTTTGCCTACAGCAGTATTCAGGATGGTACGCTATACATTGGTTTCCGGTCGAAACTGCCCGAGTCGGAGTCAGCGCTTCCCACTACACAACGGGCAATTAACCTGGGGCTGAGGGTGGCAAAATCAGTTCCGAAACCCACTACCATTCGTGATAGTGCAACTGCTGTTCGTGATACAGCCAGAACAACGCCTGCGATATCGGCAACGGTAGCACCACCTGTTGTTCGGCGGATGTCATTACTGCCTGGTGAGGTCGATACGGATCAGTATGAGTTTGACCCTGATATTTTGAAAGCGGCTGAGTATCGGCAACGCCGCGCTGCAGCCACTGCGGCGCAAGCCACCGTTCCAGGCCTGAATGCACCGTTGCTCCGGAACCGTCGTCGCGAAAGCGTCACAGTGCGTGGGCCGTTCCCGTATAAAGGCTTGTTTGTTATGAACGATGCCAGTTCAAACTGGCGCATCGACCCGATTCGAGGCTTTGGGTATGTGCAAAATATTGCGCTCAACGACCTGCTCGAAAATCATATCGTTAAGGCTGGCTTGTTTATTACTACGAATCTGAAAAACAGTGACTTATGGGCTGAATACCAGAATCTGAAATATCGGATCGATTATGGCGTCCGCGTTGATCGGCAGACGCTGTTTTTAGATGCAGGTGATTTTAGTCAGCGGTTCCGGTACAACAAAGTTTCTCTGACGGCCTCTTACCCGATTTCGGTGAATACCCGTTTTTCATTGTCTCCTTTTTATGCGTTGACGCGTCAGATCGATTTGTCGTTTCAGGGGCAGGGGCAACCCGACGCCGTGTCTGACTATGCAGGGGCCCGGGCTGAAGTGGTCTTCGACAATACGAAGGTCAATGGCATGAATATGATTGAAGGAACCCGGCTTAAGCTTAAGTACGAAAACTATACAGGGTTGCGTGGCGTAGGGGAGTCGTTCAATCGGTTGACGGCTGATATAAGACATTACCAGCATATACACCGCGATCTGGTTCTTGCCCTGCGGTTATCCTACGGTCAATCGGGCGGCGATGCGCCTAAACAGAGCGCCGTTGGGGGAATGGAGAACTGGATCAATAACCAGAAAGAACAAACAAATACAAATCCGCTGCTCGTTTCTGAGGTTCGTAACAATATCAGAGATGTATTCTTTCTTGATTTTGCCGCTCCGTTACGCGGTTTTCGGCAAGGCAAATTGGTGGGCAACAGTCACTTGTTATTCAACGCAGAGTTACGCTTCCCACTGATTCGGTATCTGTATCGCGGTAATATCACGTCGAATTTTCTCCGGAATCTTCAATTTGTTGGATTCACCGATATAGGTACCGCCTGGAACGGAACAAGTGGGCCGTTCAGTCGTGAAAACAGTCTGAATACCGAGCGTTTCGGCGGGCCGCCAACGCCTTTCCGGGTCACTTTAACAAACTTCAAAAACCCCTTCCTGATTGGTTATGGCGTTGGGGCACGCACGATGCTGCTTGGTTATTATGTGAAGTTTGATTATGCGTGGGGCCTTGAGAACAAAGTCACTAATAAGCCTATCGCTTATGTAACGTTAGGATACGATTTCTAACTTTTTTTGGTACATGTCCAGTAATTTAACCCCGTTATTACGGGGTTTTTTTTTGTCTGATTGGACCATACTGCTTAGGTGCTATTGCTTAGGTGAACCGCTGTTTGGCATAGTTTTAGCTAACCGTGCCTTCAGCCGCGCATGCCCTCAAATGAGAATACATATAGGTTCTCAGTTCTGAAAAACGGCAACATATCAGGAGTCACTTGCCCGTAACATTGTGTATAAGGGTATTTGCCAGGATCATGGCTGCCTTTGGCATAGTTTTAGATGAAAAAAGAGCGTACCATAGCCTAGTTTCTATCCTATCCTGTGTTCGTGAAGTTTCTCACGGGCAACAGATAACAGGAGGTACGCTTTTGTTGGCTGAGGTACCCCATTGATCGTTATAATTCCATCGCAGATGAACGTGACTTCTACACTGAAAACTGGCCTTAAACAGCCGCATTCAGCCCCGGATAATCTTCGGAATGAACGTACCCAGCCAGCCCTTACAGGTCAGTTGCTCTACTTTTTCGAACGGTTAGTACTCCAACTAGGCTGTATGCTTGCAACGTGGACCTTTGCGTCACGATTCCTGCAAATCACTATTGATCATAAACCTGTCTGGTTTTCGGAGCAACTTGTAATGGGCAATCGGCTGGAGAGGCCGCCCAGATGGGCCGAACCACCTGATAAACGATCCAGATATCCTCTGTTTGGCAATCTATCCAGCTTACAAATTCCCCCGCTTGCAATGAATGATCTATTTCTACAAAACCAGTTCTTACGCCGAATAAGCTCCTTTTGGGCTTATTTGCTCGCGTTTTTGCATAAGTACACTGGTTCAGCTTCCCTGAGTAGCGCATCAGTGCTCCGACGAGTCGCCGGAGCAACTTGTTTGCTATTAGGCCTGACGGCAGGCGCTTTTGCGCAAACATCAGGCGTGAATCTTAAACTCGAGAAATCGATAAGTAATGCATCCCCTGCTCTTGGTGACGTAATTACTTATACGGTAGCCGTTACCAACACCGGGTCTGCTACGGCAACCAGTGTAGTGGTCAGTGAGTCGATGACAGCTGGTCTGTCAACGTTCCTGTCATCTACAGCGTCTGTTGGTTCGTTTACCTTCAACACAACGAGCTACACCGGTAGCTGGACGATCGGCTCGGTGAATCCGGGTCAAACAGTAACGTTGTTAATTTCGGCTAAGGTTGATGGCGAAGGTGTTTCGTTCAACTCCGCCGAGGTTGCGTCGATGGACGGTACGGATGCCAACTCGATTCCGGGTAACGGCTCCTTGGCGGAAGATGACTATGACAACGCCTGCTTCTCTGTTCCATTGACCTGGTATGCCGGCGATGAGTACACGGTTGATAAGCCTGCCGGTTTTAGTGCAGTGACTTGGTTAGTAAATGGTAATCCGATCTCAGGAACAACTACAGAAGCGAGTGTTGACGCTGCCGGTAACCTTACGATTAAGGCACCCGGTATATTTTCGTTTACTGGAAAGCTGAATGGTTGCGATGTTAGCAATTGCTGTAACATTCTGGTTAACCCAGGGGCGACGGCCAGCTTAGGCGATTTTGTGTTTGAAGACAAGAATGCCAACGGCATTCAGGACACAGGCGACGTGCCGATCCCGGGCGTTCTGGTAACTCTGTACGATAACGGATCGGCAATAGCAACAACGACGACGGATGCAAACGGCCTTTATTCATTTACGGGCCTAACGCCGGGGACGAGCATCAGTTACAGTGTAGGATTTACGGCGCCGGCTGGATACACAACGACGACGCCATTGTCGGGCACCGACAAAGCGAAAGATTCAGATGCTAACGCTGACCCCCTCACTGGACGTAGCCTCTCAGTTACGCTGGCTCCCGGTGAAAACAACCCCACCCTCGATGCTGGCTATTACAAACCAGCTTCGTTGGGTGATTACGTATTTAACGATAAAAACCGGGATGGTATCCAGGATGCGGGCGATGTGCCGATTCCGGGTGTGTTAGTAACGCTCTATCAAAATGGCAGTGCGGTTGGTACCACGCTGACGGATGCAAATGGACTATACTCGTTTACAGGTCTGACGCCGGGTACGTCGAATACCTACAGTGTAGGATTTGGCAAGCCATCAGGCTTTGAGTCAACGTCTGCTAACATAGGAAGCGACGTTCTTGATTCAGACGCTGACCCGATTACAGGGCTAACGGCCGGATTGACACTAACAAGTGGTGAAAACAACACCTCAGTTGATGCTGGTTTCTACCAGCCAACGGCGGGTCTGGGCGACTACGTGTTTGAAGACAAGAACGCCAACGGTATTCAGGATGCCGGCGACGTGCCGATCCCGGGTGTGCTGGTAACCTTGTACACAAGCGGTTCAGCCATTGGCACGACGACCACGGATGCTAATGGTCTGTATAGCTTCACCGGTCTGACCCCATCTACACCGTATGTAGTTGGTTTTGGTCAGCCTGCGGGCTTCCAGCCAACTGCAGCTAATGTTGGAACCAATGATGCCATTGATTCTGATGCTGGTATAGGTGGCTTAACTGGTGTTTACTCACTGACGGCGAATGAGTTCAACCCAACGGTGGACGCCGGTTTCTACAAACCTGCTTCACTGGGTGACTACGTCTTCAATGATAAAAATCGGGATGGCGTTCAGGATGCCGGAGACACGCCAATTCCTGGCGTAGTTGTAACGCTCTATCTAAATGGAACGACCGTTCAAACAACAACTACA
>NZ_JAFMYW010000079.1 GCF_017353175.1 Fibrella forsythiae | reverse complement strand
TCTGAAAGCCTTCTTCTCAATAGGTCAAAGAACTAAACGAACCCGTTGGTTCGTAGTGGAGAATAACGGATTCGAACCGTTGACCCCCTGCTTGCAAAGCAGGTGCTCTAGCCAACTGAGCTAATCCCCCGCTGTGGGCCTGCGTGGACTCGAACCACGGACCTCTACATTATCAGTGTAGCGCTCTAACCACCTGAGCTACAAGCCCATTTGGGTATTGGCAGAAAGTAAGCATCAAATATG
>NZ_JAFMYW010000078.1 GCF_017353175.1 Fibrella forsythiae | reverse complement strand
GGTCTGACTACCACGCTCTTAGGTGGCGGTACGCTGCCCGTCACGGTCGCTGCTGGAGCTAACGTCTTCAATCTGGTATCGACGAGTCCGCTAGGCTGTAGCACTGTAACGCCCGTAAGCGTGACGGGTGTGAACGCCCCCGTGCTCAACCCCATCTCGGTATCGCTCTGCGTGGGTGCTCCGCTGAACCTAACAGGTCTGCTGGGTGGCTCAGGGAATATCCTCACCGGTCTGACTACCACGCTCTTAGGTGGCGGTGCGCTA
>NZ_JAFMYW010000077.1 GCF_017353175.1 Fibrella forsythiae | reverse complement strand
GCTTGTGAAGCTATACAGACCATTAGCATCCGTGGTCGTTGTACCAATGGCTGAACCGCTCGTGTAGAGTGTCACCAGCACACCCGGGATCGGCACGTCGCCGGCATCCTGGATACCGTTGGCATTCTTGTCTTCAAACACGTAGTCGCCCAGACCCGCCGTTGGCTGGTAGAAACCAGCATCAACCGTTGGGTTGTTCTCACCCGATGCCAAGGTCACCGCCGTTGACCGACCTGTGATTGGATCCGCGTTCGAGTCTTTCGTAGCATCCGTGCCTGACAATGGAGCCGTGGTCGAGTAGCCTGCTGGCGGGGTGAAGCCCACCAC
>NZ_JAFMYW010000076.1 GCF_017353175.1 Fibrella forsythiae | reverse complement strand
GTTACTACGAAGGCAACTGGGGCGTGCTGCCCGATTTTGGCTCGCTGACTCCCGCCAAGACCGGCACCAACGGCCTGCCCGATCGGGGCGTGCGTTCCCGCGACGATAACTACGGGCTGCGCTTCACGGGCTACGTGAACGTACCTACCGATGGGGTCTACACTTTCTACACCTACTCTGACGATGGCAGCAAACTGCTGATCGGCACTACCGAGGTGGTGAACAACGACGGTGGGCATGCCGAGCAGGAGCGGTCGGGTACCATTGGCCTCAAAGCGGGTACCCACGCCATCACCATTCCTTACTTCCAGGGCGGGGGTGGCCAGACCCTGACGGTAAGCTACAGCGGCCCCGGCATCGGCAAACAAACCATTCCGGCCTCAGCTTTCTTCCGGGT
>NZ_JAFMYW010000075.1 GCF_017353175.1 Fibrella forsythiae | reverse complement strand
CACTACAATTCATTAGCGTTATGGCTTTTGGGGCTCGCCATTTCCCTTGAGCGCGGCCATTCGTCATTACGCCCGTTACCGAGTCGAGAGCGCCGGGGAGTTCCTGGATTAGTCGCCCCCTATCGTATGCGTTTGTTGCTATAGTTGCGTGTAATGCCCAGAGGGACCTTCCAAAGGTCCCTCTCTTTTTGACCAGTAGCTGCATATGGCCCGGTATAGCGCTGCTTGCGTCGCATCAGTTGACACGCAGTACGTCCAACCCAGTCTAAGCATAGCATACGCCCGCTACACGAGGCCACCTCACTTATCGTTTCGTTACCTTGCCTACTGGTACCTGAGTAAACCGGTGAGCTTCTGGATGGACGTTAAACGTTACAAGGCAAAGAGAAAAAGGGGCTTGAGCTTCATCATCTTACTGCTGACTCTGGTGGA
>NZ_JAFMYW010000074.1 GCF_017353175.1 Fibrella forsythiae | reverse complement strand
TACTACAATTCATTAGCGTTATGGCTTTTGGGGCTCGCCATTTCCCTGGAGCGCGGCCATTCGTCATTACGCCCGTTACCGAGTCGAGAGCGCCGGGGAGTTCCTGGATTAGTCACCCCCTATCGTATGCGTTTGTTGCTATAGTTGCGTGTAATGCCCAGAGGGACCTTCCAGCGGAAGGTCCCTCTCTTTTTGACCAGTAGCTGCATATGGCCCGGTATAGCGCTGCTTGCGTCGCATCAGTTGACACGCAGTACGTCCAACCCAGTCTAAGCATAGCATACGCCCGCTACACGAGACCACCTCACTTATCGTTTCGTTACCTTGCCTACTGGTACCTAAGTAAACCGGTGAGCTTCTGGATGGACGTTAAACGATACAAGGCAAAGAGAAAAAGGGGCTTGAGCTTCATCATCTTACTGCTGACTCTGGTGGG
>NZ_JAFMYW010000073.1 GCF_017353175.1 Fibrella forsythiae | reverse complement strand
TATTGCTACCCGTCCGACTTGCATGTATTAGGCCTGCCGCTAGCGTTCATCCTGAGCCAGGATCAAACTCTCCATCGTAAATATGTGTGCTACCGAAGTAGCGTGTCTTTTGTTGATGCAGACTGATAAGCCTTTTCCGAAGAAACGACTGAATCAACCTGATCAAGACTTGTTAATTGTATTGCTGACAGTTGGTCAAAGAACGAAGCGATCAGCCGTTGCCGATCGTGGTGCCAAATACCCTGGCTGGTTACTCAATTTGAAAGCCGATGCTTAACTTACGGTGTGGCTCTCATTTTGTTTCCCTCATTTGGGACTGCAAAGGTACGCGGTTTATTTCGTTTGTCAAGCATTTGGCGAAAATTATTTTTAATTAATTTTTGTACTCTGCCGGGATGCTGACCCTGTGCCGTCTTCAGTAAAAGCGGCGGTGTTGCTGTTGCTCAACCGCCGTTGTTCCTGATTG
>NZ_JAFMYW010000072.1 GCF_017353175.1 Fibrella forsythiae | reverse complement strand
ACTGTAGCTGGGTTGGACTTTGGCTATTATGAAGGTAACTGGGGTATGCTGCCCGATTTTGGCTCGCTTACCCCTGCCAAGACCGGCACTAACAGCGTGCCAGATTTAACGGTGCGTTCCCGTACAGAGAATTACGGCCTGAACTACACGGGCTACGTGAACGTACCTACCGATGGGGTCTACACTTTCTACACCTACTCTGACGATGGCAGCAAACTGCTGATCGGCACCACCGAGGTGGTCAACAACGACGGTGGGCATGGAGAACAGGAGCGGTCGGGCACCATTGGCCTCAAAGCGGGTACTCACGCCATCACCATTCCTTACTTCCAGGGCGGGGGTGGCCAGGCCCTGACGGTGAGCTACAGCGGCCCCGGCATCGGCAAACAAGCCATTCCGGCCTCAGCTTTCTTCCGGGTGGGATCGTCCACTCCACAGCCCCCGGCCGTGACACTCCGCACCCCGGAGAACCCGGCCAAT
>NZ_JAFMYW010000071.1 GCF_017353175.1 Fibrella forsythiae | reverse complement strand
AACCATCTACGCGACGCTGGCCAAGCTACTGGAGGATTCACTGCGGCCCAAGGATATAGGCTACGCCTTCACCATCTATCAGGACGCGACCAGAATGGCCGCCGGGTCAGGCGGTCTAGCCGTCCGGGAAGCGGCCAGTGGGTTCACCATTGACACCAAGCTGCACCTGGCCAGCGTCAGCAAAACCATCAGCGCCTTCACCCTGGTTGCCCTGGCCGCCCGCAAGGGGCTTAGCCTGCGGACTCCCATTGCCGCCTACTTACCTAAGAACTGGCCTCAGGGACCCGGCATCAGCCGGATCACCTTTAGCGACCTGTTGATGCATCAAAGCGGCCTGATCAGTCCCAATCAGGGCTTGCCCCAGGAGGATAACGAATATGACTTTCTGGGGCAACGAATTGCTACGGGCGTAACCGCCTACGGGCAATACGCCTACCAAAACATCAATTTTGCCTTGCTGCGGGTGTTGATTCCCGCCCTGATGGGCTACACCTAT
>NZ_JAFMYW010000070.1 GCF_017353175.1 Fibrella forsythiae | reverse complement strand
GTAGGTGTAGCCCATCAGGGCGGGAATCAACACCCGCAGCAAGGCAAAATTGATGTTTTGGTAGGCGTATTGCCCGTAGGCGGTTACGCCCGTGGCAATTCGTTGCCCCAGAAAGTCATATTCGTTATCCTCCTGGGGCAGGCCCTGGTTGGGACTGATCAGGCCGCTTTGATGCGTCAACAGGTCGCTAAAGGTGATCCGGCTGATGCCGGGTCCCTGAGGCCAGTGCTGGGGCAGGTAGGCGGCAATGGGAGTCCGCAGGCTAAGCCCCTTACGGGCGGCCAGGGCAACCAGGGTGAAGGCGCTGATGGTTTTGCTGACGCTGGCCAGGTGCAGCTTGGTGTCAATGGTGAACCCACTGGCCGCCTCCCGGACGGCCAGACCGCCTGACCCGGCGGCCATTCTGGTCGCGCCCTGATAAATAGTGAAGGCGTAGCCTATATCCTTGGGCCGCAGTGAATCCTCCAGTAGCTTGGCCAGTGTTGCGTAGATGGTC
>NZ_JAFMYW010000007.1 GCF_017353175.1 Fibrella forsythiae | reverse complement strand
AAGCGAACCAATCGAATTCGGGTGCAACCCCTCACTGTACAAAAATTTAATAAGTGCTTTGTGCTCAACGTTAGTATAGTGTGACACGTTAACCTTCCCGTATTTTCGCTGCCAGCGCATTAGTCGTGACGCGGTTGTACCCATACTTTTCAGGCTATTCGGTTTATAGCCATCTGCTTTACACTGCTGCCGGTACTGTTCGTAGAGTGTTGCCAAATCAAAAACAGTTGTTGACGATTTCGACGCATTCAGACCTGCTCGTAAGGCTTCGTTGGTTATTGGCTGACCACTATTTCGTAATTCGCGATATGTATTGGTCAGCCGTTCACGGAGCAATTGGAGAAATTCGTTTGCCTGCTGATAGCCAGCCATAGAGCGACGAAACTTTTCTTTTTCAATATCCCAATCAGCTAATACACACTTTTCGCCGGTGGGATAGACCAATTCAGTATCTGAATGATAGAAACGTAGATAGATCGGATACTCCCCACTTTTTGACTTTCTACTTTCGGCCAGCTTAAACTTAATCGGATTCACAATTTATACGTTCGGGGATTTGTTCGGGGGATTATGCGTAGTATATCTGTATTCATACCGTAGCACACCAATCGCAAAACAAATAAAACCCCTGAATATCAATGTATTCAGGGGTTTTATTTACTACGATGATAGTAGTGTTTAGTAGCTCCGCCGGGAATCGAACCCGGATCTAGCGTTTAGGAAACGCCTATTCTATCCGTTGAACTACAGTGCCAGTAAAAAAACGTCGGGTAGTTAGCCCGACGCGGGTGCGAAAATCGGCAAAAAAGATCAATTACCCAATTCAGTTGGTATTTCTGCGGGTGTATAGTCGCCGCCGAGGGTGGCTGATTCGATGAGCGGTACGTCGAGCCAGTTTGGATAGATCTGGAAATGACGCTGTTTCACCATGTCGTACAGCAACTCACGAAGCTCTTCGATATTCTCTTTGGTCTGTGCAGAAATGAAAACCACATGCTCGGCCTTACGAGCCAGGTACGTTTGTTTTAGGTAAGCCAGAGCCGTTTTTCGGCGAGTGTCCATTGGAATTACTCCTTCAGATTCTTCTCCGTATTCGGGTGCCCACTCTTCTTTCGGCACAAAGGCATCCATTTTGTTGAAGACCAGCACAACCGGCTTATCGGCTACACCGAGTTCAGCCATTGTCGCTGTCACCACGTCAATTTGTTCTTCAAACGATGGATGCGATACGTCGACCACGTGCAGCAAAATATCTGCTTCCCGAACCTCATCGAGCGTTGATTTGAACGATTCGATCAGCGACGTTGGCAGTTTGCGAATGAACCCAACGGTATCGGTCAGCAGGAATGGAATGTTGCCCAGAACGACCTTGCGAACCGTTGAATCAACCGTGGCGAAAAGTTTGTTTTCCGCAAACACATCCGCTTTGGCCAAAGTACGCATCAGCGTTGATTTGCCTACGTTGGTATATCCAACGAGCGCCACACGTACCAGCCGATCCCGCTCTTTGCGTCGGGTCATGCTTTGCTTGTCAATCTTGTCCAGCTTTTCTTTCAGGAAAACGATCCGGTCTTTCACAATCCGTCGGTCAGTTTCCAGCTCTTTCTCACCCGGGCCACGCATACCCGCACCCCCTTTCTGGCTGCTAAGGTGGGTCCACATACGGGTAAGGCGGGGGAACAGGTACTGATACTGAGCTAGTTCAACCTGCACACGCGACTGCGCCGTCTGCGCCCGCATTGAGAAGATGTTCAGGATCAGCAGGCTGCGGTCGAGCACTTTCACGTCTTTGAATTCGGCTTCCAGGTTACGTACCTGAGCGGGCGACAGGTCATCGTCGAAAATGACAGTGTCGACCGGTTCTGCCTGAATAAACGTCTTAATCTCTTCCAGTTTGCCCTTACCTACAAACGTCCGGGTATCGGGCCGCTCCAGCTTTTGGGTAAACGTTTTCTTGGTGATAATACCCGACGTTTCGGCCAGAAAAGCCAGTTCGTTCAGGTATTCTTTCGTCTGTAAGGCTGTCTGCTTTTGGGTTGCAACAGCCACCAGCACGGCGGTTTCAGGGTTTTTATGATTATCGATCATACGTTCGGTTTTGGGGAAAGGACAGGGGCAGCGGGTCAATACGTATCATAGGCTGCGTTGTCGGTACATGATCATCAGCGGTTGCCTGTTCACTTGCCGTCATTGATAGGAAGCCCAATCAATAGGGGAACGGGCAATAAAGCTGAATGACCATTCATATAAGATAACGGGTCGTTTTGGGCAAAAGTTTCGGGGCAAAAACGACCAAAATCCGCCACTTCTCAGACGTTCATTAACCGCCAACGGCCCTGACGGAACGCCCAAACCGATACAACCGCCAGCAACGATTCGGAGATGGCCACTGACCAGAACACGCCCGACGGACCCCAGTGCAACACATTGGCGAGCAAATAAGCTAGCGGAATCTCGATCAGCCAAAAGCAGATAATGTTGATGATCATGGGCGTCCGGGTGTCGCCAGCTCCGTTGAGGGCCTGCGTCAGCACCATGCCATAGGCCATGAAGACGTACCCGGCACAGAATACCCGCAAACTCTCCACGCCAACAACCAACACATTGGCATCCCGGCTGAAAAAACCAACCAGGGTTTCGGCACCAAGGTACAGCAGACCGCCCACCGGCACCAAAAAGACCAGGTTACAGAACGCTGCCCGCCACGCTGAGGTCTCGGCCCGGTCGGGTTGACTCGCACCGAGGTTTTGTCCAACCAGCGTAGCTGCTGCGTTGGCCATGCCCCACGAAGGCAAAATCGAGAAGATGAAGATCCGAATGGCGATGGTATAGCCCGCCACCACATCGCTGCCAAACGTAGACACGATTCGGGTGAGAAACACCCAACTGGCCGACCCGATCAGAAACTGTCCGGTACTGCCAGCGGCCAAACTTAGCAACGTACCTATAACCCGGAAGTCGGGGCGTAGTGCCTGTGTATTGATCGAAATTCGGCCATTGCGGATCGTGAGCGCGTACAACTGATACAGAACGCCTACTGATCGGCCCGTGGTTGTGGCAACGGCCGAACCCATCACGCCCAGTTCGGGGAAGGGGCCAAGCCCGAAAATAAAGACCGGACACAGGACGATGTTGATCCCGTTGGCCAGCCAGAGCGACCGCATCGCAATAGACGCATCGCCCGCGCCCCGAAGTGAGCCGCTCAGCGTGTGCAACAGAATAATCGCCGGAGCCGACGCGAAGATGACGCGGGTATAGCCAACGCCACTCTCGATAAGGTGCTGATCGCCGCCCATCAGGTGAAGCATCTCGTTGGCGAAGATGACTCCCGGAACGCCAAGCAACACGGCAAAAACCAGCGAAACGAACAATACCTGCCCAACAGCCTTGTTGGCGCCATCGGAATTTTCTTCGCCGATTCGCCTCGACACCAGCGCTGTTGCCGCCGTACTCAGCCCAATGGCAATGGAGTATACCAGCGTTAGAACCGACTCGGTAAGGCCGACAGTAGCCACTGCTTCGGTGCCAATTCGGGCCACGAAAAACACGTCGACAATTGCGAACAGGGATTCCATCACCATTTCCAGAATCATTGGCACGGAGAGCAGGAATATGGCCCGGTTGATACTGCCAGACGTAAAATTGGTCTCTGAACCGCGCAACGCAGCCAGGAACAACCTGAAAAACTTGGTCATTATGAATAGAATGAATGTACCGTAGCCTGTACGGCTATCGATGCTCGGCTAGAAAATAAGAGAGGTCAGCCCGCGCAGATGGGCGGTTCTTACTGACGGGAAGCAGCCCAATTGGGCATTACTGAGCGAGAATCATCGGCATTGACGACCGCAGAGCGCGGCGCAGTTAACGATACAAACCTACTAGAATTATCTGAAAAACACCAACATGCGTTGAGTTTACGGTATAAACCACACGAACAAACCAACTTATAGGCACAAAACCGCTATAAACTATAGGTGAATTAGGCGGTTATGCACAAATGGATAAGCCACCCTTATTGCTCAGTGACATAGCGTTTTTTCTGCATGAGTTCTTTCAAACAACTCTATTCCCAACCGACGAGCGTGGCGGCGTATACCGCCCGTCTAATCGGCTTATCCACCACATCGGGCTGGCGCTGGAACCGTCAGCAAATACTGCCAACTGGGTACGTTCCGAACGCCTTGATGCACTTTGGCTGCACCGTCCGTGGCAGCTCAATCTCGCCAGTATTCCGACCGATGTGGGCGTAGTTACACACCATTTGCCTTTCGATGAGTACCTGACTGTTGGGTATAATATCTGGCTGGCGAAAGCGCTGGGTATAAGCAGGCTGGAGGAGATTGGCTATAAACAGGGAACAGATAAGTCAGGTACGTTGCTGCCGAAACGTCCCATCGGTATGATTGGCCAATTCGACGGGAACGTACCTGAACGTAGTTTTCAGGAATGGCTTGACCTGATCGAAAAAGAATTTGGTGGCTATGACCGGGCAGAGCAAGGGCAGCTACAACCACAGGGCCGGATAGCGGTGGTGGGGGCAATGAACGCGGGTTTACTGCATGAAGCGCACGAACGCGGCGTTAGTCTTTATCTGACCGGCGAATACCGGAAAGGCGCACAGGCGGCTGTCGACGAAACGGGTATGGCCGTCATCGCCATCGGTCACCGCCGTAGTGAGGAGTGGGGTTTACGAGCCCTACGTTCCGTTTTGCTTGAGCAATTTGCTGGGTTAGCCGTAGTGTTGGGGTAATTGAAGGTGTAATGTTGTTTTTGATTATTAATAGCTGGAGGATTGCTTTACTTTATCGCCCTGCCTTACGCACTAACCCCGTTATCATTTCGGAAAAGTACGCGCCATTTTGTGGGCCGAACCAGTTCATGACACGGGTTTCGTAGGCGTCTTTTTCGTAGTAGGCATCGGGCGTGATGTAGCCAACGTACCCACCGTTGAAGCTCGTTACCATCAGATCAAGCCTTTGCTGTTTGGCAGCTTGCATCAGTGGAGGAAGCAACTCACCAGAAAAATCGCAGGGAGCGCCGATCAAGAGTGCAGGACCGATGCGGAGTGCTTTTAGGTCGGAGGGGTAGTCGCCGTACACCGCGTGGAAAAGCCACGGCCGAATGCGCCAATCGCCCAGTACGCGGGGTGCCGGATCGCGCAGTGAGAGGGGTAAAGTGAGTAATCCAAGCGTGCTATCCGGTCGCGTTTGGAACTGAGCTAATTCTGGTTTTAACCGAGCCATCATATTCGCAGCGTATTGGTTGACGAGCGGAAAATCTTTTCCCGTTGGTGGACCTTTGGGACCCATGCTGCCTACAGCTCCGGCCAGAAATACGGCAAAACCACCTGTTTCGCGCTCCAGACCATCCACTACCCGGCCCGGCCAGTCGCGTGACAGGTACTGGTAGCTAAAAATGTCGATCATGGTGGCGTGGGCTGGGTACGTTACCATCGTGGCCGTTTTGCCATCAGCGCGCTTCAGACGTAACAGCCGGAAAAACGGATCGACTGGGTTTTTCTCGTCAAGGCGATTGTAGACAAACTCCGGGGCGTTTACCTGCTTGTATCCGATCTCAACCGGCTGTAAATCAGCTTTCGCCTGTTTCAATGCGGCCAGAATGGTATTGGTAATGTGATCAACTACGCGCTGATCATAGCTACCCGAAAACAGGTTGCCGACCAGGCCCGGCGCCCATCCGCCGAGGCTGTTGTGGCTGTGAATAGCCCCGAAATAGACTGATTCCCAACTCAGGCCAATCTCGGGCAGGCGTTTCCGCAATTGATCACTCACGGTTGGCGGCGTAATGAGCAGGTCAGACGCCACCATCGCAACGGGGCCATTGCCATTGTCGAATACGATGGCACGTACCCAGACCGAGTCGGCAACGGTAGTCCAATGCTTCCCTTTTCGAACCCCATAACCGCCTGTAGGCGTTGTAAATGCCGGTGTTAGATTGGCTTTTGCCCAGCCAGCCCTTATCGCTGTTTTGGCGATAGGCAGACCCGGGAGAGCAGCCAGACGCGCGGTTGTCTGGCTATAAAAGTCGGTTTGCTGATAGGGCGTGTGGTCGTTTGGCGATACGCTGATGGCCAGAAAGAGTAGAATGGCTACCAACAGGCCAAGGATGATCCGAAGCAGAATGCGCAAGAATTTCATAAGACAAAGGTACGGTTGTGTTGGCCTGTCTGGCTACTATATCGCTTACCGGAAACATTTGGCTTATGTTTGAGGGTTAAACGAATAAAACCATTTCACAACTCGACATTTGGCTCACGGCTTAGTTATACGGTCAACCGGCTCCTGGTACGACGTTCGCAATACGGACGGACACATCTATCGCGCCCGGCTGAAAGGAAAATTTAAAATCAAGGATCTCAAGGTCACCAACCCTATTGCCGTTGGCGACCGGGTTCAATTTGAGGTAGAAGATGAGGTAGAGAATACGGCGGTGATCTTCGACATTGCCCCGCGCGATAACTACATTATCCGTCAATCGGTACATAAAACGGCGCATGGACATATTCTGGCAGCCAACCTCGATCAGGCGGTGTTGCTGGCTACGCTGACGCTCCCCCGAACATCACTTGGCTTCATCGACCGTTTTCTGGTGGCCGCCGAATCCTTCCGCATTCCAACGACGGTGGTGTTTAACAAAACCGATATTCTTAACGAAGAAGGCCTTGAGTTTCAACGCGAATTGCAGGATCTGTACGAGAGTATCGGGTATAATACGCTGGCTACGTCGGCCATTGAGGGCGATGGCGTTGAGGCATTCCGCAAATTGCTGGATGGCAAGATTACCTTACTATCGGGGCACTCCGGTGTAGGTAAATCGTCGCTGGTCAATGCCATTTCGCCGAGCCTCGACCTGCGCACGAATGAGGTGTCGACGTTTGCCAATAAAGGGGTGCACACAACAACGTTTGCCGAGATGTTCGAGCTAACGCCAGGTACGTTCATCATCGACACGCCGGGTATCAAAGAACTCGGACTGGTGGAAACGTCAAAAGAAGAAATTGCCCATTATTTCCCGGAAATGCGGAACCGGCTGAACCAGTGTCGGTTTCATAACTGCCTGCATATTAATGAACCAGGCTGCGCCATTAAAGAGGCGGTGATTGAAGGCGACATTGCTGAAAGCCGCTACAACAGCTATCTGAGTATGGTCAGTGGGGAGGACAATAGGCGATAAGAATGAAAGAGTGAATGGCATGAGCGACCTTTCACTCTTTCACCATTTGCCCTTTTGCTATATGTTGCATTAATCGGTTGATGACTGCTTCTACCTCGGCGGGTGGGCGATTCACAACCAGATGAGCGTGACCTTTGCCAGCGTTATCCCACGTATTGCTACCGTTTGAGCCAAGGATCAGTCGGCCAGTTTTGGTGGTGTAATAGGGTTCTGGGCCTTCCACAGCGACCAATACGGCGGTTTGGTCCCAACTCATCCGGCCACTTCGGTCTTCAGCAACCAGGGGTAAGCTTATTCGAAAAACGTCTTTGACAGGACTTTTACTGATCGTCGTATTCTGTACCAGCGGAAGCCCTGTTTTAATGGCCTGACCAATTTCAAAGCCACTGAGCAACATGGGTGTGGGCCAACTGGTGAACACTGCCTTGGAAGCTGTGGTGTCGCGGTGCACATTGTATTCATGACCAGCCGGGAACTTACCCGCCATACTGACTACCTGCTTCACTTTCTGCGACACTAGTGAGGGGCCCGTCAGTTTCGAAAACTGATCAGGAACTGAGTTGAGCAGATTGGCCAGATTGGTCAGAAAGCCCACGGTAATGATCGTAACGCTGTGATCAGGTTGGCTGGCCAGGAGTTTTCGGTAGAGTGCTACCGCATCAGGTGCAGCCTCATTCGTTTTCAGTGAATGCGGATACCTGGCCACGAGCGTATCTGACCAATGCTGCGTGTCGGCATCCGTTACGGCCCAGGCTTTGGGCACGCCGATTGGCAGATTCGGGCGGCCGAAATAAGTGTTCAGTACGCTAAGAACCGGAACAACCCGGGGGTATTTACTTGACGCAATCGTTGCCAATAGCTTGACCTTACCTGCATCGGCGTAGCTGTGCAGCATGGTAATGGCACCCACATCATCATAGTCCGGTCCCATATCGGTGTCGAAAATGACAGGCATGGGTTTGCTCTTCTGAGAAACGGCTGGGTACGTTACTAGCAGAAAAAAGAGCAGGAAACAGCGGATAGATGAATGCATGAATTAGACGGATTTGACGGTGTGTACACGGATAGCGGCTGATAACAGATTAAGTTTTCCTATCGAAAAATCTATCTGCCATCAGCCGCTATCCGAATCAATTTATTTATACTCTGCTAAATCTACATATCAGTATCTAGTTGGGGAACAGGCTTTTATCTAGGCCTGGTATGATGCGAAGGGCGTTTTTGTAGTATACCTTTTTCAATACATCATCTGGAAGCGCCATGCCGTACATGCGCCAGAAGGCGTGGTATTTTTTGTGGTAAGGAAAATACTCGTCGTCGGTTTCCAGCACGCGGAAATAAGTGGCGTATTCGCTGGGTACCCAACTGTCTTTCCCGAATACAATGCGGTCCTGATGTTTGGTGAAAAACCGGTTGGCCGCGCGGGGTTGGCGGCCTAGTTCAGCAATCACAGCGCCTATTTCCAGGATCATGTTTGGATAGGTACTCATCAGACTATCGAGCTTATTGAGGTTGTTGGGGTACCATCCCATGTGTGCCGCAATAAACGTTGTCTTGGGGTTCTTACGAAAAACATTGTGCTGCTCGGCGATGAGTTGTTCCCACGAGATCGGGTTTTTGTCTGATCGTTTCCGGCCAGGGTGTAGCTTTAATTCCAGCCATCGCTCGTTGTAGCGATCCATCGGGTCCCAAAACGATTTGGGGTCGGCCGTGTGAATGATGACCGGAACGCCTAGTTGGCCGCATTTGGCCCAGATCGGGTCAAGACGGGGATCGTCAACGGCCACGCGCTGTCCTTTGTCATCTTTCGTATCCATACCCAGGCTCTTGTAGATCTTCAGGCCGTGAGCACCGGCTTTTACGTCGGCCTCCAGGCGTTTTACGGCTTCTTCTGTCCAGCCCGGCTTACCAATTCCATCGAACAGAATGTTGGTGAACAGCACAAAATGAGCCGTGTTCGCTCGTTTAATGGTCGCCATCGATTCGGCCAAAAACTTGTCGCTTTCAGCCACGCTGCCCCAACCACGACCACTCAGGTTCACCATAATTCCCATGTTCAAACTGTCCATCTGGGTCAGCAGCGTGCGCATACCAGCATCGTCCAGGTTCCATTGGTGGTTGTGCACATCAATGAACGGAAACTTGGCGCGTGTCAACTTATGCTCGGGCACTTTCAGCGTTGAAACGGGGTCATATTCTTCAAAACCGAGGGGGAGTTCAGGGGGTTTTTGCTGGGCGAAGAGAGAGGTGACAACTGATGTCAGGCAGAGTGCAAGTAGGTAGGTGAACCGCATGATGATGAAAATTGAGACCTATAAATATACACACCATCTGGTGTTTAGCTGCTTATCTCGCCACGTAGCGATTGCCCAAACTGCCGGCCTATTTCGGTAATGTCTGTTTCCTGCCCCAACAGGACCATGAGTTTAGTGATGGCGGCTTCGGTAGTCATATCGACCCCGCTCACCACGCCAATCTGTTGCAGGCGTGTGCTGGTCTGGTATTGCCCCTGCGTCACACGTCCGCCTTCGCATTGCGAGATGTTGACAATCACGATGCCTCGTGCAATGGCTGAACGAAGTGCTTCGGCCAACCAGGCGTCGGTGGGTACGTTGCCCGCTCCGAAGGTTTCGAGCACCACGCCGCGCAGACCAGGTATGGCCAGCACAGCGTTGACCACGGCGGGGGTGATGCCGGGAAAGAGTTTCAGGATCGTTACGTTGTCGTCAACGGCCGTGCTGATGCTGAATGGAAGGGCCATATCCTGGCGGGCGATGAACGGCCGGTTATACTCGATACGAACACCAGCCATGGCCAGATGCGGGTAATTTTCAGAATGAAACGCGTTGAAATGAACGCTCTCTCGCTTCTTGGCCCGGTTGCCGCGAAGCAAGAGCGAGTTGAAATAAATGCACACTTCAGGAACCGCCGGACGGCCATCCTGCCGGTCAGCGGCGATTTCGAGGGCAGTCAGCAGGTTTTCACGAGCATCCGTACGGGCTACACCGATGGGCAGTTGGGCACCTGTCAGAATAACTGGTTTCCCCAAATTGGTCAGCATGAAACTCAGAGCCGAAGCGGTGTAGGCCATCGTATCGGTTCCATGCAGGATGACGAAACTGTCGAACTGTTCATAATAGGTTTCGATTGTCTGGGCAATGCGTGCCCAAACCGCTGGTTTTACATCCGACGAGTCGATGATTGGTTCGAGATTGATCAACGACACATCGAAGTCGAGCCGCCCAATTTCGGGCACTTTTTCAATGACCTGGTTAAAATCAAACGGCATCAACTGACCCGTTTTCGCCGGATCGGCCGACCGGTCGTAGACCATGCCGAGCGTACCACCCGTGTAAATGACTAAAATAGACCCCGCCGGATTCGGCGTTATATTGAGATGCAGCATAGGTGGAGATTAGTTAAGTGTGTATAGTTAAGAGTTGCTTTGCTACTATTCGATTTGTGACGTTGGCGAAGCAACTCTTAACTATACACACTTAACTCTTAACTGATATAGCGTTTCGTGTGGTGATGGCGGCTACTGCTTCGACCGAAGTGCCGGTGAACTCGGCGAGGCGACCGGCAACGTACCTGAGGTAGGCGGGTTCGTTACGTTTACCGCGAAACGGAACGGGGGCGAGGTAGGGCGCGTCGGTTTCCAACACCAGATGGTCGAGGCCAATGTGCGGAATTACCTTGTCGAGGCCTCCGTTTTTGTACGTTGCCACCCCGCCGATACCCAGCAGAAAACCCATGTCAATGGCCCGCCGTGCTTCATCGAGCGTACCAACGAAGCAGTGAAAAATACCCCGCAGATTTGGCAGAGACAACTTTTCCATGAGGTCGGCGGCTTCCATCATGGCATTCCGGTCATGGCCTGATCGGGTATGCAGCGATACGAAGATGTTTTGTTCCGACGCCCAGCGCAGTTGCTGTTCGAAAGCCATAAACTGCTGAGGTACAAAGGTCATGTCCCAGTAAAAATCAAGGCCAATTTCGCCTATCGCCATGAATGGCTGCTTAGCTAGCCACTGCTCAACGGTTGCCAATTCGGCGTCGACCGTCTCGTTAACATAGGTAGGGTGGAGGCCCATCATGGGGCGGCATCGGTCAGGGTATTGCTCGGCCAGCGCCATCATACCGGCAATGGTCTCGGTAGCGCAATTGGGCATCCATATCTCTGAAATGCCCTCCGAAAAAGCCCGTTCCAGCATGTCGTCGCGGGTGCCTGCTGGCTGCCCGTCGACAAGACTATCGGCTTCGTATTTCTCGTCGTAAATGTGCGCGTGGGTGTCAATGAAGGTCAACATGGCACAAAGAAACGGCCAAACGGGGGCTTTTGACAGGATTTACAGGAGGAACAGGATTTCTTTTGCGCAGAGGTGACTTCTGAAAGCAATTGACATCCTGGTCGCTCGCCTTGCTTATCCCCTGCATTCGCTGTCAGCAAAAGCTGTTTCAGTAGGTACGTCCCTTCCAGCGAATTGGGATTGGAAGGACGTAATAGATCATTGACAAGGTACCCAGCATGATCTGGCAGGGTTCGAAGATCAGCGCGTCGAACCAGCGGTGATGTTGCCGGGTACGTTGCAGTGTCCAGAACAGTACTGTGTTCTGAAACAGCCACTTACCCAGGTAGATCGAAAGGGCGGTTGTGGGTGAAAAAAGAGCGACGATCAACAGCATCGGGGCAAGCAGATACTGAAACAAAACGCCGACCAGCAGCGGAATGGGCAGCGAGAATGCGCCCTTCATCCATCGTTTGCGCTGTTGCAGGTACGTCGACAGCGAAGGAGCAGGAAGGGTGCTGGCCAGCACATCTACCTCTAACCGATGGGCAAACCCGTAGCCTTTGGCTACAATTGCCTGAAACAGCGTATAATCTTCGACCACAGAGAAGGGGAGCCCCTGAAAACCACCTACCGCATCATACGCTTTCCGCCGGATGGCCATATTATTGCCCGATCCGGTGAGGGGGAGATTCAACTGCGAGCCCAACTGAATCAGCCCGAAGGCGAGTAGCCAATCGATGGCCTGCACCCTGGCCCAGAGGCTATTACCCGATATGAGCGTAGTTCCGGTAGCGACCCCCGTATGGTGTTCAAAGGCGGCAAGTAACCCTGTCAGCCAGGTGGCGGGAACGTGTACGTCGGCGTCGGTAATAAACAGAAATTCGCCTTTGGCTAGCTGGGCCAACTGGCTCAATACGTTGGCCTTACCATTCAGTGTCTGAGCACTTTCACGTATCGATACCAGCGAGAAATTGGGTTTGTCGGCAATCAACGTTTGCACGATACGGGTTGTCTGGTCCGTTGACCCATCGTTGCCAATTAGAACTTCGTACCGATCTGCCGGGTAGCTGATTGCGGCTAATGCGGCCAGGCATGAACCAATGGTAGTTTCTTCATTTCGGGCGGCAACCAGCACCGACACGTAAGGCAGTTCAGGCATAAGCCGGTTGCGGGACAGCCCTGAACTGATACCCTAAGTCTGTGAAATGGGCCAGATACCGGGGAAGGGCATAGCGAAGGTTTTTCCAGGCTTTCAGGCTGTCATGAAAAACCACAATCGACCCCGGTTCTGTGTACTGAATACTCTTCTGAAGCACTGTTTCGGGGGCAAGCGTCTGATCAAAATCGCCGGTCAGTACATCCCACATCACTACTGAAAATTCATTGTCGAGGCCAGCCGCCTGACTCTTTTTGATCCGACCATAAGGAGGGCGGAAGAGGCTTGTCGCAATATTCAGTTGCCGCTGGCATTTGCGAATATTGGCCCAGTACACCTCGTCGTGGGTTTTCCAGCCATTCAGATGATTGAACGTATGATTACCAATTTCATGGCCTGCTTCAATCACCTTGTAAAACATGTCCCGATGCTTACTGACATTGTCGCCAATACAGAAAAAAGTAGCCTGTGCTTCGAACTGATCCAGTTGCTCGAGCACAAATTCTGTTACGCCGGGTATAGGACCATCATCAAAGGTCAGGTAGATGGTTGGCTCGGTTGCCCGTTCTTCACCCATCCGCCACAGAAAATCAGGGTAGACGGTTCTAAACAGAAAGTTTGATTTGTGCAGGAAAAACGACAAGGGAATAAACAGTTTACAGGTTTCTGACTGCCATTTTCTGCCCCCTTATCCAACAGCTGATTAACAGCATAAATCACCGTGGATATGAGCCCAGAAACAGCCGGTACTACGTTAACTTTCGCCCTTTCCAGGTAATGCCGGGCTGTTGTGCAGCAAGGCCAAAGAAAAGAACGTAGAGCGGATAGATCAATTGCGTGAGCGGAATCCAGGCAATGGCTGCCCGTTTCCGCAAGAAGGTAAGTATAGCGCGCAAATAAACGAACTCGGGCCCTACTTTCAGCATGACAAGGGTTAGCGTTTGCCAGCCAGATAACTGACCTGCCAGCCATAATCCAACGGCTACAAGCGGGGCCAGATTACTCAGAAAGACAAATACGGCCAGAAATGTCGGGAATAAGGAGTCGTATGCCCGCCATTTTCCGGCCCATCGTTTTCGTTGCTGATAGAACGTACCCAGCGATGAGTGAGCGGCTGTTTCAACGATGGCTGCCTGGCTTTTCAAAAACCGGACCCCCTCCGGGTAACGGGTGGCAATTTTGTGCATCAGCAGTTCATCATCGCCCGAGGCCACGTGGTCAACGCCTGCAAAGCCATTCACGGCCAGAAAAGCAGTTTTCTGATAGCACAGATTTGCTCCATTGCACATCGTCGGTTTTCCCATTGCCAGCGTAGCGGCCCCTGCGCCGATGAGCGAAGCAAATTCAACCGTTTGTAGCGACCCGAACACACTTTGATCAGGTGTAAACGTCACGGGGCCGCTAATCAATTGAGCGCCGGTTTTGCCGTAATAGTGTGCAATGGTCGTCAGCCAGTCAGGGCCAACGCGGCAATCGCCATCAGTCGTGACAATTAACTCGCCGGTAGCCTGGCTTATGCTCTGCGCAATAGCCCGTTTTTTGGGCGATGCTACTGTTGGGTCATCGACCAGCGACAGTACGGTTAGGGGAAATGCGGCTGTTGACGCGTACGACAAGGCCAACTCAGCTGTATTATCCGAAGAAGCGTCGTCGGCGATAATAACGGAGAATTGGGTATATGTCTGAGCGCTCAGGTCATTCAGCAGATATGGCAGATTGATTGATTCGTTGCGCACCGGAATAATGACCGTGATTGACGGGGCAACGGTGATGGGGTCATCAGCCGAATGCAGAACCGGCAATCGGCGCCACGCGACGAGCAGCCTGCTTGTCAAGACAGCATACGCTACAGACACTAGCCATAATACCCAGATCATATTGGCAAGATAAACGCGTTACGGTATTTGGCCCACTTGCCAATCAAGGTTACTCCAGATCTGATCCAGACTTAAGGCTAGCCAACGCCAGATGGAATGGTTAAACTAAGCCAGGTAAGTAGCGATCACGAAAAATGGAGATGTGATGCGCTTCATGTCCGGGAATAATATGGGCTAGTGCCCGCATGCTTAACGGATGACCACTGGCCATGCCGGCTCGTGCGTAGACGTCTGGTGTAAACGACTCGAAAAGACTCAACGTAGCGGCTCTGACGGTATCGTACTCGTGCCAGATATCGGCCAGTAGACGAGCGTCAGCACCGGATGCAGGTACGTAGTCATCCTGCTCGAAACCGGGTAAGGGCGTTTGATCACCACGGCCAATACGCAGAGCCCGGTAGGCGAAAATCCGTTCAGTATCGATCATGTGTACCAGCGATTCTTTAATACTCCATTTGCCGGGAGCGTAGCGGAACAGCGCCTGTTCGTCTGAAACGTTTGCCAGCAGCAATTTCAGGGTATCAGCTTGTGTCCGAAGCTGGTCGAGCGGATCCTGGCCTTCCGGTACATGTTGTACGTAAGTGTTGGCGAATGGCAGGTACTCGGCAGCAGTAGGGCGGGTAATCATGGGAATTGAGCTTGTTTTCGAATGTAAATGTACTGGCTCTTCAGGATTCACGATAAAGGAAAGGTTGATGCCATCACAAAAAAGGCCTGCATAACTGCAGGCCTTTTTTGTGATGGCTGGCGTCTAGAGCTTTTCCCAGGCCAGTTGCCAGCCGGAGGCAAGCGCATCGCGCACGGGCATGGCTACTCCGGGTTTATGGCTTTGTTCAACGGCTACCAGACGGAGCGGTCTTGTTTCACGCGTATGCGATGACATGACGCGATCAGCCCGTAGGTAAACCCGTCTTGACGATTGGTCAATCACCTCGACATGCGCATAAACCATGTCTCCAACGGCCAGCGTGATATCGTCAATCGTTTGGGGGCTGGTCACTTCAAACACAAAGAGTTGCCCCTCCGTCAGGGCGGAATTGGTCAGGCTGCGCGTTTGTACAGACGGCCAGAACCGGGAGATTGATTCAGAAGCTGGCACTTTTTTAGCTTCTGTTAGCGCTACGGGCGCACATCGGTCAGCCGAACGGTCTCTTTGCCTGTCTCACTCTCAACAACCACCGCTGCATCGGCCAGCGACGAAGCCACCATTTCGTCGGGTACGTTCTCGCTGTCCGTTTCTGGATGCGGTGTTTCAATAATCGCCAGAATCGACTGTCGGTCTGCCTGCGAAACGATATTGACTCGTTTATTTAGGGCAAAAATGACTTTATCACTGAGCAGGTCGCTGTAGTCTTCCGGCCGTGTCAGCAACTCTTTATACGCCATTGCCTGATACACATATAGTTGGGTTTCTGCTTTGGCGAAGGGAAGCATCAACGGATGATCTACCGAAAACTGCCGTTTCAGTTGAGAAATGTAGGTTGGCCCCGCGTTGTAGGCAGAAGCGGCAAGCATCCATGAACCTGTCTGCCGATACAACTCCCATAGATAGCGGCACGCTGCCTGCGTAGATTTTCGAACGTCATACCGGTCATCATGGCGTCGGCGAACGGTCAACCCCAGTTTTCGGGCCGTTTGTGGCATTAACTGCCATAAACCAGCGGCACCTTTGTGCGAGAGACGTTTATTTTTCAATTCGCTTTCGACCAGGGCCAGGTATTTCAGGTCATTTGGAATGGCGTTTTTTTCCAGAATGGGTTCAATAATCGGGAATAGCACGGCTGCTTTTTGCTGAATGGCCAGTAAGTCATCTGTGAAATGAGCCCGTCGGGTCACCGTCTTTTGCCAGCGTTGCGCTACAGTTGGCAGGTAGCTTGGGAGTTGTTCACCACAAAAGCGAAGATCATTGGTGGCGGGTACGGTAACTGTTGCACGAGGCTGGGCTTGCAGGTAGGTGCTTTGCGACAGACTAAACGTGGCAACAGCGGCCAGTAACAGTTTTTTCATATATGGGAAAGCCCAGAGGCTATATGGGTTGCCAATCTACGTACCTGCTATAGGCAAGTACGGTCACTGCTGGCTCCAATTCTCTCTGTTCGCTCTCCTCGTTCGGCTCAGTCCAGCAGCCGAATGTTAAAATTCTTCAGTGCATTCTTTTTTATTACCCGCACCAGCCGCCCTTTTTCGTAAATATACTCATCTTCACGGTCGGCAAGTATGGCCTGGTATCCGGGGCGGGGGCTGGGCGTCAGGGTAAAATAATCACCAAAATATTCGGCATATACCCGCTGACGTCCAGACGGTTCGCTAAAGTACATCATCGAGATGGTAAAATCAATCTTTCGGTTTTCAGTAGCTTTACGCTCGTACTTATACTGATTGGCGTTTATCTCATAATGAGTGCCAACCCATTCAGTGCGCGAACTATAATTCCCCTTGTTGGTGTGTGCCTCTACCGTGGCCAGCATCAACTGCCCGTTTTTCAACCGGCTGATCACTTTGTAGTAGATCGTCAGTTTGTAGACCAGGAAATTGACCTGTACATCGCTGATCTGAGTATACACCACTTCATTGTTGGGTAGCTGCTGCCGGGAGGCCGTCATCGTACCGATGCGGGCACCGGCAATGTCGATGGCGTAATGGTGAGTCTCGGGAGTCGATTGAGCAGTTGCCCAACCGCAACTCACAAGCAGGGAGAGCAGAAAATAGACATAACGCATAAATAGGTAAGGCGGTAGTCGGCTTTTTTGTTTCGCGTCTTACCTAAGGTCAATTGAGGGCGGTGCCGAGCATGAAGGTAGGTACGTTTGCGCAATGACTTTTCCCGTTTTGTTATCTGTATTGTTTAGGCGTTCTTGCTATTGAGAAAGCTCAACTATACAACTTCGCCTGTCAACGCACTTCATGACGCCATCAACAACTACTGACTCTACTGCTTCATCTGATCATTTCAATCGCTCGCTTGGCCTGCTCGACTCTACATTGATTGTGTCGGGATCAATGATTGGGTCGGGGATTTTCATTGTGTCGGCCTCTATGGCGCGCAACCTCGGTTCGCCCGGCTGGCTGATGCTGCTCTGGATCATGACCGGCATCCTGACCGTTGCCGCTGCACTCAGCTATGGCGAACTGGCTGGCATGATGCCCCGCGCTGGTGGGCAATACGTCTACATCCAGCGCGCTTACAACAAATTATTGGGTTTTGTTTATGGCTGGACGGTGTTTACTGTTATTCAAACGGGAACGATTGCTGCCGTGGCCGTGGCATTTACCAAGTTTTCGGCTGTATTTGTGCCGGCGCTGAACCCCGAGAATACCTGGTTTGCCATTGGGCCTGTCACGTTTTCACTTGGAAAGTTTTATGCTATTGGCAGCATCGTACTGCTCACCTGGCTCAATAGTCGGGGTGTGCAAAGCGGAAAAATGATTCAAAACGTGTTCACCTCGGCCAAACTGATTGCGCTGTTCGGGCTGATTCTTCTGGGCATAGGATTTGGATTGTCTAGCGGATCGCTGTCGGCTAATTTTCAGGATATGTGGCTGGCCACCAAAACCGTAGCCGACCCGGTTACCAATGCCGTAACCCGTACACCTCTGGTAGGCAGTGCTCTATTACTGGCGTTCGGGGTGTCCATGATCGGGTCGCTTTTTTCGGCCGATGCCTGGAATAACGTAACCTTCATTGCCGGAGAGATCAAGAATCCGCGTAAGAACATACCACTGAGCCTGTTCTTTGGCACCTTGCTGGTCACTACTATCTACGCATTGGCCAACATCGCCTATCTGGCTGTGCTTCCGCTCAAAGGGGTTCCCGATGCGGCTACTGTTGTTGGAAGGGGGATGCAGTTTGCGGAGTTCGACCGAATTGGTACAGCGGCAGCCTCAATGGTATTTGGCGATGTGGCGGTAGGAATTATGGCGGTGCTGATTATGATCTCTACGTTTGGTTGTAACAACGGCCTGATCCTGTCTGGCGCACGGCTCTATTATGCCATGGCCACAGACGGCCTGTTCCTGAAATCGGCCAGTAAGCTGAACAAAAACTCGGTGCCTGGTGCTGCCCTATGGTTGCAGTGTATCTGGGCGTCGTTGCTTTGTCTGTCTGGTAAATACGGCGATCTGCTCGATTACTGCACGTTCGCATCGCTGGTGTTTTACATCGTAACCATTGGTGGCCTGTTTCGCCTCCGGGCTAAAGAGCCTACCGCTGAACGGCCTTATCGTGCCTTCGGTTACCCGTTCGTACCGGCGCTCTACATGATCGCGGGCATTGGCATCTGTCTGATCCTGCTGATCGATCCACAAACACGTTTCAACACGGGCATGGGCCTGGTCATTGCGGGTATCGGTGTACCGGTTTATTTCTGGACTAAACGTTCGCAGGAGTAATCGCGATAGCCTGATCAACGCTCTGTGAAATAGGCGATCAGGCCACTTCCAAATGCCAGGCCGCAAAACACGAATGCCGTCGTTTTGTGGCCTGTTTGATAGAGCATATACCCAACCATACTAAAGAGAGCCCAACTGAAGAGAATCTGGTAGGGTAGGGGCGGGCGGTGAGCCGATCGTGGCGCAGCAAAAATGCCCCACAATACAATTGCCACGAGAGGCATGCCAATTCCTGCCAGCCATTTTATGGATAAGCTCTGGCTATTTTTAACACTCAATGGTGCTATCATGACGAGTTCCAATGAAAAAGCAGCAGGCTTTTGGATGATCTGAGCGCCTGCATACAGGATAGCTGGGTACGTTATCAGATTAAAATCAGCCCTCTGTCGATACGACTCAGGACATACAAAGTCAACCATTTCAGATAGTGGTGGTTAGTGAATTACCACTGATGCTCAGCGGTACTTGACAACCAGATGGATGAACCCTTTTCAGGAAAATGAAACCTTCAGAATGGAGACATTCAGCGATGGTGTATTTGCAATTGATATTACGCTATTAACCTTTCAGCTGAAAGCCCCCGAACATCCAGACGGCGAGTATAGTAGTTTGTTACTGTTACACGCGTTGGCAGAACAATGGCCCGCCTACATCGCCTTTCTGCTTAGTTTCGCCACGATCTTTATCATCTGGGTAAATCACCACCGGATGTACAATGTCATTCACCGCAGCGATTCCCGATTTATGTTTTATAATGGAGCGCACTTGCTGTTGGTCAGTTCAATTCCGTTCACCACCTCCTTAATGGCCAATTACATCAACACAGAGGCTATGGCCGTTGCCAGCTTTTTTTATATGATGTTGTTTGCCGGTATCTGCGGAACGTTGTTACTCATGTGGCGACATGCTACCAAGGACTACCTGCTCCTGAAGCGGCCGGCCGCCGATGTGCGGGTTATCCTCGTCAGAACAGGATTACTCATCAGTATTTCAGCCTATACCATTGCTGCGCTGATTTCATTTCTGGTGCCCTATGTCAGTCTGGTGATCGGGCTGGCTTTGGTTATCTATCTGTCGCGCCTGAAATATCACCGTGAACGGGTCGTTTAAGTATACGTTATGAAACTTACGTCAATTCTAATTTCGTTGGCAGCAGTATGCGTGGCTGCCTGTAGCGGTAGCGGCCCAGGCAGTGCTATTTTCCGGGCGAATACCCCCCATGAACAGTATGAACGGTCGCTAAAAACAGCCCAGCTCGACCAAACCGCATTGGGTATCGACTGGACAACTGTTGCTCAGAGAGCGCTCCGCGACTCACTTAAAATTACCGTGCCTTACAGAGAAAGCGGCTATTTCTCGGCCACTAAACCAATTGCCGTTGGTTACCGTATCAGCGGAAGCCGGGGCGATAAGCTGACTATCCGTGTGGACGTGCAGGGCCGGCAGGCAGGGCGTGTCTTTATCGACGTGTTTGCGCTGGATGGTGCCTCAACTACTCTGGTTGCCTTTGCCAAAGCGAATGCCGATAGTAATGCCACTGCCGAACTGGTATGGGAACCCCGACGTACCCAACTGCATCTGATCCGGATTCAGCCAGAACTGCTCCGGTCTGGCCGATATACGATCACGGTCACGCGCGATCCTGTCCTGAGCTTCCCGGTAAAAGGACGTACGAGTCGCCAAATTAGCAGTCACTTCGGCGTACCCCGTGACGGTGGTCGACGCCGTCATGAAGGTATCGACATATTTGCGCCCAAAGGAACCCCCGCTCTGGCGGCTGCCAACGGCATTATCTCGCGTGTGGGCGTGAATGAACTGGGGGGAAATGTCGTGTTCCTGACGGACGCTGACCGACAACAACGCCTTTACTACGCTCACCTCGACCGATTCAATGTTACTGACGGGCAACGGGTTAGTATTGGCGACACGGTCGGTTTCGTTGGCAACACCGGTAACGCCCGAACGACAGGTCCACATCTTCATTTCGGTATCTATTCGTTCGATGAAGGCGCTGTAGATCCGTTGCCTTATGTACGTCTGGGACCAGGACAGGCCCGGCAGGAGTTTCCTTCAACTAGTTTATTGGGCGACTCTGTGCGGGTGCTAACCACAAAGGGGTTCCTACGACTGGCTCCAAACAGTGATTCCCCAATCTTAACGGAGTTGTCAAGAGAGCAGTTCGTAACTATTCAGGGTGGAACGGCCAAGTGGCTCCGGGTAGCTTTGCCGAACGGACTGGCAGGCTATTTGGCACAGGGAAGTTATGAGCCGATCAGCAAGGCAATTAGACACGAGGCCCTAAACGTACCTACGCCTTTGCTCGACGAGGCCCACCCGCAGGCGGCAGTGATCACCACGCTGAACGCAGGAACAACGATACGGGTACTGGCCCGATTACCAAATTTCCTGCTTGTTCGCGGCGAAAACGGGCAAACAGGCTGGTTAATACGCTCGTCAGGCAAAGCTCAGTGATCCCACCCATCGGAGATCGTTGCTTTGGGCTCTGTAATCTTTACTTTTGGCTTACTTAACAGATTACTGTCTGCGCAACAGTCGCGAAGTTGTCGACGGAGCTGAGCTACATCATGATCACGGCCATTTAAATGAAGACGTAAGTCGTTCAATTCATCGGTGTGCCGTTCAATGCGCCGGTTATCGACCCAGAGCAGAGCTGCGCCACACAGAATAAACAGCCCGAATCCAATCAGTAACGCGTAAATTATTTTAGTCGATGAAGTTGTCATTACCGTTGCAGGCGGCAGTATCCGAGCACTAAGCATATAAAAAAATACCCCTTGCTCTTATGACGAGAACAAGGGGTATCGGTTACTATATGTTACGCTATTTATCTAGCGGCGCCATAATCCTGCCCGGCACTCTGCGGGAAATTCTTCATGATACTGGCGACCGTTTCGCGGAAAGCAAGATCCCGGTTACGTTCGTTCTTCTTCGTATTCAGCTGGCCGGTAGCCCAGCCCTGCCAAACGATGTTGTTGGTGCGGCTATCATAGATGTTGATAACGACCCGATTTTCTTCATACTGGCGTGAATAGACCTGGTTACCATAGCCGTAGCCACCCATACCCCAGCCACCCCAACCGTAGGGGCTACCCATACCAGTCGACTGAACCTGCTGACGGTCTTTCGAATCAGTAAAGAAGCGAACAACCAGGTCTGCACCGATGTCTTCGGTAGGTTTATAACCTAGTCCCTGCAACGATTGGTCCAGGGCTTCGGCAATCCGGCGCTGATTCAGGTTGCTACCCACAATAGGGTCTGCGTTACGCTGCCGGTCAGCCTCAATCCGGTAGGTGCTGAACTGGCGTACATTCACTTTAGGGTCGTAGTCGTACTTAACGGCAATCGACGGTGCACAGGAAGCGAGCAAACCCGCTACGAATAAACCCGCTACTAAGCCTTTGATATGCATGGTTATGTGTTGTTAGAGAATCAGTCGTCTGCCCGACGCAGGGTAAGGTCCCACAGGTAATAACTTCATCGTAGACTACCAATAAACGGTACGCCGGATGTTGCTATTGTGTGGCATTGGTATAACTAAAAAAAGCCGTGTATAGTTCGTATTTCAATAACCAGCAGAGGGATAGGGATTACAGATAACGTACTGAAAATTAATTGTTTATAGTAGTAAACAGCTTGCTGTTTACTAAGTAGTTACACACGTTTCTAATCAAACTATAATCTGGAAAAAGGAAGGTTATTTTAAAGACTCCTTTCCTATCTGATTCAATAGTTGATGGATTGGTTGTAAGCTATTCATGTTTTAATTGACTACTGCCAGCCTCACCACGGGACGTACCTGGGAATCAGGAAATTAACAGAACAACATAAAAAAATCCCACGGCATTATCGCCATGGGATTCGAAGCATATTGGTGTTGTGTACCTGTTATTCGCCAGCAAGTGCTTCTGCACCACCAACGATTTCAAGGATTTCTTTGGTAATAGCCGCCTGCCGAGTCCGGTTGTAGACCAGTTTAAGGTCTTTCAACAACTCACCAGCGTTTTCTGTTGCTTTATCCATAGCGGTCATCCGGGCACCGTGCTCAGATGCATTCGATTCCAGTACAGCTTTGTACAATTGAATCTTCAACGTTTTTGGAATCAGTTCCGTGATGATCTCGTCTTCATTCGGCTCAAACGTATAGTTAACGTTCGTCGTCACGCCAGCCGGAGCGGGCGTCGACACGATTGGCAACATCTGCTCAGCGCGGATAATCTGGGTCGCTACGTTTTTGAATTCGTTGTAGATGATCTCAACTACATCAAATTCGCCGTTAACGAACTGCTCCATTGCTTCTTCAGCCGCTTCGCGAACGGTTGAGAAACTCAGTGAACCAAAGGCATTGACGTGGTTGGTATTCACTTTAAAACCGCGACGTTGCATGGCTTCAGCTCCTTTTTTGCCGATGGCCATCACCTGTACCGTACCCCGCCGAGCCTGCTCAGCATATTGCTCGTTAATACGGATCATGGCTGCCTTCACCACGTTGGTATTGAACGCTCCACAAAGGCCACGGTCAGACGTTACAAGGATCAACAGGACGTTCTGTACGGGCCGAACCTGCTTGTAGGGACTATCGGCGGCGGTTTCGGCACCGGCTGAAACAGTACCGAGCATTTCGCTCAATTTCTGGGCGTATGGACGCATCTGGGTAATAGCATCCTGCGCGCGCCGCAACTTGGCCGCCGCCACCATTTTCATGGCTTTGGTAATTTGCTGCGTCGAGTTTACCGATACAATCCGATTGCGTACTTCCTTTAAACTGGCCATGGGAGTAAAATAAGTCGATAGTCGATAATCGGTAGTCACGTTACTGAAAATCGACTCGTACTACGGCAGCGCGACTATCGACTATCAACTATCGACTATTGACTTATTTTAATATTTCGCTGTCAAATCAGCAACTACTTTGCGGATGGCGGTGGTGGCCGTATCGCTCAGGTTACCTTTCCGAAGGTCGGTTAATGCATCGGCATACTGCGATTGAAGCAGCATGTTGAATTCCGACTCGAATTCTTTCACTTTGTCAACCGGCACTTTATCCAGCAAACCGTTGGTCGACGCGTAGATGATGGCTACCTGCTGCTCAACCGGAACGGGTGAGTATTGGGGCTGCTTCAGCATCTCCTGGTTCCGACGGCCACGGTCGATGGTCAGTTTCGTTGAGGCGTCAAGGTCAGAACCGAACTTGGCGAAGGCCTCCAGTTCGCGGAACTGAGCCTGATCCAGTTTCAACGTACCTGCCACTTTCTTCATCGACTTGATCTGGGCGTTACCACCCACGCGAGATACCGAGATACCTACGTTGATAGCAGGACGGATACCGGCGTTAAACAGGTTCGACTCCAGGAAGATCTGACCGTCGGTGATCGAGATCACGTTGGTTGGAATGTAGGCTGATACGTCACCCGCCTGCGTTTCAATGATCGGCAGGGCCGTCAGTGAGCCACCACCTTTCACTTTACCTTTCAGGCTTGGTGGCAGGTCGTTCATTTCGCGGGCGATGTCGTCGTTCTGGTTGATCTTGGCGGCCCGCTCGAGCAGACGGCTGTGCAGGTAGAATACGTCACCTGGGTAGGCTTCGCGTCCTGGTGGGCGACGCAGCAGCAGCGATACCTCACGGTACGATACGGCTTGCTTAGACAGGTCATCATACACAACCAGGGCAGGGCGACCCGTATCGCGGAAGTACTCACCAATGGCGGCACCTGTAAACGGAGCAAAGAACTGCATGGGCGATGGATCTGATGCCGCAGCGGCTACGATCACCGTGTACTCCATGGCACCCGCTTTGCGCAGCGTAGCTTCGATCTGCTTGATCGTCGAGGCTTTCTGACCGCAGGCAACATAGATACAGTAAACAGGCTCCCCTTTTTCGAAGAACTCGCGCTGGTTAATGATCGTATCGATGGCTACGGCAGTTTTACCTGTCTGACGGTCACCGATGATCAATTCACGCTGACCACGACCGATGGGGATCATGGCGTCGATTGCTTTGATACCCGTCTGGAGGGGTTCAGTTACCGGCTGACGGTAGATAACGCCGGGAGCTTTACGCTCCAGAGGCATCTCAAAGGTCTCGCCCTGAATGGGTCCGTTACCGTCGATGGGTTGGCCAAGGGTGTTAACAACGCGGCCGAGGATGCCTTCGCCTACGTTTACATAGGCAATTTGGCTGGTGCGCTTAACAGTATCGCCTTCTTTTACCTCCGAGTAGTCGCCGAGCAATACAGCTCCGACGTTATCTTCTTCAAGGTTAAGAGCGAGTGCCTGCAAGCCATTGTTGAAGGCGAGCAATTCACCGGCCTGTACTTTAGACAAACCGTAGATACGCGCCACACCGTCGCCGATTTGTAGCACCGTACCCACTTCTTCGAGTTCAGCCTCGGTCTGCGCTCCAGCTAACTGGGCACGAAGGATAGCTGATACCTCATCGGGTCTTACGGACACCATATAGTCTGAGAAATCGTTAGTTAGAGATTAATTTTCGGGCGCAAAGGTACGGTTAAAATTCGATAAAACACGGATTAAGGCTCAACAAAGCGACGATTCCTTAGATTATTCTAAGATTTTACACGTAATCGGTAGCTTATTCGTTTGGGTACGTTGCCAGCAGTATCCCGACCGGCTGAATAGTGTGGAGAGGTATAAAAACAGTACAATATTTCGGATCGTTGCATCTTTCCGAGTCAATATGGTTGCACAGGGTCTATTTTCAGTTTGGCTGATAAGTCTCTCGTTCGAATTGGTATATCTGGTAGGAAGTAGTACGTATGCGCAGCAGCCGTCTGTTGTAATGTACCGTGCACATGTGACTACCTACACGGCTTCTCATTTCCGGGGGGCTCGAAGAAGTAGACAGTGTAGTGATAACTGTAGGCGGTCGATACATTCCTCCTGCATTGGCTCACCAAGGTTGTCATTCGTCGGGAAATAAGAAGAAAGCCCGGATCATAGGCGCAATTGTAGGCGCTGCTGCGCTGACCTATGTCGCTAATCAGGAATTTATAAATAGCCCTTCCCGAAGTGCCGGCGTAACGGTTCGGAAGATGGGGCTGTCGGCCCTGGGTGGCGGGCTTGCTGGTTTACTGGCTGGATCAGCAGTAAGCCATGTGAGTTTTAATGCACGTGTGATCCGGCCAATGGACCGGTCTGGCTCTACAACCAATTTATTTCAACAGCTAAAGCCATTTTCTGTGAAATATCAGCAGGAAATGATCAGCCGAGTAGCTGAAAAGGACCGGCGATTTATACGGCAAGCACTAGTCCGTGTTAGCGTATCGCCTCCGTAGCTGTTTGTGCGTAGGCCTTTGAATAGTTGATCGTTTTTACCTGACCAACAACGTACCTGAGCCCCTGAAAGAGATGGTTAACGAAAGTAGGGTCGGCGTAATCTTTTTTATCATGACCCAGGGCCGTGCACCAGGTATGCCCGCCATCGAACTCGTAATACCAGGCGGCAGGATACAGTTCATTGAATGCGCCGGCTGAGGTCTTGATCTTCTCGGCCTCCTCCGTACCAAGCGTTGTGAGGTCATGGGCCAGCACCACCGTTGGGCCGGGTGATAGCTCTTTCATGAAATAGCATTCATCTGCTTTCGACCAGACTGTAGGTACGTTCGTCATTGATGCATGTTGCGCGGCCAGTACGCGTAGCTTATACGGCTGGAAGCGGGGATGCCATAGAAAGGTGCCGCCCATCATGCGTTTGAACCAGGGCCAGTTACGCTCGGTACCTAATACCGAATGAATACCAACAAAGCCACCGCCCGACTCGATATACCGCCTCAGTGCCAGTCGCTGCGAGTCCGAATCGAACACGTCGTTGTTAGTGCTGGCGAAGATCAGGGCCGTATACTGGCCTAGGTTCGCTTCACTAAACGCATCGGGCTTCGCCGTGGTATCTACTTTAAAGCCGTGTTCCTGCCCCAGTTTCTGGATGCACGCTACCGCAAACGGGATGTTATCATGAACGTACCCTTTGCCATTCTTCGTGTACACCAGCACCTTCACCCGCTTCCAGTTAACACGATCTGACTGGGCGTGGATGTTCGACCAGAGCGATAGGCAGAAGAGCAGAGTGAGCAGGCTGGCTTTGTACATGGTGGGGAAGGGTTTTTATAATTTCTTGCGTAAGGCTTTGGAGAACAGTTGATTATTCCGAATTATGGGTAAACATCCACTGTGTAACCCCGAAGGGGTGATATGTTAATAGCGGTGCTCTGAAAACGGCTTAGTCCCGGCAGGGGCGATATAACCAATTGCCCGTCAGACAAACATATCGCCCCTGCCGGGGCTTTGTGCTTGCTAAGGCGATTTGTTTCTATTGACGTATCACCCCTTCGGGCCTGCAAATTGGATGATCACTGCAAAAACCAGAACTACTTAAATCGAAAGAATTCACTGACCTTATTATTGAATTCGTCGGCACGGTCGATCAGGGTGGCGTGGCCGCAGTTGGGCACGATCCAGAGCCAGGAGTTAGGTAGGTGCTGGGCGATGGCTACGGTATGGGCTGTCACGATCAGGTCACGGTCACCGGCCATAATCAGGGATGGCGACTTTATGGCGTGTAATGCCTGAAGCGGAATGTTTGGTTGAAGTACGTCAAGCGCGAAAACTTTCCAGTCGTTTTTATCTTTCGGGCTGGTGCGGGGCTTGTCTTTCTTCTCGACGTATTCTTTCTGCATCTGCTTCCAGAGCGAAGGCACGAGCGCCGTCGAATCGGGCCATAGATTGGCGCCGGTAGCCACCAGTTTCTTTACTTTTTCGGGATGCTGCATGGCCAGCAACAGGGCGTTGATACCCCCGTCGCTCCACCCGATCACGTAAGCCGAATCGATCCTGAGCGAGGTCAGCAAGGCGGCAAAGTCATCGGCCATCAGCTCGAAAGAGAGCGTATCGCCGGGGTCTATCGATTTGCCGTGAGCGCGGCTATCCACCGCAATCACCCGGTAGTTTCGGGCGAAATAGGGGATGTTCTTGCTGAACGAACTGATGCTGCCACCGTTGCCGTGAATCAGCAACAGCGGTTTACCCTTGCCATAGGTTTCGTAGTATAGCCGAACGCCATTAACCAGTTGGTACTTACCAGCGACGGCATTATTTCCATACGGGATAGCCTGCCCGCGAACAGACAGGCTACACACCAGCAGGAAGAGCATACAGCTCGTCTTCATAGAGCAGTGTCAACGGGGCTAGCCATTAAGCGATAGTCAGCTTCTGGGCGTGCTTCTGGGCTTTCAGGGCCAGCTCGGTCGCCAGGAAACAGTGGGCCTGTGTCATGGCGGTTTCGGTACGGTTCAAAATATCATCGACCAGTTGTGTACCGTAGGGGAGGTCCTGCTTGCTGCAATCAATGTAGCGCGTTTCTTTCTTATCGACCAGAAACAGGTGACTGCCGCCGGTTCGGCCGGCAATATCCACGTTCTTCCGGATCTCGATATAGCCATCTGTTCCCAGAATTGTTAACCGGCCATCGCCCCAGGTGTTGAGCCCGTCGGGGGTGAACCAGTCGACCCGGATGTAGCCCGCGCCTTTATCGCCGCGTAGCGTCAGGTCGCCGAAGTCTTCAAAATTGGGGTACTGCGGGTAATGCACGTTGCCCGTTTGCGACGATAACACTTCGCCTTTGGTTGAGCCCGTGAAGAACAAAAACTGATCGACCTGGTGCGAGGCAATGTCGCAAATGATACCGCCAAAGCGTTTTTTGTCGAAAAACCATTCTGGCCGCGACGTTAAACTAATGCGGTGTGGACCCATTCCGATGGTCTGGATAACCTGCCCGATGGCACCCGCTTTGACCAGTTCACCGGCTTTTACGGTAGCTCTGTTCTCGAACCGTTCGCTGAACATGATCGAATAAATGCGCTTCGTTTCCTGCTGCACCTTGCGTACCTGAGCCAACTGCTCGAGGGTGGTTATGCCCGGCTTGTCAGACATAAAGTCTTTACCGGCTTTCATGGCCCGAATACCCAGCCCCGCCCGTTCGTCGGGGATACCTGACGTCAGAATGAGTTGAGTACTCTTGTCGTTCAGTACTTCATCTTCCGAACGTGCCTGTTTGACTTGTGGATACCGTTTGGCAAAAGCCGCCGCCAGATCAGGTTCTTTGGCATAGAATGAAACCAGTTCGCCACCGCCACGGATCGTTGCTTCAACCTGACTGTATATGTGGCCGTGGTTGATGCCCACGACGGAAAACTTGATCCGTGGAGCCAGATAAGGGCTGGCTTGCAGACTGGGAGCAAGGGCCGACAGAGCAGCAATGCCTGTGGTCTGTTTGAGGAAGGTACGCCGGTTAGATGATAGAAGAGTCATGAGAGAGTTCAGGAAGAAGAGGCCTAACGTACCTGGCTTTTCTTGGCCAGCGCTAACGCCTGAGTGGTTGTATAATATTTGGTCAGCATGTTGGGGACTTCCCAGGCGGGGAGTTTACCTGCTTTCAGGTACGTCAGGTAATTCTGCATAACCCGTCCGAAGTGAGCCTCGTGCCCTTCGTTGTAGTGTTCAGGTACGTTCACGATCCAACCTGTGGCTGTCTGCTTAATATCGACACCCGGAAACTCACGCTGGATGGCGGGCAGCACGTCTTTCAAGGATGTTTCTAATTTATTGCCAGCAACAGGCTCAATGTACAGCGTTGGCTTATACTGCTGTTCGGCGCCCTGACGGATGATCAGGTTGGCTTTTGTGCCGCGCATGATCGAGTAGTGCGTATCACCGCCGCCAGCCGGCGCTGCGTAGGCCCAGATTACCGACACCTTGGCGTGAATGCCTCTCAACTGATAGTTGATTTCGCCGTTGCTGTACACCCGCAATACGCTATCCTGTACCACGTCTTTCTTCAGGTAATCCGGGAAAGCGGGCAGTTTGGTGATGGCTTTAAACTGGCTAAGCCGCATATCGGTGGTCCAGCGGCGGGCCGATGTGAGGCGTACATCTTTCCTGTAATCAAGGGTTTGGTTGGGGAAGCATTCCCACTGCACCAGATCAACCAGGTGGGTTGTTACGTCAACGATACCTTCGCCCTGCTGGGCCACATCCATAAACCAGGCGGGCCGGGTCAGGATGCTGCCCGATACGTTTTTGTAGAAGTGGTGCACACTTTCCTTCGTCACGGCCGGGTTCTCCGGTGTTCCTTTTTCGAGCGTGCCGAATAGAGATGCCTGGCGCGAGAAAGCCCGTTGCAACATGGTCGTGATCTCGTAGCGCTCGGTCATGATGTCGTAGAGCAGCACGTTCTTCTTTGCCGCAGTCGCAAATGATTCCTGCAACTTGCCAAACTCCGACCCGTTGATAACCATTGGTTTATCGGCCAGTACGTTAAAACCTGCGCCAACTGCCTGGTGAATGTAATCGGTTTTCAGCTGGTTGTTTCCCGCCATTACGACCACATTACCCGCCCGCTCAGCCATCATTTTCGCCATAAAGTCAGGGCCACGGTATACCTCCTCCTGCCAGTTCGTTGGCTTATCGCTTCGGGTGTTATAAGTACGTATGCGGTCGAGGTGCATCTGCACATCGGGGCCATCGGGCGCATACACATGCACCTTAGGATCAACACCTTCGTACATCGATTTCTGCACCAGCGCTGCATGAAAATGGCCGGGATCAAGTGTGATCAGTTTGATGGGGCCAATGGCATTGGGCCCGCGAAAAGCAACCAGCAAGGCAACTCCGATGGTAAGGGCAATGGGAAAAGCAATTTTCATATCAAGCAAGTTGTACCGAAGCTCCAGCTTCGGGAGTCAAGGCTCGTTTTGCACTGCCGAAGCTGGAGCTTCGGCGCTACTTACGCTTTCTTTGCCGGCTTCTTTGAGTTTGAGGCGACGATGGCGTACTCTTTTCGTTGTGGACGTGACAGTAGCTTGTTGGCTTCCGGGTCATTGATAAACTGCTCCTTGTCTGGATTCCAGTAAAGCTTCCGGTTCAGTTTCATGGCCGCATGATGGAGCAGACAGGCTGAACACGAGCGGTGGCCAATTTCGACCGGGGCGATGGGCTCTTTACGGCTCACGATGCTATCCAGCCAGTTGCCGTGGTGTTCTTTACTGATAGGCAGGTTTATCTCGTTCGGGCCAATCACCGAGGTAATGATTTTTGGATCGCTGGCGTCGAGTGCTTTAGCTGCATTCTGTTTGGCAATGGGGTCGCTGGCGGTAACCGAGGCATCGCCCCGCGAGACGAAGATCCAGCCTTTGGTGCCTTCGAACTTGATGCCGTTCGGAATCTCATTGCTGACTACCATCTTCACCCCGTTTTTGTAAAGCGCTTCGGTCTGGAAAATACCGTGCACATTCCAAAGGCCGCTCTTCGGAAAATCGGCTTTCCCCCAAATCTCTACGGGGCCAGTGTGTTCCGTATCCATGGCCCAGTGAGCGCAGTCGATGTGGTGTGCACCCCAACCGGTGATCATGCCGGCGCCAAACTGTTCACAACGTAACCAGCCCGGCCGGTCGTAGCCCATCTGTGGATGAACGCGTTTTTCGGTATAATAAACCTCTGGTGTTGTGCCGAGCCACATATCGTAGTTCAGATTTTTTGGAACCGGCATCTGCGGCTCTTCATCCCCTCCGGGATCGCCGGGTAGGCCGACATACACCGTTTTCAAGTCGCCGATCCGGCCATTACGAACCAATTCGGCGGCATACCGGAATTGCTTCGACGATCGCTGCTGACTACCCACCTGCACGATCCGGCCCGATCGTTTTACGGCATCAGCCATCATGCGTCCCTCCGAAATGGTCAACGAAGCCGGCTTCTGCATGTACACGTCTTTGCCCGCTTCAACCGCATGAATAACAATTGGGGCGTGCCAGTGGTCGGGCGTGCTCACAATGACCGCGTCGATGTCTTTATTCGTCAGCAATTCGCGATAGTCGGTATAGACTTTAACGCCGTCATAGTCTTTGCCTGTCTTCTTCGAATAGAAGTCATTGACCAGCTTTTTGGCATCATTGGCGCGGTTACTATCCAGGTCGCAGACCGCCATGATGTTGGCGTTTTCGTATTGCCAAACGCCGGGCATATCGTGCCCACGGGAAATTCGCCCTGTACCAATCGCGCCAATGTTTATCCGGTTACTGGGGGCATTCTTGCCAAATACCGATGCAGGCACAATGGTTGGAAAGCCTACGGCAATCGCCGCTGCTTTGGCCGACAGGTCCAAAAACGTTCTACGGTTAATTGATTGATTCGACATGAGTAAGGTATTTAGGAAGTTCAGACTAGTTTTTCAGGTACGTTGCCTTAAGCCAACCGCGCCTTTTTGCGAGCTGGATTGAACACAAAAATGTAGAGCATCAACCAGGCGCAGAGATAGGCCACGCTGGCAATATTGAACACCACATTGTAACCACCCGGCAAGTCGCCGAGACCTTTGTAATGGTCGAGAATACGGCCAACGATCTGCGGGAAAAGACTGCCACCCAACGTGCCTGCCATTGTACCGAAACCGACCACCAGGCTCAGGCTACGCTTTGGGAAGACGTCGGACGCGACGGTAAACACGTTGGCCGACCAGGCCTGATGCGCGGCTACGGCCAGGCTTAGAATGCCGATAACGGGCCATATGGTATTGAACTGGCTAATCGAGAGTACGGGGACCACACACACGGCAAACAGCAACATAGTATACTGGCGGGCCTTGGTAGGTGACCAGCCCCGGCTGATCAGCTGCGATGACAACCAGCCACCGCCCACACTGCCGATGGTTGCGGCTGTGTAAATGATAATCAGTGGCGCACCCAGTTTTTTAAGGTCGAGGTGATACACGTCTGACAGGTAGGCGGGCAGCCAGAACAGGAAAAACCACCAGATAGGGTCAGTAAAGAGCTTCCCGAACATGAATCCCCAGATAGCCCGTTTACGGAAAATAGACTGCCATCCTTCCCGAATTTCGGGGATCACGTCGTCGGCTGTTTCAACATCGCTGTTAATGTGCGCCAATTCAGCGGCGCTCACGCGTTTGTGTTTGGCTGGAACTTCATAGAAATACCACCAGAAAATGATCCAGATAAAGCCGGTCAGACCCGTAATGATGAATGTCATGCGCCAGCCAACGGCAATGGCCAGGGCGGGCACAACGGCGGGGGCCACCACCGCACCAATGTTGGCGCCTGCGTTGAAAATGCCGGTTGCCAGCGCCCGCTCTTTTTTGGGAAACCATTCGGCAACTGTCTTGATCGAGGCCGGGAAGTTGCCCGATTCACCAATGCCGAGTAAGCCACGGGCAACCATGAAGCCGGTTGTTCCCCCGGCCATTGCGTGTACCATCGCTGCCAGGCTCCACACAATGATCGAGATCGTGTAACCGTTCTTGGTGCCGATCCGGTCGATAACGTACCCGGCCAGCAGCGTGCTGATGCCATAGGCCATGGTAAAGGCCGTAACAATATTGCCGTAGTTCGATTCCGTCCAGCCGAATTCCGCCGTCAGCAATGGTTTGAGTAAGCTGATAACCTGCCTGTCGAGGTAATTAATGGTGGTGGCAAAGAAGAGCAGGGCGGCAATCACCCATCGGTAATTGGTCTGGCCCTGGTTCGTATCCAGCGTAGGAGCAGCGGGAGCGGTATTGAGCATAGGAGTTAACGAATCATTCGTAGTGAGTGGGCTACGCGGTTGGGTGATGGTTGGTTAAGGAATAAGGATCTGGAGGCGAATAGCTATCTGTACGAGCAGCGCCCCAATTTATTTAATGGTCCAGCCGAAGTAATCTACTGTATTATAGTACGATATATTAGCCGCCAGTTGCCCCAGCCAGGGCAGGTCGTTTGGCACTAGTCCGCGCTGAATATCCTGGCCGATCACGTTGCAGAGGATGCGGCGGAAATAATCGTGACGGGAGAACGAGAGGAAACTGCGCGAATCGGTCACCATCCCGATGAAGCGGCTCATCAGCCCCATATTCGAGAGTGTGTTCAGTTGTTTCTCCATCCCGTCTTTCTGATCGAGAAACCACCAGCCGGAGCCCCACTGAATTTTGCCCGGCACACTCCCGTCCTGAAAGTTGCCAATCATGGTGGCAAACGTCTCGTTGTCGGCCGGATTCAGGTTATATAGTACCGTTTTGGCCAATTGTCCGTCCTGATCAAGCGCGTCGAGGAAACGAGCCAGTCGTTGTGTCTGGCTCCAGTCGCCCATCGAATCACCGCCAACGTTTACACCCAACTGGTTGTAGAGGCGGGTACTGATATTCCGTAGGGCACCGAGGTGGAACTGCTGAACCCAGCCGCGTTTCGCGTATTGACGACACAGTTCGAGCAGGACGTACCCCTGCAACAGATCAATCGTTTGGGCATCGGGTGCAGTTTCGCCAGCCAGTAATTGTTTACAGGCCGTTTCCAGGGCAACCGTCCGCAAGGAAACCGGTGGCAGGCGTTCCAGACCGTGATCAGATGCCCGGCAACCCAGCTCATGAAAGGCGTCGATTCGGCTAACCAGGGCTTCGAGCAGTGAATCGAGGTCGGTTACCGCAATGCCCGAGACGGCTACCAGCCTGGCAACCTGCTGCCGCCAGGCGTCAGTATTGGCAGGAAGCAGCGTGTCGGGCCGAAAAGTCGGGTACATTTTCAGGGCCTTACCCTCTGCTGCGTATTGGCTGTGATACTGCAAATCGTCGGTTGGGTCGTCGGTAGTACAAACGACCTGTACTTTATGCGCCTCCAGCAGGGCGCGGGCTGTTAGCTTGTTCTGAAGCTGTTCGTTGCAGGAATCATAGATGGCCCGTGCATTTTGTTCGGTCAGCAGATCGTCGATCCCGAACGGGTGCTTCAGTTCCATCTGGGTCCAGTGCTGAAGCGGGTTACGCATGGTGTAGGGAACCGTCTTCGACCAGGCCAGAAACTTCTCCCAATCATTACGATGACCCGTGATCAGTTCTTCGGGCACGCCGTTTGCCCGCATGGCCCGCCATTTATAGTGGTCGCCTTTGAGCCATATTTCGGTCATGTTGGCGTACCGTTTATCCTCGGCTATTTCATTGGGAGGCAGGTGATTGTGGTAGTCTACAATCGGCAGATCGCGAACGAAGTCGAAATACAGTGCCCGGGCGGGGTCGCTTTCAAGAACAAAGTTTTCCGAAATGAACGGTTCGGTGATTGTATTGGCTTGATAATCAGTGTACATAGTGTTAGTGTTGTTGTCGGTTTATGATTGCCAGCCTTCGGCCCGGCTGATGCCCAGCTCGAGCCCCCGCAACTCGGCCAGCCCACGTAACCGGCCAATGCAGGAGTAGCCGGGATTGGTGCTTTTGTGCAGGTCGTCGAGCATCTGATGGCCGTGGTCGGGCCGGAAGGGGATGGGTTCGGCAACGCGTTGTTGAATGGCCAGCACTTCACGCATGACGGCATACATATCTACATCACCATCGAGGTGATCAGCTTCGTAGAAATTGCCATGCTCATCTTTCCGAACGTTGCGCAAGTGAACAAAATGAATTTTCTCGCCAATCCGACGGGCTAATGCTGGCAAATCGTTGGCCGGATTGGCCCCCAGTGAGCCGGTACAGAAACAAACACCGTTGCTGTCATTGGGTACTTTCGTCAGCATGTAGTCGTAATCGTCGGCCCGCGACATGATACGTGGTAAGCCAAAGATCGGAAATGGCGGATCGTCGGGGTGGATGGCCAGTTTGATACCCAACTCGTCGGCAAGAGGGGCTACGTCGGCCAGAAAATCGGTCAGGTTCGAGCGAAGGGCATTGGCGTCAATGTCGGCGTAGGTAGCCAGTTTGGCCCGCATGCCTTCAAGCGTCTGTTTGGCTTCGCCGGGAATACCGAACATCACGATATCGGCCAGGTGTTCGCATTCTTCCTGGCTGTACAACGCAAACCGGCGTTCGGCTTCGGCCTGAACGGCAGGCAGATAATCGCCGGCGGCGTTGGGGCGTTTCAACAGGTGAATATCAAAAACAGCCAGATCGAACCAGTTGAAATAAAGCGCTTTAGAACCATCAGCCATGGGGTAGTTCAGATTTGTGCGCGTCCAATCGTTGACCGGCATGAAATTGTACGTCACAACCTTGAGGCCACACTCAGCCAGATTGCGCAGGCTCTGTTTGTAATCCTCTATATGTTGGCGGAATGCGCCTGTTCGGGTTTTAATGCTCTCTGAAACGGTCAGGCTTTCCACTACGGCCCAGTGCAGGGGAGAGGCACCCGGTGCAGCGGCAGAAATTTCGGCCTGGCGGGCTTTAATAGCCTCAACGGGCCACACCTCTCCGTGCGGAATCTGATGCAGTGCAGAAACAATACCGCTGGCGCCTGTCTGACGTATATCGGCGAGAGTTACCGGATCATCTGGCCCAAACCAGCGCCATGATTGAAGTAGATTCATTACTATAAAAGTTGACAGTATAGACTTGGCAATGCTTTTCTACAATGTAGGAGGAGGGCTATATCCTACTCACTTGTTTGTCTTTCATTGCCATTTTCATTTTTCATTACAGTCTGTTCGTGGATCATTCCTACTTGGTGTGTTGGGCGGGTACTGACCCTAGTCGGGTCAAAATGAGTTAGTCACGCATCGGAAGGGTGAAAATGTACGTACCATGAGTACCGGTTGAACGGGAAAATCGGTTTTGTGCATCAATACTGTTGTCTGTGAACAAATTTGTGGCCCTTTAACTGATTAACTACTTTCATCATTTTGAACTTTATCAGTTTGCCTTAGCGCCAAACGATTCAACCGCCAATCATGAGACGAAGCGTTACGCTCAAAGACCTGGCAAAGGAACTGGGACTGTCTGTATCGGGCGTCTCCAAAGCCCTTCGCAACGATCCTGGTATTGGGGATGCTACGGTGGCCCGTGTTCGGCAATTGGCCGAAGAGCGTAACTATGTTCCGAATCTGGCGGCTATACATCTTAAACAAAAGCGCAATTTTAAAATTGGAGTCATCATTCCCGATTTGTTTGATCAATTCTACGGGCTGGCCTTGCGTGGAATTGAAGACACCGCCGCCCGAAACCAGTATTCCGTTGTATTTACCCAAACCCACGAACAGCCCGACCGCGAACGAGCGTTAATCGAGACGATGATCCGCAACCGGATCGATGGGTTACTCATTTCAATTACTACTCAAACCGACCAAACCGACTTCGTTGATCAACTGGAAGCCATCGGCATTCCGGTTGTCTTCTTTGTCCGTGCACCCCGCGACCGGCCGAGTTACAACGTCACGGCCGATTCGTTTGAAGGAAGCCGGGAGGCCATAACATACCTGATCCGGAAGGGACACCGTCGCATCGCTCATTTACGGGGCCCCACGTTGCTTTCGCTCAGTCAGGTACGTTACGATGGCTATCTTCAGGCCCTGTACGATCACCAACTACCGTTCGACGCCAATCTGGTTAAACAGCCCACCCCGGAACCAGACTCTGTAGACAATCTCATGCGGGAACTGATGCAGCTTAACGATCCGCCTACGGCTGTGTTTACATTTAAAAACTACCTCACCCTGGATGCGATCTCGTATATGCAGCGCAACGATTCCGCCAGAGTCAGTCCACTCGACTTCATCGGATTTGGTAACCTGCCTTTACTAAAACACATCGACTACCGCCCCCTGGCTGCCGTAGATGCTGATCCGTTTGATCTGGGTGCTGAGGCCTTTGACCTACTTCATCAGCGTATGGTCAGCAGCTCGGAACCGGTTATCCAGCAGGTTAAAATTCCCTGCCAAATGACCATCTATTAGGATACTGCGCTGCTAGTGAACCACTAATTCACCGGGTACTTCAATATGTGTCGACTCTGCTGGCTTGTCACTTATCAATTGCATCAGCAATCGCATTGCTTCCTGACCCATCAGGCCAGGGTTTTCTTCAATCGAGGCCGCAGGTTTATGAGACAGGTGTTTGAGCAAGGGTAGGTTGCCGAAGCCAACAAACTCTATCTGGTCTAATCGCTCCGGGTACGTTCGTTTCAGGTAGGTAATAGCGTCAATTGCCATGTAGGTTTTGAAAGCCAGTATTCCGGTTGGGTAGTCAGCTCGGGCCATCGCTTTTGCCATGATGGCATCGGTATCCGCTGCTGTTAGACTATTTGGTTGGTATATGGTCCCATCTGCCAAACGGTGCCGATCCTGCAATGCCTGTTCAAAGCCTGTTCGACGCTGCTGACTGGCATTAACGTTGGTTGGTCCATTTATGTAAGCTAACTGCTGATGCCCCCGATCGAGCAGGAAATTCGTGGCTATCCGGGCCGAATCTGTATTTAACAACGTTACCTGAGCACAGGCCGGATCGTTCAGACTTCGGGCGATATAAACAACCGGAATGCCCGCTGCTTCCAGTTGGCGATAGGGGGTAAGGTTGGTTGTGTTGGGCGTAATAGTGGCAATCAGGCCATCCACGCCGTCGAGTCGCATCAGGTCCAGAATAGCGTTTGAACGGGACTCAACATCGAGGGTTTGGCTCACCAGCACGCTATACTGCTTGGCGGTCGCTACTTCGTCAACCCCATTGATGGCCTGCACAAAAAACTGATCCAGCACATTGGGAACAATCAGACCGATGGTCAGGCTTCGCCGCCGCTGAAAATTACGGGCAACCTGATTAGGAATGTAGTGGCGAGCCCTGGCAAGATGTTCAACCCGTTCGCGCGTGTAATGCCCGATCGTCGGGTCATTATTCAGTGCTTTTGACACGGTTGAGACCGAGACCCCCAATTCCAGCGACAATTCTTTCAGTGTGACGAGTTTTTTCATAACTGAATTGGCCTGATACTAGTGGAGGTGGCCAGCCTATGTCACATACGCGACACCGTCTGACCACCTCCGGCAAGCCTGCGAAATGGTACTAATTAAAACCCGGGATTCTGCGGGAAGCCAGGTGACCCATCAGCGGCTTTTTCGGTCCGGTCGATCTGGGTTTGTGGAATCGGGCGTAGGTTATGAATGTCTTTCACGTTGGCAGCACCATCTGGGTTATACAGTTTAACCCGCTCTACCAGATTACCCCAGCGCTTCAGATCCATCCAGCGCATTTGTTCGCCAGCCAGTTCGCGGGCGCGTTCCTGCATGATCATTTCCATGTCCAATTGAGCCGCCGTAATTTCCATAGCTGTCTCTTTGCCTGAATAAGCTGCCCGGCGACGAACCGCGTTGATGGCGGCTACCGCTTCGGTTGTTTTTCCCTGTTTGAACTGGGCTTCGGCCAGAATCAGGTACGTCTCAGCCAACCGGAACGCCAGGTAGTCGCGGCTACCCTGTTCGTAGGTCAGATCGGGCCGAAGCGGGTCGAGGAATTTCTGGAGCGTTGGAAACAATGCCGCAGAGTAGGCGCTAGGGACAAGCACCTGATACGGTTTTGCGGCCCGCTGTGCTACCGTCCATTCAACACCTGGAATATAGATAGCCGTATCGCCGGCTTTCAGGGTCATTTTAGACTTGCTGTTATCAAACGACGTGTTCAGGTTGGTGCCTGGGTTGTTGCTCAGCCAGGTATCCTTGAACGTCTTTTTATAGCGCGAGTCGTTTACCCGGTCTTTGAAGACCGTTTCGAGCAGGTACGTTGTTGGGCGCAGCCGTTTGAAGGGGCGGTCGTTGGCGATGTCGCGCTTCATGCCGGGCTGTACGTCATACTGCATACCAAAATACAGGTGGAGCTTGTTACCATCCCCGTTGTTGGTATTGGCCGTGTTCATGTTCGTCAATGGGTCTGACGTGTACTGAACGGCAAAAATGACTTCGTCATTGATTTCACCCGCCCCTTGCGAGAATACGCTGGCAAAATCGGGCAACAGTTTGAAGCCGTAGTTGGCAATAACACTCTGCGCGTTGGTCGCTGCTTTTGCATAATCATCAGCTGCTTTGGCCGATGAGGTTGCCTTGGTTAAGTACACACGCGCCAGCAAATGCTCGGCAGCGCCCTTGGTAGCCCGACCGTAGTCAGATGATCTGATCTTCGTGTCCAGATCCGGGATAGCTGATTCCAGGTCTGAGATGATGGTCTTATACACATCAGCTTCTGAGGCGCGTTTGGTGACTTTTGTGGGCCCGAGCGTTTCTGTAAGGCGCAGGTCAACACCGCCAAATTGCTGAACCAGAATAAAGTAGTAGTGAGCCCGGAGGAATTTCATCTCCGCGACACGCAGTTTTTTAGTGGCATCTGAAACGGTAGCAGCCGGAGCCCGTCCGATTACAGCGTTGCAGGTGTTGATACCCTTGTATAACTCCTCCCAAACTTGCTGAAGGATGTCAACGAAGCTATTCATCTGGGTGTCGTAAAAGTGAAACCCTTTATAACTGCCATCTGCTCCGGTCGTGTAGATATCCGTGCCATACTCGGTCATGGTCAGGCCACGCTCAGATGCGTAGAAGTTTCTCAGCGACGAATAGGCGGCTTTGCTGGCATCTTCAAAGCCCTTAGGCGTATTGATGTAATCGTTACCAATTGCAGAAACTACTTTTTCGTCCAGGATATCCTTGCAGGCCTGACCGCTGAGCATAAGGGCGGCAAGGGCAAGAACACGGATTGATTTATGTGCAAATTTTGATTTCATGTTTTTTTAATCGTTAGATGGCTGTACACACATCAGGCAAAACAGATTTGCTTAGAATTTGACGTTTAAACCAAAGGTCACTACCCGGGTAGCTGGCGTAACACCGTTGCTAACCGTTCCGTCGCTTGTTTCGGGGTCAACACCGTTGTATTTCGAGCGGTATGACGAGAAGATGAATGGCTGCTGAATGCTGCTGAACAGACGCAGTGATTGAACGTGGATTTTCGACGTGATGCTGGTTGGGAACGTATAACCAAAGTTGATGTTCCGCACTTTAACAAATGAACCGTCGAAATAGATGATTGCTGAGTTGTAAACCGGGAATTCCTGGCTCGAGTTTGGCCGTGGGAATTCGTTAGTTGGGTTGTTCGGTGTCCAGTAATCAACCTTGATCTGCTGATAACGACCGGCCAACTGGTTGTTATCCCGGTGGAAACCGCTCAGGATAGTCTGACCAATACGGGCATAAATAAAGAAGTTCAGGTCAAATCCTTTATAGGCGAACCGGTTGGTAACACCACCGCTCCAGGTTGGAATATCAGAACCCAGGAACACCCGGTCGTCGGCCGTGATTTTGCCATCACCGTTAGTATCCTGCACTTTGATCTGGCCAACGGCGCTCTGGTACGATTTGGCTGCATCGGCTTCGTTGGTCTGCCAGATACCTGCTTTCTTGTAATCGAAGAACTCCGTCAGTGGGTAGCCGATAAAGCGTTTGTTCCCTACGTCGTCAACCGGTCCGTTGAAGAGGGAGACGATGGCTTCAGTGTTCTTCGAGAAAACGAAGTCAGACGTCCATTTGAAGCCTCCTTTGTTCATGTTTACTGTCGAGACGCTAACCTCGATACCTTTATTACGCGTTTCACCGATGTTGCGGGTTACTGCGTTGAAGCCAACCGATGTTGGCAGCAGGTCGGACAGCAGCAGGTCGGTTGTGTTGGTCAGGTATGCTTCGATAGCACCCGTTACCCGGCCACGCCAGAGGCTGAAATCAAGCCCTATGTTTGTGGTTGTCGACGTTTCCCATTTCAAATCAGGGTTGCCGATTGTGTTTGGGCGGTAGCCGTAAGCCGGGTTATTTCCCCAGGCGTACACCGTACGATCAAGTAATCCCTGCGTTTGGTATGGCGCTACCCCCTGGTTCCCTACCGAGCCACGGCTAGCCCGCAGTTTCAGGAGGTCAACCCAGGTAGACCCTTTCATGAAATCCTCATTGCTGATGTTCCAGCCCAACGCAATGCCCGGGAAATTACCATACTTGGTGTTTACCCCGAACCGGCTTGAACCATCCCGACGAATCGTGGCCGTCAGCAAATATTTGTCTTTGTAGTCGTAGTTGATACGACCCATGTACGAGTTGATCGTCCACTGCACCAGGTTACTGCCTACACCCAGTACTGAACTGGCGTTGCCTTCATTGTAGAACTGCTGCGATTCGGCCGGAACACCCTGTACGGAGATGTTATTCTGCTCGAAGTTATCGCGCTGAACAGACCACAGACCTGTGATACCGAAGTTATGATCGCCAACTTTTTTGTTATACGTAACTACGTTTTCCAGCGTGTAGTTGAAGCCAAATGCGCTGGCTGTTTGTGCCTGTGGGTCACCTCCTTTACGGGCGTTGGTTTGGGCGCCAATGAAGCGGCCATAGCGGTTTATCGTGAAATCAGGACCAAAGTTGACCCGGTATTTTAGACCATCCAGGATGTTTACTTCAGCGTAGATGCTGTTGAATATCCGGTATTTCTTCCGCTCTTCAATCTGTGCACCGGGCACTACTTCGGCCAGTGGGTTAGTCAACAGGGCGTCGTTGGTTGGCGAGAAAATCAGGTTTCCGTTGTCGTCGTATGGCCGTCCGAGTGGGTTTTGCTGAAGGGTAAAGTTGTACGGGTTCAGGCCTTCACCATTGCGGAGGCTGTACATCAAATACGTTGACAGACCAACACGCAGCACTTTATTGATCTGGTGATCAACGTTTGCCCGCAGCGAATAACGGGTAAAGTCCAGGCCAGGCATGATGCCCTGATCTTTGAAATAACCAGCCGAAATGTAGAACTGCGTTTTGTCGTTTCCACCCTGAATACCCAGTGAGTGGTTCTGCTGGAAACCTTGTTTCAGGATTAATGACTGCCAATCTGTGTTCCGGTTAGCGGCAAGCCCGGCTGCTACGTTCGGGTCACCACCAAGTACGGCCACTTTCGAGTCGGCGTAGGCATCTGCTACACCCGTTGGTACAGGATTACCGTTCGCATCTTTGTAGTTATTCGTAGTCCGATAAGCTTCGCGTACATATTCGGCAAACTCCGCACCAGTAAACAAATTAATTTTGTCAAGGGCGGTAGTAACACCCGCGTAGTTGTCGTAACTGATCGTCGTTTTGTTGTTGGCAAGCCCCCGTTTGGTTGTAACCAGTACAACGCCGTTGGCACCCCGCGCACCATAAATAGCGGTGGCAGTGGCGTCTTTCAGGATTTCCATTGAGCCAACATCATTCGGGTTGATATCTTCATAACCGGCCGACAGCGGGATTCCATCTACTACATAAAGGGGATCATTACCCGCGTTGAACGAACGGCGACCACGAATACGGATCGTTGGTACGGAACCTGGGCGGCTACCCGACTGTGCAACATCGACACCTGCTACCCGGCCCTGCATGGCCTGACCAATGTTGGTGATCGGTTGCTCGGTGATTTGTTTAGGGGTAACCGATGAGATAGCGCCTGTTGTCTGGCTCTTTCTCAGGCTACCGTAACCAACCACCACCACTTCGTTCAGCGCACGCTCGTCATTGGCCAGCGTTACGTTAATGCTAGAGCGATTACCAACAGTTTGCTCTTGTGAGGTAAAACCTACCGATGAAAACACCAGAACAGCTCTGTCGTTTGGTACGCTAATGCGATAGTTGCCTTCTGCATCAGTTGTGGTACCACGCGTGCTTCCTTTAACGGTTACGGTTACGCCGGGTAACGCAATCTGCTCGTCGCTGACGCGGCCAGTGATCGTGCGTTCCTGCGCAAAGGCCGAAGCCGTACACAGACAGCATAGCCAGAAAAAGGCTACTGCGAGTTTCCGCCGATACTGCGGCGCATTGAGGTAGTAAGGGATCATAGATTGGAAGGGTATTATTTAAACATAGAGTTTAACTAAATGAACTTATGCTGGTGAATACTTCACTATTCGTGGCAAAAGTTTACCTTTTGCCAGAATCTACTTGTCCTGATGTAGGGTAATCCCTAGCCAATGCTAGATTTTACGGGTTGAATGACCTACTACACCGTTTTCGTAAATTCCCGGTTCGATAAAATACTTTTATACTATGGTTTGGGTATCCGTATTTATCGATAATGCCCCCTTTAAGGCGGTATACGCAAACCGATCAGGCGTTTCGCTGGTTTACGTGCGAACGAATTGAACAAAGGGAAGCTATGAGTAAGGGTATAATCATCACCGGGGCATCGTCCGGAATCGGTAAAGCGGCCGCCATCGTGTTTGCCCGGCGAGGTTGGCAGGTTGCCGCAACCATGCGCCATCCGGAAAAGGAAACAGAGTTGACACAATATCCGGGCGTCAGACTATACGCGCTGGATGTGACTCGGCCTTCCAGTATTGAGCAAGCGATAAAGCAGGTACTACAGGATTTCTCACAGATCGATGTTCTGCTCAATAATGCAGGCTACGGACTGGTTGGTCCGTTGGAGACAGCTTCGGAAGAAAAGATTATGGAGCAATTTCAGACAAACCTGTTTGGGGCCATGCGCATGATTAAAGCACTGACGCCACACTTCCGGGAAGCAGGGGGCGGCACAATTATAAATGTCACCTCAATTGGCGGATTGGTTGGCCTGCCGTTCAACGCCATTTACCACGCCACAAAGTTTGGGCTGGATGGCCTCTCAGAGTCACTGAACTACGAACTCAGCCCATTCAATATCCGGGTGAAGGTGGTAGCACCCGGCGGGGTAGTGACCGATTTTGCAACCCGTTCGCTGAAACAGACAACGGATGGTGCCAGCGTATACGACGAAAGCCTGCAGAAGGTATTTGCCGCGTTTGCCCGGCGAGGTGGCAACTACTCGACCGGGGAGCAGATTGCCGAGGTGATCTACGGGGCTGCTACTGATGGAACGGATAAACTCAGGTACGTTGCCGGTCTGGATGCACAGCGACTGTATGACCAATGGAAAGCGCTAACCAACGAGGAATTTTTTACCATGATTCAACAGGGTTACGGTCTGGCTGAGTAGGCGCTACCACAAAGTTCCAGGTACGTTGATGATGTGTAATGCCGAAGCTCCAGCTTCAGTAGTACGAAACTGGCAACGTACCTGCAATTACTCCGCTTTCTTGTCGTCATTGGCAATCTTTTTCTTCTCCCGATTAGGCGTTGCGCTCATTTTGCCGAACCGCCAGTTAAGCGTCAGGCGGATGTTCCGAATCACCGTGAAATTAGTGCCGTCGGAAATGAAGGTGGCCGTACGCTGTTGCGCGTTTATGATGTTATATTCCCGAAATGGGTTTTCGAACGTAGCCGTAACCGTAATGTTCTGCGGTTTTATCTCTTTCCGGGCAGAGAAACCGTAATAATAAAAACCCGATGACTGACCCTGCAGTTGAATTCGGCGCGAGGTATACGACCCATTGGCCTGAACACTGTAATTCTTTGGCAACTGCACCGAGGTGTTGATATTCATCTGATAACTCCAGTTTCGGTTGCTGGTCTGTAAAGCCGGGCTATTTAGAATGTTGTAGTTTACCCCAATAGAGCCACTCACGTTCCACCCTTTGGTTGGTTTCACCGCGCCAAACAGATTGGTGCCGTATGTCGAATTGCGGGCAATGTTTCGGTACGTGCTATTCGATATTCCGCTTGAATCGACGGTGGTGATGCGCTCGATGGCATTGTTCGTCTGCCGCCCGAAAACCATCAGGTTAACGGTTGTGCCATTTTTCAGGAAGGTGCTGAATGACGCTTCCACCGAGTGGGCCAGTTCGGGGTCCAGAAACGGGTTGCCCGACTGAATGTTCTTCGGATCCACCGAATTGACGTACGGGTTCAGAAAGGCAATGGATGGTCGCTGAATACGCTGGCTGTAGTTTAACCGCACCCGCTGTTCCTTTCCAAACCGTTTGGAGACACTTACGTTGGGCAAAAAGTTGTTGTAGTCATCGTTGAATTTAGTGCTCGTCGATCTGAAATCGGCGTTTATCATCGTTTTCTCGTACCGCCCGCCAACGCTAAAACCCCAGCGATTGTCGGTCCGCATGCGGAATGAAGCGTAGGTAGACCAGATCGATTGCTGGTAATTGAACACATTGGCGCGGCGCGGGTCTTCCCGGAAATTCAGTGACCCGTCGGGGGCATTCTCCAGATGGTAATCGCTACTTACATCGCGCCGGATCAGCTTGCTTCCAACTTCCAGCAGGCGCTGTTTCTTCGTCGAGAACGGATGCGCGTAATCGGTCTGGATGGTCAGCTCGTTCTGTTGGTTGATGTTCCGGTTCTGTTCGCGGTAGTTAATCAGGCCGTTTTCAGGTAAGACAAACTGATTCAGCACGTACCCGCTTTGGCCATCGTTCTGGTTATACTGGGCCAGAAACGTGTATTCCTGATCAGCGCTTCGCTTGAACGTCTTCGTATAATTGACGTTCAAATCCATGTTGCTGTTCCGATTTTGGCTGTCGGTATATCGGCGAAACGCTTTCACGGTGTCTACGCTCTGTCGGGTATCGCGGGTGGAGAAGGTATTCCGGTTATCGCCGCCGAAATTGGCATCAACACCGATCCGGTTGGTCGAGTCAAGGTCGTAATCGAGGCTAAACGAGCCAAACGTTGAACGCCCCTGGTTGGTAAATACGTTGGATTGAGCAATAATGCTGGCGACCTGCCCGCTGCGCAGATTTTGCCGAACATTACTGGAGCTTCCGTATGAATTTGTCCAGTTTTCACCACCAAAGGCCGTTATACTGAGCTTATCGCGCTTCAGATTAAAATTGCCGCCGAGGTTATTCCGGCGCGTACCCAGCGTTCCGGTAAGGCCGCCGGTCATTCCCTGCAATCGGCTTTTAGTAATAATATTGATCACGCCCGCCGTTCCCTCCGAATCATATTTGGCTGACGGAGCCGTGATAACCTCCACCGATTTGATCAGTTCAGCCGGGATCATCTGCAAGGCTTCACCGATGCTTCGGGCCATAATGCTCGATGGTTTGCCGTTCACCAGCACTTTAATGCTACTACTACCTTTCAACTGAACGGTTCCGTCTGGGTCGATAGTGAGAAGCGGGACTTTTTTAAGCACGTCGATGGCTGTTCCACCTGTGTTGGTCAGGTCTTTTTCGGCGTTGTAGACCAGCCTGTCGTCTTTGTCTTCGATCAGGGCTTTTTCGCCCGTCACCACCACTTCATTCAGTGTTCGGCTGTCGGTGCGCATCGAGATAACGCCCAGCAGAATAGGAGGGGAGCCGCTGGTTATCAATACGTTTTCAAGGGTCTTCGTTTCATAACCCATGAAACTGGCCACCACCCGATACGTACCTGGTGCAACGTTATTGATCGTGAATTTGCCTTGCTCGTCAGAGGTGGTGCCGCCAATCGGTTTGTTTGTCAACGGATCATAGAGCGCTACTGTGGCAAACTCAACAGGCTTATTCAGACCGCCATCGACCAGACTTCCGCTGATACGGCCGTTGCCGGAAAGTACTGGTCGGGCTTTGGGTACTGGTACAGGGACGAGTGAGTCGGGCTTTGCAAACACCAGCGAATCGGCGGGGGGGGCGGTTTTAACGGAATCAGGTGTTTGCGCCTGCAGACAGATGGGTAGCAAGGCTAAGATGACCAGGAAAAGATGATTCATACGTTGGCGGAGTAGGCGAAATGGAAGCCCATGAAGTCAAACCCAAAGTTACTTCCGACTATCCCTGCTTACTCCATATTCGAAATCTATTCAGAAAGTGGTCAATGAGCCTGTTCGTAATGAATTGATTATAAATAGATAAATGGCAAGGTAGCCGGTTATTGGGTTGGCCAAAACGTAGGCTATTGCAGCATGAATTGTTATTACGGTACAATATTTTGTCTGATTATTTATAAAATGACTAAGGGATACAAGACCTTTTTTTGACTACTACATGAATGGCCTTACGATCGATCAACACGTACCTGTATCATGTACCTGAGTGGTTATGTATGGCTATATGACAATAACTGCTCAGTAAAGCCAGAATTTATTCGTCCTGCGAAGGGACAATTTTACGGAAAGCTTGTTTTAGCCTCTTATGCGATCAATTTGCCTTACAGGATAAATTGTAGAAAATGTAATGATAATCAAAGAGGGATGCCGTTACGCCTTCTTTCACATTGGTTTGACCCTTTTTCAACTAGCTGTTACTACTCTCAACTACGTATGAAGTTTACTAACTACGCGTCGATGCCCGATGCCCAGTTGTGGGAAGAGGCATTAAACGGTGATAAATTGGCTTATTCGTTTCTGTACGAAACCTACGCTCCAATTCTCTACAACTATAGTTTTCGATTCACCAGCGACAGAGCATTCACAGAAGATTGTGTGCAGGAGTTGTTTCTACGATTACTGGAGCGCGGTAACCAGTTGTCGAAAACAGATTCAATCAAGTTTTATCTGTTCAGATCAATACGCCGGGAGATTGTCAGGCGGTTGGAAGCCCGCGACCAGCAAACGTTACCCCTGATGGAACGTGACGTGGATTTTCGGGTCGAGTTTGCCCATGAATCATCCTGGCTGGATAACCGAATCAGCGATGAGCGGTCCAGTGAGTTACTGATGTTATTGAATGAATTGCCAGCTCGCCAGAAAGAAGCCATTTTTCTACGGTTTTACGATGAACTTCCGTACGAAGAAGTGGCCCAGATCATGGGTATCAATCAGCTGTCGGCTTACAAAACCATTTATAAAGCTCTCGCCAACCTGCATCAGAAAATGCCCGCCCGGTCGGTTATGCTGTTGCTGGCAGCCATGATGTCAGCGTCTAAATCGCTCGCACACGCATAAGTACAGGCCATTTTACGCCAATCAGAAAAGCCGGACCGCAACGTCCGGCTTTTCTGATTGGCGTAATCGTGAATTTAGAATTAATAGAATATTCTGAGGGATAATTTATCGGATTCTCAGATTTGGCTTGTCACAACCAACGACGGCCACTCATGGACATACCTGATTACAGCGAATACGGCTTCGAAGATTTCCTGATGGACGCTGATTTTCGGACGTGGGTAACCCAGCCTACGCCGGATACCGATGCGTTCTGGCGTCGATTCGTAGCTACTCACCCCGAACTTCGGAAAACCATCAGTGAAGCAATCTGGGCGGTTGAGCACCTGACCATACAACCGTATCGGCTATCTGCAGGTAGCCAGGAGCGAATATGGCAGCGGCTAGATGCAACCTACGATCGGGTAATTGCCGAGCGAAGCGCGCTGGTTGATGATGAATCTGATTCAGTTGTTCGCCCTATGCCAATGCTGGGACGTACCTGGTTCCGGGTAGCCGCCTCATTGACGGGCGCATTGCTGATGGCTGGTGCTGTCTGGTACACGACACGCCCGCCCGTACAACATACGATTCAAACGGCGCTGACCGAAATGAAACGGGTTACCCTGCCCGATGGGTCGGTGGTGACGCTAAACCGTAATTCGTCGCTTACATACACCGATAACTGGAACGAGGATCGTCCCCGCGAGGTGTGGGTAGACGGGGAAGCATTCTTCGCCGTACAACGGCACGCCGCGACGAACGCGACCCAGCCAACCCGCCCATCCGACGCTTTCATCGTGCACACGAACATGATGAATGTGGAGGTACTCGGCACCAAGTTCGACGTAAACACCCGGCGCGGCAAAGCTCGGGTGGTGCTCAACGAAGGTAAAGTAAAGCTGACCCGCCAGCGCGAGGGCGTTGAAGAAAGCATGATGATGCGGCCGGGCGATCTGGTCGACGTGATTCCGGCCAAAGAAGGATTCGTTAAACGCCGGGTAAAGGCCGACAATTACGACGCCTGGAAAAGTGGTCAACTGCAATTCGATCAGACAACCATCGCCGAGATCATTGATGTGCTTGAAGATACGTACGGCTGGCAGGTAACCCTCAATGCCCCCAAACTGGGCAAACAAACCTTTTCTGCTACAGTACCCGCCAGTCAGCCCGATCTGCTGCTGGCCCTGCTGACCGAGTCGTTCGGTGTGAAAATTCGTCGGCATGGCAACACGGTAACCATTGATTAGTAACCCTACTTCCATTTTATCACAGTGTAAACTAGTCTCTTCCCAATATGTGTAGAACACTACTCTCCTTAAGAAAAGCAGCCTGTTTGGTAGGCATGTCTCTGATAGGTGGTGGCGCAGGAACAGCCTCAGCGCAGGATTTTGCGCTGGCATCTGATAAGCCACAACTACAGCAATCAGCGCCAGCATCGAGCCGAAGGAGTAACGTACGCCTCCTGCGCGACTGGCTGGATCGGCTGGCCAGGCAACATAATGTTCGCTTTGCCATCAATGATCAGATGATCGCAAATAAGTATGTTGATGGGAGTACGATACGCCTCTCGAATCTGGAGAGTGCGCTTGAGGCCCTGTTGACGCCGCAGCACCTGACCTACAAGAAGGTGGCAGATTATTACGTCATTCAACCTATAAATGAAGCACCAGCCGCCCCGCATCCCGAATCACGCACGAAAGCATCCTCAGATCTAGGTGATGCCATGTTTCTGTCGCCTGTTGGGTCGCTTCAGGGAGCTGATGCCAACTCGATGACGGTGCGTGTAGTGGCACCAAAAGACAAGACCGTGCGCGGAACCGTACGGGATGGGGCTAACAACGAAGGCCTGCCTGGTGTAAGCGTTGTTCTGAAAGGTACCCAGCGCGGCACAACAACCGACGCCAACGGTAATTTTCAGATCGACGTACCTGACGCCAACGCTATCTTAACCTTCAGCTACATCGGTTTTATCAATCAGGAAGTTACGGTTGGGTTGCAAACAACGATCACGATCGACCTGAAACCCACCGATCAGTCGCTGAATGAAGTGGTGGTTGTCGGGTATGGTACCCAGAAGAAAGAATCGCTGACGGGGGCTATTTCGGCTGTGTCATCGAAAGATATTGGCCGGGTACACGCCACCACGGTGACAGGGATGCTGGCGGGAAAAATCCCCGGCGTTCAGTTTCGTCAGCCAGATGGTCGTCCGGGAGCTTCTGCCAATATCCAGATTCGGAACATGGGAGGTAACCCGCTGTTCATTATCGATGGCGTTCCCAAAGACAAATCGCAGTTCGATAACCTGGCCCCCAACGACGTTGACAACATTACCGTACTGAAAGATGCCTCGGCGTCTATCTATGGGTCACGGGCGGCCAACGGGGTGATTATCGTTACCACCAAACGGGGTGCAACCAACCAGAAAAGCACCATTAACCTGGACGCTTACTATGGCGTTCAGAACTGGATGCGCTTTCCAACGGTACTCAACGCCTACGATTGGAACGTAGCCAAGGCTGAAGCTGAAGTCAATAAAAACGGCACGACCAGCTATACGCAGGCTGAACTCGACAAGTATAAGGCGGGCACCGAATATGGCTACCAGAACTTTGACTGGTACGACTATATCGTAAAGAATAATTCACCGCAGTCGAACATTAACCTGAGTGCCAGCGGAGGATCGGATAAAATCAACTACTATGTGTCTGGTACCCGACTGGATCAGAACTCGGTATTGGGGCGGGAATTTCTCTTCAACCGGACCAACTTCCAGGCCAACGTCGACGCGAAAATTACCGACCGTATCAAGATTGGCGTTAACGTAGCGGCCCGTCAGGAAACGCGGAAGAACCCGGGCGTACCAGGTGGTGATGACTACTTCGCCCCCAAATTCGCCATTTTCCGGAATCGGCCCAGCGAACGACCTTTTGCCAATGACAACCCGGCGTACCTGAACACAATCAGTAATCCCGCCTCAAACTGGGGCTATCTGAACTACAAAGCAGCCGGTTTCTTCGAGGAAACGATCAACTCGGTTACGCCGCAGCTGACGGGCGAGTACCAGACGCCAATTGCTGGTCTGACGCTAAAAGGGCTGTACTCGTATATGTTCCGTGATCTACAGCGCGACATCTTCGAGTATACCTACGATACCTACACATATAACCCGACCACGCAGGTGTATAACCTGACGGGTGGTAGCTCGAACCCTTACCGCGAACGGGCAAAAAACAACATTAACGAGTCGATCAGCCAGATTCAATTAGTCTACAACCGGAGCTTTGGTAAGCATAACATCAGCGCACTGGTGCTAAACGAGCGCCTATTGCGTCGTGAGCGCGATGTGTTTGTGCACTCGGTACCAAAAACCAATGTGCTGCCGTTGATCCAGTTCGCTGATACGGACACGTATAATGATAACGACAACACCCAGGCTCGGGTTGGGTACGTTGGTCGGTTCAACTACAACTACGCCGATAAGTACTTCCTGGAAGTAGCCGCCCGGCGAGACGCCTCGTGGAAATTTGCGCCAAGTAAACGCTGGGGTACGTTCCCGTCTGTTTCGGCAGGATGGCGCATCTCTGAAGAGGCCTTTTTCAAAAACATGATGGGTACCAGCCAGGTGCTGACCGACCTGAAAGTGCGGGCATCATACGGTCAACTGGGTGACGACAACGTTCAGCCAAATGGAGCCAACCTTGATCCATACGCGTATATCGCCGGTTACGGTTACAACTCGGGTATTGGTATCATGTCGGGTAATACAACGGTAGCTGCTCGTGACCGGGGTGTTGCCAATGACCGTCTCTCGTGGTTAACCGCCAAGGTGACCGACGTAGGCATGGACTTCGTTATGTTTGGTGGTAAACTGAGTGGTACGGTCGATTATTTCAAACGCGTTCGTGATGGCTTACCGGCCGTAAAAAGCGACATTTTTGTGCCTAGTGAACTGGGCTACAGCCTGCCACAGGAAAACCTGGAGCGCGATGCCGTTTCGGGTGGTGAAGCCTCTCTGGCTTACAACGGTCGCCTGGCCAATGGGCTGCGGTTCACGGTTGGTGGTAACGTGTCCTACGCCCGTCGCCGCTTCCTGTCCCCTTACAATCCGAAGTACGGTAATTCGCTACTACAATACCGCGATTCGCGCGAGAACCGGTATAGTGATATTTTCTGGGGTTACCAGGTTGTTGGCCAGTTCCAGTCGCTGGACGAGATCAATGCCTATACGATCAATAACGACGGTCAGGGTAACAAAACCATGCTTCCCGGCGACCTGAAGTATAACGACGTGAACGGTGACGGGATCATCAATGACCGCGACGTTCGGCCGATTGGCTATCCGATCAACCAGACGCCTATTCTGTCGGGTGGTTTGTTCTTCACCATTTCCTACAAAGGCTTCGACTTCGCCATGGACTTCTCGGCCGGTTCACTGATGGGCTTCAACCGGACCAACGAGCAGCGGAATGCGTTCCAGAACACGGGTAACGTACCCCATTACCTGTTCGATGACCGCTGGCACCGGCAGGATCCGCTCAACCCGGATAGTCCCTGGATACCGGGAAAAAACATTCCGCTCCGGTACAATGAAACAGGGCATAGCAACCTGAACCGTAACTCAGACTGGTGGCTGGTGAGCGTGTCGTACTTCCGCAACCGGACCAACGAAATTGGCTACACACTGCCTCAAAGCCTGACCAGCAAAGCGAAGATTCAGAAGTTGCGCATTTTCGTCAATACCTATAACCTGTTCTCGATCGACAACGCCCGCTCGTATGGTCTCGACCCCGAAGTGCAGGATGAAAACGGCCTGCAATACCCGCAAAACAAGCTGGTTAACGTAGGTCTTAATTTAGGTTTTTAAATCAACTGTCTAATTTTTAGATAATTAGCGATGAAAAAGTATATAGGTGTGTTGATCGGTGCGCTCACTCTGGGTAGTGGATGCTCGAGCGACCAGGATTTTTTGAATGTAAAGCCAACGACGATTCTCCTGCTGGATGACGTCTACTCTGACTCCCGGTTGGTGTTATCGGCGGTAACGGATTTATACAACCGGATTCCTGACCTGGTAAAGCCTAGTAACATGGGTTTGTACGCCAGCTTCGATGAAGCGTTTGCCTCGGGCGATTACGGGCGGCACCAGAACCGGGAATACAGCTACGACGACTGGGGCTACTGGGATTACGGCTATATCCGCGAAATAAACCTGTTCATTCAGCGGGTTGAAGCGGCCACTAAGCTGACCCCCGCCGATAAAGCCCGGTTCTCGGCAGAAGGCCGGTATCTGCGTGCCAATGCCTACTTTGAGCTGGTAAAACGCCACGGTGGTGTTCCGCTCATTACGGAACCGTTGACCTACGATTACAGCGGCGATGCCACACCACTCCGGAAAGCGCGGGCCAAAGAATCGGAGATTTACGACTATGTGATCAGTGAAATGGAGGCCATCAAATCCATTTTACCGAACACACCCGGCGAAAAATCACGCGCTACCTATGGGCTGGCGGTAGCCACTAAAGCGCGGGCAGCCTTGTATGCCGGGTCTATTGCCAAGTACGGCGTAAACACACCGTCGGTATCATTGCCAAACGGTGAGGTTGGTATACCGGCCTCAAAGGCAACGGCCTATTACCAGACGGCACTGGCGGCTTCGCAGGAACTGATCAACTCAGGCTTGTATTCGCTCTATCAGAAACGGCCTGATCTGTCTGACAATTTCGCGGCGCTGTTCCTCGATAAAGCGAACAACCCCGAAGTGATTTTTGTGGAGGATTTCAAGCTGAAAAGCGGTAAGGTCCACGGCTTTGCGCTGGACAATCAGCCTCGAGCCATCACCGAAGAGGGTGAACGGGGCGGCCGTCTGAACCCGTCGCTGAACCTGGTGCAATCGTACGAGAAACTAGACAACACGTTTGCGCCGCTGCCGATCAACAAAGGCAACGCCAACGATTACATCTACTACGATAAGCAGGAAGACCTGTTTGCCGGCCGCGATGCCCGCCTGCGGGGTACAGCCCTCGTGCCGGGGGCTACGTTTAAAGATCGCTCAATCGACATCTGGGCCGGACTGATTCTGGGTGACGGCAGCATTCTGTCGGGCGATAAACTGGGTCAGTTGAAAACGGTTAATGGCGCATCGGTGCAGGTGGTTGGTCTGTCTGGTCCCATTGAAGGGTATGATGGATCGGCGCAGGGCGGTTTCTACATGCGTAAGTACAATGACCCGGCGGTTGGTTCCGGCCAGATCGGTACGCAGAGCGAGGTATGGCAGGTACGTTATCGCTACGCCGAAGTGCTGCTCAATGCGGCCGAAGCAGCGTTCGAGCTGGGCAACAATGCGCTGGCAGCCTCTTACATGAAACCCGTTCGTGACCGGGCTGGCCTGGTGATTCCCCTAACGGCGGGAGACATCACCTTCGATCGAATCGTGCACGAGCGCAAAGTAGAACTGGCGTTTGAGAACCATGAACTATGGGATTACAAGCGGTGGCGCATTGCCCACATCGTGTGGGATGGTAGTACATCTGACCTGACCACGCAACCCGGCAAAGCTACGGAGCCAAGCACAAGGGTATTCAGCCTCTGGCCCTACAAAGTGTATAATCCAGGCGGGGCCAATAACAACAAATGGGTCTTCCGTAAGGTGTTGTCGGGTCGGGTAACGCAGAGCCACATTTTCCGGCTGGGTAATTACTATTCGCGCATCAGCGATGCCATTGTGAACAATAACCCGCTCATTGTCAGAAATCCTAACCAATAAGATGCTCACTACAGCACAAGACTTTATGACCATGAAAACGTTTAGCTTCCCCGCACTGGCCCTTCTGCTTCTCGGATTAGCCGCCTGCGATAAAGATAATTTCGAGCCCCCAAAATCGACCTTTGCCGGTCGCATCGTGTATAAAGGTGAGCCCCTGCTGATGCAGAGCGCCAACGTGGCCACGGGTAACGTATCTGACTTTCCGGTGTTTATCGAGCTCTGGCAGCAGGCCTACAATAACCGGAGTTCCATCCGGGTTCCTGTTGCGCAGGACGGCTCGTTTACCTCCTTGCTGTTTGATGGCGATTACAAGCTCATTGTACCAAACGGACAAGGTCCTTTCCTCTGGAAACGTACCGCTGCCAACAACCCCGATAGCCTGACGCTGAACCTGCGGGGTAGCCAGCAGATGGACATTGAAGTGACGCCTTATTACATGGTGCGTTCGCCTCAGTTCACGGTGAGTGGCCGTAAGGTGGCGGGCAGCGTGAAGCTGGAGAAAGTGATCACTGATGCTGTCAACGGCAAAACGGTGGAGCGTGTGTCGCTGTACGTGAACAAATCGCAGTTTGTCGATGCGGGTAACAGCATCCTGGCGGCTAACCTGGCCGGATCAGCTATTACGGACTTAAACACCGTAAACCTGACCACGGCCGACGTACCTGCCCTGGTACCGTCGCAGAGCTACGTATATGTACGCATTGGCTTGAAAATCACGGGAGTTGAAGATATGATCTACACGCCTGTTCAGAAGGTTACATTGCAGTAGCCTACGCAAACCAGGGGCTTTATGTGGTGCACATGGAAGTCCCTGGTTTTGTCTTTGTTTGCCCCTTCTCACGATGAAAAATTGTCTTTTCCTGTTCTGGTTTACAGTGCTGACCGCATCGGCACAAGTGCCCGTCGATCTGTCCAGGTACGTTAAAACTAGCCCGACCAGCGTTAGTCGACAGGGAAGTGAACTGGTATTGAGTTGGCCCGCGGCAGGTAAAGAAACCGGGCGTCTGGTCGTTAATCTGGCCGCTGAAAAACCACTCTTTAGCCACGTGCAATTGTCGAAAAGCGGGCGCTTCGTCGAATTGGCAACCGACCTCAATCCGGCCTTTGTGTTAACGATCGGCAAACGGGATCTGATCTCGCAGAATGGCTGGAACATCTTCTTCGACAAAACCAACAAGCTGCCGTCGAAGGCCCACGCCGTTGAGCTGACCAAACGCCAGGCCAGCGTAACCACGGTGGGCACCCGAACCGTGCTGCGCATTGGCGACGCACACGCGGCCACATTCAACGGAGCCATCGAAATTACGGTGTATCAGGGTAGCCCGCTCGTCAATGTGGCGGCAGTGATGGCTACGCAGGTCGATTCCACGGCGATTCTGTATGATGCTGGCCTGGTGGGCAAAAGGCCGGGCTGGACAACGCTTTCCTGGTCCGACACCGACAATAAGCTTCAGCAGATGCCCGTCGATCTGAAGCAACTTAACAAAGCACAGGCCGTAAAATACCGGACCATCATTGGCAGTACTGCCAACGGTAGTCTGGCCGTTTTTCCGGCGCCGCACCAGTATTTCTATCCGCTCGACGAAGCCTATAACCTGGATTTTACCTGGTTTGGTACCAATTACCGGAGCCTGGTGCCTGATTTCGGTATCGGTATTCGCCAGGATCTGATGGGTGATAAACGCTGGGTGCCGTGGGTCAATGCACCGCCGGGTACGCAGCAACGGCTCAACTTTTTCTGTCTCCTCAGCACCGATCAACCCGCCGTTGCGCTGGCCGAGGTGAAAAAATTCACCCATAACGACAAGTATCCGGAAGTGGCAGGCTATAAAACCATGTCGAGCCATTTTCATAACGAGCATACCATGAACACCGTGCTGGCTGGAAAGCCGGTGCCAGAGATACCCAACTTCGTGAAGGTGTTCAAAAATTCGGGCGTCAACATCGTTCACCTGGCCGAATTTCACGGTCCGGGTCATCCGAAAGGGCCCGATGAGCAACGGCTGCTGGAGTTGAAGACGCTGTTCGGTGAATGCGAGCGGCTATCAGACAAGGACTTTTTGCTGCTGCCCGGTGAAGAACCAAACAACTTTTTCGGCGGCCATTGGCTCGACTTCTTTCCCAAACCTGTCTACTGGATTATGTCGCGCAAGGCCGAGATGCCGTTTGTGACGAATGATCCACGGTACGGAAAAGTGTATCGGATCGCCGACAAGACCGATATGCTGCACCTGCTGGAAGCCGAGAATGGCCTTGCCTGGACCGCCCACGCCCGCACCAAAGGATCAACGGGTTTTCCGGATAAATACAAGGACGAGGACTTCTACAAATCGGACCATTTTTTCGGCGCTGCCTGGAAAAACATCCCCGCTGATCTGTCGTTGCCGCGCCTCAGCCCGCGTGTGCTGGACCTGATGGACGACATGGCCAACTGGGGGTATAAAAAGCACGTCATTGCTGAGTCGGATATCTTCTCGATGGAGCCGGAGAATGAGACGTACGCCCACCTGAATGTCAATTACCTACAGCTCGATAAATTACCCGATTACAAGCAGGGCTGGCAACCCATTCTGGACGTGATGAAACAGGGCAAGTTTTTTGTCACCACGGGCGAGGTGATGTTGCCCACCTTTACCGTGAATGGAAAGGGTGCGGGTGAAACACTGAACGTACCTGCCGACGGAAAAGCAGCGGTGGTGCTCGACATCAACTGGACGTTTCCACTCACGTTTGCCGAGATCATTTCCGGCGATGGGAAACAGGTCTACCGTGAGCGTATTGACCTGACCAATACCCTTCCATTCGGAAAAAGACAGTACCGGTTTACGACCAATCTTAAAAACAAAACCTGGGTACGCGTCGAAGTATGGGACGCGGCCGTAAACGGGGCATTCACTCAACAGGTCTGGCTTCAACCTTAACCGACAATCACCTTTTCTTTCTGACGAATCGCTTATGAAATGGTCTATTTTTCCCCTGCTGCTGGCGTTCATGCTGTACCAGGGCTGCACAAATACTGCCCGAACTAGTCGGCAACCCGCTAATCAGGGCACAAACCTGAGTCAATCGGGTGCGACAGGCCCCCGGCGGGGCGAAGTACTTTTTCTGGGGAACACGGGCAAACACCACGATTCGGGTAAGTACGCGCCCTGGCTGGCTATTTCGCTCTTCAAGAAGGGCGTAAACCTGACGTACACGACCAATCTCAATGATCTGAACGAAGAAAATCTGAGTCACTACGACGGCCTGATTATCTACGCCAACCATGATAGTTTATCGCCGTCGCAGGAGATGGCCATGAAGAGTTTTGTGGAAGGAGGAAAGGGCCTGATTCCGCTTCATTCGGCGTCGGGTTGCTTCAAGAATTCGGCCTGGTATATCAAAACGATCGGCGGTCAGTTCAAGTCGCACAAAACGGGGTCAATCGCGGCGGTTATCGTCAACAAAAACCACCCGGTGATGCAGGGGCTGGCTCCGTTTACTACTTCCTGGGATGAAACGTACGTGCACCAGAACCTCAACCCCGACATGACCGTGCTGACGGCCCGGAAGGAGGGCGACCGGCAGGAACCATACACCTGGGTACGTACCCAGGGCAAAGGGCGGGTCTTCTACACGGCCTACGGGCATAACGACAGCACCTGGACTAACCCCGGCTTCCGGGAGTTGGTGAACAACGGCGTGTTGTGGGCCCTGGGTGAACCGGTTAAGAAACAGATTGCCCAGCTGACCATTCCGAAAGTGGACATTTACGACGCGGCGGGCATTGCTATTGGCGATTATACGAAACGGTATATGGTACCAAAAATGCAGGAAGCCCTGAAGCCCGAAGAATCGGTGAAGCTCATGCAAGTGCCGGTTGATTTCGATATTCAACTGTTCGCGGCTGAGCCCGATATCACAAATCCGATCGCCATGTCGTGGGACGAACGCGGTCGCCTCTGGATCGTAGAGTCGGTCGATTATCCAAATACGTTTCTGGAGACGGACGGCGCGGCTAACGACCGGATCAAGATCTGTGAAGACACCAACGGCGATGGGAAAGCTGACAAATTCACGGTCTTTGCCGACAAGCTGAATATTCCGACCAGTATGGTTTTTGCCAACGGTGGCGTGGTCGTTGCTATGGCACCGCATCTGGTTTTCCTGAAAGACACCAACGGCGACGATAAGGCCGACGTGCGGGAGAACATCATGAGCGGCTGGGAGAAAAACGACACGCACTTCGGCCCGTCGAACCTGCAATACGGCTTCAACAACAAGATATGGGGCGTGGTTGGCTCGGGCTATAACGGCACCACCCGCGATGGTAAGCTGATGAACTTCCGCACGGGCGTGTATAACCTGAACCCGGATGGAACGAACGTCGATTTTCTGGCCAATACCAGTAACAATACCTGGGGACTAGGCTTTTCGGAAGATAATAACGTGTTTATCTCAACGGCCAACAACACCCACAGCGCGTTCTATTCAATGCCTTCACGGTATATGCAGCGCAATTTGCCCGGCTCAACCATGCAGGCCGTGCAGAAGATTGACGGGCACTACGATTCGCATACCATGACGCCGAACATGCGGCAGGTCGATGTAGTGGGTGGTTTCACCTCGGCCGCGGGGCATCATTTTTACACCGCCCGCAGCTTCCCGAAATCCTACTGGAACCGGGTTGCGTTTGTCTGTGAGCCAACTGTACGGGTCATTCACAACGCCGTGGTTGAACCGAATGGAGCCGGATTTGCGGAGAAGGATGGCTGGAACTTTCTGGCCAGCTCCGACGAATGGGTTGGGCCTGTGCAGGCCGAAGTTGGACCGGATGGTGCTTTGTGGGTAGCCGACTGGTATAACTTCATTATCCAGCATAACGTGTTTGTGGAGCGGCAGGCCCCGTCGCAGATGGTGCTTCCGTTCAAAGAGCAACCACGTGGCCAGGGTAACGCCTTCGATAGTCCGCTTCGCGATATCAATTTTGGCCGCGTATACCGTGTCGTTTACAAAAAAGCGCAGCCCTACAAGCCAGTAACGTTATCGAAGAATGACCCCGCCGGTCTGATTGCCGCCCTGAAAAGCGACAACATGTTCTGGCGGATGACGGCCCAGCGCCTGATCGTGGAATCGAAGAATACGGCTCTTTTGCCTGATCTGTATCGCATCATCGCCAGCCCTGAAGTAGACGCCATTGGCCTGAATAGTCCAGCTGTGCACGCCATCTGGACGTTGCACGGGCTGGGTACGTTGTCGGGCTCGAACAACGAGGCAATCCAGGCGGTGTCGGCGGCTCTGTCGCACAAGGCGGCTGGTGTACGCAAAGCGGCCATCGATGTGTTACCGCGTACCGGCCAGACGCTGGATATACTCCAAAAAGTAGGTCTGATGAACGACCCAAATCTGAACGTGCGGATGGCCGCCATGCTGGCCCTGGCGGCAATGCCTCCGTCTGATGCGGTTGGCGCTGCTCTTTACCGGGCGTCGCTGCAGTCTGAGAATGAGGCTGATGAGTGGATTGGCCGGGCGTTGTTTGCTGCTGCCGCCGTTCACCGCGAAGGTTTTCTGGCCGAAGCCACCAGGAATCCGGGTGCTACCACATCCGAAAAAAGCCTGAACCGTCGGTTGTTGTCAGGTATCAATCAGGAAGTATATGCCCTGCAGCGCCGCGCCACCATCGCGCTGCCTCCCGACGTTACGGGTCGCGAGATCATCGTGAAGGGGTCTGCCGCCAAAGGAAATCGGGACATGGAAGGCTTCATCGTTGGACAAGGCGGCCAGGATGCTGGCTATGGACTATACATGAAAGATGGTCACCTGACAATGGCTGTGAAGCAGAACGGGCAGGTCTATACCGCCGCCACGACGGACCCACTACCCGAGAAATTCGACTTCGAAAGCCGCTTTGTGAACAACGGCGACATGATTGTGCTGGTCAATGGAAAGGAAATGGCGAAAGCAAAAGCACCGTCGCTCTTCACCAAACCACTGGCCGACGTGATTCGCTCGCAGCGTGACGTAACGACAGAAAACTCGATCGGTGCGTATGCGGGTGCTTACACAACGCCGTTCGACTTTGTAGGGAATGTGCAGAATGCCACGCTTGAAGTGAGAAAACCAACGGGTGCTCCGCCGGTAACAACGGCAAAAGCGGTAACCAATGACAAAGCAACCGTACTGACGATCAGGGTGGTGGAAGAACAGATGAAGTACGATACGAAGATGATTACGGTGAAAGCCGGATTGCCCGTTGTGCTGACGCTCGAAAATCCCGATATCATGCAGCATAACCTGGTGATCTGCAAGCCCGGTATGGCCGAAAAGGTCGGTAAGGCAGCTGATGCGTTGTCGCGTGACCCAAAAGCCGTTGAGCGGAACTACGTGCCACAAATGCCCGAAGTGCTGGCCTCTACCAAACTGGTGAACCCCGGCGAATCATTCACGCTGGAGTTTACGGCACCCACCCAACCCGGCGATTATCCGTTCGTTTGCACGTTCCCCGGCCACTGGAGTATCATGCGCGGCGTGATGCGGGTAGAAAAAGCGCCGGCGCCAGCGAGCAAATGATCAGTTGTGTTCGCGTTGTTTCGCGTGTATTGCTGGCGCCTAGCCTGTCGAAGGGCTAAGCGCCAGCAACACAAAGCAACACAAAGACACTAACACCCTTTCAGCATCTAGTCCCTAATCTAATTTCCAATCGTCATGAATAAACAATCGTTTCGCATCGTGCTCGGTACAATTCCCCGCTCGTTATTGCTGAGTGGACTGCTACTGGGTTTCGCGTTGTTGCTCACTCAGTGCAAAACAAGTTCGGCAGGCTCGTCGACATCGGGTAAACCCATCCGGGTGCTGATGGTAGGCGGCGGCACGTCGCACAATTTCGGCATGTGGTACCGAAACGTAGATGGACAAACCCTTAGTCGCGATGGGTTCGCTACAGTCAATTACGTGGGCGACCCCGACTCGATCATGACGTACCTGCCCCAGGCCGACGTACTGTACCTGAGCAACAACCGCCCGATCACAAACCCGGCTATTCGCCAGGCAATCACCGATTTCGCCGACGCTGGAAAAGGGATGATCATTGCGCACGCTGCCATGTGGTACAACTGGAAAGACTGGCCTGCCTACAACCAGAACATTGTCAGCGGCGGTTCGCGCGGGCACGATCGCTATGGCTCGTTTGAGGTGACGGTAAACGAAACGGGCCACCCGGTGATGAAAGGCGTTGAGCCTAAATTCACCCTGAAAGACGAGCGGTACTACTTCATCCCGGATCCAACCGGTCCGGGTGTCGAAGTGCTGGCCAGTTCGAGCGTAGCCACTTCCGACAAGATCTTCCCATCTGTTTTCGTGGTGAAACACCCCAAAGCCCGCATTGTAGGGCTGGCATTGGGCCACGATGCCGAGTCGCACAACATTGCCAATTACCAGGCCATGCTGCTCAACTCCGTGAAGTGGGTTGCTAAGAAGTAAACGGCGTAGCCACAGCAGGGCTACGCCAACCAACATTTCCTATTTATCAATTCATAAATCGACTGCATTCGTCATGAGTGATCAGCAAATTACCGTCGTCATCGTAGGCATGGGATTCGGCAAAGAATTCATTCCCATCTACCAGAGTCATCCCAATATTAAGGCCGTAGGTATCTGTACCCGCAACCGGAAAACGCTGGATGAACTGGCGGCAAAATTCAATCTCGACCCTGATCTGTGTTTTGAAAATTTTGAGGACGTACCTGGCCGCGCCGACGTTGACGCCATCCACGTGGTCACGCCCGTTCCCGACCACGCCCGCATGGTGCTGGCATCGCTGAACGCCAATAAACACACGGCCTGCACGATCCCGATGGCCATGACGGTTGAGGACTGCAAAGCCATTGTTGAAGCCAAGCGGAAGGCTGGAAAAGTGTACATGATGATGGAAACTGCCTTATATACCCGCGAATTTCTGTACGGTCTGAAACTGGCGGAAACGGGGGAGCTGGGTCGTATTCAGTTTGTTAGAGGCTCTCACATTCAGGATATGAGCATGGAAGGCTGGGGAGAATACTGGAAAGGCTATCCGCCGATGCTTAACGGCACCCACGCCATTTCGCCGCTGCTGCGGATCAACAACACGACCGCCGAAACCGTTGTCTGCCACGGTTCTGGCCGCCTGAGCGACGATCTGGCCAGCCGCTACGGATCTCCCTTCGCCGTTGAAACAGCCACGTTTACGCTGAAAGATTCCGACGTTGTGGCCGAAGCTACTCGTTCCCTGTTCGACGTGGTGCGGCAGTACCGCGAGAGCTATGATGTGTATGGCACCAAGATGTCGTTCGAATGGGAGCAGCTTCAGGACGAAGAGCATGTTATTTTCGACGGCGGTGAGAATGCCAAACGTATCAACGTACCCGACACCGACGAACTGCTGATTGATCCGATCAAGCACTTCACCAAGCGCGAAAAGATCGATGATCCCAACCACGTATCGTTCCTGCAAGGGGCTGGTCACGGCGGATCGCATCCGCACCTGGTGCAGGAATTTGTAGCCGCCATCGTAGAAGGGCGCGACTCCGCTGTTGATGCTGAACTTGCTGCCAACTACACTCTCGCCGGTATCTGTGCCCACGAATCAGCCATGAAAGGCGGCGAGCGCATCACCATTCCCCGGTTCTAACCTAGTAACTAGTTACTTGCTCTCTCGCTGGAATTGCTTTGCGGTCGAAGGGCCCGCACGCAAAGCAATTCCAGCGAGAAGTTCGTATAACCTCAGCACACATGATTCAATTTGGTGTTAGCACCTTTGTCTGGGTATCGCCATTTTCCACGGCGTCGTTCGATCTGCTTCATAAAGTAGCCGATATGGGGTACGATATTATTGAAGTAGCCGTGGAAGATAAAGACCTGATCGACTGGCCACGGCTGAAAAAGCTGGCCAACGAAATGGGGCTCAATGTAACTATCAGCGGTGCGTTTGGCCCGAATCGCGACATTTCCAGTGACGATGCTGCCATCCGGAAAAACGGGTTCACCTACATTGTCGACTGTCTGCGTATTGCCGAAGAGATGGGTAGTCCGATCTTCACCGGGCCGGTCTATTCGGCGGTGGGTAAAACGCGGCTGGTATCCGACGAACGCAAGCTACAGGAACGTACCTGGTGCATCGAAAGCCTGCGCGAAGTAGGCGATATCGCTAAATCGTGCGGCGTTGTGGTCGGTGTGGAGCCGCTCAACCGCTTCGAAACCGACATGATCAATACGGCTGATCAAGCGTTGTCGCTGGTGAATGAGATTGGTCATTCGTCCATCAAAATCTCGCTCGACACGTTCCATAATAACATTGAAGAGAAGAATATTCCGGCTACCATTCGGAAGATCGGGCGTGAGTTGCTGTGCCATGTGCAGGGGAACGAAAGCGATCGGGGGACGCCCGGTACCGGCAACGTAGACTGGAGCGGTATCAACGAAGCGCTCACCGAGATTGGCTATGAGGGTGCGGTTGTGATCGAAACGTTCGGTGCACCGTCCGAAGAATTAGCCAAAGCCGCTTCCATCTGGCGTCCACTCGCCAACAGCGCCGATGAACTGGCCAGCGAAGGTCTCGCTTTCTACAAATCGTTGTTTCGTTAATTGGGCGAATCAAGGGATTGAGTCATCAAGAGATCGGGTAGCCTTTCTGTTAAATGATTAATTTTCAATGATTTATGCGAATGATTGCTCTTGGGGTAACCCCGCAGGGGTGATATATCAATAGCAAATAACAATCCCCAACTCGCTTAGAGCCCCGTATGGGGCGATATGTAGCTCTATTGTAGCGCCCTATACATATCGCCCCATACGGGGCTTTGTTTGATGGACGAAAACCGTTTTCTATTAACATTCCACCCCTTCGGGGTTTTACGATTCATCTTTATGCACTTATTATTGTCAGTGCGATTCCAGATCAACAGATTTGGAGAAGATCATTGCCAAATCAACCACTCAACAAGTAATCGAATTACCCAATCCCTTGCATGATTAAGACCATTATTTTCGATCTGGGCGCGGTGCTCATCGACTGGAATCCGCATTACCTGTATAAAACCATTTTTGCCGACGAAGCTGAACGTAACGCCTTCCTGAACACGGTCTGTACTCCCGACTGGAACGAAGAACAGGACGGTGGCCGCTCCCTGCAGGAGGCAACCGATCTGTTGTTAACCCAATTTCCAGAGCATGAAACAGCCATTCGAGCCTATTACGGACGTTGGACAGAGATGCTTGGCGGGCCCATTCAAGGAACCGTCGATATCTTTTCGGCGCTGAAGGCTACTGGCCAATACAAGTTTTACGCCCTCACCAACTGGTCGGCCGAGACGTTTCCGATTGCCCTGGCGCAGTTCGATTTTCTGTCGTGGTTCGACGGCATCCTCGTCTCAGGTGCTGAAAAAGACCGGAAGCCCTTCGCTTCTTTTTACAACACTCTCCTCGATCGATTTGACATCGACCGGTCAACGGCCCTGTTCATCGACGACAATTACCGGAATATCCTCGCCGCCGAAGCAATCGGTATCCAAAGTATCCACTTCATCAGCCCCGACGACCTACGGTCTCGACTAGCTGATTTCGGCGTAATGCTTGAGAAACGCCTCTAAAAAAAGCACCTCTACAAGGGGCCATCTTTGTGGGAAAGCCCCCGACATTTCGCTCACTGAACTCCATAGGAGTGGCATCGTCTGTACGCGAAGTCATCTTCTGTGGGGTTTTTCGTTGTCAGTTGTTCATTGCAAGCCGCACCTGCTGAACACCAACGCATCATCAGTCGCTCGTCTCGCGCTCACTTCCTCTTCCGCGACGATTCGCGGATGACTAATTCAGTGCTCATCACTTTCGTTTCAGGTACGTAGGCTTCCGTGTCGGCGGCTTCTATTTGTTTTAATAAGAGGCGTACGGTCTCCATGCCCATCTCCTGAATCGGCTGGCTGATGCTGCTTAGCGATGGCGTCAGAAAATCGCACAGGGGCTCGTTATTGAAACTTACCACAGCCAAATCGTCGGGTATTCGAAGCCCTTTTTCTTTCAAGGCGAACAGTGCCACCAGAGCAATTCGGTCGCTGATGGTCAGCAGGCCATCAGGCGGTTCGGGAAGTTTCATCAGGGCTAGGGCTTGCTGCCGGGTACGTTCGGGCGTGAAATCGCAGTGGAGGATATACGATTTGTCTTCGACTAATCCGGCATTGGTTAGGGCAGCCCGGTAACCAGCCAGTCGCTCGTTGCTGATGAGTAACTGGGGCGGGCCTGCCAAAACTGCAATGCGTTTACAGCCGTTTTCGATTAAATGCATGGTAGCATTGTAGGCGGCCTCCTGGTTGTTGACGATGACTTTATCTGCCGCAATTGAATCGGCATACCGGTCGAACAAGACAACGGGAATGCCTTTCCTGACCAGCCGGTCTACGTGTTCGCAATTGTCGGTGTCGCGTGAGAGAGAAATAATGAAGCCTTCTACCTGACTGCGGAGCAGATTCTGAACGTGGGTGGCTTCGCGCAGGTATGATTCATTCGACTGGCAGACGAGCACGCTGTAACCCGCCTGCATGGCGGCCTCTTCAATGCTGTTGAGCATCGCCGAAAAGTAATAGTAGCTCAGGTTTGGCACAATGACGCCAATGGTGCGGGTGCGGCTTTTGAGCAGATTCTTCGCCAGTTGATTGGGTTGGTAATCCAGTTCCTCGGCAAGGCGCATCACTGCCGCTCTTGTATCCGCATGAATCTCCGGCATGCCCCGCAACGCCCGTGAGACTGTTGAAATTGAGATATTCAGAGCCCTGGCAATGTCTTTTATCGTAACCGGCGTGCTTCTCATAAGGGAATTGGTAAATAGTATTATTCCTGGTTAGCTCTTTCGATTCTGTAGCAAGTTAGATAGCCTAATAAATTGGCTATAAGTCCAAAGTAGTCTAGCCCGCATCCAATGTTTAGTTAGAATCTCTCGAATGCAAACGTTTCCGCAAACGTTTGCACGAAGATATTTTCAATCTGGTCAGTAAATAGCTTGGTACGCTCATTTCCTGCATAGACATTCATCGATACAGCTACTTTCTACCGGCTTCTGATGTTGCAGCAATTCTTGACCAAAGTAGAAGTAGATGAACTTGATAATTTAACTTTTCCTGGAAACAGCGCAACCTACCAATGAGCTTACCCATCGCTTCGCTACCTATTCGTCACGCCATTGGCCTGAACGAACTAAAACACTCGACTACTGAAAGCCTGCGTGCTGATTTTTTGATCGAATCGCTGTTTGAGGCCAACACCATACAGGCTGTGTACACCCACTACGACCGGGTGATTGTGGGTGGAGCCCTGCCAACAACAGAGTCGGTTACACTGCCCACCTACGATAACCTGAAGTCGACCTACTTTCTGGAACGGCGTGAGCTGGGTATCATCAACGTGGGGGGCAGCGGCTCGGTTACAGTTGATGGTACAGTTCATTCGCTTAATAAACTGGATGGCCTCTATGTGGGGAAAGGATGTCAGGACGTGTCTTTTCAGAGCGCCGAAGCCGCTGACCCTGCCCGCTTCTTCCTGATGTCGGCTCCTGCCCACGCGGTGCATCCGACCGCCAAACTGGCTAAAGAAGAGGCCAATCCAACCCGTCTGGGTGCCCGCGAAACGGCCAATGAACGCACCATCTACAAATACATCCACGCGGCCGGGCTGGCGAGCTGCCAGCTAGTGATGGGGCTGACGGTACTGGAATCGGGCAGTATCTGGAACACAATGCCCGCCCACGTGCACGACCGCCGCATGGAAACGTACCTGTACTTCGACGTACCTGCCGACCATCGTGTTTTTCACCTGATGGGACCACCCGACCAAACCCGGCATATCGTTGTGGCAAATCATCAGGCCATTTTGTCGCCGCCCTGGTCGATTCACTCGGGTGCTGGTACCGCTTCGTACTCGTTCATCTGGGGTATGGCGGGCGAAAACCTCGACTTTGCCGACATGGATTTTGCACCTATTTCTACCCTTCGATAAATGATCCGTTCTACAACCTTGATTGCTCTTTTGTGTCTAACCCGGCTGGCGTCGGCGCAGACACAAGCTCCCATTGATGTGAAAGGCGCTTTCGCCGTGGCTGCCAGACAGTACGACGGCATGCTGAAAGCGCACCCCGATACCACCCGATTCCCGCAGTCGACGAATCCAGATGGCACACCGCGCGATATGAAATCAGACTGGTGGTGCAGCGGATTTTTCGGCGGTTCGCTTTGGTACCTGTTTCAGGAAGCTGGTGATGCGCGTTGGAAAAAGGCGGCTGAACTCTGGACAGCTGCCGTCAAAAAAGAGCAGTATAATACCGGGACGCACGATCTGGGCTTCATGATCTACTGCCCGTTCGGCAATGGCTATCGGCTCACGAAAAACGAATCGTACAAGCCCGTTATGCTTACCGCAGCCAAGTCACTGGCAACCCGTTTCGATCCGAAAGTGGGGCTGATCAAGTCGTGGAATAAGTTTCAGACGTATAACTATCCCGTGATCATCGATAACATGATGAACCTGGAACTGCTGTTCTGGGCGGCCAAGAACGGCGGTGATAAACGGCTGCGGGAGATCGCTATCATCCACGCTGACAATACCCTGAAAAACCACTACCGCCCCGACGGCAGTAGCTTCCACGTGGTCTGTTACAATCCGGACGGAACCGTCGCCGCCAAAAAAACAGCGCAGGGGTACGCCGATGAATCGGCATGGGCACGAGGACAGGCTTGGGGATTGTACGGCTACACGGTCATGTATCGGGAAACAAAAGACAAGAAGTACCTCGATCAGGCTCGCCGCATCGCCGACTTTTATCTAAATCACCCGAACCTGCCTGCCGACAAAGTGCCGTACTGGGATTTCAATGCACCGGGTATTCCGACCGAAGAACGCGATGCCTCAGCCGCAGCCATCACCGCTTCGGCGCTGCTTGAACTCGGTACGTATGGCGGCCCTTCGGCTAAAACCTATATGCAGGCGGCCGAGCAGATGCTACAAAGCCTGTCGAGCCCAACGTACCGGGCAAACCCTGGCGAGAACAATCACTTCATTATCAAGCATTGTGTAGGCCATAAGCCCGCCAAAAGCGAAGTCGACGTGCCGCTCGTTTACGCTGATTATTACTACCTCGAAGCCCTGCTGCGCTACGATGCGCTGAATAAGAAACGGGGGTAGTGGTAATCCTGTAGTGCTTCGGGCGCTAGGTTGCTGTCGAAGGGCAAGGCGACAGCAACCTAGCGCCCGAAGCCTTCTATGCGCGAAGCAACACACTTGCTCCTTCCAAAACCAAACCAACCTCGTTATGAACCTGAATCGGCTGTATCTCCTACTGATTACGTTACTGAGCAGCCTCTCTGCTTTTAGTCAGGATACCCCATTGGGCGCGGCGACAAAAGTACCCGATCATCCGCGGATATTGCTGTTGAAAGGGGAGGAGCAGACGATTCAGAAAACGATCAACGCCGATCCGACCTGGGCTAAAATGCATCAGGCCATTCTGGCAGAAGCTGACGCATTGCTGAATGCGCCATTGCCCGAACGGACCTTGATCGGTCGACGGTTATTAAGCGTATCGCGTGAGTCGCTTCGTCGCATTTTTATTCTCTCGTACGCCTGGCGACTAACCCAGCGGCCAACGTACCTGAAACGGGGTGAGCAAGAGATGTTGGCCGCTTCGACCTTCACCGACTGGAACCCGTCGCACTTCCTCGACGTGGCTGAGATGACCCTGGCGGTGGCGATTGGTTACGACTGGCTATACAGCGGCTTGTCGGATCAAGCAAAGGCCACGATTCGCGAGGCGATACTGAAAAAAGGCATCGAACCGTCGCTCGACCCGAAGAACACCAGCTGGCTCAAGGCCACCCACAATTGGAATCAGGTGTGCAATGCCGGTATGGCGTATGGTGCGCTGGCTATCTACGAAGACCAGCCTGACCTGGCCCGTACCATAATTAACCGCGCTATCACAACCGTGAAGCTGCCGATGGGTGATTATAAACCGACGGGAGCGTATCAGGAAGGTTACGGCTACTGGGGATATGGAACCAGCTTCAACGTGCTGCTGATCAGCGCCCTCGAAAAAGCATTTGGCCAAGATTTTGGTTTGTCGGAGGCTCCCGGCTTTATGAAAACGGCATCGTTCATGGAGAACATGACGGGCCCAACCGGCACACCGTTCAACTATTCTGATTCGGGTGGGGGTAGCGAGTTGCAGCCCGCCATGTTCTGGTTTGCCAATAAGCTGCATGACCCGTCGCTGTTGCTTGAAGAACGTCGCCAACTACAGCAAGTGCCAGCCACAAAGCACGTCAGGAACCGACTGATTCCGGCCGTTATGCTCTGGAGCGCGGGCCTCAAACTCGACAAGATCAACGTACCTGCGTCGAACGTCTGGGTGGGGAGCGGTACCAATCCGGTAGCCATGATGCGCTCGTCGTGGTCAGACCCATCGGCAATCTATGTTGGCGTTAAAACCGGATCGCCAAGCGTCAACCACGGCCACATGGACGTTGGCTCGTTCGTCATGGATGCCGATGGCGTTCGCTGGGCGATGGATTTGGGCATGGAAGAATACAATCCGCTGGAAACGAACGGCATCAAGCTGTGGGGAATGACGCAGGATTCGGAGCGGTGGACGGTATTTCGGTACAATAACTTCGCGCACAATACGCTGACCATCAATGGGCAGCTCCAGCAAGTAAAGGGTCATTCACAAATCACGTCGTCGTCGGCTAAACCAGACTTTATGAACGTAACCACCGATCTGACGCCCATCTACAGTGAGCAGGTCGTCAAAGCGAATCGGGGTGTTGCCATCGTGGATAAGTCGTACGTGCTGGTACGCGACGAGCTGGAAACGTTGCCCAAAGAGACCACCGTACGCTGGACAATGGCTACGCCTGCCACGGTAACCATCACCGGCGAGAATCGGGCTGAACTGACAAAGAATGGCAAGAAGCTTACGCTGCAGGTGCAGGCACCGGCTAAAGTGATTATGAAAACATGGCCAACGACACCCTCGCGTAATTTCGAAAATCCGAACACGGGAATAACCTTAGTTGGCTTCGAGGTCACGCTACCCGCCGGTTCAAAATCAGCGCTCACCGTGCTATTGCTTCCTGAAAAAGCGGGCAATTCGGGCTCGTTACCTGTTTTACCGTTAGCGCAATGGCCGAAGTAAGCGGTGTGTCTGAATGTTGTTGACATGTAATCACTGCTTCGCGCTTGTGGCCCTTCGACTAGGCGTCCCCGACAGGCTCAGGGTGACAGCCTCACACAAGTTTATCATTCACATTCTTGAGTTTCCTGTCACCCTGAGCGGAACGGTCCGCCGCTGCGGTCGAAGGGCCACAAGCGCGAAGCAACAAGCCTTAACGCAGCAAACACACCCTCAAACAGTATTGATCTAAACGCTACACAAAATCTCTTTCCTCCACAATGACCAACGTACTTCACTCATTTTCATTAGCCGGTAAGGTTGCTTTAGTAACGGGTTGCAATCGGGGTATCGGCAAAGCCATGGCCGAGGCGCTGGCCGAAGCAGGAGCCGACATCATTGGCGTGTCGGCGAATCTGGCCGCTGAAGGCAGCGCCGTGGGCCAGGCTGTTGAAGCGCTGGGTCGTCGTTTCTGTGCCTATCAGGCTAATTTCGGGCAGCGCACGTCGCTGTACGACTTTATCGAAAAAGTAAAAGCCGACCATCCCGTCATCGATATTCTGGTGAACAATGCAGGTACAATCCTGCGCCAACCCGCCGCTGAGCATACTGATGCCTACTGGGACGAAGTGATTGAGGTAAATCAAAATGCCCAGTTCATTCTGACCCGCGAAATAGGCAAACGGATGATTGAGCAAGGGAGTGGCAAAGTCATTTTCACGGCATCTCTGCTGACCTTTCAAGGTGGGATCAACGTACCTGGCTATGCTGCCAGCAAAGGCGCGATCGGTAGCCTGGTGAAAGCATTCGCCAACGAATGGGCATCGAAAGGCGTCAACGTGAATGCCATCGCCCCCGGCTATATCTCAACTGATAACACCGAAGCCCTCCGCGCCGACGCTGCCCGCAGTGCATCGATACTCGGTCGTATTCCGGCCGCCCGTTGGGGTGAACCCGACGATTTTAAAGGCCCGGTCGTATTCCTGGCATCAGAAGCCGCCAATTACGTTCACGGCACCATCCTCACCGTCGACGGTGGCTGGATGGGGCGGTAGGTTTTTAGTTTACCGTTTGCTGTTTACCGTTTTCTGTTGCGCTGCTTGGGAAGGTAATTTAGCCTTAGCAGCGCAACAGCAAACGGTAAACTTATTTGATCAATTGCGCCAACTCGGCAGCTGACACCGTTAATAAACCAACCTTGGGTAATCGGCGCGTGAGTTCGCGCCAGTTCTGGTCTTTAGCGTAAATGCCGCGAAGCATGGTGGCTGCTTTAGGGACCTGCTTGGTGTTGGCGAGCGCAATGGCGGTCCAGTATTGCATTTCCAGGTTTTTTGGGAAGAGCTTCATGGCCGCACCGTAGGCTTCCATTGCGGCTTTCATGTCGTTTTTCTCCGTGGCCAGATCGCCGTTATTCATGAACTCATACGCGCGCTGAGTACGTAACAGACGCCCCATCTCCGTCAGCGGCTGTTCCGCGTCGTCTACCCGCAAGTCTACAAGGTGATTGTCGTTCCAGGGTTCATCCGTTGCTTTGCCTTTCACCACCAGAAGCACTGCCGATTGCCGACCACGAATGTCGCCACCGGCAGCCTGGGCAGCGTTCAGGGCGCTCAATACCCGTTCGGGAAGGGGCAAGGCACCGTTTTTTTCAAACGCTTCGGCCATTGCGTTGGGTACGGTGTTGGTAAGCATCATGTTGGCCTGCACCGAAAAGTTCTTGCCTTTTTTATGCCCGGCAAAGTCGATGCATTTGGTGCCGGTATGCACGGCCACGTTGCCTTTGGCGTCGGCAATGGCTACCTGCCGTACCTCGCGGCCTTCGTCGGTGCGGAGTAATTCATCCAACGCTTCCTGGGCCGTCTTGCCCGATTTGAGCAGTTGAAGCCCCCGTATCCCGAACGATTTATTGGTGAACGATTGGGTGGCGACTACGCCCACACCAGCCTCGCCCCAGGAAACCGACGTACCTACCGAAAACCAGTGGCTCTGAACGCCAACGGCCAGATCACCCGTCTTTTCGTCTCGGGCTACGATGGAAAATGTGTGGGCAAATGGATCGCCCTTCAGCGTGTGTTGGGCGGTGGCAAATAAAGGCAGGCTGATGAAGAGAAGGAAAAGTTTACGCATCGTTTTGGTTGATTGCTTTGGTCAAAAATAAGCGAAACAGACTGGTTAACCGGCTTTTTTGTCCCCCTGCACGGTAACCTGCTCTTGTTTCCCTCTTTTGCGTTCGAGTGCTAAACCACCTACGTTAGACCGGCTTATGCAGAACCTGAAAATTGCGACTGCCCAGTTTGAAAATGCCAGTGGCGACAAGGCCGCGAATCTGGCAATTATCCGGCAACTGGCGGGCGAAGCCGCCCGGCAGGGAGCACAGGTTGTTGCCTTTCACGAATGTTCCATTACGGGTTACACCTTCGCCCGGCACCTCTCGAAAGAGCAGATGCTGGCGGTGGCCGAGTTTATTCCGGCGGGAGAAAGCATCGAATCGCTTCGGCAGATTGCCGAGGAACATGACATTGTCATATTGGCTGGTCTGTTCGAGAAAGACCACGACGATCAACTCTTCAAAGCGTACGTGTGCGTTGATAAAAACGGGCTGGTGGCTAAGTACCGCAAGCTGCATCCGTTTATCAATCCGCATATTCTGCCTGGCAACGAATACGTCATCTTCGACCTGTTTGGCTGGACATGCGGTATTCTTATCTGCTATGACAACAACATCGTGGAGAACGTGCGGGCCACAGCCTTGCTGGGGGCCGACATCATTTTTATGCCGCACGTGACCATGATGACGCCATCAACCCGGCCCGGCGCTGGCTTCGCTGATCCAGCCTTGTGGGCTAATCGGGAGGCAGATCCAACGTCGCTTCGGCTCGAGTTCGACGGGCTGAAAGGACGCGCCTGGCTCATGAAATGGTTACCCGCCCGTGCCTATGACAATGGTATCTACGTCGTCTTCTCCAATCCGATTGGTATGGACGAAGACCAGCTTAAAAACGGCTGCTCCATGATTCTGGATCCGTTCGGCGATATCCTGGCCGAGTGCCGGCAATTAGGCAATGAGGTCGTAACGGCCACCTGTACGCCCGAAAAGCTACAGCAGGCGGGCGGCTACCGCTACCGCAAGGCCCGCCGCCCTGAGTTGTATGCCGATGTACTGGGGCAACCCCATCAATCAGAGCAAAAAGTAGTCTGGCTTACCAACGACGCAACTTCGTAACCTATCTTTCCAATCAACACTAACTAGCTAAAAACCAAGCATGGATCAGCGCATTATAAACCTGTTCGACGAGTACACGCATAAGCCGCTCAAACGCGACGATTTCCTGAAACGACTGGCCAAACTAACGGGCAGCATGGCGGCCGCCCTATCTGTTCTGCCCTTGCTGGAAGTGAATTACGCGCAGGCAGCTACCGTTCCTCATAACGACGACCGGATCAAAACGGAGTCGATCACGTACCCGGGTGATGGCATTACGATGAAAGGGTATCTGGCTCGTCCGGCGGCGGCTGGCAAGTACCCTGCCGTGGTGGTGATTCACGAAAACCGTGGGCTGAACCCACACATCGAAGACATTACTCGTCGCATGGCGCTGGCCGGGTTTGTAGCCATGGCCCCTGATGCCCTGTCGGGAGCTGGCGGCACACCAACTGACGAAACCCAGATGCGGGAGTTATTCGGTAAGCTCGACGCGACAGTGACGCGCAACAACTTTGTCAAAGGGGTCGAGTACATGAAAACCCGGCCCGACAGTACAGGCAAAGTTGGCTGTGTTGGGTTCTGCTGGGGCGGTGCCATGGCCAATCAACTAGCCGTGTACTCGCCAGACCTGAAAGCGGCCGTACCGTTCTACGGTCGCCAGCCTGAAGCGGCCGACGTACCCAAGATCAAAGCGGCCGTGCAACTCCACTACGGTGGCCTCGACGAGCGCATAAACGCTGGTATTCCAGCTTACGAAGCAGCCCTGAAAGCGGCTAAGGTACCCTATGAATTGTATGTGTATGAAGGCGCACAGCACGCATTCAACAACGATACGGCCCCAACCCGATACAACGAAGCCGCCGCAAAACTAGCTTGGGAACGTACCACGAAATTCCTGAAAGAAAAGCTGGTGTAGTTTTAAACAGGCTCTTCAGGATTTATTCTGCGCTGATCCCTTTTTACGCGTGAAGTAACAATCCTGAAAAGCCTGTTCATCGTGTCGGAGAAGCTCACCTAACTATGCCTGCGTACGCGCCTGAAAAGGATTGCTGGGCTGTTGTAGGGATAGTTATGACCTAATCTGGGTTTGTCTAACTGAGAGGGCTTTGCCATAAAACAGAAAACCTTCTAACATTGCTTCGCGCTTTAGGCCCTTCGACAGCAACCTAGCGCGCGAAGCCCAGCGTCAGCAATTTTCAACAAATTCACTGCAAAACACTCGCTGCAATGAGAAAGCACTTGCTTCTTGGTCTCTGTTTGCTTTATGCACTGCTAAATCAAACGACTTTGTTTGCTCAGGCAATTAAAGGCACATACGCCATCAAAAATGTGCAGACGGGGATGTTGCTCCGGGTAGAAGATGCGAACCGGAAAGACGGGACGCCCATTGTGCTCTATAACCCGGTAAACTGGAAGTGCATGACCTGGGATTTCCAGCAGACATCCGTGGTCGATGGCAGTAGCAGCTACAAACTGAAAAACCTTTTTACCAGCAAAACACTCCAGCCCGTCGAGGCCGATCTGAAGGCAGGTGTGGCCCTGGAACAGCGACCACTGTCAGCTGTTGGTGCCAAGCAGGAGTGGGAGTTTATTCCCGTTGCAGCCAATACGTACCTGATCCGGCTCAAAGGAACGCAGCTTTATATCACGCCGGCCGACGAAAAAGGGTCGACCAATTCGCGGGTTATCCTGACGGGTAAACAGACCGGACAGCTTCAGCACTGGACCATTTACGAACAGCATCCAACCTCGTAAACAGCCTTCATGCTTCATCAGGCTTAGAATAAGATGAGATCTTGTAAGTGCGTCGATTTGGTAATTGATTAATTATGAGAAAGCTAGTTGAGGGTGTAGTCGTTGCTTTAGTGCTGGTTGGTGCATTGGTCAAGCCGGCTCAGGCTCAGTCTACAAAGCCAAAAATGATGTTTGGCGATATAGACCACCGGCCGGGAGGCTACGCTAAAGACCCGCACGTTGTCTGGTTCAAAAACCGATACCTGCTCTATTATTCGGTGCCGGTGAGCAAAGATTCGACCGGAGCTGATCGGTGGGGGATTGGCGTGGCCGAAAGCCGGGACTTGACAACCTGGCAGAAACTGGCCGAAATAGCCCCTGCTGCCGACTATGAACGAAAAGGATTGTGCGCGCCGGGTGCCCTGGTCCGTGATGGGAAGGTGAACCTCTTCTACCAAACCTATGGCAACGGTCGTAACGACGCGATCTGTCATGCCGTGTCGACCGACGGTGTTCATTTCGACCGTAATCCGACTAACCCGATTTTCAAGCCAGTCCTCAGCGACTGGTCGTGTGGTCGGGCCATTGACGCAGAGGTGATTCTGTTTAAGGACCGCTACTTTCTCTATTTCGCCACGCGGGACCCTGCCTTCAAAATTCAGCAGCTAGGCGTTGCTGCGGCACCCGCAACGACCAATTTTGATCGTAAAGACTGGACATTACTGTCGACGGATGGGCCAATCCTGAAACCGGAATTGCCGTGGGAAGGCGAGTGCATTGAAGGTGCATCGGTTATTCAACGCGGAAATGAACTGGTGATGTTTTATGCCGGTGCTTACAATAACTGGCCACAGCAGATCGGCGTGGCCAGCAGTAAAGACGGCCTGCATTGGGAACGTACCCAGACCGAGCCTTTTCTGCACAACGGAGCCCCCGGAAGCTGGAACAGCAGCGAGTCGGGCCATCCACACATTTTTACGGCACCCACCGGTAAGACGTACCTGTTTTATCAGGGCAATAACGACAAAGGCAAAACCTGGTTTCTGTCGAACCAGGAGGTTAAGTGGAAGAAGAGTAATCCTGAGCTGAGCAACTGACTAGCGGATTGGTTGCTTGCTGACGAAGTATGGAAGCCACGTTGACCCAGCGCGGCTTTTTTATTAGCCCTAAAGTTGCATATGCAACTTTAGGGCTTACTTTTGCTTCATGACAGACATAAACGTTTGTGTAGCAGGCCAGGTACGTCGGCTGGCGCGGGTGGTTACCAGCCTTTACAATGATGCTTTTGTGGGGGAGGGGGTCACGTTTGCGCAGGCTAGCCTGCTCATGTATATGTTTGCCCAACCCGGTGTTCGGCAGACGACCTTATCGCAGCAGTTGCAGATTGAAAAGTCGGCGCTGAGTCGGGATTTGCAGTTGCTTCAACGCAACGGCTGGCTGACCGATAACATCCGGCAGGGCCTGTATCTCACCGAAGAAGGGCGCCTGCTGGCAAAACGCTGTCACAAGATCTGGAAAGCGCTGAACACGCAGGTACGTGAGCAACTCGGCTCTGAAGCGCTTAGCGGATTAGCCTCACTGTCGGAGGCTATTCGTCAATTACCCCACTAACTTACTAAACCCTTTTTTCAATGACTATTCAGGATATTATGGCCCGGCAGTGGAGCGTCAACCAGCTCACGATCATGGGGCCGATCAGCAAGATGACCGACGAATCGGCCCGGTTTCGACTGACGCCCGAAACGGCTTCGGCTGCCTTTATTGCCTTACACACGGGCGAAGCCATTCACCGCTTTGCCAAAATGATCTTCAATTACGACTCTAGTCTGGAAGCGCAAGCCATGGGCGGCGTTACAGATGATGGGCGGATGCTTGACCTGTCGGTGGTGATGCAGGTTCTCAACAGCGGTTTTGCCCTGATCGCCGAACAGATTAAGCAGACGTCGGACGAGCAATGGACAGAAATTGTGGCGACACCGTTTGGCGAGATTCCGCGGATGGGTGTGCTCCAATTCCTGATGCACCACAATTCATATCACTGCGGCCAAATTTCACAGGCGATCAAGAAAGGAAAGCTCCACGCTTGATCATATATTTTAATTCTTTCTCAACGTTTCTACCCGTATGAAACCGGCTTTCCTGCAAACCACCCGAACGGAGTCTGGCAAAACCTGGCGATTCAGAACGTTCATGAACTGGTATCCGATGTATTTCGGCACCGGTGGGAAAATCCTGTTCTGGTCGGGAGACTGGCGGGAGGTGCACCTACGCCTACGCCGGAACATCTGGAGCTATAACTACGTCGGGACAATTTTTGGCGGCAGCCTGTTTTCGGCCTCTGACCCGTTCTACATGCTGATGCTATATCATGTGCTGGGTCGCGATTTTGTGGTGTGGGATAAAGCAGCCAGCATCCGTTTCCGGAAGCCCGGCCGTACAACCCTCTATGCCAGGTACGTCCTCACTGAAGATCTGATCGACGGAATCCGGGCCGATGTGGCTGCCCATGGCCAGACTGAACGCGTGTTGCCACTGGAATGGGTCGATGCCAATGGGGTTGTGCACGCGCAGATCGAACGGACGCTCTACGTGGCCGATAAACAACATTACGAACTGAAAAAGCAGGATCGCCAGTCGTCGCGGTTTGATCGGAAAGCATGATCACAGAACATCGGGTAACGGTTCAGCGAACGGCTCGCTACTACACACTGGGCGCATCTGCCGAGACGTCGGACCGGCCGGGTACGTTGTCGAAGCAGACGCGCCGGATTTGGTTTGTCCTGCATGGCTATGGTCAGCTGGCTCAGTACTTCATCCGTCGGTTCGACGTAGTAGCCAATAACGAAACGCTGATTGTGGCCCCTGAGGGGCTATCGCGGCTCTACACTGACCAGCAATCCGGGAAAGTAGGGGCTTCGTGGCTCACCCGCGAGGATCGCGACAACGAAGTGATCGATTACGTAGCGTACCTCGATCAGGTACTGGCTTCGGTTCTCGGCGAACACTCGCTTGATGGGCTGGAAGTAACGCTGATGGGCTTTTCACAGGGGGCGTCAACCGTCTGTCGCTGGCTCGATAACAGCAGGCAGATTCGTGCCGATCGATTAATTCTCTGGGCAGGCTATTTCCCCAACGGCCTGAGCGACATTCTGAGCCCGAAAACAATCATTGATCTGCCGGTGGCTTACGTGTATGGCGATCAGGATGAGTACATCAGCCAGTTGAGCGACATCGGGCAGTACCTAAATCGGCTAAAGACCGATGTCCCACAACTGGAGTTGATTCCTTTTCACGGCAGGCACGTTGTGAACCGGGACGTATTGAAAACGTTAGTTGACCGACACTAAGTCGATCTGAAAAACCAGAATTGAATTGGCGGGGATACCGGCCTGTTCCTGATCGCCGTAGGCCAGGCTGGGTGGTAAATAAAGCGTAATACTACCCCCCGGCGCAATGAGCGGAATTCCTTCCTGCCAGCCAACAATAAGCTGATTCAGGCCGAAGCTGACATCGTTACCACTATCAAAGCTGGTTCCGTTGGTGAGCGCTCCTTTATAATTGACCGTCACCGTTGAACAAACTGTTGGCTTCGTTCCCGAACCGGGCGCCTTCACTGAATAATAAAACCCACGCGGATCGGCAGTGGCGCTGATGTGATTTGAGCTGATGTATTGTTTGAGGGTGGCCAGTTCGGCTTCGGGTGCTTTGATCGTAACCGCTGCAGTATCGCAGGGCCTCTGATCGCCCGTTTGGCAACTGCTACTGAGCCAGATAAGGGCCAGAAAGGCAATTGAACTCTTTTTTACGCGCTGTATCATAAACGGCAAGTTACTCTTTTTCGCGGAGGAGGTCGGCATCATAGTGCTATAGAAAACGGGTTTTTGTTGCCAGCCGTCCCGGTCAAAACTGTCAGAACACCCGTCATTCGTGCTCGATACGACTGGCTGAGCGGCTGAAATAACCCTGTTTATTTTTCCGTGCGGCAAGGAGTTCAACAACCTTATACTCATTAAATGAATTATTTATCATCTTGGTCGACAGTTGCCCGGTTCATCTACCTGGTATACCCCCGAGAAACATTCAATTTAGTATGACTGGTGAGGAGCAAGAGTTCATTGCTGCCGAGAACGAGCGGTTAACATTTGCGCTTGAGGCAGCAGGCGTTGGTACCTGGGACTATGATCTGCAGACCGGACAGGCGCAGTGGTCATCGCTTTGTAAACAATTTTTTGGATTGCCTCCCGATGCTCAGGTAACGGCAACCGATCTCCTGGCGCGGGTTCACAGCGACGATCGGGCCTGGGTTGACCAGGCCAACAGGCAGGCGCTTAGCCCGGATGGCACGGGGCAGCACCGCATCACCTATCGAACGATGAACCCCGACGGTACGCTGCGTTGGGTAGAAGCCAAAGGAAAAACAGTACGTAATGCGCAGGGGAAGGCCATCCGATTTAGTGGCATCGTGCAGGATGTTACCCAGACGGTTACGGCCAACCAAAAGATCGAACAAGTCCAATGGCAGGTGCTTGCTTCGTTCGAGCAGGCGCCGGTTGCTATGGCCTTATTCAGTGGCCCTCAGTTTGTGATCACCATGGCCAATGATCGGGTGCTGGAATATTGGGGGCGAGTGCGTGAACAGGTGCTGAACAAGCCGCTGTTCGACGCGCTCCCCGAAATTCGTCAGCAAGGGTATGAAGAGTTGTTGACGGGTGTGTATACGACCGGAAAGCGGTTTGTGGCCAAAGAGCTTTCGGTCATCCTGGAGCGTAAGGGAAAACTGGAACGTACCTACATCGATTTCGTCTACGAGCCATTTTATGGGGTAGACAGCGCCATCACAGGGGTGAGCGTGGTCTGCATTGAAATTACCGACCAGGTGCTGGCCCGTCAGAAGATGGACGATGAGCAAAACCGGTTAACTACTATTCTGAACGAAATGCCGGTTGGGGTACTGATCGCCAGGCCAGTTGGCGAACTGATCTTTATCAATCAACAGGTCGAGCGAATATTCCGCCAACCAATTCCGAAAAGCCGCCACATCGAGGCCTATGAGCAGTGGCCGCTCTTCAACCCACTGACGGGCGAGCCCTTTACCGTTGCGGAGCTGCCAATGACCCGCACGTTGCGGAGTAGGGAGGTGGTTACCGGCGTAGAGATGAAACTTCGGCGGGGTGATGGTTCGTGGGGCTATGTCAGCGTGAATAGTGTACCCGTTCTGGATAACGACGGACAGTTGCTCTACGGGGTGCTTGCCTTTGTTGATATAACAGAGCGAAAACAGGCTGAAGCAGCCGTAATAGAGGCCGATCGGCGGAAAGGTGAATTTCTGGCCACGCTGGCTCATGAGTTGCGCAATCCACTGGCACCCATTCGGAACACCTTACAGATACTGAGGCTGACAGACCAGACGAAGCAGTTGGTCAGCGCAGCCGTAGAGCTGATGTCGAGGCAGGTAGACCAGTTGGTACGCATGGTCGATGATCTGCTTGATGTGAGCCGTATCGGGCAGCGTAAGCTTGGGCTCCGGTTAGAACGGGTTGAGTTGAATCAGGTAGTGCGGCAGGCCGTAGACGCAAACAGTATGCTCTTTGAACAGAGCGACCGTGAGCTTACCGTATCAATACCAATCAGCCCTGTTTATCTCCAGGCAGACGCTACTCGCCTGACGCAGGTAATCAGTAATCTGCTGAACAATGCCGTTAAGTTCACTCCTCAGGGCGGCCATATCTGGCTGTTGGTAGAACGACTGGAAACCGAAGCCCTGTTGTCTGTCCGGGATACGGGAATAGGAATAGCGGCCGAGCAGTTAGAGGCAATATTCGAGATGTTCGTGCAGGCTGATACATCGCTTGAGCGTAGCCAGAGTGGGTTAGGACTTGGACTGACCCTGGTAAGGCAACTGGTCAGTTTACACGGCGGCCGGGTTGAGGCCCATAGTAATGGCCCTCAGCAGGGCAGCGAATTCAGGGTGTTTCTACCCCTATCGGTTGAGCCGGTGCCCACACGGCAGAGCGGCAGTGCCAGTCTCGAACGGCCGATAACCGGCCGACGTATTTTGGTGATTGACGATAATCCGGACGCTACAACTACGCTGGCAATGCTATTGAAGGTTAAAGGCCATCAGGTAACCACCAGGAACGATGGCAGAGAAGGCATTGCTGCTGCTGAATGTGAACGGCCCGAAGTCATTGTGCTTGATATCGGCATGCCAAATCTCAACGGCTACGAGGTATGCCGGTTGATTCGTGGACAACCCTGGGGACAATCGATGCTGATCATCGCTCTGACGGGTTTCGGATTCGATGAAGACAGGCGGCTCAGTAAAGAAGCAGGATTCGACGCACACCTGGTTAAGCCACTGGATCTGGCGGCATTAACCCAATTACTATCAACCCTGCCTGACAATCAGTAATGGTACATACTAAACGAACCCCCCCGCACACAATCTGTATACGGGGGGCGTATTTGCGTATTCATCGGCGGCTCGAGCCATGGTCTCTGCCGTGAAGTAAGTAAAAAGAGCCTTTATATGGTTGATAATAAAGGAATTGTAATTTTTCTGTATTGCCAGGGCACAAACTGTGCCCAAATACGAACGAAAGCTGAGACACAAGACAGGAATGGCGTAACGGTCATCGGTCAAACTTTAAATTCTGTACCCGTACGGCATTGAGAATGGCCAGCATAGCTACGCCTACATCAGCGAAAACAGCTTCCCACATCGTTGCCAGACCACCCGCTCCTAACATCAGCACAATTCCCTTGACAACCAATGATAGAGTGATATTCTGCCAGACTATTCGGCGTGTGGCCTGGCCAATTGCAATAGCCATTGCAATTTTTGCTGGTTCGTCATTCTGGATAATTACGTCGGCAGTTTCGATAGTGGCATCTGAGCCTAGACCGCCCATAGCCATTCCTACATCGGCCAGCGCCACCACTGGCGCGTCGTTGACGCCGTCGCCCACGAAGGCCAGTTTTGCCTTTGGGTTAGTAGCCAAGTCGGCTTTCAGCCGCTCAACCTGAGCTACTTTATCTTCGGGCAGCAGATCGCCGTGCCATTCGTCAACGCCAACCTGCTTAGCTACCACCTCGACGACGGCCGATTTATCACCCGACAGCATGACCGTGCGAATACCGTCGGCCTTCAGCCGGTTTACCGCCTCGGCAGCATCTGCTTTTATCTCATCGGCAATGGTGAAGTACCCGGCAAATTGCCCGTCAATGGCAGTCATGACAATGGTGTAGGGAATCGTTGTCAGGGCCTCGTCAAACGTGACCCCGAACTTCCTGAGCAGTTTGGCATTACCCGCCAGCATCTCTTTCCCCTCAACAAGACCTTTCAACCCGTGCCCGGCAATCTCCTCGACATTTTCAACCGGAACCGATTCATAGCCTTTCCCCGCATACTCGATAATCGCCGTAGCGACGGGGTGAGTTGATTTACTTTCCAGCGCCGCCGTTAATCGGGCCAGTTCTTTGGGGGCGAGGCGTACGGATTTTACCTCCTGGACCTTAAATACGCCTTTGGTCAACGTACCTGTCTTGTCCATGACGACCGTCTTCAACTGAGTCATCAGATCCAGAAAGACGGATCCCTTGAAGAGGATACCCTGTTTCGACCCAGCCCCAATACCGCCGAAGTAGCCCAGAGGAATGGAGATTACCAGTGCGCAGGGGCAACCGATGACCAGGAATACCAGGCCCCGGTAGAGCCAGTCGGCAAAGCGGTAGTCAGCCACGAAGAAGTAAGGCAATACGGTCACTAGCAGGGCCAGAACACAGATCGCCGGAGTGTAGATTTTGGCGAAACGGGCAATAAACTCCTGGGTCTGCGCCTTTCGGCCGGTAGCCTGCTGCACGAGTTTGAGAATGCGCGACAGTTTAGAGTCCTGATAGGGCGTAGTCACGTCCATCTCGACCAACGACTGCCGGTTAATCATACCTGCCAGCACCGCCTCTCCTTTGGCAATGGAGCGGGGAACGCTTTCGCCTGTCAACGCCGCCGTATCGAACGTACCTGACTCGGAGCGCATGGTACCATCAAGCCCCACTTTCTCTCCGGCTTTAATCTGGATGACGTCGCCAACGCCAACCGTAGCCGCTTTAACGGTTTGGGCCTGTCCATTTCGGAGAACGGTCACCTCATCGGGTCGTACGTCCAGTAGGGCTTTGATTGAGCGACGCGCCCGAAGCACGGCGGCATCCTGAAACAACTCTCCGATGGTATAAAATAACATCACGGCTACGCCTTCGGGGTATTCCCGAATCCCAAACGCGCCTAGTGTCGCTACGCCCATCAGGAAAAATTCGGTGAACACGTCACGGTTCAGGATACTGCTCCACGCCCGCTTCAGCACCGGCCAGCCAACGGGGAAATAGGCCACTATGTACCAAATCAGCCGCCATGGGTCGCGGAACCAGCTTTGAGCGTAACTATCCAGTGCAATGCCCCCCAGCAGGAATACCAGGCTACTAATAGCGGGCGTATAGGTACGCCAGGTTTGCTCCGGTCCTTTTTTGGCAGGAGCAGCGTCGGCGGCTGGCGTTGTGCCATCTTCAATTAAATCAACATCGTCACCGTGATCGTGTCCGTCGCCATGGTCATGTTCGTGTGCCATACGTAGTTTTAGAGTTCTATAAAAAATGTAATAATGCCGAGGCCAATCAAAATGCCTCCGGTTATGCGTTTTTCGTTGCGGTCAAGCCAGTGCCAGTCGACGCGGGCTAATCCCCGGTACGACAGGGCAGTTAGCCCCGCCATGAAGGCGATGGTCACGGTGGTATAAGCTATCGCCAGCGTGGTAATGGCGGGCCAGCCCAGCGTTCCAGCGGAGAAGAAGAAGGTTTCAATCTCCAGACAGGGAGAGAACAGCATCGCCACTGACAGGGAAGTAATGATGGTTGCTTTGGAACGGCCGGCCAATCCCCTGGGTACGTGCTCGTGGGGCATGTTGGCGTTGTGCATGGCAACATAAATGAGACCCATGAAGACCAGCAGCGATGAGGCCATCAGCCGGGCCTGCGCTTCCAGTTGCTCGGATACATTCATGCCGATAGCGCCGATAGCCACCCCCAGCACCACTGTACTAAGCGTGTGGAAAAAGCCGCTTATGACCACTACACCCAACGTTTCCCGTTCCGACCAGTTTTCGGCGCGGCCAATAAGCACGACCGGCAGCCAGTGGTTAGGGATTGCGGCGTGGGTTGATCCTAGTAAAATGCTGCCTATCAGTAAGTTCCAGAGCATCTGTTCCGTGTTTATCGACGCTTGCTATTAATGGTCGTGGCCACCCCCTTCATCACCGCCACCGCTCGCCGACAGGATGTCGTAGGCACCAGCCAGTACTACCTGCGCATCAGCCGTCATACCACTGGGCAACGCCACAGACCGGTAGCCGTTTTGGGCTGTTCCGGCCCGTACAGGCACCGGCCGGAAACGGTAGTGGGTCTGATCCTGGCGGGATTCTTTTCCGGCAAACACAAAAATTTGATTGCTGGTACCCGCCTGCACCACCGCTGCCTCAGGCAGGGCAGGTTCGGTAGCGGCGCCCGTCTCGATAGATGCTTTCAGAAAGGTGCCTGGTCGTAGACTACCGGACACCGGATTGTCGAGACTTGCGTAGACCTTGACCGTGCGGTCGGGACTAACTTCCCGGTTGATGAGCTTGATGCGCCCCATCCGTTCGCCCGCCGTGCCGACTACCGACAGCCGCACACGCTGGCCAACCTGCATCCGGGTCAGATCGGCCTCAAAGACTGTCAGTTCAGCCAATAAGCCAGTAGTGTCCATGATCTCAAACAGGACGTCGTTGGCCGCTACGAAACTGCCCCGGTTCACGTTGACCTGGGTAAGCGTGCCGCCAATGGGTGCCCGAACGCTGAGGCTGCGGGTAATGGTTTCGGGCGTCAGGTTAGCCGGGTTCAAGCCCAAAATAGCCAGTTGCTGACGCAGTCCGCCCGCCCGCGCCCGCAACGTACCCAGCTGTGCGGTTGCCTGTTGCAGCGTTTTCAGAGCGCCTACGTTCTCGCGGCTCAGCTCATTTTGCCGCTCAAACTCCTGCTGCTGGTAGGTCAGTTGACTGATCGTTTCCAGATACTCCTGCTGGATGCGAATAAACTCGGGGTTTTCTAATATTGCCAGCGTTTGTCCCCGCCGCACCGCTGTGCCAGCCAGCAGATTAGCCGATCTGAGAATTCCCCCGTATGGCGTGGCGATCGACACCTGTTGACCGGGCGGCACGGTCAGCGACCCGTTAACGCGGATCAGCTGGCTCATTTGTCGCCTTTCCAGTCTGCCTAGTTTTACGCCGACGGCCTGGTATTGGGCTTCGGTCAGCTCGATCAGACCGGCTTCGTCGTGGTCGGCTTCAACCTTGGCCGTATCTGTTTGGGCGGTAGTAGAACCCTTTCTAGCCGCGTTTTCGGCTGATTCGTGCTTACAGGCAGTTCCCATGAACAGGGTAAGCCATGTGGCAGTAATAATGAGGTGGCTTCGTTTCATTAGTCGGTTTGCCCCAACAGAAAGTCGAGGCTGATTAAGGTTTGATTGAGGTCATTGCGCGCAGCCAAGTAGCCGGTCTGGATCTCGCTGACGGTTCGCAGGTTTTGTAGCAGTTCGACGTTTCCGATCTCGCCAGCCCCGTAGGCTCTGGTTACCTGCTCTCTAATCAGGGTGGCCTGTGGTAGCGCCGATTCGCGGTAGTAAATCAATGCCTGCTTGTTTTTCTGGTAGGTTTGAACGGTCGTGGCTAACTCTCCTTCCAGGGTATGTTGCCGAGCGGTGCGCTGCGCTTCAGCTCGTCGCTGACTGATGCGAGTGGCTTCTAGGCGAGCTTTGAGGGGCTTGGCGAATAAAGGGATCGATACACCCACTTGCCCATAGGTAAAGCGGTTGCCAAACCCATAGAACTGCTCGCCCGCTCCGTCGGGAAGCGTCTGGAATCCCTGTAGTGACTGATTTGCTATCCCCAGCGTAAAGTCGGGTTTGAGCCGGGCGGCTTCTACGTCGGTTTCACGCCGGAAAATGTCGATCTGGCTGTTCAGCTGAGCCAATTCCGGGTTTTGGGCCAGCAATGAGGAATCGATCTGGGGTAGTATCCGTTCAGTTAATGGCGTGTCGGGAAGGGTAGGCGGGGTCGGCAATGCCAGCAGCGTCTGTAACTGTCTGGCCAGTATCTGCGTGTCCAGCTTATTCTGAAGCAAAGCAGTCTGCGCCTGCCGGCACTGCACCTGGGCGGCGGTCAGTTCCAGCAGGGTACCTTCGCCGGTTCGTCGACGTACCTCTGCTCCCCGGGCTATGGCGTCGTACAAACTGTCCTGACTGCGCAGAAAACCGGCTAACGATTGTACGTACCACAACTGATGGTATGTGGCTTTCACCTGCCGGGTCAACTCAACGTAAGAAAGGCGACCTTCGGCTTCGGCTCCCCGGGCGCGGGCATCGGCCAGCGAACGTAGCCCCCGCACCAGCGCTGGATTAGGCAAGCGCTGAGCCACAGTAAACGACTGGTCGATGTACCGACTGTTGTACTGGCCGAAGGTCATGCCCACGTCGGTTTTACCCACATCACCCGCCGTACCTCGTAGCGCCTGCTGATAGCCAACGCTGAGCTGCGAGACGCGCACCAACGGGTTGTTGGCACTTGCCTGCCGCAGGGCCTCAGCCAGCAGTATACCTTTGCCGCTGCCTGGCGAAGGGAGAGTAGCCCCTTGAGCCGCAACCTGTGCTTTAACCAGGGGTGACCACAAACTACTTATAGCGAAAAGCCCCAGTATGAACCAGCCTGCTACCGAGGCGGGGACAGATACGGATGCTGAATTGGGCTTTGGCCGACCAAATTGCCGACCAAACCGCCGCTCGACCAGTACATATAGCACCGGCAAGACAAACAAGGTCAGTAGGGTAGCCGAAACCAGGCCCCCAATGACCACCGTTGCCAGCGGTTTCTGCACCTCGGCCCCGGCCGAACTCGACAGAGCCATTGGCAAAAAGCCCAGTGAAGCTACCGCAGCGGTCATCAGTACGGGTCGCAATCGCACGGCCGTTCCCTCGAAGATGACGTTAACCAGATCGGCTTCACCCGCCAGCCGGAGCCGGTTGAACTCACCGATCAGCACGATGCCATTCAGTACGGCTACCCCGAATAAAGCAATGAAGCCCACCCCCGCCGAAATGCTGAACGGCATACCGCGCAGCCACAGGGCCAGCACTCCGCCAATGGCTGCCAGCGGAATAGCTGAGAAAATCAGTAATGACTGCCGTACGGAGCCTACGGTGAGAAACAGCAGGAGAAAGATCAGGGCCAGCGCTGCTGGCACGGCGATCGACAAGCGTTCGCGGGCTTCGATCAGGTTCTCGAACTGGCCGCCGTAGGTGACGTAATAGCCGGGTGGGAACTTGATCTGACTAGCCAGTTTCTCCTGCAACTCCAGCACCACGCTTTCCACATCTCGTCCCCGAACGTTAAACCCCACCGTTAACCGTCGTTTGGCATCTTCACGCTGGATCTGGTTCGGGCCGGGTTGTAGCTCTACGCTGGCCAGTTGTGACAGCGGCACAGCGGGACCGTCGGCAACAGGAATAGTAAGAGCCCGCACGTCGTCAATACTGCCCCGTTCATGTTCGGCCAGCCGTACCGTTAGTTCATAACGCCGTTCACCTTCATACACCAGACCCGCACTCTGTCCGGCGAAAGCTGACGCCACAGTCTGATTTACTTCGTCTACGCTCAAACCGTGGCGGGCCAACGCCTCCCGATCCACCTTCGCCACGATCTGGGGCAACCCCGACACTTGTTCCACGTAGCGGTCGGTTGCGCCTGCCACGCCCCCAACCAGGTTATTGATCTTTTTGGCCAGCCGGGTCAACTCGGTTAGGTCTTCCCCAAAAACCTTGATGGCTACATCTTGTTTGGCGCCCGAAATAAGCTCGTTAAAGCGCATCTGAATGGGTTGTTGAAACCCGAACTCTACGCCCGGAATGGATTCGAGGGCCTCGGCCATTTTAGCGGCCAGTTCCTCCATACTGCTTGCCGATTTCCACTCGCTTTGGGGGGTGAGAAGTACCATCAGGTCGCAGGCTTCTACGGGCATGGGGTCAGTGGGGATTTCGCCTGCCCCAATTTTGCCGATGACCTCGCGCACTTCGGGAAACTGCTTGCGCAGCAACCGGCCTGCCTGAAGGGATTTGTCGATGGTTTGGGTCAGCGAGCTGCCCGTGCGTACCCGAAGCTCAACAGCAAAGTCACCCTCATTGAGTTGCGGAATAAATTCGCCTCCCAGCGTGGTAAACAACCATACCGCACCCGCCAGCAGTACCATAGACATGGCCAAAACGAGAGCTTTCAGGCGCATCGTTCTACGCAACAGTGGCTGGTACCGACGCTGAAAGAAGCCCATAAGGCGATCGGAGAACGTCTGTTTGTGGGTGATCGTCTTGCTTAAGAAAAGGGCCGACATCATGGGGACGTAGGTCAGCGACAGGATAAATGCCCCCGCAATGGCAAAAACGACTACCTGCGCCATCGGCCTGAACATCTTGCCTTCAATGCCTACTAACGCCAGAATGGGCAGGTAAACAATCAGGATGATAATTTCGCCGAAAGCCGCTGAACTGCGGATGCGGCTCGCCGATTCATACACCTCCTCGTTCATTTGCTGCTGCGTGAGCCGGGCTACCTGAACCAGCCCTAAATGGTGCAGCGATGCTTCGACAATGATAACGGCTCCATCTACGATCAGGCCGAAGTCAATGGCACCCAGGCTCATGAGGTTGCCCGATACACCAAAGAAATTCATCATACTGATTGCAAAGAGCATAGCCAGCGGAATCACCGAAGCCACAATCAAACCCGCGCGCAGATTGCCCAGAAACAGGATCAGGACGAGAATGACGATCAATGCGCCTTCGATCAGGTTCCGGCTTACTGTACTGATCGCTCGATCGACGAGTTCGGAACGGTCCAGAAAAGCGTGAATATCTACGCCTTCGGGTAGGGTTCGACGAATTTGCTCAATGCGGGTTTTTACCTGCCCGATCACCACATTGGCGTTTTGCCCTTTGAGCATGAGCACCAGACCGCCGACTGCTTCCCCTTCGCCGTTCCTCGTCAGAGCCCCGTAGCGTACGGCTGAGCCAAACTGAACAGTGGCCACATCGCGAATCAGGATGGGGGTACGTCCGCTGGTGCGCCGAACCACAATCCGCCCGATGTCGTCCAGATTAGTTACCAGCCCCTCAGTACGAATAAAGTAAGCGCTGGGCTTTTTGTCGATGTAGGCCCCGCCGGTATTCTGGTTGTTGCGCGAGAGGGCGGTAAACAGATCGCCGATGCTCAGACCGTAAGACCGCAGCCGGTCGGGGTCGATCGCTATTTCGTATTGCTTTACTAATCCGCCGAAACTGCTCACATCAGCCACGCCGGACGTACCCAGAAGTTGCCGCCGAACCACCCAATCCTGGATAGATCGAAGTTCAGTGGGCGAGTAGCGGTTGTCGAAACCCGGTCTGGCATAGAGGACGTACTGGTAAATCTCACCCAGTCCCGTTGATACCGGCCCGATGGTGGGCTCGCCCGTTCCAGCCGGAATCTGACTGCGAGCATCAACCAGCCGCTCGCTAATTTGCTGCCGGGCCCAGTACAGATCGGTTTTATCGTTAAAAACGATGGTGACAACTGATAACCCGAATCGCGATATAGACCGTACCTCAACAACTTCAGGTACGGTAGCCATCGTCTGTTCGATTGGGAAGGTAACGAGCCGTTCAATCTCCTGGGCGGCCAGCGATGGGCTGCGCGTAATGATCTGTACCTGGTTGTTGGTAATATCGGGCAGTGCGTCGATGGGGAGGCGACTGAGTGAATAGCCACCCCAAATCACCAGGGCTAGCGTTAGTAGCCCCACAATGAGTTTATTCTGAATGGAAAATAGAATGATGCGATCCAGCATAGTGAGATCTGAACAGGTTGGTAACAAGAAGATGCTGTATATGCGCAATCGCACAACTGCGCCCCTCGCAGAAGGGTGTAGTCGAGTCAATAGCCATAAACGGAAAGGGTGTTCAGACCCGAAGTTGGGGGGGCTGCCAAATGGCAGTGATCGGATTGAGCGGGTGAACCGGCGCGTAGGTAAATAAAGCTACGGCTATCGTCACTAGGTCGACCGAAGGGAGAAGTGAGTAGTGAAAGCGAGAAACAACGGTAATAGTGACGGCGCAGCAGGCACAGGTGCAGAAAGGCGTGCACCTGTCGTGTTCGTGATGAGACCGTTCCGATCCTGCAGCCGCTACGATCATGGCTTGCTCCGTCTGCCCATCGAGGAGCAGAGGTCCATCTGAACAGGGCCATAACGACAACCCAAGCAGATACACAGACAGTATGAGGGTGAGCCACTTCACAGTCTCAAAGGTACGCCGCCAGCTTATGCAACAGGTAGTCAAAAACCAACTTGTCCTAAATAAGCTGCTGGAACGTTCCACGACCGCCCGATTCCCAACCTCTGAGTGGGCCAGAAAATGGGAGAGGCTCATACAGGGCAAAAAGTACACGGGCGCTCATACCCTGTTAGGTACACTAAAGGTTTAAATCAGAGCTAAATGAACGCCCCGTTTTCCTGTAATAAACACCCGGACATTTACTAAAAAACCCTGTATACTAGCCGTATACAGGGTTTTGCTGCAGATTCTTCAATGAACGAATTAAGACTCAACCGTGGAAGAAATCTTTCATCTTTTCGAAAAAACCTTTGTCGCTTTTGTTTGGCCTAGGGTGGAAGTTTGGTGATACCCGCAGCTTCTCCAGAATACCACGTTCTTCGGAACTGAGTGTTTTGGGCGTCCAGACATTCACATGAATCAGCTGGTCGCCGCGGCCGTATCCGTTCAGGTCTTTAATACCTTTGCCTTTCAGGCGAAGTATTTTGCCACTTTGCGTACCGGCTTCCAGCGTAATACGGGCCCGCCCGTCGATTGTCGGCACTTCAACACTGGTGCCCAGCGCTGCATCGACAAAATTGACATACAGATCGAACACCACGTTAGTACCGTCGCGTTTCAGATCGTCGTCCTCTTCTTCTTCAACAACGATCAGCAGGTCGCCGGCTACACCGCCGCGTGGGGGTACGTTACCTTTACCGCCTACCGACAGTTGAATGCCTTCCGATACGCCCGCCGGAATTTTAATCGGGATAACGTCTTCCTGCAGTACGCGTCCTTCGCCGTGGCAAACGTCGCACCGGTCGGTTACCAGTTTGCCTTCGCCGTTACAGGTACCACAGGTAGCCGTAGAAACCATCTGCCCCAGCATGGTATTGACCACCTTGCGGGTTTGGCCCGTTCCCTGACAGGTTTGGCAGGTTTGAACGGCCGTGCCGTTTTTTGAGCCGTTTCCGCCGCAAGTCTGGCAGGCAACGTGCCGTTTAACCTTAATCTTTTTCTCAACACCGTTCGCAATTTCCTGGAGGTCGAGTTTCAGCTTGATACGCAGATCAGAACCGCGACGAACGCGCTGCCGTTGCTGACCACCGCCACCACGCCCACCGCCGAAGAACGACCCAAAGGGAGATTCATCGCCGAAAATATCGCCGAACTGACTGAAAATATCATCCATCGATGGCCCACCAGCGCCGCCGCCAGCCGCTCCGCCAAGTCCGGCATGCCCAAACTGATCGTAGCGCGCCCGTTTATTATCGTCGCTCAGGACATCGTATGCCTCCGCAGCCTCCTTGAATTTCTCCTCGGCAGTGGGGTCATCCGGGTTTTTATCCGGGTGGTGCTTGATCGCCATCTTGCGGTACGCCTTCTTAATGTCGTCCGCTGAGGCTTTCTTGTCAATCCCCAGAATCTCGTAAAAATCGCGTTTCGTTGCCATCTCTTAAGAAATTAAGAAGTAAGCGTTAAGAAGGTAAGAACAGTCCGCCGCTCTCACTTCTTAACGCATACTTCTTAATTCATCTATGCTCCTACAATCACTTTAGCGTAGCGGATAACCTTATCATTAAGCAGGTACCCTTTTTCAATTTCGTCAATTACTTTGCCTTTCAGGTCTTCGGTAGGGGCGGGGAACTGCGTTACAGATTCGTGCAGATCGGCATTGAATGGCTCGCCTTTGCTGGTCATCGGCTTCAGGCCTTTGTTTTCCAACACCTTCGTAAGTTTGCTGTAAATCAGATTGATGCCTTCCTTGGCAGCGGCAACGTCAGTTGTAGAGTCGAGCGCCTGCATGGCTCGCTCGAAATCATCGACTACGGGCAGCAGGGTTACCATCAGACCTTCGCTGGCGGTTGATATCAACTCCAGCTTTTCTTTGGCCGTGCGCCGACGGAAATTCTCAAAATCAGCGTATAGGCGCAGGTATTTATCTTTCATTACCGCCAGTTCAGAGCCAATGGCTTCGGCCGGTTCAGTTACTTCGTCGGTCACGCCGCCGTTAATAACTTCTGCCTCTTCGGTTGTAATGGGTTCGGTTGAGTTGTCAGGTTGTGGTACAGACTCGTCCACAATGTCTTTATTTTCCATACAAACAGGTCGTATTTCTCGCTAAATCGGGTTGCAAAGGTAGGTGCAAATCCACTGCCAATTCTATTCAGGCTGACAAGATGGCACATTGGGAACGACAACGCACGCTGCTACTGTACGGTCAGGTACAGCGATTGAACCGTTGCCTGGTCTGTTTTAGCTTCGATTACCCGTTGTATGGCTTCAGGAAGGTTTGCCAGAAGATCGTATCCTGTTCGTTGCTCGATCTGATCAACATTCACCCGGTAGTCTGACCACTTCTCGTCGCCAACGGCGTTGGTATTGGGCATCCAGACGGCAATTACGCGGGTTTGTCCGTTGATCCGTTGCAGATCATTACTGCCGACGGGTAACACCACGATGACTTTCCAGAGAGCAGCCGGTACGGTTAGCTTGCCTCCGGCTAGTGTGGTTGCTGCCCCGTTATTGCCCGTTCCGCCTTGTCCGGTGCTTCCGGCGATGATATAGCATTCGTTGCCGGATGCCAGCAATGACCGGGTGTAATCTTCCAGTAACCGCCAGCTTTGCTGATTAAAGCGTGGCGCCTGTGGTACAATGTTCGAGAGGGTGAATGTCACGCGGTTTTCATCCGCCGTTGAGTCGCGATCATCTGACGGACACAGATGCCCCCGGTCGAAACCAGAGTTGGTGTAATCAGCATGACGTACCTGGTAGGCACCAGCCGGTAGCGTTGTTTCGGGAATAAAATTGCCGCTGTAACGGTCAGCTGCCCCTTTCCAGGCCGTAGACAGATGCCAGCTTACCCAATTGGCACCGCCGCGACCGGCGTTGTAGCCAATGACAAACATCCCTTTATCAATCAGGTAATTGTTCACATCCGACGTACCTGCGTTTGAGGGGTTTCCCAGGGCCAGGTTATTATCCCGCGTTGGAAGAGTCGAACCTGATGTGTTTACGTCGGTTTGCTTACAGCCGGGCAGGCTCATAACCAGTATGAGCAGGCTGGTCATGTATATTGAAACTAACTTCATATGTTGAATGATGCTTGTAGGCAAAGTTCACTCAACTATGGTTAGTTAATGTACTATATGTTCATTTATTCTTTAAAGGCGTAAAAACAGGTCGGCCAATAAAAAAAGCCAGTCCTCATCATGGGACTGGCTTTTTGGTTTACTTAACCTAAACTAATCAAAAAAAATCTTGTAGGCTTAACTGCCTGATTGCATGCGGTTTTTCAGATCGTCGGCGCCGGTGTTACGCTGGCGGGCGGCTTTCACGTTCTGGTTGCCGAAGCGGTAAGTGAACGAGGCCCGAACAACGCGACTTTGCCAGAAGGATTTAATAGCAAAGTCGATATCCTGAAACTTGGCAAGGCCGCTGAATTTATTGCCCCAGAAAATGTCGTTGATATTGAGGCTAAACCGCCCTTTCTTTTCCCAAACCTGCTTTTGAATGCCTATCGACAGGGCGCTTTGTGGCTGGTACCGGTAAAACCCGTAGACGCCGGCGCCGTTGTAGTAGCCACTTACCTCAACCGACATTGTTTTGCTCAAGGTGAGGTTCTGGCTGCTATACACATTCCACGAAGTCTGTTGCAGGGTCAGCAACTGATCATTGTAGTAGGTCTTGTAATTGTTGTAGAAGCCCGACAGGTTGGTCTGCATCTGCCACCACTTCGTCACCTTCACCGGAAAGCTGATCGTCAGATTGATGTTATCCTGATGGTCAATGTTTTCGCTGGTCACATACGTTTTGTTCTCGGCCGGGATCTGGTGGGGCACTTCGCTAATGATGGCGTCGCTGATGCGGCTGTAGGCGAGCGTGGTGATGAACACCTGCTTGAACGTATGCGTCAACTGGAGCGAGTGGGTAAACTGAGGCCGAAGGTTCGGGTTACCCTGCTGATACGTGTACGGATCGAGGAAGAAGATAAAGGGGTTCAGCGTCTGGTAGTTCGGACGGTCGATCCGGCGGCTGTAATTTAGCGACAGGGCGTTGTTCGTATCCAGCTGCTGCGTCAGGAATACGCTGGGGAACAGGTTGGTGTAGGTACGTTCCCGAAGGTCATTCAGCGTTACTGAGTTGCCAACCGATTGGGTATGCTCAAGGCGCAGGCCTGTTTGTAACTGTGTTTTCTTGCCCAGTTTAGTACTGTAATTGGCATAGGCCGCCGATATGTTTTCTGTGTAAATAAATCGGTTCGAGCGGGTTTGGTCAACGGCCCATACGTCTGATTTTGTTTCAAACGTAAGATCGTTGTCTGACTGTACCCGGCTGCTTTTCAGGCCCGCTTCAAACTTTCCAGTCCCTAGTGGGTGGGCGTAATCAAGTTTGGCCACCAGAATGTTGATGCTCGAGGGCATGGTGTTACGCACTGAATCGGGGCGGCCGGTAGCACTTCCATCGGGAGAGAAATACTGCGTACCCAACGTATTGCGCGAACGGCCATCGTAAGTAACGTAGTCGACATCGGCGCTCAGCTCCCGGCCCTTATCGTCAAACTGGTGCTTGGCATTCAGGTTATAATTCAGATTGGTCAGGTTGTTTCCCGTCACACCATTGGTAGAAAACCGGCGTGTCACGGTAAGTTGTTCGTTCAGGATGTCTGTATTGCTTTGTGAGTTGGGCTGATTCCAGGCTTCTGAAAATCCACTGAACAGTAGGCCAATAGTAGTTTTTTTCGACATTGACCAGTCGGTACCCAACTTGAAGTTATGGTTTTGGCTGCTGCTAAACCGGCTGCTGTGTTGATCGAAATACGTTACGTTGCCCTGGTATGGAATGCGGCGATAGATGTCGTTCCGGTTGAAGTTGTTGTATTGCCCGAAACTGTAGGTGCCAAACAGGTTTACTTTCCCTTCGCGGTGGTTCAGGTTCAATGAGGTTGATGCGCGGCCACGACCATTCGGTTGCAGTGTCTGACCGGCACCAATCGTGAAGGTGCCGTTGGTGCCGAAATTCTTATTCTTCTTGAACTTGATATTGATGATGCCTGAGTTACCCGCCGCATCGTACTTCGCTGACGGATTAGTGATTACCTCTAGTTTTTCGACGTTATCGCTGGGGGTATTGCGTAGCAGATTCATCAATTCCTGCGTAGACAGGTAAGAACGTTTGCCATCTATTTCAACGATAACACCACTTTTGCCCCGCACTTTGAGTTCCTCATTCTGCTGATCAACCGTGACACCGGGGGCTTTCTCAAGTACTTCCAGCAGCGTATTGCCTGCAGCAACGGCGCTGTTCTCAACGTTCACAACCATGCGGTCAACCTGTTGCTCAATGAATGGCCGCTTGGCTACCACCGTTACTTCGGCAAGTTTCCGTTGTTCTTCAGCAAGCTTCAGTACGGGCAACTTGATGGTTAGATGATCGGCATCCAGCGAGAATGCCGCCGTGTAGTTTTTCGCGTAACCGACCTGTTGCGCAGCCACCAGATACTGACCGGCTGCGATATGATCAAACAGGTACGTTCCTTCTGCGTCGGCAACGGCACCTTTCACCAGTGTTGAATCACTTGCTTTGACGAGCAGCATCGTTGAAAACGGCAGTGGCTTATCAGCCTGGTCGATGCACTGACCGGAGATTGAGCCTCTGATCGCCTGCTGAGCGTTTGCCAGCGTAGATGAATACCAGTATAGAACGGAGAGTAGAATGACTAATCGCATAAGGAAAGGTGGCCTCGGCCGTTATTGATAGTGTAAAACAAAGGTACTATGCAGTACATAGTACCTTATCTTACATGAACGGCTGGTTTATTGGGATTAGTGGTTTCTGATGATGTGGACTGCCTGGGCGTACTGGGTAGTAGGGCCAACTATACAATAGATGAGCGCATGGGCGGTGTGCGTTGCATGGAGCATGATAAAAAGTTGACCGGGCAATGAAACGGCTCAACAGACTGGCAGCGTACGCACATGAAAAAACCCGGCACTGTGCAGCAGACCGGGTTTAGAATAGAGGCAACGTATGCGGTTACGTCCAATCGAGAGACCACAAGCGCGAAGCAAATCCGCCTGCGTCGTCTTACTCTGGTTAGCTACGTTACTGCCGACAGGTAGATGCCTCGGAAAGGGTAACCGTGGCTACTCGACACGATAGGCAACAACCGTGTTTTTAAAGAATGTTGGAACGAGGAGTAACTTTCCGCGTTTGATGTACTCAATATCGGCCGAGTTGATTTTGCTGGCGCGGGTATCCAACAGACTCTGCTTTTCCCCCAATTTGTCGACGAAAAATACCTGACCATTCCAGTCAGATACGAAAAAGCCCGCTTTCCCATCGGAGACGATGCCGTCGGTAACGGTCATTCCCTCGGCAATGGTTGTTATTTTTTGCGTTGCCAAATCTACCCGACGCAGGGCACCGATCTTGGTGCTGCCAATTAGCAGGGAGTTTTTTCCTTCGGCAAGCAGACCGTTCGGTTTGTTTAGTTGCTCGCCCGACATGACGACTTCCCAGTTACCGTCTTTGAGTCGGTAAATTTTATCGAACCGGCTATCCGATACGTAGACTATGCCATCGTTGGTCACCGTGACATCATTCAGGAAGGCATTTTTGGGGTCAATGGCGTCATATGTTTTTTCAACCTGACCCGTTGCTGTGTTGATTTCAACCAGCCGATACACGTCCGTTACATAAAGTTTCCCTTTAAACAGCCCCATGCCTTTAGGGGCGTTTAGGCCAGTGGCCCAGCGCAGATTCGTGACTTTACCGTCGGTTGTCATCTGGCTAATGAAACCGTTGCCATCCAGTTCGTCAGCTTTGCCGTCGATGTTGGCCACGTAGACGATCTCCGATGCGGCATCGAACAGAACCGATTCGGGCGTACGCAGCAGGGTAGAGTCTGACTCCCAGACTTTTACTAGTTTTTTTGGCTTGGGTTTTGCTACACTAGCTTGGCTGATTCCCAGAAAAAGCCCGGTGGCTATAAACAGGCATGAAATAGAGCCTGACAAATTGATCATGATGTGTTTGTTTTCCGGGAGCAAAAGAAAGGCAGTTTTCAGCCACTACAACGTCGATTGGCATATTTTCAGCAATCGGCAGGCCAGATTCGCCCTTAGTTCCTGTTTATCAGTAAACTAACAAAAAAGTAATCGTTGTCTCGTTTGTTCAGGTAAATTAGAAATTGACTGTATTTTTTAATAAACCTTCTCACTATGAACAGGTTATTGACCTGCTACCCTCTAAACATTCGACCATGTTTACCCAACACAACCAACAAAACGTGGCTTCTCCGCTGAAAGCAAGTATACAGGATCTAGCCCGCCTGCATCAGTTCTACGACCCATCCGACGAAATGCTCTGGGCATTTTTCAACGCACGTGTGCTGATGAATCAGCCGATTGAAGTAGATGATTTCGTGTTGCAAATTGTGTTGTCTGATGAACCATATGGGCAGATTCCGACGACCGCCGTGGGATAAATGCCGGGCTATGCGTAACATTACGCGGCTTTTCGGGGCTATTTCCGGCATTTAGTTTCACTCCACTCTCCGTCTGTTTTATGCAAATTGGATTTGTTGGCCTTGGTAAAATGGGCTTTAATATGGTGCTCAACTTACTGCGCCATAAGCACGAAGTAATAGGTTATGACATCAACGAGGGGTTGGTGAATGACATAAAAGCAGAAGGTGCTCAGGGTGTGCTTACGCTACCCGACCTATGCAACTCGCTACAGGGGCGACGCGTACTCTGGCTGATGATTCCGGCTGGTCCGCTGATCGACCGGGTGATCGACCAACTGTTGCCACTTGTCAGCGAAGGTGATATTTTAATTGATGGAGGGAATTCGCATTACAAAGACACGATGCGCCGCTACGCAATGCTGAAAGAAAAAGGCATCAATTACGTAGACTGCGGCACAAGTGGCGGTATGGAAGGGGCACTGAACGGGGCCTGTACGATGGTTGGTGGTGATCCTGATGTAGTATCGTACATCGCACAGGTGTTTACCGATATGTCAGTTGAGAACGGTTACCTCTACACGGGGCCGGCTGGTAGTGGCCACTTTACCAAGATGGTCCATAACGGAATTGAGTACGGCATGATGCAGTCGATTGCCGAAGGCTTCGAGGTGCTGGAAAAAAGTCCGTTTCCGTATGATTATCAGGCTGTTGCCAAGATGTGGAACAACGGTTCGGTTATCCGTAGCTGGCTGATGGAGCTGACGGAAAGTGCGTTCACGAAAGATGCAAAGCTGGAAGGTATTCTGGGCCGGATGCACTCGTCGGGCGAAGGAAAATGGACGCTGGAAACGGCGCTGGACATGGGTGTTCCAACACCGGTCATCGCCATGTCGGTGCTGATGCGGTATCGGTCACTGCAGGAGGATACGTTCTCTGGCAAAGTGGTGGCAGCACTGCGAAATGAGTTTGGCGGCCATGCAGTAGATAAGAAGGGGTGATTGATTAATCGGTTGATTGGTTGACTGCTCCGCAGACCGTTGCTGTTTCCTGACAGCGCCAGTCCGTAAGCCAACCAATCAACCGATTAACCATTCCCCAGTAGCCTAAGTATCCGTAACATTCCCCTTTGCCCCGCGGTTGATAGCCTGATTCACTATTCTAAATCAGACATGGCTGTTAATCTGCTTACTTATCTATCCGATCAGTTCACGCCCTCGGTCATTGACCAGCTAGGCCAACGGATTGGCGAGTCGCCTGCCAATACAGGCACGGCCATCAAGGCAATTATTCCTATCGTACTTGGTGGTTTAGCACAACGTACCCACACGCTTTCCGACGCCGACGAAATTGTCGACTTTCTCCGTCATACGTCGTATACCAAATCCGGTACCCCGCTCGACATCGCCCAGGTGAGCGACACGGCCGCCGAAACGCACGAAGCCGTGTCGTCGGGAAGCACATTCATTGAACGGGTGCTGCCAACGAATGTCGATAAGGTAGCCCGTGCAATTGCCCAGCACAGCCACATCAATCGGACCTCGGCCCTGAGCCTGATGGATCTTGTTGGGGCGGTTCTCGAAGGTGTACTGGGGCGGCAGTCTCTCGAAAACGGAATGACGGGTCTGAATATGAGTACACTCGTTGGTGGGCAGGTGGCCGACATCCGGGCTGGTATTCCGGCTGGACTGGCTGGCCTGGCCACATCGCTCGGATTCGATAAGCTGGGTGGCCCGGACACGGGCGAAGGGCAGCAGGTGACTACGTTTATGAGTACACCTGTTAACCCTGATATTCCCAAAAGTCCGCTGGTTGAACGCGAACGGGAAAATGTCAACTGGCTGCGGTGGGCAATGATTGCCGTCGGGGCACTCATCCTGTTCCTGATCATTCAGAAGTGCAGCCAACCACAGACAGCTACAGACGGCGTATACACCGATACCACAGCCCGGTCTGAGCCAGACAACCGAGAAGATACATCCGCTACAACCCGGGCCAACGTGGCTGAGTCGAACGGAACGCCCGCAGGTACGTTGCCGGGTGGACCGGCGGGTGCCGCTGCGGCTGCGGCTGAAGAAAAGCGGCAGATGGAGTTGCCCGGTGGTCGCCGGATCAGGGTGATTCCCAATACCTTCAACGCAAATCTGGCGCAGTTTCTGGCTGGGAAAACCCGGCCATTGCCCCGCACGTTCACGTTTGAAAACCTGACGTTCGAAACCAATTCGACCCGGATTACGAGTGAATCGCAACCGAACGTAAACGACCTGATCGAGATTATGAACGCCTATCCGACGTTGCAGATCAATATTCAGGGGCACACCGATAACACAGGTGATGCGGCGGCGAACAAAAAGTTGTCGCTCGATCGGGCAAATGCCATTCGGTCGGTACTTACGTCGGCCGGGGTGGCAGCTAACCGAATCACCACGCAGGGGTTCGGTGCTGAGAAACCAACGGCTTCAAACGATAATACCGAAGGCCGACAGCAGAATCGGCGCATTGATGTAGTGCTGACGAAGATTTAATTCGTGGCTGTCTGTAGCGATGCAAGCGCTTGCGTCGCTACAGACGCTATTTTTGCAGCTTAGATCACAACCTATGTTTGCAGACGCGATTGACCTTGTCGATCCATTTACCCGCCCCATTCATTCTATTATCCGGCTTTATGGCCACAATGAAGTTATTCCCGGCTCGGCTACCCTTTTCTTTGTCAACGATGAAGCCTGCGCCATCACCTGCAAGCATGTTGCCGAGCTGATTGTTCAGTCTGATTCAATTTTTGGTCAGTTCAACGCCTTCAGAGCTGAACTCCGGCAGTTTCAGCGCGATAAAAACTACGCCCATCTATTGCAGAAACTGGAAACGAAGTACGGCTTCAAGGGTGAAACTGTTATCCGGGTCCGGAATATGTTCATGAACTGTGTGGATCAGTTCACGGAACTGAAAGTAGACCTGCACCCGCTGTATGACCTGGCCCTGATTCGGTTTATCGGGTACAACCGCACCCTGTATAAAGGCCACGCCACCTTCCTACGGGATAGCTCACGGGCTCGTCCGGGCCGGTCGCTATGCCGACTGGGTTATCCGTTTCCTGAGTTTACCAATTATCGCTACAATGAGCCCAACGATGATATAGAATGGGTGAGCGATGGACGGGATGTTACGCCGAAGTTTCCGATCGACGGGATCATTACCCGCTTGTTATCGGATAATGGCACTAACGTAACCGGTATAGAACTGAGCACGCCGGGCCTGCGCGGTCAGAGCGGCGGTCCTTTATTTGATGTGAATGGGCTGGTTTACGGCATGCAGGCCGAAACGCGTCATCTCCATTTGGGCTTCGATATCGAGGGGCGCGACGTGATGGTCAATGGCCGAAAAGCCCGCGTTTCGAACTATCCATTCCTGAATGTAGGTGCCTGCGTACACGTCGACGTTATTAAACGGTTCCTGAGCGACCATAACGTTGCTTACTCCGAGGGGTAAAAAAGCGACCGTCATGGAATCAGGATGAGGGCTACTCCCGCCGACCAGCAAGCGGCACTGACAGCAGGCGTTGACAAACAGGAAAAAGCAAAGCGTGAGCAGCTACAAAGCACGATTGACCAACTACGATCAGCCGCAGTCAGGTACGTTCCTTAGCTAAGTCTGACTTTAAACAGATCTTTTGAGCGTGTATATATGTAGCTGACAACCAGAACGGTAACCACGCCGCCCGCCAGTACTGACCGGACCGTGCCTAGTATCCGTGCCGCCACGCCCGATTCAAACGCGCCAATCTCGTTGGACGAGCTAACGAAAATGCCATTCACGGCCGCCACCCGTCCGCGGAGATGATCGGGCGGGAATATCTGCATGATCGTTTGGCGGATAATGACGCTAACGCTGTCGAACGCACCGGTAAGCGCCAGCATAATCAGCGACAGATAGAAATTGGTTGAGAGGGCAAAGACAATGGTTGCCACACCAAACGCCACTACCGCTAGCAACATATTGCGCCAGGCATTGTGGGTGGGCGGGTATTTTGCCATGGCCAACATGGTAATAACCGCCCCGATCGATGGAGCAGCCCGCAAGGCACCCAGCCCTTCAGCACCAACTTTCAGAATGTCTTCGGCGAAAATGGGCAGGATGGCCACCACGCCGCCAAACAGCACCGAGAACAGGTCCAGTGAAATAGCGTAGAGAACGATCCGGTTGCTGAAGACGAATGCAAACCCCTCGCGTAGGCTACTCCAGAAGCCAACATCGGTTAGGGATTGAGTACTGACAACCGGATGCCGCTTGATTAATGACAGGAAAATAAAGCAGAGTATGTACAGAAAAATGGCGGTCAGCAGCGTATTCTCAAAACCGATCGTGGCGTAGAGGACTCCCGCAACGCCAGGCCCGACAATGGCCCCGGCCTGCCAGAATGAACTGCTCCAGGTCGAGGAATTAGCGTACAACTCACGGGGCACCAGAAACGGTTTGAGCGACGAACTGGCCGGCGAATAAAAGCCACGGGCGGTTCCGATCAGCATGAGCACGCCGTAAATAACGGCTAATCGGGTTGTCTGCGAAAACTGACTGACAACGGCCGGCTGAAAGGCAGCATACAAAATAACCGACCCCAGCATAACGACGAGCAAACTGATCTGAAGGATCCGCTTTTTATCACGCCGGTCGGCTAGGTGACCACCAAAAAGGGAAAGTGCGATGAACGGAATGGCTTCGGCCAGCCCAACCAACCCTAAAGCCAGTGGGTCGCGCGTGATTTTGTAAAGTTCGTAGCCCAGAATTACTTCCTGAATCAGGAGAGTGATCGTAAAGAAAAACGAGTTGAGGATATAATACAGAAAATCGGGTATGCGTAGCGATGCAAAGGGGTCGTAGGGTGGAATTGCGGCGCTGGAGTCGGGAGAAGCCATGAAGAAATGAGCAGTGTCTACAGGTAAAAGCCCAAAGTTGCGCCACAGGTTCATCGTGCAGCGCAACTTTGGGCTTTAAACAAAACGTAGATTGACAGAGCAATTAGACGCCCTAGGGGTACATAGCCTGTACCGTAGCAATATCCAGCGGCGAGAGCGCATCACGCTGACCGGTAAAGGTAGAGCCGTCTTTCTTGGTGATGGTTGGTTGCCCGTTCACCGAGAAGCTCCAGGAGTGGTACATCATCACCGAATTGAAGTCGAACCCACCCGGCTGATCAAAGCCATCCTTGTTTTGCTGCACATACGTCTGAAAATCGGACTCGTAGCCAGGCTGAATATTTTGCGTCAAAATGGTGACCGAGTTGTCGCGATCGGCGCGGCTGTGTTCGTGGTATAGTCCAACAGTATGCCCAATTTCGTGGATAGTATTCCCCGTTGTGCACCAATCGCCCAGCGTGATAAACTGCTGACCCCCAAGCCGCCCTACATACGACGAGCAACCGCCACCTGGTTTGAAGGTAACGTAGCTGTATTGGGTTGTACGCTGCACAAACCGAATGGCGGTGTTGGCTTCCCAATGCGCAATGGCTGCGGTGACACGATCCTGATAAGGTAGGGTAGGATCAATGGTGTAATAAACAATTTTTCCGGTCCAGCGCAGGCTTTTCAGCGTTCTGCCTGTTCCTTCTGTGGCGTGGTCTGCGTCGGATAAATCGCTGGTAGACAGAATGATATCTCCCTGATATACAGCTTTTCCATTGATGGCCCGGTAGGTTATTGGCTGGCCACGATACGTACCTGACTGCACAGTGCCTGACTGGCGGGGGTAAGCTGTTTCGAGCGGGTCGCCATTATGCTTGGGCGCCAAATTGGTTTGCTGCTGGTCTGATGAACAGCCGATGAGACATAGAGCTGCCATGGCAGCTCCCGCGAAGGAGAGTGTAGAAGTTTTCATTAAAACAGTTGAATAAATGTGTAAGCGTTCATTAAAATACTACTCAATTTCTAGGCCAGAATATAAATTCCCCAATCTCTAATAATATACGTTATGGCCATTTTTTCTGGATTTATATACGAGTAAAAAAGATGAAATAAGTTGATCGACTCCGGAATTAACAATAAAACTCTACTTAAGTAATAGACATAGTTCTTATTTTTGCTGGCAAACTTATTGAGACAGTGCGACCAATTTACTGGTCAGCTTTTCATAATTTTTTGTATAATAAAACACAGTGTTGATAAAAAAACAGGCTGATTCACTTGCTCAAAGCGAGCAACTGGTAGCCGTATCCAAGCGAGTGACAAACACGTCTAAGCCTACCCAGTTATTGTTAACTCCGATTAGTGAAAATCAATTGATTCCTCATTAGATCAGGCAGCTACTCAACCATCCGTCTTTTCCATCGATGAACCACTTGCCAAAACAACCCGAGCAACTGACCGCATTAAATGAACGGCTTGATATCAACTTCGCCATCCAGGCTGCTGGGTTTGGGGTTTGGGAACTGGATCCCAGGACGAATCAGGTGGTCTGGGATGAGCGGTGTCGAGAACTTTTCGGGTTTGCCAGGGCTACGTCCCTCACCTTCGAAGAGGCTGTTCAGGGCGTACATCCCGATGATCGCGATCGAATCACTCAGGCAATAGAGCGAGCGATCGATCCACACTATAAAGTGAACTATGATCAGATATTCCGCACAATTGGCATCGACGATGGCCAACTGCGCTGGGTGCATTTTCGGGGACAAAGCTATTTTACGCCAGGCGGTGAAGCGTACCGTTTTGCGGGTATAGGTCAGGATGTAACCCAGCAGGTGCTTGACCGTCAGGTGTTGGAAGATAGCCGCACCCAGCTACGCCGTGTGATCGAGGTATCGCCTGTGGCTATGGCGCTTCATGTGGGACCTGACCATCGGATAGAGCTAGCCAATGATACGATCCTGATGTTCTGGGGTAAAGACCGCTCGGTGCTTGGTCATCCGTTTCGTGAGGCGGTGCCTGAGCTGGCCGGGCAAAACTTTTTTGAACTGATCGACCAGGTATATGCTACCGGAGAGCCGTACCAGGCCCTGGCAACGCCGGCGCAACTGGCCATAGATGGGCAGGTGAGCACCTACTACTTTAATTTCTCACTCAAGCCACTACGAAATGGCCAGGGCCAGGTATACGCCACCCTGAATACGGCCGTCGATGTGACCGAGCAGGTATTGGCTTACCAACGGCTGGCGGATAATGAAGCGCATCTGAAACTACTGCGCAACACGGTTCCCGCCATGATCTTCTATCTGGACGATCAGCAACGGTACCAGTCATATAACGAGACGTTTAGGAAGTGGTTTGGTGTTGATGCCACCGAAGCGCTTGGCAAAACGGTGCGGGAGTTTCTTGGCGAGGTTGCGTATCAGAAGGTATTGCCGCAGTTAACTGCAGCCTATGCAGGGCAGCAGGTGGGGTATGAATTGTGGAGCCCGTCGCGAATGGGTGAAAGCCGTTGGCTGGCTATCACCTACACCCCGCATAAGTCGGAGTGGGGAAACGTCCTTGGCCTGATCGTTCATGCGGCCGATATTACCCAAAACAAACAGATTGAGCTCGATTTACGGGAAAGTGAGGATGCCCTGCGCAATGCCATCAACCTGGCTGAACTTGGTAACTTCAGCATCGACCTGACCACCAACCAGGTTACTGTATCAGCGCGCGTTGCTGACTGGTTTGGCTTCGATACCCAGACAGTCGGGACCGAATCGTTTCTGAGGGGCGTTGGTGAGCGCAATCGGGACCATGTACGGGCCAGCCTCTTCAATACACTGCTGCCTGGTTCGGATGGGCGCTACGACCTCATTCACTCGGTTGTCAGTGCCCGAACTGGCCAGCGGCGTATGCTGCAGGCAATAGGACAGGCTTTTTTCGATACTAGCGGAAAGCCCCTCCAAATTGAAGGCACAGTCAAGGATATAACAGTACAGCGGGAATTACAGATGGTGCTGGAACAGCAGGTGCAGAAGCGTACCGAAGAGCTGGATGCCGCCAATGAAGAGCTGCTGAAGATCAATGAGGAGCTGCAGGAGAGCTACGACGATATGGCCATGACGAACGACCAGCTCAATGAGTTAAACCACCTGCTGAGCCGCTCTAACGAGAATCTTCAGCAGTTTGCCTATGTGGCCAGCCACGATTTGCAGGAGCCTTTACGCAAGATTCAGTCGTTTGGGCAGCTATTGCAGGAACAACATAGTGGAGACCTGGGCGGTGGAATCGACTACCTTCAGCGCATGCAGGCCGCCGCCAGCCGGATGTCTATCCTGATTCGGGACTTACTGGCCTATTCGCGGATTGCCACCCATCAGGAAAACAGAGTGCCGCTCTCCCTGAACACGGTTGTTAGTCAGGTGCTTCTTGATCTGGACCTATTGATTGAAGAGACAGAGGCAACAATCACCGTTGACCCATTACCCACCTTAACGGGAGATGAAACCCAACTGAAGCAGCTATTCCAGAACCTGCTTGGCAATGCCCTGAAGTTCCGCCAGCCGACTGTAGCTCCTCAGATCAGGGTGCGTTACCAGCAGCTTGACGCAGGTACGTTGCCACCCAGCCTGAAACTAGCCCGTTACGCCGACGTGTATTACCGGATCGATGTAACCGACAACGGCATTGGCTTTGAGCAGAAGTACACTGACCGGATCTTTCACGTCTTTCAGCGCCTGCACGGAAGGGCCAAATATGGCGGAACCGGTATTGGACTGGCCATTTGTGAAAAAGTAGCGACCAATCACGGCGGAGCAATCGTAGCAACCAGCCAACCAGGCCAAGGCGCTACCTTCAGCGTATACCTGCCCAGCTAGTAGCCAGACAGTGCTCCATCTGGTTGTCAATAGGCCAGTTGCCCACCCAACAATGCCAATCACAACTAAGCCTGTAGAAAGCGCGAAGTAGGGTTCAAATCCCTGCGTCTCCACTATAAGCGTTCAAAAACCCCGAAATTAACTCTGTTTCGGTACTTTGAATACGAGAAACTGGCGGCTGGCCGCAGTCGCTGTTTCTATCTGTAGCGTCTTGATACTACTTTTTTACCAACAGTAACATCAAAGTTGGCCATGCTTTGATAATGATGGCTATCGGTTAGGGTAGCGTCGAACAATAGGTAGCGAACCGTTAAATGAGTGGAAAAGCAATAGTACTCGCAGTCATGCTATTAAATAGTATAACCTTTGTTTTCTCTCAAAATAGGGTGCCGACGCTTAGGCAGGACATTCCGCTGGATTCGATTCGCTTGAGCGACCCGTTTATTTTGGCGGATAAAAAGACTTCAATCTACTACATGACCGGTACGGGAGGTATGTTGTGGAGAAGCAGCGACCTGAAAAAGTGGACTGGTCCGTTCAATCCTGTTAAAACTGACCCTGAATCCTGGATGGGGAAGAATCCGATGATTTGGGCCGCCGAACTGCACGACTATAAAGGCAAATACTACTACTTTGCCACCTTCACCAATCGGGCCGTAAAAATTGATACCGTTGGCGAGAATGTCATTGAACGGCGGGCCAGTCATGTGTTAGTCAGCGACAGCCCTGAGGGGCCCTATGTACCCATGGCCGATCCTACTTATCTGCCTGCCAACAAACCGACGTTGGATGGCACATTCTGGGTAGATAAAGATGGAAAGCCCTATATGGTTTACTGCTACGAATGGCTGCAAAACCTGAACGGCACTATCGAGAAAATAGAGCTTAAGCCCGATTTAAGCGGGTCGGTAGGGGAGGGTAAGCTTCTTTTTCGGGCCAGTGATAGCCCGTGGAGCCGGCAAAAAGAGAATGGTAAGGTGGGCCCGAATAAAGTAACAGACGGACCATATCTATTCCGTACTGGTACCGGTCGGTTGGGCATGATCTGGACCAGCTGGATCTACGATGTGTATACGCAAGGGGTGGCCTACTCGAAAAGCGGTACACTGGACGGCCCCTGGGTGCAGGAAAACGACCCGATAACGCCACCAAATTACGGCCACGGCATGCTGTTTCGCACGCTAAATGGTAAGTGGTTGATGGCCATTCACAGCCATAAAAGCAGTAGCGGGCGTTCCATACGAATTCCTCATCTCCTTGAGGTAGATTTTTCAGGTGATAAGCTGGTTGTAGGTACGTCGTACATACCATAGGGGAGGCTTACTTGTAGATACGAAAATTGCTTCGCGTGCGGTCAAAGAGCCAGCACGCGAAGCAATTTTTGGTATAACTGGTTTTGTAAGGACGCCTTCGTCAGAATGGTGATTTTTACACCGTCAACTGCCCCTCAATGGAATCGTCGAGAGTTTTACCTAGCACAGCACCGGCAGCCATTTTCAGAAGGGCCACAGCATCACCATGCTTGTTGTCCCAGTAGTAGCCCTCCCGGGTTGCTACGTTGATAACGGTTATTCGAGGGTCGTCGACACCTTCGGTAAACCATGTTTTGAGAATTGGCTCCCACAGCTCTTTTATCAACTCCTTATCGGTTGAGATCGTGGCCGTGCCGTAGATGCTCAGGAAGTCGGAATGGGCTGATCCCTGGAATAGAAGCTGAACGTAGTCATCTGACTGAATTTCCTGATTCTTGTGGCTATCGTTTGCGCTCAGGAACCAGAAGTTTCCCTGCTCATCTACTTTCTGTACCGACATGGGGCGCACCGTCAGTGGCTGACCCGTGCTAATGTTTGTGCAGAAAAAACAGGTGTTTGTCTTGGTAGCCAACTCCTTTATTTTTTGGCCGGCCTGGGTACGTTGCAAATCCTGATGATTGTCTTCAGGCTGATTGCGGTTGATGCTATCCATATGTTGTTCGTTGAGTGGCCAACCGCGCGCAGTTGGCAAGTAACTAGTGTCTTCTCTAAACCTGTTTTAAGGGCATATGTTACCTGAAACCATCAGGTAATGGTGCAATGACTGCTTTTCGTTTTTGCATGAAACCCGAAAAATATGGAATCGAACTTGCAAACAGGTTAACTTTTTTCAAACCGGCAGCAGACATTCATTTCTCTGGTAGTTCGATTACGCCTGACCAGTATTTATACTTGATATGCCAGGCGTGTGCAATGGTTTTAACCTTCATAGATGAACACTGCTGGCAGCTATGAATTAGTTGTTCTGCCCTGATAGCCCAGCTTGCCGGTAAGCAGCAATCAAACGGAATAGTGGGGTTAATTGATGCATGTACTACAGGTATGTGGGCTGCAATCTGCTAGCTGCCAGTATAGTTATTGTTCCGAAAAAACACTGCGGCCTGATCACGTCAGGCACAGAGTTAAATTAACGGATTAATGCGTGGAATCTCATCTACCTGTGAGGTAATTGTTGACTAATCGACGTATAAGTATAAAATGGAATAGGGTTTAAAATTTTTTGGTAGTTATTACTTAAAAAAATTACGAAGTAATGTGAAAAAAAGAAGGATATATTAAAATATTTTAATTAGAATAATAAAATCGAGCTCTTCTGTGGATATACCCCATCTCGGGTAAACCCTAAACTATTCGTTCATTTTTCCAATCAACTATCATGAAAAACCATTTACAACGAGTGGCTCATGTGGCACGTATTCTTATAGTGAGCTGGCTACTGTGTAGCAGTGCTTTTGCCCAGGACCGACGGATAAACGGTCAGGTAAAAGATGAACAGGGGGCCGTATTGCCCGGTGTAAGTGTCGTTGTGAAAGGCACTCAGCAGGGAACAACGACAGACGTGCAGGGGAACTATGCCCTCAGTGTACCCAACGGAAACTCGATCCTGGTATTTTCGTATGTGGGGTATATGGCCAAGGAGGTAACGGTTGGCAATCAGACCTCGATCAATCTGGCTTTGATGAATGACAACAAAGCACTCGACGAACTGGTCGTCATCGGCTACGGTACGGCCCGGAAATCTGATTTAACCGGTGCCGTGGCTACGGTCAAGCAGTCGCAGTTGTACGAACGCCCCGCACCTTCGCTCAATCAGGCGCTGTCGGGTCGGTTGCCTGGTGTGCAGGTAAACACGAACTCAGGCCGTCCGGGTGGTCGCACAACCATTCGGATTCGGGGGTTCAGCTCGATCAACTCGTCGAACAACCCTCTGTATGTGGTCGATGGGGTGATGTTGCCGCAGGGTAACCAGAACCAGTTCAGCTCGGCCATCGACTACATTAACCCGAACGACATTGTCTCGGTTGAGGTGCTGAAAGATGCGTCGTCGACGGCTATTTACGGGGCGCGGGGTGCCAACGGCGTTATTCTGGTAACGACCAAAAAAGGGAAAGCCGGAGAAGGACAGGTTACCTACAACGCCGATTTCAGCGTCAATACGATTGGGCCCAACCGGCCGCATGTGCTGAACGCGAAAGAATACCTGGCAACGGAAGATCTGGCCTACGCCAATATCGCCAAGTTCGATCCCGCTGGCTGGGCTGCTGGTAAATACACGAACCTGGACCCGGTGGCCAGAAGACGGCAGTACAGCGCGGCGCATCCGGGCGTTTTCGACAGCAACCTGAACCCGCTGTACGACACCGACTGGTTTAAGGAAACCACGCAGAATAAACTATCGCAAAACCACCAGTTGGGCTTCAGCGGGGGCAATGAACGTACCCAGTATTCGCTGTCGCTGGGCTATCGGAACGACGAAGGCCTGATCAAAACGTCGTACCTGAAGCGCTATTCAGGGCGGTTTACCATTGATGATCAGGTGAAGAAATGGCTGAAGGTTGGGGGTACGTTAAGCTACAATAACCAGAGCGAGAACCTGGTCGATATCAACGATGCCGTTGCCCGCCAGATCGTGGAAGACTTCCCGTTCCTGCCTGTACAGTATCCCGACGGCTCGTATGCCAGCAACCGCGATTACCCAAGCGCCGAGGGGTCATTCAGTTCCATGCACCGGCTGATGGACCGGCGGTTTATTCTGAACACGCAAACGACGCTGGGTAGCCTGTACTCCAACATCAACATAGCCAAAGGGTTGGAAATGAGAACGGTGCTGGGGACGAATATTTTGACCCAGGAAAATGATGAGTCGCAGACCCGGACGTTGAACCCCGGTAGTTTTGGTAACGCCGCGGCCCGGTATCGCAAAGAGAGCTTCTGGTCGCTGGAAAACTATCTGACGTATAACAAGCAGATTAACGAGTCGAGCAACCTCACGGCGCTGTTGGGCCTTTCGTGGCAGGAGACCAACATTTTCAGCATGGGGGCCACGGTCAACAACTTTGCTACCGACTATTTCGGTTACAACAACCTGGGGGCCGGAGCAACCAATCCGCAGGTATCGTCGGGGGCGTCGCGGTTCGCGTTCAACTCGTACTTCGGCCGGGTCAACTACAGCCTGATGGACAAGTACCTGTTTACGGTTACGGGTCGGGCCGATGGTTCGTCTAAATTCGGTGCCAACCACAAGTTCGCGTTTTTCCCGTCGGCGGCCTTTGCCTGGCGCGTGTCTGAGGAAAGCTTCCTGAAAGGAAACTCCGTCATCTCCAACCTGAAACTACGCACCAGCTATGGGTTGACGGGTAACTCGGAGATTCCGCCTTATTCGTCGCTGGCGCTGCTAAGTTCCAACTACTCGGCCGTTTACAACGACACGCGGGTTGGCGGAACGGGCATCGACCGCCTGGCTAACCCGGATCTGCGCTGGGAAAAAACCGCCCAGACCGATGTTGGCCTGGAAATCAGCTTATTTAAGGGGCGGATCTCGCTGGAAGCGGATTACTATTATCGCCTGACGACCGATATGCTGCTCGATGCGCCGGTTCCACGCACCAGCGGTTATGCGACCATTCGCCGGAACGTGGGTTCAATGCAGAATGCCGGGTTCGAGTTTGGCCTCAACACGGTCAACATCGACCGGGGTAACTTCACCTGGAACACGACGTTCAATATCTCGATGAACCGCAACAAGGTGCTGTCGCTGGCTACGCCGTCGGATATTTTCAACGTGGGTGGTCCTAACTTCACCAACCCAACCAACGTCATTCGCGTTGGCGAACCTGTTGGTGCCTTCTGGGGCCTGACCCGTCTGGGTACGTGGAGCGAAGCCGAACGCGAAGAAGCGGCCAAGTTTACCAGCTACCGTAACAACCTGACGTTGCTGCCCGGCGACATCAAGTACCTCGACGTGAACGGCGACAAGGCGATCACCGATGCGGATCGCAGCATTATCGGCAATGGCAGCCCGAAAGGATGGGGCGCACTGACCAACAGTTTCCGATACAAAAAATTCGACGCCACGATCGAGCTTCAGTTCATGTATGGCAACGATGTGATGCTAATGAACCTGCACGCCAGTGAAGACCGGCAGGCACTGGCCAACAGCTATACCTCTGTCTTAAACGCCTGGACGCCGACCAACCAGAACACGCCGATTGCGCAGATTCGCGAAACCCGGGCTGGGTACGTGACCAACGTAGATTCACACTGGATCAAAGACGGTTCGTTCCTCCGTGGTCGCAATTTCCTGGTGGGCTACACCATGCCATCGGAAGTGACAAATCGCCTGAAAATGAGCCGTCTCCGTTTCTATGCTACGGTTCAGAACCTGTTCCTGCTGGTGAAAGACCCGATCGTTGGTGACCCGGAAGTAACGCCAACCAACCAGGGTGATGGCAACAGCGCTTTCTCACAAGGCATGATCTGGCACAACTATCCGAAGCCAACCACGTACCTGATCGGCCTACAAATTGGCCTCTAATTCAAGACACTGACCTCAACTTAGATACGTATCATGCGATCTTCACTGATAAATTCAATAGCTAAAACGATGTTGGTAGGAACCGTTTTACTCGGGCCGGTTGGTTGCACCAACTTCCTGAATGAAATGGCGCCGTCGAACCTGACAACCAATAGCTTTTATACTATTCCTGACCATGCCGAAGCAGGACTGGCATCGGTCTACGCCAGTCTGCGGTTCATCGGCGACGGGGCGAACATCTTCTCGAATAACTGGCAGTTGCTCGAAGCGATGACCGGTACGTCGACCACGGAAACGGCTCAGAACTCCGATCTGAATAACCTGTACAGTTTGGCGCACGATGGCAATACCACCCACATCGTCAACTACTGGAATGGCCTGTACCGGGTAATTGCCCAGGCCAACCAGGTACTTGATCGGGTGCCGGCCATTACGCCGATGGATGCCGCTCAGAAGACAAAAATTCTGGGTGAAACGCGGTTTCTACGCGCCTGGGCTTATTTCCAGGCGGTTCGGTTGTGGGGCGACGTGCCACTGATTACCAAACCGCAGCCCGATGCCACGGCCGCTGATTTCAGCCCGCCGCGCGCCTCGAAAGAAGATGTCTACAAACTCATCGTGGAAGATCTGCAAGCGGCTGAAGCAGCTGGGCTGGCCTGGATGGACGTGAGCGGTCGGGTGAATCTGGCGGCAGTTAAATCGCAACTGGCAACGGTTTACCTGACAATGGCCGGTTTCCCGCTGAGCAAAGGGGCATCCTACTATAAACTGGCAGCTGATAAAGCCTTCGAGGTGATCACTTATGCGAATGCGAATCCGTCGGTGATCAACCTGTTTACGACCTACGAAGACGTTCACCGCGAAAGTCAGAAAAACCGGGTGGAGCATCTGTTCATGATCCAGTACAACTCCGTTGTAGCGGCCAATCCGATGGATAACTTCTACGGAAACTTCAAGCCCATCAACTACAACGGACCAACCGGAACCGGCAGTTCGGTGCCAACGGCTGCGTTCTATAAGTCGTACGAAGCGGGCGATCTGCGGGCCAAAGATCAGGAAGGGTATTTCTACACGACCTACTACACCAATGGCACCGGCGCGCCCTTCAGTTTAGGGGCTCCTTACGTGTTCAAGCATTTCAACCGGACTGCCAACGGTACGGCAGGCGTAGCGGGTACACGGTTGAACAACCTAAACGTACCCCAGATTCGCTACGCGGAAACGCTGCTGTTGTATGCCGAAGCACAGAATGAACTGGGTGCACCCACGCAGGCCGCCTACGACGCCCTGAAACGCATCCGCGACCGGGCTAAGCTAACCACTCCAGCGCTGGGTACGTTCTCGCAAACCACCTTCCGGGAGGCAGTATGGCGGGAACGCTGGCATGAACTGTGCTACGAGCAGATCACCTGGTTTGACATGATCCGGCTGCGGAAAGTTTACAACGAGACGACCAACGGCTTCGACAATTTCGTGGGTCATATTAACCTGAGCACGAATAAAACGCTGGAGGCCAAACACCTGCTGTTGCCACTGCCAAGACCGGAGCTTCTGAATAACCCGAACCTTGGGCCGCAGAATCCAGGTTACCCGAACTAAGAGGGAATGGGAACCTACAAGTCTGCTTTACATAAATGACAAAAGCGCTGCTTGATGTACCATGATCCAACAAACAAATTGGTCAGGTACTAGTCCGTATCCATCGAAAACCCCGATAGCTTCCGGCTGTCGGGGTTTTTCGTTACCTTCGCTTTCCTCTGAAACGACTTAACAATCAGTTTACTGGTCATGATTAAACTCACCATTAATAATCAGCCGCAGTCGCTTGATGTTGACCCGGATATGCCACTGCTCTGGGCCATTCGCGACGTTGTCGGCCTGACCGGCACCAAGTTTGGTTGCGGTATTGCCCAATGCGGTGCCTGCACGGTTCATCTCGACGGGGCGCCTATCCGCTCATGCAGCGTACCGGTGTCGGCGGTGGCTGGCCAGAAGATTACGACCATTGAAGGGCTCTCGAAAAACGCGGATCATCCCGTACAGAAAGCCTGGATTGAGCATCAGGTACCGCAGTGTGGTTATTGTCAGTCGGGCCAGATCATGTCGGCGGTGGCGTTGCTGAAACAGATTCCGAAACCGACCGATGCCGATATCGATGCGGCCATGCAGGGTAACATCTGCCGGTGTGGCACGTATGTCCGAATTCGGGAGGCCATTCATACCGCCTCGGCAGAGATCAGTGCTGCTCCAAAAATGAAGAACGCATCTAAACTAGGCAAACGATGAGCGCAGACATACTACCAACAGCCAACCGCCGCGACTTCCTGAAAACGCTGGGCCTGGCGGGTGGAGCACTGGTGCTGGGCATCTCGTCGGCCAATGCAGGCGCACCGGCACCGGCTGGCAGCGGTATCCTCAATATCAATGCGGCTCCCGTTGGCACCGAGCTGACTCCTTATATCATCATCGAGAAATCGGTGGGAGGGAAGCCCGGAAAGATCACGATCATGAACCCCAAGCCCGATATGGGTCAGGGTACGTTCCAGGCGGTTCCGGCGCTGATTGCCGAAGAGCTAGGCGTGGCGCTGAATCAGGTGACGATTCTGCAAACGGGTGGTGAAAAAGCGTTCGGTGGCCAGATTTCGGGGGGTAGCTCGTCGGTTCGGGGTAGCTACATGGCGCTTCGCAAAGTGGGCGCGTCGGCCCGCGAGATGCTTGTAATGGCAGCCAGTCAGCAATGGAACGTACCTGCGGAGGAATGTACGGTGGCCAATGCGCAGGTTCATCATAAAGCGTCGGGACGCAGCATTGCCTATGGTGATCTGATCGACGTGGCATCGAAATTACCCGTACCGACTAGTCCGAAACTAAAATCTCCCAAAGACTTTACCATCCTGGGTAAACCATCGCCCCGGCCCGACGTACCTGCCAAAGTATCGGGCAGGGCGCAGTTCGGTATCGACGTGAAGGTACCCGGTATGCTCTATGCTTCTGTTGAACGTAGCCCAATTATTGGCAGCAAACTGGTTAGTTTCGACGACACCAAAACGAAGCAGGTGAAAGGTGTCCGGCAGGTAGTGAAGGCGAGTCGGGTGCTCGAACAGAACAAGTACGACGGAGTTGCCGTGGTGGCCGACAATTACTGGGCCGCGCTGAAAGGGCGTAGGGCGCTGGCGGTCAAATGGGATCATCAGGGGCTGGATGCGTTCAATACAGTCGCCTATGAAAAGCAACTTCATGAGCTGGCCAAACAGGACGGTGTGGTTGATCATACAACAGGTGATTTCAGCAAAGCCCTTGCCGAGGCGCCAACCAAAATCGACGCGTTCTACGAAACGCCGATGGTGAGCCACTCGCCTATGGAGCCGATGAACTGCGTGGTGAACTGGCCTACGCCCGATACCGTCGAACTGTGGACCTCGTCGCAGGCACCTGACTGGATCAAGTCAAAAATGGCCGACGAGTTCAAGATCAAACCAGCCGACATAAAGGTAAATATCACGTTCAACGGAGGTGGCTTTGGCCGTCGGCTATTCCAGGATTTCGTGCTCGAAGCGGCCCACATTGCCAGGTCGGTGGGTAAGCCGGTGAAAGTGGTCTGGACGCGTGAAGATGATACGCAGCTCGGTCCGTTCCGGCCCATGACGTTCTCGGCTATGCGTGCCGGACTGGGTGCCGACGGATTGCCCGTGGCCTTCCAGCACAAAGTCATCTCGCCATCGATCGATGCAACGCTGGGACGTACCCGGGATGCCGCCAAGCCCGACAAAACCATGACGGAAGGCATCAGCGAACAGAAATACGAAATTCCGAACGTCGACAATCGCTACATCTTCGCTGACTTGCAGGTACCAACGGGCTACTGGCGAGCCGTAACCAGCACGACGCTGGCGTTCTCGCATGAGTGCTTCATCGACGAGATGGCGCATCAGGCGAAGAAAGACCCGATGGATTACCGGATGGCGATGCTCACCAAAGACTCGGACACGAAAAAGGTGCTGGCCAAACTACGCGAAGTGTCGAACTGGGATAAGCCGCTTCCTGCCGGAAAAGGACGGGGGGTGGCGCAGTGGGAATTCTTCGCTGGCCTGGCTGGTCACGTGGTCGAAGTGTCGAAGCAGCAAGACGGGTCGGTGAAAGTCGACAAGGTGTATTGCGTCATCGATCTTGGCACGGTCGTTAACCCGGATATGGTTCGCAATCAGGTGGAGGGGGCCATCTGTATGGGGCTGGTGGCTGCTACAAAAGAGGGCATCACCTTTGCCAACGGCCAGGCGCAGCAGACCAACTTCGATACCAACCAGATGCTGCGAATCAACGAAATGCCAGCCGTTGAGGTGCACATCCTGGCCGATGGCGGTAATACGATCAAAGGAGTAGGCGAGCCAGGGCTGCCACCAGTAGCACCCGCCCTGGCCAATGCCATCTTTGCCGCAACGGGAAAACGAATGCGCCGCCTGCCAATTGATTTGGCGAAGGTGTAAAAGAAAGGAGGAAGGAGGAAAGGGAGGAAAGGGAGGAAAAGGAGCTTACGCGCCAGCATTACTTACGCGTCAGTTCCCTTTCCTCCCCTTCCTCCCTTTCCTCCTTTCCTCCCTAAAACCTACTTTTGCCTTCATGAATTATTGGTTGGTAAAGTCAGAGCCGGAGACCTACGGCTGGCATCATTTCATTGAGCAGGGCCGCGCTACCTGGGATGGGGTTCGTAACTATCAGGCCCGCAATAACCTGCAGGCCATGCGACAAGGTGATCAGGTACTGTTCTATCATAGCGTCAACAATCCACAGGTGGTTGGCTTGGCCAGCGTTGTCTGCGAGTCGTATCCCGACCCCACGGCTCAACCCGATCCAACCGGTAAACCAACGCCCTGGTGCGTGGTGGAACTGGAGCCGGCCATGGCGTTTGAGAAACCCGTTACGCTGGCGCAGATAAAGGCCGAGCCCATGCTGGCCAATGTGGCGCTTATCAAACAATCCCGTCTCTCGGTCATGCCCATCAAGCCTGATGAATTTGACCTGATTGTGAAAATGGGGAATTAAGTTTCAGGTTTCATGTTTCAAGTTTCAGACGGTCTGATGACGCGATCCGCTGCATCATCAAGAGGTGGTTGATCAGCAGCTCACCTTTCGACACTTTAAACCTGAGACTTGAAACTTCTATTTCATGCCTGTTCTTCAACCCATTCTGAATCTTGTTGAGCTGCTGCACCGGAAAGGCCTGCGCGATGTCGTTGTGTCGCCGGGGTCGCGGTCGGCACCGTTGACGATTGCCGTTGCCCGGCATCCTGGCTTGCAGGTACGTGTTGTACCTGATGAACGGGCTGCTGGCTTTACGGCGCTGGGCATGGCGCAGCAAACGCAGACGCCCGTCGCCCTGATCTGCACGTCGGGCAGCGCGGTATACAACCTGAGTCCGGCGGTGGTAGAGGCCTATTTTCAGCAGGTTCCGCTGCTGCTGCTCACTGCCGATCGGCCCCACGAGTGGCTGCACCAACAGGATGGCCAAACGATCGACCAGGTCGGCATTTTCGCCAATCACGTAAAACGGAGCTATGATCTACCTGCCGACTATATGCACGCCGATTCGCCCTGGTTTATTGAACGAACCATCAACGAAGCGTTTGATCTGAGCCGTTCAGGGCCAGCCGGACCAGTTCATATAAACGTGCCTCTGCGGGAGCCTTTTTACCCCAAACCGGGTGATGTGTTTCGGCCAGAACGTGGACGGGTCATTGAGCAGGTAGCTGTTTCGCCGCAACTGCCGGCAGAGACGTGGCACCGGTTGCTGGCCGATTGGGAGAGCACCGAACGAAAACTGATTCTGGTTGGTCAAACCCCGTTTCAGCCCGATCTGCACCAGATTCTGACGCAAATAGGGCGCGAGTTGAACGTACCTGTGGTGGGGGAGATTATCAGTAACCTCGGCCGGAGTGATGCGTTCATTAGCCAGACGGATACGATTTTGGGGCAACCGGACGAAGAAGAACTGGAAAACCTGCGCCCCGATTTGCTGATCACGCTGGGTAATTCGTTTTTGACGCGAAACCTGAAAACGTATTTCCGTAAATACCCCGCCGCTCAACACTGGCACGTTCAGCCATACGGCGACCGGCTAATCGATTCGTTTCAGTCGTTGACAACGCGTATCCCGGTTGAGCCGGTCTATTTTTTTCAGAAGCTATTTGCCGATCTTGATTACCAGCATTTTCGCGAAGGGGTGGAGGATGATGACGAAGAGGCTGAATTTCTCACGGTCTGGCAGGCTGCTGATCAGGCGGCCCGACGAGTAGTGGCTCAGTCGCTTCGTGATTCACCCTTCACCGACTGGGTGGCCACGCAGGCTGTTCTGGACGCGCTACCAACCAACTCGCACCTGCAACTGGCCAATAGTATGCCTGTTCGATACGCTAATATGTGTGGGCTGGAAACAAGTCAGGCAGTGCAGGTGTGGGCAAATCGGGGAACGAGCGGTATTGACGGATGCCTGAGCACGGCCGTAGGGGCGGCGCTGAAAACGCGTGCTATCGTTACGGTACTGATCGGCGATGTGGCGTTTTTTTACGATCGTAACGGGCTGTGGCAGAACGGCCTACCGGGAAACCTGCGTATTGTGCTGCTCAACAACGCGTCGGGGCATATTTTCCGAATCATCGACGGATCATCACAGCAACCAGAACTGGAAACATACTTCGAGACGCCCCATCAGCTAACTGCCGAACGTACCTGCGCCGACTTTGGCGTTGCCTACGAACAGGTGACTGATTCAGGTACGTTGGCCACCGCACTGGGTACGTTCTTCGAGGCGTCGGATAGACCTAAGCTGCTGGAAATTACAACGGATAAATACGTTAATGCCGAAGCATTCAAAGCCTATAAGCAGCGGTTATAACAAAAGAAAAGCTTCGCGCAGCAACTAGCTTCGCGAAGCTTTTTTACTACATACGGAACGGTTTAGTTCAGCTTCTTGTCAATGGCGGTTACCATATCCAGGTGCATCTGGAGCGTGGGTAGCGTTTTAGCAGCGAACTCTTTGATCGATTGATCTTTCGCGTCCTGAGCGGCTTTTTTGAACTCCTTCACATCTTCCTCATGATCGTCTTTCATGTAGCTGATGTACTTTTTGTCGAATTCAGCACCCGATAGTTTACGCATATCGTCGATATCTTTCTGTTTGTCTTCGCCCGGTGTTGAGGGAATCGTGATGTTCTTAAGCGTTGCCAGTGCTTTCAACTCGTCGTTGGCTTTGGTATGGTCTTCCACCATTTTGGCCCCAAACTGTTTCACCTCGGCGTTCTGCCCTTTTTCCTGCGCCAGTTTACCCAGTTCCACTTCCAGCAGTCCACCACTGGCCGCTTTCACCGCAAACTCGCTGTCATCATCTTCAGCACCTGCGCCTTGTTCTTCTTTTACTTCATTCGAGTTTTCTGCGTTTTCGACGCTATCACTCGTTGTCTTTTTTTCACTGTTGCAGGCCTGGAATGTCAGGCAGCTCATGGCCAGCAAATACACCAATGTTGTCTTCTTCATAACGTATGTGTTTAGTGGTACGACAAAGTACCAGTGCATAAACTCGCTCCGTACGAATTGGTTTTTTGGGCGTTAAGAACCTGATGGTGTGGCATGTCAGGGGCACAACTTATTAACGCATCACGGTCACTTTCAGAAACGTAGCGGATATGGATGTTCTGGCCGCTTCACCGCTTTTGTTCTGACTGTTGAAGAGCGCCGTCAGTTCACGGTGTAGCTCAGCGGCTTTGCCATTTTTTTCGGCTGCTTCAAACGCATTCATCGTGGGGCCGTAATACGATTTGAAGGTATCGACAAACGCGGAAGGAGGATATGGTACATTAAAGGTGAAGGTTTCCCGGCTGAACGATATGGCTTCTCTGGGTATTCCTGCCTGACCAAAACGATCGATCACCTGCTCGTCAACGCCCCACAACATCGGGCTGATAAATCCTTCTGGCGGGGGCGGTGTGTAAGCCGAACTGATTTTTAAAATCTGTGCAACCAACGTAGGGTCGCCTGGTATCCAGTTACCCATTACAATTCGTCCACCCGGACGTGTAACGCGCACCATTTCTCTGGCCACCTCAAGCGGCCTGGGCGCAAACATGGCACCGAATATACTGACCACCAGATCAAACGAGGCGTCGGTAAATTCGCGTAGGTCAGTAGCATCACCTTCCTGAAACGTGCAGTTGGTCAGCCCTTCTGCCTTTGCCCGGGCATTACCGGCCTCAACCAGGTTTCGGGCAATGTCGACGCCGACAACGATAGCGCCCCGTTTGGCTTCAGGTATGGCCGTGGTGCCGTCGCCACAACCAAGATCCAGTACCTTGAGACCGTTCGTGATCTGAAGTTGATCAACCAGTGCTTCACCACTTTCCCGCATGGTGCGGGCAATCTGTGTGAAGTCTCCTTTCTCCCACAGCGCTTTATTTGGATTCATTTCGCTTCGAGTTTAGCCAGTTCATTGATTACGTCGGTTGATAACATGGACGTAAGCGCTTGAAAAGTAAGCGTCCGGCTAACCTGCAAGGCAATTTGTTGAGGCTAAGGTGGCTGTGTTGAGTCAGCGGTAAACAGGAGGAATTAATAAAGGAAGTTTACGGACGTACCCAATAAAAAGACCAGCCACCAATAGCTGGGGCTGGCCTTTTTATTGGGTACGTTGCTGATCACAACTTGCAGTCTTCGAGAATCTTCTCGTTGTTTTTGATGTACGCATCGTCGCCCGCTTTTTTGGCCAGATCGAGCGACATCTGTGCATCCGCGCGCGCGGCTTTGCAGTTGCCCGACCGCGCCAGAATTTTAGCCCGCAGGTGGTATGTCCAGTATTCGTTGCTTTTCGCTACCACTTTATTCGACCATTCCAGCGCCTGTTTCAGGTCGCGGTTGGTATCCAGATAATACTGGGCTGCGCCGAAGTAGGTGTCAGTTGAAGCGGTTGGCGAAGCAGTTAATTCCTTGATTTGCGCCATCACGTGCGAATCGGCATCATCGGCAATGGTTAGTCGGGCCATTGTATTTTCCCAGCGTAGCTGAAGCACCGCCGATGAAGGTGTCAGGTCGACGAATTCGAAGGTCAGGGTTTCGGTCTTGGTCGCTGTCTTCTCGCTTTTTACCACCAAACGCAGCACATCGTTGGCTTCTTTATAGTCGTAGGCACCCCAGGCGTCGGCGTCTTTGTTCAGAATAAACGTGAACGAATCGGCGGTCGGGATGGAATACAGTCCGTATTTACCTGTTTCAACCGCTTTTCCTTCGATGTTCATGGGTTCAGAGAGTGTCAGGTCGGTGATCTTGTTGGCACCGGTACGCCAAACTTTACCATAAGGTATTCGGTCGCCAAACATGGTGCGACCTTTCAGCGATGGGCGTCCATACTCTACGGTGACCTTGCCCAGGCCAATCTGTTGACTGATGGTTGCGGCTGGGCTGGCGGCAGGAAGGTTAATCTGAGCGTGGCCAGCCGTTAGGCAGGCGGATAGGAATAGGGTGATGACAAGCTTGTACATGTGTCGAATCGATAGATTACAGATAGCAAGTTTACGACGAATATTTACAAAAAAAGCCCGGTCATGTGACCGGGCTTTTGACAAAACAATAGTCTATAGGGTTTAATGATACCCCAAAAATTTTTTCTGGCTGCAAACGGGCAGATTAACCGCTGCTCATTCAGATTGCTGGAACTGTGCTGCGTTCAGCTTATGCGGTGTCGCCGGTTGTACGAATGAGACTGATGCCGGTAAAAAAGAAAATGCCGCCCAATACCAGGTAGACAATTGATGCCTGAGCCACGCCGCCCGAGGTTAGGTCTTTGCCGCCCCAAATGAGGCCAATTAATCCTATTAGTGTCAGGATGACGCCGAATACACGCTTAATATTCATACGTTGAATGGTTGATACAGAGTGAAACTATATACCAAACCAGCAACCCCCTAATCTGTTTATCGGAACGTACCTGACTTAGCCACTGGCCCTCATACGTCGGCTACGATACAGAGTCTTACAGGTCAGCGGCATAACTTGCCTGCACGGTATAAACCGGGGTTTCGGCAAACCGGGATGCGATGACCAGTTCCGTTTCGTTCATGTGTGGCAGGAATAAATCGCGCGCAACAAACGGACTGTTATTGTCTTTCGACAGGTGAGACAGCAGCACGTGGCTCATAAACGCTGGCTTGTGTTCTTTTAACAGTGCCAGCGCCTGTTGATTGGATAAATGACCGAAATCACCCCGGATGCGCTGTTTCAGAAAGGCCGGATACCGCCCGTTGGCCAGCATGTCTTCATCATAATTAGCTTCCAGAAACACGGCGTGGCACTGGCTGAAATGGCGAACGACGTGTTCGCAGGCGGTGCCAATGTCAGTAAATACGCCGACCCGGGTCTCGTCATCTTCAACCAGAAAACTGTGCGGGTCAACAGCGTCGTGCTGCTTGGGGAAGGCCGTAACTCGTAGAGCGCCGATCGCCACTGGTTCGTAGGCGGTCAGTTCACGAACGGGAAATTTGGCAGGTAATAACCGGGATGAACGAAGGGTCTGGGTGGTGATGTAAACCGGAATCTGGTATTTACCCGACAGCTGAGCAAGACCGCTAATATGGTCGCTGTGTTCATGGGAGATGAAGATTGCATTTACGTTTTTCAGCGACAGGCCCAGGCGCTGCATACGTACCTCAGTCTGGCGGCACGACAGACCCGCATCAATCAGAACGGCTTCCTGCTCATTGCCAACGTAATAGCAATTGGCATTGCTGCCTGAATTCAACGAGGTAATATAAAGGGGCATGATACGGTCGGCTACGGAAGATACTACAATCAAAAATCGGGAGTCCCTGATTGAAAAGCCAGAAAACACCTGATTTCGTTCGCTAAAAAGCCAGAAGTGAGCGAGGGTTTTCAACTGCCGGTTACCGGGATTAACGCACCGGTCAAGTCAATCCGCTAACGCCCACGCTACCACCAGACACCCCGGCCATACTGATGCCATCACCAACAGGTAATCACAGAAACGCCGCCCCGGTCAGCCTGTTACGGCGGTCGGGGCGGCGTTTGTCGTTGAAAAGGGGCTAATTCTTCCCGCCCGACATTTTTGCTGGTGATGCAGCCGCTGCCGTTCCGCCAGCAGGCGCATTCTTAACATATTTGTCCATCCAGCCATTCATCTCCCACAGCATGTGTAGCAATGATTCTTTTGCCGCGTAACCATGTGATTCGTAGGGAAGGAATACCAGGCGGGTTGTGGCACCAAAGCCTTTCAGCGCATTGTAATACCGCTCCGACTGAATCGGGAACGTACCTGTGTTGTTGTCGGCCTCACCGTGAACCAGCAACAGTGGCGTTTTCATCTTGTCGGCATTCATAAAGGGCGACATCTTATTGTAGACATCCGGAGCCTGCCAGTAGGTACGTTGTTCGTTCTGGAAACCGAACGGTGTCAGGGTCCGGTTATAGGCACCGCTCCGGGCAATACCGGCTTTAAACAGATTGCTGTTCGAGAGCAGGTTAGCCGTCATGAATGCGCCGTAGGAGTGGCCACCCACGCCCACTTTATTGGCGTCAACAACGCCTAGCCGTACGCCTTCGTCAATAGCAGCTTTTGCGCTGGCTACCAGCTGCTCCACGTAAGTATCGTTCGGTTCTTTATCGCCCTCGCCCACAATGGGAATGCTGGCGTTATCGAGTACGGCATAGCCCATAGTAGCGAAAACGGCACCACCCATGGCGGCAATCCGGTTAAACTGGTAGGGTGACCCCTGGGCCTGACCGGCTGCTTCTTTGCTCTTGAATTCGGCTGGGTAAGCCCACATGAACGTCGGCAGCGGCCCGTCCGACTTCTTGTAGCCAACGGGCAAATACAGCGTGGCTGTCAGGTCAACGCCATCGGCCCGCTTGTAGCGAAGTTGCTGCTTCGTAATGCCTTTCAATTGTGGGTACGGATGCGGAAACGAGGTGATCTGAACAGGAGCGATGCGTTTCTTCAGGTTGCGAATAAAGTAGTTCGGGTTTTCGTCGGGCGTTTCGCGGGTTGTCAGAATAACACCGGTGGCAGCATCCAGAACAGCAATAGGCCGCTCGAAAACGGGGGCTTCAGACCGCCAGAGTGGCGTGATTTTCTTGGTAGTCAGGTTCATGACACTCACAAACGGGCGGTCGCCTTCGGGCGAAGCGCCTTGCCCGTTCACGAGCATGATGTCGTTGTTGGGCAGAATGTTCAACACGTCGCGGCCATACTGGTTGGGGTGCGTGTCGGGCTGGCCGGGATTGGCGTAGCGGTCCTCAGATGAACGTTCGAACAGGGTCGTTGCCGCATAGTTGGCCGATGGGTTCACCAGTTTGGTAATCACTTTCCGTGTCTGCCACCAGCCCTCGGTAGCCAGCGCCGTGTTGGCATTTCCCCAGGTAAAGCCTCTAAACCGGAAAGCCGCATCGTAAATAGCTTTTGGCTCTGCCGTGAAAGGAGCTTCGACCAGAAACACCCGGTCGCGAACGTCGGCCTTTACTTTTGGGTCGCCTTTATCCTGCGCTACCGTGTAGTAGATTGAAGCGGGCGCATCGTTCCGCCACTCAAAATCACGCGGGCCACTGGGTGCACCATCCGAGCTATACGGAACACTTTCCTGTAACGGGCCATCGTTCAATGTCTTTACCAGTTGGCCATTCATCGCGAACACATCGGTCCGGGTTGGAAAGCGGTATACCGGAACAAGATAAGAGAACGGTGTATGTACGGTTTCCACCATCACCAGCTTTCCGTCGGGGGATGGAGAGGCTGTGGCAATGATGCCCGGCTGACCAATGGGTTGAGCGGAGCCATCCAGACCTAATTTGGTTACCTGTGAGGTAGCGAAATAGGCAAACTGTTTTTCGTCTGAAGGGCTCTTAAGCAAATCCTGATACGTGGGAGCCTGCCCCCTCGATCCGCTGCTGTTATCCTGCATGGTTGGGCCAACGGGAACCCGGTTGGCCGCCATGGCAGTACCACGCCCATCCGGAATCAGTTTGACGATCAGGTTCTTACTGTCAGACACCCACTGGAAGGGTGAACCGTAGGCGGCGTTCAAGGCCCGGTCAGTCAACCGGGTGGCGGTGGCCGTGGCTACGTCGGCTACATACAGCTCAATTCTGGTGTCGTTTGATACGGCGAAGGCGAATTTAGTCTCGTCGGGCGACCACTGTACGTACGAGATCAGGGGCATATCAGGTAACCCTTTCAGTGCGATCTCGGTGCCACCGGGCAGTTTTTTTAGCTTCAGCCCTGTAATGTATGCAGCGCGGCTGGGACCGTTATTGGCGGGGTTGATGCGCAGACCGGCGAGTTTCAACTCAGGCTGGGCCAGTTCGGCAATTGACGGTGATGAGGCCCGCTCCAGAATCAGCATCTGATCACCTTTAGAGGTCACACTGACGCCGGGGGTGGGAGGGACCGTTACCAGATCGGCCAGGGCTTTGGGCGGCGTCTGGTAGGTAAGCGCGTCCTGAGCAAATGAGGCTGTTACTGTCAACGTCAAGAGGACAGACGTACGCAATAAACGAAAATAACTGATTACCATGTTGATGCAGTTTTGGAGTTGATCAACCAAAAATAGTCAGAAATGCTATCCAGACTCGTGTCGATCCATCCAGTTATCAGGCTAATTAGCTATTTGGGTGTTTTTTTTAAATCTGAACATACATACATTCTAGTGGGCCAATCCGAATACTTAATTTAGCTGTTCGGAGTAACGAACCCCCAGCCCTAAACTACGTTTCTTATTTTCCCATTATGGAGCAACTTTACGATTTTTTTCAGCGGTTAACCGACATGAGCGACTGGCCACCCCGGTGGTATTGCGGCGCCTGGTCTAAGTTTCACGGCTGGCTGTACATCGCCTCTGATCTGACGATCTGGCTGGCCTACATGGCTATTCCCCTGGCCTTGATCCGGTTCATCTTCATCAAAAAGGGTGTTCCCCTGGCAGGTGTTTTCTGGTTGTTTGGCGCGTTTATTCTGCTCTGCGGCCTCACACACCTGCTTGACGCCATGATGTTCTGGTACCCTGCCTACCGGATCAGTGCACTGGTTCGGTTTCTGACCGGCGTTGTTTCTATATTAACGGTCATTGCGCTGATTCGTTACTTTAACGAGGCGGTTGGCCTGCGGACATCGCAAGAGTATGATCGAGAGCTATCCTACCGTCAACTGGCTTTGCAGGAACTGACCCGCTCAAATGAGGAACTGCAGCAATTTGCTTATGTGGCCTCCCACGACCTGCAATCACCGCTTAAAACAATTGCCAATTACCTGACCCTGCTCGAAGCCAAATATGGCCATCAGCTCGATCCGGAAGCGCAGCGGCTGGTCGGTGTGTCAACGGCTGCCGCCGAGCGAATGCGCGGGCTGATCAATGATTTGCTCGAATTCTCAAGCCTGGGTAGTAACGTTGCCCTCGAAAAGCTGAACATTAAAGAAATCGTCGACGAGATTCTGGAAGAACAGCAGGCCGAAATACTGGCTACCGGTGCAACCATTGATGTAGGACCGCTACCCACCATCATGGGCCACCGGACAGACGTGAAACAGGTGTTCCAAAACCTGATCACCAACGGCCTTAAATACCGCCGTCAGGGGGTAGCGCCTCATCTGGTAATCTGGGCTACCAACGAAAAAGACCAGTATCAGTTTTCGGTGGGTGATAACGGAATTGGTATTGATCAGCAATATTTCGACCGGGTATTTCAACTGTTTCAGCGGCTGCACAGTCGTAATAAGTACTCGGGAACAGGAATCGGCCTGGCTACCTGTAAAAAAGTGGTGACAAGCTACGGCGGCGAAATCTGGCTCGACAGTACAGTTGGCATTGGAACAACGTTCTACTTCACCATTCCCAAAGTGATAAAAACGCTGCATCAGTACGCCGAAGCAGACACCAATGCTCGCTGACAATCTGAGCAGGCAGATCGCTGCGGGTGATAGTTAAAAGCTGACGGTAATGTTCCGAACTGATCGCGAAAGGCTTTGGTGAAGTAAGACAGGCTTTCGAAACCTACGTCATAGGCAATTTCCGACACGCTGGCACTGCGCTGCCGCAATAGCTCTGCAGCCCGTTGCAGACGTAGATGACGCACGATTTCGGTGGCCGACTGGTTGGTTAACGCTTTCAGCTTGCGGTGGAGCTGCATCCGGCTCAGAGTAACATCCCCAGCATAAGGCATAAATTGTGTATCAGCGATAGGCCCGCTCGCCCGTTACAATGGCCTGCCCGCCCACGTAAACCGTCATCATGCCGATCATACCAAGAAAGACTAGATTGGCATCTGTGAAGTGCATGCGAGAAGGTGGGACCTACTAGTGTATGACCGGGAATGTTAGCTAACCTATTGATTATGAGGGGTAGAAACTGCTCAGCTAAATCAAGATTTAATCTGAATCGGGCTCCGCCTGATCCATAAAAAAAGTCCTTCCAACAAGGTCGGAAGGACTTCTACAAGTTAAACAGACCAGGAGCTACTGCGCTTTGGGATTATCCTTATCGTCTGCTGGATTCACACTGCCTTTTGTGGCTGGTGACAGCGAGTTGATCCAGGCGGCAATTTTCAGCGCATCGGCTTTCGGGACCTGCGGCATCGGCGGCATTTCCGTCGCATAATCGGGCCAGTTGGCTGGTTTGGGGTTGTAGATCAACTCCACCAACTGATCGTTGGTATAACCCCGCTTCGCCACGTCTTTGTAGGCCGGGCCAACCTGCCGTTTGTCGGCGTTGTGGCAGGCCAGACACGTGTGCTTGGTCAACAGTCCTTTCACTTGTTCATACGTCGGCGCTTTGGCCAGCGAAACGGCTTGTCCCAGTTGCAGCGCTGGTTTCCCCTTCGTACCGGCTTTTGTTGGTTTAGCTGTTGTTGGTTTGGTTGATGGAACCGTTGTAGTTGCCTTAACTGCCGAATTTTTAACGCTCAGTTCCGACATGGCCAGCTTCTGCCCATCGGGAATATTATTGAGCGTATAGTAGGCAATTGGGTGAACGAGCGAATATGAACCATCTTCCGAACGTACCCCGTCGAGGGTTAACTGATGAATGTAATTTTTACGCAGATTATCAACCACCACCCGTGCCCGCATACCATCGTCCGACAGTTTCACGCCCTTAATCGCGTGTTTCTCTTTGTTGATAGTTGGGCTGCCGTATACCGGGTGGTACTTATAAATAAAGCTTTCAACCGAATAAGACGCCAGATCCTCGGCCGAGAGTTTGGTGACAGGCTTGGTAAATTCCACCTCGAAACCGTCGGGCATTGCCTTTACCGTGCGCATTTCAAACGGAATGTTATTGTTCCAGACGAGGCGTTGTAGGCCCTCGTTGGCATCCCCGGCTGAACCCCAGCCCCGGTTGGTTTCGCCCACAAACAGCGATCCATCCGGCGCGAAAGCCATCCGCATCACCCCCGACCGGAAGCCCGACCGGAATTCAATCGCAGCACCCTGATATTCGCCGTTCACTTTCTCGAGCATCACCCGCGAAATTTTACTCATACCCTGATCGCCAACAAGTTGCTGCCCGGAAAAAGGCCCAAACGTACCTGCCGGAATCGTGACGATCTCTGAGTTGGAAATACCCAGGATGCCGTGTGGCAACCAGACCGCCGGCGTCTGGATATTTGGGAAAGTCTCCTTTACCTTAAATAGCAGATCGGGCGTTTCATTGACTACATTTTCTGGTTTGATCATTCGCCCGTTGGCATCGCGCTTTTGCCGGATATCAACTTTGGCGTAGAATTCCGTGTCAGTCAGTCTCAACGGCGAGTTGGGCATGCCGGTCCAGCGCAGACCCGCCGGATGGCCGGTGAATGCTCCTTTCTTTACGTGCACAACGCCACCAGATCCCTGCCAGTCGCCCTGATTATCAGCGTAGAAAAATTCGCCGTCAATCATGCCCTGTCCGGCTGGCGAGCGCATGCCTGTGGCCCAGGGCTGCATCTGGCCGTTCTCCGAAATCTTCATTGTCCAGCCGCGCCAGGGCACCCGGCTTTCGCCCCGCCACCATTCTTCGTCGCCAAAGGCCACATTACCCGTCACGAAGAACGTGCCGTCAGGAGCGATTTTTGGGCCGAAGCTATATTCGTGATAATGACCCGACAAGGGCCAGGCGTAGACCGTCTCGAACAGGTCGGCTTTGCCATCATTGTTGGTGTCGGTCATCTTGGTCAGTTCGCCGCGCTGGGCACAATAAAGCGACCCGTCTTTGTAGACCAGACCCAGCACTTCATGCAGCCCTGAAGCGAACTTTCTGAAATAAGGCCGCTTGCTGGTTGGGTTTTGTACGATAAAAATATCGCCCCGACGGGTTGAAATACCCAGGTCGCCGTTGGGCAGCATGGCCAGGCCGCCCACTTCGAGGAGTGTTCCCTCGGGAGCAGACACTTTGGTAATACGGAAAAAATCTTCCTCTTTGGGTGACTCCTGCGCCCAAACCGCCGTTGGTAAAGCCAGGGCAGCGAGCAAGAGGTATTGATGTATCGTTTTCATAACTGCTTAGAAGAGAATCGAGTAGGTCAGTTTGCCGGAAACAGGAATAATTAACTCCTGCGCGCCATTGCTGGTGCGAACAACGGGCTGGGCGCCGCCTGCTTCGTTTAGTTGAATCATGTATGATTTTCCATCGATCAGGTACGTGTTATTGGGCATCGCCTCGATAGACGTACCTGCAGCCAGGCGGGCGTAAAGACCAGCGCCAGGCTGCGAAACGGTCAACTGGCGACGAAGGCCGTGACCATCGGGCAGCGCCTGAATCTGGTCATCGACGCTGGCTCCTGCCGTCATATAGCGGAATGTAGGCCGGTCTTTATCGTCTAGCTGATAGCCTTTGGGCCGGAAACCGCTGCCCATGGTATCGGTTGGCCAGGGTGCCTGCGGAGACGCCAGTCGGGTCAGTGCCAGTTGTGGTTTTCCACCGAGGTAATTCACGGCCCCCATTGGCCGGGAAGAGCCATCGCCCCGGTTTTCCCACATTGGTGTAGCGTCGAGGAACATACCGCGCCACACCTGCACGACGTTGCCAAAATCAGCGTCGTAGGTATAATGTACTTGTTCGGGGCTACCAACTGAAATGCCGTGTGTGACCCGGTAGGTACGTCCCTGATCTGTTTTCGTGCGGGGAAGGTCCATAAAACTACGGAGGATTGTGTTTCCCTCGGCCGTAACCAGAATTGGGTCGGTTTCGCCCTGTTCGCTGATGGTGGCCGGTGTAAGCATGAATTGCCGGATGCCGGGGCCGGAAACGGCGAGTTGAAGATCAGGGCGGTTCCACTCCACGTATTTGCTGTAAATGGCCTCGAATGGCAGATCGCCGACCGGGAGGGTCGCTTTCCCGGATTGGTTATTGTCTGACCATTTACCGAGGGGCTGGCCATTTACCCGAAGCTGACCACCGCCACCGGCCGTGTTCATGGCAAAGGTGTACTCGCCCGGATCTTCTACGTGCAACGTACCTGTGTAACGCACCAGAAAATCGTTGGGTATCCGCGAAACGGCCGCCGACAGAACCGGCGATGTTCCTTTCGATTCGGGCGCCATGCCGCCAAAAGAAACCTCGTCGCGATACTGACCCTTGTAGATCATGTAGGACAGATTGGTGAGACGTGGCTTGTTCTTGTCGAAGAGCGTGTAACTGATGTTACGGATAGCTACCGCGCCGTGGTCGCCCTGAAAAACGAGTGGGCCACGGGCCGCCTCTGTGGCACTTATGGCACCACGCGTTGGTCCTGAAAGGTCAACATTGTCGTGGATGAGTACGCCGTTAAGTTCGGCCCGAAGGATTTTGGCATTTTCTGTTTTTTTGCCAGACGCATCGAAGCGGGGCGCCTGGAAAGAAATTTTGAGGTGTTGCCACAGGCCGGGAGCTTTACCTGCATTTTGCCGGGCGGGGTGCCCTTCGTACCCCTGCTTACCGTCGGGCCGACTATCATCCCAGCGTTCGTAAATCGAGCCAACGTCAGCCGATTTTGGAACGGTTACGCCCCAGCTATCGAACAGTTGCACTTCGTAGCGTCCCTGCAGATACACCCCCGAGTTGGCCCCTTTCGCCATCATGAAATCGAATTCCAGATCGGCATCGCCGTGTTCAAGCGTCGAGATCAGGTTTGCCTGCCCCGTATTTTTAGAGGCGGGCGTACAGACCAGTACCCCTCCGGTGGCACCAGCTGTGGCGGGTTTAAGCTGTACTGTATTGGGCTGGTTAAGATCGGCCATTACATCGGCAGCAATTCGCCAGTTGGCTGAAACGGGCGGTCGAAAAGCGCTTAAATCGTTGAGTGGTACTTTACTAGCTGTCTGTGCCAGCACTATACTTCCAAGCAGACAACTGCCCACAGAGAGGGTCAGAATAGATGCTATTCGCATGAAAAGAGTTGATTAAAAGCAAAAAACGACTTAAAAATACATGGTATATCGTTTGAAATAGGAAGCAGCGCAAAATCCGCTACCTAGCGGGTAAGATTGCCGATCGTTTACTTTTTATTCGGTAGGCCACTATATTTGACTCATACCTTATTACATCATGAAAAAATTAACCTCCACGTTTGCGTTCCTGCTCGTTTCTGCCGGCTTTGCTTTTGCCCAGAACGAAGCGGCTAAAAAAACACCTGAATCTTCTGAAACCTGGACGCCTGTTCCGCCAATCGTTACGCCGGGAACGATGGCTGCAAATGCCTCCGGCCTGACGGCCCCATCAGATGCCATTGTGCTGTTCGACGGGAAAAACACGGATGAGTGGGTCTCCGTAAAAAGTCACGTGTCGAAAGATTGGAAGAGTACCAATATGGGGCCCCTGAAATGGGCCGTAAAAGACGGTGCCATGTATTCGACCCTTGGTTCGTACGCCCGAACCAAGCGGGAGTTCGAAAACTTTCAGCTACACGTAGAATTCCGCACGCCTGAAAAGCCGGAAGGGAAAAGCCAGGCCAGAGGGAACAGCGGGGTGTTTCTGCAGGGCTATTACGAAATTCAGGTGCTGGATAACTACGAAAACCCTACTTATTCAAACGGGCAGGTTGGTTCGGTCTACAAGCAGGCAATTCCCCTGGCCAATCCCAGCCGCAAACCAGGCGAGTGGCAGACGTATGATATTGTGTATCAGGCTCCCCGTTTCAATAAAAGCGGCATTCTGGCCGAGCCTGGGTACGTTACGGTTTTGCTGAACGGTATTGTTGTTCAGAATCACACCGCTATTAAAGGAAATACCGACTATATTGGGTACCCAACCATGGAACCACACGGAGCTGGCCCGATCCTGCTTCAGGACCACGGTAACCCGGTTGGCTTCCGCAATATCTGGATCAGAGAACTTTAATCAGTTAAGAATTGGGAATTAAGAATTAAGAGTTGTTCTGCTTGCTTAAGACTCTTGGCGAGCGGAGCAACTCTTAATTCTTAATTCCCAATTCTTAATTTTCTTTTATGAAGCGTACTTTATACGTTGTTCGGCATGCGAAGGCAGAAGACCGGGCTACTTTTATGAGAGATCATGACCGCGAACTGCTTCCGGAAGGTATCATGGCCGCAGCACGTGTTGGCCGGTATCTCTCTGAGAAGGGAGTCGTTGCCAACCGACTGATTAGCAGTACGGCTCATCGGGCAAAAGACACGGCCAAGGTGTTTGCCGAACAGTTGGGCGTTGAGACCGAAGCGGTTGAACTCGACGAAAAACTCTATGAGGGTGGCCCTAAAGCCTATCTGGCAGCCGTTAATAGCCTGCCGGATTCCTGCGAGTCGGTGATGCTGTTTGGCCATAATCCCGACGTGTCGTACTTCACGGAATACCTGACCCATCAGGACGTGGGGTCGATGAGTAAAGGAAGCGTGGTGGCCATCACGTTCGAGAATTTGCACTGGGCCGAAGTCTCAGGCCGAACGGGTTTCCTGCAGTTCTACGTTACTCCGAAAGAACTACTGAAACAATGAACCGTAACCGCCGCATCTTCATCATTATTTTCATCGCTTTCACGCTGGTGGTCGTGATGCTCACCGTCGATATGGCCAGCCGGACAACGGCTCCCTGGAATAAGAAAAAGCAGGCGTCCCGTGCCCTTCCCGGCAACCGTGTCGAAGACAGATCGCTCCTGATCGACACGACTGGCCTGGATTCGGTAAGCAGAAAATAAGCGTTGAGGTAGTTTCAGGTACGTTGCTTTTGGCCCACTCTGCTACTCGGCAACGTACCTGAAACTACCTTAACGCCTCAAGTAGTGCCTGCGCGTCGGTGTCTGTGTTGTACACATGTGGTGATACACGAATGGCCCGCCCGCGCGCCGAAACAGACACATTACGCGCCAGTAATGCCCGTGATATAGCCATCGAGTCTGCATTTTTGGGTACCCAAACTCCCAGCAAATGGTGACCACGGCCCGTTTCGGGCTCAATCTGATAGCCCAGCGATTCCAGTTCCGGCAAAACATCAGCCATCAGGCTGCGGCAATAGTGCTGGATACGCTCGGGCTGGTAGTCTATAATCTGGCGCAGGGCCGCTTCCAGCATTGGCATCTGGGTAAAGTGTGTATGCTCCCCCACATTGTACCGATACGCACCGGGGCGGTATGTAGGCTGGTACTGGTCGAGCCGGTGAAACTGGTTACTATCGAGCCGGTTCATCCAGGCTTCTTCTAACGGAATGCCGCCGTCGAAGGCAGGCCCGTAACAGGCCAACCCCTGTGAATAGGGGCCCATCATCCATTTGTAACTGGCGCAAACCAGGGCATCGGGCTGAATACGTTGCCAGTCGAAGGGCATGGCCCCCACACTCTGCGTTCCGTCTACCGCCAGCCAGGCACCAACTTCCCGGCAGCGTTGGCCGATGGCCTCCAGATCGAACCGAGTACCATACATCCAGTGAATCATTGGGGCCACAACCAGCGCTGTTTCGGGCGTAATAGCGGCCAGAATAGCCTCGTTCCAGGCATCAGCTGCGGGCAGGGTGTCGGGCATGTCGACGGTATGAATCGTCAGTTTCTCGGTCACGCTGACCCGATCCCAGGCATACACATCTGACGGGAACTCACTGCCGATGAGAACGATGCGTTGCCCGGCCTGCAAGCCGGGTTTGTTGGGCAGGTTGCGCGCCACCACCGCCATACCGTAGGAGATAGCCGGAATAATGGCAATTCGGTTGGGGTCGGGCTGGTTGATGAGTTGGGCAAAAAGCTGCCGGACAAGGATCCCTCCACTGAAAAAATCGTCGGGCGTTAAGCCCATCGGGTTCGTCTGCACGTGAATGGCGTCGAGGCCGGCCTGCGCAACGGCTTTGCTCAAGGGCGCACGCGTGGCGCAATTCAGATAATGGGCGTCGGCTGGGTACGTATACTGGCTGCGCTGACAGTAAAGATCAAGTTGTTGCTGAATCATGGCCTGAATGTACGCATTTGGCATAATTTTAGTCATAGGTGAACAGAAGACGTAAGTCGTTAACTGTGGGTAAATGATCAGGTACGTTCTACTGCAGCGCGACTTACGGCTAACGACTCTTTCTTACGTACGACTCATAACATATATGCAACTCCTCGGCATTGGCTCCCGCATTCGTCACCCTGAGTTTGGACATGGGGTAATTATCAACCTGAAAACCAACGGCTACACCGTCACCTTCATGGACGAAGGAGTGAAACTGCTGGCCTTTACGGCACCGTTCGAGGTGATCGAAGCCATTGAGCCTGATGGTGATCTGGTAAGCCTGCTCGATGTAGAACAGGCACTGTCGCGGGTGCTACAGAAATGGGGCGGCCTAACTGAAATCGTGCCGCTGGGTGACAAATGGAAGGGCGGTAAACTGATCATGAAACCGGGCCGAACCGACCTCGCCAGCAAGGAAATGCCCATCGACGCTTTCTTCCATAAGATCGTCATGGTTCGCGACCGGCTGCGTGTCCTTGAACAACGCGTTAATGCCAGCGGCCTCGACGATGAAGAAAAAGTAAGCATCCAACAATACATTACCCGTATTTATGGGAGCTTGACCTCATTCAACCTCCTGTTCAAAAACACCGAACAATCCTTTGTCGGCGAAAAGGGCGGGGTAGAGGCCTAAATACCACTATGGACATCCGGGGCAGCCCGTTCGAGCTACCCCGGATATCCATAGTGACGGCTGTAGAATCGACAAGCTGTAACGAGTTACTGCAACTGACTGGCTTTGTTCAGCAACTGGAGAAAATCCTTACGGTAGCCGTACGGATCGTAGGTCATCGACGCGGTGGCCCAGGTACGTACTTTGTCGAAGGAGGCGTTGCCTTTGTAGGCCGATTTTCGAAGCAATAGGCCATAGGCTGCTACCGAAGCAGCAAACCGCATATTCTCGCTGGCATAGGAGAAGCCATTATCCAGATCGAAAATTTGTAAACTAAGTGCCTGGCTCGTGGCTGCAGTTGGCGTTTTATACCGGAAGTTAATCGTGAAGGTGGGTATCGATTTACTGTCAATCTGTCCCGGCGTTCCGGTTGTGGCGGCTGGAATCAGTTCGTAAAGGGCTGTGATGGTCTGACCGGCATTAATCTCACCGGCATCTTTTTTATCGTCAACAAAGTCATCGCTTTTCAGAAGCCGGTTTTCGTACCCAATCAACCGATATGCCTTCACCTGATCCGGGTTGAAGGCAATCTGCACCTTGACGTCCTGGGCTACCGTGTAAAACTTACTGAATTCATTGACGAAGACCTTCTGAGCCTGCTTCAGATTGTCGATGTATTCAAAATTTCCATTGCCTTTGTTGGCTACCTGTTCCATCATGCCTTCGTTGAGGTTGCCCGTGCCAACACCCACGGTGGTCAGAAAAATGCCTTTGTCCCGCTTGCTTTCGATCAGGCCAACCAACGCGGTCTGGCTGCTTATGCCGACATTGAAATCGCCGTCTGTCATCAGAATCACCCGGTTGTTGCCCCCCTGAACGTAGTTTTGCTCAGCAATCTCATAGGCTCTGTTAATACCCTGTGCGCCCGCCGTACTACCCCCTGCGCCTAACTGAGCAATGGCTGATTTGATCTTCCCCTTATCGGCCCCACTGGTGGCCTCAAGTGGTACACCGGCCTGCCCGGCGTAGGTTACGATCGACAGCTTATCCTGCGATCGCAGATTGTCGACAAAAGTGGGCAGCGCTTCTTTCAACAGGGGGAGCTTATTGGCGTCGCTCATCGAACCAGACACATCTATCAACAGAACGATGTTGGATGGCGGCAGGTCGGCCATAGCGGTTGATTTCCCCTTCAGCCCAACCCGAATCAGTTTATGGGTGTCGTCCCATGGGCACCCGCTTACCTCCCCGTTCACGGTAATCGGCTCGCCATTGGCCGGGTCAGCATACTGGAAGGGGAAATAATTAACCAGTTCTTCCGTACGGATCGCATCGACGAGAGGCAGTTGACCAGCCGTTAAGAACCGACGCACATTGGCGTATGAGCCACCATCGGCATCAATAGAAAAGGTAGAAATAGCTTCCTTGCTGACGTCTACAAACGGATTCTCAGTAATTGGGTTGTACTGTTCAGTGCTGGTAGTGCCGAAACCACCGTTTGTGCTGAAGCTAGAGGTAAGATAGGGCCCAGCACCCTCATACGATTTTGTGCAGCCACCCATCAGGGTTATCACAGCGGCAAAAAGGAATAGCTTCTTCATGGAGCAGAGTATTTTTTCAGGGAGATATAACGCGTTCGACGCGGGTGAGATTCACCATCCGGCAGAATGGTTGGAACGGGTCACCTGAAAATTACTAAACGTAGGAAGCTGCTAATCAACGTTCATTTTCGGCCTCTGGGGTGGAAATCGGTCAATGTTTGCTTGAGGTAGTCACGATCCAGGTGGGTGTAGATTTCGGTGGTGGTAATTGACTCGTGACCAAGCATTTGCTGAACGGCGCGCAGGTCAGCCCCCCCCTCGATCAGGTGCGTGGCGAACGAATGCCGAAACGTGTGCGGGCTGATCGTTTTCGTAATGCCAGCCGTGGCGGCCAGCGTTTTTATAGTGGTAAACATCGTAATCCGTGAGAGTTTGGTGCCGCGCCGGTTCAGGAACAGTGTGTCTTCATCTCCCTTTTGTATATCGATCTGGCTACGAGTATGGGCTACATACAGCGTCGTGTACTTGATGGCATCGCCACCAATGGGAACCAGCCGGGCTTTGTTGCCTTTGCCCATCACCCGCACGAAGCCCGAATCAAAGTAGCAGTCGGTCAGTTTGAGGTCGAGCAGTTCGGATACCCGCAAGCCCGAGCTGTAGAGTACTTCCAGCGCCGCCCGATCACGGGGGCCAGCGGGTGTCGACAGATCGATGGCCGCCAACATCTGTTCTATTTCGGGAAAACTGAGCGTGTCGGGCAGTTTTCGGCCCAGCTTTGGACCCTCAATCCGGTGGGCGGGGTCGTGCTGAATCAGGTTTTCGAGCAAGAGGTATTTGAAAAAAGCCTTCACGCCCGATAGCATCCGGGCCTGACTATGTGCCACAAGACCCAGTTCGCCAATGTATTGTAAAAAACCGGAAATATGGCCTTCGTGTACCGCCAATGGCCCAATGTCTGGATGTGTGTGTTGAATGTACTCGTGCAGCCGCGCCACATCGTGCAGATAAGCGTCGATGGAGTTTTCTGACAGCGACCGTTCGAGCCGCATGTAATTTTTAAACGCGTTGCTATACCGTTCCCACATGATCCTGTAAAAGTCGGTTTTGCGGCTGAAAACACCGCCTGTTTGTGAATAATCGGTGTTGGCCCCGTTACTTTGCGGTGGCGACAACCGCACGACAACCATGACTACGATTCTGATCATAAACGGCCCAAACCTGAATTTACTTGGCAAACGCGAACCACACATATACGGCAGCCAAACGTTTCTCGACTACCTGAAAACCGTTGAACCGCTGTTTCCGGATGTGCAGCTCCGCTATTTTCAGTCGAACCACGAAGGCGAACTGATCGATAAAATTCATGAACTGGGTTTCACCGTCGATGGAATCGTGATCAATGCGGGGGCATACACACACACATCTATTGCGCTGGCCGATGCGCTCTCGGCCGTTACGGCACCGGCGGTAGAAGTGCACATCAGCAACGTACACGCCCGCGAAACATACCGTCATCACAGCTATTTATCGGCCAAGTGTAAAGGCGTCATTCTGGGCTTAGGGCTTCAGGGTTATGAGTTGGCTATCAGAGCTTTAACAATGAGCAACGAACAGGTGCCAGTTAGCAAGGGCTCTGGCCGATAACGTACCTAAGCAACGCTAGTGATACTTGTTAACTCACGACTGAATCATGATCACCTTCTATCCGGGCCCATCCAAAATTTACCCGCAGGTAGCCGGGTTTGCGGCAGAAGCCTGCCAGTCAGGTATTGTCAGCATGAACCACCGCAGCCCGGAGTTTATGGCCATAACGGAAGGGGCAATTCGCGCCCTGAAGGCGAAACTGAACGTACCTGAGACCTACCACGTGGCGCTGGTGTCGTCGGCAACCGAATGCTGGGAGATTGTGGCGCAGTCGTTGACGAAGCAATCGAGCCTACACCCGTACAGCGGCGCATTCGGTAAAAAGTGGATGGAATATGCCCATAAGCTGAAACCGATGCATCGGCCCGATGAGGCCGACGTGTTGTGCATAGTACAAAACGAAACATCCAATGGTACGCAGGTACGTATGCCCGCACTGGCCGAGTTTCGCCATACCTTTCCGGATGCCCTGATCGCCGTTGATGCTGTTTCATCCATGGCAGGCATTGTGCTCGAGTGGTCGCTGGCCGATGTCTGGTTTGCGTCTGTTCAGAAATGTTTCGGGTTGCCGGCCGGGCTGGCCGTACTGATTTATTCGCCCCGGGCATTACGGCGGGCTGAAGAGATTGGCGAAAATGACCACTACAATAGCCTGCTGTTTCTCCACGAAAATTTCGAGAAATTTCAGACGCCCTACACGCCCAATGGCCTGGGTATCTACCTGTTAAAAGCCATACTGGAACAGGTGCCACCAATCGACGTAATCGATGCGGTGACGAAACAGCGCGCCGAATCCTGGTACACGTTTTTCGAGCAGGAACTGGCCGACTCGCCGTTCCGATTATTGATCAGCGATGCCGCGCAACGGTCTGATACGGTTATTGCCGTTGAAGGGTCAGAAGCCGATATTAGTGCCGTAAAGAAGTTGGCCAAACAGGCCGGGCTTTTGCTTGGGAATGGCTACGGCGACTGGAAGAATACAACGTTCAGAATTGCGAATTTTCCAGCAATTTCGGATGAAGAAATAAACGAATTGAAACGGTTCTTACGCGTATGGCCAACGCTCCAGCTTTGGTAGAAATAAGCGATACTACGTCTACCGAATCTGGAGTTTCGGCCTTACCGATTGATGCCACCACGCTATGCTCGTCTTTAAAGAAATTATCTCCGTTACGCTGATTCTTTTTTCGGTAATCGATATTCTTGGTTCGCTTCCGGTGCTGATTGACCTGCGTAAAAAAGTAGGAAAAATAGAAGCCGAACGCGCTACGTTTGCATCGGGAGTGCTAATGATTGCGTTTCTTTTTCTGGGCGAACGTATCCTGAAATTATTTGGTGTCGATGTAGCATCATTTGCCGTAGCGGGTGCACTGATTATTTTCCTGATCGGTCTGGAAATGATTCTTGGGCGAACAATTTTTAAATCAGAAGTAGAGGCCGACGGTGCTGCACACATCGTTCCCATTGCCTTTCCGCTTATTGCTGGGGCAGGTACGTTAACGACGTTGATTTCTTTGCGGGCTGAATATCAAACGGTTAATATTCTGGTTGGTATAGTGCTGAACCTGCTGCTGGTCTATATCGTACTTAAATCGTCGGAATGGCTCGAAGACCGAATTGGACCGGGTGGGCTGAACGTGCTCCGAAAAATATTTGGTATCATTCTGCTGGCCATCTCCATTAAACTCATTAAAACGAATTTATTACCTGCTAGTTTTTAACGATTCCGGCTTGTTATTCCGCCGTTATTTATTCCACTATGATTTCACCTGATTCACTGAATGCCGTGGCCGAATTCCACCGCACTTTTCACGCGCCTGTTCTCGATTCGCCACAAATTCCGTCTGAAGCGCGTTGCGGCTTACGCATTTCCTTACTGGCCGAAGAACTAGACGAATTACGCGAAGCTATTGCTCAAAAAAACCTGGTTGACATTGCTGATGCGCTCTGCGATCTACAATACGTATTATCGGGTGCTGTATTGGAATTCGGATTAGGTTCTAAATTCAATGAGTTGTTCAACGAAGTACAGCGGTCTAATATGAGTAAGGCCTGCCTGACCATTGAGGAAGCTGAAGCGACAGTGGCTCAGTACACCGCAAAAGGGTTTCCCTGTCACTATGTGGAATCGGACGGTAAATACCTGGTATACCGCGATGCCGACCGGAAGACGCTCAAAAACGTTAATTATTCGCCAGCTAACCTGGCTACAATTCTAGAGGCCTAAATGCAGATCCGTTATGATAAACGCTGAAACACTCACCGACCGATTTATCAGGTACGTTCAGATCGATACCCAGTCAGACCCGCAGTCTTCGGCGAGTCCAACTACGGAAAAACAGAAAGACCTTGGCCGTGTGCTCGTGCAGGAACTGCTCGATCTGGGTATCACAGATGCCGCCCTTGATGACTTTGGCTACATCTACGCCACCATTCCGGCTACTGCGGGGCTACACAACGTACCTGTTATCTGCTTCTGCGCCCACATGGATACCTCGCCCGACGTGACCGGAGCCGGGGTGAAGCCCGTGATTCATTATCAGTGGGATGGTGCCGATATCGTGCTGCCCGATGTGGCTGATGCGGGTGATGCGCCTATCGTCATTCGGCAGAAAGACCACCCCGATTTGTCGGCACAGATCGGCAACGATATCATCACGGCCAGCGGCACCACGTTGCTGGGTGCCGATAACAAATCGGGCGTGGCGGCAATTATGGCGGCTACCGAGTATCTGGTCAGAAACCCTGACGTACCGCACGGCCGCATTCGCCTGCTATTCACACCCGATGAAGAAGTCGGAAAAGGCACGGCCAACATCGACATGACAAAGCTCGACGCAGCCTATGGCTACACGATCGACGGTGAGTCGCTGGGTACGTTGGAGGACGAAACGTTTTCGGCCGATGGCGTGAAAATTGTCATTCAGGGCGTGAGTACGCACCCTGGTTTCGCCAAAGGCAAGCTGGAAAACGCGCTGAAAATCGCGGGCGATATCCTGGCAGGGCTCCCCCAGAAACGACTGTCGCCCGAAACGACCGAGGGCAAAGAAGGCTTCGTGCATCCAACCAATATCGAGGGAAATCAGGATCGGGTGACGATGGGTTTTATCGTGCGCGATTTCACAACGGCGGGGTTGCACGAACACGAAACGTTGCTCCAGAACCTGTTAAACAAGGTGCTGGCCGATTATCCGAATTCAACGGCAACGTTCTCTGTAACAGAGCAGTATAGAAACATGAAGGAGGTGTTGGATCGGCATCCGGCGGTGGTTGGTCATGCCCTGGAGGCCATTCGTCGGGCAGGCCTTACGCCCAACCGGCGGAGCATTCGGGGTGGTACCGACGGTTCACGCCTGTCGTTCATGGGGCTGCCCTGTCCCAATATCTTCGCTGGTGAACACGCCTTTCACTCCCGTCAGGAATGGGTTTCGGTGCAGGACATGCAGAAAGCCGCCGAAGTGGTTGTTCACCTAGCCCAAGTGTGGGCGAGCGCCTGACGATTTTCAGTTAGTTAGCACACATATGACCATCTGGTACATAATCGATTTAGTAGGCACAAGTGTCTTTGCCATTTCAGGCGTGTTGTCAGCGCTGAGGAAAAAAATGTACCATGACATAGTCGCCCTGTTTTTCATCGGTTTTCTAACAGCAGTGGGTGGTGGAACAACTCGCGACGTAATCATGGGTGCTCATCCGATCGCCTGGATACGGGATCCCAACTACCTGATTGTGATTAGTATCAACGTGGTCATTGCTGTGTTGTGTCGCAATTGGTGGCTCGGTGCCCTCCAACGACCGCTACTTATCTTCGATACGATTGGTATTGGGCTTTTTACCATTCTAGGGATGCAAAAAGCGCTACTGGCCGGTGTAAACGACTGGGCATCTATACTGTTAGGGATCATCACCGCTTTGTTTGGCGGAGTGATTCGGGATACACTGGTCAACGATCTGCCGCTGATTTTGGACCGGCAGCTTTATGTAACGCCTTGTCTGGCAGGTGCCTTGCTCTATTTACTTAACAATTCTCTGGGCGTAGACGCTACACTAAACCTCATTTTATCGGCGGGATTAATCACCCTATTCAGGCTGGTGGCTATTCGTCTGGACTTGACATTGCCCAGAATTCAGATCTGACTGATAGCGAGGACATTTGCTTCCCCATTTGTAACGGCTGTATTTTGAATGACCTAGTAGCGTAGCTGCCCAAAATCCTGGCTTTGAGCAGCTACGCTGCTAGGTTGATCCTGGTGCCTTAACACTCAGTGGCACTTAGCGCCAGACCGGCTTCGGAGGTTTCTTTGTATTTCGTCGACATGTCGCGGCCAGTGGCTTTCATGACTTTGATGACGGCGTCGAGCGATATCTTCTGCATGCCGGGTGAGCCTGACGAGGCCAGCAGAAACGCGTTATACGCTTTTACGGCTCCCATTGCGTTCCGCTCGATACACGGGATTTGAACGTACCCGCCAATGGGGTCGCAGGTCATGCCAAGGTGATGTTCGATGCCGATTTCGGCGGCCGATTCGATGGCGTCGATGCCGTGGCCGGCGCAATGTGTCAGGAAGGCGGCACCCATCGCCGAGGCCGTTCCGATCTCGCCCATGCAGCCCATTTCGGCACCCGATATACTGGCGTTGTGCTTTACCAGAAACCCGATTGCCGCCGCCGCCAGCATACCCTCGCGCAGGGTGGACTTACTGTAGTGAAAATGATTTTTGGCCAGGTACGTTAGTCCGGGGATTACGCCCGAAGCCCCCGATGTTGGCGCAGTGACCACAATACCCCCCGCCGCGTTCTCTTCCGATGCTGCCAGACAGTACGCATTCAGGAAAATCAGAAAACTATCTGCACTTTGCGAAAGCGAACGGGCCTGCTGAAACAAAACGGGAGCTTTTCGGCGCAATTTGATGGTGCCGGGCAACGTACCCCGGTGCCGAAGGCCGCGCCGAACCGCCTTGTGCATGGCCTCGATGAGCTGGTCGAGGCGAAGGTTCACCTCCCGGAGCGATTTGCCCGAAACGGCCATTTCGTTAGCAAGCAGCACATCGGCCAGGGGGAGGCCAGATTTGCTGAGGTGCGCTTTCAGTTCGTTCATGGTGCTGTATGGATACGGCACCGTGCGTTGCTGGCTGGCGTCGGTTGTGTCACCTTTTCGGATGATGAAGCCGCCGCCAATGGAATAATATTCTTCGCTGGTCAGTAAGTCGCCGTTGCCAGTCAGTTTCAGTACCATTGTGTTGGCATAGGGCGAATCGTACCGAACCCGTTCGAAGTGAAACGAAGCCGGGCCAACGGGAATAATCTTCGTGCCAACCTGAACCGGGTACGTCATGTCTGCATCGCGTAGGAGGAGGTTCAGGGCGTCGGGGTCGGTGGTTTCGGGTTGCCAGCCCAGTAACCCGGCCACAATGGCCCGGTCGGTGCCGTGCCCTTTGCCCGTTGCGCTAAGCGATCCATACAGGTGAATATGGATTGCATCGGCGCGGGTCAGTTGGTCGGGAGAAAGCCGGGTCAGTCGCTGCACAAAATCGAAGGCGGCCTTCATGGGGCCGATGGTGTGCGAACTCGACGGACCGGGACCAATTTTAAATAAATCGAAAACGGAAGTAGTAATCATAGCTGTTGATGAACCTGTACACGATGTCTGCAATCTACCCAAATCCTATAAGCCAACTCATATGTCTGGCCTGTTTGTTCGTCTGTTTGGTGGCTTCGTGCCAAAGCAGGCCACCCTACAACCACCTGGGCGAACGGATCAAAGGGGCGAACCTGGTTGCGCCACCCCGAAAACCTGCCGATACAACCCTGCACGCCCTCAAAGCCGATGGCGGAACCTGGGTAGCGGTTGTGCCGTATGGCTTCTGCCGGAAAGACGATCCCCACTTTTTCTGGTCGGGCAATCGACCACCGGGTGAGCGGCGGGGCGGTGGCCAGTGGTGGGGTGAATCGCCCGAAGGCGTGGCCGAAACGGTGCAGATGGCTCGAGCCGAGGGCCTGAAAGTTATGCTGAAACCGCACGTCTGGATGATGGGGGGGTCACACCTTGACCTGGCTTTTGAGAAAGAAACCGACTGGCAATCGTTTGAAGCTGATTACCGTGGGTACGTGCTGGCCCATGCCCGTCTGGCCGATTCGCTAAAGATCGACCTGTTCTGTATCACCACCGAGCTTGATAAATTTGCTCTGGCTCGCCCCGATTTCTGGAAGCAGTTGATAGTTGACGTGCGAAAGATTTACAAAGGGAAACTCACCTACGCCGCCAATTGGGATCGGTACGATAAACTGCCGTTCTGGGATCTGCTCGATTACATTGGCGTCGATGCCTATTTTCCGCTTTCTGCTGACAGAACTCCATCGGTAAAAGCAATGGTACGCGGCTGGAAGAAGCCAATAAACGAACTGGCAACGCTGAGTGCAGCGTATCAGAAACCAGTCCTGTTCACTGAATTTGGATACCGTTCGTGCAACCGCACCGCCGAAAAACCCTGGGAGTCGGAGACGGACTGTGAACCGAATATGGAGGCACAATCCAATGCCTACGCGGCTCTTTATGAAGCGCTTGGGGCCCAGCCCTGGTTTGCCGGAGGGTTCGTCTGGAAGTGGTTTATGCTGGAACGTGACAGACCCGGGGGTAATCACCGCGAACGTGATATGTACAGTCCGCAAGGCAAACCCGCCGAAGCCGTATTGCAACGTATCTGGAAAAAGTAGAGAAACTGGTTTCTTATGAGAGCAGTTGGGCTATTCATCGCCAGCTTTTTCAAGACCTTACCGTAAAAAATACAGTAAGAAAAGCGCCGTGATTCTCTTTCTCAGGAATTGTATCAATCATCTTCGACTACCTGATGAAATTTCAGCTGATTTTACTGCTGGCGTATGTTGGCCTGACCAATATAGCGCCTGCCCAAACGCCCAAAACTACTGCGCCGCCACGCGTACAAACCGCCAACGGAACTCTTGAAGGCGTACTGGAAACGGGGGGGCTGCGTACGTTCAAAGGTGTTCCGTTTGCCCAGCCGCCTGTGGGTGAGCTGCGCTGGCGTGAGCCGATGCCGCCAAAAAACTGGTCGGGTGTGCGAAAAGCCGATCACTTTGGGCCTCGCGCCATGCAGCGGGCTATTTTCGGTGATATGAACTTCCGGTCTGATGGCGTAAAAGAAGACTGCCTTTATCTGAATGTCTGGACGCCCGCTAAATCGGGCAACGACAAACTGCCTGTGCTGGTGTACTTCTACGGCGGCGGCTACATGGCTGGCGACGGTTCAGAGCCACGTTATGATGGTGAAAGTATGGCCCGGCAGGGCATCGTAACCATTACGGTAAACTATCGGCTGGGTGTATTCGGGTTTATGGCCCATCCTGAACTGACGAAAGAATCGCCCCATAAAGCGTCGGGCAACTACGGGCTGCTCGACCAGCAGGCGGCGCTGGTTTGGGTGCAAAAAAACATTGCAGCGTTTGGCGGTGATCCTAAGCGGGTTACCATTGCCGGTGAATCGGCCGGGTCAACGTCGGTGAGTGCGCAGATGGCTTCGCCCTTGTCGAAAAACCTGATTGCCGGTGCCATCGGCGAAAGCGGTTCGCTGCTGGGTACGTTAACCCCCATGAGCCTGACCGAAGCTGAAGCACTGGGTACCAAATTTGGCAGTAGCATTGGGGCTAATTCATTAGCCGAGTTGCGCGCGTTGCCAGCCGAACAAATCCTGGAAGCCACGGCCAAACCGGGCACGCCCCGATTCAGTACCTGCGTTGATGGTTATTTCTTTCCTAAACCGGTAGCGGCCATCTTCGGAACGGGCGAACAGGCTCACGTGCCTTTGTTGGCGGGCTGGAACTCGGAAGAGTCGGGTTATAAGGCCGTGATGGGTAATGAGGCCTTAACGGTTGCCAACTTTGCCAAAGCTGTTGAAAAACTATATGGTGAAAAAGCCGCCGAGGTACTGAAGCATTATACGCCCACGTCTGATGCCGATGTAGAGCAGGTGGCTACTGATCTGGCTGGTGATCGGTTTATTGGCTTCAGCACCTGGAAATGGACTGATCTGCAAAGCCAAACGGGTGGTAAGCCTGTATACCGGTATTTCTATACGCGCCCACGGCCGGCTATGGTACCCGAAATGGGTAATGCAACGGCTGGTTTGGCCGGCGGTGTGGTTAGAAACGCCGATGCGTCAGCGCCTCGTCAGGCTCCTCCAAAAGGTGCTGTTCACTCAGCCGAGATCGAATACGCGATGGGCAATCTGGCGGGTAATAAAGTATATGCCTGGACGGCCGATGACGAGAAAGTGTCGAAAACGATGCAGACCTATTTCGCTAATTTCATCAAAACAGGCAACCCCAATGGGGGAGGGCTGCCAGCCTGGAGTGCGGTAAAAGCAGGCCAGCCGGCACCCGTCATGCGAATCGACGTGAACACGCAGCCACAGGTGGAAGCACACCGTGACCGGTATCTTTTTCTGGATCAGTTTTTCGTGAAATAAATGTAATACAAGAGTGACTATCATCAGCGACTGGCTCGGGAAACCGGGCTGGTCGCTTTCGTTTACAGGGGTTCCATCAGGTCAGCCAAGCACAGACAGTAAAAGGCTACTTACTGTCTGTTGAAACGATAACCAATACTGCCGAAAGCCTACTGACATAGGGCTGTCAGTAGTGGCGCCGATCTTTGGTGCTCAATCAAACCAAATCGCTATGTCAATCATCGAAATGCTGCTAAAAGAAATGGACATGGAGGCCCAGACCACCCGCAAGATGCTGAGCCGGATTCCCGACGATACGTACGACTGGAAACCTCACCCTAAAAGTATGCCGATGCGTAGCCTGGCTGTTCACATCGCCGAGCTGCCTTCGTGGGTGGCCATGACGCTCCAAACCGATGGGCTGGATTTTGCCACAATGGATTTTACGCCAACGACCGTTTCCAGTACAGCCGAAGTGCTTGCCATTTTCGAGAAATCACTGGCAGACGGCAAAGCGGCCCTCAGCAACGCAACCGAAGCCGACCTGGAGCCAACCTGGACCATGCGGAACGGCGACGTCGTCATCAGTACAGATACGAAGGGTGAGGTTATCCGTATGTCGTTCTCGCAGACAGTGCATCACCGCGCTCAGTTGGGCGTTTACCTTCGATTGCTGGATATTCCGATTCCCGGTAGTTACGGCCCAAGCGCCGACGAACCCATGTTTTAGCAACGTACCTGTACTTGTATAAGCGGTGTCTGGGTCAGCCGGAACAGCAACTGAAAAAAAATGAGTACGCTACCAACCAATCGGCGTTGAATGGGGTCACGGGGAAAACGAACATAATACTGATTTAACCTGCTACCCCGATGAAAGTCTCAAAAATGGTGTTGAAAGCGATGGCCCTGGCCGTAACAGTTTCGACCGTCACGGCCTGTATTAACGATAAGGTCATTAAACCTAAAAGTGGCGAACCAGAAGTGAAAAAGGTGCCATACGATTGCCCTGGCTGCGGTATGGGGTAAGATGGAACGTACCTGACCAGCCATGATTCGCTCAACGATTGCCTGCAACCTGGAAACGAACCTCATTCTGGCGTCGCTACCCCTCTTCGAAGCCGAGCGGGTAGAGGCGCTGGAATGGTCGTTTGATACACTTTACGCCCACCAGCAACTGCCCGACTGGTTCGTTGACCTGTTAACGACTTATAGTGAGGCCGGTCGGCTAATCGGGCATGGCGTCTTTTTTTCGCTTTTGTCTGGTCGCTGGACCCACGATCAGCAAAACTGGCTGGCGCGACTGCATGCGCTGAGCCGCGACTATCAATTCGATCACGTTACCGAACATTTCGGATTTATGACGGGCGAGGATTTCCATAAGGGCGCCCCCATCAACATTCCGTGTACGCCCGTCACGCTAGCGTTGGGGCAGGATCGTCTCAAACGCATTCAGGATGCCTGTGGCTGCCCTGTAGGCCTGGAAAACCTGGCCTTTGCCTACACGCTCGACGATGTGAAACGGCAGGGTGATTTTTTAAGGCAGCTAATTCAACCGGTTAATGGATTCATTATACTTGATCTGCATAATTTATACTGCCAAAGCCATAATTTTAGTATCATGCACGACGATCTGATGGCGTTGTATCCGCTGGATCGGGTTCGTGAAATTCATATTTCCGGAGGGAGCTGGAGTGGTTCAGAAACACAGCCCGGTTTACTGATCAGACGCGATACCCATGATGATGCCGTGCCTGACGATGTATTCAACTGGCTTAGTACAACAATTGACCAGTGCCCTAATCTTAAGTACGTGGTACTTGAACAACTAGGGAACGGACTGACAACCGAGGGGCAGCAACAGGCATTTCGGGCCGATTTTCATCGAATGGATACAATTGTTCAAGAGAAAAACAAACCCGCAACTACGACCACGATGAACTCATTCCTACCTCAACTGCCGCTGATCATAAACGCGATGCCCCTCGAAAATCACCGATTGCACAATCAGCAGGTAGAGCTATCGGCTATCCTGGAATCATCAACAGATGTGAGTCAGGCTCAGACACGTCTGGCGCAGTCGTCGCTGGCAAACTCAGAGTGGGAGGTAGAACGTTGGGAACCCAGTATGCTCGAAACGGCTGTTTCCATTGCCCGCAAATGGAAAGATGGATTCGTTAGCAAAAAGTAGCTTGCTGGTTGGTGCTGCTGTGCGGCCTGCTAAGGCTTTATAACAACGGCCATTGTGGTATCGGCAAATGTTTTGCCATTTCGTAGGTCAACCTGAACAGTGAAACGGTGTTTAGCCAGTGTTGCGGGGGCTTTCAGAATCGTAAATACGTAATTCTGGGCAGGTACGTTGGGCTGACTAAAATAGTCAACCGCGGCCCTGACACCATATTCTACGGTTAGAACAGACGTGAGATTCGTTCCCGCCGGTAAATCAGTGCTAAATGGCTGATCGCTCACGATCGACAGGCGTTTAATGACATCGAACGGAATAATGGCCGGATCGCAGGCAAATAAGTTGCTGCCACCGCCGCTGAGTAAGGCTGCGAACACTTCTTCCCCAAACAGCCGGATTTGCAAATTTCGAGCCAGTACGGTATCGCCGGGAGCCACGTTACCAATCTGAGTTGGAAAGGACGGATTTACCCCCGCTTTCTGTAACGAAAGGTAGTATCCGCCAACCGTAAAACGAGTTGGACCTGTATTACAAACCTCACAGCCAACCAAGCCCGTAATAAGTACCGGGCCAATGAAAATGAGCAGGAGTAGGATAGTCCGTTTCATAACGCGTTGATCTTAGTAATGTAAACTGCCAACCATTGCGGGTGAAAATGGGTCAGTATATTAAATCAACAACGTTATTTATGAAATCGAATTCGTTTTTTGCTACCGCAATTGCAGGTATTTTGTTAGTCACGTCTTCCTGCGAGCAGGATACAGTTGAAGCGCAACCAGTTCTTTATCAGTCAAATTTCGAGCAAAGTGCCGACGGCTGGGTTGCTAATCTGGTTGACTATAGTGAGCAAACCGGGGATATTCAATTCACTTATTCCCGAACAGGTTTGCCCCAGCCGCTGAACGGTAATCGACAGTCGCTGATGGTGTCGAGCATGAACCGGAGTGATGACGTGTTCATGTATTTGACCAAAAAGTTGACCGGCCTACAGCCTAATCGGACGTACCAGTTGGTTTTCGACGTAGAACTGGCTTCTACCTATGGTACCGATTCATTTGGGATCGGTGGCTCGCCCGGAAGTAGTGTGTATATAAAAGCCGGGGCAACTGCTTTTGAGCCGAAGAGAGTGTTGACCGAAGGGTTTTATGCACTCAATATCGATAAAGGGAATCAATCGATGGGCGGGCGTGACGCCGTAGTGCTGGGTACAATTGGTGTTGGCGAAGGCGTGACAAACTACACCCTCATTACGCGCAGTAACGAACAGGCGCCCTTCACCGCCCACACTAACGAACAAGGCGAACTTTGGCTTGTTGTCGGCACGGATTCTGGATATGAAGGGGAAACAAAACTCTATTACAGCAGCATTAGGGTGAGCGCGAAATAGAACCCATCTACGATGACCGGTGGCTTTGCGAATGTGGGCAAAGAAGCATGAATTGCGAAAGCTTTAGCGAATGGTTACAACGGGTTATTAGTGACTACTTACATTTATAGAGTAAATAGACTATTGTCCGACTAACCAATCAACGTATGCTTCGTGATGATCTGGTGGCCCTTCCTGAACTGGCTGCTTCCGAATTCCAACACCCCCTCGACCGTGACGCCACCGGTCTGTTGAAAGGTATCGACAAGTTTCGCTCCATAATTGGCACGCTCAACTCGTGCGTAGAGCACTCGATGCACTACTACAACAGTTCGTCGTGCATTCAGGTGAGCGAAACACAGTACCCAACGCTTTACAAAGCGTACCTGCGCACTGCCGCCGCCCTCGATGTTAAAAAAATCCCGGATCTGTATATTGAAACCATCGACGAAATCAATGCATTTGCCAGCGGCATAGATCGCTACACGATCAAAATCAACTCGGGGCTGCTCGACATCCTCACTGAGCGCGAAACGATGGCGATCATAGGCCATGAGCTGGGCCACGTGAAGTGCGACCATATGTTTTACAACACCTTCACGTACTTCATCCGTTATTTCGGTGGGTCGGTGACGGGTATAATTCCGCCGCCGTTCAATTCGGCCCTCGACATCAGCGTGCAACTCGCCCTGCTGGAATGGAGCCGCCGCGCCGAATTTTCTGCCGACCGTGCTGCCCTGCTTGCTACGCAGGATATTTCGGCGGTGACGGAAGCATTGGGCAAAATTGCCGGTTATTCCAAAACGCTTAGCGACCCGATTAATGTGGAAGCTATTGTCAGTCAGGCGAATACGTTCCAGGAATATGTAGATGACAGCTGGATGGCGAAATTTATCAAGGTGCAGTCGATGCTGAAGCAAACGCACCCTTATACGGTGTTGCGAGTGAAAGAAATCATAACCTGGTCGGAGTCGGATCATTACCGGAAAATCCTGAGCGGCGATTATCAGAAACAGGGCATACTACCCGATGCCGTTCTTGATCCTTCGGCTCCAATAGAACCCAACGCGGCGCAGAAAGCCGCTTCGGCCATCGGTAGTTCGTTGACGTCCGGGCTGAAATCGTTCGGCGGTTTTGGTAAGAAATCGGACTAATCTTCTATCCACGTTCAGCGGATATTTTCGCTGGTGAACGTGCCAATGCCCCTTCACCAGCGTTGCGCTAATAATTTACAGTAAATGGCTGATAAACAGGTTGTTTGCGTTAGGCGTAATCGTATCCAGACCCTGCTGATGTAGCCAGTTGAGGAACGGGCGTCCAATCGAGGGCAACGCGTATTTCTTTCAAAAAAAACGGCTGAGTTAGTAAAAGATAAACTTCATAAACTGGCAAAATCAAGTCACGCCAGAAACTGCCGTACATAGTTTCGGGCGGTCAGGATTGCGGCTTGCACGTCTTCGGGTGACCCCTCATAGGCTTTGTCTTCCACTTCAATGCAGATAGGGCCTCGATAGCGGACGTCGGTCAGTGCCGCGAAGAAAGTGTTCCAGCGCACATCGCCGAGGCCGGGGAGTTTAGGCGAATGGTACTCCAGCGGATTGGCCATGATGCCGACCCGGTCGAGCCGATCGCGATAGAGTTTAACGTCTTTCAGGTGAATGTGGTGCAGCCGGTCACGGTAGTCGTAGATCGGCCGAACTTCATCCATCATCTGCCAAACCAGATGGCTGGGGTCATAATTTAGGCCGAGAATTCGGGAAGGGATGATCTCAAAAATCCGGTCCCAGATGGCGGGCGTCGTGGCTATGTTTTTACCGCCCGGCCATTCGTCATAGCTGAACCACATCGGGCAATTCTCGATCCCGATCTTCACGTTGTTTTCCTCTGCAACCTTCACTAGTTCAGGCCAGTGCTGTGCCACCAGTTTCAGGTTGTCAGGTACGTTAAGAGCGGTGTTGCGGCCAATAAACGTATTCACGACGGGCACATTGAGCTTTGCCGCCGCCCGGATGATCTTCTTGAGGTGTTCGCGATGAAACTCGGCCTGTTCAGCATTGGCATCCAGCGGATTCGGGTAATAGCCCAGGCCGGAGACATACACGCCATACTGCTGACAAAGCGTCTGCACATACGCCACATCCAGGTGGTCGACGTCGATATGCGTTACGCCTGCATAGCGCCGCGAGTCGGCATTGCCAGCGGGCCAGCACATCAATTCAACGCACTTGAATCCATGAGTTGACGCGAATTTTAGCGTCGAATTCAGATCGTAATCGGCCAGGATCGCCGAAACAAAACCGAGGTGTAACATTGAAGGAAATGGGTTTAATCAAGATTGATTAAGTGGTTTGTCATTCGTATGTAGCTAGCCCGTAACCAATAAATGATCGTGAATGACACCGAACTTAGTAGCCGTTTACTTCACCACCACCGGTTGCAGGCACGGGGCTGGTTTCACCATCGCCGAAGCGGCGATAGGCTTCTTCCATAATGACGGCCGTAGCCGACGCACCAAGCCGGGAAACGCCCATTGCTTTCACCTGAAGGAGGCCCTCAAGGGTTCGCACGCCCCCGGCCGCTTTCACGCGAACATTTGGCCCTACGTGGTCGAGCATTACCTGAAGATGAGGAATGGTGGCTCCTTCATAGCTGTACTTGCCGTCGGCGCCTTTGACGAATCCGTACCCAGTCGACGTTTTGACGAACTCGGCGCCTACTTCCGTACAAATCTCACAGAGCCTGATAATATATGAATCATCAGGCAGGTAATCGTTCTCGAAGATCACTTTCAGAATAGCTCCGTGTGCCTGGCAGGTTTCGTGAATGGCTTTTATCTCATCACGAACGTACCCATAGTCGCCGCCCAGGACCTTGCCAATATTCACTACCATGTCGATCTCAACCGCGCCGTCGCGGCAAGCCTGCAACGTTTCTGCTACTTTCACCGCCGTGGTCGAGTTACCCGCCGGAAAGCCGATGACCGTACCCACCAGCACATCAGAACCAGCCAATAACTCTGCGGCGAGTGGAACTGCGTAAGGCTTTACGCACACCGAGGCCACCCCATAATGCAGGGCAATGGCGCATCCATCGCGTAACTCTGCATCGGTGAGGGTTGGGTGCAGCAGCGAATGATCGATCATTTTCGCAAGCTCGCGAATCAGGGTTGGGTTAGGCGTCATTGTTAGTCGTAATGGGTTAATTGAATCCCATCACCCGGCGAACGCGGGAAATGGTTGCAGAAGCCACAGCACGCGCTTTTTCTTCGCCGGCGCGCAGTTCATTTTCCAGTTCAGGGTTCCCCTCTACCATCAATTCGGCAAAGCGCTCGCGTTCAGTGGCGAACCGCTCAACGATCAGTTCATACAATTCTTTTTTGGCGTGGCCATAGCCGTACCCGCCCGACTCATATTTCTGCCGCATCGTAGCTATCTGTTCATCACTCGCCAGCAATGCGTAGAGTTGGAACGTGATGTCAGTATCCGGATTTTTGGGTTCTTCCAGCGGGGTCGAATCAGACAGGATCTTTTTGACGACCTTATACAATTCGTTGGCTGGCAAAAACATGTCGATGTAGTTATTATACGACTTGCTCATCTTGGCCCCGTCGATGCCCGGAATGGTCATGATTTTTGAATCAATGCGAGCTTCGGGCATGACAAACACCTCATCATTGTAGTACCGGTTTACAGCCCCGGCAATATCGCGGGCCATTTCCAGATGCTGGCGCTGATCTTTTCCAACGGGCACCAGTTCCGCATCGTACAGCAGGATATCTGCCGTTTGCAACACAGGGTATGTAAACAGCCCGGCGTTGGCTGCCGACGGCATTTTCTCCAGTTTATCTTTATATGAGGTGGCGTTTTCCAGCATCGCCATGGGGGTAAAGCAGTTCAGATACCAGGCCAATTCGGTATGCTCCGGCACCCGCGACTGCCGCCACAGGGTATTCTTAACAGTGTCGTAGCCAAAGGCCAGCCAGGTAGCTGCAATGGCCCGCACAAATTCACGGCGGGTATTACCATCCCTCAGCGTGGTGAGCGAATGAAGGTCTGCAATGAACAGAAAAGATTCATTACCAACTTGTTGAGATAGATTAACTGCGGGCAAAATAGCCCCGAGTATATTGCCCAGGTGCGGACGCCCGCTACTCTGGATTCCAGTTAAGATTCGAGACATGATGTTGACTAATGGTACGCGGCTTTATGAGATTTAAAACGATTGACGCTGATCATTGGATTTAAATGGATCTGCTCCGCCTCACTTTGACTATCTGTTTGAATCCATATAATCTAAATGGGGCGTAGGGTCTGCCACCGCAGTGCCATTACCTGCATGAATCGGTTTAAATTCCTTAAATCCGCGTACCAACTTATTTTTTTCCTTGTGCTTCAACAACAGCGATGGCGACCATGTTTACGATCTCGCGTTCTGACGAGCCTAGTTGAAGTACGTGAACTGGTTTGTGTAAGCCTAACAAAATCGGGCCAATGGCATCGGCACCGCCTACTTCCGACATTAGGTTATACGCAATGTTACTGGCCGACAGGTTCGGGAAGATTAACGTATTCGCTCCCTCATCGATCAATTTGCTGAACGGATGATTCTGCTTCAGCAAGTCGGTATCGAAGGCAAGGTGCGCCTGAATTTCACCGTCGACGATCATGTCCGGATATTTGGCTTGCAACAGCGAAACGGCTTTGCTCATTTTCAGCGCGTCGTCACCTTCTGCTGAGCCGAAGTTCGAGTAGGTAACCAGTCCAATGCGCGGTTTAATGTTGAATTGCTCTACGGCGCGGGCGGTTAATTCCGTGATTTCCACAATCTCTTCAGCCGTAGGGTTGAAGTTGACCGTCGTATCGGAGAAAAACAGCGGGCCACGTTTGGTCATCAGGATGTACATGCCGGCTACCTTTTTCACGCCGTCCTGCTTTCCGATAATTTGCAGCGCAGGCCGGATCGTGTCGGGGTAATTGCGGGTCAGGCCAGAGATAAGCGCGTCGGCTTCACCTGTTTCGACCATCATTGCCCCGAAATAGTTGCGGTAGTACATCAGTTTCCGGGCCTCACGTGGGTTAAGGCCTTTCCGCTGCCGTTTCTGGAAGAACACATCAGCGAAGCGACTGATCAGCGCCTCCTGTTCCGGTGATCGTGGATCGAAAATCGGCGTGTCGCCCAGGTCAAGGCTGTTCTGCTCGATCATCTGCCGGATCATGGCCGTTTCGCCCAGTAGAATTGGGTGTGCTATGCCCTCGTCACGTACCTGCTGGGCGGCTTTCAGTACTTTCAGGTTCTCGGCGTCGGCAAACACCACTCGCTTAGGGTTGCTCTTGGCCTTGTTCAGAATTACCCGTGAAATACTGTTATCCTGGCCCAGACGGTGGGCTAACTGATGTTGGTAGGCCTCCCAGTCGGTGATTGGGTGCTTGGCTACACCCGAATCCATCGCTGCCCTGGCTACGGCAGGGGCTACAGTTACCAGCAAGCGTGGATCAACCGGTTTCGGGATAATATAGGTACGGCTGAACATCAGGTTATCGGTGCTGTAGGCCATATTCACCAGATCGGGCACGGGTTTCTTGGCCAGTTCGGCCAGGGCCAGCGTGGCGGCCAGCTTCATGGCTTCGTTGATCTCGGTAGCCCGGACATCGAGCGCTCCCCGGAAAATGTAGGGGAAACCCAGCACGTTGTTCACCTGGTTTGGGTAATCAGACCGGCCCGTTGCCATGATCAGGTCAGGGCGGGCGGCCATCGCCTCTTCGTAGCTGATCTCCGGCGTTGGGTTCGCCATCGCAAACACGATCGGGTTATCGGCCATGCTTTGCACCATGGCCTGGCTAACGACATTCCCTTTCGACAAACCCACAAACACGTCGGCCCCAACAAACGCAGCGTCGAGCGTTGTGAGGTCGCGACTGGTGGCAAACATGGCTTTCCGGACGTCGAGGTCACTCCGGTCAGTGCGGATAGGGCCTTTCGAATCGCACATTACGATATTGTCGATGTTGGCGCCCAGGGCCACGTAATGTTTCGTGCATGAAATGGCTGAGGCTCCCGCGCCATTAACCACGATTTTCACGTCACCGATTGATTTACCAACGAGTTCAAGTGCGTTGAGCAGCGCCGCGCCGGAGATGATCGCGGTGCCATGCTGATCGTCGTGCATGATCGGAATATTCAGTTCTTTCCGCAGCCGTTCTTCAATTTCAAAGCACTCGGGAGCCTTGATGTCTTCGAGGTTGACCCCGCCAAAGGTGGGCTCCAGAATCTTTACGGTACGCACAAACTCGTCGACATCATTGGTATTCAACTCCAGATCGAATACGTCGATGTCGGCGTAAATTTTAAACAGTAGGCCTTTCCCTTCCATGACAGGCTTGCCTGCTTCGGGGCCGATATCGCCTAAACCAAGTACGGCGGTACCGTTCGAGATCACCGCGACCAGATTGCCTTTCGCGGTGTATTTATACACGTCTTCCACGTTGTCGGCAATGGCCAGACAAGGTTCGGCAACGCCCGGCGAATAGGCCAGCGTTAAGTCGCGTTGGGTACTATACGGTTTGGTGGGAATGACTTCCAGTTTACCGGGCCGGCCGTTGGCGTGGTAGTCAAGGGCGTCTTCGCGCCTGATTTTCTGTTGCATATGGATTTTGACAGCCGGAATCCACTGGATTGTCCGGCTTAAATGGGGCCGCTAAGCTACAAAACTGCGGTTGGCTTGCCTACAGGAATACTAAGCAACTTCCAACGTAAAATTGATCGATGTGAGCTGTTTTTTCGCTCAACCTGTCTGTTCACTACGTGGTAGGTAGCCGGGCGGCTGCCCATGAAACAAGTTGCCATTTGGCTATAGTGCGCCTTCTTTTGGGCTTTGCTGTGTTGTGCCAGACGTCGGTATACATCATAGTAACTGGCGTTGGTTTATCGGCTATCAGCAACGTTACCCGGGCGCGACCAGTAAGAATGGCCACCGGCCCGTAGAACCGAACGGTCACGCTATCGGTATCGATCGACTGGTAATTCCAGCGACCAACGGCAATACTGTGGATGAATTCCCGCTTTGTTTCTACTGCTCCGCTTGAGTGCGTATAGAGGAGATCGTTCGCCAGCAGTTGGCCCAGGGCGAGGGTGTCTTTTTGAACCAGGGCATCAAAACGCTGGCGGTCGAGCGATCTGAGCAGCTTGTGCTGAGGCGATTGGGCCAGGCAAAAAGTCGTTGTCAGCAGGCAGAATACGAGTAGCAGACGATACATAGAATAGGGCTGAAATGGTTAAGGTCCAAAGCCTGAAACTGATTACTCTTACCGATTCAGGGTAAGTCAGTTATAGACATTGGACCTTAACAACTCAGTTGAGATTCGTTATTCCCACTCGATCGTAGCGGGTGGCTTCGAGGAAATATCGTACACGACGCGGTTTACGCCTTTTACTTTGTTGATGATCTCGTTGGAAATATCGGCCAGGAACGAGTAGGGGAGATGCGCCCAGTCGGCTGTCATGCCATCAACGCTGGTTACAGCACGAAGCGCCACAACGCGCTCGTAGGTACGTTCATCGCCCATCACGCCCACGCTCTGGATGGGCAGGAGCATCGCACCGGCCTGCCACACCTGGTCATACAGCCCTTCACGCTTCAGGCCGTTGATAAACAGGGCATCTACTTCCTGTAGGATCGCTACTTTTTCGGGGGTGATATCACCCAGGATACGGATGGCCAGACCAGGTCCGGGGAACGGGTGACGGCCCAGAATAAACTCGGGTAAGCCCATCGACCGCCCTACGGCACGTACCTCGTCTTTGAACAGCGTATTCAGTGGCTCCACTACCTTCAGCTTCATAAAGTCGGGCAGTCCGCCTACGTTGTGGTGCGACTTGATCGTTGCCGACGGACCCTTCACGGACACGGACTCGATCACGTCGGGGTAAATCGTGCCCTGCCCCAGCCAGCTCACATCTTCGATCCGGTGTGATTCCTGATCGAAAACGTCGATAAACGTTTTGCCAATGGCTTTACGTTTGGCTTCGGGGTCGGTCAGGCCTGTGAGTGCACTGTAGAACTGCTCCTGTGCGTCAACACCTTTTACATTGAGGCCCAAGGTTTTATAACTATCCAGTACGCTCTGGAATTCATCTTTACGCAGTAGTCCATTATCAACGAAGATGCAGTAGAGGTTTGGCCCGATTGCCCGGTGAATGAGCATGGCTGCTACCGACGAATCAACGCCGCCCGACAGGCCGAGCACCACCTTGTCGTCGCCAAGTTTGGCTTTCAGATCCGCCACAGTCGTATCGACGAACGAGTCGGCAGTCCAGTTTTGCGAACAGCCACAGATGTCGACAACGAAGTTGTGAAGCAGCTGTTTTCCCTGAAGCGAGTGCGTTACTTCGGGGTGGAACTGGATACCGTAGGTTTGCTCACCACGTACCTGGAAAGCCGCAACGCGGACCGTTTCCGTGGAGGCGATCACGTCAAAGTGATCCGGTATCTGGGTGATCGTGTCTCCATGCGACATCCACACCTGTGAATGCTGATCAAATCCTTTCATCAGTTCGCTGGCTGTATCGACGGTGCCCAGGCGGGCCCGGCCATACTCCCGAATAGAGGAAGGCTGTACCTCGCCACCGCTGCTTTGGGCCAGCAGCTGGGCACCATAGCAGACGCCAAGCAGGGGTAGCTTATGCCGGAACGCCGCCAGGTGAACATTGGGTGCGTCGCTGTCGCGAACAGAGCAGGGACTCCCCGACAGGATCACTCCTTTAACGTCGGGCGAGATAGAGGGAAGGTTGTTGTACGGATGAATTTCGCAGTACACATTCAGTTCACGTACCCGTCGGGCAATCAGTTGAGTGAACTGTGAACCAAAATCGATAATCAGAATCTGTTCGGTGGCCATCGTTAGTTTCTAAAGCACAAAGCTACACCAAATTGCCCCTCTAGCCGAAACAGGCCTGATTATTGACTCTTAGATAGACGTAGGGCAACTCATTTTCCACGCTTTGCTACCGAAAATGAGCTGCCTAATCACCTGATTACCAGTATCAGGACCCTTAGTCTAACGTTTCACTCAAACCATTATGAAAATCATGACGTCTGAATCTTTCTTTGATGCCCTGTCGATGCCATTCCCCAAAAGTGTGGAAAAAAATACCCCATCGAACAACAACCAAAAATTGCTAATCCCTTTCTTCGACCGTAAGCGTACTGTATCTGTCGATGAAATTGTTCGGCTTGAAGGTTCAGGCAACTACACGAATTTCTACCTGAAAGATGGCACTAAAATGCTGGTTTCACGGACATTGAAAGAGTATGAAACGTTACTTGACGGACAGGCGTTCGTGCGCGTTCATAAGTCGTGCATCGTGAACCTGAGCTTCGTACGTAAATTCTTCGTTAAAAAAGAAGGCGAACTTGAACTGGCCGACGGTCAGCAAGTAAAAATCTCTCGTCGCCGTGCACAAATGTTCATCGATCGTATCCGCGACTTTAGCCCTTCGTTAGTGAATTAATTGCCACCTACACTTCCCAACGACTTTACTCTACAGCCGGGTCAACGTAGTTTAAACTACATTGACCCGGTTTTTTGCGTAATGACAATCGTACTACCGTTAGATAAAGAGTACGTAGAAATACGTGATTGGCAGAGGGGATACACGCAATAAAACGCGCACATATTTAATTAAGTATTTGATAGTCAATAATTTAGGTTAATTCAACGTGCATCTGATTCTGGGGAGCTTTTTAGGAAGCGGTAGGCTACCTGTAGTTTTGAATAGTCAAACAAGCTATCTCCCAATTCCTTCTAAAACACCCAGACACTTATGGAAGCCAAATTCATTACCCCGCCAACGCCAGCAGTAACGCCTCATTATCCTGCTTCGTACACCCGCAACGCGAATCGAATTGCGCTTCCGTACCTGAATCGAACCGTAATGGTATCGGTGGATGATATCGTTTGCCTGGAAGGAGAAGGTAACTATACGTTTATACATACCCGTGACCGGCGCAAATACCTGGTGTCGAAAACGTTGAAAGAGTTTGAGAAAACACTCGATAGTTCGATCTTCATTCGTATTCATAAATCAAATATTATCAATCTGGCCTACGTGCAACATGGTGTATTTGCCCGCGACCGGATCATCCGGATGGCTGACAACCGGGAGGTAACTATTTCGCGCCGCCGCATGCGGGAAATCACCCAGATCATGAACCAGTACCAGGAGTACCTTAATTAAAGCTACGCTTTGTTCAATGAAAAAGCCCGCTCTCGGTTGTCGAGAGCGGGCTTTTTTGCAACCGGATGTTTATGCTAGAAGATTTTGTAGGCGAGCGTTATCTGCCATGACTTTGCGCGTTGGCTGAAGCTGCCACCGCTTGTATTTACCTGAGCCACATCAGATAAATTTCCCTGATAGCGAACATCCAGACCAAGGCTACCCAAATCAATACCACCACCAATCTGGTAACTGTAATACGCTTTCGACCAGGCGTCGTTCAATGAGCTCGACGTATACTGTTTCAGGGCATCGCTTAATCCGGCGTTGTTATCAATCCGGAACGAGGCCATTGGGCCAACCATAAACCGCAGTGGGCCTCCTTTCAAGCCTAAGAGTACAGGCACGTCGAAGCTGGTGTTTTTGATCGTCACGTTTTCGGTAACGCCATTACGCACCACATCGAACTGACCTTCCAGGGTGGTGTACATCAGCTCTGGCTGAATAAACAGGTTTTTTCCGAAGCGGGTGTAAACACCAAAAGACGTACCAGTCTTGCTTTGGAAGCTATCTGAAATGCTATTGCGCAGCGTCTGACCATTGACGTCGACGTTAGGTGAGCCATTTGAGTTAGTACCGGCGTTAACAAACGGACCAAAGGTTAGTTTTGAGAGGTTTACTCCTCCTTTAATGCCGATCTGAAAACCCTGGGCATAGGTGAGCGAGGGTAAAACGGCGATGGCTAGGCCAAACAGAATGTTCTTCATGGAAGCGATAGTGTTCATCATTGGATATAGGGGATTAACGAGAAAACAGCTCGGAAGTAGTCAAAAACCAACTATTTCTGAGCCAACGGCGTTCTTTTTATAGCAAAAGCATAGGTATCAATGATCGTTCCAGGGGTGTTCATGAACCACCATTAGGCCGATGATTGCGTGTTGTTACACCTTTGATTAACGACTGGCCTGACCGTTTAATGTACCTGCTAAAAATTGTTAATTTGTTTTCGAATCCTGTTCACTTAACACCCCCGTGGCGAAAATAAAAACCTCGTATTTCTGTCAAGCGTGTGGTCATCAGTCGCCAAAGTGGTTAGGCCGTTGTCCATCCTGTGGCGAATGGAATACCATTGTTGAAGAAGTTGTCCAGAAAGACGAACCTGATAAAGGAAGCTGGCGCGTCACATCGGGGCCAGCCAAGATTGCAGCGAAACCGAAAGCCATTCACGCCATCAATTACGAAGAGCAACCCCGTACGCTGACCGCCGATGGTGAGTTGAACCGGGTACTGGGCGGCGGTATTGTTCCGGGTTCGCTGGTCCTGATTGGTGGCGAACCGGGCATTGGCAAATCGACGCTGTTGCTACAGATTGCCCTTGGCCTGACCGATATGCGCGTGCTCTATGTCTCGGGCGAGGAAAGTGAGCAGCAGATTAAGATGCGGGCCGAACGGCTGGAGCCCCCTACCAGCGACTGCCATATCATGACCGAAACCTCAACCCAGAACATATTTCGGGTGGTTGAGCATTTTGAGCCGGAGGTACTGATCGTCGATTCGATTCAGACCATGCATTCGTCGCTGGTAGAAGCAGGGGCGGGGAGTGTATCGCAGGTACGTGAGTGCACCGCCGAGTTCATGAAATACGCTAAGGAGTCGGGCGTACCGGTATTCATGATCGGCCACATTACCAAAGAGGGGTCGCTGGCCGGACCCAAAGTACTGGAACATATGGTTGATACCGTGCTGACCTTTGAGGGTGATCGACACACAACATACCGGATATTGCGTACTACTAAGAACCGGTTTGGGAGCACGTCTGAACTGGGTATCTACGAAATGCAGGGAACGGGTCTCCGGCAGGTATCGAACCCATCGGAAATCCTGATTTCGCAGCGCGATGAAGCGCTGAGCGGTGTGGCTATCGGCTCCATGATGGAAGGTAATCGCCCATTGATGATTGAAATTCAGGCGCTGGTTGGCGTAAGTACCTACGGCACGCCTCAGCGAAGCAGCACCGGTTACGATAGTAAGCGATTGCAGATGCTGCTGGCTGTACTGGAAAAACGGGGTGGGTTTCGGCTTGGCCAGCAGGATGTTTTTCTGAATGTAGCGGGTGGTCTGCGCGTAGAGGATCCCGCTATTGATCTGGCTGTCTGTGCTGCCATCGTGTCGAGCTACGAGGACATCTCAATTCCAACGACGGTAGCATTCGCGGCAGAGGTTGGCCTGGGTGGTGAGGTACGGGCCGTGGGGCGGATAGAAGCCCGTATTGCTGAAGCGCAGCGGCTAGGTTTCAAACAGATTTACGTGTCGAAATATAATCTGAAGGGCCTCGATGCCAGTCAGTTCAGCATTGGTATTCGGGCCGTCGCCAAATTAGACGAAGTATTTCAGGGAGTGTTGACCTAGATGCAGTAGAGGTAGTTATTCTGGTTGTATCGTGTTGATAATCAATTGTTTTGGTGAGTATGGTGCCGCGTAAATGAACTGACGCAGGCTGACTGAAACTCTGGAAAGATCGCTGCACAAGTACCAATTTAGTCGGCAATCCAGTGATTGGCCGGTGTTCAAAACAATACGTACCTATTCCTTGTCATCTATCGACGAATGCAACTGGTCTGCTAGCTGCCGATCAACACATTCAGACGACTTTTTAACTTTATAGATATGAGTTTTTCCGCAAACCGCCCTGAAGACCTTCTGTTCGATGCCGCCCGCCGTGGCGATATACCTTATTTAACGGAACTGATCGGCGAGGGTATCGATGTCAATACACAAAATGGCAAGGGCTTTACACCGTTAATTATTGCCACCTACGATGGACAGCAGGAAGCGGCAAACGTGTTGCTGGCTGCCAACGCTGATGTGAACGTGCAGGATGTTACGGGCAACACGGCCCTAATGGGCGTTAGTTTTAAAGGCTACCCTGATATTGCCCGAATGTTGATTGAACACGGCGCTGATCTGAATATCCAGAATGGCAACGGTGGTACGGCTCTGATGTTTGCCACGTTGTTTGGTCGCAATAGCCTGGTGCAGCTTCTTCTGGAAGCTGGTGCCGATACGACCATTCGGGATAGTCGCGGGCTTACGGCCTACGACCTGGCCATTCAGCAAGGTAATCAGGAAGCCCTGGCTTTGCTTGACGAAATGGGAGCATAGCCTCTCTTGCCAGCATAGCCCACTACCTTGAAGCGTGCTATGCTGGTTAGGCCTCCTCTGTCTGTAACTGTTTGTCGTACAGCTCACGGTAAATGCCGCCGAGCGCCATCAGGTGTTCGTGGGTGCCCTGCTCTTTAATTTCACCATCGTCGAGCACAATGATTTTGTCGGCCAGTTTGGCTGACGATACCCGGTGCGAAATGATCACCGATGTTCGGTCGGCCATGATGCGGCGCAGGTTATTCAGGATAATGTTTTCCGTGTTAGTATCTACGGCCGAAAGACAGTCGTCGAGGATCAATATTTTAGGGTCGCGGGCAATGGCGCGGGCAATACTGAGTCGTTGCTTCTGTCCGCCGGAAAGGGTGATACCCCGTTCGCCGATCCGCGTTTTGAAGCCTTCCGGAAACGCCGTTATGTTGTCTGTTAGATCGGCATCGGCTACAGCCCGGAGCACTCGTTCCTGCGGCATGTCTGGTTTACCAAACCGAACGTTGTTACTAATTGTATCTGAGAACAGGAACACGTCCTGCGGAACGTACCCCATCTGCCCCCGCAAATGACCAAGATCATAGTCGCGGATGGGTACGTTGTCGATACGGATTTCGCCCGAAGAGGCATCGTACATCCGCATCATCAGGTTAGCCAGCGTACTTTTTCCCGATCCTGTCGTGCCCAGAATAGCCACCGATTCGCCCGCCTGCACGTCCATCGAAAAGTCTTTCAACGCCACAATACCGGTATCGGGGTACACGAAGCGGACACGGTCGAAGGTAAGCCGGCCGGTTATTTCACGCGCCATATTCTTCGTCGAAACCAGTGTCGTTTTAATGGCCATGAACTCGTTGATCCGTTGTTGCGAAGCTGCTGCCCGCTGCGTCTGGCTGGTTGTCCAGCCAAGAGCCATAACCGGCCACGTGAGCATGTTGACGTATAGAATGAACTCAGTGATGTTGCCGGCCGTTAGGCGCCCGGCCAGTACTTCCTGCCCGCCCACATACACGACGAGTACGTTACTAAGCCCGATAAGCAGCACAGACATGGGTTGCCAGAGCGCATCGACCAGCGTAAGCCGGAGCGATTTTTCCTGGTATTTGTTGGCTTCTCCTTCAAAATTTTTCACCGAGTTATTTTCCTGAACAAAGGCTTTTAGTACCCGAATGCCCGAAAACGCTTCCTGCACGTAGGTACTCATCTGCGACAGCGCCCGCTGAATCTCCTCCGACCGTTTGATCACGATACTTTCAACCAGATAAATACCAATTGACAGAATGGGCAGCGGCAGCAAGACATAGATGGTCAGGCGAACATTGATACTGACCATGTAGCCGATTACGAGCACGAAGAGCACCAGCAGGTTCATACCGTACATGATGCTGGGACCAACGTACATCCGTACCTTACCAACGTCTTCGGAAATACGCGCCATCAGGTCGCCGGTATTGTGCTGTCGGTAGAAAGCGAGGGGCAGGGTTTGGTACTGATCGTAAATGTCGTTTTTCAGATCATACTCAATATGGCGCGACATTACGATCAGCGTTTGTCGAACCAGGAACAGGAAAAAACCTTTCAGTAAGGCCAGCGCCAGAATCAAAAGGCCATAGAGCGTGATCGTAAATGCGAAAATATCGTAGAGTTCGGGCTGGAGAGACGTACCGGCGTAGAGGTAATAGATGTCGAGCGTTTCACGAACCAGATCCAGCGCATACCGGACCAACTGTGCGGGAAAGATGCCAAACAGGTTCGAGATAAACGTAAAAACGATACCCCAAATCAGGTACCACTTATAACGGGCAAGGTATTTATTGAGATGCGCAAGGGCACGAATGGTCTCCACAACTGATTCAGGTACGTTCTGTTTTCCAACGCACAAACTGCCCCTATGGGTTCGGAGCAGGGTCGGTAATGAAAAAGGTTTTCTGGCTGGATTTACAGAATTTTCGTTCTGCCTATGCAATACCGATGAGCCTGATGATCCTGTCGGGAAGTCTTTTCGTCAGGATCTGTCTTGAGCAAACACCTTGATTTCTGGCTAAAAAGCTGTACTTTTGCACCCGATTTCACGACAGTTCTTTTTCATCCCGGTAGTTTCAGAAGGATTTAGGCGGCTCTATGTTAAGCAGGCGATTACTCCGTATTAAGGTCATGCAGACGCTATATGCGCTCCGGCAGGCCATTCAGTCCAATAAGCAACTCGCCCTCGACGGCATCAGCGACCAATTTCAACCCGACCTGAATTCAATGAAGCCGCAGAACAGGCGGCAACTTGAAGGCTACCGGAAACTGGCAGCACTTCTTTTCGAAGATGCGCTGAAAGCAGGTCAGTCCGCTCAGGACGATGATGCACCCAAATCCGTTCTCGATGCCGCCAATTCGGCCCTGGTGTATTACCAGAACCGTTACCGGAAAGACCAGCAGTTTCTGGCGGGCCGTTTGCTCGAAGCGGTAAAAGATATCTACAGCGATTACCTCCGCATTCTGCAACTACTGGTCGAGTATGGCCATATGTCTCGCCTTGACAGCGAACGCATGTTTCCTGACCCGGACGCTACGCCGTTCATCTACGAATCGGATCTAAGCCAGAATGTGGTAATTCGGGCATTGGCTAGCCATCAACCGCTGCAGACCGAACTGGTGCGCCGGGGCATTACCTGGGCCGACGATCTGGCGTTTGTCCGGAAAACGTACCGGGAGGTATTGAAAACCGACGACATCGTTATTGCGTACTGTCTCAAGCACGATCACACGCCCGATGAAGACCAGCAACTGGTTCAGCATTTACTTCGGCAACTGGTATTCGCCAGAGATCCCAAATTTGATCCGAACGCGGAACGTACCCCGCAGCAGCAGGCTGAACTTGATGCCGCTACGAAACGATTGGTGATTCGGGATTATCTGTCGGAGATTGATCTGGCCTGGGCCGAAAACAGCGAAGTTGTTCGGGGTATGGCCATCCGTACTCTGAAATCAACGCAGGCAATGTCTGGCCTGACCCTGGAAAAACTGACCGACGATTGGGAAGCTGATGAGCAGTTTTTGAACGAACTCTTCACCAACGCCATGACGAATGATGGACAGTATGAACAACTCCTTGGCGACCAGTTAAAAAACTGGGAGGTTGATCGGGTGGCTATACTGGATCTTATTATCATGAAACTGGCTGTCTGCGAAATGCTTACCTTTCCGGGTATTCCCGTTAAAGTAACAATTAACGAATACATCGACATGGCAAAGGCATACAGCACACCCAAAAGCGGTACCTTTGTCAACGGAATTTTAGATAACTTGTCGGCCAAATTAACCGCCGATGGCACACTTCGTAAGAGTGGCCGTGGTTTGATCGATAACAAATAAGAAAGGTAGTGCAGCCGCAGAAAACCGTTCATTCGGCCAACGTACCTGCGCTACGTACTGACAACCAACGACTAACGTAATGAGCAGATCAGGACGTGATTTGGCGTTTTTCCTGACAGGAATTGCCACAGGAACCATTCTGGGTCTTTTATATGCCCCCGAAAAAGGAGAAGTTACCCGCGACCGGCTGTCATACCGGCTATCGAAATACCGGGAGCAGTTGGAGCAATTGCTAAACGAGTTGATGCATTCAGCAGAGTTGCCCGAGAACTTCCAGAAATCGGAAGGACAGCGTGTGGTGAACGACGCCCGCGAGAAAGCGGAGCGTCTTCTGGAAGATGTTGACCGGTTAATGGCTCAAATCAAACAGCAGGGCGCGTAAGCGGCAAAAACCATGACACATTCATTCAGTTGGATTGGCCTGCTGGCAGCAGTACTGATTGGCCTGCTGGGGCAGAGTAGCTGCAGTAATCGGCGCGATGGTAATGGGCAGCCGGTTGGCGAACAGAACGCCATTTCGGGTAAAGCAGCCAGGATCGAATTTCTTGAGAAAGGGATTCATGATTTCGGGCAACTGACCGAGGGCGACACCGTTGAATACCTGTATAAGTTTGTTAACAAAGGGGAGTTGCCACTGGTAATCAATAACATCACGGCTTCCTGTGGGTGCACAACCCCCGAATGGCCCCGTGAGCCGGTTGCACCGGGAGAAGAATCGGGCGTTAAGGTCCGGTTCAACAGCCGGGGCAAACAGGGTGAGCAGCATAAAACGGTAACAGTTTATGCCAACACTGAGCCTTCTACAACGGATATCGAATTCAAGGTCATGGTAAACCCCAAACCTGAATCGGCCAAAACAGCTAATTAAGCGTATCATTCCACCGGCCCGTTGCCGCCCATCCGGGTAGTAACGGGTTTTTCTTCCCTAAAACAATGCACACAGTATTGGCACAAGCCACCAGCCAGCTTCCTCAGAGTATATTCACGTTTGCTCTGTGGGGTGGCGTTCTGGCAGTCATGTATTTCTTCATGATTCGGCCGCAGCAGAAAAAAGCGAAAGACCAGAAAAACTTCGTCAGTAGCATGAAGAAAGGCGATTCGGTTGTAACGATTGGCGGCCTGCATGGCAAAATTGCGTCGGTCGATGCAACGACCGTCACGCTTGAGGTCGACCGAGGCACGAAGCTCACCTTCGAGAAATCGGCTATCTCTCGCGAAGCAACCGTGAAGCCGGAAACAGAAAAGGCCTAAGCTACCTGTTCGTTTATGAACACTGAGGCAAACGTACCCAAACAACCGTTTCATCCGGGGAAATGGTTGTTCTGCTTTATCGGAGCAGGCTTATTCTGGATCATGAACGCCCTGAACAAAGAGGGCTATTCATTGAACGTGGAATATCCGGTTCACTTTCAATTTAATGAGTCGGAGTTTATTCCAACAACGGCTTTACCAAGAACCGTTCGGGTGAATGTGTCGGGCGATGGTTGGGACCTGCTTCGGCTATCGTGGTTACCGTTTCGCACTGAGCCAGTCAACTATGAAGTCAATAACCCGCTGAGGGCTTCGATTATCAACACCTCGGCCATGACAGCCGCCCTCTCTGATCAGGTGAAGAGCCTGAAAGTGAACTATGTGGTAGCCGACACGCTGGAGATGAGCTTCGATCACCGGATCACAAAAACGATCCGCCTGATTCCCGACAGCACCCACATCGATATGCTACCTCCCTTTGTAGTGTCGAGCGTAATTAACCTTACACCTTCTACGATTACGGTTCAGGGACCCGCCCGGTTATTGAAAGGGTTCAGTGACACCATGCTCGTCAAAATTCCGGGCCGGCGGATTGCGGCAAATTACGACGAAGAACTGCCGCTCAACGCTTACAAACACCCGCTGGTGCAACGAAGTGCCGAGAAGGTATTTGTCAGTTTTGAAGTAGGCGAACTGCTGTCACCGCTTCCAGCAGCTACTAAATCAGGAAATCGTTGATGGCTGAAATGACCGCTTACGTAAAAAGTCGCCTCCGGCACCGGAGGCGACTTTTTACGTTTAAAAGCAACGTACCTGAGCTATCGGGTAAACCTCGACCTGATGAGGCCTTGCTTTTTCAGGCTAACATATAGGCCAAGATTCTCGGGATACAGATCACCTTTATCGTACGCGACTGTTGTGCTGAGCAACGTTCCACCCAGCCAGTTGAGTTGAGACACGAGCCCGACAAAACCAGAGAATTGTGTGGCTGTGAAGGGCACATCATACGTACCTGCATTCTGGCTGTACGAAAACTTGCCAATAAACCCTACGCGTGGGGCGAGCGTCCCGGCCAGGCCAATATGATACATGTGTATACGGTTATTGTTGGTGAAGAACGCCGCGGGAAATCGGGCGGCCAGATCCGTTGACGGGGCAATGAAGGGAGTGCCAATGGTACGACCAAATGATGACCAGCCATCGCGGTACTGTCCGTGGTTGAAATAATTATCGCGGCCACGTTTACTGCCCTCTTCATTTTCAAAGGTATCGCCACCCTGACTAAACGTATTCAGGAATTCAAACACCACTTTGTTGAGCCGTAGTCTGCGGTGAGTCGGGCGTTTATTCTGGATGCGGAGTCCATTTAAACCATCTTCAATGTTGCTCAGGTAGAACAACGACCCGTCTTCGTAAATACTCTGGCGGTAGAGCAGCACATCAAACGCACGGGTACGAATCGTCATGCCCAGATCAACGGTGCCCAGGTGGTTGCCAATACGATTTCCCGAATCAAACGGGCTGTACTTGGTTGAATCCAGGGTACGGTTGCCAAGACTATTGCCCAGTACAACATCTATGTAGTCATGAAAGCTGGCCGGGAGCTGACTGTTTCTGATAAACTGGCCGGGCAACGTCTCGTTATTACCGCCCCATTGCACCTGGTGATTCATGCCGCCGTAGAGCCAGACTTTCCACGAAGGCTTACCCAACCGCAGGTAAAGTGCTTTCTGGTGGAGCATAGACCCTTTGATAAACCGTTCATACTCAAACCAGCCCTGGGCAAAAAAAGCATTTATCGAAAGAAAGCTGCCGAGTGGTCGCCAGCCGTTGGTGCCTAGCTGGATTTTTAGGGGCGGTAGGGCATTACCCGACCAGATATACGAGCCAGATGAGACCGTTGAATCAACCAGACCAACGATCTCACGGCGTCGGCCAGCATACAACTCCACCCCGCGATAGGCCACCTTTGCGTATGCCTCAGGAAAAATAATCGCTACGTCCCGATTCATATTCGCGCTGTTCAGGACCGCGTCAACGCCCCACCCCCAGTCGACCCGCCGCCGAACAGCCCGGAGACTATCCAGCTTGGTGATGGGTTTGCCGTAATAATCGACCCGGATACCGCCGCGCAGGGTCGTAATCGGATCGAACTGGTTGCCGTTACTTCTGGGCACGATGCCATATTGATTGGCCCGTTGCCAGAAAGGAATCTCTCCCTGAACGGGTAAATAACTGCCCAGTTCAAGCTGATAACCAACAGGTTTGCGGGTTTGGCCTGCTACTGTGAGGCTACAGAAAGCAAGCAGGATCAGAAGCCGCATGAATACGTTTGTTTGCAAGAGAATGTGATGGTATATGATCAATGACCAGGAAACTGAATGTCGATTTATTGATCAGTATACGGTTGTAGCGTGCCAGTTTTCAGAGTTGACTAAACGTACCTGCTTCATGGCCGGGTGCTCATCAAAATAGAATGTCGTCACAAAAGTTAGGCCAGAAGTTCCGTAAAACAGACTAGTGAGCTACTGGTAGTGATCAACGTGCTAATCCGTTCACGAAATGGCAAGGCCTGGCCCATTACCTTTCAATAAACGGAGTTGAGACGAAGTCCCAAAAAGTATGTACCGGCCCTCAAATTGTCGGAACACCATCAATATTGCCCTACCTTTGCAGACATAACAGATCGTCAGTCTGACGCTGTCTATCACCCGGAGGGCTATACCCGCTCCGGATGAAAGAAGGCATCTGCAACACACACAAAGTGGCCGATAACCGCCAGTGTGGGGATAAAAGTGGAGAAATAACCGCATGGTCGACTGATAAAAATCTGATAAATAGATAGTTAGTACTAAAAAAGTAACGTTCTGCACAAATGGAACAACCCAATAACGACGAGCTCCTGCGAATCATTGATTTGCTGAATACAACGTATGAAGGCGAAGAAGCCTGGCATGGTCCTTCTGTGGCCGAGGTCATGCGCGACGTGACGCCCGAAATGGCTAGCCTGCGGATCTCGCCCAACACACACTCAATTGCCGAACTGTTATTTCACATGACTAGCTGGCGCATCTTCTGCGTGAAAAAAATGCAGGGTGATGGGGAGTTCGATATTCTGACGCCCGAAAAGAACTTTGGTCAACTTCCCGAGAAGATCGACGATTTTGAGTGGGAAGCCCTTCAGATGGAATTAAGCCTCAGTCAGGAAGAATTGATCAATGAACTCGATAAACGCGATGAAGACGATTTCCTGGAAGAAATTGTTCCAGGGCGCGATTATACCTACTATGACCTGCTGCATGGGATCATCAATCACGATATCTATCACGCAGGCCAGGTAATGATTCTCAAAAAAGCCCTCACCTTTAAAGCGGCAGGAGTTACCCGTTTCCGTGATTCTGACGATGACTTCGGCTCATCCTACGACCGCGAAGATTACTACTAGAATGTTGGGCGCCAGAAGATTAGCTATCGAACAGGCTACAATCCGGTATCTAACCTCTGGCATCCATAAACTCAATACAGCTTGCCAACTCAACTGCACCGAACTGATTCTGCTTCGCTTGCCGCTCCATCACTGTATACGCTGCCATTCTGGCTGCTCTGTTTGAGCAACTTCCTCTTCTCGGCCAGCTTTTCGATGATGATTCCCGAACTGCCCGAGTACCTCACTACCCTGGGCGGACGCGAATACATCGGTCTGATCATTGCCCTGTTCACCCTGACAGCTGGCATTTCACGTCCGTTTAGCGGTAAGATAACGGATACTGTCGGCCGGGTTCCGGTAATGGCGTTCGGGTCAATTGTCTGTTTCCTTTGCGGATTGCTTTACCCATTCTTGATTACCGTTGCCGGCTTCTTAACCCTCCGCCTGGTTCACGGCTTTTCAACCGGCACTAAACCAACGGCAACATCGGCCTACGTGGCCGACGTCGTACCGGCCGACCGCCGGGGCGAGGCCATGGGAGCACTGGGTTTATTTACCGCAACGGGTATGTCGCTCGGGCCGGTGATTGGCAGTTTTCTGGTGAATAATGCCAGCATGAACGTTATGTTCTATACTTCGTCGGGCTTCGCCCTGATGTCGATCGGTATTCTGCTCCGGTTGCCCGAAACATTGGAGAATCGCCAGCCTTTTCGATTGAGTCTGTTTAAGTTACGCTCAGACGAATGGTTTGATATGGGGGTTTTACCACCTTTTTTCGTGCAGCTACTCAATTCGTTTGCGTCGGGCGTTGTTATCATTCTGGCCCCGGCGCTAAGCCAGTCAGTAGGTGTAGCCAATAAAGGCTGGTTCTTTGCTGTCTATACGCTGGCGTCGTTGGTGGTTCGGCTGTTGTTTTCTAAATCGTCGGACCGCTACGGTCGAATCCCGGTGATGATTGTAGCCACGGTAGTACTGGCCGTTTCACTGGTGATGCTGGCCGTGACTAATTCTGTTGCCTTATTCTACAGCTCGGCCATTGTATACGGCATGGCATGGGGAATGAATTCACCCACCTTGCAGGCCTGGGCGGTTGATCTGAGCGACGAGGCCACTCGAGGCCGGGCCATGGCTACCCTGTACATTGCGCTTGAACTGGGCATCGGACTGGGCGCATTGGCGGCAGGCTGGTTCTTTACCAACATGGCTGCTCAGGCCCTCGTTGCAGCGTTTGGTATTGCTGCTGGCCTTGCAGTAGTAGGGGTGGGGTACCTATTGATCGTAAGAAATCGTTTAAAGCCCGCCCGAACCTCTGATTTGGTATAACGGCCGACGCTCGCTCTGGTATATGATTCGTATTTTTCAGCAGGATGAAACGGCCGTTCGTAAAATTCGGGACATCGACTCGTTTCAGGATACCGAACGTACCCTGTGGGTGGATCTCCAGAATCCTACGCCCGATGAAATCAGGAGTGTAGAAGACAAATTCGACGTTAGTTTTCAGTCGCAACAGGAACAGTCTGAGATCGAGAGTAGCTCGCGCTACATTGAGGAAGATGACCTGCTGGTAGCCAACTCAAACTTCCTGATTCCTGCCCGCGATCAGGAATACAGGACGGTGCCGGTCAACTTCCTGCTGAAAGACGATGTCTTGTTCACCTACCGCTTCGCCGATCTGAAAACCTTTGCCGATATGGTGAAGAAAATCAAGTCGAAGCGAACGACGTTTAAAGACGGTGGCCAGATCATGATCGCCATCTTTGAATCGCGCATTGATTACGACGCCGATCTGGTCGAATCGCTGTCGTCGCGGGTGAAAGCCATTAACAAGCAACTTGATCTGGATGCGAAACTGGATCGGGAAATGTTGCTGCAAATCAATGATTACCAGGAGTTGACTATGTCTATTCGTGAGAACGTGGTTGATAAACAGCGTGTTATATCGGCCATGATTCGGTCTGACGGCTGGTTTACGTCGGAAGAGCAGGCCCGGTTACGCATCGTCATCAAGGATATCAACTCGCTGATCGATCACACGAATTTCATTTTCGAACGGCTCGAATTCCTGCAGAACACCTTTCTTGGTCTGGTGAATCTGGAGCAGAATAACATCATCAAGATCTTCACCGTATTGTCGCTGGTGCTGCTGCCGCCAACACTTATTGCCAGTATCTACGGGATGAACTTCGCCGACATGCCCGAACTGAGTTGGCGCTTCGGCTACCTGTTTGCGCTGGGGCTGATGGCGGTTTCGTCGGGTCTTACCTACTATTTCTTCAAGAAGAAAAACTGGTTGTAGACGCCAACACGATCGGTGTTCCCTTTACCCGAACGGCATCGTATACAGGCGCGTCAGTTATGAATAGTCGCTCTGTACTCATTTACGTGCATAAAATAGTGCCATGTGTTTGCTTCCGGGCGAACACCATCGATGATATAATTTGAGAATCGGGTCAGGACGTAATCGGTTGGCGTTATATTGTTTGTCTGAATTACCTGTACCGGCAGGTGGTCTTTTGTGCGTATATAAAGACTGTAAATGATTGATCGTTGGGTAGTCAGGCTGGTCAGACTACCCAGGTTGCCAATCGTCTTACTGGGCAAGGTGAAGCGGACTAACTGACAGGGATCAGAACCGACCAGCGTGTCACGCAGGGTTTTAGCCACTGTCTCATCCGCTATAATCGCCGCCAGCGCTGTCCTGAGCGAGACGGGCGAGTTGACAAAGAACGAAAAGGAGGCAAAGTCGTTGCGCTTCGGCTGTTTCTGTACATCCATGGTCTTTTCCTTTTTGTTCAGCATAAAATAGACAGCCCCATCATACACCTGCTTATAGGTATCACTATCGAGCTGAAAGCCAAAACCCAGCTCATTTTTGGGAGCCTGGAAGTCAATGAACGTGGTCCCCGACAGCTCATTTCTATAGCTTTCTGAAACGTAATTCACATCCCGATAATAGGTGTAACTGACGTGCCGGATTGCCTGTAGTCTGGTCAGCACAAGGCGTAGTACATCTGTTGCTTTCTGAGAAGTACCAGCCTGTCCGTAGGCGAAGTGGCCGCTGATAGTTAACAGGCTGATCAGGCAGAATGAGATAATCTTTTTCATGAGTGACGAGAAGCGAACAAGCGTTGAAGGCACACTAAAGACGTACCGTTTCCTGCTATTGATGCATTCCTGGCTGTTATTTCTCCATTTTTTTACAGTAGCTCCGACCGTAGGAACGTCCATCGGTAAACCTCCCGATTAATGCGCAGGCTCACTGCCAATTCGCTCTTTCAGTTCCTTAAGGCGAGTGCGCTGGATCACAAACTCTGTTTTGTTGTCGGTGAGGCGAAGGATGTATTTATCGTTTTCCCAGAATGAGAAGTTCTTTAGGTACGCCAGATTAAGCAGCACCGACCGGTTGATCCGAAAAAACTGTGCCGGGTTCAGTTCGGCTTCCAGTTCGCTCAACGTTTTCCGAAGTTGATAGGTACGTCCGGTGGTGTAGGCCATGTAGCTTTTGTTTTCAACCTCAACATACCAGATACCGGCCACTGGTATCCGTGTTTCGCCCTCCGCATCGCTGGCATCGATATGAGTAGGGTAGGCGGGGGTAACCAGGCCTGTCAACGTACCTGTAGGCGATTGGTTGCGCAGCCGGTTGAGTTGCTGTTGCTGATACGCATTGTAGTCGAGGAAAAGGTTGATGTTGACGAATCCATACCCCACAATCAGAAAGGGAAGCAGGTAATTGGCGTACATGCGCCCGGTGAAAAAATACTCCGGGAAATAGGCTGTCCACTCATAATTAGGGTAAAACAGAACCAGGTAGCGGAGCGTGTTGGTAATGGGTCCGAACACAAGGATACTTACCAGAAACAACGGTAAAAAGAGGAGCTCATACCGTACAACTGCGCCCAATGAGGGTTCCAGGTTATGAAGTTTTAGCACGTCGACATACCAGAGTGTCAGCCTGACGAAGATCAGGACGGATACCAGTTCAAACAGGTAGTAGTAGCCGAACAGCATCTTCAGGTAATGCCACACGTTGCCCTGTCGGAGCGGTTCAAAATCGCTGCCTTCGGTACGCTGCAGGGTCATCAGCTGATACAACAGGATACCAACCAGTGTGAGCAGCAGAAAAGGCTTCCATTGCAGTCGGGTACGGAAGTTGAGCGGGATGGAGGGCACATCGGTCATTGATCAAAGGTAAAAACCGGGCCGTATTTCAGGCAAGAATTAAGGCATTTCGCGCCAATTGAGCGATCTGTCAGCCTTATCTGGGCCGATAAAGCCCGTATCTGACTCCAGAGCAGTTGCCAGCTCAAGGTCCGCAGACGAGGTTTGCATCGTTGGTCACAGACAGACCGACCCTGAAAACAGTAACGCCATGACGCTCCTGAAATTCACACTCCTCGCGCTTCTAGCCTATTGCCTCACTATTTTTTTAGCTCACGCCCAGACAATACCCGCCGTTAGTCGTGCCCGTTTGTCAGGGCGTGTGCAACGTAGCGATGGAACACCACTCGCCTTCGTCAACATCGGTATTCCGGGTACCGCAGTAGGTACCGTTTCGGACGAGCAGGGCCGCTACTCGCTGGTGCTGAAACCAGAAACCAACCCAGCCGACTCGGTCCGGTTCAGTATGCTGGGCTACGGGTCGGGTACGTACACCGTAGCCGTACTTCAAAGCGAAATAGCCAACAACGTACCGGTGGTGCTGACCGAAATGGCACAGCAACTGGCCGAGGTGCGGGTACTGGCCTCGGCCGGCAAGGCCGTCGGATCGAGCAAGATCGACACCAGGATGAAGAACAATATGCTGATCGGGTCAGAGCCTGATCAGAACCTTGGGTCAGAAGTTGGCCGCCGGTTCAATCTGCCCGGCAAACCTGCGGTACTGACCGAGTATCGGGCCTACGTAAAAAGCAATTTCAAGTCGGTAACGCTACGGGTAAATATCTATGAAGCCAATAACATGCGACCACTGCTGACCCGCAACGTATATGTAACGCTACCTGAAAAGCATAACGACTGGATCACCGTTGACCTGGCTCCGTATAACATCGTTGCCAGCGGCGATGTGGTGGCCAGTTTGCAATGGGTGAGGAGCGAGGGGAAGGGAACGTACCTGGCTTTACCTCTGCAAATGCCCGTCTTCGCCACACACCTGTACAAATATGGTAGTCAGAATAACTGGAAGAAATTCCGGGGAATGACCACACCCATGACGCTGGCCTACTCGACCGTTGGTGCTGATCAGCTGCCACAGCCGGAGTCTGTCACGCTAAGCCGGTAAACCCGACGCATCATCCTGAAGCGTCCCCGAATCTTAATCAACGTACATCGTATGAAAAAGCCATTGCTCATCACACTTACCATTCTGGGCGTAACCCTGTTTGGTTACCTCAGTCGAAATGCCATTATGAAAGCGCTCGGTTTCGGCTCGCCCGGTACGTTTTCGCTGCTTGGGTTAACGGCTTACCGGTTTGTCTGGAACATACTCATTCCTGCCCTTACCATTGCGGCACTTCACAAACCACGCCGGGTGCTGGCTGAGTTGGGTTGGCAGGCTAATCCGCTGAAAGGGCTGATGATCGGGCTGCTTTTTACAATGCCCATGTTAATCGGTTTTTCCCTTTTCCTTACCCCTGTTGATGCTCCGGCGGAAAAAATGCTTCTCGATGTCTACAAAAATTCGTTCTGGGCCGCACTAGCCGAAGAAACAGTTTTTCGGGCGTTTCTTTTCGGGCAGTTATTCCGGCACGGGCGCTGGCCATTCTGGGTAGCTGTAGGAGCACAGGCTATACTGTTTGGCGTCGGTCATCTGTATCAGGCGCATAATGGCGTACAGGCCGCTGGCGTATTTGCGGTCACTTTTGCCGGGGCACTCTGGTTTGCCTGGCTATGGCTGACCTGGCAAAGCCTTTGGGTGCCAATCGCCGTTCATATGCTGATGAACGCCTGGTGGGGGCTATTCGCCGTAGCTGACTCGACCCTGGGCGGGTGGATGGCTAATGCGTGCCGGGTGGCCACTATCGCACTGTCGATCTGGTTCACCCTGCGCATGCTGAAACGGGAAGGCCGGACAGCCAGGGTGTGGAATCAGGAGGTTAAACAGACGGCGGGCTTACCTGCAACGTCAGCACTCGCGCTGTAACGAGTAGTTGCCCCACATGCCGCATTGAATGTTCAGCCGCGTGAAACAACAGGCCGCCCACCGTAGAGGGCAGGCCAGCCCGGCCCACCGGCCGGAAATCAGGTAACGTACCTGGGTCAACCTGACTCAGGTACGTTACCGAACGATCTGTCTGCCTTCGTAGCTGATCTAATAGTTCGTCAACCGATGGCTGGCCGCTGACTGGATTGCCTTCCTGCTGTAGAAAAGCAAACTGCGCTTCGGTCAACGGTAGGTGCTGTGCGTAAGTCAGCATTCGGTCCTGAACACCCGCTATATGCTGAAGATGAAACCCCACCGAGGCCAGCCCGGCGGGACTTTCCCAGAGCAACGTACCTGGAAAATCGATCAGGGCCGTTTCGGCGTCAAGGCAGGCTTGCATGAGCGCATGTGCGGCAGGTTGCAGCAAGGCAGGTATGTTCGGTAGAGGCCCTCGGAGCCAGATTTCAGGTTGCTTCATCGTGACTGGATAATGTTTAACGTTTGCGCACAAACGTTAAACTTTTACCGTATACAAGCCGTTTCCTAAGTATATGGAAACGCTAGAAAAAATCCGTAAGGCGTACACTGAGTTCGTCCTTGAAAACGGCAAACAACCCACCTCCGTCTTCCAGTTCGCCAAGAAGCTAAAACTATCTGAAGCTGAATTCTACGACTACTACGCCTCTTTCGACGCGATTGAAGCCGATGTCTGGCTGACTTTCTTCACCGACGCTAAACGGGCAATAGAAGCCGACGCAACCTACCAGGCGTATTCGGTCAGGGAGAAACTGCTGGCCTTCTACTATACCTGGGTCGAGATGTTGAAAGCTCAGCGCAGTTTTGCGGTGTACAGCTTCAGCAGGCTCAACCCGGCTGGTCGGCGGGGCGTGGCCGATGACATGGCCAGTATGTCGCCGATTGGAAAGGCAGGCATGTTGGGTCGCCGTACTAACGGCAACTCGCAGGTGCTGATGCCGTTTAAAGAAGCATTCTACGATTTTGCCCGCGATCTGCTGGCCGAAGGCCGCGAAAGTCGCGAGGTGGAACCCCGCCCATTTCTGACAGATCGCTACCCGAATGCCTTATGGACACAAACGTTATTTATCCTCGATTTCTGGGTACGTGATGTCAGTAAATCGTTTGAAAAAACGGATACAGCCATCGAAAAATCAGTCAATACGGCATTCGACCTCATTGGCCGATCACCGCTGGATACGCTATTTGATTTTGCCAAGTTCGCGTATCAGAATAGATAAAGCGTGAAAACATGACTGAGTGAACGCGCACTTGTGCCAGGTAACGTACCTGATCGTTAGTCACTCATTCGGCCTTTCACCCATTCCGTTTTTCACTTTATGAAAACCCAAAATTCAGTTCCGACCAGTAAAGTTGCCCGTGCCAGCCAGTTTGTGAAAGCTGGCGTAAAAGTGGGCGGCAACTACATTAAGCACTATTCTAAGCGGCTTGTCGACCCGACAATGACGAAAGACGAACTGCATAGTGATAATGCCGCCGATATCTACGATGCACTCAGCGAACTGAAAGGCTCGGCGCTTAAAATGGCGCAGATGCTGAGTATGGACCGGGGTATACTGCCCACGGCCTACAGCGACAAGTTTGCTATGTCGCAGTACTCGGCTCCGCCGCTGTCTGGGCCGTTGGTTGTGAAAACGTTTCGGACACTGTTTGGTAAATCACCGAATGAACTGTACGATAAATTCGATATCAACTCGGTCAACGCCGCCAGTATCGGACAGGTGCACTCGGCCTGGAAATGGGGGAATAAGCTGGCCGTCAAGGTGCAGTATCCCGGTGTAGCCGACAGCGTAACGTCAGACCTGCGCATTGCCAAACCATTGGCCGTTCGGTTGCTGAATCTCGATGAACGCCAGATCGATCGGTTCATGGGTGAAGTGGAAAGCAAACTGCTGGAAGAAACAGATTATGATCTGGAGTTGCGGCGGTCGGTTGAAATATCAGAAGCCTGCTCGCACATCGACGGGCTTGTGTTTCCGAAATACTACCCCGAACTGTCGAGCAAGCGCGTGTTGACGATGGACTGGCTCGATGGGCTGCACCTGAAAGAATTCCTGGCGACCAACCCGACGCAGGAAGCGCGTAACCGGATTGGGCAACTGCTGTGGGATTTCTACGACCACCAGATTCACAACCTCCGTCAGGTTCACGCCGACCCGCACCCCGGTAATTTTCTGATGCGCCCGGACGGCACGATGGGCGTCATCGATTTCGGTTGCGTAAAGGTGATTCCCGACTATTACTACGACAACTACTTCCAGTTGATCAACCCCGACACGCTGAAAGACGAGGTCCTGACGCAGCAGATTTTTGAAAACCTGGAATTTCTGGTGCCCCAGGACTCGAAAAGCGACCGGAAGTTTTTCTCCGAGCTGTTCATGCAGATGATCGACATGCTGGGCGAGCCCTTCGCCGTCGACTCCTTTGATTTTGGCAATGACGAGTACTTCACCAAGGTCTACGATTTTGCTGATAAGTTATCTAAAATGGAAGAGCTCCGCTCGTCGAAAGTAGTACGCGGCTCGCAGGATGGGTTGTACGTCAACCGTACCTATTATGGCCTGTACGCCATGCTGAATGAACTAAAAGCCGTGGTGGTTACCAATAAGCCTGAGTGGTTGAAACCGAAGGAAGTAGCTACCCTCTAGCAAACGATATGGCTGATAAAAGCGCCGCTGATTCACGAATCAGCGGCGTTCTGTATTTAAGGACTATCTGATACGCTGTACCAAAACGGGCTGGCATGCTGTGGGTACGCAGCCAAACTCGTAAGCCCCCATATCAACTCGCCCGTTTTGAATACGTATCTGACCCGCCAAATCGAAGGTAGGTAGACCAACTGTACTCGGATCGCCAGTGTTAATCGCTGGGCTGTTTGGTTGTAGCTGGAAATTACCGTCAACAGTATTGACGAAAAGAGGGTCAGTGTCAATGTTGTTACTTCCTGTAAACAATTGTTTGTTAATCGATTGAATAACTGAATTTGTCACTGTCGGATAATTTGCGCGTATAGAGCTATCTGGTAAGCTTTGACCGTCGTTGTAATTAGATGCGTAAAGATCCTGTTTGAACACAAGAGAGTCTGGGGAGAAGTTCTTCCATAATATACAATTCTTTAAAACTAATTTATTTTTAAAAGGAACATTATAATATAATTGTGATAGTGTATTAAAAAAGGCGCTTCCAGAAAATAATGCTGAATTCTCGGAAAATGTACAGTTAATAAAGGCTTGATCTGTAAGACTATTTGCAGAAGTGCTATAAACAGCTCCTCCTCTAGCAGATTTATTCTTTGCAAAAATACAATTTATGAAAGTTGAAAAACTGCCAGACCCATCAATTGCTCCTCCAGATTCTGATGCACTATTATTTTCAAATACACAATCACTTACAATACATGTATTGCCTGAATAAATAGCTCCTGCGGTATAAAGTGAAGAATTATTATAAAACTTACATTTTTGTATTAATACATTATCTCCTCTACCCCCAACTGCTCCGTTAAAGAATGCACCAGCTCGAGCAAAACATCTGTTTGAGTTAAATACACAATTATCTACTATAAAGACGTTGTTGGGGTTAACTTCCGATACAAATCTGTAAATAGCTCCACCATTTGCAGAACTATTTTCCACGAAAGTGCAACTTGTAATACTAAGTTTACAATGGCCATTATAATAAGCTCTTAAGCCAATTGCCCCTCCATCTCCTATACCTGAATCATTTATATTACTAATAAATTTACAATTTGCGACTTTTAGAATTAGATTAGATAACGTAACATTTATACTTATTCCGGAACCCATAATTCCAGATATTCCACCTGGTTGTGTATAATCAGTTTCGCCGACACCTATGTAGCCATTTCTGATAACTATATCGCTAATTAGCACTTCTTGCTGTGCATCACCTATTCTGATTATTCTTTGGGTATTATCTTTTATATATCCTTCAATTCCAATATCACCTGAGAGTATAGTTTCAGCGTTTCCTGCCAATCGCTCTTTCAGTGTGTGTTCTGTGCCTAAAAAACCACCATACACCGACACCCCCGACGCAATGCTGAACGAAGCCGTTCTGTCTGTTGTAGTAGTCGGTTTATACGTACCGGCGGCTACCCAGAATTGGGTGCCGGGGGAAGCGGTGGCAACTCTTCCCGCCAGCAACGTACCTGACAAGGCGTTCGTCCACGATGTGCCTGATGCATTGCCTGCTCCTTTCTGAGTAACATAAACGATTGGTTGAGCCAGGGCAGGTAGGGTGAAAAAGAAAAATAGAAGTCGTAACAAGTTTGGCATGGTAGAAAATTACGGGGTAATCAGGCTCATTTTATGTCACAAAATTTGTACCGTCCGTTACTTTACTCCATGCTTTGCGGTATGTTTACCCGCTTGGGATGCCTGTATGCGGCTCATCTGTATCTTTACGAAGCATAGCATTGCCCAACTAACTAACTTTTCTGTTCCTGTTATTTCCAGGGCATGTCCGAAATACGCGTAAATACGTAGATTGAACCTCTTTGCGTTACCCTTTAACCATAAACTCCCCGATATGAGACATTCGGCTGCCTTGACTATTGCCCTACTGCTGACCATGGTCAGCGCTACTTTTGCCCAAAAAGCCCCCAAAGGCTGGGTAAGCCTGTTCGATGGCAAAACACTTAATGGCTGGAAAGCGGCTGAAAATCCAGGTACGTTCAGTGTAGAGGACGGTGCAATTGTCGTGGCTGGACCAAGAGCACACCTCTTTTATGAAGGGCCTGTAAATGATCATAACTTCAAGAACTTTGAGTGGAAAGCACAGGTGAAAACAATGCCCGGTTCAAACTCAGGTATGTTCATTCACACGGCCTATCAGGAGACGGGCTGGCCCAGCAAAGGCTACGAGATTCAGGTGAACCAGACGCATACTGATTGGCGCAAAACAGGTAGCGTCTACGGCAAGCAGGATGTAAAGGAAACCTTCGTTAAAGACGATGAATGGTATACCGAGCAGATCATCGTGAAAGGCAATCAGGTAACTATCCTGATCAACGATAAGGTGATCAACTCCTACACCGAACCCGAGAGCATCAGCCAGGGAACGGGCACGCAGAAGTTAAGCAGCGGCACGATTGCGTTGCAGGGCCACGACCCCAAAAGCAAAGTCTATTTCAAAGACATTCAGGTACGTGTTTTGCCCGATTAATCCGTACTGCCCACTACCCACCAACCTATGAAACCCCGTTTCGACGATATTTTTATGGAACTGGCCGTTAATCTGGCCAAGCGGTCACACTGCATTAAAGCGCAGGTCGGGGCCGTGCTGACCAAGGAAACGCGCATTATTTCCATCGGCTATAACGGCCCGCCCGCCGGTACGCACAACTGCGACGAAGAGTTTCCTGAAGTTGGCTGTCCCCGCGACTCAAAGGGGTCGTGTTCGCTGGCCCTTCATGCCGAACAGAACGCCATTTTGTATGCGGCAAAAAACGGGTCGGCCATTGAAGGAGCAACGATATACGTCACGCTGTCGCCCTGTATTGCCTGCGCCCGAATCATCTTTAGCATGAAGATCAGTCGGGTCGTTTATCTGCACTCGTATGCCGAGTACAAAGGCATCGGCTCTGATGAGGGCGTCGACTTTCTGACCAAGTTTGGCGTCGATGTGGAGCGGTATATTCCTACGGCGGGCTTCCTGCTACAGGAACAATCGCAGCCCATTCAAACGCCGCTTGTCGGCGAGCGGGTAGCATGAATTTACTTGCTCACGCCTGGCTGTCGGGCCGAAACGACGATTACCTGATCGGGAATTTCATTGGTGACTTCATAAAAGGCGACCCGACTCATCCACGGCATGGGCTGTTGCCGGGTGAGGTGGGTGGCATTCGTATTCACCGGGCCATAGACGCATTTACCGATGCACATGCCGAAGTGCTGGCGGTATGCAACATACTGCATCCGCGTTGCCATAAGTACGCCGGCGTGGCTGTTGATGTGTTTTTTGACCATTTCCTGGCTACGCAGTTCAAGGAACTCACCGGCGATAACCTGGACGAATTTGTTGGGTACGTGTATCAATCGTTGCGCGAACGCGCTGACCGTCTGCCACCCCGCGCCGCTCGAATGGCGCATTACATGATGGAGCAAGACTGGCTACGGCATTACCAGACTACGGCAGGCATCGACCGAGCTCTGTCAGGATTGGCGCGACGTACCCAGTTTCCGTCTGGCCTCGACACTGCCGTTGACGATCTGGTGCTTCATTACGATGCCATTAACCTGCATTTCCTGCGATTTTGGCCTCAGTTGGCCGCACATATCCGGCAAACGATTGCTAGCCTTACTTGATGCGGCTGTCGAATCGAAAAGGTTCGATACGGTCGATCCTGATTTGGGTGAAATCCGAGTGCTGGGGATTTAATAAGAAGTTGAACTCGGCCGGTACTATGGCCGATGGCACGCGCAAAATGGCCGATTGGCGCGCATTCAGCCAGGTATCGCCCAGTTGCTGACATCGGCCATACTGTTCATAATCGTCCCAGTTTTTGGGTAGTGAGTCAAGCTCGATTGTTACGATGGGAAGTGTATCAGGTACGTTGATGCAGATGGTTCGGAAATCGGCCTGAAGGCCGCGTCCGGTTCGGTGAACAACGTTTTCGAGGCAGGCTAATGCCCGGGATGATGCCGTGTAGATCATGAAACGATCGGCTGAATTCCAGCGGGCGGCCCGTCCCGACGCTACTAAACTGTCGGCCCATTTCGCCAGGGTGATTCGGTAAATCTCCATCTACACCAATACCCTAAGCTAACGCCCCGAATTCAATCCGGGCGAGTTCATCGTCGATGAGATCAATACCGCCCGACGTTTGCATTAAGTCGAAAGGTCGCTGATTACCAAGGCCATAGGCCGGCACGTCGAGCCAGCTTCTAAACTCGGCAATACTTCCGAAAATGGATTCGCCATGTTGGAACAGCGCCATCATTTTCAAGGCCAGTTCGCCCGCTACCGGACTCAGCTTGCGGTTGGTTTCCTTGTACCGAAGCAGCGTTTTGAGCGAGGTATCGAATAAAGAAGCCATCTCTTCACGCTTGTAGCCAGTCAACTCGGCCAGATCAAAAAACAGGACCGAATCGACGCCGCGCCGCGACGACAATACAATCGTGATCTTATCCCGAATGAGCGACTCATAGCGCCCGAATGCTGACTTTCTCATCGCTGACCTAGTTGCTATTCATTGACAACGCGAATCTACGGAAGTTTGTCTCAAAAAAAGAGACAAAATACACTGCTCTTGCCGGTGGTATCGTTCCCGGCAACGATTGCGTAAAAAAAAGGCAACCGTTTCTTGAATAAGTGATGATTGAAGGGTCAATTTATCAATCAGTTTGTGGCGTGTGTGCAACTGGCCTCCCGTTGAGTGGGCAATCGAATAGCCTTTACTTCCCAACAATACCATGAAAAAACGCGTAGCAATTGCGCTAGTAGTCATAGCGTCGGCCTTTCGGCTGGCGCCAGAGAGCCGCCCTGAATTACCGAAGGTAGCGACTACTAAATTCAGGAGAGATACCTTGCCGATCAGCCGGTTTGGCGCAGTTGCTGACGGGCTTACGCCGAACACAACTGCCTTAATCAGGGCAATTGATCAGTGTAGTAAAGCCGGAGGGGGTGTTGTTCTGGTGCCGCGTGGTCTCTGGCTGACCGGCCCAATCACGTTGAAGAATAACGTCAATCTACATTTGGCCAAAGGCGCGTTGCTACAATTCACAAGCCAGCGCGACGCCTATCCGCTGGTGGCAACAACCTGGGAAGGGGAAGAGGCCATTCGGAACCAGGCACCTATTTCGGGCGTCGACCTGGAAAATATTGCCATCACGGGTGAGGGTATTCTGGATGGAGCCGGCGATGCCTGGCGGATGGTCAAGAAAAGTAAACTCACATCTGACCAGTGGAAAAAACTGGTTGCCTCGGGTGGGGTTGTCAATGATAAACAGGATACCTGGTATCCGTCGGCGCAGTCGTTGAAAGGGGCATCCATGAGTATCAAAGGCGGTCAGGATAAAGCCTATTACGAGGCTATCAAGGACTTTCTACGGCCGAATATGTTCAGCCTGACGCGCTGCAAACGTATTTTGCTCGAGGGTGTAACGTTCCAGAATTCGCCAGCCTGGTGTCTGCACCCGTTGCTTTGCCAGGATATTACGTTACGCAACGTAACGGTAAAAAATCCTTGGTATGCCCAGAATGGCGATGGCCTTGACCTGGAGTCGTGTAAAAACGGACTGGTCGAAAATTGTCTGTTCGACGTGGGCGATGATGGCATCTGTATCAAATCAGGCCGGGACGAGCAAGGGCGGAAGCGGGGTGTGCCAACCGAAAACATCATTGTCAGAAATTGCAAGGTCTACCATGCCCATGGTGGCTTTGTTATCGGCAGCGAAATGTCGGGCGGGGTTAAGAACCTGTTCGTTTCCAACTGCACCTTCATGGGCACCGACGTTGGGCTACGGTTTAAAACGGCACGGGGGCGAGGCGGTGTTGTGGAGAACATCTTTATCGACGGCATCGACATGACTGATATTGCCGGCGAAGCTATTCTGTTCGATATGTACTACGCTGCTAAAGATCCGGTGCCGCAGCATGGCGAATCAAATGAACTGCCTGAAATTCCAGCCCAGCCGTTGTCAGCGGGAACGCCTCAGTTCCGCTCGTTCGAGATTCGGAACGTGACCTGCAAAGGCGCCGAAACGGGCATCATGATTCGTGGGCTTCCCGAAATGGCCGTGCGCGATATTTTGATCGAAAACGCCGTACTACAGAGCCGGAAAGGGTTAATTTGTATCGAAGCCGAACGAATCAAACTGAAAAACGTCGCGCTGATTACGCCTGCTAAAACGGTGATGCAGATTCAGAACAGCCGCAACCTGACGTTCGATACTATCCGCTACAACGATGGCGCTGATCTGCTGATGCATATTTCCGGCGACCGATCAAACACTATTAAACTATTGAATACAGACAAGGCTAAGGCGAAAAAGGTAGTAGAAACCACCGCCGGTGTGCCCACGAACGCGCTGACGATTGGTTAGTTGGTTAATTGGTTGGTTGGTTGACTGGTTGGTTGGTTGACTGGTTAATTGGTTAGTTGGTTGACTGGTTGTAAGCTAATCGCGCGTTGGTGATGAACCAATCAACCAATCAACCAATTAACCAACCAACCAACCAGTCAACCAATCAACCAGTCAACCAACCAACCAGTCAACCAACCAAACTCCGCTGCGATGATTCGCGGATGACCATGCGGGTGGGTATGCGGATGATGCCTGGCTGCGGAATCTTCTGTTTCCCTTCGATCATATTGAACAACTGTTCGGCGGCTAACTGGCCAATTTCCAGGGCCGGTTGTTCAACCGTACTCATCGACGGCGACAACAGATTGGCAACGGTGATGTTGGTGAAACCAATCAACGAAACGGTTTCGGGAATGGCAATATTGCGTTTTTTGAGCGCTTCCAGACAACCCAGCGCCAGCCGGTCACTGGCGGCGAAAAACGCGTCGGGCGATTGCCGGAGCAGATCATCGACTATCGGCTCTACTTCATCCTGACCAAAACCAGCGTATCTGACCAGCGATTCATCGTAGGGAATACCGTATTTGTCAAGAGCCGCCCGGTATCCTGCCAGGCGTTCCTGGGTGATCGAAATGTAGGGGGGGATGGTCAGGTGGGCAATGCGCCGACGACCCGTTTGAATCAGGTGTTCCGTAGCTGCAAACGCGCCACCGAAATTATCGGCCGTGACACTGGGAGAATCCAATTCATTGGAGACCCGGTCGAAAAGAACGATGGGCAGTTTCTTCTCCTGTAGCTGGCAGAGGTGCGTCACGTCGGAGGTACTGCTGGAGAGGGAGATCAACAGCCCATCCGCCTTTCGGGCCACAGCCTGTTGCACTGTCAGAATCTCTCGCTCGAATGATTCGTGGGTCTGAAAAATAATAACGTGATAGCCTCGGCTATAGGCCACCGCTTCGATGCCATTGATGGTTTGAGAAAAGAAATTATTGGCAATTTGGGGCACAATCACACCGATTACGCGGCTGCGGTTTTCTTTTAAACTGAGCGCAATCGGGTTGGGGCGGTAGTTCAGCCGCTCCGCATACTCAATCACCAGCCGCTTGGTTTCAGCATTGATTTCGTAGCTATCCCGTAAGGCGCGTGAGACGGTCGACGTTGAGAGATTCAGCGCACGGGCAATATCTTTTATGGTAATAGTATCCAAGGGGGCGTATTGGTAAAGTACAAAAAAATGCTTGCTGACGAAGATAGGCCTAAATAAGGATTGGTAACAGACCAACTACTCAAATGTACCTTGTTTTCGGGCATGTCGCCAATCCGGTAACGTTCCCGATAACGTTTGCATGAATAAATTTCTCAATTAATTTCTATCTAAACTATTAACTGTCTAATCTTATTGAGTTGCCCGGGTACTTGTCGCTTTTAGTTTTACAAGCTATTTCTCCAAAAAAGACAATTTTTTGTGCATCTATCGGCTCCCTTTCCACGAAGAATGATAACAGCCGATTTCCCAAGCCAGGATAAAAATCTATCGAAGTAATATGAATCTTCTATCTAAAAACTCACTCCTGACCAGCTCATCACGACCAGACATCAGCATGCCTGATGAGTCGTTGATGACTTTGCCCGAGCGGGTACTGCAATTTGGAACAGGAGTACTGCTGCGGGGGTTGCCCGATTTCCTGATCGATAAGGCAAACCGGCAGGGTATTTTCAATGGCCGGATTGTGGTCGTAAAATCCACGGATGGGGGCGACATGTCGGCCTTTGCTCAGCAGGATAATCTGTATACACTCTGCATCCGGGGGGTTGAGAACCAAAAGCTGGTTGAAGAAAACGTGGTGTGTGCGGCCATCAGCCGGGTATTGTCGGCGAAAAAACAATGGAGTGACATTCTGAAAGTGGCCGTAAGCGCTGATCTTCAGGTTGTTATTTCAAATACCACTGAGGTCGGTATTCAATTGGTTCACGACGACATAAACCAGTTCCCGCCTGTATCTTTTCCCGGCAAGCTGCTGGCCGTACTACACGCCCGTTACGAGGCGTTCAACGGTGACCCAACTAAAGGCCTGGTTATTGTACCCACAGAGCTTATCTCAGAAAACGGGACCAAACTTAACGATATTCTGTTGGAACTGGCCCATCTGAATGGGCTCGACGGTGCCTTCATCGACTGGCTCGAAACGGCAAATACTTGCTGTAATTCGCTGGTCGACCGGATTGTCCCGGGGCGCCCTGACCCGGCTACACACCATGCGCTGACCGAAATGCTCGGGTATGAAGATGATTTGCTGACCATCTCTGAATCGTACAGGCTGTGGGCAATCGAGGGCGACGAGCAGGTGAAGAACGTACTCTCGTTTCACAAGGCCGACGAAGGCGTTGTCATCCGTCCCAATATTGACCAGTTTCGCGAACTGAAACTCCGACTGCTGAACGGAACGCATACGCTGAGCTGCGGACTGGCGTTTCTGAGCGGACTAGACACCGTTCGGGAGGCCATGGAAGATGAGGTGCTCTCGGCTTTCATGCAGAGCGTCATGCTGGCCGAGCTGATTCCGGGAATACCTTATTCGGTAGATGAAAAGGTGGCACAACGATTTGGTTTTCAAGTGCTGGATCGCTTTCGTAACCCATACATAGAACATCGCTGGCTGGCAATTACGATGCAGTATACGGCGAAGATGCAGATGAGGAACGTACCTACGCTGATCCATTACTACCGGCAATGGCAGGTCACGCCCCGTTACATGGCCATTGGGTTTGCGGCTTATCTCCTGTTTATGCGCGCTACGCATCAGCAGGAAGATACCTGGTGCGGTGAACGAAACGGCGAAACATACAACATCTACGATGATCAGGCCGGGTATTTTGCCGATCTGTGGGCCCGTCTCACGCCGGAAGAACTGACAACAACGGTGCTTCAGAATACAACGCTCTGGGGCCATGATTTATCGCAAGTACCTGGCTTTGCCTCTTCTGTGGCCAGTCACTTAACGCAGCTGATCAATAGCGGGGTTCGGGAAACCTTATCGGGCTATTTCTCGGCAGTAGAAGCTGTAACTGTATGAAAACGAATGTATTGAAGATTCACCCAGATGACTCCGTGCTGGTAGCCCTTTCCGACCTCGAACCGGGGGAACAGGTGCTGAATAACGGAACGTACCTACCCGTTACAGAGGCTATTCCGGCTAAACACAAACTGACGATCAATGAATTAGCGCCCGGCGATCCAATCACCATGTATGGCGTACTGGTTGGGAAGGCAAAGCAGCCCATTCAGGCTGGAGGTCGGCTGACAACGTTCAATGTGCAGCACGCTACCAATAGTTACGATCTTGGCTCAGAAACCTCGACCTGGAAAGCGCCAGCCATTGACAAATGGCAGAATCAGACGTTCATGGGTTATCACCGGTCTGATGGGCGTGTTGGCACAGCCAACTACTGGCTGGTGATTCCACTCGTGTTTTGTGAGAATCGCAATATTCAGGTGCTGAAAGAGGCGCTGGTCACGGATCTTGGTTATGGCCAGCAACGTACCTGGCAAAAGCAGACCCACGAACTGATGGCGCTGGTGCAGGCTGGCCGCACGGTTGAAGAGGTGCTTCAGGCCGACCTGCAGGGCGCCGATCAGTTGGCAGGAGGGAAGCAGCGCCTTTTTCCAAATGTAGACGGTGTAAAGTTTCTGTCGCACGAAGGCGGTTGCGGGGGGACTCGTCAGGATGCGCAGGCCCTATGCGGGCTACTGGCGGGCTACATTACCCACCCAAACGTAGCGGGTGCAACCGTACTGAGCCTGGGTTGCCAGAATGCGCAGGCCGCTATGTTACAGGAAGAAATTCAGAAGCGAAGCCCGAATTTTGATAAGCCGTTATTTATGCTCGAGCAGCAGGCAATCGGTACTGAAGAAGCATTACTCGGTCAGGCCTTGCGCCAAACCTTCGCTGGATTGATGCAGGCCAACACGCAGGTTCGCCAGCCAGCGCCCCTGAGCAAACTGGTTATCGGGCTGGAATGCGGTGGGTCTGATGGCTTCTCGGGCATTTCGGCCAACCCGGCTGTTGGCCATGCGTCTGATCTGGTTGTGGCACTGGGTGGCACTGTGATTCTGTCGGAGTTTCCCGAGCTATGCGGCGTGGAGCAGGAACTTTGCGATCGGTGCGTGGATACTGAAACGGCCAGCCGATTCCGCGAACTGATGAGTACCTATGCCCTTCGGGCTAAAGAGGCCGGTTCAGGATTCGACATGAACCCGTCGCCGGGTAACATCCGCGATGGGCTGATTACCGACGCCATGAAGTCGGCGGGGGCGGCGAAGAAAGGTGGAACCGCGCCAATCGTTGACGTACTGGACTACCCGGAGCTGGTGACCAAACCGGGACTGAACCTACTTTGTACGCCTGGTAACGACGTGGAATCGACCACGGCAGAAGTGGCCTCCGGGGCAACTGTAGTGCTGTTTACAACAGGCCTGGGCACGCCAACCGGTAACCCGATTGCTCCTGTAATAAAAATCAGTAGCAATACCGCCCTGGCTCGCCGGATGCCCGACATCATCGACATCAACACGGGTTCAGTGATTGATGGCGACGAAACGATTCAGCAGGCGGGCGAACGTATGTTGGAACAGATCATCAGTGTGGCAAGTGGCCAGGTAGAAGTAGCAGCCGTTCGCCACGGTCAGGACGATTTCATTCCCTGGAAACGGGGCGTTTCTTTGTAAAATAGCATTCATGGTTAGTGTGCCGGGGCGCAGAGCATAGGCTGTCATTCGTTGACAGCAATCAATGACTACCTGATGCCGGCGAGGCCCAGTGAGCACTCAGGCTCCGCGCCCCGACAGAATGACCACACAAATGACTCTTCTCTAAATCATGAAAAAAACCTTTCTAACCGATACCGACTTCCTGCTGCAAACCGAAACAGCGCAGCAGCTATATCATCAGTTTGCCAAGCCGATGCCCATCATCGACTACCATTGCCACCTGCCGCCCGACCAGATTGCCGGCGATAAACAGTTCGGTAACCTGACCCAGGCCTGGCTCTATGGTGATCACTACAAGTGGCGGGCCATGCGGACCAACGGCATTAACGAACGGTTTTGTACCGGCGACGCCTCCGATGTCGAGAAGTTCCAGAAGTGGGCCGAAACTGTACCCTACACCCTCCGCAACCCATTGTATCACTGGACGCACCTGGAATTGCAACGCTACTTTGGCATCAATGAGGTGCTGTCTGGTAAAAATGCCCGGTCTGTCTACGACGCCTGCACCGAGCAGCTACAAGCATCCACCCATTCGGTGCGGGGGCTGCTTCGTCAGATGAACGTTGAAACTGTTTGTACAACGGATGATCCGGCTGATTCGCTGGAGCATCACCGGAAAATTGCCGACGAGCAGGCGGCCGGGTCCGACTTCACGATCAGCGTGTTGCCCACCTTCCGGCCCGATAAGGCAATGGCAGTTGACAACGCCGCAGAATTCAATAGGTACGTTGCCCGGCTTGAAGAAGCAGACAATTCGTCGATCACCACGTTTGATGACTTTCTGGGTACGTTGGCCCGCCGGCACGATTACTTTGCCGAGATGGGGTGCAAGCTATCTGACCACGGTCTGGAGCAGATCTACGCCGCCGACTATACCGACGAGGGCGTGAAGTCGATTTTCAACAAAGTGCGGTCGGGCAGCGAACTGACAACGCAGGAAGTGCTGGTGTTTAAATCGGCGATGCTGGTTTACCTGGCTGAAATGGACTGGGAAAAGGGCTGGACGCAGCAGTTTCACCTGGGTGCCCTGCGTAATAATAACAGCCGGATGCTCTCGCAACTTGGTCCCGACACGGGCTGGGATAGCATTGGCGACTTCTCACAAGCCCGCGCCCTGTCGCGTTTCCTCGACCGATTGGACACGAGCGATAAACTGGCTAAAACAATCATCTATAACCTGAACCCCGCCGATAACGAGATCATGGCGACGATGATCGGGAATTTCAACGACGGGTCCGTTGCCGGGAAAGTACAGTTTGGCTCTGGCTGGTGGTTCCTGGATCAGAAAGACGGTATGGAGCGGCAGATGAATGCCCTCTCGAACATGGGGCTGTTGAGCCGTTTCGTGGGTATGTTAACCGATTCCCGTTCTTTCCTGTCGTATCCACGCCACGAGTATTTCCGGCGCATTTTGTGCAACCTGCTGGGTAACGACATTGAAAACGGCGAACTGCCCGACGATATGGAGTGGATCGGTCAGGTGGTTCAGAATATCAGCTACGGAAACGCAAAGACTTATTTCGGATTTAGCAGTAAACCCGTTGCGGCGGTCCTCTAAGTCAGGCGGTAGGTGGCCGGGTACGTACCTGACCGGCCAGTATGCAGTACTTTCATTCTCTACACCCCTATGACCAAACCGTTAGGAAACTACCGCTGGACCATTGTAGCGCTCCTGTTTTTCGCTACGACCATAAACTACCTCGACCGGCAAGTGGTCGGATTGCTTAAACCTGCGCTTGAAAAGGAGTTCCACTGGTCGGAGCTTGATTTCAGCCGAATTGTGCAGGTGTTTTCAGGTGCATACGCCATTGGCCTGCTTATTTTCGGTCGGGTGATTGACCGGATCGGCACCAAACTGGGCTACACCATCTCCATTATTTTCTGGAGTCTGGCGGCCATGCTTCATGGGTTGGCAACCAGCACCACGGGCTTCATCTTTGCCCGGATCGGTCTTGGCTTAGGTGAGGCGGGCAACTTCCCGGCGGCGATCAAAACCGTTGCCGAGTGGTTTCCCAAGCGGGAGCGCGCACTGGCAACGGGTATTTTCAACTCCGGCGCAAACATTGGTGCCGTTATTGCCCCCATTGCCGTTCCCTGGATTCTGGGTATCTACGGCTGGGAAATGGCCTTCATTGCAACGGGTGCCGTTGGTTTCATCTGGTTGATTTTCTGGCACTTTACCTACGAAATTCCGGCCAAACAGGCGAAACTAACGAAAGCTGAATTCGACTATATCCATAGCGATAACGAAACCACGCCCGACGAGGAAGCGGATCATGGCAAACCGGTATCATGGGCTAAGTTGCTGAGTGTTCGCCAAACCTGGGCGTTCGTTTTCGGTAAAATGCTGACCGACCCGATCTGGTGGTTTTTTCTGTTCTGGTTGCAGGATTATTTCGCCACGACCTTCCACCTCGACGTGAAGAAGCCGAACCTGTACCTGGCCGTATTATACACGTTGGTGAGTATCGGTAGTATTGGCGGCGGCTATCTATCGTCTTGGCTGATTGGTCGTGGCTGGACCGTATGGCGGGCCCGGAAAACAGCCATGTTCATCTTTGCCGTTCTGGTCCTACCTGTTATTGCCGTACGCTTCGGCCCTGGTATCTGGGGTGCTGTTGCCCTGATCGGTCTGGCAGGGGCTGCTCACCAGGCCTGGAGCGCAAATATTTTTACAACGGCATCGGATATGTTCCCGAAACGGACCATTAGTTCAATCGTTGGTATTGGCAGTATGGCCGGGTCAATTGGCGGAATCATTTTCCCGGAAATTGTTGGGCGTATTCTTGATACTTACAAAAAAGCCGGTGATGCACAGGGCGGCTATGGTATCATTTTCCTGATGTGCGGGTCGGCCTATATGCTTGCCTGGATCGTGATGCACCTGCTTACGCCGACCATGAAGCCGGTAAAGCTTGATACAACTGAGTAGACGTCTGTTAGTCAGACGGAGCATTCAGGTTCGTTCATTCGCTCGACACGTACCTGACCCCGGAAAGCCCTTCTGTGGTAAGCCTTTGATAACACAAGTCAAAGGCTTGCCACAGGAGGGCTTTTCGGCGTAAGAACCACTGGTTCTTATATATTGGAATAGTTATATAATAGGGAAAACCCTAATACGATCTTGTCAGAATTTATATACAATACTTGCACGCTTTGGTTCTGAGATTATTCCCATTGATCCGTTAAAAATTTCTTTTTGGCATCGTTCCCGGTAACGATTGCGTAAAAAAAGTCAATTGTATACTTGTTCCTTACCATTTACAGCGCAAATTTTAATAGGCTACTAATCTCGGTGGTAGTGGCTATTATCTTCAATAAGTACAACTCTTTCAGTTTGGTACTGCTGTTATGCACCTATCTGTTTTCCGCGAAAAAAGCGGTTATACATGCTGCCTTATGAATCGAACACTACGTCTACTTGTACTCCTGCTAGGCATCATCCCGGCGGCTTACGCCCAACAGACCCGTCAGATAACGGGGCAAATCAAGGACAACGCTACGGGTACAACGCTACCCGGCGTATCAGTTGTGTTAAAGGGAACATCGTCGGGAGCAACCTCCGATGCCGATGGAAAATATGCCATCCGGGTTCCTGACAAAAGCGATGTGAAGCTGACGTTCAGTTTCATCGGGTACGTTCCACAGGAAGTGAGTGTGGGCAGCCGCGCAACGCTCGATATATCGCTGGCGACCGACGAAAAAACGCTGAATGAAGTGGTTGTTATCGGTTACGAAGCCGTAAACCGTCGCGACGTGACCGGGTCTGTTTCGTCGGTGAATAGCCGCCAGATCCGCGACGTACCCATCACCAACGCTGCCGAAGCCATTACCGGTCGGTTGGCGGGCGTTCAGGTAACCACCGCTGAGGGTGGCCCCGGGGCTGATATCCGTATCCGGGTGCGGGGTGGTAACTCCATTACGCAGGATAACTCGCCGATCTATGTGGTCGATGGTATTCAACTGGACAACGCGCTCAATACGATCAGTCCGCAGGATATTGCCAGTATCGACGTGCTGAAAGACGCCTCGGCCACCGCCATCTACGGGGCACGTGGCGCCAATGGGGTGGTTATTATTACAACCAAATCTGGCCGCACCAACAGCCGAACTACCGTGACGTATAATGGCTCGTTCGGCTTTCGCGAAAACCTGAAGCAACTGCCTGTTCTGAAGCCCTACGATTACGTGCTGTATCAGTATGAGCGCACGCGGGGTAGCGCTACCGACAGTTCATCGTTCGCCAGACAGTATGGGTCAACCTTCGATACGTTGCAGGTGTACAAAAATGCACCATTCATCGACTGGCAGGATAACGTGTTCGGACGGCGGGCGGGTTATCAGAATCACAACGTGTCGATCAACGGTGGTAATCAGCAGACCAGCTACAACCTGAGCCTGACCAACAACAAGGAAGATGGCATTCAACTTGGCTCGGCGTTCACCCGGAATCTGGCCAACTTTAAGCTAGACCACGCTGTCAATTCAAAATTCAAGGTGGGCGTTGTTGTTCGCTACATCGATCAACGGATTGATGGCGCCGGAACAACAACAAGCGGCACGGCCGGTACAAACCGACTGCGCCAAAGCATTCAGTACCAGCCACTCGACCTGGCTACACGTCCGGCCTCGGCTATTGAGTTCGACGAGGATTATTACCTGTCAACACGCCTCACGAACCCGGTTACCCTGACTGGAGCTGAGTACCAGAAGCGGTTTACGAATGGGGTTAATTTAAGCGGATACGCTACCTACGACTTCGCCCCCGGACTTACCCTCCGCGTAACGGCTGGTTATGCCAACAACGTTGACCGGACAGACCAGTTCTACAGCAAGATTACCGGAACGGCCCGTAACTACGCGAGCCTGCCCGTGGCCATTATCCGCAACAGCACCGCCATTACGATCAACAACTCAAACGTGTTGACCTACCGTAAAGCTGGTTTTGGTGGGGGCAAACACGATATTGACGCCCTGATCGGTCAGGAGACGTATGAAACGAACGGCCGGGCAGTAGGACTTGAAACGCGCTATTTCCCGTCAGAGATTTCGCCCGAAAAAGCCCTGGCCAACATGAACCTGGGCTCGCCGCCAACGGGTGCTATTCAACCCCAACCAACGAGTGCTGAATACCAGAACCGGCTGCTATCATTCTTTGGTCGATTGAATTATTCGTACGATAAGAAATACCTGGCCACGGCTACGTTCCGGGCCGACGGGTCAACCAAGTTTGCCCCGGAGAATCGCTGGGCTTACTTCCCATCGGGCTCGCTGGCCTGGCGTTTTTCGCAGGAAGAATTCATGAAGTCGCTGAAGTTTGTGGACGATGCCAAGCTGCGGGTGAGCTATGGTGCAGCCGGAAACAACCGCGTGAATGACTACCTGTACGCCCAGCTGTATAACACGTCGGCTCAGTATGCACTGGGCGAATCGGTTCTGCCTGCTTTCTCGCCGGTTGCGCTGGCTCAGGCAAACCTGACGTGGGAAACCACCTATTCGCGGAACATCGGTCTCGATTTGAGCCTGCTGGGTGGGCGGGTGCAGTTTACCGCCGACTACTACCAGAATACAACGAAAAACCTGCTCGTAAACCTGCCAATTCCGTCAACATCGGGTTATACGACCCAGATCAAAAACGTGGGTGCCACCTCGAACCGGGGCCTTGAGTTCCAGCTGAATGGCACGGTGATGCGCACCAACGATTTCACCTGGAATGCCAGTGCCAACATCTCCTTCAACCGAAACCGGATCGAGGATCTGGGGCCCGTTCTTCAGCAAACGACCAACTCGGGCTGGCAGGGTAGCGATGGCGCCGATGACTACATCCTGAAAGTAGGTGAGCCGGTTGGCCTGATGTACGGATTCGTGACCGATGATTTTTATAAGGTCGACGACTTCACCTACAACGCCACCACACGTACCTACACCCTGAAGGAAGGAATTGCCAACGATGCAACCATCTTCGGGACGCCTCAGCCTGGTACCATCAAACTCAAAGATCTGAACGGAGATGGTCAGGTACGTCTGGAAAACGACCGGACCGTGATTGGTAACGCCAACCCGAAACATATTGGCGGGATGAACAACCAGTTCAGCTACAAGAGTTTCGACCTGAGCGTCTTTGTCAACTGGGTGTATGGCAACAGCGTCTACAACGCCAATAAAATCGAGTTCACGTCGGGGTACTACCTCAACACCAACATGCTCGAGGTGATGAATAACCGCTGGCGGACCATTGACGATAAAGGCGTTGTGGTGAAAGATCCATCGGCGCTGGCCGCCCTGAACGCCAATGCAACGATCTGGCAGCCAATTACCAATAACCGGCCTTACCTGCATTCGTGGGCCGTTGAAGATGGCTCATTCCTGCGGATCAATAACATTACGCTCGGCTACTCGATTCCGAAAGACATTATTCGTAAGGTTAAGGTACAGACCGCCCGTTTCTACGCAACGGTCAATAACGTGGCCACCATCACCGGCTACTCGGGCTTCGATCCGGAAGTGAATGCTCGTCGGTTCAATCCCCTTACGCCGGGTGTTGACTATGCCGCTTACCCCCGCGCCCGGACGTTTGTTTTCGGGGTTAATCTAACGTTTTAATTGCTATACAGACTTGATTTGCTATGAAAATCAATCGATTATATAAAGTACTGGCTGGGGTAGCCCTGTTTTGTACGTCGCTCACGGCCTGCAAAAGTTACCTTGATCTTCAGCCGATTTCTGAATTTGATAACCAGGCCGTGTTCTCCAATGTCAGCAATGCCACGCTGGCTGTGCTGGGAGCCTATGATCTGCTCTCGGGCGATAACACGTACGGTATTCGCATCAGCCTGTATTACCCCTACGACTCAGACGAAATGATGGTGAGCGGTGCGGTTGATAATGGCCGTCGCGGTATTGGCCGGTACAATGCGCTGGCGGGAAATACCGAAATTGCCAATCCCTGGAACAACCTGTATCAGGGCATCGAACGGGCTAACCTGTGTATCGAACAGATTCCGAAAATGGATCTGTACATGAATGGCTCGGCGGCCGACCAGAAGGAATTACGCCGGCTGCATGGCGAAGCGCTGACCTTGCGGGCGCAATATTACCTGGAGCTGATTCGCAACTGGGGCGACGTACCTGCGCCGATGGTACCGGCCTATCAGCAGGCGAACCTGTTTGTGGAAAAAGAAGATCGTGACAAGGTATACGAAAAGCTGATTGCCGACCTGAAAACGGCGGCCGACCTGTTGCCCTGGCGTACTGACGCAGGCGCCCGCAACGAACGCATCACGAAAGGAGCGGCCAAAGCCCTACGTGCGCGCATTGCCCTGTACCGGGGTGGTTATTCGCTCCGCCGTGACTCAAAAGTGATGGAGCGCCGAGCCGACTACGCGACCTATTACCAGATCGCCCGCGACGAAACGAACGACCTCATGCAGCGTCGCGATCAGCACACGCTGAACACCGACTACGTTGCCTTGTTCAAGACGTACGTGAATGGCCTGACCCCCGACCCAGCCGCAGAAATCATGTTCGAAGTTGGTTCAGCGGGCGGTAGTGCTCAATCGGACAGTAAACTGGGCTACTACAATGGGCCGCGCCTTGATGCGGCATCGCGGTACGGACAGGGCGGTGGCGGTATCAACCCGTTGCCAACCTACTTCTATGCATTTGACTCAACTGACGTGCGTCGCGATGTAACCATCACGATCTATCAGGTGCTGGCCACCAACATCAAAAACCCACAACGGCTGACCACCATCACCGATGGTAAGTTCCGGCGCGACTGGCGGAACCCGATCCTATCAGGTACGTCGCAAAACCTGGGCTATAACTGGCCGCTCATTCGTTTCTCAGACGTACTGCTGATGTTTGCTGAAGCGGAAAACGAACTGAAAGGTGGTCCAACGGCCCAGGCGATTGCAGCTTTTGAAGAGGTGCGGAAGCGGGGCTACGCTGGCAAGACGGCGTTGATCGGCCCGACGCCAACCACGAAAGAGGCGTTCTTCAATGCCATCGTGAACGAACGGTTCCTGGAATTTGGGGGCGAAGGAATTCGGAAATATGACCTGATTCGCTGGAACCTACTGTCGTCGAAAATCACCGAAGCACGGGCCAATCTGACCGATATGCAGGCGGCCAAAGGGAAGTACGTCAATGTGCCGCAATATCTGTTCTGGAAAAATAACGGCGAGGAAATTCAGTTTCTGAACTCGTTCTACAAACCCAGCACCGCCACAACTGTAGCCGGCTGGACTCGCCTCGACTGGCGGCAGAACATTACGGCGACATACATTACGTCAGTCGCTCAGTTTTTTACGCCTAACAAGAGCGAATTACTCCCAATCAATCAGGCGGCGCTGGATGCCAATCCGAAACTGACTCAGGATTACGGGTATTAATAAGTAAGCGTCAGCCTATAGTCACTGGCCCACCTGCCCGCAGGTTTGGTCAGTAACTATAGGCTGACTACTTTTTGCTCACGTTACTCTATTTACTATGCGTTATAAAGCAGGCATCACTGTATTGTTGTTATCATCCGGTATTCCAGTAGTGAATGCCGTATTTGGCGTTTCATTCACCGCCTGTAAATCGGCGGTAGTTCCAACGGGGGTTAGCCACGTGGCTGAAGCGAAACTAGATTCCATTGCCGAACGCATGCTGCTCTATCAACGTAGCAACGGCGGCTGGCCTCAACCTGGCGGTAACGCGATTAACTACAACCGGGAACTGACTATTGATCTGAAGAAAAAACTGCTTGCTGATAAAGATAAGCTGGACACCACGATCGATGATAAAGCGACAACCCGCGAAATAAATTACCTGGTTGACGCATTCGGCAAAACGCAGAACGACGCGTACCTAACCGCTGCTCAACAAGGAATTATGTACCTGCTGTCGGCCCAAAATGCGAAAGGGGGATGGGGACAGTTTTACCCCGATTCTAGTTCATACCGGAAGCAGATTACGTACAACGATAACGCGATGATCGATGTGATGTGGGTCATGAAACGTACCGCCGAAAAGACAAACGCTTTTGCCCAACTCGATCGATCGCTGGCTCCGAAGGCGCAGCAGGCCGTTGATAAAGGCGTTGAATGCATTCTGAATTCGCAATACACTCAGCATGGAAAACTTACGGCCTGGTGTGCACAGCATGACCGGAATACGCTGCAGCCAACCAACGCGCGGGCGTTCGAACTGGCATCGCTTAGTGGCAGCGAAAGTGTCGGCATCATTGAATTTCTCATGAGCCTGCCCAACCCATCCGACCGGGTAAAACGGTCTGTTAGTGCTGCCATTGCCTGGCTTGATTCGGTGAAGTTGCTGGGGATCAGTACAAAAACGATTGCAGACCCAACTCAGAAGTCGGGGAAGGACGTGATTGTGGTGCAGGAGCCTAACGCTGTGAAGTGGGCCCGGTTTTACGATTTGGAAACCAACAAGCCGTTCTTTTGCGGCCGCGATGGGGTAAAGAAATTTAGCCTCGACCAGATTGAGAACGAGCGCCGGGTTGGCTACGGCTGGTACGGTACCTGGCCCGCCAAACTCATTGCCACCGATTACCCGGCCTGGCAGGCAACGTGGGGAAAATAAGCCTGAACGATGGTTAGAACGAAACGAATACAGATGCTGCTCTGGTCAGGCTGGCTGTTGCTGCTTCCAGGTACGTTGCTGGCGCAAAAGCAGCGGATAACAGTGGCGCAGGATGGCAGCGGCGACTTTACAACGGTTCAGGCGGCCTTGAATACGGTGCCGGCCAACAACAAGAGTCGCCTCCTGATTCTTATCCGAAAGGGAACGTATAAAGAAAAGCTCAGGCTCGATTCAACCCAGCATATGGTAACGCTGATTGGCGAAGACAAGGCGACGACCGTGCTGACGTATGACGATTTTTCGGGGAAGGAACTGCCGAATGGCACCAAGCTCCGGACATCGACCTCCGGCTCATTCTACATCTTCGGAAACGACTTCCGCGCCGAAAACCTGACCTTCGAGAACACGGCCGGCCGGGTTGGGCAGGCCGTGGCTGCGTTTGTCACGGGCGATCGGGCCGTATTTATCAACTGCCGTTTTTTGGGCAATCAGGATACGCTCTATACGGGTATGCCAGGTCAGTACGGGCGGCAGTATTACAAAGATTGCTATATCGAAGGAACGGTCGATTTTATCTTCGGTTCGGCAACGGCGGTGTTCGAGCACTGCACGATTTACAGTAAGCAGGGATCGTATATCACCGCCGCATCTACCCCCGAGGGTAAGGCGTTTGGGTACGTGTTCCTGAAGTGCACACTCTCCAGCGATCTCCCCAGAGCGAGTACGTACCTGGGTCGCCCGTGGCGCGATTTTGCCAAGACTGCTTTTATCAACTGCACATTGGGTGAACACATCAGGCCCGAAGGATGGCACAACTGGGATAAGCCCAGTGCCGAAAAAACGACGCTTTACGCCGAATACAATTCATCGGGGCCAGGAGCCAACACCGGCCAGCGCGTGGGCTGGGCGAAGCAGCTAACCCGCCAGGAAGCCAGGACCTATACACCCGCCGTCGTTCTGGCAGGAAATGATCGGTGGAAACCTGACTTGACACGCACGTCTATCCGCTTCTGACGGCTAGCTTCAGCGCAAAACTATCACACCAAACCAATTCACCGAATGAAACGCAACACGTTCACCCGACTTAGCGCTGCTGTTTGCTTATTCTCATTACTGGCATTTACGCAGCCACCAGGCCACATTACGGTTTACCTGATCGGCGACTCAACCATGTCGATCAAGCAGGTGAAAGCGTATCCTGAAACGGGCTGGGGCATGCCCTTCGTCCACTTTTTCGATGAGAGCGTAACGGTCGACAATCGGGCCATGAACGGCCGCAGTACAAAATCATTCATCGAAGAAAACAGGTGGCAGCCTGTGGCAGACCAACTGCATGAAGGCGATTACGTGTTTATTCAGTTTGGCCATAATGATGAGGTGAAAACCAAGAAAACCTACACTACAGAAGCCGAATACCAGACTAACCTGATTCGGTTTATCGCCGAAAGCCGGGCTAAGAAAGCGATTCCGGTGCTGTTGACGCCCGTTGCCCGCCGCCAGTTTGATGAGGCTGGTAAAATTCAGGAAACACACGCTGTTTATTCCCAACTGGTCAGAGAGGTGGCCAATGAGTACAAAACCCCACTGATCGACTTAGACAGGCAGAGTCAGGAGCTGTTGCAGCGCTTTGGCGTCGATACCTCGAAACTACTCTATCTGCAGCTAGCGCCCGGCGAGCATCCGAATTATCCTGAAGGAAAAGTTGACAATACCCATTTCAACGAACTCGGCGCGCGTAAAATGGCCCAATTGGTGCTGGCCAATATAATAAGCCTGAAGCTGGAGCTGGCCGGGCGTATCGTTAAGAAAGAGATTAAATAAATGCCCGTAAGTTGGTTGTTGTCAATGAGTAAAGCTGAAATAGTATGTTGCGCGCTGTTGAGTTGCTGTTGTTCCTTGACGGCTTCAGCACAGCAAATGAATGGCCTTACGGGAAAACGCGATACCTCGTTTACGACCTGGAGTGCCTACCGTAAACTGGCAAAGCAGTATCCAGATGCCCGTATTGTTGAGCCAGTGCTACTGCCCGGCGTAACGGCCCAGATGAACGTTGTTTACTGCAACCGGAGTGGACGTGACCTGCATCTCGACGCGTTTTATCCGGCGAAAGCAGACCGTAAAGAATTGCGTCCGGCCGTGCTGATCATTCACGGAGGGGGCTGGCGTTCGGGTGATCGGTCGCAGCATATTCCGATGGCGCAGCGTCTGGCCGCCGCTGGGTACGTTGCCGTAACGGCCGAATACCGACTCTCAACTGAAGCCCTGTATCCGGCGGCTGTGCATGATCTCAAGGCTGTTATCCGGTGGCTCCGGGCAACTGCCGGCCAGTACGCGATCGATACCAACCGAATTGCAACGATTGGCTTTTCGGCGGGCGGTCAATTGGCTGCGTTGCTGGGTGCTTCTGCCAACGTACCTGCCCTCGAAGGTGAGGGGTGCTATCAGGGACATTCGAGCAAGGTACAGGCAATCGTTGATATCGATGGTGTGCTTGCCTTCGATCATCCCGAATCGGGCGAGGGTGACGACAGTAAGTCTACTTCGGCTGCTACTTACTGGTTTGGCGGACCGAAAACACAAACCCTGGACCGTTGGCATGAAGCCTCGGCGTTGACCTATGCCGGGCAACAGACCGCGCCAATCCTGTTTCTGAACAGTTCTGTTGACCGGATGCACGCCGGGCGCGATGATCTGCGCCGGGAATTGGCAGCGCGGGGGATTTATACCGAAATGCATACGTTTCCGGATGCCCCCCATATATTCTGCTTATTACAACCGTGGTTCGAGCCAACGATGGCGTTCATCAGTCAATTCCTGAACAAGGCGCTGGCGGTAAAACCTTAACCAGTGGCCACCCATACATTCGCTTTAAGTAAAGTAAAAAAATGATTCTGAAAACCCGACTCCTTTGTTGCCTGCTGGCGATTGGTCAGTTCGCGCTGGCACAATCTGTTTCAACGAATGCGCCCTGGTCGCAGCGTATGCTGGCAACGATCATGACCAATAACCCCGATTCACTGGCCTACGTGAAAGAAGGGAAAGATGCCCGCTGGGAATATGAAATGGGCGTACTCCTGCAGGCCGCCGAACAGGTTTGGTACCGCACCGCCGACGACCGTTATTTCCAGTATATTCAGAAGAATATGGACAGGTACGTGAACGACAACGGCTCGATACGTACGTACAAAAAAGATAATTACAACATCGATTATATAACACCCGGCCGATCATTGCTGACGCTGTCGCAACAGACGCTGCCCGGCCGGGAGAAGTATAAAAAGGCGGCAGACCTGCTCAGGCAGCAATTGGCCGAACAGCCCCGCACAAAGGAGGGTGGTTTCTGGCATAAGAAGATTTATCCCAACCAGATGTGGCTCGACGGCCTGTACATGGCCGAACCATTCTATGCCGAGTACACCCTTTTGTATGGAGGTGACGCGCAGGCCCGCGATTTTAACGATATCGTGAATCAGTTTGTGTGGATGGAGAAGCACGGCCGCGATCCGAAAACGGGTTTGCTGTACCATGGCTGGGACGAAAGCCGCGAGCAGAAATGGGCGAACAAAGAAACCGGTCAGTCGCCGAATTTCTGGAGCCGGGCTATGGGTTGGTACGTGATGGCGCTGGTTGATGTACTCGATTATCTGCCCCAGTCGCATCCACGCCGGGGCGAGTTGATCTCCATTCTCAACCGCACGCTGCCCGCTATCGTGAAATTTCAGGACCCGGCTTCGGGCTGCTGGTATCAGGTAACAAACCGCCTGGGCGACAAGGGGAACTACCTCGAAGCCTCGGGAACGGGCATGTTTGTGTATGCTTTGGCAAAGGGTGTCCGGATGGGCTACCTGCCGGCGTCGATGATGGCTGCGGCACAAAAAGGCTATGCCGGTATGCTCAAAAACTTCATCTCGACGGATGAAAAAGGCCTGATTCACCTCGAAAAGACCGTACTGGTCAGTGGCCTTGGCGGTAATCCGTATCGGGACGGCAGCTACGAGTATTACCTGAGTGAAAAACTTCGGCAGGATGATCTGAAAGGCGTTGGTCCGTTTATCATGGCCAGCGTTGAGATGGAGATCGCCCGGGAGAACAGCCTCGGGAACGGAAAAACAGTTGCCGTTGATAATTATTTCAACCATGAGTTCCGAAAGAGTATAACGGGTGAACAGGAACCGTTTCATTACCTCTGGGAGGATCGTATGCATTCGGGTTTCTACTGGTGGGGAAATGCGTTCCGACATCTGGGGGCTAAAACAACTACGGTGGCAGGCCCGCCAACGGCCGCCAGCCTGAAAGGTGTAAACGTGTATATCATTGTTGACCCCGACACGCCGAAGGAAACGGCGAAACCGAATTACGTGGGCGAGGCCGACAGCAAAGCCATTGCTGACTGGGTAAAGGCGGGCGGTACGCTGGTGCTGATGGCCAACGACACATCGAACTGCGAACACAAAAACTTTGGCAGGTTGGCTGCGCAGTTTGGTATTCAGTTTTTGCCGGCCAACATCAATATGGTGCAGGGAACCAAGTGGGAGCAGGGCCTTGTCAAGATTCCGGCGGGTACGTCGCTCTTTCCACAAACCCGTTCGGTCTATATCAAAGAGCTTTCGCCCATTGCCGTTTCGGGTCCGGCCAAAGCGGTAGTAACAGAAGCAGGGAATATCATTATGGCCGTAGCTTCTGTTGGCAAGGGAAGGGTATTCGCGGTAGGTGACCCCTGGCTCTACAACGAATACGTTGACGGACGCCGGATTCCCGCTCAATACGAAAACTTCAAAGCAGCAAAAGAACTAGCCAGCTGGCTGTTGTCGGGCAAGAAATAGCTTTAATGCTTGAGATGCATTCTGATATGCTGTCTGGCTTCGCGTGCGGTCGAAGGGCCCGCACGCGAAGCCATGCAACAAACAGAAAAGGCAACGTACCTGACGGGTCAGGTACGTTGCCTTTTCTGTTTTAACCAGATGTTATAGTGGCGTAACCCGAATGTTTTTCTGTTCGATGCGCGATAGTTCGGGAAGTTGCCCGGCCTCGTATCGTTTGTCATACGTACCTACCGAAGTCGTGTCTTTTTCGTCGCCTTTATAATTGATATAGTCCTGGAAGCGAATATCGCCGACGGTCTGCGGGTTTATGGCTTTTCGGAAACGGGGGCCGCCTTCGCTGTAGGCGAGGTAATCCATGGTGTGGGTTTTCTGATTGAACCAGTAGAAAAACGTGTCGCCGTGGTCTTTCCCACCGCCTTCTGCTTTGAAACGTACCTGAACTTTATCATACACCTGGCCGCCGATTGTGCTTTCGCCGATGTAGCTGGCAATAACGGCGGGGTCGCGGAGTTTGAACGGTAAGAGCACGAAGTAGGCCACTGAGTTCACCGCCCGGCTGTATTTACCGATCTGCGCAGTGTCGAGTGTTTGTGGCACATTATTCAGCGAACGTGCAAACGAATCGTTGGTCAGTACTTCGCGAATGACAACGCCTGCTGAATCCGTGTGGGTACGTTCGTAGCGAAAGGTTCCGCCCTGTTGTTGAAGTTCGAGGTGAAACTGCCGAAAATCAAAGGTGATACGTTTGTTCTGCCAGGCGTCGCCACCGTGGGCAGTAATCGACTGATCGATGATAGTTTGGGCTGTTTTTTGGGGAGTACAAGACGCTAGCAGGAATAGAAAGATACTGTAGCTGAAGATAAGACGGAGCATAGGCGGATCGGTTGAGTTAGGTGTAAACCTACGGTTTTCAATTGTAAGTTTGTCATGGGCTGGGCGCAGGCACCAAGTATGTCTGATTGCCTGGTTTACGTACACGTTATCTGTAACCCTCCGTGGGTTGCTCGTTTTCCTTTGTCAGCTACCGTAGATACCCTTCTGAAAGACATTCGCAATAAGCGAATTGCGCCCGTTTACCTCATTCACGGCGACGAGCCGTTTTACCTCGACAAGATTGCCGACGAACTCGAAAAAGTAGTGGTGCCGGTGGCCGAGCGGGGGTTCAACCAGTTTGTGCTGTTCGGTAAAGACGCCGATGTAGGCACAGTCCTCAACAATGCCCGCCGCTATCCGTTTATGGCCGACCGGCAACTGGTGCTGGTAAAGGAAGCCCAGCAACTGAATGGAATTAAAGACAAACAGGGGCAGCAATTGCTGGAAAGCTACGCCATGGAACCGCTTGGCAGCACGGTGCTGGCCATCTTTCACCAGGAACCGCTCGACGAACGCAAAGGCTGGGTGAAGGCATTTGCCAGCAAAGGCGTTCTGCTGGGTGTGAAAAAACTGTACGAAAATAAACTCGTTGACTGGGTTGGGGAGTATTGCCGTGGCCGCGGCGTAAAGATCAGCCCGAAAGCCTGCCAGATGCTGGTGGAGTCGATCGGTAATGACCTGAAACGAATGGCCGGTGAGGTAGACAAGATGCTGCTAAACCTGCGCGTCGACGAAGAGATTTCGGCCACAACCGTTGAGCGGCTCGTTGGCATCAGCAAGGAGTACAATGTATTTGAATTACAGAAGGCACTTGCCCAACGCGATGTGCTAAAGGCAAACCGCATTGTGGATTATTTCGGGCGGAATGCTAAAGACAACCCGGCTGTGGTGGTGCTGGCCCAGCTATATCAATATTTCAGCCGCGTGTTGCTGGTGCAGGCAAGCAAAGATCAAAGCGAGCGGGGTCTGGCCTCTGTCCTGGCGGTTAATCCGTTTTTTGTCAAAGACTACCTGTCGGCGGCGCGTGCTTACCCAATGGTCAAAGTAGCCGATATTATTCACGCCATCAGGCGCGCCGATGCACAGGCAAAAGGCATCGACACGCCTGCGTTGTCGGAAGGAGATATCCTGAAAGAATTAATATTTAGTGTGTTGCACTAAACCGCCAATCTGCGGCCACGTATAGTCAGCGCAGGACTATTGATCAGGTCAGGTTTAACTCCCGATCTTATCCGCAGTGGGCCTGGGGAAATTGTACCGGAAGATCGAAGGCAATTCATACGTATGATCAACGTTGATCAACTCAGTAATCATGCCCGTGTTTAACCCAAATACCCAGCCGTGAACGATGGGCCGCTGATCATTTCGCCAGGCAAGCTGTACAACCGCCGTACGAACGATGTTCATTACCTGTGAGACCACATTTAGTTCAACCAGCCGGTTTGTGCGGGCCTCTTCCGTTTCGATGCTTGTAAGTTCCTCTTCGTTGAGGGCATACACATCACGGATATTCTGCAACCACTTGTTAATCAAGCCCAGGTCGTCTTGCGTCATGGCTGCCTTAACTCCGCCGCAGCCATAGTGGCCGCAAACAATGATGTGCTCAACTTTCAGGACTTCCACCGCGTATTGCAACACACTTTGCAGGTTCATGTCGGTATGAACAACCATGTTGGCAATGTTGCGGTGCACAAATATCTCACCTGGTTTGGCTCCCGTAATGCTTTCGGCCGACACACGGCTGTCTGCGCAGCCTATCCACAGAAACTTGGGTTTTTGCCCTTCTGCCAGCTTATCAAAATAGGAATCGTCTAACTCGAGTTGCTCCTGGGCCCAGGCTTTATTCGCCAGTAATAGCTTCTCGTAGGCTTGCATGTTCTTTGACATATTGTTTGTTTAAAAATATTTCGTTGAGTTCGTAGTGTATCCCCTGCATGTTTGCCGTTACCGAAAAATCAGTCAACATGTTCACAATATCGTGGTCGATAAAGTTAGCGTGTCGGCCGTCAACGTATACCCTGTCGCCCCGTTTCAGGCTTTGTAACGTCTCTTTCAGCTGCGGCTTGCTCAGAAAATAAATGTCTTTCTGAAACTTGATCAGCACTTTATCTCCGTCCCGGATGACCCGGAAAGTGGCCCGCGAATTGGAATACAGGACGTACAGTAAGCCAATGACTGTACCAACCGAAATGCCGATGAGCAGGTCGGTAAAGACAATGCCGATCACCGTGACGATAAAGGGCACAAACTGATTCAATCCCTCCCGGTAAATGCTGATGAACAAGGCAGGTTTGGCGAGTTTGTAGCCAACCATAATCAATAAAGCGGCCAGGCAGGCCAGTGGAATATGGTTCAGCATGGCCCCTGCCAGCGCCACAGCACAAAGCAGCAGCACCCCGTGTGTAATGGCCGAAACACGTGTTTTACCTCCTCCGAACACGTTTGCCGACGTTCGGACAACAACCGAGGTGATTGGCAAACCACCGAGTAATCCTGAGAAAATGTTCCCCATACCCTGAGCAATCAATTCCTGATTGGTTGATGAGTTGCGGCGGAGCGGGTCGAGGCGGTCGGAGGCTTCCAGATTGAGCAGGGTTTCCAGGCTCGCCACCAGGGCAATAGTTGCCGCAACGCCATAAACCGCCGGGTTAGCCAGGCTGCTGAAATCAGGAAAATCGAAGATGGACGTTATGCTTTGGCCTGCCTTCATAATCGGTACCCGCACCATGTGTTCATTGTTGTCGCCCAAATACCAGTCAGGAAAATAGACTAAATACAGTTGATTGAAGATTACACCAATAAAGACAACCGTCAGAGCAGCCGGGAGGTTTTTGAAAAATTTGTAACCCCGTCCCGCTACTCGTTCCCAAAAGATGAGCACGATGATCGACAGTATACTGATCAGAACGGCGCCGGGGCTGGCCGTGACAAAAGCGCGGTAGATTTCGGAGATTGTGTTTTCACCATCGGCCAATTGGCTAAACTCAAATTCACCTTCGTAATCATTGTCGCGCCCCAGTGCGTGTGGAATTTGTTTGAGAATGATAACGATGCCAATACCAACCAGCATTCCCTTGATCACACTGTCGGGAAACAGACTGCTGAAACGACCCGCTTTGAACCAGCCAAGGGCTACCTGGATAGCTCCGGCCAGCATTACGGCTACCAGAAAGGCCTCGAACGTACCCAGCTTAACAATGGAATCAGCCACGATGACCGCCAAGCCAGCTGCGGGACCACTCACACTCAGTTCGGAGCCAGATAAGGTACCAACCACAATGCCGCCCAGAATCCCGGCTACCAGGCCGGAAAAAAGCGGAGCGCCAGACGCTAAGGCAATACCAAGGCAAAGGGGGAGCGCAACCAGAAAGACCGAGAGCCCAGCGGGTAGATCGTGCTGAAGATCAGCTAAGCGGTAGTGCTTAAGCGTTTTTATTGGATTGACTAGTTGCATGGTAGAGGGTGGGTTGAGGCACTGCTGCACATTGGAGACAAATTAATCAAAGCCTCCGCATTATTAAAAGAAGATTAAAAACAATTATTTCTTTTGTGCTACACCAGGTTTGAATAGGTAGTTTTCAATATAGGTACGTCGTCCAGCCTTCTTCTGGCAGAAGATGGAATATGGGCGATGAGTTGTCGTGTTTCGTGGGCATTTATAGTGGTCGCTCACTTATTTTTGAGGCCTCTTACCAACAGAGACGACAACCCGTATGAGAAAGAGTAAATCGACACACAGTTGTCAAAGGAAACGCAACAAACTATGAGTAGAATCTTACTGACAAGCCTACCTTTTATGGTTGCGCTCTGTGCCAACGCCCAGCCACGGCCCACCCTGACCGCCAACGAGTATGAGAAGGCGCAACGGTTTATGGGGTCTAATGCTGAGCAACTGATCGATCACGGCAGCCTTCGGCCAAACTGGTTATCAGGTGACCGGTTCTGGTATCGCGACCTGAATGCCGGAGGAAGCGAGTTTGTTTTGGTTGACCCGGCAAAAGGTATGCGATCAGCGCCGTTCGATGCGCAAAAACTAGCCACGACGCTTTCAAAAGTTACTGGAAAAACCTACGAAGCTGCCCGGTTGCCTTTTCAAAGCTTCAGTTTTACGCCCGGTAATCAGGCCGTCGTTATCCAAGTGGGTGGTAAATCGTGGCAGTACAATCCGTTGACCGATCAGTTGACGGCAGATACCACCAACACCAGAGCAACTACCGGCGGCGGTGGCAGGGGGGCCAGAGAAAGTGACGGAAACGAAGTGCTCTCGCCCGACAAAAAACGGGCTGCCTATATCAAAGATTACAATCTGTGGGTACGTGACGTGCAGTCGGGTGCCCAAACGCAGCTAACCACTGATGGCATAAAAGATTTTGGCTACGCCACTGATAACGCAGGCTGGAAATCGAGCGACAGGGCTATTCTGGCCTGGTCGCCAGACTCTAAAAAGATCGCTACCTTCAAACAGGATCAGCGCGAAGTAAGCGATATGTACCTGGTGACCACCAACGTGGGAAAACCGATGTTGAGGCAGTGGAAATATCCGTTGCCGGGAGACAAGGTCATTCCCATGATTCATCGGGTGATCATCGAGGTAGACGTACCTAAAGTCATTCAGCTTCAGTTGCCACCCGATCCGCACCGGGCAACGCTGAGCGACGATATAGCCAGTAGCGGAACGTTCGATGACGTCAACTGGACGGAAGACGGAGCTAAACTGGCGTTTGTATCGACCTCACGCGACCATAAACAGGAAAAGGTACGCATTGCCGATGCTACAACAGGGGCTGTTCGTGACGTGTTCGAGGAAACGGTTTCCACGCAGTATGAATCTGGTTGGGGCGCTATAAACTGGCGATACCTATCGAAAACGAATGAATTCATCTGGTTCTCGGAGCGCGACAACTGGGGTCATCTGTACCTCTATGACGGCGCCACCGGACAACTGAAAAATCAGATCACCAAGGGCGACTGGCTGGTAACCCGGCTCTTGAAGGTCGACGAAAAGAAGCGGATGCTCTACTTTATGGCGGTTGGACGTCAGGCGGCGAATCCCTATTTTGGGCAGCTTTGTCAGATTGGGTTTGATGGCAGGCAGTTCGCTGTACTTACGCCCGAGCCCGGTAATCACCAGGTAAGCTTTTCGCCGTCAGGTACGTATTTCGTCGATAGCTACTCAGCACCGGATGTTCCCCCGGTTAGTGTGGTTCGTAATCTGGACGGGAAGCTGATAGCCAGCCTGGAGAAAGCAGACATCTCCCGCCTGACGGCAACTGGCTGGCGGCCGCCCACGCCAATCCGGGTGAAAGCGCAGGACGGCCAGACTGATCTGTACGGATTGATGTACACGCCAACCAACCTTGATCCGAACAGGAAATATCCGGTGATTGATTACATATACCCTGGGCCTCAGGGAGGTAGTGTGGGCAACTGGTCGTTCTCTGCCGCCCGGAAAGACAACCAGGCACTGGCTGAACTGGGGTTTGTGGTGGTAGAACTTGAAGGCACCAGCAATCCGCTCCGGTCAAAACGTTTCCACGACATGAGCTACGGCAACATGGCCGAGAACACACTACCTGATCAGATCACCGGTATTCAGCAACTGGCTAAGCAATATCCCTACATGGATCTGGACCGGGTTGGTATCTGGGGTCATTCCGGTGGTGGGTTTGCTACAGCAACGGCTATGTTTCGCTTCCCGGATTTCTTCAAAGTAGGCATAGCCGAATCAGGCAACCACGATAACCGGAACTACGAAGATGATTGGGGCGAGCGCTATAACGGCCTGACATCGGCGTCGGATTATGAAGCGCAGGCCAACCAGAACTACGCCAAGAACCTGAAAGGAAAGCTGATGCTGGCCCACGGAATGATGGATAACAACGTACCACCCTCGAACACATTGCTGGTTGTAGAGGCCCTGGAGAAAGCTAATAAAGATTATGACCTCGTCCTGTTTCCAAACAGCGGTCATGGATTTGGCAGCTACACATCCTACATGACACGCCGGCGTTGGGATTACTTTGTTCGGCACCTGCTGGGATCAGAACCGCCCAAAGAGTTTCAACTGGAACTTAAGCCCGATCAGCGTACCAGCGTAATGCGGTAGCACAGGGCAGGCAACGTACCTGAAAACAAGGAAGAGCGCTGGTAGGCATGCCAGCGCTCTTCCTGTATAAGCGGGATAAACAACGCACAACATCCAGCCATCAGCAATTATTTGCCGATCTGTTGGCCACCGGTTACGTAAGTACTGTCTGACTAACGTACCTGGCGGGCAGGGTAAAGCAGTTTAGCAGCCCGGAACGAGCCATCGGCGGCCTGAAGAAGTTTTGCCTTCAGCCGGGGATTATACGTAGGATGCTCGGTCAGAAAAGTGCGTACAATCCGGGTCACTTCCGGCGTCTGGTAATTGCTCAGCGTTGAACGGAGCCAGGATTCAGGAAAGAATATGTCGCCTGTTCGCTGAATGTCTTCAAGCAGATCGAGACTGGTTCTGATGTAGTTCGCTGACGTAGCTGCCCGTAGCGGATGGTGAAGATACCCCAGTGCGGCCGTGACGTAGGCTTCGCGTTCCCGGTTGGCTGCGTTGCTCAGGGAAGCGAAGAAGGCGTTCCTTGTTTCCTTATCCGGCGACAGCGCCGGTATCATAAACTGAAGACGCTTTTTACGGTCCGGGTTTTTAATCCTGGCCAATTGCTGCTGAAGTAATCCGTCGGCGGGGTAGTCGCGTACGGCCAGCGCCAGCGCCAGGCTGGTGTAATCATCTTCGGTGAGGGTGACACCGGCAGGTGCCTGCTGATTGTTCCAGATAGCGTACAGCCGGTTGCGGGCCTCATTGCTCAGGGCAATGCTTTGGTAACAGCGAAACAACAGCTTCTTTTTTCCAGCCTGCTTCTCCTGTTCCAGCGCCCGCCAGAGTTCACTTTCCAGCGTCGCGGCCAGTGCAGGCCGATCGTCGGGGCGAGTGAGCCGCCAGAAAATGTCAGACAACTGATTGGTGATCAGTCGAATGTTCAGTTCCTCTGTTTCCCGGCTGAGTTGCTGTTGATACAGCGCTGCCAGTTGGCTTGGCGTCACGGCTGTTCCGCCCAGCATATTTTCGTATAAACTGATGTAGGCCGATGCCCGCCCCACCGGATTGGTAAGCTGGTTCAGGCCCAATAGCAGGCGCGGATCAACGGGAAACTGCCCGTAACCCTGCCCCGACGAATTAAAAAGGACAAACAGCGGTTCGGCCTTGCCCACTGCCTGAGTTAGCGTCACTACGGGCTGGTTCATGTTCACGGTCAGTTCCTCCACCCGGTCTGGATATACCAGCGCTACCTCAAAAAACTGGGGCCATTGCCTGTTTGAGCCGTCTTCGCCTGTCTGTGATACGACAAACTGAGAAATCCTGTGCTGACTGGTTTTTAACTGGTACGAGAAACGGGGGCGCCCTGTTTCGTTCACCCAAACCCGATTCCAGCGCAGCAGGTCGGAGGGGGTGTAGGCGTCCAGAATGGCGATGAGATCGGCCCAGGAGGCGTTACCGTAGGCGTATTTCTTCAGGTACTCACGCAGGCCATTGCGCAGTGCCTCTTTGCCCATCAGTCGTTCCAACTGCCGCATCATGATGGGGGCCTTATGATAAATTATGCCGCCGTACAGCGTGCCAGCTTCCTGCAGATTGGCCAGCGGTTGTCCAATGGGGTTGGCGCCTTCAGTTCGGTCTACGTCATAGGCTGCGGGGAAGTGGGCAATCAGGAACTCAAGGTCGTAGTTGCCATCGGGCATATTTACCTCGGTGATCTTATCGGCTATAAAATTGGCGAAGACTTCCTTCATCCAGACATCATCGAACCAGCGCATCGTTACCAGATCGCCAAACCACATGTGGGCTGTTTCGTGGGCAATCAGCGTTGCCCGACTCAGTTTCTGATCGCGGGTGGCACCATTGTCCAGAAAAAGGCTCGCTGCCCGGTATTGTATGGCACCAACATGTTCCATGCCACCGTACTGAAAATCAGGAATAGCCACAAAATCAAACTTGCTGAACGGATACTTGATCTGCGTATAGTCTTCCAGAAATGTCAGCGCATCGGAATGAGTAGAGAAAATGGGGTCCATGCTCAGCCGAATTTTCGTTGAGTCTGTTTCGCGATGGAAGAAATGCATCTCTCGCCCATTGCGCTGCTGAACTACCGTCTCGAACCGACCGGCCGCAAATGAGAATAGGTACGTGCTGATTACCTCCGATTCGCCAAATCGAAGCGTTTTCCGATCGCCGCTGCGGCTCGAATCCAGCAACGCGGCGTTGGTCATTGCCCGCCAGGTTCCGGGGATGGTCAGGGTGAGCTGAAAAGACGCTTTCAGATCGGGCTGGTCGAAGCAGGGAAATACGGTGCGGGCACGGTCGGGAACAAGTAGGGTGTACAGAAAATCGTCGCTGCGGTTGAGCGACAGATTACCGGCCGTAAACTGAAGGGATACCTGATTGGCACCTGCTCTCAACAGATGGGCATCAATAAGAATATGCTCATTGCCGAAAACAACGGGAATCTCAACCTGATTCACCAGTATACGCTGAAGCTGGGTACGTTGCTCTTTAAAATCGAGCTGAACCGGCTGATCATTCTGTTTCCAATTGAATGAGATCGTTTCGAAGGCGCTGATGGGCTGAACTTTACCAGTAGGGATATCGAACCGAATGGCATACGCCAACTGACTGATCGTTTGTTTTCGATGGATGGCCAGTTGTTTCGACACCCCTGCTTCAACGGGTAAGTTGACGGATGATGCTGGCTTGCTCTGACCATAGGCAGCCATAGTTAATAGTTGTAGCAACGAAAACGTAAGGGCAGACAGTGGCCAGTAGTGAGCAGGGGAGAGGCTTGCGGGCATATAACGCGAGAGGTAATTCATAGATAGGTAATGAAAGTAGTAAAGTAGATCAGGTTTACCATAGCGCTGGTTACCAACTCAAGTATTACAGCCTGTTTATATGAAGTCGGCCCCGGTTTATTCTACCGAAGTGGCAAAACACCTACCCGACCTATGAAGCAGGAAGCTGCTTGCGGGCGTAGCCAGATTCCCGAAAGTCGATCAGGTAGATAGCCATGTCGCTCAGTTTATGGTTATTCCCTGTAGCCTGCTTCGGTAGGCGTCAATCAACAGCTACCTGAACAACCCGGAACGAAATGGAAGTGAGTACGATCATTCTTTTAATCCTGGCTATCCTGATCGGATTAGGATATGCCGGATCCAGATGGGCAAAGCGGCGCACTGCAGTCCGTAAAGATCTGGTTGATCTGGACTGGCAGGAAGATCAATACCGATACAGCGTTCTCGACAGATTGGGGCGAAGGGTAAAGTCAATGAAGGCAAGGTGGCTGAAACAGGGAAGATCCTGACAGGCAGAAGCTCCCTTCGGCTTACGGATAGGGTCAGCTGATGGTCATAAAAACGACCATCTTTATCTATAAAGTATTGACTATCATGTGGATAGATCAGTTAACTATCCGTTGGGATTGTGTTGACATATCTGGCTAAAGTCGATATGAATGGGCCCATAAATGCCAAAAACCCGCTTTTTGGGCGGGTTGGCTAATCGGTGAACAACACGATATTAAGTAGCGGGGAGCACGCTCTCACCTACCTAATTCTATGTTTTCGATTCAAGAGAGTTACCAGCATGAAATACCCTTATTTAATCATTAAAGCCACGTTTAGGATAGGAGAGTAGTTAGGTAGGATTAGGCCGAACATGAATAAGTTAAGCTATTCCGTACACCATACCGTACACAGACTTATATTTGGTGTACGGAATAAGCCCGCTAAACGTCTATGGCTCGTACCGCTGATTCACCCGTTACTTACCTGCTTCGTGATTCAAAGGCAACCAAACCAACGCCTATTATCTGTGTAGTACGATTCGAGAACCAGCGCCTCAACGTTGGCTCAGGCTGGAAGGTATTACCCGCACACTGGAATATAGGTACTAACCGGGTAAAGAATGTTGTTGCGGCCACTGATAAGGCCGATATAAACACTTGGTTAGGTAATACAGAGGAAAAGATCAAGGCAATCATAAGTGATATGAAGGCAAATCTCATTCCTTTAACAAAACAGAGTGTTAGGGCCCGTATTGATGAATACCTTAAGCCAGTAGCTAAGGAGGAGCCAACGCAGCCCGCTCTATTTACCTTCATTGACAGGTTTATCGAGACCGCCAACGAACGGGTTAACATCGAAACGGGGAAGCAGATCCATTACCGCACGATACAGAAGTACAGAACTACGGTCAAGGTACTTCGTGATTTCGCGAAAGAGTACCATCGGCCGGTAGACTTCGATACGATGGACCTGGCATTCTACGAAGCCTTCACAACGTACCTGACCAAAAAAGGACCGGAGAAGAGAGGAAGCCAAAAAGGGGGAGAGGAAGCGACCAAAAAGAAGGAGCCCGCCAAACGCGAAGGATTAGCCGTGAACAGTGTAGGTAAGTACTTACATACCCTGAAAGTATTCCTCAACGAAGCGGCCGCCAAGGCAAAGACGTTAGGCGTTGAGGTAAACCCTGAATACAAGAACAGCCGGTTCAAGGTGATGAAAGAAGATGCTGACAGCGTGTATCTGACCGAGCCAGAATTAAAGCTACTGATTGATTTAGACCTCACCGGCAAATCGCGATTGGAGCGCGTCAGAGGTCTGTTCTTAGTCGGATGCTATACCGGGCTTCGCTTCTCTGATTTCACGGCCATACGGCCAGAATACATCAGCAACGGGCTTATCAGGATGGAGCAGTTTAAGACGCAAGGTAAGGTCGTTATACCTTGTCACCCCGTCGTTACGGCTATGCTCGATAAGTACGCAGGTACGTTGCCCGCCGCGATCAGTAACCAGAAGATGAACGATTACGTAAAGGAGCTTTGCCAAGTTGCTGGAATCACCCAGAAAGAATGCAAAGGCATAACGAAGGGAGGAAAGCGGGTTATACGCTCCGTTGAGAAGTGGGAACTCGTCAGCACGCACACAGCGAGGAGAAGCTTTGCAACTAACATGTATGTGCTCGGAGTGCCAGCCATAACGATCATGAAGATCACTGGCCACAAGACAGAGAAAGCATTCATGCGGTATATCAAACTTGATGAAGAACAGCACGCACAAATCATAGCCCAGCACTGGCAAAAGCAAGTTGCCGCTGCCTCAACGTCTATGGACTTTCAACAGTACACTGGAGATTTTTCTTAAGCGGCCATTGGGAAAGTGTAAAAATATGATTCTTGTTGAGCGGGAGTTTGATAGTTCAGGCTTGACTGTTTCCGCCGACGATTGTACCAACCCTCGATATATTCGAAGGTGGCCAACCGCGCTACACTCCGAGTCGGAAAATCAGTATGGTTCACCAGTTCGCTTTTGAACGTCTTGAAAAAGCTTTCCGCCACGGCATTGTCCCAGCAGTTGCCTTTCCGGCTCATGTTCTGTACGACTGGCAGTCCCTTTAATTGCTCTCTAAACTCAGTACAAGCGTACTGGACGCCACGATCTGAATGAAAGAGAAGTTCACCCTTTATACGCCTGTTTTTGAGCGCCATACGCCACGCAGCCACGCTCGTATCGATGGCTTTCAGGGTATCGCTCAATGCCCAGCCGATCACCTTTCGATCTGCCAAATCCAGCACAGTTGTCAAGTATAGCCAGCCTTCACCAGTTGGAATATAGGTAATATCGGACACCCATTTCTGGCCTGGCTTAGTAGCCGTAAGGTCTCTGTTTAACAGATTCTTAGCTACTGGATAATCATGCGATGAGTCGGTCGTCTGAACACGATACTGTTTATACATGATACTACGGATAGCTGCCTTGCGCATCAATCGGGCCACCCGGTTCCGTGACGCTTTTATGCCTAGTTCCTGCAATTCATCAGCGATCCGGGGGCTGGAACGTCAGCCCGGTGCCATATCGATATTGACTCTGGGTGTGTACCCTTCGAATATCGTCCAGCAACTGAGTTTGTTTTGACTGCCTGGCACCGACTGGGTGCTTGCGCCAATAATAGTAGCCACTGCTACTGGCCTTCAGCACTTTGCACATCTTCTCAACCGCAGCGGCGGACCGTGGGAAACTGATTGGCGTGTTCCGCTATAAATCGGAAAGTTTCCCCGGTCCGCCGCTGCGGTCTCCCCTGGAGAAGATGCCGACTGCTGGGGTATGTCGCGCTCAAGCTGAGCCTCTTTAAGCTCTTTCTGCAGTCGTTTGATCAGCTTCTGTTCCTCGCTCAATCCAACGGCCGGGGTTGCTAATTGACTGAAATTCTTGTGGTTTTGACGCCACTTAGTGATTCGGCTTGAATCGATGCCTAACTCGCGAGCAGCCTCCTGAACCGAGCCTTTTGCATGGGATAACTTAACCGGTCCGCCGGTGCGGGCCATTCTCCTAAACGCCTCCGGTCCGCCGGTGCGGTCGAATACACGCTTTTTTTTCATGGGTACCTTCTGGTTTGGCCCCAAATGTGCCTAAAAACTCTCTCCAGTCAAATGTAGCAAGTCCAGTTATTCATTTATATGTCTTTTGGTGTGTAGCTCCCAAAAGACATATTGGGTAAAAGTCTATCTGTGACCCAATTAGTATTGATTAAACGTGACTTTTCTATGTTGAGTCGAAGCATATGCTACCAACAGACTCTATTTAAGCAATAGGTCAGGCAAAATTTACACGGTTAAGACCAATAAAGACCGTAGATAACCAGTCCCACCAGGATCGACTCAATCAACCAGATGGTGCGCGTATTCGAATGCGCGAGACGTCGAATCAACCAGTGTGCCCCCAGACATCCAATCATGATGGGCAGCCCTAGCACAATCTCAAGTGGATAGTCTCGCTGTTGGTCGGGTGTTCCGTAAAGCGTGTAGTACAAGCCATGCAGAATCTCGTAGAGACCCACTAAAGCGCCTAGGATCAGGGGTGTAATCCAGTTTATTAACTTCTCAATGGTCATATAAGCGCCTAATAGCTCTTTAGCTTTCCACATGCAATTAAGGGACATATTAGCAAGTGACCAATAGATTTGGCGTTGCTGGCTTTTTGCCACTTTTGACGCCAACTCAAACGGGAGGTGCTTAAATACTTACGAGCTATAAAGGTGCTCGAAGGACAATAGTATTGTAATATGCCAAATGTGGACAGCCTGCTCAGATTCTGGGCGAGCTGTCCACATTTGGGCTAATAATCTATCACTATCTGATTGCCATACCGAGCCTTTGTAAGACAGTCGTAAAGCCGCCTGGAAAGGCTAATTTGACTTTTGTCAGTTTTGTCGGTAGGTCACCTAGTCGTTTTGAATAATATCAAAACAATTGTAAGCTGTAGCTGATATGGAAATTGAAATGCTACACAAACTATGTATACTTTTTAAAAGCTTTGGCTTATTTAGTAATGAGCTCAAGAGCCTCTACATGAGTGGTATATAAGCTCAACTACTGCTGCGGCCGTAAACTCATCTTTTTTCTAGAAGCTGTTTCACTAATTGCTTCAGTTCATCCATATCAGCCTTTAACCGTTTCAATTCCTGTTGCTTAGCTTGATCAGCCTTTTCTAACTGAATACTGTACAAAGTCAACTCCTCAATCTTTTCTAATAACTTGGCATCCGTCTTATGCAGGTTGTTACCCTGCTCAACCATTTGCGCGGCTGACGGTATGCCCGGCAAATGCCCGTTGACTTTTACAAACTGATCAACCTCCGCTAAAGCCATGAGCTGGTAACCGGACGCAAAAACATGATCGCTCCAGTCACTCGTATTCTTAACGGCGACCTTGACCTTCTCCGTTAAGACCCCCTCTTCAACAAAGAGTTTGTAGCCTGTCGGCGTTTCGTGGACCCCCTTGCCTATGACCACCGATTCGCCGTTCAGGCTTTGCAGCAAGTCACCCACACGATGCCACAAACTCTCGGCCGCCGATTCTCGGCCACCGTTCGTTGTACTCCCCAGGATTACGTTGCCGACTGAATCAACGGTTAGAAACTTAGTCCGATTAAGCACCGACGCGATCGAACTGGTCGTTAGATTCTCAAGCCGTAGTCCCGATTGTCCGGCTACGCCTGATGTCAGATGTAGCCGGGCGGTAGGAGCCGAGTTGCCAATGCCTACGTTGATGCCGTTCCCCAACACCATAGCATTAGATACATTTACTTGGGCGTAGTTGCCAATAGCTGCAGCGTTGGAGAGCGTTGGTGCACCAGCACTGGATGCGAAGCCAAGGAACAAGTTGTTGTTACCTGACTCTAATCCGCCACCGCTGCCGAAACCGATGGCTAAGTTGTTACTGCCACCACCAGCACCAGCGTTGGTACCTAAGTAAACATTATAGCTGCCAGTCTCATTCCGACTACCTGTGTTATCACCTAGAAAGAAGTTTCCGGAGCCTGTGCGGTTGACTAAGCCCGCATTGGTACCCATAATGAAGTTAGAACTGCCAGTTGTGTTATTCAGACCTGACTGTACACCCATGAAAGTGTTGTACCGTCCGGTGGTGTTAGAACCTCCGGCCCGAAAACCAAGGAATGTGTTACCCGTACCAGTGGTGTTCTGTCCTCCGGCTTGAAAGCCCATAAACAGATTAGAGGTTCCTGTCGTGTTGGCCGTGCCCGCCTGATAACCAAAAAACGAGTTATTCGTAGCGTTGTTGACTGAGCCAGCTGCGAAGCCAACAAATGTATTGGCGCCCCCGTTACCACTCCCCCCCGCCGAGTTGCCGACGAACGTACTTCCCGAGCCGTTTGTGAAATTTTGTCCAGCAGCGGCCCCGATAAAGGTGTTTTCAATACTACTGCTGGGATTATCTCTGATTAAAGCCGCACCCGCACTGGGGCCAACAAGCGTATTCAAATAGCCAGGTGTTGCCGATTGGGGACCATTTATGACTAGGTTTTGAGCCATTACTGCCCCTGAAAAGAATAATAGCCATCCACCGATCAATGTGGTTTGATAGAAACGGGTCATGAAGCAAAAGTTAAAAAGGTTGAGTAAATGTTCACCGTCAGCAAGATACAGAGCAGGCTAGAGATTAACAATAGTGGTAATATGAGGGCGCTGGATGCAAGAGCCGCTGGTACTATGCATCATTCGCACCTTCTACGAGGCTAACCGGTATAATCGAGCCGAACCCATCCAAGAGTCTACACCTGGCTCACTTTAGGGAGCTTATTTCAAGTCGCACTTCGCCTGTAGCAGTTGTAAATGTATGGCACGAGTTTCCAGTGAGCAGGGCAATCAAGACAGCCAGTCTGATCAATTTTATGAGCAGCAGTGGCAAGAGTATATAGCCTACGAGACAAGGGCTCGATTAGCACTTGAAGAGCAGCAAAAAGAGGAGGAGGCGCAGTCTTATCTCTACGAGATCAATTTATCTGATCGAGGTTTTGTACCCGTTGCTAAGTGGTGCCGTACGTGAACGTCTGAGAGCGTTCACGTACGGCACCAACTCGGCCGCCTCCCGGTTTACCATTTCTGGCCATGGTCATTGGTAATTAGGCTCGCCAGCTTATTTTAAACTGAGGCAGCTGACTCTAACCCAAGAAGCCGTTAACAAAATCTCTGCAGACCTGTTAAGTTTGCACTTTGTAATCTCTGGGCAAGCGTACTGCTTGCTCATCCGCTGGACTGGATTTGAATTTTACAAAGCACACCGAAGCTGGCTCCAACCGCTTCGGTTTTTTATTGGCTGTCTGCCAATAACTGCAAGGGATTGATCTAAAGATCAATCACCTTTCCTATACTCAACAGCATTCTATCTTCACGCGACATTATTACTAATGACGGTGAAGGGCCCCCGCTATTGGGTTTGAGTATCACATGACCATCAAGACCGGAAGGAAAACATCTTCATCCGTATTTCTAGAGGGTGAATTGAACATGACCGAAGTGAGTCGGATACTTGGCCATAAGACGGTTCTCACAACCGAGCGTTACTATTGCCGCACCACCGCTCAAACCGTCATCAATGGAATGAAACGGACTGGCATAGTAAATCGATAACAAAGTTAGCGCCGCTGTCATCTGCCAACTATTTGTCACCAGATTGTGACTTATTGATTCACAAGCGGTCCGAGGTACTTTGTGACGAGGGTATACAAGACCAACCACCCGCGCCGGGCATCACCACACCGGGCGAACCCACGCCGGGGGCGGTAGTCTGTCCGGTTACGGGTGCGGTTATCAAACAGCCACGTGCGGGCCAACGGTTTGTATCTGCGACAATGCTACGTAACAACGACGATCTGCTGCTGACGCTCACCAGCCAACACCGCGAATATGTCAAAGGCTCGAAAGAGGATGAGTATAGCCGCACAGCGCACAACGTCAGGAATAAGGACAGTAACCAGCGCAACAATCTACGGCGCAACATCAACAAGATTAATCGAAACCCTACACTGTTTGACGTAGCTGACACCTTGCGGCTAACGACTAACCAACGGGCCGCACTCGACTATTGGAATGGAACGCCCTATGAAGTTAACCAGTAACGTACTGCATCATTCTTGCAACCTCGCAACATCATATCAGTATAACGTCATAGGGACTACCCAACACCGTTAAGTCCTCCACTAGTTTGATACGTTTTCCCGTTCGTTCTGCTTCTTCCAATAACCTGTATAGTCTGTCTGGGTTTGACCATACGACCATACGGGCAGTACCGAGGGTTTGTGCATATATCCATTCTTCTGACCCTACAGCATGGTCATACTTATGGTCTTGTATCGTGTCAAATATTTCTTCTCCCCTGCTCATAGTGCGTAGGTTCCTTTAGGGGTTTGCCGAATCAGTGCCAGCATGGCCAGGGTATCTAACAAGGGTAGCACTTTGGCAGGTTGCCTTTTCTGGAACTAGGCAGCAACCGGGGCACTTGTTGCGGGTGTTGCCGTTGGCAGGTTGATACCCAACTGCTGTTGGCCAACTAGCTTCAATTTTCGAGATAGGTTATTGGAGAGTAGCGTGCGAATCAATAGACTAAATCTGGAAGGGATTGTATTGAAAGATAATATACGTTGTAATACCTGATCTGCTGTATACTTGTAACCTAACTGCTCTTGCTAGCCTGTGCATTTATTTTTACGGCCATATTCACTATTGATACAAACAACCCCTTTTCCACTTCCACTCATTTTTTTCTTTAACACATATGAAACATTCTACTTTCTTGTCTCAACAAGTTCTTATTCTATGGGCTGTCTTCTCCTTACCCTTGCTCAGTCAGGCTCAGACCAACTACGTGGCCAACACGGTCAATGCCAACACACCGGGTACCTACAACACCCTGGTAGGCCCTTTAGCAGGCTCAAATAGCTTAACAGGCGAAGCTAATACTTTTGTAGGTTATGGTGCAGGCAATCTCACTACTAACGGGAGGTGGAATGCCTTTATTGGCGCTAATGCGGGCTATTCCAATACCACGGGTATCGCCAATGTGTTCACTGGTTATGGTGCGGGCAACTCCAACACCACAGGTGCCGTCAACGTGTTCATAGGGTCTCATGCGGGCTATTTTAACACGACGGGTAGTCAAAATGTGTTCAGTGGATATCAGGCAGGCTATTTCAACACGACGGGTTACGCCAACGTGTTCACTGGTTATAGTGCGGGTTATTCTAACACGACGGGGAACTACAACGTGTTCACAGGAAATAGTGCGGGTCAAAACAACACGACGGGTTACGCCAACGTGTTCACAGGATTTTGGGCGGGCTATTCCAACAGCACAGGTGGTCAAAACACGTTCCTAGGATATCAGGCCGGTTTCGCCACTACCTCTTCGGCTAACACCTTCCTGGGTTACAAGGCGGGATTTAGTAACACCTCCGGTCAATACAATTCCTTCATTGGTGTGCAGGCAGGTCAGGCCAACACCACGGGCTCTTCCAACTACTTCTTCGGCACCAACTCGGGGGCCTCTAATACCACGGGTACAGGCAACTACTTTCTAGGCGATAACGCCGGAGGGGGCAACACATCCGGGGGCTTCAACATCTATATCGGGGCCAATGCTGGCAACGGTAGGGGGGTAAACGGGGATAACAACCTGGCCATCGGTTTTGAGGCCGGTAAGACTAATCAGTCGGGTATCAACAACACCTTCCTCGGTTTTCGGGCCGATGCAGGGGCAGGTAGTTTGAGTAATGCCACGGCCATAGGCAACAATGCCAAAGTGACGGCCTCCAATAGCCTGATTTTGGGCAGTGGTGCTAACGTAGGCATTGGCAATACGGCCCCTACTGCTAAGCTCCACCTCACCAGTAATACAGCCGATCAGTCGGGTTTACGGCTGGAGAACCTCACCAGTGCCTCTCCTGCCGCTGGAGGACAGAGCAAGTTCTTAACGGTTGACGCTAACGGCAATGTCATCCTGGGCACGAGTGGCTCAGGACGGATTGGAGCTAATGAACTCTGGTCAACGAGCGGAGAGTACCTGCACAATGCGAATGCAGGCGGAGTCGTGATTGGGCAGGGCATTGACAAACTGCCGTTGGATTACAACCTGTTTGTGAGCAAAGGTATCCTGACCGAGAGGGTCAAGGTAGCGGTGAAGAACACCTCGGAGTGGTCGGATAAGGTCTTCGCCCCCACCTACCAGCTTCAACCGCTGGCGGAGGTGGCTAGCTATATTACCCTTCATCAACATTTGCCGGGCGTGCCATCGGCTCAGGAGATGGTGGAACGGGGCAACGACTTACATCAAACCGACACCAAGCTTCTGGAGAAGATTGAGGAGTTGACACTCTACAGTATTCAGTTGGAAAAGGCGGGGCAGTTGTCAGAGCAGAAGCATCAGCAAGAATTACAACAGCAGCAACTTACTAATCAAACGCTAAGGGCCAGGATTGACAAATTAGAGCGAATGGTGCAACAGCTACTAGAAAAGCGATAAAGATTTTAGTCGCTACAATTCTGAATGTAATTGCAACAAGTAGTACGCTAGGGTTTGGCTACACTATTGACCATCCCTTCTAACTGGTCAATCCGTTTCTGTTGCTGCATCAACTCCCTCTTTTGCTGAAGTAAATACAGGGTTAGCTCCTCCACTTTCTCAAGCAACAGGGCATTTATCTTCGCCAGGTCGACGCCTTCTTTCATTACCTCGTCGGCCGAAGGAACACCTGGCAGGTGACCCTGATCCCGCACATATCTTTCTACTGATTCCAGGGACCGAAGCTGGTAGGATGGCGCAAATACCCTATCGCTCCACTCGCTGGCCTTGTTGATCCGTAGCTGATAGCGAGCCTTGATGATGTCGCCTTGATCGTTCACTGTCAGAAACTGATCTGTACTGTGGGTGCTCTGGCTGTTGGCCGTCAGATGACTCAAGCGCAGGCCGCTGGTATTGTCTAGGGAACTAACTACTTCTAACCGTGTGGCAGGGGCTGAGGTACCTATGCCCACATTGACGTTATTACCCAGCACTAAGGCATTACTGATTGCCACTTTAGAGCCTGAACCGATCGCTGTTGAGTTATGCAGATTAGTGGCCAGCGCGTCGGTGTCACGTTGTTCCGTATTGTAGCCGATGTACACATTGTCATCAGAGTTGCTGCCGGCTGGTCCGGCTCCATTGCCTACAAACGTATTATGGCTACCACCACTATTGCTCCGCCCTGATGCTGTGCCAATAAAAGTGTTCCCCCTGCCGGTAGTGGTCGCATAGCCAGACTGGTAGCCTACGAACGTATTGGAATCAGCTACAGCACTATAGCCCGATTGAAAACCTAAATAGGTATTGACCCGGCCAATACGATTAGTGTAGCCCGATTTGCTACCGACAAAGACACTTCCACTGGTTGCATTATTGTAGCCCGCCGAGTCGCCAACCACAACGTTGTGATTGGTACCATCAGGATAGCCCCCGTAACCTGCCGATGACCCCAGATACACGTTGTAAGAACCCTTTGACCGTGATAAGTCGGAAAATAGTCCACCGCCACAGCCAGCATATCGACCAATAACGACGTTATGCTCACCATTTAGTGAATAGCCCGCCCAGAAGCCCATATACGTATTGTTGCTTCCAGTGGTGCGCAACCCAGCAATGTAACCAACGTATGTATTATTGGACCCATAGTTGAGTGTTCCTGCGCCACGGCCAATAAATGTATTTGCTGTACCAGTATTACCCGAATTAGGTTGCGAAGCGATAAAAGTATTGGCAGCGCCAGGAGTAGCGGACATTGGCCCAGCAATCACCATATTATCTTGTGCCTGTAAAGCATCGGTTGTCACGACCAATAGGCCGACAGAAAGCATCAAGCAGTAAAAAAACGGCATATGTCTTATTAGATAGTTATAAAAAAATCAGGCCCTAGTAAGAAGGCGGATCTACTGGGCTGCCCAGTAAAGTTGGCAACAATTTGTTTTAACAAAGGGCAGGTGACCTAAATAATTATACGCTCCTACGCAAATAATGGAGGGCAACGAGTGTAATGCCTTTTCTTGGATTGTGGCTATAGATTGGCTTTAAGAGCGTGAAAGCACAATTCATTCCCGACGGCCAATAGGGGCGGTGGTTTGAAATACCCCGACATAGCCCAATAAAAATATCTTTCGTCGTTTTATCAGCGCATCGCCTTAGATGTTGGTGGCATTCTGTGTCTTGATTGTTGCCCATAGCATGGACTTCGATAAGCTAAGCATTTGTTTAGTGGTAGTAATTAGTGAGTCTACCCACTCGTACCTAATCCGTACTTGCTCGTACCTATCGTATTTCTCGTACCACTTCGTACTTCCGTATAGGTACGAATGGTACGAACAGTGAAGATTATCTGGAAAAAATTTACTCCGAACAAGGGCTATCGCTTGCTTTTATATCGTTTTGAGGCCCTGCTAGTTGGAGTAGGGGCTCACTATTTCGAGAGAAATAGTGAGTTGACTAGCAATCCAGATATTTAGTCAGTGCAGATTCCAAGCTGATTGTTTGACTAATCTGTCGCCTACACCGTACACCAATCCGTACACTATTGTAAATGAATAACGCCCAACCGTCTGACAAGCAGATAGTTGGGCGTTCTTAGTATAGCGGGGAGCAGGATCGAACTGCCGACCTTAGGGTTATGAATCCTACGCTCTAACCATCTGAGCTACCCCGCCGAATTGTTCTGCAAAAGTACGGAAAATCTTTTTTGAGACAACGGGGTGCGCCTTGTATTTGGTATATATTTTACGTTACCTTGCCGAAACCTTGTCGATCACCGTCTGATAGTCCGCCTGTTTTTCGTGGTAAACGGCTGATCGAGAGCCTATCGAAAAGAAAATCAGTATCACGTTTTAAGTCTGTCACCCTCATGGAGAAATTTAAATTTGTGACCGAATATGAGCTTCGGGCCTCTCCAAAAGTGCTTTTCCCCTACATCAGTAGCGCCTCAGGTCTATCGCAGTGGTTTGCCGCCAAGGTAAATACCCTGCCTGAACATAAATTCGATTTCATCTGGGACGACGAGAGTCACCCGGCTAAACAAACATCGCTACGTCAAAATAAAAGCGTTCGTTTCGAGTTTCTGAATACGGGCGAAAATGGGCACGATAGTAATTATGTCGATTTTCGGGTCGACGTTAGTGAACTCACTCAGGCAACGTACCTGCGCATTACCGACTACTCGACCAACACCGATGAAGAAGACCTGCAGGATATGTGGGACGGAATGGTGCACAAACTGAAAGAAATTGTTGGCTCCTGAGGTAGGTAGCCAACAACACACCAGCCAAACAGGCACCGAGCCTGGCTATTGGCAGTTAAAAATCTATAATCAGAAATGGGTAGTGAACAATGAACTGTGTAGCCTGCGTTACATTGATTGGGGCAACTCTGCTCATTTGGTAAGGGCCACTATTCGTTACACGTGAAAAAAATTGACAAACTTGTTCTGAAGTCGTTCTTCGGACCGTTCTTCCTGACATTAGCCGTCGTTATCTTCATCTTCCTGATGCGACTGCTGATGCTGTATATTGAGGAATTTGTTTCAAAAGACATCACACTCGTCACCTTCGGGCGCCTGCTGTACTTTTTTGCCGTTCTGACCGTACCGACCGCCCTGCCGCTTGCGGTGCTGCTCTCATCGCTGATGACGTTCGGTAATCTGGGTGAATTCTTTGAGTTGACAGCCATGAAAAGCGCGGGCATTTCACTGACCCGTGCCTTACGGCCCTTGTTGGTACTGGCTGTGCTGTTCATGGGTTTTTCCTTCTGGTTCAATAATAATGTGGCGCCATGGGCCAATCTGAAAGCCTACAGTCTACTGTATGATATCAAAACGGCGAAAGCTGCGCTGAACCTCAAAGAAGGAATTTTTTATAACGACCTGCCCGGATACAGTATCAAAGTAGATAAGAAGCAGGGCGACTCGCTGACCAATCTGGTTATCTACAAGAACAGTTCGTCGGGTATAGAATCGGGTAACCGCGAAATCATTCTGGCAAAGTCGGGACGGATGTACACGGATCCCAGCCGCTCCTATCTAGTGTTTGAGCTTACCAACGGTAACGATTATCAGGAATATAACGATGGACGATCGGCCGTATCCTACACGGGAAGTGGTACTGTCAAAACAACGCAGTTCATGCGGAATGGCTTCAAACACTATAAGCTGGTAATCAGTCTGGAATCATTTGGTCTGCACAGGACCGATGAGCAGCAGTTTGAATATCATCCCTACATGAAAACGCTGACGGAGTTGACAACTATCGCCGATTCATTGAAGAAAGATGCCACCAGAGCAAGCTTGACTGTGGCCGGTTCATCACGAAACTACTATACGTATCAATTTAAGGATGAGGCTGTTGTGAAAGATAAAAAGGTAACAGAGGGAAAGTGGATCGATACGGTGCTGGCTCGCCCGCTTCATACATCCAACCCGGTTGAGGTTGAGCAACTTGCCCTGTCGCAGGCGCAGAATATGCTGTCTTATGTGCAATCAAACATCCTGTATCTGGCCGAAAAAGAGAAAAGTTCGTATGCGTACGAGTTGGAAAGTCATCACAAGTTCACCCAGTCGGTATCGGTATTCATCATGTTTTTGATTGGTGCACCGTTGGGGGCCATCATTCGGAAAGGGGGGTTTGGCTTACCCGTGCTGGTATCGATTATCTTCTTCATTGTCTTGTATGTGCTTACGCTACTTGGCGACAAATTCGCCAAAGATGGTGCCTGGCCAGTTGTGCTGGGTGCCTGGATGGCTAATATAGTCTTGCTGCCGGTCGGGCTCTATCTCCTTCGGCAAGCTCGGCTCGACTCGCGCCTGTTTGATAAAGATGCGTATCTGATTGCCTGGAACCGACTCAAAGCACGGTTCGGAAAAGATAAACAGCCTTTGTCAGTTCCTGTCAGTTAGCGCCCGCGAAGCCCCGCTCGCGTCGGCCTGGGGGCGTAACAACGTACCTGACAGCTGGGTTGCGATGGCTATAACCCGCAATCCCCAATCGTTTACTGAATAAACCAACTTACTGATAACCAGTTATTTGTTATTGGGTTGGTTTTTTTACGCCTAGTGTTACTTTTTAACAGACAAGCCGGTGTAACCTGGTTATTGCGTGTCGACGCTGCTCTTCTGTGCTCCCCCGACTGTCGGGTCCTATTTATTGGGCTATGCCTGAGGCTAAGCCATTGCATAAGGTTGATAGCCTGCAAACTGATGAAGAAGTTAATCTATAACGTTAACTGAAAGTGGATATGCCTTCATATAATGTTTTAGAAAAGTATGAAGCGGGAATACCGGTGCGTAAATTTTAGTTTCTGATAAATGCATATCCTGTCATATCGGTTATTTTAGATGTTTTGCGGTTTACCCATAGATGTTATGACATATTTACAGGACAATGAATCTATCAGAGCAAATTTCAAGCGTGCCCGAATTTTAGTTGTTGAAGACAATGATGATTATTGGGTGCTCATACAGCGGGCTATGTTACAGATGTTGCCCGAAGTAGTACCAATACGCGCTGCCAGCCGTGATCAGGCCCACGATTTATTGGCCGAGTGGTCACGTGATGAATGGGATATGCCCAAGCTTGTCTTGCTCGACTTATACCTTCCGGAGCGAAATCAGGGATGGCAAGTGCTTTCCGACATCAGAGGCCTGACGGCCCCTTTCAACCAGGTCCCCGTTGTTATGTTGAGTAGTTCGAATATGCAGGCCGATATTAGTGAAGCCTACCGAAGAGGAAGTTCGTCATACCTGGTTAAGCCTACCGTTTTCACAGAGTGGCTGGATTACTTTAAGCAGTTACGTACCTATTGGTGGGAAACTGTTACGCTCCCACCAATGAGGCTCGCTTTCTAACTGACTTTACAACGCCACTGGCAGGGCTGCCGTACGCAGCCAGAATTGACTGATTCGCTCGATAGTCAGGCCGAGTGGGGTCTGGCTATCAGGAATCGATATCACCGAGTTGGCCCGACGGCGATAGCTATCCGTAATTGCATCATCAATGGGTGGAACAAGCATAACAATCGGGATTTGCCCAAACTGCTCATCTTCTTTCAACTGCTGCAACGTATTGAGTCGCTCCAGGGTCGACGTACGCGCATCCAGAATGATCAGTGTCGGCAGTTCATCTGCCGACAGCAAACTCAGCACGCGGGGTAGATGGCTGCTTTGAACAGACGTGTGCAACACGTACTGCGGCCACCGGGATTCGAGTGCCCATTTGATTGATTGCGTGTTGCTGTCTTCTGTGGCCAGCAGAACGGTCCTCGTGGGCGTAGCTGGCGACTCGGCTGATTTCAGGGGCGTAATCGGTGGTTCAACGACCTTCTCAGGTTCCGGTGCCGCAACGGCAGTCACTTCGCCGTCTGGCGAGAGGTATGGCTGAAGTGCAGTGGCAACTTCACGCCATCGCCGTCTGCTGACGGGCAACACAATACCCCCTTCGAGTTGCACGCTGCCCGCCATGCGCTGCCTGGGCGGTTGTTGTAACTTTTCAACACAGGCAGGATTGACAAGGGCTGTTTTATGCACCCGGATAAACTCCGTCAGTTGGGTTTCCAGGTAGCTGATTGGCTTTGCCAGCATTTTCTTCTCCCCATTCCGGAAGTGTAGCCATGTGTAGTTATTCGCGCCTGCTAGATAGGCAATTAAAGCTGGATGCCGAATGGCTGGTTTAACAACGCTCATAAGTTGAGTTGGAAAAAATGTGCAGCTAGCGTTTAAAGTAATTTTGATAACATAATCCGAAGCGTAGAAAACCATGCAGACCCGCGGAATGGACGAACAACGACTGCATCCGGACAGGAGATAATTGGTATCTCTGCCCGGGCCAGTCTGTCCAGCCAGTTGTCTTCATGGTGTTGTTTCCTGTTTAGCCACTCATCAAATCCACCGACCTGCTCAAGCAATGCGCGTCGGCAAAATAAATTGGCCCCTGCCGAAGCCACTATTGGATGGTTGGGCAGAGGGTACTGTACTCGACCAATAATTACCTGCGCTCCATTGTGAAACAGCGGCAACGCCGTAGTTAACCACAGGGGCTGGGGCAGACAGTCGTCGTGGGTAAAGGCAATGAACAAGCTATTGGCCAGTCGCCAACCCCGATTACAGGCAGCTGCCTCATTCCGGTCGCGTCGCTGACTTACATACCGAACGGATAACCCCAACAGGTTTGCCGTTTCCTTAACCATATTTGCCGTCGCCCGGTCGTCGGCCTGATCGACCACGATAATTTCGAACTGGCTGGGTGAAAGCTTCTGCTGTGCTAACGCCAGTAAACAAGCTCTAAGCTTAGCTTGTCGGAGACAGGTGGGTATCACAACAGTAACAAGCGGGTTCATCTATCATCGGGCGGCGGTTTACGAACACTAAGGCTGCTTAGTCAATAAACGCTATAGGGATGATAAGCATAGTTCTGCGCCCAAATGAATGAGCTAACGGTCCTAAGGTAATGTTTTGCCTTTCTTCAGGCAGTAATAGTGAGAAAACGGGCACCTCTTTGTACACTTAGTATGGACAATTTTTGAGATAGTATAAAAAAAAGCCAGACATCGTCTGGCTTTTGGCGGTACGGCTCACTCAATCGATGAACCGTTCAGTAACAAATCTGCGTCGCATTCCGGGTCGGGGCTGGAAGAAGTACAGTTCAACGCAACACGGCCCATCCGAGGCAACGGTATTACACGGGTATCTGCTCGAATTTGACAGCGGCCTGTCCATGCTCATTTTTAAAAGCAGCCCGGGGACGGATGTTCAACGTCTGGAACAGTTGTTGATCGGTGTCTACATCGGGGTTGGGGGTTGTGAGCAACTTGTCGCCGGCAAAGATTGAATTGGCCCCGGCCAGGAAACACAGCGCCTGTTCTTCAGTGGTCATCCGTACCCGACCAGCTGAAAGCCGAACCATAGCGGATGGCATCAGAATACGGGCCGTTGCGATCATGCGAATCATTTCCCAAACCGACACACGTTCCTGCTCTTCCAGTGGTGTTCCTTCAACAGGCACCAGCGCATTCACGGGTACAGACTCAGGGTGCTGTGGCAATGTGGCCAGCGTGAGCAACATACCAATCCGGTCGTTGTGCGACTCGCCCATACCGATAATACCACCCGAACAAACAGAAATACCCGCATCCCGAACGTGCCCCAGTGTATCCAGACGATCGTCGTAGGTACGTGTGCTGATAATGTCGCCGTAGAATTCTTCGCTCGTATCGAGGTTATGATTATAGGCATACAGGCCGGCATCTTTAAGCTTTTGCGCCTGCCCGTCGGTCAGCATTCCCAACGTACAACATACTTCCATACCCATGGCATTCACTCCCCGTACCATATCGAGTACGCTGTCGAAGTCCCGGTTATCGCGCACTTCGCGCCAGGCTGCACCCATACAGAACCGGCTGCTCCCCGATGCTTTGGCCTGACTGGCTGCTTCGAGCACTTCGTTTACTTCCAGGAGCTTATGCACTTTCACCTGGGTGTGATACCGGGCCGCCTGCGGGCAGTAAGCACAGTCTTCGGGACACCCCCCTGTCTTTACCGACAGTAACGTACAAACCTGCACTTCCTGTGGGTCGTGGTGTTGCCGATGTACCGTTGCTGCGCGGTAAATAAGATCTAAAACGGGGCTATTGTAAATGTCAGCGACCTCGTCGCGGGTCCAGTTTGTGCGCATAGCGTTTGAGTTGGGAGTAACAGAAAGCACTGTTACTTTAATTTATTAATCTGTTCCGTATTCCGTTTCGTGTCGATCCGACTGGCCTGGGCTATTTCAAGTGATTTAGATGCCGACTGGCGAGCCTCAGCAGTGCGTTTAGCGCGGCGGTAGGCATCAGCCTGCTCAAAATATAGATCGGCCTGCTCTCCGGGCGATGGTTTCATGGCAAGTGCCTTACCGATCCACTTGATCAGTGACGGTACATCGGCCGAGTCTGGACTGTTGCGGTTGAAAAGACGGGCCACATAAATATACTCCGGGACAGACAGCGAATGAGTGGTAATGTGGGTGTTCATCCGCTCAGCAGCCATACTGCCCTGCTTTAGCCGGAAATAGGCATTTACTTCAGGAAGTAGCGTGCGGGACGAAGCCATTTTAGGGTCAACGCCGATTCGGACCAACCCGTCGTAAACCTGTTTGATCTGAGCAGGCGGGTAGCGTCCGCCCCGGCTGCTATAAAGCGAAGACATAAGGATGTTCTCCGCTACATCGAACGCAGCTTGGCCATACTGTTTTTTGTAGGCGGCAAAGTTATTGATCAGGCTGCGAGCCAGCGGATTGTCCATGTCAATGACCAGCTTCTGCGTGACCAGCCAGTTGGTATTGGTAATGTGGGTGTTGGCAGGCTGCTGGCTGGCATATTCCTCCATGACAGCCATGTTCGTCACCGTATCGGAGATAACCCGGCTATACATAGCCAGATCGATCAGGAAATTGGGCGACTTTTCACCAGCAGCAAATCGCTGTTTCCAGGTTTGACTACGGGTTGAAGGGGCAACCGCATTGTTGGCATGACGGATCAATTCATCCGCCGAGTTTTGGCTCATCGCAAAATGCACCAGTTCACCGTTCGGTGTAAAGAACAGGAACAGGGGCAATGAAGGCACATAGAACTTCTTCGACTTTAACCAATCGCGGGTGGCTGGCAGGTTCACATCAGCCTTTGTGCTGATAAACTTGGCGTTATATGATTTTCCAACCCGGCTGTCGGCCAGCGTGGGCATGAAGCTCTGACACACGTGGCAATCGGGTGAATAGACTTCAACAAAGACCAGTTTACCCGCTTTCTGAGCCGTTTTAAACACCGTACTAAGTGGCGCTTGCTGAAAGGCAATGCCTTTCTGAGCCACCGCCTGCAGGGTGCACAACAGGCAGATTAACAGGATAGTATGCCCCAGACGGAGCCAGACAGAACGATACATAGTTAGTACGGTGAGAGGTAAAATACGCGTATTACTTGCCGGCCTGGTTTTCGGCCCTGAACTCCGCTTCCACTTTCTTACTTAAAGCCCGGCAAAGGTTATCGATATCGTCGGCCATGGCGGCATCGTTGGTGGCCGTACGGACTGTGCTGGCAATGCCGCCCATGATCTCGATCATGAAGCGCTTCATATCACCCACTTCCATGTCTTTGGTCCAGAGGTCGATTTTAAGCGTGTTGCGGTGGTAATGATCCCAAACGGCTATGGAGACACCCTTGGTGTCGTTAAGGCCTTCGTTCGGGTTGTCGGTAGCGTCCCAATAAATTTTGTCAGGTACGTTATCGTTGTCTAATTCTACAGTGAAGTTTATTTCGGATTGACGCATATTGAAGGTTGTCTTCTGTTGCGCCGCTACTTAGAAAGTTACTTCCTCAACAGCGTAACGAAGACTGATTTTTTGTCAAAATTAAGCATTAATCGAACGTGCTGGCTGTAAAACTGGCCCTTTCAGATGCTGCCAGATGACACCATAGACATCAACGGCGTTTATCTCGGGCTGTTCTACAGGCTGATCGGTCACCAGTACGGGGTAGTATTCCTTGCCAATGTTGACTGCACCATGCGATCCTTTCACGAGGGTAGCGTCCAGCGAAATAACGTCCATCAGATACCGGAATCCCAGCAACTTGCGGGCCAACTTGTAGCCCGCTTTGGCTTTGATCAGCGGATTTGTCTGGTCCATAAACAGTTCGACGGGGTCATAACCGGGCTTCCGGTGAATGTCGACAACCTGCGCGTAGTCTGGCTTTTTAGTATCGTCGAGCCAGTAATAATAGGCGAACCAGCTGTCTGATTTAGCCACGGCCACCAGGTCGCCCGAGCGTTCGTGATCGAGATGATTGGCCTTTTTACCTGCCTCATCCAGCACCTCAGCAACCCCCGGCATACCTTCCAGAAGCTTTTTGACGCGGGGAATTTGTGCCGAATCGTTTACGTAAACGTGGGCAATCTGGTGATCGGGCGCGGCGAAGGCAGCGCTGGCTCCGGCGTCGAGTAATTCGCGCCCGGCTTCGATCCGGACCGAGATGAGCCCTGCTTCGCGAAGGGCCCTGTTGATGTAGATTGGCCGGTTAACGGTGTTAATTCCGTATTCCGACAGCAGAATGATCTTCGTTTTTTTCTGCTCGTAGAAGCGAACCAGCTCAGCAACCAGCTCATCGATCTCGCGCAAATCGCTGGCGATCTTCGAGAAATCGACGCCAAACTTCTGGAGGCCATAATCAAGATGGGGCAGGTAGATCAGCGTCAGCGTCGGGTCGTGCTTATCGTCGACATACATCGATGCATTGGCAATCCACTTCGAGCAGGTGATGTTGGCGTTGGGCCCCCAGAAGGTGAACAGCGGGAACGTACCCAGCTTGGCGCTTAGTTCGTCGCGGAGTTCGGCCGGGTGGCTATAACAGTCGGGCATCTTCAGGCCGTCGGCGTGATACTGGGGCCGGGGCGTTACCGAGTAGTCCACGGAGGCGTACATGTTATACCACCAGAACATCTTGGAGCAGGTAAACGAGGGATCTTCCCGTTTGGCACGTTCCCAGATTTTTTCGGCCTGCACCAGCTTGTTCGACTGTTTCCAGAATTTCACCTCGGCGTCTTCGCGATCATACCAGCCGTTGCCAACAATGCCATGTTCGGCTGGCCATTTTCCGGTTACGTAACAGCTTTGCGACGTAGTGGTCACAGCCGGTAGTACGGGCTTGATGTAGGTCAGGTGCCGGGCGTCGATATACTGTTTCAAAAACGGCGTATGCTCGCCAATCAGGCTGGCACTCAGGCCAACAATATCAATGACTACGGTCTTGTTCATAATTCCCTGTAATGCCGAAGCTCCAGCTTCTCACATAAGCATATAGACAGTGTTTCACTACCGAAGCTGGAGCTTCGGCCCTACAGGCTCTTGCCCGTGCAACGGCGTGGTAGACGGGCTAATCTGGAAAACCAACTTGCTATCCGATGAACGTTTACGCTGGTCAGTTCATTAAACGTTCATCACTTTTTTTACCCAATCCAGTTCACGACTGATCGAAGCGCCGATGGGTAACTGGACGTCGGCCGGGAGGACGCCCCATGTGTAGGTTTCGACTTCCAACTGGTTGGTAAAGGGCTGGGTACGTTGCCGGTTCAAGACCTCGGTTACGCTATTCTGCGTAGATTGAAGGAGTCCGTAGCGTTCGAGAAAAAGCGGAACGTGAAAGTGTACACGCCATTCGCGGTGGGTTTTGGCGTCGAAATCGGCCAGGGCATCGGGTAGGTCGTCGTAGTGATTGAACGTACCATCGGCCATCCGGGCCACAACCTGATGCAGGTACGTTGGTTCGTCGAAAGCCGCAATGGCGTTATAGGTTGCCTGGGCGTCCTGATCAAATTGAAGCCGCAGGGCCGAACTGATCTGCACTTTACCCACCCGAATAGTAGCTTCATTCAGTGAGGCCAGCACTGTCTCTGTCTCTTCGTAGGCAACGGCTACATGACAAACGTCGTAGCAAAGCTGAATATGATCGCGCAGGGTAGCATCGGCTTCAGGAACGTTTAAACCGTGTTGCTCGGCCAGGTACGTTCGGGCGGCCGGTTGCAGCACGTCTGTATACCAGGCTACAAAGTCGGCTGCGTTATCGAGAAGTCCGTCCGGCTCAGGTTCAACGTCGAGGTGGAGCAGCTTTCCGGTTGCTTCACGCAGGCGAATCAACTCGCTCACAACCTGCAACATATGCTGTGTTGCCTGATGCGTTGCTTCCTGCCGGGCTTCGGGCGTTGGCCACCAGAGGCGGTAGGAGAGAGGCGACGTCGAAACCCCGCCTTCGGTTTCGCCGTCGGGCAATAGTTTGGCGAGCAACTGAAACAGCCGAATGGTATAATCGCGGCGTTCGGTGGTTGTCCAGTCGGGGGCGTGAACCCGGCCTTTTACGCGTTCATTATGAAAGCCGCCGTAGGGGAAGCCGTTCATAGTGAACACATAACAACCCGTTTCCTGAAGCCAGGCCTGAAGTTCAGCCAGCTGTTCTGGTGCCATCAGATCGATGCTCGCCTGATTAGCGAGTCTGAGGCCAAGAGGAAGCAGTGCATCCGGAGAGACAGCTTCTTTTACCGCCGGTACCTGGTCGCGCAGGTGCCGGAAATGATCAACCCAGGTTTCGCCGGGATGGATATTTGTGCAATAGCCGAGGTGCATGGGGTAGAGAGTAATTTAAGTTGTAAGTGAGTTTCAGGTGTCAAGTACGTTGCTTTTGCCAGGTTAGGCAGATAAGCAGCGCAACTTGACACCTGAAACTTGGAACCTGAAACTTACCTACAACTTATACGTTAGACAGCGAATCGACTTCCAGTTTCGATACCGCCCGACGAATCAGCGTAACGTCCATTTCGTGGACCTCAACGCCTTTGCCCAGTGCATCGAGTAGGGTAATGGTCAGCTCGCCGCCGAGGTGCTCCTGGAATTCAGCCAGGCCACGGACCAGATGTTCACTATTATTTTCGGCGAGGGCGGGGTGGAACAAATCGAAACCAACGCCCTGTAGCACATGCAGAATTCGATCGGCTTCGATCTCCTGAATCCGGCCCGCTAACTGCGAGTAAACCACATCGAGGGCGATACCGATCGCTACGGCCTCACCATGACGAATCGAAAAATCGGTCAGGTACTCCAGTTTATGGGCGGCCCAGTGGCCAAAATCGAGCGGACGAGCCGAGCCCATCTCGAACGGGTCACCCCCCGAAATGTGCTGCATGTGGAGATCGGCGCACCGATAAATCAGGTAGCTCATCGCTTCGCTGTCGCGTTGGGCCAGTGCGTCTGTATGTGTTTCCAGCCATTCGAAGAAGGGGAGGTCTTTGATCAGGGCTACTTTTACAGCTTCGGCAATGCCCGATCGCCAGTCGCGGTCATCGAGGGTTGTCAGGAAATGGGCATCGTTGAATACGGCTACCGGTGGAGCGAACGTACCGATGAAGTTTTTCTTGCCCCGATAATTCACGCCGTTCTTTACGCCTACGCCCGAGTCATTCTGCGACAATACCGTGGTGGGAATTCGAATATGCCGGACACCCCGGTGCGAAATAGCCGCCGCGTAGCCAACCAGATCGAGAACGGCACCGCCGCCAATGCCGACGATATACGAATGCCGGTCGATGCCGAACTCATTTACGGCGTCGACAATCAAATCAACCAGCGAAGGATCATTCTTTGCCGCTTCGCCGCCGGGAACAACCAGCAGATCGGCAACCAATTGAACCGCTGTGTTCTGCGCCAGGTACGTTCTGATCGCTGCCGGTAGGGTTGGGTGAGCACTCAGGACGCCTTCGTCAACGACAACCAGCATTTTTTTGACAGTTCCGCCCGAAGTCTGTTGCGCTAAAAACTGGCGGAATAAGGGGTTGTCTACGCTGAACAGTTTAGTCGTGAACGAGACGTTGTACGTGAAGGGAACGTTGAATGATTGTTGAAGTGAGGTCATTTCACAGGTAGTCAGATAAAGAAGAAAAGACAAATTTACCCACGATTACCCATGTTTTGGGCATGAATTCTAACGGGCTAAACCTTTTAAACGCATCTGTGTCCAACTGCCGATTACGTTAAACCAACACTCGAACATGAAAACGATGAAATTACTGGTTGCCGCGCTCCTGCTTTCAGCCGGTGCTTACGCCCAATCACAGCCCACACCACCCGCTACTCCAGACATGGCTGGCAGGCATCGGGGGCACGGCTCTATGACGCCTGAACAGCGGGCAGCTATGAAGGCAGAACGCAAAGCAAGATTCGATAAGATGACACCCGACGAACGGAAAGCGTTCCGCGAAACGCACCGTGCGCAACGCCAGGCCAAGCTCGACGCCCTTCCTGCCGACAAACGGGCCAAGGTCGTGGAACGGCAACGTACCCGTAAGATCCAGCGTAAACAGGAGAAGGTGAAGTAAAGAGATTGCGGATTTGGGATTACGGATTTCGGAGTTAGCAGAGGAATCCGTACCCATCCGTATCTACCGTGGAGACGCAAGATTTTGCCGGACCACGCCAGACCGTTCTCTACACCCGCATCGGCAAAACCCGTTAGCTAGTATTACGTTACCGCAAATGCTTTTGCCAGCCAGATGGATAGCGGTAGCAGCAGCAACGTACCCAGGGCGAGTTGCCAGTTACCGGATACGCTAACCCAGGCGGCATCCATTACAATCAGGGAGAGAACACCGGCTTTTACGGCGCCACCAATGTTTGATCCGATCGGGTTCTGAATTGCTTTCAGAAGCGGACGGCCAGTCAGGAAGAGGTGCAGAATGACAAAACCGACCGTTAAGTACAATGTCTGAGCACCAAGAGCCAGCGCCAATTGGGCCGAACTGACCATGAGGTAAAATCCCGCCGCCGCGTAAAGTGTCAGGCGTTTACCGCCATGTACCTCATCGCGACTGATCATGGTAATGGCGGCAATGTAAATGACCGGTACCAATGCCAGCCACCACACACCCTGAACGGCAGCGGAACCAGCAGCACCAACGCCCAGCAGCAGATTGAAGCCCCGGCAAAGGCCCATGTTTATTGGCCCAAACCATGACATGTGTTTGCCGTACCGGTCGTAGAAAACGGCGAGGCCGGCAATCAGTGCGGCTAGTCCTCCGGTGGTGGGGCCATAGAAAAAAGCGGATGCGATTCCTGCCACCAGCAAACCAACGCCCAAAGCCGATGCTTGCCCAAGGGTAACCCTACCACTGGGAATTGCCCGTTCGGGCCGTTCTACTGCGTCAAGTTCGGCGTCGAACACATCGTTCAGCACGACCCCGCCGCCGTACAGACCAACCGTCGACAGGAGTAGTAACCAGACAGGTTGCCCTGTTGATAGCGGGGAGATTCCACCTGCCAGCGCCGCCAGCGATAAACCCGCCAGCACATCGGCCACAGCCGTGACCAGGTTGGCCGGGCGCATGAGTTGGAGAAACGATTTAAGCATGAAGAGAGGTAGAGAGCAAACGAGGTAAAGCGCGAAAGAGTGGCTTAAAGCCGCTGAGAGCTCTGGCTGGCCACGCTTCCGCGCTTTACCTCGATCACACTTTACTTGATTAGTACTGAATGTTTATCTGGTCTTGGTTGCTGGCCTCCCCGCAGGATGGTGTTCCCGTTGAATTTCTGACTCTGGTCGATGGCCAGCCCGTCGGCAAAATCGGCGGTGTTGATCTGGCCACTTTGGGCAAATGCGTCGATGGCGTTCTGGTACGTAACCTGCCGAATGTGCTCAACCGGAATGCCGCGCATGACCATCAGGGCCGCTGTTTTAGGAACTGCCAGCGGGTCGCTGATGCCCCAGTCGGCGGCGGAGTTGACCATAATACGGTTGGGGCCATACTGCCGTACCACCTCGACCATGCGCTCATTCCCCATTTTTGTGAACGGGTAAATGGTAAAAGCCGCCCAGAAACCCTTATCAAGCACCGACTTCACGGTCTCTTCATTATTATGATCAACGATCACCATGCCTGGATCAAGGCCGTGTTCGAGGGCGATGGCCATGCTGCGTTCGGTACCTTCTTTTTTGTTGCGGTGGGGCGTATGAATCTGTACCGGTAAGCCGCTCTCTTTGGCTAATTCAAGCTGTGCCCGGTAGAAACGATCTTCGGCCGGTGTCTGATCGTCGAAACCAATTTCACCAATGCCAACTACCCCTTCTTTATACACGAACAGTGGCAGCAGTTCCATCACCTCCTCGGCCAGCGGTACATTGTTGGCTTCGCGCGAATTCAGTCCGATGGTGCAATAGTGCTTGATACCGAACTGCGACGATCGGAAACGCTCCCAACCAATGAGGCTGCTGTAATAATCTTTAAACGTAGCCAATCCTGTTCGGGGTTGACCCAGCCAGAAAGCCGGCTCGATCAGGGCAACAATACCGGCATCGGCCATGGCCTGATAATCATCCGTCGTGCGCGATGTCATGTGGATATGCGGATCGAAAAAACGCATGCCCTGGATATAAGCGGGGTAATCGAACGGGGTTTCGGCCACCGGTAGGGCGGCTGGAGAAACATTTTCGTCTTCGGCGTGAGAAGGGTTCATGTGTCTGTGTTCAGCTATCAGTTACCTGATAACAGTTGTCAGCGCTGCCGGAGTTTGGGTTTTCGACAAATTTCCCGGGTATGGCAACGCTGACAACTGTTATCTGGTAACTGATAGCCGTTTTGCTGGTTCGTAGTCTGTTTGATCAATCACGTGTTGGGCAGCGAGGCGGTCGCGCTCGTCTGGTGACTGGGCTAATTTTTTTACGTCGGCAAGCAATGTTTCGTTCATGAAACGCGGAATCAATTGCCACACGTCGGCCGGTACAGTTCGGCCAGCGGCCCATCGTTCGTGTGCAAAGTTCGATAAATCGTTGGCCAGCGTCTGGTTAGCACGCTGGTCGAGACCCGTGATTTGAGTGATCGGCTTGTCGTTGAAAATGCATTTCAAGACGAGCTGATTCCAGGCGGCTTCAGGGAAATAGTCGGCTGGGTACGTGTTGCCAAACGCAATGGCGTCGAACACCGGACCCATATTCGACCGTACGGCTTCGGTTGCCTGAAAAAGCCAGCGCCCCGGGTAGGTTAGATGCGGAAGCGCCGAATACAGCGCCACAAATTCATATAGTTCAGCCGTATCGAATAACGTCTGGATGGCCTTCACATACGCATCTTCCGGCTCCGTTGGTAGTGAGGTAATCAGGAGTACCCGCGCCAACTGGTCCATTGTCCAGTCGGGTATGCCAGGTACGTTCCGACGGGCAATGAATCGGGGAGCAGCTACAAATGCCGCCAGTTTCGCGGGCGTTGCTGCCGCCAGTTTGGTGTCCAGCCATTGTCGTTCGGCATCGGTGGCTGTGTCGTTGAAAATTGATAGAAGAGTCATGGTAGCCACAAAAGTCGGATAATGCAGGGCAACGGAAAAGTAACGGAATTGGATACACTACTGATTTTAGTCACCAACAATGTTGAAGCCGATCAAATTCATCACACACAACAGGAAGCGCACCGATCGCTAAGGAATTTACTCCCGCAGCCGATGCGCTTCCTGTTGTGTGGCGCTGGTCTTACAATAAACGGTTACTACTTGCTTCCGAATACCCGTCTCAAAATATCGGAAACGCGGGCGACGGGATCTTCGCGAATTCGTTTCTCTTCCTGCGCCACCAGAATAAACAGGCCATCAACCGCCTTGTTTGTGGCGTATTCGGTCAGGTTGGCGTTGACCGGCTTCACCAGCGGCAGGCGGTTGTAGGTCGAGGCCAGCGTTGTATAGTAGCGTGTTGCGTTGTTTTTCTTCAGCGTACTGTCGATGATCGGGGTGAATTCCGTCACCAGTTGCAGACCCGTTGTGCGGCGGAGGTATTGCGTGGCGGCATCCTGGCCACCCCGCAGAATACCAACGGCGTCCTGAATACTCATCTGGGTAATAGCCTTAAAGAAAACCGGCTTGGCTTTCTTGGCGGCATCTTCGGCCGACCGGTTCAGGGCCAACACAAACTGATCGACCTGATTGCCAAAACCAAGCTGGCGAAGCCGCGATTCAACGCGTTGCGCTTCAGGCGGGAACAGAATCCTGATGAGCGTGTTTTTATTGTAGCCATCCAGGGCCGAGGCCTGTGTAGCTCCTTTGTCAATCCCTACGCGAAGGGCTTCTTTGAGACCGGTAGCGATATCGGCCGACGTGAGTGATCCACCCGACGCCGCAGGCTGAATGACCTTTTCTATGAAGCCGCCCAGTTTGCCAAACGGGCTGGCTGGCTTTGGTTGCGCTGGCTTTGCGGTAGTGTCCTGAGCCTGAACGGCCCCGGTGAGCAAGAGCGAAAGGCCCACGGCCCACACACGAATTGGTTTCATCTCAATAGGTTGTTTTACGTACTTTTGACAACGGTAAATGAACAATGTAAAGCGTAGAAAGTAAAAATTTATCACCGACCGTTTCTGCCTCTATTTAACCAACCGGTCGTTTACAATTCATTACCATAGCGGCAAACCGCCAAGTTTAGATTCATACATTCTCTATGCCAACTACCATCCGGGCCGAAGTGATTACTATTGGTGACGAAATTTTATTCGGCCAGATCATCGATACCAATACACAGTGGATCAGTACTGAACTAACCAACATCGGTATACGTACCGTTCGGAAAACATCCGTTGGCGATGAAGCCAGCGTTATTCTGGCTGCCTTATCTGAAGCGGCCGCCCGTGCCGATGTGGTGATCATCACCGGTGGGCTGGGCCCCACTAAAGACGATATCACCAAAAAAACGCTTTGCGAGTTCTTTGGCGTTGGCATGGTGCGTAACCAGGCCGCGCTGGAGCTGGTTACGGGCTTTTTCGAGAAGCGAGGCCGCGAAATGACGGATCTGAACCGCATGCAGGCCGACTTGCCCGAAAACGCTGAATATATTCAGAACGACTGGGGAACTGCCCCTGGTATGTGGTTCGATCAGGAGGGGATAGTCTTCATTTCCCTGCCCGGTGTTCCGTTCGAAATGAAAAGCCTGATGACCTACCGCATGCTGCCCAAGCTGAAAGAGCGCTTCGAGATGCCGGTTATCCGTCACAAAATGATTCGTACGATTGGTATTGGTGAGTCGTTTCTGGCAGAACGGATCGAGGCCTGGGAAGATGCGCTGCCACCGCATATCCGGCTGGCTTATTTGCCCAGCTTCGGCCAGGTAAAGCTTCGATTAACGGCAACCGGTACTGATAGTGACCAGCTTGGTCGTGAACTCGACGAGCAGGTTGCAAACGTGATGCCGCTGATTGGCAACCACGTCTATGGGTTCGATGCCGACGAAATTGAACAGGTTGTCATCAGGCTGCTGAAAGAAAAAGACCTGATGCTGGGCGTGGCCGAAAGCTGCACCGGCGGCCAGGTAGCTGCTACACTTACAAAAGTGCCCGGCGTGTCGGCCGTTTTTGCCGGTGGGGTGGTGAGTTACAGCAACGAGGTGAAAATCATTGCGTTGGGCGTAAACCCTGAAACGCTCGGTCAGTTTGGAGCGGTTAGTGAACCCACCGCCAGCGAAATGGCCGAAGGGGTCCGCATTATGCTTGGCACTGACGTGGGCATAGCCACAACAGGCATTGCCGGTCCGGATGGCGGTACGCCCGATAAACCCGTCGGCACCATCTGGATCGCCGTGGCTACCGATAAAGGTACGGTCACCAAACACCTGAAACTGGGCCAATACCGCGAGCAGAATATCACGCTCACCACAACGTACCTACTAAATCTTTTACGTGAACAACTAATTGAGTCGTAAGTCGAGAGTCGAGAGTTGATAGTCGCGCTGCTTAAGTAGCAGTCTCCCGCTATAGCAGCGCGACTATCAACTCTCGACTCTCGACTTACGACTCTCGTAAAACATGGCACTTATCGACATGGTCATGCCCAAAATGGGCGAGAGTATAATGGAATGTACTGTCATCACCTGGCTTAAAGAGGTGGGCGACCGGATTGAAGTAGACGATTCATTGCTGGAAGTGGCAACCGATAAGGTTGATACGGAAGTGCCTGCCTCAGCGACAGGTACGTTGAAAGAACGGCTGGTGAATGAAGGGGAAGTAGTGCCCATTGGTCAGATCATCGCCCGCATTGAAACCGGGCAGGAATCCGCCCCGACCGATCACCCAACCGCTGATCCGGCACCGTTGGCTTCGCTGGAGGAGGTGGGCGTTGATGCTGCTGCAGTGAATGATGTGGAGGAAGCCGACGCCATTCAGTCGGCCGCCTCGCTGGAAGCCAGCATCGGTTCCATGAGCACCAAACCCAGTCTGGTACCCGCAACCGCCGGCCCGGCTTTCGAGGGGCGATACTATTCGCCGCTGGTGCTGAATATTGCCCGTGAAGAAGGCATTTCCCGTTCCGAACTCGATACTATTCCGGGAAGCGGATCTGATAACCGGGTGACGAAAAAAGACATGCTGGCCTATGTGCTCGACCGCGCTGAAACACAGCGGGCAGCGGGCTCAGGGCAAGGTGCCAAACCAGCTTCCGGCCCATCATCCCTACCCCAGGCGCCAAGCCCCGGGCCAGCCCCGATTGCCTCAAGCCTGAACGGATCATCTGACATTATCCAGATGGATCGGATGCGGAAAATGATTGCGCAGCGGATGATCGAGTCGAAGCAGATATCGCCGCACGTTTCATCATTTGTTGAAGCAGATATGACGGCAATCGTGCAGTGGCGAACGGCCAACAAAGACGCCTTCAAAAAACAAACCGGCGAAAATCTGACCTACACTCCGATTCTGATCGACGCGATTGTAAAAGCCATTCGCGACTTTCCGATGATCAACGTGTCGGTGGAAGGCGACACGATTCTGGTGAAACGCAGCATCAATATTGGTATGGCAGTAGCTCTGCCAACGGGTAACCTGATCGTTCCGGTTATTCACGACGCCGCGCAGTATAATTTGGTTGGCCTGACCAAAAAAGTGAACGATCTGACCCGTCGGGCTCGTGAAAATAAGCTCACGGCCGATGATCTGGCGGGGGGCACTTATACGATCTCAAACATAGGTACGTTCGGTAACCTCATGGGTACGCCCATTATCGTGCAGCCGCAGGTGGCCATTATGGCGTTTGGCGCCATTGTGAAGAAACCAGCGGTCATTGAAACGCCACAGGGCGATCTGCTGGGTATTCGCCAACTTATGTTCCTGAGCCATTCATACGATCACCGCGTGGTAGACGGAGCCCTCGGGGGGCAGTTTGTTCGTCGCGTAGCCGATTACTTCGAAGGCTGGAACGAGCCCAATCTCTAAAAAAAGACGGGTACGCGTATCCTGGGGATTAAACGGATTTCCGCAGATTTCAGAGCTAAGCGGATTGAGAGCTACTGTGTGACCAGTTTGTGCCAACCCGATTTTAATCCAAAAATCTGCGTACCATCAATTTACTTATGAAAAAACGCATTTGCATAGACCAGGACGATGTGCTGGCAAACACCCACGCCAAAATGATTCAGCTATATCTCGCTTCGGGCGCTCCCCGTTACGAACTGGCCGAGCTACAGGAGAAAGCGTTCCAGGAAATCCTGGACGAGAACGAACGCAAATCAATTCACGATCAGATTTTTGCGCCCGGCTTCTTCGCTGATATTGAGGTAATGCCCGGTGCACAGGAAGCCATTATTGCTCTTCAGGATAAATACGACGTTTTTGTTGCCACGGCAGCCATGGAATTCCCTAACTCATTCCGGGAGAAATACGACTGGCTCGCCAGCTATTTTCCAACGATCCACTGGAAAAACATTATCTTCCTGGGCGACAAAAGTATTCTCGGAGCTGACTACCTAATCGACGATATGCCGTATAATCTTCATACGTTCAACGGGAAAGGCCTGCTGTTCGATGCGCTACACAACCGCGACGAAACCGCTTTTGAGCGCGTTATGAACTGGACCGACGTAACAAATCTATTGCTCGATTAAGCCTTTTTTAACGAACGGTCCAACAAGCAGCTTAGACAACTCGTTGCCATTACACACAGACAACCAATCGTAACGCCCCACACGATATGCCACAAATAAGTTGTTCATTTTGCGGTCGCCGTAAAAATGAAGTTCAATTACTGCTGTCGGGCATCGACGCCCACATCTGTAATCATTGCATCGAACAGGGGTTTGAAGTGGTAGTGGAAGAAACTCGGCCAAAAAAGAATCAGAGTGCCGAACCACCGAAACTCAACCTGGTGAAACCGCAGGAAATGAAGCGGTTTCTGGATAAGTACATTATTGGACAGGATGAAGCCAAAAAAGTGCTGTCAGTCGCCGTATACAATCACTACAAGCGGTTGATGCAGCCACAAAGCGACGACGAGATCACGATCGAAAAATCGAATATTCTGATGGTAGGCGAAACCGGAACCGGTAAGACGTACCTGGCACGGACCATCGCCAAAATGCTCGATGTACCTTTTTGCATTGCTGATGCCACCGTCATTACCGAAGCCGGGTACGTTGGTGAAGACGTGGAAACGGTACTGACGCGCTTGCTACAGGCCGCCGACTACAAGATCGATCAGGCTGAGATGGGGATTGTGTACATTGATGAGATCGATAAGATTGCCCGTAAGTCAGATAACCCGTCGATCACCCGCGATGTGAGTGGTGAAGGTGTGCAGCAGGGATTATTGAAGTTGCTGGAGGGGTCATCGGTAAACGTACCACCACATGGTGGCCGCAAACACCCCGATCAGCGGTTAATCTCGATTAACACAGAAAATATTTTATTTATCTGCGGTGGTGCATTTGATGGAATTGAGCGCCATATCGCCAAACGCGTTACCGCACGCCCCATCGGATTTAGTGACGAACGCCGACTCCACGCCAGCACGGATCGCAGCCATTTGATGCGGTACGTTTCGGCCCAGGATCTAAAATCGTTTGGCCTGATTCCGGAGTTGTTAGGTCGTCTTCCGGTGCTGACTCACCTCGAAGCACTCGATCGTAATGCGCTTTTTCGTATTCTGACTGAACCAAAAAATGCCATCACCAAACAGTATGATAAGCTGTTCGCCATGGATGATGTGGTGATTCGGTGGGATGAGTCGGCTCTTAATTACATTGTTGATCAGGCACTTGTCTTTAATCTGGGCGCTCGTGGGCTTCGCTCAATCTGCGAATCGATTATCACCGACGCCATGTTCGAACTTCCTTCACAGCCGGGACAAAAAGAGCTGACCATTACGCACGAGTATGCATTTGAAAAGTTCAGCCGCACGGCTGCCCATGAACTCCGGAATGCAGCCTGATACGAGCCTGAATACGTTGTACCTTTTTACGGGGTAAGTTGCGTTACTACGTGACCATCTTGTTTGAGTAGCAACGCAACTTAGCCCGTAAAAGGTACAACGTATTCAGACTTAAGAATCCCATTTTGTCAGTTGTTCATAACATTCAGGTGGGGTTTGTGTTAGATGGCAGATAGCATATCTCTCACTTAACACACGATCGTTATGAACACGTCGACCAAACACACAATTTTAGCCCTTGCCGTAACGGCTTTCCTTGGCTCATGCAGCCGCCCAGTTGCTACGTTCCAGCCCTCAAAAGCAGAGCGTTTTTATTCATCAGCACAGTCAGCTCCCGCACCAGCAGCGGTTCAGGAAGTAGCCGTTGCTGAACCAGTGGCCGCCGCCCCCGCAACGCCGGTAGTTGAAGCAACGCCAGCCACGGCATCTGCCAGCAACAACATGGAGCAGGCGCTAACAAAAGCAGAAGCGTATGCCTCAACGAAAGCTCGCCCTGCCGATGCCCGCAAACTGGAACGCCGGATCACCAAAATCCGGGAAGTGCTGGCCACCTCACCACAGCAGGCTGTAGCCACCACCAACACGGAAACGGCGAAAAAGACCTCGCTTGTTCAGCGCATGATGCTGAAAAGCATGGACAAGAAAATTCAGAAGCACCTGGCACCAGAGCAACCAATGCGTAGCAGTACACTTACTGCTGGTTTGGTGATTGGTCTGATTGGCCTGCTGTTGCTGTTGCTGACAACCGGCACTGCGGCCACAATTGGTCTGATTGCGTTGGTTGTTGGTATCGTACTGGTTATTTTGGGCCTCCTTTAATCGACCGTTCACTGTAAACTGCATTGTCAAGTTCCATTACACGTATGAAACAGTTCATTCACTCTGTATCTCTTGCACTGGCAGGGGCCGCTCTGCTTACTGCCTGTAGCCGCCCAGTTGCCACATTCCAGAAGTCGCAGCCTGAGCGTTTTTATTCGCAGCAGAAAGCGACTGAGCCTGTAGTTGTAAATGATGAAGTGGCAGCACCTGTCGCCGAATCACCTGTGGTTGCTTCATCAGAAGCTTCCGCTACGCTACCTGTAGTGGCGCAGACAAAGCAGGCGTCTGATGCGCTGGCAAGTTTGAAAGCGACAAACACAACGGATCGCCGGATGACGAAACGGATTGAACGGGCCGAAAAAATGTTGGCCGAAGTAAATCAGAAGGCGTCTACGCAAACGACTACGTCAACGAAGAAGGCAAGCTTTATGGAACGGACGATGCTGAAAAGCATTGATGCGAAGATCAAAAAGCACATGGCTCCCAAAGAAACAAAAGCCATGACTGGCTATGTGCGGCTGGGTGCGATCATTGGCTTGGTAGGTCTTCTCTTACTGCTTATTGGTAATGGTGTGGGGGCCACGATCGGTCTGATCGCGCTGATTGCCGGGCTTGTACTGATTCTGCTGGGTGTAATTAACCAGGGTAGTTTATAGTGTGGTTCATGGGTGCGTAGGGTAATCGGTCCCCGTAAAGAAAACGGTTGTCCCTTAGTCTGCCTACGCGTCTTTTGCCAACTAGCACAGTAGTTAGTAGTTAATCGGGTGGCTTGTTGATTGGTTTTACCAACACAAGCCACCCGATTTCTGTTACAGACAACATCACCTCAATCCCGTTAACCATGATCAAACGCCCAACACTCGTCTTTCTGCATGGCCATCCTGTAAGCCCTGTTATCTGGGATTTTCTGGCCTCGGCACTGTCAGATGACTACGCGATTGTCAAACCAGATTTTTCGCGACTCACTAACCACACCAGTATCGATGCGTATGCCGACGAACTACACGGTCAATTGGTTTCTTCAGAAATGGGGGCCTGTATAATGATTGGCCATTCGATGGGTGGGTATGTTGCCCTCGCCGCTGCTGAGAAATACCCCGACCGCGTGAAAGGCATTGTGCTGTTCAATTCAACGGCCTTGGCTGACCCTGATACCGACCAGCAGCGGCAGAAACGGGACGACGCCAAAACGATGTTGGAGACAGAAGGTGGACATGCTTTTGTTGAGAAATCAATTCCGGCCATGTTTTCGGAGGAACATCGCCACTCACTTGCCAACGAAATACGACAACTGGTTGACGCCCACAAAAGCCTTCCCGAAGACGCCATGCTGGCCGGATTGCAGGCCATACGTACCCGTCCTGATCGGACAGCCGTGTTGCAAAACGCTGGTATTCCTGTGCTGATCATTGTTGGGCGAGAAGATAAAGCCATTCCCATCGAGCGTTCAAACGAGTTGAAACAGAAGCTACCAAACGCCGAATTCGTCGTGCTGGAAGAATCTGGCCATCTGGGGATGATCGAAGAGCCGGAAAAGTCGTTGCTGGCGATAAAACCGTTTATCGAGAAGATTCATGCTGAGTAGGCGTTAACTGGTCTACTATCTTTTCATAAAGTGGCCTCCTAAATGGGGGCTTTTTTTGCACCTGGACCCTCACAAATCCGTATTTTTGCCGACTTATAACCAAAGCACGTACGTATGTCACAGCTATTTAACGTCTATCCACTCTACGATATCGAACCCGTTCGGGCTCAAGGCAGCTACCTCTGGGATGCCAATGGCACGCGGTACCTCGATCTCTACGGCGGTCATGCCGTCATTTCAGTTGGGCATACACATCCCAGGTACGTTCAGGCGCTGACCGATCAGCTACACAAGATTTCGTTCTATTCTAATTCGGTGCACATTCCGCAACAGCAGGAACTCGCTGATAAACTGGGCGAACTGTCGGGACATGCAGAGTATTCGCTGTTTCTCTGTAATTCGGGGGCCGAGGCCAACGAGAATGCGCTCAAACTGGCGTCATTTCATACGGGTCGGAAAGGCGTTGTAGCGTTCACGAAATCGTTTCACGGCCGAACTGCCGGTGCCGTAGCAGCCACCGATAATCCGGCCATTGTGGCACCGGTGAATTCAACCGAACACGTTACTTTTTTGCCGTTCAACGGCGTTGATGGCCTTGACACCGGCATCACCACGAGTACCTGCGCCGTCATTGTAGAAGGCATTCAGGGCGTTGGTGGTATTCAGGTGGCTACCGACGAGTTTCTGGTTGCTTTGCGTAAGCGGTGCGACGAAACGGGAGCTGTGTTGATCCTCGACGGGGTACAGTGTGGCTATGGCCGTACCGGTAAATTCTTCTCGCATCAGTATAGCGGTATTCGTGCCGACATTATCTCCATGGCCAAAGGTATGGGTAACGGTTTCCCGATTGGGGGTATCCTGATCGCGCCGGAGTTCAAAGCCAGCTACGGGTTGCTGGGCACCACCTTTGGCGGCAATCACCTGGCTTGCACCGCCGCTATCGCCGTGCTCGACATCATGCGCGACGAAGAACTGCTCGATAACGCCGACCGCATCGGAACGTACCTGATGGACGGTATTCGCCAGATTGGTGGCTACAAAGACCTTCGTGGCCGTGGTCTGATGATCGGTATCGAATATGATTTTCCGGTCGAAAACCTGCGCCACAACCTTCTGTTCGGCCACAAACAGTTCACCGGCGTAGCTGGCAAACACACCATTCGCCTGTTGCCATCCCTGGCCCTCCGCACTGATGAAGCTGATCAGTTCCTGGAAGCACTGAGTGAAGAGGTCAGTACTGTGAACATAGAGAAAAATTAATTAAACACAGAGACGGTCCGCTAATCGATGAACTTTTAACGGCCGAATGCCTGCTTCTGATTCACATTGCAAAAACGTTAACATACCTTCGTTTATCAAATTGTAGACTTGGGTTATTGATCAATTTTAACGTACCCATGCTCGTTCAAGGAGTTAAGAGAGTTGTTTACAGACAGTAACTCTGTACCTCTGTGTTCCCCCTTTTTTCAATGCACCAATTCATCTCACTCGCCGACGTCACGGATCTTGACGCACTCATTCAGTCGGGCCGCGATGCCAAGGCCAACCCCTTCGCCGACGAACACCTCGGCCATCATAAAACGATTGGTCTGCTGTTCTTCAACTCCAGCCTTCGAACCCGGTTAAGCACCGAAAAAGCCGCCCGAAACCTGGGAATGAACGTAATGACCCTCAACGTAGGGGCCGATAGCTGGGGCCTGGAAATGGAAGACGGTGTGTTTATGAACGCCGACAAGGCCGAACACGTACGCGAAGCCGCCGCCGTTATGGGCCGCTATTGCGACATCCTGGCCGTTCGGGCCTTTGCAGGCCTGAAAGACCGCGAGGCCGATTACAAAGAACAGGTCATGACCCAGTTTGCTAGGTATGCCGGGGTGCCTATTGTGAATCTGGAATCGGCAACTCGCCATCCGTTGCAATCGCTGGCCGACTGTATTACCATCGAAGAAGCAAAGACAACACCAAAACCGAAAGTGGTGTTGACCTGGTTGCCGCACATCAAACCGCTGCCGCAGGCAGTGGCCAACTCGTTCTGTGAGTGGATGAACCCCCGCGCCGCCGCCGGCCATATCGACTTCGTGGTCACACATCCCAAAGGATATGAATTGGCCCCTGAATTTGTTGGCGATGCGCGCGTCATCTATAATCAGGAAGAAGCCTTTGCCGGAGCCGATTTCATCTACGGCAAAAACTGGTCGTCGTATTCACAGTATGGCCAGATGCTCACCGATGACCCATCCTGGGCCGTAACGATGGATAAGATGCAGCTGACCAACAACGGGAAGTTCATGCACTGCCTGCCCGTTCGCCGCAATCTGAAAGTATCTGACGCTGTGCTTGATAGTCCTCAGTCGCTGGTAATCGAACAGGCCGCCAACCGCGAATGGTCAGCTCAAGCCGTGTTGAAATCGTTATTGTTAGAGTTAAAATAGCCCTTTTTTTCTCAGTCTTGCGTCCGCTGTTCCCTCGCTGCTGTTCACGATTCTGAAACCAGCAGCGAGGGAACAGCGGACGCAAGACTGAGAACAGGAAATTTAAATCCATGAATCAAATTACCGTACTTAAAATCGGTGGGAACGTTATTGACAACCCTGCTGCACTGACCCGTTTTCTGACTGCTTTTTCTGCCCTGCGGGGCGATAAAGTGCTGGTGCACGGGGGCGGTAAAATTGCCACGCAGGTAGCCGAGAAACTGAACGTACCCACCACTATGGTTGAGGGGCGACGCATCACTGATCAGCCTATGCTGGAGGTAGTGACGATGGTTTATGGTGGTCTGGTGAACAAACAGATTGTGGCTCAGCTGCAGACTCTTGGCATCAATGCAATTGGCCTTACCGGCGCTGATGCGGGTATTGTAAAGGCTAGCAGGCGGCCGGTTGCAGCGGTTGATTATGGCTTTGTCGGCGACATTCAGGAGGTAGATTCCGGCCGTCTTCAGTCGTTAACCAGTCAGGGATTGGTTCCTGTTTTCGCCCCACTCACCTTCGATCCCTCGCTGGGTACGTTGCTGAACACCAACGCCGATACGCTGGCGCAGGCACTGGCCGTAGACATGATCCGCCACAATGACGTGACGCTTGTCTATTGCTTTGAAAAGAAAGGCGTTCTCTCGAACCCCGACGATGATAACAGCGTCATCAAGCAGCTTACACCTGATGTATATGCCGAACACAAAGATGCCGGCAGCATCAACAAAGGCATGATCCCTAAACTGGACAACGCCTTTGCCGCGCTCGAGGCGGGCGTTAAACGCGTCATCATCTGCCATGCTGATGAACTGGGGGCGGCACTGGACGGTGCTGAGGGAACGACAGTTACATTGGGGTAGTCAGGTCAGTGTTTATCAGAGCATTGACCTCGCTTATAGTTAGAACCCCCTGCCCACAGCGGCCCTGACAAACTGAACATCACAAATCGATTCATACGGTCTCATAGAGCGATTTTCGACTCTACATCTACCGCCGGTGAGCTACTCCACCCAATTCTCCGCCTCTGCCGATTTGGAATACATCAGGCTGCAACTAGTGCCTGCTACCCAGCTTTAGTGTATCGCTTGAGCCTGATGGCCCTTCCTCCTGAAGTCACGTCAGTATAGCAGTGTCCGAAACGTTCATGCTGAGCGAGCCGACTCAAAAAGCCTGTCTGGCGGGTTTCGCCCGATGTTGTCCTGATGTGTTATTTCTATATATCGAGAAAAGTCGATATATTTGCAGCATGGAACAGGTTGATATCTTCAAGGCTTTGGCCAATAAGACGCGGCTGCAAATGCTTGAGTGGCTGAAAGAGCCGGAACTGAATTTCCCGGGGCAGAAAGAAGCCGGCTACGAGCAGGGGGTGTGCGTTGGGCAGCTTCAGGCCAAAGCCAACCTCACTCAGTCGACTGTTTCCGAATACCTCTCAATTCTGCAACGAGCCGGGTTAGTTACGGCAACCCGCAAGGGGCAATGGACTTACTACCAACGCGACGAAGCGGCGTTTGAGCGGTTAAGTAAATTAATTAGCACCACGCTTTAACACCAATCACAAATGAGTACCGAGAGCTTATTCAAGCCTTTTCAGCTAAAAACACTGAACTTACGGAACCGCCTTGTCATGGCACCCATGACGCGTTCTTTTTCGCCCGGAGGCGTACCCACACCGGAAGTCGCTGCCTATTATCAAAAGCGGGCCGAAGGGGAAGTAGGCCTGATTTTATCGGAAGGCACTGTCATTGATCGTCCTTCATCTTCCAATGATGCCAACATACCCCATTTTTATGGTCAGGAAGCTTTAGCAGGTTGGCAACAGGTGATCGATCAGGTCCATGCCGGTGGGGGACAGATGGGACCTCAGATATGGCACATGGGCATTATGGATAACCACCACTCAGGTTGGGTGCCGCCGGTGCCTTTTGAGGGCCCCTCCGGTCTGAACCGCCCCGGTTTCAGTAACGGGTCAACTATGACTCAGGAAGATATCGAAAACACCATTCTGGCGTTTGGTCAGGCGGCGGCATCTGCTAAAAAAGCAGGCTTCGACTGTGTGGAGATCCACGGGGCTCACGGCTACCTGATCGATCAGTTTTTTTGGGAGAGTACTAACCTGCGTACGGACGTGTATGGAGGGAAAACCCTGGCCGAACGAACACGTTTTGCAACGGATGTTATCAGGGAAGTTCGTCGGCAGGTTGGTGACGATTTTGCCGTCATCATCCGCCTGTCGCAGTTTAAACCGTCTGCTTATACCAATAAGCTGGCGACAACGCCGCAGGAAATGGACAGCTGGCTTCAGCCGCTGGTGGAGGCTGGCGTTGACATTCTCCATTGCTCGCAGCGCCGTTTCTGGGAACCCGAATTTGAGGGGTCTGACCTGAACTTTGCCGGTTGGGCCAAAAAGCTAACGGGTAAACCAACGATTACCGTGGGTTCGGTGGGACTGACCGGTGATTTCTTCGGCGCGTTTGCGGGCGAGAGTTCGCAGCCAAGTTCGCTGGATGAGCTAAGCCGACGTATGGACCGGGGTGATTTCGACCTTGTTGCCGTTGGCCGCCCATTGCTGGCTGATCCTAACTGGGTAACAAAAATTAAAACTGGACGGACTAGTGAGCTGAAAGGCTTCACCAAAGAGGCACTTGGCGAATTGGTTATGGACTAACGAAACCCAGTTTCTGTTTCACAAAGAAAGCTCCTCAATGGAGCTTTCTTTGTGAAACAGAAACTGGGTTTTGCTGGGCCTGAGGGATATACCAGCGGTAGAGGATGCAACAGGCAGTAGACAAATGTCCCGCCAGAGATACGGCATTGGCAGACAAGCGAGCTAAAACCAATCGTGTATCCCTGACGTGAACTGCATGCTGCCTACTCCCGTCGTTTTCCGCCAACCTGCCTGACCACGACAGCCATTATGGAGAAGCTCTTCGGGTTATATCTGATATTGAGCTGTAGCCGCCTGTATACGCCACGTAGAACGACAGGCCATAAACAGCTTAAAGGGCCAATTCTTTTGCACTGACGATCGTAAGTACTTCAGGGTCTTTCAAGCGGGCGGCAAGGCCCAGCGTTTTGGGCACTTCGTAGTGGAAGAAGAATTTCATGGTGTGAACTTTCCCTTCGTAGAATGCCAACTCATCGCCCTGTGGATTCTGCGTTAGCATCGCCTGTTTCGCCACGATTCCCTGTTTTAACCACTGCCAGGCAACCACCACAATTCCCATTTGTTCCAGGAAGAGCGTCGCATCGCTGAGGTAACGCTCATAATCACCCGCGCCTGCGTGGGGCATCAAGGCTTGAAATACCTCCTGAATCTGCCCCAACTCAGTTTTTAGCATACCGGCGTATGGCTTCAGCTCGTCGTGGGCGGCGGCTTCTGCAATGGTTTTGCCAATTTCCTGCATTAGCAACTGGGCCGCCTTACCGCCTTTCATGGTCATTTTCCGACCCAGCAAATCCTGCGCCTGAATGCCCGTAGTACCTTCGTAGATGGGCGTGATACGGATGTCGCGGTAGAGCTGTTCCACCGGAAAATCTTCTGTAAAGCCGTAGCCACCAAACGTTTGTACGCTTTGGCTCACCGACTGTACACCCATTTCTGACGGATATGTTTTCGCCATCGGCATCAGAATTTCAACCAGCAGGTGCGCGTTCTCTTTCTCTTCCCCATCGGCTGCGTGGGCAATGTCGAACAGGCGGGCGGCTTCGAGCAGGAGCGAGACTGACCCTTCCGTTACCGCCTTCTGGAACAACAGCATCCGCCGAACGTCGGGGTGGTTGATGATGGGCGTTTGGGGGGCATCGAGAGCATTTTTCTCGTTCAGGCGGCGGCTTTGAGGCCGTTCGCGGGCGTATTGCAGGGCGGCGTGGTAGGCCGCCGTAGCAATGCCCGCCGCCGTCATGCCCACGCCGATTCGCGCTTCGTTCATCATCTGGAACATGTAGGGCAGTCCCTGATGCGGTTCGCCCAGCAGATAGCCCACGCAATCGTCGCGTTCGCCCATCGTCAGGTGCATGGCAGGCACACCCCGCTGCCCCATTTTGTGGTACACGCCCGTCGAAGTGACGTCGTTGTTAACGGTCCAGGTATCAGCCGACCCATCGGTCTGGCTGCGGTATTTGGGCACAACGAACAGAGAAATGCCCTTGGTGCCTTTGGGGGCGCCGTCTATCCGGGCCAACATCAGGTGAATGATGTTGCTGGCGGCGTCGTGGTCACCAGCCGAAATGAATACTTTTTGGCCTTTGATCTTGTAGGTGCCGTCTGGCTGGGGTGTAGCCGAGGTCATCACGTCGGAGAGCGACGAGCCGGCTTGTGGTTCTGTCAGGGCCATGGTTCCCTGCCATTCGCCCGAGAGCATGTTAGGTACGTAGGCGTCTATAAGTTCGCCTGAACCGAAGGAGGTAATCAGGTTAGCTGCTCCGGAGGTGAGCCCAACGTACATCATGCCGTTGTTGGCAGCCATCGTGATCAGGCCAATACACGAGTTGATCAGTTCGGGAAGCTGCTGGCCACCCTTCTCGAACGAAAAGCCCGCGCCGATCAGCCCCGCTTCACCCATTGCCCGGATGTACTCCTTCACTTTCGGGTGTACTGTCACCTGACCGTTTTTCAGCTCAGGCTGGTTGCGGTCTACCTCGCGTACGTAGGGGTGCATGAGCGTGTCGGCAATGTGCGTGGCCGAATCGATCGCCATATCGAATGTACCCCGGTCGTGGGCTGAGAAATAGGGGTACTTGGTTAAGTCTTCGGCGTGAAAGACCTCATGGAGTAAAAACTGGAGATTGCGTTTACTGAAGTAAGCAGACATAAGAAGGAGTTTTCAGTTTGCTGTTTTTCGTCTTCAGTTACCCCGCTTTCCTGGCAGCTACTCAGGGCAGCGCAATGGAAAACGGCAAACTGAAAGCTGGTTTAGTATGCATGCATACTGTTGTGTAAATGTAAGAAAAACTAGGATTCATTAACGGGTAGTGGGCAAAAACCATATTGGTACGGATGTTGTTTACGTTTAGATGCTAAATCACTAACCAATTCAATACACCTCATGAAACACGCAGCTTCACTGTTGACGATCCTGTTTTTTGCCTTTACGGTAACTACTGGCTTTGCCCAAAACACCAAAAGCCCGCATTTAACTGTTGAAAGTCCCGACAAAAACGTTAAAGTTGTGTACGGTCAGCCGTCGAAACGTGGCCGGGTAATTTTCGGGGCAGAAGGAGCCACCTCACTCGAAAAGTATGGTAAACCCTGGCGTACCGGGGCCGATGCTGCTACCGAAATCACGTTCAAGAACGACGGAATGTTCGGTGGTAAGATGGTGAAGGCGGGTACGTATACGCTGGTGACTATTCCAAATGAAAAAGAATGGTCGGTCATTCTGAATTCGGTGTTGGGGCAGTGGGGCGCATATGACTACGACAAACACGTTGCCAAAAACGTGCTTGAAGTGAAGGTGCCTGTGGTGATGAACAAAACGCCGGTTGAAAAACTGACGATCACTCCAACCAATAAAAACCTGTCCATTGCCTGGGATAACATGTCGATTAACGTACCCATTATGAATCACGGGATGTAGGCTACCAGGTACGTACCTGGTAGATGCTACTTGTTACCTTTTATTGTTTCATAAAAAATGCCGATCAGTTTTGATCGGCATTTTTTATGAAACAATCGGACTGTACAATCTGGGGACTGTTTCAGAAAACGATTATTTTTTTATACGGTAGTTCCTGTATTCGCCTATTCGCCAGCTAGTTAATTTTTCGATGAATGTCAGAATATGTACCCGTAGGGAATAGCGGCGTTGACTTGTATCGAACGTAAATGAATTGTCTGTAGAGGTTATTCGAGGTAACATGACGGCAGGATGCGTTCCCGAAAATTCAGTCAGCGAGTCGATGTGTTTTTCGTAGCTAAACTGTTTGGCTTCATTAGCAACACGTTTCATGGCTTCTTCGCTATGCCAGAACCGGTAAAAGTATCCGAATTTAGCCCGTTGCAGTTCAATGGGTTTTACCCAACCATAGTGGTAGATATAGGCGTCGATCAGCTTGACTTGCAACTTTGTGTTATCCTTTTTTCTGAAACCCTGCGCGTCACGGTAAGATGTTACGATGCCGGTATTGCGGATTACCCGTATTTCGCGTCGGTACCATCGGCGCGAATCCCCAACGTACCTGAAAGAGCCGTAAAAGTGCAGGTATTTAAAGAGTAACCCCTCTACAGAAAGGTCACTCAGATTATCCTGCATGGCCTGCCGAACCGTGTTAAGATACTGCTCATGAAGAACTTCGTCGCCCTGAATATAAAAGGCCCAGTCTGCATCGGCCGAAATGGCAGCAAGGGCCTTGTTTGTCTCTTCGGCTAATACCCTTCCGCCTTCACGCAGGTCGTCGTTCCATACTGTGTGAATAACACGCATTTTGGGCGAACAAATTGCTTCAATAAGGCCAAGTGTATTGTCAGTAGAATTACCAACTGCCACCACAAACTCGTCGCACAGTGGTAAAACAGACTGGATAGCTTCCAAGATGGGATAGCCGAACGTCTCAGCATTTCGGATGAACGTAAACCCGGCAACTTTCATGATAGGTGGGCAAGATGGCATACAAAAACGTATGCAAGTTAGCCACAAATCAGAATGGGTAGCCTACGGCGATATTGAGAATCAGGTTTTCGCGACGCCAGTCACGGCTACCAAAATCGATTTGATTCAACACCCAGCGTTGTCCTTCGGGTAAATACGGTTTTTGAAATGGCGTAGCCAGGTCGGCCCGAATCAGGAAGTATGACAGATCGAGTCGAAGGCCAATTCCCCCGCCAATGGCCAGTTGTTTAATGAAATCTTTAGAAAACTGAGACCCTGGCCCGTAGTATGTCTGATCAGTATATGACCAGACATTGCCGGCGTCGATAAAGGTGGCTAGCTGAAAAATAGAGCCAAGTTTAGCCCGCAACTCGGTGTTGACCTCCAGTTTGACGTCGCCGCCACCATCCTGGAAAAGTACCTTGCCGCTCTCACTCGAAAATGTGCCCGGCCCAACAGCCCGGGGCCTGAACGCCCGTACGCTGTTGGCACCGCCAACGAAGTATTGCCGCACGAAGGGTAACTCAACTGAGTTGCCATACGGAATACCAACACCGCCAAAGAAACGATTGGCCCACACTAACGACTTGTTTAGCTGGAAATAATGCCGCGTGTCGAGGTCAATTCTGAAAAACTGAGAAAAGGGTAAACCAAAAATCCGCTTGTAATCGAGATCATCATATTTAACCAGCAGACCGGCCAGATTGCCGGCTGGTTCAATATTCAGGGTGTAGCGATTCGAGTATTTCCTGTTTGAGTTGGGAAGGGAGGTAACATTCAGTGTGTAGATCGAACTCAATATCAAAACATCCTGATCAAGACGCAGGTATGGGCCGGAGATGGCCACATTCGTATCGCTCACGGCTTCATAAAACTTAGGCCCTTCATTGAATGGATGCACAAAGTTGACGTTGAGCGGGTTGAACGAATGCTCTACCCGGTTGCTGGTACGGAAGGCGTAGCCAAACGATGCTCTGAACGAACTCAGGTTGTAGAGCGAATCCCGTTGCAACAATTCATAGCCAAGGCTAAGGTTGGTCTTGGGTAAGATCTGACGTCGATCGTAGCGAATGGTAAACGGTGAAACAAGCCGGGGAAAGCTGAGGGTGGCATCGACCCCATAACGGTAGTTGGTGACACCGCGACCGGCGGCGCCAATCTGCAAGTCGATACCAGCAGTTCCGTTGACAGTCAGTTGTTCGGCCCGCCCCAGGAAGTTACGGCCGATAAAGCTGAGCGTCAGCAACGTACCTGCGAGGTTATTGGAGCGTGAGTTGCCCGATACTTCCAGCCGAACTGATTTGCGTGGAAGGGGTGTCAGGTAGTAATTGACGTCGAACAGCGCCGAGTCGCGACCATATCGCCCAACGGGTTCGAACCGGTTACGGACATACTTGAACGTACCCAGGTTCACCAGCCGCGACAAGGATAGGTCCTGTGCCCGGCTGTTATACCGCCGACCGGGTCGAAGGCTGATCACGTCGTTGAACAACTGCGGCTTAAATACCCGTGCCGAATCGACAATGTAAAAACGCCGCAGAGAGAGGCTCGTATCAGCCGGGTTAGCTACCGGTGGCTGGTACGCTTCGGTCAGATTCGTATCCCGCCGTGCTGTTCTTAGCGTATAATTGGGAAAGATATTAACGTTCCGAATAAAGTAAGGAACCTTGGCGGCAGCCGGGATGTCGGGCTTGATGGCCACATAGAAACGTACCTTATGGTTACCAACTGCGGTATCGGTAAGCATGGCTACATATTCGGGCAGGAAATAATAAAAGCCGCGTTGTTTTACGGCGTCGGCAATTCGCTGTTTTTCCGTGTTGATTACGTCGAGCACAAAGGGATCACCCGCTTTCAGGAGCGTACGGGGCGAGGCATTGAACATCGCTCGGGCAACCTGGGTAGAATCACCAATGAAGGAAACCGAGTCGATGAGGTAGCGTTGCGGCACCTGCGCCGTATACCGTGCCTTTGTTTTGTAACTGTTCACATCGACAAACTCACCGCCCACCCGCGACCGGAAATAGCCCTGGTTTTCGAGCACATTCGCCATTAGTTCGCTGTTGGCCGTCAGCCCCCGGGCACTGGCCAGAACGGGCGCTTCGCCAAATCGGCGGCGAAGACCGGCCCGAAAGCCTTTCTCCTTTTTAGGCTCGCCAATAAAGTAATACATGGCTACCTTGTAGGGAAAGCCAAACAACTGTTTGTTGGGCCGTGGGCGTGCCAACTCGGTCAACTGGTCGGTTAAACGGCTCTTTTCGTCCTTCGTGATCGTAGAGTCTGTATTCAGAACAAAGTCAGTGCCAACGTAGAGCTTCTCCCCGGCGGGAAGGTGTTTAGCCACGTTGCAACCGTACAGAAGTATGCTGGTCAGAAAAGCGACAAGTAGGTATGGTTGAGTTCTTTTCATTGGTTAAAAATAATCAGGTACGTTGTCGTAGCGGGCGTACCAGTCGGCTACCGTGGAGACGCAAGACGTAGCCGCTCCGGAATGCCGGGCCACGACAGGCCGGTCTCTACACGCGATAGGAATACAGACACGCCGGCATTTGAAACAGTTCATCCTTACTCAGTTTCGTCTTCTTTTCGTCGACGAACCAATTCGGCCAGGGTATTGAAATCAACGGTGATTACAAAGCCAACGCCCGTTTCAATGACGAAACCTTCCAGAATGGTTCGCTCTGTATTACTGCGGCGGTAAGCACGAAGGGCGTATCGGCCGTCGCGGGTGAGGTTGTAGTTCAGGTTGAGGTTATCAAAAACAGCGTTATTGTTCTGAGCGGCTTTCACATCCTGCGAGCCATCAACCAGAAAGTTTTTACCCACCGAAACGGTCAGGCGACCCTGTAGGAAACTGCGGGAAAGGCCAATGTTCAAGTCTGTGCGGTTCGAGCCAGACGTGCCGCCCGTTTCTGCCGTTCCACTTCTTGAATTTAAGCCCACATCGAGGTCTATCCCTTTGATCAACCCCGAAGCGAACTGCTGCAACTGCTGACTGATGATCTTGCTCACACTGCTTCGGGCGAGTCCTTCGGCCGTATTGCCAACGTTGAATTCAGATGATGAGTTACCTGACGTTTCAGCGATGAAGTTGCCCAGGATGAGCAGACCAAACACCTGCTTGTTCAGCTGGTTCTGATCTTCGCGCAGACTGGCCAGTTTCTGCGAAACCAGGTCGGAAGCACTCCCGAGGCGCGAGAGCGTTTCGCGCGGGGCAATGATATCAAAGGTGATGGTTGGCGACGCCAGATTGCCACTCAGCGTGAGAGCTACGTTATAGGGCAGGTTGACTTTGGTGGTAGGTTGGGTAGCATTGGTACTTTCGCTGGAAATAAGCGCGTCAGACGTGGTTCGGGCTTCGTAGATTGCTGTCAGGTTCAGGTCTGCCTTCAACGGATCGCCGGTAAAATTAATGTAGCCGCCTTTCTGCAACTCAAATTCACGCTGTAACACCTGGTAGGTCAGCGAATAGCGGCCTTCCGTGACCTCATACCGACCCAGGACGGATACCTGACCGCTGGGCGAGACGCTTACGGCTAAGTTGGCGTTGCCACGGGCCTTGAGGTTATCGCCGTTCAACTCATCCACAACAATCGTGATTTCTGACCGGTCGTCGGCCTCAAGCGTCAGGTTGATCGTCGAGTTGTTCAATTGGTCGAACTGAAGCGGAGCCAGGGCCGTATCTGCCCGGGGACGCAGGTATTTACTGAGCGCCAGCGTATCGTTATGGTTAATGAATGTTACCGATTGGCGCGCATCGTTCAGACTCGCCTCGTCGCTTGGTAAAACCGTTGTGATGTTGCTGCCATCTTCCAGTTTTACACTTCCCGTTACGGCTGGTGTGCCACCCTTACCTACAATATGCATGTTGGCCGAAACGGCGGCTCTTCCGTAAAAAAAGTCGTTGTCTTTACGGGCCGCATTCAGCGCCAGAAAGTTCTGGGCACGTACCCGGAGGTCGTACGAAACGTCGGGAATATTGCTTAGAACAACTTTACCATCAGTGGTCAGGGTACGTCCCAGTGTATCGCGCAGGTTAAAATCGGTGAATGTCAGCGTTTGCCCCTCCAGCCGGATTCGCTCCTGATCGATACGGTAGGTGGCATTCAATTGCTTGATGTTGAAGGCTACGGAGTCGAACGAAATACCGCCGTTGAGGCGTGGGTTATCCGTTGAACCCTGTATATCGGTTTCGCCACGTAGCTGTCCTCTTGCCCGGCGCAGTTCGCCAAAGCTGAAGGCTTCGATCGTTTTCGCGTCGAGCTTGTTGAGCTTCAGGTAAAAATCGAGCTGTTCTTTCGGGTTCGTTGGGTCGTAATAGCCCGACACTTTGGCGTCGTTGGTGGCACTCAGCAGCGTTACATTCACACCAATTCGGCCGCCCGAGGCGTTGGCAAAGTCACCATTCAAGTTCCCGATCGGTTTGTCCATCACCCGCAGACTATCCACTTTCAGGTCGCCCGTAAATGATAAGGGCGTTCCGTTGGGAGCTGAGAGGTAATCGCGCACCACGACGGTACTGTTTAGCGTACCGGCAACCAGGGTAGTATCCTGATTGGCCAGACTGGATAAATCACTCAGGCTGACATTGCGGGCTTCTACGCGTAAGGGCCCGTTGGGAACCGGCTCAACACTGTTGAGACTAATGGTTTGCGCCCCCTGTCGCAGCTGGAAATTCTGGGCAATTATACCCCGGGGTCCATATTCCAGATAGCCCGTCGTGTCAGATGTCCAGGTGCGGTAATTGGTCAATAAACCACGTTGCCCCACCTGCAAACGATAATTGGTGCCAATTAGCGAAACTAACCCTGCCAGTCCATAGCGGTCTTTATTGACCGAATCTTTATTGACGACTGAGAATGAGAACCGATTGTTGGCGGCCGATCCGCTCAGCTGCGTCAGGCCAATTTTCAGGCTGTTGGTCTGGAGCGAATTGATTTGCCCGGCCACACTCATCTGGTTGTTGTAGGCCAGCAGACCCAATGACGAGCCATTCACCACGATGGTATCATAATCGACCAACCCTGTTTTTATGCGGGCGGCAAAGGTGGTGTCGCGGGTGTTATCCAGGTAGGCATCGAGCGAAACGGGTTCGAGTTTACGAAGAGCGGGTACAAACGCCTGGAGCAGCGGATGCTGACGTACCTGACCTGTCACGTAAAAGCTATAGGGCGGTTGAACGGGCTTATAAACCAGATCAGGAATCTTGAAATATTTCCCGATTTCGCTGGCTACAATGTCGTAGAGTTGCGTGTACTCAAACTGACCGCTCAACGCCAGTTGCCCAAACGGAAGCCCCAGAATCAGACTTTTTCGATTTGGGTTGACCGTGCCGGCTTTCAGATACAGCGTATCGATCGGGTACGTCTTGCCTTTTAAACTCACTACCGCATCGTTGGCATAGATGGTACCTTCGGGCCGGACTGGATCCGTTGACGTCATCGCCAGCCGGATATTACCTTTGATCGACAATGGATCCGCGTATAGCTTCAGCTTGTCGAGGTTCAGTTCCTGAATGTTGATATCGCCGGCAATGGCTGGGTACGTGGTTTTCATGTTCACCTTCGTATCCAGATTCAGCCGTACGTTCGGATCGTCTATTCCCCCCTTCAGCGTCAGTGTGCCATTGACCAGCGAGCCATTCACGTCCGCGTTCTTGTACGAATACCCGTTTAGTCCGGCTTCGGCCACCACAGCCCGGAAGCTGGTTTGCATGGTGGCCGGGTCGATACCGGTGCCGTTCACAGCTGCCTGCGCCGTAATGGTCCCGAACTGCTTCGGATTCATCAGCCATTTACCCGCTTCAAAACTGGACAGCACCGCTTTGCCCGCATACGACTGGTTTTTGCCCGCGTAGAAATTCCGAAGTGTACCGTCGAACGAGGCAGTTCCCCAGTTGGTTGCCAGTTTGGCGTCTGTGGTGATGTTATTCAGTGTGCCCCGCACTTTACCAGTCAGTTTCAGCTGCGGAGCCAGGGCCAGCGAGTCAGGCAACGTACCTGGTGGCACGAGCTTACGAATATCGGCGCGGTTGGTTCGGGCATCGGTAAGGGTCAAATCCATACCTAGCTTGTCGGGGTTGGTTACGTTGGTGAGCCGACCGCTGGCTTTGAGCACTGTACCCGAGAACATAGCAAACTCCGCTTCCGGAATGCGTAGATCGGCCAGTGTGCCCTGTAACCGTGCATCGGCCCGGACCACTTCATTGCGATTACCCGCCAATGGTGGCGTATCGGCCAGGAAAGGGGCCAACTGCAACACATCGGCGAAAGCCAGTTTGCTTTGGCGAAGGTTCAGCAACACCTTCACGCGGTTCAGGTTTTTGCCTTCCGTAGCACGGGTCAGCTGACCGAGCGAATCGTAACGCAATTCAAGTCGGTCGCGCAGAATGGTGTTTGGGGTGCGGATAAACAGGTTCGTCAGCAGTGTTGCTTTATCACCATACAGTAGGTCAACATCGAAGTGCTGGAGAACAAACCCGCTTTTGTCTTTGAACTTTCCTTGCCGAATCTGCCCCGAAATACGATCGGGACTATACAGCAGGTTTCGCCCTTCAATGCCCAGTCCGTTCAGATCGAGATGGCCGTAATCGAGGCCGCGTGGCTGACGGGGTTGGGTCTGGTCATCGAACCGGATTCGGTTGTTTGAAAACTTCGCTGAGCCAATGCGCGCCACCCAGCCCGCCGACTGAGCGGCCTCTGCTTTTTCTTCGGCCTTTACAACAGCTTTGATCGTGGGATCAGCCTGCTTGATGGCCGCAACAGCATCGGGCGAACGACCTTCTTTCTTAACACGCTGTGGCTGCAGGAGCGTAGTGGTAATGTCGGCGTTGGCCATTGCCAGCGATTTTATACCAACCTTTTCGCCATTCAGGTGAAAATAATCGGACTCCATAGCCAGTTTGGCCACTTTCCCGGTCGTGGCAAAGTCAGCCGTTTCCAGCCGAACATCCCAAACGGCATGCGTCAGTTGCCATTTGCCGAGCCCCAGCGTCAGTGTATCGCCCGGTTTTGAAGGCGTCGACGGGGTTGGGATCCCTTCATAAATACGGCTCTTTACGTTAAGGCCGTCGGCCGTTACATCTCTGATAAGGTAGCGCGATTTGGCCACATTCACTTCACTGAAGTTGACGCGGATGCTGTCGACATAAGCGTTGACATTGGCACCAGCTACATCATCTTCGTAGCGAATCAGGGTCTTTCGAAGCGAAACCCCCGACAGGCTGATGTCGAGTGGGGTTGAGGTCGTATCGGGCGGTGGCGCAATTTTAGTAGCTAGACTGGCGGTGTCGGGTTGCGCCGTATTGAAGGCATCGATTATGTAGTTGAAATTGAAGGCGGTATCTGGTAATGTGCGTGTTACGTGCAGGCTAACCTGTTCTAGCTCGATCTGATTGAGCGAAATTTTATTCTGTAACAGCGCCATCATGTCTACATCAACGCGCATCCGTTTGCCCAGCAGGAGGGTGTCGCCCTGAGGTGTCTTGAAGAAGACGTCTTCCAGTTCAATCCAGTCAGGAATATGATAGCTAATACGCCCGATCCGAAACGGAGCCTTGATCTTTTTGCCGAGGTAGCTATTAACTTGCTGAGTAACAAAGTTTTGCCCCCACGAGGTAGTGGCTATAACCGTGACAAAGCCAGCCACCAGCAGCACGAGGGCCAGAAGAACCAGACCGGTTGTTACCAAAAATCGTTTCACAAATAGTGTAGAGTGAGTGAAGAATATACCTTACTTAAGTAACGCGAAAAAGGGCGGGGGTGTTATTTAAAGAGCGTTTAAGGCACGTTGACAAACGAAGGGTGCCTTCCCGAATTCCTTTATGAATAGATCGTAGAACGCTTCATTGGTATAAAGCAGATCAGGTAGTTGGCAACGTACCTGGGTTGCGCTTCACTATCGCTCGTTATCAATCATCGTCGTCCTCCTCCTCATCCGGTTTACCTGCTCTGACAAAGGCACCACGGCGCGGGGCAGGCATCACGCTGTGGTGCCCGCGGACAGTTTGCCAGACAATCTCGCTGAAAATCAGGTCGTCTATCTCATCGGGTCGCGTCAGGTTAAAGAGCGATGATCGTTTTGAGTTGTTGTTGATGGCTACGTTCTTCTGGTTCAGGTCAATACCCGCTTCTTTGGCGGTGAATGACGCTGGATTGGCCTTCTTGTCGAAACACCGCCACATGGGCGTCGCTGCCGCGTCGTACTGGCTCATGGGCTTCAGCCCCAGAATCAGTTCAATGGTCCGCAGGAGGCCAGACGTTGAATACATGGTGTGATCAACGTACCCGCGTTTAACGAAGCCACCCGCCACAAACGCAATGGACCGGTGCGCATCAACGTGGTCGGGACCGTTCTGGGCGTCATCTTCCAGAATAAACACGACCGATTCCTTCCAGATAGGGCTCTTCGACAGGTGTTCGACAAACCTGCCAACGGCAAGATCATTATCAGCCACGGCGGCATCGGGCGTGGGAAGGCCAATGCGGGCCCCCGATGTATGGTCATTGCCAAATCGCACTGTACTGAGTCTGGGTACGTTCCCGGCCGCTACCAGCGCATCGAAGTCCGCTTCCCAGGCGGCCTCCCGCTTCGTGTCCATATACCCGAGGTTGTAGCCTTTGAACGTAGGGCAGAAACGGCCTTCCAGCGCTTTGATGTTGGGCTTTTCATCGTCGGCAAACCAGCCGTAACTGCGAAATGAAATGCCCGCCCGAAGGCAGTGGTCCCAGATAAAACCGTCGCGGGGATGGGCAATTTCCTTTTGGCCTTCATAATCATACGTGCCGCCCCGACCGCCGTAACTGGTTACCCAGTTCTTTTCCACGTAATCATTCGTATAGGCGGCGGCTGACCAGTTGTGCCCGTCGGCGCTGACTTCGGCATCAACGTAGAAGTTATCCAGCAAGACAAACTCTTTGGCCAGCGCGTGTTGGTTCGGGGTCACTTTCTGCGGGAACAGACAAAGCGAGGCGTCGCCATTGCCTTCGGTCATGTCGCCCAGAATCTGGTCATATGTCCGGTTCTCCTTGATGATGTAAAACACATACTTGATCGGCGACCGTGAACCCACCTGCGTGGGAATCGGGTTGCCCTGCTCGCCTTCCGACTGGCGTTCTTTTCGCTTCGTGTACGGAGTGTTGGCGTAGACGAGCCGTGAATAAGCCGCCAGCATATCGGGCTCAGGTACGTCGATGATGGAAAGTGTGCCTTTGAATAACCCCGCAATGTATTGCACCGGTCCGGGATTGGCCTGTGGGTTGGCCCCGACATACTGTGGCGTACGTGTTCTAACCGGGTTTGGCCCTTTCGGATTGGCCTTCGACGAGAAGCCTTTGCCGTTGGTGACAAATAGGGTAGACCCGATCACTTTTACCGCCGTTGGGTACCAGCCGGTCGGAATAAACCCGCTGGACAAACTATGTCCTTTCCGCGACACGTCGAAGACCGCCAGGCAGTTGTTATCCGCGTTGGCGATATACAGGGTCGCCTCATCATCGCTCAGGGCTAGTCCGTTCGGCGTAGTACCAACGGGAGCATCCGGGAACAGCGACGCGGTCAGGGTTTCGATCACTTGTCGCCGGGCCACGTCGATCAGCGCCACCGTGTTGTCATTCCCGTTGGCAACGTAGAGGTACTTGCCATCGCGGGTCAGGAGCAGGTCGTTCGGGTTTTTATTCGTCGCAATTGTCGCCACTACCTGCATGGTGTTTACGTTGACCACCGCGACACCGGCACCGCCCCAAAGCGAGACGTACAGTTCCTGCTTGTCAGGCGCGAGCAGGCAGGTGTAGGCCGCCGCCCCGATGGGTAGCCGCTTTAGTACCTGATGCGTCTTTGTGTCGGCCACATAGAGTGAACTATCTTCCTTCGTCACCACATACAGCCGGTCTTTGCTGCTATCGACACAGAGTCCCGTTGGCGAGATCTTCACGGGCCAGGGTTTCCCGAGCACAATGGATTCGTCGGCTACCAGTTGCTGTTTGTCAATTCGGTAGGTCAGCACCTTATTGTCGTTACCGCCCGAGGCGAACAACCGGGATTCGTCCTCGCTGAAGGCCAGACCGACGTAGGCTTTTCCCACGCGGGCGGTGTCGAGAATCTGATGCGTAGACGCGTCGATCAGCGTGATGCTCTGCGTGCTCTGGCCATTGTTGGTAACGGCAATGTATTTCTTCGACGAAGACACGGCCATTGTGAGCGGCAGGTCGTCCAGGTCGAGGCTGCGTCCGGGTGGGGTCAATGACCAACCGTTAGGAAGATCAATCCGCTTGGCCGCCAGACTTTTATACAGGCCGGCGGCCTCTGCCGACTCGCCCGACCGGCTGGTCCGCTGACAACCAGCCAGTACGATCAAACTTAATCCAACGAAGAGAATCAATTGATTTTTCATTCGGGAGTTACCGGATAGAATAAGTGAACAAGTGATAGCCCGAATCTACACCTTTTCCGGCGACAGGAACGAGCTGGCAGTAGTCTACGAAAAATAGCGATGGACCTAACCGATCGACCAGGCGGGGGCTAACGTACCGGCGGGAAATACGGTTGAGGCGGCGGGGAGTTCGAGAAACGCGTCGGCGGCGGTCAGATTAGTGAAATCGCCGGAGCCGCTTCCCGGAAGAGGATTGGCCAGCAGGCGTCCATCTGGCATGGCTTCAAGCCGGACGGGCATGAAGTAGGTGAACGCTGGCTTGAACGTAACCTGTTTGGCCAGTTCAACGTAGAGTGGCGGGTCGGGGGTGAGCCCCATGGCGGTTTGCAGATAGGGCCGGGCGTATCTGTAAAAACACATGGTCGTGGATACCGGATTCCCTGGCAGAGCAAAAACCACGCGCTGCTGATCAGGGCTGCTGCCGAACCACAGCGGCCGACCCGGCCGTTGCTCTACCTTATGAAAATGACACCGGATGCCCAGACCACCCAGCACCTCGGGCACGAAATCGGCTTTCCCGGCCGATACGCCACCGGTCATGATCAGTACATCGTGGTTCGTGAGCAGGGTCGATAAACCCGCGGTTATCGTGGCCACATCGTCGGGAAACGTGTGTACCGAAGCGTCGAGGCCCATATCGTACAGAGCCGCCTGAAGCATATACACGTTCGATTGCCGGATCTGATGGGGGAGGGGTGTCTGATGCGTGTCGACCAGTTCATCGCCGGTAGCAATCACCGCCACACGCGGCCGCTTCAGTACCGATACGGAGGTTTGCCCAACCGAGGCTACTACGGCCAGTTCAACCGGCCGCAGCATTGTACCCGCCGGGAGCAACACATCGAACGTACGCCGGTCTGTTCCCTGTTTATGCACGTTCTGCCCTCGTTCCATTTCGGTGGGAATGGTCAGCGTGGCCACACCGTCCGTAATAGACAGGTCTTCGTACCGAATGACTGTGTCTGCGCCCGTTGGCAACATAGCGCCGGTCATGACCTCAAGGCAGCCGGTAGGGTCAGGTAGTGGTTGCAGCGGTTCACCTGCCCGCTGAATAGCCAGTATTGGGTACGTTACCTGACCGTTGGCGAGGGAATCGTAGTGAATGGCAATTCCGTCCATAGCCACCCGATCAAACGGGGGGAAATCACGATCGGCCAGAATGGTTTCGGCCAGTACCCGCCCCCGCGCCTTTGAAAATGGCACCGTTTCGGTTGTGAGGGTCATACCGTGATCGGCAAGGAGTTGGTCGGCGTCGGCAACAGTCAGCATATAGAATCGGTTGAGAAGCGCCAAAAATAGCTGATTCGCGCCGAGGATGGTTGGTCAGCCGGGACAATCGCCGAAATGCCAGGTACGTCGTCAACGAATCGGGCAGCTTTGCCAGTGGCTAACTGGCCGGGTGGGTGTCTGGTTTCTCTACTTCGGTAATCAGGTAACCAACTGCATTATCGGCGGGAGTAGCCTCCAGGTCAGCCCAGAGCGAATATTGACGGGTGAAAGCGGCACCGAAATAAAAGATCAGGGAGCAATAAAAGACCAGCAGCAACACGAGCGTAATACCGCCCGACCGGCCATGAACGGCCTGCATTTGCCGATCGGTCAGCAAAAGGGTCAGCATTTCTTCGCCGATGGTGAACAGTAACGCCGTGACGAATGAACCCACCCAAACGGCTCGCCAGCTGATCTGAATATCAGGTAAGTACTTGAACAAAAGGGCGAACCAGCATGACAAAGTCAACAGCGATACCAGGAGGCGAATGATGTCGGTTGTTAACAAGTACGTGGCGCCAGTCAGCGTAGAGGCTGGCAGGGTCAGCATTCGGTTTATTGTCAGGGAGGCCGTGACCAGCAGGCCAGACGCAATAATAATGGCCAGTGCGCTGGCTCGGTTTCGAACAAAACGGGTTGGGGGCGCGCCTGCTTTTACCTTGATGTTCCAGAGTTGGTTCAACGAGTTTTTTATCACCTCAAACATCGTTGTTGAGGCCAGCAGCAAGATGAACAGGCTGACAATCATGAGCCAGCCGTCTGTCTTCTGCGGTTGCAGATGCTGGGAAATATCCTTCAACTGGTTGGCGCTCCGGGTACCAAGCAACTCTGCCAGTTCCCGAAATAAGCGCCCGCTTACTGCCGGTTCGTAATCGTTAAATAGTAGACTCAGCACTTGGCTGACAATGATCATACTGGGAGGCAACGCAAAAAAGGCAAAAAAGGCTGTTGCCCCCGCCATCCTAATGGGGTCATTGGTCTTCAGGTTGGTGAAGGCCTGCTTAAATAGCGTCAGAATAGGAATAAGTTTTCTCAATGGTCGTTGATTGCACTCAGTTAACGACCTGCTGGCCCGATAGTTTTACCGTACCTGATTTAACACAAAACCGGCACAGTTGACCAGCCGTTCTTTCGTAAATGAACCAGAGATACAACTGAAAATAGGGTAAGCAGGGCCCATGCATCGCCTTTATCAGCCGTGGAGAATCCTCCGCCCAGACTGATCCTCTTTACTCATGACCTCTACGTTAGTTTCGTTAACCTGCCTGTTAACGTCTTTTCTGACCATCACCAGCGCAGGTACGTATGCCAGCAATCGCCCACCAGTGAAACCGACAACAGCGGTTAAACGGCTGATCAACCCCACCGATATTAAGCTGCCAACGGGTTTTAAAGCCTCTATTGTGGCCGACGATCTGGGCGCTCCCCGTCACGTTGTGGTGAGTAAGAATGGCGATATCTATGTGAAACTCGCCCAGCTGAAAGACGGCAAAGGCATATACCGCCTCCGCGATACGAACAAGGATGGCGTTGTTGATGAGCGTACTGGTTTTGGTACCTATCCCGGAACCGGCATTTTCATTAAAGATGGTTATCTGTACACGTCGTCGAACAACAGCATTTTCCGGTATAAACTCAATGACAAGCAGGAGGTAATCAATCCCGACGAGCCGGAGAAACTGGTGACGGGCCTGCGTGAGAAAGACAGGGATAAGTCGAAGTCGATAGCGCTTGACAATCAGGGAAATATCTACGTGAATATCGCCTCAGACAATGACCGTTGTCGGGTTGCGGGAACGGGGAAAGGCATGATGCCCTGCCCGTTGCTGGATTCGGCGGCGGGTATCTGGCGTTTCAAAGCTGACGTACCTGACCAGCCATTTTCGAGCGGTGTTCGGTTTGCAACGGGACTGAAAAACGTGGTTGGTCTGGACTGGAACTCGAAAACGAACTCGCTCTTTGTCATGCAGCACGGCCGGGGCGCTTTCGACGATTTCTACCCGCAGTATTACACGCCGCAGCAAAGTGCCGAGCTGCCCGCCGAAACCATGTACGAACTTCATCAGGGCGATGATGCGGGTTGGCCTTACGTGTATTTCGATTACCTGCAGAAAAAGAAAATTCTGGCACCCGAGTACGGTGGCGATGGTAAGAAAACCGGAACAGCCAACACGATCGATCCAACGGCTGCCTTCCCGGCCCACATGGGTCCAAACGGGCTGTTGTTCTATACGGGAACGGCCTTTCCGGAGCGGTATCGTAACGGGGCGTTCATTGCATTTCATGGTCAGTCGCAACCGCTGCACAAAGGGTACCTGGTAGGCTTTGTTCCGTTCAAAAACGGAAAGCCGTCAGGCCCGTGGGAGATCTTTGCCGACAATTTTGCGGGTACTGATCTGGTGAAGCCAACCGGCCCCGTTCAGCACCGCCCCTGTGGACTGGCGCAGGGCCCTGACGGCTCGCTCTACGTGACCGACGATCTGAACGGAACACTCTTCAAGATTAGCTACCAGGCGCAGGCTACGACTAAAAAACGCGCCGCAACTTCACAGAAATAGTTCGTTATCATGTTGATAGTCAGTCGGTAGGTTTTATTGGTTTGTTGTCGCTAGTTGTCACGTGGCTAGCCTCACTTACTCGTTTGTCGGGGAACGAATAATCATGAAAAATGGACTGATTACGGGGCTTTTATGCCTGCTGAGCATTTTTAGCGTTGCGCAAAACAGCGACTATTTCCTCTATGTAGGTACGTATACCCGTAAAACCAGCGAGGGAATTTATGGCTATCGGTTCAACGCCCAGACCGGTGAACTAACACAGGCTGGTATTGCCAAAGGAGTGTCGAATCCATCGTTTCTGGCGTTTTCGCCGGATCACCGATTTCTGTACGCCGTTGGCGGCGGCACCGGCGATTCCGTTCGCGCGTTCTCAATTGACCAGCAAACCCATGCGTTAACGCTACTGAATTCGGAGGCGCTGGGCGATAAAGGCGGTGTGCATCTGGCCGTCGATAAAACCCGGAAATGGCTGATCGTGGGTTGTTATAACAGCGGGAGTATCAGTATACTGCCAATTGAAGCAGATGGATCCCTGGGGAAGGTATCGCAGTTGATCCGACACGAAGGGAAGAGCATCGACCCTGAACGGCAGACGAAACCGTATGTGCATTCCATTACGATCGCTCCCAATAACCGGGATGTGTTTGTGCCCGATTTAGGGACAGACAGGGTAGTAAGCTACACCCTGAACGCCAGGACCGGCCAGCTGTTGCCCGGCAAGCCACCGTTCACAGCGGTGACACCCGGTTCTGGCCCTCGCCATTTTACCATTCATCCCAACGGAAAATTTGCGTACCTAATTCAGGAAATGGGCGGGCTGATTACGGCTTTTCGCTACAAAAAGGGTCGGTTAGATACCCTGCAAACAAGTAAAACCCTGCCCGAGGCGTATACCGGACGTACCTGGAGCGCCGATATTCACATCTCGCCCGACGGTAAGTTCCTGTACGGGTCTAACCGGGCGCACGAGAGCCTGGCCATCTACGGCATTAACCAGAAAACCGGGTTACTTACGTTCGTTGGGCACCAGCCTGTTCGCGGCAAAACACCCCGAAACTTTGCCATCGACCCAACCGGAAATTTCGTGTTGGTGGCTAATCAGGATACTGATAATGTCACCGTGTTTCGGCGGGATAAACAAACCGGACTACTCACCTTCACCGGCACGGAAGTCGCCGTGTCGATGCCGGTTTGTCTGCTCTTCACCCGCTAGCACTGCATCACTCAGGCGTGCTCGCGAACATGAATGGTACTTTGCCGCAGACGCAGGTACGTGCCGTCGCGGTCGGAGAAAGACGCTCTGATTTCAGCAGCCAGTGACAGCGCAATCTCTTCTGGCGATACCGCACCAATGTCTAAACCGACAGGGGCGTGAATCCGGGGAAAGTCTGCTGCTTCAATGGGTTTACCTTCATCGGCGAGTTCGGCCCATAGTTTTTCGGAACGTACCCGTGGCCCCAGCATACCGATATACGGTGCTTTGGTGGCCAGGGCGACAGGCAGGTTTTGCTTATCGGTTTTGTAGTCGTGCGACATAAGCACAATGGCCGTGTAGTCATCGAACAGAATGTCGGAAAACCTATCGGGGTGAACGACCTCGTCGACCAGGTCGGCAATTTTCCGGTTCACTTTCAAGGCATTGGCTACAATCGTGACGCGCCAGCCAAGTTCCTTTACCAGGCGCGTGAGTGGGTACACATCGTACTGGTGGCCCCAGAGAACCAGGTGGATTTCCGGCGATACAATTTCGATAAACGCGTCGAGCACCGACCCCAGCCCATTATCGAGCCGATACGGTGCTGATACACCCTTGGCCAGCCGTTCCTGTAGACGCTGCTCCAATTGAGCCTGAATCAGGGGATTATTAAGCACGTTCAGGTTTTCGGCACTGGTGTAGCGAATAACGTCGCCCTCCTTTATGGTGTCCCAACTACCCTGGAGACCGGTAATCGTGATGAGCACGTGCGTTTGACGGCGTTCGTTCATACAGTGTTTAAGTACTTCAACAGGGTTTGCGGCGTCGGTGAAATCCAGGGGGGTAAAGAGCACATCGATAATGCCATTACAGCCCAGCCCTACGCCGATCTGGTGCTCGTCGTCGGTAGTGGTATCGTAAGTGATCTTGGTCGGCGTTGCCTGTGCAATGGCCAATCGGGCACGGTTCAGGGCATCGCCTTCCAGACAGCCACCACTGATGCCGCCTATCCAGAGACCGTCGTTCATAACCAGCATCCGGGCACCCGTGCGGCGGTACGACGAGCCTTCAACCCGCACCACCGTAGCCAGCGCTGCCTGAGTCTGCTGGCGGTCAATCTGATCATAACCGGCAATAATGGCCTTAATTTCTTTCATAAGGGGCGTTGCATTGAATCCGTCTCAGCTGAAAAGCTGCGTGCTCATTTATACGAAACTACGCACGTACCTAACGGTTTTATCAACTCGCAACATACAAACCGAATCAAGTAACGATTTGTCTCCTGCCTGGCTATTTTTAGCAGTTGTAGACTATTCATACCGCGAAGGAGTGCAGGCCAGACAGACGACTTAACAGTTTGTTAATCACCCTGGGCGGTACTATCCGGCGTAAGCAAACCAACTTGCCGTTAATTGATCTGATTTTCCGTTGACGTCATTGCTACACCGAGCCGATTTTGGGGCTGATTTTGTTTGGGGAACGGCCACGGCAGCGTTTCAAATTGAAGGCGCCACCCTGGCCGACGGGCGGGGTGCTTCTGTCTGGGACACGTTCTCGCAGAAGCGCGGTGCCATAAAGACCGGCGAAAATGCCCTGATGGCCTGTGATTTTTATAACCGATACAAGACGGATATTGCGCTGAACAAGCAGATGGGCTTCAGCGCCTTTCGCTTTTCCATTGCCTGGTCGCGGGTATTACCACAGGGGACGGGGCGCGTGAACGAAGCCGGGTTGGCGTTTTACGATCAGGTGATCGATGAATGCATTCGGCAGGGCCAAACGCCCTGGATTACGCTTTTCCACTGGGATTTGCCTCAGGCACTCGAAGACCGGGGCGGCTGGGTAAATCGGGAAATACTGATCTGGTTTTCTGACTATGTGCGATTGATTGTCAGGGCGTTTGGTCATAAGGTGAAACACTGGTTTGTGCTCAATGAGCCATCTGCCTTCACGATTTTGGGCTACCTGGTGGGCATGCACGCACCGGGCCGGCGCAGTTTCAGAAGTGTGCCAGCGGTGATTCACCACGCCGCCCTTGCGCAGGCCGATGGTGGCCGAATCATCCGCGACAACGTACCTGGCGCCGTCATCGGTACTACCTTCTCCTGCTCGCCTGTCGAACCAATCAGCCCGCTGAAACGGGATGTCCAGGCTGCGCAACGGGCCAACGCCCTGTTGAATCGCCTCTTTATTGAGCCTGCGCTTGGTTTAGGGTATCCAGAGCGGGAATTACCGTTTCTGAAATCGATTCAAAAACGATTTGCCAAACCCGGCGACCAGGAACGGTTGGCGTTTGGTTTCGACCTGATCGGATTGCAGCACTATTTCCGGGTGGTGGTTGAACATTCCATGCTGGTACCGTATCTGTGGGGTCGTGATGTGTCGCCCAACCGCCGGCAGGTCGATGCGATCACGGAGATGGGGTGGGAGGTTCATCCAAACAGCATGCTGCACATTCTCCGGCAGTTCAGTTTGTACGATGGGTCGCACAAATGGATCGTGGCGGAGAGCGGTGCGGCCTTTTACGATCAGATAGACAACGGGCAGGTCATCGACACGGCCCGTACGGCCTACCACGTGCAATGCCTGCAACAGGTACGTCAGGCTAAAGCTGAGGGCATCGACATTACCGGTTATTTCGTCTGGACACTGCTCGACAATTTCGAGTGGGCTGAAGGCTATCGTCCCCGGTTCGGTCTGGTTCACGTTGACCACCGAACTCAGCAGCGCATCATCAAAGGGTCAGGGCAGTGGTTCCGGCATTTCCTGATGGAGTAGCGCGTCGTAGCTGAACAGAAAATGCGGTAGACGGAACCGGCGAATACGACAGGCTTCGAGCACTAAATGCTTATTTTTGTGTTTTACCCTCGATCAGCCAATCCGCTCGTCGGTACACCGTATGGGTTTGCTATGTCGTCGCATTCGCCGACGCAGCGCTTGCCCGGTCGACGGCTCCATCCGGTTCGATACCAACTACAAGTATGACTACTAATCCCCTGCTGAAACCGTTTCAGACACTTCACGAAACGGCTCCATTTCCGCTTATTCAGAATGAGCATTACCTGCCCGCCATCACGGAAGGCATTGCCGCTGGCCGGAAAGAAGTGAATGCGATTGCCGACAACAAGGATAATCCCACCTTTGCCAACACGATCGTTGCCCTGGAACGGACAGGCGACCAACTCAGCCGGGCTACATCGGTGCTGTTCAACCTGAACGCAGCTGAAACAAGCCCCGAACTGCAGAAGATCGTGAAGGAAGTATCGCCCATGCTGACGGAATACGGCAACGATATAACCCTGAACGACAAGCTGTTTGCGCGTATCAAGAGCGTATATGAGCATCGGGCGAACCTGAAACTCGACGGAGAAAGCCACATGCTTCTCGAAAAAACGTACAAGCGCTTTGCCCGGAACGGAGCCAATCTGAACGATGCCGATAAGACCATGCTCCGGGCGATCGACAAGGAATTATCGCAACTTTCTATCCAGTTTGGCGAGAACGTGCTCAACGAAACCAACGAGTACGTGATGGAAGTTGCGGACGAGGATGAGTTAAGCGGCCTACCGGATTTCGCGAAGGAATCGGCTAAAAAAGTAGCGCAGGAGAAAAATCTGACCGGCTGGGCCTTCACGTTACAGGCGCCGAGCTACGGCCCGTTCATGCAGTATGCTGACAATCGCGCGCTTCGCGAGAAACTGTACCGGGCCTATAACGGGCGCGGATTCCACGGCGATAAAAACGATAATCAGGAAATCATCAAGCGGATGGTTCAGCTTCGCTACGACCGGGCCAACCTGTTGGGCTACAAAACCCACGCCGATTTTGTCCTGGAAGAAAGCATGGCTGGCTCGAGCGAGAAAGTGCAATCGTTTCTGGACGAACTGGTGCAATATGCCCGCCCTGCCGCCGAAAGTCAGCTAAACGAACTCACCACCTACGCGCAAGCCAACGGATTTACAGGCGACCGGATTGAGCAGTGGGACTACAGTTACTATGCCGAGAAGCTGAAGAAGAAACAGCTGGATCTCGACGATGAAATGCTGCGGCCGTACTTCGAACTTGATAACGTGTTGCAGGGCGTTTTCACCGTAGCCAATAAGCTATACGGTATCACGTTCAACGAGAATAGTTCGATTCCGGTCTATAACCCGGAGGTCAAAGCTTACGAGGTATTTGATCAGAACGGTACGTTTCTAGCGGTGTTCTACGGCGATTATTTCCCTCGCGCTGGTAAACGGAGCGGTGCCTGGATGAATGACGTGCAGGGCCAGAAGATTGTGAATGGTGTAAACCTGCGCCCGCACATTGTCAATGTCTGCAACTTCACTCGCCCTACCGAAACGCGCCCGTCGTTGCTGACATTCTACGAAGTAACCACGCTATTTCACGAGTTTGGTCATGCCCTGCACGGCATGCTGGCCAATGGCCAGTACGAAAGCCTGAGCGGCACCAGCGTTCCCCGCGACTTCGTTGAGTTGCCCTCGCAGGTGATGGAAAACTGGTGCTACACGCCCGAAGCACTGAACCTGTTTGCCAAACACTACCAGACCGGCGAAGTGATTCCGCAATCGCTGGTTGAGAAGATTCGTGCCAGCCAGAATTTCATGGCGGGCATTGCCAACCTCCGTCAACTGCGTTTTGGGCTTACCGATATGTACTTCCACGACCGCCAGCCAACCGGCGAGTCGGTAACCGACGTGGAAAGTCACGCTGATTCATTGGTGAACCTGTTCCCACGGGTGAGCGGAACGTCGTTCAGCACGGCCTTCTCACACATTTTTGCGGGTGGGTACTCGGCTGGTTACTACAGCTACAAATGGAGCGAAGTACTGGATGCCGATGCGTTCGAGTACTTTCAGCAGAACGGCGGTTTAGGGGCTAAAGAAGTGGCTCGGAAATTCCGCCAGCATGTGCTGGAAAAAGGCGGTAGTGAAAAGCCGATGGAGTTGTATAAGAATTTCCGGGGGCGCGAACCATCGCCGCAGGCCATGCTTCGTCGCAGTGGTCTAGCGTTGTAGGTACGTTGTCAGCTCATCACTAAATAGCCCAGCCGGAATGCATGGCTGGGCTATTTAGTGATGAGCTGACAACGTACCTAGACTGCTGGATACAAATACTGATTCAGCAAAACGCGACAGATTGCCTAAATCGGTAGATGCTGCCCACTACGTAATGGAGAATGAAACAAACCGCCTCTCCCGGCTGGTAACCCTGCTTACCATTCTACAATCGAAACGTCTCCTGTCAGGTACGGAATTGGCCCGTCGTTTTGCCGTCAGCACCCGAACCATTTACCGCGATATCCGAACCCTTGAACAGGCGGGTGTTCCGGTCGTGACTGTGGACGGGAAAGGCTACACGCTGGTAGATGGCTATCGGTTGCCTCCGATCCTGTTTACACGCGAGGAAGCAACGGCGCTACTGACCGCCGAAAAGCTGGCAACGGGCCTGACTGACGCGTCAACCGCGCAGTTCACCGGCTCTGCGATGGATAAGTTGCGGGCCGCTCTGCGACGCACCGACCGGGATCACCTCGAAATGGTCGCTCCGCGCATCCAGGTTATGGGGGTGGGAGACCAACCAAACCCGCCGGATACCTACCAGCAACTGGTCACGGCCATCACCCTGAAACGGGTCGTTCTCCTGCGCTACAGTGCCGCCAATTCAGGTGAGATGACGACGCGCCATGTGGAGCCGATCGGTCTGTATCTAAGTCAGCAGTGGCACGTTGTGGGCTTTTGCCGTTTGCGACAGGCGTTCCGAAACTTCCGGATAGATCGGATAACGCAGTTGTCAATCAGTGAGGAAGTATTCACAGCCCGGTCGGAAACGCTACAGCAATACTGGGTTGATGAAGCTGCCCGGCGGGGAAAAGAGAAGGTTGTTGTTCGCTTTCAGCCCGCCAGCGTGTGGACCGAGCAAGCGCAGCGCCTGCACGATACGAAACACCAGTATGGCTGGGCCTATGAAACGGCATTGCCAACCGGTGAGCTGGAGATGACGTTTTTTATCGGCTCTTTTCCGTATCTGGCTGCCTGGCTTTTGCCCTACGCGGGTGCTATCACCGTTCTCGAACCAGCCGAACTACAGCAGCAACTGAGCCAACTTGCCCAGCGAGCGTACGATTTTTTTGTGTTACCGAACAGGGTATGACATAAGGCTGTCAGTGTCGACCTCAATTTTTGTATCGTCAACCGACAAGCATACTTGTTAACTCAAACACAGAAAGAAAATGGAAAAGCGAACAGTTGATCCCTGGAAATGGGGTGAATATACCAATTCGGCACAGGCCGTTGACGTTAAACAGCCCGAAGGCACGCTCTACTGCTCTGGTCAGGTAGCCATCGACGAAAATGGACAGGTCAGTGATGCCGACATGAGAACCCAGTTGCTACAAACCATTCGGAATGTAGAGCAGCTGATCAGCGAGGCCGGCTACGAATGCAGGCACATTGTGCGCCTGAATGTGTTCACTACCTCAACAGCCGAATTCTTTACCACCTGTTTGGATGTCTATCAGGGTTTTACGGCCAGGCATGGCATTAAGCAGGCAACTACGCTGGTTGAAGTAAAAGGGCTGTACCAGACCGCGACTGTTGAACTGGAAGCTACCGTGGTCAAGTGATCGGCTGAACAGAGGTCATAAACGTAAAAGAGCCGGAATGATCCGGCTCTTTTACGTTTATGAAAGGTGGTACGGTGGGAGGTATAAAGTTGTCAGTACGCCTCGTCGGTATGCATTGTCAGCAAACTAACCGACAGCGACGAATGACCAGTCCGTGGAGTAGCCGACGACTATTGGACACCTACTGGTGTGTTAAATTAGGCTTGTTTCGTTACCTGGATATTCATGATCAGGCGTACGTCGTCGCTCACCACTACGCCACCGGCTTCGGTTACGCCGTCCCAGGTAAGACCATATTCTTTCCGCTTGATGACGCCGGTTACTTCGAAACCTGCTTTGGTCTGACCGTAGAAATCCTGCATCTGTCCACCGTACTCGGCTTTCAACGTGACAGATTTCGTTACGCCGTGCAGCGTCAGGTCACCAGTCAGGTTATAGGTATCGTCGCCCGTTTTGGTCATGCTGGTCGATTTGAACGTCAGTTGAGGAAACTGCCCGGCATCAAAAAACTCACCAGACTTCAGGTGGCCGTCGCGCTGTTCGTTGCCCGTGCTGATGCTGTCAATGTCAGCAGAGAATGAGATGTCGGCGTCTTGGAAATCATCGCCAGTCATGGTCAACTGACCATCAAATTTGCTGAATGAACCTGTTACAGTCGACACCATCAGGTGCTTCACTTTAAACTGAACTTCTGAGTGAGTCGGGTCAATGACCCATGTTGTGGCGGTAGTTGCTTGCGCTTCCATGATCGAGTTTATTTATTGTATATGTATTTAATGTACATACATTGAAATAGAGAAAAGTGTTCACACTACCTGAATTTTTTTGATTGATTTTTGGGCTGATGCGTATGCGCTGTCAAAATAGGAGTGCTCACAAGTTGTCTATAAAGTATATAGTCCATATGGTAGAATTGAGGCAATAATGATCGGCTGATCCCGGTTGGACGTTTGGTTGGGATTACTTCCCGGCCTATTGCCTATGCTTATCCGACTCAACGAAAAACTAGTTACCTGCTTATTAGTCCTATGCGCTGGCACAACCGCTCACGCACAGCAATCGTCCCGTTTTAGTCGCCCCGACGAGCCCGGACAACTGGCCTTTACCGCTGGCGTGGGGGCAGCCAACTACCTGGGTGATCTGAATGAACGGGTTGCGTTTCGGCGGGGCGAAATCGGATTTGCCATAGCTGCCGGACTTGCCTACCGACTCACCGATCATTTGTCGACGCGGGCAGAGGTTCGGGTTATTCAGTTGAAAGGGTCACAGCAGGGAACCTCCCATGAGGCCAATAACCTGTCGTTCAGAAGTACGAATCCCGAATTGGCGGGAGGACTTCAATTGGATCTGCTGCCCGCTTCGGCCAAACCGAAGCTTAATCCGTATCTCGTGGTTGGAGTAGGATTTACATACCTGTCTCCCCAGGCGCGGTATCAGGATCGCTGGGTACGTTTGCCCCGGCTCGATACGGAGGGCGACGGGTACAGTCGGCTAGCCGTGCTGGCATCTGGCGGGGCAGGTATTACCCTTCGATTGCCCGGTCAGTGGCTCCTGGCGCTGGAGCTAAACCATACGCTGCCGAGCAGCGACTACGTAGACGATGTCAGCACGGTATATCCATATGCGTCTTCGCTACGCGGAACAGAGGCGATTGTCCTGGCCGATCGGCGGGCCGAATTGGGGCTACCGTTACACGACCCTGGCGATCAGCGGGGGTTCTCGCCGGGGAAAGATACCTACCTGACCGGTCTGATCCGGTTGACCGTTCCCTTGTCTTCAGCCAATGAACGAAGGTTTCGTCGTGATATGAACTGTGTTCGATGAGTCGTTGATCTGGTGTTGACCTGGATGATGAAAGCTCAGCGATCGGTCTGTGTAACGTTTGCAGAATCTATTCCCGGCTGGCAGAACAGTTGCTGGCTACTGGTTGCCAACTGAAATCTGTAAACAGCAGACCAAAATCTGATTAATTTTGGTCATGAAAAAGCCATTTTTCCTTCTCATAATCCTATTCTGTTGTCGAATTGTCTTTGCACAGACGCCACAGATTCAGCGGGTTGACCCAACAAACTGGTGGGTCGGTATGAAAAACCCCAACCTGCAACTGCTCGTTTACGGCCCCAATGCAGGTACGTTGACCTACACCATCAATTACCCCGGCGTTAAACTGGTCAAGGCTTCGAAGGTTGAAAACAAAAACTTCGCCTTTCTGGACCTGACCATCGCACCCACGACAAAAGCAGGTACGTTGCAAATTGTCGGTAAAAACGGTGGACAAACCATCACGCGTGCCTATCAGCTCAAAACTCGTGATAATCAGCCAAAAGGGCAGGGGCTGTCGTCGGCCGATTTTATTTACCTGCTCATGCCCGACCGGTTTAGCGGTGCCGACCCCACCAACGATAAGTTCGATGATATGGCCGATAAAGAGTCGGACCGGAATAGTCCGTTTCTTCGGCATGGTGGTGATCTGAAAGGCGTTGAAAACCACCTCGATTACATCAAGGAACTGGGCGCAACGGCGCTGTGGATGACGCCCGTGATTGAGAATAACCAGCCACAAACCAACGAAGGCGGCGCGATGAGGTCGGCTTACCACGGCTACGGCTTTACCGATCATTATACCGTCGATAAACGGCTGGGCGGCAACGAAGCCTACAAAGCGCTCAACAGAAAAGTGCACGCTATGGGTATGCGTGTGGTGCAGGATGCCGTGTATAACCACGTGGGTATCAACCACTGGTTTTTAAAAGACATGCCGATGAAAGACTGGCTTCACCAATGGCCAACCTACACCAACACATCCTACAAATACCAGCCCGTTACAGATCCGCATTCGTCGGCTATCGACAAGAAAGTTACGCTCGATGGCTGGTTTGTGCCCTTCCTGCCCGACCTGAATCAGAGCAACCCGTTCGTGTCAACGTACCTGATTCAGAACGCGATCTGGAGCGTTGAGGAGTTTGCGCTCGATGCCTGGCGGATCGATACGTATATGTATAATGATCAGCCATTTATGAACCGGTGTAATGCCGCACTTCAGGCCGAATATCCGAAGATGTACACTTTCGGCGAATCGTGGGTAAACAACACGGTTGATCAGGCCTACTACACCCGCAACAAGATCAACTTCCCGTTCAAATCGAATCAGACGGGCGGGCTTGATTTCGTGCTCTACACGGCCATGAACGCTGGCCTGAACGAAAACGAAGGTTGGGATAACGGTGCTAACCGTGTGCAGCAGGTGCTGGCTCAGGATGCCGTGTATGAAGACCCGATGAAGCTGGTTACTTTCCTCGAAAACCACGACACCGACCGTTTCTTCTCCGTTGTTGGCGAAGACATCAACAAGTACAAAATGGGCGTAACCTGGCTGCTCACTACGCGGGGTATTCCCCACTTCTACTACGGCACCGAGATTCTGATGAAGAACTTTAAAAACCCGTCGGATGCCGAAGTTCGCCGTGACTTCCCCGGCGGTTTTGAGGGTGACAAGGAGAATAAATTCACGGAAGAGGGCCGGAATAAAGCCGAGAACGACGCGTTCAACTTCGTAAAGACCCTGGCCAATTACCGCAAAAACACGCCCGCGTTGCACTCCGGTAAATTGATGCAGTATTTACCGCAAAATGGCACCTACGTGTATTTCCGCTACGACGATAAAGCTACCGTCATGATAGCCACCAACCAGACTGATAAGCCCATTGGGTTGGATATGGCTCGTTTTAGCGAACGCACCACTGGCTTCACCAGTGCGAAAAACGTGATGACCGGCGACGTAATTTCTGACCTGAAAACGGTTCAGTTACCCGCTAAAACGGCGCTCGTGCTGGAGTTACAGAAGTAACACACTTTCTTTATCCCTTACCGGGCCATCTGACTGTTGTTGGATGGCCCTTTTTGGTTCAGATGACAAATATTCGCTATTGATCGACGGTACGTCAGGTGGCTAACTTTGAGGTAGGTTTTGGACTGAAAATCAATACCTTGTCAACCATAATGTTCTACCACATTCACGTACTACCATGAAAGCGAGAAACCAGGCAACGTACCTGTGGCTCGGGTTGTGCTTCAGCCTGTTCAATAATCAGGCGATGGCCCAGGGAAACGATGATTTCCGGGAGATTGGCTGGGGCCGATACACACGATCCATTTATGTGCCCGTGCATGTCAGAAAAGGGAAGCGATGGATCAACTCAGTCACACTCAGCCAAATGCTAAGTAACGATGGTGACACCCGGGCGGGCATCAGCGCATTTGAGGATAAATTTCCAGGCAGGGGGGTAATCACGCTCACTAATGAACTCCTTACCGTATTTGACCAAACGCAGGACAGTGTAGCTGGTTTCCACCTGTTTTTTGGTCTCGACTCAACGAATAAATTTCAACCCGTTATCGTACACACGCGAATAAATCGGCTCCTTGATTCGATCGGAACCGGTGCAGATCAACGGTCTGATTATTATCTGGCAGATTTCCGAAAGGCTATGTTCTGGCAGTATGGAAAACGGCAATGGGTAGTGGCCGAAGCCCCAGCAACTAATCCGTATGCACTTGACAACCAGATAACGGCCAATCGAGCCAAATTCCCTTACCCAAATACGCAGGGCTACTACTTCGCAAAAGGTGCGCTGGTTGATGCGTGGAAAAGCTCCGGAAAGAAGCCGTTAACGTTGTTCTTTTCACTTCGGGATGAAAATGTGCATGTTTTTATCCCGTATTGCCCAATGGCGTCATTGACGGAAAGCACAACGCGGTTGAAGCTTGCGCCGAACAGACACGCTACACAGGTACCGATTGCTACTCACGGATTTTCCACGGATGTAGATGGTACAGAGCAGGACATATCAGTAGTCGCAAATCGCGCGGCGAATTCACCAACTCAAACCGTGTACGGAACTGCCAATAAAGCTGGTGCCCTGACAAGGGCCAGCAGTGCGACGAGCCTACGAGCCACCAATTCTTTCAAACTTACAGGGTCAATTCGCCCCTGTCCCAGCTATTGTGGAAGGCCGTAAAACTGATGATTATGTCGTATGCGCTCATGGATTTGGCCGTCTACGCAGGGCTCATTCCAAGCCTGATGGTGATTACATACCGACGATTCCTGAACCGTGTTCAAGTAGTATATGGTGTTGACCTGATACTGGATACTGCGCTGGGTATTCTGTCGGTGGTGCTGGCTACTCGCGGCATCCACAATCAATTTATTTATCCCGTGCTGGCAGTGAAAACGGGGGTAACAATGGGCTTGCTTTTATCAGGACTGGCTACTGATGCGTGGTTGAAACTGGCAATCCGCTTAGCGTACGGCATGTATGTACTCTATGTATTACTGACGGGTTTCAGCCAACTGAGCCAGTTCATGAACCTGAACATCTTTCTGTTTCTAAATGCATCGATTGCTGGCTTGTCCTTTTTTTTCCTGATTAGCCTTATTCGTAATAGCCATTCATTGCGTAAAAAATCGCTTTTCTGGCTGTTGCTGGCCCTGTTTCTAGGTACGTTCTACGATCTGGCTATATCACAGGTAGGTACACTCATCGCTCAGTATGGTGGTAACCGCTGGCAGGATCTGTTCTGGCTGAAGATCAATCCAGTAGTGACCATCATCAAGCTGTCCATTATCACCTATGGCTTTTATCTGGCTCGTTTTCAGTTGATTAAATCAGATAAATTGCCCCACTTCAAGGTATGATCACCCGCTTTGCTTCGCTGCTTGTGCTATTGCTTTGGGGGCGAATGGCGGTGGCCCGGCAACCAGAATTCACCCGGTTCTGGGCCAGTAATGGGCTGCAAGATTCCAGTTTCACGCTTGGTAAGCCCATTCGGCTCAATTATCGTCAAACGCATCTTCGTATTTCGTTTCGTGATCGGAACAGTTCACCAGCAACAAGATATGCCTATCGGCTGGTGGGCGAAGATCCCCGCTGGTATGACAACGGGGGCAGCGAATCGGTCAGCTACGCGAATTTGTTTGGCGGGCAGTACCGGTTTGAGGTTAAAAATATGGCCAACCCGCTAAAGGTCAGTTCATTGTCGTTCGAGCTGGAAGAGGCGTTCTGGCAACGTACCTGGTTTGTTCCTATGCTGGTTGGCTACGGGCTGCTGGTAGCAGGCGTCATTTTGTATCTCGTGATGCTCTATAAACTGCGCGGCAGGCTGCGGCTCCAGCAACTCCGAAACGCTATTGCCGCTGATCTTCACGACGATGTGGGCAGCACACTCAGTACGATTAGCTTTCTGGGCGAACTGGCCAAACGTAAATTTCCGAAGCAGCCGGAGGCCAGTTTACCGCTACTCGAGAAAATGGTAGACGAGGCCCACCAGATGGTTCAGACGATGCGCGGTATGGTCTGGACCATCAGTCCCGGTAACGATAATGCAACTGATTTTCTGGAAAAAGTCAGGTCATTCGTCAGCACCATGCTGAACAGCCGTGACATCAGCCTCACGTTTAAGCACGACGTACCTGAACGCGACTTACTGAGTGTAGAACAACAGCGCCACTTATTTCTGATTATCAAGGAAATAACCCACAATATTGCCAAACACGCCAACGCCCGGCACGTGACTTTCTACGCCCGAAAACACGAACAGTTTCTCTGGATTGGTGTGACCGATGATGGCATTGGCTTTACGGTCGACACGTCGGGAGAGGGCAATGGGTTGCAAAATATGCAGAAAAGGGTTGCCGAACTTGATGGCAAACTGGAGATAGAATCTGCCAACGGGCAGGGTACGATCATCCGGCTTATGATTCCACTATAACCAACAAAGGAAATGATACGGGTAGCTATTTTCGAGGATGACAAGACCTTTGCCGATAACCTCCGGTTAGTACTGGTCGACAACGACGATTACCACCTGGTCGGAACGTTTCCCAATGCAATCCGGGCGGTAGAGCGGGTGGCGCACTGTCGGCCCGACGTGGTCATCATGGATATAAAGATGCCGGATGTGTCTGGCATTGAAGCGGCGGGAGCCATCAAAGCAACGTACCCAGGTATACAGATTTTGATGCAAACCGTCTTTGAAGACGACGATAAAGTATTTGCCGCTATTTGTGCAGGTGCGTCGGGCTACCTCCTGAAGGGGACGCCGCCCGATAAACTCCTGGAAGCCATTACCGACGTATACATGGGTGGAACACCCCTTAGTCCTGGTGTGGGACGTAAAGTGTTCCGGTTTTTTCAGGAGCAACAAGCTGCCCGTCCTGAGTTTTACGACCTGTCAAAACGCGAAAAAGAAATACTGGCCCATCTCGTCGATGGGAACAGCTACAAGATGATCGCTGACGTGTGCGGTATCAGCGTCAACACGGTGAACGCGCATCTCCGCAAAATCTACGAAAAACTGCACGTCAATTCGTCGCAGGAAGCTATCTCGAAAGCGCTTCGCCAAAAACTGGCCTAACCTTGCCGATCTGGCGCAAAATACCCACGATTTTCGTCGGGACGACTAGCAATAATTCGCTATTTTCTCCTCGCTTACCTGTTCCGAATTTTGACTCAGTTAACGAGTCAGTGCTCCTTTATTTCCGCTAATTTATTCTACCTGGATCGCTTTTTTCTAAGCGAAGCCGGTAGTCAACCGGCGTGATATGATGTCGAAAAAATCGCCTGATTATCGTGAAATAAATGAACCTGATTCGCTAAGAAAAGCAATAACTGTAGTCCAGAAAACAGTATAAAAACGGAGCAATGTAAACCAGTTTAACTCTTTACAAGATCATGGGTACGTTTAATTTTGCACTCGACAGTTACAAGGCAATCCGGGTACGTTCGCTACGGAAAGACACAAACACGGTTGGGTTTACGGTGAGTGTTGTTGGTAAGGGCGCGCCGATCACTCAGACTAAATTTATGGGCGATCACGGCAATGGTAGCAAGCAGGTCAACTTCTTTTTTGGCAGTATTGAGGTTGCTGATACGGACGTAGTGCGAATTGCCTATAATATAACCAACCGGGGAGGTAGCCGATCTGAAACGGCGGCACTCATCGAAGATGGTCTGCACAAATTGGTTAGCACGGGCACCAGCGGTGTGCTGGGCGAGATCCCGATCATTGGCGGTGCACTGAAAGAGGTTGCTGATTGGGTTGTAGAAAACACGTGGGGGAAAATTCACGCTAATTGTGATGGGCCGGTTGCTGTGGCGTCTTATTCGTTCACGGGGGCGGAACTGCGGTCTAAGATCGGTACGCATACCGACCATCACGACGGAATCGACTCGGCGGCAGGCTGTGGCAAAAACTCGATCTACGAGGTTACGTGGCGGATCTCTTAACACAGCCTGTCGAGGCTGAAGCAAACTGCTGTTCCAGACATCCTGACGAACGTTAACGTACCTGAACCTATCGGGTGTTCGCGATTCGATAAAACCGATAAGGGCTGACTCAGACCTTATCGGTTTCGTGTTTATTACCTTTGTTGTTCAGCTCAACCAGGTATAATGCGTTTTAGTCAAAGTAGTCTCCTTATTCTGTTGCTCCTCCTTTCAACGGGAGTTGCTGCGCAATCGTTTAAAACACTGATCGTTACGGCTCACCCCGACGATGAGACCATGTTTCCGGTCACGGTTTTTAAGCTTGTTCGTGAACTGGGCGGCTCAGCCGATCTGGCCCTCGTAACCGACGCCTCGGGTGGCTATAATGGCATGGTGGCCTCCAAATATTACGGCATGAATCTGCTCGATTCGGCTGTTGGCCGGCGTGTATTGCCAGCTATTCGGAAGAAAGAACTGATGAAAGCGGGCGAAGTCATGGGTATCACCAATTTTTTCTTCTTCGATCAGGTCGACGATAGCTATTCCACCGATCCGGCGCCTTATCTGGGCGGTCGTCGCTGGAACATTGAGCTGGTTGAGCGGCAGTTAGACGAAGTGCTTACCAAAGGCCGATATGACCTGGTGCTTTGTCTGGTGCCTTCGGCCGAGCAACACGCCCACCATAAAGCCGCCACGATTCTGACGCTCAGAGCCGTTGCCCGGTTGGCGGGAAAGAAACCAATCGTACTGGGTGGCCGTACGCTGAGCCGGGCCACCACTTTATCCTTCGCCGAACTGCCTGGCTACCCCGAAACAAAGGTGTTGGCCAGCGCCCCGGTTTATGAGCTGGATGTGTCGCATACCTTCGGGGAAGGCGGAAAACACAGTTACCAGATCGTAGCCGACTGGGTTAAAGCGGAACATAAATCGCAATCGGGGGATATGAACGTGGCCATGCATCGCGGCGATGTGGAAGTGTTCTATTATTTTGCTCAAAACGGCCCCAACGGCCTCGAAACCATCAAAAAACTGTTCACCGCCCTAAAAGCGAGTGGATATTAAAACAGTCAACTTTTTACAGTCTGCTGTCTTCTGTTGCTTCGCTCATCACCAATTCGTTTTATTAGCGGAACACAGAAGACTGTAAACAGTAAACTCCTTTTTATGATAAAAGCCTTCCTTTTTGACCTCGACGGGGTGCTGGTCGATACTGCCGTATTTCATTATCAGGCGTGGCGGCGGATGGCCAATTCGCTTGGGTTCGATTTTACCCATGAGTTCAACGAAACGCTCAAGGGTGTAAGTCGAATGGACTCCCTGGATCGGATTCTGGCACTGGGTGGCGTTACGCTTACTGATGAGCGGAAGCTGGAACTGGCCGCGCAGAAAAACCAGTGGTACCTTGATCTGGTCAATGAAATGACGCCAGCCGACATCCTGCCGGGTGTCAACGCCTTTCTGGCGCAGATAAAACAGGCGGGTGAACAGGGTCAACCCATCAAGATTGCATTGGGGTCTGTCTCGAAGAATGCGCCGCTTATTCTTGATCGAGTGGGCCTGTCGCACATCTTCGACGCAATCATCGACGGCTCCAAAATCACCCATAGCAAGCCTGACCCTGAAGTTTTTTTGAAGGGCGCTGCCGAACTGAACGTGTTGCCCGAGGAATGTATCGTGTTCGAAGATGCCGTGGCGGGTATTGAGGCCGCCAAACGGGGCAACATGTTTGCCCTCGGCATTGGCTCTCCAGACGTGCTCACACAGGCTGATCTGGTCGTTCCGTCGCTTGAACACCTAACCGTAACCGAACTGCTCAGCGCCGTTGAACGGGCTCAGGGGTTGGGCTACTGAAAAGTTGCCGTCGGCTGTCGCGCGGTTTCAATTACTTCGCTCATCAACGAAGTAGCAATAAGCCACGTGCTTGGAGCCGCACAGCGGTCGACGGAAACGTCTTATCTTGAAACCTGGAATAATAACCTTTTATGAAACAGTACCTTACCAATGATCCCTGGTGTGTTGTTGAAGATGGTTTTCATCGCGAACACAATGAAGTCACCGAAAGTCTGATGTCGCTCGGCAATGGGCGGCTGGGTGGCCGGGGTAATTTTGAAGAGAAATTCACGGGTAAAACACTCCCTGGCAATTACGTGGCGGGCGTGTACTATCCCGACAAAACCCGTGTCGGCTGGTGGAAAAACGGCTACCCGGACTACTTTGCCAAAGTGCTCAACGCGGCCAACTGGATTGGTATCGACGTGGATATCGAATACGAATCGCTCGACCTGAATACCTGTGAGGTGAGCGGTTTTCGGCGTGTGCTGAATATGCAGGAGGGCTACCTGGAACGGCAGTTTGTGGCCACATTGAAGAGTGGTAAGCAGCTGAAAGTCAGTTCGAAACGCTTCTGTTCGATCGTTGATGACGAAGCAGGCGCTATTCGGTACAGCATTACTCCGCTGAATTTCGACGCGAAGATCACCATTACGCCCTATATCGACGGCGCTATTCGCAATAAAGACGCCAATTACGACGAAACCTTCTGGGATGAAGTGCGGAAGGAAACGGCCTATGGTGAAGCCTACATCGAGCTACGTACCCGCAAGACCGGCTTCCATGTGGTAACAGGCATGTGCGTCGATGTGGAGCAGAACGGGGCGAAGTTCGATTACCAGTCGCAGCCAATCAAGTACGAAAAATACGTGGCCAACCGCATCTCGCTCGACTGTCGGCAGGGGCAGGAAACGGTGATTTATAAGTACGCCGTAAACCTGTCGTCGCTCAACTACGACCCTGATGAGCTGATCAAAGAGGCGCATCAGTACATGCAACGGATTACGCGCAAGGGATTCGATAAAATGCTGTTCGAGCAGCAGCAGGCCTGGGCCGATAAGTGGAAAATGAACGACATCACCATCGATGGCGACATTGCCGCGCAACAGGGCATCCGGTTCAATATTTTCCAGTTGAACCAGACCTACACCGGTGAAGATGAGCGCCTGAACATCGGCCCCAAAGGCTTTACGGGCGAAAAATACGGTGGATCGACCTACTGGGATACGGAGGCCTACTGCCTGCCGTTCTACTTATCGACCGCCGACCAGAAAGTAGCGCGCAACCTGCTGATTTACCGGTATAAACAGCTTGAAAAAGCGATCGAGAATGCGCAGAAACTGGGATTCCGGGCCGGGGCAGCGCTGTACCCGATGGTGACCATGAACGGGGAAGAGTGCCACAACGAGTGGGAAATCACCTTTGAGGAAATTCACCGGAACGGAGCCATTGCCTACGCTATCTACGATTATGTGCGCTACACGGGCGACGAGACGTACCTGGTTGACTACGGGCTGGAAGTGCTTGTGGCCATCAGCCGATTCTGGAGCCAGCGCGTCAACTGGTCGGAGGCAAAACAGCAATACGTGATGCTCGGCGTGACCGGGCCGAACGAGTACGAAAACAACGTCAACAACAACTGGTACACCAACTACATCGCCGCCTGGACGCTCCGCTACACCATGCAGGCCGTTGATACGGTGAAACGCCTGAATCCCGAAGCATACGCCGAACTGGCTGATCGCATTCATTTCCGCGAGGAGAAAGAGATTGCCAAAGCCAAACACATCGTCGAGAATATGCATTACCCGTTCGACGAAACGCGGCAGGTATTTCTTCAGCAGAGCGATTTCCTGGACAAGGAAATCATGCCGGTCTCTGATATTCCGAAAGGGCAGCGGCCGTTGAACCAGAACTGGTCGTGGGACCGGATTCTGCGGTCGTGCTTTATTAAACAGGCCGACGTGTTGCAGGGGCTGTACTTCTTTGAGGACGAGTTCGATACTGAAACGCTGAAGCGGAACTTCGATTTCTACGAGCCCATGACCGTGCACGAGTCGTCGCTGTCGCCCTGCGTGCACAGCATTCAGGCGTCGAAGCTGGGCATGAAGGAGAAAGCCTACGAAATGTATCTCCGCACCGCCCGCCTCGACCTCGACGATTATAACAACGACACGGAAGATGGTTGCCACATCACCAGTATGGCCGGTACCTGGCTGGCAGTGGTGAAAGGTTTCGGTGGGATGCGCGTTGCGAATGACCAACTCCAGTTGGCTCCCTACTGCCCCGACGGATGGACATCGTTTGCGTTCAAGATCCGTTTCCGGGGTGCTCTGCTTCAGGTAACAACCACACAGGAGCAAGTGACGGTCGAAAATTTCTCTACCTCGTCAACTACTATTCAGGTACGTGGTAAAGCCGTAACGGTGGCAGCCAACAGCAAGCAGACAGTTGTTGTGAAGAAAGCGACAGCCTAATGGCCTGGAGCGTTTGTGCAGGTGAATGGCTATTCCAGCGTTGAATTAGCTAAGGCCGGGGCAAAACCCCGGCCTTATTTTTTGTTCGAAGTTGAGCATGTCGTCCCCGCCTGTGAGAGTATCATTTCTTCAAAACGAATACATCCAGCAACTACCTGCAACCCCGAAAACGGGATTTTGCTAAATTTTTACAGCCATTTTCTGCGGCATGGGTTAAAGTAATTGGGGTAACGAAGTCGTTGCCTCCTGGTCTGGAAACCAGGTATTCATTCTAGCTGATTAGCCCCTCGTATGCCAACCCAAAACACCCAACTCGACGAACTGAGTGTAAATACCATCCGATTATTGGCCGTCGACGCCGTACAGAAAGCCGGAAGTGGCCACCCCGGCCTGCCGCTGGGAGCCGCGCCCATGGCCTATGTGCTCTGGTCGCGTTTTCTACGGTTTAACCCACAAGATCCCCACTGGCCAAACCGTGATCGCTTTATTCTGTCGGCCGGGCATGGTTCAGCCTTACTCTATAGCCTGCTGCATCTTTACGGCTACGACCTGTCGCTCAACGATCTGCAGCAGTTGCGGCAGATCCATTCTAAAACCCCCGGCCACCCCGAGTCGAATCTGACGCCGGGTGTTGAAGTAACAACCGGCCCACTCGGGCAGGGGGCTGCCAATGGTGTGGGCATGGCTATGGCCGAAGCCTTTCTGGCCGCTACCTACAATCGGGAAGGCCACAACATTGTTGATCATTACACCTACGTGCTAGTGAGTGACGGTGATCTTATGGAAGGTATTGCGTCGGAAGCTGCCTCGCTGGCGGGGCACCTGAAGTTGGGTAAATTGATCTATCTCTACGATGACAACCTGATTTCGCTCGACGGCCCAACTGATCTGGCTTTTACCGAAGACCGGATGAAGCGATTTGATGCTTACGGTTGGCATACACAACAGGTGACAGACGGAAATGATCTTTCCGCCATCGAAAAGGCCATTCAGGCCGCCCAGGATGATACCGACCGACCGTCAATAATCGCCATACGTACCCAGATTGGCTATGGCAGCCCACAGGCGGGTACAAGTAAAGTGCACGGCAGTGCATTAGGTGAAGAAAACGTACGGAAAACGAAAGAGTTTTTAGGCTTTGATCCCGACCAGTCATTCGTGGTGCCTGAATCAGTTGGAACGTACCTGCGAGAGCCGGGTCTGCGGGGAACTGACCTGCAAAATGACTGGGAAAAACGATTTGCAGCCTATACAAGTCAGTTTCCCGACAAAGCGGCGCAGTTTCAACGCTCATTCGACGGTATCTTGCCCGACGGCTGGGACGCAGACCTGCCAACCTTCAAGCCAACCGATAAGCCAATGGCTACCCGACAGGCATCGGGTAAAGCGATTGATGCAATCAAGAAAACGGTTCCGTACCTCTTTGGCGGTTCAGCCGATCTGGCTTCATCGAACGAGATGCCGAAATCGGGTGAAGTCAGTTTCCAGCCCGGTCATCACGATCAGTCGAACGTTTGGTTTGGGGTACGGGAACATGCTATGGGCGCAGCCATCAACGGCATGTCGCAGCACGGTGGCGTGCATCCGTACGGGGGTACGTTCCTCAACTTTTCCGATTACATGCGGGGAGCTATCCGGCTGACAGCCCTGGCCGAATCGCGGGCTACGTTTGTCTTTACCCACGACAGCATCAGCCTGGGGGGGGATGGCCCCACACACCAGCCCGTTGAACAACTTATTTCACTCCGGGCCATTCCGAACATCATTGTGCTCCGGCCGGCTGATGCCAATGAAACCGTAGAAGCCTGGCGCGTAGCCATGCAGACGCCTAAAACGCCGGTATTGCTGATTCTCTGCCGGCAGGAGTTGCCTATTCTGGATCAGGAGAAGTATGCCCCGGCCCGGGGACTGGAGAAAGGAGCCTACATCCTGAGTGAAGCGTACGAAACTCCTCAACTGATTCTGATTGGCACGGGCTCAGAGGTGGCATTGGTACTGAAGACGCAGGACGAACTGAAAAAGCAGGGTATTCCGGCGCGGGTGGTCAGCATGCCGTCGTGGGAATTGTTTGAGAAGCAGGAGCAATCATATCAGCATGAGGTGCTGCCGCCATCGATCCGGAAGCGCCTGGCCGTTGAAGCCGGTTCGCCCCTGGGCTGGCACAAATACGTGACCGACGAAGGAACTACCATCAGTATGAACCGATATGGCCTCTCCGGATCGGCAGACGATGTTCTGGCCTATTTTGGCTTCACCGTTGAGAACGTGGTCGATAGTGCCAAGAAGGTGTTGGCTGGGCAGCCGGAAGGCATCGAGAAAAAAGAGATTTTGTCTTGATTATCAAGTAGTGAGTTGCTTCAATAGTCGAAAGGCACGACTATCGAAGCAACTCACTACCTACTGATTGCATTACGCAGCTAGTCGTTTCGGGCGGCTGGTTATTCTGTTTTTTGCCCACTCGATAACGGGTTGCTCAATCAACATGTTGAGTGCAGTGGCCACCAGCACACAGCTACAGATGCAGAGCAGGAGGGTCATATTACTGGTTGTATCAACCGACAGCTTGCTCAAAAGTGCCTGCGTTACGTGAATAACACCTTTGTGTGTCAGGTAAACAGCGTATGAGATTCGGGCGACAAACGAGGTCAGGCGCGATGGTAAATTATATAGTGTGCCTGACGGAAGCAAAGCACTCAAAACCAGTAAGCCATACCCAATGGCCACCAGCGGAAAACCAGCCATCGAGGCCATATAAGACAGGGAATCCTCACACACGAAATAAGCTCCTGTTAAGGCCAGCAAGCCAAAGAGGAGTAGCCAGTTACCATAGGGAGTTAACCGAGCCCATGATATCGGTGAAAAGCTGGTGATGCCCGCAATGAATACACCCACAAGCACGCCATCCAGCCGATTATAGGTGGGGTAATACACGTACTGATACCAGGTAATGTATTCATTGTCAGTTCCTCTGGCGGGCAGGTAAAACGTTGTCCAGTTGTACTGTCTGAGAAAAAAGCCGCCAGCGAAAAGCAACAGAATTGCCCAATACAGCCAATAGGTACGTCTACGGTGGGCCACCAGGCCCACAAGCAGCGGCAGCAGGAGATAAAAATGTACTTCAACGCAGAGCGACCAGGCATGCGAGAACGTACCCAGTTCGCGCAGGTTCAGACCCAGATTCTGCGTGAATGTCAGGAATTTCCACAACGGGGGCAAGGCCTCTTTTTCCCTGAATTGGGGAACCATGAAATAAACGGCCGTAACCAGAACATAGGCCGGAACGATCCTGAAAAACCGCTTGGTGGCATACGCTTTCCACCGAATTGGCTGACCCCGGTTCAACTGGTCGAATAAATGGGAGGATACAAGGAAGCCACTCAACACGAAAAACAGATCGACTCCCGTCCAGCCGAACGCAGCGTAGGCAGGAATCCAGTCGGGATGCCCGAAGAGCGGTATCTGGTAGTGGAAGAAGAAGACGAGGGCAATGGCTAAGGCCCGCAGATGATCAAGGCCGGGCAGTCGTTGTGGCGGAAGGTGGGGCTGGCGCGTAACCGGATTCATGACCAGTTATAGATTGAGAATGAATTCATGACGAAGATAGAGCGGCATTCAGTAGCCGGTACTGATGATCCGGCTGAAAGGCCCTTTCTTTGCACTTTCATACTCACAGCTTTTACGCATGAATATTGCCGTTTGGCATAATCTTCCCAGCGGTGGAGCCAGCCGCGCCTTACACCAGCATATCAAAGGTCTTGCCCAGCGGGGCCATCAACTTACGGTTTACACAACCTCATTGGCCGATAGTGCATACCTGGACGTAGCTGACTATGCCGGGGCGCCGAAAGTCGTACCACTTGATATGACCCTGCGTATTCGTCATAAATATCAGGACCGCCTAAGCTCGCTTGCTTTACAAACCGATACGCAGATAAACCGAATGCTGATCGCCTGCCAACAGTCTGCAGCACAAATTCAGGCGGGTGGCCATGATCTGCTGTTCGCCAATTCCTGTCAGCACTTCATGATGCCTTATATCGGGCGGTTTGTGAAACAGTTACCCAAGCTGCTTTATTTACAGGAACCAAACCGGGCATTATACGAAGCATTTCCCACTCAACGATGGGCGGCTTTACCGGATGCCACAAACAACTGGCGGAAATCGGATTATCGACAGGCATTCTGGCAGGATATTTTTGAGCAGCGGCAGGCCCGGGTAAGGGTGCGGGAAGAGCTGACCAACTATGCTGCCTATGATCAGTTGCTGGTGAACTCGTATTTCAGTAACGAGAGTGTGGTACGGGCGTACGGTAACGGAGCCGATGTCTGTTACCTGGGCATCGATTCAGATCTGTTCCCGTACCTGAATAAGCCGAGAAAACCCTTTGTTATGGGGTTGGGCGCTTTCTTCCCGCATAAGCGACCCGACACAGCCATTCGGGCCGTTGCGCAGTTGCCTGCCAGTCGTCGTCCGCCGTTGGTATGGGTCGGAAATATGGGTAACGAAACCTATGTTTCTGAGATGCGCCAACTGGCCAGCGAGTTAACTGTCGATTTTCAGACGCGTGAGCGGGTTACGCAGGAAGAACTGGTAGAGTTGCTCAACACCGCCAGTTGCCTGCTGTATACGTCGGGGTTGGAGCCATTTGGCTTTGCTCCTTTAGAGGCCAATGCCTGCGGATTACCCGTCGTTGCCGTGGCTGAAGGAGGTATACGTGAGACTGTTATTGAAGAAAAAAATGGCTTCCTGACTTCGCGAGATCCTGCTCAACTAGCGGCGGCTGTTGACCGGCTACTAACAGACCCGGCATTACACCAGCGTTTTTCGGAGCAGGGACGTACCTGGGTGGCCGACCAATGGGGTATTGATTCAGCTGTTGACCGATTGGAAAAGGCGATGAAAAAAGTGCTGCGGCAAGGTTAGAAATCAGCCGCGTCGTACTCCGTTGAAACTACATGCTGCCAATCAGGATGGCGTTTGATATAGGTTGATACAAAGGGGCAAAGAGGCACAATTTTCTGATTATGTTCTTCCGCATAGGTCAGCACCTGTTTCACCAAATTTGTGCCAATGCCTTTACCTTCCAGATCAGGATGTACTTCTGTGTGGGTCAGGGCAAGCGTGTGCTCGTCGGGTCGAATAAAATCAACTTTCGACAATTTCCCGTCGGTCATCAATTCAAAACGGTGGCGGGTCTCGTTCAGGGTAACAGATGGTTCAGGAGTAGCCATAGCGTGGGCGTGTAGTCAGTGTGTATGAAATGCGCGTGGCAGGAAGAGGTAAATCGAAACCAGATGAGGTCACTACCCTTTGATAACTGGAAAAGTGGTCAAAGGGTTGAGTGATAAGCCTGACTCTCTGCGTCTGTCCTGCGCAGCCAGCCCTGAAAACTTCAGGTTCGTAAAGGATTCCGGGAACCTTTGCGTTGAAAAACTTGACAGTGTCGGCGAATTAGTCATTAGGTCGGGGTACCTATGTACCTTTTGTAGAGCTTGCTATTGGTTGGCAGCAACCTGATAAGAAATAGCCTGCTAGCTAACTCACAACAATTCCGAGAAAAAAGTATGAAAACACCCTTAATGGCCGGGCTTCTAGTGCTGAGCCTGCTCACTGCCAAAGGCCAGCAGGCTCCCAATACGCTGACTGCAAAAGAAAAAAAAGAGGGCTGGCAATTGCTCTTCGATGGTAAAACCACCGCTGGCTGGCGGGGAGCCTATAAAGACAAATTCCCCGAGAAAGGGTGGAGCGTTACTGATGGCTCGCTGACGATTCAGCAGTCAGACGGGTCAGAAGCCCAGAGTTTTGGCGATATACTGACCGAGGGCGAATACAGCGATTTCGACCTGACATTCGATTTTAAACTGACTGAAGGCGCTAATAGCGGCCTCAAATATTTTGTTGTTGAACATTCGCCAAAGCCCAAAGGGTCTGCTTTCGGGCTTGAATATCAGGTGCTCGACGATGATAAACACCCTGATGCCAAGCTTGGAAAGGATGGAAACCGAACCGTGGGTTCGCTGTATGACCTGATTGCGGCTAGCGGTAAAAAAGCCAGTCCAATTGGTGAGTGGAACACGGGGCGCATTGTCTCGAAAGGACATCACGTTGAACACTGGCTGAACGGCAGGAAAGTGGTAGAATACGAACGGGGGAGTGAAAAATTTCGGGAGCTGGTAGCCGGGAGTAAATTCAACAACCCTATCTACACGGCGAACGGTCGTTTTGGTGAAGCGCCTAAAGGTCATATTATGCTACAGGACCACGGAAACCGCGTTTATTTCCGTAACATGAAGATCAAAACCCTCTAGGAAAGTTAGATTGCCCGATCAACTGCCTTCTAATCAACGAACCTGATCTGGCAGTGCGCTACCTGATTGATGAATGCCAACCCGCCGATTACGATCAAGCACATCGCTCGAAAATTCAAATGTTCACCCTCAACCGTATCGCGGGCGTTGAATAATCATCCGTTGATCAATGAGGATACAAGGCGGAACATTCAGGAATATGCCCAACAAGTAGGGTATCAGCGTAATTCCGTTGCCCTTAGTTTGTTGAATCAGAAATCGGCAATGCTCGGTGTTATCGTGCCAAGCCTCAATCATTTTCACGAAACGGCAATGATTGAAGGCTTGCAACACGTATTGCAGGCACGGGGTTATATGCTCACAATCTGCGTTACCAATGAGAGCTATGCGCTTGAAAAAGAGTATGTTGACAAGTTGCTGGCTAATCGGGTGGAAGGGATCTTCCTGTCAGTAGCTCAGGAAACGTACGATTCAGGGCATTCCGACCATCTGGCCAATGTGCTGAAACGCCAGATCCCACTCATTTTTATTGACCGGGAATACAACAGCCTCCCAGCTGGGAGCATCACGGTTGATGATTATTGGGGTGCTTTTGAGGCAACGGAACACTTGATACTGAGCGGAGGCAAACGTATTGCCCACTTGAAGGGTCCTAACGGGTTAACCCTATGCGAAAGGCGTTTTCAGGGTTACAAAGACTGTCTTCATAAACACAATATCAGTATCGACGAATCGCTGATCATCAATACTAATTTCAAAGCTGACAGTGCCATTGGCCCCATGCGCAGCCTGATGGCACTGGAAAATCCGCCCGATAGCGTTTTTGGGGTCAATGATGTGGTAGCCTCCGCCGCGATGCAGGTGATACGGGAAATGGGGTTCTCGATTCCGGATCAGGTGGCGGTTATTGGGTTCGATAACTCGCCTTTTTCGGCTTACCTTAACCCTGGTCTATCAACAGTAAATCGCTTTGGTAAACTGATTGGCGAGAAAGCAACAGGTCTGTTTCTGGACGCTCTGGAACGTGAAAAAGAACAACAGGAAACAATTGTGCTGCGCCCCGAACTGGTAATCAGGAACTCCACCCTACGCTACTATGACCGAACGTACCCGAATTAGTAGTGGCCTGATTACCAGTCAAGTATCCAGAATCTATATTGTGTCGGCAACCTGAATGAGTGCCTGGTAAATTATTGCAAACGTTTGCATAGATGTTTATGTTTTTTCTTGAATAAAATAGCATTCTTTTGTCCTGTCAATCAGTTTCATCAGTTTAACCTAGTGCACAATGAGCTTTACGGAGAAAGAAATTGCCCCTTTGGCCAGTATCGAAGAGTGGGAAGACGATGTGTTGGTGCGCTATCCTGAGCCCAACACCACAGCCAAAACGAAAGACGAATATCGTAATTACGATGATCCTAAACGGGACACGGTGCGCGAGTTCTATCGCCTGAATCATACCTACCAGACGTACGATTTTGTTAACCAGAAAGAAAACAACTTCCTGAAGTTCGACAAGAAAGAGATGCCTGTTTGGGACGCCTGCGATTTCCTGAACACGCTCGTTGATGATTCCGACCCCGATACCGATCTCGACCAGCTACAGCATTTACTGCAAACGTCAGAATCGATCAGAGCCGACGGACATCCCGATTGGTTTGTGCTGACCGGTTTTTTACATGATCTGGGTAAGGTACTCTGCCTGTTCGGTGAACCACAGTGGGCTGTTGTCGGAGATACGTTCCCGGTTGGTTGTCAGCATTCAGACAAGATTGTCTTTCCCGAATTTTTTGCTGCCAACCCTGATTCCACCGATGAGCGGTACAACACCAAATACGGTGTCTATGAGCCCAATTGCGGGTTGCGGAATGTGCATATGTCATGGGGACACGATGAATACCTGTATCAGATCATGAAAGATTACATGCCTGAGCCAGCGCTGTACATGATGCGGTATCACTCGTTCTATGCACAACATCGCGAACACGCATACGATCATCTGATGGATGCGCACGATCACGAAATGTTCAAATGGGTTGATAAATTTAACCCGTATGATCTGTACTCGAAAGTTCCGGTAGCGCCCAACGTAAAGGAACTTAAGCCGTATTACCAGGATCTGATTGCTAAATACTTGCCTGCAACGCTGAAATTCTAGTCCTGTTTCTGCAGGCATCAAAAAAGGGTTTTACTGACTGTATAGTGGTTAACTATGCGTGCAGTAAAACCCTTTTTTGATGCATAAGCATCCTAGTAGCCATTGCTACCAAACGCAAACCCTAAGCTACGGCCAGCAGGCACCCACCCCCGCTTCGTAGTTTTGATTAGGCAAAAATCGGTTGTCAGGTTCTGGAATAGGTGGGAATAGTTGTATTTTTCCAGCCAACCACCGTAACACGCTGACAACAATGCTACTTCGTTTACTATTATTTCTAAGTCTATCCTTCTTGTTTACCAGTTGTGTAGATCTATTGCCCGGTATGGGCGGGGGAGGCTCTACAGGTGGCAGTACCGATGGCCGGGGTACCAACACGACCGGCGATGATACCTATGGCCAATCATCGCCAACCGGCCCGTCAAGGTCAGCCGAACCTGGGGTGAAGGTAGATGATGTACGCCTGACGCAGGACTACACAATCCTGTATCTGACATTTACCGATACCAATCGGCCCAAGTACGACCAGAATGGTAGGGAAGTGCCAACCGGAAATACGATTGCTTTTCAACCGCAGGGGCGGTTGATTGCCGCTAACGGAGCTCGGATATTCAGGTTTATTAAAGCCGACAATATTCCGCTACACCCAAATAACAAACCGACCTACGGTGGTCGATCATACTCGTTCACAGTCTATTTCGAGCGGCTGGATAAGGGTCTTGAAAACTTTGACCTGTTTGAGTGTAATGATTACGATCACCTCGTTTGCTGGAACATCTACAACTTGTATGTTCGTAACCCGGCTGATCCTGTCGTGACGTCGCTACCACCAACCCAACCGGTTCCGGCCCCGACACCTGGCAGTCCAAACCGTGTTCCGGGTGAGACACCAATGCCAGCGCCAGTTCCGACAACCCCCAAGCCAGTCGACCCGCCGGTTGTTCAGATGGTATTTATTTCAGGAGTAGTTAGTAACTCGTTGACAAACAAACCACTTACTGCCACAATCGATTATCAGCTGTCTAACAAATCAAACCCGCTCGATTCGGTACAAAGTTTTTCGTCGGATGGCTTATACCGGATGTATCTGAACCGGGGACAGGTCTATACCTACGTGGCATCGGCCAAAGGCTACCTGCCAACCAGCGGTGTTCTGGACTTGACTAAGGCCTCAAACAATCAGAAGATCACCCGAAATATTGCCCTGAAACCACTCACAGTAGGCACTAAAATAACGCTGCAGAATATTTACTTCGCCATGTCGAAATCGGAATTACTACCCGCTTCATTCGCCGAATTAGATAAGCTGGTAACCATGATGCATGATAATCCGCAGATGCGAATTCGGCTGGAAGGGCATACCGATATTGTGGGCGATAAAGCCGCCAACCTGCAACTCTCCCGCGATCGGGTGCTGGCTTGCCAGAGCTATCTGGTTAAAAAACAGATCGATGTAGACCGGATTGAAACCATCGGCTACGGTGATACCCGGCCCATTCTGACAAAAGGCACCGACGAAGAACGTAAAGTGAACCGACGCGTCGAATTCGCCATCCTATCGCTTTGACAGGTATCAGTTGTTAATGGTCAATGATCAGTTATCAGCCCTGCTCAGGTACGTTCTTCTTGATTATCACCTGTCAAACAAATAATGACTAGTTGATAATTGAGTATATCAAAATCCAGGCACGTTCTAATGGTGATCGGGTGGAATGTCAAAATAGATTATTCTAATTTCCTGATATATTTAAGAATTTAACTAAAAAACAGTCAAAAGAAAGTCCTGTTTTCTACATTAACTCCCGTTCCTATTTTATGTCTATTGGGATTTATTTATTTGATTTATCCGCTCTTCGTAGCAGGTAAAGGAAAGAATATATAGTCTATATAATATCTTCGTCATCTTTCTGGTTATTGCTTTTGCGTTGGATCGATTTTTGGTTTCAAAGTTTGATCATACTAAACTAGTTATAGTAGAGTCGGTTTTTCCAGTCGCAAGTTTTATTGGCTGTTTGTATGTAAATAAGACTACGATCATTAATGTAGTAACTAACAAGGGTTATTTCTTTGTGTTGTATGATGATGACGGGATAAAAAAGAAAGGTATTTCTACAAAAGGACTTTTTGATAAAGCAAAAACCATCTGCGCCGACAGTAATGTGCATGTTAACAAAGCATTAGAGTATGATGTGCAGATAAATACACCAAAGGCGTGGAATTACAATTTCATCTCTAAAAAGAGGGAAGCTATCATAAGTAACAAAAGAATAATAGTTGAAATTTATGCCCGCAATTTGAATGAGCAACAAACTGATGCAAAATTGAGTGAAGAAATTTTTCGCCTTCAGAAATAAAAAGTGTAGGCGTATTATTCGATCATGAAGAGCTATGATTGATTTTTGATAGTAACACTATTTTTTTCTTTTGGAACCCCGCTTGGATGAAGCATTCAAAAATATTGCCGTTATTGTTGAAATAAGCATACAGAAAAGAGCCCAGGTGATTGCCACTATTTAAATAGTACCCTAATGCTTATGAAGTTAGCGTTTTCGGAAATTTTGAAGGAATTTGTTCAATCTGTAATGAAGAGGGGTAAATTAACTATACAAGTTCATTGCGGTAGGTAGAGGAGCGAACGATTGAGTGGACCAACTTCTTCCGACGTATCGTTAAAATTTCGAGTATACACGGTCCGCCGCTGCGGTATCTCCTTCGGCGAATTGGCTCTATCTGGCTAACATTCAGATTATGTCACAACGAATTAAGGCTCACAACCAAACGTGATTCTCCAACACGCTTTAAGCGGAGTCACTAATAACTGATCATTGATGACAGCCTAACGTACCTGGGTATCGAACGAGCCGGTGAGTACGTTGCCGTTTCGTTTCACCTGCACCCAGATTCGATACGTACCTGCTTTGGGGAAGGCGTACGGGAACGTTACCATGTTGTTGGTGGTCTGCGTATGATTCATGCCCGTCATCTCCGGTGCCAGCGCCGCATATTGGGCAGAGGCAGATTGCGTTTTTAGCCTGGCCAGGTACGTATCGATACTATCCCGGAAGCGGGCACCATTCAATCGCGGAACAACACGGGCCGTATCCGCAATGCGGTTCACCAGCAACGACTCTGAGGCCATCGAGTACGTACCTACCGGATGCAGATGAATGTAAACCGACCCGTCAGACCGCAGAATGGCGGCATGTCCGCTCATACCCAGGTAAGGTTCTAGTTTGGTGGCCTTCCCGGATGGGTCAGCCACGGCAAATTTCAACGTATACAACTGACCCGCATCGAGAATGGCGGCTGGCTTATCCGTCCAGATCATCGTTGACCCATCGGCGAGGCGGGCGCTGGCACCTGGTTTGCCGCAGGATGCCATGTCCTTGTCGAGCGTTAACGTACCTGCGTTTTCTGGCTGACTGCCAATCGGCTGCGCTATCAAGAAGCTGTCGTCGGGATCGATCGTTCGCTGTGCGGCCTGCTCTGCCGATACTTTTACGGAGGGAACATCGACGGTATCGGTCAGGGTTTCGGCATACCCAGATCGGTACACGACATCGGTGAACAGCAGGTATTTACCGCCTGGCAGGTTGGGCAACCGTGTTATAAAATGCAGTGAATCTCGACGAGTTGGGTGGAGGTGGGCAAAGGCGTCCATGTTGGGTAGTCGCACCATAAACGTGTGCATTAATTTGCCATGGTCGAGCACCATCAGGTTGAAATCGCGGCTACGTCGCCAGTTTCCGGAAAAGCCGGTGGTGTCGGGCTGCATGGTCAGCACCACCTGTCCATTTTCGGGTTTAGCGGTACTAATAAGCGGAGGTGCCTTGTATAGTTGGTAGGTCCGATACTCATCTGCCCAGCTGTTCCACCACATCCGCCCGCCTGTCAAGACCAGCACCAGCACCACACCACCCACCGCCATGCCAATCAGGCGTCGACGTTGAAACGACCGGGCTTTCGGTAGACCTGGAGCTAGTACCCCGTCTGAATTGCTGGCTCCGATAATGGTAATCATCATAACCAGCAGTAGTAAGCCCATTACAGCCAGGCCTGCGCCAGTACCGGCGGGCATATCGCGAGTAGCCGTAGACGTAGCCAGAACGGGAACAACCACGTCTACATTCCCATCGGGACCTGACAACGAGAGTTGAATGCTGGTAGACCCTGACTCCATGAGCCAGATGGATCCCTCAAACCGATTGGTGCCAACGGAGGTTAATGGGTCAGCTTCCGGAGCGCCTTCATCGCCTTCAAAAAAATAGACCGGTCGGCCCTGAATGCTGGTGGGATTTCCTTTTTCAACGAACACACTGACCTTTGCCGTTCCGGGTACAACATCGGGCGGCTGGATGCTCACCAAAAGCTGATACTTACCTACTTGCTTCTGGACAATCACACCCGAACTGCCAATGTGGGCGCTTGCGATAAACGGGCAAACTACGGCAAACAGTAAAATGAACAGGGACGATAAGGGTCTCATATACGGTCGGGAAGGGGAAACGAACTGTGATCTGCTTGAATAAAAACGGGTACTATCGAACTACCCGACGCATCCAGTTGCCCCAGACAAGGCCAATCCGGGCCGAGATCATGGCGATGACGATGGCTTTGCCAAAACCCAGGGCAAAGGCGGCGGCCGACTGGTTGTACCACGGCCCGAATTTGAACCGGTATTGCCAGTTAGGGTCGCTGCCATAACTCCACGAATCGCTCATGAAAAACCAGTTGCGGGCCAGCGGCGATTCATGCAGGAACCCGCCGAATGGCCATTGTACGGCCAGAAAGACAATCATGAACACAAGGCCGGCTAGTGCAGCCAAAAGCCAGTCATTCATCGGTTTACTGGCGCGCCCCGCAGAAAACCGATTGAGTAACTGATCGAGTGCAAAACCGGGAATAACCAGCAGCAGAGGAAAAATAAATGCCTGATAATGAGTGATCGGGTTGGCCACTGGGCCAAGTTTGGGGACCGCCGGAAACAGTGGGAATACCCAGCTCGGCACCGCAATCGCCAGCATGTAAACGGCTGTCACGGCCGTGATCGGGATACGAAAAATGAGGTCATTCGTTGCCGCCCGTCCGATGGCCAGCAGCAAAAAAGGGAAAGCGATTGCTGCCGTGACATAATACGACGAGTTATGAGAGGCGTATCGTCCCATATTTTCGGATAGAAGTACGAACAACACGCTCAGAAAGAAGCCGCCGGACAGGATGAACAACCACCGGATTCGGGCCGCCTGCCGTGGGTTTTCTGCAACGGCCGACTGGTTCTGCAGAGACAGCACTGCCACAATAGCACCGAACTGTACCATCATCATACCCACGAGCAGAACGGTATGGGGCGGCGTCAGAATCTGGACGTCAAGTCCATAGGTATTATGCCACCAGTCGTCGAATGGGGCAGACGTAAGCATGGCCAATGCGCCCCAAACGCAATACATGGCACCTAGTGAACCGTAGAAAATGCCCCAGAATTTTACCGACCGTACCCGGTCGGGGTGGTCTTTACGAAAAGTCAGTGACAGAATTTGGTAGCCGGAAAAAAGGCCGGAGACCAGGGCACCAACATACATTACCACGTGCGGTGCCGAAAAAAGACCGTCCCGTCCGATGCTCATGTGCCACATAATGTCCCAGAGCAGGCCCATGATGATACAGAACGACGCAAACACTACGGCGTAGGAATAGGTTGGTAAGCCCAGCCGCCAGTCGGTGCTGGTCGACTCGGTCATGGAGAACGGTGACGAAGAGGAGGGGAGTGCCGATTGCATAGTGGTAACTGCCGGAGAAGCAATACCTCAAAGATGCAAAAAACGCCACTTTTGCACAGGAAAATTGAATAAAAGGTCAGGATTGCCACTGAGCCATTCCGTTCGCCGGGAAATGGTCGACCAGCAACGTACCTACGTGGAATTAGTTCAACCAGAAGCCCTTGGCAATAAGATAAGGGATGAGTAACCAAAGCAGTCCTTTGATCAGAAAGAAGAAGAAACCGGCCCAACCCACTCGTTTAAGCCAAAACCTGAACTTGTTCGTGCGTTCACTCATTCCGAAGAAACAGGGTTTGCGCATGTGAGGTTCACCTGAAAGGGCCGCAATTCATCTGGCAGAATTGCGGCCCTTTCAGGTAAACGAGTGTGAACGCAGGCGGTGCTGAAGTAATCTCGGCCTAGGTTTTTTGTTTTTTCTTTTTGGCCGCCGGAAACAGGATGTTGTTCAGAATGAGACGGTAGCCTGCTGAGTTGGGGTGCAGGTTCAGGTCTGTCGGTTCCTCACCAATCTCATGACGGTAATCCTCGGGGTCATGACCTCCGTAGAACGTAAAAAAGCCTTTTCCGTAAGGCGCATGAATGTATCTTGCTTCGCCCGCCGCCCGGTTTTCGGCCAGAATATCTACTTGAGGCTTGATGTAGGCTTTCTTGAACGCCGTAGTCTGTCCCATAAATCCCTTGATAGTAGCCTGGTGATTTTGCGTCAGCATGGTTGGGATTGGGTTCCACTTAGCCGAGAACTGAAACAGCGTGAAGTAATCGTTGTGCTCGCTGAGGCCGCGTTCCTCTGGCTGGTTATCGATGTTCGAGAACTCGATCATGTACGGATTGGTATACACCTGAAAATCCTTGAACGCCATGGTCTGGCTGAAATCCAGCTTGCTGTTACACTGTGGATCAAACGGGTCGCCGTCGTAGAAGGCATCAACAATGTCGGTGTTCTGGGCCGCCAGCGCAATGTCGTACGTATCGGTAGCATTACACATCGCAAACATGTAGCCACCACCCAGCGCAAAATCACGGATCTTTTTAACCACCGCCAGTTTCATCTGGGGTACTTTGGTATAGCCAAATTTCTGCGAAATGATCTCTGCTTCGCGACGTTGCGCAATGTACCAGGGCTGGTCTTTCATATGGAAAAACTTACCAAACTGCCCCGTAAAGTCTTCGTGGTGAAGGTGCAGCCAATCATATTCGGGCAGCTTACCGTTCAGCACTTCTTCGTCGAAGACCACATCGTATGGAATCTCGGCATAGGCCATGACCATGGTGACGGCGTCATCCCAGGGCTGTTTGGTCTTGGGGGAGTACACGGCAACTTTAGGGGCTTTCTGCAACTTAACGGCATCCATATTGGCATTGGGCGAGGCAATTTCAGCCAGAATATTGGCTGCGTCTGCATCTGAGATAACCTCATAGGTTACCCCCCGAATAAGCATTTCATTGGTAAAGGCTGCCGACTGAGGCAACAGGAAAGCCCCGCCCCGGTAGTTCAACAGCCAGTCAATTTCTGTATCATGGGTTTTCAGCACCCAGAAAGCAATTCCGTACGCTTTGAGATGATTTTTCTGGGCATCATCCATTGGCACCAAAATCTTTGACGCCAGTGCCGACGACACGACGCCCGGCAAGGTCAGTAGAAATAGGATAAGCGGTAACAGCAGGCGTTTCATTGGCGGTTTGTCGAGTGCGTCAGGTTGTAGCTTTGTAACGAAGATACGTAGATAATTAGTGAATGGTTATGTGCGCCAATGAGTGAATAATAGGATTGATACATGTAGTAGTTGATTCAACCTGGTATTCGCTCATTCACCCCTTAATCGATCCACTTATTCTAATATGAACATCATTGAAAATATTCGGGAAGGAATCCGGTCAATTCTAAGCAACCGGCTCCGCACCATTCTGACGGCGCTCATCATTGCCATTGGAATCACCTCATTAGTAGGTACGTTAACGGCCATTGATGGCATTCAGGCGTCATTGAATAGCAGCTTCGAAGGTCTGGGCGCCAATACGTTCAGTGTGGTTGCCCGGCAGGATGTTCGTCGGTTTGGCGGACGGGTCATCCAGAAAGATAAACCAATCGATTACCACGATGCTGTCTCTTTCCGTCGTCGCTACAAATACGGGGCCACAATCGCTTTATCGGCGGCGGTGACCGGGGCAGGACAGGTTAAATATGGGTCTATTAAAACGAATCCAAACGTACAGGTAATCGGGATCGATGATGCCTACCTGACGGTAAAAAACTATAAAGTGTCATCGGGGCGGGCCATCAATGCCAATGACCTCAATAATTCGTTGAACGTGGCCCTGATTGGCAGTGAACTAGCCAGCACCCTGTTTAAAGGAAAAATAAACCCTGTTAACCAGGTTGTCAGGGTGCTGGGTGGCCAGTTCCGGGTAGTTGGCGTACTGGATAAGAAGGGATCGCTTACCGGCGGCGGCGACGATCGGGTGCTGTTGATTCCGCTCGAAAACGCCCGTCAACTGGCTGGAACACGCCAACTGACTTTCGATATTACGGCCGCTGTAACAGAGATTGGCGACCAGGACATGGCCGTTGGGGAAGCTATCGGATTGATGCGACAAATTCGGCAGGACCGCCTTGGTCAGCCTGATTCATTTGACGTACAAAAAGCCGATGCGCTGGTTAAAGACATTGAAGAAACAACAGGCTATCTCCGCTGGGGCGGGTTTGGCATTGGTGCCATTACGCTTCTTGGGGCTGCTATTGCGCTTATGAACATCATGCTGGTGTCCGTTACGGAACGTACCCGGGAAATCGGCATTCGTAAATCGCTGGGGGCCACACCAACGCGCATCCGGCAGCAGTTTTTAATTGAGGCTATCGTTATCTGCATTCTGGGTGGGCTAGGGGGCATTCTCATGAGCCTTGCCATTGGTAATTTAATTGCGATGGGCGTGAGCAGTGGTGCCGGCAAATTCGTGGTTCCCTGGCTTTGGATGGGCCTGGGCTTAGTGGTTTGCATCGCTGTAGGGTTGTTTTCTGGTATATACCCCGCCATTCGAGCCTCTAAACTTGACCCGATTGATGCCCTCAGGTACGAATAAGCATCACGTTTACACAAATTAGTTTCGGCGTTACTAACCAATAGTCCAATTGTAGTCTACTTATTGACGGTAGATTATAGTTGGACTATTGGTATATATACTGTAATATAAAGGATAATATATAAGTAAAAATAACATAAGGCTAGGTTAATTGGATTCTGTGAACTTATTTAGAAGCAGTTAACTGTTTCTCAGTTTCACAATTTACCCAAATAATCTATGTTGAAATATTACAACATCAGTAAATTATTACTGGTTAGCGTTCTGTTGCTAGTGCTTACGTCTGGCTGCCTACTAGCACAGCAAGTCATAAAGGGCACGGTTAAAGATGACAAGCAGGAGCCATTGGTTGGCGTCTCTGTTGTGGTTGCTGGTACAAGCACGGGCGCCTCTACAGATGCGACTGGTAGCTATTCGCTAAAAGTGGCTGATGGTACGTACAAGCTCACTTACTCGTTTATTGGTTTCAATACAACCACAAAATCAGTCACTGTAGCGGGTGCGGAAGTTATGCTCGATGTGCAGCTTGAGCCATCGGCGGCGATCCTGTCGGAAGTTGTGGTGGTGGGTAGCCGTGCCTCGCAGCGCTCTATCGTCGATTCGCCCGTGCCGGTCGATATCCTGTCGGCCGCCGATCTGAAATCGACTGGCCAGCCAACGTTCGATAAGTCGATGCAGTACCGCGTGCCTTCGTTCAACACTGTAAATACGCCCGTAAACGATGCCACAACCCTGCTCGACCCATGGGAGCTCAGGAACATGGGCCCAAGCCGAACCCTGATTCTGATCAATGGCAAGCGAAAAAATCTAAGTTCACTCCTGTACGTGCAGTTCTCGCCCGGCCGGGGCGAAACGGGTGTCGATATCTCGGCTATTCCTACCCAGGCGATCAAGCGGGTCGAAATCCTTCGCGATGGTGCCTCGGCTCAGTATGGTTCTGACGCTATTGCCGGGGTTATCAACATCATCCTGAAAGATAAATTCGAGTATTCAAGTCTCGATATCAACGCAGGCATCACCTCGAAAGGAGATGGGGGCATGTACAAGGTTGCTTTCAACGGAGGCTCTAATCTGGCGGGTAAAGGATTCGTGAATTACACGCTCGATTTACAACAGCAAAACAGCGCAGTTCGGTCGGGCACTATTTATGCACCGTCTGAAATTGCCGCCTTTGGTGGCAGCGCTGCGCAGAATGCCTTGATTACCAATTATCTGAATGATTTTCCGACCGCCAACAACATTAACGGTACGGGAGAAACAGCCGCTGCTCGGTTTCTGATCAACGGGGGTGTTTCAATTGGCCCTAAACTTGATCTCTACGGCAACGCGGCCATGGTGGTAAAGCGGGTATCGAGCTTTGCCAACTACCGTCCGGCTTACTGGCGTCAGGATCGTGGCCTTCTGCACAGCGTGACTGATAACGGAGGTAAAAACTACCTGACACAGGCTACACTGGCGTTTCCAGCCGAAGATAACGTTGATCTGTACAAAGGGTATGTTGGCTACGTACCTACGTTCGAGGGCGATATGATCGATAACAATGCTACCCTGGGTATTAAAGGAGAAACCAACGGATGGAAACACGATGTAAGTCTTACCACGGGATTTAACGCCCAGTCGTATACGGTCGATAACACCGTGAACCGGTCGTTAGGTAAAGCCAGTCCAACCCGCTTCAAACCAGGTGGATATGAGTTTGGTCATATCGTTGGGAACGTTGACGTGTCAAAGCAGTTGAATGACAAACTGGGAATTGCCTTTGGTATGGAGGCGCGCCAGGAGAAATACACGATCATTGCTGGTGATGAAGCCTCATATACGGGCGAAGGGGCCAACTCATTCCCCGGTATCAACCCGCTGAGCGCCGGTACGAACCAGCGTTTCAACATTGGTGCCTACGCCGACGTGAGCTATGACCTAACGAAAGACTTCCTGCTAAACGGAACTGTTCGTACGGAAAATTACAGTGATTTTGGCAATGCGAACGTATACAAATTCTCTTCCCGCTATAAGCTGGCCGACGAGAAAATTGTGCTCAGAGCGTCGTACTCAACGGGCTTCCGGGCACCAACGCTGCACCAGATTTACGCCCAATCGATTCAGGCATCGTTTGCCGGCGGCCTTATTCAATCGTCAGGTCTGTTCAACAACCGAAGCTCGCAGGCGCGTCAGTTAGGTATTCCCCAACTTCGCCCGGAAAAATCGACGAACCTGACGCTTGGCGTTGCCCTGAACCCAACGAAGGACTTCAACATCACCCTCGACTATTACCGGATCAACGTAAAAGACCGGATCGTGTACAGTTCGTCAATCAGTTCGTCAGACAGAACCAGCGCACTCGGGCAGATTTTGAGTCAGTATGGCGTAACGAGCATCCAGTTCTTCATTAACGGAATTGAGACGATCAATTCGGGGCTCGATGCCGTAGCGTCGTATCGGAACATCATCCTGGGTAGCGGTAAGCTGGGCCTGAACGTGGCCGGTAACTTCACGCTGCAGAACGAAATCGTAGGAACGCCTGTCGATCCTGCACCCATTAAAGCGGCCGGAGCAACCATTCTGAACACGCAGATCAAATCGTTGCTGACAGAGAGCCGCCCCCGGTATAAAGTAATCTTCGGCGCCGACTACGGCATTGGCAAGTTCAACGTCAATCTGAACAGCACCCTGTTTGGCTCAACGTCATTCCAGGATCTGGACAACGGAGGGGCTGTTATGGAGCACATCAAGGCTACGTTTGTGCCGGCGGCTGTCACTGACCTGAGCGTTGGTTACACGTTTAGTAAGAAGGTGACCGGTACCATCAACGTCAACAACCTATTCAATGTACTTCCGAAGTGGGATCTGATCGCCTTGGATGCCGAAGGTGCCAAAGTAACGAATGACCCAACGGCTAAAGCACGGTTGCGGGGTGATCTGGGCTTTAGCGGCCGGTACGATATTCTTGGCTATAACGGCTCACAGTTCAGCCAGTTGGGAACCACTTTCAACGCAAACCTGAATATCAAATTCTAACTGAAACAGACAGGAGAGAAGCTCCGGTTGCTGACGCCCACCAACGTCAGCAATCGGAGCTTTGACTTTGTACAGCTTTTTGGGCCGAAAACACCCAGGTATCGAAAGCGTAGGTAGGTTGACGCTGTTCCAGTGTCACCGTCAAACCAGCCAGTTGGAGTAGCAGGTGGATTTCGTTGGGCAGAAATGCCCGCAATGTGGCCTCATCGTCTGCCAGGGGCTGTACCGAATGGTCTGTTTGTTCGATATAAAATTCTGAATGCCAGTTCCAGGTGAAACCAGTCAGAAGGTCGGGCGTATAGGTGCTTTTTCGCAGATACGTCTGTCCGTTATACGTGGCTCGGTGTTCAATCGTAGCTGCCGGATCCATCGCCGTCATGAATGAGGTTGCATCAATAAAATCGAAATGCAACGTACCTGCGGGGGCCAGGTGGCTGGCTAACTGCCTGAACGTACCCAGCACATCATCATTGGTTAATAAGTAACTCAGGCTACGTGCCGTGATCAGGATAACATCAACGGATTGACTCAAGTTAAGCGTTCTCATATCAGCCTGTACGAACCGAACACCCGGACAACGCTGGCGGGCTAACTCCAGCATCTGCGGGCTAATATCGACGCCGGTGTAATCGTATCCGGCAGATGTAAAGCGCTCGGCCAGATGCCCGCTGCCACACCCGATTTCCAGTACAGATTTTGTTTTATCGAACCCGAAGCAGCGCTGGTACAGGGCAAACTCAGCGTTGTAGTCAATAAACGTTTGATAGAGAGCATCGTACAGGTACGCCAGTTCTGAATAAAGCTTTGTCATAGCGGCAAGATACAGCCTGTTGGCCAGTCTGGAGACGGTGAATTCTGGCTCGTTTGTCTGAATTCGGTGGTATCTGTTGCTTTTACTGGCTGGAAACACTACTTTTGCCCCACGTTCAACTGAACACTACTGAGTCAAACCTGCCGGGTTGGCGGAACCGGTAGACGCGATGGTCTCAAACACCATTGTTCGCAAGGACATGCCGGTTCGAGTCCGGCACCCGGTACAAAAGCCTCATACTACTTAGTTTGGGGCTTTTTTGTGCAGTTGAGACAAGAATTGAGACAGATTTTGGCCTGAAAAAGAAAATCACAGCTGAGCCAGAGAATTACCGACTGGCTACAATGAACGACTACGGGGGCGACCTCTCTAAGAGGTGGTACATAGTCTTCTATGCCCTCAATCCGGACACGGGCAAGCTGGAAATGGGGAAACGGCAGTGGTGCCCGGCTAAACTAAAAACAGTTACCGCCCGTCGGAATTGGGGTAAACTTCGCTGTCAACAGATCAATCATTTGCTCACTGGTGGGTACGTGTTCGACTTTACTCCAGCTAAACCCGCCAATCCCGATCCGGTAACGACGTCGCTTGTTAATAATCAGCTGAGCAAGCCCGCCACGTTGCTTGATGCAATGGAGCGATTTGTTACGCTCAGGGAGCGAACGCATCGCAACAGGACACACCAGACCAACGCCGGGACGGTCGCCCGCTGGAAGCAGTTTTGTGCGCATCTAAAGGAGACTATGGGCCTTGACCTCTCGCTCAAAGCGCTCGAACCACCTACAACAGCCGAAATCAACGCCTTTTCTGATTACATCATTCAAGCACGTGCTTGCAGTAACCGTACCCGGAATAATCTGATCGCGGATTTACGAACCCTGACTAATGGATTGGCCGAACGGGGCTGGCTTCCGGAGAACTGCTTTCCAAAGTGGACGCGCTTGGTTGAAGATCCTAGTAGGATACACGATGTATACACGCCGGAGCAGCAGCGCACGTTGACCGAGTGGTTACAGGCCAATGATCACCGGTTATACTTTCTGACTCAGTTTGTCTATTACGGATTCTTGCGACCCATCGAATTAACCAGGCTGCGGGTACGAGATGTTGACCTGGCCAACAATCAAATTAAAATTCACCGTTCAGACGCGAAGGGTGGGCGCAAATCAGTAGGCTACGAGGTGATTGTTATTAACCATCAGCTGCAAGTGGCCATTGATAAAATGCAGCTCCACTTAGCCCAGCCAAACGACTACGTATTTGGTAAGGATCTACTGACCTGTGATGTATCTATTTTAAGAAATAGAGTCTCTGAGCGCCATGCAAAGGCGTTGAAAGGAGCAGAGCTGTATAATGGCGAGTTGACCCTCTACGGCTGGAAGCACACCGGGGTCTGTAACGCCTACCGGGCCGGAGCAGATATAATGTGGATTCAAAAGCAGCTACGGCACGCCAGCCTCGATGATACTCAAATCTATTTGCGCTCGCTGGGACTGACCCCGCCTGAGCGTATCCGGGTGGAATGGTAATCAATAAAAAGAGCTGACCTATGTAGGCCAGCTCTTTTTATATCATCAATTTGGGCCGCTTATTTGAACGCCTTTTTCTTGAAAGCGTAATAGCCTACAACTACAACGACTACAACGGCGCCGGTGACAATGCCGATTGTCTTCCAGTTCATCTTTTTAGTTGTGGTCGTTCCACCGGTTGTTCCACCAGTACCGGTATCAGTTAGCCCGCTGCCAGTAGTGGTGCCTGGCGTAGTCGTACCTGGTGTGGTTGTGCCCGGCGTAGTTGTGCCTGGCGTGGTTGTACCTGGCGTGGTTGTCGCTGTCAGGTTTGGCCGAATGAACGCTGAGCCAACCGGCAGGGTGATTACAAAAGCGCTGTATGGCTCCGACGTGTCCGCCGCCCCATTTTCATTCTCTCCAGCAACAAAATTGTCGAAATCACTGGCGATTGCTGGTAGAATGTATTTCATCCAGGACCGGGCCAGTTTGCCAATCTTTTGAGGATTCGCGGCCGCAGGGTTCATCTCCTTACCGACGGTACGAACCGTACCATTCTGAACGCGAACGAAGATGGCCAGACCATCGCCGTACCAACCTACATGTTGACCATCTGAGTAGCCAAACTTTTTCTCTGACGTAAAAGCCATGATGTTTTAACTGGTTAAAAGTGAACGCTTGTCAATTTCAACGCAACTCCTTTTTACCAGGCTGCGCAATTCGGCTGGGGACCAATTCGCGGGCGCATCAAAAGTACTATCTAGTATGCCATAATTCCAAAGCACCCAGAAGGCGAGTTCGGAACAAAACCACTGGCCGTTAGCCATGTGGGCGTAGTGCAACACCTGATTCCAGATTATGCCGGTGTAGGAGTACTCGGTCATGCTCTGGCCAAACAACCATACTAATATCTCGCGCTCTTTAGCGGCATCGATGTTCGGAAGCTGGTAGAATTCCCATAGGTCGTTCTCGACCACTTCCCCGAAGACGCGTGCAGACACAGCTACCTCACCTGGCCGGGCCGACACGCACAGCAAATCTTTTGACTGAAAAACCAGCTCACAATGAACCCACGGTGAGTTCGTCCAGGCTGAAACCAGCCGGGAAGTCAGTGAATTATCCGCTGCTTTATTTTTGAAGGCTATGATCATATTAAGCTACGCCACCCGGGGAATTGGGTGAACTAGTTGAGCCGCCGATAACCAGATTGATTGCCTGGCCAGTGGGCATAAAGGCTGGTTTCTGCTTGAAGCCGGAAACCGGAACATTGTAATTGCCGGTGTACTGGAAGGTTTGGCCCAGGGGATTGGTATGCTCGAAAAAAATATCCTCCGGACGAATGTTTTGGCACCCCTCCGGTAAGGCCATTTGTGCCCAGAAGGTACTGCGACCAACCCAGTTGATGGTGTACGTACCTGAAACCCCATCGTTGCCATCTACCCAGAAATGGGTTTGTGCTGTCGAGTGCTGGCCGGTTGTATCGAGTATGGGATATACGCCTATAATCCATAGTCGCCGCCCGCCACGCTCTTTAAGCAGCCACTTGATGGGCTTATCGAATTCACGCTCGCCAAAGGCTCTGTTGCCGTCGAGAATAAACCGCTTGGGGATGATGAATTCAATCAAGCCAGCATCCATCAGGGCGTAAAAATCCGGGAACATGGACATGCGGTACCGGGCCAGAAACATGGTTTCAAATTGGCCGAAGGCGCAGACCGGCGCTACGTTTGCCTCACCACCAACGGCGTTGTAATCCAGCCGCGCAGTGCCCTGCTGGCCGTTAACCCAATCGTAAGCGTTTCCTTCGTTGGCGAAGGTTACGTTCAGATGGTAGAAGACCGACCGCCACAGAAATTGAAACTCTAGCGCATCCGGGTTCTGGGGACGTTGGTTAGCGGCCTCGATGCCTTTTTCCTGCGTTGACCAGAAGGGTTCAGCTGAGTCGGTAGTATAGTCGTACTGCTGCTCGATCTCCGTATTATTTCTTATCCAACTGGCAAGCTTCAGACCGCCCAGGCCTGGCCGCAAATCATAGGTACCCTTCGGATAAGGCATATTGACGAAATTGCCCTGGTATTCACCGATTGGGGTATTACACCGCCATCTCCATTCAATCAGTGTCCGATCTGCCAGCTCATAGAACATTTCAATAAAGTAGCGTGGCTCGGGCCGATAGATCCAATGCGCCTGGCCGTAATTGCTACTCATGCGACCACCGATTGCAAACGTAGGGTTTCCGGCCTGGTCCAGAATATAAGCGCCCTGGAGCGTTTTGGCGTACACCGACTGATTATCGTGGGTTCTGCGCGCATACTGATCCCCACCCGTATAGGCTCCATTGTTGATAAATACCTGCACGTTTGGGTTATTAGCGTCGAATTGACCATTTGAGCCAAGCCACATGGTACCAGGCAACCGCATGCAGATATCACCATCCTGCTTATTTGCCGTATAGCTTACTGGCCGGTACAAACCGCCGGTGCCGTAGGTGAACAGCTTGCAGTTATGACCCAGCTGATAGATCGCTTGTCGGAACCCCTCATACACGCCAGACATGTAGATATCACCATCGCCCGGAGAGACTTCCCACTGATTTTCCATATCAGCGCCAATCAAGGCGGGTGGAACGCCTAAGTTAGCGGCAACACATATCCGGTAGAGTGTATTACCCAGGGCTCGCCATGCTTGACGATTTCCGTTGACGTAGTGGCGGCCGGTAATGTCGCCGTTTCCAAACGTCAGCAGATCGCTTTTTCTGGGATCATTATCATCCATCTCGCCCGCTGCGGCCAGCGCTGCACTGTGCATGTCCTGACCACCGGGGAAAACGGCACGTCGGCCAGACGGCAGGTACATATCATTGCACAGTAAGGGCTTTACGCTGTGAGAAATGCCACCATGAGAAAATAACTGCTCCCGTTCCTGTGGGCCAGCTGGTACGGGCCCATGCCATAACCACGGCCGGGAGTCGATTACTGACCACCCTTTCGGGTTACGTGTCGTAATCATGGTATTTTGGGCCGTTTGCGGCTGGTAGGGCAGCGCATTGCTAACCGGGCTTGTGCGAATTGTCAGGATAGCCATAGGTCAGATAAAATTGTAAGTAGCGTTATACTGGAATGGGGCAGTCACAAAGCTGGAGCCCAAAAAATCAGTACCACTAACACTCGATGAGTACGTACCTGGCACAAACCCGATTGGTGCTGGAGTAACGCCTGTTTGTCCTGATGTGGAGTCGGTACCAATCTGATCAGGTAGGGCATCCGGATTAATGATCTCTTGCGAATCATTGCCAACTGTTCCTGTAGGCGGGTTGTACTCGACCGGCGTACCTGTTCCGGTAGGCCCCGCTGGTTGATTGACCACCGTAGTTTCTTTGCGACGAAGTAACCACCAGCTCAAACCGGCTACCAGGGCAACAAAACAGGCAAAAAAGAGCCATTTACGCATGAGTATAAGTGGTTAAAGTTGCTCAATGAATTGAACGTAGCCCAATCAATGGGCTACGTTTGACTGGTTAAACAAACCGTGCTGAGTTGGCTGCATAATCGGCCTGCACCTGAGCCAGTGGGTTTTTCCCCGAAACGGTCAGATTTTCCATATAAGCCCGGTAAACGAGCCCTTTAACGCCACCGCCCATGTTTGGGGTGGTGGCAGGGTTGGCTAATCCAGTTTCATTGAACGCGGTATAGTCACGGATTTTTATTCCGTTCCAATAGGCATTAATAGCCGTCCCTACCCGTGAATAAGCCACTTGAAAGACGGTGTTTAGGGCTTGTGCACTTGTAGGAGGAATAGTAACTGTTCCAATGTTATTTGCACCACCAGCGCTACCACGCGGAGTTAAGCCATCAGCCCCCATGTCAAGCCGATATTGCGTATTACCGGCTGTCGTGGTCGTACTACGCCCGAATAACTGAGCATAAGCAGCGCTGGCGGCAGTCATTTTTATCCACATAATATTGAGGAAATCAGCGTTCGAGCTGGCCAGGTTATAATTATCGCCAAAGGTTAAGTTACCTGAGCCGTTAAACTCAATGGCTCCTGCTGCGTTGTAGGCTACCGTTGCTCCGTTAACCGTTGCTGCCGGTGCTGCGTCGACCAGGTTATTCATTGCAAATCCATTGGCCAGCATGCCCGCTGCGGGTGCTACACCGCCCGCATAGGTGGCCAGCGTTTTGAAGTCGAACAACAACATTGACCCAGCGTTCAAAATGCTATCCCGGTATAACTTAGGGAGCGTAGGATCTGTGAAGGTTGTGCCTGAAAGTTTAACAATTAAGCCCATAGTTGTAAGGGATTTACGTGATTAGATGGCTGGTCTACCAGCCTCGTTGGGTGATAAAATTGTATACGGCTTGGGCTACGAGTTGATAGCCAGCTACGGTTAGATGAACGTTGTCGACCCGAAGGGAAGAGGGTGTAATGTCGTTATCATGATCGGTCAAGTCCTGCGCAATAGCTGGGTTATAATTGCGAACAATTAATTCCCGAATGTCGATAAAGTTTCGCGGGTACGTGGCGCGAAGAGTCGCATTCAGGCTCATCATTGTGTTGTAGGTATTACCTCCCATGTATTCACCCGTACCGGTCGAGCCGTAATTGCCATTTAAAACACTCATTACAATGAAGCGCTTCCTGACGCTTTTGAGCGTGGCCACTGTGGCGGCAATATCAGCGAGTACCGTTGCTGTATCGGTGTAGTTGTTACGGCCCATCCAGATTACGGCAATGTTAGTGTCCCAGGTTGATGTTACTGGGTTTACCATTACAGTTTTGTCCAGAATGACAACATCACCGGCCGTTGTCCGGGTGAAGGTGTAATTCCCAGAACTGTCCCGGGCGAACGTACCTGAAATGTTGGCAATGGTCGCCGTAACACTACGGCCATTTTGCAAAATATTCAGGTTAGCAGGTGTTAGTGCGACACTGCCAGAGGCCGGAAGCTGCAAGCCTGTCACCTGCGCGGCCACTGAAATAGACCCGTGCCGGAAGGCAATTTGCGTGCTGGTATCACCGCCTACCCCTCCATTGGTGACGCTCCTACCATCGGTAAACAAGCCACTCAGGATGGTTGGATAATTAGCAGCGGTCAAGCTGTCGCCAATACATTGGATGTTCTTATTGGGCGTGATGAAAGGTGACAATGCGTTTACCTGAGTCTGCACATCGCCATTTAACAGGGCTGCTATTGAAACACCTTTGTAGATAAGATTTCCTGCGCGGTCAAGGCCAAACGCAATCTTACCCGCTGCGTCCATGACTCCCCATACGTACCCCGATTGATCAGGCCAGCTTAAGTTATAGCTGTTAAGTTGATCGATTGAGGCTTGAATGGCCGCGTTACTTGTCGCTAATCCGCTACTGACTAATGCATTAATCAGCGTCGATAAAGCCTGCCCTTTTAGGATCAGGTTTCCCCCTTTATCCAGGCCTATAGCAATTTTGCCGGCCGAGTCAGTAACACCCCACACGTACCCAGACTCATCCGGCCAAACTACCGGTGTTGCGGATTGTACGGCTTGGACAGCTGCTGACACGTCCCCGATCTGGGGCGTCGACAGTCGGCCGGCTAAATCTACATAAAACGATACCTTTCCGTTCTGATCGATAACAGCGTAGGGATAACCACCGTTATAATCAGTCGATGGCAGTTTAGCCGCCAGCGCTGGTGTTAACTTGTTCTCGGAGAGCGACTGGTCAGGTACGCGGGTGGCCAGTGGAAGCCGAATAAAGCCCGTGGGCGTTTTCTTCAGTCGATCTCCAACCACGTAGGTTTCACTAGTTCCGGTAATGCTCGAGGTGCCACCGACGAGAATATCAAACGTATCGCCACTGGCCGTTAAGGTAGCCGCTGCATCAGGTGTATTGGTGGCCACATTCCAGCCCCCTTTATAGACCTCAGGAATAGCTACTGCATTCCAGATCGCCTTTTCAGTATCCGTGGTGAATCGGAAGTTGCTGCTTTGAACGACGCTGGCTGGATTGGTAGCATCGACGTTAGGTACGTTTGGTAACCCGACAGTTGCCGCTGTTATGGGCTTAAACGTTTTATCAGCTGCCAGGAATTGCCCATCCGTACCAGCGGGTAAACTCGCCTGTTTATTAGCCAAGGCCGCAGCTACGGCGGCTGAAACCGGCTTATTAGCGTCACTTGTATTATCGACGTTGGATAAGCCAACATCACTTTTAACCAGCGTAACATCACCTGACTTACCTGCCACACTCTGAACGGGCGCGGCGGCCGAAGCCCGTTGAGTGGTAAAGTACTTGTTAGTTGTCCCTTCCGGAACAGCGTCCGAACTACCGGGCGAAGACGTTATAGGTACGTAGAGTGAACCTGACCAGCGGTATTGTACGGTGGTTTTAGGGTCGGCCGGGTTATTAATGGCAATGTAAATTTTGCCACTTTCGCCCGTCGCAGGAAACGCAGCCAGGTTAGCGAACTCGGAAACGTCATCGACGTAGCTAGGCAATTGAGTGGCCGGTATTTTTCCGTCGACCAGATCTGCCTTACTGCCAATTTTTACGTTTAACCCTTTTATATCGACCCCAATTTGTTTGAGAGCGGTATCGATACCCAGTTTTTTGAGCGCATTGATGATGCTCGTTATTAAGTCCATCCGGTTGGGTGGTTTGAGGTGAGTAGTGAAGGGATTGCTAAATGACCCCTCTGGCGTCTAGGTAGCTATCAAAGAAATCGGTCGACGTTGGCAAATCCGTGTCACTTACTGGAGCGACATTGATCAGCTGATTGATTTCAGCTTTGCTATAGGTGTTGCTGCTCAACTTTTGCAGATCAGGCTCAATCGTTTTACTGATTGTATTGGGCAGCGTTTTTTTTGAGAAGACCCACCAGGCCAGCCCTGCTAATACTAGCAGGACTAGCCCGATCAGGACGTAGGTACGTTGCTTCATGGCTTAGGCGTTACGGTGACGGATCGACCAGCGACCAAGTAGGAATGAACCCAGAATCAGTACGGCCGCCAGTACGGCGCCTAGCAACAAGTTTCGATCAATGCTAATGGCGGCTAGCTTGAACTTGCTGAAACGGCTAATGGTCAACGGCGTGTCATCCGTCTTTTGGGTTTCCACCGGCGCAGTGATCAACTCGACCGCTTTAGCCTGGTAGGGCACCATTTTCGCAAGTACGGTTGGTGGAATCGCGTCCGCCCAGGCCTGCGCTGCTTTGGCTTGCCCTTGTACTGACAAGTGAATGTGGCCACTGTCGATAAAGTCCGCTTCTTCAAGAATTTGCGCGTCGTAATCCGGGCCAGCAAAACAGTAGGCTACGTCTGAAATTACCCGTTGCTGGACGCCACGTATGCCTGTTTTACCAAAGGGAGTTGCCCGGTTAACGACGACAGCTGCTTTTGGCGATTTGCTATCGATTCGGGCCTGCTCGATGATGCCTTTGAAATAGCCAAAAATGGCCTCATAATCCGTATTCTGCCAGTCATTAGCCCCATGGTCGACCAGCATCGCCCGGAATCCACTTACGCTTGTGTATTTCGTAAAAGCGTTTTTGAGGTTGATATAGGGAAAACCTAACCGATAATCGACAAACCCGTGTTCAAACGGCGTCTTTGTAATCGACTTGTACCACTGCTCCAGATTCGTTCCACCAAATGCTGCGTTTAACAGCATCGTAGGTACGTTGTATTTCAAGGTGATTTTCTCGGCAAATTTCGCCCAGAAGTGTGTACTAGACCCGTAGGGGCCGGGTACTACGTCGGACGCGTAGGGTACAATGGCACTCGGCAGATCGGCCGCATCACCCGTGGTATTGTAATGCGCATTAGCACCGTTTGCGGTCATGTCAATGCCAACGGTAAACACGCGTGGATCTGTGGCTCCGCCCAGATGAAACCGGTCATCGCCCTGAGCCACTGAATGTCCCCAGACGACAAACACCTCACCAATGCCAACCTTCTGAGTAATGGCGGCCGCCGTATCTTTTCCCGAGGCCTTGACCGGCGAAACGACCATGGTGTAATCGCCTTGTTCGAGAATCGTAACCGCAGTGAAAGCCCCGTTGATTACTGGTATAGTAGCCGTTTGGAGTCGGCCCGCTATACCAGGTGTACAGATCACCTCCAGGCTTACTACGTCTGTTGGACAGGTTCCTTTGATAGACACGTAGGCTCGACCCTGCGCATTGCGCTGGTAAACCTGATTGGGTAGGGGGCTGGTTAGCTGGAGCATACTGACTTATTTTTTAATTTTCACATTCGTTACTTTTCCCTGACGCACTTTACCCAGCGTAGTAAACGCCCGTTCTTTTGCCTCCGCGCGACTGATCGTATACTGTGGCACCCGGCGGTAGGTGCCTGTTGCCGACTTCTCATGAATCTCTTTGGCCAGGGCGTCAACCTCTTTGATGAAGTTTTTGCCAGTCAGCGCCGATTTATTTTTCACCGTGATTGGCTTATCGCTAACGGGTCTAGCCGTTGTCTTACGACCGAAAATCCGGGCAAACATCCCTACCCGTTTCGGCTTTTCAGCTGCGGCCGGTGCAGCTGCCGTCGACCTGGTTGTTGAGAGTGGTTTCGATGCCGATTTATTGCCTTTCGCCCGGGTTGATCTGGTCGACGTGCTGCGTGTAGGTGACTCGCTTTTTTTAGCCCGTTTAACGCCCACCGTAGCATCTTTTCGGCCGGCCGCGTCAACGCCTATCAGATCAGTGTCACCCGGATTTTTAGCCCACTGCTTTAAATTCTTCTCGGTAGGGGCCAACCGGCGTTTGTTGGTCGTTTTGGCATCCGCTTTTCCGCCAGCGCCACGAGTAGCCTGAATTTTTTTACCCTGTTTAACCACTTCCTTCGTGGAAGTTGTACCGCTGGCCACGGGTGCAGCAGGCTTGGTCACGGCCCGTTTTAGTTGTCGAGCCTGGCCAGCTTTTTTGGCATTGGCTCCCTGATTGGTTTTAGCTCGGCCAAACGCTAGTGAAGCCTGGTTCGATCTAGTCCGTTTAGGTTTTTCCGCTGAGGCGGATTTAGCCGGCGTTTCGTCCGTTGGTTTGGCGTTACGTGCATGGCGCATTGTAGAGGGCTTCCGATCTGCCTTTTTACCAACCATCATCGCGTTTTTGCGTGACTGCTTCAAGTTCACAGGCTTGCTACGCTTACCAGGTGCGACCTTGTTGAATAACTTGATGTGATTCTCCACCAACTCTTTAAAACTGGGGTCGGCATCGACGCGGGCCCAGCTGCTACCGCCATTGGTCATAGCGCGAATTAGCTCATCCCCTTCGCGCAGGTCTTTATCGTCAGGAATACCATTCTTCGAAACGAAATCGAAATAATTGGCACGAGTCACTTTCATGAGTATTGTTCGTTAAAACAGGTTATGATTTTGATACAGGGTGATCAGGCTGCCAGGCGCAGGCGTTGACGCTGGATTAACAATAGGGCTTTGGCTCGTATGGCTAGAGATGGATCATCTTGTACCGATGCGTCTGCGTGCCGCGTCCACTGGCCACTAGTGCTGTTGTAGGTATGCGTAATCTGGGGATTATGGCCAACGACCAGATTACGGGGAAGCGACCAGTAAGCCCTTAGCTCCAGTTTTTTCAGATCAGTGGGGTAAAAGATCGTTTTAGGTTGAAACGGGAGCAGTCGACCCATGCCATCGATGTTGATTGCATTAGGCATCAGGCCTATCACCGGTTGATTTCCTATGCCCCTGTAGGGCTTCTGACTAAATAGGACAATCCGGTTGCGCTCACTGATATTGATATAAAGAGACGTCGCGCCGAGCTTCTCGAAAAAGGTGAGTGTATCCAGCAGGTATTTCCCGTTGAGTCCGATCCAGTCATTTGGCCCTTTCTCTAAGGCAAAATAGTGGTACGGTTTGTCGGTAAATAGTATAGCCGCAGAGGTATAGGAGCGAAGGGCTTGCAGATCTGCACGGTATTCTTTGTGCGTTGTCGGGGATACCACCGGGAACGCCGTTGGATAGTCCGGGTAACGCTCGTCGATCACCTTACCATCCGTGCTATAAACAGTGGGTTTGGCCGTTTTATGAGGAAGCAGAGCAATACGATGCCCATCTGTGGCCACAATATCAGTGGCTCCAAAAAACACATTCATCATAGCCGGACGCAAGCCGTCTTTCGACAGAAACGGCTTTAACAGCGACTTTAAACCCGGATCACCTGGTTCTGGCTTATAGTCCACCCGCCTGATTTTTGGAATATCTAGCGCAGATGGCGGTAACTGATTGAAGAGGACAACCCCGGTAGGTTGGTAAGCAGCTTCTTTTTTCACGATTGTAGAGGAAAGGATAGTCAGGCTAAAGGCGTAAGCGCTGCCGTTGAATGAGTAATAGCACCTTGGCGCGCATTGCTAGGTCTGAATCAGCCGCGGGCGGTGGGGGAGTCGTGTCGCCTGCAGTACTGGTTGAAAACTGTTGCTTGGCCAAGCTGAAATCCTGTTCAGAAAATTTACGGTACCAGATTCCCGAGAATTTGGACCACCGGTACTCATTAGCTTTTAGCCAGGCACGTGTAGCTTCACTGGGCACGGCTGAAAACTTGATCTCAATGCCATTTTTAGCCGTGTTATGATTGATACTTACTTGACCTGGTTCAGTAGCCGCAGCTGGTTTTCCTTTTTTAGCTGCTGATTTGCCTGGCAAAGATTTAGCCGGCGTCGGCGCTTTGGGCAACCCTTGAAGCTGCTTTGGATCATACACCTCCAGCACTGTATACTCCACGATGTTATACCCAAATGCCACTTCGTACCGCCCTTCGCGTTTGTTGCGTACCATGATGGGCGTTGAAGCAGCCAGGTAAACGCGAACAGTGAATTTGCTCCCGTAGCGGGCACGGCCATTAGGGACTGTCAGTATTTGGCAGGGTAGCAGATCTCCTTGCTTAAAGTAGCCGTACTTGCTGTCGACCTTAGGAATGTAGTAGGCCCAATTCCCTTTTTTATGATCGCCATACGTGGCCAGTTTGGCCGCCTTTCGCTTCTCCCGCTCAGCTTCCTCTTTGAGTCGGTTCTGCCGTTCGAGTTCGGCCTGGTTAGCCAGCCGGTTCGGATCAGCTTCATTAAGCAGGTATTCTGGAATCTTCAGGTGGTCTACGTGGCCGTAATAGCGAACGTGGAAATAGTCGACCTGCGCGTTGGAATCATCGAAGTTGTAGCGCTGCTGAATTGACGAGGCTTTTTTGTGAAAAGCCAGGTATTTCGGGCTATATTCTGTATCAATATATGACCCATATCCACGGCTACGGCGCGTAAATTCAGCGTACGATTCCCCGTTGTTAAGGGCCTGCCGCAGTTGGGTTGAGATCGGGTCAAAATCAACGTGAAGAATTTTCACGTTAATGCTGCTGGTCATTGACCCATTATGCTGGTACACTGAGAATTTGCAACCGGGAAACTCGATGGCCAGCTCTTTCCGGATTAGTTTGGCTACCTCAGTAATGGACAGGTCAGCCGTTGAGCGGTAATCCTCGCCTTCAAACTTATGACCACTATACCCTTTATCGACAACAACCTGATCACTCAATCGATCAATCTGCTTGAAGTGATCGTATCTAACCTCATCCAAGTCTAATTCATCCAAATTACTCCAGGCCGTAAAATCGTCCGTTTCCGCCTTTAGATACGTGTGAAACGACTTCATCTCAGCTGAGGCCAAATGCGCAACACGTGCGTATCGCTGAGCGTAATTATCTTGGTTCGTTGTCATTCTAGGGAAAGCCTAAACAATGGGTACGTTATGAGTTAAGCCGTCAGCTGTTCGAGAAAACCGTCTTTTCCGCAAATTTTCCGAACATAGGCGTAGGCCTCGCCGCTTATGCCAGCCAGTAGCAGATCAGTCGTAGCGGTGTTGGCAGGCATTTTAAAATAGTAGCCCTGATTGTAGCGCAGGGCCACTTTATCCACTCGCCACCGTCCCTTTTCAAGTTCTTCCCCAAGCAACTGACTCAGGTACATACCCGTAAGCATGAGGTTGAATTCCGGGTCTTTCAGATCATCTTGGGTCACCACGTAGGTTTTGGTGCCGATGTTCTTTTCGATGTAGTCAAGCCGGGTGCCCAACTGCTTTTTCAAGACAGCGCGTTTCTCATCGTTGAGCAACTTCTTTTTGGCGGCCCGGCTGATGATATCCGTTGCTGAATACATCATGTGTTGGCCGAGGCCGGTCGCCTCTTTGTACTGCGGCCGACCACTGGCCCGGTTCACCGAATCTGCCTTCAGATCAAAATTTTCGATCAACACGATTGATTTCAACAGAAACTCAGGTACGTTGTTGAGGCGGCACGACTGATCAACAAATGGGCCGTACTGGCTCATTAAGGCCGTTGCCTGTGCAGCGATCAGAACGGAGGTGTAGCCCGTCTTAGCTGGCTTTCCGGTAGTAGGTACGTTGACGATCATAGCCTTATGCGTTATCTTCTTCGTCTTCGAGATCTTGTTTCTGGACGATAAACTGACGTTTTTGCTCGACACGCAGGGGACGTCGGTTGATAGCGTCCCAGGCCAGAAAGCTGGCCAGTAACAGGCCTAGCAAAATCAGTAGAAGGGTGATTTTATTTTTCATGCGTACGAGGTTTTGGAATTGGTTTCGCCGCGCAGGGCCCATCGTGGCCAGGTGTCCGGGTGCAGTACCAACCTGCTGGCGGCCGCTGGCAAGCTGGCTTAGGTAATGACCTTTTCATCGTGAAGCAGGTAGGCAGAACGGCGCTGTTTTGCGACCATTCCAGTTCACGCCCATATCACCCCGTTCGCTGTCCAGATGAATGCCGTAGAACTCAGGCAGCAGTCGCCGGTGCCCCTCGGGAAATGACTTGGCAAATACGACGTCAGTGTGATCGGCGCCAACGTGGCATTCCGGATAGCGGGTGATACCTGACTGCCGGGGATTCCACAGCTGGAAAAAGCCGATCGGGAAATAACCGTCCTGATTGTAGTGAGCCACCCGTGAGCCAATGGGGAATGCCCAGGGCTGCACCAAGTAATACTGCTCGTGCATCAATCGGGGTTTGACCAGGTAATTAATCCAGGCCTCGTACGAATGGCACATGAGCCGATCAATGCCGTAGATACTTCGCTCGTCCAGGTGTACCCGGTTGAGAATGTCCCGAGTCTAGGGCGGCAGGTAGATATCTGAATCCAGGTGAACTACCCAGCCGTCCATCTCCAGCCGGGCCAGGCCTGCGTTAATACCTTTCGCCTTATTAAAGACAGCCCCATCATCGTAGAAGGCATCGGTTTGAATGCATTCCACCCGGTAGTATTCACATACCTGTTGGGTATAGCGATCAGCTGGCGTAGTGACCACTACCAGGCGATCAAATAAGCCCCGGATATGAGGCAGGATCTGTACCAAGAAATCAGCGTAGTTTACGCAGACTGTCACCGCTTCGATTTTGCGTTTAGCGGGCTTACTGCAGCTGACAGGAGTGCTAGGCGTATACGTATTGTTCATTTGCTTGAAGCGGTAAGTTTAGCGGCGTATTTGCGCCGAAGGGCTTGAACAGGTAGTGTATCGGAGGTAGGACTGTTTCGCCAGTCGGTGGCCCAGCGGGCAACGCGGTGAGGTCTGATCTTTCGAATGACCCCGTCATTTTTGGTCTTGTAGTGACCGATTGAGTTACTGGTACTGGTATTGGCCTCGATGGTTTGGCAGTAGAGCGGATAAACCTGCTCGACGATACCGACGTGATTACTTTCAAATTTGAACCCGATAACCCAGCCGGGTTGAATCTTGGCAATGTCAGCGGTCTTGGCAAAGGGTCCGAGCAGGATTTTGCTCGGGTGAACTGACCAGTTGATTGCCCGGCCTGGAGAAAGATTAGGACTTACGCCGCTCTGCCGGTGCCAGGCGTAAACCGCGAAGCCGCAGTACGCATCTTGCCATCCCCGGCTGCTGTATACCCCTTTATTTTTAGCCAGGGCACGGTAATAATCAAATATTGGGTGATCATTTCGCCAGGTCTTTTCTTGGTAGCCTACGTCACGGCTTGCTTCAATGACGATTCGATTTCCTATCCTGATTGACCTTGAAACTGGTTGAGCAGTGAGTAAACTAGTAATGAGAATAAAGCCAAATACGCCAAATACTTTTGCTGATTGAGGACGCATTTCTGATATGCAGTTAGGTCAGAAGACTTAATGAGTGTTTCATAGTCGTTTTGCCCGCCCCTATTCACAAAGGGGTTAAAGAAGTCGAAATTGACCCGGTGCATCGCGTAAAACACCAGTTCGACACCCAGCGACCCAAAAGCCAGCATATAGAGCGCGGTAAAACCCGCCCAGATGACCGTGTTGGTCAAGGGGTCGAAAAAGGCGCGTAAAATGTAGGGGAGTACCCAGAACAACAGCACCAAGCCGCCGGTAAACAGTAGCTTCTTAATCACCTCGTAGGCGTACCCCTGCTCGAAGCGTTCCCACCAAGAGAGTTGAACTGTCTCGGTTGCTGGCGAAGTCGGGTAGTAATGCTCCAGCTGATCGAGCAGATACTTTTGCCGGTATTCATCCAGCTCTCCCGCATCGATGCCAAATATGCCTGACGCGGTGTCGATGTTGGTTTTTAGAGATTCCAACACCGCCATCTGTATTAGCTGATCAGTGGGCTTGCTCATACCGCTTTCGCTTTTTTGGCTGCGTAATACGATTTAATTGATACCGCGCTCGCCCAGATACTCAGGATTACGCTGATGACAATGATGTAGGGCATAAGCAGCCCAAATGCAGTGATGATGCGTCCTTTTTGCATGATTGACAAAAAATTAAGCCAGTTGCTGGCGACGAAACAGGCCAGAAGTACGCAGGCGTATGTAGCGCAGTACGTCCGTGGAACGGCCTGAGAAATACAGGTAATAGCCAGCTCCGAACACCAGTAGCAGGATTATGCCAATGATCAGCTCAGTGCTGAGGACTTTTTTTTTAATGACTACCGGATCGTTAAGCGCCTCCGGAAGAATGACCTCCTTCGAATATTTGGCGTAAGCCGTGGCCAGCTTAATATGATACTTGCCCTCGGCATAATTGGCCCCGTTATATTTGTAGGCGAAGGCTGCCCAGCTGCGGGTGCGAATAGCGGTGACTAGCGATTTCTTTTCTACGAATGTCAGAAAGGCGGCCAGGTGCTTTTGCTCGCTTTCGCGCATGGCGTCGACAAACTCATTCACACTCGAATAGCCAACTAACTTGTAGTTGAAGCCCATTACCTGATACCGGCCCCAGCTGGTACTCGTCATGGCGGCCGTGGGATTGATGGCGAACGCCTTGTTAAAGGAATCCCGCGATGAGCCAGAAACGGTAACACCCGTGTAGGTTCTAAACCAGGCCGTTTCAAACCGGATAGTCGGCCGACCGGCCGAATCAAAGCCATTGCCGTTGCTTTCCACCTCGTCCACGGCCCGAATGGCAGCGACCTCACAGCCTAGGCGGGAAGCGGCAGCAATCAGATCGTTATTGGTGAGTTTTGCGGGCATGACCGTTTGAAAAGGGGTTACTTATTAGCTTGCCGAAGGCGGTAAGCTGCATAGGCCGTTAACCGGCGAATTGTTTTGCGCTGAGAGCTCATAATGATTTGGGGATGCGTACCCATTTCTGGGTTCCATCGGCTTGTGTGACAAGTCGTTGCTGGTAAGAGAAACCGCCCACTGCAACGACAAGGAATAGTAGGAGGCTGACTAGAATCAGCCCCCCAATGAATACTAGTTTGAGTGGCCAGCGCTCCATCAGGTTCGCCGTTTAATCACCAGGTCTTTGACGCCTAGTAGCACGACGAACACTACTGCTACGACGGCCAGCCCGCCCATAAACAGCCACATAGTATTTGTCTCGATGCTATGCTCCACTTTCACGGGCACGCCCTCTTTTGAGATGGTATCGATCGCTTTCGTTACCCGTTCTAAATCGTCTACAAACGCCATAATTATTTCAGATTTAAGCCCAGCATCCGCTGAAGCGTCTTGGTACGTACCTGGCCTTCCTCAAAAAAATCGGTTCCGAAATAATCGTCTTCGATGTCTTTGTACAGCGTTTCGGTAATGGTGCCGGGATGGTACAGGTTATTGTACTCGTTGTAGATGTAGGTCAGCTGCACATCCGAAATAGTGAGCAGCGGTTTCAGGGCCTGCGCCTTGTTGGCCGTGAGTATCGACACGCCTAGTAGGGTATCGCCCAAGTTTTTAAGGATGATGGGAGCTTGCAACTTTACCCACTGATCAGGAATCGTATCCCCTTTAGGGTAGGAAGCCTGCTTACCAGTCACCTTCGCTTTGCCGATGTAAATACCCGCCCACAGTAGTAAGCCTACTACAACAAAGGCCAGAATCATGTACTGGAGCGGCTTGGAGGCCAGAGCCTCCCGGAATTTATCTTTCCAGTTCATGTCTACTTTCTCTTACGGCCTTTGGCTTTAGCGAATCGGTAGACGACCAGGATAATGAGTCCGACGCCGAGCGCGACGAAGCCCCATTTAACGGCAGGAGCCGCTTTTTCCCCGACAAGGTTTTCGAGCTTGATCTCGATGGTTTGCGGGAGCGTGTTCTTCTCGCTGGTGGTGTCGGTACTACCGCTGGGGGTAGTGGTGGTAGTACCTCCGGCCGGGGTGGTAGTACTAGGGGTAGTACTACCTGTAGTGCTTGCAGCGCGAGCGGTAATATAGTTGGCAGATATCCAGACCACGGCCCCGTTGGGGCGGGTGATCCGGTAGAAACCGTTTGACTTGGTACCGTCGCCACTGCCGGCCAACTCGCCACCCGACAGCTGGCCAAGGATTTTACCAGTAACGGTAGAAGGAGCAGCGCGATAATTAACCTTGTTGACTTTCGCATTGACATAGTATTGAGCCATAGTCGTTGTGGGGACGTAAACGCCCGTTTCTTTGATAAATACGTTTGAGTAGACTACCCCGCCGTAGGTGACGGGCTGATCTAGTTTGATACCAACCCACTTAGTACCACCTATGCCGAAGACACTGCCTGTTGTCTCCAGTGAAGACACACTGCCCAGCAACAGACCGTTTGCCGGATAGGTCGCTACCTTTTTCTCGAAGGTGGCAGGGCCGCTATAGGCGAAGAAACCGCCGTTGGTAGCGTACCGGGTTTTGATAAGATCACCGACCTTCATATCACTTCGATTTACGGGTCAGCAAAACGATTGTCGTAACCACAACTAGCGCCAGTACGCCGATGAAGCCGTAGGTAATCCACTTCTTCATTTTATCGGTAGTTGACTTATCATCAACCTGTTCCGAGATAAGATCAATACCGGTATTGTCCAGTGTGATCTTGACGTACACCACCTTGCCGTCGTCCAGTTTTATCGGAACTGTACCAGGCTGCTGCGTGGTGTTTGTTGTGGGTGTCGTGGTGCTACCCGTGCTACCACCTGAAGGCGTGTTGGTCGTAGACTCAGCATCTTTGGTGTAGTCATAATCCGGGTTGGTAGAGCCAACGACGAATTCTTCGTCAACCCAGATCTTACGAAATCCCACCGGACTTGATGCATCGACTAGCACAATGGCCAGGTACACTACGCCGCGCAGGGTAATCGTTTCGCCCAGCGACGTACCAATGAGCGTGCCACTGGTCGCAATCGTTTTGAACACGGCACTAGTCGCGTCCGCCTGGGTAAATAATTTGACGTTGGCCCCCTGGGAGGTGACCAGATCGCCGCGTTTAATGCTCATGTCTGCGAGATTTAAAAATGAAAATGTAGGTGCCGACTAGCGCAAACAGGCCTAAGCCAGCGAGTAGGGCGTAAATGTTGTAGCTCTTGGTACTGCCTTTAGTGTCGGCATCACCACTACCTGTTCCTGAATCATCCTTGTCTTCATCCTCAAGGCTGGCAACGGGTACTTTTGCGTTGGCCCCTAGCTTCTTGCTGTCTACATTAAGCACCTTGAACTTATCGTACTCGATGCTGTAGCCATTGGCCCATTTAAGCATCAGTACTGCTTTCCCGTCTAGGTTGGTTACGTAGAAGGCGTCGATTGGCAGGGTAATCCCTAGGGCCGTCCATTCAGGATATATCTGGGATTTCAAGAGACTGATCGTCTCCTGGTTACGCGCTTCCTCCTGCTGGTTTTTAACCTGGTCCTGAGTCAGCGCGTTGTCTTCGCTAGGTTTGAGGTAGACGAAATAGGCAACTGTATAATTGTCGCCAAAAAAGCCTTCCGCGTTAGTCCAGGCTTCAACCTTTAGGTACTTCCCGTCGACTCCATCTACTTCCTCGTGGAAAATGCCGATCTCGTCGTACATTTTGTACTCCCTGACTGGACCATCCGGTTCGTCTCGCTGCGGGCGGAACATCCACCTGGCCGCGTCAGGTCTGGGGTACTGATAGACGTTGATACCATCGCGTTTGGCGTATAGCTTTTCCCCTGATTTTATGATTGTGGCCATAAGTGTGGATTATCTGCGAGTCGGGCCACGCCCGGCCAGTTTTTCTCTGTTGCTTAGCAGCATTATGACCGCTCCGAAAATGCCTATCAGGGCTAGTAGCATCAAACTGGATTTGATGAGCGTAGCCTGCTTCAAGGCGGCTTCTGCGGCTGTTTTTCTGGCAGCAGTGGCCAAGGCTTTATTCTGAAGCTCAGCTGATACTACACCGTAGTCAGCATTGGCCCGCTGAATGGCTAAATCGGCCTCCTTCTGAGCAATAGTGGCGTCAGCCACCTCTTTTGCTCGTTGATTTTCATCTGCTTGCGAGAAGAAGCTGTAGACCCCAGAGACCAGTGATAGTATGCCTAATATGATCTCCATGTTGGGTAACGCTTACTTTCGTCGTATAGCCTTGACGATCAAGACGATTGAAACAATGACTACGGCTGCCACTACCACTAGGGCACCAACGCCGATATACATTTGCTTCCGCTGAGCGATCTTGATCTCAGCTAGCTTGGCGTCCCGCTCGGTCTGAATCTTGGTGATGGCCAGCGTGTATTCCTGCGTACTCAGCGTCGAATCGTTGGTCAGCTTTTGCAACGCCAGGGCTGCATCTGCTTTGATCCGGGTGGCGTCATTAGCCAGTGATTGTGTACCCAGCCCAATCAAGCTGCTGGTAGTGCCCAGAATGTTGCTCCACAGGCCCGCTTTTTCGGTACCGGTTAGCTTGTTTGTCGAATCAGCCATGCGGGTGTCGTTTACGATGGCGAATAATCAGCACTGTTAGCACGGTGGCTATCAGGCCAATACCACCTAATAAATAGTACAAGCCACGCCGACGTTTTGCCTTCTCGGCATCCCGCGCGGCGATCTCCGCTAAAGCATCCTGAACGGCCTTGTCATCGAGCGTTGTGGTAGTAGGTGAGGTACCACCGGCTTGAGCGGCTTTAACGTTCAAAAGGGCCAATACTTCCTGCACGACCTTGTAGCCAGCCGTCTCCAATACGCGCTGCATGGCCCCCTTCACGTCTGACGAAAGGGCGGTGGGACTGATGCCCGATGCCGTAATGAGTTGATCTAGTTCCATGGCAGTACAGGAAGTATTGGTCTAATAGCGGAAAGAAAGAAATCTTAAGACAGAGACACGGGGCGAGGAACCACGTTCATTTCAATTTCGAGTTGAACGCAAACCGTTTTGCCAGCCTTGAGCGTCATGAGCAACGCCCGGTTAGAAGCAGTCTGGAATGGTTTGGCGAAGGTGTAAATCACCTTACCGGCGTCGTCTCCAGTGCCAAGTGTCTGGGCGGCTGGTAAGTTATTTTGTACAGTTACCGGCTCGAAAGGCATGTATGTCTTCTCGACAAAGCTGGCCGTAGCCTGCCCTAAGCTGTCTGAGGAAACCTTAGCGGCAATGACCGAACCGCCGATTGTTGATAAAAAAGACTGCAATTCCGCAATGGTCAGGGGATTCGTAAACCCGGTGGGATTGGTTACGTTAATTTCTTCAGTCCCTGTTTCGGCCTTGAATTTTGTGTCGGTCAGTACCCGGTCTTTCTGATCGAGCGACCGTTTTACCGGAGCACCAATCAGAATAACTGATTGGTCAGTGGTTGCGGCAGAAGCCAGCGCGAATGCTAAGAGAATTTTCATGAACTGCTTATTTATTGATTGTGAAAGACTGGTTTATTACTCTCCGTTGCTGGTCGAGTCGTCATCATCGTCCTCCTCGTCGTCGTCATCGTCCTCTGGTTCAGGATCAGGTTTCCGGCGTGGGCGGCGGCGAGAAGTAGGTTTGTCGACCGTTTTTACGGTGCTTACCTGGCGCATCAAGGTCAGGCGGAACACGAGCAGCGCCAATAAGCAGCCTACAGTGGCAGCAATGAGGATGATACCGACTTGGAGCCAGTTGATGCGGTAAATTGGCCAGTTGTCTGGTCGGTTGGTTTGGGGAAATTCCATTTGGCTGGGGAGGCTTTCTGTTAAGCTGGCTGGTGGCATTTGCCCGGTTGCCACGGGAAGTAAAAAACACTTCCCGTTAGCACCCGAACGAAAGGTTCCCAGCCTATTCGACTGCTAAAGTGATAGGTTCCCCGGTAGCCCTATGACCTTGTTGGGCGTTATTGCCGCTTAGGCAGTTGCTATTGTTGCTTACTGCGCCTTACTGCCGCTTATTGGGTTTTAGCAAGCACGTGCCAATGTTTTCAATTGTTTGCAGACCCGGTTGCCAACCTTTTCAAATGGGGTTGTCAAGGCTCGCCGGTGTGAAGGGAATTTGACCTGGTTAGCGTGGGTTAAAACGGCTAACAAGTACTTTAAAAGGCTTTTTAGCCTAGTTTGCAAAATCACCTACCAATCTTTTAGGAGGTAGTTGACAAGGTTTGCAGGTGGGTTGATAACCCTAAATAAAAAATGCCCAGCTGAGCGCCGGGCATTAGTCATTGAAAGAAACTGGTAATTCGTTCAATAGCTGAGCTGCATGGTTTGACAACTACCGCCCGTGACCAGTACATCACCTTTCCAACTGAGCGGATTGGCTGTTTTCTGTCGGGCCGTAAAGCTGTGCGTGCCTTCCGTTAAGAATGGAAAACTAGCTGTACCGGTAGATCCACAGCTAGGCGCTCCAGAGTACACGCTGGTAATGGTTGCCTGATAGGTGTTATCGATTGTCACCTCAATTTGGGAGCTTCCTGTCTTTACCCAAAATGTTGCATTACCGCGTACGTCTCGCACGTTTAATGAACGTGTAACCACCGTGTTACCACCACGGCCATAGGCGGTAAGCGTAACCAGGTGCAAACCGTTGTTGGCGAATGTATGCACCGGGTTTGCGGTGGTCGCTTTAGCGCCGTCGCCAAAGTCCCAATTGTAAGTTTCGATGTTGGTTCCTGATACTGAAAACTGAAACTGGCCATAATCGCCACCATCTACGCTTACCGAGGCAGTTGGCGTAGGGACGATTTCTTGTTTAATGCAGCTAGCCAAGCCAGTGGCCAACATCAATAAGAGTAAGTTTTTTTTCATACGAAATGCCCGCAAATAAGCTGGTTGAATGGGTTTATATGGGAATTATGCGCGGTACTGCTCATAGACAATTCGCGCAGATACTAGTTTAATCAGTTGCTGCAATTGCCTTGCCAACGGCAATACCTTCATTAGCCAGGTAATTATATAAGGTTTGGGTAGCGATGTTCAGCTGCTCACAAATCTGTTTTACGGACAGGCTACCACTTTTATAAAGAATGGCAGCGGTTTTTGCCTTTGCTTTGGCTTCTGTTGAGAGTCCCGCTGGCCTACCTCCTTTTTGTCCCCGGGCGGCGGCGGCTTTGCGACCGGCCGCTGAGCGGTCCCGTATCATTTCTCGTTCAAACTCGGCAAACACGGCAATCATACCCAGCTGCATCCTACCAATCGATGTGGTGGTATCAATGCGCTGATCGAGGCTTATAAATCCGATATCTTTCTTCCGCAGTTCATCGATGATGGTAAGCAAGCCGATAGTCGAGCGACTTAGCCGATCTAGCTTGTAGACAATCAGCGTGTCACCTGGTCGAAGTTGAGCCAACGCATTCGTTAGCTCGGGGCGATCATCTTTAGCACCTGATAACTTTTCTTTGAAGATGCGTTCGCAGCCAGCTTGGGCCAATGCGTCCAGTTGAAGGTCGAGGTTCTGATCGAGTGTCGAAACACGTGCGTAACCAATGTTCATTCTAGTTTACTCGGATGGTCTGTCGAATATACTAGAAACATTAACTAGAATGGTTTTTTAGAATGGTTGACGGATGAATTGACCATTTATTTAACCAGGCTTGGGGCAAGTCAATCGTTCTACTTAAGGGACGCTTTGAATAGAATTTATATCTTAAAGTGATGGCCGCTTCTATGATTCAAGATTTGTATACAATTGATTGCATATTATTAACTTGTTAAAAATGTTTATAATAAAATTTTCGGTTAAAAAAGTTATAGATGTTTGTAAATGCTCTATTCGTTTATGAATCTTGTACTGTAGGGTCCTAAATACTAAGACTTCTGATCTTACTATAGAATAAGTAGGTGAAACATTAAGAGCGTTGTAATCCCATGAGACTAATTCATCTTTCAGATATACACTTGTCTAAACATAATCAACAGAACCTAAATGTTTATTATCTAGACGCATTAATTACCGATTTGAAAATTTTTCATTTAGAGGAAAAAATTGATGTAATCTTGATTACTGGAGATTTAGTTGATAAAGGAGGGGAATCACTGGGGGATAATCCTTATAAAACCTTTAGTGACACATTTATTATTCCTATTTGTGATGCACTCAGCATACAAACCAGTCAAGTATTGTTTATTCCAGGAAATCACGATATTGAAAGGCATCAGGTACTGGAAGATAACGAATATTTTTTATCTGGTACTCTGACAAAGGACAAGGCAAATAGTCAGTTAGATAGGCAGAGAGACATTATACAACCTTCTAACAAGAGAATTGAAAGATTTAAAATATTTGAAAGAGAATTTCATAAGGATACGCCTGACTATAGCTTTTCTTTCAATGAATCAATAGCAGTGAAAGAGATTGACGGGGCTAAGGTCGGCTTTTTATTAATTAATGATTCTTGGCGTTGTTCCTCTTCACTTAGTAAGGAACAACACTTTGTTGGTACGAATCAGTTGAAAAATGCAAAATCTTATTTCGATACAAAAAAAACAGATCTTAATATTGTACTATTTCATCATCCTTTAGAAGAAATAAATTCACTTGAAAAAGAAGATTTTGAAAATCTACTTCAAGCTTTTCATTTTAACATAGCTTTCTTTGGGCATAGTCATTCAAATAGATTTGAATCTATAAATTCAGCAAATGGAGGTGTAGTTTATATAAAAACTAGGTCCACCTTCAACGATCCTGATGAGCTTAATTCAAGATATCAACCGGGTTATTTAATTGTTGATATTAATATACAGACTCAAAGGTACATTTTATACGCTCGTAAATTTATAACTTCTAGAATACAATTTGATAAAGATGCCGACTCTTTAACGGATGGTAAAGTTATTGGAATGTTGGACAAACAAAAATATGTAAATCTTAATGAAGATATAAAAACTGAAATAATTGACCTCCCGAGTGGGTATAGAGCCGATGTGAACAAAGTTGTAAAACTGCTTATAGGTAAATCTTTATATCCAGACTCTCATATTTTTGTAAGGGAATTAATTCAAAATTCTGTCGATGCTTGTAATAGGCAAAATGAACAATATCCTTATCTAGCGCCAAAAATTATCGTCTATATTAACACACTAGAAAATTCCTTTGAAATTATTGATGAAGGAGATGGGATGTCTAAAAAAGTACTACGAGAACATTTCTCAATTGTGGGTAAAAGTATAAGCCAAGAGTTTACAGAGTCGTTAAACTCAGTTAATCTTATCTCTCAATTTGGAATCGGCTTTATAAGCACATTTATCGTTTCTAGGAAAATTAATGTAAGCACAAAGAGTCAAGAAGATGGACTAATAAATTTTGAGATAGAGGATGTATTTAAAGGATTTGACTATAATGCTCAATCAAGTATGAATTTCTCAGAAAGCCAGTCTACTGGTACGTCTATAAAAGTATATTTGAAAAGCCCCTTTCAAGCTTATAGCTTACTAAGTTACATAAAAACTTATTGTAGACATGTCGATAATCTTACATGCCACTTTGATGGGTCATTACAACCAATTCAAGCCTCTTGGAATCTAGAAGGAGGGTTTGCTGTGTACGAAAGAAAAACATCTAAATATGAGTGTAAATTAACAATTGGAAATACTGGGCGATACATCATTGCAACGAATAGTGGTTTCTTAATTAATGAAAGTCCATCACAAATTATTCCATATAAATTTCCATTTGTTATTGGAGGTGAAGTTGTTTTTGAACCAAGAAGTATAGACTTTGATTTATCAAGGACTAATATAATGCATTCAGAGAAATCTCTTGAGTTTAAAAGATTCATCTCGGCATCACTAAGATATCTTTTTAGATCAGTATTAGAGTCATACAACTCAGAAATGAAAATTATCGTAGTAAGATATTTGCAGTATTACTTAGTTTCATATGAGGATATTATCCAGCAAGTAACGGAGACGTATAACGATTTCTATTCTAAAAATGAATTAATACAATTGTGTAGTCAGTATACTTTTCTTGAATTTAAGAGTTTGCGAAAACCTTTAAATGAAATTTTGATAATTTTAAATAGCGTGAATATTTCTAAGGTTTATTATTATCAAACAGAAAATGTTAGTGACTTGGCACTTTTAATCGCTAGCTTCTTAAAGAGTAATGGGAACCTTGTATTTTCGTCTGTAAATCTTAGTGCTCTTTTTCGGGAAGGATCGTTAGGCTTTAATATGACACAAGTAGTAAACATTATAGCTAGTGTACATGGAATAAGTCTTGTTCACCTTAATGACATACTTTATGATGAGGTTAACAAAGTTTTAATTGATAGGTCTTCAATTCCAGCAAAGGTAAGCGGCTGTATAGATAAATTAGAAAAGAAGTATTCGATAAAGATTAGTTTAGCTCATTTTGGCGCTGACTATAGATTATTTTTAAATAATGGAGAAGTTAATTTTATTAATTGCGACCATGCCTCTTTTGCTGATTTGGTTTCTAATATTGACCATTATAATGACATTACTCTGGAAGTTTTCATGTTAGGAGTATTGGGCCGAAGTTTAAGTTCTGCTTCAATTAACAATGGGCTGTTAGATAATACTTACCCATCAAATAATTAATTGATAGGTTTATGTTAAATTTGTGAAGAAGACAGAGAATGAGAAGACAGCTAAATCTTTTAGGGTGTACATTGAACTTGTTGGTTTAGTGTCTGCTTTAGATAAAATTCGTTAGAGTCTGAAGTGAAACGGCCGATGAATGGGCTGCCACTTTTAATTATCATGTTAAAAGCAGTTGAGTGATTAAGGAAAAAGTAGAATTAGTAATTTCTCATGTGCCTTTCAAATAAAAGAAGCCCGCTACAGTAGCGGGCTTCTTTTATTTACTGTTAGTTCGTGAACTAGGCGGACTTATCAATTTATACCTAAGCTGAGTAGTCCCTTCCTTGATTATTTCAGCGTATAAGTCCTTTAGGGCCTTCCTCTCGCCGTTAATTTCCAGATCGAGTTGGAGTTGCCTGATATGGTGATGTATCTCATCATCTATACCCACATTGATTTTTACCATTTCGAGTCTGCTCTTTACTTAGCTGTTGTGATAGCTATAACGAATACAGCTGGTATAATGCCGCATTAGTTCGTTGGCTTTAGCAGCTGCTACATTATCGCCTAACTGGCGAGCGATCAGGCGGAGATTCCTGGCTTCTGAGTGAAGCCGTACGAGGCCAGCAGGGGCCGTTTGGGGTGCTTGGTAATTGCGCATGGTATTAAAAAAGTATTCACCGCATCCCCCGGCGTTGCGCAATTACCAAGACTTCTGCCCAGGGGCAGCCGAATGTAATTCGCCGGGAGAGGCGGTGATGGAATTTTGAGAGTCAGAAACATGGTACTTGGTAATTGCGCGGCGCATAGTTAGTAGAAAAAAGTGGCGTTTACAAGCTCCTGTCGCCCTTTTAATTTTTAACGTTGAATAATTTGTCTATTTATTTGTAGAATTTAGTGTATATACATTCGTTCATTTAGGGCATTTTCATGTTATTATAATGTGCTCTGTATACGCCTTTAGCCTATTGCTTATGCGAGTGTATTGCTTTGCACATCTGTAAAATAAACAACAAACCTAACTCAATGGAAAACCGACGCCATTTAGATCGGTATCGTGCATGGCAGAAATACAAGTACGTGAAAAGTGCCCTGTTTGTGCAGGGACAGGAACCGTCGAATCGGACTGGTGGAAAGCACTTCGCCAGCGAGAGCAGCAATACAGAGATAAGTACCAGGTAGACGAATGGGATTTACAGGTCGTAGTAGCTAGTTGGTTGCATGAAGCAGGCTATTCCAATTTCAACGACACTAGGCTACCACCTGAGCAGGTTACGTGCTCAAATTGTGCTGGTGACAAGTACGTTATAAAATGGGTGCCAGTTGTTGAAGTAATTGCAACGAGTCAATTGGCTTCATCGATTCCAACCTAAACAAAAAGGCCGGGAAATTCCCGGCCTTTTATGTGAACCCTAACCTTTTATTCGTCATCTAACTGCTGCCAAGAAAGTGTCCTTTGTCTTCCTCTTCGGGTTTCTCGTATGTCGAATCTGTGAGACCAGAGGCCATGGTGTCGCTTTCTGTAGGTAGCCCAAACATGGCTAATGTATACCCGATCGTTTCGGCCTGAACGCCTCTAAACTGAAATCCATGATCGGTAATGTGTTTTAACTCTTCCGCTGAGATACGGTCTGACACAAATACCAAACTATCCACGGGTTCATTGATTACCTCAGAGTAATTCGAGTGTTCGCTGTCTCTGAGCGTAAAGTCTGTGCTGAATTGTTCACCATTGGCTGGAAACAGTTCGACGCGACCAATGCCCATTAAATAGGCAATCAGTTCTGGGTATTTTGTAACAAGTTCAATTCGGGTCATCGGTGAAATTGGTTTTATCGATTAATTCGTTGCGTAAATACTTGACTACTGGCGGCATTAATTTTCGATTCCAGGGACGCCACCCTAATTCAATCATGACCAACAGGTGATGCTTTTCGATATGGTCTTGCAGGGTACGCAAGTCCACCCCAGCAAGTTGAGCCAGGTCGGTGAGCGTACAACTTGCGTACTTATTATCCATATCATAAGTCTTGCAGGCTGATCAGTTTTGCGGCATAGCGGTTGCCGTTAAATTCGTTTGTTTCACGAATGTCCAGCATGGCCAGTATCACTTTTTCGGGGGCAAGCACCTTATCCGGTAGTTTATTGGGATCGTCGCTGGTTTGACGCAGAATGATGTATTCGCTTGAGCGGAAAAGGAAGGGTGCCGGGTCTTTCAGCGAGTGCAGATTAATGATCAAATCGTTGCCTGAATTCCGGTTCGCCAGGATCATCTCACGGAATGGTTTTGACAGATTGCCCACCGCATAACTGGTTGAATCTTCTAAGACAATCACCGCATTGCGTACGTAGGTTACGATACTCCGAAAAAGAGCGTCTGACTCAATCGTTTTGATTTGGAACCAAGGCAATTTTGAGCGGGCGGCCAACGCATTGAATTTGGGTATGTCCGATAGATCGATCTCTTGAAAATCGTCATAATGGCTCTGGTTCCCAATGTTATAGACCAGGCAGGGCTTTTGCTGGTGTTCCCACAAATCCCGACACATATTTAGCGTGTCAGTTGTCTTGCCTGTTTTTTTAGCGCCTATGTGCAGGAAAACAGACGCGTCACGGGTTTGGCTCATCGGGTAAAGGATTTTGCTGCGGCCGCAATTAGCATGGCCATAATGGATTCAGTTAGTTTAGCGACCATGATCTCTCCCGCCGTTTCATAGATACCGAAATTGCGCAAACGGCGCTGGGCATCTTTCGCCCGGATATCAGCCAACACGGCCCGGTGCAGTAAGCTGCGCTGAGCATCACTTAATTCCGCACGGCTTTCGATCTCGGCCAGTTCATTCTCGAATTCTTCGTACCGCTGACGTGCTTCATAGTAGGGATGGTTAGGCGCATATACCGGTTCACTTCCCGTACGTGCTCGTTCTTTCTCCCATTTTCGAATCAATTCCTTGTCGCCTTTTTTCAGTTGCTGCTTAGCTGCATACGCGTTGATTATCGTCGAGATAATCCCCATAGCGGCCGCTATCATTTCAACTTTAGCATCGGCTTTCGCCTGGATTTCATCTTCCGTTAGCGGAATGTATTCATCCGGATCTGTATAAGCCGGCCGACGCTTGGATTGTGGTTGAGAAGCTGGTTCTGACTCATAAGAAGCAGGCTCATCGTCATCTCGAAACGGATTCCGAAGGGGTTCGGGCGCGTCAGGAATGTTGTTTTCAGAAACGCGACTGGGTGGCAGATCAAGCAATCCGGCAATGCTGCTTGTCCCTGTTTTACGAAATTGATCAAGGTTAAACATTGCGATCAGTGTAGGGTGAATAAGGCGCACCATAGCAGCATTGCCATTAGTGCCAGTAAACTTTTGCCCATCACGAACAGCAACAGTATAACCCAGCTGGCTCGCCGCTCGATCTGGTTGATATAGTGCGTGTGATAGTCGTAAAACTGCTGCTGGCTTAACCGCTTATGCCTTTGGCGGTGGCCTGGTCGCTTAAGCGTCAAGCGCATAGTCAGGCGGGCCAAAATAGCGGTCGAGAATGGGTTGTATTTGCCGGTGGCGTTCAGGATCACGCATCAACTGGCGGCGTGTTGGTTCCAGTAGCGCCCAGAACACAGCTTCAGCCTGTTCCTTATTGATGACGATATCTTGACCAGGTTTCCCAATCTTGGCCAGGCCTTTGATCGCCATTACGATCATGGTTCCCTCGAAGCTCAGCAGAAACTCATCGAATTTCCCTAGTTGACTACCGTAACCGGCGAGCTTCTTTCCGTTTTTCGCGGCTAGTTGCGCCTCAGTGAAATAGTCTCGGATGGCCCGGAATACATCATTGTACGTATGACCTGCGGCTGAGAAGCCATCTGCCTGCAAAATGCCCGTACTTTGCAGCGTGGCCAAGATGGTATTACAGAAAATATCCCAATCGTCTTGCGCCTGGGTCAGATTGCCCATTATGCCAAAGTATTCTTCTGGGTTACACTCGCCCAAATGGTGGAGAATCGTAATCTCCCCGGACTCGTTTGAGTCAATAATCGCTAGTACAGGCATTTTACATTCTAAAAAGCTTATCAAACAAATCTGCGGCGAAGGCACGCAGCTCTCTACGTCTAGCTGCCACGGGAGCGATTATTTCGCCGGTTGGCATTGCCGCTGCTTTGTCAATGGTTTGCGTGATAATTTCTTGAAAATGTGACGCTTGAACCTTTAAAGCTGATTGGGATTCATCTCGCATCCGTAATAGGTCGGTACGGTGCTGAGTAGCCAACGAAATGTGGCCATCGACGTTTTCTGATACGCTGGCCACCTGAGTCTCCAGCTGTTCAATGGTTTTATGGGCAGTAGCTAATAATCCTGCCTTCTCATCAATGTCTGCCTGAGCCAATTCGAATTGAGCTGCATGACGATCAATCTGCTCATTCAGCTGCTCTAATTGCTGAACTAGTTCAGCTCTTTCCTGTAACAGTTGGGCATTAGTTTCATCGAGTTGCTGATACGCCTTTTTTAGCGTGCGGAAGTCCGCGTAGGCTGTTTTATAATTTTGGTAATTGAGCAGATAACCTAGCGTGACTTTATGCACTGACGTACCGGTGTCCTGAGCCTCTTTAGCAATCAGCTCGTGTAGCCATGCCGGTACGTGGGCGGTCACGGTTTTTGACCGGTCTGTGGGTATCAAATCAGGTACATCCGGTATCGAGGTACTTGAACCCATTGGTTCAGTAGAAACAAGGGAGGGGCTTTCCTGCGCCTTTTGTTGATCATCGTTAGCCGCAGATGGATCAACTGTCAACTCACTTGTAATAGTCGCTGGTTGGTCTACTGGCTTACTCTCCATGAGGGGAAGCTCCTGATCGGCTTCCGTAGAGCCGTTAACTTCTGGTGTGATGGGAGATTGCTCAGCTGAGTCGGACTTGATTCCTCCGGGAGAAGTGGCGTCTAGCGCCTCAGGAGAGGATTCATGCTGCATTTGTCCGGCGGGCTCGTCGGATGGCGTAAAAGGCTGGGGAGTCATACGGCATTGATTAGTCAATTAATCAAAGCTACGCTGGTCAAAAGCGACGTGATTTATAGGTAGAAAATCAGTCAATTTCTAACACTTTTTGGAAAATGAAATTATGATACTATCTAGTAATTTTCGGAAAAATATTCTTGTACACCTATCGTCCTCTCATCCGTCCATGTGTAATGCTTCTGCCTTAGAAGTTGTCCGTCCAAAAGATATAATGCGCATTTTAGGCGTTGGTAAATCGAAGGCCTATCAGCTAGTAAAAGCTGAAACCCAGAACGGGCCGAAACGTACCTATCTAACCATCGACGAATTTTCTCATTGTAGCAGGATTCCCCGCCAGCGCATCAAGGAGGTGCTTTAGCTTAATACAGCGCCAAAAAAACAGCCCCTTGATTCGTAGTCAAGGGGCTGTTTTTTTGGGCGCTGTATCAAGGTTGATCAGCTGCCATGCGGAAGTAGGTTCGTTTACATAATGATCTGTTAGTTTTAAGGTCTGCGAGTGAAATATAGTATGTAGCAACTACTAATATAAGCTTGGCTACTTTTTATGCAAGGCCGAGGCAATTGGCTGCTTACGGGTATATTTCCGTTTGATACGGACCTTCTTTTTGACAGGCCCTTTTAAGGGGTCAGGAGCGTATTTACTATCATTAAATAAACGGGGTTGATAATGATGCTGCCCTTTCTTGCCATACCGTCGGCGTTCGGCATTATCCTGGCTATCGTGGTGCCGGTGACAGCCTTGACAAAGCGCCGCTATCTTATCAAACTCATTGTTCGCATTGGCAATGGCATAATTTAGTAGGATAGAGGCCGACCTTACAACGCATAGCAGTTGCTCCCAATTTGGCTCAGCCATAACTGCTGTAATAAACGTCATTGTAATTGTCGTATGTTCAGATTAGTTGAACAGCCGTCTCTCAAATAGAGCATTTCTTGAGAATCTATATTGCGATTCGTGTCTAACCTATAGTTACCTCTGGAGTAACTTATTATTGATAATAGAACACACTAACCGCTCTGTTTTTATTTACAAAAAGTCCTGTGTCCTTCCTTTCTATGAAGGATTGAACACAGGAACGCTGTTTACCCCACTTTTTTACAGTGCTATACGAATAGCCTCTTCCACAGGTAAATAGCCATTTTGCGAATCCATAATCACTAACTCATCACGTAGTAGTAGGGGCGGCTGGGCTAAAAATCTGGGTTCGGTGCCTCGATGTGCCTGCGCGGCATGCGCTAAAAAGGGATGACACAGATACACTGTACCAGCTTGACCAATAGCTACGATCTCCTCCCCTTCGGGCATCGCTGACAACTTAGTGGCAAGCTCCATGAACGAAATCCCTGTTTCTCCCGCTGGAGACAGCATGCGGGCTACTTCCAGATGGGAGCCGACTCGAATACGAGTCGGCGCATCGGCTTGGCTGACATCCGAAAAAAGAAATAACATCAGCAGACCTCTTCCTTTCGAGCGCACATTAATCCGCCACTCCAAATAATTCATCGGGTTAGCTCCCGGAAAACTGGCGTCGACATGCCAACCGGTGTCTCCAGGTCTTCATCCGAAGGAAAACGAACGGGAAAGGTACCTATACTTTGAGGGGGAATCCAACGACCTTGCCCAACCAATTGATCGAATGCCTTGTGTAAACTTACCGTGTTTGCAGCCTCAACAAAGGGCGGCTGAGCATACATGCCCAGTCGAATGACTGGTTTGGTCCAACTGGCAGGATTCTGTGGGTCAACAGGCATATCCTGCCAAAGGATGTTCCTTCCCTTCTGAGCATTCTATTGCGAAAAAGCGTTCTCAAGCTGCACAAAACCCGTGTGAATAAATTGTTCGATTTGCTCTTTAGTTAATCCTTCCTGCATAAGTACAAACGATTATGAGAGGATGTACCTGACAGAGGCCAATGAATGACCACCAAGACAAGACTATACTGTAGGTCAACCGCTTGCGAGGTCTACAACACCATTCAAGACCATTGCAAGGTAGAACGTACCATACCGCTCAACGTCTACCAAATCGCACAATACCTCAGTCTGCCGGTCGAGGCGATACAGGGGGCACTTATCAATTATGGTACGAGGCCAGGCATCGCTTAGGCTCTGCTTTTCTACTGGCTACCGAATAAGTATCCGGTAGTGAATCGGCAACGAAGAATTTGATAACAGCCCACTAAAAGGCCCCGCCAACTTTCGTTGGCGGGGCCTTTTAGTGGGCATCTGTAAACAGATGTAAATTTTCAATATCCAAGGGATTTCAAAGGAAAGGTCGGTATAAGAATCCTCAATCTTCAGGAGTAAAGTTGTGTGAGATCACAAATCTCATGGTTGTAAAACATTTGAAGCAATGGGGGCTAATTGATCGTTAGCGCTTTCGAAAACCCATCAGTTTCTTTGTTGTTGTCGTAGAGTACTAAAGGTATGTCGACTTTCGGTAATCGGCTTCGGCCAAATTCTATAGCTATAGAGTTTGGCATTGCCGGAAATACATGTAGTGGTGTTTGTTGTCCATACCTGTAATTGATCGCATCATATGCTGAACGAGCTATCTGACGAAAGGCTGCTAACTGAATAGGACTGCGAACAAAATGGACATTTGGAGCATCGATAGTAATAGTCCAGATCGAACAATCTGAGCCTAATGTTTTATAGATGTGCTGGTCGTTGACCAGTGCGCTCAATGATATATTGAGCGCGACGATTGGACTGTCCTTTGCAGGAGGAATTAATTTGTAGTTTATCGTTTCTGTGGGTAATTGCCATTTCCAAGAAGGGGGTTCTCGATGTCGTTGATATACATCCATCGCATGGGTATCGCCAAGCAATGCCCCCAATTTGATTAATAAGGGCTGTGGAGCAAACCCAAAGACCGAAAAGTGAGCAGTAGACCCATCACCACATAAAGGGGCAACTTTTTCCTTGTACTGTTTAATTAGGTTATCTTCTTCGGTCTTCCAATAATCAGAATCATGATCCCTATTTATACTATTCCGGTAAGATAGGTCTATGGCCCGTGTACTGGCAGGGTAGTAAGCTGGAATAATCGTTTGACAAGCAATATCGTTAGTTAGAGCAGGAGTTTGAGGGCCCACATTCGCTAAATACAATATAATTTGGCTTTTCTTATTTTCCTGAATATCAGTTAATTGCTCCATTCGCTCCTCGTGTGCTAACTTCATCTCATAAAGCGTGTTGACTGGGTGACCTGTAACATCCACTTTGTCAATCAGTCGGTGATGACTATCACAGAGTAACATTAAGTTTTCATAATCCTGACATAGTTTTGGCGATAAAATGGCATCTCCTCGTGGACCGTCAGGTTCTGCGGCAACGATGTGAGCGATGTATGCCTGATTATAATTACGTCGAGTTAAAATATCCTGCCATAGTATTTTATTGCATCCAGTGTAGGCGCACCGTCCTGCTGACCGGGCCCAAAGCCTAGTTATTACTGCGTTGGGTATCTCTTTTCTACTTTTAACGTTCATGGGAACAGAGTCGTGCATGTATATTTTTAATTGGGCAACGCTCCGCCTAATTGCTTAGCTGTCTCGAAAACACCCAGAAAGAAAATCTTGATAGCCTGATGCTGACGCGTTCGGAATGCATCCATCAGTGCAGGTAGATTTGAATTCATTCCGTTGAGGATGCGTAAAAACTTAGCATTCTCTAATACCATTCCCAAAGACAGTTCAACAGTCGGATCCAAATGAGTCATTGAGGCGTAAATGCGGCCTCCACCTACGGATAGCATCGGCCCGATGAGTTCAATGGCAGGCGGTTGAGCTAGCACACTAAAAGTGGTGGACAAAGTGCGACTCTGCTGAACTTGAACATGTCGCCAATACCAATTTAGTAGTCGTCTAATTGACCGCACTTGCCAACGATTGACAACTAGACCTGGAATAAACGCCCAGGTAGAGCGTAGAATGAGGTCTAACTGTTCAGTCAAAAATTCGCGTTGGCGACTAATAACTGCCTGACGTTCGTAATGCAGCATGTAGTCTAATTGATGAAGTAGAGCATACAAATCGGCCATGTAATCTAATCGCTCTAACACGTTAGCAAATCGGCCTACTCCTTCAGCATTGTATTTTGTTAGTGAATGATGTGAATGAAGATATTCATGGAACAAGAATAGGCGAATAAGCTGAGTAAGCTCATAATCATCTCGACACGCATCTGACAAGCCAATTAACAGTGTATCACTTAATCGCCAGCGGTTACTATCGTTGGTGTGTCCATACTCGCCACCTGTATATGGTTCTGTATCAACAGTATCATCCAATTGAACAACTTCCCAGATTGGTGGTAATTGAGGGAATGGTTTTGCTACGCTTAACTCGGCTCGACTTCGCAAATAGCTATACCAAGGTCCTTCTCGACCTTCTGATTCCTCTCGCAATGACGCGGCGTAATCAATGACTGATTGTAAAGCTTGCGGCCATATTCTTGTCCGAATATCAGCCGCTCGCTGCTTTTGTTCCGCTGATAGTTGAACGGTCGCAGATTCTGCTTCCTCTGCCGTTAATAGAATGGCCTCCTTGTTAGCCGGTTCGCCTACGATTCGACGGAAGCGATAGGTCTGAACAGGAACGTTGTTACGAAGTTGGAGCTCCTGGCCAATGACAAAGCATACCGGAGCAGGTGCAGAAACAAATAGATGAATCAGATTCACATTTGGTCGATACCTAATCAGATCGGCTAGGGCTTTTCGAAACGTTTCCCGGATAAGTTGAACATCTTTAGCTGAGCGAACTGTTGAGGCAACCATTGGAGATTGCTCGCCTTCAAGCTGGATCCGAATGTCTGCCAACCGGTCTTTACCGACTACCTGATCTACGTCTTCGTCGGCAATCGCGTAAGAAATCTCGACGCGAATAACTGCGGATCCGCTTTGCGTGACGACCTCACTAGGGACTTGATTCGCTTTTACTTGTAGTAATGTGTCAGTTTCTGACCATTGCCAAGAGTCACGATCGCGGCTGAAATCATACACTTCTACTTTGCGTTGATCACCCAAGTAGGCTCCCAACGCAAGGACATGAGGTACCTCAGCTAATCCAAAAAAAAGTATTCTGACTGCTCCTTTTTCATCGGCAAGCTGCCGAATATCCCGAGCGCGTTGTAAAATGTATTGCTCTGACTCGTCCCAGACACCGCCATCGATCGGGTATTGTTGCATGTCTAAGGCCATATCGTACCGGCGAAGTTGACTTTCTTCTGGAGTCAATATTTCTAGAACTTCGTCCTCGGATATGGCACGTAAGCTAGATGATTGTCGAATGATGAGTAAACTAGTTGTTTTATTCATAACTACAGGTTGGTTTATATGGTATAGACGCAGTTTAATTAAGCCGGTAGCATCACATAAAATTTTCTAAGTATCGGGGGTTATATTTTCCATATGTTGAACCAGTTGGCATTGCTTCTCCCCGACCCACATTTTCGTTTCATGCGTACCGACAATAACAAAAAATAGACTCTTCTCGAAACGATCAGCTCTTAGCTTACGTCTCCAGTCATTGCGGTCGGTTGTAGAAGGGGTAGGTACTGGTTCGGGATGAGTATGCCATTCCCCTAAGTAGATACAAGTTCCGTTGCTCGAATGCCAACGCTGGTTTATGACGGCCTGATGGCCCCGTTTATGGCGGTAAAAAGCAAATCGACTTCGTTTGTCTTGACACATTGGAACTGTTACTTCGTCGATTACGACGTCATTACTGTCAATCAGCAACCGCCCCAGCATGACCCCTCCTGCTTCGCAATCTTCAAGGTTAAGTTGACGAAACGACAACATTTTATCAAGAGCCTGATCTGAAATTTTCAGACGCCCCCCGCCAGGTATTTGGAAGAGCAGAAATGCAGGGTTGATTGATTTCATGTTAAGTTGGCGGAATTCCCGCAAACAGGGCAGACGGGCGTGGCGAACGCATGGCGCGCTTGGACTAATTTATCCGTACTAACGTTGAACCGATCGGCGAGCTCAAAGCCCTGTTCCAAAAAATCGGCTGCGTCTCCTTTCCAAGACACCAAGCTGCTTTTTTGTTCTTTACCCGTCAGGTGTTCGATGGCCAACTGCACTATCAAAGCAGCAGTTCGTACCGCGTCTAATGATCCGTAGGGGGTATGAAGTTGCCCGCAACCGGAAAGGGACTTCCCAAACCATTGGTTTTTTCCGGCAAAAGCGGCTCGATTGATCAACTTGTCTTCTTCATCTTCTGAGCTATACAAACACCTGAAGCAGCCGCTAGTGGCTGGCTGGGTCAGTAAAGCGTGCCCACCGATCCCCAGTGGTTCAACCCATCCAAATAACCCTGGTGTTTTACTCTTGAGTTGTCGATTGATCCAAATTTCTGTTGTTGGGCTGCCCAAGGAGCTGATAACTAAATCAAAAGAGTCAAACCGAACATGCCCGCTTTCAACCAACTCTTCAATGGTCTTGTCAAATGCAGTAACATGAACATAAGGAAATTTTCGACGTAACTCTTCGCTTAGAGCCGTTGCCTTAGGGCGATCTCGGTAAGCGTTTCCTAGTACATGTCTGAAGGTATTATCCAGACTCATCTTGTCGGAGTCTACAGCCGTTACATTCATCACTCCTGCACGAACTAGTTCATGAGCGACATGTCCTCCAAGAGAACCGCAGCCAATTAATAGTACTTTTTTAGACCGTAGACGACTCTGCCCACCCCCGCGGGGTAGTACATAGGATGCCTCCTCACGGTATACCTTCAAAGGGCAGAGCTTTGCGTTTTTGCCAAACTCTGAAAAAGGATGGTATCCCTTAGGACTGTCGTAAGTAACACAGAACAGGCTGTAGCCACCACTTGGTCGGGGAAGGGCAAACAGCATAGTACCTCGCTTGGCATTGTTTACCTTGATGAACTGGCGCTGCTGCTTTATCGACAACGCATTTAAGGCAGGTTGCACAGCTCGTTTTAAATCATCAGGTGTCCAGAACGGATCTTCTGAACGAGGTGGAATAATTTGGCTACCCTGAGGCAAAACGAATAGAGTCGCTTGTTCAACAGTGGGGAATTTTTTGGCAACCTCGTCAAGATTCAGGTGCAAGTAACCTGCCACATCCTGTGCTGATTTAGCAAGATAGCTTGCCTGGTTGTTCCTGAATAGTTTCAATTCTTGAGACTTGGCAACAGAATTAACAAGATTAATAATCGGTTCTTTACTGACTAAACCCCAGTAAGATTCAAACTCATCGGCAAAGTCACCCAGATTTAAACCCGCCTTACCGTCCGCGAGTACGCGAACGGTTTTGTCTATTGCCCAAGTGATGATCTCACTAGGTCTATCTTCATCCAGAATAGTCCCTTCTGAATGGTGATAACAAATTACCTTGTTAGCCAAGACATGCGGTAACTCTTTAAATTCACTACCATCCTCCAAAAAAATAAGAGGTAAACTCCTTGGGAAGGTAGGCAAAAGCATAATTCCTAGGCCGATTTGCTGGCCGCTAACAGTTACTTTTCCTGTAAAAACAAAGACGCCTTTCTCCGATGAATCCCGAATAAGGGTTGCCTGTCGAAGCGTACCATTAGCTTCCAGTTCGGAAATTATCGTTTCTATTTTGTGCCGTTGCATTGAGCTTACCCGTTATTGCTAGACGAAGCTACCGCTGCGGTTTTAGTGATAACAGCAGAAGCGGATTTGGTTGGAACCGGGAAGCTATCCCCCAACACTTTACTACTAGCCAAAATCTTGCAGGCGTCGACTGTGTCTACTTCTGAGGCTGCTTTCTCCAGAGCCGCTTTCAGACTCTTTAATTTCTCCTCAAAGCTCAGCATGTGCGAGTCAGACATTCGCGCATAGATATCCGTCTTGGGTTCGACCGGTAAATACGCCGTCAACCGGCGAACGGTTACGAACTGCCCATTTTCATATTTTGTCGTGGAGGTGAAGTGGTTGAGCATAAAGTCAACTAACCCCGTCAAAGCCGCCAAATCATCCGGCTTGTTGGCGATAACATCAGTGTATTTTGCCACAAATCCCTCATAAGCATTAATCGTCAACCCAATTCCTCGGGGCGCATTGTTGCCGTCAGAGGAAAAATTCAAATCCTTCCACCGCTTTAGATACCGGATGACCCGTCGAAATTGCCTACGCGCTGTTTCATCATTGTCAAACCGTTTGAACAACGTTTTTTTCAGTGTCGTTGGATCTGATTTTTGCCACTCCCGATGATCGTCACCCGACTTTCGTTTACCCATGGCTAGGTAATCCAATCCGTCAGAGTTACTATCTCCATCTGAATAAATGGCTAAATCAACGTGGTAGACCCGCTCACCTGCTTTCTGATAAAATACTGTCACGCAAGGGCGACGGATGCAGACCTCCTTAGTGTGTCCGTCTAGTGCTTCAAACACTCGCTCCTTTAACTTTACAGGGTCGGCTGCGTACGTACCGCTCGTCTTTGAGGTTTTAAAATAAACTCCTTGATCGATGTCATAGTCGCCATTGAGTGGCTTGATGCCCGTCTTCATTTCGTAACTACCTTGGTCACAAAATTCAGGCACTAAGTTTGTTTCGCCGTGTTTCTTGAACACCCCTGGTAGATTCTCTTTCAGTTTGTTACGGATGATGTCCCGTTTCTCGATTAAAACGGATTCTTCATTGATACGACTCAGTTTGATCGCATCGTGGTATTGTTCAAATTGTTTTTGTAAGTTGGCCATACGGGCAGCAGTGTTTATTTTATTATCTATACTCAAAAGCGTGAAAGGCTAGTTATTCACGCTTTTGAGTATGTATTGATAATCCACCCAATGAATAAGAACGTGTCTACTCCTACTATAACAGAATTGCGATCCAAGAGGGATGAGGAACTACTAGAGCTCATGGCTTTACACCAAAATGATGAATTGGCCGCCAAAGTCGCCTTTCAGGTTTTCTACGAGCGGTATGAATCTTATTTATTCGGGATTGCCCGTAACGTTTGTTCGAAGTTCCCGCGCTCTGCCAATGAACTATTCGAAGCCGTTTTTCAAAACACGTTCTTAAAGGCCTATTATAGTGCGGCCACCTTTGACGTGAGTAAGGTAAAGGCCGCAGACATTTCCTTGGGAGTTAAAGCCTGGTTAGGTCGTATTGCGGATAATGAGCATAAACAGCTTCTGGGGAAGTTAGTAAAAGAGCCCTTTATCCAACTGATTGACGACATCCCCATCTCTGACGAAGAGCTTGAATGGGTTCCGGTTGAAGAAATATCCGATGAACCTGATTCGTATCACCGAATGGTGCTTGAGCAAGCATTATCTACGCTTAGCGAAAAAGAGCGTTACATCCTTGTCCAGAGCACAGCTTACGAGAAGGAGGGGAAATATCTTCCGAACTCCTTCATTAACAGCACCTGCAAACTTTGGCAGATTACCCGAGCCAATTTTCGGAAAATAAAAAGTACTGCTCGCCAAAAACTATTTGCGAAAGTAGCCCAGATATTGGCTTTGAAAACTGACTAACATGTATAGCAACGAACACCCCGAGTCTAAATTGGCTTTCTCGTTACGAGCCAATGGGTACCTATTTCCTATCTCTATCGAGCAGGTGCGGCTTCTAGAGGAAAACTGTAACACCTTGTTCGAAAATGCGCCCTCGAACATTACCTCCGCCGAAGCTATTCTTGAGCGAGGATTCATTTCTTTTACACCAGCGTTTCAAATTCAACTCAACTCTGAAACTCAGCAAAACTTGGCGATGGCAGCCCGGGAGGGAAAAGGGATTTCTGAAGAAGTGCGAAAACAGATGGAGAAGGATCGGCTTAATGCCATTAAACGAACGGGTAAAAAGTGATCTCGATAGCTAGAAGACGAGTCATATCGTCACTTGCTGAGTATATAGCGAATGAATATTTCCCTATAAGTGAGATTTTGCCTGAGCGTATCGCAGATGACAACCAAATTAGTTATTGTTACGGAGAATATGGAGATAGTTTTGATGGGTTGATAGAACATCAGTTCGGTGATTTTCATATTTATATAAACTTGACCAAGGTTAATCACCCAACTAGTACTAGGAGCCGATTTACTTTTGGTCACGAGCTGGGGCATTATTTTATAGATGAGCATCGAATTGCGCTAGCATCTGGCGAAACGCCATCTCACCCTTCTATCAATGACTTTTCGACTAAAAATTCAGTCGAACAAGAGGCAGACTTCTTTGCTTGCTCATTACTAATGCCCGAAGCTCGCTTTAGGGCGGATTGTTATGGTCAACCTATTTCGAAAGAATTAATCCAACGTCTTTCAAAAATATACCAGACCAGCATTACAGCCACACTGCTTCGCTATGTGAATATTGGCAATTATCCTCTTATGGTAATCTGCTCTCAAGATAGTCGAATTCTTTGGCACTGGAAGAGTGATGACTTTGCCTATAGCTACTTGAAGAGTATGAGCGGAAAAGTGCCCCGGTACACTGTGACTGGGGAATATTATTATGGCCGTAAAAAATACAGTAGTTCTGAACAAGTATTTGTGGAGGAGTGGTTTACATACGTAGACGTCCAGCCTAATACATGCTCACTAATGGAAGAGTGTTTTTATTTTGATACTTTAAAAATGGTATTAACTATGATATGGTGATTTCAAAACTTACCGTTATGAATATATTGCTTAGGTCTAGGTTTCGATGGTCCGGTTGTTAGACTGATTTTTTTTCCAATGGCGCCCTCAACAGACGCAATGAAGAGCATGCTACGGTACAGCTTTCGGGTCAGCGCGATGGCTTCCTGTAATTCGTTTAGTGTATCGGCGCTTAGGCGGATGCTCAAGCTTTAGGGGGCGCTGGCCGTCTGGTTGAGTGGCATAGGATATATCATTGAAAAGGGTAAGTTGATGCTGGTACTGGCCCGTTTCGCCGTACATGCGCCGGGCGGCGTTGTCCTGGCTATCGTGGTGCCGGTGGCACCGCTGGCATTAGGCCCGTAGGTTGGCGCGGTCGTCCGTTTTTATCAGAATAGTCCAGGTGGCCTACTACAGAGTGAGTAGTAGGCCACCTGGTTTGGCCACCGGCATCCATAAACGGATTGGGTAATCCATGTCGGTCAGATCGGTAGCCTTGGGGCCGCTTAGATATCTCTATAATCGCCCATTTTGCGAAACGGTTGTTGTGCTCTATTCGTTTGCGTTAATGTAAGCTCTGTTCAGTCTCAAATTGTTATCTCGCGAATTAACGCCTCATTTTTAATGATAGGCATGAGTTTGTAAGACTGTTCTTCTCCCAGACGACAAATTACTTTAATATATTGCCTTGAAGACGGCACGAAACGTACATTCATTAATCTCATATTATTTTCTACTTCGGGAAAGAAAACGGAAATCCACACCTTGCTGGTGGAGACTTCCGTTTCATTACTCACATTCCTATTCTTTCATTTTAGCCAAGGTTTGCTGACGGAGTACATTAGTCAGTTTACTAATCTCCATTGCCGATTTTCGGACACGTACACCGGCATTGTTATTACCCGCCCGGGCTTTCTCTACGTCGATCTTCATCTTATCTACAATCTCGGTGATTTGGTCGTACGCTTCCATTGCTATGAAATTGGGTTATGGCCAATTGGCCGGTTAGAAAATTCACTGTAATGATTTCAGAATAATATTTGGTGGTGAGCTCGTCGAGCGGCGGTGCAGCAGCTGTCGACAGATCCTGACCAGGCCAACTTTTGCCCTATTTTGGGCTAATTCTCTACTTGGGTACGTGGGCTAGCCAAACTATCTACTGTTCTTGACTAGCTACGACTTGCTCATTATTGCTAATGGGGCTAGCCAGAAAGTGCAACCTGTAACCCAAATTTCCATTCTCATCTGTCTCTTTAGGCATACCATATACGGCAAAATTGCAGCGGTAAAAAAGGATCTTAGATAGCGCTTTGGCCATATCGGGCCGCTGCTCCACTACCTCGTTATACAGGTCGTGGCGAGCCACTACTTCGTTCGCATTAGTGAACATTGCCTTCCATTGAGCCACGTTCTTAGGATTCTCGAAATGCTTAACTATGTTCATGCTTATTCAGGAAAACTTGATAAGATCCGGGAGCTATAAAATGTACGATTATGAGCAGTAGAGGCGGTTTTTGTTCGATGAAAGCCGGAAGATCTACGAAGCTTGTATCCACCATAACCAGGTGCCATTTTATGGACTATAGACGTATCGCTATTTCTTGATTATGTAGGCTGAGAAAAAGTGTACTCATGATCTGATTTGTCAATGCGAGTCACCTCAAATCCTAAATACTTGATCTCTTGAATGACTTCGCCCATACGTACGCGCTCATGATTGTCATGCTCGTTGAAGACAGGTTGCTGCAACACCCGATTTCGGGTCGCTATGTGTTGTAGGCATAGCAACTGCACCACTTGCTCGTAGGTGTAGGTTGGCTGAATGGGTATCATACTTACTCTGGTTTAGCGATTTGCCTGTACTCGATACTCCAGACCCATTCATTTTTTTGATATGACTCTTCTCCATGCTCTGACTTCCACAGCGAAGCAAACGAGGCCTGTGGAGATAGTTGTATCTTATCAGGGTACGAATAATCTCGATACCCTTTGAAGGCATCTATTTGCTTGGGTTCAATGCCCTGAGCGATACATTCCTCAGCAGTCAATTGCTGCACTGGCTGCGCCCGGACATTCACGATCTCAACCCATAGCCTGGCATGGATTTTCTTCATGTGGGCCGGATTGCGCCAATCTATATCCTGATCATCCGGATTGTCCACCTTATAAACTAGTGTGGATTCGCCGGTCTCGTTACGCACTACAGCACAGGCCTCGTTTATGTACAGTGCATCACCGGCCTGCCCGAATGGACAGACGGTTTTAAGATTTTGCTGGAGCAAGCCCAGCGTCATTTTAAACCAGAAATGACCCTGCTTTTTATCAGTATACGACCATAGCCCATCGTCAGCCATTACGGGCTGATTTTTCATTAATTGACAGAAACCAGTTTTCCGACCGGCCTTATGCATTTGAATTAGCAAAAGACTAGGGTGCAGATTGATCGCTATTAGGCGATTAGGAGTTAGAGATGCCATCAGCTGAAAGGAATTTGTGAGGTGAAAAAAGATCGCGGGTTTGAACGGTGGCTGTGGGTATACGTTCTGGGAACGGGTGATTAGGTAGGGCACTGGCATTAGCCAGAACCTTGTGTAGCTTATAGAGCAGCATTTGTCGCTCGTTGCCCAGCGGGTACATCGATGTTTTAAGCACCCGGAATAGCACACGAACCAGGTGCAGATCCAGTAGAAACGAATAGGATTTGTAAATCCGGCTAAAACTACTGGTACGTCGACGCTCCCGTTTCTGCCAGGTCTGCCGGTCGATGATGGGCCGTAGGTTACGGAGATAGTAGTAACCTAGCACAAAATCATCTTCCGTCAGATCGGCTTTATCTTGGTTCACGAACCGGTCTGCGTAAAAGCGTAGGGTAGTGTCAAGCCCTTCAAATTCAAGGGTCGTTAACTGTAAATCCAGTTTGAGGTGAGGTATAAAAAGCATAGCGTCGACAGAAGCGCTCTGACAATTTTGTAGTTTTGAGTCTCGAAAGCTTGTTTGATTGCAGCCCGGCAGCGTGTGGTGACATTGCCGGGCTTTTTTTTGATCAATACCGCAGGTCGTTCACAAAGGCGACGCCGCCGTGATAGCGGCCGTGTTCATCCATGTAGCCAAGCAGGGAATTTTCGTTAAATTCCTTGTCGTAGAAGCGACATTCTTTGATAGGAGCGCCCCGGTAATTGGCCAGAACCTTCTTGATCGATGCGAATTTTTTAGTTCGCTCTCGCGTCGTCTTCCAGGGGAAAACGACCATGGTGTTATTGACTGATCCATTCTTGTGGACGATCCATACTTTGATGGGTGAATCACGCCATACCTGAGTAGGCACATTGCTTTGTTTGATTGACATTAGGGTATTTATTGTGGTGAAAATTCAGGATTGGGGGCTGCTAGTTTCCCTACGGCGGCCGACACAGTGGTATGAAACCGCTCAGTCAGTAGACCGTCGTTTACCTCTCGATGCAAGCGGTGTTTCCAGTGGGAGTATAGGCCAATTAAAGTGCGCTCGCCGCTGTAACCACGGGGGGGGCGTAGCTGTAGTACTGAATCAATTGCCTGATCGATCAATTGATTGCTTTTCACCACAGCAGCTTGCTTGTCGTCTGCAATCTGCCATTTCGTGGTGTGGTGAAAATTCCCCTTTGCACCACTTTGCAACTGATTTTTGTAATGCTCCTGAGAAAAATAGCATAGCGGCGGCATTACGGATGGCCACTTATTGCGGAGAATGAATCGTTCTGCTTTGTTGAGCTGAGAAATCCGCTGCGTGTAGAGCTCGTTACTTTTTTGATCGGTGGTACACTTCATGCCGCCAAAAAGCACATCATTCCAAAGCAGATTGAGAATCTTGTCCGTATGGTTTTTCGAGAAGTACTGCTTTGGCCAGAACTTTTCCCTAGCCACGTCCCAAAAGGCCATTGTAAGGACTCGCTGCCGTTTGTAGGTAGCAAAATCGCGTCCTTCCAGCTGGGGGACTCCGCCGGTAGTCGGCACGTTTCCTAGGCGTACCGAACTACCGGCGGGCTGACCTCCCGTATCGTCAGCCACTAATTGGGCCTTTTCAAGCCACTGTGGCGTTATTTGTGCTGGGTCGGGCTGGGTATCGACCGGGGCCGCGCCCCCCCCCGGCGACCCATCTAATGAGGCCTCCCGGCCTCGTTGCTCTTGGGGTGCTGCCTCCCGTTCTAATGTTGAAAGTCTAACGTTCAATCGCACCCGTGGAAGCGGTGGCACCGGGCTTTCCTGAAGGCCCACAACCTTATCCACCGATTCCACACCGCTATTAGGAAGGTTATTATTACCTTCTAATGTGTTTTGAAGCGGCGAAATCTGCCGCATAGCCGGGGTGGAAGGTCGATTTCGGGCTGAATCAAGGTCTATCAATACCGGCGGCTCAAACACTGCTCCAAGCAGTATCCACGGGTTTATCCACACCTTAAAATCGTGTTTTCGGCCCCTAAAAACCTTACGAATGAGTCCGACCTTACGCAACCGTTCAAGGTGATCGTAGACAGTTCTAGGGCCACATTTTGCCAGATCGGCAATTTCTTGCCGGTTCGTATAAATAGGCGGAAGCTCATCATTATCGATAGAAAGGACTGACTTCAAATGAACACGGAGCTGTTTACAGGCCGTATTAACGAGCGTTTCCATCGTGGCCAACGTACCTAACCGAATGGTATCGGCCAGGTACGTTTGATGCTCATTATGGTGTTTGATAATTTGATGCATTCGCGTGAACACATCTTGTTCGCAGACAGGTAACATAGAGAAGTCCGGCTACCGAAAGGAAGCCCGTTGAATGTCAAGTGATGGAATCAGCTGGGAACTGAATAGGGTCACTCAATCCGATACATCGGCGGGCATTAAGTCCGAGTTGATACTTCTCGTTTTTTCAAGGGCTTTAATAAGGAGCTTTCCTATATTGTCCGCCCAATTGATTGAATGCAGCTCAGCGATAAGTGGGCCTTGCCGCAGGTTAAAGACCGAATCATTTTCAAGGCCAATCGTAGAGACAGACCCCATTGAGAACAGCACTTGGATAAACTCGTTTTTCTTACGCTGCGAGTGAATAGCGTCGAGTAGATGATGTAGCTCATAGGCTGGTCGGTAGTCACAATCATCACGTCGAGGTGTGAGGCTAACATCAAGCATTAGCATTACCGAGCGAGTTTCCCTATTTCGAACGTATTCAGCTCGACAGAGCCAGGAGAAGCCAAGTTCATACAGCTGTTCCGCTGTTTCTTCTGAAATGTACTGGTCAAGCGAGCTTACAGTTACCTGCGGTTCTGGTTCGCCTAGAGATGTTGTACTCATGGTTAGAAAGGGTAGGGTGCAGTGTCGATCAGCGATTTCGTGTAGGACGAAGTAGACATATTGAGGCAAACCCAACCCCAAACAGGAATAGAGTAGACCACCAGACAGGCCAGGACAATGGCATACCTGTGCAATGAGCGCACCATAGCTCAACGCCCCCCGTACCAGCCAGCAGCAAGCCACCGGCAGCCAAAATCAGACGAACAGTTGACTCACTCATTGCCGTATTGGTGATTTCTTAAGATTCAATGATGCCGCGAGTTCGAGCAGATGCGGCTCTCCCTGGGGCAACTCAAATGGTTTCCGGCCAAGCAGTTCCTCCAGTGGTACGGCAAGCACAATACTGAACAGTAGGTAATCTGACAGATCGGGCGCATCAAGCCTATTGTAGAAAGACCGATTGCTTAGCCCTGTTTCCAACTCCCAACGGGCCTGTAGACTATGTCTGATAGATTTCCCTTGTTCCTCGAACAGCGTTCGCAAGGGCGCATATCTGGATATAGGTCTCATAAATCTGATTCGGAACCGTTGGCTCAAAACTGTCTCAGTAATGAATATTATTGCCGCTACCTAGTCCCGATTTTCACTGTTTTGAAATAGATTTCTATGCAATTCTATTTGATTTACACGACTAAAAGAATTTTTTTCTGAATTTTTTTCCGGAAAAGCCGATGCCCGTACATGTAGGTAAGCGAATTAAGTATCTAATGCGACTCAAAGGGGTATCCCCGAAAGAGATTGCGCTCTGGCTGGATGTGACGGATGGAGCCGTCCAAAAGCTACTTGACAGGGAGAGTCAGAAGACAGATCATCTCTTTATTCTTAGCGAGAATACAGGGATACCCGTTGAAGCCTTTATCCGTGAAACGGAGACTGGTTTACAGCAACTTATCGAGGATAGTAAGGCTAATTACAAACCGCTACCTAAGAGATCGCTGATGGATTGTGAGGCCCAATTGGCCCGGATGGAGGAACAGAATTTACAACTGATGGCTCGCTTAGCAGATAAAGATGATCTAATCCAGGTGCTAAAAACTGCGAGAAACTGAGACAGAAATTGAGATAAATTCTGCTTGAGACGTGATATATAGACCCGTTATATACATAACTATCTGTCTATCAATTGCTTGTTTACTAGTATTGCTCGGGTCCGGCACCCGGTACGATATACCTCTGTAACGCATTGTTAATCAATGTTTTGCAGAGGTTTTTGTTTGTCGACATGGAGACGGGCTATAATCGATTAGAGGATAACGCCCGTTTTGGTAAGCATTTACTGGTCTGCATGCTGGCTAAATCGCTGTCGCTGGCGAACCGCCGTTGCTGCTCAGAAAAGGCAGTTTATACCACTGATCACCCTATTTTTCAACCCGACAGGCAGAAGCTGAACGATCGCCATGTCAGCGATCGGCCGATGGTGGAAATCAAAACCACTATACAGGCTGGCGTAGTTTTTGCGCCCTGTACGGCCCTTACCCGTTGAGTACGCTGAAGGACTGATAATTACTATATCATTACGCTTAATTTATAAATATAGTCATATGTAAATCATTTTGTGGGCTGGTATGAATGTTGCCGATGGTGTGAGTAGACATGATAAGATGGTAAAACCAACATACGTATAGCCTCATCGTGCGCTGTACCATCAGGTTAAAATCGGCTGTCGTATCCGGAAAGTATACAGGCTGAGCGGCTGGAGACAAACTGTCCGTTGCGCCTGATAGTATGCTTGTGATCACTCAACATTCAACCTCACCACCATGAATTTACGGCTACTTGTGCCTCTATTTATCCCCATACTAGTTGTACAATCACCGAATGCCAGCGACGTTAACGCACCACCAAGTATTCATCAACCAATTCATCAACGCAGCCCTGTAGCGCGTAAAATAAACCGATTACCTGCCACCTCGACCATCCTCCCGACTACCTTTACCTCAGTTGAGCCCGCACCCGATAATGATTGTGGCCTGGCCGTCGGCACCCATGTTTCAGGTTGCTATGCCGTGGGTGGAAGCAGCAGGGCAACGGTGACAGCCGAAGTAAGCTGGACAAACGTTCCGGACGGAGAATCAATCTACGTGCAGATAAATGATCAGATAAAGACGATCGTTCCGCGCAACGTACCCACGGTGACCGAGGCCGATATTCATAGCCCACAGGTAGTTGCTTTTGACATCGAGGCAACTGGCATGCCCCTGACTGTATTGGTTACGTATGGATCGGGGGCAACGGCCTGTGCAGTTTCCAGTACACTAACAGCGCCTGTCCCTTGCTTGCCACTGGCCTGCGCTGGCCTGGGCGGAACCGTATTCAAGGATTTTAACGCCGATGGGGTGCATCAGCCGGGCGAGTCAACCGGCTTACCGGATATTAAGGTCAAGGCGATCACCAGCGATGGGGCTACCCTAACCACAGCGACCGATTCAACGGGCAAATACACGCTGGCTGTTGCTCCGGCGGCGTACCCGGTTCGGGTTGAGTTCAGCAACGTACCCACATATGCCGGCAATGGAACAATCAATGGGGCAGATGGCCGTACTACTGTTCAGTTTATAGCTACCCCCGACTGTGCCGTGGACTTAGGCGTACTGAACGCACAGGAGTATTGCCAGACCGATCCGTTGGTTATGGTGCCCTGTTTTGTCAATGGCGATCCACTGCCTGGCGGGTCAACGTCTGGTACGCTCGATGCCCTTGTTGCTTTCCCGTATTCGCTGCGGGGTAACAAGAACATGAGCAGCATGACGCCGCTGGCAACAGCCGGTCAGGTGGGATCGTTGTGGGGAACTGCATATGACAAATTCACCAGACGATTGTATACCAGCGCTGTCATGCGGAGGCACGTGGGTATGGGGCCGGTTGGCGTTGGGGGGATTTACAAAACAGATATGGCAGCTGCCAATCCCGGGCCGGCGAATACAAGCCTGTTTGTCAATGTGGCCGAACTGGGCATCAACCTGGGCGCTATTCCATCCAATTCAGATCGTGGACTGCTGCCCACACCTGGAACTGCCAGTCATGACTCCGCAGCATTTGACGCCGTCGGCAAAGTAGGTATTGGTGATATGGACCTTGCCGAAGATGGGTCTCTGCTCTGGTTTACTAATCTCCATGATGGCCAGTTGTATTCGATGCGTGTTGCCGGAGGCTCCGTTCCAGGCTCCGGCGACTGGGCGGCGCATCCGCTACCCGCCGATACGACCTGCCGCAGCGGGATGCGTCGAATCTGGGGGGTGAAGGCCTATCAGGGCAAGGTATACATAGGAGCCGTTTGCGATGCCTCAGTTAGTAAGAGTAAAAGTGATCTGCGGGCTGTTGTGTTTGCATACACACCTGGCACAACGAACGATCTGGGAAGCGGGGGAACGTATCGGATCATTTTCGATTTTCCGCTGACGTACCCCAAAGGCGCGCCCGACCGGACTGATTTCAGCGTCAGAGGCTGGTTCCCCTGGGTAGATTCGTTCAGCGAACTCACGCTGGTAAACCGGAACACGATCATTCATCCCCAACCTATTCTGGCCGATATTCAGTTTGATATTGATGGGTCTATGGTGCTGGGTTTCAATGATCGGTCGGGCTTACAGCTTGGCTTCGAAAACTTCAGCCCCAGTGCCGCCAACGAGACCCACTATGTGAACATGAGTGGGGGCGATGTGCTGCGGGCCTACTTTAGTAATGGGACCTACGTGCTGGAAAATGGGGGTAAAGCCGGTCCTAACGCAGGATCGAGCCCCACGAATAACCAGGGGCCGGGAGGCGGCGAGTTCTACAATGATGATTTCTACTACGGTGGCGAGCTAATCCATGCTGAAAATGCGAATGGGTCACTGGCCATTCGGCCTGGTTCAGGCGAGGTAGTTGTATCAACCATGGACCCGCTGAATGATCAATCCTGGTCGGGTGGTGTCCGTTATTTGAGCAATTCAACCGGTTATTATAAGTCGGGCAATAATGCGACCAGCTCCTATGTGGTGTATCGAACGCTCGACGGCGATAGTGGCACTTTCGGCAAAGCTACCGGTCTGGGCGGGGTAAGCCTGAATTGCGAACTGCCCAGTTATCTGCAAATTGGGAACCGGGTCTGGCAAGACGACGACCGCGACGGGGAGCAGGACCCGAACGAGAAAGGACTGGCAGGTGTCAATGTGACTCTATATCAGAACAATAACGTCATAGCTACCACGACTACCGATGCCAACGGCGAATATTACTTTACCTATGCGCCAACGTCATCGACGCTTTCGGGCTCAACGTCTTCGCTGTTGCCGAACACCACATACCAGCTCATGTTTGGTACTGCCGGGCAATTTGCCGACGATGTGCTGACGGAAGCCGGGGGCAGGTATCAGCTTACGGTAGCAAACGCTACGGGTGCCACGGCCAGCGACCTGACCGATTCGGACGCTCAGGTGGCCACAATCTCGGCGTTCACGGCACCGGTCATCAGCGTTACTACCGGTAACCTCGGTTCGGTAGATCATAGCTTTGATGTAGGTTTTTATTGCCTGCCAACGATTGTCGCCAGCGTATCGGTTACACCACCGAGCTGTCCAGCCAGCGGTACAGTCACAAATAATGATGGACGTATTGAGCTGAGCGGGATCCAGAACGGAAATAAAGCCATCCTCTTTTCCGCCGGTGCACTGCCATCGTACACCGTCACGGAGAATAGCCAACCGGTTGTTGACGGCCAGGTACGTTTTTCGGACCTGCCTAATCCACAGTACACAAATGGCACTAGCTACTCAATTGTGATCTACAACGGTCCCTGCTGCTTTACTGTGGTATCGACGTTGCTTCCACAACGTACCTGTGTGCCGGCAATCTCAGTTGCGTTATTACCGGGTGTGTGTAATTCAGTGACAAACGAGTATACACTCACCGGGGTCATCTCGCTCTCTAATGCCATAACCGATACGGCGGTTCTGACAGATGGGCCTACGACCATCTTATTACCCATTATGGCGGGAGCCACGTCTGTACCTTTTTCGATAACTGGTTTTCCGTCAGGCTCAGGCCTGCACGCATTGACTTTGAGCTATGCCGGCCAACAGATCAGTGAGCTGTATGATGCACCAGCGAGTTGTACGGTGGCTGCCAGTATCGCTATTGGTAGCACAACTGTCTGCGCTGGCGAAACGGCCGTGCTCACTGCCAGTGGGTGTGAGACAGGCGTAATTCGCTGGTCATCAGGAACGAATCCAGCTAGTGGGGGGTCGGTACTGATCTCAACCGTTGATCTGGCCGCCACAGTCAGCCCAAGCGTATTGAGTTACACGGCTACCTGCACAATCGGCGCAAGTAGTACATACGCCGTTGCCACCATCCTGGTGAATCCCCGGCCAGTAATTGGGCCAATGTCTATCCTGTGCAGTGGCCCCGAGGCGTATACGATCGTACTGGCAGACACTGCCGGTCCGACGGTCGGGACACGTCAGTACGAGTTGGTGAGAGGAAGCTCGTTTGAGTCAGGTGAACCGGTTACGTCGGGCAAAACAACCTTGCCAGCGCGTGGTGATGTAGGCCTGCTCCATTCATCAGGTACGTATTGGATCAGGGTGTATAACGAGAGCGGATGTTACAGCACCGTATCTGTAGTGGTGCCACCCTGCGATTGCCAGACGGGTAAATGCCTGCCAGTTGGGGTTCGACGAGCCAGATAAATGCGTCTGTCATGTCCAACTGGCAGGCTGGCCCGGTTGCAGAAGACAGACGCCCGCGCTTGGCCAGGACGCACCGACCTGCGCCTTTCTGCAGGCGCTTATTCAGCTTTACCTACTCGTAAACTGACTGAAGAATGAAGTAAATTTCATACTGGAAGTACTTCCTGCTGATCGAACAGCTACCTGTTTCGGGCATTGTTTCGGCCAAAACAGAGTTGTAAGTACTACATGAAGAAGATACTGATCATTGAAGACGACCGGCGAATTGCCCAGAACATCAGTCGTGGCCTTCAGCAGGAAGGGTATACTACGGAGGTGGTGTACGAAGGCATTAATGGTCGGCAATTAGCGATGCAACCCGATGTTGATCTGTTGATTCTGGATCTGACACTGCCCGGTTTAAGTGGTTTTGAAGTATGCCGATCTGTTCGTGCAGAGCGCCCTCATCTTCCCATTATCATGCTTACTGCGCTTGGCGAGGTTGACGATAAGGTGGAAGGGCTGGCCCTCGGTGCCGACGATTACATCGTAAAACCGTTCGATTTTCGGGAATTAATTGCCAGGGTAGCCACCTGTTTCCGGCGGTCGTCTCTGGGGCAGGAAAGTCGAAAAGAAGAGGTTTGGCGCGTTGCCAACCTGCTGGTGAACACAAGCACCAAAGAAGTAAAACGAGGGAGTGTGGTGATTGACCTGACTGCCCGCGAGTTTGCCCTGCTCAACTACCTGATTCGGAACAAAGGGCGGGTGATGGCGAAAATGGACATTGCCGAGGCCGTTTGGGGCCTCAATTTCGACCCCGGCACCAATGTGGTGGAGGTGTATGTGAATTACCTGCGCAAAAAGATCGATCGGGATTTTGAGCCTAAACTGATCCATAACCGCCCGGGTATGGGTTACGTGTTGAAAGAGGAGGTATGACCATTCGTAACCGTATTGCGGGCCAATTCTCGCTGATTGTGGCGTCGATCCTCATTGTCTTTTCGGTGGTGATCTACTTCGTGTCGGCCACGTACCGCCGGGAGGAGTTTTACGATCGACTGAAAAATAAGGGCAGAACAACCGTCCGGTTTCTGGTAGAAGTGAAGGAGGTGGACCAGAAGATGCTGAAGATCATCGACCGGAACACACTGACGGCGCTCTTCGATGAGAAAGTGTTGATCTTCGACGAAAAAAACCGACTGATTTACAGCAGTGTAGACGATCAGGTGATCAACTACTCGCCCGCGTTGCTGAATGAGGTTCGTCAGCAAAAAGACATTGAAACGTTTAGCGGCGATAATGAACTGGTCGGGCTGGTATACCGTCAGAATGGCCGCGATTTAGTTATTCTGGCATCAGCAACCGATCGGTTTGGGAAGAGCAAACTGGCAAACCTGCGGCTGACACTGGGTTGGGGCCTGTTGGGCGGGCTGAGCCTGACAATCGGGCTGGGGATTTTCTTCGCCGGTCAATCGCTTCGGCCCATCAGCCAGATCAATGATCAGGTATCGACGATCACAGCCGGTAATCTGCAACAACGGCTTGATGAAGGAAATCGGCAGGACGAGATTGCCCGGCTAGCCATCAATTTCAACACGGTATTGCAGCGGCTTCAGCAGGCGTTTGAGCAGCAACGGAGCTTCGTCTCACAAACATCGCACCAACTCCGTACACCGCTGGCCGCCCTCAAATCAGAGATTCAGCTGGGCTTGTTACGACCACTGACGGTGCCTGAACACGAAGAAATTCTGCATAATCTGTCGTCAGATGCCGACCGACTGATTGGGCTGACGAACAGTATGCTTTATCTGGCCCGGACGCTGGAAACGATTAATCAGTTGCCGTTCCACCCGGTTCGGGCCGATGATGCTGCGTTTACGGCGAAAGACGAATTATTGAGTGCCAAACCACACTACCGTATTGATATTGATTATGCGCATATGCCCGAAACAGAGGCTGATACCCTCGTAGACGGGCACGAGGAATTACTGAAGCAGGTATGGCTGAATCTGTTCGACAATGCCTGCAAATATTCGCCCGACCACAGCGCTCAGGTACGTATCAGTACCGACGCGCAACACTGCCGAATTGCGGTTCATGACAATGGAATTGGAATTACTGAATCAGATCAGGCACGAATCTTCGAGGCATTTTATCGGGCATCCAATGCACTGGATTACCAGGGATTTGGCATTGGCTTATCAATCTGTGCCCGCCTTGTTGCGTTGCATCACGGTACTCTTACCGTAACGAGCGACCTTGGAAAGGGGAGTGTATTCACTGTTTCACTGCCTCATTTATAGGGTGTCAGGTACGTCTCTAATTTTTTTCTAATCGAACTCTAACACAAATCTAAAGGTGTTGTAAGCCTGCTGTAATGGTGGGTGGGGAGCTTTGCCGACGTATTTATCTACGTTATGCGGTTCCTGCTTTTAGTTGTTTTCTCGCTCATCTGCCTGCTTCCTGCCCGTGCCCGGCATCAACCGGCAGGTACGTCATTACCCCCCGATTCGCTCTCGCTGACGCTTCGGCAAGCCGACAGTCTGTTCCTGAAAAATAACCTGCTGCTGCTGGCCGAACGATTTCGGATTGACGCTGGCAGGGCACAGATACTACAGGCCAGCCTGTATGACAACCCGACTGTCAGTGTTGAATTGAGTACCTACAACGGCGAAACCAGACAGGTGCTGGATGTAGGCAGGCAGGGGCAAAAGATCGTTTCGATCAATCAGCTTTTATACACCGCCGGGAAACGGAACAAACGAATTGCCCTGGCTTCAGAAGCCGCTCAATTGACGGAGTTTGAACTCCTTGATCTGCTGCGCGGCCTCCGCTTCGAACTGCGAAGTCGATTTTACGCCATTCATTTTCAGCAACTGACACTGAACCGGTTCGATCAGCAGCTGGGTACGTTGCAAACGACCGTTGCGGCCTACGAAACGCAGTATAATCGGAATAACGTGTCGCTCCGTGAATTACTTCGGCTTAAAGCGCTACTCTTCCAACTCAACAACGACCGGACCGACATCCTGTTTCAACTGGCTGATGATCAACGTGCGTTACGGACACTGCTGTTCGTAGACCAGCCAATACGACCCCTGGTGAGCGACCAGACGCTAAGCCGCTATCGTATTCCCACCCAGCCCGACGATTCGCTGCGGCAGATGGCACAGCGTAATCGACCCGACCTGAAAGCCAGCGAATCACTTACGCGGCAGGCCGAACTCAACTACAGCCTTCAGCGCGCGCTGGCCGTTCCTGATGTGCGGGTGGGTGGCACGTATGATCAGACGGGCAGCTACATCCAGAACTACGTGGGCGTGTCGGTGTCGACCGATATTCCGGTGTTCAACCGCAATCAGGGGGCTATTCGGGCGGCCCGCAGTCAGATTGGCTATCAGACTCAGTTACAGCGCCAGAAAGCCAATCAGGTCGATAATGAAGTGGCTACAGCTCTGGAAAAGGTGCGGGAGGTGGAACGCCGGGTTCAGGGCATCGAGCAGTCGTTTTCCGAACAGTTCGATCTGCTGAACCGGGGTGTGGTCATCAGCTTCCAGAAAGGCAACGTGACCCTGCTCGAATTCGTGGATTTGATTGAGGCGTACACAGATAGCATTCGCCAGCTCAATCGGCTAAAGGCAGATCGGGTAGGGGCTTATGAAGAGCTCAACTACCTCATTGGTAATGATTTATTCAACTAAGTACAGGTATGAAAACGAGTTCAGTAACCCTGCTCATCGGGTATGCATGCGTGTTGGCAGGCTGCGGTACCAAACCGGTTCAGGAAGAACAGAAAGCATTCCGGCTGTCGGATACGATGATGAACCGCATTCAGATCGACAGTGTGCAGACGCAGCCCGTGCGCAGCGAACTGACGCTGGTGGGAAAAATCATGGCTGACGAAAGCCGGGTCATCAAAGTGTTTCCGCTGGTTGGGGGCGATGTAGAGGCCGTTGAGGTTGAGCTGGGCGATTTTGTCAGAAAAGGGCAAACGCTGGCCTCGATCCGGTCGGGCGAGGTGGCGGATCTGGAGCGGCAGCGGATTCAGGCGCAGTCGGAATTGCTGGTGGCCGAGAAGAACCTACGTGTTGCCCAGGACTTGTTCGAGACCAAACTGACATCGCAGCGCGAGGTGGTGGCGGCCCAGAAAGAAGTAGAGAAAGCCCAGGCCGAAACGAAGCGCATTCAGGAAGTGTCGCGCATTTACGGCATCGGTAAGGCGTCTATGTACACGGTCAAAGCACCGATTGATGGGTACGTGATTGAGAAGAACGTGAATCGGGGTACCCAACTCCGCTCCGACAACGCCGACAACCTGTTCACGATCGGGCAGATCAGCGAGGTGTGGGTGCTGGCCAACGTGAACGAGGGTGATATTGGCCAGGTACGTACCGGCATGGATGCCTCGATTCAGACGTTGAGCTACCCCAACGACGTATTCAACGGGAAAGTCGACAAACTCTACACCGTGCTGGACCCCGGCACCAAAGCAATGACCGTTCGTATCCGGTTGGATAACAGGTCGTTGAAGTTGAAGCCGGAGATGCACGCCACCGTAACGCTCCGCTACGAAGATGGTGGTAAACTGACGACGGTTCCGGCCAACTCCGTCATTTTTGAGCGCTCGAAGCAGTATGTAATGGTTTTCCGTAGCCGTTCCGACATAGAAACCCGGGAGGTTACCGTGCTGAAATCACTGGGCGACGTGGCCTATATCCGCAACGGTATCAAACCCGGCGAAAAAGTCATTTCTAAAAACCAGCTGCTGGTTTTCAACGCCCTGAACAACTAAAGAAGGGAAAAAGAAGGAATAGAGGCAAACGCATGTGAGCCACCGATTCGTCTGTCCCGTGCTCTATTTCTCTGTTTTTCCTTTCCTGCTTCTATGAACAAATTCATCAGGAATATTGTCGGTTTTTCGCTCAAGAACCGGTTTTTCATCTTCTTTATGACCGCCGTGCTGGTCATTGCGGGCGTGATCAGCTACCTGAATACGCCGCTGGAAGCCTTCCCGGACGTGACCAATACGCAGATTATCGTGGTGACGGAGTGGAACGGCCGGTCAGCCGAAGAGGTAGAGCGATTCGTGACGGTACCCATCGAAGTGGCCATGAACTCGGTGCAGCGCAAGAGCAACGTCCGGTCGACTACCATGTTTGGGTTGTCGGTCATGAAGATCATTTTCGACGATGGTGTCGATGATTTCTTTGCCCGGCAGCAGGTCAATAATCTATTGCGAAACGTGTCGCTGCCCGATGGCGTTGAACCCGATATTCAGCCACCCTATGGGCCAACAGGCGAGATTTTCCGCTACACGCTGGAGAGTAAAGACCGGGATAGCCGCGAACTGCTGACTATTCAGAACTGGGTGGTTGACCGCCAGCTGCGCAGTGTGCCGGGTGTAGCTGATATTGTTGCGTTTGGCGGACGAGACAAGATCTACGAGCTGCGCGTGAACCCCACGCAACTGGCCAAATACGACATTACGCCCCTTGAAGTGTATCAGGCCGTAACCCGCAGCAACATCAACGTGGGGGGCGATGTGATCGAGCGCAACGGACAGGCCTACGTGGTTCGGGGCGTGGGTCTGTTGACATCTATCCAGGATATTGGCAACATCATCATCGAGGAAGCGAATGGCAACCCGGTGCTGGTCAGGCACGTCGCCGAGGTAGCGGAGTCGAACCTGCCCCGCGTTGGGCAGGTGGGGCTTGATACCAACGACGACGTAGTGGAGGGTATCGTGGTGATGCGGAAAGGAGAGAACCCCAGTGAGATTCTGGGTCGGGTGAAAACCAAAATAGAGGAGCTGAACACCCGTGTATTGCCATCAGACGTGAAGATGGTGACGTTCTACGACCGGGATAACCTTATCGAATTCTGTACCCGCACGGTGATGCATAATCTGACCGAAGGCATTGTGCTGGTCACGGTGATCGTCTTCCTGTTCATGGCCGACTGGCGGACTACGGTGATTGTCAGCATAATCATTCCGCTGGCTCTGTTGTTTGCGTTCATCTGCCTGCGGCTGCGGGGTATGTCGGCAAACCTGCTGTCGATGGGGGCGGTCGATTTTGGGATCATTATCGACGGGGCGGTTGTGATGGTTGAGGGAATCTTTGTGGCGCTGGATCACAAGGCGCACAAGGTTGGCATGGAGCGTTACAACCGATTGGCCAAGCTGGGCCTGATCCGGAAGACGGGCGGCGAGTTGGGCAAAGCCGTATTCTTTTCCAAACTGATCATCATCACGGCCCTGCTCCCCATTTTCTCTTTTGAAAAAGTAGAAGGTAAAATGTTCTCGCCCCTGGCCTGGACTCTTGGTTTTGCCTTGCTGGGCGCATTGCTTTTCACCCTGACGCTCGTGCCGGTTCTTTGCTCTATCTTGCTGAAAAAGAACGTTCGGGAGAAAAATAATCCGCTTGTCAACTTTTTCGACCGCCTTGTCATGAGTGGGTTTGGCTGGTGTTTCCGTAATCGTCGGGTCAGCCTGATTGCTTCGATCAGCCTGATGGGTGCCACGTTTTTCTCGTCGACGCTGCTGGGTACCGAATTCCTGCCGCAACTGAACGAAGGTGCACTTTGGGTAACGGCCGAACTACCCATGAGCATGTCGCTTCCCGAAAGTGTCGAGATGGCTAAAGTCATCCGGCAGGACCTGAAAACGTTTCCCGAAGTGCGGCAGGTCATGTCGCAGGTGGGGCGGTCTAACGACGGGACAGACCCGAACGGCTTCTATTTCTGTCAGTTCCAGGTCGATCTGATGCCCAAAGACAAATGGACGAAGCGCCGCGATGGTCACCAATTGACGAATGAGCAACTGACCGACGAGATGGACGAGAAGCTGAAGAATTATGCGGGCGTGCTGTATAACTATTCGCAACCAATCATTGATAACGTAGCCGAGGCCGTGGCGGGCTATAAAGCGAGTAACGGGATCAAGATTTTCGGCCCCGACGTGTACGAACTGGAAAAGTATGCCAGCCAGGCGTTGGAAGCGGTGAAAAACGTGGAGGGGATCAAAGACCTGGGCATCATACGGAATGTAGGACAGCCCGAACTAAGCGTACAGTTTCATGATCATAAAATGGCCCTTTACGGCGTATCGACGGCTGATGCACAAGCCGTTATCGAGATGGCGATTGGCGGTAAAACAGCGTCGATCCTGTATGAGGGTGAGCGAAAATTCGATATACGGGTACGTTACCAGCCCGAATACCGCAAGAGTGATACTGACATCATGCGCCTGATGGTGCCGACGATGAGTGGCGGAAAGATTCCGCTGAAAGAGATTGCTACGATCAGGCAGATAACCGGGCCAGCCTTTATCTATCGCGATTTGAACAAGCGATTTATTGGGGTGAAATTCTCCGTGCGGGGGCGCGATCTGGGCAGTACCATTGCCGAGGCGCAGCAGAAAGTCAGTGAGAAGTTACAGACCAACAAAGATTATTCAGTTGAGTGGGTGGGTGAGTTCGAGAACCAGGTACGTGCCACTAACCGGTTGGGGCAGGTAGTGCCAATCAGTATTGCCACCATCTTCGTCATTCTGTTTGTGCTGTTCGGCAATGCCAAAGATGCAGGGTTGGTGCTGCTAAACGTGCCGTTTGCGCTCATCGGGGGCATTCTGGCGCTGCACGTAACGGGTATGAACTTCGGCATCTCGGCGGGGGTCGGTTTCATTGCCCTGTTTGGTATCTGCGTTCAGAATGGTGTGATCCTGATTTCGGTCTTCAATGCGAACCGCAAAGAACGTATGCCACTTGACCAGGCTATTCGGGAAGGTGTACAATCGCGCATTCGACCCGTGGTGATGACGGCGCTGATGGCGGCAATAGGTTTATTACCGGCGGCGGTCTCAACAGGCATTGGGTCAGAAACGCAGAAACCGCTGGCCATTGTGGTAATCGGCGGGTTGATAACCGCCACGATCCTGACGCTGCTCATCTTCCCCATTATTTACCGGTTATTTTACAGAACGGCAAAACCCAGGCCGCTTCAGGTAGCCATGAGCAACTGATCTCCCTCTGCAAGGTACGTTGCCGACAGCTGGGCCAGCGTTTTCAGATGGCTGTACATATACGTCAGCAACCACCATAATGCCTTGGCCATTAAGAGGGATAAAAGTACCACAACCAGCCACGTAAGCATCTTTACCGGGTCAAGAGGGGGCTCAGGTCGAGAGCGGGGCATGTCGTACGTAGTTTCCTTAAGTACGCAAGATAGAGGGTTACGAGTCAAAAAAATGAAACGTGCTAGCAACCGTCATTTCATAGCCGCCGTTTTATCACGTCACTCTTTCCTAAATCGCCTGATCTCAACGGCGCGGGTCGATCCGTCGACTGTCCAGTTAAGGGCCTGATGTTCACCGGTCGCGCTTACTTGTAAGGGGCTGGTCTTCACCGTTGCCTGCACCTGACGGCCGCGATCATGCACCAGGATCGTATACGTACCTGGCGACAGATGCAGCGAAAATGTACCATCGGGTAGGGGGGAGGTTGACGCAATTTTCTGCTCTGCCCGACGGACTTCAATTAGGAACCGATCAAATTCACAGGGTTTCTGATCATACGCGTTTGTCTGGCAGGTGAGCTTTCCCGTCACCCGAAATGTTTGCCGTAGCGGAATCAATCGGTTTACCGAACGGTCAACGGTGATGCTCTCCTGAAAGAGAATAGGGTCGCCGAGATGACTTGTGCTGAGGGCCGACACGGCGTAGGTGCCTGGTGGAATATTCTTATAGGTGATGATGCCTTTCTCGTTGGTGATGAGTGTGTTATCGTTCACCGTAACCAGTAGTCCTTCCAGCCATTGTTCGCCTTTGTCTAGCTGGCCGTTTCCGTCAGCATCGCTGAAAAAACGGAGTTGCAGTCGCCCGCTGCCTTTCAACCTCAGTTGGTCGAAGCGCTTCGTTACCTCCAGCCGGTACTGGCTATACGAAAACTCGTTTGCCTGGGCGTAGGGCGTTCCATTGCCTTCCAGCCTCACCGAGAACGTGGGAGTAACATCATACTGTACCCTGCCGACTGCTATATACCTTGACTTCAAGTACAGCGCGTCGAACAGGTAATTAACCCCGGCTGAGCCCGCAAGCCGCCGGTCGAGCAGCGCGAAGTTAAGCATTGGTGTAATCGACGCGGTCATGATCTGATCGGGCCGTTCGGTGCGCAGGTCATTCAGGTAGTACGGACCTTTTTGCAGATACCCCCACAAGGTAAAGTCGCCAATACTGGCCGACGACGTAATGCGCTGGCTAATCAGCTGAGGCTGATTCGGTATCGCCGTTACGTAATTGAAAAGCCCAACATCGTAACTAAGCATAAACTGACTGGCGTTATGATGATACGCAACGGACGGGGCAAGCCGGGCCGAAGTGGCCTGCTGGCTGAACGGGTTCGATGAGTCGACCTGAAGGTTCCAGTAGGCGCGGAGGCCAGCTATGAACGAGCCGGTCTGCCTGTTCACGCTTGCCTCGGCAACTGAGTTGCCAAAGACATACCTGTGAAAATCGGTTGCCGCCGTGTACCGGATCTGATTGTAGTGTACATGATTGATACGGAGCAGTAAGGTCGTGTGCTCCCGAACAGACCAGGCTAACTGGTTATTGAGCAGGGTAGCCCCTCGTTGCAAACCTGCATAAACGGGTGAACTGAAGTAGGAGCGTAGTTGCCACCGGAAGGCAGGTCGCTCATACGTATAATTTACCTGTCCGGCCCATCCCATCGAGCGCGAGGCTGACGGGTTATTCTGCGCGTATTCAGTGCTTTGTCCCGCCAGCACCTGCAAGGATTGGTGCTCAGATTCGTCGTACTGAAAGGAAGCAAAATTCAGGTATCCGGCCCTCATTACACCTGGCTGGGTAAAGTAACTGCTGCTCAGCGACCACGAGGCACCTGGTAGTCCGCGGAGCTGCTGGTCATACCGAACAGAGGCTACGTTGCCGGTCCAGGCGTTTTCTCCGGAATAGAGCCAGTTTGGATTGGTGTTTACGGCCCAAAACGTCCATTGATGATCTGGCCTGATCAAATTGAGCCGTATTCCCCGCCCCAGGAGCGGCATTTCGTGATAATCATACACGCTACCCAACTGAAGCTGGGTTCTGGCAGTTCGTAACGAAATTGCTGAACTCTGTAGCTGCTGAAAATTAGACGAGGCGTAATCCAGATAATTTAGTTGAAAGGCCAATTGCGTTTTGCCCAGAGAATCTGTGCCCCAAATACGGGCTTCTCTGGCCCACTCATTTGTGCTAAGCTTGGTAATCGCCGCCCGAACGCCGTAGCCACTATTGTTTAGCTGGTCTGTTTTTTCGTACCGTTTGGTGGTAACGGCTACAACAACTTTATACAGTACACTGCTGATTATCGACTGGGCAGAATCACGAATAGTTAGCGCTAATTGGTAGGGTTTATTCGGTGACCAGTAGCGTTGGGGGTGTACAATAAAAGTGAACGTTGTGTCTTGTAGTGGTTTAAGGGTAATTATTGTCGGGAAAGACGATTTATCCATGCCCAAGGGGATAGACTGCATCTCAATCGTATACCGGCTACGTCGGGCCTGGTGATGGATCAAATGCAGCGAAGGCCGGGCTGGTTCTGAGCCTGCATACAAAACAAGCGTTTCTTCAGGTACGTAGACAGAAATGGCGGGCTTGTTTACAGGCACCTTTATGTTCAGGGTAAACGAAGCCCGGTGTAAAAGACGTCCCGACGTATCGCTCAAAAATATGGTCACCAGCTGACTGGGTTTTCCGGGTTGGTGATACAGTAGCCCCTTCAACGGGATGGTTTCTGTCTGGCCAGGCTGAATCGATAACCGCTGAGGCGTTGACGATACCCATTGAATATAGCGCGGCGTCTGAACCAGCATATGCAGGATCAGGGGGGCATTGCCACTATTTTCGATCGATAACCTATTGGTGAACGTAGTGCCGACGGTCACCCCGATCGTATCCTGCCAAAACTTGATCGGTACAGTTTGCCCACGTACCTGCAGCGTAAACAGGAAAGCGATGGCCGCACCAAGAATGAGCCTAACCAGTGTAGCCATTTTTCGATAGAATCGTAGTATGCTGGTAAAACGAGACGTAGATCTATCGGAACAATTTTAATGCCGGACCTATGGTAACGGACTGATAAACAAGTAAGTAAAGCGTTTAGTGAAGAGGCTTATTTGGTGATAAATGATTGATAATTAGCTGATAATTGCGCCTTTTAAGTAGTACTATCTATTATATCTACAGATTAAAAATTTTTGTGGTAACCAAAATCAATAAATGGCCTAATAGTTGTATTTAAAGTACTTAGTGTTAACCTATTGATTTTTCACGTTTATTAACCAACTTTCTTATGAAAAAACTCGACAAAATGATGATTGCCATTGCCGCCTTAACTGCTTTGTGTTCCGGCTTTGGGGCCACTTCAGCGCAGGCGCAACTTACCTCCGGCAATGCCCTGGTAACCCTGACATTGGTTGATGTCATGGCTATCGTAGTAACAGAGCCGGCGGTTGCGTTAACGTATGGCCTTGAAACAGATTACATTAACGGTAGGAACGTTACCATACCGCTCCATTTGACCGTCAGCAGCAATCGGCCATACGACCTCAAGGTGCGGGCCGACGGTGACCTGACGTCTGGCCTGGGGCAGTCGGCTGTCAAGATTCCTATTGGTAATGTAACCGTACAGGCAATGAGCGCGGGGTTGGGCACAACACCCGCGGTAAGTCTCTCAACAAGCGACCAGACTTTTGTGTCTAATGCGCCTGGTGCGATGGCAAAAACTGTTAGTGTGAAATACTCCACACCTGCCAACAGCCAGGATTTCATTAAAACGGGTGTGTATACATCAACATTAACCTATTCGATTTCTGCGCACTAACTGTACCAACATGCCAACGCCAGTAAGCTTCAGCACGCGGCGTATGGTTGGCTTGTGGCTAATTCTGTGCCTGGCGGTGGCAATACTGCCCTGTCAGGCACAGATTGGCTTTCAAGTGTCGCCAGCCAAGCTATACGTTAACCACAGCACAACCAGTGAACAGACCCTTCGTCTGCATTTGAACAATACGATGGACACCCGCCTGGTGCTGCAGGCAACCTGTGCTGACTGGCGGCGCGATTCCATGGGGACTAAAGCATATTATCCCGCTGGCAGTTTACCCAATTCCTGCTGCTCTCTGGTGAGGGTCACACCATCTGTCATAGAACTGGCCCCACACGAAGAGCGTGATATCCTGGTAACGGTACAGGCCGATCCCCGTTCGGGTTCGGCAGTTGTTCGTAACGGTATGATTTTGCTCACCCAGGCCAATGAACAGGAAACCGCCCGGGCAAAGGGCGCATCTCAGTTCATTATAAAAGTGCAGATTGGCGTGCATCTCTATGTATTGCCCGAGGTGAGTGCACAGCCAGATATTGCGATTACAGGTATGGATGTGGCAAAAGCTGGTGATCAGTATCAGGTAAAGGTGCAGGTAGAAAACAAGGGAGGTACGTTGCTTGAAAGTCAGCTCCGGCTCGAATACCTGAATCTGGACAGCATGCAGGAATTAAAAATGGAGCCAATGCCCGTCAATACAATGCCTAAAGACCAGTTTAAGGTAGCAGCTATGGTGCCTGCTTCTTTAGCCAAAGGAAAATACCTGATCGTAGCCATTCTCGATAGTGGACCCGGACAGACGTTGAAAGTAGCTGAGTTAGAAGCCGTGCTGAAATGAGTTACTGTAAGTTCCTGATCCTCCTGGCCTGGTTGGGCGTCATTTCCGTCAATGTGCTGGCGCAGCCTTATGTGTCTGAGCAACCGCCGGGCAACCAAACCGATAATGTGGCCGCTCTGGGACTAACTATCCTGAGTAATCCTGCACTGACATTAAGTACCGTTGATGACTACACCAAAGGCGTATCAATTGATCATACTACACTTCGACTGAGCGTCTCGATCGGGTTGACCTGGGCGTTGCAGGTGCGCATCGCAGACGATCTGCGCTACCAGAACAACTCGATTCCTGCGTCGGCGATTGGCATCCAGGCTATTAATCTTGGGAGTCGACCAGAGATTGTGCTCAGTACAGCCGACCAGGTCATTGCCTCTGGTCTGGCGAGCCTACCTATCTTGCTGGGTACTACGTTTCGATATCGTACCAAAGGAGGCAGTGCTTTCCTGAAGCCGGGTGGCACCTACACCGCCACGATAATCTTTAGTTCAACGGCGCTGTAGAATGCGGGGCGTTAATCTGTATGACGACGTACCTGGCGACGGTCATGCCCAATTTGCCTGAATTAACCGATCAGTGCTGTTTTTTGATGTCTGTTAGCGCACGGGCTATCATTATCAGGATTATCCACAAACTTGCGGGTCAACAAAAGTCAACGTACGATGACCTCCACTGACTCCACCACGTTTTTCCCAACGGATCTATCTCAAATTCCGGTTCAGTATCGTATCGAACCGATCCATCAGCGTGAGTACCTGCTTAACGGCGAAATGAAACCCTGGACAGGGAAAGTAGCCGAGGTGTATTCGCCCGTTTGTGTGCCCGACGAATCAGGAACATCCACTCCGGGTACGTTGCAGCGTCAACTGGTTGGCTCATTTCCGGTTGCTGGCCCTGATGAAGCCATGGCAGCCCTGGATGCCGCCGTTGCTGCCTACGACAATGGCCGTGGCGAATGGCCGCAGATGTCTGTTGCCGGCCGAATTGCCTGCATGGAAACCTTCATTGGTAAAATGCTGGCTCAGCGGACCCTGGTAATCAACCTCATAATGTGGGAAATTGGCAAAAACCTGGCCGATTCAACCAAGGAGTTTGACCGGACAGTAAAGTACATCTACGATACCATTGATGCCCTGAAAACAATGGACCGGAACTCATCGCGTTTCCGGATCGAGGAAGGTATCATTGGGCAAATCCGGCGTTCGCCAATGGGTGTTGTGCTATCAATGGGGCCGTTCAACTACCCCTTGAACGAAACCTATACTACGCTGATCCCGGCTATTTTGATGGGAAACACCATCCTGTTCAAAACGCCCAAACACGGCTCCTTGCTGCATTACCCGATGCTGGAGGCCTTCCGGACCAGTTTTCCGAAGGGCGTGGTGAACTCACTCTACGGGCGCGGTGCCGATGTGATACCACCCGTTATGAAATCGGGAAAAGTAAATGTGCTGACGCTAATCGGATCAAGCCGGGTAGCTGACGAATTACAACGGCAACACCCTAAACTGAACCGCTTACGATCGGTGATGAGCCTCGATGCCAAGAACGCGGCCATTATTTTACCCGATGCCGATCTGGACGTTGCGGTACAGGAGTGCCTGCTTGGCTCACTGTCGTTCAACGGCCAGCGTTGTACAGCCATCAAAATCATCTGGGCACACCGCAGCATTGCCGATCAGTTCCTGGCAAAGTTCGGCCCTGCGGTGAGTAAATTAAAGCCGGGTATGCCCTGGACCGATGGCGTGCAGATTACGCCGTTGCCGGAGGCAGGCAAAACAGATTACCTGGCCGATTGTATCAGAGACGCGGAAGCCCAGGGGGCCTCTGTTATTAACGAGGGTGGTGGTCAGACAGAAGCTTCGCTTTTCCGGCCGGCAGTTGTTTATCCGGTAAAAGAAGGCATGAAGCTCTATCGGGATGAGCAGTTCGGACCGGTAGTGCCGGTGGTTGCCTATGATGACGTGAATGAGTTTATCGATTACCTGATTACCGATGATCACGGTATGCAGGCCAGCATTTTCGGTACGGATACCACGGCCATTTCAGCGTTGATTGATCCGTTGGTGAATCTTGTCAGCCGGGTGAACATCAACGCACAATGCCAGCGCGGGCCAGATACGTTCCCGTTCACCGGTCGTAAAGATTCGGCTGAGGGTACCTTATCTGTAGAGGATGCTATTCGCTCATTCTCTATCCGTTCGGCGGTTGCCACGAAAGATACAGCTGCAAACAAGGAGATTTTGAACGAGATCGTGGGCGATCATAAGTCTGTCTTTCTTAGCACGAACTTCATTTTTTAGGGATTCTGTAGTACAGTTAGCAGGTTTTGCCCAGGCCGGAGTACGCACAAACCCGCTGGCACATAAATTGTAGAAGCGTGGTCAGGTGGACGAAGAAAGCCACCTGACCCACTATGAAGAACTGGCTACAAATTGCCGCTTCCTGCCTATTGCTTATTGGTTTGAGCATACCATCAACAGCCCAGACCTGGACGTTTTACGGTGTTTTCCCTCAGTATTCACAAACAGGATCGGTCACCAAACGCCTGGGTTACAACCTGTTTCTGTCTTCGACCAGCCACGCAACCTCGCAGGCTGCCGAGTCGCCGGGAGTAGCCATGCTGGCCCTGCAGTATTATGCTCAACCCAGCCTGACCTACAAAGTAACCGATAACATACAGGTTGGCGTAGGGTATGCATACGTACGCCATAATCTGTTTGGTATTCGGGTCAATGAGAACCGACTTTGGGCGCAAACTGTGCTCTCACATGATATTACGGGCAGCCGGATAAAGATGAGCCACCGACTTCGGTATGAAGAACGGTACCCACTTCGGCTTTCGACCGAGAAATGGTCATTAGCCCAACTTGGCCGCTACCACGTTGGCGCTACCATTCCGTTCTTCGACCCCAAGCAGCAGAAAACAGGCTGGTACGCTGCCTTGTCGAATGAAGCATTCTTCTGTTTTTCCGGGGCGAAAAATAGCCCGATCAGTTCCAAGAATGCGTTTTATGGCGAAAACTGGACGTATGGCGGTGTTGGCTATAATACAGGAAAATGGGGCAAAATTGAAGTGGGGTACCAGTATCAGAACCTGATACGAAATGCCGCGCAGGATCACAGAAACCTACATTTGCTACAGATTCAGTGGGCTACTAATTTTAGCCTCGATGGGCTGACTACGTGGTTATTGACGCCTCCTTTCTGATACTGTGGCTTGATAATTGCTATTTTTCAGTTGAATGAGTTAGCCTAAAACTGCATTTCGCTATATTTGTTCTATTCTTTCTACTAAAACGCCCTGAATTGCCTTTTTTCTATCTGTCATTATAGTATGAAACGCCTGCTGAGTCTTAGCTTATTGGCCTTACTGCTCTACCACATGCTGGCAACGGTATGGGTGGCGGTTGGTGTCTGGTGGCAAGATCAGCACGATCTGACCGAACGGCTAACGGTTTACTCGTCAGTCGATAGCATGGTCGAGTTTCAGGTTGTGCTTGGTGCAGGGCAGGCTCAAAAGCTGGTTGAACAAACCACCGAGGATGGGTTTGCCTACCACGACAAATTCTATGATGTGATCAGCGTTGAACTAAGCGGCGACACACTACGCATTGCCGGGATGGAAGATAAAGCCGCCCGCTTCTGGCAGCAGGATCTCCTTTCCTTTGTTAAAAAAACGATCAGTGCCAATTCTGGCGACGATTCGCAGCGCAAAGCAGGCCATTGGCTTAAGCTGCTGCTGAAAGAATACCAGCCATCAGACCGATTAGTATTTTCTTCATCCCTTTTAGCCTGGCTGGTAGACGTTCGTATCGCCGACGCTCCCCTGGCTACGCTGGCCCGCTGTCTGGCGGTGCTCTCGCCTCCACCCCGAGGTTAATTGAGTTTTTCTGTTTTATAGTCTCGGCGCTAACGATGTTGCAGGTACGTACCTGGCGTTCGTTCTGCTGCGCAATAGGCTATTTATCAATCAGTTACTCAATTAATTGTTCCATTCTGCTTTGGGTGTGGTACACGATAAACCCGTGTAGTGCGTTTACGCACAGGTAATTTAGTTCTGTTTTAAGGTAACCCTTTACCCTGCAAAGGCAGCTGTCATTGTATATGAGCTACTGTTGCGCTGGTGTCAAAAAGGTGTAACCTTAACCTGGTGAATGCCTGACGTATAACGTCTGCAAACGTACCTGGAGTGGGAAGGGATGCTTTCTTCTATGATCTCATCTTTAAAATATACGGGTCTGGCTCTGCTTGGCCTGCTTGTTAGTACCCAATTTGCGGCTGCACAAGGCTGCGTAGCGGTTCGTCACATGAGCTGTGCTGCTCCGTCCGGGTCGTCGGCTGCTTTCTTCAAGCAACGTACTGGTACGTGGCAGGTATCGGCGGGATACCGTTATTTTCAGTCGTACAAACATTTTGTTGGCGATGTTGAACAGAAACAACGCGTCGAACAGGGAACACAGGTTATCAATACTTCACACGCTGTTGATCTTGGCATTACCTATATGCCATCGTTACGCTGGTCGGTTTCGGTTAACCTTCCGCTTCAAACCAACGATCGCTCATCGCTCTACGAGCATTACGGCAACCCAGCGGCTGGTAGCGGCATCAATCCCGACGCTAATCGCTTCCATACGGGTTCCAAAGGCATTGGCGACCTTCGTATTTCGACGAGCTACTGGCTGATCAATCCGGCTACACTGCCAAAGACAAATCTGGCAGTAGGAGTAGGGGTTAAACTGCCAACCGGTGATTACAAAGCAACCGATCAGTTTCACCGCAAAACAAAAGAAGGTGCCGACTACACCATTACATTACCGGTCGATCAGTCGATTCAGCTAGGTGATGGCGGTGTAGGGGCCAGTATTGAACTGCAAGGGTACTCACAACTCACAAAAAGTGGTCTAACTGCTTATGCAAACGGGTTTTATCTCTTTAATCCCCGCGAAACTAACGGTGTTAAGCGCAACCCAACGGCGACTACAATTGACCTGGTAACGGGTGAATTTTCGGTAGCCGATCAGTTTGCTGCCCGGTTGGGTCTGAGCCAGTCAATTCGGTTCGTTCCGGGGCTGGCAGTGATGCTGGGTGGCCGCGTAGAAGGCGTGCCGGCCAAAGATGCCTTTGGTGGAAGCAATGGTTTCCGTCGCCCAGGCTACATCGTTTCGGTTGAGCCAGGTTTCTCCTACATGAAGGGTGGTTATGCCGCCGCCTTATCCGTACCTGTTGCTGTGTATCGGAACCGCACCCGGAGCTACGCTGACCAGCTTGACCCACTTGGGCTGAAGCACGGCGATGCCGCTTTTGCTGATTATCTGATCTCATTCAACGTAAGCCGTTCCTTCTAAACCGCCCTGGCGGCCCTACAGGATTTAAAGGATACACGTTCTGGAAAATGCCGGATCGTTTACTTCGTTAACTCCTGTAGATCAAGATGATCTACTTCGGTAGGTCTTACTTCCTATGAAAAAACAACTCCTCATCGTTGCGTTACTGTTGGCAAGCGCAACAACTAGCTGGGCACAGATGCCCCAGGATGCTATATACATGCCTAAAAAGACCATTTGCGCCGCTGCTATGTATGGTCGGAGCAACTGGAACTCGTATTGGGAAAACACGCTGAAACGGGAAAATTTCAACATTGGCACGCATACAACGCAAAGTGCCTCTCTAATGGCTGCCGTTGGCTTAAGTGATCGTGTGAACCTGATTGTTAACGTACCATACATCTGGACCAGCACAACGGCCGGTAACCTGATGGGTCAGAAGGGGTTTCAGGACGTGTCGGGCTGGTTGAAAGTGAATGCCCTCCAATACAAGGGGTTTTCAGTACATGGCCTGGTTGGCGCATCAACCCCATTGAGCAGCTACATCGCCAGTTTTCAGCCAATGTCGATCGGTATGGGAGCCCGGTCGGTAGCCGGGCGGGTATTGCTGAACTATAAGCATCCCCAAACCGGTCTCTATCTGACAACCCATGGTACCTACACCTGGCGCAGTACGATCCGTATCGATCAGGATTCGTATCTGGCCGACGGGCATGTGTACAATACGAATGAAGTGGCTGTACCTAACGCAATGGACGCCGCCGTTCGGGTTGGTATTCTTCGCCGTACGTTCCAGACTGAAGTATTTGCTGAACGTTTTACCTGTGTATCGGGCGATAATATTCGGCGGAACGATATGCCGTTTCCAACCAATAATATGCAGGCAACTACGGTGGGCTGGTATGGCAAGTACCAGCCGCATAATGTAGGGTTCAATGCACGCGTTGGGTACGTTACCGATGGCCAGAATATGGGCCAGAGTACCTCATTTATGGTGGGATTACTGTATCAAATCAACCTGAAATAACAAGCCTGTACAGGTTGCTAAACCGTACAGATCTGATCGTTTTAACACAATGAAACATATTAATAAAGCGCTTATTATCAGTTTTGTAGCCGTTGCTATGACGGTTGTTTCCTGCGATAAGACAATTGAAGAACCACAACGCGTTGGCTATACGCCGGCCAGCGTTGATGATAAAGCAGGTACGTGGAAAACGTACGTGCTGACAAGCCCAACCGACGTAACGATTGCGACGCCTTCTTCAACATCATCAGCTGAATATATTGCCGAACTGACAGACCTGAAGTCAAAAGCGGCCAACCTGACGCTGGAACAACAGCAGGCTGTGGTGTATTGGGGAGCTGGAGCCGCCTACCGCTGGAACGAAATTGCCCGCGAACTGGCCGCCCGGTATAATACGCCACCAGCATCAAACGCCGAAGGAAAATACCCTGTGCCTGATGCCGCCAACCCCTTGGCCGATCCGAAGTTCCCGTTTGCCAATCCGCCCTATACGGCGCGTGCGCTGGCCAATCTGAGCGTGGCTCAGTATGATGCGCTGGTGGCAGCCTGGAATTACAAGTACAAGTTTAAGCGTACGGCTCCATCGAAAGTAGATGCTACCGTGGCTGCTGCACTGCCCGTTTCGGCCCTGCCAACGTACCCATCAGAAGATGCAGTCGTTGCGGCGGCTTCGGCCGTGGTGTTGAAAGCCATGTTCCCTGGTGAGGTAACATACATTGATGCGAAAGTAGCTGAGCACACGAATGCTCGTCAGTGGGCGGGTATGAACGTGAAAAGCGAACTGGATGCGGGTGCCAGTTTAGGGACGCAGGTGGCAGCCAAAATCATGGCTCGTGCTAAAACGGATGGCATGGGCGCGGCCAATAACCAGACACTCACTGCCGGCATGATCGAATCGGCCAAAGGGCGCGGTCAGACAGAGGTATGGGTCAGCCAGGAGTCTCCGCTGCGTCCGCCCATGTTGCCAAACTACGGTGCCGTTTCAACCTGGAACTTCGACCGCGCCACCCTGGTAGCACTACGTCCCGGCCCGGCTCCGTTGCCCGGTTCCGATCAGTTTAATGCCGAACTGAATGAGTTGCGGGATATTAATAAAAACCAGACGCGTGAGCAGGCCCGCATTGCTAACTATTGGGCTGATGGTGCCGGAAGTTACACGCCTCCTGGCCACTGGATGCGGTCGGCCGCCGATGCTGCACATGAAGCCAAATATAGTGAGGTACGGATGGCCCGTACACTGGCGCTGGTTGGTACAGCCCTGCAGGATGCCGGTGTGTGTTGCTGGGAAACTAAGTTTTATTACTACACGCCCCGTCCGCAACAGTACGGTGTAAAAACGTCGGTTGGTCTCCCCAACTTCCCAAGCTATACCTCTGGTCACTCGACTTTTTCGGCGGCAGCAGCTACCGTATTGGGCAGCATTTTTCCAGATCGTTCAGATGAATTCTGGGCCCGCGCTCAGGAGGCTTCGGTGTCACGGGTGTACGGGATGATTCACTTCCGTTCAGATTGTACTGCGGGCCTGGTATGCGGTAAAAACATCGGGTCTTACGCAGTAGCGAGGGGTAAAACAGATGGATCAGGTCTGTAAATTAACGTAACAAGTTTCAGGCACCTAGTATGGAAAGCTCCACCAGATGAGCTTTCCATACTAGGTGACCATACGTTGTTTCAGCCCGATTAAACACTCAACTATTCTCTATGAAATTCGTGATCAATACGTCGATAGCCTGCTGGCTGTTGGCCTGGCCGTGCTTTGCCCAATCGCCCGAATCCGATACGCTACGTATCCAGCAACTGCGAACGGTTGAGGTGCGAACATCCCGACCTGGTGAGGTTCACTCGTTACCCGATCAGCAGGGAACGTACCTGATGGCTGGCCGTCGGACAGAGCTGATCCGGCTGGCTGATACCGACGCTGATGTGGCTCAGAAAAACCCTCGTCAACTGTTGGCCCGCGTGCCGGGCGTCTTTATCTACGACATGGACGGATCGGGCAACCAGATCAACGTGGCAACGCGGGGACTGGATGCGCACCGTTCGTGGGAGATGAACATGCGCTACAATGGCGTGCTGACCAATTCAGACATGTACGGCTATCCGGCCAGCCATTTCTCACCACCGGGCGAAAGTCTGGAACGGATCGAGATGGTTCGTGGAACGGCGTCGCTTCAGTATGGTGCTCAGTTTGGCGGCATGCTGAACATGGTCTCGAAACAGGCTGATACCACCAGGCGGTTTAGTTTCGAGAGCATCGCTTCTATTGGTTCGTACGGGCTACGCAGCACCTATAATGCCGTTGGCGGGCGTGTTGGTAAGCTTACATACTACGGTTACGCATACTGGCGGCACGCTGATGGATACAGGCAAAACAGTCAGTCTGATGCGCAGGCCCTATTCGCAAGTTTACGCTATCAGGCTTCGTCACGGCTGAGTATCTCTGCCGAGCTGGCCCGGTCAACGTATGTCTATCATATTCCCGGCCCGCTCACCGACTCGATGTTTCGGGCCGATCCGCGTCAGGCAACCCGTACCCGAAATTATTTTAGCCCCGATATCTGGGTGCCCTCGGTGCGGGCCGACTGGCAGCTAAGTAACCAAACCCGGCTGCAATTGATTACGTCGGCTGTGCTGGGAGTACGAAACAGCGTGCTGATTGATGCCTTTGCAACCGTACCGGACGTACCTGATGCAGTAACGGGTCAGTATCGCCAGCGGCAGGTCGATAGTGATCATTTTAACAGTTTCACAACGGAGGCCCGGCTGTTGCATCAGTTCCAGCTGGCCGGGATGGCAACCACTGCGGTTGTTGGCGGGCAACTAATGCATAATGACCTGCATCGCCAGCAGTTGGGCAAAGGCACAACCGGCTCAGATTACGATATGACGTTGACGGCACCCTTTGGCCGGGATTTATGGTACTACACGCGCAACGGAGCCTTTTTTGCCGAAATGCAACTTAAGGTGACGCCGCGCCTGACGCTTTCGCCCGGTATCCGGTTCGAGCATGGGCTCACCCGGATGCGTGGCGTTATCACCAATTACGATCCGGGTAATTTGCCCAATGATATCCGGCACCAGTTCGTACTGCTGGGTATCAGCGGACAGTACAGGGTGAATGAGGCCCTTCGGTTGTATGGCGGCATTTCGCAGGCATATCGTCCGGTGATTTTCAAGGACATCATTCCTGCGTCGACTTACGAACAGGTTGATAAGAACCTGCGAGATGCAAACGGATATAACGCTGAATTGGGGGTAGAAGGCCGCTGGAAAGGGGTACACGTGAACATGAGTCTGTTCGATGTGCTTTACCGTAACCGGATGGGAACGCTGGTTCAAACCGGTACGGATGGTCAGCCCTACACCTTCCGGACAACGATCGGCGACAGTCGTAGTCAGGGCGTAGAGGTGTTGCTGGAAGGACAGGTCCTGAACGCCGGTCGTCTTACTGTCAGCGGCTTTACGTCCACTGCGTTCATGGATGCCCGCTATATCAACGCCAATGTATCGGCCGGCACTGAGAACCGAAACGTAACGGGCAATCAGGTTGAATCGGCTCCCCGTTTCACGTCTCGAAACGGGTTGACGTTTCGTTACCGTACGGCCAGTCTGACGGCTCAGTACAGCTACGTGGGCATGACCTACTCTGATGCCCTGAATACACCCGTCGTTACGGCCAACGGTGCCAAAGGTCCGGTGCCTGCATATGGTGTATGGGATCTGAATGCAACCTGGCGGGTAACCCCCTGGCTGCACGTCAGAGGCAGTGTCAACAACCTGCTGAACAGCCAGTATTTCACCAAACGGCCCTTGTTCTACCCTGGCCCCGGTGTCTGGTCATCAGATGGGCGTAACGCAGTACTATCAGTCGGGATCAAACTCTAAGACGTACCTGCACAATGAGAACTCGAATCCTTGTCGGTGTTTTTTGGGTACTGTCCATTGGAACACTGGCCGCCCAGTCTTTAACGATTGCAGACATGCTTCGGCTGGTAACGAAAACGCCCGCCACGTTTGAGCAGGAAATGGAAGCTAAAGGGTACACCTGCTATCAGCGCAAAAAAACGCTCACAAACTGGAGTTGCCTGTTCATGGATCAGCGGCCCGCTTACCTTAATCAGCCCGCGATGTCATCCCAGGTAATGAGCTATGTATTTGGGCCAAATGCCACAACGCTGGTTGACCAGACGAAGTCAATAGAGGTGTATAACACATGGCACAATGAATTGTTAGCACTGGGGTTTTCCCTGGATAAACGTCCTCAATCGAATGAGGGCGTTGGGTTGCAATACACCAAAGATCGCATATCGGTTGTCCTCCGGAAAGTGGACAGCTATAATGGAATCTCCGAAAACCTATCGGGGTATAGTGCTTCAGTAACCTGGATGCGGCAACCGCCACTACTGCCAAAACAGGACAGGGTTACAACTCAACTGACACGTATCCCATAAATAAACATTAGATTATGTACATACTGGTAGTAATGATAGCGGCAATTCTATGGCTGGCCGGTCTACTTTTTACCCGAAAAACGAGTGATTACTCAGATTCGGGTGCGACCTGTAGGGGTGATATGACACTGGTGGTGATGAATGAGGAACAAATTGCTAACCTGATCTGACACTATGCCACATATTCCACTTCCTGATCATCTGCCGGGCATCACCGGCCTGCTCGAATATCGGTTAGACACCGCCGAGCCAATTCGGAACCTGACGCAACTGCTGTTGCGTGGCGAATCGACGCTTAGCGAAGGCGAGCGCGAACTGATTGCTGCGCTGGTGTCATCGCGCAACTGCACGAACTTCTGCAATGCGGCCCACACCAAAGCAGCCGATCTGTTGCTGGGGGAACCAGAAACGGCACTTGCAGTGAAGGCCGATATCGAAACAGCACCCGTGAGTGAGAAAATGAAAGCACTGCTTCAGATTGCTGCCCTCACGCAACAGTCGGGCCGCGCGGTATCAACCGAAGCAATTGCCCGAGCGAAAGCAGCAGGGGCCAGTGATCGGGAGATTCACGATACGGTGCTGATTGCTGCCTTGTTCTGCCTGTACAACAAGTATGTTGATGGACTGGCAACCGTAACCCCTACCGACCCGGCATATTATCAATTGCTGGGGGAGCGAATCACCGGACGTGGGTACGTTCGTCCGCCGGGCGGATACCCCACTCCAGTAAAATAAGCGAACCCTGAAAACAGGGAAACCACCTTTTACGCGAATAATCATGAAAATTCTATACACCGTCATCGCAATTGCGATGATGCTTACTCTTTCATTGCCCACACTCGCTCAGTCGCGTCGCATAACGGGTATAATCCGCGACGGTCAGGGTCAGCCGTTGCCCGGTGCATCGGTTGTCATTAAAGGTCAATTGTCCGGTGCAACTGCCGACGGAGAGGGTCGATTTTCGCTGAATACGAATCAGAAAAACTCACCAACACTGGTCATTTCGATGGTTGGTCACGAACGCCAGGAAGTAACTGTCGGTACCGGCGACCAGCCGGTCGAGGTACGTCTTGTAGTGAGCACCAGCCAACTGGATGAGGTGGTTGTGGGTGCTTCGCGTGTGGAAGAACGGCTTCTTCGCGCTCCGGTTACGGTTGAAAAAATGGATGTCCGTGCTATTCGTGAAACGCCTTCCGCCTCATTCTATGAAGGGATCAACAACCTGAAGGGGGTAGACATGGTGACGAGTGGCCTGACTTACCGGCAGATCAATACGCGCGGCTTTGCGAGCACGGGCAACAGCCGGTTCCTGCAATTGATCGACGGAATCGACAATCAGCCAGCCGGATTCGGCTTCTCGGTAGGAAATATGTTTGGCCTGAGCGATCTGGATGCCGAAAGTGTTGAACTGGTTCCGGGCGCGGCCTCGGCATTGTATGGCCCTGCGGCGTTCAATGGGGTGTTACTGATGACCAGCAAAGATCCATTCCGCAATCAGGGACTTAGCGTACAATCGAAGGTAGGGGTCAATCACCTGGGCGATGCAAATTCGGGCGCGGCTATTTACACAGACCATGCTCTTCGCTATGCCAAAGCCTTCGGGGCCAGGTTCGCGTTTAAGCTCAACGCCTCGTATATGGCTGGTTTAGATTGGTTTGCCACCGATTATTCTGACGTAAACCAGACAACATCGCCCGAATTGCGTGGGGCAAACAACCCGGCGCGGAATGCGCTTAATATCTACGGCGATGAAGTAGTTCGGACATTGCCAGGTATCGGTCAGGTATCACGGACGGGTTATGAAGAAAAAGATCTGACAGATTACAAGGTCTACAGCCTGAAACTGAACGGCGCGCTCCACTACCGGATTACGCCCAAACTGGAGGCGATCTACGCGTATAATTTCGCCAAAGGAACGGCTAATTATACGGGCTCGAATCGTTTTTCTGTCAACGGGTTCTCACTGATTCAGCACCGGGTTGAACTACGGGGTAGTAACTTCTTCGTGCGCTGGTACACTAATGCCGAAGACTCGCATGACTCATTCAATACGCGGTCGTTGGGGCAGCAGATCAACCGCACTTGGGTACGTGATCTGAACGGTAACGTGGTCACACCCGACAAAGCAGACCAAACCTGGTTCGACCGCTATGCCGCTGCTTTCGCCGGCACGATTCCATCGGTTGCCGGAAACAACCAAACGACGGCCCGGGCCTTTGCTGATCAGGGACGACTACTGCCAGGTTCGTCGGAGTATGAAGCGCAGAAAAGCAGATTGATCGGGGTTCAGGGGCTGGCAGGAGCGGGTATTCTGAGCCAGACGAGCATGTGGCACACGGATGGTCAGTATAACCTGACCTCAGCCCTAAAAAACACGGCTGAAGTGCTGATTGGCGGTAATTACCGGCAGTATAGTCTGTTCACGAACGGCACGTTATTCGATGATAAAGGCGGGAGGATTCTGTATAATGAATTCGGCGCGTTCGTGCAGGTAAGTAAAACGCTGCTTGCCGACCGGCTGAAACTGACTGCGTCGGGCCGGTACGATAAGAACCAGAATTTTGCAGGCTATTTCACGCCACGTGCGTCGGCGGTGTTCTCAGCCACAGATCGGCACCACTTCCGGGCCAGTTACCAGACCGGCTTCCGTAATCCCACACCGTCTGATCAGTTCATCAAGCTGAACGTGGGGCCAATCACTATTCTGGGTGGAGCACCAAGCAACAGCGCGGGTATGAACGTCTATGAAAATTCGTTCACCGCCAGCAGTGTCAACCAGTTTGGTGCTGGCTTTGGGGCTGATGTAAACAAAGTTGGGCCGCAACAGGCAGTGCTCAATAACAAAGACAAGCTGCAGAAATCGGCCGTGCCCTACATTGCACCAGAGCGGGTCAATAGTTTCGAGGTGGGGTACCGGGGCTTGCTGACGGGCAACTTGTCTGTTGACGCCAATTACTACTACGGCGTTTACACCAATTTCATTCTCAACACGGTCGTACTGCGGCCCGACAGCCCGGTGCTGGGTAGTGACGGAAAGCCGAACCCAGCCGCCGCGCAGGATATTCTGAGTGGGCGGGTACAGGCGTTTCAATTGTACACAAACGCGGCTGATAAGGTGTCGGCGCAGGGGGCAACGCTGGGTGTGACCTATCGCACGCCGACAGGCTACCAACTCAGCGGGAACGGAACCTGGTCGTCGTTTAATATTCGGAATGCGGACCCCAATAATGTGGCTGCATTCAACACCCCACGGCTGAAAAGTAATGTTACGCTGGGGCATCGGAATATTTTGCCTAACCTGGGGTTCAATGTTGCCTGGCACTGGCAGGAAGGATTCGATTGGGTCGGTTCATTCAACGCCCTCATCCCGGGTCGTATACCGGCTTATCACCTGCTCGATGCGCAGGTCAACTACCGGGTGTCGTCACTGAAATCGGTGCTCAAGGTAGGTGCGTCGAATCTCACGAATCAGTACGTCGTACAGGCGTACGGCTCTCCTGCTGTTGGTGGCCTTTATTACGTATCACTCACGTTTGATCAAGGTTTAAATAGATAATCTATTGATGGTTAGCTGGTTAGTATTGGATGGGCTGGCTAACTATTTCTGAATGAACACTAAACCATAGCGTGATATGACTACGGAATCAATCAATACGCATGAGGAGGTATTAACCGCCAATTGGCTGGCCTTTGGCCTGTGTGCTGTATCTTATTTGCTGGGTGGCACAGCTTCAACACTCATGGCGACGTTTCTGCCCGTAGTGGTCCCCGAATTACTGGGCGAAAAAACAGGAGCGGCAGAGCTTGGCGATGTGGGGGCATATATCAGTGCTGCGTTTCTATACGGCTGGATGTCGGGAGGGTTAGCGTTTGGCTTCGTCAGTGATCGGATCGGTCGGGCCAGGGGGGTCGCATTTGCCACTGCGCTCTACGGCGTGGCCATGCTGGCAACAACGGTAGTGACCAACTGGCCCTCCTTACTACTCTGCCGATTCCTGACGGGAGCCGGAGTTGGTGGGGTGTTGCTGCTGACAACGGTGTATCTTTCTGAAATTTGGCCTACCCGAAACCGGGCTGTCGTGCTTGGGGTACTGGCTGTTATGTTTCCGGTTGGCATTGTGGCAACGGGTAGTCTGAACGTTGGGCAGGTGCTCTGGCGACACGCGTTCGGGCTGGGGCATATTCCCGTGCTGATCGCGGTGTGCATGCTGGTTAAACTTCCCGAATCGGCGAGTTGGCAACGTGGGCAACAGCTTGAAAACCAGCTGAAAAGCTCAGCCTGGACGGCCAGCAATCGAACAAATCTGATTACCGGTGTTCTCGTGTTCGGATCCGTACTGGTTGGGCTCTGGGGTACGTTCTCCTGGATTCCTACGTGGGTACAGACCCTGTTGCCGCCAGGCCAAACGGGTGAGCGCGAACGTGGCCTGACCATGATGCTGCTCGGAATGGGGGGAATTATCGGCGGGTTGTTTTCGGGGCTGCTGCTCAACCGGTTCGGGTCACGCCAAACCCTGCTGATGACCTTCGTTGGCTGTGAGGGCGGTTGTGGCCTGCTATTCCTGACAAACAACCAGTTCTCTCCAATCATTTACGTCGAAACGGCCTTCGTTGCCCTGTTTTTTGGGATTAGCCAGGGGGCGTTATCCAGCATTATTCCGGCCCTTTTTCCGGTTCAAATCCGCGCAACGGCGGCGGGAATCAGCTTTAACATTGGGCGATTCTTTACCGCGACGGCCGTATTTTTTGTCGGAACGATGGTGGCGGGCCTTGGTGGATTCGGCAATGCGCTGCTCGTTTTTTCGGTTGCGTTCCTGTTCGCCCTGGTAGCGGTCTGGGTACGGTATAAACCGACTGATTCATAATCTGCTGCCAACTAGAAATCTGTTCACAACTAATTGTTTACTGAACAATGCCCCATATTCAACTGAACAATGACGCGCCCGGAATCCGGAGTCTCGTTTTGTACCGGCCCGATACGGGCCAACCTTTATACGAATTGGCGCAGGCACTGCTGCGCGCCGGTTCGCCCGGTAGTACGCTCGTGGACGCAGAGCGGGAGTTGATAGCTGCGTATGTCTCGAGCCGAAACTGTACTGATTTCTGCCAGAATAGCCACGCGGCGGCGGCCCGTTTTCTTTACGGTGATAATCAATCAATTGTTGATCAAGTACTTACTGATGTTGATACGGCCAGTCTGTCGCCCAAAATGAAGGCGTTGTTATCCATTGCTGAACACGTTCAGACTGATGCCCGGACGGTCAGTACCGAGTTGGTAGAAACAGCCCGACAGTATGGCGCAACGGATGGCGACGTACACGATACGGTGCTGATTGCGGCTTCTTTCTGCATGTATAACCGCTATGTGGATGGCCTGGCAACCCTGACACCCGCAGACCCTGCTGCCTATATGGCGATGGGTGAGCGGATGGGTACGTTGGGGTACGTAATACCCCAATCTGGCAGAACGAACCAAGCCTGAACGGGCCATTAACTCTTTTCATAGGTTAGTAGTGCATATCCCCCAGTCTGATTATGGCTGGGGGCATATTGGCTGCTGAATCAACCCAGACATATGCCATATATCGAATTACCCGTCGGCGTCCCTGGCATTCGGGGGCCAATGGTGTTTAGCCCCGAAACGGCTCGACCCCTGAATGAGTTGGTCAACGTTTTACTGCAGGCCAATGCGCACCACCCTGATTCGACGCTTAGCGAAGGCGAGCGCGAACTGATTGCCACCTACGTTTCGGCGAAAAATGACTGTTTCTATTGCCAGACGATACACGGAGCCGTTGCCAGCCACCATTTGGGAGACGAGGACTGGAGTTTGGTACGGTCTGTGAAGGACGATTACCTGAATGCTGCTGTATCGAGTAAACTCAAGGCACTGCTTACGGTGGCAGGCAGCGTGCAGCAGGGAGGCAAAAACGTGACTGCTGAACAGATCGACTTGGCCCGCACTGAAGGAGCTACCGATCGAGACATTCATGATACGGTTCTGATTGCCGCTGCCTTCTGTATGTTCAACCGCTACGTAGATGGCCTGGCAACGGTTGCTCCGGTCAATAATCCAGATTTTTACCGCAACCGGGCTGCCATTATTTCAACCAACGGTTACGCGGCTACTGATATTACATAATCACTTTACCATTCTAAATTCACTATAAATGACTGTACACAAACAACTTCTGATTGCTGCTGGTCTCCTGCTGGCTACCGCTCCATTGGCTGCTGCACAATACACAGCCATGAACACCGGCGTTGCCCAAAAAAACGAGGCGATTATCCAGAAAAACAATGCCCTCGTGGTGAAGACCCCTGCTGCAAAAACGGCCGTTGCTTTCTTCAATGCTTTGCTCAATGCCCGCGATGTTTCTTTCCTGAAAACAATTGTCACCCCTGATGTGGCGTTCCGTAACTCGCTGGGAGTAACCGTTATAGGGATCGACGGGCTGACGGCAATGATGGGTAAGATGGACAACACATTCGCTGGATTTCGAATCGAGATCACGGAAGTGATTGCTGAAGGTGATGCTGTATTCCTGAAGGCCAATTTCTCCGGAACGCATAGTTCTGCGTTTTTAGCCCCGACCGCTACGAACAAACCATTTACCGTTCCGGGCTTTGCTCGCTTTACTATCCGTGATGGTAAAATCGCTGAAGGTTTTTCAGTCGTCGATTTCAACCAGATTACAAAGCAAATTCTGTAAGTGATTAATTGGTTGAGTGGTTAATCTTGTTCCAAAATCTCTCAATTTACCAGCCAACCAATCAATCAGTTAACCAACTAACTACTCAACCAATTAACCCAAACACTATGAACACGAACCCGCTTCGCTGGACGTTGGTGGGCCTGATCCTGCTCATTTTTCTGGAAGCAGTGCGGGTTTACTTCATCATGCCTTTTCCGGGAAGTCAGCTCGACGACGCGGCCAATCTGAGTCGGGTTGGAGTCGCCTACTGGTTGCATCAGTATGTGCCCTGGCTGCGGGCAATAATTCTGCTGTTGCTGATTACGCCCGTTTTCAATGTAATTGCGGCACCAGCAAGAGCCTGGTACCGATGGCTTGTACTTGGACTGGTTGTCGTGTATGCCGGTGCATTCTATGCGGTTACGACCACCATGATGGCCGATCACATGTTTTTGCAACCTACCACCAAACGAATGCTGCCAATGAGCCAGAATAAAATCCCGGTAAGTAAACTGGTGGTAGGGGTCGTGGAAAATGGTGAGGCCAGGGCTTATCCGCTGCAATTGATTGGCTACCATCATCAGGTACGTGACACGGTGGGCGGAAAGCCAATCATGGTTACCTACTGTACCGTTTGCCGTACAGGCCGGGTGTTCGATCCGGTTATTGATGGTAAACCTACCACATTTCGATTGGTTGGCATGGATCATTTCAATGCCATGTTTGAAGACGATAGCTCCGGTAGCTGGTGGCGCCAGGCGACGGGCGAAGCTATTATGGGGCCTTTGCGGGGTAAAACATTGACGGAACTTACAGCCCGGCAAATGACCCTGTCTGAATGGGCATCTGAACACCCCAACACGTTAGTGATGCAACCCGATCCCGCTTTTCGGGAAGAAACCGACAGTCTGGCCACGTATGATACCGGTGTTCGGAGAGGTAAACTCACCCGCCGTGACTCGGCTTCGTGGAAACCTAAATCATGGGTGGTAGGGGTGCTGGATGGCCAATCGGCCAGGGCCATCGACTGGAATGAACTGGTTAAAAAGAAAGTAATCAATACCGTTGTTGGCAAGGAGCCAGTCGTTATTACGCTCGCATCTGACAGACAAACATTCCGCGCTTTCAGTAGACAGGCCTATGGACGAACGCTGACTTTCGAGGCTATTGGTACCGATCAGTTGAGGGATAACGAAACCGCTACAGTCTGGACGAAAACAGGTCTGGCGAGCTCAGGTACGTTGGCTGGTCAGCAACTGACACCGGTGCGGGCCTACCAGGAATTCTGGCATTCATGGCTGTCATTTCATCCGAAAACGGCTCGATGACGCATAAACCCAATAAGGTCCAGTTGAGGCCTTATTGGGTTTATGCGCTCGGAAATCTACCACCTACACGACCAACGGCCTGTTAGGCTCGTTCACTTTCAGCTTCGGATCGATCAGGTACGTCATACCGCCCGTCAGCATGCCATCGATGTATGTTTCGACTACAAAGGCGAGATTTTTCTGCTTACGGAGGTCGGTGGCGGTGAATTTCTCACCGGGCTCAAGCCTCATGGTGGCCGCTACTCGGCCGCCGCCGTCAATTTTGCGTAGCTCCTGCTCATTGACGAAGTGAAGTTTCCAGCCCAGTTTTTCCAGCAGCGGCGGCAGGGTCACCTTGATCTGGAGTTTTCCCGACTCCCGCATCGGATTCCGAATCAGGAACTGTCTGCCTTCAAAAGCCCGAAGCAACCCGTTGAACGTACCGGCAACCGGCGCTACATTCCGTTGGCCAATGTTATTGTCGTGCGGAACCAGTCGCCATTCCGGAATGGTATCACCAGCCGAGAAATTATTGATATTGCTGGCGTCGCCTGTGGCCGAGGCAATCATCAGCATGCACTCATGACCTATCTGCGAAGGCGTCCAGGTGAACGGGCCTACTACAATCTCTGCGCTGCTGTTGGGTGCAATGTTGGCCCCTGCCAACTGAGTGGTTGTCATGGGTATCCAGTCGTTTGGCCAGGTTAACCCAGTGCCGGGGTTGCAATGGTATCCTTTTACGACGACACCCGTTGCTGTTTGTGTTCCCCGGTTTTTGACCTTGACATACGCGAAATTCGGTTGCCCAACAATGGGTTCTTCGTGGGTAGTGCCACCATCGGCGTGCCGTCGGTTCCAGATGCTCTGGTTGCTCCAGTGGTTGTGCAGGTACTGATACTGGCCACCCCGGCCATCCTCAATGTACACGTCTACCAATGGTGGTGCCCCTTCGCTGGTGGCTGGGGTTCCGGGTGTTCGGTAAAGGCCCTGCTTCTCGAATGCCCAACGAATAACCTTGCTGTAGGCACCACCAGCATGCCCCTCCGTTGTCCAGTCGCCCAGATCGGCGGTCATCAGGGCAGAGGCGAGTGCCGCTGGCCCAAGCAATCCGGCTGGTGGATTGGTAGCGGGTGTCAACGTACCTACTGCCCGCAGGATCAGGTAAGCCGCAAAGCGGGCCGCAAATTGCCGCCGCCCCAGATTGGGCGAATCGCCGCCCATTGAGCGGTAGAGCCGGAAGAGCGTTGTTGATACAATCTGCTCGCTGCTGTAGCCCCCCACGTCGTTGCTGCCACCCCAGCCCCAGCCCGCTGCCACCGCCCGGTCGTGTCGACGCCGAGAACTGGCCGGGAAGGAGGAGAATGTCCAGGGAAAGGTCTCAAACCGATCAGCAGCGTGCGTATCGGGATCATTGAGGATAGCCGCGAAGGAGTCACCCGCACTGTGAGCAAAGCCGAAGTTCGGTGAATTGACGTGATCCCAGAGAATACCGTGCCCACCCAGTTCGTGTAAAACAACCCGCCAGTCGGCCGCAATGCTGATCGGGTTGGCTACGTCTGCTGTGTTGGCGAGCATATAGCCCAGCCGCCCAATGCCATTACCGGTTGCGTTACCACCACAGTAAGCGTTAATCTCGTTGCCGTTTGTGGTGGAAATATGACCGCGGTGATCAACCGGGACAGGGAACGAAGTATGATCGAAATACGAGGTTAGATTGAAACCCAGGCTTTGCACCAGACGGAAGAACCGGTCGTTATTATAGTAGGCGTTTACCGCCGCAAAGCCGTTGGTGCGGGCACTGAAGTTGAAATCAGTAGCGGCTGGTGCGGTAGGCGGTGGAATGGTGGGTGTTTCAAAATCAGTGAGTTGAACAAACGGACCTGTCAATGACTGAACGCCTCCAACAGGCGCATTGAGGGGGAGCGCCACCACCTGCCGTAACGTATCGAGCGTAGCGCCAGTGGCCGTTGGACCATTGGCCGCGTTGCCCGTTCTGGTGATCGGGTCTACTTCAAAAACCAGCCCATTGACATTGTCGATCAGGGCCCGCAGGTAGAGAACGGCCCCCGTTTCCACTTCCACAAAGGCCCGCCAGTTCACGGCTCCCATTTCAGGCAGGGGCATGGTGAACAGGAATTCCTCTGCCACATAGAAGTGCCCGTCTTTGATCCGCGAAGGAAGCTTAGGAAGTGGCAGCGTAATGTCGGCATGAGCAAAACCATCGTACTTATGCCCTTTGTGATCAGACGTACGCTTCGCCTTCTCATACCGGAATACGTAAAGAGTACGGGCGTTGATGGCCAGTTTACCCGGCGACGTACCCAGCAAATCAGCTAACTGCGATGCGTTCAACGAAGCCATTCGCTGAATGGCCTCGTCGGTTGGTTTGTCGGGAGCCAGATCTGTTGCCGCTGAGTTTTGTGAACTTACTACGCGGTATGGACCGTCTTTCACCTGAACTGCCACGCCTGCATTCCAAACGGGTAGACCAAAGTAGGTTTGCTGATACCCCACTGTTGTGATATCGAACTGGCTCTTCTCACTGGCGAACCGTAAACCGGCCGCTTCTTCCTCAGGTGCCAGCGCCACTTTCCTCGACAGGCTTTCCATGGATTGTGGCTGAACCATGAACTGATCGGTCTGCTGCTGCAGGTACGCATCAGCAACTTCGCGGGCCGTATTTCCGGCTACTTGTACAGGCTCTTCGCTGTGATTCATGTCTCGCACGATACCGGCCGTATCGAGCGTCAACAGGGTTTGTTTGCCCGGTTGAATGGCTTGATGCATCATTGTAAAATAGGGGGTTTTTGTTAGGATAGTCTGTCCCGAATCAGCACTGACACTGACCCCTGAACAACCCGACAAAGATGCAGGCTGCCTTCCAACTGCTTTAGCGTAGAAGTTACTGTCTTATAAAATCAGGTAATTGAGGCAATCCGTGCGTACATTTCCCCTTTTGAGTGAACGACCCTATTTTTATTATTCGTGCCTGCTGTTACTACCAGCGGATCGTGGTCAGAAGAGCGGAATTGCCCAGATGAATACAGGGCGGCCTGTTGGGCAACTGTTTTGTTCTCTGTATTGTAATCCAACACAATCGGCTCTGGTGAATGTATAGTCTACCTAGTGGCGCCGGTTACCTGCGCTGCTATGGGCCCATTGGCCAGCGCATGGTCCAGCGAGCCCCACTCGCCCGAAAACGGGGGGGAATTGTTATACCCGTATTATTGGTGAAAGTAACCCCACAGACCGGAGCCGCCGAGGCCGACCCAACAGATCCAGGTAAACGGTCGCCGGATGTACCAGAGCTGTAAAAACCACCTGTATTTTTTGAGCCAGTACCAGCCAGGTAAACAACTCTATCACTGTACCATCCCGGAATGGTTATGTTGTCTGTTCACGTATTAGTAGTGCCAGCCGTAGCCAGATTGTCGAAATTCTGTGAATTCGTGAGACTGCCAGCCTTTACGGATACCTGCGCATAGACTGGTTTGGTACAAAAAAAGAAAGACCCCGTAAGAAGGGTCCAGAGGAAGAGTAGTAGTTTTTGCACAAGCAATAGCCGAATAAGTTGGCGAAGCGTAACATAGTTCACAAACTTAATTTAAGCTTATTGGGCAGAAGGTACCAAAATGTTAGTGAGGTGCACTTATTATAATACCTCTATAGATATTCATATAATTAGTGGTTTGCATCAAAGCCATTGCGTAACAATTGGCGAATTGCCTGATGCGGGCGTAATTGGGCCGACCGGTTCGACGGTCCCGATTGTGATTGACGGTCAGCACTTCCGGCTGTATACCCATCATTGTATTGAGCAATCCGGCGGTCAGTTAACGCGAGCCGATGCTCGTTACCCAGTTCGGTAATCAGCGTGAGTAACTGGGTACGCTGCTGTTGTACGACTTCAGCATTCGGTAGATTATCTAGCTGTTTTTCGATCAGTTGCTGTTGCATAGCATGCTCATTCAACGTCTGCTCGGCAGGGTCCAGCTCACGTAACAGGAGCTTTTCGCGGCGGCGAAGTACCCACAGCCGACGATCTGCCTGCAGCCAGCGAAACCAGAATACTGACAAAACCGGCAGGCCGATGCCTAAACAAACCGCACCCGCCAACGCAAAGAGCAAGCCACTCAACACAAACGATAACATCGCCCAAGGGCTGCTGACCAACGCTACATTCAACTCACCCGACTGCTGTAATTGCTGCTCGATCTTAGCCAATATAGCTGCATCGACTGGAGCAGTAGACCCATCCAGCGGAGTTGCCTGTTCCTGCAACTGACGAATGCTACGGTTAATGGCGGCTTTCAACTGGTCGGTCCGATAGGCTTCGTACCGAAACCAGCCCAACACGGCCAGGGTGATCAGGGCAAATACCGCCAGCGAAAGTTTGAACCGCTCATAACGTACCTGATTTTTTGCCGGATCAGCCTGGTAAGGTCGTTCCAGCAACCGATCATAGGCTGGCTTCAGCAATACGGTTACCATAGCCAGGCCGAAAGCGAAGGCCCAGGCTTCCATATTATCGCGGATATTCAGAGCATAAGCAACAATTTCGTGCGAAATGATCAGATCGCCGAAGACGAATGAAAGACCAGCTACAACAAAGAATAAACCGCCGATCAGGGAGTATTCAGGTACGTTGGCTTTACGTCTGGCCCGCAGATCGCTTTGTTCAGCATGCAGCAGTGCTAGCTGTTCACGAAGCCGCGCCACTCGGCCAGATAAGGAACTGATGACGGTCAGGTGCATATCCCTCTGCTTCTCAAGTGATTGCCGTTGGTCCGCCGTGTTGGCTATCGTGGCGTCGAGGTGATCCAGATCACGCTGACAACGGGCAAGCTGGCTGGCCAGAAACGTTTCGTTTTCCTGACTCGATACGTAACTCTCGAAATGGTCTCGCTCTGCCTGATCGTGTCCGCTATCGTAGCCGTGATGAAAATCTGATTGCATAAAAAGAGAGGTTGAAAAAACCTGAGTCGAACTACATGTCAACGAATTGGTCACGCACGTGATGGCGCAGGCTGCGCGCCAGGTCAAACTCGCTTTCGAATAAACGAATCAGTAAATCGCGATGTGCCTGTTGTTGATTGAGCGATGCTTCTGCCCGGTATAACTGGTCAATCTCGACGCGTTTCTGCTGTTGCCAGTTAGCCTGCTCAACCAATCGTTGTTTATGGTCGTCCTGGTGTTGAATCCGGAGCAGTTCGTTGCCCGCTACCTGTTGCCTGTATCTGGCTTGACAGATAAAAAAGGTAGCTGTTACCCCACCCGCACCAGTCAATGCTGCCAAAAGCAGGGCCAGGTGGCTATTTAGCAGGGCTAACGTACCCACATACATACTGGCACAAAGGCCCAGCGAAGCCGCCAGGCCAATCAGACACGTACCAAGCGGCCAACCGCCCAGTCTGGATGAGTGGACAGTAACCGCTTCAGGGGTCTGTGGGCGATCAAGCTGTTCGAGCAATAAATTCAAATGACCGATCGACTCCTGATGTTGCTCGATCTCTTTTTCGAGTGGAGCTGTCAGGGCAGCGAAGGCCATTCGGATAGACGCAATTTTTTCGTCGGGGCGGGCTTCCGAAAGGCCAAAAAGAACCGCCTCATCGCGAAGCTGTTGTTCATCGGTGATCCAGACCGGCAGTGTGTAAGCAGAAGACATCATGTAAATCAGCGTTGAGGGCTAATTGGCCTCTTTCGTAGCGGGCTGTTGGTCAAGTACGTGGAGTTGCACCGCCACCTGACGCCGACCAACCATTCTGAAAAGGCCCAGCGACAGCACGCCTAGAAGGGTAAAAAGCGCGCTGAGTTCAGGGTTGAAATAGACAATGGCAAGTAAACAAATTACCGACAGAACTAGCGCCAGCAAAGGCAGGAATGGGTAAAAAGGCGTCCTGAAGGGTCGTTCAAGGCCAGGCTCTTTCCTGCGAAGGGCTATCAGACTTACCAAACTTATGGCATACATCATCATTGCCCCCAAAACGGAGAAGATGATGATTTGGTCTGTTCTACCCAAAAAAAGCGCTGCCAGACCAACCAGGCCGCCAACCAGCAAGGCCCAGTGCGGCGTACGGAACCGTTCGTTCAGTTGAGCCAGAAAAGCAGGCAGGTAGCCACTGCGGGCCAGTACATAAATCTGTCGGGAATAGCCCAGGGTATTACAGTGGAATGAAGCAATGAGGCCAAATAAGCCCAGGCTGGCGAAAAACCTTGTCCACAGATGACCACGGCCAAGCACCATCGCCAGCGTTTCGGGCAGCGGGTAATCTATGCTCGAAAGCGTCCGCCAGTCGCCGGCTCCGGCGCAGAGAAGCATGGTGCCAAGTGCCAGAACAACCAGTGTGCCGATACTCAGCAGGTAAGCCCGTGGAATGGTACGGCGAGGGTCCTTCACTTCTTCGGCCATCATGGCGGCCCCTTCAATTGCCAGGTAGAACCAGATGGCAAATGGCAAGGCCGCAAATACCCCCGACCAGCCAAACGATTCGGTGTGGGCCACTACATTTTCGACCTTAAACGCCGGGACTACCAGTAGCATAAAAACAAGCAGTTCGGCTACCGACAGGATGGTGATGATCAGTGAGAAATTGGCCGATTCCCGTATTCCAAATAAATTAATGCCCACAAATACGACGTATGCCAAAACGCCGATCCAAAGGGGTGAAAGGGCTGGATTCAGGAAGTGGGCGTAAGCACCCAGCGCAGCGGCAATGGCCGGAGGCGCTAGCAGGAAATCAACGAGGGTAGCAAATCCGGCTAAAAAGCCGCCCATCGGGCCAAAAGCACGATAAGCGTAGGCAAATGGCCCACCCGCGTCGGGTATCGCCGTGGTTAGTTCGGTGTAGCTGAAAATAAAGGCAATATAGAAAACCGTGACAATAACCGTAGCCACCGTGAAGCCCAACGTACCTGCAACAGCCCAGCCATAATTCCAGCCGAAATATTCGCCCGAAATGACCAGCCCAACGGCAATGCCCCAGAGTTGTGGCGTGGTTAGTACCCGGCGTAATGTACGGCTTTCGCCTTCAGGCGATTCGGTCATCGCCATAGAAATATCTTCTTAAGTGACTCCCAAAGTTTCTTTTTTAAAGCTACATCAGCTTCAATTGCCGGTAACGGATCGGCCATCAGGAACGTAATTCCCTCAAACCGCACCGGCTGGTACCGGTCCATCATGATATCGAGGTTGAGACGGGTGAATGGAACGCCGAACGTAAAGAAATGATGAATGTACTTGCCTGCCAGCAGTTCGGCGAAGTTGATCGCGGTTGTGCCGTGTACGTTTAACAGATCAACGCCATTTACGTCCAGGTGCACCGCTTTCAATATCTTTTCAAGGAAAAGTAAATCACTGGGTAACAGGTCGTCGTCGACCAGAATCAATACCTTCTGGCTGATCAGCGGGGTTGCCGGCCGTTGATCTTTAGGATGAGGTTGAATGTCAGTGCCAGCTTTTGTATCAATTTCCGGCAATTGCACGGATACCTGCTTAACAACCACCTCTGTTTCGATCAGTTCAGGGCGATGTGCAGCCACTGCAGGTACGTCTACAGCAACGGGAACAACCGATGGAATGATAGGGTCGCTGATTTGTACAGCAGGCGCGGTGGCTAAGACAGAGTCAACTGAGGTTATAACTATTTCGTCAGTCTCTATCGCAGGAGAAGGTACACCCGTCTTTTCCAGGGCTGGAAACGTAAGAACGTCGTCGGCCTTGCGAAACAGCTGCTCCGTTTGGAAGAATGTCTGGTAAAACGCTTTGTGCGACATAGGCCAAAGATACACCTCACAAACGCAAAAATGCCCCGTTTTCGATGAAGAACGGGGCATTTTTGCGTTTGTGAGCGCTTGTTAAGGCTCAGTACGGTGACGGCTGTTGCGGCCGAGTGTGGTGTAAAGCGGGCAATGACCGGTTGCGCCACTATATGCCAATAAGGCAATCAGGATAATTGAAATCAGTACGGCAACGCCATTAATGAAGGAGGAAAAGCACAATGCTAACAAATCGATTGCCAGCAGTCCACGCACAAGCCGGTCTATAAAACCAACGTTTTGTTTACGATTAGGCATCTTCACAGGTAGGTTAAGATGCTAATATATAATGTTTGTGTATAACAGTAACAAAAAGTTTAAAATACCTTTATCTTAATCTCTATAGAATATAGTTACTAATTTATCAATGTGCCTGAATCAGACTGCCTGGAACAGCATCTGCCATTCGGGCGGTCGTTTGCTTAATCCGCGCTACCCGAACGCCCGACAAGCGTTTATTGGCCAGTAAATAATCGGCCAGAGGCTGTTGGGTAAGCACTACCCGTTTGTAGTCTGATGAGGCATGAAGCAGGTATAGTCGGCCATTACGCCAGGTTGCGTACCCTACATGCCGCATATCCAGACCCGGCCGGGCTGCCGTTAGCATCACGATGTCACCCTCTCGAAATTTGTTTTCCAGCGATCTGAACAGTTTGCTTGGAATAAAGTAGAAAGGCTGCTGGCTAATATCCGATTGAACCTGAGTCATCTGCTTATAAACGGCAGGGTCGGCCAGGGGTGGGTATTTATGTACGGCGGCTGTCATATAGTTTACGGCTTTCTGCACCTGAACGCCACCAATTTCCCGGGTCACATCCTGAAGGATTCCTTTCTTTTCGTTGTCGCGAAGCCAGTCTGACAGATAATGCAATCGACTGGCGTACCCATCAATCTGACCATTTCGGTAGCGTAGCTTTGTCAGATAGCGTCGAAAAACCGTTTCCAGCTGAGCTGTTGTGTATTTAGCGGGTAGTTCCTGCTCGGCCAGTGCCAGCGCCAGGGTTGTTTCAATAAAGGTTGAACAGTCGAACTCGTGCAGATTCACCACCAATTGCTCGGTATCGTTGCCGTCGAGCGTGTGGTGCACATAAGGCTTCCCCAGTAAGGTTTCGGCGGTTTGCACTGCCGTTTCGGCGGTTGTCCGTCCGGGTAGTATGGTAATCTGGCGTAATTCATCAGTACCCTGAGCTGACGCCAGCAGGGGTGAGGCCAACAGTCCGAGCCAAAGCAGTCCTACTTTCATGTACGTTAGACGTTCACCTTCCAAAAAGTATTCGGTCTAGTTTGTGTTGAGTGAAAAAATCCTGACGCTCGTTGGGGGCATCGTAACCGGAATGCCAGTCATACCGCTGCCTGATGTGGTCTCCTTTGTCAGCAGTTGATCGGTTAAAAGGAGAGTATCGTTTCCGGCGATCTGCATCAACTGCAATGCATGCTCAGGTATGTTCAGGGTAACCGATAGTGCGTTCGTCTGATCAAAATTACAGACAATCAATAGCTTTTGGCTGTCTGTATAGCGCAGATAGCTGAAAACACGATGTTGATTGTAGCCTGCCGTTGCCTGGTTTGCCCATTGCAAGTCATAAAATGCACCTTCCCGAATGGCCTCAGACCCGTTAATGAACGTACCCAGCTTTTCGTAGAAGCCTCTCAACTCGCGTTGCTGTTCAGTTAATCCGTTGCCGTCATAGTTATGGCCATTCAGATACCCCTGCCAGTCGGTTAGCCCCCAATAGTCGAAGATGGTGGTGCGCCCGTCGTGGCCGCTGAATCCCTCGGCGTCTTCGCCCCGTACACCCACTTCCTGCCCAAAATAAACGAGGTAAGGGCCGGTGTGCATGGTTGCCGTTACCACCATGGCGGGAATTGCGCGTGCAGGATCAGTCGCAAAAAAAGAGGAGGCGATGCGCTGCTCGTCGTGCGTTTCCAGAAAGCGAAGCATATGTTCGGCAAAGTCGCCTGATTCCTGCTGCCACACGCGCGTCAGGTCGTAACAGCTCCCATGCCCTTCAATAAGCCGCCGGAGTGCATCATAGAGACCAACCTTGTCGTAGAGGTAATCGAAGCCGCCTTCGAAAATGAATGGGCGGTACAAACCCGGGTCGTAGATTTCAGCGATGAAGACGTGGGCTGGGTACGTTGCTCTGACCTTAGCCGTTACCCATTGCCAGAACGCAACCGGAACCAGGTGAGCCATGTCGCAGCGGAACCCATCCACACCTTTTCCGGCCCAGTACAGCATGATATCGAGCAGTTTGTACCATGTATCCGGGCGTTTAGTTGAGTCAGGCGAAGTGGTATGAAGCGCGCCATCGAACACGTTATAGCCATAGTTGAGCTTGATCGTTTCGTACCAGTCGTCGATGTGCGGCGCTTCGTTGATCGAGCCCGACCCGGTTACTTTCGCCGGTGCCTCATGTATAGGCACGGCCGTATTCGAGAGCGGAGTATATGCGTCAATGATGCCGGGTACAAATGGCGCAACGAAGGTGGTACCGGGCAGGTAGTAAAAATTGTTATCGGTCGAGAAGGCTTGCCGAACATCATCCCCTTCGCCCAGGTCGGCAATACCGGTCGGTTTAGCATCCGATCGGTACTGACGAGCGACGTGGTTGGGTACGAGGTCAATGATTACTTTCAGCCCATGAGCGTGGGTACGTGCCACCAGTGCCTCAAATTCGGCCATCCGGTCGGGCACCGACTGAGCAAAATCGGGTACCACATCGTAGTAATCTTTTATGGCGTAGGGCGATCCCGCGCGTCCTTTCACCACCGCCGGATCGTCGGGCTTAATCCCATGCACCGAATAGTCGGTCATGGTGGCATGTTCAGGAACACCGGTATACCAGATGTGCGTGGCTCCGAGTGTTTTTATACTGTTGAGTGCCGCATCGTTAATATCGGCGAACGTACCTGAGCCGTTGTCGGCAAGTGTACCCCAGGCGTGGTTTGTCGTATTGGTATTGCCAAATAGCCGGGGCAGCAGTTGGTAAATAATGAGTTTGTCGGATGCCATTAGGCAAAAATAGGTTTCAAGTGCCAGGTTTCAAGTCTTTGGTAGTGCTACTGGATGCCTAATGCGGGCTGGAGCAGCGCTACCGGAGACTTGAAACCTGACACTTGAAACCTATTTCTACTCTAGTATCGGATCTCCCAATACGGGTTCTGTTGCTCCTTGATCTGCTCGGCAATGTATGTTTTGAGCATGGTTTCGTACCCCTTTTCGTCTAGCTTTTTGGGCTTCTTTACCTTTGGGAGTTTAATATCAGCGGCAACGGGCTTGAAGGTGATACTGGCGGTCTCAATGATAACGTCACCATTGTTGATGTCCAGCTCCAGAATCAGTCCAGGCAGACCGCAGATGCGCTCAGGACCGGCAGATACGGGAATATCTTGCGCAAACCAGGCAGTCAATACCTGATCTTTCACGGAATCGGTTGTGGTGGCATTGATACACATATGGCCAGCAATCTCCCGAACCTGATTGCCGATCTTCCAGGAAGGAGCCCGTAGCGAGTCTTCTACGACGTACACCTTGCCCAACATCTCCTCAATATCGACCTGCTTTTCATTGGCAAAGTCACGGAAAAGGGCTAGCTCCCGGTTTCGCCAGGTATAGCGGCCATCTTCCGATTCGCTCGACTCGCTTTCGTATCCGTACAAGCTAGTAGTTGGCGTGAAGGTCAGCTTCATCTTTTCTTTGCTTCCCTCTTCATTTTTCCAGGTATTGGCCGCTCGGTCTTTCTGCTCCTGGCTCAGGTACGTCATACGCGCCGTGATTTTTGGCCAGAACGTGCGCCGGGTATAGAGCACAACGCCCTCAGTTTGGTTGGTTTGTGCCTCCGACAGGTACGTCGTGAGCAAGAGAAGGGTAAACAGAACTGGTTTAAGTAATCGAGTCATAGCGTTTTTGAGGGTTGTAGCACCGAAGCTCCAGCTTCGGTAATCCAGGCCTGTCAATCACTGCCGAAGCTGGAGCTTCGGCGTTACATCGTTTAATCCCAGCCATTGCTTTGGCGAACGCTGGCTTTTATGCCGCGCATGTTATAGGTCATGCTGAACATGAAGTAGCGAGCCAGTGTGCGGGTCCGTTCCGACGAAACCGAGTTTTGCCCGGCATACTGCGTAACGTTTACGTTCCGGTTCAGCATATCGTAGGCAGAAAGTCGAACTTCCATGCGCTTCGCCTTACCGATAAGTCGATAAATGGCTGAGTTCCAAAGCGGGATGCCCTGATTGAACCCAAATCGCTGGTTCCGGTAAATCTGGTAATTGAACGATGAACTGACGTAAATATCCCCCGGCAATTTCACGTTGGCATCGGCTTGGTAGCTGTTATTGATCGTTTGTGCATTCTGAGCCGTATTGATCGAGTAGCGGGCATTACCAATCCCTACTTCCGCGCTACCATAGAACGTAAACCAATCGGCAGGTGTCAGACTCAACTTCAGATTAGCATTATAGTTGGTCGTATTCGTTTGGTTATTTACACCATTGATAGGCGTAATAAGTTGACCAAGATTCAGGTTACCTCCCAGGTCAAGGGTTGCTTTCGTTTTCTTCAGCGGGAAGCTCAGGTAACTGTAGTAGCCGAAATTATAACCGCCCGTGATGTTCTGTGGCCGTGTGCTGGTGATCAGCGTGCGCGTGTCAATCGTCTGGCCATACACAATCTGGTTGATATTGTAGCCGTAGTTGACACCGCCGTAGAAGTTGGTAAACGAACCTGGATTGAAGTAGTTGAACCCTAAATTCAACCGGTGCGTGATGGCGGGTAACAGATCTGGATTGCCCTGCGTGATAAACAGCGGATTACTGTTGTCAACGATTGGCTGCAACTGACGTGACGTTGGCGTCTGCACCCCGACGTTATACCCACCGTACAGGTATTTGTTGTTCTTCAAGTCGAAGTTGACTGACATATTGGGCACAAAGGTGGTGAATGTACGGTCAATTCGGCCCAGGATCGGGAGCGTCTGATCAGACGCGTACTGTCCGTTGATCTGGAACTGCTGCACGGCGCCGCCTATCCCCAGGTTCAGTCCTTTGTTGGTATAGCGCAGGCTGGTACCCAGCCGGTTATACAGGTACGTGTTCGTGTAATAACGGCTCAGTGAATCGTTGCGGGTTGGCGTGTCGGTCTGGGTGTTCAACACGTTCCGATCGACCTCGTCATAGCGCAGGCTGAAATTATAGAACGACTCCCAGAAGAACTTCTTCGACAGCGGCTCAACAAACAACAGACTGGCTTTGTACTGAGATACGTTGCTGTTGGTCGACTGCAACTGACTGATGATCCGAAGCTGATCATTAATGTCAGTTGCTTCAAAGAATCGGTTTCTGGCTTCCAGGTCCAGCGTACCGTCGCTGCTGCTCAATTCGTAGTTAGCACTAGCGGCGAAACTGCGGCCTTTCTTCATGAACTTATGCCGGTAGATCAGCGCGTTAGATAGCCCGAACGACTGACCATTCCGGCTATTCACGGTCGTGTTCGAGGTGGTTGGCGTGGTGGCTGTGTTCAGAATCCGGCGAATATCACGGGTGCTCAGCAACAATGCAGTGCTGGTGTTGTAGCGGCCACTGGTCGAAAAGACCAACGTATTCAACGTGTCCAGCTGCTTTTCCAGGCGGAAACTGAACCGGTGGCTGCTGTTTTTGGTGGTCTGATTCGAAGCTGTGGTGGTGTTGAGGTCACCCGTCGGAATAAAGTTGGTCACCTCACCTAGGCTTTCAGTCCGCAGTTTTGTCTGGCTGAAGTAGTAGTTGCTGCTGACCTTCGTTTTCTTGGTGTCGTAGTTGTAATTGGCGCCACCTGCCACGTTATCGGATAGCCCTCGGCCCCGGTCGCCACCGGTAATGGGAATCGAGAAGCTTTCATCGTCGCCACCACCAATTATATAGTAGTTACCACTGCTGAAACCAAAGTCGGCGTTGTCGTTCCAGTTAAAGGAGTTACTGCCCCGGAAGTCCTGATAATCAGCCCAGGAAAGGCCTGTCTGGTTGGTATTGTTGGCTAGGCCGATCAGTGATAGCTGCTGCTTCTTGTCGAATTTATTGTAGCTGCCACGTACCTCGGCGCGGGCGGGCAGATTACTGGCCGGCCCGGCTCCACCCGTAATTTTTCCGAAGCCACCTTTCTTGAATTCTTCCTTCAATTCGAGGTTCATCGTCTTCTCTTTCGTGCCATCGTCAACGCCGGTTAATTTGGCTTTCTCAGTTTTGTCGCTGAATACCTGCACTTTCGAAATGGCCTCGGCCTGCAAGTTTTTAGTGGCGGTTTTCGGGTCATCGCTGAAAAACTGCTTACCATCTACGGTCACCCGTTTCACTTCCTGACCCTGCGCCCGAATATTCCCTTCGCGGTCGACAATCACGCCTGGTAATTTCCGGAGCAAATCCTCAACGGATGATCCTGGTGGCACCTTGAACGCACGAGTGTCATATTCGACCGTATCGCCGCGAATGGTCAGGGGTGCGCGGGCTGCTTTTACCACTACTTCATACAATTCTTTGGCAATCGGCTTGAGCTTGATTGTGCCCAGATCAACCGTCTGATCGGTGTCGAAATTGACCTTCTGGTTCAGCGGCATCATGCCCACGTACGTAATCTTCAGGATGTACGTACCTCGCTTTATACCTTTCAGCGAAAACTTGCCCGTTTCATCGGTGCGGCCAAAGCTGGTTAGCACTGAATCTTTACCCGTCTGGAGCATGACGGTCACAGAATTCAGCTTGGTCCCCAACGTGTCGGTAACGGTGGCCTGAAGCGTAAAACGCGTTGGTGCCGTTTGTGCGAAAGCGGCACTGGAAAAGAGACAAAAAAAGAAGAAAACGAGTAGGCGGTTTTTCATACGCAGTAGAGAGATAGAGAAGCAATAGGCCAAATGTAGGCACGCAATTAATCGCGTAGCCTGGGTTAAGGTATTTTAACTATAAATATAGTTTGAGCGGTACGACAGGGGGACGGATGGCTTTCAATGAGATGCATTGCCCGGTGAGATTGCATAAAAACAAGGTCAAAATCAATTGTAGGAACCGATTGCAAGTAGAAGTTGATTGGGCTGATAGATGTCGAAAAACAGTAAAAGATTGTAAGCAACATGTAAAAGTTGCGAGACCGGGCATTTACAGCCTTCGGCTCCTTATTAGGAGTCAGGATCGCCAGGTACGGCTGGAGAGGTAGCGGCTATCCATGGTAAAAGGATTCCCCAATAGATACGTTCGTTGCACTGGATAGGCATAAAAAAACCGAAAAGGGTTCTGCCTTTTCGGTTTGATAAACGTGTCTATTTTAATCTCAGTATAATCCGGGTGGTGACTTACAGAGTCATGTGTCTGAAAATCAACTAAGCGGTAGCTGATCAGTTACCTAGGCCTCTAATTGACTACGCTGACGACTTTTGTAACCTTGTTCCGGTGTGTAACCAACCGATTTTTTGCTGTAATAGCCCGTACCGTCATAGGTACGTAGGAGTGGATCATGCTTGCAGTCATCCGTACACGTACCTGCGTGGGCATCGCCACAGGCTTCGCAAAGCGGCACGTGGTTGTTACAAGCGGGGCTGGCGCAGTTAACCATGCGACTGCTGATGGTACCGCACCGATAGCATGTCGAGATCACCGTTGGGTTCACCTGGTTCACATCGACTGCCAGCCGGTTGTCGAACACGTAACATTGACCGTCAAACCCTTCGCCCGTGTTCTCCAAACCGTACTTAATAATGCCCCCGTGTAATTGGTACACATTCTCAAACCCCTGCGATAGGAGGTAAGCCGATGCTTTCTCGCACTTGATGCCACCGGTGCAATAGGTAATGATCTTTTTATCTTTCAAATGCGCAATCTCACCAACATGGTCGGGTAGCTCGCGCAGATTTTCCATATCGAACGTGACGGCTCCGCTAAACTTACCCACGCTGTGCTCGTAGTTCGACCGCATATCGACCAGCACCACATCCGGGTCGTCTTTCATGGCCTTAAATTCGGCAGGTTCCAGGTACGTTCCTGTCCGCTCCAATGGATTCACCGGTAATTCCGAATGGACAATTTCGGGCTTTACCCGAACGTGAAGTTTCTGAAAGGCGTGCGCTTCATGCGCATCCACTTTAAACTCAATGGCTGCAAACCGCGGATCGGACCGAACGGCTTCCATATAGGCATCGCAATCAATGGCAAGACCAGAAACGGTGCCGTTCAACCCTTCGGGCGCAACAATGATGCGGCCCAGCAAATTCAACTTAAGGCAAAGCTGATGCTGCTCTTCCCTGAACTGTTCGGGATCAGCAATGGGCGTATAGAAATAGTATAAAAGGACGCGGTATGGTTTCATGGCAAGTTTTACCTCACCCCCGACCCCTCTCCTGCTGAGAGGGGAGCTATTCAGCAGCAGAGCTACGCTGGCGCGGCTCCCCTCTCAGTAGGAGAGGGGTTGGGGGTGAGGTCAAGTATTACGCTTGCAAATTTACGAAAAAACGGGCGTTTTCGGGAGCCGTTGCTAAGGCGGCTACAGCACCAATGACGATCACTGCCGGGTTATCTATTCCCGACCGGGCAACGTCGTCAACGATGGTACGAATACTTCCAACGACAACACGTTGTTGCGGAGTGGTCCCATTCTGGATGATGGCGATTGGTGTTTCGCCCTTACCAACTCCACTGAACAGGGCCGCTATTTCAGGCAGTTTATGCATTCCCATCAAAACAACGACAGTTGCGGATGACTGGGCTGCCAGATGCAGGTCTTTCGAGAGTTTCCCCGCCTTGGTTGTGCCGGTCACGACCCAGAAACTTTCAGATAAACCGCGCGACGTCAACGGGACACCTGCCGCCGCCGGAACGGCGTAACTGCTCGAAATACCAGGAATAACCTCAACCTCCAGGCCATGCTGCCGGGCGTAGTCAAGCTCTTCGTAGCCCCGTCCAAACACAAATGAGTCGCCGCCTTTCAGGCGAACTACGTGCCCGTAATTCTGCGCGTAGTGAACAATTAGTGGGTTGATTTCTTCCTGCATGCAGGAATACGCACCACGCCGTTTACCCACATACACTTTGAGAGCATCGGGGCGGCAATAGTCAAGCAGTTCTTCAGCAACGAGGGCATCATACATGACCACGTCGGCAGTTTTCAGTGCCTTTATTCCTTTTAACGTAATCAGATCAGGGTCGCCAGGACCCGCGCCGATGAGGGTTACCTTCATGATACGATGTACGATGTACGACTGACGAAGTACGATTTGCGTTGCTGTTTTATAATATGGTTACTTAAGCAGCGCAAATCGTACTTCGTCAGTCGTACATCGGAAGTCAGTTTAGCTATCCTGTGCCTGAACGAGTTCTGTCAATGCGGGGAGGCCTTCGAGTTGGATTTGCTGGTCGCGGTAGGCCCGTACAGACGCCAGAAACTCGCTGGCTTCGCTGATGAACGAGGTCGCGAATTCTTCTGTCGGTTCGTGCTTGTTGATGCTGAATACCAGTGATTTAAAGGCCGAGTCGTCTGTATGAAAACCGGCAACACCAGCAAACTCACGGTCAAAATCAGACACGATACCGTGTTGTGTGTTCGTGGGTACGTCGCGGCTCATCAGGGCTGCTTTAGCACCGGTGATGAACACGTTATAGGCGTGATAAATGGCGTCGGCCCAACGGCTGTCTGCCTGTGCTTCTGTTGCCCAGTTTAGTTTGTCAGACGCTTCGTCGAGCGTAGTCGCTACCAAATCGAGCATAACGCCGGCACATTCACCGACACCCACTTCGGTCGCGTATTGCTCGGTATGATCCCAGTCAACATAGTCGCTGTCGGTCACCGTTTTCAGGTCGGCCAGTGGCTTCAGCAGCGTATAGAAATAATTCTTACCCTGCCGACCATAGTAATTATTATAATATTCGCCGTCGAAAGCATTGGCTTCGTAGTCGTTGAACAACGTGCGAAGTGCAGCCGGGCCGCGTTTGGTGGGTAGTTTAATGACCTTGTCGCCCATCTGACCAGCACCTTCCGCATTGAAACCGCCGCCAAGCAAAACCTGTAGAGCCGGCAATACATACGCGCCATTCTTGATCGACGAGCCGTGGAAGCCAATGTTAGCCACCGAGTGCTGACCGCAGCCGTTCATGCAGCCGCTGATCTTGATCTTGATGTCGGTATTGTACACGATGTCAGGAAACTCCTCCTTCATCAGGTCTTCCAGCACGCGTGTGATGCCGTAGCTGCTGGTGATGGCCAGGTTACAGGTGTCGGTACCGGGGCAGGTCGTAATGTCGGCCGTGGTGTCGAAGCCCGGTTTGGCAAGACCCAGCGTATCGAGTGCATCGTACAGCGCAGATAAGTTCTCGGGACGAACGTACCTGAGCAGGTAGCCCTGATTGACCGTTACCCGAATGTCGTCACCTGCATACTGCCGCACGATCTGGGCCAGGGCACGCGCCGTATCAGACGACATGTCGCCCAGCAACACCCGCAGTTGCACGGCGTACCAACCCGCCTGTTTTTGCTCAAATACGTTGGTTTTAAACCAGGTAGTAAACGCTTCGTCCTGACGGTCAGGTTGGTAACCGGTCAATTCAGGTTGCGGCGCTTTTTCATCGGCCAATGCTGAGGAACTGTCTATAACGTATTCCTTGCTCTTCAGCGCCGTCCATTCAGTTTGCACACGGCTCAGGAACTCCTCCAGACCTATATCGTTCAGGAGGTATTTCATCCGGGCTTTGTGCCGTTTGGTGCGCTCACCGTAGCGGTCGAATACACGAATTACGGCCTCGATGAAGGGGATAATCTGCTCTTCGACAATGAACTCGGTAGCCGTTTGCGCGGCGAATGGCTGTGCGCCCAGTCCACCGGCTAGCAGCACTTTGAAACCACGTTTTCCGTCCTGAATGCGTGGAATCAGACCGATATCGTGCATGTAGCCATAAGCCGAATCACGTTCTGATGACGACAACGCGATCTTGAACTTACGACCCATATCCTGACAAATCGGATTGCGCAGGAAGTAGGCATAAATAGCATGGGCGTAGGGAGAAACGTCAAACGGTTCTTCGGGGTCGATACCTGCCCGCGCTGAGCCGGTTACGTTTCGAACGGTATTACCACAGGCTTCTTTCAGCGTGATACCGGCGTCTTCGAGTTCAGCCCAAAGCTGAGGCGAATCGGCTAGTTTAACGAAGTGAAGCTGAATATCCTGACGGGTCGTTGCATGCAGATTTCCCGTGGCGTAGCGGTCCGACACGTCGGCAATACGAACAAGCTGATCGGCGGTGATCCGTCCGTAGGGGAGCTTGATCCGGATCATCTGCACGCCTGCCTGACGCTGTCCGTATACACCCCGTGCCAAACGGAACTTGCGGAATTGCTCGTCGGTCATCTGCCCGGTAGTAAAGGCATCGACTTTTTGCTGGAGGTCGTTGATATCACGCTGAGCCGCCCGGCTGACGTTGGGAGAAAAGGTAATAGACATATTTACTATTACTCTATAGAGTTTATATACTGACTAATTAAAACAAAGGCCGGAGGTGGAATCCGGCTTAGTCGTTGTGAAGATACGTACCTACTAAATTTGAAACCCACTAAAATCGTTCCGAAATGGTCGATTTTAGTGGGTTTTGCGTAATAAGACGCATGTCAAATCACAACTGGTTTAGCTTTCAGGAAGCTAATTTTTGACAGCGGCAGCCTCTGTCAAGAGAAGCAGGCATATTGCATCACTCATTTCGCTTTGGTGGCGCTCAACTCCTGACCTTGTGCCGCCAACGTCAAGCCTGTGACCGCCTTTGTCGCTGCATCACGAATGAATGTGATGATCGATCCATACGAACTGGTCGATTTGAACTGGTCAGCCTGAGCCTGTTTGATGAGCTTGTTTTCACCCATACCTGCATCGCCGTAAAGGAAACCATCTTTGACCGTGATTGTGAAGGTGCTGATTGGACTGCCGCCAGAAAACGTATACGTACCTGCATATACGCGTAAACTATCCGACTGGTTAGCGGTGGCTGGCGTTGGTGTAGTCGTTTGTGCGCTGGCGTTAATCATGCCCGCCGACAAGAAACTGATAATCAGTAATGTGCGTAAGTTCATATCCAGAAAAGTTAAAATAAAAGTGATTGATTAATAGAAAGTTCGACAAAATTTCTGGCTATATATGCACGGCACCAAATCTATGTCGCGTTAACTCACCTTTTTGAACATAGCCTTCTGCCCATCGTTTTGCTGAAGTACTCGACTTATCGATTTCCTATGCAAACGACCCTGTCACCTCCCGCACCTGTGGAGAATGCCTCCGCCGCTCTGCCCGCTCTCGGCACCGTTCGATTAACGGTAAACGGAACTGCTAAAACGCTGCAAATTGCTCCCTGGACAACACTGCTGGATGCACTGCGCGAATACCTGAATCTGACTGGCACCAAAAAGGGCTGCGATCATGGCCAATGCGGTGCCTGCACCGTACTGATAAATGGCAAACGGATCAACTCCTGCCTGACCCTGGCGGTGATGCACGATGATCACGAGATCACCAGCATTGAAGGATTGGCCAACGCTGATGGTTCATTACACCCGCTCCAGACTGCTTTTGTAGATCATGACGCGTTCCAGTGCGGCTATTGTACGCCGGGACAAATCTGTTCGGCTGTTGGCCTGATGAACGAGGGACAAGCCAAGTCGGAAGCTGACGTTCGCGAGTTGATGAGCGGAAACATCTGCCGCTGTGGTGCCTACCCGCACATTGTCGACGCCGTTACGGAGGTAATGGGGATCGAAAAACAAGCATAATTCATCCCAAACAGCGCCACGTTATGAACCCATTTGCCTATTCCCGCCCCGATTCGATCGACTCAGCCATTGACGAGCTAGTGACCGAACCGGCTGCCAAATTCATTGGAGGCGGCACCAACCTCATCGACTTGATGAAGGAAAATATCGAAAAGCCTTCGCGGCTTATTGATATCAACCGGTTGCCCCTAACCGACATCGTTGAACTACCCGATGGTGGATTGCGCCTTGGTGCTCTGGCGACCAACGCCGATACGGCCTACAATCCGTTAGTGAAAGAGCGATATCCATTGCTGTCGCAGACGATTCTGGCGGGTGCATCACCTCAGCTTCGGAATATGGCTACCAACGGCGGTAACCTCTTCCAACGTACCCGGTGCTACTATTTCTACGACACCAGTATGCCCTGCAACAAACGCAAACCTGGCAGTGGCTGCGGAGCATTGAACGGCTACAACCGAATTCATGCAATTCTGGGTACGTCGGACAGTAATCCGTTGACGACCTGTATTGCCACGCACCCATCCGATATGTGTGTAGCGCTGGCTGCGCTCGAAGCTGTTGTTCGCGTAGAGGGTCCAAATGGTGAGCGTACGGTTGCGATGGCTGATTTTCACCGATTGCCCGGGAATGAGCCTCAATACGATAACACCCTGCAACCCGGCGAGATCGTAACGGCTATTGATCTGCCTGCCAACGGATTTGCCCAACATTACAATTACCTGAAACTCCGTGACCGGGCCTCGTATGCCTTCGCTCTGGTGTCTGTCGCTGCTGGCTTGGAACTTGAAGGAAACACCGTAACCAACGCGCGGATTGCATTGGGTGGTGTGGCCCACAAGCCTTGGCGAAAAACGGAGGCGGAAGAACTGCTGGTTGGCAAAGAGGCGGTTGCCGCAAACTTCCGGCCCGTTGCCGAGAAGCTGCTGGAAGGAGCGAAAGGATACGGCCACAATACGTTTAAGATCGATCTGGCAAAACGGGCCATCGTTCGTGCTTTGACTGAAGCGGTAACCATGCAGAAAGCCACGCCACAGTGAGTGAATCAACTAAAAAGACTCAACAAATGACTTATATCGGACAACCCGTTAAACGTGTCGAAGGCGCGGATAAAGTGACCGGCAAGGCAAAATATGCCGCTGAGTTTAACGTACCTGACCTGACCTACGGCTACGTCGTGTCGAGCGCGCTCGTGAAAGGAAAGATCACCAGTATCGATACATCAGAGGCCCTGGCTCTACCCGGCGTGCTGGAGGTCTTCACGCATGAGAACCGGCCCAAAACCGCCTGGTTCGACATGAATTACAAGGATATGGATGCGCCGCCCGGCTCACCGTTCCGGCCCTTACACGACGAAAAAATCAAGTATAGTGGCCAACCCATTGCGCTGGTCGTAGCTGAAACCTTTGAGCTGGCCCGCTACGCCGCGTCGCTCGTGAAAGCCACCTACGAGCAGGAAGCTCACGAGACCGATCTGGAAGCCCATCTGGCCGAAGCCCGCGATCCTGCAGTTGGCGTAGCGAGCCTGCTGAAACCGCCACCACCCAAACCACGTGGCAATGCCGATATGGCGATGATGGCGGCAGACGTCTCGATTAAAGCGCGGCATGTGCATGGTCCACAGCATCATAACCCAATGGAAATGTTTGCAACAACGGTGGAGTACGGGAAGGAAGATAAGGACGGGAAACCTTACCTGACGATCTACGACAAAACGCAGGGCGCCTACAACAGCCAGCTCTACGTAGCGCAGATATTCGATCTGCCGTTTAGCCACGTACGGGTCATTTCGCCCTACGTAGGTGGTGGTTTTGGCTCAGGACTTCGGCCTCAGTATCAGCTGTTTCTGGCCGTAATGGCGTCTAAAGCGCTGAAACGGTCGGTACGGGTCACACTCACCCGGCAGCAGATGTTTACGTTCGGCCACCGCCCAAACACGGTGCAGGAGGTTGAACTTGGCGCTTCATCCGACGGAACCATTACCGCCATTAAACACGACGCCAAAGCAGCCACGTCGCAGTTTGAAGATTATACCGAAGTGGTTGTAAACTGGACAGGCATGCTCTACGACGTACCTGATACCACGCTGACGTATAAACTGAAGCCACTGGACATTTATTCGCCCCTCGATATGCGGGCACCCGGCGGTGTTACGGGCGATCACGCCATTGAAACGGCTATCGATGCACTGGCCTACGAGCTTGGCATGGACCCGGTTGAATTGCGGTTGAAAAACTATTCCGAGAAGAACTGGACGGAAGGCGATAAGCCGTATTCAAGCAAGGAGCTACGGGCCTGTTTTTATCAGGGGGCTGAACGCTTTGGCTGGAAAGAGCGGAACCCTGAACCACGGTCGATGAAGCGAGGTCATAACCTGGTAGGCTGGGGGATGGCAACCGGCATCTGGGACGCCGGGCGATTGTTTGCCCGGGCTGAAGCGATCCTGACGGTGAACGGAAAACTCCGCGTGAGCAGCGCCACGGCCGATATTGGCACAGGTACGTATACGATCATGACGCAGATTGCCGCCGACACGTTAGGCATGCCAATCGAGGACGTGATCTTCAAATTAGGTGATACTGAAATGCCGCTGGCTCCCTTCCAGGGTGGCTCAATGACCATTTCGACGGTAGGCTCGGCCGTTAAGCAGGTGTGCGAAGATCTGGGTAAGAAATTGCTTAAGCTGGCCGGTAAAGACGCCAAGTCGCCGTTTTATGATGCAAACTGGAAAGACGTCACGTTTTTTGATGGTGAACTACGCCTGAAAAAAGACCCGCACGTGTCGATGAAACTTGTTGATATCGTAGCCCTGAACGGTGGTAGGGCCGTGAGCGAAACGTCCACGTCGATGCCGAATCCGTTGGTGTCGGGTAAGTATTCGAAGCACACTCACTCGGCCGCGTTTGTCGAGGTTGAGGTTGATGAAGACCTGGGGACGGTGACGGTGAAAAGGGCAGTAACGGCCGTAGCGGGTGGTCGGATCATGAATCCCCGTACAGCCCGCAGCCAGATCATTGGCGGTATGGTTTGGGGTATCAGCAGTGCCTTGCAGGAAGACAGTAAAATGGACCATAATTACGGCCGGTTTATGAACCACAACCTGGCCGAATACCACGTACCTGTCTGCGCTGATATCCATGACCTCGACGTGATCTTCGTAGAAGAACACGATGATATCGTAAATCCGCTTGGCGCAAAAGGGCTTGGTGAGATTGGTATCGTGGGTATGCCCGCCGCGATTGCCAACGCTGTTTTCCACGCCACCGGCAAACGGATCTATGACCTTCCGATCACCATCGATCGGGTGCTTTACTAGGAAGATTTGTTTTCAGTGCTACAGCGCGCAGTAGCACTGAAAACAAGGCAGTTTATTCAGTAGCAGACTGCCATTTGGCTACGTCTTCCGGCGTATCTAAATCGATGGTACCCTGCTCAAATGGCACCCCGGCTACATCGTCGGGGTGTTTTTGTACCAGCTTTCTGGCACCGGTATCACCTTCCAACGATTTCAACGCCTCAAAAAATTCGGGGCGGAACAGCACAGGAACACCCAGTGTGTCGCCGTATTCGCTGGCGATAATGCCTTTATGCGTCGACGTGGCTGTTTCGATCAGTTGCTCGATCAGCGCCCGGCTTACATAAGGTTGATCCGTCAGCAGAACCAGAATGGCTTCGGGGAATGTCTTTTCCAGCGTTTCCACGCCGACTTTAAGCGAACTGGCCATGCCCGTTTTCCAGTCTGGGTTCGGCACAACACGGACCTGAATATCGTGAATCGCTTCCCTGATAGGTTCGGCATTGGCACCGACGACAACGACAACCGGACCGGCGTTGAGGTCATGGGCAAGCTGCGCCATATGGCGAACAAGCGGTTGTCCGTTCTTTTCCAGTAATTGTTTAGGCTGTCCCAGGCGAGACGATTCGCCTGCGGCCAGAATAATGGTGCCGATAGTCATAGGTAGGTAGCTTTACTGTCTTATAGTAATTTCGATACGTAACGATTTACGCAGTAGCGCAGATGTATACTGTGGAAGCTGTCAATGCTTTCCAACCAAAAATAGCTGGCTATACCGTACTGTCTGAGAAATCATATTCACCGGCCTGCTTGCCCGTTTCCAGAAGGTTCTCACATCAGGGGAAAAGCGACCTTGCCCACAACCAGCGCTATAAACTACTTTTACCCATGCTGCACCAAGAATTTTCACCTCCGAAAGGGCTACAGGATTCCATAAAGTGCTTTTGGTATAACAGTCGAGATGTCGGAGAACAGGAGTCGAATTTTGAGGTACTGCCTGACGGTTACGCTGAACTGATCTTTTATTTTGGAAGTGCCTGTAGCATTTTCCACAATGGAGGCTTGCAGCCATTGCCATCACCATTTATGGTATGGCTGCTTAATCAGCCGGTTGTTTTTTACACGAGAAATCGGTTGGAAATCATCGGCATCCGATGCTTTCCCTGGGCCGTCTTCGATTTGCTAGGCCTGCCACCAGGTAATGACGGACTACGGGTAGTTGATCATCCAATTGCTCAGCTTCAACCCATCTTAACAAAGCTGATCCATGCTGGTGATATAGAGACGGCGTTAGATCACTTGGACCAGTATTTTCTGGATAACCGATCGCGAACTGCCAGCGACAACACGCTGGCCAGGGCTGGCGTTGCCATGCGGAAAGCAAACGGTACCATGCCGGTGAGCCAGGTAGCTGCGGCGGCGCATGCGACGATTCGTACGCTGGAAAGGAAGTTCAAGCAATCGTCTGGCTATAGCGTTAAAGACGTGTCCGGTCTAATTCGTTTTGAGCAGGTTCGAAACCACCTGTGGCTTTTTCCGGATGCCAATCTGGCTGGTATAGCGCATGAGTTTGGCTACACCGATCAATCTCATTTGAGCCGAGAGTTTAAGCGGTACAGTGGCACGTCACCAGGCGCATTCGCGCGGAAAGCAAAAAAACAGGCTATCGATTTTGTCGCGTTTGTACAAGCCTAGGCCTTAGGCAATCCAGAATTTTGTGTGACAATCAGTCCTTATGAAAGCAACACAAAATCAGTCTATTTACGATGTACTCATCGCAGGTGCGGGCCCTGTAGGGCTTTTTCTGGCCTGTGAACTGGCCCTGGCCAACTGTTCAGTTCTGATACTGGAAAAAAAAGAAACCCCACACTCGCCTTTGAAGCAATTTCCTTTTGGGATTCGTGGACTATCGGCTCCTACTATAGAAGCATTTTATCGCCGCGGATTGCTGGACGAACTTGAACTACATAAACGCCTTAAAAACCCACATAGCACCCCAGGTAAGGAAGGGCCGCAGCCACATCGTCAGGGTGGACACTTCGCGGGCATTCCATTCAATCTCAACGACATTGATACGTCGCAGTGGACGCTTCGCCTGCCAGGTTCGACCGACCCAAGTTTGATTTCTACGATGGAGGAGCTTGAAACGGTGCTGACTCGCCGTGCAGAATCATTAGGCGTGGGCATCAGGCGCGGGCTTACCCTGACCGACGTTCGTCAAACCGAGGATGGGGTACTTTGCCAGTCAGGTGAGCAATCGTTTCAGGGCAAATGGCTTGTGGGGTGCGATGGAAGCCGCAGTGTTGTTCGCAAAGCGGGCGGGTTTGAGTTTGCCGGTACAGAGCCAGCATTTACCGGCTACTCCGCTCAGGTTGACCTTGCCGACCCGGAGAAACTACGCCCAGGCCGCAACCTGACACCAACTGGTATGTATTTCCAGTCGCAGCCTGGCTATCTGGTAATGCTGGAGTTTGATGGCGGGGCAGCGCATAAGGCCGAAAAGTCAGTTACGCTTGAACACGTGCAGGATGTATTACGTCGTGTGTCGAACACCGACGTTGCAATCAATGCGCTTCATACCGCAACCACGTGGACTGACCGGGCACGGCAAACCACAACCTACCGCAACGGACGGTTACTGGTAGCCGGTGATGCTGCGCATATTCATTCGCCCTTGGGAGGTCAGGGGCTTAATCTTGGTATAGGTGATGCTATGAACCTTGGCTGGAAGCTGGCCGCAACTATACAACGGAAAGCGCCGGAAGGCTTGCTGGACAGTTATGCTACCGAGCGCCATCCAATTGGTGCCCAGGTGCTGGACTGGTCACGTGCTCAGGTAGCCATTATGCGGCCGGACCCACATGCCCGTGCGCTGAATGCGATTATCCGCGACCTGATGCAAACGCGCGACGGTGCCACGTACATGGCCGGACGGGTGTGGGGTATTTACACGCATTATGATCTGGGTAGCGGCCACCCGCTTGTCGGTCATAGCGTTCCTGATGTTGAGTTCGAGAATGGTACACGACTTGGCGAGCTACTACGCGATGGTCAAGGCATACTGCTCGATTTTGATGGTAATCCGGCTCTTAAAACGCTGGCAAGTGACATTGGTAATCGAATTCATTATATATCGGACAGGGTAAAAGACCATTTGGCTGTGCATGCCCTTCTGATACGTCCTGACGGAATTATTGCCTGGGCATCGGATAACGACTCCGGTTATAACGAACTCCGTAAAGCAGCCGCTCGCTGGTTCGTTCATGAGTAGCTAAACGCTCAGAATCAAGGTGTGACTTATTCGTTATTGCCGTAGGTGGCCGCGCTTTATGAACGAGAAAAGGTACGTCCTTACTAATCGCCTCAACGTCAATTGTGTCTGCTGAGGCGATTAGTAAGGACGTACCTTACAATTCTAATGCTATTTGGCTACGCTTCACCCTGGAGCATGAGTGCTCCAACCGTCACGTTACTGGTTTCGTCAATCAGAATGGCTCCGCCGTTGGCCCGGTTTTGACCATAGGGATCAAAAGCAACGGGCTGAGCTGTACGCAGCACTACCCGTGCCAGATCGTTCAGTTTCAATGTATCAACGCCTTCGATCTGTTCATAGGTCTCAATATTCAACTGATACGGAATGGCCCGAACCGAACAGCGCGTGCGGGACGTACCTACCTGTAACACGTACTTGCTGCCGAGCGACAGCGTTTTGGTATCCATCCAGCAAAGCATCGCGTCAACATCCTGACTTAATACCGGCTGGTTGGCCGACGGCACAATCAGGTCACCCCGGCTGATGTCGATGTTGTCGGCCAGGTGCAAAATAACCGATTGGTTTACGTGCGCTACCTGAACATCCTGTTCATTAGTTTCGATCCGAGAGATGGTCGAGCTTTCGCCGGATGGGAGCACGGTTACGGCTTCACCTACGTAGAACGAGCCGCTGTTAATTTTTCCGGCATACCCCCGATAATCAGGTAGTTCAGCCGTTTGAGGGCGAATGACCAGCTGAACCGGCAGACGGCCAAGCAGTTGGCTGTCGCTCTGGTCGATCTCAATCGTTTCCAGGTGGCTCAACAGTGTTGTGCCCGTATACCACGGCATCGCCGCTGATTGATCAACCACGTTATCGCCGTTAAGCGCGCTCATTGGGATGTACGTGATATCGGGAATGGTCAGTTTCTGCGCTAGTTCGGCGTACTGGATGCAGATATTCGAGAAAACATCTTCTGAGAAATTGACCAGGTCCATCTTATTTACCGCCACCACTACGTGCCGTATACCGAGCATGCTGGCGATGAGTGAATGCCGCCGGGTCTGCTCTACCACACCATGCCGTGCATCGATCAGGACAATCGCCAGTTGGCAGTTCGACGCGCCGGTCACCATGTTGCGGGTGTACTGAATGTGCCCCGGTGCATCGACGATAATGAACTTGCGGGCGGTTGTCTGGAAGTAGCGGTACGCCACGTCGATGGTAATTCCCTGTTCGCGTTCCGAGCGAAGGCCGTCGGTCAGCAAGGCTAGATCAACCTCGCCATTATCCCGACTTTTGCTGGCTTTCTCGATGGCTTCGAGCTGATCGGCCAGGATTGATTTGGAATCATACAGCAGACGACCAATGAGGGTGCTTTTTCCATCATCAACGCTGCCACAGGTTATAAAACGTAGTAAGTCCAATGTGTCAAAGAGTGAAAGTGTGAATGAGTGAAAGTGCGTAAGAGAGGAGGTGCCGGCATTAACCAGTCACTCTTTCACTCTCTCTCCCTTTCACTCTTTAAAAATAACCGCCTTTCTTGCGGTCTTCCATGGCGGCTTCGGATAGTTGATCGTCCATGCGGGTTTCGCCCCGTTCAGACACGCGCGTAGCCTGAATCTCGGCAATAACTTCGTCGAGTGAATCAGCATCCGATTCAGAAGCGGCGGTGCAGGAGATGTCGCCAACGGTACGGAAACGTACCCGGCGGGTTACGCGCTCATCGTCGGCTTCCTGTTGAATCACATTGCCGGCAGTGGCCATCAGCTTACCGTCGCGGAGCAGTAATTCGCGGTCATGGGCGAAGTAAAGGCTTGGCAGGGCGATGTTCTCGCGACGGATATAATTCCATACGTCGAGTTCGGTCCAGTTGGAGATGGGGAACACGCGCACGTTTTCGCCTTTGTGGATCCGGCCGTTGTATAGGTTCCAGAGCTCGGGACGTTGCCGCTTGGGGTCCCATGAACCGAACTCGTCACGCACCGAGAACACCCGCTCTTTTGCACGTGCTTTCTCTTCATCTCGACGGGCACCACCGATACAGGCATCAAACTCGAACTCCTCGATGGTATCCAGCAGGGTGAACGTTTGCAGTCCGTTGCGGGTGGCGTTGCGGCCGGTAGGCTCTTTCAATTTCCGGGTACGGATCGTGTCTTCAACGTACCTGACAATCAGCCGTTCGCCGAGGCTATCGGCCAGCCAGTCACGGAAATCAAGGGCTTCCTGAAAGTTATGTCCCGTGTCGATATGCACGAGCGGGAACGGAAATTTGCCGGGGCGAAACGCTTTACGAGCCAGATGTACGAGCGTAATCGAGTCTTTACCGCCCGAAAACAGCAAAGCAGGCCGTTCAAACTGACCGGCCACTTCCCGCATGATGTGAATCGCTTCCGATTCGAGTTGATCTAAATAATCCATAAAAAACAGCTTACTGTTTTCAGTTTACCGTTTGCTGTTTACTGTTTTCTGTTGCGCTGCTGATTACACAATCCGTGATTTAGCAGCGCAACAGAAAACAGTAAACAGCAAACGGTAAACTGATGATGTTACGGTTTGAAAACTTCTTCGTGGGTATGAAGACCGCATTCTTTTTTCGAATTGTCTTCCCACCACCAGCGGCCGGCGCGGAAATCTTCGCCGGGCTGAATGGCGCGGGTGCAAGGCTGACAGCCAATGCTCACGAACCCCTTATCGTGCAGGGGGTTGTACGGTACGTTATGCTCTTTGACGTAGGCTTTTACGTCATCGAATGACCAGTTCATCAACGGGTGGAACTTGAACAGTTGATGGGCTTCGTCCCACTCCAGCTGCGTCATGTCGTGCCGGTTGTTCGACTGCTCGGCCCGGATGCCGGTGATCCATATTTTCTGGCCTGCCAGTGCCCGGTTCAACGGCTCTACCTTCCGAATAAAGCAGCATTCTTTCCGGTTGTCCACACTCTCGTACATGCTATATGGGCCTTTGGCGGTCATTAGCTGTTCGATCTTTGCCTGATCGGGAAACATCGTTTCGATGGGCAGTCCGTAGCGGCTCAGCGTCTTGTTCCAGACCGAATATGTCTCGCCGAACATGCGGCCGGTATCCAGCGTGAAGAGCCGAACAGGTAGCTCGTTTCGGGCAATAAGGTCAGTGATGACCTGATCTTCGTAACCCAGGCTCGTCGAAAAAACGACCTGACCGGGGAAAAGCTCCGTTAGTTTTCGGAGCGCGTCGACCTCATTCAGACCTGCTAATTGGGCTGAAAGTGATTCGAGGGTGGGGGAGGTGGATTCGGTAATCATACGTATCGTAAGAACTTCTTTCGGCTGAAAAAGGCAACAAATGTGCCCAGTAAGCAATGACTATAACCCGCCACGACTAGCCAAAGTGCGAAACGAACGCCGTCTGGATCGGATTCAGAGTGAACTAATAAGCGAAATATCGCGACATAAATAACGACTAGCGCTACATGGCCAATCACATACTGTTTGAAATAACGCCACGGATAGACCAGCAAAAAACTCCAGAAGAATGTGCTGATAGGGAGCACAGTCAGGAACAACCAAAGTATAATTTGCGGGCCTATCATAAACTACTTCAAGATAACCGCTTTACCCGTTTTGGCTGACTGACGGGCGGCGTCTAAAATTTCGACAACAATCAGGTTGTTTTCCAGCGATGTGAGCGCGTCGGGTTTGGTTTCACCGCGTAGTAGACGGGCCAGGTACGTAAACGGGTCGCTGGCGGGAGCTTCCGTTTGAGGGGCTTCCATGGGCCGTTCAGCTTTGTCAGCCTTTAACCGCACGCGCATCCGGTTGCCATCGATGGTGTTAACGTACCCAGTTTGCCCATATACTTCCATATCCTTGCGACCGAATGGCCAGTTCCAGGATGCCTGAATCACGGCCTGTGCCTTCGGGTACGTTAGTAAAACGGTCGCTTCGTCATCAACGTTCGGATACAGATCAGGCTTGATCTGCTGGGTCACCGCACGCACCGACGTTGGTCGCTGGCCCTGCATGAGCCAGGTCGACAGGTTGGCGCCATAGCAGCCAAAGTCGAACAGCGCACCGGCTCCGTTGGCGACCGGGTCTGTCAGCCAGGCCAGAAACTCCGGATTGCAGCCAATTTCTTTCGGTCCTTCGTGCCCATCATGTACCACGATCTTCCGAATATCGCCGATAGCCTTGTCTGTATGAGCCACGGCATAGGCACGGTGATTACTGCCGTACCAGGTTGTTTCGTAATTCGTCAGTAACTGCGTCTTATGTTTTCGGGCCAATGCCGCCATCTGAACGGCATCGGCATAGGTCGTGGCAAGCGGCTTCTCAACCATGACATGAACGCCACGCGGCGCACAAACCCGAACGGTTTTCACATGATCGGCGATGGCCCCAAAATCAAGCACGGCTTCCGGCTTGCCTTTGGTCAGCATCTCATCGATCGTCGGATAAACCAGCGCCATATCAAACCCGTATTGCTTGGCCAGTCGCCCGGCCAGATCGAGATTGGTTTCGGCAATGCCAACCAAAACAAGATCGCCTTTTTTTAGCCGACCGAGTATCGTGTTCACGTGTGCATGCGTCAACCCCGCAATGCCAACCCGCAGCGGCTTTGGCGCTGTTTGGGCTACGGCAAACTGCGTGATCAGGAGCAGTAGGAGGGTGAGGCGGGTTAACATTGGCTGGTGCGGGCGAATCAGGTGATTATACGCGTTCTTTCAAAATCTCAGCGCTCACGGTCGCTGCCTGCTCAAAATCGGCGATCAGGTCATCGATGTGTTCCAGCCCAACCGAGATACGAATAAGGCCCGGCGTAATGCCCAGCGCCGCTTTTTCGTCAGGTTTCAGCTTCGCATGTGTAGTTGTATTCGGGTTAGTCACGATCGTGCGCGAATCACCCAGATTCGATGAGAGCGTTGGAATCTCCAGCGCCTCCATGAATGCCTGTACGCGCTCAAAGCCCCCTTCCAGTTCGATGGTGACAATGGAGCCACCCGCGCTCATCTGTGATTTGGCCAGATCGTGTTGCGGATGAGAAGGCAGGAACGGATACTTCACCGTTGCCACGTCGGGATGATTCTCCAGGGCTTCGGCCAGTGCCATCGCGTTTGAACAATGCCGCTCCATGCGCAATTCGAGCGTCTCGAGGCTCTTCGATAATGTCCAGGCGTTAAAGGGCGACATCGAAGGACCCGTATGCCGGGCAAAAAAACGAATGGGGGCAATCAGATCGGCGCGGCCTACCACAATGCCGCCCAGCACCCGGCCCTGACCGTCCATGAATTTAGTAGCCGAGTGAACAGATAGATCGGCACCGAAGTCGAGTGGGGTTTGCAGGATAGGGGTGGCAAAGCAGTTGTCGACGTTCAGAACGAAGCCGTGCTTTTCTTTCAACCTGCCCAGCATCGCCAGATCAACCAGTTCAAGGCCGGGATTCGAGGGCGTTTCCAGGTAGACCATTTTGGTATTCGGTTGAATGGCCGCCTCCCACTCGGCTTCCGTCGCCGTCGCGTCGACGTAGGTGTGGGTGATGCCCCATTTGCTCAGGATCTGGGTGATGATCTGATGCGCCGAGCCGAATAGTGCCCGACAGGCTACCAGGTGATCACCCGATTTTAACAGACCCGCCATCGACGCAAATACCGCCGCCATACCTGTTGCCGTGGCGATGCCTTCTTCGGCGCCTTCCAGCATACAAACCTTGTCGACAAACTCGGTGACGTTGGGGTTCGAGAAGCGGCTATAGATGTTTCCTTCGATGGTTTCCTCGAAGAGCTCTTTGCCCTGTTCGGCACTTTCGAAGGTGAAACTAGACGTTAAAAACAGCGGGGTCGAGTGCTCCCGATACTGTGTTTTTTTCGTCTGGGTACGTATGGCTTTGGTCTGTTTTTTCATGGGAGAAATGTCATTCGCTTCGCTGTCATTTATGGCCATTTATTGTTTTGCAATGGATGACTACTTAATGACAATCAATGTCCGCGCAGCAAAATGACCACTTTATGGCTTAAAAGAACATGATTATTTTCCGCAAACTTACGATGATCACGACGATGCCGACCAATACCATCATGGTTTTAACAGGAAGGCGCTGTGCCAGATGTGCCGCAATGGGTGCCGCGATGCTGCCGCCCAGTATCAGACCCAGGATAACCAGGCCGTAATTGCCCAAGCCGACGTAGAGAGCAAATACCACCGACGAAGCGAAGGATATAAAGAATTCAGCCAGGTTGACCGAGCCAATGGTGTAACGCGGATGCCGCCCACTGGCGATAAGTGTTGAGTTCACGATCGGGCCCCAACCACCGCCACCGATTGAGTCGAGAAAGCCACCCGTCCAGGCCAGCATACCGATGTTTTTGATCGGTTTTTTGACAATCCGTTTGACGAGCGCTTTTCGAATGATCAGGATACCCAGAATGGCCGTATACACCGAAATGATGGGCTGTAGCGCCTTGGCATATTGCTCAAACGATGATAATTCGGAGATGAGCCAGGCACCCAGCGCCGCGCCGATGACACCAGGAATCAAGACGGCTTTGAACAGTTTGCTGTTGATGTTGCCAAACTTAAGGTGCATGTAGCCCGAGACGCCCGAGGTGAAAATTTCGGAGCTATGTACGCTGGCCGTAGCATGTAAGGGACTGATGCCCACGCTCATCAGAAATGTTGTGGCCGTGACGCCGTAGGCCATGCCCAGGGCGCCGTCGATCATCTGGGCCACAAAACCAGCCATCAGAAAATAGAAAAATTCGGGTTCGACCCGAACAGACGTTGCCAGTACCGTAATGCGATCCAGTGTGAAATAGCTCAACAGCAAATGCCCCACGATCATCAGCGACAGAGCTGCCGTAACGTAGATTGCAATCTCGGTCCGGGTACGTCGCCGCCAGATAGGCGGCGGTGGCGCAGTCGTGATTTTTGCGGCAGGGTACGCCTTTCGCAAGGCTACGGCTTTCTGGTCAGCTTGCTCACCCTGAATGACAACAGACATGCCGTTGAGGTCGATGGCTGGCGCAACAGAGACAGCGGATACGGGTTCAGAAACAGGCTCAGCCTGATTGTCGATCTGCATAATGTATTAACTATATCGACTTAATAGAGTATTGTTCTTATGAAAAACGCCACAGCGATTGTGGCGTTTTAGTTGGCTGATGAAGCGCAAAGGTAAAAGAAATATTTTGTCCGCATAGTTCACGGCACCCCGCATTTATGATAAATGCACAACAAAGACGGGTAATTCTGCCAGAGTAGAGGCCGTGCCCAGCGAAGTGCGTTGCCGCCACCCATCCACCGACTACGGTGAAAGAGAGAGTCAAACTGAACAACTCAACGTTGACCGGATGACCCTTTCTGGCTACTCATTACCACTAGAATGACTCAGGTAAGCAATCCGTCAGTACTTGCAGGTACATATCAACATACTGTTCCAGATACTTCGAGCGGTACTGGAGAATGTATCGGGGATGATCGACGGTGACGATTCGTCCGAAAAATCCCTGCTCGTCATTCAGCTTTTTCAGGAAACCCTCGTTTTTCCGCCCCAGACAAATGGCCACCCGCTTATCGCAGCCAAACGTCTGTTGTTGGTGCAGGCTGTCGATCATCACCGGCCACAGCTCTTGTGTAGTGGCTTTATCATCATAAAAATTGTAGTTCTTGCCGTCTTTCACCAGCGCCAACGGATACAGCGACGACAGGAAAAAACGGCCGTAAAAGGCATCGACGCCACCAAATGCCTCGATCACTTTATAGATGAATCGGCTCGACAGTTCGGGTGTGGGCGGCAGGTCGTTTGGAATACCGCAGTAACGGGCCAGATTCTGTGGGGTGGTAAACGAAAGGCCCGTTACCCCCGCGCCAAACCGGCCGGGGTTAATACCCAGAATGAACACTCGCGGCTGCTGATCGCTGTAGAACTTGGTGTAAAATCGTTGAACAATGTCTTTCACCACCGGATCGGCGTACGGGTTCATTGCCGAAACACCCGCTGGCAGGCTGTCGGGCTCATGCTGATTGAGATAAAACCGGATAGCCCGTTCTGAAAAAGTCATTGCGCTAACGTGAAGGCGTAACGTTGAGAGTTGAAAAAGCAAAAGTTAATTTTTTCTGATAAACGTTTATGATTAATCCAGTCTGTACCCCGTTTTAATTAGTTCAGTTTCGCTTTCAGTACGTCGATCAACGCACTCATGGTGTCATACGTCTTTATATTATAGCGTTTACAAACAATATCCACATCCCCTTACGCCAATATCCGTCCGGGCAGACAACCATTAATTTTTTTGTTTTGGCGTAGAGACCTAATTCCAGAAGACTGATTGGGCTCTGCGAGGTTGGCGAAAAATACATGATGATGTCAGCTTGTTCCAAAGCTGACAATTCCCATTCTACTTGTTTTCTAAAGTTGCTATCCGAAATGACTGGTTTCCAGTCTTTATTCCAATCATCGCGTCGTGGATTGAGTAACACTGCGTTTTTATCTGTCAGTTGCTGTTCGATTTTAGCCTGCCAATTCTCTGCAGTGCCCATGTCGATACTGCCGCCTAAAAATATCTTAGGGCGATTGTCTTTAGCGGGTACTGCTGCTGGTGATTTTATGATGGTGACTTTCTGCGCAGACGTGGTTAGAGAGAGAAATAGTAATGCGATGGTGAAGCAGGAATATCTCATACCTATTAATTGTTGCAATTAGTCTGCGACGACTATACTGATTATATAATGGCACAAACGACCCTGTCAAAAAGGGCACAACGCTACGATTATGCGGCCATTTATTAAAACAAATATCGATCATGGCTAATACTGATCGCGCTTCGGAATGATATGAATCTACCGTTCAATCCGGTATTTGATCAGCGTTAGATCCTGGCCCATGCCGCCGGTATCATCATACTGACTGATAATCGCCGCGCCAAGCGATTCCGGGATTTTGCGACTGGAAATATTGCGCGAATCAACGGGGTAGATCAGGTATTCGTAGGGAATGTGCTCGTCGGCCCAGTGTTTCAGTGTGTGAATGGCCTCCCGTCCGTAACCGTGCATATGCGCCGACTGTTTCACCCATATACCAAACTCCGGCCGTTTGTCGGCCAGTTTATGCAGTCCGACGCAGCCCAGGAAATCGCCCGTCTGGCGCTCGGTGATGACCATGTTCAGGCTGCTGCCTTCCCGATTGCATGCCTTTGCTGACTCAACAAACGCTTCGGTTTCTGTTCGTTCGTTGGCGGGGCGCGGGTGCATGTAGGTAGCCACCTCGGGCGTAAATTCGCGGAAAATCAGGTCGGTATACTCGTCAGTAACGGGCAACAGGCGAAGCCGTTCCGAGTCGAGGGTCAGGGTGGTCAGGTCGGGTAACATAGTCGTCAGCGTGCACACGGGGCAGTTTCACGAATATACAGGATTGCTCACGTTGGGCAAGCAATGTACCTACAGCAGGAGAGAGCCCACGCAAAAGGCATCGACGATCCACAGGCCTATGGGTACATCCTGTCGTTTACCAACTGCCAGCTTGATGACTGTCCAGCTCAGAAAACCCCAGACGATGCCCTGCGTAATCGAGTAGCTGAACGGAATCAGGACCAGCGCCAGAAAACAGGGGATGGCTTCATCGAGTTCGGTCCATCGAATGCGGGTGACGGGCTGAATCATGAACGTACCCACCAGCACCAGGGCTGGCGCCGTTGCCAGGCTTGGAATGATGGAAAGCAGTGGCGACAGGAACAAAAAGGGTAAAAACAGGCTCCCGGCCACAACAGCTACCAAGCCTGTCCGGCCGCCCTGTGCAATGCCTACTGCCGATTCGATATAAGCGGTGCCCGGACTGGTACCAAAGAATCCGGCCAGTGTGGTAGCTACGGCATCCGTGAGCAGCGATCGGCTTAGGTGTTGGGGTTCACCCTGTTCATCCTGCAAGCCGGAAGCCTCTGCTACGCCGACAAAGGTGGAGATGCTATCAAACAGATCCGTAAAGGCGAAGGCGAAAATGACCGGGGCAAGCGACCATTTCAGTGAGCCGATTAAATCGAGTTTGCCAATCAGGCTGAAATCGGGCGCGGCCACTACGCCCTTCCAACTGACTAATGTAGCTTGTCCGAAGTTGATCGCGGAGGCATCGCCCCACCAGCGGCCAATAGGCCAGGCCAGGGCCGTTGTCAATGTGATGCCTAGCAAAATAGCCCCCGGCACCCGTCGTGCGACAAGCATAGCCGTCAGGAGCAAACCCACCATGAATGTCAGCACAATTGGGTCGTGAAAATTGGCCATCTGCACCAGTGTGGCGGGGCTGGCTACGATGAAATGGGCGTTCTCGAAGCCAATGAGTGTGATGAACAGGCCAATACCGACCGAGATGGCGTACCGGAGCGGGGTTGGAATCGCCCGTACGAGGGCAGTGCGCACATTGAAAACCGTAAGCAACAGAAACAGTACGCCCGCCCAAAATACGGCACCCAGTGCCACTTCGGGCCGGATGCCCATGCCTTTCACCGCTGAAAAGGTAAAGAACGCGTTCAGCCCCATGCCCGGTGCCACCACAATCGGGTTGCGGGCGTACAGGCCCATCATCAGGCTACAAAAGAACGAGAGCAATACGGTGGCGGTTACCACGCCCGAAAAGGGTAACCCGCTCTGGCTTAGAATAGACGGGTTCACCACAATGATGTACATCGTGGCAACAAAGGTCGAGACACCCGCGAGGATCTCGGTTCGGGTAGAGGGTGGAGCCGTATTCACTATTTACAGTCTGGTTGTATCGACTAGTTAGATTTTTGTCATCCCGCAACGGCGGACCGCTCCTGTCGTCGGGATGACAAAATCATACGCGTTTCATGCAAAGGCATCAATCAGCATCGAACGCTACAGGGTATCCAGCGCCGATTTCATGGCTTCGAGCTGCCGTTTTTTCTGAAGCACTTTGGGGGAGGCCACCCGCTCCCGACAGTCGAAAATGCCACAGCGTTCGCAGGCTTCGTTCACGACCCGGTGCGGAATACCCGCGTCAGGATTGTTCAAAAAGCGCATCTTTGCCTTAAGCGTATCATTCACCGCAAAACACATCGACACGCTCATATTCTGTCCGGCGCTGCCATCCGATCGGTCAGAGCGATGGGGATGCGCTACCGAAACGATCAGAAACGTCTGCCCCGTATCGGCGTAAGTCGACAACTGTGCCCGACACAGCGACCCCGTGAAATCTTTATGGTGCTGCAGGAAGCCAAGCTCCTGCAGGCTTGTCAACGCTACCCAACGTCGACAGAAATGCTCGTCGACCATACCACGTGGACCCTGTTGCCGCGACAGGTGCATTTCTTTGGTGAGGGCAAATGTGGTTTGGCCGGGTACGTGGTTGAACCGGTAAAAAAATAGCTGATCGATGCCGAAATCGCGGGGTAGAATATTGCTGAGCCGGTAAAAAAAGCGTTCAGGCGTCGCCCCGAATTCATCGATAACCTCCAGTAATGCCTCGTTGCTCCAGGTGTCGCGGGCAAATAACTCGTTTATACGATCAACCATCGTTTCGCGGCGAATCAGTACAGCCCCGGCAAAATAAGAAGCTTTGTAGTTATTCAGAATCTGCTCGAACGACTCTGCTTCAACATAGGCGTAGGTATAGGGGCGAACCTTCAGCGTGAGGTAATGAAAGCCAACCTCTCGCGCCAGCACGTAGGCGCGTTGCGGCTCCGTCAGCGTGCTGTTCACGTGCAGCGTATGCGATTCGGGCCGGTAGACCGACCGCAACGACGCCAGCGCCGGTTGCTGAGCCGGATCGAAATAGGTCAGCGTAACGGCATAGCGCGTTTTCAGCAGGTTCGTTAACAAACCCGTATCAACGGAGCGCCCCGACGGCGCAAATTCGGTCAGAAACCGACTGGCTTCCACCTCAATATCTTCGAAATGGTTGTCGTTGATCTCCTGATAAGACCGGAGCATGGTCAGGTATAACCGCTCGACGCTCATGTTGTAGCTCAACGCAATATCCATGAACGTACGGATCATGGCGCTGACTTTATCAGGTGCACCCGCCAGCAGATCGAGCAGGTCTGATGGGTCAATGCCAAAGAGTTCGAGCGGAATTTCGGTCAGGAATTTAGACCGGAGCAGGTCAGCAATAGGAGCGAGCTTCTTATTAACCTTCAGCGAAACCAGCGTATCATAATCGACGTCGAGTGCCCTGGCCAGGCCCGAAATCTTGTCGGCTTTCGGGTACTTGCGCCCCTTCTCGATTTCGGAAATGTAGGAGATCGCCAGACCCGACCGTTGAGCCAGCTCACTGACAGAAATACCTCTTTCCTGACGAAGCTGACGGAGTTTGAGCCCAAATAACAGGCGAATATGATCGGAAGAAAGCGACACGGATGATGATTTAGACCTGTAAAGATAGCATTCTCCTGCGGATGCCCGATAATCAGGCCGTTGGCGACTATTTGCCAAACAATACACCTGGTTTAAGTCTATTAATAGCAGTACCGGCTTTACCGGACAATCAAACTGTTAACGGATTCTTTAAATCTATGGAACAAGAGGTGAAACGCCCTGAAAGCGGCGAGTTGAAAAGTGAAGTACAGGATTTCCCGGCCATTCAGGCCAAAATGACGCCTGAGCCGCAGAGCGATCTGTCCAGCTACAACGCGGCGGGCAAACTGGCTGGCAAAGTGGCCATCGTGACCGGTGGCGATAGCGGCATTGGTCGGGCGGTGGCCGTCGCCTTTGCCAAAGAAGGCGCCAATGTGGCGATTATGTATCTGGACGAGGAGCAGGAGGATGCCGACGAAACCAAGCGATTGGCTGAACAATTTGGCACAAAATGCCTGCTGATTCCGTCGGATGTGCGCAGTAAAGCCAAGTGTGTGGAGGCTGTAGAGCAGACCGTGGCTGAGTTCGGTAAACTCAATATTCTGGTCAATAACGCCGCCTATCAGCATATTGTTGAGAAGATCACCGACATCACCGAAGAACAGTTACGCCGCACCTTCGACACGAATATTCTCGGCTATTTCTTCATGGTACAGGCGGCCTTGCCCCATCTGCACGAGAACGACGTTATCATCAACACGGGCAGTATCGTGGGTAAAATGGGTCAGCCTAAACTGGTCGATTATGCCTCAACGAAAGGGGCCATCCACGCGTTCACCATGTCGTTGGCTACACAATTGGGTGAGCAGAAGATTCGCGTGAATGCGGTATTGCCGGGTCCGATCTATACGCCATTTCTGCCGGGTGCGGGTATGGGTCCGGAAGGCGTCGAGGAAGCTGCCAGCAAAACCATTCTGCAACGTCCCGGTCAGCCCGACGAGTTGGCGCCGGCCTATGTGCTGCTGGCGTCGAGTGATGGCTCGTACATTACTGGTAGCCTGCTGGACGTGAACGGCGGGAATGCCTGATTGACAACCCGTTTTAGTGACAAAAACCCGATTGGTGTGCAGGACACCGGTCGGGTTTTTGTTTAATCTCCACTGCTGCATCCACTGGCTGAGCAACCGGAATCACCACTGCTATCACTATCGCCAGCGTGACTTCCGTGGTGTCCATCGCCAGAATCGGCCGAACTACATCCGCTACTGTCGCTGCCGTTCCCGGGACGATTACTGGCGGAAAAATCAATCCACACGCTGTAGATCCAGAGCCCGATCAGGAAGAAACCGACCAGGAAAGCAAGGAGCGCGCCGCCGGAAGCTTGTAAAAACAACCCGGATACAGCCGCAACTATTAATCCGAGAAGCAGCGGTTCAGCACGAATCCAGTTGGGTTTTCGGACGATCCAGTTCGTGCGCCGGTTTACCCGCTCGAAGTCGATATCCGAAAAGCGTTGCTGGTTATTATGCCAGATGTCGGCGGGTGGTGGGGTGCCAAAATAATGGGCGTACAATAGCTGGCTGTGACTATACATACCATCGAATTTCTGCCCTTCGCTAGCGCCCCCTTTGGTTGGGTTATGATTAATGTCGCGTCCAAGGGTGTTCCGGCAAAGGTCGTCCCAATACGATTTGGTGTAAGTCAGGTGTAAATGCCAGGCCTGGTCGACGGGGTCGGAGGGGGTTACGCCTGTTGGGGTTACACAACACAGGAAGAGGAATTTTCGGTACTCCTCCATGACGCGTTGCGTGTAGGCGGCAGTCCAGCCGTTTTCGCGGGCAAGCCGTGCCGCAAAGGTGAGCGAGGGCCGCGCCAGGCGGCTGTCAGACCCATCGATCGAGAAGGTGCTGAGCTTTGTCCACAGAACCACTTCGTCTTCAGACATACACTTTATTGTCGCTCTCATAATGGTAAGAAGGGTTACGCTATTCCAGGAACTTTCCAAGCGTTGTCAAGCCAGAAATTGTTGTCAACTGGTTAAAGGCGAGCCAGTTGTTTTTGATTATCCCGCTTGTTGAGTTCAGGCCACGCACCCAGTGGATCCACTATTACCGCCACAGCGTCGGGGTGGGCGGGTAGCCAGTCTACTTTGTCGGTCCGACCGTCGGTATTCGCCAGAATCAATTGGCGGTAGATCACCTGTCCCGCTGCATTCAGCAGCACGACCGGCACATAATCATTCAGTAACTGCTCGTTCAACTGCCCGGCCGAATCTGTCCGGTATTTGTGGGCCCGAACCTTAACTGACAACCGATCCGGGTACGTTCCGATCCGGCCAATCCGGAAATCAAACGTAGGTTGTTCGCTCAGGTACGTTCCCAGGTACGTTAGTGAATCGGGCAGGGCTTTCGTGAGGCTTTCGGCAAACGAATGTATGTCTGTCGGGTTTGCAGCCTGCACAAATGATCCGATCTGCCGACAGAGTTTGTCATGCCCCCATACTTCACCAACGCACGTAAGCGACAACGGACCACGGGCTGTCAGCAGGGCTGGGACTTGGTCAGGTACGTTGCTTTTGTTGGCTGGCGTTCGGCAAGCACGCTGCACACGAGCCAGTTCTGTTGCCAGCCATTCATCACCGCGTTGATGCTGTACAACCCGGAGGGCCAGGTAGTCAGGAAGGCTTTGACGGATAAAAGCGCTGGTTAGCCGCTTTTTCGCAACCCAATGGCGCAGTATGATTTTGGAAATAGTTAGGTCAACCTGTCCGGCGTCGAAGGGATCGCTGGTATCGGTCAGCCAGCCATCGCGTTCGTTGACATCGATTCGAGTCGCTGATGCGCTTTGGGTTTTCATGAAACGGGGGACTTCGGCAATGGTCAATTCCGCTGATGGGAACGTACCTAACCAGCCTGTCGCCTGCTGAAGGGTCTGGGCGGCCATTGCCTGTATCCGGGCAAGGTTCTGGCTGTGAACATAGTGGTAGTGGATCGTAACGGGCCGATTCTGCACTGTTACGACCTGCGTTGTCCGGTGTAAAAGTGGGGCGTTGCTTGCTGTGTCTGCACCATCCGCTAGCTCATTGACGGGCAAACGAAGGTAGAGTTGACCGATACAAACACCAGCAACCACAGCCGCCAGCCAGACAACGTACCCAGGCCGCAGCCCCGACTGCCAGCGCCTTACCACCACCCGCATGGGCACAACTACGCCTCGCTGTACCAACCCGGAGGCCAGCGAGAGCAGGCCCATTGCCAACACCGACCACATAGCGGCATAGACCCAGCGGAACCGCCCCGCGTTACCATACCCTGTTAGTTCGGAATACGCCCATGAGTTGGGTAAACTGCTGTAAACGGCTAGCCATGAGCCTTGTAGGCCATATTCGTCAACGGACAGCAACAATCCGATTGCAACCACCGCTGCAAGGTGTCCCAGCAGTCGGATGGGGAGGAGGGTCTGGATCAGAAAAGCCAGGGCGATCAGTTGCGCGTAGCGAAGAAACCCATCAATAAGCAGGTCATTGGCATATAAAGACCAGTCGATGGGTGTTTGGCCGTTTAGCCACTGTATTGATAACCCTGTCAGAAACAACGTACCTGTAAGCAAAGCGGCAATACCCAGCATGGCCGCGTACTTCGCTATAAACAAAACCCAGCCGGGTTGAGGGGTTGCGTCAACGAGTGGCCACATGCCTGAATTCCGCTCGCGGTAGAGCAATTCGCCCGAAAAGACCGACAGAAACAGGCCTGTAAAAAAAAGCAACGGTAACCGAACGAAGGTCATGCGGGACGTAGACGGGAGCAATCGTTGGCCTGTCTCGGTCAGGTTGCCCAGGCCGGTAGCATACCCAATGATCGCCAAAACAAGCAACAGCCCCACCACACTGAAGGCAGGCTGATTAACCACGTGTCGGAAGTAAGCTGGAGTTAGCTGACAGAGTACTCGCCAGCTTGCCCGGCCGTTGAACCGCCTGGTCAGCAACGGTAAGGGAATTGACTGGGTACGTTGTGGCTGCGGGTTAGCAAGGTCACGTTTGGTGGCACGTTGCGACGGGAGGCCACTCCAATAGTGAAAGGTCAGCCGATTGGCGGCTCGTACCAGTAGGCCACCGCTCAGACCAAGCCAGAGCAGCCGATTAATAAGCAGCAGGTCGGGCAAGGGCAACGTACCTGACCGTTGTTCGAAGGACGTAAGCTGGCTGAGCGCATCGCGGATCAGAATGTGACCAAACGGATCGAGCAGGAGCAACAGATCGTTTCTGACCACGACAGGCTCACCTATGCGGAGTAGCACCTGCCCAATTACCAGTGCAAGCAGGGCCAGATAAGCGCCCGCCATTCGCTGCGTAACGGCCGTTAAGGCATAGGCCAAGCTGACGACAATCAGTAGATTAGGAAGCATCAGGAGACTGAACGATACCAGAATGGCCGACAGCGGAAATGGGCCAACCGGTACTGTAACCCATAGTGGCAGGAGCAACGTACCCAGTACGATTCCGGTAGCCAACAACAGACACGTACCCAGCACACCGATCAGTTTTCCGGCGAAATAGAGCAGTTCGTTCAGCGGCAGGGCGTAAAGGTAGTCGCCCACACGGTAGGTACGATCGCGTAATAATGACTGGCCGGTCAGCAGCGCGGCGAGTGCCGTGAACAGAACACCAACGGTTGAAAAAACGCTGATAAACAGGCCGGGAGCGTTTGAATAGGGGAGGCCGAACAATTCCTCGTTAACCGCATCCAAGCCGTAGAAAAAACCCTGGGCAACCATCAGTCCATACAACAGGTAGAAGACTGGTTGCCTGAGGTGATACCGAAACTCGAAGCGGGCGGTTTGCCAGAACGTTTGCATCTGAAACGATAGGTGAGGGTGAAGTAATGTCGGACACAAGATGGCGAAACTTGTCACGTAATCAAGGCGTTGTGCCCTAAATTTCCCATCCGTCCCCCCCCCGATGAAACCTACCATTCAGGATCTACACGAATCAGGCCACTACCGCCTTGTCGACTCGTTCAGGATTGATGAAATGATGCAGTTCCTGGCTCGTGAGCTGGGAATAACGCCGTCGGGTCAGAACGTGCCGACTACCAAAACAACTAATCAGAAAGTTAAAGCTGGACTGCGTTTGGCGATCATCTTTATCGGATCGCTGACGTTCGGCTGGTTTGTGGGTACCGGTATGTCGACGTGGCTATCAAAAGACGAGCTTGTTTCTGGCGGTTCCCAGTTTCTGATCGGATTCCTGGTGTTCTTTCCGCTGATTACTGTCCACGAATTCATTCACGGCATTTTCTTCAAACGGGTAGGTGCGCCCCGCGTGGGCTACGGCTGGTCGTGGAAAGGGATGATGGCCTATGCTTACGCCCAGAATTACGTGATGAACCTGCGCGAAGTGGCCTTTGTGGCCGCAATGCCCTTTCTGATACTAACGCCTACCCTGATTGTCGTCTGGGTTCTGTTGCCGGCCTACGGCGTCGTGTGGGGAACGTTACTGTTTCTCCATACAACCGGCTGTATCGGCGATTTTGTGCTGATCAATTTCTGGCGCAAAAATCAGCACCGATCGATGTTTACTTACGACGATGTTGAGAACGAAAGCCGAACGTATTTCTTCGAGTGCATAAGCTAGTAACGAAGCAATAAACCCCAACGGTGTAACAACCGAGTTGACTGGCGAACATCATCAGTGCCCTGCCGTGGCCGAATCGAACAAGCGGCAAAAGTTGCCGCTGCCTATCTTACCAATTTCGGTGTCGGTAAAGCCAGTTTTCAGCAGTGAATCGACTACGGCGTAATAAAACCCAACCTGCTGATCGGGCCAGGCTCCATTCGTGCGCTCACCAACCCGTTCACGATTTTGACCACCGCCCTGTTGATTGGTAGGATTGCTGCCTGGTCTATACGTCGGGGTCATCTTAGTATCAGTGCCAGGGCAAACGTGGTCGATGCCAACGACATCGACCACGTTTGCCCGGATATTCTGCGCGTACTCCAGCGGACTGTCGGTCAGGTGGGTCCACACGCCCAGCACGCCGCCCGCATTAGCAACGATTGTTGCCTGCTCCTTGCTGATAAGCCTTGGCCGCATCATGTTGGCCATCATCGGGTTGGTTCCCAGCTTTGAATCGAGGCCGGTGTGCGTGATGACCACGGGTTTGGTGGCTACTTTCAGGGCCGCGTTGATTGTGTCATTGCTGGCGTGCGTCAGGTCGACGAGGATACCCAGTCGGTTGCAGGCCCGGATGACGTCGGCACCAAACTTGGTTAATCCGCCCCACTGCGGCGGATTAGTGTAAATATCACCCAGGGGCACCGATGCGTCGTTATCGTGAAGCAGCCCGAGCAGGCGCAGCCCCCGACTGTACGCTTCGTCCAGCCGCTCTATATGTCCTTCCAGAAAGTGCCCCCCCCTCGACAGACTAAATGACGGTCGGCTGCCGTTTTTGGTGGGCTGCACGTAGGTCTGCCAGGTTCAGGGAGCGTTTTACGCCGTTTTGGGCCAATTGCTCATTCATCGAGGCCATCGCGTTCTTGAAGCGTTCGTACGCATCGCCCGGATTGACCAGTGCTGGTCGGTCAACGGCGAATGTCATGCAGATGGCCGATAAGCCCGACCGTTTCAGGTCGCTGGTCAGGTCAAGCGAAGGGCCGGGCACTTCGGCGGCGACAAAGGGTACGTCTATGTGATTGTGCGAATCAATACCGATCGTATTGGCCACGATAGCGGCTACCCGTGGGTCAACGTCATCGACCGCCCAGGGAGATGAATGGATGCAGCGCCATGGCGGCACTTGCGCCGGTTTAGGTGTAGATAAACGACCGACGCGAGTAATTCTGTTTTGACCTGTTCATACGGCACTAAATGTAGCCAGGGACCTGATTTAAAAGTAGCTGACCTGGATCGATTCGTATCTGCCAAAAGGGAAACGAATCATCTAGTAGCAAAGCATCATTTCATCGCCCCGATCCAGTCGCGAAGTAATTCCAGACTTTCGGTATGCACCGTCTTGCGGCCCAACTCGGGCATCATCACGCCGGGGTCGGTGGAGTGCAGGCGGTAAATGAGGATCGACTCGTCGGGCTTGCCGGGCACAATATCGTACGATCGTCCACCTGAGCCGCGACCGGCAGCAACAGGTGTTTTCAGCAGGCCGATGGCCGTAGGATCTTTAGCCGATACGCTTAGGTTCAGCCCCGAAGTCATGGCTGGTCCCTTTGGGTTATGGCAGTGCGCACAGTTAATGTCGAGCCAGATACGTGCCCGGTCGTTTAGCGAACCGGTAGTTGGGTCGTTCCAAACGGGGGCTTTCGGGCAGTTAGCCAGCGCAGGCATACCCGTAAGCATGGCCGTCTGCTGCCAGTGCATGAGCTGATTTTTGGCTTTGTTGCCATAAACCAACTCGCCATTCAATTGCCGCGCCGATGGACCGATCGGCGTCAGCACCTCCTGTTGATTATGACAACCCTTACATTGATTGAGGTTCGGAATCAGATAGGGTTGCTGGTGACTGACACCGGTTTTATCAATGTAATTTACCGTTTTTGTGTCGCCGGCAACTTCCAGAAATGCATCGGTCTGTTCATCGTTCCAGACATAGTCCAGCGCTTTCCAGCCTTCCGGCTGGTGAACCAGCAACCGCGTTTCGATCAATCGGCGGCCCTTCGCCGGGTCGCGAAAATCGGTGGGATAGTAGAACGTTTTGATCAACGTGGTACCCACCGGAAAGGCCAGCACAGCCGTATCATTATACGCAACCGACTTCCCGGCGGGCAACTTGACGAACCGGAGTTTTTCAGCATAGTCGCTAAAGAGCGGCGTGTTCAGCGTATAAGGCACAACCCCGGATGCCGGGCGCTGCTCGGCGGGGTTTCCTGCAAAAAAACCGTAGTCGCTTAGCTTTTCGGGAATGGCTACTGACCGCCAGCCAGCCGATACGAACCAGAATGTTGCTACGGTTATACTATAAATCAGGTACGTGACCAGCCTATTTGCGTTCATTAACTGCCGTATTTTTTAAGGGAGTCAACTGACAGTCGAAGGGCACCGCATCGAGCGACGCGTTTTTAAAGCCGCGTCCGGCATCGAGGTTCACCAGGCTCTGGTTCTTATTGTTGCGAATACAGATACGCCGATCGGGGAGGGGCTTGCCGGCTTTGTCTAACGTACCTGGATCAACGATGCCGTCGTACAGAATATGCGGAACCGCCTGACCCTCTTTCAGAATTGCCTTGAAAATGCTGTTGTACCGCCCGCGCGAACTGGGTGGACCGGGGTTCCGCTCATACACGTTATCATGAATGGAAATAGCGGTCGGATAAGGGTAATAGCCTTTATCGGTTATGGGCCGTTCGGTGATCAGGTAGCTGATAATGCCGGTACCCATGGTTTGATTGCGGAGAAAGCGGTTGTTGAACACCTCCACGTTGTTCGTCGCCAGAATCAGCAGGCCCGTCCCGTCCGACACGCTGGCCACGATATTGCCCGCCGGGGCAAAATCAGGCAGGTTGTTGTCGTGGATGTTGTTGTTAAATACCCGAACATTACCGCCCTGTTTCTGCACCAGATCGGGCAGGTCGAACACCAGCACGCCGCCCGTGTTGTCGTACGCTTCGTTATCGAACACATCGGCATCGCGTGAATTTTCGATCTCGATCCCCGCCACGTTATGATGCGCCACGCAGTTCTTGACCACAATGTTCCGCGACTGCCCGACGTAAATGCCCGCATCAGACGCGCCGATGGAGATACACTTGTCGATCATCACATTATCGCACTGCACCGGATACAGGCCGTAGCTACCATTCTCGGGACTAGGTGGCCCGGTCCACTCTACTTTGACGTTGCGGAAGGTGATGCCCTTCACGTTCATGGTTTTAATGGCGTCGCCTTTCGTGTCCTGAATGGTCATATCCTCGATCACGATGGCTTCGGCATTCGATACGCGCAGGCCTTCAGCGCCGTCGGTCTGACCTTTAAAGCTGAGAATGGTCTTGTCAACGCCTTTTCCCCGAATGATGATGCGCTTCTTATCCTCCATGGATAAACTCCCGGTAAAGATGAACGTACCTGCATCAAGATCGATCGTGCTGCCATTGTCGGCCATGATCAACTGTGTCTGAATGCGCTTCTGCACAGCTGGTTGCGCCAAGCTTTTCAAGCAGCACAGACAGGTGAAAAGGATAAAAAGGAGTTTCATTGGTCAGGAAGTTAGGTAGTTAGGGTAGAAGAAAACTAGTAATGGCACATACTCTTTCGGGCTATTATAGTGAATTGCTTCGCGAGCTAGGTTGCTGACGCGTGGCCCTTCGACAGGCGCCCCCGACTCAGGGTGACAATCTCACACAAGGTCGTCATTAATATTTTTGAGTGTCCTGTCACCCTGAGTCGGGGGCGCCTGTCGAAGGGCCTAGAGCGCGAAGCCATACACACCATAGCGCGAAGCAATTCAACAGAACGTACCTGGCAACTTCATGAAACTACATTATTTCTACGAACTCTGTAAGAAATAGCTTCCTGTTTGGTACTAATAGGCTAACTATCGACTATCATGACCGAACAAGAGCAGAATCAAACGTTTACCGACTGGCTTGGCCAGTATAAGGCGCTGCTCTTCAAAGTAGTGCGTGCTTATGCGGTTCCGATTATGGATCAGGACGACCTGCTGCAGGAAATTCTAATTCAGGTATGGCATTCCATCCCGACGTTCAAGCAACAGTCTTCATCCACGACCTGGGTGTATCGAATAGCGCTGAATACGGCTATAAAATGGTCGACGAAAGAACGGAAGCATACTGATGCTCGGGAGACCATCGAGACGGTACAACCTATGTTACAAGAGCCATCCGCTCAACCTGATGAGCGCATTAGCTGGCTCTACGACGAAATACATCAGCTCAACGAAGTGGATCGTTCCCTTTGCCTGCTCTTTCTGGATGGATTCAGCTACAAAGAGATGGCGACGATACTAGGCATCTCGGAATCAAACATTGGCGTGAAAATCAATCGTATCAAAAAGCAACTGATCACCAAATCAAAGCAACCCAATCACTATGGAATTTGACGAACTGCAAAAAATCTGGGATGTCCAGACGAAAGAGCCGATGTGGGTCATCAACGAAACCGTCCTTCGCAACCGTGTTCAGGCTAAAACGCAACAGACTTTCCACATCACCCGAATCAGCGAGCTACTGTCTATTATCGTGAATGCGGCTGCCGGCAGTTTTGTGTTGGCGGTCAATCTGGCAAAATCCCCAGCTAACCTGGCCATGTACCTGCTGGCCACCTGGATATTCGCCACGGCCCTCTACGTGTTGGTAAGCCGGATTCGCCGACTAAATGGCGAAAAAACGTTCGACCGCACGGTGCTTGGTGAACTAGCGCACGCTATCTCGATGGCCACCTATCAGGTACGTCTCTCGCGACTCTTACGCTGGAACATGCTGCCCATTGTGGCGCTAACCCTGCTGGGTGTATGGGAAGGAGGGAAGTCTGTCTGGCTGCTTCTGGGCCTGATCGCTTTTTTCGCGTTGGCCTACGTCGCCAGCGGCTGGGAACATAGCATCTACGCGGCTAAAAAGCGCGAGTTGGAAGTGTTGCGGGAAAAGCTGACGCAATAAGTGACAAGATCGACAGCGCGGTGATTTGGCTTTATGAATCAGCCGCAAATCGATTGGTTGTCATATTGTTTATGACGCGTGCATTGGCTTTGCGCTTTAGTCCCTTCGACAGGCTGGGCGCCCCCGACTTAGGGTGACAATCTTACTCAGGCATGTTCATGCTGACTTTGAGTGAGATTATTACCCTTAGACGGGGACGCCCAGCCTGTCGAAGGGACTAAAGCGCGAAGCCTACAGCAAAAAGTGAATCGTTACTAATTCAGCCGTGTCATGGCCTCCAGTATGGTGGCGCCACTGAGCTGGGTAGTCAGGTCCGTTTTGCCGTCGGTAGGGCGATTACCCCAGAATGTTCCATAGACAACCTGAGGTTTTTGGGTACCTGTCCGCCACAGCGTTTCGGCGTTGAACTTCAGGTAATTAACGTATCGGGTGCGCGTATCGGCAGGAACGGCGGGTTCGGTAGCCAGTAGGGTCAGGTAACGCACCAGCACCGCTTTGAACAGGCCACCGTCGCCGTTTCCTTCAGCACGCATCAGGCCACCGTTGGTCAGTTCGGGGTCGGCGATGGTGAAATTGGCCGTTTTGGTCGCGTCGCTCAGGTACGTCTGGTTTTGGGTAGCGCGGAACATTTCCAGGCCGGCACCAATCATAAGGCCCTGATTGTACGTGAATTTCCAGGTCAGGTCAATCTTGCCGTCATTCTGCCGGTTGATACCATCGTACGTGTTCCCGGTGGCGGGATCGACCAGCGTTTTTAGCTGCCAGTCGTAGATTTTTTTTGCCCACTCCAGGTCTTCGGGACGTTTCAGGCGTTGGTACAGACGCGCTGCCAGAATGATAGCCGGTGCGTTGGCCGGTGTGTTTTTGTAGTACCGCTGCCCTTTCCGCCAGGCTATACCGCCGCCCATGGTATCATTCCAGCCAAGTTTGATATCGTTCCAAAGCAGTTGCGACGTATCGAGCCACTTTTTGTCGCCGGTAGCGTCGTAGGCCCGAAGCGTGGCCAGTGCATTCCAGAGCATATCATCGTAATACTCATTCAGGAAGCCGCCGTTGTTTTTTACCGGAACGCCGCCGTACCAGTCATTCATGTAGGTCAGGTAGCGGCTGTCTTTGGTGCGCACGTAGGCATCCACCAGCACATCGAGCGCGTGCGCCTGCGGCCAGTAGTTGAACTGCGTGCTGCCGCTGTTGTTCTCGTTGAAGTAGCGTCCCTGCTCGTTAAAAAACTGCCGGGTCAGGGCCTGCGTGCTGCTGTCGGCAATAACCGTCCAGTTGAAGACGTAGGGCTTGGTCGCGGGCCCCGCGCCTTGCCCGATGCTGTTGTCTTTGCAGGCAACAAAAAGCGACAGCGTAAGAAGGGCAAGTAATTTATTGAGTGATGACATCGACGTTGAGGGGTTTTGAGATCAGAATGTTTACTCAGTTATTAATTTATTGCTTTCGCGTTGTAGCGTATCGCTGACGCCTAGTCGAAGGGCCATGCGTCAGCAATACGCTACAACGCGAAGCAATCTACTTAATCGTAACCTTATGCGTGTAGGGGCCGGTCGGGGCTAGCGACACCATGATATCGGCGTTCTTGTTATCAACGGCGCCGTTGAACTTATACGTGTAGTCCCACTGGCTTTCGCCGATGGGCAGCAGGAAGAAGTAACTGTCGGGGGTGTTGGCATCGGCGCGGGAGTTGTCGGCTTTGCTGCTGCCCAGCCACTCGTAGGCATCTTTACCATCGGCCCCGACTGTGGTGAGGCGAAACTTGTAGCGCTCATCCCGGCCCCACGAGAACTGTACGAACTCCACTTTGTAGTTCGGAATCATCCAGACGCCTCCGCCCACATACGGCAAGGTAGTGCGAACGGCGTTGTCGCCCGCGACCCACAGGCCCACCGATTTGATCTCGGTTACCCGGGCGGCGGCATTGTTGAAATCCAGTGTGATACGGTACGTTTTAGTGGCCCCGGTCACGGTGGTGGTTCCGCTTTCGCCGATGTTCGTTCCGTTGACGTTGAACGATTTAGCCGTGCCTGTCGTGCGGTCCACAAACGAGTACGTACCTGCTTTAAGCGATGTGTACACTTCAAAGATACCCGAACCAACGCTTTTCAGCTTGATCGCTTTGGTCAGGTCAGTGCCTGCTTCGGTGGCGTCGCCGGTCAGGTAGACCTCCGCCGGAACTTCAGCGAAACCGGCTGGGCGCTCCACGTTCAGCATCCGGCTCTGGCTGGCCTGCTTCACGTTGGTACCCCGCGATGCCTGCACCGTCCATTTCAGTTTACCCTGTCCCAACGAGCCAATGCCAGCCAGGGCGGCGATGCGGTTCAGGGTGGCGTGGGTCACGGTCGCCTTGTTCATCACACCGTTCTGGTCGGAGGCAAGTTTATAAATCGGTTTCGAGAAATCGCCGGTCTCTTTGTCAAATGCCAGTTCATACAGCACCAGCGTACCATCTTCGGCCCGCGCCTGATCCCATTCGAACACCACCGTAGCCGGGGTGGCGGGAAGTAGTTTTATCGACTGGTTGTCGTTTGGCGCAAAGAAGGCCGTCACGTCGCTGATGTTCGTGTTAATGTCACGACCAGCGTCTTTGCACTGCATCAGCATGCCCGCGAGACAAAGGCAAAGAAGAGAAAGAAGGGTCTGTTTCATGGAAAAAGGGCGACCAACGGGTACGGGGCCAGCGCTACTGGTAGCCGTTGCTCCGTACCCGTTGATCTGTTTGGTTTACCAGTTCGGATTTTGTGTTAAGCTGTTATTCAGATCACGCTCGACCTGCGGTATTGGCCAGAGGTATTGTTTACTCGGATCGAAGGTGCGGCGATCGACCCGGACGTACCCATTGTCGATGGCCGGGTCGCCAAATCGGGCGCCGTGGGCAAATCCGTTCAGTACCGTTTCCGCCAGGCGCCACCGCCGGATGTCGAACACACGCAACCCTTCCATCGCCAGTTCAATGCGCCGTTCGCGGCGGACAATATCCCGCAAGCTGACCTGGTTACTCCCTGTAGGAAAGGCCAGGGCATTGGCGTCGGTGAAGCCCGCCCGGCGACGAATTGCCCCGATGGTTTTGTCCCAGATAGCGGTGGTCATCTGCCCTTGCTCCGTTTTGGCTTCGGCATACATCAGCAGCACATCGGCGTAGCGAATCAGCATCAGATCAAGTCCCGACTGGAAGCTGGCGTTGGCCGTCGGATCGTAGTATTTACGGACGTAATAGCCGGTTGTCGAGGCGTTTTGTTTGCCAAACTCATTCCGGGCATCGACGTTGGCGGGCGTTGAACCCGGCCTGATATAGATGGTCGTGGTAGACCCGTCGGCCCGGCGCCAGAGATATCCGTCATACACGATCGTTGCCGCCAGACGTGGGTCGCGATTCGCGTACGGGGTCGCTTCTGAATAGCCGGAACCCGTTTCGGTGATGGCTCTGCCGTTGCTGGTCAGATACGCATTGACCAGTTCCTGCGTGGGGGCAATGTTGTTGACCCGCTCGCCGATCGTGATGGGCACAAAGTCGCGGAAGTTACCGTGGGTACGTAGCTCTGGCACGAAACCAAGGCTCAGGATGCTCTCCTGACTGTTTTCGGCAGCGGGTAAAAACAGTCCCTCATAGCTGGGGTACAGCCCATACGTTCCGTTAGCCGTGTTATCGATCAACTGCTCGCAAAGGGTTGCCACCTCGGCCCAACGGCTCTCGTAGAGCAGTGCCCGCGCTTTCAGCGCCAACGCCGCGCCTTTCGTGATTCGGCCCTTGTCGGCCGCTGCGTATTGCCCGTTGGTGGGCAGGCCCGCTGCTACCGCATCCAGTTCCGACAGCACAAAGGCCAGAACCTCCGCCCGGGGCGTACGGGGAATGGTGCGTGCTTCAGCAATGCCAATGTCCTGCGTGAAAAGGGGAACATCACCGTACCAGGTCAGCAACTGGAAATAGTGGAACGCCCGAATAAACCGTGTTTCAGCCAGAATGCGCGCCTTTAACGTGGCGTCGATCGATGGAATTCGGTCGATGTTGGCCAGCAGGATGTGCGTGGTCTTGATGCCGCCGTAGTGAAAATCCCACTCGCCTTTAATGCGTCCCAAAGCCGGGTCGTAGGCGCCTCGGGCAATGGAGTTGGCCCCCTGAAAGTCGCCCAGTTGATTGTAGGCATTGTCGGACAGGGCATCGTTGGCGAAAAAATAATCGGGCGAGTACAGGCCCGCGTAGGCCGTGTTGAGCACGCTGAGTGCCCGGTCGGCAGACGTCCAGTAGGTAGCCTCGGTGAACCGGTCGGTGGGGGCCAGGTCAAGGGATTTACATCCGCCCATCCACAACGCTGCCACCAACAAGGCGATATAGGTATGTTTCATAATCTGATCGGTGCTTAAAACGTTACGTCCAGCCCAATGCCGTTGAACTGCGGGTTGGGGTACACCCGTCCTGAGTTCACGTTGCCGCGTGTGGACACTAAACTGTTGTTGAACTCGGTGGCTTCGGGATCAATGCCGACCTGCATGGGTGTGAGCGTCAGCATGTTCTGACCGGTGTAGTAAACGCGTAATTTGCTGATGCCCAGTTTGTTCGTGAGGCGTCCGGGCAGGGTGTAGCCTACCTGTAGGTTTTTCAGGCGCACATACGAGGCATCCTGCAGGAACCGGTCCGAGCCAACGCCCCAGTTGTTCCGCGAGGCACCGCCGAGAGTCAGGCGTGGATAGGCGGCATTGGGGTTCGTGGGTGTCCAGTAGTCGCTCTGGTGTTTGAAGATGGCATCCTGGAAGGGGCCGTGGAAGGGTTCAACGGCTTCACCCCGCAGGAACAGCGCACGCTTGCCTACGCCCTGCACGAAGAGGTTCAGGTCAAACCCTTTCCAACTCGCCGTGTAGGTGGCTCCGAAGGTGTAGCGCGGGAAGGGGTTGCCCAGCACCACCCGGTCGGCTTCGTCGATGAGGTTATCACCGTTCTGGTCAACGTACCTGACATCGCCGGGGCGCAGATCGCCGGGGGCCACGAACGTCGGACGCGGACCGGCCGACAACTGCTCCAGGTTCTGGAAATAGCCGTTGCTCTGATAGCCGTAGTACGACCGTACGGGTAGCCCTTCCCGCAGAATGACGGCCAGCTCACCCAGGTAGTTGATGTTCGTTTTTCCGTCGATCGACACCACTTTGTTGTAGCTGTCGGCCAGATTCAATGACAGTGTATGCCGTACCTGACCGGTGTTGTGACGCACCGTCGCCGACACTTCCCAGCCCTGGTTACGTACCTGCGCCGCGTTGTAATCGCCGATCGACCCGCCGAAAATGCCGGGTACCGACGGCGCAATCAGGATGTCTTTGGTCAGCTTGTTAAAATAGTCGAGCGAGAACGTCACCTTGTTGCGCCAGACCGACGCGTCGAGGCCGAGGTTGAAGGTCTGGGCGCGTTCCCAGGTAATGTCGGGGTTCGCCAGTGTTAGGCCGGTGCCGGCAGCGCTGGTGTTGTTGAACCCGTAGGCGTTGGCGAAGTTGAAGTAGGTGCTCTGATACTGGAAATCACCCACGTTCTGATTGCCCAGCACGCCGTAGGAGGTGCGAAGCTTCCAGTCGCCAAAGGTGTTGCGGAAGTTGGACGCAAAGGCTTCTTCGGTGATGCGCCAGGCCAGGGCTGCCGAGGGGAAAAAGCCCCAGCGGTTGGCTTTGGCAAAGCGCGACGACCCATCATAGCGGAAATTCACTTCGGCAATATATTTATCGGCAAAGGTGTAGTTGACCCGCCCGAACACGCTGGAAATGGCATTCTGACTGGTCCGCTGGTTCGAGGTGTACGACGCGTTCTGAATGATCGTCCGCGAAATATCGGTGCCCAGGTCATTGTCGACATCCCGCTTGAAAATGCCATTGCCCTGCGAGGTGAAGCCTTCGTTGGAGAAACCTACCAGCGCCGACACGTTGCTTTTGCCGAACGTCCGGGTATAGTCGGCCAGAGCCTGAACGTTGGTGTAGAGCGACTTGTAGTTCTCATCTTTCACCGTGGCCACATTGTCGGTACCGCCCGTGTAAGGGAAGTAGTTGATGGACCGGTGGAACTCGTACTGGTGGTTGCCGTTCAGTTCGCCCCCGAAAATACCCCGCAGCCGGAACCCGCTGAACACTTCCCACTCAGCCGTGAGGTTACCAAACACGTTGTCGTTATCGTAGCGCCGGTAGCCGCCCTGCTCCAGCCGCGCCAGCGGGTTGCTCTCCGACAGGATCGGTGAGAGAACGTACCTACCCAGCGAGTCTTTGATGGGGTAGGTGCGGGGCATCCGGGCTGCGTCCAGAATCAGGCCATCGGTTGAGTAGGCGTGCTCCTTGATCTCGTTGCGCGAATAGGCCAGAATGCCCGTGAACTTGACCTTGTCGATCTGGTGGGTCAGGTTCATGCGGTAATTGTAGCGTTTCAGGCCAAAATCAGGGCCTTTCAGCAGGTTGGACTGGTTCAGATACCCCACCGAGATGTGATAGGTGGTCTGCGCATTCCCGCCCGACACGCTCAGGTTGTGGTTCTGCTGTGGTGCCTGCTTCTTAAGGATTTCGGTCAGAAACCAGGGGTAGGATCCCTGCTGCCTGAACTGCGCAATCTGGCTCGGCGTGAACTGAGGCGACAACCCCGAATTCACCAGCGCCTCATTCTTGAACATCGCGTATTCCCACGCCTCGTTCGATTCGCGCAACAGCGTTGGCGTCTGGGCACCGAACGTGCCGTTATAGGTCACGGTCGTTTTGCCCGATTTGGCGCCTTTTTTTGTCGTCACCAGAATGACGCCGTTGGCCGACCGTGAGCCATAGATAGCGGCCGAACCGGCATCTTTCAACACTGAAATCGACTCGATATCCGACGGGTTCAGCACGTCGAGCGAGCCGGGAATACCATCCACGATCACCAGCGGACTGTTGTTGCCCAGCGTACTGACGCCCCGGATGTTGATGTTCAGCCCGGCACCCGGCTCGCCCGATCCCTGCTGCACCACCAGATTGGGCGACACACCCTGTAACGCCTGCGACACAGTGGTAACGGGTCGCCCTTCCAGCGCCTGTTGCCCCACCTGATCCACGGCCCCCGTCACGCTCGACCGGCGCTGGGTTCCGTAGGCCACCACGACCACCTCGCCCAGCGACTTGGTATCGGGCGTCAGTTTCAGGTCAAACGAACTGCGGTTGCCTACTTCCTGCTGCTGGGTCACGTACCCGATAAAGCTGAATACCAGCACCGACTGCGGACCGGCTACACTCAGCGTGAAGCGACCGTCGGCATTGGTCGTGGTGCCGTTCGACGTACCCCGTTCAATGACGCTTACACCCACCAGTGGCCCGCCGTTCTCGTCCGTAATGGTGCCGGTCACAGTCTGTACGGCTTTTTCGGCTGAAAAGGTCAGGCTGTTTAATTCGCGTTCAGGTACGTTGCCCGATGAGGGTGACCGCAGCGACAGCAGCTGTCCGTCGGTGAGGCGGGAAGGCAGTAAACCGGTTGGGCGGCTGTTATCGACCACGATCGAATAGTACCGGTCTGCCATCCGTTGCGAGCGCAGGTTCACTGGATTCAGCAGTTGCTGAAGCGTCGCGTCGAGGCTGGCGGCCGATGGCAGTTCGGCGCTGACCTGGATGTTGCGAACCAGCTTGCTTTCGTACGAGAAGAATACTTTGTACCTGCGTTCCAGCTCGGTCAGTACATCGCGGAGGGGACGTTGGCGGGCCGCCGAAGGCCGTTCCAGTCGATTTTTGACCGAGGCTGTTTCCTGGCTATGGGCGGGTAACTGGTACAATAAGGTTATACCAAGCAGGCCGTAGCGGAGTTGTCTGTGGAGTTGTCTTTTCATTGGGGTTTCAGAATTACCTGATTGGGCCGGCGGTCAACGGCCAGATTATACGATAACGAGAGTGTGCGGAGAACAACCGTCAGGTCGTTGTTGGGCAACGTACCCGTCAGCTCACGACGGGCCAGTTCGCGGTTCGGCACCACGACCCTGATGCCATAGTATTCTTCGATCCGTTGCGCTACCTGGCTCAGCGGCGTATCGGTAAAAACGAGCTGGTTCTGGCGGTAGGCCGCCACCTGATCGGGCCGCAGGGTCAGCTTGCGCCGGAAGGCCGTATCGCCTTTCATCAGCGTCACCTGGTCGCCGGGTTTCATGGTCAGGGAGTGCTTGTCTGCGGCGTTGGCCTCCACCAGTTCTACTTTCCCCTCGCTGAGCACCACCTCTGTCTGACCGGCACGGGCATCGACATTGAATTTGGTACCCAGCACATGAATATCCAGGTTGCTGGTGTGCACCGTGAACCGGTGGTCGTTCACCGTGTGGCGAACGTTGAAGTAGCCCTCACCCGTCATCCAGACGTCGCGGTCGGCGTTGCCAAATCCGAAGCGCGGCACCCGCAGCACCGAGTGGGCATTCAGCGTCACGTCGGACCCATCGGCGAGGGTAAAGGTGCGGGTCTGACCATAGGGTGCCGTCAGCGATTCGTAGCCCCACCAGTCGTAGGTAACGTACCCAACACCCAGTAGCAGCAGTAGAGAGGCCGCAATGCTCAGCAGCCAGCGCGGACTCTGCCGAACGGGGAGGGGGCGGATAGGGGCCGCTGTGCCGTGGCGCGGGTACGTGCCGCCCTTCATAAACGACTGGTAATCGGCCAGCGATGTGGTGAGGTCGGGTATGTACTGACTGTGGTCGGCTTCGTAGCGGGCCAGGCACTGGTAATACAATTCCTGGTTTTCGGGGGTACGCAGCCAAACCTCTACCGTCTTTTTTTGAAGCGGCGTGGCTCGGCCGGCAAACAGGTCATGCAGGGTACGTTCTATAGATGGTCCGTCCATAAGGTCAATAGTGAGCAGGGAGTATTGTCAAGAAGTTGACAGGTAGACAAGGTGGCGGTGCTTTACCCTATATAAGGCCCGTGGCCAGCAGCAGCGCCACGACAAATTCATTCCGGAGCATGTTGCGCAAGGCGGTTAATGCCCGGCTGATGTTGGCTTCAACGGCCTTGACGGAGATGCCCATTTCCTCCGCAATGTCCCGGTACGACTTCTGTTCAAAGCGCGAGAGCAGGAAAGACCGGCGGCATTGCGGCGGCAACACGGCAATGGCCTCGTTGATCTTCTGGTAGAGTTCATCGAACTGCACCACTTCGGCGGGCGTGTGCAGGTCGGTGGCGACAACAGCGGCAGATGCATCACCGAACACGTCGGTTCCGACAGCGGACCGGTCCAGTTCCCAGCGCAGGTAGTTCAGCGACTTGTTGCGAACGGCCACAAACAGGTAGGCCCGGTACGACGTGGTGATGGTCTCATACAGCTTGTTGGTCCAGAGCGTGCAGAAGACCTCGCCCACAATATCTTCGGCTACTTCCCGCGAGTAGACGTACCTGAGCGCGTGATTGCACAGCAGGGTGTAGTACCGGCGAAACAGCCAGCTACACCCCTGTTCAGGATCCGTTTTCATCAGTTGGGCAACCAGTACTTCATCGTCGAGCATAAGTGGATGCGCTATCGTATCGACCTGCTGTACGTTGTTTGTGGTCAGTGGTGCCGGGCTTCTGGGTATTAAATGGGGCATAAAAGGGCTCAACCAGGTCTTGAACTACGTATAACGATTTGAAGACAAGATTGCACCGCACTACCCTATATGCTCATCCAGAAAAAATTGAAATCTATTGTATGAATCTGCTTTCAGCGCCCGCTCACAGGGCAATAGTTACCCGACGCTTAAGCGTTTTGGTACGTTGAACTGGTGGAGCGATTATCCATTATCAGATCAGTTGATTGGCCCCTTTCAGTGAACGTAGCAGCTGGGCACCTGGCTAGAGCCTAGACTATAGACAAAGCGTCTTCATAGCAGCTATTGACGACTTGTCTGAAAGGTCAGAGCAGCTAATTTTATTCAATGAAGCATTCGCTGGTGAGTAGTCAGTCTTAGGGGCTGATCTCGATAGTAGGTAACCTACTATATGGCGGCAAATTGGTGAAGCGATAAATAAGTCTCACTTTAACCATTATCGCCCTGCAAAATTGCTGGCTGCGAAAGGTGTTGATGAGAGCTATTTCTCGCCCGAGACGTCAGGAAGGTTTGAAAAAGCCATCATTGATATGAACAAGCTATTCTAAGTAGCCCATCTGAACCTTACATCGCCATGCTCAATTAAATCTTGTCATAAGATAAACGTTGGTATGTCTTATGACAGACTAAAGTGCAATGTTACGAACGACTCGAAAGCTGCACTTTTTCAAAGGTGTCGTTCTGATACCTGTATGTTGTTCGATTAAAAAATAGAATAGTACATGGACACGCTTATCTCTGCCTGCTTGATTTATTCACTTAGGAAGATAGGCGTAAAACGTAGCGCCCTCCCCTGGTTTACTTCTTGCCGTTAACCAACCACCATGATTATCAATCACCCGTTGGCAAATCGCTAACCCAATACCAGTTCCCGGAAAGAGCTTTTTGTCGTGCAGGCGTTGAAAGACGGCAAAAATTCGGGTCAAATGCTTTTCATCAAACCCTATGCCCTGATCCGATACCGTGATCTTGTGAAACTGTTGAGCGGGGCTGGTCGGCTGACAAGAACTTGGTAATTGATCCCTTACTAGTAACTCACAACTGATGCTGATTGCTGGCTGCTGATCCGCAGGCGTAAACTTGATTGCATTGGCAATCAAGTTTTGAAGTAACAAATAGAGTTGAGATTCATTGCCTGTGACCTGGCCTAGTTGATCGCTGTGAAGCCGCACTTTCCGTTCTTGGATGGGTAGGGCTAGCGAATCCATCACATTTAGAAGCACCTCATCCAGGGAAACAGAGCCGAAGGTTTGTTGACGCGTAGCAATCCGTGAGTAGGCTAGTAAATCTTTGACTAGGGCCGACATACGCCCTCCTGCTACCTGGATCCGCTCTAAAAAATGGGCTTCAGTCGGGTCTAATTTATTCGCCAGGCTCTCATTTAAGGCGTTGCTGAAGGTCTGAATTTTGCGGAGCGGTTCCTGCAAGTCGTGCGAGGCAACAAAGGCGAATTGTTGCAGGTTATCATTGGAGCGTTGTAAATCCTGATTGAGCCGTAACAGGTCCTGGGTGCGCTCACTGACCTGCGCTTCCAAATCAGCCTGGGTTGCCCGAAGTTGGGTAATATCCCGACTAACTCCGTACAGCGATAGGGGAACACCGTTGTCATCAAACGTGGTTTGCCCTATGGAATGGAGCAAGAAGACCTGGCCTGTCTGATTGTTTCTCAAGCGGTATTCCACGTCAAGACGACCGCCGAACTCGGCAACATGGGCCTGCTGGAAGGCCGCCTCAAAATGAGGCAGATCCGCTGGATCGATGGCCGCAATGGCCGCTGGCAGCGTCAGGGGATCCTGGCCTACCCAATCCACCACACGTTGGGAAAAGTGAGCTGTATTCGTGGTCAGATCAATTTGCCAAACGCCCAGTTGAGACAGATCGACCGCGTTTTGTAGCGCTTGTCGCGTTTGCTCAAATTGTTGGCGCAACAAAACTTCCTCGGTCACATCAACCGCCAGGTCCATCACGGCAAAAACCTCTCCGTTAGCATCGCGCACGGGTTGGTACGTGAAGTCGAAATAGGCAGTCTTTAATTGGCCATCGATGAGTAGGTTGGCTGGAACACTCTGGCCCGTAAAGGGTGTGCCACTCGTGTAAACCTGGTCCAGAAGCGTCAGAAATGGTTGTTCCTGTAGTTCGGGGACGGCTTCGGCAAGCGTTTTGCCTAACACGGTCTTTCCTTTGCCCCACATTTGCAGCATGTGATCGTTAGCCACCTCGATTGTCAGGCTTCGACCAACAAACAGGCAAATAGCGGCCGGCGCTTGCTCGACCAGCGATCGGAAGCGGGCTTCACTGGTTTGCAGTTGCCTGCGTAAATCCGCTTCCTGAACTGCTTTTCGCCGGGCGGTCAGTAAGGTCATCACTTGGTTGGCCAGAATCCGTAGGGCGTTCAATTGACCGGCGTCAAGTTGCCGCTTTTGTGAGTCAATGACACACAGCGAACCAAGCACCATATTATGTTCGTCTATCAGCGGTTGACCGGCATAAAAGACAATGTGTGGGTCGCCTGTCACCAGGGGGTTAGCTTGAAAACGCTCATCCGTCCGGGCGTCTTCGACAACTAAAGGCCCGGTAGGGTTAATCAAATTGTGAGCGCAAAAGGATTCTTCACGCGGAGTCTGGCGGAAGGATAATCCCTGTTTGGCTTTGAACCATTGTCGCTCGCCGTCGACTAGACTAATGAGCGCAACAGGCGTTTGACAGATTTGAGCGGCTAGTTGGGTGATGTCTTCGTAGTCCTGTTCAGGCAACGTATCCAGAATATTGTAACTGTCTAGGGCCGCTAACCGCTTGGCTTCTTCTGATGAAGAGTAAAAAAGGTCCATCAACAAATTTAAAGTCAAAGTAAGCTAGTAAAGCTAGCTAAAATTCTATTTTCCCGTTCTTACAATTATCTAGTGACGATAATCCGTTATGGGAAGCATAATTATACGCAAACTAAAAGCTTGTGTTTACAGACATGCAACCAACGTTGGTTGCATGTCTGTAAACACAATACGTACCCAGCCATACTGACCAGGCACGTGAATTAGTTACTCTTCAACTGACAGCTTTGGACATACATAATGTGTTAGGCGATCCGTTGAGGCTAAGCCGGGCATCGTCGCTACCTCATCTGCCGGTATTAGCATTTCATTTGGAGACAGATCAGCAAAAGCTCGCGGGCCATTTTAGTGTTTAAGTTTCAGGGCAAGTTTATACGAACGGCGATAAGCTTTAGCGAGTCGTTTCACCTTTGATTGGATTTGACCGGTAGATTAGCTAGTGTATAGTCGTAGACTAAGCGGCTGATGTGCTTGACTGTCGTCAGCTAAGCGGCGAAAAAAGACAGGCCAACAAATCCTGCTCCCCAAGATTCTCATAGGCTGCCAGAATTTCGTAACGGGTCATGGCTGAGGCAATCAGTTCCGGTATCGTTTCACCTGTAAAGCGAAGTTCGTGAGCAACAGGCTTGCCATAACAGATGTTTGGGCTGAATGTGTTTCGATTTAGGAGATAGCCTATAAACGCAAAAAAGCCCGCTTGTTAGCGGGCTTAAAATTTCAGCAGAGAGAGAGGATTTGACACCCCTTACCACTTATTATAGTATAACTTATTGATTAATAGACCGATGCCTTGGAGGCAATTCCGACGTAACCGTATCTGTAACCGCAATCTGTGTAAAAAAAGGGAAATCCCTTATTTTAGCCTACCAACTCGCAGGCCATTAGCCGCTCGGTAGCAGGGTGAGTGCGAAGACTAGACCGGTCTGGGGTTACGTCGTTAGACTTTCCCAGTGTGGCCTCCAGCATCCGTTGAAGACTGGCAATCTGTTGATCTTTTGCGGAGAGCTGCCCTTCGAATACTCGCCGCATCTCTTCGAATCCTGCCTGAACTCTACCTAGTACTTCAGCTCCAAATGAACCTCCGTCTGAAGCTTTGTTGGTTTGAGTAATTGCTTGTCTAAACATCTCTCCTTCTCCAACCATCAACCAGTCCCGACTTACTTCAGGGAAGTATGTGCAGACTAACTCTAGAAACTCAAAACCTGGCTTGCTTCTGCCATCCACTATTACAGCAACTGATGATTGAGCTTTACCAATCTTCTTGCCGAAAGATGTAGGAGTATGTCCCAGTGCTTTCACTAACTGGGCTACCCTTTCATTAATTGCTTCCATTGTATGTGTATAAATTTATTTGAACCCTCGATGCATATAATTGTACTTGTAAAAACTACAATTACGGATAATGCCACTCACTAAATCAATTTGATAAATAGTGCGTGTCCCTTCATTACGACTAAATAACTAGTTTAATATCGAACCAATGCAAACATGTTATTTGTAATTGCGTTAGTAAGTATTAGTTAAATAGTTGTAAATCAATTATTTATGTGCACAGTAAAAAATTATATAACGTAATTATGTTATATATAATGTAACTGTGTTAATATTGCTCCTGTTGTCACAGACAAATATAGATACGCTATAGAAAAATGATAGCGAAATCCTTGAATTCTGTATAACCGGCACTATGAGCAATAGAATGAACCCAATTGCCCGTCTGCTTGAGATGCTGCCCGCCAGGGTAGCCGACGAGAAGCGACTGGCTATCCTGAACGAACTCCAGCCATTAGGCTTCGAGTCCCACTGGCGGCAGACCTGCCTGCGTGAACACAAGAACACCGGCGAGATCTACGCCCAGGTCGGGTGGGTGATCTGCAAGCACCTGGAGGTGCCGCTGGACTTTCTCTGGGATGCGGACGTGGCCGCCAGCGAGTCCAAACGCCTGATTGACCACTATGTCAAGGCGCAGCTGCAAACGATCTGAACTAGAGAAGCCGGTAGGGGAGAGGGCGTCAGCCTGATGCTGCCAGGCTACCGATGAGCTTACCCAATTTTTCACAAAAAACCCCGGCCTGCTTCCAACAGAACCGGGGACACTAAACAGAGTAGATCAGAATGCAAACGTACGCAAAAAATGGCTTCACCCGCTACGAGTGGGTGAGGCTGTATCAGGCCTGCGCGGCCCTGCGCCTGCAGGCTAACCTTCGGGGAAATCTCGTGCTGTCTTTTTTCTGCAGCTGGCTGATGAGCCAGTGTCAAACCAGGATAAAAGGCGTTGTAACCACCTCAAACCCAGTAACACAATGAGTAGTGAACCGGTAGTCAACCAGTTACAGACCAGCCACGATGAGCTGGCCGAAACGATGAACGTCCTGGCCCTTGTGCAGCAGGATTGGGAGCAGGGTAAGCGGGTAAAGTTGATTCTCCAGCAGGATAGCGGGCAGGGCAGGGGCGTGACCCTGGCCTGCACCTGTGAAGAGGAGAACTCGTTTCTGATCAGCACCCCCCTATACATGCTCATCGAAGAAACCCAGAGACGAATCGGTAGTAAGCAAAATCGGCCCGCCGCCCTATGACGCTCTGGCTAACGCTTGGATTGGGGGTGGCCATTGCCATTCCCTTCCTCCTGAAAAAAAGGCGCAACCCGCTGGATGATCGCCTGCCAGCCCACTTTCCCAAAACGCCTGCCAAGAGCAGCAAAACGTATTCCTGATGACAACCAACACGAATCCCCAGGATGGCCCAGGCGGGCCGCCTGACCCGGTCAATGCCCAGCCCGGTAGCTTTAAGTTCGAGGCCTTCAAACAGACGATTGACTACCTGCGTACTACGCCGATGATGGCGCACCTTGATCCTGGCACCGTGCTACTGGGGTCGACAATGGCCGCCTACATCAACGATGATCTGGAGGAGGCCGACCTGCTGGAGTTGGTAGAGACCGACCGGGAACGTACCCTGGTCTACGGACTGATTGCCTCGGTCTGGGAGCTGCACTACGGCGAGAAATCGATCAGGCTCGATCACGCCTCCCACGACGTAGCCATTGGGCTCTTTGCCGCCGGTATTACTAAGCAGGAGGACTTTACCGCGTTCCTCGAAAATCTGATTGATGTGGAGGACGAGCTGGATCCGCTATGATCCAGGCCCTGATCTGGCTCCCGCTAGCCGCTAAGGCAGCCGCCCTGACCCTGAGTTGGGGCGCGCTGCTTTGGCTGGTGATCTCCTACCTGTTTGATCCAACCCGCAACCGGACCAAGTTCCGCTTACCGCTTCACCACGTATGAATCCCAGTTCTGTTTTAAACCCCAAGCGGCAGGCGTTTGCCGACGCCCAGCAGGAGCTAATTCCCCTGCTGGATCAAGGGCCCATTGACCCGGCCACCGTCGAGGAGGTCGTCAACAGGGCCGTCGAGCTGATCGAGAGCCTGGAGGTAGCCGCCGCCCTGCCCAAAAACACCTATGGGCCGCGCTACGAAACCACCAACCAGCAGTACAATCAGCCGGGCGGTGATTTCATCCAGCACCAGACTATCGCTCCCCGCTCGGTGCAGCATCACACCACCGAGATCAACGTGCCCACCGAGCGCTTCTACCGACTCTCTACGAACCTGATCGTCTCGACGGGTGGGCAGTTCCTCTTCCGGCCTGAGACCAAAGAGCTCTACACGGCGGCGGCTTCCATCACGCTGACTGAGACGGAGGCCATCCGGCTGGAAGCCTTTCTTCACAACGACTATAACTGTTAATGCGCCAGTATACCCCTAACCTCGGTACTGGCTTCAGAAAGCCAGCCGGACCTCAGCCCGATAAGCCGGGTGCCTACGCCTCCCTGGTAACTGATGATGATCTGGAGGCGGAAACCAAGAAACGCCGGGCTGGCCTGGTATTCCCCCTGGATGTGTTCCCCGACCGGCTTAAACCGCTGATCGCCCAGCTGGTGGAGAACATGCACGGAGAGCGTGCCTTTATTGGTCTGTCGCTACTGCAATGCGCCTCGGCCGCTATCGGCTCAGCGCTCCGGGCTCAGACGCCCTCCAGGTGGCAGGTGTGTCTGAGCATGTGGGGAGCCACGGTGGGCATTTCCTCATCGGGTAAGTCCATGATCCAGGGCGTCCTGCTGCGGCCGTTGCACAAGATCCAGGACGAGTACAACCGGTTGTACCTGGATGAGTGCCGGGCGGCCGCTGCCGAGAATTCAGACAAATTCCCCAACCAGAAAGTGTTGCTCTTCTCCGATATCACCTTCGAGTCGCTGATCAAAGACGTCTTCGGTCACAACTACAAGGGGGTGGTTCGCTACGAGGATGAGCTGCTGAAGTGGCTCGATGACATGGACCGCTACAAAACCGGCAAATCGGAGGCCTCGTTCTGGACTTCGGCCTGGTCGCCTTCCTCCTCCTTCTCGATGCGCCGGGCGGGTAACAAATTCACCTACATCGACAAAAACCACCTGGTAGCCTCGGTGATGGGTTCCACTCAGCCCGACGTGCTCTACCGCTTCTACGAGCAGAACCGGCTCCAGACGGGCTACATCTTCCGGATGCTGTTTGCCTTCGCCGAGACTGACCGGGTGATCTCGCCCAACCTGACCTATAGCCTGCCCGAAGAGGTCATTGAGCCCTATACCACCATGATCCAGCGGCTGCACAACGAGCTGCGCATGGACTGGCCCGACTCCGAGCCCCAGGTGGTGACCATGCACGTAGAAGGGGTGAAGCTGTTTCAGGAATGGCAGGATAAACACACCAGGCAGATCAACCGGATGGAGAGCCTGACGGACCGAAACGTACTGGGTGGCATTTTCGGCAAGATCAAAGAGTATGTACTGCGCATCAGCCTGATCCTGGCGGCCATGGACTGGACCTTCACCTACGGCACCCTGGGCAGCGTAAAGGGTTTCGGCATCAAGGTTGAGTACGTGGCCGCCTCCCTTCGGGTATGCGAGTACTTCATGGCCAGCGGCTTTGAAGCCTATCAGGTAGCCAAAAACAAGGTTATGGTGCCGCCCAGTGTGCTTGAATTTGCGGCGCTGCTGAAGGCCTACAACTACAACCAGACGGAGATGGCCAGGGCGCTGAACAAATCCAGGCAAGCGGTAAACCGCCAGCTCCACGATTATATGGACAAATATCCCGGTGCGTTCGGAGCGCGTAATTTCTGATCAATTACGGTGCATGTTGCGATGTTGACACGATTTAGTGCAATTAAGTACCTAAACCATTGATAATCAATGTCAACACGTGTCAACATCTGTCAACATTTAGCCGTTTTCAAAGCAGTTAACTCCCTGATTATCAATAGGCGTATAGCAACATAGTCATGTTGACAGATGTTGACATCGTGTCAACACGTGTCAACGCACCACAGTTGACAATCCCCCTCTGATAATCAGGAAGTTAAGGGTGTCAAAAACGGCTAAATGTTGACTCTAGTTGCGCGGTAGAGTAATCTGTAAATCAGTTAGTTAACACCTAAATAGGACTAAACTAACGTGAATTATTGTCAACATGTCAACACGCACCATAATGCTGTGGTGCCAAACCAATAAGCTGAAGATGAATTCAAACACGCCAAACACCGAACTCGACATCCGTAGCATTGTCACCCACGCGCTGATGGGCCATCCCGATGTGGAGCCCCAGGCGGTCGATCTGATTGTTGACCAATGCGCCAAACTGGTGGCAGGAGCTGGGCTATCAATACCCTTTACGACCATGAGCCACGGTCACCTCAACCTGCTCAATGATCACCTGAAGCTGCTCAACCAGATCAAAGAGGTGAGGGATACACAGGCCGCTTACTTTGCCAGTGGCCAAGGGCGTTACCGCGACAAAAAATTGCTGGCCCGCTCTAAAGGCCTGGAGCGGGAGCTGGATCGGCTGGTAGCCGAGCAGCTGGCCACCGCTGAAACGTACCTAACCACCGATACGCCTCCCTCCAATGTCAATCCATAAGCTACGCGCCTGGTGCCTGCGTCCTTCTATCTGGTGGAGTATGATTGGCTTTTCGTCGGCTGTTTCAACACTCCAGCCGCTTCGACTAATCTTTAGCTTACGCTAACCATGCCCATCGACCGCCGCCGCTACGGAAAAGGCCGCCCCAAACGCTGGCTGAAGATCAGCTACTTTATCCGTTTCGTGCGGGGGCGGGGCAAATGTGAGGCGTGCGGAGCCGAACACGGCAAACCTCACCCCAAAACCGGTAAGAAAGTCAAGCTGCACTGCGCGCATCTGGACCACAACCCGGACAATCTTAGCTTTTTCAACCTCAAGTGCCTTTGCCACGTCTGCCACCACCACTTCGATTCTCATGACAACTGGCGACGTAGACATTACGGAGAAACGGGACAATACAGAAATCAACTTGTTTTACCCTTATGAAGAACCATCATAAGCAGCAGGCCACCCGGTTTGCCGAAGCACTGATCGAAACCAACCTGAGTGCCTTTGGCCGCGAGCAAAGCGTCAAAACGGCCGCTCACCTGCAATTTGCCGACGGGTTCATGCGGGACTATATCAACGAGCTGGAGGCGAACATCAACTCGCTCGACGTGGCGGAGTCCCTGCCCCCGCTGATTCAAAACTGGGATACGCTCAGCAGTTCCGCAAAGCGTCAGGCGATCACCGAGGTGACCAAACAGCTTAAAAACACGCTGGCTCACGCCAACGCCTTCCAGCGGATGCTGACGGGGCAGACCAATTTTATCGAGGAGGTTAATGCTCAGGCGGTTGAGGCGGAAACTACCCGCATTGCCCGGGAAAATAAGGAATTCGGATAAGTAACTTTATGTTGATTGAGTTCTGACCTATTTTTTGCCCTAACGGCCTGTTAAGTTTATACTAGACTTTTCTACCCAGCGCTCTTTTCTGTGAACCCGGCTACTTATCGCACTCTTACTCTTGCCGTTACTCCATTGGTTAAACAAGTCGTGCTCGCTTCTACCCAGGGCCAGCCGCTCCACGTTAGCCGTGATCATCGCAAGCAATTCAATCAGTACGCCGTTTACCTACTCGCTCTGCTTGAACGTCAGCAGATGCGGCATGCCGACTCCATGGATCGTGGGGCAGGCCATGAGACGCTGACCGAAACGATGCCTATCACCATTCCCGAGTGGCAGATCCGGCTCGGCGTGGCCAGCCTGATTACCCCGGCCCGTGAGCTGGAATTCAATCAGTTCGTACTGCGTACGTTCCGCCAGCGCCTGCGCGATGAGATTGCCCTGCGCATGGAGACAACGGCTTCAATTCGCAAAGCGGCCGAGCTGACGCTAAACCGATGGGGCGTTGGTGAAGATGTCTACCCACTGGCTGCAGCACTGCGTCACTACAACCGTCATCAGGACTCTGCTATTTCGTAGCTGGTTTACTTTTCATGCGATTTCCCAGACGGCCCCTCTACTGGACGGGCCGTCTTTTTTATGATTGAGTTCTGACCTGTTTTTCGGGCTGGTCAGGTCCCTATTTCGTGGCTGCTATTCGACGATTCCTCCTTTCAGACATGTAGTGTCAACCTAAACCCATGAACACCCGCCCGACATCCTGGAACCCTGGTGGAGGCGCTGAGCTTCGCATATTGCCTATTGCGGGCATTGCCGATCTCAGCGCTGCCACGGGCGGCGTAAGCCTGAAACCCGGCTACAGCTGGCAGGCTTTCTACTGTACACCAGGCATGCTGTCCTACGACGATCAGGAGAGCGATACCGATAACGGGCCGCTCCACCAGATCGCCATTCAGGGCTTTGCGCCCAACGATGCGCCGACGTATTCCACTATTCTGACGAGCCTATCGGGTATCCCTCTACTGGTTCGCTTACGTGAGTACGCGGGCAGCTGGCGTCAGGTCGGGTCACTGCTCACGGGTATGACCCTGACCTACACCTACAACTCAGGCCGAGACGTACCCGACAGCCGGGGCTATACCCTGAAGCTGGCTGGCGATTTCGATCAGCCCTGTTTCCTCATCTCGCCTACCATCGCCCAAAATGGCTAAATACACCCTTACCCTGGCCGATCTGGCCAACCAGCCCTGGGCCATTGAGCCAGCCACCGGTAACGCTCTGGCCATGCAACTGGCCCACGCGCCGATGGCGCTGGAGACCCCCGAAGAGGATCCGATCATCTACGAATTCAACTGGGTATGGTATCCCAAAGCGCAGCTGCCTAACTCCATCGCTGTTATACAGATCCGGGGGGCGATCTACGATTATTACGCGCAGTATATCTGCGATAAACTCGATCTGATCTACCGCGACCAGAACGTGACCGGCCTGCTGGTGAAGCTCAGCTCACCGGGCGGGCAATCGATGGCGGGCACCAGGATCGCCGACAAACTGCTGGCAGCTCCCTGGAATACGGCCTGTGTGGTCGATTACGGCATGGCTGCTTCAGCAGGCTACGCCATCGGAGTCGCCTGTGATGGGTTCTACGGTGGCCGATCGTCCGATATGGTCGGCAGCATCGGCACCTACATTACCTGGCAGGACTTCTCGGGCTATTTCAAAAAGAACGGCATTGTCATCAAGGACCTCTACGCTGATCAGTCTACCGAGAAGAACGCCGAGGTACGTGCGGCTCAGGAGGGAAACACCGAGCCGCTCCGAGCTATTGCCACCGCTGAAGCGACCCGCTTCATTGATTACGTCAAGAGCCGCCGCCCTAACCTGGGCAGAAACGCCAGCATTCTGAAGGGGGCCATGTTCATGGCCGATCAGGGCGTTTCCGAAGGCATGCTCGACGGCATTGCCACCGAAAAAGAAATTCTCGCTGCCCTGCGCGGCACCAGTGCTTCACTAACCATTTCCTCAACCCGTACCGATATGTTCGGATTTAAAAAAGTACCTGCCCTGGAGGCCCTTGCCGGGCTCCAGGGAGAGCAGCTGACTGATAGTCTGCTCGAATCGGCCAATGCAGAATTGGCTACCCTTGGCGTAACCGGCTGTGCCATCGTTACCCAGGCCCAGTTCGAAGCCATTGCCTCCGCCGCTGATCCAGCAGCACTGACGAACGCCAACGCGGAAGTAACGCGCCTGACTACGGAGCTAAACACGGTAAAATCAGAGCGGGACAAAGCCAAGGGCGAACTGGAAACGGCTCAGTCGGAAGTAACGCGCCTGGGTAGTCTGAACGGCGCCGAGCCGACCACGCCTAAAAATGCCAACGACAAGCAGGCTGATGCCGATCAGACTGAGAAGATCACGCTCAGCTACACGGCCGAGTCTGCAGGCATCGCCCACCTGATTAACTAACCGAATTTTTCAACCTTTTCTAACGACTAATCGTGGCGTTAAACATCACAAACATTGTGTCCGACTTCGGGGCGTATTACCTCAACTCGGGACAAAACATGCGTCGGCTGTATCAGCTGCTGTTCCGCACTCTGCAAAGCGAAGAGCTCTTCACGCCCATCGTGCAGGACGACACCATCTGGCGGGCCTCACAGACGCTGCAAACCCGGCTGGTACAGGCCTACCAGGCGGCCTTTACGCCAATCGGCAACACGACCTTCAATCCGGTTACGATTGCCATGTACCACCAGAAGGTCGACACCAAAGCTACGCCCCACGATCTGGAGGCGAGCTGGTTGGGCTTTTTGACGGGCGAAGGCGTCAAACCATCAGAGTGGCCCTTTATCCGCTGGTGGATCGAGGTGAAGATCATTCCCCAGATTCAGGAAGATCTGGAGCTCTATGAAATCGGCTCAGGTGTGCGCGCGGAGCCAACGGCGGGTACGGCTGGTGCTCAGGGTGCCTCGATGAACGGCTACCTGACGGTGATGAACACGTTGACCACAGCGGGCAGCATCGTGCCCATTACGATGGGCGCTATTCCGGCGACGGACAACGCCTTGCTGGTGAAGTACTTCGAGGATTTCGCCGATCAGCTCGACAAGCGCTACTGGAAGCTGCCGATGACGATCGTGTGCTCGGAGACCCTGGAGCGCCGCTACCTGCGCGGCAAGCGTGACAAGTACGGTAAAGACACCCGTGGCGATGCCAGCATCGACAACACGATTGAGAACACCAGCCTGATCGTGAAGGGCTACGCCTCCATGGGCAGCTCGACGCGGATCTGGTGCACGCCAAAGGATAACGCGATCATGCTCAAAAAGCGCACCCAGAACGAGAAGGCCTTCGATATGCAGCCCTTCGAGCGTGAAGTGAAGCTGCTCTCTGACTTCTGGCGTGGACTGGGCTTTGTGATTCCAGGCCTGGTGTTCCGCTCCGACCAATAATCAACCTCTCACCTTGCCCAAGGCGTATCAGTTCGTGCTCCAGTAGCCAGTAACTGATACGCCTGACGCATAAACCAACAACAGATCATGAGTGATCAAGCAGAAAAAATCAAGAGCCTGGAGGCCGACGTCAAAGAACGTGACGAGATCATCGAAGGCCAGGCCGCAACGATCAAGGCTCTGGAGGCTGAACGGGACGCCCTGAAGGCGGATCCGGGTATTACGCCGACCATCACTGTCGATGAGAAGACCTACGCGGTGCGGGTAGCCAAGTTCCGCTACAAGCGGGAGGGCGTCGACGAAGATCCACGCGAGTACTCGGTGGCCGACTTGCAGGCCGACGCTGAGCTTCAGGCGGAACTGGTGGGCAAAAAAGTAGGATTTCTGGAGCTTGTTAAACCGGCCGTTAAAGCCGCCTAACCATGCCAGCAACCTACAAGTCAATTAAGGACGTAGGTAATGTCAACCGCATGGGTGGTCTTCAGCAGCGGATCCTGCTGTGCCCCTACGGTGATATTACCACGCTCCAGGAGCCAGTCGATTACAAGGTAACGACGGCTCATACCTGCGCCACCGGCAAAGGCTTCATCGAAGTCTACAGCACCAAAGACCTGGCGTCTGTGCTGCTGGAGGCAATGGGTGGACCTGACCGGCAGTCGCTGAAAGGCAAAGCCGAGTTCTACCTGCCCGGTGAGTCAGACGACGCTGTTACCTTGTTCAACCTGGCTAAGAATGATCGCTTCATCGTGCTGGCTCCCCTGCCAGGCTCGACGGAGATGATCCAGTGTGGCGACAAGGAGTTCCAGGTGAACATCCGGGCCACCTACGATACCGGCAAAAACTCAGGTGACGGTCGGGGTATGAAGTTTGAACTGGAGTGGTTTGCGGCGAACCTGGTTAAGTACACCGCGGCTACTGTTACCATGAAACCAACTGCGTAATCGTGGCAGAGAACAAAAAAACGGAGCTGGCCACTGAAGCAGTGGCCACTCCAGTGGTAGAGCCTACGGCCTCCAAATACAAGCTCGTGGGCCTGAAAGGGCAAAAGGAGATTTTCGTTCCGCTCACCAATCGCACCTACGTGCTGAGTGAGATTACGGAGGATCAACTGGAACAACTCCATGCGCTGAAATTCCCGCATGTGCAGCTTGTCCAACCCGCTCAATAACATACCCTCAACCGAAAAAAAGGGGAACCGCCGTTTCGGTGCGTTCCCCTTTTCTTTTCTATGCGTGCAGAACTGAAAGCCTGGCTCGGTCAGGCTACACCCGATTATCAGACTGGCCTGAAGCTGCTGAAGGGCACCGGCTACGATCAACAATCACTCACCTGGAATCTGCTCCAGCGGGGCGCGGATACGTTCACCCGCACCAAACTGCGCAACTGCCTGACGGCTGCATTAGCCAGTTTATCACAGGCCACACCTCAGCTCCTTGTGGCCCCGGCTGCAGTCATGATCGCTCCAGTTGATAATCAGGCGTTAAAGGCTCCCTTACTCAACGAACGCACTGAACTAAAAGCCAGGGTTCGGGCGATCCTCGACGAGCCTGACCAAGCTGATCAGCGCCTGCGCCTGGCGCTCCGGGTGAAGACTGTGACCGAGGAGCTGGACCGGCTCTACAACCCGGCCGCCTTCGAGGTTCCGGCCAAAAAAGCCAAACCCCTCACCGTGGCCAACCTGCGCACCTACGTGAGTCTGTACCGCAAGAAAACAACTCTGGAGCCAGCTAATGCCACGTACGCCCAGAAGCTGATCCACTACCAAACCCTGCTGACCTCCTTGACTGATGAGACGATTTGACGAGATTTTTGATGCCCTAATCCAGTGGTATAAAGAGGGGGGCGTCGATGAGCTGCCCCCGGAGCTGAAGGTCCACCGCCTGCGGTGGATGCAGATCCGGGATTACATCATGACCCACAACCCCAAGCATGATGGGCAGGTGGTGTCTCATTTTGGCATTGAATGGGGGCTGCAGGAAACCGTCGTGTATTACGAGGTCCGGAATGCCAAACGGTTCTATGCTCATATCGAACCGGCAGTAGTGGAGTTCGACAAAATCGTCTTAGTCTCCCAGATCAAGGCACTCCGTCAGACGGCTATCGTAAACGGTAAACTAGCCGTGGCTGCCCAATGCGATAAAAATCTGATTGCCCTGGGCGCTTACGATCAGCCTAAAGCCCTGGAGGGTGGTGGGGCCACGGTGATCGAAATGCACCTGGACTTTAACCCGGCCCTGGTGACGGGCGGCGCTAAACGGGATCCGAAGCTGCTCGACCAGGTGAAACGCTTCCTGGGTGAGGCCAAAGCTAAACGCGAGCTGCTGATCGACGACGTCGAGTTTGAAGATGTACCTGACCAGCCTGAGCCATGACCGTTGTTCGTAATGTACCGGGTGTTGATGAGGCCCGCGATATCCGGCAGGGCCACATGAACTCGGCCCAACTCATGGCCAGGCTGGTCAACCCCCAGAATTTTACGGGGATTATCGGCCGGGGCGGTGGTAAGTCCGATGGCATTCTGGCTCCGCACCTGCACGACTGCGTCAAGCAGATGCCCCGTGGCTCGTTTGTGTTGCTGGGCGTCTCCTACATTCAGATCCTGACCCGGACACTACCGGCCATCCTGAACGGGTTGCACCGGCTGGGCTACGAGCGCGATCGAAACTACTGGGTGGGTCGGTATCCGGAGAGGAGTTTAGGCTTAAAACTCCCTTACTTTTCGCCACTGGATCCGAAGTACTCGATGTTCATCCGGGACGGTGATGAGCTGTCAGTGGTGCCGCTGGTGGGTCAGGATCGACCAGGCTCCGCCAACGGCCTCAGCGTCGATGCGGTGCTGGGTGATGAGGTTAAATTCATCAACAAACGCAAGCTCGACGAAGAGGTGCGGCCGATCAAGCGGGGCAACCGGCAGCGGTACGGTCACTGCCACCTGCTGCACGGGGAATGGTTCACCACGGACATGCCCACTGGCAAGGAGGCCAAATGGATTTTCGAGGCAGAGGCCCAGGCTAACCTACCCCATAACCGGCAGGCCGTCGAGCTCATTTTGGCGCTGGAGCAGGCCATTTACGACGATCGGCAACGTCTGAGGAAAGGACCGAACTCGTCTGCCACGGCCCGGATCATCGAACACCAGGCACTGCTGGGTGAACTGCGTCGGGAGCTGACCTACTACCATGAGGCCAGTAGCTTCGTGAACATCGACGTGCTGGGCATGGCCTACTTCCGGGAACAAAGGCGCGATCTGCCACCGGCCCGCTTTAACGCACAGATCCTGAGCAAACGAGACCAGGGTGCGGAAGGTGGTTTTTACCCGTCTTTCGATCGGGACCTTCACTGTTATGATGCGATCGATTATGGGTACGTCGACAATCAGGAGTTCGGGGCTTTATTCAATGATTGCCGGAAGGACGTTGACGATGATCCGACTCAGGATTTAACGATTGCCGGTGACTACGGGGCAAGTTTTAACTGTCTGTGGGTGGGCCAGCGCCTTAGCCGCTTTATCTCCCGGAACAAGACCGGCCGCGATGAGGTGCGGTACCTGAATCACTTCTACCTGCCTCACCCCCAGGAGACTGTTGACGTGGTGCAGAAGTTCTGCGACTACTACAAATACCGGCTACGCAAGCGGGTCGAGTACGTCTTTGACCTGACGGCCGTAGGTACGTCGGGCCTGGGCAAAAACACGTACGCCAGCGTGGTCATCGATACCCTCCGCAAAAACGGGTGGACGGTCATTGAGCGCTATATCGGGAAGGTGCCCGCCCACAACGAGCGCTACCTGGCCTGGGGCAAAGCCCTGCGGGAACAGACGAGCGGCGTACCGCTCCAGCGCTTCAACCGAGAGAATACCATGGTCGGTACCTCAGCGATGCTGGGAGCTGGGACCAAACAGGGCCGCAATGGCTTCGAGAAAGACAAAACCGATGAGCGTAACCAGGCCATCGACCAGCACCTGACCACCCACCTGACCGATGCAGCGGATACGCTGTTCTGGTGGCTGACGGTGCTAGTGGGTGGTACAGGCGATATCTCCGGTGTATTAACCAGTACCTAACCCTCTTTTCTTCTCCAATGAAAACCTCCTTGACCCCGCCCATTCGTTATTACGGTGGCAAACAAAACATGCTGGCTCACCTGCACCCGATGATCCCCAGCCACAAGATCTACGTTGAAGGCTTCGTCGGTGGCGGTGCTTTATTTTGGACCAAAGAAGCCTCCGACTTCGAGGTGATCAATGACCTCAACGGGAAGGTGCTCTCGTTTTATCAGGCCATTAAATACGACTGGAAAAGCCTGCAAACGCTAATCGATGAGACCTTTCATGCCCGGCAGCAGTTCGATCTGACCAAAGAAATCTACCACACTGACGAAGACGAAGCTACCACACTGGCCATGGCCTGGGCGGTATGGACGCAGGCCAATCAGGGCTTTGCCGGTAAGATCGGCGGCACGTTTGGTTATGATCGGTCGGGTCAGTCACCGAGCACGATCTACAACAAGAAGAATCGTTTTACGGAGGCTTACAAGGATCGCATGCGGTACGTAACGGTGGAGTGCCGGGATGCCCTAAAGGTCATTGACGTGTTCGATACGCCCAACACGTTCTTCTACCTGGATCCGCCCTACGTATCGAGTGACCAGGGCCATTATGACGGCTACACCAGGGACGATTTCAAGCAGCTCCTCGACAAGTGTTCAACCATGCAGGGCAAGTTCCTGCTCAGCTCTTACCCGGAGCCTGATCTACTCGAGTACAGAAAGCAACAGGGCTGGAACACCAGGGATATTCAGCAAACACTGGCGGTCAATGGGATGCGCACCGGTGGGCCGAAGCAGAAGACTGAATGCCTGACCTGGAATTATAGTTTGTGAGTAAATTACGGCATGAAAATCTCGTGGACGTTTCTCTATCAGCCTGGTCAATCAGTGACGCTCAACGTGGTGTACACGCCTGAACTGGATGCGGAGCCATTGCCCCATGGCGGGTTTCTAAACCCAGAAACAAACGTAGCTTATGTTGACTGGGACACCTTCAGACGGTTCAATGATTACGATGTGAAAGGTCGACGGGATGCGTTTCAACGCCTAACGCGGCTGGTAAAGGGCGAGGAGGCCAAATCTCCTTCAGGGCGAGTGCTCACCTTGACCTGGCCGAAAACTCAACCGCCTGAAGACGAGTATGACATCTCCCTGCGGTATCTAGGAATTGATCCCATCCTGCTCGGCTTCAAGGATATTACTGATCAAGACCACTTATAATGATTTGCGTATTTTTGACGCATACATAATAGCTCCCTAGAGGCCGTTGAAGGCGTGGAGCATACCCCAGGCGAGTAGCCCTTCCCCCGGAGTGGGGGAAGGGCTTTTTTATGCCTCAAAATGTTCAGTGAAGTCCCCAGCGGCATAGTCCACCTTCACTTTATCCCAGCCATAATAGGCATACTCCAGCGTAGTCTGCCGAATGATCAAGATGGGTTTCTCCGTGAAGGCATGATGCCGAAACTCCCTCGTCTCTCCATCACTACCCAGTAAGCCCAGGTACTGGATTTGGATATCTCTATCGGTATCTGCATAGAGTACCAGGTAGCGCTTCGTCTCCAGCTCGATGAGCTGGCCGGGAGTGATGGTCAGGTTCATGGGGTAATAAAAATAAATCAGAGCGATTCGTTCATGCGCAACGTGTTCCACGCGACTTACTGTTTCACGCAGACCCCCTGTCATATATCACCGGAAAACTGGATTACAATTGTAATGGCTCGGTAGTGCGTGGCGGGGTCCTACCTGGGATTTGGCTATCGATGAGCTTACTTTTTCGGCCTAAGTGCCTGAAAACGACCCGAAAAGCCAAAAAACGCGGTGAG
>NZ_JAFMYW010000069.1 GCF_017353175.1 Fibrella forsythiae | reverse complement strand
CTGGCCAGCGACACCGACCGGTTGGTGGGAATGTCGTTGGCCTTGATGGTGATCTGATAGGGCTCCTGCCGAAGCTGGGCGCAGTTAGTCTGCCAGTTGAACACACTGGTGGCTGGCGAGTTCTGAGCCGTGCCGTTGGGCGTCAGCGTAGCAAAAGCGGGCGGAATGATCGAGGGGTTGTAGACCACGTTATCCGCCGAGCGGTTGAAGGGACCACCGTAGCCCAGCACGATCACCCGGTTGCCGTCGGGGTCCACCACCCGGATGTTCTGGGTCACCAGGGTACCCGCCTCGGCACAGACGTCGGCGATGGGGTCGATCAGGGGGCGTTTGTTGGTGGCGTCGATGACGATCACCTGCACGTCGCGGGTGATCTCCCCGATCAGCACGCCGTTGCGCCACTCCTGGATGATGAAGGCGTAGTTGTACTGGCCAGCCTCCATGGGCGCATCCCAGCACACATCCCCGGTTTTGGCGTTGACCGAAAAGGAAGCGGGCGAGGTCCCGGCCTCGGTCCGGCCCGGCGAAATCACATCGCTGGGCAA
>NZ_JAFMYW010000068.1 GCF_017353175.1 Fibrella forsythiae | reverse complement strand
TACCGCAAAAAAGAGTCAACTTGCTCATTATAAGCCAACTAAGCCAAAATTCTTCGCTCACCGGAGGCCAAATCCCAGACAGGACCCCGCCACGCACTATCGCCTCATTACAATTGTAGGGCCTTACCACGGTGATATATGACAGAGCGGTTACATAGCCGGGGAAGCCCCTTGACCGCTCGCTCACTGTTTGAGTAGTGACCGGTTTGAAACAAGCCCCTGAGGGGCCTATCGGGGCCTGGCCAGCCCTCTTTTTCAGCGACGCAGTGGGCGCCCGGACAAGTCACCGGACCGCCGTGGCGTGGTGACTACAAGTGTAGGCGCCAGGCAGGCGCCAGGCAGGCTCCCGGCGGCGCTTCAGCCTGGCCTGCAAAGCCGGGTGACCCGCCCTTGGCCAGCCTGGTTTGGCCTGTTGTGGCCTGCTTTTTAGCCCTTCCGCCAGGAGGGCCCGGCGCTCGTCGTTTGGTCTTCTCCCAGGTCAGCAGTGGATCTTCCGACTTTTCTCCCAGACTACTGGACAAAACTCCATTTTTCCTTCGGTCCCGCCTCGATCCAGCGCTGAA
>NZ_JAFMYW010000067.1 GCF_017353175.1 Fibrella forsythiae | reverse complement strand
ATCCCCGCCTCCATCCTGGGACTCACCAAGTTCGTCAAGACCTTCAACATCGCCCTGACCGGACGAAACCTGCTGATGCTGCGGCCAAAGACCAACGTCTTCACCGACCCCGAGTACTCCCTGGACAACTCCAACGCACAGGGCACCACCAACGAATACCAGACACCCCCAACCCGTTTCTACGGTTTCCGCGTGGGCATTGGTTTCTAACCTCAATCAAGACAAGACCATGTTTAGCAAAAAAATAGCCATCGGATCTCTCGCTCTGCTGCTCGCCGTCTCGTCGGGTTGTAAAGACGAGTTCTTCGACGTCAACAACAACCCCAACCAGGTCACGGCCGCCACCCCCGAGCTGGTGCTGCCCAACGCCCTGGCCAACACGGCCACCTACTACCAGACCAGCTTCACGTTTCTGAATCTGTGGATGGGCTACTGGAACTACAGCGGCAACTATTCGATCGCCACCTCGGACAAGAACTACCAGTTCACCAACACCTTCAATCAGGCCATCTGGAACAATGCCTATACCAACCTGAAGAACTACAACTACATCGAGCAGCAGTCGGCAGCCCAGAACCAGCCCTATCTGCAGGCGATGGCCAAGATCATGAA
>NZ_JAFMYW010000066.1 GCF_017353175.1 Fibrella forsythiae | reverse complement strand
ACCGGGGATAATTCCCTAGATGCGCGCAACACCAGTCTGCTCTACCAACGGGCGGTGGACTCGCTGGTCTTCAAACCTGCTGGATTGCCAGGTATCCATGTTAATGAGCCGCTCAACCAGGCGGCTAGCTTATACAGCTATCCCTACCGGGGCGGCCGGGGCTACGTGACGGGTGACTACACGGGTACGGCGGGGGCAATAGGCTGGTACATGACCGCTGACCAGGCGGGGCAGCTGTTTGCCAGGGTGCTCTCTTCGGCTGATCAATCGGTGCTCTCAAGCTCCCTGAAGACAACGCTGCTGGAGAATCGATACGGCTGTTATGCCGCGTTGCTGGGGGACCAGGAGGTGGTCTACTACCATGACGGATGGCAGTGGGCCACGGATCCGAGTTTTCCCGGCGGTTACCGGGGCCTGCGCTCCATCTGGATGAAGTACCCCGGCCAGGTGACCATTGTCTTACTGGTCAATGCCTTGGGTGCCAACCGGTTGTTTCCTTCCAATAACGGGATGGACATTATGGACTATGTCGATCAGGCCTATGGCCGCGCCCGGCAACTTCAGAACGGACGAACCAGCCCTTACCTGCCCTTAAAGCTGGAGCATGCCGAGCCGCATTGATCCGGCCTGATTGCC
>NZ_JAFMYW010000065.1 GCF_017353175.1 Fibrella forsythiae | reverse complement strand
ATCGTAGCTGATGGACACTTCGCGGAGTTTCCAGAAGTCGGCCGAGGTGACGTAGCTTGATCCGGCGTTGTGGTAGCCCGAGTTGGTCCAGAACTCCAGGTTGCCGTCGCGGGTAGTTACGCTGGTATTATTGGAGAAGGAGCCGTCGGCGTTGGCAATGACCGAGCCTGGGAAGATGAAGTTCTGGCGGTCGTTGTAGGTGGTACGGATACCGGCCCCCGTAAACTCCAGGGCACTGCCCAACTGATTATAGATTACGGCACCGCCACGGTATTCAACAACCGCGTTCAGCGACAGCCCTTTATAGGCAAACGTGTTCGAGAAGCCGAACCGGTATTTAGGCTGCGTAGTGCCCTGGTATTTCAGTTCGGTGTCCAGGATGGGGTAGCCCGTAGCCGGGTTAATCACCGGCCGCCCCACGAATTGACCAGTGGCATCATAGTTGGCTCCGTTTGGATTCGTATTCTGTACCCGAACAATATCCGTAGTATAAAGAGCAGGATAGTTCAACCCTTTGGCGGCATAGGCATCTGAACCTGCCCCGTTCGAAAGTGGAATATTCACCCGGTCTAGACCAGTATATACGTCGGTAACTGTGTTGTTATTATACGTATAGTTCGTGCTGATATTCCAGGTGAATCCACCGGCACTGACAACAGGG
>NZ_JAFMYW010000064.1 GCF_017353175.1 Fibrella forsythiae | reverse complement strand
GTCGTAGCTGATGGACACTTCGCGGAGTTTCCAGAAGTCGGCCGAGGTGACGTAGCTTGATCCGGCGTTGTGGTAGCCCGAGTTGGTCCAGAACTCCAGGTTGCCGTCGCGGGTAGTCACGCTGCTGTTGTTGACGAACGAGTTACTGCCGTCTGCGTTGGTTGTCGCCAAAACTGAGTTTGGGAAGATGAAGTTCTGGCGGTCGTTATAGGTGGTACGAATACCGGCCCCCGTAAACTCCAGCGCATTGCCGATCGAATTATAGATTACGGCACCGCCGCGATACTCGATGGTCGTATTCAGCGACACGCCTTTATAAGCGAACGTGTTGGTCCAGCCAAAGCGGTGCTTGGGCTGGGTGGTGCCCTGATACTGCAGCGTAGTGTTCAGGATAGGGTAGCCCGTTGTTGGGTTAACCACCGGCCGGCCAACAAACTGGCCCGAAGCATCGTAATAAGCACCAGTTGGGTCCGTATTCTGTACCCGGGCAATGTCTGTAGTATACAGTGCTGGGTAGTTCAACCCTTTGGCGGCATACACGTCTGAACCTGCCCCGTTCGAAAGCGGAATGTTGATTCGGTCCAGGCCGGGATATACATCGCTAACAAGGTTGTTGTTATACGTGTAGTTGAAACCGAGGTTCCAGGTAAAGCCACCGGCACTGACAACAGGA
>NZ_JAFMYW010000063.1 GCF_017353175.1 Fibrella forsythiae | reverse complement strand
GGCATCCTGACGCACCAGTTGGCCCGACGCGTTGGTGACGTAGAACTCCAGCCGGTAGGTGTAGCCCTGCCCCTGGGTATCCAGCCCACGGTCCGCAAAGACGGTGTCGGCCACGGCTTGCAGGCTGGTGGTGATGGCTGTGATCTGGGTGAAGGTCGTGCCCGTCAGTCCCGGCGAGCGGAACAGCCGGTACTGGAAGGGCCCGCCCCCGTCGGCGGGATTCAGCCCCAGGGGGCGTGTCCAGCGCACGGTGATCACCCCCCGACCCACGCCCGTAGCCGGGCCCGTACTATCGACGGTCACGTTGGTGAGCACGGGGGCCAGTAGTGGCAAGGCCAGGCATATTTCGGTGGAGGCTACGCTTTCGCCACCCACGGGCAGGGGGTATTGGGCCACGATGCGGTAGCTGTACGAGACGCCCCGACGCAGGCCCGTTGTATCGGTGAAGGTGGACGTACCCAGTGGAACTAGCCCGATGCGCGTGTAACCCGCCGGAGCGCCGGTAGTGCAGGGCGGGATGGTACCCCCGCAGCCTTCTTTTCGAAAGATTTGCATCTGAGCGGGAGCCTGATCACTGCCGCCCACCGGACTACAGTTGTAGGGCGACCAGTTGAGCTGGATAGCTCGCCCCGAGGCGTTGCCCACCGTCGCCCCACGCGCCGTCAGGTTCTGGGGGCGGGGGCCGATCAGCCGCACGCCAAAAGTGGCAAAA
>NZ_JAFMYW010000062.1 GCF_017353175.1 Fibrella forsythiae | reverse complement strand
CTTTGCCACTTTTGGCGTGCGGCTGATCGGCCCCCGCCCCCAGAACCTGACGGCGCGTGGGGCGACGGTGGGCAACGCCTCGGGGCGGGCTATCCAGCTGAGCTGGTCTCCCTACAGCTGTAGCCCGGTGGGCGGCAGTGATCAGGCACCAGCCCAGATGATCATCTACCGCAAGGAGGGCTGCGACAATCGCCCAACCCCACCCTGTTTTACGGGCATCTTGCCTGGCTATACCCGTATTGGGAATGTACCGCTGACGACTTCGACCTTTACTGATACGACGGGTCTTCGCCGGGGCGTCTCGTACAGCTACCGCATCGTGGCCCAATACCCCCTGCCCGTGGGTGGGCAGAGTGTCCAATCTCAGGAAGTGTGTCTGGCCTTACCCTTGCTGGCTCCGGTGCTGACCAATGTCACCGTAGACAGCACGGGGCCGGCCACCGGCCTGGGTCGGGGGGTGATCACCGTGCGCTGGACCAGACCTCTGGGGCTGAATCCCGCCGACGGGGGCGGGCCCTTCCAGTACCGGCTGTTCCGCTCGCTGGGGCTGACGGGCACGACCTTCACCCAGATCACAGCCATCACCACCAGCCTGCAAGCCGTGGCCGACACCGTCTTTGTGGACCGTGGGCTGGATACCCAGGGGCAGGGCTACACCTACCGGCTGGAGTTCTACGTCACCAACGCGTCGGGCCAACTGGTGCGTCAGGATGCT
>NZ_JAFMYW010000061.1 GCF_017353175.1 Fibrella forsythiae | reverse complement strand
GTATTCGATTACTCCCCGGAGACTTATTCCCTGAGCCCCGCTGAGCAGCAAACGCCCTACGGCTTTGCGCCCAACCGGCTGGTAAGCATCAGCATTCCGCCCCGAACCAGGCTGGCTATCAGCCGTCAGGTAACGGCCTATTACCTGACCTGCTCAGTTGAGGGTATCCTGGAAAATCAGGTAACGGGCCAGCGCTACCGCTTGCAGGGTAAGTGGCGGGGCCTTTTGCAGTACGATAGCCCGTCGACCACGCTGAAGGAGAGCGCTTTGTAACTTGGTCGATTATGGGCTTGGTTGGTTCGCACTGCGGGGTCCACTCGCCTGGGAAAGGGCCAATGCGGCAGCCCGACCAGTCCAAGGTGTAAAGGCGTAGCCTACCTGATGGTAGCTTAGTTTATGGTCACCATCAGCCTTTGAGTTAAAGCCTAAATGGTGCAGGCTGGTTTCGGTGATAAGGTAAACGCCTAAGTTAGATAGTTCGACAAATTGGCCCTGACAAAACTTGAAAAGTTTCTTCTTTACTGAAAACTAAAGCATAGTGTCCAAATCAACTTCCTTATTGTTGACCATTTGTTTTGCCATTGCAGGGACTGCGGCTTTTCGGCTAGCGGCTCCAATGATCAGTCCGGGCGGAACAACTACTTACACTGTGCTTCGAGTTGGTGGATTAGTCTGCATGATCGCTGCTGCCTATCTCCTGCGGATCTTCTTAAAGCGAAAT
>NZ_JAFMYW010000060.1 GCF_017353175.1 Fibrella forsythiae | reverse complement strand
AGCAGCTTCAGGCGCCCCCCCGGATATGGGCCCGCCTTTTTAATTGGCTCGCCTTTCAGGGTAGCGGCGTCAAATACCACCCCGTCTGGTGGGTAATCCAGGCCACTGATCTGAGCGAATATCTGGGGCCGCTGCTCGGTTTGGCGGCTCAGGCTTACGGTTAGCAAATCAATATCCAGCGTAGGCCGACTCTTTTCCTGCTCCAGGGCGTAAAGCAGGGGGCCGCCTTTCAAACAGAACTGGGCACTGTAGGCCGAAGCCGCCAGCCGAAACAGTAACCGCTTCTGAAAGTAGCGCGTTAGTATCAGCTGATAGGCTTTCCCATCGGCCACGGCAAGCTCCTTGAGCTGATGCTGGATGGAGGCGATTGTATTTTTCACAGCAGCAGGTTTAGCGTCTTGTCGATATAATGACCCAGGCCCAGCTGCCCCGCGTAGTCTACCAGCCGGGCTACCTGGCGATCCGGTCGCCCCAGGTAGGTTGTCAGCACTTCTTTGGCTAGATCCGGGCCCAGTTTGTGGCGTTGCCGCAGAAAGTCACACACCGTTTTTTCTGGGTCATAGATGGGCAGGCTGGCTCCGTCAAGGACAACCGTAGTACGTCCCAGCTCATAGGCGGTCTTATTCCAGTAGTAGAGCTGAATGGGGGGATAGACCGGCAGAATTACTTTAGCCTTTCGGGGAATGGCAACCTGGTAGGCTGAGGCCACAAAGGTGGTCAGCTCGTACTGCGTGGCGGCGGTGAGCAAGCAAAGCACCCCGTTGGGCACAATACCGGCCACTTCGGGCAGCTCACTCTGGTCGGCAGACTGCCACTTATAGACGCCCCGTTTTACCTTAAGAACCACCCCCTCCTCCAG
>NZ_JAFMYW010000006.1 GCF_017353175.1 Fibrella forsythiae | reverse complement strand
GGGAGTCTTTTGCGGCTCCACCAGGTAGGCTACCGGCGGGTCCGCTTCTGCCTAACGGCCAGCTGTCCCCTCCCGCTGCCAGCTGAACGAATTGTAGTAACTGCGTTTCGGTCCTATGGTGACTTTTCGCTGACCGGCGCCTACTAGTGAGGGTAGATGGGCCGAAGTTAGACCGGGCCAACCGATACGTGTTAGCGATCTTACGTTTTGAGTGCTGTGCGCCCGGCAGGCGTTGAGCACACCACCAAACCGGCTCATCTGGCGCAACTCTTGACTACTTGAGGGAGAGCGTATCGGGCGTTTCCTGCACCAAGAAATAATCGCTCAGGGTTTTGCCCAACTCATCTTTGTAGGACTGTACTTGAGCCAGAGTTAGACCAGTCAACTTGCCGGTGGCCACATAAATATGCTTGCCTGGCATCTGTACCTTGTCAGATAGCCCACTGTACTCATCATTGGCCCAGTCCGTAAGGGGACTATACCGGACGCGGCCATCGGGTTCCACTTTGATGGCGTGGGGCTTGCCCTCTTTCTTACCCGTAAACAAGCGGGCAAAGCTTTGAGGCTCCCCGTAAACTAGGCCCAGAATGCGGGGAAACCGGTCATACTCATCCCGGGCGAATTGCTGATCAATAACTGGCCACTCGCTTTGCAGTAGGGAAGCATACTGCTCAAAGACGTCTTTGCTGAACCGCTCGGGCGACAGATAGAGCATTGTCGCAGGATGACGCTGGGGATCATCGCCCTGATTGGAGTAGGGAGCCGGGCTTTTGTCGATATAGACGCGGCGGGCATTGCCATAGAGTTCGTCGGCGTAGGGCGGTCCCCAGTCAGTGGTCAGCGCATCGATCCGAACCTGCTTATAAGAGCCCAGCTTGAGGGCATAGTCAATTCGGTTGGTGCTGAAGCCCTTGGTTTCAATCGAGAGCAGCTCATAGGGTTTTCCCTTAAAGCTTCCCTTAAGAACCGTGTGGGCATTGTCACAGGCGATCAGGCCCAGCAGGCTGAGTAGTCCCATAGCGAGAAGGGGTAAGGAGCAGTTCATGGTGTGGTGGCCTATTCAGCCAAGTGGAGTCTGGCCCCAGCTCAACATAAAGTGAGCGGGGCGGCCGGATCGCCCTTTGAAGCAACATAAAGAAAGCAACGGCCGACGAACATATTCAGTATGGTTGGTTAACTGATCAATCCTACGTAAAATAAGTGAACAACACCTTCCGGGTCAATCGCCAGGGCAGTGTGACGCCCTGGCGATTGACCCGGATAACAGATTGATACGACCCAATCACTCCTTAGGCCTTATTTTTCGGACCAGGGGTGATGGATTGACAAGTTGATCCTACACAGCGGTATGACCAAGCCAATATGAAAGTCAATAGACACCTGGCTCCATGCAGGTAAACACAACGCCGACGCTGGGCGTTTATGATCCTGAGTACCCTATCGACCACGACTCCCAGTATTGAGGGAAACTAATGGTCGCTTTACCGTCTCGGTAAAGCCGTTACCTGGCAGCTGACTCAGCATCCCCTACTCGGGCAGGGATGGGGCAAAAACCTACTTTCGTTCGAAGGTAGGTTTTTATATTTTCCCGGTAAAACAGGCGATCCTGTTTAGCCAATGGGAAACTTCACCGTTTCGTAAAGAACGGGCTCAGAACATCACACAGGGGTAATGTAGAGCATCCTAGTTTTGCGCCAAACTGGTTTTCCCCTTCTATTCATGCGCCTTCGACCTCTACTTTACCCGGCCTCACTAACGGGCGTTCTTCTCAGTGGCCTACTGGTGGCGGCCTGCGATGACCACCGGCTGGATGCCCTGACGTATCCCCTTTACGCTGAAGCAGCTAATCCGGCGGTGCTGTCAGTCTCCCCCAACGGCACCACCATCTACAACGGGGGCTTTGGCTCAGCCATCGCCCCGGACAAAAACGATCCCGCCGTCTTTTATCTGCTCACCGACCGGGGACCCAATGCGGCGGGATCAGCGGCCAGCTCGATCATCTTCGGAAAAACCGATTTCACCCCGCAGATCGGCCGCTTCCGGGTGGTAGGCAATCAACTCGTTTTAGAGCAGACGATTTTGCTTAAAAATGCCGCCGGGCAACTACTGACGGGGCTACCCAACCCCGTTGGACAGGGTAACACCGGCGAAATTGCCCTGACCCTAAGCGGGCAGACGATTACCCCCGATGCCAATGGATTGGACTCGGAAGGCCTGGTGCGGGCGGCCGATGGCAGCTTTTGGGTGAGCGACGAATACGGCCCCCATATTGTGCACTTCGACGCCACGGGGAAAACCATCGAGCGCATCAATCCCTTTGGCTCGGGGACGGGCGGACGCACCCTGCCCAGGGTACTGGCGCGCCGTCGGCCTAACCGGGGTATGGAAGGATTGACCATTACTCCCGATGGCAAGACCCTGGTTGGCCTGATGCAGTCGCCCATGTATAATCCCAGCTCAGCGGCCGTATCGGGTTCGACGGTGCTGCGGATTGTCACCTTCGAGATTGCCTCAGGCGCCACCAAACAGTACGTCTACCTGATGGAAAACGCCAGCCTGACCGGCTGCAGTGAGATTGCCGCCATTACCAACACCACCTTTCTGGCCCTGGAGCGGGACGGCAACTATGGGGGAGCGGCTACTAACCCGGCCAGTTTCAAGCGGGTCTATAAGATTGATCTGGCCGGTGCCACTGATATTTCGGACCCCACTAACGCCGATGGTGGTAAGCTCTACAACGGCCTGACCGTTGAGCAGCTCAAGGACCGGGCGGGTCTGCAAGGGGTGGGTATAACGCCGGTGACCAAAACGCTGGCCTTTGATCTGTTGACCCAGATCTCCCCGGTCTATCCCCACGATAAAGCCGAGGGGCTCACCCTGATTGGCAGCAATACCCTGGCCATCTCCAATGACGATGACTTTGGGGTGGTCGATAACGGTCAAAACGGGTTTATGAGCAAGATCCTGCCCGCTACGGGCAAGGTGGATCTGAACCGGATTTACTTTGTCACCTTGCCCGTCCCGCTTCGGTAAGCAGGAAAACGGGTTTTCCCCGGCCAACCACACCCTCACGAGGCGAGCGAAAAATTTTAGCTTAATGAACTTATAATGAGTTAGTTGAACTATTTTTAGGTGAGAAAAGTAGGCAGCTCCACTGCTGACCTGGCTTGTCTGGAAAACACGCCCGCCAACCAGGGCGGTAAACCGGCGGCAAAACGGACTAAAAACGCCTTGGTTAGCCCTCTTTGGCCCCTTCACCCCCAGCGGGGAGGACGGCTCTGCGCGGGCAGCAGCCAGCCAATTGTAGTAACCCCGTTTCTGGCCAGGGGTGACAATGAAAGGTACTGGAAGACCTAGCGCTAGCTGGTTTTACAATTGGACAATCAACGTCGTACGTTTGTAAAACTGAGTTATAATTACTGAATCATACAAATCGATCGCTTGCGTTATATCTTGCCAGCTCAACGCTTTTGAACATAACGTTTGATTATACAACGAAAAGTACCTGATGGACCGAACTTGGCTAGAGCCTTGGGGAGCTGTTTCCGAAAGTCAGAAAGCAGCTATCAAAAATGAGTTACAAGCAGAGCTAACCTTTCGTCATCCCTTGTTTAGCGAGCCACTTGAACCCATTGGCAGAAGCTCTGTAAACGACGATGTGTTGTTTGTAAGAGAAGGGGGTAAATTAGTGGTTGTTCATTTAACTTGGTCAGGACTGGGTGATAGCGAATACCCATCAACTAAGTTTTTCGATACGTGGGCGGAATTTACTAGCAAAAAAATGGACATCGATAACTTAGGCTACTAACATAGTACCACTTATAAAACAGGTTTGGAATAGGCTTATCACCTGATGCGCAACCAACTTATAGCTGGTTGCATCTTCTCATAAAAAAGACCATGAAAATCTATTCAACCCTCACCCTGTCAATTCTCACAGCTGTTACATTGCTAGCAGCTACCGGCTCAGACTCTCTTGCACAAAGTGGGATCAACGGAGGTAAACCCATTGTCACCTATAATACCTATGGGCCTTTACCTCAGATTAAAACACAGTCGCCACCTTCCTTCCCAGGGGGAGAAGATAAACTAAACGCATTTGTCCTTAATCAGATTGAAGAAGCTGAGAACCCCGTTAGAATAAGGCGAAAAACTTGGTTAACCGCTACTCTTGATGGGACTGGTAAAGTCACCAAATTAGTGCCAACTAATGACACTGATCCAACGTTGAAAAAGGAAATGGCACGAGTAGGCGTTTCAATGCCTCGATGGAATCCAGGAACGATTAATGAGCAAGGCGTAGAGACAAAATTCCAATTTCTACTTCGACGCTAAATTAGATTTTAGTAAGACCTAAAGCCAACCCTAAAAAGTTGGTTTCTGGCTATATTCTCATACTGTAAGTGTAGTTAGAAAACAGGGCTTGATAATAGACAAGATTGATGGGTAAAGCCTCGCACACTTGGCTGGCAGAGCGATCTATTTAGTTGAAGAAGGTGGGCTATTTCCTGTTGTATCACTCAAACAAGTATGATTGTACCTGTATGGCTGCTATCGGTTAGCCTTGGCGGAGTCGGCAGTTGGCTACTTATTCAGGGCGTCAGACGAATCCTGAAGGCGGTGGGCGGTCCCGTTTTGCTCAAACTGCCCTTGACCCAGCCAAGCGGCCAGTTTGAGCTGCCCCGGGCAGGCGAGTACGCCATCTGGCAATCGGGGAGAACCCTACAGCGAGTGCCCGCAACGATGCCCTGGCCAGCCATCGTTGCGGCAGCGACAGGTGAAATGGTCAGGGTGCACCAAAGCTTTTCCACGGTGCGGGTGAACAACGGGTGGGAGGGACGTATTCAGCTCTTTAGCTTCCGGGCTAAAGCAGGGCAGTATCGACTGGAGTTGCCCCCCAGTGAATCCACCGCCTTATCCGCCTCACCTTACTTTCTTGAAATTCGAGAACGTAAGCCAAGCTATCTGTTAGTGTGGGGCATTCTATTGCTAATCATTGGGGCAGGGTGCGTGATCACCGGGTTGGCTTTACCGGCCTTCAGCATCAACTAGCGAGGAGTGCATGTTGAAGGTATGGGGAAGCCCTATCCACTTGCTTGGCTAGATTAGACTTAGTAGGTGCTCTACAGTCAGTTGACTAATCTTAGAGCAAGGTGCTCATCAACTGGCTGCTTTGGATCCGCTACAGATTATGGGCAAGGATGGCGTTTCTCGGTTTGCTTTGGATAATCACGCCCGGAGGTAGCCATAAGCTCGGCGATGCCATTACCCAGAGCCTGCAGATAACCACTCATTGTCCAGCGAGGACCGCCCCAACGGAACGGCCCTCTAGCACACTACACGTAACTTGACAACAAACGCATACTATAGGCTTAGCAATGCCTAGTTCAGGACGTCCCCGGCGGCCTCTGTCCGGTGACGGGTGTAGTGACGAATAGCCGCGCTGGGGGGGATAAGTATCCTCACCCCCCCAGCGGGCCAAGGTACGCTCAACGGCGGCTTTGAGGCCTTTGCTGAATTCCAAGCGCAGATCGACCTCTTCCCGCAGGCGCTGGCGAAACATGCTGGTCACGAACGTACTGAAGGCTATGGCCAGAGCGATGCCCTGATAGCCTGACCCAACATGCAACACTACCCAATTGTAGTAACCAATATTCGGCCCATAGGTGATAGAAATTAGCTAGGTGTCAGGCCGCCCCTTAGACCATTAACAACCTAACCCGGTAGGCTGGATAGGCCCTTGAAGAGCCTATCTAGCCCATTTACCAACAGGTCACTACTGAAGCAGTGAGGCAATGGTCCGCCTACTATGTAACCACTCTGTCATATATCACCGGGAATTGCAAGTACAATTGTACTTGGCCGGTAGTGCGTGGCGGGGTCCTGTCTGGGATTTGGCCTGTGATGAGCGAAGAATTTTGGCTTAGTTGGCTTAGGATGAGCGAGTTGATCGTTTTTTGCGTTGGAAAAGTTGGAAGATCCACTGCTGACCTGGGTTATGGGGGAAACAGGCTCGCCGGTGGAGCCGTCAAAACGGCGCTATACCGAGCTAAAAACACCCTTTTTTGGGCCTGTTTCGGCTGGTCACCGCCAGCGGACAGGATTGATCAACGCGGGCGATTACCCGGTAATTGCAGTAACTGCTTTTCGGGTGAGCCGTGACAATAACCAGCCGTGAGCGCTGGCTTGAGCAGAAGAAAAACGTGAAACCCAGACGTAGGCCAGGGCATTTTCAGCCATAAGGAGTTATTTCTAGACTAGGCCCCATGTCCACCCGGTTCTGAAAGGGTAGACTCTGGGGCACGTCTTTAATGAGCAGCTTCCCGAGGAAATCGTACCGCTAGCAGCTAAGCGTCCACGGATCGCCGCAAACTTCACCTCACTACCGACCAGCTTGTTGGTAATGAGATGAAGTTTGTCAAGTGGAGATATGGAGGGAGCAGAAGGGCAAGCCGCGTCGCTAGGGAGCATAGTTAATGTACTGGACAAAGCGGGGTGCAGCGGCCAGGTTCGGGCTGCTGCCGTGGGGCAGGGCATGATGCCAGAGAATGAAGTCACCCGCCGCGCCCGCCAGAGGAATCGCACCCAAGGCACCTAAATCCTGGGTCTGCGGATCTGCCCGGGGCGGAAGCTGGGCCAACCAGTGGGTTAGCTGATGCTGAAAACCAGGCACCAGGGTAAAAGCACCCTGATTGACCTGGGTGTCCGAGAGGTAGAGCAGACCCTGCAGGCCAAAGGAAACAGGCCGGTCCAGTCGGACGTCCCAATGCAGATGGGGCCCCGGGAAGGGCCAGCTATCCGTCTGCGGGGGATTGAAGCCGACCCTATCATGGCTAACCCACAGATCCCGTCGGCCCCATAGCTGTTCATAGGCCGCCCGGATACGGGGCGATTCCCGGTTTTTGGTCAGTAGAGCATGGGTAAACAACTGGACCATGATACCTTGCCGGGCCGTATGAGGTGTATACCAGGTCTGCGGGTCATAGCGATCGATGCCCAGAAAATCGCAGATCAGTCCGATGGTCTCTTCACAGTCTTGCCGGGAGATTGCCTCTTTGATGATTACATACCCATGGGTATCCCAGTGAAGCAGATCAGCCCCAGACAATGTCGGCTCCGTCGCTGGATCGCTGGATTCAGCCAGGGTTGTACCCAGCAACCGGGCATTAAAGGTATCAATCTTGTCCCTGTTGACCAGGCCGCCGGTGACAAGCTGGATCCAGGCCTCGAAGTCAGGAAAGCTCGGACTGACCTGAAACAGGTACTGAATGGTTGGCTCAAGGCCCAGGCCCAGGGCATTTAACAGGGCCGAGTCCAGGTGCGTCTCCTCCTCAAAGGCGTTGCTGGCCAGTTGCCCCTGGCGAATGGCCATTTTCTTGGCCCAGTAGCGTTTCAGATGGAGAATACCCAGTTGGCTTGTAACGGTCGATGCCACCAAATCGAGTGAGGTCTTAGTCATAGCGGGTTTACATGTATACACTGCCTGGGGAAGGCGAAGTAGACCGGAAAAAGCCGCGCCTGGTTAAGGAGGCGCGGCTTTTTACAGGCGAAATAATGAAGGGAAGTTACTCGGCTTTCAGTACCCGGATGGTCTGCTTCTGGGTGGGCGTACTCACCTGCAAAAGCAGTATGCCCGCTCCCTGACCCGCCACCGACAGCTCATGCTGCTCGGTAGGCTGGGGAGTGGCTACCTGTTTACTGGTGATCATCCGGCCCTGGGTATCGACCAGCTGAAGCGTCAGGGGCGCTGATCCGGCTCCCCTGATCTGCACCGACACCGCATCGCCCCGCACGGGGTTACCCAGCAAGATCACCTCCAGCTGCGTGCCAGGCTCCACAGACGCGATACGGGCCGAGCCAGTGGGTTCACTGCCCCATACCCGTTCACCGGCCACATAGACGGGCACCCGGCCGTTAGAGCTCGACTCGGCGGGCTGCTCCTGGTAGGAGTAGTCGTTGGTCTGATCAAAGCGGCCCCCGTCAGGTTTGGAGATCCGGTAACGCACCCGGCCCGTTGAGGCCCCGGGAGCCAGCTGACCGCCCTGGTTGTAGCGAATCTCCAGGTAGTAGTTGGCTCCCCCTACGGCCGGATTCAATGCCACCAGCTGGGTGCTCACGTTGCCCTCATCGACCTCTACCTGCAGGCGCTCGTTGCCGTCCGAGGTAAAGTAATACCGGGCCCTGAGATCACTGTAGTTGACAGCTACGTTGCCCTCATTGCGAATCTCCAGGTACGTATTGATCTGGGTGGCCGAGGGACCGTTCTTGCTCTCGGTCAGGGCGCGCAGGGCCCGGACGGGGGTGAACACCCCACCAGGCTCCTGTCCCGCGATGAGTACCCCGTTATAGTAAGCCGTGATGCGCAGCGTGCCTACCAGCTGGTCGCGCACTGGAGCGTACGAATAATCATCGGCCTCATTGAGGCCCGAGTAGTCGCCCTTGGCAAAATAGGCCTGGATGGGTCCCGAGCTGGCCCCGGGGGCCAGGCTGCCCGCTCCCCCGGTGAAGCTGTACTCCACGTAGCCCGCCGCGCCCGCCTGAGCAGGCACCAGCGGTACGTAGCGCAGCCGCACGTTACTGTTGCCCACCTGGGCGTAGTTGATCGAGAGGTTGCTCAGGGCCGAAGCGCCCTCTACGGTCAGGTAATAGCGCAGCGTCAGACCCGAGAGGGGTAGACTGCCCGCGCCCTGGTTCTGCAGCACGATCAGGGGCTGAATGGCGTTGTTGTCGATGTAGTTGTCCACGTCCCGTTGCAGTACCGTCAAGCGTCCCTGCACAACAACGGTGGCTGAAGCGGCATCACTCACGCAGCTGCCTAGCTGGCAGCGGGCCTGGTAGACAAACCGGCCGGGCTGGCCCGTCGGCACCGTGATGGTTGATCCGGTCCCCGAGCTGCCGTTCGACCCCGTCCAGCTAGCCGTACCCGAGCAGCCGCCCACCAAAAGCGTTACCGGAGGGGCATTGAGATCCACGGTGAGGGAGGCTTGCCCGTTCTGGGTCAGCAGCGTCGGGGTGGCCAGGGTAGCACTGTTTCCGACCGTTGTCTGGGCGGTGGCCGTGCAGCCGCCCGCCGTGGTCACGGTGACCGAATAATCACCCGCCCGGGTAACGGTAGCGGTGTTGTCCGAGGAGCCACCCACCGGCGAGGCGTCGGCGCTAAAGCGATACGTCAACGCCTGCCCCTGCCCGTTGGCGGTGGCCACCAGCGTGACACTGGACTGGGTGCAGGTGATGGGCCCGTTATTGGCCAGGCTCACCGTGGGCTGGGGATTGATGGTGATGCTCGCATTGGCAAAGGCGTAAGTGTAGCCGTTAAACACCCGCAGGCTGAAGGATACGCTGCCCAGACTACGCGCCGTCAGCGTCTGACTAAAGGCGTTGGGAGTGGTGCCGACAATGGTGTTACCGCCCCCCACTAGCGTGAAGGAGTAGGTATCAGTCAGCTGGCCGAGCGTAGCCGTCAGGGTCACCGGGGTACTAGCGCAGACCGTAGCGGGTGTGGCCGCAAAGCCAGTGATGGTGACCGGTGGCAGGTAGAAGAAGCTCAGCGGCGAGGCCGCCTGGTTGCCGTTGCTGGCTGCATCCTGGGCTACGTTTGCTGGTACGCCGATGGTGGTCTGCCCTTTAGCGGTGGGCAGCAGATCAAACGTGTACGTGCTGCCGCTACCGGTAAAGTTTCTCACCTCCCCATTGGTAATGCCCAGATCACCGGCCACAAAGCCGGTCACGTTCTCCGAGAAGGTAACCGTCACGGCCACGGGGTAAGCACCGGATAGGAAACCACCGCTGACGGCGGGGGAGGTAGTGATTACCACGCTGGGGCGGGTCTGGTCGATGGTATAGGCCTCGCCCGTGGTAAAGCCCCCGCTTAGGGGGTTACCTACCGGATCAGTAATGCCCGAGCCGCTGCTCTTGACGTCGAGCTGGATGGTGCCGTTGCCGCTTACTCCATTTACCGCTACATCGTAGGTGGTGAAGCTGCCACTCACGGCCACTACGCTGGCGATAGCGCCTGTCACCCCGCTGGCCGTCACTAGAAAGCTGCTGACGGTGACTCCGCTGACGGGTTCGCTGAAGACCACCCGGAAGCTCAGGGCGGTGGCATTGGTCGTGGCGGTGACAGGGCTTTGACGGCTACTCGACAGCACGGTAGGAGCCACACCGTCCACCAGAATACCCGTCGTGGCAGGTGCGCCACTCAGGGTGAGCGTGGCATTGTTACCCACCGCGTCCCGAATGCTGCCGCCATTGAGGGCCAGCGCCGAGGCCAGTGCGATGCCATCTGTGTCCAAATCGCCGCTTTGAATGGTGTAGCGGAACAAAAGGGCCGTGGTGCCGCTGCCCGATACGTAGCTGGCCTGGCGGTTGGTAGCACCGATAGTCAGGCCTAGTTGGGGGCTACCCGTGACGATGGCCGCTTCCGAGAAGGTAACCGTGAAGTTCAGCGGCTGGGCAGCACGGTAGGTGCCATTGGCCGGTACGCTCACGCTGGTAACGGTAGGCGCAGTCTTGTCGAGGGTGTAGGTCTCTCCCAGGAAGGGCAGGTTACTGACACTGGGTAACAGGTTTTGGGTGTTGGCCAGGATCAGTTGCAGCGTACCGCTGCCGCTGCCGGTATTCACGCTGACGGTGTAGGTCTTACCCGCCCCTGTAAGGTTACTGACGGTGGCCCCGGTGATGGTACCGCGCGTTTCCAGGGAAAAGTTACTGGCCGTTAAGCCAGTCACCTCGTCGGCAAAGGTAACCGTGTAGATTACACTAGTGGCATTGGTGGGACTGCTGCCCGTGCGGGTGATGCTGGCAACGGTGGTGGCATACAGCACCCGGAGCGGCCCGCTTCCCTGGCAGGTTCCTATGGTCCCATCGCCTTCAACGGCCTGCCAGCCCGTAGCCGGAGGCAGAGTCGAGGTGGAGGCGTTTGACTGGTAGGGTTGCCCGTCAAAGTTCAGCACCCAGCTGGAAGCCGAGGCGAGGTAGTACAAGGTGAGCGAAACGTCGGGATACCGGGTTTCGTTGATGGTGACGGCTCCACTTCCCAAGTAAGCGGGTCTGCCCGTCGACTCGAAATTGTCGGCCACTTTGGTCAGCGTATAGGTGCTGTTCAGGCACGCTCCCGTAACGGAAACGGAGGCGGGCGCGGTCTGGGCGCTTACCTGGCTGGTCCAGCTTACCAGAAGGGCAATCAACAGCCCTATTGCCCAGCAGGCTTTCTGCCCGGCGGGTACCGGCGAGGCAGAACGCTCGCGGGAATGCGTAGAAAAGAGAGTCATAACACAAGCAGAGTAAAACTTGAAACGATACGCGTCAATTGGTTAGCTGTGGGTACCTGGTGACCGGTCAGCGTATCCCGGTCACCAGGTAGGGACAAGATCTCCTGGCGAGCGGGTTAGTTACGCGAGGGGAAAATACCCTGCAGGGAAATGGAGTAATTAATGGCCAGGTAAGGTGAGCGGTTCTCGTGGGCCTGGTTACTCCCGTTAGATCCCGTCTGCTGACTGGCCATGGGAACAACGGTGCCTGACGTCCGGTACTCGGGGTCCAGTGAGCCCGTGGCGGCGGGCGAGGCCCCGGCGGGACTACCCACGTTGCCCGGTTCGGAGTAGGCATTCAGGGCGAAGGAATGGGCGTGAGCAGGGAGCTGACCAGCAATCAGCGTTACGCTTTCCACGCCACCTTTCTGCCCCAGCTGGTAGGGCTGCAGGCCCGGAGCCGACCCCATGCCAATGAGCGTGCGGCCCCGCAGATCAGGTAAGCCGAAGGTCTGAACGCCATCACCACCAAAGGTGGTGCCCAGCAGGGCAAACAACGCTTGATTTTGCGCTATTTGGAGCAGTGACCCGTCGCACAACGCCCACCCGCGGGGGGCAAAATTGAATCCAAATGCTTTGATGACACCCAGGTATTCATCCATGATTGTAAAGAGTGATTTGTGATTAATGAATTAGTTAAGGGTCAAAGCGAGCGAAACCGAATGCCTAGTTTGCGTTCCAGGGGCATAATGATCCGGTCGCTCAGGTGCTCACTGGGCAGGCAGACAAACTGTTTCATGGCCAACGCGTGCTGGCGGGTCAGCCCCGAGAGGGTCTTGATCGGATTGAGACTAACGTAGAGCTCCCGTAGCTTGAGAAGATTACCTACCGCCTCAATCGACTCAAGCCGGTTGACCTGCGCATACAGCTGTTCCAGCTGGGTGAGCGGCTCAATCCCCTGTAGCGTCAGAATGGCATTATTGTTGACGAACAGACTCCTCAGCTGGGTCAGCTGGCCCAGCTGACCCAGGTGCTCCAGTTGGTGATGGGTCAGCACCAGGGTCTCCAGATTCTGCATACCCGCCAAACCCGAGCAGTTGGTCAACTCAAAGGTCAGACTCGGATAGGGAGCCCGGGGTCCCACCAGGCGCAGGACCCTGGTTTGCCAGAGACTTTCCAGCTCCTCAGGGGTGGGCTGGGCGGCATGGCGGAAAAAAGCCTGGCTAAAGGCGGCCCGCCACTGGGGCTCCAGCTCCGTCCACCACCTGGCGCGCTTGGCGGGGGTATCAGCCAGGGCGGGATAGGCCGCTGGCCCTGCAGATGCATCAGTTGTCATACGGGGTCGGTAACGAATTAACTCAGGTGATAGCCGCTGAGCAAACTCCGGCGGTTCAGCTGGCTGGGCGCCTGGTTGAGCCGCGGCTGCGTGGGATCCTGCAGATCGATCAGTTGATAGCCAGCTCCGTCCGGATGGGACTGCACCAGGCCTTTGGTGCCCCACAGCCGAAGCTGGGTGGTCGGCTCCGTCGCCTCCCCGCCAATGCGGGCTAAGCCCTGCCAACTCACGGTTACACCCTGCTGCTCCAACTGAGCCCAGTAGGAGCCGAATCCGGTTGATGAGCGCTCAAGCAGCCCCTGGCCGGTCAGGGGCAACTCCATGCCCAGCAGCTGACTGAGGCTGGCCAAATCGGCGTCAAGCAGCGTTTGAAGTCTAGCCAGTGAGGTATACCCGGGGGTGTATACGTGTGATAGCGTAATGTGCTGAAGGGAGCCCAGCGCCCCGGTCCGGATCCAGTCGGTGGCCCTTTTCAGGGAGTTGACTGTAGAGAGGGCATCCGAGGAGGCAGGTACGGGCTGAGCCCGGAGCGCAGAGGGAACGCCGAGCAGGGAAGCCCCGGCCAGGATATGCCCAACGAATAGACGACGATTCATAAAAGGACGGTAAAGGTTTGGTATAGGCCCAGCAAAAAGATAGATCAAGTAAACAAGCTGCCAAGATCGGCAGTAAGTAGTCTAACTTGGTAGGATAAGTCGGATATTGATTGGATGGTAGTTACCGGTTAGTTAGCCGCACGGGGATTGCCCATCAGGGGCGCACCCAGTGGATCATGGTAGGAAAGCCTGCCCCGGTCTGCTGGGGTGGCTGGGCAAGGCCCATCCACACCAGCAGCGGCAGGCCGACGTAGTTCCCTGCGGTGAACTGCTCGATAAGCCACTCGCTCTGACCGCTGTAGCCCGCCGGGTGAAAGACGACTCGTAGATCCAGATCCAGGTGCAGACACGCGGCGTAGCTCCACAGCAGCACGGCTAGCTCTTCGCCAGCCTTCTCGGGCTTCTGGTCGGTGATATCACCCGAAAGTCTCTGCCGCTCGGCGGGCGCACTGACGGCGATATGGCCCGCCTCGTGAAGCATATCGCCAGGATAGGCCAGCCGGGCGGGATCAAACAGTAGTTCGCCATCCTGAATCAGTAGACCCGGCAGAAAAGTCGGTCCGGGCAGCTCCTGCTGACGGGTGGGAATGCCGATCTGGGTCAGAAACGCGCGGATCTGGTTGATTGACGGGTTGGAAGAAGGCATACGAAAAATCAGTGATGAAGGTAACCGGGCGCCGAGCTGAGTGTAACGAGCAGACAAAGCTAAGCAAACCCTTCTCCGGTAAAGGTATAGTTACTGGCCGGTTGGGGAGGCGCCAACTAAGCGACGCATCCATTAGTTAGCCTTCAGCAGCCCACTAGTACGGTGCCGGGTAAGCCTGCTCACCTACAAGCGCGTCGGAGTTCTGCGCTCCTAAAGCGCCTGCTGCCTCGTGGAGCGGTCACCTGCCTGGTCGTGCTACCCCTGGGCACCGACTAATGACGAATAAAATCGATTGGATAAGGCGGCAAAATACGTCGCCGGGACCGGTCTGCCGCTCCTTAGTTTCGCTTCAGCTGGCAGCTACACTGACCAGTGCTGTAGTCACTCTGCTTCACCCCACGGGTGACATAGGCCCACTATGCACCAGACTACCTGTCTGGCTCAAGCGGAGCTGGCTGAGCGAGCAACTTCTGTGGAGCATCTTTTCAACTGGCTAGCTGATCGGTCACCACTGAAGCAGTGAGGCAATGGGTAGGAGGCCGTCCCTTCCGCTGTAACCACCCTGTCATATATCACCGGGAATTGGAGGTGCAATTGCAGTTGGCCGGTAGTGCGTGGCGGGGTCCTGTCTGGGATTTGGGCTCCGTCGAGCGAAGAATTTTGGCTTGGTTGACTTAGGATGACCGAGTTGACCGTTTTTTGCACCAGAAAAGTCGGAACATCCACTGCTGACCTGGCTTTTGTGGAAAATGCACTGGCTCACCAGGGCGTCAAACCGGCGGTAAAAACAGCCTTTTCAGGCCTGTTTCGGGTGGCCACCCCTATCAAACAGGAGCGATCAACGCGGGCGATTACGCGGCAATTGTCCTCGCCGCGTTTCGGGCCGCTGGTGACATTCGCCCCTGAAGAGCGCTAGGCCCGTTCACAGCAGGTAGGGACGATGGGGTAAAACTGGTCCATTACCCTGACTGGCTAATAGGGCAGCCAACAAAAAAGCATTGGCGCTCCGAGCGCCAATGCTTTCTGATCTACCATCATATAGACACTTATAGTATACGCTTACTCATAACCAGACGGCATCTTGGCTTGTTTGTAGCAAATCAATCAGTGGCCTGATTGGTGGGTAGGGGATCCACTGGCCCTTAACCTTAGTTCCCTTTACGGCGGCACGATCCGCTTGTTGGGTGGGACTACTTACGCAAACGTTTCCTAGCTGGCCCGCAACCGGTCCTTCACGAAAAACCCCTATCGCAGGGGAGATAGGGGTTTGTGATTGTGTATTCAACTGTAATGATACTCAAAACTAGTACTTAAATCGGTTGCGGTATAAGCCGGTAATTCAACTCAATGAAAATTAATCAACGTTTAATCAGGCCTGGTTGCCCTGCCCAATTCCCGGCCAAGGGTCTGTTTCCAGGCACCAGGCGCAGGATGAACCCGCCTGCGGGCAGGGCTGGCTGGTCGCTCCCTGAAGCCCAATGAGTCGGCCAGTCCTGCCCGCAAGTCAATAAATTCCTTTTGTTGTATATTTGTCGCATCAATAAGAGGGCGTCCGCTTTCTTTATGGTGTGGATAAGAATGGAAAGCAGACTAGCCCTGGTAGTCTGCTTTTTTGTAGGCCTATCTGCCGGCAACTTACCGGGCCTAGGTGACCTGCTTAGCGTTTAACCAGCACGGCGGGGTTGATGGCCAGCAGATCGGCTAGCAGGTAACCCATGATTCGGTAATGGCGTGAAACAGGGCAACGTGACGGGCTTCGATCCGTTGGTCACTGGCCAGCCTGAGCAGTTGTTCGTACCTGGTCATACACCGTCCGGCGAGTCATTCCCCGGACCAGCCATCCGGTTATACCGGTTTAAGTACCGGGTTACTTCCGACTGGCGGAACCCGTAATGTTTCTAGTCGATCTTGAAGCCGGTCAGCCGTCGCTCGCGCCGGGCCCGACGAACTGCCTCTTCACTCATGTGCAGCTGGCGGGCTACGTCGCGTACGGTGAGGACGGCATCTTCTGCCGTTGCCCGGTCGCGTTCCAGGTCGCGCTTCTCCAGGTAGGCCAGTCGGGCAGTGAACTGCTCCCATTCCGACTGCTCAATGATCACCGCTGGCTGCATAGACGACGGGCTGAGGGTTGGGCGATGGACAGAAACCGCTCCGGAAAGGGGAGAGGCAGGCTGTCGACAGACCGATGACGCCATCGATAGCCGTGACTGGCGAAATGGCGCACGCTGATCTAGGGACTGGGTAACCCTGTATGGAGGGGATAGACCGCCACCGACGTCAGCAGCATATCGTGTTTACTGTCTGATAGTTGCATATTTTCCTTATTATTACTGATAAATAATGGTAAAGCGTACAAGTATAAGATTTGTAAATACTCATAAATATCAGCATATACTTAGAAAAATAAGTATAAAATCAACAGACAATCCCACCACGACCGCTGAGCGATTCAAGATATTATTTTCCGAATTAGGTGTAAATGCGAATGAAGTAGCGGTAAAGCTGGGCGAGAGCAACGGCAAGTTCTATAATATTCTGACCGGTAAAGCGGAGCCCAGCTTCAAAACCATCCAGCAGCTGACGGAGCATTACCCGCTCATCAACGCCGATTATATCATCAGAGGTCAGCTGCCGGTGCTGCACAAGTCCGGCGCCGTGATCGAAGGGGGAGGCGGGTCTGCCAGGGGTAAGATCGAACTACCGCTGTTCGAAGCAGGAACTGGTTACGCTGGTCAGCAGGATACCTATACCCTACCCGTCCTGGAGAAAAGCGCAGGTAGCTATTCATCGGCCGTTGTCATCCGCCTGACCGATAATTCGATGCAGCCCCGCTACCCGGTAGGCATGCGCCTGCTGGCCCGTCCTGTGCCTGTAGCTGACTGGGACTATCTCAACTCGGCCCTGGTGATGGTGTTGTACCGGTCGACGCTGGTGGTGCGGCGTATCAAGGAAAACGAACTGGTGCTGAAAGATCTGCTGACGCTGTATGCGGATAACGATGACTCCGGTTTTGTCACGGTGAAAAGGGAGGATCTAAAGTCAATCTGGCAGGTAGTCGACATCGTCGGCGTGGACACGATGCCATAGATGAGTTGCTGGTCTGGATAAGGTCCGCAGCTCATCTATTGTTAGTATGCCTGGAAGCACCTAAGCCCTATCACGTTGCTTTTTTCTTTGATGGCGTAGTCGTACTCCAGGCATTATAAATCGATCGATTCTTGTAATCATCAGCAATTTTGGCATAGATCATGGTAGTCTTCAGATCGGAATGCCCTAGGGCTTTACTAACCACTTCGAGGGGAACGCCCTTGACAAGACATAGCGTGGCAAACGTATGTCGACCGATGTGGGATGATACCAGCTCATGCTTGGGAACCCTGGCTAGGACGGGTACTCCTTTTTCAAAAACGATCTGCTCAACAACGGAAGTAACCCCCGCTTGCTTGGCGATGTCTTTCACATAATCATTCATTTTCTGATTGGAAAGGACCGGCAGCAGTCGAAAATTGTCGGCATAGCGGGTTAAGATTGCTTCAGCGCCGGGAAGAATCGGCACCTCTACCCGTTTGGCTTTATGAGCTCGAACACTGACTGACTTTTCGGCAATGAACGTCAGGACACGATAACCTTCCCGTTGCTCAATATGACTGGAATCTAGTCGCGACAACTCCGTATAGCGCAGTCCGGTCAGGCACTGGAACAGAAACGCATCACGGACCCGGGCGAGGGCTGTCGACAGCTTAACCTGCTCAATGTTCTTCAGCTCGGCTTCGGTTAGGTAGATACGCTCAGACGATGCCCATTCTGTCTTAATGCTGGCGTGTTGTGGATGCAGCGCAATGTCACCTGATTTACACCAATTGAAAAATGCGCGTAGGTGTTTATTGGTGTTGGCTGTCGAGTTGGGGTGCAGTTTAAGCGTGACGGTCAGATAGTTCAGAAATCGGGCATGAACCTCATTGGTGTATCCTCTGACGGACAGTGGGCCTGAGACGGCTACAAACCATTTCAGCCGGCCAGCCGTCACCCCCATGCTCTTAAGCGTTGATGGTTTGTAGTTAGCCGACTGACAATGGTCTAGATAAGCTGCATAGAGCGTCAACAGATCGGTGAGGGCAGGTGATTCTTTTTTGGGGCGCAGCGCTGCTCTTAGTTTATCAGAAGTTACGGGTTCACCGGTGTTACGAATAGTTCGGTAGGCGGCTGTCAGGCGTTCACGGAGAAGTTGTAGTGAGTCATTGGCCTCCTAATAACCAGCCATTGACCGGCGAAACTTTTGTTTCTCAGCGTCCCATTCCGACAGCTGACATTTTTCCCCTGTAGCGTACACAAGTACTTGAGCATCATGGTAGAACTCTAAGAAGATGGGCGCTTTGTCTGACTTGTCAAGCTTTGATGTCTTTTGCCTAAAGTTGATTTCGTTCATTCGATTTGGTCGGGTTATTGGTCTGGTTCAGATGGTAGTATCCCTGAAAATAACGCGTTGTAAATCGAATACAAAATACAAAAAAAAGCCTGAATATCAGCGTATTCAGGCTTTTTACTACGACAACTGTTGTGTAAGTTGTGACCACGGGGAGACTCGAACTCCCACATCTTGCGAAACCACCCCCTCAAAGTGGCGTGTCTACCAATTTCACCACGTGGCCATGGTTTAATCTGGATGCAAAAGTAGGCGAACGGGGGGATAATGTCAATGCAACCGCTGAAAATCGACTAAAATTTCGTAATTTAGGGGTACAAACCGGTTGGTATCACAACGTACCTGACTGGCTTTTTTTAACTGAATCAATTAAGTATATGGCACTTGAATTAGTGGGCAAGCTGATAAAAACGCTGCCGGAAGTGACGGGTCAGGGCAAGAACGGCACCTGGCAGAAGCAGGAATTTGTAGTAGAGACTACAGATCAGTTCCCTAAAAAAGTGTGCGTGTCGCTGTGGGGCGATAAGGTGAACGACCTGAAACAGTATGCACCCGGTGATATGTTGAAACTGAGCCTGAACCTGGAGTCGCGCGAGTACAACGAACGCTGGTATACTGAAGCACGCGTATGGCGTATTGAAGCTGCCGACGGAACGGAGAGCGGTTCAGCAGGTCAGGGCCAATCAGCTCCGGCTGCTGGTAAGCCCCGTGCTGCTCAACCAACTGCTGTGCCGTTCAACTCATCGTTCGATGATGATAACAGCGGCGACTTGCCGTTCTAAAAAAAGACTTTCGTCTTCTGTTACGCTACTACGTACCGACAACGTACCTGAAGCGCAACAGAAGGCTGTAAGAAAAAAGGGCTGGTAGCATTTGCTACCAGCCCTTTTTTCTTACTCGTGATCCGGCTGGGATTCGAACCCAGGACCCATACATTAAAAGTGTATTGCTCTACCAGCTGAGCTACCAGATCGGGCTATTTCAGCTGCAGATTAAATGACCGTTCCCTGAATCGCGATGCAAAATTATTGCGTAATTTGGCCCAATGCAAGCCTTCGTCGTAAAAATATTCCTATTTCTGGGGGTTTTGCGGTCAGTGTTCTGGCCCTCAGTAGGGTTCGCTCAGGCGGTGTCTGGTGAGAACCTCGTCGGTCAGGCTGATTCGTTATACCGAGTTGGCAACTGGGCTGATGCGGCGCGCACGTACGAGTCGGCGATGGTGGCGGGGCAGCCTGCTTCAGACCCTATGTTGCTAAAGTTAGCCAATGCCTATGAGCAGCAGGGTGATGTAGCCAAAGTGCTTTATTTCCTACAGGTCTATTTCAAGCGTCATCCCGACGAGGCGGTACTGCGGAAGATGAACGATTTTGCCCGGGCCAATAACCTCACTGGTTACGAAACGAATGACCTGAACTACTTCTACCTGTTCTACCGCCAATACGGCGTATACCTGCTTTCGGTCATGTTGCTGCTGGGCATTTATGTTTTCAGCGTTCTGCTCATTAAATCTATGCGGCATGAACCTACATCGACTCAGTTGAAAACCCTGATCCTGGTCTACTTCGTTGCACTGCTGACATTCATCAATCTGCCGGAGGGATACGATGCCGGCATTACCAACACCAATCAGGTGTTTTTGCGGACCGAGCCATCTGCGGCAGCACCGGTTGTGGCCACGCTGGGCAAAGGAAATAAAATGAACATCCTGGGGAGCACCGATATTTGGTGGCGCGTATTCTGGAATAACAAGCTTTATTACGTTCGCAAAGACACACTCTGGATCATCTGACCCAAAAATATGAAGAATAACCCCCGCGTCATTCGTGCCTGGACCCTCTATGACTGGGCCAATTCGGTGCATTCACTAGTCATTGTATCCAGCATTTTTCCCGTCTATTTTTCGGCAACAGCGCTGAACGATGTCGGCGGGCCTGTCATTAATTTCCTGGGCCTGAACGTCAAAAACTCTGTTCTGTTCTCCTATACCGTCTCGGTAGCCATGTTGCTGGTTGCCTTAGCCAGTCCGTTCACGACCGCTCTGGCCGATTACAGTGGCAAGAAGAAGGCGTTCATGAAATTCTTCTGCTATACGGGCTCTATTGCCTGTGCACTGCTCTACTTCTTCACCAAAGAAACTACTACATTCGCCATTTTTTGCTTCGGCTGGAGTCTGGTCGGCTGGAGTGGCAGTATCGTTTTCTACAATTCTTACCTGCCCGATATTGCCACTGAAGATCAGTTTGACCGGGTCAGCGCCCGTGGTTTTTCGATGGGTTACATTGGCAGCGTGGCGTTGATGGTTTTCAACCTGATGATGATCCTTAAACCAGATTGGTTTGGTGGCCTGTCAAGTGCGATGGCATCCCGGTTGTCTTTTCTAACCGTAGGGTTATGGTGGTTTGGCTTCGCTCAGATCCCGTTTCGAATCTTGCCCGATGGTGTGCGAAAAGAAAAGAATCAAGCTGGTGGTAATTGGTTGTTCAATGGTTTTTACGAGCTACGAAATGTATTCAACCAGTTGAAGGAGCAAACGCTGACACAACGTTTTCTGATTGCGTTCTTCGTCTATAACATGGCTGTGCAAACGGTTATGTACGTGGCCACGCTGTTTGGATCTAATGAATTGAAGATGGAAGGCAGTGCCCTGATCATCACGATTCTGCTTATCCAACTGGTGGCCATTCCGGGTGCATACGGATTTGCCCGCCTCTCAGAACGGATTGGCAACACCTATGCTATTATGGTCGCGGTGGTGGTCTGGATTGGGATATGCGTAGCAGCTTACTTTGTAACCACGCAAACTCAGTTTTTTATCGTAGCGGCGGTTGTTGGCCTGGTTATGGGGGGCATTCAATCGCTATCGAGGTCTACGTATTCAAAGTTACTGCCGCCTACAACCGACACTGCATCTTATTTTAGCTTCTATGATGTATGTGAGAAGTTATCGATTGTGATAGGTACGTTCATTTATGGTTACGTTGAGCAGGTAACGGGCAGTATGCGAAATAGTATTTTAGCCCTGCTTGTACTGTTTATCATTGGGTTAGCTTTATTGGCCCGAATACCATCGCAAAAAGTGTACGGTCTGCGTTTGGAAAAACCTGAAGTTGCGTAAGTTTGCACTCCCGTTTGCCAGGCAACTTGCCTGCCTGAACGACATAGGATGTTAGCTCAGTTGGTTCAGAGCGCCGCCTTGACAGGGCGGAGGTCAGCGGTTCGAGCCCGCTACGTCCTACTGCCATGCAACAGAAAGGCCCGGAAACAGCTTGTTTCCGGGCCTTTCTGTTGCATGGCAGTAGGCTCATGACCTACGTCCAGGGTAATATAGGTTACCTCTATCCCCAGGGGTTGTTGCCTTACTACGGGCCTATAGTTACTAACAACTTCGCTTTGGTAGAGTTATCCCTGTTATAGATGCGGCTGTTGGCCCACAGGGAAAAAGCCGGATAGTCGTTTAAGTGCACAAGCCGAGAACGGACCAATTTGTGAGCTTCGGTAACTGACTAGTAACAGAACTCAATTTTTTATGACAACTCAAATAGCTAAAGCCAATGAGGGAAAAGGATTTTTCTCTAACGCCTGGACAGTATTAAGTGATACTGGTAGTGGCTTCATGGACGATCGCGGGCTGAAACTAAGCGCCGCTTTAGCTTATTACACGATTTTTTCTCTGGCTCCACTGCTGGTGCTTATAATGTCGTTAGCCAGTATTTTTTTGGGTGAAGAAGCGATCCAGGGTCAGATTTTTGGCCAGATAAATGGACTGGTTGGTAATGAGGCGGCCAAACAGATTCAGGACATGATCAAGAATGTAGGGCTGTCGGGTAAAACAAACACGGCGCTGTTTGTGAGCATCGGGACGTTATTGATTGGTGCTACCAGCATTTTTGTGGAAATTCAGGATTCCATCAATCTGATCTGGCGCGTAAAAGCTAAACCCGAGAAGGGATGGCTCAAGCTCATAAAAGACAGGCTGTTGTCTTCGTCGTTGGTTGTCAGTTTAGGGTTTTTGCTGTTAGTATCGTTGCTCATAAATGGCTTAATATTAGCCCTTAGTGACCGGCTTGGACGGTTTTTGCCTGGACTGAGCGTTTACTTGATCAGCGCTATCAATTTTTTGATCAGCACGGCAGTCGTTACAATATTGTTCGGCGTTATTTTTAAGGTGTTGCCCGATGCCAAAATAGGATGGAAGGACGTGCGTTGGGGCGCCTTCTTCACTGCCTTGCTTTTTATGCTGGGCCGTTATGTTATTGGCTTATACATCGATACCACGGGAACAAGCTCGTCATACGGAGCGGCCGGCTCGCTGATCGTTGTTTTGACCTGGATCTACTACACGGCTGCGATTCTCTATTTCGGAGCTGAATTTACGCAGGTGTATGCCAACCATTTTGGTATCAAAATCGAACCTGCCGACCACGCCGTCTATATTGAGCAAACTGAACGCGAGCGTGACGTAAAGACAATTCCAATTGAGAAGAAAGTAGAGCAGGCTAAGGAGTAGATCCCGGTAAAACTTCATTAGCCAACAACCTTCTTATTTCGTATTTTGCTGTTCTGATGCAGTATAAAACCGTAAAAGTAGGCGTCGTGCAAGCCACTCCTGCGCTTTTTGATCTTGAGAAAAGCGTCGAATTAACCATTTCATGGATCGAGCGCGGAGCTCGCGAAGGATGCCAGCTACTACTCTTTCCCGAAACGTTTATTCCCTGTTACCCGCGTGGGCTCCGCTTTGACGCGGTTATTGGCCGCCGGTCAGATCAGGGAAGAACCATGTGGCTGGATTACTGGTCGAACAGCATTGAGGTTGGTTCGCCTGAGATGGAGCAGATCAGTGAAGCAATTAAGCAAGCCGGTTTAGTTGTCGCTTTAGGTGTAACAGAACGGGAACCTATCGGCGGCTCGCTGCATTGTAGTCTGCTTTATTTCGGCCAGGATGGAACGTTGCTGGGTAAACATCGAAAACTGAAACCCACCGGGCTTGAACGGTTCATCTGGGGACAGAGCGACGGTGATTCGCTGGTCAGCTTTGATACCGAACTGGGAAAGATTGGCGGGTTGATCTGCTGGGAGAACTATATGCCGTTGGCCCGAACCGCTCTGTATCAGAAAGGTATCGAGATTTACCTGGCACCCACTGCCGACGCGCGCCCCGCCTGGCAATCGACCATGCAGCACATTGCTCTTGAAGGCCGTTGTTTTGTTCTGGCCAGTAATCAGTACGTTACCCGGGCTGATTATCCAGACCGATATCAGGCTGAGCTAACTGGTGAGCCTGAGATCATGAGTAGAGGAGGAAGCGTAATCATGTCGCCAATGGGTGAGGCTTTGGCCGGCCCCCTGTGGGATCAGGAGGGTTTGTTAGTCGCCGATCTAGACTTTTCCGAATTGATTAAAAGTAAGCTCGATTTCGATTGCGTTGGCCATTATGCCCGGCCGGATATCTTTCAGCTGAACGTTGTCGACCAGCCGGACATGATTCGGGTGCGATAGGTTTTCCCGGTTGATCGCCACCGAGGAGTTTGCGGCTACCTGCACGTGATTTAATGATGGCCTGATTGCATCGGCAGCACGGGCCTTCTACCTTGCATGCCGCAACGATGAAGACCGATGAACCACCCTGCTGCACGCGTGTGTATTACCTGCCTTTTGTTTTCAATTGCCTTCTCAACACCTGTTTTAGCCTGGAATAGAGCCACACATATGGTAACCGGGGCCATCGCGTACCAGGAAATGAAGGCGTCATCGCCCGCCACAGTTGCCCGAATTGTCGTTCTTCTGCGCCAACATCCCGAATACAAACAGCGCTGGGCCAGTAAGCTCAACGATGCCAGCCTGTCGGAAGATGACCGCGATCAGTATCTCTTTATGCTGGCAGCGCGCTGGCCAGACGATATACGGGGGAATGTGTACGACCATCCAACCTGGCACTATATCAACTATGTCTATGCACCTCAACAGGGTATTGCCCGCACGGATACCATGCTGGCTACCGGCGAAAATATTCTTGAGGCGTTCGAACAGAATAAACAAATCGTTCGCAGCAACGTACCTGACAGTACAAAAGCAATCGCCCTTTGCTGGCTTTTTCATTTAAGCGGTGATGTACATCAACCGTTACACGCTACTGCCTTGATTGACAATCAGTTTCCGGCTGGCGACAGGGGGGGGAATCTGTTTAAAATCAAAGTCATGATGAGCAGCCAGACCATCAACCTGCACTCGTTCTGGGATGGGATGTTACTGGGTGACGATGACTTTCAGGCCGCCCGCAATCTGGCCGTTCTGGCCCGTCAAACCGTCCGCCGGGAGCAATTACCTCAGTTGGGGAAAACAGACATTGGAAGCTGGTCGAAAGAAAGCTTTCAATTAGCTCAGGATAATGCCTATCGAAGCAACACACTTGCTGCCGGTACCGACCAGGAAGGGGCCATTCTGCCGCCCGATTATGTAGCGACGGTTAAACCTATTGCTCAGCGGCAGATGGTGCTGGCAGGCTACCGGCTGGCCGATGAACTTACGGCTGATTTCACCAACTAGTGGTCAGGTACGTCTATTTCCGCTTTTTCCGGCGAATAACCAGTTCACGGTATCCGAAGGTGGGGTCAGGCTCACGGGTATAGGTAACGGCCGGAAGAAGGCCAATCACCAGTTCTACTGTGGTATAAATCCTGTTGCCCGCCATCAGATGACCACCTATAGTTCGGCCGGTTGAATCAGAAACTGACAAATGAACGTGACTACCGTTGGTCGATAACGTACCTACGAGCGATACGATCTCGAAATGCCCCAGGTACGTAGTGGCCTTCTCCTGATTTGCCAAGCGTAATGAGGCGTCTGTCAGACTACCCACGCAGGTGAGTATCAGGCCTGCATCTATGCGTTGCTCACGAACGAGTCTCTCCAGTTCTTCTTTCAAGTCCTGCCCGGGCCGTAGCCGGATCGAGATGGTATTCATGGGCGATTGTTCGCCTGGATTCAGTGACGATTGGGCGGTTGCGTCAGGCATCATAAGGAAGAGACTGAATAGAGACAACAATAAAAGAAAGCGCATCCGTGTTACTAGTTGTGTGATTTGACTTGAGGTATGCGAAAATACACCCTTCCTGCCATTGTAGCCGCTTTTCTTATGGCGGGCTCAACGGCATTGACTCCCAGCCTACTAAAGCATTCAGCTAGTTTGACTGCTGTTGCACCTCAAGAGTATGAGGTGATTGATACTTATGCTCGGCGAACGCCTGATGCGTATGCGAAAAGTTTAAAATCATTGAGCGAGTATCTGACAGCACCTGCCCGGTCAGACCTGGCTAAAGCCCGCTCTGTATATGCCTGGATCGTAACCCACGTTCGCTACGACAGCGGCGTGTATACGGGAGGTAGCTACTCGTCGGAATCGCAGTATGCGAGTCGGATTCTGCAGAGCCGACGGGCGGTTTGTTCCGGTTTTGCCCTGTTATACAAGCATCTGCTCAGTCAGGCGGGTGTGGAAGTAACAACGGTAAAAGGCTTTGCCCGATACACAGACGCGCAGGCGGGATTTTCTACCGGAGGGATCGATCACGAATGGAACGCCGTGAAGTTAGACGGCGACTGGTATCTGGTTGATGTGACATGGGCCAGCACGACAGCCCAGAAAGGAGTGCCCAATGATTTCTATTTCCTTACAGATCCGCAGGCGTTTGTCTCGCAACATCTGCCAACTGATTCGCGCTGGCAGTTGCTATCCCGACCAGTCAGTAAATCGGACTTCGACCGGTTTCCCAAGTATTATGATGCCTACTTTAATCTCGGTTTCGATCCGTATTTCCCAAAACAGGGTGTGTTACGCGCATACGACGGGGTAACGGTTAACCTGACCAACGAAGGAAACGTTGAGTTCTGGTGTGCTGCCGGCCCAAGGGGGAGCGCCACGCACACGCAGGTACCTCATGTTGTAACACGCAATGGCGATAGTTACCAGCTTCGGGTGAAGTTGCCGGCCAGAGGTACACAGACGCTGTACGTGTTTGCTAAAGAAAAGGCTGGCAAGACGGAACGGTACAAGCAATATGCTGCAATTGCTTCATTCACGGTGATGTAATCAGTAAAGCCAGTCTGGTACAAATCCTGTATCGCTTCAAACGCAGAAAGCCGGATCGTCTGATCCGGCTTTCTGCGTTTACTGTATGATCTGAATTACTCTACCGACGACGCTTTGCTTTTGGCGCAGGTGGCGTGATGAGTTTTTCATACTGCTGAGCGTTCAGCGGCTTCAGATCGGTGATCGAGTACGTATTGTCGCTGATGATCGTGTTGAACTGACCAACAACGCGCTCTGGCTGACCGTTGCATGGGAGTTGCGTTACACTAAACACAGCGCGGAAGTACTGTACCTGTGGACGAACGCGACGGTTTTTGTACCGGATCGCTTTGCCACTTTCGATCTGCGATTTCTCCTGTTGCAGCGTACGTGCCAGATCGCCTGGTAGTTCGCGGATGTCGAGGATCAGAGCAGTAGTATCGAACGTGAATGGTTCGGCAGCCAGTTTACGGTTCAGCGTACGATAACGCAGGCGAGTGGTAGTGTCACCTACTGACGTGATCTGACCGTTACAGTAGCAGACGTTAGCTACTTCACGTGTGTATGGGTTGCGGTAGTATACTTCCAGGCGCTCCAGTTTGTGACGGAATTCGCAAGGACCACCTACAGCCGCCAGCGGAACTGTTGGGCCGCTCAACACAGCAAAGCTCGTTGTGGCTACTTCACTCATACACTCGCCACAAGCTGCAGTTTGATGGTTATGAACCGTTACATAGTAGAAACCACGGGTTGGTTTACCATTTTGCAGATATTGTGATGGGAATGTAAGCGTCGTGTCTTTCGTGTCAACTACCTGGGCAATAACCTGGTCGCCGGCAGCAGCACCGTTAGCTACGTCTGGACGATAGTATAGACGAGCCGTAAAGGTTTCGTTCTTTGGATTAACCGTTGTACTTCTCCAGCTGATTGTTGGTGCCGAAACGTTATCTGGAATGCTGTCAGCAGCCAGTGTCAGACCATTGAGCGGCGTGTTGCGGAAACGAACGGCCAGGGCTGGGATAGAATCGCAGGTTGGGCAGAAGGTCGGAGCTTTCGGGATCAGACGTTTCTGAATGAAGCCTTTCCGAACAGCAACCCCAGCCGTGAATCCACCATGAAGACGCTGGAAATCGAAGAAGTTGTTTGGAAGAGAAGGCGTCGTGTTGCCACCGTCAATGATAAAGTAGTCCAGTTTGGTCGAATAGCCCTGTGCCTGAACGCCCAAATGCCAGTTGTTGCGCAGTGGGAAGAAAATACCCAGCGAGGCATTACCGCCTAAATGCAGCAACTTGTTACTTGGTTCAACAATCCGAACCAGTTGCTCAACTGTGCCAGGTGCGCCGGATGGAACCGTTGCACCAAGGAAGGCAGATTCTGTTCGGTAAAGGCCACCACGAATAGCGGCTTCAATGAACGTACCTGTGGTGATTGGGTTTTTACGACGACCAATTTCCCATGAAATTACCGGGCCTATTGTCAGGAAGAAATCTTCCTGAGGTTTATTCCGTAACGACACACGGTCGGCAGGGATGCCACGGATACCAGCGAGGTTTACGAAATCAGTTTTCCATTCGTTCCGCGTATAAAAGTTCTGGTAACCTAATGCAGCACTAAGGCCGAGTTTTAACTTGCGCTCAGGCTTTGAGAAGAAATAGTCTGCATTGAACGTTGTATTGACACCCGTACCGTTGTACAACGAGTTGTCACGTTTGTTAGGGCCAAACGTAGCGTTGAAGCTACCGCAATAAGCAAAAGCGGGACCAATGAAGGCTCCGATTCTCCAGGGCGATATACGGCGGACAAGCGCAAACGTTTGAAGTGTTGTGTCGCAATCCTGCAACTCAGTCAGGGTTGGATACTGGCTTTTGAAACTGGCCCGTTGAACGGTGTCAGTAAAAGCCTTTTTCCCTAAGTCAAAGATTCGCTCACGGGGTGCATAGCGGTCTGTGGCCTGGTTACGGCGCACAGTGTCGGCTTGCTGTGCATAGGTGGACGCCGTACCCGCATAGAGGAACGCAACGCCCGCCATAAGTCGGATAAGTCTGTGCATACGTACAGTTATTTTTGTTTCGATGGCAAAATACAACTACAGTAACTCAAATCAAGGTTTACTCTACGAAAGATTTTAGGCAACGGTCTGATTGTTAAGGCGGTTTTGACTCGCAATTAACATCATAATGATCTGGTAATGGGCTAAATACAGGTTCACGTATGGGTTAATATATTTTTTCATGACTTACTCGAACACTAGTATAACTCAATTCCGTTTTTTGGTTGCCTTACCAACCGGGAATGATAGCCCGAATGTACGGGTTCCCATAACCATTTTGGCATAATTGGTCGTATTTCCTTGTTTTAAGGGTTAGAACGGGCAAAGCGACAAAAGTCACGCCGGTCTAGTTTGAATTCTTTAAAAAGTAAGGCGGGCAAACGGTCTGGTTATGGTAATCATAGGCTGCAGACTGGCTACTCCTCCCGATTGAGTTCATCGGCCACATCGTCTATACTTCGGTTCATGTCGGCAGGCTGTTGAATAGCTTCTATCTCCTGCTGAACAATACGCAGAATACGAGCTATGTACTCTGCATGCCAGCGTTGCCTGTCTGTTGACTGATCTGTCGTTGGCTGAAATGTCTCAATTTCGGCACGAGTGAGGATGCCTTTGCTCTCCAGAAGTCGCTCCAGCGTGTCGACACGTTCCCGGGCAACGGCGAGTTCGCCTGCAACGGCCATCGTAATGTTCAGTACCCGTTCAACCATCGGGTCGGTGAAGAAATAGGGCCGTTGGCCCTTGGCCTTGTTCGAAGCAAGCAACATGTCATTGATCATAGCGTGATTATGAAATGGTAAAGAGTTATTGAGTCGCATAAGACCTGGTTCCCTTCCAGGCCCCAAATACATTCCAGGAAACAGCCGGCATAATGGCGGGCAAACGGGTAGGTTGAGTGAAGTCGTCGGAATCGGCAACGGCTGCTGCACTGAATTGAAGCAGGTCATCAGGATCGAATCCGCCGGAAATCATCCAGTTTTTCATGCCCATGCCTGAGATGATCGTTCGAAACGGCATATTATCCAGTTGAGCTTTCCAGTCGCGTACACATTGTTCAAATAGATGTACGTCTGGTGTATAGGGCGACTGCTCCAGGTGAAGCATCAACCCGCCTGGTTTCAGCACCCGGTGTATTTCACGAATGATCTGCTCCAGTGCTGCTTTCGACGTCTCGTGAAGGAACGAAGTCGTTTGCACCCAATCAACCGATTCGTCGTCGTAGGGCAATTGCTCGGCGTTAACTTGGGAGAAGTCAACGTTGGGTACGTTCAGGGCAACAGATCGGGCATGACTGTAGCGGAGCATAGGCGCACTCACATCAATGCCCGTCACCTGCGCGGTCGGATAGCCGATTGCCAGCGGAAGCGTATTGTTGCCGGGGCCGCAGCCAAGATCAAGGATACGGGTTGGGGCAAAGTTTGGATAGTTCTGTTTCAGCCAGGCAACAACGGCCCGGCCCATGCCGTCGGAGAGTTGACCTTCCGCATGGGCATGCTTAACGATGAGCCCCAAATCGTACGTAGCCGCGCTCGACACGTCGTCTGGTCTATATTCCGTGTAGTAACCGCCAGGCATGGCGTGGTTGTCTGTTACCGTCAGGTACGTTGGTATACTGACGGAAGGGTCGAGGTGAAGAGTCTCTGGTCGCTGACTGGAATACTGGCTGGCTTTGCTGGCCAGCGTGTCGAGTTGCTTCAACACCAGGGAGCGGCTGGCTTGCTGGCGCATTTCAACGGTAGATCGGTATAACGCACCCCATGCCTGAAAACAGGGCTCGGGAAGCATCGCCGATTTTAACTCGTTATGCGTTGCAAAATCACGCCCTTTTTGAGCGTTGAAGGGCGGTCGTACCCGGCGCTCGTATGCAATTCTGATGCCTGGCTGAGCCACCGATGACACGTACTTGTTCAGGTTGGTCAGGAAATTGAACCGGGCCGCTTCATCGTGCGACACGCTGGGAAAGACCGGGTGTTGATCAGACTGACGGTTGTACGGCGGAGGCAGTATAGGGTGATTTTCTTTACTCATATCGATCCATAGACTTTATGGTATGATTGAGTAACTGCCAATTAGAAGCTGCTGTTTGCACACGCGGCCAAAGTAAGCCAGCGGAAGTAGCCTGACACTATAATATATATAGGTATGTTATAGCATTACTTTTTTCATCTGCCACATGCTACGGTACTCCGCTTTCAGTTGTGGAAACGGCAGCCTGGTTTCGCCAACCCGATTAAAACCCCGTTTCTCATAAAAGGCAATTGAATCCCGACTACTATCCATCACGTGCAGCCACATATAGGTTGCCTGCCGTTGCCGCGCAATAGTTTCAGCAAACTCGATCAGCAACGTACCCAGCCCTTGCCCGGCCGCTTCCGCCAAAAAATAAATTCGCTCAATCTCCAATCCGCCAGGTTCCTGTGTCTGTGGGAGGGGCTTGCTCAGGTTTATTTTCAGGTAACCAACCCGTTGATCATTCACAATTGCCCAGAAGTAGCGAACGTTCGGATGGTCGAGTTCAGCTTTTAACTGGCTTGCTCCGTATGAATGGGCTTGATACCAGGCTCCATCGTCGTCCCAGAGGTAGGTGAAGTGCTGAGGATAAATACGGAAGCATAACTCAGACAGGTCAATAGCCTGCTGGGAAAGTACAGGATCGATACGAAAATTAGTAACCTCATTCATGTTTTTGCAGGTCGTAATAAGTGCTGAACAAATTCGAATTACGGGAGTTTTTTTAGTAGTACACTCTGTTGACTATCCATCAGATAGCGTGTATTTGCCGCTCATAACGTTATGAAAATCAGTTACTTTGTATTTTGCTTAGGATTTTTTGGCTTATTTTATACTTGCGCTGTTGGGCAAAACCAAAATTCGCCTGACTTACAGGGTAAGCAGGCATATCTAAATGACTGCGTCCAGTATGCGCTGGCCAATAACCCACTTGTCAGGCAGCGGCTGATTGATCAGGAGGTGGCCGATCGAACCGTGAAAAGTGCATTGGCGGCCTGGTATCCTCAATTAAATAGTGGTTATAATCTGGTTCACTATCTAAAGCTGCCGGTTACGCTGATTCCCGACGCAACAACGGGCGAACGCCGACCTGTGGCCTTGGGCGCGCAAAATACATCGACGGTATCGTTCTCGCTGACGCAAAGTATTTTTAACCGGGATGTTCTGCTGGCCAGCCGTACCGCCGACGCCTACCGGATTCAGGCCGCTCAGACTACGACGAATGACAAGATCGACGTGGTGGTCAATGTGAGCAAGGCCTTTTACGATGTCATTCTAACCCAACGCCAGATCGAGATCCTGAACGAAGACATCACGCGGCTTCAACGCAGTTTGCAGGATGCGACCAACCAGTATCAAAGCGGTATTGTTGACCGTACTGACCCGCAACGGGCGAAGATTGCCCTGAACAACTCGTTGGCGCAACGGAAGCAGTATCAGGAACTGGTTGGTGCCAAAGCGCAGGCGTTGAAGCAGTTGATGGGCTATCCACCCACGTCGCAACTAACACTCACCTACGATACGCTCCAACTGGCCAACGAAATCTCGCTGGATACCACGCTGCTGGTTAATCCCAAATCGCGTATAGAATATCAGTTGCTTCAGACACAGGGGGAGTTGCTGGAGGCTAACGTGAAGTATAATCGCTGGTCGTATCTGCCCACGGTCAATGCCAATGCCAACTATAACCTGCTGTATCAGAACAACGTATTTCCTCAATTATACAATCAGAACTTCCCCAACTCACTGATTGGCCTCTCGGTCATCTTTCCCATTTTCCAGGGGGGACGACGAATTCAACAGACCCGGATTGCCGAGCTGCAAGTCAAACGATTGCAATGGGATTTAAACGCGCTGAACAGTTCGGTAGATGCCGAATACGCGCAGGCACTATCGACCTACAAAGGTAATCTGGCGAGCTATCAGGCGCAGCGAGAAAATCAGGCGCTGGCGCAGGATGTGTATCGGGTGATAGACCTGCAATATCGATCAGGAATACGAACGTACCTGGACGTGACAATTGCGCAGGCTGACCTGCAAACGGCCCGACTAAATGTATTCAACGCCCTCTACGCCGTCATAATCAGTAAACTGGACGTACAGCGGGCTCTTGGCCAGATCACGTTCTGACCCCACCCAACTCAACGATATGAAAACGACTATTAACATACTATTCCTGGCTGGTACCGTTTATCTGCTTGCTGCCTGTGGCGGAAAGAAAGAAGACAAGGCACAGGGACCGCCACCACCAACGCCCGTTACGGCTATTAAAGCCACGAAAGGGAATGCTACCTATTACGACGAATTTCCGGCCACGATAACGGCCCTGCTGGAAGTCGAAATTCAGCCGCAGGTAGCGGGTAATATCACGGGCATCTTCTTTCAGGACGGACAGGCTGTTCGTAAAGGACAGAAACTGTATTCGATTGATCCACAGCAGTATCGCGCTGGTTATGATCAGGCGGTGGCGAATCTGAATGTGCAGAAAGCGAACCTGAACCGGGCCCAGAAAGATGCCAATCGATATAACACGCTGGCTCAGCAGGATGCCATTGCCCGGCAGGTTGTAGATAATGCCGCTGCTACGCTCGAAGCCGCACAGATGCAGGTACAAGCCGCTGAAGCCAACATTCGGCAGGTAGCTACCAACCTGAAATACACCACCATTTATTCGCCGCTCGATGGTACTATCGGCATCTCACAGGTACGTCTCGGTGCTTCTGTAGCTCCCGGCTCAACGCCACTCAACACGGTATCGGCCGATAACCCGATCGCGGCTGATATTCAGGCTGATGAGTCGACGATTGCGCGCTTTCTGGCGCTGCAAAAACAGCCCAATGTAGTTCGCGACTCCACGCTGATGTTTACGCTGACAGATGGCACGGTGTATAAATACCCCGGAACGGTCCGCATTATCGACCGGGCGGTTGACCCACAGACAGGTACGTTGCGCGTACGGGTTTCTTTTCCTAATCCGGGTAAGCAGCTCAAAGTGGGTATCAACGGGAATATTCGGGTCAAGAATTCGACCGGGCAACCGCAACTGCTGATTCCGTACCAGGCCGTGACCGAGCAGATGAGCGAATACTTCGTGTATGTGGTCGGTGATAGCAGCAAGGTGGTGCAGAAGAAACTGACATTAGGGGCCCGCGTCAATGACCAGGTGATTGTGAAAGGCGGCCTTAAAGAAGGGGAAATCGTGGTTACGGAGGGTACCCAGAAGGTTCGTGATGGAGCGAAGGTAAAAGTCAATTTGCAAAGTCAAGAGCGAGGTAGCGCCGCAATGAACGGTCAGTCGGTCAGGCAATAATCGACTGTCTGATCATTCATTCTTTACCTGTCCAATCTGTTGGACCGTCACTCGTTTACCCGTTGAATTCATGTTCGCAGAAATATTTATAAATCGGCCCGTTACGGCCATTGTGGCATCCATCGTTATTGTAGCGTTGGGTGTGCTGGCCCTGCTGAGTTTGCCGGTCAGCCAATACCCCGACATTACGCCCCCGGTTGTGCAGGTTACAGGTACGTATACCGGGGCCGACGCGCAAACGGTTGAGCAAACCGTGGCCACGCCCATTGAAACCCAGGTGAACGGAACGCCCGGCATGGACTACGTGCAGACCAACGCTACCAACGACGGGCGCATGAGCATGAACGTGACCTTCAAAGTGGGCACCGACGTGAACATTGCCGCGCTCGACGTTCAGAACCGGGTTGGTATTGCCCAGCCGCAATTACCGCAGGAAGTAACCCGGCTCGGGGTGGTGGTGCGGAAACGGAATCCGTCGCTGTTCATGCTGGTGGCCATTTATTCGCCCAAAGGCACGCATAACGTGTCGTTTCTGGACAACTATACCAACATCTACATCCGGGATGCGCTGCTGCGGGTACCGGGGGTTGGTGATATCTTCAGTCGGGCCGATGATTTTTCGATGCGGATCTGGCTCAAGCCTGACCGGCTGGCGCAACTGGGTATGACACCCGATCAGGTGGTGGCGGCTTTGCAGGAACAAAACCTTCAGGTAGCCGGTGGGTCGGTGGGCGCGCCGCCGCAACCTAATTCGCAGGCTTTTGAGTACTCTGTCTTCACAAACAGCCGACTGAGCAAGGAAGAGGAATTTCGGAAAATCATTGTACGCAGCGATCCGGCCACGGGGTCGCTGGTTCGTTTAGAAGACGTTGCGCGGATACAATTGGGCAAATTCTCCTATGCCAGCAACTCGTTCGTTGATGGCAAGCGGGCGTCGTATCTGCTTGTGTATCAACTGCCGGGCAGTAACGCGCTGGCCACGGCCAAAGGCGTGTATGCAGCAATGGATAACCTGAAAAAAACCTTCCCGAAAGACATTGAATATGTAGTGCCGTTCGAGTCAGTATCGGTTATTCAGGTGTCGATTTCCGAAGTGGTTGAAACGCTGCTCGAAGCCTTGGTACTGGTGATTCTGGTGGTATTCCTGTTCCTGCAAAGCTGGCGCGCCACGCTTATTACGCTGCTGGCCATTCCGGTGTCAATCGTAGGTACGTTCGCTCTGTTTGTTCCGCTCGGGTTTACCATCAATACGTTGACACTCTTCGCCTTCGTACTCGCCATTGGTATTGTGGTCGATGATGCGATTGTGGTGGTCGAAGCCGTTCAGGTGAACATCGATAAGGGAATGTCGCCGAAAGAGGCTACCATGGAGGCCATGCGCGAGATTTCGGCGCCGGTAATCGCCATTGCCTTGATTCTGGCGGCGGTGTTCGTGCCGGTAGGGTTTATTCCCGGCATTGTCGGGCGCCTGTATCAGCAGTTTGCCATTACCATTGCCGTGTCGGTGCTGATTTCGGCGTTTGTGGCCTTATCGCTGACACCCGCGTTGTGTACGCTGATGCTGAGACCGATGCACATTGACGAGAAAGCAACCGGCCTGAACAAGTTCTTCTACAAGTTCAATCAGTGGTTCGAGAAGGTGACGAACGCGTATTCCAACAGCGTAAACCGACTGATCAAAGCCACACCACTGGTGATCGTGGGGCTGGTTGTCCTCTATATCGGAACAGGCCTGCTATTCAGAGCCAAGCCAACCGGCTTTATTCCAACGGAAGATGAAGGGCGATTGATTGTTACGTACGAAATCCCGGAAGCGGCCTCGACAACCCGAAGTCTGGAAGTGCTCAATAAGATCATGGACATTCTGAAAAAGCAGCCCTACGTCAACCACTTTGCGGCGCTGGGCGGGCTGAACGCGGTTACGTTCGCTTCCAAATCGAACAGTGGTACGGTGTTTATGCAGCTGAAACCATGGGAAGAACGAAAGGAACGAAACATGCAGGCCGATTCACTGGTGGTGAAGCTGCAACAGGAATTAGCGGTTCTGACCGATGCCCGACCGCAGGTGTTGCAACCGCCCGCCATTCCGGGTTTGGGGCAGTCGTCCGGCTTTACGTTTGAGATTCAGCAACGCGAAACCAACGACGATGTACGAGCCTTCGATGGCGTGGTACAGAACTTTCTGGCCGAGGCTAATAAACGCCCCGAAATCGGCCGGGCTTTTACCTACTTTACCGCTAAATCGCCTGCGTACCGGGTTGATGTCGATCGGGATAAGTGTAAAAAGCTGGGCATTTCGGTGAGCGCGGTCTATACCACCATGCAAACGTTTCTGGGTAGCCAGTACGTAAACGATTTTATTATCTACGGGCGGAAGTTCCGGGTGGTGGCACAGGCAGATACGATGTACCGCACCGATATAAAAAATCTGGGGCAGTATTATGTACGTAATCAGAGCGGACAACTGGTGCCGTTGAGTGCCGTGATCAAAACCAGTGTCATCGAAAATGCGCCGCTGATCTCTCACTTCAACCTCTTCCGAACAGTTGAACTCAACGGCGCAGCTAAACCCGGTTTCAGTAGTAGTCAGGCCAACGATGCCCTGCGCGAAGTGGCCGATAAGGTGCTGCCAACGGGCTATTCGTATGATTTCTCGGGTCTGAGCCGTGAAGAGATTAACGCCGGTAGTAGCTCGATCTACATCTTCATGTTGTCGGTTGGATTCGTATTCCTGTTCCTGGCGGCTCTGTACGAAAGCTGGTCGGTGCCCTTCTCCGTACTCTTATCGGTGCCAATTGGTGCCCTCGGTGCTATTCTTGCCCTCACGTTGTTCCCGTATCTGACCAATAACGTGTATGCGCAGATCGGGTTGATTACGCTGATTGGTTTGGCCGCCAAAAACGCCATCCTGATCGTAGAATTTGCCAAAGAGCGCGTAGACAAAGGCGAAGATTTGCTTGAATCGACTATTGAGGCCGTGCGGCTGCGGCTACGGCCCATCCTGATGACGTCGCTGGCATTCATCCTGGGTGTATTCCCGCTGGCGCTGGCGTCGGGTGCGGGCGGTGTGGCTCGTGCTACCATTGGCCGTACGGTGTTGGGTGGGATGCTGGCCGCTACGTCGCTGGCCATTTTCGTAGTGCCGGTGCTGTATGTGGGCATCACTAAACTGGCTTACGGCAAAAAAGGCCTTGATGAGCTGAAGAAGAAAAAAGAGAGTTCAAATCCTGACGAAAAACCGGGCGAAGACCCACAAGTAGCGCAGGCCTGAAGTGAATCAGAAACAGCAACGCCCGACCATGTACAAAATGGTCGGGCGTTGCTGTTTCTGACCGGGTGGGTACGTTTGGTCATGATTTTGTGAAGCCAACAACGACCACTTCACCTAATAGTGATTTGTCTTTCACAAATTTGACAAACGCACTGTTTTCTTCTAGCGGAGCAATCAGCTTGTGCTCGCCCTCTAGCTGAAACTGTACCGGAAGTACATAATTGCCCGCATAGGACTGCGACAGAGGCGGCAAGGCTGTTAGTACACGGTTAATTTCTTCTGTAAAAAGTGCGTCGACGTTGGCGGCGTTCAGAACCGAGACATTGGCAATCTTACCCAGGTCATCAACGCTGAAAAAGACATACGCCTTGGCCACCTTGTTTGCTTTGCTCGAAGCCGCCGGATACCTGATCTGCTTGGCGATGGCCTCAAAAAATTCGCGTGCCATAGGGTGGTCTTTAGTTTGGCCGAACGAACCAGTCATTGTGCTCGCGGCTAGGAGTAAGCTAACAAACAGGGTTTTTATAATTGGTAGACGTTATGCGTTGATTAACAGGTGCTTCCTGTATAGATGAACAAACACATGTTTGTCCACAACTGGGCCTAAGCAAGGCTTAAAAATACGACCCGACGAAATGCTGGTTAATAAATCACCTCTACGAATTCAGGTGTTGAGGCTAGGTACTAAGTAAACATTTTCGGCCCTTCTAAGGAGTTTCTAAGGTCTGATTAAGTCTATTCTAAGGGTGCGGTGCGTTGTTTGCGGCAACAAATAGAGTATCCAGAAAGCCCTGGCGTTATGACGTACGATATGCTTAACCAGCGTTTAATGAGCAGAAGAGCCTTTGGTGTGACCTTCATTGACGGGGAAACAGCGGCTATCAGGCTGTGGCACCTTCGCGCCAGAAACGTGGCCATTCTTGTTGAAGGACGCCCAGAACCAATTGATTTAAACAAAGAGAGCGACGGATACTGGTCGATAGAAACGACGGAGATCAAGCCCGGCGATTTGTATTCGGTGCTGGTCGACAACGAGCGTGTGTATCCAGATTCGGCATCGATCGTTCAGCCGCAGGGAATCTATGGTCCGTCGCAGGCCGTTGATATTACCAACTATTACTGGGATGATGGCTGCTGGGTAAACGCTCCGTTTGACGAGTACCGGATAGCTGAACTGGCTGTTGCTACCTTTACCCCCGCAGGTACGTTCTGCGCGGCCGAGCGGAAGGTAGGCGAGCTGAAAAAAGAAGGAGTCAACGCCGTAGTCATTCAGCCCACAAGGCCACTGCCTACCCCCAATGCGGCGGGATTTACGGCGGCTTCGTTATATACCATACAGGCAACGTATGGTACACCAACGCAGCTTCAGCATTTTATTAATACCTGCCATTACGAGGGTATTGCTGTCTGTGTAGATCTCGATTATGGCCTGTTACACCCGCAAGAGCCAGGCCGTGAGCCAGTTGATACCTACTTTATCCGCCAGGTAAGAACTGCATTGACCAAACGAAATCAGCACGCCGACGATGCCCGTTCTCAGGCAAGCCTCCGCTACTGCGTCGATAACGCATTGATGTGGTTTCGTGATTTTCATATCGATGCGCTCCGGTTAAATGGCATTCAGTCACTACCCGACGCCGATGTGTTGCTTACCCAGATTCGTCAGGCGGCCAATGAACTAACAGCCCAGACAGGGCATCAGTACTATTTGCTGATCGACTGCGATCAGACCAGGAAGGGTATTGCCGGGCAATCGTACCAACAATTTCCCTGTCGGGAGGAGCAACTGATTATGGCTGAGAACGATGATAAGCCAACGCCCGCCAAAGCCAGACGATACCGGCTTGATTTCCTCTATGAGCGGCGCTTTGCCGGTGTTTTGCGAACCCTTTTTGGCCGTCGGGCCTAAGTGCGTTCGGTGTACGTTTTCGCCGACTGCGCTGGCAGGTGGTGTTGATGAAGTCTGCTCAACACCACCTGCCAGCGGCCTTCTAAGCAGTTTCTAAGATTTGTTTAAGTCCGCTCTAAGTCGGTGACTGTACTTTGCCCATTCACACTGCGCGTTCAGTTGTTACGCGTTTCATGAATGAGCAAATCGAAAAACACGTATACCCGACTACTGATTGTTTCCTACCGATTGCCTTTTAGCATTCAGCCAACAGACGACGGACCAGCGCTGAGGCAGAATTCAGGCGGTCTGGTATCGGCCGTACTATCTATGGCCGAGCGAATGGGGCAGCAACCCGGAAACACTTCTACCAAAATTCATTGGGTAGGGCACGCCGATGCCAGCCTTCGGGCAGTTGAACCGGCATTGCTGGAAAACGAAAGCTTTGTGGCACATCCGGTATTCATGGAAGAGGCAGTTCACAAAGGATTCTACGAAGGGTTCAGCAATGATCTGCTCTGGCCGTTGTTTCATTATTTCACCTCGTATGCTTCATTCAACGAACGTGATTTCAGCCATTATCAGCAGGCCAACACGCGCTTTCTGGAAGAATTGAATGCCCTTATTGAACCGGGAGATCTGGTCTGGATCCATGATTTCCAGCTGATGCTGCTGCCGGATATGGTTAGAAAAGCCATTCCGAGCGCAACTATTGGCTATTTTTTCCATATTCCGTTTCCAACCTACGAAATCATCAAGCTGTTGCCACGTACCTGGCGGCAGGTATTGATCGAGGGCGTGCTGGGCGCCGATGTGATCGGTTTTCATACGGCTGATTACGTTCAGCATTTTATGCACAGCGTATCGGAGGTGCTGGCGTTGCCCATCATTGGCCACCGGATTGTACTGGCCGATCGATCCGTCAGCGTCCGGCATTTTCCGATCAGCGTCGATTTTACAAAGTTCAACGTCAGCGGGCAGGAGACTGATGTTGTCAGTACTCGCCTGCGGTACCAACGGCTGCTGCGCCATAACAAACTCATTTTCTCGGTCGACCGGCTCGATTATACCAAGGGTATACGCTACCGGCTACAGGGCTACGAACGTTTCCTGCTGCAACAGCCCGACTGGCACGGGCGGGTGGCCCTGGTGATGACCGTGGTGCCGTCGCGAGATAAAATCGGCCAGTATCAGGAATTGAAACGGGAGATCGAAGAAACGGTTGGGCGAATCAACGGTCTGTTTGGGTCAATTGGGTGGCGGCCAATCGTTTATTCCTACGCCTCGTTGACCTTCACCGAATTAATGGCCCTGTACACCGCCTGCGATGTGGCCCTGATCACCCCCATACGCGATGGTATGAATCTGGTAGCCAAGGAGTTCGTTGCCAGTCGGAGCGATCAGGCGGGGGTACTCATTCTGAGCGAACTGGCCGGTGCTGCTCAGGAGTTGCAGGAGGCGCTGATCATTAACCCGACCGATACGCAGGAAGTTGCCGACGCCATCGAACAGGCGTTGATCATGCCGAAACAGGAGCAATCGGCCCGGATGGAACAGATGCGGTGTCATATCCAGAATCATAACGTTTTCCGGTGGAGCCATGACTTTTTGAATGCGTTCGACAACGTACCTGGTGCCGAGCCTGATCTGGAAACCAACCTGCCGGTTGGCTCGTTCATGACCGCCTTTGCCGAGGCCCGGCAGCGATTGCTCCTGGTCGATTTCGACGGAACGCTGGCCCCTCTGGTTGATAACCCGGCCGATGCACGACCAACTGACGACCTCAGACAGGCCCTGGCGAGTTTGGCCGAACGTGCCGATCTGGTCATTATCAGCGGCCGAAACCGAACATTTTTGGAGCAGGCGATGGCTGGTATTCCCGTCTGTCTGGTTGCTGAACATGGTGCTTTCCTGAAAAAACCGGATCAGCCCTGGGAGCGGCTCGATCTGTCGGCGGATAATTGGCTGGCACCGGTGCGGTCGGTTATCGATCCGTTCGTTACACGTTTTTCCGGCTCGTTTGCTGAAGAAAAAGAGACAGCCATTGCCTGGCATTACCGAATGGCCCATGCCGACGACGTAGAATCTCAGGCCGTTGAACTGGCCAATATCTTGCGGGGCATCACGTCGGCTGTGCCATTGACGGTGATTCAGGGCAATAAAGTAGTGGAAGTAAAGCCAGCACAGCATAGCAAGGGCACGGTAGCGCTTTCCATTGTTGAGCAAAACGCCTACGATTTCATCGTTAGTATCGGCGACGATGCCACCGACGAAGACATGTTCAGCCAGTTGCCCAACTGGGCCTACACCCTGAAAGTTGGGCCAGGTACGTCTTTTGCCCGATATCGGCTAGCCCGGCAGCGCGATGTTGACACCCTACTGCAACAGATGAGCGAGGTGCTGACCAACATGTAGCAGGCTACTGATCTACTGGCTGCCCCGCTGGTGTTTCCAATTGTCTAACAGGCTCGGTTGCCTTATTTTCCGGCTCGGTCAGGTGTGTATAATGCGGCGGAAGCGGCGTCAGGCCAGACGACTGGCACCCAAATCGGGCACTGGCATAGTAGGCTGAGACGCCAGCCAAAACAAGGAGTACGAGTAAGATGCTGATTGCCATAACGAAGCAGTTTCGTGACCAGTATCAGATTGGCTAGCATACCCGCCTGGGTATCTGGCCAATCTGGCAGGCCCGAAAGCTATCAGTGGCTTTTAAGAGGCGGCTTAGAGGCAACTTAGAATTTACTTAGAAACGGGTCTTTCTACGTTCATCCGCAGGTACGTTGCTTATCAACATACCTGTATTACGAGACTATATATCGATGGATCTGTTTACGCTCATAACCCTGCTCATTGCTATATCGGCTCTGTTCGCTTACATCAATACCAGGTGGCTAAAGTTGCCCGACGCTATTGGCGTGATGGTGCTGTCGCTCTTGTTTTCGGTGGTGCTGATCGGGCTCAATGCAGTGCAACCTACCTGGCTGTCAACCGTTCGTCAGACGATGGCGCAGATCGACTTCGGACGGGTCCTGTTCGACATAATGCTCAGCTTTCTATTGTTCGCCGGAGCATTTCATACAGACGCTGATCAGCTGCGGCTGGAGCGCCGATCGGTTATGCTGTTTGCATTCGTGGGTGTATTGTTGAGCACGTTTCTGGTGGGCACCGGCCTGTATTATCTGGCGGGCTGGCTTGAGTTTAGTCTGTCCTATCCACTTTGCCTGTTGTTCGGGGCTCTCATCTCACCCACAGACCCTATTGCCGTGCTGGGTATTCTGGCAAAGTTCAAATTGCCCGAGAGCGTGAAGCTTAACATTGTGGGCGAGTCGCTTTTCAATGATGGGGTAGGAGTTGTGGTGTTCGCATCGATCTTTCGGATCGTTGTCAACGACGGTGCGGAGGTCAGTGCGGGGCCCATTGGTCTGCTGTTTCTGGAAGAAGCAGGTGGCGGCGTTCTGTTCGGGCTGGCCTTGGGTTACCTGCTGTTTCGGCTGTTGCGCTCCATCGATCATTATCAGACAGAGGTGATTATAACGGTGGCAGGTGTGATGGGGGGCTATCTGCTGGCGCAGAGGCTGCATGTATCGGGGCCCTTAGCCATGGTTGTTGCCGGTTTGTTTGTTGGGGGGCATGCCCGTTCTGGCGCGATGAGCCACCAGACAGAAGAATACGTAGACAAGTTCTGGGAACTCATCGACAGCATTCTGAACGCCGTGCTCTTCGTGCTGATTGGCCTGGAATTACTGATTATCGATATCCAGCGCAGTTATCTCCTGATCTGCCTCGTTGTGATCGGGCTGGTGCTACTGGCGCGGTTCATCTCTATCTGGCTACCATTCCGGGCCGCCCGTCGCTGGCTAGACCTCGACGACAAAGCGCCGGTTATGCTTACCTGGGGCGGTTTGCGGGGCGGGCTGTCAATTGCCATGGCGCTGTCTATTCCAAACGCCCTGCCCCATAAAGACCTGCTGGTTACCATTACGTATGCCGTTGTGCTGTTTTCAGTCATTGTACAGGGGCTTACCATGGAACGGCTAATCAGACGATTGTATCCGACAGGCTAGCCGTGAAATGGCTCAATTGGAAGGCCAGCAGCTTTCATTTTCGGGACAGTTTTCTTCTTTTCCAGTTGATAAATAGAACGAATCACAAACGACGTATGGAAACCCTGAATTTCAAGACAAACCTCACTTCCGGCAACGACATTGAAGCCGTTACACTGAACCTGAATGCCATTGAGCAGGTAGATGGGTGGAATGTGGATACAACCAGTCCAGACAACCTGCTGACGGTGCAAACAACCGATAATCGAATAGCCGATCTGGTGAAACAGGCAATAATGAAGGCAGGCTTTCAGGCCGACCTTATCGACAAACCGGTTTGACCGCCTCTGTTTTCCGGGCTTAGGCTCAAAATGTATAATCAGTTAGACCGGAGCGGGGTTCCTATATAACTAACCTATGAAACGTATGAAAACTATAAAGTCGCTATCCGCTATTCTCATCATAACAGTGGTTGTAAGCGCCTGTGCCCAAAAGATGAGCTTTATGCCCTCGACCATAGTGCCAGCTGCTACTGGCCAGGTTGAGGTAAAGAAAGACAGAAATTCGAACTATGGCATAACCATAAACGTGCTGAATCTGGCCAAACCGCAACGACTGAGCCCATCTAAGGAAACGTACGTTGTCTGGATGGAGACCGACCGCAAGGCGGCTCAAAAAGTAGGTCAGATCAACCCCGCGACCGGCCTGTTTTCGAAAGCCCTGAAGGGAAGTCTTAGTACTACATCGGTAACCGAACCAACCCGAATTTTTATTTCAGCCGAAGATAATATCGATGTGCAGTATCCTACCGGGCAGGTCGTATTAACTACGTCTGAACGGTAAAGCACCAACGCCACGTCTGATATCAGCGTAAATGCCGGGTCAAATCACCTATTGCGATTGGTCGATCAATAAACGAATCCGGATGAGTGTTCCCTGACCCGGAGCGGTTTCGATATCCATGCTTGCTTTGAGCAGATCACAAAACTTCTTGACAATGAACAGGCCAAGATTCTCACTGGGCCTCTCTGACAGCGTATCCGGAGCTTGCTGACTGGGGTAGGCGGTTGGGCCTTCAGACTGATGCGTACTGGTGAGTTGGGCCAATGGCCGTAGCTGGTTAGCCAGTAGGGCGGCGGGCCCACTCGTCAGGCCCGGCCCCGAATCCTGAACGCTCATGATCCATCGGGTATCATTCTCCTGGGCCCACGACACATAAATGGATCCGGACTTGGTATACTTCAAGGCGTTGAACAGTAAGTTCTGAAGAATGCGCAGGATTTTAAGTCGATCGCTTTTTATCACCAGGGAAGGGCCGTCTGCCCGTAGTTCCAGATTGTGTTTTTCCGCCACCGATTGGGCATTCAACACGGTATCACGCAGCAGCGTACTGACATCGAACTTTTGGGTATTCACCTGTTCATGATTGGCTTCGATACGCGCGAAATCGGTTAACTGAAACAGCATATCCCGAATAGACAGCAGGTTGCGATTCAGCATGTTAATCAGGTTAGCCTGCTCTTTTTTAGTGGTAGGGAACGTCAGCAGGTCAGTTACGCCCAGTAGAACGCCAAAATTTGACCGCAGATCGTGCGAAACCGTTTGCAGGTATTCACTTCGGTGTTCGATCAGTTGGTTGATGCTGTCGAGCGCACGTTGCAGATTGCCAACCTGCTCAGCTGCACTCGTCTGGCGTAGCTCATCGTAATACATGACACTACCTATATTTGTATCCCGGCTGATCTGATAGAGTTGCCCATACACCTCAGCAACAGCATCGGCCCCAAAATCGGGGTGAAGCTCAACGTAGACCTGAAATTCTTCGATAAGAACTTTATAAAGCAAGTCTAATTCAGTGAGCAACTCGTTGAGCAAATAGCCCCGCTGCCATCGGTGCAGCCCATGCAGACCTGCCTGTTCAACCGGGTCACTCTCTACTTTTTTGCGTTGAAGGCGTTGCGCCAGGATGTTTAGAAGAGCCGGCACCTGATCATAAAATTCCTCCCGTGAAAAGCTGGTTCGGGTGCTCAACGTCTGGTCGTCGCCGCATAAGGTCCGCCAGTGATTCAGGATCGATTCCCGACGAAGGTGTAAATGATCAACCAACTGGTCGATCTGATCCTGATAGTCCTTCTTCTTGGCAGCCATTACGTTATGTGGAATTGAGTAACATAGGTAATATAAGGGAAACCACCGACGTACCAGGCCAGGATAACATAATTATATATTTTATCTATGTAATAAGTATATAATTGGTGGTTGTTAAAGGGCCAAGGGTGTGGTCTGACCTGATTCCTCGTTTCTCCAGGTACGTTAAGGTAAGGTGGCACTGCTCGTGTTGGGCAGCAGGCAAAGGGCAGCCAATCAACGCGGATGCACTAGTAACACATTGCTCACGGGACGTTCGCCGGTATGGATCCACTGTTTACTGTCGGACGGATAGTTGACCACGCCATTATCGGGCTGGCCTGATAGCCAGAGCGTTGTTGACCCACCACCATCCAGGTTGATGGCATCGCGGCACCCAAGCCAGCGCAAAACCGTAGTTAATTCAGGGAGGCTGAAGCCCGCTGCGTTCTTGTGACGACCATCGGCCGTAATCAGCAGCACATGCCGATCATTGGTGAGGCAGAAGCAGGTACGTGGGTGGCGGTTATCATTGAACGCGTTGGGCTGTAGCGGCGCACGTTTGTTTCCTTTTAGCAAAAGCGGACCCGTCACCATCACGTTAGGCTCGGGGCGTTCGCTGGCCCAACGTGGGTTATCGGCGCCGCCAAAAACAATGGCTGCCTTTCCCCGTTTGGTCAGCACAATGGCCGCCTGCCGATGCTCTTCCAGTTTCTTGCCGGGTGTATACCGGGTGGTGTCAAGTACGTAGCCATCAATCTTGATGTGATCAACAGAGCCGCCTTTAAAGCTGAAAAATGTGCCATTGAGGGCTGCTGTAGCCTGTTTCTCCCGGCCAAGTCGGCTGGTTGTGCGTAGGCTGTCACCGGCTGAGCCGAACGCCAATCGCCATTTCCCGGGCCGCAGGCGAAGGATATTGATGTTCTGAGGAGAGCCAAACAGGGTATCCAGCCGCACGGATTGCCACTCAAGGCCACGCCGGAACTGAATTGCCGCAGGTCGATTGAGCAGTCGAAGTGAATCAGCAGACGTACCTGGTATCGTCTGGCAGGCCCCTGAAACAGTGAGTAAGCAGCATAGTGACAATGGCAAAAAGCGCATGGACCGGATCATGAATAAACAGTTCTGGTAAGATACACAACGGGCTAAAGCTACGGTTTATGACCAGAAGCCAGTGCCAACAGGAGCAAATCTTATTTTGGTACCAAACTACTGCCGACCAGCCAGACACTGCTTATGGCAACGTACCTGACTGCCCCGAAACCTATCCGGTCTGCAAAACCTTATAGGCATATGATGACCAACGCGCAAAAGATCAAAGCCAAAGCCCTGGAACTGGGGTTTGATTTTTGCGGAATTGCCAAAGCCGATTTTCTGGCCGATGAAGCCCCCCGCCTGGAAGCGTGGCTGACCCGGAACATGCACGGGCAAATGGGCTATATGGCCAACCACTTCGATAAACGCCTTGATCCGCGCCTGCTAGTCGACGACGCCAAATCGGTGGTGTCGGTTCTCCTGAATTATTACCCCGGCGATGACCCCGATAATCGCCTGCCCGAGGGAGCCGACGACTACAAGATCTCGAAATACGCCTATGGTACCGATTATCATTTCGTGCTGAAAGACAAACTGAAAGACCTGTTACACTTCATTCATGCTGAAATTGGTGAGGTAGGTGGGCGCGCCTTTGTTGATTCAGCGCCGGTGATGGATAAAGCCTGGGCGGCGAAGTCAGGGTTAGGCTGGGTGGGAAAGCACAGTAATCTGCTGAATCGGAAAATGGGCAGCTTCTTCTTCATCGGCGAGCTGATTCTCGATCTGGACCTCGACCCCGATGGCCCCACTACCGACCATTGCGGCACCTGCACCCGCTGCATCGACGCCTGCCCGACAGACGCCATCGTGGCGCCGTATGTAGTAGACGGTAGTCGTTGTATTTCCTATTTCACTATCGAACTGAAAGAGGCCATTCCGCAGGAAGTGAAAGGTAAATTCGAGAACTGGATATTCGGCTGCGATATCTGTCAGGATGTGTGCCCGTGGAACCGTTTTGCCAAACCACATCAGACACCCGCCTTTGCGTTATCTCCCGAATTGGCGGCTATGACCAAAACCGATTGGGAAGAAATCACCGAGGAGGTATTTCGTGAACTGGCAAAGCGATCACCAATGAAACGCACAAAGTGTGAAGGAATGGTTCGTAATGTCCGTTTCATAAACAAATAGCAGGTTACATTCACGTTAGTGTTATGTTTGAGCCGTGCTGGTGCTGAGTTTATAGCTTGTAGAATTCAGTTACACATTGGCTTTTCCGATATGACGCGCGATCGGGTGCGGACTGAACAACGATTGATTGATGCAGTCCATGAACTAGTTATTGAGGGCGGATTTGAGCAGGTTCGCATCAACCGGGTGTCGCAACGAGCCCGGGTTAATAAGATTTTGATATATCGCTATTTCGGTGGGCTCGATGGCCTGATCAATGCGTATTATCAGAAATACCAGCCAGTGGTTACTGCCCCACCGATTGATTTGGAAAAGCTGAGCGGAGCCACGCTCGACGAGTTTTTTCAGGCCTGTTCTAACTTCATTCTTGCTGAATTTCGGTTGCTGCGAACGAACCCCCAGGCGCAGGAATTTCTGCGTAATGATCTGATAAACAACCAGAATGGCGCGACTAACCTGGTGGCCTTTCAGAAAGAAGAACAGATTCGGGTCATGATTGAAAAACTGGGCGAACTCATCCAAAGCAAATACGGTCGGTCATTTGCCGCCATCATTATCAGCGGCATGACCATGCTAACGTTCATGGCACACGACAAACGAACCGTAATGGGGATCGACATGGGTACCGATGCCGGCTGGAACGAGATCGAAGCCGCTATTGAACGAATTTTTTACGGCGTTTCGCTCGCCACAAAAGAACGGCTGGGCCACGACGTACTGCCCGTAGTGACATTATCCGATAGTGAGCAGCCTGCTTAATGCATTACCTACCTGCCAGACCTCCTCGAATGTATTGTAGAGTGGAGTAGGGGCCAGCCTGATACAGTTGGGTTCGCGCCAGTCGCCAATAATTCCTTCTTCGGTCAGCTGCCCGAAAACAGTTTTCCCGTTGGCCGGAATCAGCAACGACAGCTGGCAACCTCGTTGAGCAGGGTCATCGGGCGTGATAACCTGTACCAGATCGCGCACCAGAAAATGCAGGTACGCCGTTAGCCGCTCGCTTTTCAGGCGTAGTGTCGGCATGCTGGCCTCGGCCGTGAGCTGAACGGCGGCCGTATGAACGGCCATGGCCAATACCGTTGGCGTACTGACCTGCCAGCCGTCGGCACCGGGCATTGCCACAAATCCTTTGGTCATCTCGAACCGTCGCGACTGATCATACCCCCACCAGCCCGCAAGCCTGGGTACGTTGGTGTCGGCATGGTGCTTTTCGTGCACAAACAGACCCGCAACCCCGCCTGGACCGGAATTAAGGTATTTGTAGGAACACCAGAACGCAAAATCAACGCCCCAGTCGTGGAGGTGAAGGGGTACGTTGCCTACGGCGTGAGCCAGATCGAATCCCACGGGTACGTTGTGCTGCTGTGCCAGACGGGCAACAGACGCCATATCAAAGGCTTGTCCGGTGTAGTAGTGAACGCCGCTCAGAAGCACCAGCGCCAGGTCATCGGCATGTTGCTCAATGGCCGCCAGTATGGTCGCCATTCGCCAGGTGTCTTCGCCTGCATGCGGAGTTACTTCAATCAATACCTTGGCCGGATCGAGACCTCTACTGCGAATGTGCGTCTCAAGCGCATACTGATCGGAGGGGAAATCACCGCTGATGGTCAAAATCCGGTTTCTGGTCGCCGTTGGCCGGTAGAACGACGTCAGCAACAAATGCATGTTTACCGTTAAATTGTTCATGGCGCATACCTCCGCTTCGGTAGCTCCCACAATATGGGCCAGGGCAGGCTTACTTCGCTCATGAATTGCCAGCCACGGTTCATTCTGCAGCGTAGTGTCCTGATCAAACCAGCCCTCAACGGCCAGGTGTTGCCAAACAGTTAGTTCACGGTCGAGCGCGGTGCGGGCGGCTTTAGGCTGAAGACCCAGTGAGTTACCACAGAAGTAGATGAGCGGCTGCCCGTTTCGCTGCGGAATGTGAAACTGATGGCGGTACTCGCGAAGCGGATCGACCTGATCGAGCTGGCGGGCAAAGTCGCGGTCATTGACGAAGTTCATACCGGAAAGTTAACGCAGAAATCAGGTCGATCTTTGTAATTTGGCCCATGAACATGCACGAACCTTATCCAGTGAATCAGTAAACCGGGCCATTCATACCAACCCGGTTGCCCGTTCATCATGATACGCAACGTACCTGTTTACAATCACCATACACGCTACCAGTTTCATTTTATCAACTTATGTACAAAGCTCTAGCGCTTCAGTTAACCTGTCAAACCGTAAATAATGCCACCACCCGCGACGAAGCCGAGGCGATCATGCTGGCCTCGATAAACCGGATCGACGCGCAAATAGAAGCGTCGATCACCGTGGCTGGTCGCGATACGCTGCTGGTTGTTGTTCCCGAATATTTTCTGACGGGCTACCCCATTGGCGAGAGCCTGGTAGAATGGCGCGACAAAGCAGCCCTGGAACTCGACGGACGCATTTATGAGGCGCTGGGGGCTATGGTTCAAAAACATAAGATTTATTTCTCAGGAAACGCCTACGAGCAGGATCCCTTCTTCCCTGATCTGTATTTCCAGACCAGCTTTATTCTTAACCCCAGCGGCGACGTTATTCTGCGCTATCGCCGGCTGAATTCAATATCGAGTCCAACGCCGCCCGACGTTTGGGCTTATTACTTAGAAGCATACGGCTACGATTCGATATTCCCCGTTGCCAAAACGAACATCGGTAACCTGGCATGCATCGCATCCGACGATATCCTGTTTCCGGAAGTGGCGCGTTGCCTGACCATGCGGGGGGCCGAGATTTTCCTGCATTCCACCTCCGAAATCGGCAGCCCACTGCTGACGCAGAAGAATGTGGGCAAAATGGCCCGGGCCATCGAGAACACGGGGTACGTTGTATCGGCCAACTCAGCAGGTTTGTCGGGGATTTCCGTACCCTTCGGGTCAACCGATGCGGGTTCAAGGGTGATTGATTACAAAGGGCTGGTTCTGGCAGAGGCAGGCTATGGTGAAAGTATGGTAGCCAACGCCGATATTGATCTGAGTGCCCTGCGCCAGTACCGGCAGCGTACGGGAGCAGCCAACCTGTTGTCGCGTCAACGCTTCGAAGTATATGCCGACAGCTACGCCCAGCATAACTATTACCCGCTCAATACGCTACTGGCCGAATCGCCCGACCGGGGTATTCTGGTCAAAAACCAGCAAGATGTCATTCGCCGGCTGTTCGACGCGAAATAACGGCAGTTTCGTCTGTCTGCCAGCCAAATGCGGATGACGTGAAGGTGGCTGGCAGCTAACAGAACATTGTTTGTATGCCAAAATTATTTCCATACCATCGGTTCCATAACTTTTTGCCGGAAGGCCTTCACAAGGAGTTGTATGACTACGTGATCGCGAACGAACTTAGGTTTGAGGTGTCGAAAGTCAACCATGGGAAAGAAGTAGACAAAAGTGCCAAACAGTCTACTTCACTTTTCAGCATGGGCAAGTTTGCCGATGTGTTCAAAGAGGCGCTAACAACCAACTAGGCGGCTATTTTCAAGGCGGCAGGCGTTGCTCCGTTTGCCGTGCGAAGGTACGAGTTAAACATCGCGGCATTCGGCGAGGGCGGTCATTTTAGAACACATATAGACATCAATGATAAGTCGATAGTCCAGAATATGCGCGTTGTAACGGCGGTCTACTACTTTTTCTCCGAACCCAAACAATTCGAAGGCGGTGAACTGATTATGTACCCGGCTGCTTTTCTTCCGGGCCTTGACGAGCCGGTTGCACTGAGTCCTGAAAACAATAGTTTGGTGGTTTTCTCATCAGTGGCACCCCATTCGGTTGCCCCAGTCAGAAGCAGCAACCTTGCGTTTAAAGATTATCGCTTTTCGGTAAACTGCTGGCTAATCAACTAGACTCACCGGTCGATTGCCACCGGGGGGGGGACTCTTCGCTACGCGATCTGGCTGGTAGCAGCATGTAGGGTCAGAACTAGCAGAGTGATGTCGATTTAAAGGGTTGATAATCAGTCTGTAGTGCGTTATTTCATCACCTCCAGCAACTCGGCGATCATCATGGCAGTGGCACCCCAGACACGGTGGCCTTCAATTTGGTAAAAAGGCGCATCAACCATCACGCCACGGACTTCAATCTGGCTGTCGCCAACAATGGTTTCGTCGAGCAGCGTAGCCAGATTAACTTCAATGACAGCATCTACTTCGCGTGGGTCGGGATAGAAATCGGGTCGGGAGTTGAGCATACCAACGATAGGCTGCACGTAGAAATTGCTGGGTGGAATGAAAAGCTCTGTCAACTGCCCCAACACCGTTACGTCCTGTACTTTAATGCCGATTTCTTCCTGCGCTTCCCGTAAGGCTGTCTGCGTCAGGTCGCGGTCGGTCCGTTCTTCGCGGCCACCCGGAAAGGCCATTTGACCGGCATGCACCCCGTCATACTGCGGGCGAAGAATGAGCGGTAAAAAAATCTGGCTCTGGTACGGATAGAAAAGAATAAGGACTGCGCTGCGCCGGGTACGTTCATTGGGCCTGATTCCCAGTTTAGTACGAGCCGACGATGCCATTTTTCGATGCGCAGCCTCGCCCGGTAAGGATTCGCTCAGACGCTGGCGCAGGTGTGTAGTAAGATCGGAAAACGGCTTGGCTACCATTTGTGGGAGTGGTGTGTCGCAGGGAGGGTGGGTGCTGGAAACTAACCCATACCAGCCCAAATTTAGGAAGAACTACTACACGCTAACGGTTGCTTTTCGTATTTCTGGTGAATAATGATCGCGAAGGGCAGGCAGGCTATGTCAGATTAACGTCAGAATTATCATTTGATGGGCGAATCATTCGATTTAATTTCGTTATTTTCATTAATTATTGAAAATACAAAACTAGCTATTACATTTGGATCATGGAATTCGCGGAGGCAAAGGATAGATTTATTCAAACGTGGGGGACCCTGGCAACGCAGTGGGGTATAAACCGTACGATGGCACAGATACATGCCCTGCTGATGATCTCGCCCGACTCGCTGGACACGGATACGATCATGGCAGAGTTGCAGATTTCGCGCGGGAATGCCAACATGAACATCCGTGACCTGATCGACTGGGGGCTGGTGTTCAAAAAGCTGAAGTCTGGCGAACGCAGAGAGTTTTTTTACGCTGAAAAAGACATCTGGAAGGTAGCCAGGCAGGTTGTGAAAGAACGCCGTCGTCGCGAAATAGCCCCGGTGCTGGCGGTACTCGATGAATTGACGTCAATCAATACTGATTCGCCGGAGGCCGCTGAGTTTACCAAAGTGATCAGCAACATCAGCCGGGTTGCCACCTTTGCCGACGCTACGGCTGGTGCGGCTTTGAAAGCGGAAGAAACCTGGTTGTTGACAAATTTTGTGAAATTATTCGCCCGGTGAGTCAGGCATAATACGTCTGTGCAGGCCACAATCAGGTGGCTTTTTTTAGAATTCTAAGTTTCAAATATTTCTGAAAATATAATTTCAAAATAAGCCATGTTATGAATAAGGTTCTGATTTATGACACTGATTGTCCGCTCTGCCGGGTTTACACAAAAGGATTGGTTGTTGCAGGAGCGCTCCCGCCTGAGGCTCGCCAGTCGAACGATTCGGCTACCGTTAGCCAGCTTATTGGTCAGCTAGACCCGGTTCGGAGCAAACATGAAATCCCGTTGCTCGATCTGGAAACGGGTGAAACGCAGTATGGCGTCGATGCCGTATTGACGTTATTAGGCACCGTATGGCCTCGCTTCAGCCAATTTGTTCGCCGAACGGTGCTGGTTGATGTGGCGCGAAAGCTGTACGCATTCATTTCATATAACCGCCGCATCATTGTGCCGGCAACAACCGAGCGCTGGCATATCATGGACCTCACGCCCGATTTCAGCGTGGCCTATCGGATCTCATTCCTGGTCTTGCTTTACGGCTCATTGCTGGTGAGCCACCTGTCAGTTATTGGGCACGTCAATCTGCTGGCATTGCTTGCACTGGTTGGCCAGACAGGATGGAGCGGTGCCTACATCGTTCGTCACTCGGCACAGACACGGCTAGCCAATAGCCTCGATTACGCCGGGCATTTGGGCATGAGCTTGCTGTTGGGGGGCATTTTTAAGGCAACCGGCGCGGCAATTGACGTACCTGCGCTGACAGTAATTGGTAATGCCGTAATGATCTGGCAGCACATTATCCGGCTGCGCGTCATGAAACTGCCCGATTACCTCAACCTGCCGTTCATCGCGTTTGTGCTGCTAAATCACTAATCCTACGTTGTCTTGGCATAAAAAGGTCACTGTTTGGCCTTGTCGTCTTTGCCCCAATAAACGTTGAAAGTACCGTTCTCGACCCTGATGTCGTCGGTCTTGTCGCCCTTTTTAGTGTTATCGTGATCGTGTGGGTCGCCTTTAACGAACATGCCACCGCCCGCTGCCGTAATCGCCTTGTCCTCCAGATTCTGCCTCAGGCCGAAGCCGGAAAGGGTTGCCATCACCCGCTTCTTATACGTTTGCCCTTTCAACGTACCTGAAAATGTACCCTCAATACTGGTGTCGGTCACCTTCGAAATTGTTACGGTGCCTTCGTACGATTCACCATCCTGAAAGGCGTGGCCCATGCCTTTCGTCTCTTCCGTATAGTCGAGCAGGGCATACACGGCACTGGCGTTCGGGTTGTTCTTATCAAACGTTTCTTTCACCGACTTATCATTCTCTGCCAGAATCCTGTAGGTGCCGGGTTTCAGTTCATTCAGATAGAAAAACCGGAGCCAGAGTTGTACATCAGGCTTTACGTTCATGCCGGCAATAGCCAGGTAACGCATCGATCCAGGCAACGGAAGTTTAAGCCGTTGACCATTCGCTTTGAATGGTTTACCGTTGATCGTAGCGGTGAACTGACTGGTTTGAGCAGCGGCAGTCCCGAATAGCAGGATGAAAAGGAGGGGATAAAGAGCGCGCATGGTGTTATACGTTGTTTTTGCGCAAACTATACCATGTTGATCCGTCGGTTTGCCAAGAACTGTGTGTTCGGTAACGGATTGAGGGATCGGTACGTTTTTGGCAAGCAGCTATTCATGCAAGAAATGGATGAGCAAGTTGTTAACAGAGTCAGCTTCCTCGTGTTGTACCCAATGCGTGGCCGATTCAATGAAAACCAGCCGTCCGTTCAGGCAGAGGTCAATGCTGGGTTGGGCCATATCGCGGAGCAGAAAAGCATCCCGGGATCCCCAAATCAATAGGGTTGGTACGGTGATCTGAGCGTGAGCCGGTAGGGGAGGGTGGTGTTGCGCCAATGCCCGATACCAGTTGATCATGGTCCGGAACGCTGTATCGCCCGTTGGGCCGGTTTGCGACCAGGCTTTCCGGTACGCATCAAGATCGGTATCTGCGAACGTACCTGGCCGGCTGGTTCGTTGCAAGGCACGGGTCATCAGCCACCAGTTGCCGCGTTGGCTGAGCCATTCAGGTAACCACGGAATCTGAAAAAAGCCCGCATACCAGCTACGCACCAGTTGACGGGGGCTTTTGTTCAGGAAGCGATGCATCACGGCGTAGTGTGGTACGTTCAGGCAACTGAGCCTGTGCAACCGGTCTGGGTACGTTGCCGCCAGCCACCAGGCTACAATAGCGCCCCAGTCGTGTCCGATAACGGTAGCTTTTTCGCGGCCCGCCTCATCGATTAGACCAACCACGTCGGCAACGAGCTTATCGATCGTGTAAGCACGAATGCCCACCGGTTTATCGCTCAGGTTGTAGCCGCGCTGGTCAGGTGCCCAGACCCGGAAACCAGCAGCGGCCAGCGCGTCGATCTGTGCTCGCCAGCCGTACCAGAACTCGGGGAAACCGTGTAGCAGTATAATCAGCGGCCCATCGACGGGGCCTTTTTTCACGACATGAAGTCGAATACCATTGGTTTCAACGAGGCGGTGTGTGGGCATACGCGTGATGAGCAACCAGGCGGTCTAACAGGGTATATGTATTTTCAGAAATCAGGCGTCAGTCTGCCGGAAAATGCCTACGCGTAAAGTGTAACCAGCTCATTTGCACAACGTTCACCATCCATGGCAGCAGAAACGATGCCGCCCGCATAGCCTGCCCCCTCACCACAGGGAAAAAGCCGACGTACCTGTACGTGTTCGCAGGTATTCCGGTCGCGGGGGATGCGTACGGGCGACGAAGTACGGCTTTCGATGCCGATCAACTGAGCCTCATTGCTAACGTACCCACGCATCTTCTGGCCAAAATCGCGAAGGCCCTGGCGCAACGGCTGAGCAATATGAGCGGGTAACACATCACGCATATCGACTGATACCAGACCCGGCTGGTAGGAGGTGGGCAGCAACGATGGCGAGATTCGACCAGCCACAAAATCGGCCACTCGCTGGGCGGGTGCCCGTTGCGATAGTGATCCGTCTGGAGCGCTGGCTACGACACAGGCGCGCTGTTCTACGGCCTGTTGCAGCATCAGTCCGGCTAGCGGTCCATGCTGGGTATATGGTTTCAGGTCGGCGTCGGTGATGGCTACGACCAGACCGGAGTTGGCAAATTTCGAGTCGCGACGCGAGGGCGACATGCCATTGACAACCAGTTCGCCGGGCGCCGTAGCCGACGGGACGATAAAGCCGCCGGGACACATACAAAACGAAAAAACGCCGCGCTCAATCCCGTTGAACTTTGTCTGCGTAACTAGGCTGTAGGAGGCCGCAGGCAGGTAGTTGCCCCGGCTGGGCGCGTGGCCAAGATGGTACTGCAGGTTATCGATCAGTGCCTGCTGGTGCTCAATCCGGACGCCCATCGCAAAGGGTTTTGCTTCGATGAGTACGTCACGCTCGTGCAACAGATGGAATATGTCGCGGGCTGAGTGACCGGTTGCCAGAATGACGCCTATACCGGTGAATTCGCGCCCGTCGCCCGTTATTACACCACGCATTTGATCACCTTCCAGAAGTAGATCAACCACTTTCGTATCGAAATGAACCTCGCCACCTGCGCCCAGAATACGCTCGCGCAGGGCTGTAACGACGCTGGGCAGTTTGTTGGTGCCGATGTGTGGATGCGCATCAACCAGGATCTGATCGGTGGCTCCGTGGGCAACCAGAATCTCCAGAATTCGCCGAATATCGCCGCGCTTACTTGATCGGGTGTACAACTTCCCGTCTGAATATGTACCTGCACCGCCTTCACCGAAACAGTAATTTGACTCGGGATTAACCGTATGGTCTTTGTTGATCGCCGCCAGGTCACGCCGTCGTGTTCGAACATCTGAACCGCGTTCCAGCACAATAGGCTTTACTCCTAACTCAATCAGCCGTAGTGCCGCAAACAGGCCTGCCGGGCCAGCCCCCACAATGACGACTGATTTTGCCCGGCTCACAGTCGGGTACGTTAACCCATGCCGGAGGAGCGGCGGCGGTGATTCGCCCTCGTACACGTCAACGTCGACATGTACTTTGGTTTGCCGACCCCGTGAGTCAATCGACTGGCGGCGTTTTCGCACCACCACATCGGGCGTATCGGAAAGGTGTAATTGGTTGATAACGAGTGTTCGAAAGGCGTCTTCGTCGAGGCCCTGCTCGGGTAACAGGGTCAGGGAAAGTGTATGCAGCATGGTTGATCTGGCCAGTGTTTATCTGGCAACGTACCTGCAAATTTACGGAAAAGGACCGTGTGAAACGTAAAGGGAAAGCTGGTGAGGAAAGGGGGTTTTATCAGCGCAGACCGGCCATTTAACAATCGTTTAATAGACACTGCTTAAACCACCAGGTTATATATCAATCTATTCGTTAACAAACCAATTGATAGACGTTATGAAAGCTCGTAGATCTGCACTGGCAGCCATCGGCTGTGCTTTTTTGCTACTTGGTTCGCTATCTGGCTGCGTGGTTCGGCCGGTAGCTAGTCGGCCTGCGCCGCCGCCCGCACGGGTAGAAGTGATTCCCGCCGCGCCCAGAGGCCGGTATGTATGGTCGCCCGGCTACCACCGCTACCGTCGGGGAGGGTATGTGTGGGTACCGGGTCGTTATGTTCGGGTTCGGTAACTGATAAACAGGTATGCGGCTCGGCGAAAAACTGTGGTTTCTTTTCGAACGTTATTCTCCGTGGCAGGAATTGGGGTAATTGATGCCAAAAAAGCATCTTGCAGCGTAACAAGCCCCTGCCTTTGGGGGTTACCCCGGTATGCAAGCACAACCTGTTCCGACCTCGACCCGATTGAAAGCTGACTCGTATGAGTCGCCCGATTTTTACCAGATCGACGATTTGCTCACCGCCGAGCAAAAGCTGGTGCGCTCGGCCATGCGCGATTTTGTGAAGCGGGAAATCACGCCGATCATTGACGATTACGCGCAACGGGGCGAATTTCCGGCGCATATCATTCAGAAATTTGCGCAAATCGGTGCGTTTGGAGCCACTATTCCAACAGAATACGGTGGCGGTGGGCTCGACTATATCGCGTCGGGATTGATGTTGCAGGAAATTGAACGCGGTGATTCGGGTATGCGGTCGACGTTATCGGTACATAATTCGTTGACGATGTACCCGATCCTGACGTTTGGGTCTGAGGAGCAGAAGCAGAAATACCTGCCCCGTTTGGCCAAAGGTGAGCTGATTGGCTGCTTTGGCCTCACAGAAGCCAACTACGGGTCGAATCCTGGCGGCATGCAGACGAACTTCATCGAACGGAGCGATTATTACTTGCTCAATGGTTCCAAACTCTGGATCACTAACGGCCCCATTGCCGATCTGGCAGTGGTTTGGGCCAAAAATGAGCAGGGTAAAATAAAGGGTTTGCTGCTCGAAAAAGGGATGGAAGGTTTTACCACCAACGAGATTGAGCGGAAATGGTCGTTGCGGGCCAGCCGGACGGGCGAGCTGATTTTCAACGATGTGAAAGTGCCCAAAAGCCAGATGCTGCCCGACGCCAGCGGCCTGAGAGCACCCCTCGACTGCCTCGATCAGGCGCGCTACGGTATTGCCTGGGGGGCGGTTGGCGCGGCAATGGATTGCTACGAAACGGCCCGTAAATACGCGTCAGAGCGAATTCAGTTCGACAAGCCGATCTCTGGCTTCCAACTGATCCAGAAGAAACTGGCTGAAATGCTGACCGACATTACCAAAGCGCAGCTTGTTTGCTGGCGGCTGGGTACGTTAAAAAACGGTGGGGCGGCCACTACCGCGCAGATTTCGATGGCCAAACGCGACAACGTCGACATGGCCCTTCGCGTGGCCCGCGAGTGCCGGCAAATTCTGGGCGGTATGGGTATCGTGGGCGACTATCCGATCATGCGCCACATGATGAACCTCGAATCGGTGGTTACCTACGAAGGTACGCATGATATTCACCTGCTGATCATGGGCGCTGAGATCACCGGCGTAGCTGCTTTCAAGTAGGTACGTTGCCGTTATTTCTCAACGCGTTTCAGCCATTCGGTCAGTACTACCTGTAAGGCTGCTGCTTTGGCTGCTACCTCATTCATGCCTGTGAACGATATGGTTCGGCGACCATCCTGGTAGGCTCCTTCCAGTAGCCCTGCCGGATCAGGAAGGCTGGCTGCGCCTGGCAAAACAAGCATGACACGACCTTTATGCAGGTTGAAAACCGCCATATCCCGTTTGTATGCCTTCGGATCGAACGGTTTCATCTCACCGGTGTAGTAAAAGCCCGGATTATTCCATTTGATCTGCTCGCCAATAGTGGGGTCGGTCTGTAAAATGATTTGCCGCAGCGTTTCAACCAGTCCCCCAATTTCAGGGGCGAGTTGGGCAATGTAGTCAGTAACCCGCTTCTGATCAGTGAGGGGCGACGTTGGTTTCATGCTGATGCCTTCCGGTTTCGGGTGTGGTCAGGCCTACAAATTCACGGTAGCGTCTTCGTCCAGCCAGACGTGGGCATCGGGCAGGGTCTGAAAAATGCTGGCCGGGCACTGTTCCGTAACGGGCCTGTTCAGGGCGGTGTGCATAATGGCCGCTTTCCGCGTGCCACTGGCCATCAGAACAGCCTCACGGGCGTTTGTCAGGTAGTGTAATCCGAGCGTAATACCTTGACTTAGTGGTGTTTCCTTTGTGAAATATTTCTGACCAACGGTCTTCGTCGATTCAGCCAGATCAACCACGTGCGAACGGAGTGTCCAGGACGTACCTGGTTCGTTCAGGGCAATATGGCCGTTCTCCCCAACGCCCACGAGCATCAGATCCAGGCCGCCCAACCTGTTGATCACCTCATCGACGCGCTGGCATTCGGCCTGAAGATTGGCGGCTGTGGCATCGAAATACGTAATCTGCTCGGGTCGGATATGCGCGGGAGTAAACAGATCACGGTACAGAAAATAAGCGCATCCGCCAACGTCTTCCGATGTAAACCCGACCCATTCATCGAGGCCGATAAACTGGCATTGGCTGAGGTCAAGCTCGCCGGTACGTACCTGTTGTGCCAGCAGTTTGAATGTACCTTCCGGGGTTGAACCGGAGGCAATACAAATAACGGCATTCGGCTTTTGGCGAATGAGGGAGGCGATATACTGGGCGGCATGGGCCGAAAGGGTCGCGTAATCGGGGAAGGTTCGCAGGTTCATACCGGTAAAAGTACCGGCCATAGGCTGGTATCCTGTCGCAAATCGAAAATTTTCGCTGCCTCCGGCCGTACTTTTGTTGAACCAGTAAACGCACTATACATGCTGACCCACCTAACGCCCGAAGGCAACCCCGCGATGGTTGACGTAGGGGCCAAATCTGTTTCCAAACGCACCGCCAAAGCGCGTAGCATCGTCACGCTCGGCGAAACTATTTTGCAACATCTGGAAGGCGGCGATATCCAGACCCGGAAAGGCCCTGTTTTCCAGACTGCCCGGATTGCCGGTACAATGGCTGCCAAACGGACCGACGACCTCATTCCGCTCTGCCATTCGCTGGGCCTCGACGGATGCTCGTTCGATATTCGAACGGAAGGTGCCGACGTGTATATCGAATGTACGGTGTCGGTAGAAGGGAAAACGGGCGTTGAGATGGAAGCACTGGTCGGTGTATCTGTAGCTGCCCTGACCGTGTACGACATGTGCAAGGCGCTTTCCCACGACATCGTCATCCGCGAAACGCGCCTGCTCGAAAAGACTGGTGGCAAACGCGATTTTCGCCATGAAGACTGATTGTCAATCGGCCGATAACGTACCTCAGGCAGACGTACCTGACGTGTATGGACTGGTGTTGATGGGCGGACGAAGTACCCGCATGGGAACAGACAAATCGGCGCTGGTTTATCATGGCAAACCCCAACGGGAACACCTGACGGATTTACTGACCCCTCTTTGCAAGCGCGTATGCTGGTCGGTAAACGAAACGCAGTTTGCAAGACTGGCTTACAGTGAAAAGTTGTTGGACAACTACCCCGAAACCGGGCCGTTGGGTGGGCTCCTCACGGCATTTGACACGTACCCGAACGTAGCCTGGCTTGTTGTTCCGTGTGACCTGCCGGATCTTGACTCAGGTACGTTGCAAACTTTATTGGCAAACAGGAATGCAGATAAGCCCGCCACTGCTTTCTGGGATGTTGACCACGCTGGCCCTGAGCCATTGGTGAGCCTTTGGGAGCCGTCGGCTGGGCCGCTGTTACATAGCTGGTTTCAGTCTGGAAACCGTAGTCCCCGCCGTTTTTTGTCAACACACGCCATTACGTGTATAGACCTACCTGATGCCCACGCGTTCGGTAATGTGAATGACTGGGATGAGTATGAAAAAAGGAGCAGCAGGCAGTAGTAATTAGCAGGCGTTGCTACAGGGCAACTAGTTGTGAAGTAGCACCCGCTAACTGCCATAGCCAATCACCATTACTCGTCCTCTACTTTCCGGACCAGAATTTTGTCGATCCTGTTTTTGTCCATATCGATGATTTCGAACTGGAACGACTGCCACCGGAAGGTTTCGCCTTCTTTCGGAATATCTTTCAAAATATGCAGCGCAAAGCCGCCGAGCGTGTCGAAATCCGTGAAATCCCGACGCGCCTGAGTCGATAACGTAATGTCGAAGTGCGATAAAAAATCGTCGAAAGGCAACGACGCGTCAACGAGATAGCTGCCATCTTCACGCTGATGGACGTCGTCATTCAATTCGCTGGTGTCTGAAATGTCGCCAACTAGGGCATCCAAAATGTCGTTGAGCGTCACGATTCCGAGCACTCCGCCATACTCATCCACGATGATACCAACGTATTGCCGCCGCTCCCGGAAGCGCTCCAGCACCTGATAAGCGCGGTTGTTTTCGGGCAGAAACAATACGTCTCGCTTTAATTCATTCAGGCGGGTGAGCTCCACATCGAGGTCGGTACCCAGGAAATCTTTCGAGTAAACCAGGCCAACAACTTCATCGACGCTGCCATTCACCAGCGGATAAACCGCGTGCCGATACTCCAGAATCTGCTCTTTGTTTTCGGCGGGGTCAGCTTCCAGATCAAGATAAACGATGCTCTGCCGATTGGTCATCAGCGACGTGATTTTCCGGTCGCCGAGTTGAAAAACGTTTTGAACAATTTCGTGCTCAATCTCTTCAATAGCTCCGGCCGTACTGCCTTCCTGCACCAGGCTTTTGATCTCTTCTTCTGTAACAGCACTTTCGTTTGGCTTGATACCCAGCAGTTTGATCAGTAAGTCGCTTGAAAAGGTGAGCAGAGCAATGAACGGTGCGGTGGCTTTGGATAGAATCTCCATCGGGGCGGCCATGGCTTTGGCAATCCCTTCCGGATTCGATAGCCCGATGCGTTTGGGCACCAGTTCACCCAACACCAGCGAGGTGTAGGTCAGGGCCAGAAGCACGCCGACAACGGCAATACTGTGCGAATAAGGCGCGAGCACGCTGACTTTGGCCACCCAGGCCTGAAAATCGGTTGTAATCTTATCGCCGGAAAAAATACCGAGCAGGATCCCAATCAAGGTAATTCCAATCTGAACGGTCGACAGAAAGCGGTTGGGCGAGTTGGCCAGGTCGAGGGCCGTTTGCGCACGGCGGTCGCCATTTTTGGCTGCACTCTCCAATTTAGATCGGCGCGACGATACCAGCGCTATTTCCGACATCGAGAAGATGCCGTTTAAAATCGTCAGCACCAGAATTATAAGTAGCTCCACGTAGTAGACAATTGTCCTGTTTGCAAAAATAGCATAACAATCGGGGCCGCAAAAGGTGAAGGGTTCGCTATTTTTGCATGATTTACGGGCAAAAAGACCCTCCTTCGTTTTCCATGATCGTATTTATCGACGACCGCCCTGTGCGGCTCACGGGTTCAAAAAAAGGGGACAAGCTCGCCCGGATAGCCGATTTCGACCGGGTGGTAGACGCTCGCCTTGAATCACTCAAAGCGGAGTCGCTCTATGGCCACCTGCTTTTGCTAAACGCCACGCCCGCCACCTCCGAACGTCTGATCGGTTTGCTGGAAGAGGCTGACATCAGCGATTTATTGTCGGTAACGCTGCAATGCCTCGACAGAGATGCCGTTGAATCGCGCATCAAGAGCTTATACAAAGTGGTGAAAGCTGCTGGTGGCGTGGTTACGCACGACGGTCGTATGCTCCTGATCTTCCGGCGCGGTGTCTGGGATTTGCCGAAGGGTAAACTCGACGACGGCGAGTCATCGAAAGCTGGTGCTGTGCGTGAAGTAGAAGAAGAGACCGGGGCTGTTGTGGCGCTGGGTGAGAAAATCTGCACGACCTACCACACCTACACGCTCAACGGTAACCGTATTCTGAAGCGCACGAAATGGTACCAGATGAGCCTGGTTGATGATGCCGGGCTTGCCCCACAGGCAGAAGAAAACATTGAAAAAGTAGCTTTTATGGAGCCCAAACAGGCGCAAGTTGCGCTGGCTGGGTCGTTCAGTTCCATCCGCCACGTGGTTGAACAGGCGTTGCTTGCCAAACAACCGAAGGCCTAACCGGTAAATGCAGGAAAAGGCGGCTATTACCAATCTGGTAACAGCCGCCTTTTCCTTTGTCTTACAACCGGATCCGGCAGGCTTACGCATCAACGACCGCTGTAAATTCAATCTCGACCAGGTATTCGGGACCAACTAGCTGGCTGATGCCGTACATACCGGTTGTGGGTTTGATCTGGCTGAAAAACTGGCCGTGTGCCCGGGCGATATCGTCGAAGCGGCGAATGTCAGTGGTGAAAATGCGGGTGCGCACCACGTTCTCCAGGCTGGCACCGGCTTCTTCCAGCACTTTGCCAATACGCTCAATGATGTTCACAGTTTGGGCATAGGCGTCATCAGCCTTTACCGTTTCGCCGTCGATGATGGCTACCGTTCCCGATACTTCGACAAGGTTACCGACGCGGATGGCCCGGCAATACCCAACTTTATCTTCCCAGGGCGAACCGGAGAGAATGGTTTGTTTCGTCATGATTTACAGTATGAAAGTGCCAAAGATAAGCGGGTAACCCACTCGCTAAATGGTACTCCGATTGGTCAGGTACGTTGTTTCCGTAACACCAACCGGGAAAACTTCCCTATTTTTGAGCCAAACACCTATTTGTCGTATGGCCAGTACTGCCCGACCCCTTTATCAGCAACTTAGCCGTAACATCACCGCCTACCCACCCGAAGAGGCTCGGGAAATGGCGTTTATGCTGCTCGACCATTATTTCGGCCTGCGAAAAGCCGATGTTCTGGCCGACCGTGCTTTGCCCACCAATCGCACAGAACCAGACTGGTTCAGGATCATTGAACGCCTTAACCGTCAGGAGCCAATTCAGCACGTGATTGGTACGACAATCTTCTGCGGATTAGAGTTTGAAGTCTCTTCCGACGTGCTTATTCCCCGCCCCGAAACCGAAGACCTCATCCGCCTCATCATGCACGACTTTGCCGACATGACAGAGCGCCCGGTGCGGGTAATCGATATCGGAACGGGAAGTGGTTGCCTGGCCGTGACGCTGGCGCGGTTCCTGCCTCAATCAGACGTAACGGGGTGGGATGTGTCGGAAGAAGCGCTTACAACGGCTCGTCGCAATGCCGAAACGCTTCAGGCAGACGTTAATTTTGAGATTCAGGATATCCTGAACGTACCCGCCGATTCAGTTGGTTTGTTCGATTGCATCGTGAGCAACCCGCCCTACGTAACCCGTTCCGAAGCAGCACACATGGATCGCAATGTGCTTGATTATGAGCCAGATGTTGCCCTGTTTGTGGATGACTCCGATCCGCTGATCTTCTACAAGGCCGTAGCTGATTTTGCGGTTACACACCTGTCTGAAACCGGAATTTGCTACGTAGAAATCAACGAGCGGTTTGGCGATGCCACCAAGGCCGTCTTTGATGAACGAGGCTTCACCAGCGTGCAGGTATATAAAGATATTCACGGCAAAGACCGCAGCGTGCGGGCGGCTAAAAAATAGTTTACTGTTTTCAGTTTGCTACGGTCCGCCGCCCGGTCTGCTGTTGCCTTACATAAAGCAACATTAGTCGGGAGCAGAGCATCAGAAAACGGTAAATAGAAAACGGTAAACTCCTTCTATGTCCTACCATTCTCAAATTAATCAGGCGCGTATCGAAATCGGCAAGGTCGTAGTGGGGCAGGACCGGCTGATTAACCGGTTGCTGATTGGCCTCTTTACGGGCGGGCATATCCTGCTCGAAGGAGTTCCCGGGTTGGCCAAAACGCTGACAATCAACACGCTGGCCAAAGTACTTCAGCTTGATTTTCAGCGAATCCAATTCACGCCTGATCTTCTTCCTGCCGATCTGATCGGGACAATGATTTTCAATCAGCGGACCGCCGATTTTGAGGTGAAGCAAGGACCCGTTTTCGCCAATCTTATTCTGGCTGATGAAATTAACCGGTCGCCAGCCAAAGTTCAGTCGGCGTTGCTGGAAGCCATGCAGGAGAAACAGGTAACCATCGGTGAAGAAACCTTTATTCTGGATCGGCCATTTCTGGTACTGGCTACTCAGAACCCGGTTGAGCAGGAGGGAACGTACCCATTGCCCGAGGCCCAGGTTGACCGGTTTATGATGAAGGTATTCGTTGATTACCTCACTAAAGATGACGAGCTGGAAGTGATGCGGCGCATGTCGAATATGAATTTCGACTACGAAGTGCAGCCAATTCTGGATAAAGACGATGTATTCGCCATTCGTGATGAGATCAACCGGGTGAATATTTCGGAATCACTGGAACGGTATATCATCGAATTGGTTTTTGCTACCCGCCGCCCGCTTGAATACGGCCTCCGCGATGAGGCCCGGTATATTCAGTATGGGGTATCGCCCCGGGCCAGTATCCACCTGAATCTGGCAGCGAAGGCGGCGGCCTATTTTGATCAGCGGGATTACGTATTGCCTGAAGATATCAAAGAAGTTTGTCCTGACGTCTTCAATCACAGGGTGTTACTAAACTATGAGGCGGAGGCTGACGGAATCGCATCGCTACAGGTAATTGACTCGATCTTGCGGAAGGTGGCTATCGGATAGCGCGGCTAAAAGCATTTTTCCCACACCATTTTAGCCGATTCCTGGGCGCCTAGCCTACGTTTGAATTCCATCAGTCCTGGTTTTGCCAGCCGGTACTCATCAACCGAAACTCCCAGGTCGAGCAGGGTAATGTTTTCCTGTTGGCAATACGAATAGAGCCCGTCTGTGAGTAACACCGCCGGACTGAAGCTACGGTAGGCCATATTGTCGGCAGGCAGAAAATTATAGAGAATATCCTGACGAACGCGCACGGCTACAGTAAGCGCCGCAATGGTTGAACCATCACGAACAACGAAGACCGGGTATTGATCAGGAAATTGTTGCAATAGGTACGTGAGTCGTTCAACGGAAATGGTGAGCGGATACCCCTGCTGGTTTCTGCTCTGTTGAATGAACTGGATCACCTGCTGAACAGGGGGGGCTACCCAGCGAGTAACGTCCAGATTAGCCTTTTTACATTTGGCCAGCCGTCTGCGCTCCGATAAATGCATGCGAGGGGCTAATGGCTCGCCGGTTACGTCAAGATGGAAATTAATCAATTGATCGGTTACTTCATACGCTCGTCTTTCCAGTTCATAGGCTAGCCTGCCCGCCTGTTGGGGAGCATAACAATGCGGATAGTTGGTGAGGCGGAGAACGGGTAACCCCAACTGATGCACCTGGCTCTCAAGTGAATCGAGCAGATCAGTCAGGGCGCGCTCCGGCAATGCGCTGATGAACTCAACCGAGCCAAACGGAGCAAGTTTGGGGCTGATAGCCAGCTCATTGTCGACAAAGACAGCGCACCGGGCATCGGCCAGGTGAGTAGCGGTATTTAACGCTGTGAGTAAGTGAAACGAACCATTATCCTGCTGCCGTAACTGGTCTTCTTCGTTAAAGAAAAAGCCCGGCTCGCTGAATATGGGAATTGGTCGTATGAAGCCAGGGTAATGTGTTTGTATTCGATGCATACCGGTAGATAAAGCATCACAAATATAGACTGTTTCTGATGGCTGATATACAAAAGGCAAGGGGGAGTATCGCTCGGGTAAGAAATCTACTTTATCCGGCTAGTAGCTAGTTGTTACATTTTGGCACGATTTTAGTTGACACCCATCACAAGAACCTGTAAATGTGCGATTTTTATGATAACTGGACTTATTACTCCAGCCAGGTACGCTTGTGCCTGTCTTGGCGCGATTGCCTGCTCAACGGCGCCGCGTTATGTATTCAGTTCACTGATAGTTATTGGTTTATCCCTACTCGGCCATACTGCATCAGCGCAGGTTAGCGGTACTGTTTATCGAGACTACGACCGGAATGGTCAGCATTCGGTAACGGCGCCTACTGAGTTGGGTGTAGGCGGAATTCTGGTAAGCGCCTACCTCGACGGAATCACCCAGCCTTTGTCGGCGACCACTGCGGCAGATGGTACATTTCATTTTTCGTCCGGACAGATTGCACCTGGAATGCAGGTACGTTTAGAGTTCGCCGGTCGTCCGCTTTACACCTATGATTCGCCGAGTTTTACCGCTGGCAGTGATGTCCAGTTCGTTAGGGCTCCGGCATCAATAGCCTACGGGCTGAGCGACCCGGCCGACTACTGCCAGGCGTCGCCACTTTTGGTAACGCCGGTATATCAGACAGGTGCCCTGAAAACGGGGCCAGGTACGTTGCTGTCGTTTCCCTTTACGGCTGAAGGGCAGCCCACTACCATTCAGGAAATGCCCAGCCAGATCGGCATGAGCGCTGACCTTGGTACGGTATGGGCAACGGCGCTGCAACGGCAGAGCAACAAGCTGGTAAGTGTTAGTTTTCTGAAACGTCATGCCGCACTGGGGCCACTTGGCCTGGGGGGTATTTATGTTACCAACCCCACTTCCGCCACATCCTCCGCGTATGTCGATATAAGTTCATACATAAATCTGGCTTCTCCATCCGACCTGACTGCCCTATCCGCCCGATCGTTTCCGCAGTCATTCAGCACAGCTACTGCCGATGCGGCTGCCTTTCCGCTTGTCGGGAAAGTGGGTCTGGGCGGAGCTACCTTCACGCCGCGTGAAGACCAGTTATGGGTCGTTAACCTGTATGAAAAATCGTTGGTGAGTATTAACGTTGGGGCACCGCTTCGGCCGGCAAACACGCTGACTCCCGATGCATTTACGAGCTATACCATTCCGCAATCGCTGACAACGGGCGTCAACCGGCCCTGGGCCGTAACGTATTATCAGGGTAAGCTGTATGTTGGTGTTGTCAACGACGCTTCAGTCAGTCGCAAACAGGCCGACCTCCGGGCGTGCGTGTATGTTTTCGACCTGACAACCAACACGTTCAATACTACGCCCGTGCTGAATGTGCCCCTTGGCTACCGGAAAGGCTGGGCTGTTGCAGGGGCCAATGCTGCTACTTCATTGGGCGAATACTGGGAGCCATGGAGTGATTCATGGGCTGAGTTTTCAACCAATATTCTGAACTCAGCCACAGTCCCACAAATTGCCCGCGTTGTTCGACCTCAGCCGATTCTATCGTCAATTGGTTTTGATGCGAACGGCGCAATGCTGATCGGCCTGATGGATCGCACCGGTCACCAGACATCGCGGAACCAGCTTGCGCCAACAGAAACCTCACCTTCACCCACGACCGTATACAGCGGTTATACGGGAGGTGATATACTACGGGCAGCCCTCTTCAATGGAATGTACCTGCTGGAAGCCAACGGTTCGTCGGGATCAGAGTCGGGTTGCGGGGTCGATAATGGTCAGGGACCTGTCTATACCGGACCCGGTAATACAACAATGGCCGGCGAATTTTACTGTAACGACCAGTTCTCTACGCTAAATCAGGAGACGTTTGCGGGTTCGGTACTAAGTAATCCAAGCCTCGACAATCTGTTTGTCACCCTGTTCAATCCGCTCACGACTTGGTCTGGCGGAACAGCCTATTTCGATGCGAAAAATGGTGATTTGCTGCGCCGTTACGAAGTGTACCGGGACGAAACCAGCAGCGTATTAACTGCACCCCGTTCTACGTTTGGGGCATCTAACGGAGTGGGTCAACTCAACGCCCTTTGCGAAGCCCCTGCCGTATCGATTGGAAACCGGGTATGGGTCGACGTGAATGGAGATGGTGTACAGGACCCGGCAGAACCTCCTTTAGCCGGCGTTAAACTATCGCTATACTCGGCTACTGGGGTCAGGCTGGCAACCGTAACGAGTGATGCACAGGGCCAGTACAGGTTTCAATCCGGCCCGACCCTGGTGCTAACCTATAATACGCCCTATTTTATTGTTGTTGGCTCTGACCAGACATCACAGCAGTTCAACACGACAAGCAATTTGCTGACGGTTAGCAACAAAACCTATCAGCTGACAGGCTGGAACCAGGGAGTAGGCACAAATGCATCGTTGAACGATTCAGACGCGTTTTTATTGACAGGTTCTAGCACCGCCCCCAATTTGAATGGCTTGCCCGTTATGCAATTTCAACTGAGCTTGCCGGGGCAAACCATTAATTCGCTTGATCTGGGTCTTCAGGACGCTACGCCTTGTAAGCCAGCCTGTTTGCCCATAACCGCTCAGCGAATTCGGTAAAGATCAGGTACGTTCCCTACTTCATTAACTGCTGATAAACGACTTGCAGAATTCCGTCTTTCAACCCTAAATCAGGAACGGCGATGTCGGTAGCTCCGGCCCACTGCATCGCCGAAATGTAGATCTGAGCAGCGGGAACAATCACATCGGCGCGGTCGGCGTTAAGGCGCAGCTTGTTGATTCGATCAGCCAGGCTAAAGCCGGCTATGTAATCACGCATCCTGATAATTTCGGATAATGTCGTCGTTGTATCGCTCGTTTTAGAAACCAGGTTAAATAATTTGCTGATGTTTCCCCCCGTTCCAACGGCTACAACGGGCTGGCTTCGGTCAACGTTATCGGCGATCCAGGATTCTACTTTAGCCCAGGTACTCCGCATGTCTTTCCCTTCCAGTAATCGGACCGAACCAATTTTAAAGGATCGGGATGCCAGCTTTTTCCGGTTTTTGTAGACGTTCAGTTCGGTGCTGCCTCCGCCTACATCGATATGCAGCGTTTGCCGTTCGTCGAGGGCCAGCACAACCACATTATTGATCAGTTCCGCTTCTTTCTGCCCGTCGATAATCTGAATCGGAACGCCCGACCGAAGCTTGACCAGATCAACCACTTCGCGGCCGTTGGTGGCTTCGCGAATGGCCGATGTGGCGCACGCCATAAAGGCCTCAACCTCATGTAATTCCATCAATAGTTTATAGGCCTGCATTAGTTTCACAGTGCGCTGAACGCTCTCTGTAGTCAGGGCACCGTGGGTAAATACATCGTGCCCTAACCGAAGCGGAAAGCGGACATATTCGACGCGTTTAAAGCTAACCACTTCATCGTTGGTCAGTACGGTCGAAATTTGCATGCGAGCGGCGTTGGAACCGATGTCAATTGCAGCCAGTTTCACTAGAGTATATAAGTTTGTGGGTCAACAGGGCCATACGTTACTTTGTACGGGCTGCGACACGGCTAGAAAATAGAGTAGTAGACTACAGGAGTCCACTCTGTTGAACAGGCGGCAAAACTACGGTGATTTCACCATTGTTCGGACAAGACCCAGTAAAGCGTATTTTTGTATTTTTCCGGGTCATAGCCTTTTGCTGTTGACTTATTTCACGAAAAAGTTGTCTTCTCTTGCAGCACATTACCGACCTCCTTCAGCAGCGTATTCTCGTTCTCGACGGTGCCATGGGCACCATGATTCAACGGTATGACCTCACCGAGGCCGATTACCGGGGCGAGCGCTTCCGCAATTTCCCGCACGATGTGAAGGGTAATAACGACCTCCTGTCGATTACCCGGCCCGACATCATCCAGGAAATCCACCGGCAATATTTTGAGGCAGGCTCCGACATTGTGGAGACCAACACCTTCAGCGGTACCCGCATTGCCATGGCTGATTACCACATGGAAGAGCTGGTCTACGAACTGAACTACGAATCGGCCCGGATTGCCCGTGAGGTAGCCGACGAGATCACTCGCCAGAACCCTGATAAGCCGCGCTTCGTGGCCGGGGCCATGGGACCCACCAACCGTACCGCCAGCCTCTCGCCGGATGTGAATAACCCCGGTTATCGCGCTGTGACGTTCGATGAACTGGTAGATGCCTACTACGAGCAGGTGTACGGGTTGGTGGAAGGTGGTTCGGATATTCTGCTGGTCGAAACGATTTTCGATACGCTCAATGCGAAAGCTGCCTTGTTCGCCATCGACAAGTATTTCGCCGATAAAGGTATTTCGTTGCCGATCATGATTTCCGGCACCATCACCGATGCATCAGGCCGTACCCTGTCTGGGCAAACCACCGAAGCGTTCCTGTATTCGGTATCGCATTTGCCCCTGCTGAGTGTTGGTCTGAACTGTGCATTGGGTGCTGAACCCATGCGGCCTTACATTCAGACCCTCTCGAAAGAAGCCCCCTTCTTCGTGTCGGCCTATCCGAATGCGGGTTTGCCGAATGAATTTGGTGAATACGACGAAACGCCGGAAATGATGGCCACCCAGGTGGAAGGTTTCATGCGCGACGGCTTCATCAACATCATCGGCGGTTGCTGTGGCTCTACACCCGATCACATTCGGGCTATTGCCGAAATGGCGGGTCGTTTTCAGCCCCGTCAGAAACCAACGCCGGAGCCGTATCAGAAACTGAGCGGGCTGGAACCGCTAAAAATTACGGAGCTGACCAACTTCGTGAATATTGGCGAACGTACGAACGTAACCGGCTCCAAAGCCTTTGCCCGGCTTATCAAAGCGGGCGACTACGAAGCGGCGTTGGCCGTTGCCCGTCAGCAGGTTGAAAACGGCGCGCAGGTGATCGACGTGAACATGGACGAAGGCATGCTCGATTCGGCAGAGGTGATGACAACGTACCTGAACCTGATCGCTGCCGAACCCGACATCGCCCGTGTTCCCGTGATGATCGACTCCTCGAAGTGGGAAGTGATTGAAGCGGGTCTGAAATGCGTGCAGGGTAAAGCCATTGTCAACTCGATCTCGCTGAAAGAAGGCGAAGAAGCTTTCATTGAGCGGGCGAATCTGGTGAAGCGTTACGGAGCTGCTGCTGTGGTAATGGCGTTTGACGAACAGGGACAGGCCGACAGCTACGAGCGTCGGATCGAAATCTGCGAACGCGCTTACCGGATTCTGGTCGATAAGGTTGATTTTGCCCCGCAGGACATCATCTTCGATCCAAACATTCTGACGGTTGCTACGGGCATCGACGAACATAATAATTACGCCGTTGACTTCATCAACGCCACGCGCTGGATCAAGGCGAACCTACCGTTGGCGAAAGTAAGTGGCGGTGTATCGAACATCTCGTTCAGCTTCCGGGGGAATGAGCCCGTTCGGGAAGCGTTCCACTCGGCGTTCCTATACCACGCCATCCGCGCCGGTATGGACATGGGTATCGTGAATGCGGGTCAGTTGGGTATCTATGATGATATTCCGAAAGACCTGCTCGAGCATGTTGAAGATGTGTTGCTGAATCGCCGTGACGATGCCACCGAGCGTATGGTGACGTTTGCCGAAACGGTAAAAGCGAAAGGTAAAGAAGTCGTTGTCGATGACGCCTGGCGGAATGGTACCGTGGGCGAGCGGTTAACGCACGCCCTGATCAAAGGCATTACTGAGTTCATTGATGTAGACGTTGAAGAAGCCCGCCAGCAGGCCGAACGGCCACTGCACGTGATCGAGGGACCATTGATGGACGGCATGAACGTGGTAGGCGACTTATTCGGCGAAGGCAAGATGTTTTTGCCACAGGTGGTGAAATCAGCACGGGTGATGAAAAAAGCCGTTGCTCACCTGACGCCCTACATCGAAGCTGAAAAACAGGTGGGCGAAGCCGCCGGAGCCGGTAAAATTCTGCTGGCCACGGTGAAAGGCGACGTGCACGACATTGGTAAAAACATTGTAGGCGTTGTGTTGGGCTGTAACAACTACGAGATCATCGACCTCGGTGTGATGGTACCTACCCAGAAAATTCTGGATGCTGCCCGCGAACACAACGTCGATATCATCGGCCTTAGTGGCCTGATTACGCCCTCATTAGATGAGATGGTGGGTGTGGCTAAAGAAATGGAACGTCAGGGTTTCACGATTCCGCTCCTGATTGGTGGTGCCACAACCTCCCGGATTCATACGGCCGTGAAAATTGATCCGCACTATTCGGGGCCGGTTATTCATGTGCTCGATGCCAGCCGGAGCGTACCTGTGGCTGGACGACTGGCCAGCAACGAAGCCGAAACCCGCGATCTGATATTCAACGAAATAAAGACCGAATATGCCAGGCTCCGTGATGATCATGCCAAGCGCCAGAAAGAGAAAAACCTGCTGACGATCAGCAAAGCCCGCCAAAATCGGGTGGCTATTGACTGGACCACATTCGAGCCTACCAAGCCTACATTCCTCGGAAACCGCTATTTTGATGAATACCCGCTCGACGAGATTGCGAAATACATCGACTGGACGCCGTTCTTCCAGACCTGGCAACTGAGTGGAAAATACCCCGCTATTTTCGAGGATGCCGTTGTGGGCAATGAGGCAAAAAAACTCTTCAACGATGCCAATGAATTACTCGATCAGATCATCAGCGGGAAACTGTTGGGGGCAAAAGCCGTAGTTGGTTTTTATCCGGCCAACGCAACCGAAGACGATGTGCTGATTCACGAATTTGAGGCGGTTACGCGCGAGATTCCCTGCGAACGTCATGGCTCTCACCAGCACGTAGAATACAAGATTAGCCGGGCTCAGTCACAGTCGGAGTTGACACCCGTCAGCGAACTGCTGTTCGATACCAAAACGGTGCTGCACTTCCTGCGGCAACAGAACCAGAAAGCGGCTGGCTTACCCAATTTGTGCCTTGCCGACTTTGTGGCTCCCCTCGAAAGCGGTCATCAGGATTACATCGGTGCGTTTGCCGTTACGGCGGGTATCGGCATCGAAAAACTGATTGAGAAGTATGACCGTGAGCATGATGATTACAACAGCATCATGGTGAAGGCCCTGGCCGACCGACTGGCCGAAGCGTTTACCGAACTGATGCACGCCCGCGTCCGCAAAGAATTCTGGCCCTATGCCGCTAGTGAGCAACTAAGCAACGAAGAGCTGATTAGGGAAAAATATCAGGGAATTCGGCCGGCACCGGGCTATCCGGCCTGCCCCGACCACACTGAAAAAGCAACCCTGTTCGATCTGCTCGACGCTGGCCGGGCCGGTATTGTGCTCACCGAAAGCTTTGCCATGTATCCGGCATCATCGGTCAGTGGGTTCTACTTCAGCCACCCCGAATCGAAGTATTTCGCAACGGGCAAGCTCAACAAAGATCAGATCATCGACTACGCGCACCGTAAAGACATGTCGGTAGAGGACATAGAACGGTGGCTGGCTCCAGTGCTGGCTTATTGATACAACGCTTAACGAGTAGGTAACCACAAAAGGGTTACCTACTTTGGTAGTATGACAGATCGTATAACGTATTCATGTAGAACTGGCTGGGTACGTTCTGCCCTGTTGATTGGGCTCAGCTGTACTCTCTCATGCAGTACAGATGCCATACCTGCCGACACACCCGCCTGCATTCGCGATCAGATAGCACAGATGCAGGCAGCGCCGGTACGTAATCCGCGAGGGAGCGTTACTCAGTATAGTTATAAAGGACGGGCGGTATATTACATCCCATCTGATTGTTGTGACGGGCTCAACGTGTTGCTTGATGCAGACTGTACCGTAATCTGCGCACCAGACGGCGGGTTCTCTGGTAGCGGAGACGGCAGATGCCGCGACTTTTATCAGACGGCTACGGATAAGAAGCTCATTTGGCAGGATGACCGAAAATGAACAGGTACGTCTCTCAACGTGGTGTTACAAAACAGACACTGCTTTTTTGAGCAGCTTTTCTAGCAAGGTAGCTGCTGAAGCGGCCTGTTTGATGGTATCGGCAATGTTAGTAATCGCTGTGGCTGAATCCAGCAGGCCTTGGTTCAGATCAGTCAGTTGCTGATTGGCCTCATCCACCTGTTTAACACCATCGGCAAATTCAGCAGACAAGGCGCTGATGAGCGATGCTCGTAACCGCATGCCCTGAGTAAGCATATTACCCTGCTGAACTGCTGAAAGGCGACCATCGCGGGCAAGGGTGAAGCTTTTCTGGGCAGCACCGGCCAGTTGTTCCGTATCAATCTTTTTCATGGCTGGGTACGTTGCTAAGGGTGGTCTGTTTTGCGTAACTCGTTGATACGCTGCGCCGCTTTCAGAAACAGATCGACCTGGGTTTCGTAGGATAGCACCGACGATTGAAACTGTTGGAATGTAGCCGTCTGCTTTGCCACGCCTACCAGCGATATATGCGCTTTTTTCAACGATCGGAGTACATCGGATGGGCGATTCGTTCGGGTAAGGCGCAGTTGTTCGGCAGCGCGCTGAATTTCATCCAGCCGTTTTTTTAGTTCATCACGCGGAACCGCCTTGCGATTGGCCATGGCATTGTAGGCCACTATCAATTGTGTTAGCTTCTGGTCATCGCCGGTCAGTTGAGCCAGAAAAACGTACTTATCTAAATCCTTTGTCAGGAAATCGAGAATCTGGTTAATGGGCGTTTCACCCTGTAGAATAACCTGCTTTATGGCCTTGTCGCGTTTCTTGATTAATGCTGCTTCGCCCACAACGGCAATCAGGGTAGTCAGGGGGGCGAGGTATGCAGTTGCCTGTTCATCGCCCCGATTATGGGCCAGATCCGAAAAGTTAGTCTGTACGACCTCCAAACTGGTGCCCAACTGAATCAGATTGGTACGAAGCGTTTGTGGAGAATCGTTACCCGCCAGTGCCGAGAGCTGATCGGCATAGGTTGCCAGCTGGCCAATCAGCGCAACCCGCGCCTGAATGGCAACCGGATCAAATGAGTTGGCCAGTAACGGGGTCTCTTTGCCCTGTGCATTCACTTCTTCTACACGCTGCGTCGGGTTGAGCAATAACGTGAGGAAGTATAGATCCCGCTCCTGCTGATTTAAGGCGTTGTAATAAATTGTAATGGCTTTGGTCGCGTCGGCGGTACTTTTCTGAAGCGTGTCGATCGGAGCCTTATATACCTGCTGGCAGGCTGATGAAGCCGCAATCAGATAGCAGGTAATGACAATTGGGAGCAGACGGCGCAGGTGAAATCGTGGCATATGACAAGATACCGGGTTGCCGCCAAACAGGCAGTGCCGCTTCCTAAAAAGTCTATTTTACCATGTTCAGCGCCTCCATTGGTGTGGCCAGTGACAAGGCCTTGCTCTTTGTGGCATCGGCGGGTTGACTAGCGGCTTTGACGGCGGTAGCGCGCCAGGTCTCGCGGTCAATTTCAGAGGTAAACCATTTAGCACCCGCCGTACCAACCAACACGGCCCCCATCAGTTGGCCTATAGTAACGGATGGAGCCGCCTGCGGGACGACCAACGTACCTATGGCATAGTTGGCTAGCGGCCCATACAAACCCCATGATACGCCGGCTGCGGCGCTGCTAACCAACATGTTGCCCAACAAGCCCGGTTTATAAACCGTAACGCCATCTACTTTTACAAATTTCGGTAGTTCAAATCCGCTTCGGTTAATGAGGGCGTTAACAATTCCGCCCATTGTGCCGGCCAAACAGATATAGAGTAGGATAAGCCAGATAGTCATGAGTAGCAGCAGTTCAAGGAATAGATTATAAAGGTCATTCGTGTTGGTTATAGTTGGCTGGTAATACTAGTTCCGATGGCCGAAAGAGCTAGCTTTCGGCCATCGGAGGCAAACTGGCTGGTGTGGATAGAAACCGCCGGAAAGCAGTCAGGATAATGAATTACTGGGTTAAAAGAGAAGGCCGATCCTGTTAAGCAACAGGCTCAAGCATGAAAATTTTCAGCTTTTGTAGCTCAGGACGGGTGATGTGCTCAGAGTGATCCTAAGTTATAACTAAGCCCGAAAAACCACGATCGTTCGGTCATGTCGCGTGTCGGAACGGTTCGGGCACCGGTAGAGCTATACACGTAAGGCTTACCAAGATCCAGCCCGTCATCCAGTCGTTTGACCTTGCCATAGGCTAGCCCGTAGGTGAGGATAAGCCGTTGTTCACGGCCGATCAGCAGACTTCCGCCAACCAAGTAACGGGTTGCAATGTTATTATCGATCATAAAACCACCCGTAAAGGCGAGGTTCACGCGCCAACCAGTTCGTACATAGGCATGAGCTAACGTGATTAAGCCTAACCTGAACTCTCCTTCGTTTCGCTTTGTGATAATATCTTCCGACGTAACCGAGGTAGCACTGGTTAAGCCCGTTGTAGACACACCATTGGTAACGGTCGTGGTTAGGGTCGTTGAGGTGATGGTAGCACTTTTAGCCACCGTCGTGAACGCTTCATCGAGCAGGCCTGTAGCCCCAATGCCCGCACTGAAATCGATCTTAAATCCGCCACTATTCGCTAACGTGAACGTGCGGGTAGCTGCTGGCGCATTTTTACGGTGAATCGTGAAGTTTAGTTCCGAAAGGTCGGCGTGTTGGATTTGAAAGACGGGTATACTTAACACATTGTAGGAGCCTAAAGCTTTATAAGCTTTTTCGATGCGCCCTAGCACATCGTCCGGGATTGCTGCTGATCGGCCTGTTTCAAGCCATTCGGAAAGTGATTTGCCCAAGCCTGCCTTCTCCGCCAACCGATTGAACTCTGCGATATCAAGCTCAACTTGGCATACCGACGGAGCAGGCCGATTAACCGAGTAATTCTCCAACGCTAACGCCAGATTGGTAAAGGTATTTATTTGGTCAGTAGCTGCTGGCCTGGTTCCAGATTGAGCATCTGCCGTGCTACCGGACTTTGGCGTAGATGTGCTGGTTGAGGTTGTTCCAGATGTAGTGGGCGTGAGTAAACGGATAAACCCTTCGCGCCCCTCCTTGTTCATGTCACGAGGTGTATAGGTGACGGTCATGCTGTCGCGGTACGGTTCGAAATTGGTGCCTGTGATCAGGAATGGCTCGTCGATCCGCGGATGTATTGTTTTACGTCGGCCCAGTTTGAGCGGCTTACCTTTCGGCGTGTACATGGTAAATGTCTGGCAGCGAAAATCGTAGCTCATTCGCGGTACACAATTGCCAGCGCAGTTGGCCGAAGGCTTACTAAGGTCGAATGTGACGTTAGGTTTGATTGGCGTGGCTATATTGGTGGTGGGTACTGGCGGAATAATTGACGCTGAGATACAGTCGGTACAGACAACCCGTATCTGGGCAGTTGATGTAATTGGATTGCCAAAAAAAAGTCGTTTAGCCGAATTGAGCTTGATGGCAACAAGTGTATCCCGCTTCAATCCTAATTCAACTGGTGTTAGTTTTTGACCTACTGTGTCGGCCGAATCTTTGAACACTAGTAACGCATATTTTTCAGAATTTGCAGGGTTGGCGTTCGTGAACTGCACCGCCGTTGCCGTTGACGGAATTGCTATACGGGCCGTCGTATTGTCGAGTGAGACTATAACGGTCAGGCTGTTCTGCGCCAGTGCTACATGACTGAACGTGACAAGTAGAAGTAAGTATAATTGCCTCATAGCCATTGGTTTGGTTGTATTAATTCGAGGTGTTGAAAAGAATCAAATCCTGGATAAAAGCGCCCCTGAGCTTATCTAGTATGTCGGCTATGGCGATGGCGTAGCTGTGGGTTGAGTTGCCTGCCACGATCATACCAACAGGAATACGTTCATCATCATAAACCAGCGATCCTGAATCGCCGGCAATGGTCAGGCGCCCGAAAGAACTGGTTGATGAGATACCTTCCAGTTCAATAAGCCCAGCCAAACCAACATCCTGACTTCCGCCGTACGTAATTTGAAGGGGAGCATTCAGTACCCTCGATACCCGCGCCCGACGACTTTCCCGGCTTGTCAAAATAGTAAGAGGTGTTTGTTGACTGATGTCAGTATCGTTCAGTGATCGAACGGTGGGTTGCAGACTAAGCGGTGACGCAAACAGGTTAATGTCGCCATCGTCTAACTGGGTGAGTGCTATATCGAAAGCCCGATTGAGCAGACCGTAACGCCATACACCCTGCGCCTTTGGACCAACATCTACGCGTACCAGCCGATCCAGTTCGCCGCCTTCGTTAATCGGAAAATTACCTGTGAGTACGTGGCTGCATGTTAGTACAAAAAAGGCTTTTACCTGTGTGTTGGGGTCTGTGCCTGTGAGCACACAGCAGATTGTTCCGAATGATGTAGACCCTGAGGCGTTAATAGAACTGCCCACGTTAAATAGGGATGTAGGACGTCCGCCATATTTTTCAACGTAGACCACTGGTAGCGGAAACCGCCGCCCACTGGCCAGATTTAGCGGAACCGTTGTAGGTAACCCTGCCGTGTTGTCATCCTGTACGTACACGATGAGCGCATCGCGAACGAGGCCATCGACCAGGCTACGTCCAACCACCACATCCACCACGTTGGGCTGATTACGCAGCGCCACGCCTTGTTGCTCTTGTGCTACGCTAGCCAGTTGCGCGGGAGTTAACTCAACAAATTCGCGTACTTCGTCGGCACTGCCCGACCTGAACAGTTCGGGCTCGTTGGTCATGCGGCGTTTCAGGTTCGAGGTATATAGGATTACGTCGAGCAGGTCGTGCCAGAATTTCGAGCCAAGACTGATAAAAAAGGCGGTCAGCAAATAACCCAGGAAATGATCCCAGGTCCAGAATCCATTCCACTCCTGATTGGAAAGTAATTCACCCTTATTCTGGAGCATATGAACCAGATCGGCTCCGCAAAAAGCAGCCACAAAGAAGCCACAGATAACCGCCCAGTTAATGATACCACGTTCTCGATTCTTCTCGGCAACGGGGTCATCTTCAGCCAGTTTGAAGTTGGTTCGCCCGTTGAAAAGCGCCGCATAACCGGTGGGCGTTAATAGCCGCGTCAGCACCGACTCAATGTTGAGTTTGATGAAATTGGTGATCCGCTCGTTGATCATGCTTAACACGAAGAGCGTGATGGTGACGGTCTGCCAGAGATTGTTCAGCGGGAAGTCCGGCGAGGTTGTAGGTACGTTGGTCAGCATGAGAGCATCGAACAGGAACAAGCAGGTCAATGGCAAACGTACTCGTTCCTGCTGCCACGTTCCAACTGAAATGCGCCCTTTCTCAGACGAGATAACCACCCAAATAAATACGGGAATTTTCCCCTATGAGGAGCATCTGGTAATGCCCAACTTGCAGTCGACAAATCAACTAATTACCTAATCCTGTCTACAGCTATGGCGAAAATGCGTACTCCTCCCCAACCTGTTGCTCCCCCGGCTTTAGGGCCTGACACCATCATTGAGCCTCAGGGCAGAATGAAACAGCCTTACAATGTCAAGGCAACACTGCAAGCCGAATGCCCGCCTGATTTTGTGACTCACCCCAAGCCACTCGACGGGTACAACGATGTTGATAACAGCGTACTACGGCAAGCCTGCGATAACTTCAAGGCGCTGGTTGCCGACCCTGATGCCCTTCAGGCCGAAGCACATAAACTGCTTCAGGCTAGTTATTTCCCCGTCGAGGAATTGAAAGCAGCACTGGACGCCACCCAGGGAGCCTATGTACGGGTCTATTACGGCGTCCATCAGGAAGATACGGAGACCAGCCATTTCATGTTCATGGCTCCGGCCGACACCAACGGCAATGCAATTGATGGCAAAGACATTATTTTTCCTCAGTGCATTGGCCCAAATCCGCCTTGTGGCAAGGGAGTGACAGCCATCAAAGATATGTTCATGGGCGACTAATGCCCCAGCTTACTAAATCCGGTCGAAGGATCGTTTCCCCGGCCCTATTCGTCTATAATTATGTGGGAGACGATCCTTTTTTTTACGTTTGCTACCGTCTGTTTACTGATCTACCTCTGGCATTGGAATACGTTGACGATACCGATGAAATGGATTGGTATTGCACACGCTATCAACACGTTAACGCTGGCCGTTGGCACGATCATGACGTTGAATAATGTCGATAATAATTTATACATCTTTCATTTTTCGCTTCTGTTATTACATACTGCCTATGCACTTGCTTTCTATTTTGCCATTGATCATTTACTGACCCGGAAGCTGATTTTAGTATCCATTGGTTTATTCATTACCATTTCTCTGATTTTTTCGGCTACTATTCAACCTCTGAACGAATTCAATTCCTACAGCCGTGTTCTATCCAATCTGTTGTTGGCAGGCATGTCGCTGCGTTATTTATATAAGCTGTTTGTTGAGGTAAAGCTGGCTCGTATCGAGCAAAATTCGTTCTTTTGGGTTAGCGTTGGCCTGCTTTTTACGTCGGTCGGTAGTTTTTTTGCGTATGGCCTCATGAGTTACCTGATCGGCCTATCCCGCTATCATGCGAAGCAAATATATTTGTTGATCGATGCCATGAACTTCCTGCTGATCGGTGTGCTGATCGTGGCAGTCTATGTCGAAACGTTGTTTACGCTGAAGCGACATAACCGATGAGGCAATGAACGAGCAGCTCTCTGATGTGCTCCTGATAATCGGCACGGGCACCATGCTGGTGTTTGGTCTGGCGGCCTTTGCCATCACCCTGATCGTGGTATACCGGCGCCGTTATGCGGCCCACCAGACCGAACTGACCCAACTCCACGAAGCTCATCAGCGCGAGATACTTCAGGCGCAACTTGAAACGCAGAACCAGACGCTGCAGCAGGTAGCCGAAGGATTACACGACCATGTTGGGCAGATGCTGTCGGTGGTTTGGCTACACCTCAACTGCCTGCATGCCGACACACAGGCTACGCCCTATCAGGCATCTGTAACCGAGCTACTGACGCATACGGCTACGCTGGTGGCCGATGTCCGTAATTTATCTAAATCGCTCAGCACCGACACGATCACCCGGTTTGGCCTCAGAGCCTGTCTTAACCTTGAACTCGACCGTATAAACCGTGCTGCTGGCACGCAACAGGCTGTTATGCAGGTAACTGGAGATGCGTACTCGATGGGGCAGCAAACCGAAACTATTCTTCTCCGAATGGTGCAGGAAGCGCTCAACAACGCGCTGAAACATGCACCCGGCTCCCCCATTTCCCTACTGCTCGTTTACCAGCCCGACGAACTGGCCATCAGCGTTGTTGACGAAGGCCCTGGCTTTTCAATGGATAGTCTGCAGGTACGTTCTTTAACGATGTCCGGGCAGGGAATAGACAACCTACGGCGGCGGGCAAGCCTGCTAGGCGGTACGTGCACCTGGCAAGCAGGCGAAGCGCACCGGGGAACAAAGGTGATACTGATTATCCCCAGGCTAAATCCCATTGAGGATAATCAGGCTAAGCCGGGGAGTAAAACCTACCCGTCGGCTACCATTTAATATAAACGCCGTAACGGGTGTTGAATAGAATTAAAAAGGAATGATAACTTGCTTGTCTACACTGACTTGCAGGGAAAATGAAGACAACCGTCGCCATTGTTGATGACCACCATCTGCTGGCACAGGCCTTAGCTGGTCTGGTTAATCGGTTCGATGCCTACCAGGTGATTTTCTGCGCCGAGAACGGACATGACCTGTTGCAGCAGATACCTGAAAAAGGAGTTCCCGATATTATTCTGCTCGATGTGAACATGCCGGGAATGAATGGGTCTGAAACGGCCGGCGTAATTCGGGATTACTACCCATCGGCGCAGGTGCTGGCCCTGTCTATGTTCGATGATGAACAGAACGTGGTCACCATGATGCAAAACGGCGCGCGGGGTTACTTGCTGAAAGGCAGTAGACCCGACGAACTGCTTCTGGCCCTAAACGAAGTGCGCGACCGTGGCTCCTACAATACAACGTTTGTCACCGAGCGATTGCTGTCGAGGTTGAATAATCCGGTTGCCATAACGAAGCCAAAACCAACACACGGGCTTAACGATCGCGAACTTACATTCGTAAAACATGCCTGCAGCGAACTTACCTATGTGGAGATTGCCGACAGGATGTGCGTAAGCCCCCGAACCGTAGATGGGTATCGGGAGGCTGTGTTTGAGAAGCTCGGTGTGAAAAGCCGTCAGGGGTTGGTTATGGAGGCTATTCGTCGGGGTTTGGCCGGTTAGACTTGGGCGTCGATCAGTTCCGTCGCAATTTTAGCCGACAGCAGGCAGAGCGGAATGCCCCCGCCAGGGTGTACACTACCACCCACAAAGTACAGATTGCTGAACTGATGCGAAAAGTTGGCATGACGAAGAAAAGCAGCAAACCGATTGTTGCTGCTGTTGCCATACAGCGCTCCCTGCGAACTCGAGGTACGTGCCTCAATGCTACGCGGATCGAGAACGCTCTCCGTTTCGATCAGCGATGCTACCTCTACACCCAGCACGTGGCTCAGCTTCCTGATTACGTTCTGCCGTGCTTCGGCAATAATACCATCCCAGTCTTGTCCGGTGTTATTGGGGGCGTTCAACAGAATAAACCAGTTTTCGCGGCCCGCAGGCGCGTCGTCCGGCTTATGCTTCGACGTGATATTCAGGTAAATTGTTGGGTCGTCGTAGAGCTTATGCTGATTGAAGAGATGGTGAAATTCGGCGCGGTAGTCATTGCTGAAAAAGATATTGTGCAGATCCAGCTCGGCAAATTCCCTGTTTATTCCCCAATAGAATATAAGCCCCGAACTCGATTTCGGCTGCCGTAGAATTCGCTCTGGCTGGTTGGCGTTTGGCAATAATTTCCGAAACGCATTGACCACATCCATATTGGAGATGACAAGGTCAAAAGGTAATAGCCGAGGGGTGGGGGGCGAGGGCGGTAATGACTTGAGGCGCAAGTCTGCGATCCGTACGCCAATCACCTGTTTCCCTTCTGTAACAATCTCGTCAACGCGTGTATTGAAATGAAAACGTACCCCCAGATCCATGGCCAGCTGCACCAGGCTGTCGGTAATACTGACCATCCCTTTCTTCGGGAAAAAGGCACCGATGTTATATTCCAGATGGGGGATGATATTCAACGTGGCTGGCGTCTGATACGGATCTGATCCATTATACGTGGCGTACCTGTTGAACAGCTGAACCAGTTTCGGGTGCTGAAACCGCCGTTCATTGGCCGCGTTCATGGTGCTGAAAACGCCCAGTTTAGGCAAATTTAGGTATCCACGCAGGGCGTCGCGTCCAATCCACGTACCCAGCTTGTGCAATGATCTATGGAGAAACAGTTTCTCTGTAACATCGTATTTCAGGGCGCTGTCGGCGAGCTGATCCAGTAGATGCTGGCCAGGTTCGCCTAATACCGTTTCTACCTCCCTGGCGAAGCGGGTATGATCGGCCCAGGCAGTAAGGCGGGTGCCATCATCCCAGAAATAACGACAGGTTTCGTCGAGGCGGATATAGTCGAAATAATCGGCCGGGTTGCAACCGGCTATTCTGAACAGATCGTCAACCAACTCAGGCATGGTGAACAGCGACGGACCGGCATCGAAACGGTAAAGCCCTCCGTCTGCTGCTGTATTGGCAAACGTAGAAAGTTTACCTCCCGGATACGCGTTGGCCTCGTACACATCGACCTCATAACCCTTTACGGCCAATCGAATTGACGAAGCAATGCCCGCAATGCCGGCACCAATAATGGCAGCTTTCACTTATTTCCGGAGATAATAATTCAAGGTTGGATTAACGCCGTTTGCTTTCTCGCTGAGCGTAAAATAGCCTTTATTTTGCCGGTCGAAGCAGATGGCTTCACCCTGTGGTTCAAGGCGGTAAGGAAGGTCGCGTGCAGCGGTAAGCTGCATGGCATCAGCAACAGACTGCCCGCTCTTGCGGCTCCAGTAAAAGATATTGGTGTAGGTACGTATCACCACCTCTGACCCATCGGGCGAAAAAGCGCCGCCCGTTACGTAGGTGTAAGGTAGTTCGCCCAGCAATTCCGCCGTTATGACCGACGTAGTGCTCTGCGGATAGGCAAGCCGGTAGAGGTGCACTTTCGTTTCGCGCTTCGATACGACATACAAATCGCGGGTTTGTGGATCGATCAATAGCGTTTCGGCATCGCGGGCACCGTCAGGGTATTTAAAGTTGATTTTTTCAACGGGTCCAACGGCATCCGTCAGGTTTTTTGGTTCAGGCAATCGGTAAATGGCGTAGTTGCCATACTGCCCGTTATTGTCGCCGGTTTCGGCAATGTAGAGGTAGTTTACAGTTGCCTGAGGACCGGGACCGATTGTCAGGTCTTCCCAGTCGCGGTTGGTAGCGTTTGGAATGGCCAGCTTGCCCTGAATATGACCATCGTAACCAAGCAGGGCCAACTCGGCGGGGCTACCTCCGTCCTGCTCAACCCATAACGTACCTGGCATACTCCGGCTATCGGCAATGCCCGACGCTTCATTAATCTGGTCGGCGTCGATGGTTGTCATGGTTGGCTCGGTACTAAACTGAACCGGGGTGACCGTGGGGTTCTGACAGGCGAGTAATGAGATAGAAAGAAAGGAAGCGACAAGGAAGCGGTGCATGAAGTGAATGGCTATTTTGATGCAAAAGACGTTAGTTTCAACCAGAAAGACCGCTGCTTAGTTATGGAATGTAGGCGGAAGGACAGATATTCACGGGCTTTTAAACCTTAAACGTCTGTTTTCGCTCTAATCAATACAGCATCTTTACCGTTGACACGGAATTAATTATGAAGAAAATCGTGCTTTTTGTGCTGCTGGCCCTGCCAGCTATTTTTTATCAGTGTGGCGTTGGTCGCCAGATCGGCGAGGCTAAGGCCCTTGGCGACTGCAAATACAACATCATCTCGGCTGATAGTATGCTTGTTGCAGGCTATGACGTCCGCGAGTTTCGGAATATCCGTAAACTGGAAGATTTCAACCCCATCAAGTACCCACGTCTGGCGGCGGGTCTGCTCACGCGCAATATCCCGTTCGGCGCAAAGATCAATCTGGAAATTACCAACCCGACAACTAAACTGGCTGCGTTGAACCAATTGGAATACAAGGTGTTACTGGCCGGTAAAGAGCTGGCACAGGGTTTCATCAACCAGCGAATCGAAGTGCCATCTGCCGGTGGTAAAACGGTAGTGCCCGTACATCTGAAAACGAACGCTTATGACTTGCTGACCGACCCCACCACCCGCGATGCGTTCACAAACGTGTTCCGTAACCTCAGTGGCGAGCAGGGCAGTACGCCAACGAAAGTGACCATCAAGATCAAACCCACGATCGATATGTTCAACAAGGCCGTAAACTACCCCGGCTACATTACAATTGAACAGGAGCTGACGGGTAAAATGTTGGTTGGTGGATGAGCATACAAGCCTTTTTTAGGCCCTATACGCCTTATAGGCAGTAAGCAAACGCCGTTCTCCATGTCCTTGGGGGCGGCGTTTGTTTTTGCAGATTCAGGTACGTTGTAGGTGTATGGTATACTTTCTTATATGTTAGTCAACCTTAACTCCTTCACTACGATGCCAAACATATACACCCAGCTATACGTCCAGATCGTTTTTGCCGTAAAAAGTCGTCAGAACCTAATTCGTAGGGAGTATCAGGACGAACTTCATGCGTATATAACTGGTGTTGTTAAGAAGTGGAAGGCCAAAACGTTGGCTATTTATTGCATGCGTGACCACGTTCATTTATTTGTTGGCTTCAATCCGACACATACTATTGCAGATTTGGTGCGGGACGTAAAAGCATGCTTTTCGGGGTTTATAAAAGAAAAGAACTGGTGTAAAAAATTTGAATAGCAAGAAGGATATGGCGTATTTACATACAGCCAGTCTCAGGTTAAGCGGCTGATTCAGTATGTGTTGAATCAGGAAGACCACCACCGTAAACGTACGTTTCGGGAAGAGTATCTTGCGTTTTTAGATCGTTTCGACGTGCCTTATAATTCCAGGTACGTATTTGAGTTCTATGATGATGGCAGTGACGATTAAGCGGGTAGCCCAACCAGAATGGCAACAAACAACCCCGGTAGGGGTATCCTGTTAATAGCACGATTTAGCAGGATATACCTAATAGCCCTGCCAGAGGCGACCTGGCCGTCTAGCTTGTTAATTGGTCGCACCTACGGTGCTCAGAAATGTAGGGAGTGCACATTCTCCTATCGACAGAAAACCCCTAACGGGGTTGGCGACTCGTATCCCCTACATAGTAAACTGGCAAAGGTTAAAACGCAATTGCTATTCAATTTCTAGTTCAATGAGATAAATCACCTCATTGACGTAATCCAACAAATTAACTATGTAGCCTGTTGCCATTTTGTCCTAAAAGCGATGAGAAACGGGCAAATAACCGCCATTTTGGCCGAAAAAACAGCTCGGCTTGAGATTTGTTTAGTAGTACATAACAGCATCCTACTAAACCATGGACTTTAAAAATTACACCATAAAAGCGCAGGAGGTCGTGCAGCAGGCGGCCCAGATTGCGCAGGGTAATCAGCAACAGGCCGTAGAAACCGGTCATGTGTTGAAAGCCATCCTTGACGAAGATCCAAATACGGTTGGCTATCTGGCCAAAACCGTGGGTACCGACGTGAGCCGGTTAAATCTGGCACTGAACGCCATTGTATCCGGTTACCCCAAAGTGGTCGTGAGCGGCGATGCACAACAGGGAATTTATCTGGGCGGTGACCTTAATGCTGCCCTGCAACGCTCAACCGGTTTTTTGAAAGGATTTGGCGACGATTACGTCAGTGTTGAACTGATGTTACTGGGGCTTGTTGGCGGAAAAGACGCCGTAGCCCAATTGCTGAAAGACGTTGGTTTCTCTGAAAAAACGCTGAAAGACGCTATTAAAGCCCTTCGGGGTAAAAATAATCCTGTGAAAAATCAAAACGCAGAAGCGACCTACCAGTCTCTGGAACGCTACAGCATAAACCTCAACGAACGGGCCAGCGCGGGCAAAATTGACCCGGTCATTGGCCGTGATGAAGAAATTCGGCGGGTGCTTCAGATCCTGAGCCGCCGAACGAAAAATAACCCGATCCTGCTGGGTGAACCCGGCGTTGGTAAGACAGCCATCGTGGAAGGCCTGGCCCAGCGGATTGTACAGGGTGACGTACCTGAGAACCTGAAATCGAAGATCATCGTATCGCTCGATATGGGTTTGCTCGTGGCCGGTGCCAAGTACAAAGGGGAATTTGAAGAACGCCTTAAATCGGTGATCAAGGAAGTAACCGATTCGGAAGGGGAGATCATCCTGTTTATCGACGAGATTCATACGCTTGTGGGCGCTGGCAGCGGCGGCGAAGGGGCCATGGATGCAGCCAACCTGCTGAAACCGGCTCTGGCCCGTGGCGAATTGCACGCTATTGGTGCCACTACGCTCAAAGAGTATCAGAAATATATTGAAAAAGATAAGGCCCTGGAGCGCCGCTTCCAGGCTGTCATTGTCGATGAACCCGACGTAGCCGACGCCATTTCGATTCTGCGGGGTATCAAAGACAAGTACGAACTCCACCACGGGGTACGTATCAAAGACGACGCCGTGATTGCTGCCGTTGAGCTATCGAACCGGTACATCAGCGACCGTTTCCTGCCCGACAAGGCCATTGATTTGATGGACGAAGCAGCCGCGAAACTCCGTTTGGAGATGGATTCAGTTCCCGAAGAACTCGACGAACTGAACCGCCGGATTATGCAGCTGGAAATTGAGCGTGAAGCCATTCGCCGCGAAAATGACCGGGACAAAGAAACCGTATTGAACAAGCAGATTGCCGACCTCAGCGACGAGCGCAACGAACTGCGGGCCAAATGGGAGACCGAAAAAGCCTCGGTTAACGAAAGCCGCACAGCGAAGGAGCAACTCGATCAGCTGCGTTTTGAAGCCGAGCAGGCTGAACGCGCCGGTGAGTATGGCAAAGTAGCCGAAATCCGCTACGGACGTATTCCTGAACTGGAAGCCAAATTAAACGCGTCGCAATCGGCTGATAAGGCTGATGGCTCCGACCGGATGATGCAGGAAGAGGTCAACGCCGAAGACATTGCCGAGGTAGTGGCCAAATGGACGGGTATTCCGATGAGCCGCATGGTGCAGTCGGAGCGCGATAAACTGCTGTTCCTTGAAGCTGAACTGGGCAAACGCGTCGCTGGTCAGGAAGAGGCAATTGAGGTGGTGGCCGATGCCGTTCGTCGGAGCCGCGCCGGTATGCAGGACCCCAAACGGCCGATCGGTTCGTTTATTTTCCTGGGTACTACGGGTGTCGGTAAAACTGAACTGGCCCGCGCCCTGGCCGATTTCCTGTTCAATGATGAGAACGCGCTGGTTCGTATCGATATGAGCGAATACCAGGAACGCCACGCCGTAAGCCGGCTGATTGGCGCGCCTCCCGGGTACGTTGGGTACGATGAAGGTGGTCAGTTGACCGAAGCCGTTCGCCGGAAACCGTACAGCGTTATCCTGCTCGACGAAATTGAAAAGGCGCACCCGGACGTGTTCAACATTCTGTTGCAGGTGCTCGATGATGGCCGCCTGACTGATAACAAAGGCCGCGTAGCCAACTTCAAGAATACGATCATCATCATGACGTCGAACATTGGTTCGCAGATTATTCGGGAGCGGTTTAGTGATATGGACACCAGCAACCGGGAAGCCGTGATTGAGAAGACGAAGGAGGAGGTGTTCGAACTGCTGAAACAAACCGTTCGCCCCGAATTCCTGAACCGGATTGATGAACTGGTGATGTTCCAGCCGCTGACCAAGCGCGAGATCCGCAAGATCATGGATATCCAGTTCAGGCAGATTCAGCACCGCCTGGCCGAACAGGGCATGGTACTCGAAGCCGACAATGAAGTGCTCGACTTCATTGCCCGCGAAGGTTACGACCCCGTGTTTGGTGCGCGTCCGTTAAAACGGGTAATGCAACGCCGGATTCTGAATGCGCTGTCGAAAGAGATTTTGTCGGGCCGAATTCAGAAAAACGCCATCGTCGGCATGATGCTGAACGAAGACGAAAATGGGCAGGAAGATATCATCTTCTATAACCTCGATAAGGTCGTTCCCGTGTTGGATTAACGTACCTAAAAAGACACAAAAAAGGTGGGCCATCAGGTCCGCCTTTTTTGTGTAAGATAATGGATAGCTCTATAAGCTACCGATGGCTGGGTACGTCGATTCACGAACTGCCGCTTATAAAACCGCTCCGGATACGTCAGGATCGAATCAATGTGTGTCAGGATAATATCCCGCCTAAACTCATCCTGATTGTTGTCGTACCCGGTTCATACTTTGTCGTAGGAATCCCACATGATTTTCTCTTCCAACGGCGACGGGTACTCTTCGTGAAAGAAAATCAGGAATCCCTTGACGGCAACCTGCACATTGCTCATCGCGATGATCTGCCTGAGTTTCACAAACACCATCAACCCACTGTCGTGGTCGTACTTGGTTTTGCCATACAGCACATAGCCCGATTTGATCTTTTTCAGAGCAATCATATGAAAATCGCCCGTAAATCGGGTTTTCCCTACCGAGTATGGCATCAGTTCCTTGCACGTCGTCAGATTCAGCAGGGGGTGTTCGAGCGGTGGAAAATCGCTTTGCTAATGCAGCTCCGAGAGGGACTTTTAGTGATTGATTCGATCCGTGATCAGAAGGTGATAACCAGTTTACCGATCGTCGTGCCCGATTCTAGCTGTGCGTGCGCCTGTTTCAGGGTATCTGCCTTGAGGCCATGCAGGGTTTGAGTCAGCGTCGTTTCCAGGACGCCCTCATCGAGCAAGTCGGCTACCCGGTTCAGAATATGGTGCTGTTCGATCATATCATCGGTCTGGAAGGTTGAGCGCGTATACATGAACTCCCATGAAAAGCTGACGCTTTTGTTTTTGAGCTTATTCAGCACGACAGGCGCAGCACTGCCGGTGATGGAAGCGATGTGTCCCTGCGGTTTGATTAGCTCGGCCATGGCATCCCAATAAGCGTTGGTATCCACAAAGTCGACGATGTAGTCTACCTGCTGGAAACCGGCGTTCCGAACTTCGTCAACGAGGTTTCGGTGATTGACAACCAGATCGGCGCCCATTTTTTTGCACCAGTCGATGGTTTCGGGGCGCGAGGCGGTGGCAATTACGTGCAACCCCAGCAGAGTTTTGGCCAACTGAATAGCAATAGATCCCACACCACCAGCTCCACCGATAATCAGCAGGGTTTTGTTTCGATCACGCTCGGGTGAAAGCCGCATGCGGTCGAACAGGATTTCCCAGGCAGTCAGAGCAGTCAGCGGCATGGCAGCGGCGGCTTCATCAGATAACGTACCTGGCTTACGGCCCACAATGCGCTCGTCGATTACCTGGTATTCGGCGTTGCTGCCCGGCCTGGTAATGTCGCCCGCATAATAGACCAGATCGCCCACGTTGAAGAGCGTGACGGCATTCCCTACCGCTTCTACCACACCCACAGCATCCCAGCCAATGATTTTGGGTTGTTCCAGCACCGTGTCCTTTGCTGAGTTCTGCCTGATCTTAAAATCGACCGGGTTAACCGATACAGCACTGACCTTCACCAGCAAGTCGTGGGCCGCCGGAATGGGTTTGTCAATGTCGATGTCGATAAAACTTGCTGCGTTTGCAATGGGGAGTGATGTTCTGAAACCTACTGCTTTCATGACTGATTTACGTATATGTGTTATTTTTCATGCGCTTCCCGGCTCACCTCTTCCCAGGTGTCCCAGGTTGCCAGCCGCTGTTCATAGACGGCCCTCACGGTTGGATAACCAATTTTTCCCAAGATAAGTCAAAGTAGTGGTTGTGAGTAGTCAACCAATTTCATGACAGCGTTGACCGTAGCCGTCGGCACCCCATAATGATCCAGGTTGTCACCGTTGCGAACCGCCGCTTTCAGGTCATCGTATGCATCCAGATTCTGCGCGTGACTGGCCGAATTGCTAACCCACTCTGTTTCATACCTATTCGGCTCGATCAGGGGACACATGAACTTCAGTGGCCAGCGTTTCGGTGAGCCCCTCAACGGCGAATTTAGAGGCATTGTACAGGCCCAGTGTCGGCAGTGTGAATAAGCTCAACACACTAGACACCTGAAATTATGTGACCGCTTTGCTGGGCTCTCATGTACGGCAGCATCGCCTGAGTGGCCCAAAGCGGACCGAAGAAATTGACGCCCATCTGGCTGCACCGGTAACACCCGGTCACCAAATTCCTGTACCAGATCGGACAGGTTGCGGGCGGTAACGGCTACATTGTCGCCCCGTTTCAGGAAAACAGTTGCCCATATTTTCCGGATCCACGGGATGCGCCGGTAATGAAGACCGTCTTTGCCATTGTTGATTGATAAGGCAAAGGTGCGGCGCCGACAGACCCCGCGACTTATACAAAAGGCTGGACTACTGATACGGTTTTACGTAGGCACATAGCCCAAATTCAGCCCGGAATAACGGTCGTGCCAGATTCGGTAAGGTCAATAATAGCTGCTGATGACCGGTTCAGAACCTAAAAAGCGCGACCGTTTATTACAGTCGCGCTTTTTAGTCAGCGGTTTATTGCCTCAGGTACGTTGCCTAGGCTTCCAGTGCCCGTTGGCGGACTACCTCGTACAGCACCACACCTGTAGCCACCGATACGTTCAGAGAGCCCACTTCGCCGAGAAGGGGAATTTTTACGTGGTTATCAACGGCACGCAGGATTTCGGGAGATATGCCGTCATCTTCTGAACCCATCACTATGGCAAGTGGCCCCTGCAACTCGGTTGTTTTGGCGTACAGATCACGGTGCGATTTCTCGGTACAGGCAATCACCTGAACTCCAGACTTTTGCAGGAATTTGACAGTGTCGACCAGATCAAATTCCCGGCAGACCGAGATGTGGTTTAATGCTCCCGACGATGTTTTCATGGCGTCGGAATTAATGGCGGCCGAGCCTTTACCCGGAATAACGATGCACTGCACCCCAGCACATTCGGCCGTTCGGGCGATGGCGCCGAAGTTCCGAACATCAGTAATACGGTCGAGCAGGAGCAGGAACGGCACCTCGCCACGTTCGTGAACGTCGGCCATTACATTCGACAGCTTTACGTACTGAACGGCTGCTACCAGGCATACAACTCCCTGGTGATTCTTACGCGTCAGGCGATCGAGTTTCTCGACCGGTACACGCTGAATGGTAACCCGGTTCTGGAACGCAAGCGTCTGAATATCAGGGTTGCTCAATTCCTTCTCCATGTACAGCTTATCAATCTGCTGACCAGACCGTAACGTCTCGATCACCGACTGAATACCATAAACCATTTCGTCTGATTCCGGACGGAACTCAGGACGAGGCTTATCATAACTACCCGAACGAGGTGGCCGCCCGCCCGACGGACGACCGCCACCCGACGAACGTGATCCCTCCGACGGCCGGTCAGATGTTGGGCGTTCTGCTGTTGTATGATCCTCCGACTCGTCGCGGGCTGGTTTACTGTATGGGCCACGACCTTCTTCGCGGCGGCGATCGAACGACCGGCCAGACGGCCGATCTGATGCTGAGGGACGATTAGTAAATGGCTTGCGCTCAGACGGGCTTCGCTCAGGTACGTCCTGGTTAGAGGCCGGGCGTGAACGGCCTACGGGTGACTGTGAACGTTCAGGATCGTCTGACCGGGTCTCGTCTGACCGGGTAAAATCGCGGGGGCGGCCGTCATCAAACGACTCGTCAGAACGATTGGTATCTGTATTTACTCGCGAATTGCGCCGGTTCTCCATGCTTCTACTATTGGGTACCAAATGGGCTGATATTCGCTGTAGCGCACCAGTTCATAATGGTCCTCGACAAATTGATTTTGCTTTCTATTAAAGGTAAAATTTACTTCCGACAGGTTATTCCGCCGGTTGTAGACCCACACCTCCCGGTCGCGGCTTCGCTGCACCCGGTCGGGCGAACCCAGAATGATAAAGATCATGCCCTTATCTGTTTTCCAGCCCTCTTTATAGGTAGTGAATAACTGATTGGCATCTTCTACTCGGTTATAATAGGCCCGTATGGCCTGTTTAGCTACTTCCTCGTTGCCGGCCATAAGTGACAGCCAATACCGGTCCAAGGCTTTCTTGGCCTCTTTCGTATTGTTCAACTCGGCAATTTCCGTACCCGTACTCATGTATAGCAACGGCTTCACGAGCCGTTCGGGCCTGGTCATCTTTGGGTACCGGGCGTCGGTAGCCATCAGGCCCAGACCAAACTGATCAGTTGTATCAGCAACGAAATAATACAGCCCTTCACCGGGAAGCCGAATTGGTTCATTCGTCGACACAACCATCGTAGTATCGATGTTTAGCGTACGAGGGGCCGGGCGCTGCGTGGCGGTCATTGGCGGCAGGGCCGGATCGAACTCATGTTTATATCGGTAAACGTACAGATTCTTCTTTGTGCCCGGCACATCACGAATCATAAAGGTATCTTTCGCCTGCACAAAGTTACGCAATTGCGGCAGTCGACCTGTTGCGTCGAAAACAGCGTACTGGTCTGTCAGTTTGGTTGGTTTGAAACGAAGTGGGAGGTCGTTTAGTGATTTCTTGCCCGTTCCCGTTTCCGAAATTTCAGTCAGGAGAATCGCGTTGGTAGCACCTTTCGGGCGGTTCAGCGTGAACGTGAGCATCAGCCGATCATCGATCTTCTGAATCGATTCAGGCGTAATCGGAATGTTACCATAGCCCAGCCGTTCACGGTTATTATAATCGGGGTACATCACGTAGTTGACAATGAACCGCTCCCGGAATGTCTCCACCGACATTGGTTGCCCGTTGGGCTGTGTGGTGGTGATGCTCAGATAAATCCGGACGGCCGAAGTGTCAATGTCCAGAAACTTCCCTTTTATCGAAGAAACGGCCCATTCGCTGTTAGCCTGTTCCGGAGCAGTTGGCGCTGCGCCTACAGAGGTGGATGGGGCCGGGCGTGAACTGGTGTTGGTGCGCGACGGCGTTGGATCTGACGAAATAGTCCGGGTACGTGCCGGTTGCTGCGCCGTTGCCGACCGGTCGGGCATAGGAAATTGTGGCTTCTGCGGAGCACAGGCCGCCAGCAATGCCAGTATCGGGAGTAGAAGATAACTACGCATGAAGTAATTTCTTATCAGTTGTGGTCATGCTTTGTCAGGGGCAACTAAGTAGTAATGGCAAAGCTAGCTACAATTCGTAGCCGACTGCTAGCTAAACGAATAACACAGCCTGTTTCGTTTGGTTAGCCGTGTTGGTTTCGGTGTAGCACCCTTCGGGGCGGGGCTACACCGAAACGTATAGGTAACGGCCTATGAGTTCCTGAACTTACGGAATTTGCTTTTCTGCTTTTTAGCCGGGGCTTCAACAACAGCGTCAGCGCGGGTGTCGCTCAGTAGTTTCTTGGCTAAATCGGGGCGGCCAAGTTTAGTGAGGCGGTTCTTGATCCAGCCTCTGAATTCGTTTTTATACCAGAAGAAATAGTTATTCTGGTTCTGCTTTTCCTCTTTCGTTTTGGCCGTGTGTACAGGCTGTAGCGTATACGGATGAACGCCCGTGTAATAGATCACCTCGGCCACGGTCATTGGGGTGGGGGTGAAGTCCTGAACCTGTTCCAGCCTGAAGCCAAGGTCCTTCGTTTCTGCCGCCAGGTTCGCCATGTCCTGTTCTTCACAGCCGGGGTGCGAACTGATAAAGTACGGAATCAGGGGCTGGTTCAGGTTATGCTTGTCCTGAATCTGGTCGTATTTCTCTTTAAACTTCCTGAAATACTTGAACGACGGCTTCCGCATCACTTTCAGTGTCGCGTCAGACGTATGTTCTGGCGCAACTTTCAACCGGCCTGATACGTGGCGCGTTACCAGTTGCTCCATGTACTCGTCGTGGTTGCCGTCGGCGTTGTTCTTATTGAAATCATCGACAAGCAGATCATAACGTACCCCGGATCCGACGAAGGCTTTCTTGATGTCGGGGTGCGCGTCTACTTTCTGGTAAATGCTGGTCAGCGGTTTATGCGACGTATCGAGGTTCGAGCAGATAACCGGGTTGATGCAGCTTGGGGCCTGACAACGGGCGCAGATCGATTCGTCTTTACCCTTCATCCGATACATGTTGGCCGAAGGGCCACCCAGATCAGAAATGTAGCCTTTAAACTCAGGGTGTTTCGCGATCTCATCGACCTCTTTCATGATCGATTCTTCCGACCGCGACGCCACGAATTTCCCCTGGTGTGCCGATATGGTGCAGAAGCTACAACCGCCAAAACAGCCCCGGTGCATGTTGACCGAGAACTTGATCATGTCGTAGGCCGGAATTGGCCCCCGGTTCTTGTATTTTGGGTGGGGGAGGCGCGTATAAGGCAGATCGAACGATTTGTCCATCTCAGCCTCGTCCATCGTTTTGAAGGGCGGATTGATCACCAGCGTTCGGTTGCCTACTTTCTGCAGAATCCGGTTGGCCTGCCACTTGTTCGATTCAACTTCAACGATCTTGAAGTTGGCCGCATACTTCAGCTTATCCTGTAAACATACCTCGTGGCTCGCCAGCGAAACGGTAGACCAGCTTTCATGTTCAGGTACGTCTGTTGTGTCGTCCATGTAAGCGATCTGGTTCACCTCACGTACCTGATTCAGGGGTACGCCGCTTTTTACCAGGCGCAGAATTTCGCGCAGGGGTTGTTCTCCCATCCCATACACAAGCAGGTCGGCTCCCGAATCTTCCAGAATTGTCGGCATCAGCCGGTCTTGCCAGTAATCGTAATGGGTTACCCGCCGCAACGACGCCTCGATGCCACCGATCAGTACAGGTACGTCGGGATAAATTTCTTTTAAAATTCTGGTGTACACCGTTGTGGCATAATCGGGCCGGAAACCTGCCTCGCCGCCGGGCGTGTAACTGTCGTTCGACCGCAGCCGTTTGTTCGCCGTGTAGTGGTTCACCATCGAATCCATACAACCGGCTGTGACCCCGAAAAAATACTTGGGCTTACCCAGCTTTTTGAAATCCCTCAGATCATCGCGCCAGTTGGGCTGCGGAATAATGGCGACTCTAAATCCTTCACTTTCAATGATTCGCCCAATTACGGCGGTACCAAACGAAGGGTGATCGACATAGGCATCGCCTGAAATCAAAATCACATCTACCTCATCCCAACCTCTCTGTTCAACTTCTTTCTTCGTAATGGGTAACCAATGGGTAATCGGCCGTTCGCGGATTGTGATCATGCTATGAATCTAACAGTTTGTGGACCCCCGCTCTATGCAGTGATAGCGGGGAGGTGTACACAGATGAAGGAGTTAACGATGCCCGTACAACAAAACTCTGTGCAACTCCGTGCCATTTACATGTATCTCTGTGGCCTAAATCGTCGTAATTTTGGGGTACTTATGTACAAGACCACGGAAATAACCTCCGCCGACATTGCGTCGGACAACCCCGTTCATCAACGGCTGCTGTTTCCCTACATTGAAGCGGCAAAAATTGTGAGCGGCAACGTACTCGAAATTGGCTGCGGCTGGGGGCGTGGCCTGCATCTGCTCACCGAGGCTGCCGACCAGTATACGGGCATCGATAAAAACGCCGACCTGATCAATGCCCTCGGGAAAGCGTACCCGAAATCGACCTTTATTCAGGCCAATATCCCGCCGCTGTCGACCCTTCCCGATGACACGTTCGATTATATCGTAACGTTTCAAGTAATCGAGCACATTGAAAACGACGATCTGTTTGTAAAGGAGTGCTACCGGGTACTGAAGCCGGGCGGAAAACTGCTACTGACAACGGTAAACAAGACGTTTTCGCTCACGCGCAACCCCTGGCACGTTCGCGAATATGTAGCTGATGAACTGAAGACCCTGATGCGCAAGTACTTCCCAACCGTTGAAACGCGCGGCGTACATGGCAACGAAAAGGTGATGACGTATTACGCGCAGAATAAGGCGTCAGTTGAAAAAATAACTCGCTGGGATCTGCTCGATCTGCAACACCGGCTTCCCCGCCGTCTGCTCCAGATTCCCTACGACCTGATGAATCGGCTGAACCGCAACCGCCTCCTGCAACAGGACGGCCTCGCCGCCGAAATCAACTACACCGATTATGTGGTGAGTCAGGACCCCGCCGGCAGTCTTGATTTCTTCTATGTAGGAATTAAATAAGTTAAGCGTATAGAGGTAAGAATGAAGAGTTGGCTGGCGCAAGACTATGGGTGCGCCAGCCAACTCTTCATTCTTACCTCTATACGCTTAACTTATTTCTTACCCCTTAAAGCTTCCAACCATTGCATTGTGCAACGTTTTGGGCGACCAGTAGCCGCTGGCAATGATGCGGCGAATGCTCTGGAGCGGGTATTGCTCGTCCCGCTTTTTCTCCGATAACTGGTACGAAGCCAGATAACCGATTTTCTGCAGTTCAGCGGCGGCTTCGTGGTTCCACAGGCCAAACGGGTACACGAAATACTTAACGGGCTTTCCGGTAATGTCTTCCAGTTTCTTCTTGGGTTCTACGGCCTGCGTTACCCAATCGGTAGCCGTGTATTTCTTGGTATTATGGTGATCCCAGGTGTGGCAACTTACCTCATGGCCCCGGTCGGCCAGGTCTTTGATCTGTGCCTTATCCATGTAGGGTTGCTTGCCACGGCGGCCAATGGCCACCGTCATGATGCCAAACATGGCCTTGAACTTGTGCTTGTCGAGCACGGGCAGCGCATTTTCGTACTGGTCCAGATCGCCATCGTCGAATGTCAGAAAGACGGGCTTCTCGGGTAAGGCTGCGCCTGTTGTCAGGTACGCATAAAGCTGATCGGCGGTGATAGCGGTATACCCGCTGTCGGCCAGCATCTGCATTTGCTGGGTGAATACGCTGGTTGGGCAAATGTAATCCTTCGCGCTTTTCGAGTCAGAACCGCGCCAGTCGCGAATCTGGTGATAGCATAAAATAGGCACCTGTTTCCGACTCAGGATGGTAGCGGCATCAGCGATTTTACCCGTTGGTACGGTTGCTGGAGCAGCCGCAGGTACGTCTGTTGCGTCATTTTCGGAAGTAGCCGAAGTGGATGTTGCAGCTACTTCAGTTGGTGGCGTTGCGGTGGTGGTACTTTCGTCGACGTTTTTACTTTTTACGCCGCAGCCAACAGCCAGTGAGGCCAGTAGAGCTGTTGTGAGAAGAGGTTTGTACATGAATCGGATTCGATACGTTTGGCCAAAATTAACGAAAACTATACCGGTCTTAGGTAATCCATAAAGTTTAAATAGTTTGTCATGAGCACCCTGACTTATTCACCGGTCAGGTTGCCCGACGTACGACCTGCGATCACACGAAACGTGCCAATGCAGAAGCCCTTCACAACCAGCCCATTGCTGCTTCTGCCGATACAGTCTGTCCTTTTTTGGTGGATATAGCCAGCAGGCCCTACTCATAATCAGGTGGGTACTACCGGCGTTCCGGGTGTAAAACAGCGTTTGAGCAAGCACCGGTAGATAGCTAAGTAAAGGAATAAATCCGGTAGAATAAGTAGTATAAAGGAATCGTAAACACAGCCGGTATGACTCCTTTGATCTCTGTCATTATTCCCACTTACCATCGACCCGAGTTGCTGCGTAAGTGCCTGGATGCTCTGGCGATGCAAACCCTGTCTCCAGAACAATTTGAAATACTTGTAGTCGATGATGGCGACCAACCACAAACTGCCCTGGCTGTGCGAAAAGCCATGCAGGAGACTGGGTTGGCCATACGCTACCTGGCTCAGCCTGAGCGGCGTGGCCCCGCTGCCGCTCGTAACAGGGGCTGGCGCGTGGCCATAGGTGCGCTCATTGCCTTCACTGATGATGATTGCGTGCCCGATCCTAACTGGTTAAGCGCTGGTTTAGCCGGGTTTAACGGTGGTTCATCCGTTCTCACGGGACAGTTGACGATGCCGTTACCCGAAAATCCAACAGCCCACGAGCGTACAACGGCTCTGCTGGAAAAAGCTGAATTCATGACGGCTAATCTCTTTTGCCGTCGGTCTGTACTTGAAGAAGTGGGAGGATTCGATGAAGCGTTTGATAGTCCCTGGCGCGAAGACCGCGAACTACAGTTCAAACTGCTTCGAATCGGGGTGCCCATTACGCCCTGGCCAACCGCGTTGATTGTGCATCCGATGCGTCCCGCTCCCTGGTATGCCTCCCTGCGCGACGAGCGGAAGAGCCGGTATGATGCACTGTTGTATAGGAAGCACCCCGATCTGTTCCGCCAGCGAATTCCGACGTACTCGACGCTGGTGCGCCGTCACTATCTGACGGTTAGTGCGGCAATGGTTAGCGTCATGGCTGCGCTAGCCGGGCAAGGGACGATGGTATCTGCGGGTGTTACCTGCTGGCTATTACTGACAATAATGCTGGTAGTTGATCAGTTATCGGGGCAGCGGCTGAGTTGGAAGGCGATGGGCCATGCGCTGGTGGTGGGCATTGCCACGCCGTTTCTGGCCGTTTACTGGCGATTGTACGGAGCCGTCAAATACAGAGCACTCTATCTGTAGGCAATTAGTTTATCCACCCTGGCTATATAGAGGAAAGGGCTGGTAATCAATGTGTGCAGCGTACCTGCTGAGAGTAATATAGACATAGATTCATTTATTCTACTATTTCTGTAGAATAAAATACGCACTATACTTTCTTACTAAAAGCTAACTGTCACAGGATCAGCAGGTGGTACAGTCCTTGCTCAAATGTATTTCAGTAATCAACCAATACCGACAACAAACCCAACTCAAGTTATGGCAACCATTGGCAAACAGATCGCAGACTTTTTCTCAGGCGGTTCAACTATGGATAATGATGAGGGGCTTCGCAGCCTGTTCATCAGCGAACTGAAAGGAATTTATTATGCTGAAAAAGCACTGGTAGACAATATGCCGGGCATGGCCGACGCCGCCACGACCGATCAGGTACGTCAGGCTTTTCAGCTGCATCTGGAAGAAACCCGCAACCAGGTGACTCGTCTGGAGCGTGTTTTCCAAAGCATAAACGAGCCAGCCGATACAATGACTTGCAATGCCATTGATGGTCTGGCCGACGATGCCGATAATGTTATCAGCAACACCGATTCGGGCTCATTAACACGCGATGCTGCTCTGATCATTGCTGGTCAGAAGGTAGAACATCATGAAATTGCGGCCTATGGTTCGTTGCACGCATTAGCACAACTGTTAGGCTACACTGAAGCTGCACAACTTATTGAGCAGTCGTTGCAGGAAGAAAAGAATACAGACAAGAAATTGACCCAACTGGCCGAAACGTTCGTTAACGAACGGGCAAAGTCAGAAGGGAACAATGACTCGGCGTATTCGAGTCCAAACCGGCGCAATTACTACGATGACGAGGATGATAATGACAGACTGACCACCAACGCAGCCAGCACAAGTGGTAGCCTGTCGGGTTATGCCAGTGGTGCCAATTACCAAAGCGGTTCGTCTGTGGGTGATTCAAGTACCTATGGCAATGAAACGACAACCAGTAACTCGGGTACTATGGGGTATTCACCAACCCGTGAAGGATCATCAGGCAATGCTACGTCAGGCGGCACACTTGGCGTATAAAGATGCTTTTCGGCACTTTCCTCTATAAAAAAAGTGGCCCCATCTGTAATAGATGGGGCCACTTTTGCTGTCAGCCAACCGAAGCTGGAAACGCTACAGGCTTTAGTTCAGACTAAACGCCTACCGCCTCCCGGTGAACCAATGCTTCGCGATCCGGGCCAGTTGAGACAAAACTGATCGGAAGGTTCAGTTCTGCTTCGAGATAACTAACGTACCCAGCCAGTTCAGCGGGCATACTGTCGAACACACGAATACCGTCGAGCGACGTTTTCCAGCCTTTAAAATCTTTGTAAACCGGAACAACATCTGTGTCGCACAGATCGTACGGAAGCTGATCCGTGATGGTGCCATCTGGAAGCTGGTAGTGTGTGCAAACGCGGATCGTGTCGAAAATATTTAGCACGTCAGCCTTCATCATAACCAGCTGGGTTACGCCATTGAGCATCACCGCATACTTCAGCGCGGGCAAATCGAGCCAGCCACAGCGACGGGGACGACCGGTAGTTGCCCCAAACTCGCGGCCCTCTGCCCGCATGCGTTCGCCGGTTTCTTCCAGCAGTTCGGTTGGGAAGGGACCGCTACCAACGCGGGTGCAATAGGCTTTAAAAATGCCATAAACCTCGCCAATCTGCCGGGGAGCAATGCCCAGGCCTGTGCAGGCGCCAGCCGCCATAGTGCTTGAGCTGGTTACGAACGGGTAAGAGCCGAAGTCCAGGTCAAGCAACGAGCCCTGCGCACCTTCGGCCAGTACACGCTGACCAGCCTGTAGCGCATTGTTCACGTCATACTCGCTGTCGGTGAGCTTGAACGTTTTGAGGAACTCGACGGCCGAGAAAAACTTCTCTTCTGACTCTGCCAGTACGGCATAATCAAAATTCAGGCGGTCCAGAATGGCTTTGTGGGCATCGACCAGCTTGTCATATTTCGCCCGGAAGTTTGGTGACAGTACATCACCGATCCGGAGGCCCTGACGTGCTACTTTATCCTGATAGGTTGGGCCAATGCCGCGAAGGGTTGAGCCAATCTTGGCGGCACCTTTTGCCTGCTCATAAGCTGCGTCGAGCAAACTATGCGTGGGCACAATCAGCGCGGCTTTCTTCGAGATGATCAGATTGGCGTGCAGATCGAGATTGAACTTCGCCAGCCCGTCAATCTCCCGGCGGAAAACAATCGGATCGAGCACAACGCCGTTGCCGATGATGTTGAGGGCATCGGGCCGGAAGATGCCGGATGGAATCTGATGGAGAACGTGTTTAAAGCCGTCAAACTCAAGCGTATGACCCGCATTGGGGCCACCCTGAAAACGCGCAACAACCTGATATTGTGGTGCCAGGACGTCCACAATCTTACCTTTTCCCTCGTCGCCCCATTGGAGGCCTAATAATACGTCTACCATTACAATTCAGAATAATTCGGAACGCTCCGCTATGCGCTCATTTTTATGTAAGCGAAAAATGAATGTGATTTATACCTCTGCCTGACTGGCTGGCTCGCCCTGCCGGTCTTTTTCGGCTTCGCGGCGGTTATCGCATGGGTCACGCTGGCAGGATCCATAGAAAATCAGCGAGTGGTGCATGACGTTAAACTTCAGCATGTCGCCCACCATATTCTGAATATTCTGAACACGGGGATCGCAAAATTCCATCACCTTGTGGCAGTCTGTACAAATCAGGTGGTCGTGCTGCCGATAGCCATATGATTTTTCATACTGCGCCAGATTACGACCAAACTGGTGTTTGGTCACCAGGTCGCAGTCAACCAGTACGTCGAGCGTATTATACACTGTGGCCCGACTAACCCGGTAATTCTTGTTTTTCATGGAGATATACAACTCATCTACGTCGAAATGGTCGGCGCGATTGTATATCTCTTCCAGAATGGCGAACCGTTCGGGGGTTTTCCGGAGTCCTTTATTTTCCAGATAAGCCCGCAGAATGGTCTTCGCCGAGTCGATATTCGCTTGATTGGGAGCAGACATGGGGCAAAAGTAATTAAGAATTAAGAACGGTCCGCCGTTGCGGCGAAGAGTTAAGAATATAAGAGTTGCTCTGCTAAATCAGAGGTCTGGATTTAGCAGAGCAACTCTTATATTCTTAACTCTTCACTTAGTCAAATCGGACCACATCAAACACCCCGTCGACGCGTTCAAGTTTACGCATCAGCGTGTCGAGGTGGCTGGTATCATGCACATACAGTCGGATATTGCCCTCAAAAATGCCATCTTTTGAATCAATGGTCACCGAACGCATGTTGATGTTCAACTCATTGCTAATCACACGAGTTACATCGTTGACAAGCCCCATTCGGTCGGTTCCGGTAATACGCAGACCCGCCAAAAACGCCAGTTCCTTCTGCGATGTCCACTTCGCTTTGATAATCCGGTTGCCGTGGTTCGACATCAACTCAACGGCGTTGGGGCAACTAACCCGGTGAATCTTAATGCCGTCCATAACCGTCACAAACCCAAACACATCGTCGCCGGCAATCGGATTACAGCATTTCGACAGCGTATAATCGATCTTGTCCATATCCTCACCGATAAGGAGGGTGTCGCTGTCGGTTCGTTCGCCGTGAATTTTCTTGAGTTCCTTCGTTACCGCTTTGCCGTCCTGAGCACCGTCGGTATTTACTTTATTGGCGCGGTTTTCCTTGGCTTCCTTATCAGCTTTGAACTTGGTCAGTTCTTTTACTTCAATATGCCCTTTGCCAACCCGGTAATAGAAATCGCTGGTCGTCTTTGAGCCGAAATACGCCCTTATCTGATTAACCAGTTCGTTGGTCATCTCCATACGCATGATCTTCAGGCGCTTGGTAATCATCTCCTTGCCATCAGTGATGTACCGCTTGTTCTCCTCCTTGATCAGGTCTTTGATCTTGGTCTTTGCCTTCGAGGTTACCACAAACCGAAGCCAGTCTTCTTTAGGCTTTTGCTTGTTCGAGGTAATGACCTCGACCTGATCACCGTTTTGCAACACATGACTCAGCGGCACCAGCACATTGTTGACCTTAGCCGCCATGCAGCGTGCGCCAATCTGCGTGTGAATATCGAACGCGAAATCGAGGGCGGTGGCTCCGCGTTGCAACACTTTCAGCTCACCTTTTGGTGTGAACACGAAGACTTCTTCACTGTAGAGGTTACTCCGGAAATCGTCGAGAAACTCAATGGCGCCGGTTCGGTCACCTTTCTCCGACGTTTCCAGCATTTCACGTACCTGACCAATCCATGAGTCGATGCCGGCACCGGTGCGGGTATCGTTGCCTTTATATTTCCAGTGAGCTGCGTATCCCTTTTCGGCAATTTCATTCATCCGCTCAGTTCGTATCTGCACCTCCACCCACTGCCCCAGTTTACTCATCACGGTCGTGTGCAGTGATTCGTAGCCGTTGGCGCGGGGCGTACTGATCCAGTCTTTCAGCCGGTCGGGGTTGGGTTTGTAATGATCCGTAACGATGGAATACGCCCGCCAGCAAGCCGCTTTTTCCTGCTCGATAGGTACGTTCAGAATAATCCTGACGGCAAACAGGTCATAGATTTCCTCGAACGGCTTCTTCGATTTGTTCAGCTTGTTCCAGATCGAATAAATCGATTTCGGTCGCCCCTTGATCACATACGGATAGCCCGAAGCGATCAGATCATCTTCAATCGGCTTGATAAACATGTTGATGAACCGATCCCGCGAGGTTTTCGTCTCGCGCAGTTTCTTCGCCGTGTCTTTGTAGGCCTCCGGCTCAACATACTTCAGATACAGATCTTCAAGTTCCGATTTGATAGCGTTCAGGCCAAGCCGGTGCGCCAGTGGAGCGTAGATGTAAATTGTTTCCGATGCAATTTTCAACTGCTTATCGCGGGGCATCGAGTCCAGCGTCCGCATGTTGTGCAGGCGATCGGCCAGTTTGATAAGAATGACCCGTACATCGTCCGACAGCGTCAGCAGCATTTTCCGAAAGTTCTCGGCCTGCTGCGATGTCCCATACTCGAAAATACCCGAGATCTTGGTCAGTCCGTCGATAATCCGGGCTACTTTCTGCCCAAAGCTGCGTTCAATATCGGCAATGGTGGTGTCCGTATCTTCAACAACGTCGTGTAGCAGCGCCGCCACAATGGAGGTTGTTCCCAGCCCGATTTCCTCAACGGCAATCTGGGCCACGGCAATGGGGTGGTATATATAAGGTTCACCTGAGCGACGGCGCATGTCTTTATGCGCCTCGGCCGAGGTATTAAACGCCTTCTTAATCAGCTTGGCATCGTTTTCTTTCAGATATGGCTTGGCTGATCGAAGCAGTCGGCGGTATCGTTTTAAAATTTCCTGCCGTTCCAGGTTTAGATCGATAACAGGATCAGAGGCTACAGTCATATCGTTGGTGTCGTTACGCCGTGAGTGGTTTTGTCGGTTGTACTCAACCTCAATGTACACGTTAAAAACAAAATATCGGACAGCTTAGATCATAAAAAGATAACGTACAGGCGAAATTTCGCTGGGTACGCTGGCGAGTTATTCGATATACAGGACAGTAACGTACCCGGGAACCGCAGGATTATAATGGTCATGGAAGGATAAATAAGGGAGGCAAACCGGTTTACGCTATACTGAACATTGTTCGCGTCGACTTATGAATCCATTTGCCTGCTTCTCAATGACTACCTGCCTGAAAACGCTGCTCATCGGCCTTTTTCTGACCACATCGGTTGTCTCATTCGCTCAGGATGGGTTCACGAAAAAGGAAGCCGCTAAGGCTTACGAGGCGTTCAACAGGTACTTCTACAGCCCGGAAGCGAAGCTTTATCAAAGCACGACCAAACGTGATCATGTGGCCGCCATCTGGGTGCAGGCCATCTATTGGGACATGGCGATGGACGTGTACAGACGCACAAAAAAACCGGCCCAATTGCAGTTTATAACCGATCTCTACGAAGGAAACGGCAAGCAGTACGCGCAGTATGACTGGACAAATCACAAAGTATGGTTCATCTACGATGATATGATGTGGTGGATCATGGCGTTTGCCCGCGCTCACGAACTGACCGGTAACCCAACGTATCTGCAGAAATCGATCGAAGGATTCAACCATGTTTGGGAAGGCTCCTACGACCCAGTCAACGGTGGTATGTTCTGGGATTTTAAACACAGCGGCAAAAATGCCTGCATCAATTACCCGACGGTCATTGCGGCCATGAGGTTATATAAAAGCACGGGCGACACAACGTACCTGGCAAAAGCAAAGCAGGTGTACGCCTGGTCGCGGAATAACCTGTTTAATAAGGATAACGGCCGGGTAGCCGACCATAAAATAGGCAACAACCGGCCCGGCTACGAAGATTACACCTACAATCAGGGAACATGCATCGGGGCGGCATCGCTGCTTTACAAAGCGACCAACGACATAACGTACCTGAATGATGCCAAGCTTGCTGCCACATACACAATGACCACAATGAGTAAGGATGGTGTGTTGCCTGCAGAAGGCGATTTTAACGAACAAGGCATTCTAAAAGCAATACTGGCGCAATATCTGGTGCCACTTATCTACGAATACGGGCAAACACAGTACCTGCCCTGGATTAAAAAAAACGTGGCTCTGGGCTGGACAAACCGGGATAAACAGCGTGACCTAACGTACCGAAACTACAACGTACCCTGCCCAACCGGCGATATTCAATCCTACGAAGCGAGCAGCGTTGTCATGTTGATGCAATTGCTTAAACCAATCAAATGAGTAGGGGAGAAAAGAAAATAGTGGTAAAAAATCTGCTGATATGTTTGACCCGGTCAAAGTTCTTCGTACTTTTGCAGTCCCAAATCGATAATCGTAACGAGGTCGATTGGTCTACCTGCGGGCGTGGCGAAATTGGTAGACGTGCCAGACTTAGGATCTGGTGCCGCAAGGCATGGGGGTTCGAGTCCCTCCGCCCGTACAAGTAAAAAAAGAGTGAAAGAGAACAAGAGTGAAAGAGCGAGCCAGTTATGATCACTCTTTGCCTTTTAGCCTCTTTCGCTCTTTATCATTTTAAACCGAACCAAACTAGTGGATATAGCCCTCGAAAAAGCCAGTGACACCAATGCATCGCTGATCATTACGCTCAAACCAGAAGATTATAAAGCTGAAGTTGACAAGAAACTAAAGCAGTATGGCAAGCAGGCATCGCTGAAAGGCTTCCGTCCTGGTCACGTACCTGCCGCTGTTTTACAAAAAATGTACGGCAAAGGCATCCTGGTTGAAGAGGTAAATGGCATTCTTAGCAAGAGCGTAACCAACTACATCCGCGAGAACAAATTGCAGGTGGTTGGTGACCCAATGCCGAACCGCGAAGAGGCTGACGCCATCGACTGGGATTCGCAGGATGAATTCAAGTTTAGCTACGAACTTGGTCTTGCTTCTGATTTCGACGTTGATATGACTTCACTGGGGTCTGTTAACCGCTACGAGATTGAAGCAGGCGACAAAGAGGTAAACGAAACGATCGAAAACCTCCGGACGCAGTTCCACTCGCATCAGCACGCTGAAGAGGCTGGTGAAGGCGATACAATTTTCGGTGAGTTGAAGCAACTCAATGCACCTGAAGGCGCCGAGGCATTCGTAACGAAAACTGCGTTGCCACTGGCTAAGGTTGCTCCTGATGCGCTGGGTACGTTCCTGGGCAAGAAGAAAGACGAAACCTTCACATTTGCGATGGAAGCGGCTTTCCCGGACGAGAAAGAGCGTGCACTGGCTACTGGTGCCAAAAAAGAAGACGCTGGTAACCTGACCGGCGAATTCTCATTCACCATTGAAGATGTAACCCGCCACGCGCCTGCTGATCTGAATCAGGAATTCTTCGACAAGGTATTGGGCGTTGGTGCTGTATCAGACGAAGAGACGTTCCGCACAAAAGTGAAGGAAATCATCGGTCAGAACTACGGTCGTGAATCAGACAACCTTCTCCGCAATGACATCGAACAGACGTTGCTCGACAACATCCTGATCAGCCTGCCCGATGAGTTTCTGAAGAAGTGGTTGCTGGAAATGAATGAAGGCAAGTTCACCGCCGAGCAGATCGAAGAGCAGTACCCTGATTTCACGAAGTCGGCTAAACTGCAACTAATTAAAAATCGGGTTGCTGAGAAGAACGACATCAACGTGAACTTCGAAGAGGTAATGGATGCTACCCGCCAGATGGTACGCGACCAGTTCGGCTTTGCCGGCAGCGACGGTGGCGAGATGGACGAGACGATCGACAAGATTGCCAAGAACTACCTGATGGACGAAAAGAACAACGGTCAGAATTACACCCAGACATTCAACCGGGTATTCGACGACAAGGTGATCGACTTCATCAAATCGCAACTGACGATCGTTGATCAAACGGTATCGCTCGATGAGTTCCGTGAGCGGGCTCAGCGTCAGCAAGCCTAGGCTTCGATATAGCTTTTACGAAAAATGCCCACGATTGCTCGTGGGCATTTTTTATGATGTAGAGCGCTGGAAGGGCCGCTACCTAAAATCCAATCTTGGGGCGTTCCTGTTTTTGACCGATCGCCCAGGCTAGTTCGAGCGCAATCCGTTCGTCGTATCGGCGTTTATGGTAGTCTACCTCAAGCCTGAGTTTGTCGAGTTCAAGCTGTTGCCTCTCCACAGTGTTGCGTAGCTTCTCCAGTTCGTTAGGGGCAATGATGGTTGGCTCAATGGCCGCAGGTACGTCGGAGATAAGGTCAACCACAGATGTGCGCAGTACGTCGGCAATCTGAGCTAACCGGGTCAGGGTCAGCTCCGTTTTGCCGCGCTCAATATCGCCGTAGGCGGTGGTTGACAGACCCAGCAGGTCGGCCATGTTTTCTTGTGAAAGGCCCTGTTGCAGACGGGCGAGCCGAATACGGTCCGGGGTTGGTTGCGAGGCAGCTAGATGCTTCATAACAAGGAATAGCGAGGAAATCTCAAGAAAAAACGACAGGGATTTTCCACTCTACAACGCAACTTTGTGTCGGATAAGTTTTGAAACTTACCATCTGACTCGTTCGTTAATTTACAAACGGGTTTGATAGGCGATGTTTTGAGTTTGATGTTAGGCTGTTAATTGACCAGATAGTTAATTGGCAAAGCAATACAAACTCGTAACCTCAACCATCAGACTCCCTTTAATCACACACATGCATTACGGAGACGAATTTCGCAAATTTGCCGTCCACCACATGGGCCTTAATGGTCTGACGGTCGACGGATATGTTAAACACACTGTTAACAACCACCATGTTGAGAACATGACACGGTCGGTGATCGAAGAACGACCAATGAATTTCCGGGAGGTAGACGTGTTCTCACGTCTGATGGCCGACCGGATCATTTTCATGGGTTTACCCGTCGATGACAATATCGCCAACATTATTGTTGCTCAACTTTTGTTCCTGGAATCGGCTGATCCACGGAAAGACATTCTGATGTACATCAATAGCCCCGGTGGCTCGGTGTATGCAGGTTTGGGTATCTACGATACGATGCAGTACGTGCGTCCTGACGTTGCTACTGTTTGCACGAGTCTGGCTGCGTCAATGGGAGCGGTACTGCTCGCTGGTGGTGCTGCCGGCAAGCGGTCGGCATTGCCACACGCACGGGTAATGATTCACCAGCCATCGGGTGGGGCACAGGGTCAGTCGGTTGATATCGAAATCACCGCTCGTGAGATCGTGAAATTGCGCGAAGAACTGTACCAGATCCTGGCCCAGCACTCAGGCAAGACGTTCGAAGAAATTGAGCGTGACTCAGACCGTGACAAATGGCTCCGTGCCGAAGAAGCCAAAGAGTACGGCCTCATCGACGAAGTTCTCCGCCGCGAACGCACCATCGGCGAGAAGTAAAACCGATTTTGGATTGGGGATATCGGATTTGTTGCTTTCGCGAGAGTAAGTCTAGGCGAAAGCAACAAATCCGATATCCCCAATCCAAAATCAGTTTACCCACTTCCGGATGATCTGGGCCAGGGGTTTGAATTCGATCAGAAAGCCGTCGTGGCCGTAAAGAGAGTTTATTTCTTCATAGACCGCGTTGGGAATATGGCGAGCGATGAATTGCTGTTCCGAGGGAGGGAACAATACATCGGAATGAATGCCGACGACCAGCGTTTTTGCTTCGATCAACCCCAGTGCGTTGGGAATACTACCCCGATTGCGGCCAACGTTGTGCGAATCCATTGCTTTCGTTAACAGCCAGTACGTGAATGCATTAAATCGGCTGACCAGCTTCTCGCCCTGGTATTGCTGATAACCGGCGGCCTTATACTGATCGGTTTGTTCGTTATTATCAAGCGCCTGTGTAAAGGCGTAGGTTTCGTAATTCCGGTAGGAGAGAAGCGCAATTGACCGGGCTGCTTTGAGGCCGCGCTGACCTGCCTCAGGTACGTTGTCGGCCCAGGTAGGGTCGGCTTCCAGCGCCATCCGTTGCGATTCGTTGAAAGCGATTCCCCAGGGTGAGAACACCGCGTTGGTGGCGATCAGAATAAGGTTTTTGATCAGCCTGGGCTGCATTATGGCCCATTCAATGGCCTGCTGGCCACCCACCGACCCACCGACGCAGGTATGAATCTGCTCGATACCCAACTCCTGACGCAGTAAATCCAGGGCGCCAACCATATCGCGGATGGTGACGGTTGGGAAATCGTGGCAGTAGGGTTCGCCCGTTACCGGATTGATCGTCAGCGGACCGGTTGAGCCGTAGCAGCCGCCCAGCACGTTGGCGCAAATGATGAAATACTGAGCCGGATCATAATACTTTCCGGCCCCAACCAAACCGCTCCACCATTCACCGGGATCTGCATTGCCCGTGAGGGCATGGCAAATCCAGATAACGTTGCTGCCGTCATCGTTGAGGGTTCCGCGCGTCGTATAAGCCAGTCTAAAACCAGGCAATTCTTCCCCTAATTCAAGGGAATACGAAAATCTGTAGTCGAAGTAGTGCAAGGGGACGTAGGTAAGAAAGTTTCAAGTTTCAGGTTTCAAGTGCTCTGCTGATCAATGTCTGGTTACTCAGCAGAGCACTTGAAACTTGAAGCCTGAAACTTGAAACTAGTTAAGAACAGCCTGTTCAATCTGGGCAAAAGCCTGTTCAAAATCGGCCTTGATATCGTCGATGTGTTCAATACCCAGCGACACCCGAAGCAGACCAGGCTCAACGCCTGCTGCTGCCTGATCGTCGGTTGATAATTGAGAGTGGGTTGTACTGGCCGGGTGAATGATCAGCGTTTTAGCGTCACCGACATTGGCCAGGTGGCTTACCATCTTCAGCGAATTCACAACGGCGTCGCCAGCATCTCGACCAGCTTTGAGCTTAAAGGAGAGAACACCACCTGAACCGCGTGTCAGGTACTTTTTGGCGAGGGCGTTGTATTTGCTGCTGGCCAGACCAGGGTAGTTCACGTACTCGACCAGGTCGTGTTGTTCCAGCCATTGGGCCAGCGCCAGGGCGTTTTCGCAGGTACGTTCCACCCGGAGCGATAAGGTTTCGAGGCCCTGAATGAGCATCCAGCTGTTGAACGGGCTTTGCGATGGCCCCCAATCGCGGAGACCTTCAACACGGGCCCGGATGATGAACTGGATATTGCCGAATGGCCCGCCAATACCGAACACATCGTTCATCACCAGACCGTGGTAGCTTGGCGATGGCTCTGTGAACTGTGGATACTTGCCGTTGCCCCAGTTGAACGTACCTGCGTCGACAATGACGCCGCCCATTGTGGTACCGTGGCCGCCAATCCATTTTGTAGCCGATTCCACCAGAATGTGAGCACCGTGCTTTAGTGGCGCACAGATTGCTCCACCAGCGCCAAAGGTGTTATCAACGATCAGCGGTAAATCGTACTTGGTTGCCAGCGCTACAAATGCTTCAAAATCAGGTACGCTGAAGCTCGGATTACCAATGGTTTCGAGGTAAATGGCCTTCGTTCGTTCATCGATCAGCGGCTCGAAGCTGGCCGGATTGTCGCCATCGGCAAACCGGGCTTCTACGCCAATGTTTCTGAACGAGTTCTTGAACTGGTTGTATGACCCCCCGTAGAGAAACGAGGTCGTCACGAAGTTATCGCCAACAGATGTGATGTTGTTGATGGCCAGGAACTGGGCCGAGTGCCCTGAAGCCGTTGCCAGGGCCGCCACGCCGCCTTCCAGAGCCGCCACACGTTTTTCAAAAACGTCGGTGGTGGGGTTCATCAGGCGGGTATAAATGTTGCCGAACTCCTGCAGGGCAAACAGGCGCGCACCGTGTGCCGAATCGTTAAACTGATAGGCGGTTGTTTGGTAAAGTGGCACCGCCCGAGAGTGTGTCACGGCGTCGATCTCCTGACCGGCGTGAAGCTGAAGGGTCTCGAATTTAGGTTGATTAGCCATAAAGAACGTGTAGAATCAGCCAGTAGGGGCTGGGTACGTAGTAGCCAGAGGCGTTAAGTGAAGGAATAGGAGAAGATTGACCAGCACCGGTTGGGCCTGGTAGAGATGACGTTAACAGCCCGTAGCGGGCATACAGCGTCGAAAGCTCAGGTAGCGCATAATGTCAGTTTGGTTTATATGCCCCACCAACACCTTGTTGTGGGCAGGACGTAGCACCTTGCCAATTGGTAGGTTGCCTGAGGTTCGCAGAGCCTGATCTCTCCCCTCATCTCTATAAATCAACGGGTATTCTGTTGGTCCCTGGCGGGCAGCACCGTATTGACTTGATGATGCAAACATACGGCTCAACCGCCGATTGCGCAACGATTCTGGTCTGGAAGCGGCTCAACACGATGTGCAACCGGTAATGAATTTACTGATCGATGCTGTTGTTTTTAGGGAAGAACCAGTTTAAACAATTGTCTTTGTATGGCTTCTTACGGCAGTATTGGCCTTCTGCTTGTTGTAGTGACCAGTTTAATCACGTTTAGTGCATTCCGCCGGGCATCACTGCTGTCGCGATATGCTTTTTCTGTCGAGGGTATCCTGATCCATAAGGAATATGGTCGCCTGATTTCGTCTGGTTTTGTGCATGCCGACTGGAAACATCTGCTGTTCAACATGTATTCCCTGATGGCGTTTGCCGGCACGCTGGAACAAGTAGCAGGCCCTTTGCATGTGCTTATCATCTACTTTGCCAGTCTGGTTGGCGGCAATCTGCTGGCGTTGTTCATCAACCGGAATAATACTGGCTACCGGGCAGTGGGCGCATCGGGAGCCATTGCCGGGATCATCTTTGCCGTGATCGTCTTGTTTCCCGGCATTTCAATTAACCCGCTGTTTATGCCGTTTCGCATTCCAGCCTGGATATACGGCCTGTTCTATACGCTTTTTTCCATCTACGGAATCAAATCGCGGAACGATAATATCGGGCACGAAGCACACCTGGGTGGAGCTGTGGTGGGTGTATTGAGTATGTGTGCAATTGAACCCGCTGTATTACTCATAAACTGGCCGATCGCGTTATTGCTGACACTGCCAGCCATCGCCTTTCTGCTGTTCATCGTGCATCGCCCGGACTGGCTGTATATTAACGGTTTTTCGTTGACATCCACGCAACATGAAACCAAAGACGAACGCTACAACGCGGCCAGGTTTCAGCGCCAACAGGAGATCGATCGCATTCTGGATAAGATCAATGAGCGGGGCGTACATAGCCTGACCGAGCACGAACGTGATGTGCTGGAAGGTCGGTAGGGGGTAACTGCTCGCGGTCAATTCACGGAATTTTAATACGGACGTCGATAGTCTATTAGTCAGTAGGTTAACAGTAGTTGTGGTGTAATTTCCACACTATTGTGGAAAGTAATCAGCACAAAAAACCATCATTTGTTTGGCCGTATGGCGGGTTGGCCATAGATTAGCTGCTGTAACTACGACTTAACCCGTCCGTTTATGCTGAAGAAAGTGCTCCTGACAGCGTGTTTCGCTGTCTCGTTTGGCATCACCCAAGCCCAGACCAACGCCGAACTAGCGATGGTAACGGTTGATATGAAGCCGGTTGTTTCCGCTGACAAAGCGGCCGCTACTCAGTCTGAATCTGCTTCTTTTTATGATAATATCCCGATTGTGAGTGATGTTATCGGGTTTGCCAAAAAGCATCTTTCTATTCGTTACCGTTCCGGTGGCACCACGCCCAAAGGCTTCGATTGCTCGGGATTCACCCGGTTTTGTTTTAGTCAGTTCGGCATTGATTTGCCCCACTCGAGTGCCGCCCAGGGAAATGTTGGCCTGAAAGTAGAGCGTGAATTTGCAAAACCCGGTGATCTGATCTTCTTCAAAGGTCACTCGTCAGGAGGAAGCCGAATCGGGCATGTCGGCATGATTACTGAGGTTGTTGGTGATCAGATAAAATTTATTCATTCGGCCTGGGGCGGTGGTATTCGCTTCGATTACCTACACGCCGACTATTACCGCAATCGCTTCATGGGCATCCGCCGTGTAGCCCGGTTAATGGCCGAAAAGTAGCTTGCCTACCGTAATCTTGTGAGGTCGTTACCGAAAGGTAGCGGCCTTTTTTAGTAGAATCCCGGCTGTTGGGCGTTACTGAGTAGATGGCGAGAAACGTTGAGTAGTATCCGTTTCCCAGCCCGATCACACTCATTTATTTATCCTGATAGTTTCCTGATGATTCACCCATATACTTATTGTTGCGCGGTTCTGCTGGCGCTCTTGTTTGCCGCAGGAAGTTTTGACCGGGGCCTACTGGCTCAGAAAGCGCCCGGCGCAGCGCAGGTGTGGGTAACTAACCCGGATCGGTCAGCACTCTTTGCGCGTCAACCAGGTACGTTGCCGTTCAGCAATAAACCCATTACCGGCAGCCGGATCGATGTTGATGACAGCCAGACGTTTCAATCGATCGATGGCTTCGGCTATACGCTGACGGGCGGCAGTGCCATGCTCATCAGCCGGATGGAAACCAGAGCGAAAAACGCGCTGTTGCGAGAGCTTTTCTCAACAGAAGGCAACAGCATCGGCGTGAGTTACCTGCGTATCAGTATCGGTGCGTCGGATCTGGACGACCGGGTCTTTTCGTACGATGACCTGCCCGCTGGCGAGACAGACCCCACTTTAGCCAGGTTCTCGCTGACACCCGACCGAGCTTACCTGATCCCGATTCTTAAGCAAATTCTGGCGATCAATCCGGCCATTAAAATCCTGGGTTCGCCCTGGTCGCCTCCGGTCTGGATGAAGACGAACCTGCACTCGAAAGGAGGTAGTCTGAAACCCGAGTATTATGCGGTGTATGCGCAGTATTTCGTCAAGTATATTCAGGCCATGAAAGCGGAAGGAATCGCGATCGATGCCATCACGATTCAAAACGAGCCGCTGCATCCGGGCAACAATCCCAGTTTGCTGATGCTGCCTCAGGAGCAGGCCGCATTCATCAAGAAGAGTCTCGGTCCAGCGTTCAAACAGGCAGGCATCAAAACTAAAATTATCCTCTACGACCATAACGCCGACCGGCCCGATTATCCGGTCTCGATCCTGGACGATCCAGAGGTTAAACACTATGTCGACGGGTCGGCCTTCCATTTGTACGCTGGTCCCGTTTCGGCACTGGGCGAAGTACACAAGGCCCATCCGGACAAGAATGTGTATTTCACGGAACAATGGACTGGCGCACCCGGTAATCTGACAGGTGATCTGGGCTGGCACGTAGCGAATCTGATCATCGGTGCCACCCGAAACTGGAGCCGGACGGTGCTGGAATGGAATTTGGCCGCTGACCCGAAACAAGAGCCTCATACGGTTGGCGGCTGTACCGAATGCCTGGGAGCAATCACACTGGATGGCAACAAGGTAACCCAGAATCCGGCATACTATGTGGTAGCATCCGCGTCGAAATTCGTCAGGCCAGGTTCTGTTCGGATAGCTACGAATTTGCCTGAAATGCTGCCGAATGTGGCGTTTAAGACGCCGAACGGGAGAATTGCGCTCATCGTCCTGAACAGCGGAAAAATGCCCCGAACCTTTACCATCCGCCACCGGGGTAAGGCTATTGCCAGCACTCTGAAAGAAGGGTGTGTAGGTACGTATGTCTGGTAAACTGTGCAGGCGGGGCCAAAGCAGTCCAACGTCTAAAGCGCCTGATTGGCTTCGTTCAACTGATTGATGAACTGGATGAGCTCAGGTACGTCTAGCACCCGATCAACTGCGGCATTGTCTATTGCTTGTTGAGGCATGTAGGCTACCTGAGCGGTTGCGGGTTGCTGGGCCACGGTAATGCCTCCCGCTTGTTTGATGGCCTTTAGCCCTCTGGTACCATCGGCGTTGGCACCCGATAAGAGAATACCCACAACACCAGCGCCGTACACATCAGCGGCAGACTCGAACGTGACGTCGATGGCGGGGCGGCTGAAATTGATTTTTTCTGAGTCGTCAAGCGAAAAAGTACCGTCGTGTTCAACGAGCAGGTGATAATCGGCGGGGGCCAGATACACGCAACCCGGCTTCATCACGTCTTTATCGTCGACCTCGCGAACGGGTAACGTTGTCTTCACGGAAAGCAACGTGGCCAGTGGGGAATTTGGCGTATTCTTGCGATGAACCACTACCACAAGGCTGAAGGTCAGGGGTGGTTTCAGCACCGATAAAACGGGCAGCAATACATCGAGGCTACCCGTAGAGCCGCCGATAACAACAGCCTTGTAGGGCGTGTTTGCCGTTGACTGCATCAGCCTATTTTCCGCCATATTTTCTCGGGCGTAATTTGTCTGTAATTCAGCCGAATGGCGGAAAGTTTCAGGGTTTCTCTGGAACCGAGGGCCAGGTAGCTGAGCGGCCCCAGGCTCTCATCGAATAGCCGCAGCACACGTTCCTGAAGTTCTTTGTCGAAATAGATCAAGACGTTCCGGCACAGAATCAGATCGAATTCATTGAAAGAATGATCAGAAACGAGGTTGTGGGTAGAGAAAACCATTTTCGCGGCCAGCTCGTCGTTGAACTTGACGTACCCGTAGTTGGCCGTGTAGTAAAGCGAAAAGTCCCGGTTGCCGCCCGAAAGCTGGTAGTTTTCTGAATACTGCGGCATGGGGGCCAGCGCGAAGATGCCTTTCCGGGCCGACTCCAGTACGTCCGGATTCAGATCGGTGGCATAGAGTAGCGATTTATGCAATAGACCCGCTTCCTGTAGCAGTATGGCCATCGAAAAGACTTCCTCCCCGGTTGAACAGCCCGCGTGCCAGATACGAATAAAGGGCTTTGCTGCCAGCGTAGGCAATACCTCGGTTCGCAGGCATTTGTAGAACGACGGGTCCCGGAACATTTCCGTAACATTGACCGTCAGTTCCTCCACAAATCGCTTCAGATACCCCGCGTCGGAACGTACCCGGTATCGTAGTTCGGCAAAGCTCGGAAACCGATCTGCCGCCCATAGTCGATTGATCCGGCGTTTAAGGGACGCCCGGCTATAGTGGGTAAAATCGTAGCCGTACAACTCTAAAATGTCGTTTAGCAAAAGCGTTACCTGTTCTTCCTCAATCATACTCCCTGTACACTTAACTACCTACCAGTAGGCCAACCAGCCGGTCTACATCGATGGGCTTGGCAACGTAGTCTGTTGCACCTGCCTGCAGGCACTTTTCCCGATCGCCAACCATTGCCTGAGCTGTCACCGCATAAATGGGGGTTTCCTGCCGACCTGGAATGTTCTTGATGCGCGGAATGGCCTCGTAGCCATCCATATCGGGCATCATCATATCAATCAACACGGCATCGATTACCTCGTCTTTTTGCAGAATCGTAAGGGCCTCCTGCGCACTCAGACAGGATACACACTCAAATCCTTTTGCCTTCAGCGTAGCCTTCAGCGCAAAAATATTCCGGGGGTCATCGTCGATCAGTAAGACTCGTTTTTTTGACATACTGTTTAGAGGTAGTAACAGGAATGATTAGGCACGGTCATACAGCCAGACGCGAAGCAGCGATACCAACTGGTCAATGTCGACGGGCTTGGTGATGTAATCGGACGCGCCTGCCTGGAGGCATTTTTCCCGGTCTCCGGTCATGGCTTTGGCCGTCACCGCAATAATGGGCAGACCCTTCCACTTGTAATGTTCCCGAATGTGGCGGGCCGTTTCGTAGCCGTCCATCTGCGGCATCATCATATCCAGCAAGACCAGATCAATTTCCGGATGCTCTGTCAGCCGTTGAAGGGCTTCTTTACCATCGAGGGCGGCAATGACGGTCATGTTATACTGCTCCAGCGCTTTTGAGAGCGAGAAGATGTTACGCACGTCGTCGTCGGCTACAAGTACCGTTTTACCCGTTAGCACCTGATTGAGCGCTCCCAGTTTTTTGGTTACGCCGTTGCTGGTTGCTGAATTATTGCTTTCAACCAGATGAAGGAACAGCGACACCTCGTCGAGCATACGCTGATACGAATGAGCGGTTTTGACGATGATCGAATCGGCATATTTTTTGATTTTCAGCTCCTCGGCCATCGACAGGCTCTTACCCGTGAAGATGATGATCGGCAGATTTTCCAATCCCGGGTTTTTCTTGGCTTCTTCAAGCGTTTCGTAGGCCCGTTGATCAGGAATGCCCATGTCCAGGATAACGCAGTCAACTTCTTTTCCCTGCAGGGCGTCTATGCCTTCCGTGATGTTACTTTTCAGTTCTGAACTGATGTTGAAGGTCTCCAGGAAGTAGGCCAGTGCTTTGGCATGTTTGGGGTTATCTTCAATGATCAGCACCTTCTTGGGGTCGCGGGTCAGCACGTCTTCCAGCTTTTTGAAAACGGTCTGCATCTGCTCGAAGGCCATCGGCTTATCCACGAAATCGATGGCTCCTTTCAGCCGACTTTCGTTCTTTAGCTTGTGCGACGACATGATGTGTACCGGAATGGGGCGCGTTTGCGGGTTCGCCTTCAGCGCATCCATCACCTCCCAACCGCTCATGACCGGCAGCTGAATGTCCAGCAGAATGCCAATGGGTTTGTAGTGTGCCGCCAGCGCCAGGCCTTCGTCGCCCCGAACCGCCACAATGCCTTTGTAGCCTTTCTGACGGGCATAATCGAGCAGCGATTTGGCAAAGTGGACGTCATCTTCAACAATCAGGATCACCTTGTCTGTTTCCTCGATGGCGGCCCGATCGTCCGGAACGGCGTCGGGTACCTTGCTACTGATGTATCGCTTGCCGGGGTCTGGTGTCAGACCAGGTGATGCCGGCACTGGGTGGGGGGCAGGCGGCGCTTTTTCCTGCGTTTGCGGAACCGGCGGGGCCATGGCTAGTGGCAAACTGACCGTGAATGTACTGCCCTCCTCTACCTTGCTTTTCAACGTAATTTCGCCGCCCAATAGCTTCGCCAGTTCACGGCTGATCGACAAGCCAAGTCCGGTGCCGCCGTATTTGCGTTTGGTTGAGCCATCGGCCTGCTGAAAGGCTTCAAATACCAGCGGCTGCTTTTCGGCCGGAATCCCAATGCCCGTATCCGATACGGCAAAGTTGAGGGTTTGAGCGCTGGACGACTGGCGTGAGATACGGAGGCTGACCGTACCACTGGCCGTAAACTTAAGCGCATTCGAAAGCAGATTTTTAAGGATCTGCCCCAGCCGCATCCGATCGGTTTCAATCGCTTCAGGTACGTCCGGCATGATGGTAATCGAGAAATCAAGCCCTTTTTCTTTAGCCATCAGGCCGAATAACGCCTGTAGCTCGTCGGTAATGTCGGTCAGGGCCACTTCCTGATAATCGAGCTTCATCTGGCCGGCTTCGATTTTCGACAGGTCCAGGATTTCGTCGATCAGCCCCAACAGCCCGTTACCCGATGCCTGGATAACCCTGGCATATTCGACCTGATCGTCTGAGAGATTGGTTTCATTGTTCTCTGCCAGCAGTCGGCTCAGTAGCAGAATCGAGTTGAGGGGCGTCCGTAGTTCGTGCGACATGTTGGCCAGGAACTCCGATTTGTAGCGGGTGGCCAGTTCCAGTTCATCCGCTTTCTTCTGAATTTCGCCATTCCGTTCTTCCAGCAGCAGGCCCCGCTCTTCAAGCTCGGTGTTGGTTTGCTGCAATTCTTCCTGTTGCACCCGGAGTTCTTCCTCCGACGCCTGGAGTTTCTGCGCCTGCATTTCCAGTTCGGCGTTCAGGTTTTCCAGTTCGCTATGCTGCGCCTGTAACTCCTCGGCCTGTACCTGCGTTTCTTCCAGGAAGTTCTGTAACCGCACAAAATCCAGGGCTGCGTTGATGCCCATGGCCATCGTCTCTATGTTCTGTTCCAGAAACTGAACCTCCGAAGGGGTGGGCTGGCGCAGCAGGCCCACTTCAACAACACCTACACAGGTGTCGTCATAAACGAGCGGCACAACCGTTACCGACGTTGGCCGGGCGGCGCCCAGCGAGGAACGTACCTGACTATAGTCGGCGGGAAGGTCGGAGACGGTCAGCGATTTTTTGCTCACAATTGCCTGCCCGGCCAGGCCTGTTCCGGCTGCTATTGTCTGGGGAGCGTTGTCGGTCGCGTAGCTACCGGAAAGCTTGTAAGTACCGTCGGTATCCATCAGATACAACGTACCCAGCGGCGCGTTGAGGTAGTCGGTGATGGCGTTGATCAGGCGGGTGCCCAGGTTGGTCAGGCGCTTTTCGCCCCGGATCGCATCGTTCAGCTTTACAACGCCAGTCTGAAGCCAGTTTCTGTTTTTCAGGTCAGTAAACGTTTGCTCAAGCGAGGCGGCCATGCTGTTGAGGGCTTTGGCAATGCGCCCAAGTTCGTCGTCCTGCTCGTCGGCACTGCGCACGGCATAATCACCGTCGGCTATTTGTCGGGTTATGCCTTCCATTACGTTGATGCGTCGGGTGGTTTCGGCATATTCCCGTTCAGCGGCCCGTTGCTGAACCAGCCGATTATCCATGTCTGTTTTGATTCGCCGGTAGGTAAAGGCGGTGATCAGGATGGAGATAACCGCCGCAACAACCAGTAGAAAAGGCGTATAGGTTACGTAGAATTGCTGTTGCTGAAGCCGCGTTTGCAGCAGACTGCTTTCTGATCGCTGCACGCGGTCAATTATTACCCGGAGCGAATCCATAGCCAGTTTACCAGTGGCCATGGCGTTGTAGCGTTGCGCTGAATCCTGGCGTGTCCGGTTTTGCTGGAAAAGCGAGATTCCCCGGCGCATGAGCGTGAACTTACGCTCGTACAGATACTTCACTTCCTCCAGGTTTTTCTGTTGATCCGGACTGTCTGCAGTCAGGGCCCTGACCTGTTCGTAACTTTTTGTTACGCGCTCGTAGCTGTCTGTATAAGGCTGCAGAAAGGCCGGATCGAGTGTCAGCAGGTAGCCGCGCTGACCCGTTTCGGCATCTTTCATGGAGGAGATAATGTTCTCTGCTTCAATCAATACCTCGTTAGTGTGGTTCACCAGGTGCGAGTTGCTGATCAGTTTCTGGATGCTGTAGAATGACGCCACCAGGCTGATCAGCAGCAGCAGCGTTGACAGTGAAAAGACAACCTGAAGCTGCCTGATGACCGAGTTTGATAATTGCGGCATAAACGAGACTTGGTGAGCCTAACTGGTGAGCAGAGCAACAGGCTGCTCCGACTGTTTGATGGGGAGAACGAGAATGAAACGGGCACCTTCCCCTTCCTGACTTTTGGCGGAAATGAGCCCGTGGTGCTTGTCGATATTCTTTTTAGCAATGGCCAGCCCGATACCGGTTCCTTCCACGCTGGATTTGTTGTGCAGGCGCTGGAAGAGCACGAAAATGCGGCTTGAAAATTTCTCGTTGAACCCAATACCATTATCCTCCACGATGATCCGGCAGTAGGGGCCATCGGGCATTGGTGGCCCGTCAAGTGCTTTGCTGGCTATTAACTCGGCGTGAATGGCAATGACAGGCGGCACATGGGGCCTGGCAAACTTGAGCGCGTTACCGATCAGGTTCTGAAACACCTGCCTGATGCGGTGCGGAATGGTATCGAGAATGGGCAGCGGCCCCACCGAGATAGTTGCCCGCTGGCGGCTGATACTATCGTCGAAATCAAGCAGCAGTTCATCAAGCAAAGCATTCAGATTAGTGGGCTGGAATGATTCGGGGGCCGAAAGCTGGGCGTAGGCCAGCAGGTCGTTAATCAGGCTCGTCATTCGGGCCGACGCTCGAATGGATCGATCCAGGTACGTTGCCGCGTCGGGATTGTCGTTCAGGAACTGGTCTTTGATCAGGTCGTTCAGGAACTGGATTTTCCGCAGTGGCTCTTTCAGGTCGTGCGATACTACCCAGGTGAACTGCTGTAGTTCGTGGTTGGCCCGTTCCAGCTCAACATTGTTAAGAACCAACTCCTGCGTGCGCAGGGCTACTTCCTGCTCAAGTCGTTCGGCGGTTTGTTTCTGGGCATGAATGTCGGTGAACGTACCGATCCAGCGCACAATCGAATCGTTCTTTCGGCTGGGTACCGCCCGAAGCAGGTGATAGTGGTATCGGCCTGTACTTAATTCTTTCAGTCGGACTTCACGGGTAAATTCATGGCCACTAACCAGTGCCGCAGCCCAATCTGTAAGAAAATGGTCATCGGGATGCGCTTCGGGAAAGGCCGTATCTGTGCCCGTATAACGAATCCAGTGGGCGTTGACGTACTCGATCTGCCCGTCGGGTTTTACCGTGAAGGCCATGAGCGGAATAGAGGCTAGTACGGTCTGAAGATCGTCGACCTGGGTTGCCAGTTCTTCCTGCGCCCGTTTCCGAACGTCGATCTCGTGGCGGAGCGATTGCTGCGTTGCCCGGAGTTCCTGCTGCTGCTCGTAGAGTTTCTGGAGGGTCTTTACTTTTAAGACCAGAATATCCGGGTCAACGGGTTTGATCAGGTAATCGATGCCGCCAGCGGTGTAGCCTCGGGTAATGAATTTCTTTTCGGTGTTAACGGCCGATAGAAAAATGATGGACGTATCGCGGGCTTTGCTGAAACCAGAGATAGCGCTGGCCACTTCAAAACCATCCATACCGGGCATCTGCACATCCAGAATAATGACCGAATAGGCCGTAGTGAGCACTTTCCGCAGGGCTTCTTCACCCGATTCGGCCGTGTCGACCTGGAAGCGATGCAGTTCGAGGATCTTCTGGAGAGGAAGAATATTTTCCCGCCTGTCATCAACGATGAGGATCATGTAATGCTAGTAGTTAGTGCGTCGAAGCTGGGGGATTGCGCCGTAAAGATAACGTAGTAAGGTATGCTCTACCAGTCATGTTTACTGCATGGGGGATGACCAGTAGTTCCTGAATCAACCAGTAGTGTCCGTATCAGGTACGTTAGCGATAAAGTACGCAAGCGCTTCCTGTACCGATAGCTCCAGTTAAGGATTGATAAACTGTGCTGACCGTCAGCCTATTAGTGTAGAGCGGCCAACTCCGGTATGAACCGGTATGTAATGAGCCAGTTTATACCGGGGTTGGCTACACGTATACCAGCAAGACGGTGTTCAACTTAGTGTGTGGCCCAATCGGAGGTACGATAGAGACGCCGGTGGTATCCGGGAAAACGGCCTGCCTGATCAGAATTACGGTACGGAAAAAGACGAAGCCTGCTGTATCTGCTGAACCACCTGCGATATCAGGCCGAAAAATCACACAAGTAAGCTAAACTGGTCTCCATTAACGGGAGGTTCGAGGGCAAATAAACCGTGACCGTATCTAAGCGCCAAAGCTCCTGTTTATAAAACAGCAAAGTCCCGTCCGGCTACCTCGTAGTAGTGATTATGCAACCGCGTAACTGTATCCAGTTTCTCCCGTTTACCATCGCCAAAGTCAACGTTGCCGAGTGCTGAGTTGTCAATAGACCCTGCCTCTATCAGGAGTATCGCCGAGTGCGGTGTCTCGCCTACAGGATTCTTACAGATCAGAAGGCTAATGACCCTTCTGATATCTACCCGATCGGGTTTTATGATCAGCGGAGTGGCTTGGTTTCCGGGCACAGGGAAGGCAGTACATCATGCCCCGCAGGTACGTTAGCCTTTCTTGATCTATCGGAAAGCAGCCACAGAGAAGTACCTTTGCAAGGTCGCCACTACGAACGTGGCGACCTTCTTTGTTGGTATGCCGTTGATCACCAGCTCTACGTACCGCCCGCCCGCCTACCTGTGGAATGGCCATTTACAGACAATCGTCCCCTCGTTGTTCCGACAAATACCCGTCAGGTACGTTCGTCAGCGCATCGAAACCGCCGACGATGATTTCCTGGACCTCGACTGGAGCAAGACCCAACAAGCCGGCGAGGCAAAAAATCCGCTGGTTATCTTGTCGCATGGTCTCGAAGGCGACTCTACGCGGCAATATGTGGCTGGCACGGTTCGGCTGCTGAATCAGCACGGGTTCGATTGCCTGGCGTGGCACTACCGGTCGTGTTCGGGCGAAATGAACCGGCAGGCGCGTTTTTACCACATCGGCGAAACGGGCGATCTCCATACCGTTATTCAGCAGGCGTTGGCGGCTGGTTATCAAACGATTCACTTGGTCGGCTACAGCGCGGGGGGGAACATTACGCTCAAATACCTTGGCGAACAGGGGCAGGGCATACACTCGGCTATAAAAAGGGGCGTTGCTGTGTCGGTGCCGCTTGAGCTGCTGACCACCGCCGACCGGCTGGAGAAGTGGGACAGCATGGTGTATAATCGGCGATTTCAGAAAACGCTCAAAGAAAAAGTAATGCTGAAAGCAGGTACGTTGCCAGAGGCGTTACGGGCTACCGATCTGAGCCGGATTCGCTCGCTTCGGGAGTTCGATGACCTCATTACGGCGCCCCTGCACGGTTTCAACGGCGTAACAGATTACTACACCCGAAACAGTTCGCTGTCCTTTTTGTCGAAAATAACTGTGCCTGTATTGGTCCTGAATGCCCGGAATGACCCATTTTTGTCCCCTGAATGCTTTCCTGAGGCGCTGGCAAAGGAACTCACCCACGTTTGGATGGAGTTTCCAGAGCAGGGTGGCCATTGTGGCTTCCCGTCGGCCAACGGCTTACAGGCACCCACCTATGCCGAAGAACGAGTGCTTCAGTTCCTCACTCGGGCCATCGGCTAACGTACCTACACTTCATCGCAAGAGTCAGTCTGGCACTGACAACCAATTCATAACTGATTGACGTACAACAACCTGATTCATTAATTCTCTTGCAGATGACCACTCAAACGCCAACGCTCGAATCAACGGCATTACCCACCGACCAACCCTATTACGTCATTGATTTCGATAGCACCTTCACGAAAGTGGAAGCGCTGGACATTCTGGGTGAAATATCCCTGGCTGGCCGACCCGACCGTGACGACGTGCTCGATCAGATCAAAACAATTACCGATCGGGGCATGTCGGGCGAATTATCATTGGCGCAATCGATTCAGATGCGGCTGAAACTCCTGAACGCCCACCGCGATCAGTTGCCCGCCCTCGTTGAGCGCCTGTCGACAATGGTATCTGACTCGTTTCAGCGCAACCAGGCATTTCTGACCAGCCATGCCGACCAGATTTTTATCGTTTCGAGCGGCTTTAAAGAGTTTATCGTGCCCATCGTGACGGCGCTTGGCATCAAAGCCGAGAACGTCTACGCCAACACCTTCGAGTTTGACCAGGAAGGCCGGATCGTGGGCTGCGATGATAACAACCCCCTCTCGCAGGATAAGGGCAAGGTCAAACTGATGAAAGAACTGAATTTCGATGGTGATGTCTACGTCATCGGCGATGGCTACACCGACTATGAAATCCGGGAATCTGGCCTGGCCAACCGCTTTTACGCCTTCACCGAGAACGTGTCACGCCCTAAAGTTGTAGCGAAAGCCGATCATATTGCGGCTTCGCTCGACGAGTTTTTATTCGATAACAAATTGAGCCGTAGTCAGTCATACCCCAAGAGCCGGATCAAAGTGCTCCTGCTCGAAAACGTGCACCCAATTGCCGTCAGCCTGCTCGAAAAAGAAGGATTTAGCCTCGATATCCGGAAAGGCGCGCTCGATGAAGACGAATTGATCGAAGCCTTGCAGGGGGTCCATATCCTCGGTATTCGCTCGAAAACGAACGTGACCCGTCGGGTACTTGAGCATTCGCCCAAGCTGATGACCATCGGCGCGTTCTGTATTGGCACGAACCAGATCGATCTGGAGGCGGCTACTGAAAAAGGTGTGGCCGTGTTCAACGCGCCCTACAGCAATACGCGCTCGGTGGTGGAACTGGCCGTTGGTGAGATGATCATGCTGATTCGGGGCATTGTGCCGAAGAGCAACAAGATGCACGCCGGTGTCTGGGACAAGTCGGCGGTGAACAGCTTTGAGGTACGTGGTAAGAAACTCGGTCTGGTTGGCTATGGCAATATCGGTACCCAACTGTCGGTGGTGGCTGAGGCGCTGGGCATGGAAGTGTACTTCTACGACGGCGTTGATAAACTGGCGCTTGGAAATGCCCGCAAATGCCAGACACTGGACGATCTGCTGGCCGTTTCGGATGTAGTAAGCCTGCATACCGATGGCCGGAAGGAAAACAAGAACCTGATCGGTGCACGCGAATTCGGGCTAATGAAGCAGGGCGTGATTTTCATGAACCTGTCGCGCGGACACGTCGTGGATATTCCGGCGCTGGTGGATGCCATCAAGTCGGGTAAAGTAGCCGGGGCTGGCGTGGATGTATTTCCGTATGAGCCGAAAACGAACAACGAAGAGTTTATCAACGAACTCCGCGGATTGCCCAACGTCATTCTGACGCCCCACGTGGGCGGTAGCACCGAAGAGGCCCAATTCAATATTGGACAGTTCGTGCCGGCAAAATTAGTTAGCTACATGAACAACGGAAGTACGTATGGCAGCGTAAACTTCCCTGAGCTACAACTGCCACTGCTACACGATTCGCACCGGTTATTGCACATTCACGCCAACGTACCTGGTATTCTGGCTAAGATTAATAACATATTTGCAAAATATCATATTAACATTCAGGGTCAGTACCTGAAGACCAACGAAACCATCGGGTACGTTATCTCCGACATATCGAAGGATTACGCCGATGAAGTTGTTCAGGAGCTAAAAGACATTGACAATACGATTCGATTTAGATTGTTGTACTAAAAGGAGGAAGGTATGAAGGAGAACAGGAGGAAAGGGGTGCTTCGCTAGCAGAGCAAACGCATGTGAAAGATCCTTTCCTTCTGTTCTCCCTCCTACCTTTCCTTCCCCCATATGAGCCAAATCTACTTTACTCCCGGTCCGGCGGAACTGTATCCGACCTTTGCCCAGCACCTGCAAACGGCGATGGACGAACAAATAGGGTCGATATCGCACCGAAGCCAGCGGTTCCGGGATATTTACAAGTATACCGATGAGCAGCTGCGCATCCTGCTGAACATTCCGGCAACGCACGGGATCTACTTCACCGGGTCGGCCTCGGAAGTTTGGGAGCGGATGTTGCTCAACTGCGTAGAGCACGAGAGTTTTCACCTGGTGAATGGCTCATTCTCGCGTAAATTTTACGATTACGCCCTCAGCCTGCACAAGTTCGCTCACATCAACGAAAAGCCATTTGGCCAGGGTTTCGACGTGGCAGACATAGACGTACCTGATTACGCGGAACTGGTGGCTATCACGCACAACGAAACGTCGTCGGGTGTTCAGTTTCGGCCCACCGAGATCCATAAGTTGAAGCGGAAATACAGCAAAAAGCTATTCTGTGTCGATATGGTGTCGTCGGCACCTTACCCCGATCTGGATTTTACGCTGGTCGATTCGGCGTTCTTCTCAGTGCAGAAAGCCTTCGGCATGCCCGCCGGTTTGGGCGTATGGATTGCCAACGAAGCCTGCCTGGAGAAGGCTGAACGCCTGCAGAAATACGAGTCGATGACGATCGGCGCGCATCATACGCTTCCTGTGTTGAAGAAACACTACGAAACGTTTGAGACCCCCGCTACACCCAACGTGCTGTTTATCTACCTATTGGGTAAGATCGCGGCCGATATGAACAGGATCGGCGTGGCAACGATCCGTCGGCAAACCGAAGACCGGGCCAAACAGATCTACAAATTCCTGGAAACGAATGACGGCTTCACGCCTTTTGTGAAGGAAGATCGCCACCGGTCACAAACGGTTATTGTAGCTGAAACAACGCGGCCGGCGGCTGAAGTAATTGCAGCGGTGAAGGAATCGGGAATGGTTGTGGGCAGTGGCTACGGTAAGTTCAAAGACGGCCAGATCCGCATTGCCAATTTCCCGGCAACCTCTGCCGAACAGGTCGGCAAGCTGTTGGCCCGGTTGAAAGAAGTAGGGTAGAAACTAGTTTTTGGTGTAACGGTTCAGGCGGCTGCCGCCTGGTTTCAGGTGTCAAGTTTCAGGTGTCAAGTGGCGCTGCTAGCTCACTATTAGTTGATCAGCAGCGCTACTTGACACCTGAAACTTGACACCTGAAACTCTTTTGTAGCAAACCAAAAAGACTCTACTTGGTTAGTAGATAATAGTACATTACTCCAACTCAACGATGAAAACGATTATTTACACAGCCGCCCTTATTGCCGCCTGCTCGGCAAGCGTATTTGCCCAGGATAGCAGAACCCCGCCCGATTCGGCGGCCCGCCGCGAACGATTCAACCAAAAAGCCGACGAGGTAAAAGAAGATGTAAACCAGGCCGCCGATAAGGCAAAGGTGAAGGTTCGGGAAGAATACGAAGTAAGTCGCTCCTATCAGGAGCAGAATCAGCTAACGTGGTTTCAGAAGGGAAGCATCATGGGAGCAGCCTCGCTTGGGCTTGGTACTGGGTCGGGTAGTGGAACGTACCTGGCTTTTGCTCCCCGCGCTGGCTATTTCTTCAATACGGGCCTGGTAGCTGGTCTTCAGTTCAGCTTCGATAGCCGCCTGAATACCAGCTACAAAGCGAGCCAGACGGGCGTATTTCTGCGGTATTATCCATTTCGCACACGAATCAGTGGGTTTGGCGGCGTTGGCTACAATTTTGGCACCGAACGGTCGAGCAATATCGGAGCCGATCAGAAAGCCAACTACCAAAGCGTCAATCTGGAGATCGGTACCATGCTCTGGATACGCCGTAATCTGGGTGCTGAACTGGCCCTTGAAAGTAATTATTTCAGCCAAACCGATGCCCTGGCTGGTCGCAACAAAGGAGGTCGATTCCGCTTCGGTATAAACTATTTTTTTGGCCGGCCAAACAGGTAAAAAAGAGCCGAGAGCCAGGAGGCAGATGGTCGTAAGTCGCACGGCCAGTGTACCAGTTCTCTATAGACGCAACGCGCCTGTTTACCATCTGCTCCCGATAATTTAAAAAACGTTATGAATCAGAAAAAAGGAACCGGAAAGACAGCCCTCATCACGGGCGCTTCCAGCGGAATAGGCCAGGAACTGGCCAAATTATTTGCCCAGGATGGGTATAACCTCGTTCTCGTTGCCCGAAGCGAAGAAACGCTTCATCGGTTGAGTGAAGTATTCGAGATGAATTATGGCACCGAAAACGTAACCGTGATCGGCAAGGACTTATCGGAAGAGAACGCTGCGCAGGATGTGTATGACCAGGTAAAAGCCAAAGGCATCACGGTTGATGTGCTAGTCAATGATGCCGGGGTATCAACCTACGGTAAGTTTGCCAACGAGACCGATTGGGAGGCCGAAAAATCACTGATTCACCTCAACGTGCTTACTACGACGTTGATGACAAAACTGTTCCTGAAAGACATGGTGGCACGGAACGAGGGTAAAATCCTGAACCTTGCCTCGCTGGTCTCGATCACGCCGTTTCCGCTTCAGGCCGTGTATGCCGCCACGAAATCGTACATCTGGAACCTGACGCAGTCGCTGGTGAACGAGTTGAAAGACACCAACGTGACCATTACGGCCCTGATGCCCAATGCAACTGACACTGATTTCTTCAACAAGGCAGGTGCTGCCGACATTCTGGCAACAGACATTCTTGACGATGCCGCGATGGTGGCCAAGGATGGCTACGAAGGGCTGATGGCCGGTAAAGCCAAGGTGGTTCCGGGGGGTGTGAAAAATAAGGTGACCGAGATGATGGCCTATGTGGCCCCGCAGCAGATGCTGGCTGGTCAGATGCGGACGCTGAATACCCCTAAAGACCAGGTGGCCGAAGAAAGCAAAGAAACGGCATTGACCATCGGACTCAGTCTGGCAGCCATTGCCGTTACAGGTGTTGCTCTGGCACTGCTGTACAGGAACGTACCTGAGCTGGATAAGCTGAAGTACAAATACCAATACGGAAAAGCAAAGTATAAAGCTGGCAAGGTATATGATGATGTGCAGGAGGCTGTCGGTAATGTCCTGGCTTAAGCACTGAAAATGAAGTAGCTTACGCAGAAGGTCCATCAGGATTCGCTTAGACGGAAAAAGTCAACCCGCGAATTTTGGTGGGCCTTCTGCGTTGGCACTTACCGTCACTGCCTTCCCTACTTTTATGTTTCATTTCCAACCGTAACCTATGGCTACCACCTTACCTGCTGCTTTCCAGCACCCGTATACAATTGATCCCCGTTTCTCAAAATCGGTGGCCTATTTCTCAATGGAATTTGCCGTTGATCAGGCCCTGAAGACCTATTCGGGTGGCCTGGGTTTCCTGGCTGGGTCGCACATGAAAAGTGCCTTTGATCTAAAGCAGAACCTGATCGGCATTGGTATGCTCTGGAAACAGGGATACTATGATCAGGTACGGATGCCCGACAATTCGATGGGCGTGCTCTTTCGCGAGAAGATCTATTCGTTTCTTCAGGATACCGGCGAGTATTTTACCATCAATATCTTTGGCCGTCCGGTCTGGGTACGTGCCTACTACCTCGATCCGAAGCATTTCAATACGGCTCCTATGTTTTTCCTGACCACCGACGTAGACGGAAACGACGAGCAGTCACGGTCAATCTCGTATCGCCTCTATGACAATGACCCTACGCTGAAAGTAGCACAGTGTATGGTGCTGGGTCTGGGTGGCGCTAAATTGCTGGATGAAATCGATTACAGTCCGGAGGTATATCATTTCAATGAAGCTCATGCGTTGTCGGGGGCGTTTCATCTGTATCAGCAGTTGGGTAAATCGAAAGAAGCATTGCGCGAGCGATTGATATTCACCACGCACACGCCGGAAGAAGCTGGAAATGAAAAGCATAACATCCATTTTCTGGATAATCTAAGTTTTTTTGGCGGCCTCACCCTTGATGAGGTGCGCGAACTGACGGGAATTCACGAAGACGTTTTTAATCATTCGCTGGCGGCCTTACGTATGGCGCGCCGCGCCAACGGAGTGTCGAAGCTGCACGGTGAGGTGGCCCGCAAAATGTGGGGGAGCTACCCCGGCATCTGCGACATTACGCACGTGACCAACGCGCAGAATTACCGCTACTGGGCCGATACCCAATTGGCCGAGACGTATCGACACAAAGACGCAGCGGCAATGGCGGTTCGGAAACGGGCGATGAAACAGCCATTACTGAACATCATTGCTGATCAGGCCGGAAAACTGTTTGACCCCACGGTACTGACCATCGTTTGGGCCCGGCGATTTGCGGCCTATAAACGGCCCGATCTGCTACTGCACGATGAAGAGCGGTTCATGCGTTTGCTGAACAACCCCAACTATCCGATTCAGGTTATCTGGGCAGGGAAACCCTATCCGTTCGACGAAGGAGCCAAGCAGAATTTCAATAAACTGCATTACCGAAGCCATCTGCATCCGAATATGGCTGTGCTCACCGGATACGAATTGGCCCTATCGAAAGCGTTGAAAGATGGCGCAGACGTTTGGCTAAACACGCCGGTTGTTCCTCGCGAAGCCTCGGGTACGTCGGGTATGACCGCCGCCATGAACGGAGCGATCAACCTCTCGACAAATGATGGCTGGATCTGTGAATTCGCCAAGCCGGGGGGGAACAGTTTTATTGTGCCCGAAGCCGACCCGCAAGCTACCGCTGATATCCGTGATGCCCATGACCGCAACGGCCTGTATGACCTTCTGGAACAGCAGATTCTGCCTATGTACTACGACCGCCCCAACGACTGGCAAGCGCTGGTATCTCAGAGTATGACCGACGTGCTGGCCTACTTCACCGCAGAACGAATGGCAACGGAATACTATGAGCGAGTGTACGCCTGATTGTATACACTGATGTTGTCTTTCTTCGTGAAGCCTACAGCGCGAAGAAAGACAACATCAGCGTTTCAATGTTACCCGCGCCTGTTGCTCGTCTTTCTGAAGCTGTTCTACCAGGGCGGGTAAACCGTTGAACTTCTGTTCGGGGCGGAGAAACGACCTGAATTGCAGGGTCATGTGCTCGCCGTAGATGTCTTTGCTGAAATCGAAGATGAACGTTTCGATCGTCTGATGCTCACCGGCTACGGTTGGCCGGAAACCGATGTTTAACATACCCCCCAGGGTTTGCCCGCCCTGAATAACATCAACCGCGTAGACGCCATTGGCGGGAATAAGCTTCACGGCATCATCGACCTGGAGGTTGGCGGTTGGGAAACCTATGGTGCGGCCAAGTTGCCGACCTTTCACTATTGTGCCGGTCAGCGAGTAGGGGCGACCCAGAAAGCGGTTGGCTGCATCAATGTTTCCTTCATTCAGGGCAGTCCGAATCTTGGACGAACTAATGCCAACGGCTTCGATATCCTGCCGGGGAATTTCTTCTACCTCAAAGCCATACTCTGCCTGATGCGCCTGAATGTAGTCGAAGCCACCTTCACGGTCACGGCCAAAGCGGTGGTCGTAGCCGATCACCAGTTTCTTCGTACCCAGCCGATCAACCAGCACCTGCTGAATAAATTCTTCTGAACTGAGTTGTGAGAAGGCGCGCGTGAACGGGATCACCACCAGATGATCAACGCCTGCCTGTTCGAGCAGGTCGATTTTCTCCTCTAACGTACTGAGCAGGCGCAGATCCTGACTATCGTTCGAGACCACCGTACGTGGGTGCGGCCAGTAGGTCATCACCACCGATTGCCCATCAGGATGAGCGCGTGCCACTTCGTTGAGCCGCTTAAGGATCGTTTGATGCCCCAGATGAACCCCGTCAAACGTGCCGCTCGTAACAACGGCGTAGGGGAGGGGCGATAAACTGTCGATGCCGCGATGGACGATCATAAATTACAATGGCATTAGGTAGTCATTAATCATCATTAGGCGGTCATTTGCCTGTGTCGTCGTTAACTAATCAGCAGTCGTTACCAGATTCTGAATAACGCATGATGCCGCAGGTTAATGTCCGCCTGATGACTATCAAGACTCTTTTAAATAATCCTCAATAAACCCCTCAACGGTATGCGCGTCTTTCACGTCGAACTCGCCAATGCGGGTTCGGCGCAGGACCGTCATGTAGGCCCCGTTATTCAATAAAAGGCCCAGATCACGCACCAGACTGCGAACATAGGTGCCTTTTGAGCAAACAATCCGGAAGTCGATGGTTGGAAAATCATTCGTCATCACATTGAAGGCCGACACCGTCACCGTTCTGCTTTTAATGCCGCCTTCCACCTGATCGGCCGTTTCGCCGCGCCGCGCCCGCTCGTAAAGCCGTTCGCCATTGACCCGAATCGCGGAGTAGATCGGCGGAATCTGCTGGATCTCGCCGGTCAATTGTGCAGCGGCGGCACGTACCTGCTCATGCGTAATCGCTGACGTATCGAACTCGCTATCAAACTCAGTTTCCAGATCAACAGACGGTGTGGTTTTGCCGAGCACCAACGTACCTGTATATTCTTTTTCCTGCGCCTGGTAGCTGTCGATCTGTTTGGTCATTTTGCCCGTACACAGAATCAGCAAGCCCGTAGCCAGCGGATCGAGCGTGCCGGCATGACCGATCTTCTTCATCTTGCAGGCCCGGCGTATCTTGTTCACCACGTCGAATGAGGTCCATTCGCGGGGTTTGTCGATCAGAATCAACTGACCTGGATCGGGAGCAGGTTGGTTTGGATCCATATCTAAACTACAGAATATCGATTTTCACGCCAGCTGCCAGCAGACCAAGGATAGCCAGGCCAACCACGATGCGGTAGTAGCCAAATACCTTGAAACCATACTTGTTCAGAAAGCCCACAAAGCCCCGGATAGCCATCAAACCCACGATAAACGCAATGACGTTGCCAATGAGCAGTGTTTGGTAATCGGCTGGTTGCAGCATTTTATACGTTTTCAGGAGCTTGTATCCTGTGGCTGCGGCCATTGTAGGAACCGCCAGGAAGAAGGAGAATTCAGCAGCCTGCTGGCGCGTTAATCCCTGGGTCATACCGCCAATGATAGTGGCTGCCGAACGTGATACGCCGGGAATCATGGCAATACACTGAAAAAAACCGACTTTCAGGGCTTCCGGAAAGGTTATATCATAATCCCGTTCGGCATGCTTCTCGATGATCCGGTCGATGAACACCAGAATGACGCCACCGACAACCAGCGAAATAGCCACAACGACAACGTTCTCTAACAGGCTGTCGATAAAATCGTTGAGCAGAAAGCCGATTACGGCAGCCGGCAGAAAAGCAACCAGCAGCTTGAGGTAAAAATCGAGCTGGCCTGATACGGGGTTCACCAGTTTTTGTGCAAAATCAGGCAGGGCGTTATACCAGGCCATATCGGCACGGGTACGGGTGTCGCGCAGGAAACGGCGGTAGTAGAGCACCAGAACGGACAGGATACACCCAAATTGAATGTCGACCGTATACAGCTTCGTGAACTCGTCGCCGCTGATGCCTGCCAGTGACGAATAGATAATCATGTGGCCGGTCGATGACACGGGTAAAAACTCGGTCAGGCCTTCAATAATGGCCAGCATAATGGCATGAAACAGACTCATATAGGTAGCAGCAAAGGAGGGTTGCTCAGTGTGTAGAACAGCGTTTTTTTAAAAGAAGAAGACTGGAGTCGGCGCGAAACCGTAGTTTTTGCCGGGCGCAAAGCTACGATGAACGGAAACGGCTACCTACAAAAAAAGGGAACACAAAGCGAGCGGCCCCAAAAGGCGAATCGCTTTGTGTTCCCCGTTGCGCAACCGGGCAATGATTAATTGGCTTTTCCGGTTGGCTTTTTCAGGATGGCGAAGAATTCGATGATGAACCCGGCCGTAACCACGATGGGGCCCAGGGTCAGGCCGAAGAAGCCAAAACCAAAGGGTTCTGTATCGATGGTCATGATGAAGAACCCGACCAGGATGGTCACGATACCAGCGATCATCAGCTGAAAATTGACTTTGCCGAATGGCATAGCTGGTACATATGACGGAGAGGGCTTAGTTGCTTCCGGCATGGAGAACCCCGAAACAGGCGTTGTTTTTTGGGTTTTAGTGCGAACAGATTCCATATCTTTTATCCTTTTTTGGTTGTCAGCCCGTGGCCGCAACGTAAATCAATACAATTCGTCGAGCGATAGGTCCAGGTACCGATGAACAGCCTGTAAAGTGCTCAGTAAGCCAATGATCATGCCCAACATAATCAATCCGCCCGCCAGCATGACCAACTGAAGCGGTTCGGTCAGGGTGGTCAGTTCTGGCATACTGAGTATGGCGGCATACCAGCCAATAAACAAAATAATGGCCGAAATCAGACCAGCCATGAAGCCCTGTGTGAGGCCACGGGTCAGGAATGGCCGGGTAATAAACCCATTCGTTGCGCCAACCAGTTGCATGCTCCGAATCAACATCCGTTGCGAATACAACGCCAGTCGAATCGTGTTGTTCATCAGCACTACGATGATAATAAGCAGCACCAGGGCGAAGACCGCCATCACGGCATAAATTTTAGTGATGTTCCGGTTGATGTTATCGACCATGTTCTCGGGATAAACCACCTCAAACACGCCGTCCATCTTCTCGATACTACTCTTTACTTCCTTCAGCTTATCCTCCGCAAAATAATCTTCACGAAGCCGAATCCGGTAGCTGGCGTGCAGCGGATTGTCGGACAGAAACTGCGTGAAGTCTTCTTTCGTCTCCGCGATAAACTCCTTCGCCGCATCCTCTTTCGATACGTACCTGATCTGCGGCTGGCCATTTGCTGTCACCACAAACGGCTGATCTGCAATGGTTTTGGCCAGTTTCAGCCGGTCGGTCGAGTCGAGGTCGGTATCGAGAAAAGCCCGCACTTCGTTTCCTTCCCGGACATTGGTAACCAGCCGTTTCGACTGGATCGCCAGCAGGCCACAAGCACCGATGAGCAGCAAGGCCAGGGTCAAGCTGAACAGGATTCGACCGGTTGGGTAGGCACCCACATTCTTTTTCTTACGCGCCATTGAACAAAAATAGCCTTTTTCAACCAACGACCGCCGACAGGCTATCGTGTAGGGCCTATGAATTAGGAAAAATTAACGGAAGACAGTAAACGGCAAACAGTAAACTTATTTATCGATCGCCTGATAGACCAGTACCCGAAACTTATCATTCAGATCACCATAGGAGTTGGGGTATTTCTGGGTCATGATAACACCGATAATTCCTTTTTCAGGATCAGCCCAGTAATTGGTGCCAAAGAAGCCGCCCCAGCTAAAAAGGCCTACTGATACCGGAAGTTTTGCCGCCGCTTTTTCGGTAGCAATTTCAAAGCCAAGCCCAAATTTATTGTCGCCAATGTTCAGCGCACCAATCTGGTTTTGCGTGATCAGGTGCACCGTGGCCGGTGCCAATAACCGCTTGCCGTTGTATTCGCCACCGTTTAGCATCATTTGCAGGAAAATGGCGTAATCGTACGCCGTTGATGACAGGCCTGCGCCACCTGAATAGTATGTCCCCGCTTTGGTTGGGTAATCGCCCGAAATGCCCCCTGCCTGAACGGGCATAGGTACTACGGCCTTTGTAGCGGGTACTTCTGTATATAAAGTGGCCAGACGGGGCGCTTTATTAGCTGGCATGTAGAAGTAGGTATCGTTCATACCCAGCGGCTCGAAAATACGGGTCCGCAAAAACTGGTCGAGCGACTGGCCCGAGATAACCTCAACGAAATAACCCAGTACGTCGGTGCTCAGGCTGTAGGTCCACTTTTCGCCGGGCTGATTCACCAAGGGAAGTTTTGCCAGTGCCGGAATCGTTGCCGACAAGCTGTACATCGGCGTGCCGATACCGCTCGGAATGCCCGCTTTGGCGTAAATGGCGACGGCTTCTTTAGTGCCAATGCCCGCGTAGCTGAGGCCCGATGTGTGGGTCAGTAGCTGCCGGATCGTGATCTCGCTTTTCGCGGGCTTCGTCGTGTAGGTCGTGTCTTTCTCGTTAAACGTTTCGAGCACAACTGGTTTTTTAAACGCTGGAATGTATTTCGAGATCGGATCATCGAGCAGAAAACGGCCTTCTTCGAATAGCATCATCACGGCCACGCTGGTAATCGCCTTTGTCTGCGAAGCAATGCGCATGATAGCATCGCGCTGAAGGGGTGCTTTGGCGGTGGTGCCGTTCTCGCCAAAGGCTTTATGGTAAACCACCTGCCCATTCCGAACCACCAGCGCCACAATGCCCGCCTGTTTCCCCTGATCAACATATTCTTTCAACACCCGATCAATCCGTTGTAATCGATCGGCATTCACACCCACCGTTGCCGGCGATTTAGCGTCGGTCAGTTTGTACGGCTGGGAATAAGTCGCCGTGAGCGAAACCGTCAGTAAAGTCAGTGAAAGCAAAAAGCGCATGGGGGAGGTTTATTTAAGAGTAGGAGTGAGACGGGTACGTGCCAGGTTCAGCAGGCACGCTTGGGCAGGATACGAAGTACGCTTTTTTCTGTCGAAAATGCACCTACGCGGCAGCCCGCCTGAGCCGATCGTTCACGGCACGGCCAAGACCTTCATCGGGCACCAGTTGGGCGTAAAGCTGCGTCACGGGGAGTGCATCCAGGCGCCGCAGATAGGCAAACAGGTTTCGGGCTGCTTCCAGCACGTCTCCTCCCGGAGCCAACACCAGCTGATTTGCTTCGGGGATGCCGGGCAACGTACCTGAAAACGCCAGCACACCCACCGACTCGGCGAAATGGCGGGCGGGCAACGTGCCCGGCGGCGTAGGAACCTGCCCCTCAGCCAGCAACGTGAGCGGCTTACGGGGCGCGTAGTGCGATGTCAGCATACCCGGTGCCTGGGGAGCCTCCTGCGCCTGCGGATTCGAGGTCGACGTCTGCACTCGGAGTGGCCCTGTAATGGCTTCCAACTGTTCAATGGCCATACCACCCAGGCGGTAAACGATAGCCTGGTTGTCATTGTCGAAGCCAATGATCGTTGATTCGACGCCCACCTGGCAGGGGCCGCCATCGAGAATGTAGGGTACGTGATCACCTAGCTGGTCGGCCACATGCTGGGCCATGGTGGGGCTGATGTAGCCAAACGGATTGGCACTCGGCGCAGCCAACGGAAAGTTGAGCGACTGCAAGAGTGCCAGCGTCAGCGGATGATTCGGTATGCGAACGGCTACGGTATCAAGACCAGACGTGGTCAGGTCAGGTACGTGGTCTCGCTTGGGTAAGAGGAGCGTAAGCGGACCCGGCCAGCAGGTACGTGCCAACTGCTCGGCAACGGGTGGCAGTTCGCGCACCAGCGTCCGCACCTTATCGAGCGAATCGGTATGGACGATCAGCGGGTCGAAGGCGGGTCGGTTCTTGACCCGGAAAATCGTGAGCACGGCCTCGTCGTTCAGCGCGTTACCAGCCAGGCCGTATACCGTTTCGGTAGGAATTCCGACTACGTTTCCCGCCTCCAGCCAGTAGCGGGCGGCGTTGAGGTCTGTGCCGATCATGCCAGATAGATACCGTCTTCTTTCAACACAATTTTCCGGTCTTTGTACAACGCGCCAACGGCTTTCTTGAACGTCTTCTTGCTCATTTCCAGTAGTTTGTAGATGGCTTGTGGGTCAGACGAATCGGTCAGGGGCAAAAAGCCGCTGTGCGCCTTCAGCTTATCAAGAATTGCCTGTGCGTTGGGCTCCACTTTGGCATACCCGGCCGGTTGCAAACTCAGGTCTACGCGCAGATCCTCGCGGATGCGTTTCACATACGCTTTCACCTTGTCGCCAATGCGAAGAGGTTTAAACAATTCGTTGGCGTAGAACAACCCACGGAACTGGTCGTTGACCACCGCGATCAGGCCCAGATCCGTCCGTTCGTAAATGAGCGCCGTTACTTCGTCGCCTTCCTTCAGATCTTCGGGGGCTTCATCGTCAACCAGCGCGTTGATCTTTGACGAACCAATCAGGCGATCCGTATCGGCATCGTAGCCGCAGTAGACCACATACCAGCGCCCTTCCGACATGGGTTCTTCCTGGGCTTTGGTGGGCACCAGCAGGTCTTTTTCTAGTCCCCAGTCCATAAATGCACCGAAAGACGAAATAGCCACGCATTTCAACGCCGCAAAGGTATTTCGAATAACCGCCGGGCGCAGCGTAGTGGCAATGGGCCGATCTTCCGAATCCGTATACACGAATACGTCGATTTCGTCGTCCTCCTTCAGGTCATCAGGTACGTACTTGTTGGGCAACAGAATGTCATTGTCATCATCGTCGCCCAAATACATGCCTACGCTTGTCATGCGCAAGGCTGTGAGCCGGTTATACTGGCCAATATTAATCATAGTGCAAAGGTACAACGTTCACCGGTTATGCTGTCGAATTGCTTGCTCTGACCTAACCCCCGCTCTAAAGCGACTAGGCCGAAGCACCATCTGCTATCGCCTTTGCCATAGCCAGCCCGGATAGGAAAGCGCCTTCGACGTTGCCCTGCCCGAAACCATCGCCGCCGAATAGGAGTGGGGCCGGTGTTGAGGCTGCCAGGAAAGGCTCGCTGTAGCGTTCAGTGGCGTTGCTGTAGCGCCAGCGGTGAATTTGCTGATCGATGACGGTTTCGGACGAAACATAAGCAGCCGCGGCCGCAACCAGTTCGGGAAGCAGCGCCTTCAGGTCGGTATCGTCAAGGTGCTGCTGACTGTAGCTGTGCGATGCGTGGAGTGTTACGGTGGGCACTGCCGGAGAAATGCCTTTCTGCTGATTGTCGGCTACCCAGGATACCGGCGAGTCGGCCGGGAGTTTCAAACCACCGGGCGTGGGTACGTTGCTTGGCTGACTGAGCTGAAGCAGTACGGCCAAACAGGGCTGATAGTGAATCGCGTTCAGAATAGCTTTTTCGGAAGGGTCTAACTCCAGGCCAGACTCTTGCCAGAGCGCCAGTGCCTGAGGAGCGGGTAGGGTTACCAGCAACGAATCGGCAGCAATTGTCTGTCCATCATCAAACGTCACGGCCCAGCCTTGGGGTACCTGCTTCACGGCAACAGCGCGTTTACCTGTCTGCACGTGTACATCCGTTGCCAGATACTTCGCTATACTGCTCATGCCGTCTGTACCAACAAAGCGCGGGTGCTGAAACGACGCCGGGTCCGATTGCTCAACGTGCCAGTTGCTCACTACGCCAGCGTGCTGCATTTCCTGGGTTAGCGCGGCAAATTCGGGTGATCGGGCCGAGAAGTACTGTGCCCCATGATCGGCACGGCCATCGGCGATTCGGCGGGTGGCCAGCCGACCACCCACACCGCGGCCTTTATCGAAAATGAGAACGGTATGGCCTTGTCGGGTTAATTCGCGGGCGGCAGTCAGGCCAGCCAGTCCAGCACCAAGAATAAGCGTAGTGGGCATGTAGAGTGTATCGTTGTCAGTAACCTAGTAACCCACGATGAACAGGAAATGTCTGACTGTGGGCCAAAAAAGCGAAAAGCCGTCCATAAACTGAACGGCTTTTCGGGAAAGGCAACACGTTGGTCAGATCACTTCGCTGGCTTTTTGAAGATTGCTTCGTCTACCGGCCCATTAACGACCACTTTATTGGTGTTGAACGAGATCGATCCCATCTGACCGCCAACGATTTCCATCGTGTTCGGGAATTTAACGCCGTTTACCTCTTTGTAGTCAGAGAAAAGGATTTCACCTTCCTGCCCATTCATCGATGTCTTGATTTTGCTCACCAGGTACGTTGTTGCGTCGAGGTACTGATCAATCGTTGAACCGTCTTTAGGTGTTACTTTCAGGTGATACACATCTTTTTTGTCGACCTGCTCTTTGCCAACCAGTTCAACCTTAGTGCCGTTGTCTTTATAGTTGACTAGCGAACCAAACGGATACAACTGGCTCATCGACTGCTTTAAGGTGTTAGCGTCCATATCCTCGGGGTCGCCGGTGCCACCCATCATTGCCGGACGGATCATCCAGCCGGTGGAGCCGTTAACAACCTGCACCATTGAATTGCCCATTACGGTCGACTCAGATCGCATTGCTTTTCCAACCATTACGGTTGTAACGCTGGGAATTTCCATCCCCTGCACAGACAGCGACCGGTCAGTAACCACCGATTTCACGGCGCTCAATTTATCCATACCGCCCAGGGCAGCAACGTGTTTGTCAACAAGTTCATCGACGGTTTGGGCATAAGCGCCGAACGTCACGAAAGCGGCCAGCGTAGCGGCCAGGAGTTTGTTAGTTTTCATTAGGTAAGCTTAGTTAAGTTTTTTTTAAGACTTCTCCGTCATTGGGCTACGCTGTCATTAAGTGGCTATTGATTGTTTTTCTACTAACAACAACCAATGATGGCGAAGCCTAATCACGGCGAAGCGCACTAATAGTTCTACTGCCGTGGGGTACCACCGCCGGGAGCACCTCCAGCCGGCGCCTGACCGCCACCAGCACCATCGCTCTTCACGTCGTCGTTATTCACCGACTTGGCTTTTTTGCGGGGTGCTTCCATGGTCATCTTCCCGATTTTATAGGTAAACGTTAGACGGATACCCCGGTTGTAAAGATACACGTCATTGACCTGACTAAACTGAGGCGAGTTAAGTACCGTATGAATATTGAATCGGTTGGCGAAGAAGTTCTCGGCGGCCAGCCCAATGCTTCCTTTCTTGTTCGCAATATCTTTCTTCACACCCAGCGTATAGAAACCAAAGCCGCCCTGCGTACCCTGCAACTGAATGGTGTTACCCTGCATGAAGCCAAACGCCTGAATACCCCATCCGTGTGCGAACTGAGCCGACGCAAACGATCCACCGCTGATCTGGAAACCATCATTCGTTAATTCCTGCGAAAGACCGTTTTTGCCCGTTACCTGTCCGGTTAACCGAGTATAGAAGGAGTTGAAAAACACCCCGATATTGATTTTTGAGGTAGCGGCCACGTTGGCGAAAATGTTGGTGCCGAACGCACGCTGACGGCCAATGTTCTGGTAGGTTGTAACGATAGCCCCCTTCAGCGTATCAGACGGTTGGCTGACCTGCGTAATGGCATTATCAGTTACCCGGCCAAAGAACGTAGCGTTGATAAACGTTTTCTTGATAGTCCGGCTCAGGCCCAACTCAAAATTGTCGGTCAATTCGGGGCGAAGTGCGGGATTACCAACGGTGATCACCTGTGGGTTCGATGCGTTATAGTTCGGGTTCAACTGCTGAAGACCCGGCCGCTGAATCCGACGGTTATAGCCGAGCTTAACGGTGGTACCTTTAAAGGTTTTCGATGCATTGACGCTGGGAACCAGTACGCCGTAATCACCAACGCCAACGGGACCACCTTCTTTCGTGCTGGCATCAATGAATGTGTGCTCGTACCGAACGCCACCTTTCAGGGTATAGCGCTTCTTTGTCGTATAGGTGTAGGAGGTATAGCCAGCCGCAATATTCTGGTTGTAGGTCAGTGCACCCAGGGTATTGTTGTTCTGGGTCAGCAACTCGCCCGTTGGGCCACCAAACAGATATCGGTAGTCACTGTCTACTCTGCGTAAAATGGCTTTCCCCCCAAACTCGATCAACTGGTTTTTCTTGATGGGCGTCTGGTAATCGGTTTGCAGGGTAAATTCCTGGTTCACGTTCGAGTTCAGGTTCCGCTGCCGGCTAACCAGCGCACTGTTAGCGCCAAACAGGTTCGCATCGAAGTTGTTGGTCAGGTCTGTCCGGCTATACAGCGTCGAGATGCTCCATTCCTGTTGTGGCTTGAATGTGTGCAGGTAATCGACGTTCATATCCACCGTTCCCGACAAATTTTTGGCGTCAACGAAACGGTTGACGCTCGAACTAACTGCTCCGTTGGTAGCCAAACGGGTAACCAGATTCTGCAGGGTATTGAAATTCCGGACACCATAACGTACCCCGGCCGTGATGCTCTGGTTTTTAGCCAGATCATAGTCAAAGCCAAGGTTATACTGACCAAAAAGTCCGTTGCTGCTCCCATTTCCAATCTGGCTGGTTGTGGTAGTAACTCCGTTCGACTGGCTGGTCTGTTCCAGATCCGTATCCGTTTTGGTGTTATAAATGCCGCGGCCGAACCCCCCGAGCGTAAAACCGGCTTTCCCCTTCCGGTAGCTACCGTTTAGCGACAACGACGACCCCCGGTTACCCACGCCCGAATCGACGTTCAGGTTGAGGCCCTGCAGGCTGTTCTTTTTTGTGATAATATTGATAATTCCCCCCGATCCTTCTGCGTCATATTTGGCCGATGGGCTGGTGATTACTTCTACCGTTTTGATCTGATCGGCCGGGATTTGCTTGAGCGCGTCAGCCACGCTGCTGGCCACGATAGTAGAGGGCTTATTGTTGATCAGCACCCGGATATTGCTGCTTCCGCGAAGCGACACGTTGCCGTCCAAATCAACGGTCAGCAGGGGAACTTTCCGTAATACATCCGACGCGTCGCCACCCTTGGCGGCAATGTCTTTTTCGGCGTTGTAGACCAGCCGGTCAACTTTTTCTTCAATAAGCGCGGCCTGACCAGTTACCACCACTTCGTTGAGTTGTTTTACGCTGGAGCTCAACTTAATCACCCCAATATCAAGGGTTTGTCCGTTAGAAACTGTCAGGCTGTCAACTGTCTTTGTCCGGTAGCCAACGAAAGTGATCAGGGCTTTATAATTGCCTGCTACCAGTTTGCTCAGGGTGAATTTGCCCTTATCGTCGGCTACGGTGCCATCAACGGCCTTACCGGTTGCTTTATTATAGAGGGCAATGCTGGCAAATTCAACGGCCTTCGTCAGGCTTGAATCAACCACGTACCCAGTTATTTTGGCGGTACCTTTGGGGCTATTATCGCCTGCGGTGCCAGGCAGGGCTTTGGGTTGTGCCGCGCCGCCCATGCCCGGAAACTGGGCAAAAGCGGGTGCCGATAATCCGGCGGTGAACAGGGCAGCACTGAAAAGTAAAACAGTCGTCTTCATAATTTGGCGGTTGTACAATACAAAGATGTCGTACCATCAACATGTACGAAAAGGAAAGGGGATAGACCCCAAATTTGGCAGGATAGACAGCCAATTCCGCCCGACGAACGGCGCGCCGATCCGTAGTGGTGAAAGGAAATTGCCGCTCTGGAAAACTGTAAGCTGGTTATCGTCGTTGACTGTTGCATGCGTCGGTCTGTTGTTCGTTGGCTTGTCCTGTTGCTGATTGCCCTGCCCCTCGGAACGGTTATTCTGTTTCCAACCCTGTGGCGCTGCCTGACTATCGCTCATGCCAGCAACTTTAAAGCCGTTCAGGTTGGTACACGAGCACTGTACATTAGTGCTGATGCCAGCCCCCGCCAGCGCGATGTGTTGCTGACGCATCTGCAGGTAGCCTCCGAGCGGATCAGACGATTTTGGGGAAATCAGCAGGGGCAGGCAGTGATCATTTATTGCCCAACACAGGAACAGTATTCGCTTTATTGCTCTGGTGGCGAAGGCGCTGGCTGCAGCCTTGGTATGCCCTGGGGCGCCTCCTTTCTGGTGCTCGGGCCAGAGGGGAATAGCCCCGATGTGATGGCCCATGAGCTTTGCCACGATGAGTTATTTGCCCGACTTGGCTGGCTGACCGTGAAGCAGCAGGTGCCGCAGTGGTTTAACGAAGGGCTGGCGCTGATGGTCGATTATCGGTTCTCGAACGGCAACAGCACTCCCCGCGAGCGCTTTCTGATTTATGATGCTGAATGGAACTACCGAGCCCGCGGTCCGCAGGGGTTAAGCCCGCAGGTAATGCCCGTAATATCCTCTTTAGAATCGACCCGCGATTTTTTTTATGGTGATTATGGCCGCGTTATGCTGGCTTATCTGACGGCCGGACGTGAAGTGTCGCGCTGGTTGGCCACAGTTGGCCCAACGGCGCTACCCCGGTTGATGACCGGTTTATCAGAAGGCGGAGCTTTTGCCACTGTGTACCAGTATGCCCGCGATAAGAAAGCAGGTACGTTGCAAAAAAATGTTCCGCCCGCAAACCATCCGACGCATTAAGCCATTGTTATCTTTGTCTTGCTCCTGCCTGCAACGCTTATCTACACGATGACGACCAACAACAAGTACGTAACCGCCACTTCGCGCCACCCAGGCACCACCACCGTCAAGGAAGCGTTCGACAAGTTGCTACAGGTCTATAAACTGCGGGGGCGATTCAACGAAACGTACCTGGAAGCCTACTGGGGCAAAATGATGGGGCAGGCCATTGCGTCGCGTACAACCCGCCTGTACGTTCGCGAAAGTACGCTATATATTGAACTGTCGTCGGCTCCGCTCCGCAGCGAACTGGTCAATGCCAAGCAGAAAGTAATTCAGTTGGTCAACAAAGAAGTGGGGTCAGACGTGATCTCTGACGTGGTCTTTATCTGAGTCCAAAGCTGGTACTGTATCCGAAGCCATACCAACACGCAGGGAACGGCTTTGATACTGTAGGGGACAAAGAATTCATTCTGCCATACTTTCGGAAACAGATCGGTCGGGGTCATTGAGGTAAAGATGATCACCAGCGACAGCAATACGTTGTCGAGCATCGAGGTTGGCGTATCCAGTGTTACCCACCAGAGCCCAACGCCTACAACCGCCAACACATACGTTGGTGATTCGGCCATCTTATTGAAAATGATCACGAACAGCAGGAAGTAAGCCAGCATCCGGCGCTGGTAGGTGCGATCCTGCCACAGGCTGAACCGGATAAATGGCGCCAGAAACAACGTGATGCCTACCAGTTCGATAAGACGTAAATTGCCATCAGTCTTGGCCATGCCGAACCAAGCTACCAGAATTCCCGGTACCGAGATCAGGATACCCAGCTTACTATCGACCACAACGCGACCCCATTCGGCATATTCGCTCACGACGCTGTTCCACGGAATCATCGTCCAGGGAGCCAGACCAAGCAGTATCGTCCAAACGACCATGGCCAGCAGGAATTCGCCTTTTTTTGGGTAAAAAAGGAAGAAGATGGCCGCCCCAACGCCGTAGAATTTAATGTATAGGCAAAGCGTAAAGAGCAGGGCGGCGATCCAGACGCGCTGACTGCGGAGGAAGTAAATGCCCAGCAACATGGCGCCCACAATGAAATTGTTGCTCTGCATGTTTTGGGCCGTGATGAGTCCTTCGGCAAATGCAATAAGTAAAACGATCACCCGCTTCCGGTTGGCATCGGCATAGTCGCTGAGGTAATACCAGATACCCACCACCAGCATAGCCGCGTTTAGCAGATTCCAAAGCAACACGCCGAGCCAGTTTGGCATGTAGTAAAACGGCCCCATCAGCCAGGCAAACGTCGGGCTGTACTTGTAATTATCTTCAAACAGCGTTGGATGAAGGCCGTATATCGTTTTGTCGATCAGGAGGTTATGAAACGGCTTGGCAAACATCAGGTAGTTATTGAACTGCCCGAGTGCGTACTTCTGTCCCGCCACGGCGGTGAAGATAACCAGCGTAATGGCGGCCATCCGGTAGGATGTCAACCAGCGAAAGGGACCGTTGAGTGTAGCGTCTGTCACGAGAAATGGTTGTGTTGATTGTGATATTTTGGTAACGGTGGCTTCGTGGCTGCTCGCTTTTACTTTCGCGCTGCATGTTGCTTTCGCACGGACCCACAGCGGCGGACCAGGCGAAAGCAACATGCAGCGCGAAAATAAATGCTTCTATCTCAGCGTATCGGCAAATTCACCCATAGTTGTGTACTCACCATGTTGCCGGAGGAATCGGAGCAGCGCTTCAACCCGGTCGAGCAGTTCATCGCGGGAATGGCGTTTCACATAGGTTGGGATTTTGTCGAACTCGCCCAGATCTGTGAATTCCCAGGGATGAACATAGAGATTGACGAACCCATCGGCGCGTAGTGTTTGCAGGCAAAGCTGCTTATAGAGGCTGAACGGAAAGTTTTTCAGGCTCAACCAAAACAGGGGTAACCGCACATGAGGCGTTACCGAAGCAGGGATTTGCCAGATCGTTTTCTCCCGAAAGGGTAATCGGGGTTCGCCCCAGTGGTTGTAGCGGCCGGGAATGAACGTAGGGTGCAGCGACGAATTGTAGACGTACCCGGCGGCCACCAGATCGTCGGGATTGGTTTCACCCATCCGTGCCCTCCGAAAGCCCCGGATCGGTTGCCCCAACAGGTTTTCCAGCGCCCGTTTGGAGGTGGCCAGATCAGCCGGTTCAAACGTGGTGTGGTAATATCCGTGCGACGCCACCTCGTGTGTTTTGGCCAGCCGTTTCATCAAGTCGGGCTCGTGTAGCGCGTAATTGGCCGTTGTAAACAGCGTTGTTCGGGCATTCAGTGCATCAAACCGTTCAGCCAGCAGGCGCAGGCCTTTTGTGGAAACGGCAATCTGTTCGTTGAGTGAAAGGTCGTGGCCATATTCAAGGGCCGTATCGAACTCTTCTACGTCAACGGTGAAGAGTATATGTCGGGGGTTGGTGCTTGCCATGTAATGACTTCCTCAATCTCGCTTGTATCACCGATAATGTACGGCGGGCGTCGTTTCACCTCATCAAACGTTTTCCCCAAATATACGCCCATAATGCCGATGACGATGAACTGAACACCGCCGATGAATACGGTCAGCACAACCAGCGTGGTCCAGCCAGAGACGGTTGCGTTGGTGAAAAAGTATTCATAGAGCACCTCCAGACCCGTCAGCGTGGCAAACAGCGACATAGTGAACCCCATGGCCACAGAGACATATAAGGGCTTTGAACTGAACGACGTAATGCCCATCATAGCCAACTGAAGCATCTTTTTGAAGGAATACTTTGTGGTGCCGGCAAAACGGGCCGCAGGCTCATACTCAATGCGGCATTGCCGAAAGCCCATCCAGGAGATCATGCCCCGCAGAAAAAGATCATTCTCCTTGAACTGCTTCAGCACATTAAGCACTTTGCGATCGAGCAGGCGGAAATCGGCGGCTCCGTCTTCCAGCTCAAGGTCAGAGGCGGCGCGGAGGAATTTATAAAAATTGCGTGATGTGAACCGTTTCGACCAGGGGAGGTTAGGGTCGGGGGTACGCACCGTATACACCACGTCGAAGCCTTCCCGCCACTTTTTGATCAGGGTCGGAATCAGCTCAGGTGGATGCTGCAAGTCGGCGTCAAGGCTGATAGCACAATCACCACGGGCATGATCGTACCCGGCCCGGAGGGCTACCTGATGACCAAAGTTTCGGGAGAACGACAAAAACCGCACTTCCTCAAACGTTTGACTCAACTGCCGAAGCACCGCTTTTGTCTGGTCGGTGCTGCCATCATCAACGATCAGGATTTCGTAAACACCCAGCGGCTCCATCACTGCCCGTAGCCGTTCTACCAGAAAAGGAAGGTTATCCTCCTCATTGAAAGCAGGGATGACGAGACTGATCAGGTTAGGAATAAGCGGGGCGTTCATGCAAGGCAGTTGACTAAACGGGGAAACTACTAACAAATATACGAATTGCAGTGGCCAGGATTTACAGCCAGTCGCCTAGTAGATTGAGCACGTCCTGTTCGGTCGCGTCGCCAGTTATAATGATATCGGCCTGCCGGTAGATGGGGAGCCGATGCGTGTGCCGTTGCCGCAGGTTGTCGAGAAGCGCCTGGTCTTCCGCGTTGAAAAGTGGCCGTTCGGGGGCATCGGAGGGGAATTGCTGCGCGTGGGCAATCATCCGCTGCGCCAACGCTTCGGGAGCTACATCAAGGAATACCGACACCCCCGACGATTTAATGTAGGTCATATTATCGTGGAAGCAGGGCATGCCACCACCCGTTGCCACTACCAGACTGCCACCGGGCTTGATGGTACGAAGTATGCGCGCTTCTGCCTGCCGAAAATAGGCTTCTCCTTCCTGCGCAAAAATATCGGCTATACTGCGTCCTTCTTCCCGAATGATGAGCCGGTCTGTATCAATAAAATGATAGTGGAGCTCTCTGGCCAATCGCTTGCCAAGCGTGGTTTTACCCGACGACGGCATACCAATGAGGTAGATGTTCTTCATTTGGAGAATGAGCGGATGAGTGAATATGTTGACTATTCACTCATCCGCTCATGTAATCATTACTTCACCGCTTCCAGCACCTCCGCCTTGTCTGGTGTGCGGTTATTATGCCATTTGCCACGTACCACACCGTTGCTCAGTAACCACGTACCTGGGTCAGCACGCATGATGGTCTTCAATACAGTTGCGTCGCCTTTATAGGCCGGAATGTCCAGCAAAAACTCTTTTTTGAACGCGTTGACTGCCTCGTCGGAAGCTGAGGTAAGCAGAAGCGGCGTAACAGTAGTGCCTTTCAGGTCATTTACCAGTGTTCTGATGGCGGGCACCGTACCGGCGTCGATGGTGGCGGGGTCTTTCACGATGATAAACAGCTTATTTCCCTGGAAGCTTTGCTCCGTGAAATCGCCTTCGGTGTCGCTCCAGATCCGGTAATCGGTGATTTTTGGTTTTGCTGATTCGTTCAGCGTGATCATTTCTTTGAACTTGTAGGTAGTGTCGGTGGGGTACTTGTCCATTTCGTACTCCTTACCATCTTTGGTCATGATATAACTAAACCGAATTGGTTCTGACGGCTTCATCTGCACTGGGATGCTCTTTCCAACGGCGTACGGAAGCATGTCGAGCGGCGATAGGTACTGGATAGCCCAGACGCCCAAACCTACCGATAGCACAAACGACAGGAAAACAGCCCAGCCCGTTTTTCGTGATTTCATGCGGTTACGATGGCCGATAATGAACAGGATCAGCACCATCAGAATCACGTCTTTGGTAAACGAGGTCCAGGGTTTGAGTTTGAGCGCTTCCCCGAAGCAGCCACAATCAGTCACTTTGTTGAAATAGGCCGAATAGAAGGTGAGGAAGGTGAAGAAACCTACCAGTAACAGCAAGAGCCAGGTGGTCAGCTTGGGTCGGTACGATACCAGCAGCGCCACACCCAGCACTACTTCAGCGGCGCACATAAATACCGAGAAATAAAGCATGTAGGGAATGAAGGCGTGGAAGAAACCAGCCAGTACCGGTAGGTCTTCGGCAAACACCTCGAAGTACTCCGTCATCTTGATCTGAGTACCAACGGGGTCGTTCATTTTAATTAAACCTGACAGAATAAAGAGCAGACCGACAAGTACCCGCGCTATTCTGGCTACGGTTAACATCGTGGGCGTGCCTGTCTTTACCGGAGGCTGTGGTGTGATTGCGTTCATTGGTTGGGTTAAAAAGAGGCTTTGTTGCAAACTTTATTCCAGAGTCAGCTTGATGAGACAAAAAACGGCGTAATTGATCATGTCCATGTAATTGGCATCAACGCCTTCTGAAACAAGCGTAGTGCCCTGATTGTCTTCAATCTGCTTGGTTCGCAGTAATTTCATCAGTACCAGGTCGGTCATCGATGATACCCGCATCTGCCGCCAGGCTTCGCCGTAATCGTGGTTTTTGGCGAACAGTAGCGTCATTACCTGATTCATCTGAGCATCGTACAAGCGCTCCAACTCGTCGGTTGGAATGTCAGTACGGGTGTCTTCGCTGGTGGCCAACTGCATCTGGATCAGGGCCATAACGCAGTAATTGATGATGCCTACAAACTCGGGCTCAATGCCTTCTCCCACTTTACTGACGCCCGTTTCCTGCAACGTACGAATGCGCTGGGCTTTGATATATATCTGATCGGTGATGCTCGACAGACGCAAAATGCGCCAGGCGGTACCATAATCCTGGTTTTTTTTCAGGAACAACTCCTTGCAGCGCAGCACGACCTGCCGATATTGGGCTTCTGTTGACAAAACAGGTTTCAGTTTTCTGTTTACCGCTTTCAGTTGCGTTACCTGATACTGGATCTATCTTCAGCAACGCAACTGAAAACAGCGAACAGCAAACTGAAAACTTCTTCTTTGATGCTCAAAATTACGCAAAAAACACTGAACTGCCGGGGGCGGCTCGTTGATCTGACAGTACCAAAGGTGATGGGAATTCTGAACGTCACCCCTGATTCGTTCTATGCCGGTAGTCGGCTCGATGTTGGCCGTGAGGTAGCGGTTGCGGCTCAAATGCTCAATGAAGGGGCTACGTTTCTGGATGTGGGCGGGTATTCTACGCGCCCTGGCGCGGCTGAAGTGAGCGCCCTCGAAGAAGCAGATCGGGTGTTGCCCGTCATTGAAGGGATACTTGATAGTTTCCCCGATGCGCTAATTTCCGTCGACACGTTCCGGGCCGACGTGGCTCGTCTTGCCGTAGAGCAAGGGGCCGTTCTGATCAACGATGTGGGCGGCGGCACCCTCGACCCGGCAATGTTTGCCACGGTGGCCGCTCTGAGCGTTCCCTACATACTCATGCACATGCGAGGCACACCCCAGACCATGCAGGCAATGGCAACCTACCAGACTGTTACGCTGGAGGTGATCGATGAACTGGCTGGCCAACTGGCACAATTACGTACCCACGACGCATCAGGTACGTTGCCGGTCGACGTGATTCTCGATCCTGGCTTCGGATTTGCTAAAACGATAGACCACAATTTTCAGCTGCTCAACGAGCTTCCTGCTCTGGCGTGTGTTTTCGATGAACCGCTACTGGTTGGTGTGTCGCGGAAAACAACGATCTGGAAAACCCTGAACGTAACTGCAAACGAAGCGTTGAACGGCACTACGGTATTGAATACGGCTGCTTTGCTGAAAGGAGCATCAATTCTGCGGGTTCATGATGTGCGCGAAGCGGTTGAGGCTGTGTTACTTACAGAAAGATTAAAAAAAGTTTATTGCTAAACTTGCGTTCATATAGACAAACTCCTACTTTTGCAGTCCCAAATCAGTAGCTAATTTATAGCGAGCAATTTAGGACGATCTGGTAGCTCAGCTGGTAGAGCAATACACTTTTAATGTATGGGTCCTGGGTTCGAATCCCAGCCGGATCACGAGTAACAAAAAGGCTGACAGCAATTGCTATCAGCCTTTTTTTGTGTTTTCTGTTTACCGTCTTCTGTTGCGTTGCTAACGTACCTGACAATGGTTTAGCGGAGCAGCAGAGGACGGTAAACAGAAAAGAGAGGATAGATTTTAGTCTCTGCCAAACTTAAGCGACGTACCTACCAGGAAACCGGTACCCATGTACTTACCGCCCTGTACCTGACCTACCACTTCCACCCGGAAGAAGGGGAAACCGGGAATCAGGCCGTCGAGGCCGTAGCCGATTTCGGTGTAGTTCTTACTGGCGGGCGTAGCCAGATAATGCACGAACAGGTTCTCTTTCAGACCGGCCAGCCGGACCAGCGTCAGCTGTGTAATCAGCAGATGGCGAAATTCACCCAGCACGTGCACCTCCGCAAATTTGCTGCGGGTGCTATACTGGTAGTAGGGCAACATTCGGAATGAGCTGACCGGATCGCCCAGCTGAAAAAAGAATTCATTTCCCTGAAAGTGCTTAAAATCAGGAAAATAGACTGATGAGTTGTTGATAAATCCACCCGCCGAAAGCTGATACGCCAGGCGGCTACGGATGCCGGTCTCGAACGAATGACGCCAGGTTGCCTGCGCAAAATCATAATCAACGTCTGAGCCGCCCAGGCCCGAAATACCTTTGCGATAATTCAGTGAAAGGAGCGGAGCCTCGCTGTTACGGAGCTGGATGCGCCTCCCATTACGAATCCGGTAACGCAGTTCGCCCAGGCGGAGGGCGGCGTTCAGGTTCAGCGTCAGGGCCTGATGCACCGGGAAGGCCGCGCTTTCAACTTCGCTCGTGGCGGGCCGATTTGGCGTATAGCTGAATTGATTCCAGTTGATCAGGGGTTTGATGCCTTCCTTGTAATTGGCCAGCTCGGTACGTTCAGCATATTCGAGGCTACCATTCACCTGCAGGCGACCTTCGATTGGTAGCGCTGATAGGTCGAGCTTCAGGTAATCTTTCTGAAAGAGCTTCATGAAGTTTCGCTCAAACAGGGTTGTTGTCAGGGCATTAAGGCTGGGGCTGATCGGGTTGTCCGGGTTCAATTGCGCCACAAATCGGCCACCAGACAGTTCCAGGGCTGTTCGTTTGTGCTGGTACCCAAGTGTGCCATACCCAACGAACTGATTACGCCCGGTCTGATACCGTCCCAGACCCGACCAGGTCCAGTAATTCTGCTTCACGCTGTCGAGCCGGTGTCGGTAGCGGAGCGAAGCATCGATGGTAAAACCTTCAATGGTGTTGAAATTGAGCCCCGCTAACGGACTTACCCAGGTCAGTGAGGTAGCCCGCGATGGACGCCATACCTGTGTGCCAGTCAGCACGTTGACCATGGTTTGCGACTTTTTCCGGTCGGCCCGTACCTTTTTGGCGCTGTCTGTCTGAACTATGCCTTTCCGAATGGCCACAATGCTGTCGCCTTTCTGATAGCTAACAACTTCGGCCTTCGTGAGTGGAACCGTCCGTAAGGAATCCCAGAAGGCGTTGCTGCGCTTTTTTGCCAGCGTATCAATGACCGTAGAGTCGTTACGAACAACGTTAACATCTTCTTTACGCTCTTTACGGGCTTTGTATTCCTGCTTCTCGTATTCTTTCACGAGTTGCTTCAGGTTCTTGGTCGAAAACTCTTTTTGTTTGGCCACGGCATCGGCAAAGGGCTGATTTTTTACGTCAGTCTTGCTCAGCGTCCGTGCGGGTGGGTTGAACCGTTCGTCAACCACTTTTACATCCTCGACAAAACCGGGGTTTAGGGTAAAATTGGTGAAGGTCTGGTTGCGAACAAAGCTGGCCGTGAAACTGGCACCCATAAACGCGCCATTGATCTCAAACTGTTGATTGACAGGCATCCAGACGTTTTTGACCGGACTGCAAACCACTTTTGTTAATACGTTGAATCCCATCTCATTCCGGGTTTCAAGCTGAGCACTATAAACGGCCCAGGTATCCTCAATGATGTAGATTGTTCCCCGCATAACCCCATCGCCAAACTGCTTCGGAATTACTTTGATCTTCGATACATCAACGCCTTGTTCATGAAAAGTGCCTTCATACTCAAACTTGTAATATCCGAACGCATTTGGTGCCAGCGGTGAAACGGCCCCCAACAACTTCGGGGTATAGAGATTAGCGCTGTAATAACTGGATACCTGAATGAAATCACCCGCCGAGTTTCGGTTGGCAATAATGCGTTGCTTCACCGTATTGGGCAACCGGAAATCTACTTCGGCTACGGTCTCGTTCAGTACCGGGCGACCTACTTTGAAGTTGGCTTCTTTTTCGGCCTCTTTCAGCTGTTTCTGGTACAGGAATGTCATTGGCAGCTTATGCACCGTGATCGACGATTTGGTGTAGACCCTAGCCGTAAATTGCTGAACCTGAAGCTGATGAAAACGGGCTTTGGCAATGGCCCGCCGCATGATACTTACCGCCGGGTCTTCGGTGTTCTTGCCAATTTTTACATCCTGTAACGTGATCGACTGTTGCGCCATTGTCACGTTGATCTCCTGAAAACCATCTGTGATGGTCACTGATCTGGATTCTGCCTTGAAGCCCAGAAACTGAAAAACGATCTCATACTGCCCGGGTTTCAGTGCCAGTTCATAGCGCCCCTCTTCGTTAGCAATGGTGCCTAATGTGGTGCCTCTGGCAGCGATAGTGGCAAATGACATCGCCTCGCCAGTGTTTGACTTTACAATACCCCGAATACCCTGAGCCGTTGAACCAGACAAGCCAAGCAACAGAAAGCCAATTACGAAACTAGAAATGCGTACAAAATGGAACATACGGATAGTTCAGGTAGGTGGATGATGAGGTTAAGCAAAGAAAGGCTGATAACGCGCTCGGAAAGCAACTTTTAGATAAAGTCGGGCCAGATAAGTTTAAGTTCTCCATTCATGGGGGGCGAGTAACTATAGGCATAGATGCTTTTCAAAGCATAAACGTTGTACCGCTTCTAACTAATGTTGTGAATCAATCGATAGACAGATTTGTACTACTGACGAATCCCTCCACTGTATGATTAAGAAGACTAAACAACCGTTATCCTCCGAGTTGCTGCCACATAAATCATTTCAGCAACGTCTGGCCGACCGCCGCCGTGGTAGTAGTACGCTGGTTGAACAGGAAGTAAAACGGGAAGATCTTGGCTTCGGTACGGCCATCAACGATGCATCTTCCCGGTTGGTTAACAAAGACGGCAGTTTCAACGTAGTACGGGCGCATCAGGGATTCTGGAATCAGGTGAACCTGTACCACACGCTGATTACGATGCCCTGGCCGAAGTTTCTGAGCATTGTCTTTACCTTTTATATCTCGTCAAATACCCTCTTTGCTACGTTCTACAGCCTGTTGGGCTACGAGAACCTGGTTGGGCTTGACAAAGTAACCCCAAACACAGCCATTGGCCGGTTCATGGGGGCGTTCTTCTTCAGTTCACAAACACTGACTACCGTTGGCTACGGCCACATAAGCCCGATGGGGTACTGGACCAGCGCATTAGCCGCCGTTGAGTCTATGTTTGGCTTGTTGCTATTTGCTATGGCCACAGGTTTAATGTATGGCCGTTTTTCGCGCCCGGTGGCCAGTATCCGTTATTCGACCAATTCGGTTTTCGCGCCTTACCTGGACATCAACGGCTGGATGTTCCGCATTATTAACCAGCGCACCAACCAGTTGATTGACGTTGAAGTGGAGGTATCGCTCTCCCGCCTCGACAGAAAGCCCGACGGTTCTCTGTATCGCCGGTATTACCCGCTAAAACTGGAACGCAGCAAGGTGAGTTTCTTTCCGGCCAACTGGACACTGGTACACCCGATTACCGACGAGAGCCCGCTCTATGGCTGCACCGCCGAGCAGCTAGCCGAATCAGATACGGAATTCCTGATCTTGTTGCGTGGTGTTGAAGATACGTTCAACCAGGCGGTACACAGTCGTTTCTCGTATCGTTACGACGAAATTCGCTGGGGCCAGAAATTTAAACCTATGTTTACGGCGACCGTTCTGGCTGGCCGGGCCACGCTGGTAGACCTCGACCAACTCGACGAAACCATTCCCGCCGAACTCAATTGATAGCTGGTAACTGCTAACTGGTAACTGTGATTACTCCTCCTTTTCTACGCCCCGGTGATACCGTAACTATCGTGGCTCCGGCCAGCCCACTTCCGTACGACGACCTGAATAAGGCCTTTCACCTATTGCGCCACGACTGGCAATTGACCGTGTTGGAAGGTGCTCATTTACAGGCCAGCATTGGTGCTTTTGCCGGTACGGATGAGCAGCGCCTTGCCGACCTTCAGCAGGCTATCAATGATCCATCTGTGCGCGCAATTTTTGCGGCCAGGGGTGGTTACGGGTCCTATCGTCTGGTTGAAAAACTCGACCTCACGCCGTTGCTTACCAACCCGAAATGGCTGGTTGGGTTCAGTGATATAACGATTCTGTTGAGCCACCTTCAACAACTGGGCGTGGCAAGCCTTCACGCCAGTATGCCCCGCCAATTCAGGCTAGACGATATGGAAGACGATATAGAAACGCTTCGTCAGTGGTTGTTTGGCGAGCCTGTTGCACCCTATGTAACGAAGCCGAACACGCTCAATCGCTTAGGAACGGGCGTAGGTACGTTGGCTGGTGGGAACCTGTCGCTGCTGATTCACGCACTGGGTACGTCGTCAGATGTAGACTGGACCGGCAAACTGCTGTTTATTGAAGACATTGACGAAACTGTCTTCTCACTCGACCGAACGATGATTCAACTTCGACGGGCGGGTAAATTAGCTAACCTGGCCGGCCTGCTCGTAGGTACGTTCTCCGACATGCGCGATAACCTGACATCGCCATCAGGTAAAACGGCCAATGAGCTTATTGCTGAAGCAGTATCGGGCTATACGTACCCGGTAGCGTTTGGTATGCCAATTGGCCATGAAGGGCGTAACCTGGCTATGCCCGTAGGCCTGCCAGGTACGTTAACAGTAGCGGATGAAGGAGGTTCACTGGCCTTTTAACCGCTGGCGCTTATCGCACAGAAGGTACAGCGTCAATGGTCTAATCCACTTTCTTCATCTCTTTCCAGCTTTGATCCTGGAATGTAGCCGCCGGATCGAAATTAGGATTGTTGCTCATAATGAACGTGCTACCGTCTCCTTTGCTCCAGGCATGATTATACGCTGAGGTTAGCTCAACTTTTCCGGTGGCATCCTGGTAGTTTTCTACTTCACGAATGGTTTTTATAAAATTTGTGTGGATGCGATCCTGCGAGTTTTGTCGCTCTTCCCAGTTTCTTAGATCGGAATCCATGCTCCTCAGCCGGGCTTCCCCGTTACGGATCGCGTTTTGGCCTATAGTACGGGTCTGATCATCCATCATTTTTATTCGGCCAACGTGGGCAATGTGTTTTTTTCCTCGCACGTCTTTCCAGAAACCTTTAACGGCATCGCTCCATGTAGGGTTGGTCCGGATGCTACTCATCAGAACAGCAAACTGATTTATAGCGCGCTCCTTTTCGCTGGCAGGGTATGTAAAGACGGTGCGTTTGGTTACCTGAGTTGTGTAAATTTTATCAGATGTACCAGTATAGATATTTGGCACAACCGTTTCCAGCGTGGTTACGCCCAACACGACTAATCCCTCCCGGCCATCCGGCCAGCGTACTTCAGCATTCACTGCCGTCTGATCGAACTGCATTTGACCTGCTCCATATTGCATCAACTCCCGTTGGCTTTCTTCATTCGATTGTTGCATCTGCTCGACCACGGCCTGAGCGGGTTCTATCTTTATCAGCTCAGCATTGTTCAGTTCTTCCCGAGTAAATACATCTCGTAGATACTGCTCTGCCTGCATCGGCTCTCTGTATGCGCAGTTAGGCGAAGAACTGCTGTTGTTCTGGTTAAATTGCCTCAGCTCCTGACTGGTATTCCACGAATAAATGACATCGGGATAAATCTCGAAACTGAACTTTCCATCAGCCGATTTGGCCGTCAGCTGAGAAAATGTGCCCGCGCACGATGACCCCGGCGCATTCCACTTTATTTCACCGTCGCTTTTCCAACCCGTTGGCAACAGAATACTGTAGGCTTCCTGAGGTTCAGTAAAGCCATTTTTGTCGAGTATACGCACTCGCTCGAACAGGACATAGTCATCTCCAGACACGTAGGTATCAGCCGGTTTTTCCTGGTTGGTAGCTTGCTGATCTGAAGTAGTTGGCTGATTGCCGCAACCAGATAATGCGTACAGAATGGGAATTAGTAGTGCTTGAAGTAGAGGCAAACGCTTTTTCATAGGGAGTATATTGAGTAGGAGCGGTTCGTTTTACGCCAATTCAGACAGTCGAATTCTCACCAATATGACATGTATACTCTGTTGACAAGGCTGCATCACAGTTTCACTGCCGATAACCCAATTATTGGTTCATAATCCAGCATGGCTGTCCAGTAGTCTTCTGCCTGATCGTGGGTGCCTGCTGGCGAAGAACCTACCGAATGCCAGTGAATCTGGGTAAGACCAGCCTGACTTAACGCTGTTTCATGAGTGGCCTTAGCCAGATGATAATTTACAACGGCAATGTGAGACATGTCGGGTTGATAAAACCGCCAGGTGATTTCTGCTCCCTCCTCATAACCGGCATTTTCGCGGGTGAAGCCGTAGGGAAACATCGCCTCGACGGGAGCCTGGTAATCAGGGTTGCTGTTAATGGTAACAAAACGCCCGCCAGGTTTTAAATGGTTGGTAATGATCTGTCCCATCTGCTGCAATTCATCAGCAGTCTGTGCATAGTTGAGCAAGTAAGTTGCGGTGATCAGATCAAACTTTTTGTTCAGATTCAGTGATAAGACATTCTGGCAATGGTAGGTGACACCAAGTGATTGCTGCTCTTCTGCTTCATTGGCAAGTTGGATCATCGCATCCGAAATATCTACGCCCATTACCCCGGCGGCCCCCCTGAGCTTAAGTTGTCTGGTATAAAAGCCCTCGCCGCAAGCCAGGTCGAGCACATTCAGATGGGCCAGCTCGCCTACCAACTGAAAAAAGGTATATGACTCGACGTGTTTTCGCCAGGGCATCATTTTTGAAGCCTGATACTCTTTAGCAATGGCGTTATAGTCAGTTGGCATTGGCTGGCATTTGAGTGGTTGTGTAGCGAAGTAGGCGTACGAATATACGAGTGCTGGCGCGTACAGATTTTCGATATAGATTAAGTGGTTATCAATCTGTTACCTTCTGTTGGATGAGGTGGGGCTCATCGCTGAATGCGGTGTGTATTTGTACGCTTTCCAACTGTTTATAAACGAGTAGGGCCACCGCTGTTCAGCGGTGGCCCTACTCGTTTATACCGTTCAGGTACGTTCCTGCAGGTACCTAAACACCTATGGTCGTCTTGCCGGCACTAACTTGTTTTGTTCCACGTAACGAAAACCACAAGCCAGCTCCAACGAGGCTGATTAACAGAATATTAGCGATCAGGTCGAGGCTGTTGCCCAGTGCAACAACGGGTGGGTCGAAGCGGAATTCGATGGTGTGTTTGCCTGCTGGTACGCGCATGCCCCGCAAGATGTAATCGGCCCGGAAGTGGGGTGTTTCTTTGCCATCAACATACGCCTTCCAGTCGTCGTTGCCCCGGTAATATACTTCCGAGAAAACGGCCACCTGCTCAGTTGGACTATCGCTCTGATAGCTTAGCTTGTCGGGCGAGTAGGCCGTTAGCTGAATCGATCCTGCAGGAGCCAACGTACCTGGAAGGCCCTTCAACTGGTCGGCGAATCGCTTATCAACCACGGCTGTCTGTTGAGCATTCAACGTTTTTAACGCGGCCATTTCGGCATCGGCATCGGCAACCTGCTGGACGCTCTGCACAAACCAGGCGTTACCCAGTGCGTTGGGGTTCTGTTGTGCCGCCGGATTTCCCGACGGGCGACCGGTGCTGTCGACGGGCGGTGCAATTACGTATTTCACGTTCAGCATGTTCAGGATATTATCTGCATTGCTATTAAACGCGTAGGTAATCATTTCCTGATAGCGTTGCAGCTTGGCGGCATTGTATCCCCCAATCGACTTATGGAAATAGGATGCCCGGTTGCTACTCATGAAATCGAAATTGCCGTTCGAATTGTCGAATACGCGGTAGCTCAGTGATTTATCTTGCAGAATCTGTGCGTCGGCGGGCGTCTCTTCGAAAGCCGAATCAACGGTGGAGTGGGGGATAAAGCTCTGATTATTGATAAACCGCCGCCCCAGGCTGTACACGTCGATGGTATTCAGCAAAAACAGCAACGGTAATAACAGACCGGCTTTCAGTTTCTCGGTCAGGTAGAGCCAGATAAGCCCACCAGCCACGGCGATGTAGAAGAACGCCCGGAATGCATCGGCCCTGAGCAGGCTGGCGCGGTCGCTACGGAGTGCGCGCAGCAGGTCAGCTGCATCGGCGCCAAACATGGCCGCGTCGTTTTCGCCCTGGAAATCGAGCAAACTACCGCCAAGCAGCGCCAGTAAGAGGGCAACACCCCCGGTCAGGCCGAAAGCAATCAGAAAAGGACGTTGAATGTCTTTGAACGTTGGCCTTTGAGTAAGCAGGGCTTGCAGCGCCAGCGCCGCTCCGCCCCCCAGGAAGATTGGTGTCATGGTGAGGGTCATAGTCACCGCCCTGAACTTGTTGAAGTAGGGGAGAACGCTGAACAGAAAACCGTTGAACCACAGCATGTTCTTGCCCATTGCCAACAACAGTGTGAGCAGCAATCCGCCAAGCATGAACCACCGTAACGACGATTTGCTGATCAGCAGGCCCAGTACAAACAGAAACACTAAGATGGCCCCTGCATACGCTGGCCCGTTTGTACTGCCCCAGTAGGTCGGTATCTGCCCAATCAACTCGTCGGCCGATAAACCTCGGCTAACCAGGACCTGATAAGTATCTGATTTCGAGTCCAGTCCACCAGCGCCAGCCAGTCCGCCATACAGGTTTGGAATCAGCATGGTCAGCGCCTCGCCTACGCCATAACTGTATTGAAATGCGTAGTCTTCGTCCAGGCCGTCGGCGGGTTTAGCGGTTGCTGCCTGCCCGGGAGCTGCAACAGCCGTTGTTTTCGCCGTAAGTTCTGACTTGCCCCGCGTAGTTTCTTTCGAATATTGGTTCAGCACCAGCAGGCGTTTGCTGAACGACGCCATGCCGATACCCGTTGTAATCCCAAAAACAGCCAGCCCAATGAGCAACCGACGTACCTGGCCGATTCTAACCAGCCGGATCCCTTCAATGAGCACATATATACCGACACATAGAAAGAGGTAATAGGTGATCTGAACGTGGTTGGCGCTGATGTTCAGACAGGCGAACAGACCCGTAACGGCGGCTCCGGGCCAGTAACGGCCGCGCAGGCAGAGTACCAGACCAGCCAGTATACCGGGTGCATAACCCAGCGCCAGAATTTTAGAAATGTGCCCTGCTTCAATGGTGATCAGATTCCAGGAGGCCAGCCCGTAGGCCGCCGCCCCCATAGCAGCCAGCCACCCCCGCGATGAGCCAGAGAGTGGCGTATCTGCTGCGTCAGTTTCCCGGTCAATACCTGATCTGCCCAGCAACACAACCAGCAAGATGTACATGCCAAGCATCTGCATGAATACCACGTCGACAGGCCGGGGGAATAGCCTAAGCACGGCCGCAGCGGCCAGACCTACATAGGTGTTCGGGTAATCGTGGGCAATGAGGTAGCCGGGCATACCGCTGAAGAGAGCGTTGGTCCAGTTGGGGAACTGCCCGGTCTCTTTTTTATACTGCCTCAATTCCATCGTAGCGGCATTACCCTGCCTGACGTCTTGAAGCGGCAATTCTTTTCCCTGCCACGCTGGCAGAAAGTAGACAGAGGTGAGAATGAAGAGCCCGAGAATAAACAGCAAATGAGGCTTTAGCCGCTGAAAGAGGGTACGTTGTTCCATATGGGGCAAAAGTAGGAAAAAAGGAGGAAGGGTAGGAAAGGGAAAAGGAGGAGAGGGAGAACGGAAGAAGGGGTGGAGCGGGAGCAGAACGTACAAACTGCATCGTTCCTTTCCAACTTTCCCTTCCTCTGTTCTCCCTCTCCTCCTTTTCCCTTCTGCCTATTTCAGGAGTCCGTACTGCTTCAACACGGCTTCTGGCGGCCCGTCCCAGTTGTTAGGGGTGTTGCCCATATAACCAAGGTCTTCGATACCCATTTTACTGGTATAAAACCCCGTCATGGTGAAGTTGCGCATCAGGTTGAAAAAGGCCACACCCTGCGACATAGCCGGCGTGGCCTTCTGCGGATACGCGATCAGATCAACCATCTCAATTTGCTGCGCTTTAGTCGCGTCGGCAAACGGTTTGGAAAACCGTTTGCGGCACTGGTTGTCCAGCCATGCCAGCCCACCGCGCATGGGTGTCTGGTTGGCGGGCTGATCTTTCATCATAAACTCGATAAACGCCGGAACACCCGCCTGCGACGCACTCCCCGATTTGGCATCGGCGGGCAAAATGATATCACACAGCAATGTCACCGTCTTGAGTTCAGCGGGTGTGAAAAATTTCTCTGCGTTCAGCTTCGCGTCACGTTCAGCTTCAAAAGCCTGACGGCCGCCGGGTACTTTCAGGGGCACTTTCTTGTCGGGCGGAGCCGGTACAGCCGCTTCTGCCGGACCAACAGCCATGCCGAGACTACTCAGCGTTAAGGCTTTAAGTGAATCTCTGCGTTTCATATGTTTTTCTTTTTGACTTGATCGATGAGGTATTCAGACGTGCGCATTGACGAGGCCAGGATGGTCCACGTTACGTTTTTGTCGCCCTGAGTAACGAACGGAGCGGCATCAACGACGAAGAGATTCTTTACTTCATGAGCCTGCTGGAATGCATTCAGCGCTGACCGTTTAGGATCATTGCCCATCCGCACTGTTCCCACCTCATGAATAATTTTGCCGGGGGCTTCCAGGCCATACCCGTGGTTGGTATTGGGGCCAGGTTTCTCGCCAAGTGGTATGCCTCCCATCGAACTAATTATTTCTTCGAAGGTATCCTGCATGTGTTTGGCCTGCTTTACTTCGTAATCAGACCATTTATAATTGAAGCGCAGCGTTGGAATGCCGTATTTGTCAACTTTCGTTGGGTCAATTTCGCAGTAGTTGCTTTCCAGGGGCACCGGTTCACCCCGACCTGCCATACCAATGTAGGCACCATAGAAACGGCGGGCATCCTCTTTCAGCCGTGATCCGTAGCCACCGGCGGGTAGCGTTTGGCCATTCTTATACGGGTATTTGCCATTCATGTTTTCCATGTTCATCCCGTAACCGAACGAAGGCATGCCCATTCCGCCGCCATATTCGATATGGTAACCCCGGGGAAAATCGAGTTTCTTATTGTCGAGCCACCAGGGAGTAAACACGTGCATACCGCCCACACCATCTTCGTTGTACCGCACCCGGTCCATCAGCGCCGGAACAAACGCCGACCGGGAAGCACCCGTAGAGTCGTTCAGGTACTTACCAATCACACCACTGCTGTTGGCCAGGCCATCCGGGTGGCGGGCCGACTTTGAATTGAGCAGAATCCGCGCTGATTCGCAGGCACTGGCGCCCAACATAACCGCCTTGGCGCGAACCGTATGCTCCTGCAACGTACCTGTATGCACAAAACTAATTCCTGTAGCCTGACCCGTTTGCGGATCGGTCAGCACCTCGCGGCACATGGCGCCGTTGATGAGCGTTACATTACCTGTTTTAACCGCCGGAATACACAAGACCGACGACGATGAAAAGTCGGCGTAGGCCTGGCAAGACCGATTACACTGATTGCAATAAAAACACTGGCCGCGCTCATTGTTGATCGCTTTGGTCAGAATTGACAGCCGCGACGGAATAACGGGAATACCAATGCCCTTGCCTGCCTTCTGCAATAGCAACTCATGCAGACGGGGCTTCGGTGGGGGCAGAAAGTGACCGTCTGGTTCATTGCGCATGCCTTCTTTCGAGCCAAACACGCCGATCAGCTTATCAACCCGGTCATAATACGGAGCCAGATCGTCGTAGGTGATCGGCCAGTCATCGCCAACGCCAGTCAACGATTTACGGCGAAAATCATCGGGCCCGAAACGCATCGAGATACGGCCCCAGTGATTGGTACGGCCACCCAACATCCGCGACCGGAACCAGTGGAATTCGGTGCCCGCAGCGGCTGTATAAGGTTCACCGTCAATTTGCCAGCCACCCCAGGCCGCGTCGAAATCACCAAATGCCCGTGTAGTGCCCGCCCCCCGGCGTGGTGATTCATAGGGCCACTTCAGTTGAGTAATGTACTTCGGGTCGGCGGGGTCAAAATAACCACCAGCTTCGAGCAGGACTACTTTAGCGCCGGCTTTAGCCAGCATATAGGCAGCCATGCCGCCACCAGCGCCGGAGCCAACAATAGCAACGTCGTATACGGTAGGTGTTTCCTTAATGTGAAAAGAATCCATGAAGTACCCGTTTGTGATTTGGATGAGTTACAGATAGTAAAGTTACTTTTTAGCCGAATATCCCTATGGTAAACCCTGGAAACTTATAAGGCAATAATCCTCAGCCTGGAAAACGGACGGTGTACAGCCTGAACAGATACTGACCGCGCCGGTTTTCCAAGCTGAGGATTACGGAGTTAGGCTGTTTGCGGCTTAATTACCGCTCATGAAGACAGCGTTACCAAAGAGGAGTTTGCCATTGTACCAAAATCCGCGGAAAAGTGGGTTGTCGGCCAGATAGATCACCTGTCCTTTACCCAGATCCTGCACCCCAATGGCCAGCGTTTGCTTCAATTTCTCTTTCGCATTTTTGCCGGCAAAACCAGCCACCAGGTTACTGTCTTTCAGGTAGCCAACGTTCCAGCCGTCTTTCAGCATATCGTAGGTATGGGTATCCTGCACCAATGTGAAATAACCGCCCGACAAACCGAAGCCAAGGGGATGGGTGGCGTCGAGATTCAGCCGGTAGATGCTGCCCGGTGTTTCATCTGAAACGGCTACACGTTCGCGATCGGCATAAATTTTCAGCGAATCGGTCAGGGCTTTTTTGCCTTTTGATTTGTCCTGATCATTCTTCTCGTCTTTTTCTTTCAGGTCGAAGCCTTCTTTTCCCACCAGAGCGGCAGCGGCCCGCTCCATGGCAATCAGTTTACCACCTCCACGAATCCAGTCACGTATGGCTGTCAGCGTACGATCGTTGAGCAAACGCCCGTATCCGTAGCCATTGGCCAGTACGAGCACATCGATCTGTGTCCAGTCAACACTCCCCAGGTCGGCACCGTTGACCAGGCTTACCGGATATTTCAACTCCTGATCGAAGTAGTGCCATACTTCACCCACCGACGTAGCGGCCGTGCCTTCGCCCGATACAACCGCCACACGGGGTGTCTTCAGCGACATTACAAAATCGGATCCGAAGTCTGATCCTTTCGTAACAAAGCCGGTAGTAACGGGGAACAAGGTGATGTTTAAGGCGGCCGCTTCCTGTCGAACCAACTCATCGAAACGATTGCCGAGGCGTTCGTTGCCCGCCCGGGTAATCAGCAACGTACCTGCACTGTATTGCTTACCGTTCAGTTCGAATGGTTTTTCGGCCGAACGTACCCGGACTTTCTTTTTCAGGAGGCCGGCCAGTAATTGTACAGACGGCATTGACTGCCAGTTGGCCAGGTAGGCATACGGGCGGTCAACGGTAGTAACAGACGCTGGTTTAGCCGTTATCGCCACCGGGTCGATCCGGCTGGTGAGACCGTAAGTTTGCAAGCCGAAAGCATAAGGCAGCGACCAGGCCGTGATATCATACGTCACGGAGTCTTCCAGCATCGACTTTGGCTCGAACAAGATCTTCAACAGGGTTGATTTCGGCTGATAAGCACTAATAATCAGGTCCTGCTCATCAATTGACAGGTTCCTGTCAGTGGCCTGTGTCATGTAGTTGTATACCCCGGAAGACGTACCTGACGACTTGCCTTTCGCTGATGAGCCGCTGGAAACCGTCTGTGCTTTTCCGGCTGTTCCGTACAGGATGTGGTTCTTATCGAGCAATTGGCGCAGGGCCATCACTTTACCGTCATCACCCCCGCTTTTAACAACATACGTTTTGTACGTACCTACGGGGGATGTCTGTGCTTTGTCGAAGAATGCGCCAAATTCTTTCACGACCTCTGCCGATCGATCAGCTACTGATTCGAGCGTTGCAAAGGATGAGGCTACGTGATGATCGATGCGCTGCCGGAGCGTCAGGGTGTCGCCGTCAGCTTTCCGAATGGCTAAGCCAGACCGGCTGTTTCCGCCCTGCTCGTAGGTCATACCAATGGCCCCGTTGTATGTTGGGTATGTATCGCCGTAACTCGGATAGAACAAATCAAATCGCTCACGGGTATAGTACAGCCAGTGGTTCTTGTCGAAGTAGCGGCTGCAATACTGGCCGACAACAGTTTGGAACTGCCGCTGAAAAGGCGTGATGTCTTCGTGAAAGGGTCTCGCTGAGGGGGCAAAATAGTACGGGCTTTCAACACCCATCTCATGAAAATCACCGTGTAGGTGTGGCATCCATTGCTGATAAAGCGTCATTCGCTGCTGGGTGATTTCCTGGGTTTGCCAGGCCCAGTCGCGGTTTGGGTCAAAATAATAGTGTGTGTATCGACCACCGGGCCATGGTTCGCTATGCTCGCGGGAAAACGGCGTGGGGTCGGCCACCCGACCCTGCATCTGGTTATACCAGTTTACATACCGATCGTGCCCGTCGGGGTTAAGACCCGGATCGAGAATGACCACGCTGGTTTCCAGGATCTTTGGTGATACGGTAAAGTTTGAACTGGCTTTACCTGGTTCCAGCAAACCATAGAGGACCTCCATAAATGCCTCCGAACTGACGGCTTCGTTCCCATGAACGTTGTAGCTCAGCCACTGAATAGCGGGCATCGGGTTGCCGGAAGGCTTACCCGACAGCATGCCGATACGGCGCAGGTTATCGGTCCTGATTTCGTCGAGGCGAGCGATATTGGCTTCGCTGCCAATCGCCACCACGGCTAACTGGCGACCTTCATATGTGGTGCCATACGGAATTACTTTAATACGAGTGGGGGCCTGCCGGGCAACTTGTTCGGCATAGGCAATAACGCGATGATGAGGTGTATATCGTTCTCCGACAGAATAACCCAGAAACTGAGCCGGAGAGGGGAGAGAACTTTGGGCAAAGACCGGCGTGTAGAGCAGATACGTACAACAAAGGATGTAAGCAATGAAAATTTTTTTCATGCCGATGGCGGGGTGAAACGAGTTGAAATTGAGCTAATTGTTACTCATCAAAAATAGCAGTAAAAGAGGTCTAACCCATTTTTAGAAGAAAATTTTAGGGGTGGGTATTGCATTTTACGCTTATCGCTGTACTTTTGCATCACGATTCGCTGACGGCGTAATTGAGCAATCAAAAACACGTCAGGTCTTTCACAAAGACGGTCGATTCGTCTAGCGGTTAGGACACTGCCCTTTCACGGCAGCGACACGGGTTCAAGTCCCGTATCGATCACTTAGTATCACTACTATAGTAGTGTAAAAACCCCTGAATACGTTGATATTCAGGGGTTTTGTGTTTATATTGCATTCGGTGCGCTACTCGATTTAGCGGGATATACTACCCACCATCCCCGAACAAATCCCCGAACGCTAAAATGAATAAAATCAAGTTTACCCTTACTGAGAGCAGAAAAACCAAATCAGGCGAGTACCCCATTTACATGCGCTTCAACCATGGCGATACCGAACTGGTCTATCCCACCGGCGAAAAATGTAAGCTGGCAGAATGGGACAAAGACAAAGAAAAGTTCAGACGGTCCATGGCTGGCTATCAACAGGCCAACGAATACTTACAGCTGCTGCGGGAACGGCTGACCAATACCTACCGGGATCTGCGCAACGATGGCCTGCCCATCACGAATGACACCCTGCGGGCTGGACTGAATGCGTCTAAATCGCCCGTAGCAGTTGAGGATGTGGCTACCCGGTATGAGCAGTACCGGTTGCAATGCAAAAATGAGGGCTACAAGGAGAGTACCATAAAATCGATGGGCTCCACTACAGCCAGGCTCCTTCGCTGGCAACGATCAAAAGGTAAAGTGTATATAACGCATTACACCAACGCTGAGCATAAATCATTCCTCAAATTTCTGGATGCCGAAGGGCTGCATCCCAATACCATTGGCTGTGTCTGCAAGCACCTGGCCACATTTTTCAATGCCCTGCGGCTAAACGGGCATAAGCTGCATCCACAACAGGCAAAAATCAGTAGCCAGAAGATCGATACAGAACGTATTTGGCTGAATGAACTGGAACTGGAGAAACTGGAGCGGGCTGAATTGCCTGACCATCTATCCAGAACGCGGGATGCTTTCCTGTTTCAGTGCTGGACAGGTCTTCGCTACAGTGATCTACGGCGCATCACCAACGCCAATATTCAGCCGAGAGGCGGGTATGATGTACTCACGTTTATCCCCGAAAAATCAGTCAGCCGTAAAGTGGGCCGTACCAAATCTGTTGAGGTGCCTATCCTGCCTAAAGCGGCCCGGGTGCTGGGGAACTATACGGAGGAATATAGGCTGCTGCCTGTTCTGTCGAATCAGAAGATGAACGACAACCTGAAAGAGATAGCCAAGCTCGCCGGCATTAGCCAGCCAACAGAAACATTGATCAAGCAGAACGGTCATATGGTGGTAAAGGCCGTGCCAAAGTGGTCGTTGCTGAGTTCGCACATTGCCCGACATACGTATGCTACACTATCCATTGTTAAGGGAATTCCACTTGAGGTGGTGAGCAAGGCACTGGGACATAGTCGACTGCAGACAACAATGGTTTACGCCAAGATTGCTGACGAATGGAAAAACAGGCTTATCCTGGATGCCTGGAAATAGCCAGGGGACAGTAAGCTGCCCTGCGGGGGGGGGGCTGTAGTAAGGCAGCAGGCAGCGGTACTAATACCAGCCTGCCTTTGTGTATCTTTAACCATCTATGTGGGGCACGAAACTACGGTACAGCATCAGTCTTGCAAGCCTCTGGCTGTTACTGCTTCCAGCTGCAGGGATCTGCCAGACTTCCCGTACGGCGGCGTATTTTGTCAGGGCAGCGCTCCGGGCTGAAAGCCCCCGGCAAGCAGTCACCTATGTCGACAAGGCCTGCCAGCTGGCGGTCGGTAGGCAGCAATACAAAGCCGCTGCCGACTATCGCTTTCAGCTCAGCAGTGCTTTCTTCGACCAGTCTTACTACATGGATGGTATCCGTCAGGCGCAGTTGGGACTTGAGCTGGCCCGGACGTACAACGTCACAGACGATACACTGTCGTTTAAATATTACAGTTTGCTGGCCTCGATATACAGCCGACTGACCATGAATGATTCTGCCAGGTATTGGTACCATCGGAGTGAGCAGTTGCTTCAGGCCAGGCCACGGCTGGTGCGCCTTATACCTGACTATATCGAAGCCTATTACTACAACAAAGGCAGCTACGCGATGCGCCTGGGTGATCAGGAGCAGGCGGCTGCCTACATCACCAAATCCGTAGAGATGGTCAGTAAAACCGGCAATAAACGCTCAACGGCATTGTCGTATTTACAACTGGCCAATTACCATTTTTCTGTTCACCAGTACAGGCAGGCAGGGATATATTATCAGGATGCACTAAATGATTTTTCACCAGAGGCCGTCGATGCCTGCTGGGGGTACGCGCTGCTCGGCAACTGTTACAGGGCTGGCGGGCAGCTTGCTGAAGGACTACGGCTACTGCAATTCAGCCAAAAAAAGTACGAACAGCTTGTCAGCCAGCAGCAGAGTGCCCAGGATTATGACTTTGAGTTTGAAAGCAGCTACTATCGGGGAAAGTGTGAGCAGCGGATGGGACTTAGTGAGGACGCCATTCACTCGTACCAACGCTGCATTCAGACATATCGCCGACTGTATGGGAGTAAGGGTGAGCTGATTGCAGCCAGCTGGACGGGGCAGGCTGAGATTGCGTTCACCAGGAAGCAATACGGGGCAGCGCTGAAACTGGTCCAGCAGGCACTATTATCCGCTTCGGTACTTTTCGCCGACAATAACTCCGGGATGAATCCGAGTTCCGACGACATCAAAGCCGGGAAAGCGTTGTACGAAGCACTGCACCTTAAAGGAAGAATCTGGTTTGGTATCTACTCAAAGACACAGGAGTTGAACGCGCTGAATAAGGCAATTGACACGTATGGGGTTGCTCTTAACGTTGCTCAGCGCATTCGCCGTTCGTTCACGAGGCTGGAGTCTTCTTACTTTTTCAATGAATCGATTCACCCCTGTGTAGAGCATGCACTGGAGGCATTTTCTGAGATACAGAGTCAACCGCAGGCAATCCAGCAGCATGCGGCCGTTTTTGACCTGCTTCAGTCCTACCAGGCGATGGGGATGGCCGATGCCCTGCATGAAAAAACAGTCAGGCATGAAACGATTCCCGCCAGCGTATTACAGCAGGAGCAGACCCTCCGTCAACAGCTTGTTGCGGTAGAAACGCAGTTGATCAACCAGCCTGCAGGCAGAAACCAGTCACAGCTGTTGATCAGGGTGGGCGACTTAAAACGCGCACTGTATTTCTTTGAAGACCGGCTGGCCCACCAGTATCCCCGTTACTACGAACTAAAATATACCAGCCGGCAACTGCCGCTGCCTGTGCTGCAACAGAAACTGGATAATAGCACTGCGTATCTTTCTTACTTTACCGGTGAGCGTTTCCTGTATGGTTTTCTGGTCTCCCGCTCCCGTGTAGTGATGTTCCGTCGGGTGATGACTCCAGCCTATGCAAGGGCAGTTACGGAGTTGCACCAATCTCTTTCCATCAACCCAGGTATGTTCGACTACGAAGGACGACCCGCCGCCAACCGGTTATTTGATTACCTCATCAGGCCGATCGAATCGCAGTTGACAGGGATTCAACGACTGATTGTGGAGCGGGATGGTCAGCTGGCCAACATTCCGTTTGACGTACTTGAAGCTACCGGACAGCCGGAGGCCTATCTCTGCAAACGGCTGGCACTAAGCTACAGCTATTCGGCTAAGTTGACCTTTTCAGACACGATACCTGCCAGGCCATTTCGTCCGATCAGCTTTGCCCCCTACAGTGAGGATTCTTCATGGCGGGACAAAAAGCATGGCACGCTAGCTTTACTGCGTAACTCCGCTGCTGAAGTGAAGCAGGTGGGAGGGGATATTTTCCTGAACGCCCAGGCAACAAAGTCAGCGTTCCTTCGCCGTATGTCGCAGGCTACCCTTATTCATCTGGCTACACACGCGACGGCTGATGATGCGCACCCGGAAGCATCATCGATCAATTTCTATCCCAATACGCCTGACAGCCTGCTACGATCGCTGGAAATAGTCAATCTTCCGCTCGATCAGATCCGGCTGGTGGTGTTGAGTGCCTGTTCGGGAAATAGCGGCCTGTTACGAAAGGCAGAGGGGATATTGAGCATGGCCCGTGCCTTCAGATTAGCCGGTTGCCCAACCATTCTGACGACTACCTGGTCGGCACACAATCAGTCAACCAGCCAGCAGGTAAATCTGTTCTATAAGCATCTGCACGAGGGATTACCGGCGGACAGAGCATTGCAGCAGGCACGCCTGGATTTTCTGGCCTCCCCAGCTTCCCAAAAGTGGGGACATCCGTACTACTGGGCGAATTTTACGCTGATCGGGAACCCCGACGTTGCCTTTCCCGCTACCTCACCCTCGATAAGCTGGATTGTGATTTCCATGCTGGCACTGTTAAGCATCGGCGTCGGGTTTGTCTACCTGCGTTCGAGGTCACACTCAGGTAGCCAGCCAGATACGCCAGCCGATCTGCCAGCGATCGACTAAGCCCACATCATACGCATCTTTTCCTTTCAGCTGGTTGTAGATATCTTTCGCTTTTTCGGGCTGCCCCGTATTCAGGTAACACACCACCAGGTGCCACTGTACGGCTTCCCGAAAATAGGGCCGTAGCCTGGTGAAGTTCAGTACCTGTTCAAAGCGGTGGGCTGCTGGTCCCGACTGCCCTTCCGAATACAAGGCCTGTGCTTCGAAAAACAGGTCAAAAGCCTGTTTGCGCTGGTCAGTTGAGTCGGCCTGATACTGACTATTCAGATCACGAATTACTTCCCAGTCATTCTCGTAACCTGGTAGCCTGACAGGTTTGACAAACAGGATCAGCAGCGCTGCAAGGCAGGCTGCGGCTAATCCACCTCCCCAGGATATCCATCGAGTGCGGGTTAACTGCTGCTGTCGGCCGGAAGTATGCAGTTGCTGAAGGGTCTGACGAATGTGCTGCTCCATATGAATTGTTTCCATGGCCTTAAGACCATATTGAAGAGAAGCGACCTCCTGGGCAAAACGGGGGTCCTCGTTCATTACCTGTTCAAAAAACACTTTTTCAGCGGCAGGAAGCTGTCCTGTCCAGTAGCGCTCGATCCACTCCCATTCATTTTCCTGACCGGTTGGACGTTCCATAATCTTCAGCTTAAAGGTTTTCCTACCTTTTTAAGGCAGTTGTATTTAATCGTTTTTGCGTTGTTAGCTGTCCCCAGCTCAAACCGTACGGCAATTTCCTGCATCGAATAGCCATCGGCATAGGCTCGCAGCACATTGTAGCAGGTTTCGCCGACAGCCCGGACTTTCTCCCAGAAAGCATCGACAGCCTCATTATGCTCTAAGGGCTCATCCAGGCTCATAAGATGGTAATCATCCAATGATTCCGTATCCGTAAAGCGTACCGCCCGACTGGCTGCCCTGATCCGATTGAGCCACAGGTTACGGGCAATCTGGTACAGGTACGTTTTGATTCGGGCAGTGGGCTGGTACCGACCTGCCTGCACAGCCTGCCACAAACCTAATAGGGCATCGTCAAAGAGTTCCTCCCCATCCTGAAGCGTACCGCTGTTCTGGTGAACCAGCCGTACGATCATGTCTTTGTACTGGCCATGCAGCTGCTTCACGGCTTTGTCAACCTCACGGGTATCCGAAGAGGCTAACTGGAGGATAAGCTGCTCATCGCTGTAGCGGTTTCTCATGATCAGGCACAGTCTGGTTCTTGCTCTATGAATACCCGCGGGCAACGGTTTGGTAAAAAAATATACAACTAAAATGTGATACTCCGCTCCTGAGCGACACTAGCAGTAGAGATAACGGTAGGCGCCTACGTACTCTGAATTCATCGATTCATTTCCATATCCAGAAACGTATGAGACAGATTATGAGGTGGGTAGCCCCCTGTCGTTCAGCGGGCGTGTGCCTTGTGGTAGCCACATTACTTTACCTGGCAGGCTGCCAGACTAACCCCGGTGTTGAACCGGCCGAACGTACCCGGAAAGATTCAACCAGTGTCCGATTGATGGATGACGAACTGCCGGAGCCACCCAAGAAACCGAACGGACCGGGTTGCTGTCAGTGAGATCGCTCCAGTGTCCACGAGCAGACCAGGTTACAGGGTCGATGGATGAAGCCATCGACCTTTTTTTTGATGCAAAATGTGATGTATTACCTTTCCCGGACAGTAGAGAGATAAGCACTATGTTTAACGGCAAAACTGTATGGGGATATTTACACGAAAAGACCGGTACGAACCCTATCGGAAGCTACCAGAAGACGAGTTACTGAATGCCATTCAGGCTGGTGACCAACTGGCTGAGCAGTACCTGATGGAAACGTTCTCGTCTGCTGTGTCGGCGCACATGGGCTATCAGCTGGGTAACAAACCGGATCAGCTGGGTGAACCAGACGATTATGTACATGATGCCTTATTGCTGTTACTAAGCAAAGCCCGTTCTGCTGGTTCTGCTGTACTAAAACACGACTACTCCACCATCAATGGGTGGCTGAAGCAAGCCGCTACAAATTTTTTACGGGCGGCAACCCGAAAAGATAAAGATACCGACCGGGAGGACTGGCAACCTGATGGAGACGACGATGGGTGCCAATCTATCCTGGAGTCGATCGAGGATAAGGGGGCCGATGCATTTGTCGAGCTGATTAGCAAAGATCGTTATGAACTTGTCCGGCAAGTGCTGGATATGCAGATAGGAAAGCTGCAGACGTTGATCAGACTTAAGTTCATGGAGGGGTTTTCCTGGGAAGAAACCGCTCAGCTGATGATCCAGCTGTATCCGGACAATGATCCCCCTTTCAACGTCACCTACCTACAGAGAACCTACTGGGATCGCGTACACAAACGTCCTTTTTGCGAAAAACTTATTGATGCCTTCAACCGCTACGGTTATGACCTCAGACGAAAAAGATAATCTGCTCGATCGCTATGTATCGGGCCAGCCTATGAGTGCTGATGAAGAAGCGCAAGTAGACCAGTTGGTGACTACTGACCCCGACTTTAAAATCGACTACATACTGCGGCGGGAATTGTTCGAAACAGGAAAACGGGAGCGGCGTGCCGCCTGGGAAGCCGGGTCGCAGGTACGTTCACTCCCTGTGAAACGCACTATGTTTCCGATGCGTTGGATAGCGGCTGCTTCGGTCATTCTCCTGCTGGGAATAGGGCTGGTCTGGTGGATCCGTCCTTTTGACGACGACCAGCCGTTTTCAGGGCAGGCGCTTCTGTTTGAGCAGCAGGGTACGCAGCTTGGACTTGCCGGTCAGGATTCACTGGCAGTAGGCACCGTAGCCTGGGTCGTTACCAAAGCTCCTGACAATGCATACGAGTTCAGTCAGCTGGATACACTTCGGATTTTTACTACCAGCCCCGATCTGTGGAAGGATCAGGACTGGCAGCTGACGAGCCTATCAGAGGTACGTTACCGGCTTCGGGTAGGCAACCGTACCTACGCGCTCGAGCAGGGACGCTCCATCCGGCTTCCGCTCAACGAAGAGAAGTGACGACTCAGCGACCTTTGCGAAGCAGGCGATGCGGACGGTCGAAGTATAACGTATCCCGGCCGAGTTTAACCCGAAAGAAGGTGTCAGTCTTCGTTCGTTCTGATTCGATAGTAATAAACGGACGTGGCGTACTGAGTTCCATCAGGTAATTCCCCGACCAGGTAATCGCAGCAGGTGGATCATTAACTTCCTGAAGAAGTAGCCCGCCCGTCTGGCAACCAAGTGATTGATCGGATTTTCGTTGTAGGGGTTTCGGCAACGGATGACGGGCGGCATTTTGTTGTTTCGTCCTGATCAACTGCGCCACCTCGCCGTTGAAGTGAGCCTGAAATGCCCCCTTCTTTACGGCGAGACTGAAATTCTGATTAGCTTTCGGCCAATCACCTAGTGCGCTGTAGGCCATCCCCTGAATCAGATACCCATTGGGTGGTAATGGTTGACTGGTTTTCTGAGTCATGTTTGTCAGGATGCCAATCGATAGGAAGGCGTTAGTAGACAGCAGGGCGGCCTGTGCCTGATTCAGGTAAGCAGGCCTGTACGCCGCGTCTAATCCGATGGCCCGTCCAAACGCAATGTCGGCGTCTTTAATCCAGGTAGCCTGCTCAGGACCCGGAGGTAGTCCACTCCGTTCACCCATCTGGAGCAGTCGGTTACGTGGGTCTACCTCGAAGGGAAAGGCAAAATAGCTAAGCGCATCTTTTTTGCGGGAGCGGATCAGTTGCTGTAGTCGGCAAACGCCAAAGTTATTAAACGCTTCTTTGAGTGGATATCGGGTAAACACGTACTCGAAACAGCGGGCTGCTTCCGGAAAACGTTCGTGGCAGTAGAGTGCGTGCCCCACGGCAAACAGGTTGCCAAAGTTTCGGAATTCTACCGCTTTAGTCCGGGTAGTATGTTGCCGGTCCGCTTTTGTGGGATACCCCCAGAGCTTATCAGCCAGCTGATAAGTAGTATACAGCGAGTTGAATAGCTGCTCAAGGACAGGCTCGGGATCAAAGCCTGCCATGTAGGCAAACAGCAGACCTGTCTGATCAGCCTGACTCTCCTGATCGATCGAGATTTTTTCGGGCATGGGAGCGCTTTTCTGATCGGCAAAGCTGCGAAACGTAGCATGTCGGTGGTAAAAGTGAGCCATCTCGTGGGAGAGCACAAAAGCCAGAGCCGTTCCGGCATCGCTGACTCCTTTTTTGTCAATGGCTGCGCAGAGGTCGAAGAGCGCTTCATCCATAATCAGGCGACTCCGGTAAAGACTATAATCAGGCTGCCTGAGCCAGGCTTCGATCATCTGTAAGTGAGCAATATGCCGATTATTTGCTCTTTTTGGATAAACGACCAGTTTAGGTAACCCGAGTACATCAAATCCATAGGCGGCTCCTATACGCTCAAGGACCTGATTGGCGAACGCCTCCTTCTCGTGGAAAGTTAGCGTCTGTGCCTGAAGTGGTTGCCCTAACCAAGTCCCCAGAAGTAGAATGACCAGTAAACGCATCGCTTGTTAGTGATAGTAAGGTGTTGGGTTTTTATTGACCTACTAAGACAAATGCACCCCAATAATAGGGGTTGGGGTGCTGTTTGCGTAGGTTTAACTGAGCTTTGTGCAGAGCCTGCGATTTTGATGCACCAGTCAGCCAATAGCGATAAAAATCAGTCATCAGCTGCTGGGTCAACTGGTCGTTTACCCGCCAGAGGCTTACCAGTACCGACCGGGCGCCAGCCAGCAGAAAAGCCCGCTGAAGGCCATTGATGCCTTCTCCTTCGCTATACGCACCGACGCCTGATTCACAGGCACTGAGTACGACCAACTCCGTATCGTGTAGGTTTAGCAGACTAGCTTCATATCCGGTCAATATACCATCTGTCTGGTTTTTTAGCCGGACCGTATCGGCAGCGCCAGCCAGGACCAGGCCGCAGGTCAGCAACTGATTCGATGCCAGCTGAGTTGATGGATCCCGGAGATAGCCATGTGTAGCTACGTGGAGGAGTCGGGGTGATTTCATTTGCTGAAAAGCTGACTCAGAAGCGGCTTCATCGGTTCGTAACCGTGGTTGAAGGTTAAAGGAGGTAAAGAGCCCGCTGAGTTGCTGAACCTCTACTTTGGAGTAGGGTAATTCCTCGAATGTCAGGCCGTTGCGCGTAGTAACCTGCCTCCTTTGTCTGGTTGGCTGTCCTGGTTTCTTTGCTGCTGAATGGACAAGAGAATAGGCTGGATGGCCAACCAGCTCAGCAGTCCGGTTCGATGACCGGCTCGGTGGCTCGAGTATATCCTGTGTGGAATTCAGCACCACAATGTCCATGTCGTCGGTAAGGTAGCGGCCAGTGACTGGGTTTTGTATGGTTGGCAGGCTCAGTTGCTGGTATTGGCCATCTAAGGCGATATAGAGTCGCTTAACGGGCCCAAGGGCTGTGGCAATAGGTTGCCAGAACTGGGTAAAGCGCTTTTTCTGGTTAGTGCGCGAAAAGATAACGCTGGTGTAATAGGTCGGTTCCCGTGAGGCAGCCAGCTTTTCGCCTGTAAAGTCGTTTGTCTGGTCGTCGGGCGTGACAAGCTGGATCACTTTTGGTGTCGCCCATTCGGGTCGGATCAGGAAAGCTGAATAAGCGCCTGAGTCGGCTGTCTGACCATTCCGCGAGAAGGTGGTATACCAGATCAGTTCAACAGCTGCTTCACCTGGCTTCAATCTGTTGCGTATATCCTGCCAGTGGACCGTTTTGAGTGTATTATCCAGCGTTATGGCATCCTTACCCATCAGTCGCTCCAGCGAGTCGGCCGTTTGTTGCAACTGACGGTGTGCAGCAGATTGAGTTGCCATACGCTGGTCTGCCAGCTGCATCCGCACATTCATGAGCTGACGGACAGTGGTCATACTGGAATCAGACTGGTTTCGGGTATGGGTAAAACGGTTGATTGTACGGTTCATCTTGAGCCGAACCCCCTGCTGAAGCAGCTTGTAATCAAACGCCAGACCTATTTCATTTGGCTCTGGATCGGATCGTCGTAGCAGGTGCCAGAAAAGTCCGCTGATCACCGTCGTCTGCAGGTAATTATCGCGTTCAGCGTCACTCATCAGCCATAGGTTCGTGCGAATATCCCTGTCAAACGCTGATACAAGCTGGCTAAAAGATGTATAGGCGTCTGATCGTTGCCCTGCCTGTGCCTGGCAGACAGCCAGCCTGTTGACGAGTGAATAGTTAACCAGCGTAGCACCCATGTTCAGTGAGTCCAGACGGGCTTCTTCTTTCAGGCATCGTACAGCTTCAGTGTAGTTGCCTTTATACTGATAGTAGCGCCCAAGCAGGCTATACAGGAAGGACGGATTTAGCTGTTTATGATCGTTAAGAGTAAGCAGTTGCTGTGCTTTCTGTGCTATCTGATCCAGGTTGCCATCTTGTTTTGCCTCAATGTACGACCGGGTGATCTGCGACAGAAGCAGATCAGATCCGGACAAAGACATCAGTTCGTCGAGTGAATGACGCTGCATGATCGAATCAGCCAGCAGGACAGCTTCCGGATTACGACCCAGTACACGAAGCAATCCAATCTCATTGTTGAGCAGCCGGCAATAGTAGGGGTGTTTTCTGGAGGTGGACTGACGGTTCAGCAGCTTTCGGGCTGTCCGCGTTGCTTCAAGCGCTTTCTCATCGTTTACATCACCCATGATCTGTGCATACATGAAGGCGATGCCTGTCAGAAGCGGATTGTCAGGCATGATCGATTTAGCCGACGTATAGCTTTCGTCTATCTCTTGAATTGCCGTTGTTAAATCACCCGACACGGCGGCAACCTGGGCCAGCACTCCGTGGATAAGTGGGTAGTACTGGCTCTTTTGGTAATTGGGTATCTGCTGGAGCGTTGCCATGCCTTGCCGGACCATAATCAGAGAAGAATCGGGCCGGGTTCCAACGTATAACGATGCCAGTCCAATAAGAGCGTCGACCTGACAATCCATACATACCCTGGCGAGTGTGTCTCTGAGCACCCATCTGTACAGGGATTTGGCTTTGTCAACGTCCTGTTTCCTGATAGCGACTCTGGCTGCTATAAGCCGCGCCTGTAGCTGGTACTGTGGTAGGTGGAGACTATCACTCTTTTGGAGAGATCGCTGTATATAGGTAAGCGCCCGATCGTATTCATACTGAGCGACGTAGTACTGTCCTGCCTTTAGTGCTGTTGTTACCGCCGCTGAGTCAGGCAACCGCCGGGCGAGGAGGCTTACGGCTAGCCAGACTGAGTCAGCCTGTTGAACCGGCTTCTCCAGCAGAGCCGCCTGGAGGCCTTTCCGGTAGGCATTGGTGTAGTCACCGTCTGCCAGAAAACGGGCTGAACTATCGGCTGCTGTTTGCCAGGATGACTGGGCGTATGCAGGCGTCATAATCCAACCTGCCAGAACACAGATGCCCCACAGCGTTTGTCGGAGCGTGGTACCACAATGACAGGAAAGAGACAGCTTAAAATGGCTGACTACCTGCTTGGTTAGCTGATGGTTATGCGGTATTGACATGTGAAGGGTGGATAGAGGGTATGGTTAACTGAAAAATAATTTAACCAATTATTTACTTCCACCAGCTAAACGGGTATTCATTAGTCAGAAGCCTATTCAGAGGGACGAAGTGCAGAGATTGACGGTGATTGTTAGTCGTTCTCACTGAAATGTAGGCAAAAAACAACCGGATACGAAAACGCCTAAACTCATAGGGTAGCGCCTGGTAATACTGGTATCTACGTCCCGGTAAAAAAATAGGTGCACCGTCCATGTGATAGTCGTGCTGCACCCGACAGTATGAATATGGACACAGGTTTGACAACACGGGTCGCTAACTGGACAGGTAGTCTGCCTGCCAGTCAGCTTCCTGCTTTTTCTGGAAAGTAGTGGATCTTGATTTTACTCTGCTCAAGCAATGACGCCTCAATACGTTGATGTCTCTACTGTAAAAAGTCACTCGGCTCGGCTTGCTGATCGGTTGTATGTGCCTGATCACAAGCAGTATGTCTGCGTTTTGCAGTCGGATATAAAGCTGGTTAAGGGAGCCCGTTCATCGGTTGAACTGCGCCTGACGGGTGGGGTCAGACAGGTGGTTTCAACGCATCTAAGTCAGTTCCAGACGTACCTCAACGAGACACTGTTTGTGCAGGTGTCGCGCTCGTATATCGTTAATCTGCTTTACATCGATGCTATCCAGCCCGGCAGCGTCGAGGTCGATGGATTGAAGGTGCCGCTCTCTCCAAAGTACCGGGAAGCCCTGCATCGGCGTCTGACGCTGGTGCGCCTTCGCCGGGAAAGCCAACGGGCCGATTCGCCGTAGCAGTCTGGCGGTTGGGAAGTTAAACCGGCATTACCAGCATGATTCCCATGCGTAGTCTATAAGTTTACTCGTGTTCAAGTTCGTGAAACGCTAGCCCTTGCCTCTCTCTGCATCTGATTTTACCCGTTTCCTGTCTGTCTGCAATGAAAAGAACCGTCTACTTTTTTGTTTACTTCTGTCTGTTTTGTCGCTTGTGCAATGCGCAGGAAGTTCTTAAAAACCAGAATATCATCACGCTGGTGAAGGCTAAAATAGATCGGGGCCTCATTCTGGACAAGATAAAGGCCAGCCCATCGCAGTTTAATATGTCGACCAACGGTCTGGTCGAGCTCCGACAGGCGGTTGTACCTGATGCGATCGTGGATGCTATGCTGCTTGCGTCGTCGCCGTTGCCGACGCTGCGGAATCAGGATATCATCGACATGTATCAGGGTGGCGTTTCCCGGGATGTAATCACCAAAAAAATCCAGTACAGCGAAACCAGTTTCAGCCTCTCGACCGATGACATCGTAGCGCTGAAAACAGCCAGAGTACCCGATCAACTGGTGAAAGTGATGATGATTCCCAAGCGGGCTCAGCAGCAAAGTACAAACCCTAATCTGATTGCTGGTGCGCTGCCCGAGCATCCTGAAACGCTGCCCATCGCAGCCAGAAGCCGTTTTGCTGAGCCGGGTATTTATTATGAAGAGTATAAAACGCCTAAACCGCAATATGTGCAGCTGGAGCCAACTACCACCAACCAGACCAAAACGGGCAGTGTAGGCGAGTCGGTTGCCGGTCAGCTGACTGGCGGTATTACAGGAACATCGCGGCGGGTAGGACTGGCCAATAAATCGGCCAATATGGTGGTGGAAGACAACCGTCCCGTGTTTTATCTGGTGTTTAGCGGTGGTCGAAAAGTCATGAATGAGGTAGCTGAATCGGTGTTCGACGGAGTGGCCAGCCCCAACGATTTTGTGCTTTTACGCACTAAAGTAAGCGGCCGTGGGCGGGAATTCTCTGTTGGCAACCAGTCGGCTTATACCAGCGAAACGGGGTTTGCCGCTGGATCTGTACCCTTTCGGTTCAAAAAGATCAGTGCTCAGCTCTATAAAGTCTATTTCGAGCAGGATGTTGCGGCGGGTGAATACGCCTTCCTATACAACAAAGGCAGCGAGTTTACGTCTTCGCTGAAGATTTACGACTTCTCCTTACGCAATAACACCAAGTAACGTACCTGACCGTCTCAGATCGGTCGCCGCAGTCCGCTTTCCACGTCTATCCAAACCGCAATTTCTTATGAGAAAGTACCTCCTGTTCATACTGGGGCTGGCCTGCTACGCCCCTATGATGGCCCAGCAGCGATGGCGCATCGCCCCGACGCTAGGCGTAAACACGTCTTCTGTTTCGCTGTCCAATGCCTATAAAGCCGATCTGAACAGTGGTACGGCTAAAACAGATATTGGCCTGGCCTTCAAATGGCAGATCGGAGCCTTTGCAGAGTATCCGTTTACGGAACGTTTAGCTTTCCGCACGGGTCTATTTTACACGCCAAAAGGCTTCAACTTAACCGTAAAAAGCACTCAGGCAAACGTTCCTACAATCACCGGTAGCCAAAAGAGTTATTATCTGGAAATCCCGCTACTGGTCAATGTGGCCGTTGGGCAAAAGGGTTTTCGGATTGTAGGCGGGCCGGTGTTCGGACTGGCGCTAGGTGGTACGTCCACGATAGATCCAGTCAGGTATCTGGGCAATACTATTTTCGAAGGTCAGACTGCCAGTCTCACTGTTGGCAGCAGCATCACGGACGATCTGTTGCCTACCGACACGGGAATCATCATAGGCCTGGTACGAGAGCGTGACCGCCTCGGTTTACCGATTGAGCTGGGCGTATACAGTCAGATTGGTTTATCCAATTATAACCCCAGTCTCACCCGGCAGCCTTCCCACTCCGTGCGCAATACTTTATTTGGCCTTAAGGCTTCATATTTCTTCGAAGTAGGTCGCTGACAGGATTTTCCGTCGGCACCTGCTTTTTGATTCTATCCACACCCTTTTTATGAAAACAAGTTCTATTCTCCGCTACTGGATAGCCGGTTGGCTGGCCCTGTTGCTCATAGCGAGCCAATTGTCCTGCGGTAAGAAAACCGCCGTCGCCCCCAGTACGGACCAGCTTAAAAAAGTTTGGTCAGCGCAAAGCGTGAAGGAAAACAGTGCTACTGTGTATACGAAAGGTGGGGCAGCTAACAGCCGCAACTACACCGCGTTCCGCCTCGACCTGAGCAATCCGCCCGCTGTCAGCTTCAGCGACTGGGACGGCGTGACGGCCACCGGCCAGTACGAAGTTACCGGCGGCACGCGGCTGGTCCTGAAAAACCTGACGCTGCCACCAAGCAGTACGAATGGAACCATCGAATTCACCATCAATTCGGTGAACGACACCCAGCTCGACCTGACCCGGATCACGGTCAGCCCAAAAACGGGGAACAGCACCAATCAGTACGTATTGACCAATCCATAAAACCACATCGATACCATGAAAAGCACTTTCTACTTCTTAGGTCTATTGCTACTACTCAGCACCGGGTCTGTGTCGGCCACTGTCTTCCGGGTTAACAATGGGTTGACCCAGAATACCTCTCTAGGTTTGTTTAATCAGATTCAGACGGCTCTTGATGATTTTAAGTTCAAAAATGGGGATACATTGATGGTAGAAAGTTCAGCCATTGATTATCGCTACTTTACTTGCAATAAACGGGTAGTCATTATTGGCCCTGGCTATTTTCTGGGTGATAATATAGGAGTGAACAGCGTGGCAGCCAGTGCCAGACTAGACTTCACCACGTCTACGTTCTCGCCAGGATCTGAGGGGTCCTATTTCATCGGCATGGAATTGAATGTCCCGCTGTCTATCGGCGCAAGTAACGTTTATATTCTCCGGTGTAAAGGCGGTTTTAATTTCAGCTACTCCAGCGCCACGCCTACGTCTAACTGCAAACTGATCGATTCATACTGTACCGAGATTGGTGGCTCGGCTACGTACAATTCCAATATTTCCGTTACAAACTGTATAATAGGCAGGGATAACCTGGGCTCAAGTTATCTGAGCTATGACAATAATATTCTGGTTGGCAAAGACTACACCTGGCAAATTACCGCCGGAACGTTCAGGAATAATATTCTGATTGAACGTGATGCAAAAGTCGATATCAGATCGCCGAACTTTCAGAACAACCTTGCTCAGAATCAGCAGTTTGGTACCAGTAATGGCAACATTACCTACGACCCCGCCAATCTCTTTGTAGGAGGTACCAGCAGCGATGGCAAATACCGGATTAAGTCAACTTCACCCTACATCACGGCGGGGTATGGCGGCACTCAACCGGGTATTTTTGGTGGGTCGGAGCCCTATATGCTGTCGGGAGTGCCGCCGATCCCGATCATCTATGAACTGAATGTACCCGGCACTGGTTCAGCCGCAGCGGGCCTGCAGATCAACGTGAAAATAAGGGGAGCGAACTAAGATGAAAACGCTGCTTCTCTCCCTGGTGCTGGCCGGCCTTAGCCTGAACCTGCACGCCCAGATCCGTCAGCTCGAATATGGCTGGGATACCGACAAAGGCCATGGCCTCAATACCGTCGTACCTGTATCGGGTGCCGGAACGGTGGCTGACCTGAACCTGACGGTGCCGATGACGGGCCTGACCAACGGCTACCATTTGCTGTTTGTCCGCACCCGTGACGCCAACACTCGCTGGAGCCATACCTACCTGCGCCTGGTGAACGTGCTGGCAGGGGCTGTGCCGGCCAAAATCGTCCGGCTCGACTATTTCTACGCCCGGTCAGGAACAGTGATAGGCCAGTACAGCTATCAGCTGCCCACCCCGGCTACGTCGGTTCAAGTAGCCGTACCGGGTGATATCTCCCAGCTCGTGGTAGGGCAGACCTATACGGTGAGCCTGTGGGCCACTGACGAAAATGGAACCCGAAGCGAGGTGTATTCGCAGACGTTCACCTACCGGAGTGTTGACTGCAAAGGATTGGCGGTGGCCATTAGTGGGGCCGATAAATTCTGTAAGGGTGGTAACACCGTCCTGGCGGCAGGGGTAACGGGAGGCAACCTGCCGGTGACCCTAAGCTGGACACGGGCAGGGACGGAGCTGGCCAAAACGACCAGTCTAACGGCCGCACAGGGGGGGACGTATTCTGTGAAGGCTACCGACGCGCAGGGGTGCGTTGCCACGGCCTCGCTGGCCGTGACCGAAAACACCAGCCTGCCCACCCTCAGCCTGAGTGGTGCCACCAGCTTCTGCACCGGTCAGTCGACCACACTGACGGCTACAGCCACGGGTGGCACCGGGCCTTATGTGTATAGCTGGAAACAGGGCACGACCGCCGTGGGTACGTCGGCCGGTACGTTGCCGGTCAATACGGGCGGGGCCTATACCGTGACGGTAACCGATGCCAGCGGCTGTGCCAGCGCTTCGGCCACGACGACGGTGACCCAGCGGCCCGCCCCCAGCGCTACCATCACAGCGTCGGCACCGGGCATCATCGGTGGAACCAGTGTGACCCTTACGGCTAACGGAGGTTCAGGGCTGACCTACCAGTGGACGCGTGACGGGCAGCCTGTCAGCGGCGCTATGCAGGTGACCTACACCACGCAGCAGCCGGGTTCGTATGCCGTCGTTGTCGCGCAGGATGGTTGCTCAACCACGGCTCAGCCTACTGTCATCGGCCTGATCACGGCGACGGAAGAACCCCTGACCGGGCCTGACTTTTCGCTGTCGGCTTCGCCTAATCCGACGCCTGGCGCGGTCCAGGTACGTATCGTCACCCAGCCAGGCCGCACCGTGCCGGTTACGCTGACAGTGCGAGACCTGACCGGGCGGGCTGTCTGGCAACAGACGGTCAGCGTATCGGGGCAGCATACGGAACACCTCGACCTGGGCCAGCACCCTGCCGCGCTGTACCTGCTCAGTGCCACCTCCGATGCCCAGAAAAGCAGCCTTCGGCTGGTACGTCAGTAAACGTTAGTCCACAAACCAGTTTAACCAATCCAGTGATGAACACATCAACTGCGCCTGCCGTGCTGCAGGTCAACGGAAAAACGATCCGTTTTATGGCCAATACCGGCCTGGTCGACAAAGTATCGAAACGGGTAGAAACCAAATTCAACGCCTCGGCATCGGGCGGAGGCACGCAGCAGTATGGGCGCACGGTCGTGTCGACGCCGACGACCCTGAACGTAAGCAGTACGAACACGACCGTGACGGAGCTGTGGATGAGGGATGGCGACAAAGAATTGGACCACACCCTGAGCAGCGATCTGAGTGTGCGGGAGAACCAGAAGGTGAGCATCCTGATGGTGTCGGGTGAGCACGGCGAAAACAGGCAATATGTGGGCGTTCTTAACTACAACACGGGCACCTGGCAAACGCTGAATACCCTGGACCATATGGTACGAAGCCTGGTGATGCCACCCCTGGGGACGATCATCTATTTTCTGCTGTGTGCCGGTGCCGTCCTGCTGTGTGCGGTGCACTGGCTGGTTACCCTGCTGGCCTTCGGGGGGATTATCTATCTGGCGACAACCCGCAGCACGAAGATGAAAGAAGCCAGAGAGGAGGTCAACCGTCAGGTGGCCGAGATGAAACAGTGGCTCATAGACACGAACGGCGTATAACCCTATCCGTTCAAGGGCGGCAAGTGCTCCTCCTGCTTCGCTGGCTGGCTACGTATGGCTGAGGAGGCGCAACTGATGATGCGTCGGTGCAGAGCCGTCCTGCTGACAGACGCTAGATAAACCAGATGGTATACGCCACATGAAAGCTTCTATGCCCCTGATACATGTCACCCGGATCCTACTGCTCCTTTTTGTTGGGCAGCTACCGGCAAACGTGTATGCGCAAGACTCCGATGAATCCATTCCTTTACGAACCTCGTTTGGTATCAGCGGAAACATCGGCGTTCGTCTGTCGGCGCCTGAGCCGGTGGTCCACAATACCGGCCGGGTAGTTATTGCCTATAAAGGTAAGCCGGAACGTAGTGGCTGGTGTGGCTGCACGTACTATGCGTTAAACGATCAGGGAACGATAGAAGAGGTAAAGTTTGACGAGTACAACGCCGATGTGCAGCTCCGGTATGGGCTGTTCAGGCGAAACGGCAACGGTTGGCTCATCAACGGAGGCTATCACTTCAGCCGCTACAGCTATTCGTATAAGAATATTCCCTTTATGTTCAAAGGATATAGGCTGGAATCCAGAAACAGTGATCTGGAGTCGCACGGTATACTGCTTGGCCTGGCCAAATACTGGAATCCTGGTTTGTTTGTCCGCCTGAATGGGCTCTATCATACCGGCTATACGACAGGTGCGTTTAACAAACCGGTTGACAGTGCGTATAAGTTGAATTTTACGGAGAATGGCACCGGATTTCTCGTTACCGCCGCTGATCAGGCCAGCAGCCGTTTTTCGATTGTTCCGGAGGTTGGGCTGACGTCGAAAAAGTATCCCATGGAGTTTTCCATTGCGGTTGAACTACCCGTGAGTCGATACGCCATGACGGAACAATACGCTTACTATACAAATCAGCGGTTAACGGGTGTGGCCACGGCGTCTTATTCAACCATGAACGTCGTGCTCAACCTAAGGCTGGTTGGCTTTACGCTGTTTGAAACGCGTCATCGGGGCCGTCCTGTCCGGCAGCGTGCCAAACCAGCGCAGCGCGCTACGGATCCCGCTTCACCCAGGACATATTCAGATCCTTCCTATCCTCAGCCTCTACCCACGCCAACAAATCCCCAACCATCAGCCCACCAGCACGAGCCAGCTACCCAGGTCCCCTACAGTGGCCGGAGTCGGTTTGACAACGTCGCCGTGCGCAAACCAATTCGGCTGCAGGTCAACTTCGACCAGTCGGCCGATGAGCTGCTGGCAGATTCCTTCGCCGACCTCGATGCGCTGGCGCAGTGGTTGAACGCAAACCCAACTGCGGAAATACGACTCGAAGGGCATACGGACCTGATCGGCGAAGCCAAAGAAAACCTGGAGCTGTCGCGTCGGCGGGTGGTAGCCGTCAAAGACTATCTGTCGCGGAAAGGGATTGCTTCTTACCGGGTCGAAGCGGCCTGGTTCGGGGCGTCACGGCCACTGAGCCGAAACTGCCCGCCACCTGCCTACTGCCCGGAGAACCGACGCGTGGAGATGGTCATCCGGAAACGATAAACTGCCCTACCCGTGAGGCACATACCTTGATTCGTTTATGAAAATTCTTGTGAGCACGCTGCTCTTTTTCCTGCTTTGTGGAAACCGTACCAACGCTCAGAACCAGCACCTGGTCACGGTAGCCGAGTTGAAGGAGCTGGTTCAGTGCCCTGATCAGAACTGCTTTCTGGCGCTGGTCAACCCCTGGGGGTTCAAGTACAAAAGCAACAAGAAAGGAAAGCTGAACAAACAGGAGGGGACGCACTACCGCTATGTACGGCCGTATCCGAATCCACTCTTCGCCGAGGCAACGGCGAGCTACTGGATCATGGTCGACAATACCCGGCAGGTGGTGTTCTCGTCGGACAATAAAGACTGGATCGCCAGCCTGGACAACGCCATCAGGGCGGGCGGCTTCGTCTCGGTGGAGTCGAAAAGTACGCTGACGACGACGGAGGAGCAGTATCAGTTCAACGAGAACGGGCGTGTCTGGCAGCTGCACCGGAGTAAGCTGGATCTCATGGCTGACTCCGGCACGACCACGCTGACGATCCGCTATGACGGTACACCTGTAAACGCATCGTCTGTTCCCGGTACCGGCATCCAGTCGGCCGGCCAGACGGTTCCTCCCCGCAGTGCGGGATCTGCCGTTCCGCGCCTGGGTGGCGATTGGGACAGGAACTATCCCCAGCAGAACGCAGGGGAGCTGCTCAACGCCGAGCGGTCGTACGCCGCGGACTATGATCGGAAACATGGAAAAACGGGTCAGACGTTTTTCCGGGTCGAGAAAGTCAGCCTTCAGGCCACGGTCACCAATCAGTACCGGCCGCTGACGGATGATCGGTGGGCCAGGAGCTTTGACCTGCCCATTCGCAGGACGGGTTTTGACGCCGTTGCCAACGATCGTGTCCGGCTCTTCCGGCAGGAGGCACTGTTTGAGGTGGCGGGTGAACGGATCTGGATGCCCGTTCAGGAAGTGCTGCTGCAGACTTTACCCAAAGAAACGAAGCCCGGCCAGCTGGTTACCCTGTATGCGCTGCTGGTCAGTTATCATGACTTCGGTGGTACGCTACACCTGTCGTTTCTGGTGAATGAGTTTGCTGCGGCTGCAGCGGCTCAGGTGGTAGCGGAAGAGTCCCCTTACGCTCACTTAATCAAAGAAAGCCCATCAATCACCAATTCAACGGGCAGTCGTCTACCTGGTACCACCGACTGTGGGTTCAATTGGAAACCCTGGAGTAGTGTATCAGCCGTGGAGAAAGGGCAGATGAAGCGCGTGATGGTCTCCAAGTATGAAGAGCCGAACATGAGTTTACTGCAGTACATCACGGATGAGCTGACGAAAGGCCATAAAATTCAGCTGGCCCGTCACAACTTCTTTCGGGACGCCGAGTCCGGCTATGTGGTGTATATTGAGTACAAGGTACCCGAGAACGGGAACAAGGGACGGGTTGAGGTCTATGAAAACCTGGGTGGCTCCAGGCTCTGGCCCGCCGCCACTGTGAAGAATCGGCTGTGCGACGTCCGCCCGGTTGATATTCAAAAGCCTGTCAGACACCCGGGCGTTACGGGCGACGACGGGCAGACCCTGGAGTTTCTGGGAAATACATTCTTTGCAATGGAATATGCCGAGTTTCTTAAAAAGACCGGGCAGACCAACCCGGCCAGATCAGCAGCGGTAAAACCGGCCCCAGTTTCGTCGGGTATTGGAAAGACTGCTGGCGGTGACACCCTGGAAGAGTTGAGCCTACTGTTGCTGAAAGCGCTGAAAACAAACGACAAAGCGCTCTGGATGCGCTGCATGCATCCAGATGACAGCGTGGAAGATGACGCCCGCTCAGCGCTGCGGTTTGATCAGTATAGAGAGTGCCTCGATCAAAATGGCGTGACGGAGTGGTCATCCGTCAGCTATAGCCGAATGACGCACCTGGCGCGGCCCAATGGCGGAGACAAAGTGGACCTTACGGTGATTCGCTCCCGGGTGACGATCGAGTTTACCTACAGGAACGGCGAGTTTGTAGGCGGCTTGAGCTTTGGCTCTTTTTCGAAGTACAACGGCAGATGGCTTGTCTGGGCAGCAGGATTTGGTGGGGATAACTGTACTGTACACCGAAATTTTGGACGATAGGTTTTCACAGCTGATTGATGACCTAATGCGATGCGCTACCTTCCGGCACTTCCCGGGCTGCTTCCTTATCTGGTAGTTGGTCTGATCGGTACGTCTGAGGCGACCGTCAGGCTGAAGTCGCGGTCAGTGCTGGCGGGGCAGGGGTCGCTGCTGGCCACGTCGATGAGCTGTTTCGTAGGGAGGTTGAAGCGGCACAGGCTGAAGAAATCGAGAGCGGTAATAGCCAGTTCACTCTCTTTACGGCGGAATTCACTGACAGCCCGTTCGTATTCATAACTGACCTGCAGATGATCTTGTGGGGATAGCTGCTGTTTGTTGAACGCCTCGTCATTGATCCGCTGGATGGCGAGCAGTTTGGCCAGCAGCCTGCGCTCCCGGTCAAGCTGCTCTGACCGGACTACCAGTTTCCGGTACTCTGTGCTGATCCGGGCCAGCGTTTCTGTGTACTCGACCTGGTAGCGGGCATCGAGTGCCTCCAGCCTGGCTGCCAGGGTCAGTTTATCACGGTCGATCTGGGCGATGACACCGGTGTTGAGGCTAATAGAGGGGCTACGAAATGACCAGCCTGGGCTTGGGAGGTAATACCACCATTTTTTCCGGGTGGTGATGGTGAATTCCTTTCGATCGGCCTTCCATTTCTGGACCATAAACGTGCGGTAGGAAGCCTCGTAGGTGCCGAGCGAATCAAGCGTAATCGATTGGGCCTGTAGAGTTGCACTTAGTGGCATAATGGCAAGGGCTACGGTCACGATGACTTTTAGCCAGCGGGGGATAGGGGAGGTAGACAATCTAGCCATTCTGAGTAGACGCATAATCGGAGAAAGTTAACGAGTGAGAAATTGTATAATATGAAGTCAAGGCGGGGTTAGTATTCTGCAAATGCGCTTGGAATTGTACAGTCAACTGGGGAAAGTCGAGCGGGGCCGTATGTAAGTAATCAGTCTGGCTAATCCTCGCTATCGACGTAATATTCGCCGCTGGCTTTATGCGCTGGCAGTGAGGCTTGCAGGCGCTTATACATTTCCTGAATGTCCCAGGTTTCGAGTGGTTTTGTTTGGTATTGCTCGGCCATTGCCTGGGCTATGGTTTCAGAAACTGGATTGATTGCATAAATCGCTGATGGGTTTACCATTCTGGAATAGGCGGGTTGTCGGGTAGTTGCTGGAACGTCGATACGGATGAAGTTGCCAGCGAGCACGTGTTCAGAGATTTTCCCGGCCATTTTCTGATGGCCGAAAAGTTCGATGATGGCCCATAGTTCAACGGGCTGAGATTGGTTCTGCATGGTGGAGTTTTTTGGTGGTGAATTGTTATTTGGCCTGCTGATCACGGTGCGATCGTAGCTTGATTAGCAGATCAATAAACCAGTTGGGCGGGTACGTACCGATTTCCTTGTTTCTGTTTGTCCTGCTGCGTAGATCGAGCAGTTTGTCAACGGTAGGCAGGTGTCTGTTTGCGCGGAAAAATTCGATAGTAGCCGTGTTGAACAGTTCGGGCGGGATCAGCATGGTTATAGTGAAATTTTGAAGTGCCTGGCTGCGGCTTCCATTGCTTCGACATACTTGTTCCGGGTCGTCTGGCTTATTTCTCCGGAAGTCAGCTCTCGGTAACGAATGCGGCATTTGGTCCACGAAAGCTTAGTAGCATTGTCTAACCCGAGTACACGTTGCCAGTCAGGAATAGCGAACTTAGTTACTGGTTTGTGTGCTGGCTTCTTCGCCTTTGGTTGGCTGGGTTTGGCTACGGGAGCTGGCGTGTTTGTCAGCTTTTTTCCGATCAGCTTGAAGTTAATCGGGATCGGCTTCTTGTTATGGACGCGCGGTTCTCCGTAGCTGAAGTACTTGGGATCGTCGGCGTATTTTGGGTTTCCTCCGAGTCGGGCGGCTGTAAATCGCATGTCTGGAAATAGCGACTCGAATAAACTAGTTACGTCCTCTATCTCGTGGGGATCTTCAGAGCAGATACGAATCTTTACCATGCTGTTTGTTGGTTAAGGTAGAATGCTGTAGGCTGCCTGCGAATCATCAGTCAATGGTGGTGTGGAGTCGTTTTGTATATAGAATTGACTACCTGCATGTTGATCGCCGTTAGTTTGAACATGCGAGTATGAATCGTCTGGATTTTTGCGCCATTGCCGGCCCTTGTTGATCTCCAGTTTCTTGGCGAACGCTTCGGTTATCTGGTCGACAGAAATACCGTGACGGCCTGCACTGTCAAACAGGCACATAAGCGCGTCGGCGTATTCAGTTGTAGGATCGTTGCCTTTCAAAATGTCAGCTTCGATTTCCTTGATCTCGCTTTCCAGCTTGCGGAGTGAGCTGATGGCCGTTGCTTCGGTGAATGTTTCGCGGCTCCAGGCGAAACGTTCTGCTTCGAGTTCGGTAATGCTTTTGGCTACTGGCACAAGCTTATAGCCATGTTTCCAGAGCGAATAGCAGAAATCACGCTTATCCGATTCCAGCGAGATGTACCCAAGTTTATCAAAGCAAGTGTGTAATGATTGCAGGAATTCGGAGGTAGCCAAGTTCATGTAATGGCTATCCATCGCTACAAATTGTGGGTCTGCGTTGGGGTGATACTTGTTCATGGTGGTAAATGAGTGAGCCCCTTCGGTTAGTGAGCGTCGGGGGCTGGTGAGTTGATTATGCTTTTACAGGTTTCTTGCCGTTCTTCCTCATAGGCTGGCCGTTGATTACTGCGGCTGTAGTTGCTTCCGGCTTCATCGTCGAATCACCTGGCTCCGTAGTCGTTCCTGGCTGCTGCGGATCTACATACATGGAGTCTAATTCGGCCGGGTCAAACGTTTCGGTTTCCTGCAGGGTAGATGCTTCTGGCTGCTCGGTACCGTTGGTCAGTACGTCGCTGTCGGTTTCGTCTACGTCGGCCGACTCGTCGTCAAAAGCAATGTTGTGTTTCAGGTTGTCGGCGGCAAAGAATGGAGTGAACAGACCGGCGTTCCAATCCTGTTCAACTTCTTCTCTTGTTGTGTAGTCGTACTCCAAGCCGCAACTGTATTTCTGGCCGTGGATATCGTTCAGACTGATAAATAGTATCGCTCCTGAGTCAGTGATAACCTCGGCTATATTCTCGCCATCGGTTGAAATTGTCAGTACGATAAAACGTTGTGAATCGGGTGTTTCTGACAGATCGCCAACCGCCCACTCTTGCGGTTCAAATTCGCTGTCTTTTGCGTTAGCCTCGAAGGCATCAACGAAAGACTGATAATTAGTACTGCCTAACTCGGCAAGATCGTTAGCGGTGAATGGTGTTGATGCATCATTTGGCGTGGCCGGCTCCTCACCAAACATCGACATTTGGCGTTTTGCGGCCTCATTGCGTTTTTCCTGCTTACTGGTAGGATGCCGAAGCGGTACAACCTCGTTTCCTTCACGGTCGTAATATTCGGTATTGCCTGACATTTCGTTAACGACCGCGTGAACCTCAACGCCTTCAAGGAATGTACCGGCTTCCAGGTGAATTCGTAGATCATCTTCACGATCTACAAGGCTTGATATTTCGGCCTTGAATTCAGCGGCCTTTGTTTTGGCTTCTGCCTTTTTTGTTTCGATAGCAGTCATTGTAGAAAGCAGGTTGATTACCTGTTCGCTACGTTCTTCTTCTGTTGCTAGGCGCGTGTATTTGCGCATCTCGAATTTGATTGAATCGCTCATGGTAGTAAGTGGTGGTGAATTGGTGAGAATTATTTCTGTGAAAAGTGGTTGCAGGATGAATTGAGCGTGCAAAAGCTGTAGCCATTTTCCTGCGTGCTGCGGTCGGTGGTTCCTATAAAATCAGCTACAGCTTTGCTAATTGCGCCATCATCGAGTAAGGCTAGTGTCAGCGCCTCATCACCTAGACATGTAGGCGCTTCATCGAATGTGTACTTGGTGCATTGCTGACAATTGCGTCTGTGCCAGGTGTCGAACTCACTTCCGTTGCTGAACGGGTGGTACTTCACATCGTCGTTGGTCTGCATGAGATTAGGATTTCTTATAGGGTGAAACTTCCACACCTTCATGCCTCAACAGCTTATACAGGGACCCTTTTGAAATGGATAGTTGCTTGGCGATATCGTCGACAGAAACTGTCTTAGCATTATAGAGCGCAACGGCTGACTTGGCTTTCTGTAACAGTTCTGGTGTGATGCCTGGGCGGCGACCTCCTGTGATACCTCTAGCTCGGGAGGCTGCCAGTCCAGCGTTGGTACGTTCGCGCAACATATCGCGCTCAAATTCGGCGAAGCTGCCAAAGATGTTGAAGATTAGATTACCGGTTGCCGTGCTGGTATCGATCGACTCTTTCAGGGAGCGGAACTCAACACCCTTACTTTTTAGGAGATTGACCGTTTCGATCAGATGTTTCAGTGATCTACCCAAGCGGTCGAGTTTCCAGACAGTAACGGTATCACCTTCGCGTACCTGGTCGAGAAGTTTATTGAGTTCGGGCCGGTCGGTCTTAGCACCCGAAACCTTCTCTTTGAAAATCTTCTCACACCCTGCGGCTTTAAGCGCGTCGAGTTGTAAGCTTAGATTTTGATCTTCTGTGCTGACCCTTGCATAGGCAAAGTGCATTTGTTCGCGTTACCCGTTGTGTGTCGTGATAACTGTACAAAGGTAGTAGAACGGCAATAGATTACGTAATTAATTACGTATATCGGCGTTTATCGTGCTTAATAAATTTTGTTCCCAAAATCTTCTTATACGACCGTTTGAATGAACATTATAGTTTTCCATATATTGTTATCAGTTTACACGTTAGGCTACTATCCTCATCATCATTTAATTTCTATGTTCACGACTACAAAGTTGACAGGTTTTCAATCCGTGAGAACCCAGTCAGAATTCAGAGACAAGGTATGGTTAATTACATTAACTAGCCCGGCTAATGGTTACGACTTTAAAAAAGTAAGGCTACACAAAGCACAGCTCATGCTGTGGGGTATCAATATTACCCATACCTCGATAGTCACGTAGCGAAATCTCCCATTTAAATACAGTTATCCCTAAAAATATTCAGCTCGACTCAGACAACTTCATGAGCCGTAATTGACCATTATTTGCATTTTTTAGCAAATACTAGAATAAGCGTAGATTATATTTCCTTTGTCTATTCATTTTTACCAAGTGAATAGACAAAGCAATTTCCTTTTATAGGTACCTGTTCTTTTTAAACTTTCTCCTAATCCTAAACTTTGCTATGGCACACCTTTCAGCTTGGAATGTAGATGCGAATGACATCACACTTGGCGACTTAGACAATGTTGATCTTGATTCTTTCATCGTTAAAACAGATGAGATAAATGAGTTCTTAAGTCACAATGGTAAGTCTAATAAAAATTTCATTGTAGGTCCAAAAGGACTTGGAAAAACATTATTACTTAAAGTAAAAAGTTCACAATTAAGAGAAGGAAAAAACGGAAAAGGATTTGCATTTATTCCTAAAAAAACATTATGCGAGAGGGTTAGTAGACCAGGTGTAACTTTTTCTATAGAAGACCTTAACAAGTTTTTGACTAAAGACATCTGGATTAAAGTTTGGGAAGTCTGTTTATACACACTGATATTACGCAGGTTTGAAATTGCTTTACCTAGTGAAATATCTGCTATAATTGGAAATGCAACTGAGCTATCTGAAATCTTTGCAAATCTTTTATTAGACAGAAAATCTATTGAAAAAATATATCCACTTATAAATTCAAATTTAAAACCCAAAGTTCGCGATTTGGAAGAATATGCAGAAGGCGTTAACCAAGTTGCAATATTTATAGATAATATAGATGAAGCTTTTGATGATCAAATTGGAATTGATGAACAAATTTGGGTTAACGCTCAAATATCAATTTTAACAGCCGTTAAAAATATATGTAGTAACAACCCACATATAAAAATATACGTTTCTATCAGGAGCGAAGCGTATTACAAAAATCAGGACCCAACACGACTTCAATTGGATTCAAGAACTATCTTTTTAAAATACAATAAAACCCAATTAAGGAAAATTTTCTATAGAAACGTTGCAATGCTTCCTAAGGAAACCCTAGATAAAATTTCAAGCAACGATCCAATTACAATGCTAGTTGGCTTTAATACTATAGATCATCCATTTGTGATTGATGTGAACGGTAATCCAGTGCAAGAAAATCTTTTTGATTATATTTATCGCCACACTTTTGGAAGACCCAGAGAAATAATCATAATGGGAGAAGCTATAACAAAATTAGAAAATAAAACTCCAGATACAGTTAGGCGAGTAGTAAATGACATAAGCTATGACCTCTTCAATCAATTAAGAAGGGAAATTATTCCTTATTTCAATGAGATAGAATTTGTTGAATTTTGCAAACTAATCAAAAAAAATGTATTTACAAATTCTACAGAAAATAAAGTTTCAAAAGAAATTCAGAAAAAATTTAATTTTGAAGACTTTTGCTCAAAATTATATAGCCTAGGAATATTAGGATACGTAGACAGTAACGATGGTAAACTTGTACAGAAATTTTTACCAGTTGGGCAATATACTCTGGTTAACGAAAAAATTCCTGATGTTGAATCCTTCGTTACACATCCAGCGACATATGGTGTTTTAAATAGAGTTCATGGCAACCTCAGAGCATTTATGGATAGGAATAATATAGTTGGCTATGATTATCCTTTTCATATTAGGACTGACAATAGAACTTTAAATCATATGCATGTAGGCTTAGATAGAGATAGTCTTACTATTATGATTCCAGAACTTTACAAAACTAAATCATTAGCAATTGTTCTTGAACCATCACAAGAGTGGAACGAGTTACAAACAGTGAATAAATTTATTTTGACTTTTAACCAACGTGATGAACTTGGCTTTTCAATTTATCGTGATAATTTATTGAGCAGTCAAAAAGATGCCCTTATCTATGATTGGATACACAATCAACAGCATGTTATTATATACTCAAACAACAGAAAAGTGATAAATGACATTTTCAATAACGCCCACACTATAAGCTTTTGTATACCAAATGAAAATATTCTTAAAATAATAAACCATAGTAATGATAGCAATAAGATATGCTATTATTGCCAGAAAGTTGTTAACCCATCAGATTTTATTAAAATTAAACATACCTTAAAAAAGTTCAATCCAAACTACAATTTAGAAAAAGTTTTGATAGATAGATTTTTCTATAGTCGAAACTCAATCATTAAAGACAATGCTTTAAAATATAATTTACAGGCAGAGGAATATGGGCAGCTTATTTGTTCTGATCGTGAAGATTCAATAATGAAGCCTTCCCAAATAGTGATCAGGACCAAATCTCCTTATGAGTTAAGATTTTTTGAACTTAGAAATCAGCTACTATCTGAAGGGTTATACCAGTTTTATAAATATCTAAAGCAAAACACTTCAATTACGAAGTATAATGAGCAAGGAGAATTATTTGATTTGTTTATTAGTATTCAGATCAATAGAATATTTAATGAAATAGAATTGAATCGTATTAGATCTATTTACCAAGTAGATTCAAAAACTGAACTTTACGATAAACTAAAAAAATACTCAATCAATGTGTTGAATCGAATAGATGAGTTGTCCAAGAATTATTCAACAACTGGCACTACAGCAATAGTGGACATATTAAAAGAAAAAAGAATATTTCCTAGTGACAATGACTATTACAGTTTTATTGAAAAAAATCATTCTCGGTATTTGAATTCTGAGTTATTACAGCAACTTATGAATCATTTACAAATAAAGCCAAAACCTGAATTTGCGACCGTATTCATTTCATACAGCTTCATCGACGCCAAATTTGCCGAAAAAATTGCAGACAGATTAGGAATATTTGGCATAAAAAGATTTTTGTTTGGACAAGACGATCCGCATCGTCTGCTTAAAAAGATCATGTCTGAAGAAATAGACAAGCATGACAAAGTCTTATTCATATGTTCTGAGAATTCTTTAAAAAGTGTAGGATGTAGGTTTGAACTGAGCAAATGTAGACTAAAATACATGAGTAGTTGGAACCACATTCTTGTCCCAATTAGAATAGACAATTTTATTTTTCAAATAAACAAATACGATCTTCCTAAAAACGAACAAGAAGAAATATGGGCAAATATCGAACATATAAAAGATAGTAATGTGGTCGATTACGAAAGCTATCTGCATACAAGTGTCAACTCTTTATTTGACTCAAAGCTTTTAAAGTTAATCAAAGATTCATTTTTAAAGTAGATGCGACAGCATTTAATCGACTTTCTACAAAGTAATTCTTTCCTCATCAAATAACATACATTGTTTGTAAAGTTAAATATTCATGATCTCTCTAAAAATTTATGCTCTGCTTTAGTATACCCGTGAAGTTGCCGGATGCATGAGCAACCCACTCGCAACGGTTGGCCGGTACGCGAAAGATGCACCTAGCCCGGTGGGTGCAATTGGCCATGTAGGTGATTTACCTCCAACGATAGAAGGTCGAAACGTTGACAGAGGAGGCGCAGCTCGAGGCACTCAAACTCAATCATGAGTACAATATGGTCCGTTTTCTTCACCAATAAATGGGGTGTACTAACCCCCCTTACAATCCCCCGAAAATTGCGTATATTTATAGGGCACGATAGGTTAAACCCCGCACCCATGATTTACGCGTATATTCGAGTATCCACCGACCGGCAAACGGCCGAAAACCAGAAGTACGAAATCCTGAAGAAAGTCGCGGCTGACCGGGTACACGTGGACCAGTGGTTGGAAGAAACCGTCAGCGGAACCAAGTCGGCCGATGCCCGAAAGTTAGGTCCATTGCTGGCGTCGATGAAGGCATGTGATATTTTGTACGTGACGGAGTTGTCACGCCTTGGCCGGTCACTGATGGAAATCATGGCCATCCTTCATCAATGCATGGAAAAGGACGCCCGGGTCTACGCCATCAAAGAAGGCTACGAACTCGGGAATAACATCAATAGCAAGGTCCTGGCCTTTGCCTTTGGGCTGTCGGCTGAAATCGAACGGCAACTGATAAGCCAGCGGACACGGGAAGCCCTGGAACGAAAGAAGGCGGAAGGGATGAAGCTTGGACGGCCAGAAGGAAGCCAGAATAAAGAAGTGAAGCTGACAGGAAAGGAAGATACTATTCGGGAATTGCTGAAGTCAAAAGTGTCTCATTCAGCTATTGCCCGTATATTAGGCGTAGATCGCCAAACAGTATCTAGTTTCGTTAAAACGAGGCAAATAATCTGAGAGTTTTTCTATGATAGACTTTATTGTGCTATTCTTAACACTGATAGGTGTTATTTTTGCTGCTCCCCCGTTCTTTTCTTGGATAAACCAAAATTATCCAACTATGTATCTCATAATAGATAGTAGTATAAATCTATTAGAAGATGTTTCTAAGAATTCTGACAGGTTGAGAATTACTTATGATGACATGCCTGTGAATGAGCATTTTTTTTTGTTAAAGGCTTTTATATATTATGATGGAAAAGATGATTTAACAAAGAGAATTATCGTCAAGTATCCGAGTGTCCTACTGGCGAAAGATACTGTTATACATAACTGTTTAATTGTCGATAATATATATAACATAGTTGTAACTCCTAATATCAATCAGCATAGTATTGTGTTTGATATGGATTTAATGAAGAGTAAAGAGTTTTTTTCGTTCGAAACTCTTATCGAAGCAAAAGATATAACTAATAGCAATACGTATGAATTGATATCAAGAATTGAAAACGTTAAAAATTATAAGACTCTAGATTTAAAATCGTTAGGAAGCGCGCCAGCTATTGGCAACTTGTTCTTGACTATAATTGCTGCTGCTTTTTCAATAATTGTTTCTTTTATTGCCACCGATAGCACCAATATAATTGGCAACAGTCATTACAAGAAAACCTTGCTATACAAAGGCAGCGTCGTGGTGTTTGGTGATGAATTAGAGGGGAAACAAGACATGGCAGACTCTTCAGTATCGACTATGCTCAATAGGTATGCAGTAAAAACCAATAGTAAGAATTTGCTGAATGATTTTAAAAATCAGAGTGATTTTATAATTAAAGGCTTTTATGCTAACATAGAGGCAGATTCGATAATTTCTGTAGCCAGTGACAATCTATCTGTTTTGCAGTTATCTAATTTAATCGATACTATGAATGGAAAAGTTTACAGCTATAAACTTAAAAATAATTTTTCTGTTGAGTTTACATATTCAGAATTGTGGGAGATAAGAATAATGTTACTATTGGCTTTCGTAATAGGTCTATCATTGATATATGTATTATATGAAATCAAAAAAACTTCTCAAATTAGAGACGCAATAAATACTGTGAGTAAGTTTAAAGGTTCTAAGGTTACTAAAAACAAATCTTAATATTTTACATTAGATTAATTGTCTTTGAAAAGTTTGTCAAATACGTTGATCTTTTCCTTCTTCCGCTTCTCGCTGATATGAATGTACTTCATAGTGGTTTCCAGCTTTGAATGGCCCATGTAATCCTTCAGCGTGACCACGTCCCCGCCTAATTCAATAAACAGCGTTCCAAAGGTATGCCTGGCTGTATGGGTGGTCATCTTGAAGGGAATGTTCAGGTGGCTTCCAATCTTCTTCAGAATCCGGTTGGTATAGGGTTCTGAAAATGTGTCGAACAGTTGCCCTTCCGCTGACGTAATGAAGCTTTGACAAATCGAGTGCAACGGAATCCGGACTACCTTACCAAACCGCCGGGTTTTAAACGGCGTCAGCACCAACCAGCCAGGTTCAGACAAGTTACTATGGTTCATTAGTACGATGTCTGAAATACGAAGGCCAGTGAAGCAACTATACAGGTAGTATTGCAGAACCTTCCGCCAATGCTCGGGCGCTTGGCCTTGGTTATACAGATCAAGTAACGCCACCAGTTCCGCTTCTGTGTGGGCGTGTGGCAACGATTCGGTGAACTTGAATTTGAAGTTCTTGAATGGATTTTCAAAGACGTACTTATCCACCACGGCCCGGTTGATGTATGTCTTAATGTCACGTAAGTTTTTGGCAATCGTTACCGGGTCATTTTCGTGGACGGTCTTACAATAGGCTGTGAAGTTTTCCAGCAACTTACCCGTCAGTTGAGTAAACGGAAGCGGATACGGAAACCGATCTTCAGACGTGGCCGCTGGCGCTGGCTTCTTCTTCAGCTTCTTTTCTACTTCCCGTATCCAGAAGGCGTTGAACTTGTTCAATGACGCCTGGTGGCAATTATAGGTAGCCCGTTCGATCTTCTTCCGCTTCACCCGTTCGGCCGACTCTTTGGCCCAATACCTCAGGAAGCAAAGCCGGTTGTTGAATTCGTAGAAGTCTTTTTCCAGTTGCTGAATGGTCAGCGCCCGTTCCTGAAGTCTGTAGGTTTTGAATATTTCGTTGACCTTGGCGGCTTCTGCGTTGATAATCAATGTGTAATCAACCTGGTCTTTGTCTTTGGGTTGGCGTGGCTTCAGCTTCCCGGCGGCCTTATCAAAGAACGCCGGCGGCCAGGCCAACTTCATCGGAATCCGTATCCATTCCCCATCAATCGAGACATATAAATACAGCGGTGATGTGCCATCTTTTTTGACGAAGTCATCCTTAATAATGACACGCACATTGAAATTATGGGTGAATACCATTCGGAAAGCTTTAGGAAACGTTGGGTGGTATTTTGCAATTCGGAAACGCATTAGGAAACAAAAAACCCCCTAAATAGCGTGTTTAGGGGGTTTTTGGGGTGTTTCGTGGGCCAGGCTGGCCCACAGTACTCAATAGAATCCCCCTATACGCAGTGTATAGGGGGATTCTTGCGTTTACGGCCGGTCCTAATTTTTCCCTAATGCCCGCGTAAGCTATCTGAGCAGCTCATTTTACCCTAATTTGACCCTAGCTGTATTTTGCCATGAAATCATCTATTAAGCTGATAATCAAGGACGATCATATTAAAAAGGACGGCACGTCTGCCCTGTGTCTGGAGGCCCGACTCGACGGGAAAAAAGTGCGGTTTCCGCTTAATATCAGCTGGCCGGCAGACCACTTTGATAAGCCAAAAGGGCAGCTAAAAGCCCGTCAGAAAGGGGATGTGCTCTTCGACGATTATAAACTTATTATTCAGGGGAAAATGGCTGATCTGACGGCCATCTTCACCCACTATCGACTGGCCAAAAAGGAGCTAAGCGTTGAGCAGCTGAAGAAAGAATACTACAGCTGGCATAGCCGGGCTGATTTCTACGCCTATTGGTGGGCTGAACTATCCGATCGGAACCGGCGCGGTAAGATTGAGCACCCTACCTATATGTGTCACAAGGCGAGCTATAATAAAATGAAGCAGTTCAAATCAAGCTGCACGTTTGCCGAACTGACCCCGAAGCTGATGGAAAACTTCCGGGCCTGGATGCGGAAGAAGCTGGGCAACCGGCCCGCCACCAGTGAGAAAACCCTGAAGGATGTACGTACCTACGTCAACCTAGCTATTCAGGACAAGCATATGATCGACAATCCTTTTAAGATCATTAAAGTCCGAAATGTCGAAGTGATCAAAGAGGTATTGACGCTGGATCAGGTAAAGCAGCTAATTGATCTGTATGAGCAGCCCGATCTGGCTTCCTCGTGGTACTGCGTACTCCAGCATTTTCTCTTCAGCTGCTTCACTGGTCTGCGTATCTCTGACATCCAGCGCGTGAAAACGGAACACATTGTCGATGGTGCCCTGGTCTTCAAAGCCCATAAGACCCGCAACGCCAAGCACAAAACCATTTCCATCCCCCTGCATCCAATTGCCCTGCGCTTTGTGACTACCACCGCAGGCCGTCTCTTTGCCACTTATACCGAGCAGTACACCAACCGGGTGCTGCGGAAGATTTCGGAACACCTGGAGTGGACCACTAAAGTCAGCACGCACACCGCCCGGCATACCTTCGGTACCAACTTCATTGAACTAGGTGGGGATGTGGTAACGCTTCAGGGCTACATGGGCCATTCGAAGATTCAGACCACTATGCAGTATGTGCACCTGAGCGAACGAAGGAAAAGGGAACAGATCAACGTGTTTGATTACTTTATTGAACAGGATTCTGACTAATTGACGATAAATGTTTCTTAAATTTAAAATAGACTTTTTTGGGATTGCTAATTTTTAATTTTTTAGTTGTTATAGTTATTCGGAATAGCATCCATATAGTAAACGAAGTCGTAATAATGTAATAAATCAATCTGACCCAGAAGTGTTTATAATGATATAGTACAGAAAAATTATTTCCTAGGTCTGACTTGTAATTTTCTATAAAATAAGCCCTAAGGTTAAACTCGTTACTGTCGAGAATATTATCAGTCATATTTTTGCTTGAATCTAAAATTGAATCTGCACGGTTAATTGCTATTTGGTAAGGCAGGATACTGTCTAGCTTGAATTTGACTTTTCTTTTATAAACACTAGAAACATTTGGTTCTTGGACTTTTTTTAAACTTTGCCAGTCATGAAAATTTTTCGTATACTCTTCTTGGACTTGATCTATATTAATTGGTTTATTATAATAGAAAATACTTTTATTGTACGCTAAATGTTGTTGTTCGTTGTTTAAAAATCCTGGTAATATATTAATCATAATACCAGTACATATAAAAAATGACATCGATAAAATAGATGAAATCATGGAGTTGAGCTGCAATTCCATATCCATTGCGTTCGGATCAATTGTTTCATGATTTGATACACCATCAATTCTAGATTTAAGAACAGCTAAATTTGTATATTTTGGATATGGCGTCGAAACTAAAACTTCAAAATAGAAAAACTCCTCATTTTTCATTAAATCTATAGTAAAAGATATTTCATTATTAATTATCTCTATTACCGGATTTATACCTTCGCTGGATTCAATTACCTCACAGCTGTGGACTTTTGCATTTTTAGGTAGAGATAAAGTAGGATACTTTGTTACCTTACTTTTAGATATATCCTCAGATCCTATATAGCATATAAATAATTTCAGTAAGAAAGTGTTTTCTTTCAATGTTATTGATCGATAAGTTACTTTTAAATCATCTGTCTTAACTGATATGTCTTTTAGCAGATCTATAGATTTGTCAATAAATAAGTAAAGAGTAGGTTTCTTATTCTTTATTGAAGATAGAAATGGCGGAAGACCAAAAAATATAGCAACTATGAGGCCGATGGCAGTAAGCCATGTGTTAATATCCATTTTATGAAAGAAGTAGAATATTTGTTCAAAGTTTATTGATAATGAGTAAAATTGATATTTAGCTTACGATTAGCTGCCATAATGCGGACCAATCAGTTTACGGTATCGCTTCACGGTGGTTTCACTTATTTCCGTCAAGCTAACAATTTCAGCAATTGACAATCCTGCCTGCATCGCTTTCCGAACCTTGCCTAGCTTCACTTGGTCAACACCCGCAGGCCTGCCCATGTGGGTGCCCTTCTCTTTGGCCAGCTCCCGGCCCGCACGGGTACGTTCATTGATTGACTCACGATCGTATTCAGCCAGGGCCGCAAAAATGTCGAGTACCAGTTTCCCAGCCGGGGTACTGCTATCAACACCCAGATCCAGCGCCTGAAACCGAATACCCTTCTGAACGAAATCACGCATCAGTGTGATCAGGTGATCCCGGCTCCGGCCGAGCCTGGTAAAGCGGGCCACCATCACCGTATCGCCAGGCCGGAGTTTAGCCAGCATACGGTCGAGGGCCGGACGGCTGGTGCTTACGCCAGTAATTTTATCCTGAAAAATCTCGTGGCACCCAGCCCGCTCGAGCGCGTCAATCTGGGTGTCTAAGTTTTGATCAGTGGTCGATACGCGGGCATAGCCGAAAACGTGGTTCATAGAGGCCAAAAAGTTAGGGCCACTAAGTTAGTCGATCTAAACTTAGTGGCCCTACTTTTTGGCCGGTGTTTTGGGATGGTATCTAGCCTGGCAACTGTCTATTTGGGTACGTCGGGAAAGTTATACCTTTTTGAACCCTACCTAAAATCTGTACTTCTTCATTAGACAGTCCAATCGCTGAATGAAGCCTATAGCAAACTTCTCAAATCTTAAATTTGCAGCTCTTTTGAAATTACACGCGAGCATCTTTTTAAAGGAGCGTATTACGAGATTAAGTCAACTATTCTTTACCTGCTTAGATCTTGTCAACATGGCTGACTAAACCACTATTCATACCGCAAAGCCCGTACTGGATTCGTACGAGCCAGCCGTATGGCATGGTAGCTCGTCGTTAAGCTAGCAATTAAAAAGGCTGCACCACCAGCCAGCACAAATTCACTAGAGCCAATTAAAATATGGTAGGCAAAATCCTGTAACCATCGCTTCATCGTAAACCAGGCCAATGGACTCGCCAGGAGGATGGACAAGCCAACCAACAAGAGAAATTGCCTTGATAGCAGATAAACTAGGCTATAGGACTGAGCACCCATTACTTTACGAACCCCTACTTCCTTCGTTCTCTGAGCGGTGGAAAAAGAGGACAAGCCGAATAAACCCAGGCAGGCAACAACAATCGTTAGCAGGCTAAAATAGCTGAAGATCGTGACCAGGCGTTGTTCCTGCCGGTATTGCTGGGCAAAGGTTGCATCCAGAAACGTAACATCAAACGCATGATCCGGCAAGATCCGTTTCCACTGGTTTTCGACTAGGTTAAGTCCATCCGTTAGTGCCCCAGTGGATAAACCTACGAGCACTTTTTCGGGTCCTTGCCAGGCATTGTTTTGCAAGACCATCGGCTCGATCGGCTGTTGGGGGGACTGGAAATGGAAATTTTTGACGACCCCGACCACCCGTCCGTGCCACGTTTCGGCTCCAAGGGGCCCTTGACTGATGTCCTTGCCGATGGCTGCTTCTACTTTCCATCCCATCTTCGTCACCAAGGCCTCATTGACTAGCACCTCATTGACTACTTGACCTGTCTCCTTACCCCTCATCCGGGCATCGACAAAATTCCTACCGGCGATGAGGGGAATACCTAATAGAGTCAAGTAGTTTTCGTCTACGTTAATGGAGCGTTGGGGCAATGGTAGCATCTTGCCATCCTTTTCCAGATTGAATGCTGATAGGTTCATTTCCTGGCTAGGCAGGGAATGGGAACCGATTATGGCTACTCCTCGTACATACGCTAAGCCAGCAAGCGCTTCCTTGAGGGAGGCTATAGCTCCGCTGTTGACGGCTTGCTGGGGAATATCCAATATCAGCACCTGTTCCCCTTTAAAGCCCAGATTCTTATGTTGCAGATAGTGTAACTGTTTATAGACGACCAGTGTACCAATGATAATAGTGATCGAAATGGTAAACTGAAGTACGACCAGCAACTGGCCCATTTGTAATCGGGCAGATTTCCCTCCCAGCCGAAGTTTGCCCTTTAAGGCCGTTACGGGCTCAAAAGAAGCCAGGTAAAAGGCGGGATAGCTCCCGGCCAGCACGCCAACGATGACAAAAATAGCGCCCAGCAGGCCAGCCATCGGCCAAGTCATCAGAGAGGAAAGCGAGAAATGCATCTCCGTTATTTCATTATAGACGGGCAGCAGTAGAATCACCAGTAGTATCGAGAGCACGATGGCTAGGCCGGTCAACATCAGGGACTCGCCCAGAAATTGAAGGAGCACCTGGAAGCGAGCGGCTCCGATCGCTTTGCGAACGCCCACTTCCCGGCTTCGCCCGACGGATTGAGCTAAGGAAAGATTGATGTAATTGATCGAGGCAATCAGCAACAGAAACCCAGCGACCAGGGAAAAGATAATTAAGTAGGATCGATTGGCCTTAGGCGTATCAAATAGTTTAGGCTCCCCTACGTGAATATTCCTCAGGTTTTCCAAGACAAAGGCAACGTGGCCACCCCGTTTGGCAAAGTCAGCCTGAATGGGCTCGGCTACCTTGGCCAGCTTCGGGGAAAAGTCGATACCGCTGGCCGCCTGTTTAAATACGACGTAGCTAGTACACCAAGCCTGCTTCTCTAAACTCTCCGCCTTTTGCGCAATCAGTACCTGGAAAGGCATATCCGTATTGGATGGGATGTCTCGTAGTACGCCGGTGATCTGATAGGTGTTCCCCCCTGACTGGAGTAGTTGGCCAACGATTCCTTTTCCCTGGTTCCAGTCGTTACCAAAAAACCTTCGGGCTACCTGTTCCGTCATGACGGCCGATCCGGGACGGGCTAAGGCAGTTTTCGGGTCGCCTGTCAACATGGGATAGGTAAAGGCGGTCAAAAAGGCTGGATCGTACACGGTATATACCTGATCCAGGCTAAGTACGCGTGGCGCTTTATTGGTTGGCTGAGAGACCACCTTAAAGGAAACGTTGCCGGGATTGGCTTGCAGTCGAATGACCGCTTCGACTTCCGGATAGTCTGTCTTTAGCTGTTGGCCAATGAAATTAGGTGCCCAAGCCGTATGGTCTTCTTTTCCATCCACGGTTAATTGGGTCGATAAATGGAAGATGCGGTCGGCCTTGAGGTGATAGTTGTCGTAACTCAACTCATGCTGAACATACACCATAATCAGCACACAACTGGTCACACTGACGACTAATCCCAGCAGATTAATGAATGAAGCCAGTTTCTGGCGCTTTAAACTGCGCCAGGCGCTTATGACATAATTGTTAAGCATGCCACCTGTAAAGCGGCTGAACTTGCCTCTTGGCGTTAGTAAGTTGTTGCCATTCTGAGAAGGGATCATGGTAGAGATCGGTCGTGGTTATAGGAGTAGGAGTATAGATGCTCTTTTCCTATAAAATCCATAACCAGTTCTTTCTTAAATATATAGCAAGAAGACGTTGAACCGCTCAATAGATCACTTAAACTATCAACTCTAGAATCGCCCGTTTTCTATGACGACCTGTTTAGTATGGCCATTTATAATCGTGTAAGTTGTCGACGGTCTCAAATAGCTATCTCATGAATCTGTGTCTCAGCTTAAGAGATTTGTCTGAGTTAGTGAGATCAACGCGCTACCCATCACAATGTCTTAAACACTCATCGCTTTCGGTTTCTGAAATGATCATCTTGAGATTTGGTGATACTTTTCCTTCATTTTGCTACCTATTTGCTACCTGCTTCAAAATCATTTAATAACTAGCTGATAATCAGATCAGCCATTCTGTCCCGTCCGGACTGCAACAAATACTTATACATACTATACTCACTTATTCGTCATCAGTCCCATGGGCCTCTTAATGTCAACAGAGCTGCCAGATTACTTCGCTTTCAGAATCTCCTTCCACTGAGTGGTATATCGCTTTGACATCCATTGCCGTTTATGATGCCAACTTGGATCATATCCTGCGCTGGCAAGGCGGATCTTGTCGCGACCATAGCGATAATTCAGCTTGTCGACTACACGAGCCAACTTGATCTGCCGATCGTCGGGACCCTCGTTAAACAGATTTGCCTGTCGGTGATCTGCCGGGACGAGGCCGGTTAACATCACGCCGACTTTTTGGTACTCGTAGCCAAACCTATATACAGCTTTTAGCGCTGCCTGCGCGTAACTGGCCAGCTCTGCTGTGCTGGCGGTGGGGTGTGGCAACTCAACCGTGCGACTGCCGTAATACTGTTTGGCTGGCAGTCCATTGCCTGGCGTTTTCCGGAATCGATTTGTGTGCAGGAAGACGGTGATGGCGCTGGCGGCGGAGTCCTGTTTTCTAAGCTTCTCGGCAACGCGGCCGACATGGGTTGTCAGCGCCTGGCTGATCAGGTTGAGGTCGGGGATTACCCGGCCAAACGATGGGGCCGTACAAATGGCTTTCTTAGCGGGTGATTTAACTTCCAGCAACTTGCAGGGCAACCCCCGTAATTCGTAGGCAAGCCGTAAGCCGTTTACCGTCATATTGCTCAATAGCCAATCGTCGGACATATCGCGCAGATGGGCGGCGGTTCGGATACCGTTTCGTTTCAGCATGCCAGCATATCGCCAACCTACGCCCCACAGCTCAGCCAGGTCGAAACTATATAGTGCTTCATCGATCTTTTCAGGCTTATTAAGCAGCAGTACACCGTTGTGTTCGGGCTGGCGTTTCGCATACCAGTTGGCTACTTTACACAGTGTTTTAGTGGGGGCGATGCCGATTGATACGGGTATCCGCGTCCACTGGGCGGCTGTTTGACGCACGTCATTAGCGAAAGTAACAAGATCCGGATAGATGGATTCGTAACCAGCCAGGTTCATGAACGCCTCGTCGATGCTGTAGACTTCGACCTCTTCGACGTAGCGGCCCAGAATTGACATGATCCGGGCTGACATATCGCCATATAAGGTGTAGTTGCTGCTGAACACCTTCAGATCATGTGCCTTTCGCAACTCATCTAACTGGAAGAAAGGGGCACCCATTTTGATGCCCAGCGCCTTAGCCTCATTGGAGCGGGCCACCACGCAACCGTCATTATTACTGAGCACAACGATTGGTTTGTTGAGCAAGCTGGGGTTAAAACTTCGTTCACAGCTTGCGTAAAAGTTATTACAGTCGACCAGTGCCAGCATGTCTATATCGTTTTATGGATGACGAACGTAACGATACCGAACACGCGAAAATCATCGTCGGGCTGCACATAGATAGGATCGTAGTTGGGATTTGATGGCTCCAGAATAACGAGGGGATGCGCTTGACGGATGCGCTTGACGGTGTACTCGCCATTGAACCACACTACAGCAATTCGCCCGTCAATCGCTTCTCGGGACGAGTCGACAACCAAGACATCGCCGGGCTCAATGCGGTCCCCTATCATGCTATCGCCAATTACGCGCACGAAGTAGGTGGCTTCCTGATTACTTACACATAGATCGTTCAGATCGCACACGCGCTCCACGTAATTTTCAGCTGGAGATGGAAACCCAGCCTGAATTAGGGAGCCATAAAAGGGTATGCGAAGCCGGGTAGTGGCAACGGATTTTGTAAAGAAATCGACGTCAGTAATTGGAGTAGCGCGCATTTTATAGTTAAATAAAAACATAAACTGCGCTATTATAATATAAGTTTGTTATATAATTAGTATCGACAGGTAAATGCTGACCAAGACCTTTGAAGAGAGTTTTATAAATATCCAATTAATCCGCCGCACACTATAGAGAAACTGGTACTGTATAGCTGATCTTTGGAAAAACTCTCAACCCATGATTATTACTTCGTCCGAACGGGCTTCTGCCGATAAGTTGACAGCCCTGTTTTTAAAACACAAAGCTCATCTGGCCTATGCTAATACCGGAATAGATAACAGCTATTCAGGCTGGGTGAGCGATTTTCGGCTGAGTGATGACGCAGGAAACCGCATACGGCTTGACCTGCGAGATGATCAGGATTTGTTTCTGTTGTTTGTGCTGGCCATTGTTTGGTCGAGAACGGGACCGTGGGAAAACTCTGCCTTTTTCGTTGCTCAGTTGAAAACCTTACAAAAGCATGACCCGCTGTATTGGTCAGCAAAGTCGAACTGCGATAGTGAGTGTGCTCAGCGGCACCTGGCCGCTGCTGAAGCCGTGACACGGCTGACTGGTTATGCATCACGAAAGAAGGTCAGTTACCGGGCTGACATATACAATAGCATTCACATACTGGCTTCTAGGTGGCCACAGATTAGAGCAGTCCTGGAGCAGTCGAATAGCACTGGTGACTTTCATCTTTTCATGGAGTACATGCGGGGCATTGAAGGTTTAGGTGTTGGAAGCAAAAAAATGTTAATTAAGATACCTCTGATCTTAAGAGAGCTACGCTGCCAGGGCATCTATCAAAATATTTTAGGTGAGCATTGCTGTGTTCCCGATGCCAGAGTAGTTGATGCAGCCAAGGAACTACATATCAAATTGCCGATTGCCACTACGTATACAGGTCTCAAAGCCAGTTCAGCTAAGATTTATCAGTTGTTTGGCGATCTATATGACTTGCCATTATTCGCGTATCCTGATCTAGTGAAAGCCGAAGCCAGTACACAGCTATAACGGTGAGGCGCATTCAACGTATGAAAAAGTTAAAACCACTACTCGTATACGGCCTGCTACTTGCCGTTACGATGACCAACTGCAAAAAGCTGCGGTTACGCCAGATAGTAGCTCGACAGTACCTACTCGCGATAACAATCTGGCAATGGGTAATCCATCGAATGCCAATACGTCGGATGCCAACAATTACCTGCTCGATAAGGGTATGTACGTGGTTGGCTACAATGCAGCGAAGGGCATTCCCAACTGGGTAAGTTGGCATTTGTCAGCCGCCTGGAAAGGGGGAGCCTCCCGTTACTCGGGCAACTTTATCCCTGAGGCTACTTTGCCAGCAGGTGCCTATCAGGTACGTCACGCAGACTACACGAATAGCGGCTTTGATCGGGGCCATATGTGTCCCAGCGATGACCGCGACAGTACGGCCGCTGAGAACCGCGTCACGTTTACGCTATCGAACATCGTACCATAAGCGCCAAAGCACAATCAACAGGCGTGGCGACTGCTGGAAGATTACACGCGGTCACTGGTGGCCGATGGTAACGAGTGCTATATAGTTTCTGGAACGTGGGGCATTGGCGGCACAGGCAATAACGGTGCTGCTGATTTATTAGCTGGCGGTAAGCTAACAGTGCCAGCTGCTCTGTGGAAAGTTATTGTCGTGTTACCAGTCGGTAACAATGATCTGCAACGGATGAACGCTCAAACGCGCGTCATTGCTGTTTGGATGCCAAACACGAATGCCGTTGGTGATGATAAGTGGTCGAATTACCGCGTTAGCGTTGATGAGATCGAGCAGCGAACAGGGTACGATTTGCTGTCGAATGTGCCAGCCAGTGTGCAGAACGCAATTGAAGCGGGGGCAGATCGGACGGTTATACAGTATATGTACCTGCTCCCAGTAATGTAGGCTACCATATGATTTCTCATTTATAACAAGTCAGCTAGAATCTGGGAAAGCATTTGACTAGGTACGTGAGACATTAAAAGTGTATCAGTGACGAAGATCCGGTGCCGAACGATCTCGTTCAGCACCGGATCGTAGAACACCTTGACGAAGAACGTATCCATAATATACAAACTTATACGCTGATCCGCTTCATACCGTAAGGCTAGAAACTGACTTTGCTCCCAGACAATTGTCAATTACTAATGGGATTTAAGTGATGTAAATTCATAGAGGGTCATTGGCTAAAGCTGATTGCCGTTAACAGACAATATTCGGCTTCAAACGCTGATAAAGTAGCGATTTAATAGCCCGCTTCTTTACTGTATAATATATCTATTCTCTAATTATGAGTAAGGCATTGTACCATATTTTGTTAGATAAAATTTGTAAATGTATACTAATAATAGCCATAGCTGTAAAGTCTGTACAATAGTCGTTTAGAATAATGCCGATTAATAAATACGCTTGGCTTCAGCGTCGGCAATCACGGCGATGATACTTTCTTTACACAAAAAATTTCTTGTAAACTATTGATTTACATATCATTATCCTATGGTGTCCGTGGAAGCTACAGTTGACTTGAAAGAGCAGTTACGAAACCTATACTCAGACTACCGGGATGCTCTGAATAACAAGAAATATTATGGCTGTAGACTGGTCCAGTTTCGGCAGTGGAGCATGGCGTTAGACCTCATTCTCGCTATTGGCACCTCATCCGCTGTTGGGGGTTGGCTGATCTGGAGAGATAGTGTCGGTCAGTACGTATGGACAGGCCTTACCGGTGTAGCTGCTGTTATCGCTGTATTAAAGCCAATCCTCAAACTTTCCGATCAGATTGAACGGTACAGCAAACTGTACGCAGGTCACAGCACAGTGTTCTATGACCTCGACCGAGTTATAAAAATGGTTCGTGAACACAAGGCTTTCAATACGGAAATGGTGACCATTCGTAACAACGCCATTGACCGACGCAAGGAACTTGACCCCATCGATGATCCTAACCCCTCTAAATCTCTTGAAACTAAGTGCTTCCAAGAAGTGAACGTTCAAATTTCAACAAATATGCTTTGGTTCCCTTAACCCATAACAGTCATGCTTCAAAATCACGAAGAGCAACAGCGAGAAGAGCACCAACGTAGGCAACAAAAGCAACAGCAGGAACAAAAGCAACAACAGGAACAAGAACAGCAGCAGTTACAGCAGCAAGTCGAACAAGATTATGAGTCTTTAAAACCACCAGAACCTTGGCCTGATCCTGATTCTATAAAGGAATAAGAAGTACAGGAGCAATTAATTGGGGGCGGGTTTACTGTAGATGCGGTGTGGTGCCGCCGCCTGGTCAAACTCGGTTAGTGTATAGGCATGATAGTAACTTAGTAATTCGTTGCACTCGATCAGCCCATCTACGAACTGTTGAAGGATACTTGTTATTAACCCGTGAATTAGGCTGTAAAGCGTTTTCACATCCATCTGGTCATCAAGCACGGCAATAGCATTAGATACCTTGCCTGACTTTACATACCTACTCACTGATCAAGAGGGACCGAATTAATTGAATTAACATCAGTATCCATTGTATAGTAAGCGCACTTTAAGTGCACTTACAACTGATTACTGCCAAATCGCAAGCAAATTAAAGCTATATGCCTATTAATCAATTGGTTACCCAATCTGTTGATAAGTTAGTAATACCGGGCCTTGAGCTTTAGGCGGATGCGCCAGCTCAGGGCTAGGAAAACCAGTATCGGTTGATTGTCAGTAATTTATGATTTAGTAGCCTTGCGCCCTTTATTATGTTGGGTGGAGTACACACTAGAATACGGGAAAATACCCTATCATTGATTTTCTCGTCATGTTAGATTTGAACTCAAAAAAGCCTGCGTTCTGAGCGACAAATCGCCCAACTCGACAGACTAGCACTTGGCTTCCATTTCCAGGTTCCGGTTGACAAGGCGAACGTCCCGGTAGTCAGATTTTTTGCTTTAATGTCCGGCGTTCGGACGACATGAGAAGCACCTCGGCGGGGTCAGTTTTTCGAGTTCGGCAGGTGGCTGGCGACAAGCCAAACGCCGCGTTTATACAGGCTTAGTAAATTCATTATAGTAAAGTGAGTTCTAGGGCAAGAAAATCTACGCCCGTATTATAAACCCTAATTTCTATTCTTATGCAAGGTCCTCAAAGACAGTACACAAACGAAATGCACCGGAAATTTGGCTTCTTTGCAATCTTTACTCCGGGTACACCACTCGCTTTAGGAGACATCGGTACATTTGACAAAAACCAATTCAAGCGAATTTCCAGCTTAAAGGAGAAGTTTGGTATTGAGCCAAAAATTCGGCTGGACACAACACGTGAAGACATTGATTATCAAAGTGAGGGAAGTGTCACAATTTCTGCAAAACTGAGTGGGGTAGCCGCTCTACCTGGAAGTGCGTTGCGCGATATTGACGCAGGAATCATTGTGGAATTTAACAAAGAAAACTCTACAGTATTCAGAGCAAAAGGAGTGCTTACTCATTCTATTGAAGACACTATTTCATTAGGAGAGCAGATAGTGCAACTGTTTAAAGACAGTAAGTGGGATAAAAGTTGGACGGTCATTACGGAACTCATTGTTGCTGATTCTGCAACCATACTCATCTCACAAAGCGCAGATAGCAAAATTGAATTGAAAGCTACCGCGCAAGTCGACGCTGCTGACTTTGATATAGCCGATGCTAGCCTCGACTTTAAAGCGGTTTTTCAGCGATCCCTAGAAACAAACATAGTGGCTAAGTCTGGTCTTACTCCGCTGTTCAGAACCATGAAAATAAAGACTCCTATCTTTAGCAAACCTAAATTCAAAACTTTAGGGGTTGATAAACAACTGGATGATAACATAACATCGATTGATTTATTGACTCCCTCCAACGTTGATTCAGACTTTAAAGAGAGCTTGTCATTTGGCTTCTCTGATTTTGACCAAGAGACACTGTTCTAGTAGTTGGACGTACGTTGTTGTCAGCTCCGGTGGCGAGGAACTTGTCAGGCAAAAGTTTTTCGCCACCGAAGGAAGGTTTTAGCCCAGCCACCACCGTGTTCTGGCGAACAAACCCCCGAAAAACTGTTTTAACTATCAGTTGTTTTGAAACTTACAGCACATTCAGTAATATGACTAAAATGAAAGTGATTGCCGCCGGGTTAAATTTACGAAGTGCACCCGTCACCGATCCAGATAACATTATACTTGTTTTGCCCAGAGGGCACGAAGTAGAAACTCTGAACGATGTGGTCAACGCGGGTTTTCGGGAGATTCAGACTATTGTCAATGGCGTCCCTAAAAGAGGTTTTGTATCTGACCGATTTGTCAGAGAAGAGCTGAGCAGGCTGAAGGAACGGCTTGTAGAGGAAGCTCTTAACGAATGGGATCGCTTTGGTCAGGGCATGGGCATGGAGTTCAATCCGCCTTTTTTCCGTCGAATTGGGGAATACTTTCAAGCCTTAGGAATACATGGCATTGACGGGAGAAACAGAGATTCTTTCTGGTCTGCAGCTTTTATCTCGTTCATCACCAGGCAGGCGGGCTATAATGATTTTGTCTTTTCCGAATCGCACGCCCGATACATTCTTGACGCAAAGAGAAAACGAATTAATAACGATCAGAATGCGCCGTTTTGGCTTTTTAAAATTAATGAGCACAGGCCACAAATAGGTGACATGATTTGCCAATGGCGCGAAACACCTAGAACTTTCGACAATTTACCTGACAGTTTTTTTCCAGCTCATTGTGATGTGATTGTTGAGATAGTAGAAGGAATTGCTAAAGCCATCGGTGGAAATGTTGGTCAGAGTGTTAATCGCACCAACTTTTCCTTAGATGACGATGGCTTTATTAGAAAGCAAAAAAATGTTTTCGCTGTAATGCGAAACAATAGGTGAGAAAGTGAACAGGAAATGATGAAGTATTGCTGTGGCAGCAAGCCCCTAGGGCAGGTATTTGATAAGTATATGGCCCTATTACAACAATTAAAACCAGCAACGACAACATAAAAAATTGCAATGATTGAAGGCAGATAGAAAGCATAAACTTAGTCTGTTTGTATCCCGCTCCGCTTGGGTGGCTTCTCGGCGACAGGTAGCAGGCCGCAGAGGTTACGCTTTTTCGTTCGTTCGGCGGGTTCCGGTTGACACGAGAAATGTACCGATTAGGCAGGTTAAGGTTCGCAGGGCAGCATTTGTGCGACAGAGTGCACTTCCCGACATTCAGGGTCTAACAAGGTTCGGTATAAAAGTAGATTGTACGTATTAAGCTTCGCCGACTTGAATAAAAAACGATTAAAATTTAAATTCTGATGAAAAACTTTTTAACTGATGTTTTACCGTTAGTTCTGATCTTAATTGGTGCGGTCATAGGTATAAGATGAAGGACTTGGGACGATCGAAAAAGGGGGTGGCGAAAGATTACTATATATGGAAGAGTGCTTATTATAATTGCTTTACTTTCTTTTATTACTTCCTTACTAGTGATTCGTGACAAGAATAAACAAATTTCTGATCGTGAAAATATAAAAAAGATAGCCAATAGGCAGATTTTAATGGGCTTAAATTTACTACTTAAACCTTTGGAATACGAAAAGATAGAAGGCAAGAGAGATAAATTTTTTAATCGTGTTAGAGATACAAGCTATCTGTCCGTCAAATTCAGAAGGGCTATTATCGATATATTAGGATCTTTTAAACATTCGTACAAAGTTGACTCAATAAACGTTGAACGGGGACGGTTTATATTAGATGACGCTATTATTAAATATAATAGTTATCTTGATGCTGAGACAATAATATATATAAATGCCATAATTTTTGATGACTTTTTTGTGAGCCATTACAGCTTTAAAGATATGGAACTTTTTACAAGTGCCGCTTTGGAAAAATACAAGGATACTACACTTTCATTTGATAAACGGATTAGTTCAATGTTTATGTCGTATGGATTTTACTACAGAACCTCAAAATTGAAAAAAAATGGCAAGTCTATGGGTGATTATGGTGGTATAGTGAGTTTAATATCTAAGTTTGAAGTGTTGGAGAAGCAAATCAGTTTGACAATGTAATATAGAGAGTAATTGTAATTCGCTTTGCTTGGGCTGCGTCTCCGGCGGCAGGCATCTCTCCCCTGAAGGCAAGATTCAGTCCAACGAGATGAGGGGGTTTAAAGATCAAAAGCACGTGCCTTCAATAAATCTATTTTCCATCAGCACTTTGGGGTTATCGTAAGCAGGTGGAATATCATTCGAGCTTGAAATATGCTCAGTTCACATATTCTTCCGTTTCGCTCCTTTAAAGAAGTACCGCCCGAACATTACAATCACCATAATGGCCGAACCGATGAAAGTCAAACCCTGCTCTCCGGCTTCTCGACCGATGTACTTGAATATAATCAGGCCGCCAAAGATGAGTAGCAGGTAGGGCGAAACGTCAATCTCGCGTGTTTGTCTTCCTAAATAGCTGTTGCAAATTTCATCGACTACGTAGGCATCTATTACCGGCTGTCGGCGGATGCGTTCGGCCAGTTCGGTAATCATGCGTGGGTTCCCTTCGCTGGTGTCGTAGATTTTATTCTGCACCCATTCAAGCTGTTTAAGCTGTAGATCGTCGGTCAGACGGTGGAATAGTCGTAGGCTGTTTGGCCGGTCGAGTGGTTTCAACTCTAACTTCTCGAAATCCCAAAGAAACGAACTGCTCGACATTTTCACGGCTCGGCCTGTAGTCAGGATAATGAAATGATCTTTCAGCACTTCGAGTGCACGAACAACGGACGGCGTGATGCTGTCGATCTCACCAATCTTCAGCACGTACTCTTTCTTGTCGGCGGCAATAGCCAGCAACTTACATAGGTTTGGAATCGATTCTTTCGACACCTTCACGCGCAACTGTTCGGGATCGTCGGTGCTGTAGGCCAGTTGTGCCACTGCTTCTTTGCTCCCCAATAGATGAAGAAGGCAGTGAGCCAGCGACTTCTTAAAATCCTTTGTATCATCGATCTCCAGTACCTTCTTTGGGTATGTTACCGAATCCATCAGGAACGTTTTCCCTATACCGATCGGGCCGGTGATGAGCGTGTTAACGCCCTGGCTGATCAGCTGCTCTACCTTCCGCGCCTCTGCATCACGGCCTACCAGATCTGGAATAATGGCCAGTGGCACATTAATCGTGCGTGTAGCTGGAAATAGCTTCAGCCGCAGCAAAGCCCAAAACGAAGGTTTAGGCGCACTGGCTTCGATCAGTTGGCGCAGCTTCTCACGGTCGGCATGCGCGTAGATCATGGTCGTATCTACACGCTCATGGCCCAAGGCGTTCTGAATGTCGGCAATCTCGGCACCCTGAACACGTAGATTCGTAGCGAACGTATGGCGTAGCATGTGCGGGTGAATGTGGGGCAAGTCAGAATGTTTTGCGCAAAGCTCCTTCAGCCACTTATTCACGGCACCGCGTCCAACGGGCTCGGCTCCACCGAACACGTAACCGGTTGTCTTACCCTTCTTACTGACCATATCGGCAAAAGCCAGGTATAGGCGTTCGGACATTGGAATTTTGCGAACGTCGGATTTATCGCGCTTTTTCAGCGAGTCGACCGAAACGACTTTCTTCCGAACGTCGATAGATGACCAGCGTAGTTCACACACTTCAGTAACCCGCAAACCGGCATCACCCATTAGCAGGAATTGAACCCGGTGTGTTGGGTTGGCGATCCTGGAAAGAGCATTCTCGTACTCCTCGATGGTCAGGAATTTGTCTTCGGTGGCTTCCATAGATATATTATGATATCAGGTAGTTAAAAGTAGCTGCGCCCGATCGGCAGTATTAAGTAGTTGAAACTGGCTACGTCTTCCGGAAGGAGTAGATGAAACTGTCTGCATCGTCGAAGCCATTTCTAGCTTCACTGCAGCAGTGTCAAAATCGACTACCTCAGCTGTGATACGGCGTTGATGATGGCGTTACGCTCGGCTACAGGCAGGTTTTTCAGCCTGGCTATCTCACGCCTGATCTTGCGGCGGATGCGCTGACGGTCGGTACGATCAGCACCCAAATAGCGGTAATCATGTAAACGGCCGTCAGGTACGTAGTTCATGTACAGATACTCGGTTGCTGGTCCTCGGCGCGTCATTGCTTGGAACGTCACAAGGTGCCAATCATGAAGTAGCTCGGCATAGATCGGATTCTTGTACGTACTGATCAGCACGTCGACGTTATCAGGCAGGTAGCGTAGGACGTTTAGTAGTTCGCGGTGGTCGTCGTCAGTCATTTCGCACTCATAACGTTCTTTGCCCTCGCTGCGGCTACTGATCGGATAAGGTGGGTCGAGATAAACACAGTACTGTAGATCACCCTGAAACTGGTAAGTAGCTAGAATATCTGTAGCGTCTCTATTCCAAAAATCAATAGTCGAGTTCATGAACTCAAAACCGGTGCTACGCCAATCATCGAAAACGAAGTTGTTCAGATCGTTGAGAATAGTAGTTGTAGCTGGCTTTTTACACCTAAAAACGGTTCCGTTACCGACAAACAATTCCATATAGGTAGCATGTGGCCGAATGTGATTGATGATCGTTTGGGCGGCTCCGCTGGCGCCTTTCCCGCCGTAGTAAGATTCGTATGGACCTGGTAACGTAGCTTGTGCTGTCTGCATTGGATCTGTGTAGTTGGTAGTGGCTGCTGCGGCCGTAATCGGAACCGGCTACGCTGGCCATGGTAGATAGAATTGACTACTAAGGCCTCCGTAGATGAAACTGGCTACTGTGCCGGCAGTGGCTTTGAGGTTGAAACCGTGATCACGTTGGCGCTTATACGGCTGTCGTGAATAAGTAGTCTGCGTAGTAGCTGCTCCTGTAGATCGAAACGGGCCATATCTGGCGCAATGGGTGGTAATGGCGGGTTTTCCTCGTCGCTGGCTATCTGCGTTTCAAGTCTCTTTCTCTCCATGATAATCTGCCCCTTTCGATAATCGCTTGCTGTTCCAAATTCGGCGGCTAGTGCTTGTAAATGCATATGGTGCATTGTGGCCTGATGCAAGGCTCGTCGGTAGGTTTGCATTTCCTGCGCGTAGCGCCTTCGTGTGGCCTCACGTTCAATGGTAAGTAGTTCGATTTTGGCAAGGGCTTCGCTGTCGTCATGTTGCGGCTGTGAAAGCAGTAGGTTTTTACGGTGCTGTAGGTCGATGACTTTTCCGACTTTCAGCAGTGGACCATCGAAATAGGTAATGTCGTCGAGGCTCTGAATCTGGATAGTCAGGCAGTGGTGAGCGAGTAGCCGGTTTAGGCTGTCGAGTGGAACGTTCGTCAGCGTGTGGGTATGTTCACTGGCCGTGATGCCTGAATGCGAGAAGCTAATCAGTCTTGTCTCCGTCGACTTCGGCAACTCGAAACCTGCGGCTGTAAGCACTACGTTTGTTGTGCCGGCAGATCGGTAGAAATAGCCTGAATGTGTTTGCTTTTGCTGGTCGCTCCAAGTGACTTGTAGCAGATCGCGGCTGCGCTTCGATTCCCGGTCAACGTGTTCCCATGTGGCGAACGCTTCGTTGTAGGTGGTCCAAAATCCTTTGGCCATTAAAGGCTGACAGAACGAACCTATCAGGATGAAAATAGCCAGCACAACTAGCTCGCCTCTGTGATCGGTGCTGCTCAATCTCATTCCCGGATTCGCAGGTAATACAAATGGCCTGCGGCTAAATGGATACAATAGCGGAACACCTGACCGTGTACACATGTCGAACAGCAGATGAGAACCAAAGGCATAGAAGCAACAGACAAAGTAACCGTGCGGTAACAACCAGATCAGGCAACAGAAAAGCGCATAGCAAAAGATACTGTGCGTAATTGTCCGATGACCATAACGCGATTGCAGGTACGTTGCTAGAGGATAGAAAACCTTGCCTATCGTACTGGAAACATGGTCAACATCGGGCAACAGCGCACAAAAAACCGTCGCTCCAATGAGCGACGGTTGAGCAAATACATTCACGTCGTGGAAGCTGGCGAAGATGCCGCTAAAGACAATACCACCCGCTACGTGGTTGTAGCCCTGCATAGCATTAGAGTTGAAAGCAGGTGGTACCCTTGTTGCCTGTGGTCAACTGCGTATGCCAAGTGACATTACCCTGCTCGTCAGTGATCTGCATGACGGCCAACTGATCAGGGTCCAGATACAGGACCATAGCGGCTTTCAGATTGTAGTTGCTAACGACTGCTCCCTCTTTGATAAATTTTACCTGAACATCGAGATCATCAGCTGCCAATTCTGGCTCTGCTGGCTCTCCGTCATCATCGTAGCCAGGGTTTGTGATACTGTAGACAGCATCTTTCGGGTTAGCGTCGGCCGGAAAATACCAGACCGAGACAGACAGGTTCTGCGGATTTTTCCCGCATAGTGTGGCCGTAAGTTCGTAGTCGCCCTGAATGCTATCGTTTACGGGCATGAACTCGGTTCTATTCCAGCCGGTAGGTTCTGGTTCAGGGTCGGCAGTGGTGTGATGGCATGCAGAAACAGCGATAGTAAAGAAGGTGAAAAGAAAGAACGGGCCAGTGATGGCAGCGAAAAAGATGGCTACTGATTTCATGAGTGTAGAAAGTGAACTGGTGAATTGATTAAAGCATGATGGTTTGGTATACCTTCCCGGGTGCAATCGTGACCGTTCCGGTCTTGACTGGATAGGTATTGGTATCGGAATCGCCAAGCAGATTAGCACCGTAACAGCTGGTTGTGTACGTACCGACGGGCATGAACCAAAACAACGAGCGTGTGCCGGTTCCTGTGGCGACATCGGCGTAGAGCCAGAACAGGCTGGAAGCACCGTCTTTGGTTAAGGTCAGAAAAGCCTGGGTTTTCAGCGAAATAGCTGCCTTTTTCTTGGTGGCTTTCAGGCTGCCGAAAACGAATTTTAGCTTGCCATAATTCTGGTAGTAACCGGCAAAAAGCGAATTATTGACGTTATTCTGGTTGAATACGTAGAGTCCGTCTGAGCCCGCTGCAACATTGACGATCTGGAACGTTTCGCTATCATCCAGCTGAAGCATATACCAGCCTGCCGACATTGACTTGCGCGTATAGCTTCTATTATTGGCGGGGTGTACAATGGTGTACTTAGGCTTACTGAAACGCGTAGCGGCTCCTGGTTCTGGCTGCGTATTGGCATAATACCATAGTGTTATTTTCTGCCATTGTTGGGTAATGATCTCTCCCTCATTGCTGAGGTACTGAAACGTCATTTTTCCTCTGTCGGCGGCAGCCACACGTGAAAACGGGTCATAACCCTCAAGTGGCTGAAAGTCATCTTCGTCGGATAAATATTGGGGTTGACTTGGCCTTCGTGCTTCTGGTGGCAATCGGGTTTCGATTGTTTGGCAGGATGTGCCAATAAAAAGCAGACCGAACAGGCCGCAAAGCTTACGTAGTATATGCATAGTGCTCCGTCTGTGGATTGCAGACAACACAAAATTGCAAAATAAATTATACTATAACATAATTAATTACGCAAAACAAATCAAACAAAAAAGCCCATCTGCACAGCTGACGGGCTTTCTGATTCTAAATCAAATATTGAAAAGCGAAGATAAAGCCAATGCTAGTCGGGTAATAGTCTTCAGCAATCTGCCAGTTCAACCAATGGAAAACAGCAAACCGATCGGTATATTTAATTAGCTGGCATTCCCTTTCATCATGTCATCAACGCTGATTAACAGAATCAATTGATTGAGGTAAGTCTTGCTGTAACTAGCCCCATTAACGATATATATCACCACCAATTGAAGCGTTAGCAGGGGGCGTAGGGTGATTCGAATACAAGACAGATTCGCGATAATCGCCTGTCCAGGTCTGCTTCTCACCGGTTAGATCGGTAAATTGAAATCTAACCTGCTTGGGATCTACACTACCAACCCAGGTAGGCACCTCCCAATAATCAAGCCCAGTCTTACGACCCGCAAAAACCATCTTAAAGGCGTCGGTGCGCTGTCCGTTAGAACCCTCTACCCAGCATAGCATCGTTGTACTTTGGTCGACATCCTGAATTGGATAGCGCCAGTACATCCACATGTAGGTCTTACTATTATAGCTTGGGACGATACCACCAAAAACCATCGGTTTCTTCTCGTATGACTCATTAGGGTCAAACGGATATTCGCTCTCATTTTGATTTTTGACCAAAAATCGAGGACAGACTAATCGCCACGGAGTATCACTTAAGAAATTCAGCTGACTAGCACGGTGCAGTGCTTTGCTAAATGTTTCGATACTTCCTTTTGCTTTATTGGGTTGATAAACAGGATTAGCACTTGTTACTCCTTGGCCCAGAACAACTTCATACTCCCCCCAACAGCGTAACACATCGCGCAATAAGTAGTGAGCAATGACGTCGCCTTCCACAAAGTCAGGATTTAACGGGCGTCTGTTCAACTCTGTTGTATTATAAGGCTGCCCTGTCAGCGGGTTAATGTGGTTGCCAAACTGATCGGGCTCCGGTAGTTGAAAGTCGTGTTTGAATTCAGCGTCAAGTCGAAACCACTGCTCCAGTTTTAAATTTTCCCAACCCGGCTGTCTGTCCGTTGATAAGCAGAGATGTTTACCACCAGCTCTAAAGAACTGATCCGTCAGCGCCTGCTGCACCCGTTCATACGAGTAATAAATGAAATTATCGGCTTCCCTGTTGTTGTACTGGCCAAGCCCCAGCAGTGTGGTGTTCTGTCCATATACTGTCGTATTACGTGCATCATCGCGCAAGACAAATAAGTCTTTAGTATTACCGGTGACGTTAACAGGGGGTGTACGCCTGATTGGCTGCCCCTGAGCATCTTTCTTGAAAAACGACTGATCATCCCACGTGTTCCTCATATACTCAGCAGAGCCTGCCGCGAACTTATTGTTCTTGGCATACTGAGCGAAAGGTGTGTTAGACCCCATAGGTGCCGTTATTGATCCTCCTCCGTAAGCACTACCTATTCTACTGTACGAGTAATACAATGGAATACCCGGGGTATCAGCAGTGTAATTATCACCTATTTGCGCTTGACTAAGGCTCCTTAGATAGACCTGAGTGAGGTTACTTTGGTCATAGGGTAACTGCCAAGGAATAACGGGGGCATTGTCGGCAACTGCAGCCTCCTTTATTCCCTGCATAACGTAGCCAAGCATGTTTATCAACTGGGCCTCCTGTGAGTTATTGGAACGGGTAGAAGTTGTCAGGTCTTCGAAATCCAGATCAAATCCGAACGCCCCATTGCCGTCACTCCAGTCAATCTGTTTTTTGGCATCCCAAATCAAGCGGCCTAGTATCTTGGCTGCTGGCTCATAATCAATAAAGTAGCGCAAGCCTTCATTACTATATTCCTGAAGCCACACCTTACTTGGGTCTGTATCCGGCAACGTGGCCGCTTTAGCATTAGCCAAATCCCGGTAATCCTTCCCACCAATGTTATAAACCCCCCTTGAGCCTGATATCGATGTTCGATTAGGTACGCTTTCAGCGACCGCGTTGAACCCCCGGGAGAAAACGGCATTACGGTCGTTTGCGTCCGAAAAGTTTGGTCCAGAGTACACGACAATTTTGCTAGCATGTACATTGAAAGGGGGGAGTCGGCGCAGTAGTAGGGTATTCTGAGCTACTTGCGGCTCTAATGGATAATAATTACCTAAGGGTCGAGGTGCCTGCCGCGGGAAGTCTACCAGCGTTGCAGCTGGCGTAGAAGAAAACGGGGTGCCATTGTAATCAGACCCCGGCAGGGAGACCTGATAGCTGTAGTTACCAACCACTGCACCGGCAGCCGGTCTAGCAACGACGGGTAGGGTTGCGCTATTGATCGCTGCATCAAAGGCCGCATTGCCCTGGTCAGTAAGCGGATAGATGCCCAGGTCGCGCTTCACCGATTTATAGTCGGTTGTGCCCCCCGTTGTTTTACTCACAGGCTTATAGCGTGTTTGAGCCAGTGATGAACTAAAACTAATCAACTGAAGTGCCAGTACTAGCACCCCCGATATATATAGTGATATTGAATGCGTTTTCATCGGAAGAGTTGAGAGATTGTTAGTATTCATTGAGGATATATTCGGGCCCGTCAATCACGTAGTTTTGACTGGCCATTCCGTTTTGACTAATCGTCAGGATCTGGTATACTCCGCCTCTTGTTACGGTCAGACTAGCGTTGCGAACATTAGTCCCCCCATTGTTGGCAATAGTGAGCGTAAAACTTCCGTTACCACTGCCTGAGGCAGACGACAACGTTATCCAACTTGGCTGTCCACTGATACTCCAGGCGCCATTGCTACTGACATTAACGAGCTGGGTACCGCCTGCCTGACTGTAGTTAGCCAGGTTGCTTGGCGTGATCGTCAGCTGATCACTTAGAGGATTCAGGTCCAGGCCGGCATAATTAATACCTGTACCCGTCACAGCTCCATGCCATAGCGTACTTGTGTTCCCATCAAAGGCATTCGGATAGCCAGTGTTGGCAAAATCGTTATTTGCCGCTCCATTAGAGCCGAATGGCGTTCCTGTCAGCTTTGTACTGCCATTGTAGAATTCCAGCTCGAGTAATTCGCCATAACAATCACTGGCAGCTACATAGCGTACATAACGCCAGGTTATTGCCGTTGACAAAGCGTATTCCTGCCATCCCAGTACGGGCCTTGGTAAGGTTGCAATCGTCGTCCAAGTTGTATTGTCGTTAGAGACTTGTACAGTCGACTGGGAACACCGATCCTGACAAACCGAACAGTTATCGCTCCGGAAGTAATAGCGTACTTTTGTCAAGTTCCCCCCGGATGTTACCGTCGTGGTAGTTGGGCAACCAACAGTGGTAAAGCTGAAACGCCGATAAGGCGCGTTCCAGTCACCGTCATTTGTGTCCGTATTTAGTCCGTACAGTTGCAGAACGTTAACACTACCAGCCCCGGCATGATCCCAGGTATTCTGGTTAGGACCACCGTAGACCCGGAAGCTATTATTGGTACTGCCAGCCAGACTCCACCGATACCGCTCAATACCCGCACCCGTTACGTCATCACCCAGTAATAGCGACTGGCCACTCTGTAGTGAATTAACATACATCACCTTGTTGGTGCCATTTTGACTAATAAACTTATAGCTGTTATTAGCCCCTTCTGCTTTCCAGATTTGGTTTACCTGGCCGGCAACGGGTAACTGGAATTCTACCGTGTTTCCTGCCATCCCTTGTAGTGTATTGGATGAGCCACCAATCATACTCTTGATCACGTAACAGTTCCCAGACACTACGCCATCTCCCGAGTTACCAAGCTGATCGATCGATATTGGTTGGGTGATCCCACCACCAGTCACACTCACACTACCTGTACGGGCGGCCCCTGGGTTAGCTTGCACTGTTACGATAAACGAGCCACTGTTACTGCCACTTGCTGGGCTCACCGTCAGCCAGGAGGCACTACTACTTACACTCCAGTTGACATTGCTGTTCACTGAAATAGATTGGGTAGTACCGCCAGCCACCACGTTGGTCAGACTACCGGGGTTAACGGTCAGGAAAGCTACTGTAGTAGTCGTAGTAGGGCAGCTTACCGACTGAAAATAGAACTGATCCCAGTTCTGGGTTTGAGCCAGTGAGTAAGTCGTTACGTTTCCCCAAATCTGGAGGCTAGGTAATGAACCGGCATTCTCTTGATCCCAGGGCATGTTCTCTGACCGAACCCGATAGCTTGTGCCACCGACTAGTTCTTTGACCCAGCGGTATTTGGTGCTCGTCGCGTTGTCGGGTCCTAACCGAATGGGCTGATTATCGCTATATGCGTCCACATACATGTACTTGTTGGCGCCATCGGCACTGCTAATGCGTAGCTTCCCATCCGTCATGGTCTCGAACTGCCAAACTTGATTAGCTAGCCCTGAAGCCTGGGCTACATGGTTAACCGTGTTGGATGTTGTGGCCTGCAGGTATTGTCCCGACTGTTTGTTGGTGATGACGTAGCAGTTGATTGCAGTCGATGGCTCACTACCACTGCCAGCTGTGCACTCCAGATCATAGCCCACGTAGTTGGTTGAACCAGGCGAGTTGGTATGCCACATGGTGTTTGTGTTTCCATCGAAGGCATTCTGCGGACCATAATCGGCTGTCTGATTATTAAATGCTGCCGTATTGCTGTTGACCTGTGTGCCGGTTAAGAGCTGAGTACCGGCATAGAACTCCAGTTCCTTAATCTCCCCGTAGCTGTTAGGGCCAGCCTGCCACCGCAAGTACCGATACGCCGTTGTGTTGGTGAGGTTGATTTCCTGCCATCCCCCCCCCGATGGAGCAGTCGTGATGGTAGCCAGCGTGGTCCAGGTCTGGTTGTCGGTAGAGCCCAACACCGATGAGCCCGGGAGTCGCTCCAGCCAGCCATCGTAGCGGGCGAAATAACGTACCTTGGTCACTGCCGGGCAGGCGCCAACCAGGTTATTCGTGCCGACGGGTTTCTGCAGGGCTCCCCCAGTTGAGCCAGCCGCTGCCAGCCGGGCATTTGGACTGCTTATGCCTTGTAGGCATAGGGAGCTTTTCTCTACGAAAAGACTCGAGTTGTCTGCCTGCCCGCCGCCACGTAGCAGCCGAAAGCACATCGATGGAGCGGTTGCTTCGAAATAACCCCGCATTGTGTACGACACGGATGGCTTGCCTTTCAGGGATAGCTTTTCGCCAATCAGGTCCTGGTAGGTCCCTCCCGTTACCACAAAGCCAGCCGGGGGAAGCACCTTGAGCCGAAACGAAGACGCATCTTCCAGAAAGAACATCAGCGAAGAGGGAATATCCATCAGCTCGGCGCTGATTGTCAACTCAATTGGCTCATTTACACTAACGATCGATTTGCTGCTGGTTAGCGTAAATCGAATTGGATCATTTGTGGCCTGAGCCGGGCGTGTTCGAGGTAAACCGAGACGGGCCTTACTTACTTTACTGGGTTCAGTAACTGGCTTTGGCCGGTCAAACCCCTTGATCGGTTTAACCTTATCGGGCGAATCACTACCTAATGCTTGCGTACTAAGGGCACTACACAGGCACAGCCAGAGGAGCATTAGACCGTAACCTAATTGTCTCACTGGCAGCGGGTAAACCTTGTTTTTCATAACCTTACATTGTTTAGGATCCACTAATCTGTGTGATCAGCGGATGAAATGTATAGTTAAGTCACCAAAACACATCATCCCGTTTAATAACCCCTTGTAAATATTCAATATGATCACTTACAGGTTTATCATTTTAAATATTATACCTCCAAAAATTCATATTTTAGCAAACCTCATTTAGCAATTTAATATACAAATTTCTCAACTCAAGTTATGATTACGGTAGACACAGTCTATGGTAATGACCAATTCAGCCATCTTAAATAATGGGGAACGTAACACATAATGTGCGCTTTCCTTCTTAATCATTTTTAGTAAAATCTAGGGTACAAAGGATTTTTACCAACTACACTCTATTGACTCAGGCATCGCTTTCTTTTCCGCTATCACATTGTTTAACATGATAGGCGTCGATCAACGATTTCAACCTGTTTTGCCTAAAACCTTCAGCCATATCTTCGTGAAATATAGTCGAGTGGCGAACGCAGCGGCCAACTTCCCTGGAGTGCTTACTTTGTGCACTGGCCTGTTCACAATACATGCACTGCGTCAGGGCGTCGCGGGCTGGGTCGTAACGATCGGTTTCACGGAGTTCTGCCATCAGATAGTACTTCTTTGTGGTTCAGAGAATTAGCCCGAAACTCTAACAGGAGCGGGCAAGTAGTTAAATTCATCTACGTCGGCCGCGTTGGTCGGTCTTCAACATCCAACCGGCAACGATTATCAGGAAGAACAGAAGCGCCGTTTTCCAGAAAAACGGGTCAGAATGATAAAGCATCGCAGTTCCAGGTTGACGGTATAAACGGCTTGCCAATCAGTTCACGGTGCTTCCATTCACGCAAGAGTCGGCGGTATTTTTTGCGCCCTGATTCAATGAATGAGCCATTGGTGTGATACTCCACCATCCACACGTTGAAGGGCTTCGATTTCTGAATGGCGATAAAAACGAACTTCTTGCCTCCTATTGAATCCAGATAAAAAGCGGCCTGCCTGTCGTATTCGTAGGTTTCGCAGGACTTTAGAAAATCGGCATAGGTCCTACAGGAAGTAGATTTGATATCGATGATCAACCGTCCCTTATAAATCAGATCAAGCTTACTTTTCAGTGCCAGGCCGGTAATCGGGTCTTGCCAAAGTCGTATGGTTTCTTTCTTTGAGAATCGTAGCGCCCATGAAAGAAACGGGTCAGCTCTGGCTACGCTGGCCAGCTTTTGCAATAGTACAAGGTCTACGTTTTCGGGCAGATCCTGAATCGTATGCGGCTCCAAAATCAACTCATGCAATGATGAGCCAAACGCAAACGCTTTAACAGGTCTCTCTTTCACTTCGCCTTTCACATCGGCGAGTAGCTCTGACAGGTCGGAGTTTGAGATTCTAGGCAACGAACGGTAATCCATATACGCAACTCGTTTTAGTGGCCCGATGCAGTTTGCATCGGGCCATTATGATGATTGATTAAATACCTCCGCAATTGGCGCAACTCGGCCATTCATCGACATGTTGAACAGCTTCCCCGACATAGCCGCAATAGCCACAAGGCACCAACTGTGCTGGCTCTGGCGTTGGCTTATTCAGCTTGCCGGCTGAGTGCTTTCTGATTGAGTCGGTTCTGATGATGTGCTGGTTTCCGGCGCTATCGTATCCGTCTATGACGTAAGCGCGCCGACACGAAGTAAGGCCATGACTTGTCCGGTACTTCCTGCGGTCAGTGGTAGTGATTCTGTAAGGGAGTGGCATCGGTTACCAGCTTGTTACGAACACTTCCGGTTCTACGTGAACATCGCCAAGGAACTTGATCAGCGGTCTGATTTGGTCGGCACGTATTGTGACACTGACGGTTTCACCTTCAGCTGTATAATTACAAATCAGTCCGTTTCCCGCAAATATGTTATCAGAGCCAACAAACTGAAATTTAGGTGGCTGAGGATCGTGTAAAAGGCCATCATCATCAAGCCACAAATCATTTATACTGTTAAGCGGCACTCTGGTTACAGAATGGCAATTGATAACCCTGTACATTGCTGTTAAGCCTGGCTGCAAGTCGATGTCTGTTACAGTCTGTGCTGTAACGTCTATAAGAATCGCTTTCATAATTCGGTGGGTTTACCCGTTACGGTTGATATATCAGGGCGTTTTGCTTTAAGCTGTTCACGCTGGCAGTAGTAGCAAAATTCATAATTAGAGTCATCACCCATTGAATGCCAGTCATGTAAGCATTCGCGGCTACCCTCGCCCCAATACCCGTAACCGCCCGTTGTAGCACCGCATACAAGGCAAGTTTCCCCATAATTATCTCCTTGTCGAATAGGATGTGTACACATTGTTGAAGGTAGTTTTGGCCCGAACCTGTAGCTGCTCGGGCCTGTGAGCAATTAATCAACGGCTGGCAACTCGGCAATGTGACTGTTACTGTTGAGGCCGAATACGCGGCTAATAATGTGCTGAGGTACGTTGTAGCCTTGGGAAACCGAACCTATGCGCGTGTCGTTAATCGTTTCCTCGCGGTAAATATTGTACTTCCCAGCATACTCAGCCAGATCGGCGGTGCGTTTCGGATCAGCCATAGCATAGCTGAAATTTGCGATGTAATACACACCCTTCGGGGTGATCTTCGTGTTCTCCTTCTTCTCGGGTGTAATGGTTAGAATCACGTCGGCCAATGTCAGATCATCGTAGAAAAGCGGTACAGAAACCTGCTTGAGCGCGTTAACGCTGTTACCGTGAAAGAGCACCGCGCAAAGCCGGTTTTTCTCATCCAGGTAGAACATTTCTACCCACGATTTTTGGCCCATGTTCAAGATATTGGCATCGAAGAACTCCCAGGCTAACGGCTGAAAGCTAAGCGTAGAACCAAGCGGCTCTTTGCCGTTTACATTGAACTCGCCTTTCTTGGCATCGAAGCGGATTTGCCTTGGTGAACCGGTCAGGTACTTAACGTTAGAAACTTGCTGACCTTCGGCATCAGCGGTGAATACTGGTAGTAATTCCATGTGTGAATGTGATTGGATAAGTGGATTAGCCCGATCGTACCGCGTCGGGCCTTCGCGGTACTGATTAATAATTGCTATCGTCGTAGTCTCGTGGGTTGATTACTTCGCTTACCCATTTCCAGATCAAGCAAGCCACGTACAGCGTGAAAAACCATGCTGAATGAATGGCAAGTACCAAGGCCACTTTACCGAGCGTGTTTGCGGCGTTGTATATATCGTGGGCTAACTGCATACTGGTAGGGTTTATGCCCCGCCGATTGTGGCGGGGCATGTGGGCTGTTATGCTCTGCGGATGGTAATTACACCCTCCTGTACGGTGATACTTGCCAGATCGCCGGGAATGAACCCTGCGGCGGCGAACCATTCGCCGGTAAGGTCAAGGCTTGGCAGCACCTTGGTTTTACGGTAACCTGTTGGCCCTGACACTTTGTAGCGGGCCTGAACTTTCTTGGTGCGTATCATCAGTCGCGGAATGCTTTTGAGGGTGAGCCCAGCAAATACGGTGAGCTTGATAGAGAATACTGGTAGGTCTGATACTGGTAGATATTCATACCTGAAACCTTGCCGCCAGCGGCTAATTTGAACGCTTCCGACCATGTGGCGGGGGTGGTTTCGCGCAACTCTCGCGCTACGCGAAACCGATCTGCTTTGCTACGCATACAGCAGGTACTTTGCTTGCTCCTGCGCTTCATATTCATCAATAGCAGCGCTGTAAAAAGCCTCCTGATCGATTAGGCTCAATTCTGCAAGCGCGGCCTCTTTAATGGCGTCGTAGTCTGCTTTTTCGCAACGGGTACATACGGGCAACAGGCTGTAATCTGCCTGGCCGATAGTGGCGGCCCCTGGGCGGCACGAAGCTTTAATAATCTCCTGCGTATCGAGATTATACGCGAAGGCCACAAACTGGCCAGATTGGTAGTATGAGAAACCTTTCATGTTTATTTGATTTAGATATTCGCCTCATTGGCTTATGTAAAAATACATAACTAATTACGTGTAACAAAAACAAAAACAAAATAAATACCTTGATAATGCATAATAAATTAAGTATAGTAGATAACTAAAATGAACTGACGCCACCTAGATATGAAGACCGCACTATTAGCCAGCCGCAACCTAACCAGCCAGGAGCACTATAAGCAGATACTGGCTGCACTGGCCACCCTAGGAACCACTACCCTACTACACGGAGCCGAAGGGGCAGGAAAACAACACGCCGAACGTTGGGCCGCAGAAACCGGAAACCGGCAAACCGGGTACGCGCCAAACTGGAAAGAGCACGGCAAAGCTGCCGGGCCTATACGGGGCAAGATGCTGGTGGCCAGTGCTGACAATGTGGTTGCCCTCTGGGATGGCAAAAGCAAAGGCACCGAAAACGAACTGAAAGAAGCCAGGCGGCAGGGCAAGCGGGTAACGCTGCTACTGGTGTAGCTGGCACTGACTACGGCCGCAGCAGCCAGAAAAAGCAAACCCGGCGCGATGGCGCCGGGGCCGAAGGCCCAGCAAAAGGCGGCGAGGGCGCGAAGCCAGGCGCGAAAGGCCGGGGCGGCGGCTAACGGGCCAGAACGCGACACGGCAACGCAGCAACACTTGAAAAACTTTTACTTTTCCGGGGGGCGCGGGGGAAGACACCCCCGCACTACATATACATCCTTTTGCGGGGACCGCGCGCCGGGCCAACACAGGGAGGTTACCTGATGGCAGGCCCGGCGCAATGGTAGAGGCGGCGACTCTGCAGATACATCGCGTAGGCAGGAGGAAGCTTGCGACCGACAGCAAAAAGCGAAGCCATAAAACACTTCCGTTATTACTGACAGAATGATTAGTATACAACCGTCCAATAAATGTTACCCCTCCGCCTACTATAAGTTTACTTATACACTATAATTTAACCTTAAAGTATCTGCTTTATCCTCTCGAATTGTCTGCAAAAGGTCAATCTCCTTTAATCAGGAGTATCTAAAATCAGTAAATAAATGAGAGACAAGTTTCTTTTCGTTCCCGCCAGAGGGGTCGTCTTACTTGCGGCTGCAGATAGGCAGGCTAGTATCTCTGCTGTGTTTACCGCTAATAAGCGAAGCCGTAAACTTCTCGAAACCAATGCAAATGAGCAGCTACAGGCTGATTTGATCGCTATCGCGAACGCTCCAGCCGCTATTGCTGCTCCGGATACCAGACCAGCTACCCATGCAGCCCTTCATAGATACGAAGTGGCATCTTTGTCCAGAGGGGTCTTCTCTAAACTAAAATCTTCGCTCAAAACACGGTGGAATCGACTCGAATTTGTTGATGTTCCGCCCAACAACACAGAGATAGAGATTTGGGAAACATTCGGTGGGATCAGAATAAAATTAGGCGCGATCCACCTGGGCCAATCACGTTTCGTGCGGATATATCCACAGCCACCAGGAGTTGTAAATGACGTCTATCGGCGCCGGACAGATACAGGTGCAAATGCTCGGCATTACATCGAATTGCCTTCGCTTAATGCAGCAACTAACGTCTTTGTGCGGCGCTATGTGATTCGTGGACTGAGCGGGAAGAACTCTATCGAACTTAATGGAAATATAGCCCTAACGGCAGCGCATACCACGCCAGGTGCAGTAGTTGATGAGGTGCATGCGATAAGCAATGTAGGAGTATCAAACAGAAGGCATAACCTTGTAGCTGGTTCCTTAATGACAGAAAAGCAGCATATCATTAGTCATGCGCGGGGCTGGCAAAAACGCTATCTCTCTACAGGGGTTGGGAATAAACTACCCCTTTCTACGCGGGGCACTCCCTTTTTGTCTTTGTTTGGTAATGTGGTTGTCGATCTGGCAATGATTCCTGCGGATACGATCTTCGACATACATTCTCCCGATTCTGTACTAAGAAATTTACAATTAGACCCCACCAATGTGCTCACGCAGGGAGATGGCTATCCGGCCAACGATTACAACGCAGAAGAATACCTTGCCCTACGAGATGTCTTGCGTACCCGCGAGTTGCTGATTAAAAATTCCATTCCTGTAACTGCCCTTGTTTTTAACCAAATTCTGCCCACAATTTTAGCGATTGGATTCGATTCGAATAAACATTCCAGTGCATTAACAACCCTCTTACGTAGTGGCCGTCAGTTACCTTTCCCTAGGCCTGTGAACATCGAAAATACCCTTAATTATAGAGGATTTAACAATAAGAGGTGGTTTTTTGGGAGTTACGCTTCCCCATTAGACTGTACTAATGCTTATAATGCTGCCGTGGCCCACTATGGGGTTAATGCTACCTGCATGCGACTGCATCAATACAGCTTTAATCAGCCACAAGGTATGTTACTGACCTAGCTTTCTTGTAGGTTGATTGATATAAAAGCATAGACGAAAAGAACCTTACCGGGTAAAATAAGCACCAATTTGTCAAATAAAGCGAGCTGATATCTCTTTGTCTTTTTCGACAAATTGGTGCTTACTCTTTTTTCATAATCCAGAACAAATGCTTCGCTTCGCGCTGCAAATAGAACACATATATACGGCGGCAATTTCCAACGCACATTCTGCTTTGCTTTTGTTTATGGTGGTTGAGTGATAGGTCGATGCCTAACTACTTTAAATTGCGGTGCATCGCACGGCAAGTACGCTGCTAAAAATCCCTGCTGCTACCAACGCATATATCCGCACTATACCATTGTAAACAAATCCGATGCAAGACAGTCAAAGTTAATTCACGGCAGCTTGCGTCCTTATTGAGTGGCAAACTAGAAACCCATAGAGACCAGCATATCAAACACCATCTCTTGCCAACTCGTGAACTGCATTCCACACAAAAAGCCCAGCATGAAGAATACAATAAGTAATAGGAATTGCCTAGCTTCAGTGGTTGTTAATTGTTTCATACTGGCAAGGATACAAAAAAACCCGACGTACGTCGGGTTTCTTGTCTGTAATGACTGCACTGCAGCAAAACTATGGCTATAGTGGATCTGTTAATTGGCAATCTTCGGCATTTTAAATTTATAACTTATACCCTTTTTGCCTGTTAGATCGGCTGTTTTACCAATGCACCTCGTATAGTTTCCATCAGACTTTTCCGTATTTACGTAGAGAATCACCTTGTCGGTGCTAGTCGGTTTGCGCATCCTAATAGCACAACTTTTACCCGCCTCTGGCTCTGCATCAAAAAAAGACCCATTATTAGCATTCATATAATTCCCTGTATTGGAATTGTATTCTGTTGTGTACTGCAAAAACGTTTTCCCTGCAGGATTTGGACTTATACCGGTCGAATAGAAACCATAAAATTTGGGTATACCGGCATCGTAATTGAAGCGAACAAGCCAAGTAGATGCTAATGGATCAATGCTATAACCGCCCATAAGGTCGTATTGGATAATTGCTTTTTCTCCGGTTACAACATTTATGTTTGCAATAATATCCATAGGATACTCTACACCATCAATAATATTGACAAGTCTAAGTGAATGCTGTCCCGGCTTCAAACTTTTAGATTTGATGTAGTTCGTCCCTTTGAAAACTACTTTGGTGTATTTCGCTCCATTTGTGTTAGTTGGCGAAATGTTAGTTGCGTTTATGGGATTGGCCCCAAAATAGTAATCATCAACACGAAATGTTTTTACGTATTTACTTCCATCGTCGCTCTGTACCTGAAAGTAGTAGGTTGTGTTTTTACTAGTAGCCAATCGAGCGTTTTTATCTTCCGATTCATCAGCAGTATCCACGTCCTGCGGATCGTCATCGGAGTCGATAAATGAAATATCGGTTTCGGCTTCATTGGCTGGAAATACCGGTACTTCGACGTTTTTACTACAAGATGTCAGTATCAGGACTGAGAAGAAAAGTATTTTGAAAGCTTTCATGATTACAATTTTGGTTTGATTGTGTACGTTTTTGCAGTTTCAAGATTGAGGTAAACCCCTCTTACATCAGTGCCATTAACAAATGCCAAAATGCATTTACCCCAAGGCAAACACATTGTTTCGTTATAAGCCAGCGCTACGGTATGCGCTCTGTCTGCGGTTTTTGGATCGGGATAATCCTTTATCCAATCCTTAAATTCTACCTGCGTATTGACAGGAACCCAAACCGTTTGCCATCCGGATAACTGGCCTTCCGCTGGTTTCACTTTTACTTTTGCGAAACTCAAATAATCTTCTGGGGTACCGTTGTAAATCCACGTTAGTGATTTAGGCCCGTTGTTCTCGTGTTTTCGCACGAATTTCGCTATCTGTGTTCCGGCCTGCGATCCCGATTTTACACTCACCGTCACAGCGTAAAATCCGTAGTAAAGTGTGCGTGTTTTAAACAAGGCTATACCATTTCCGACCGATGTGGCTTTACGTACAGGCTTGGTTTTGATCGCGTTAAGATTGGCCTGTGCATCGGATCGCGTATTGTATAGGTACCAAGAATAGAGTGCGTTTTTCTCGAAATACCCGCTAGGATACGAAACCTGCCAGACGGAAGATTCGCGATCTGCGGCTATTCGTCCGTTGCTATCTGAGCTATCGTTCTCGTCCCGATCATTGTTTTGATCGTTGTCATCTTCTACCTCTACTACCGTTTCGGGTTGTATGGGTACATCATTCTTCTGACAAGAGGAAAATGAAAGGAGCAGAAAAAGAATTAATGTCTTTTTCATGGTTTCTTGGCATATGAAAAACGCCCGATACCTAAACCGGGCCGGGCGTTTTCTGTGAATAAGAACTGGATGACTACGAGCAGGACAGTATTGTGACTGCAGTAGTAATTGGTCGTCCAATTCGCTTCGTGCCGGCCTTGTTAAGGGCTTTCTCCGCTGGAGGGTTAGTGCCCAACTGTACGATTGCTTTCCATTGGGCTGGCACAGCTGCAACGGCGGGGCTAGTCACTGTACCTGACGCATATTTCACGGCTTTCACAGCTTTAACAGCTGCCGCCGACATAATGAAAATCGTGTAGCTTTTCGTTTTGTCAAACGTTTTTAGCTTCTCCATGCCCAGATCAGCACGCTTGATGCTGAATGATTTGTAGCCGAGTTTCGACGAGACAGCTGTTGACGAAAGGACAGTACCGATAGCGGCGGCTGTACCTTCAACGTATTTGAAACCAACCGAAGCAGTACCGCTAACGCATGCCGACGTGGCCTTTACGCGGTACTTCACCTGGTTAGCCGTGTCGATGGCGGCAAGCCGGGCATTGGCGTTCCCATCCTCGTCATAGGGATCATCGAAGATTTCGTTACTAGATATTCCCTCGTCTGAGTCAGCAAGGAACGATTGGGCTGAGAAATCCTGCGAAACTGGCGCAGGTACGTTGTTGTCGTTGCAAGCAACGAAACCGACTGCACATGTGGCAGCGACGGCAACTGTTGAAAGGAACTTACGGAACATAAGACATAACCGGCGTCAACCGGCTTTTAGTTGAAAATCGCGCAAAGGTGTATTAAACATTTTCACATTTGCAAAATAAATTATGCTTTTTACAAAATTAATTACTCGACAAAAACAAAGGCAACCCGTATGACGAGTTGCCTGTCTGTAGTATACCTAATTGTTAATCTTACTGCATGAATGCTTTATACCAGAGATGAAACTCCATAAAATCACTGATAACTAGATATATACCTCCTGCATCAGTTACAGCTTCTTTCACTTTGTATTGATGTGGTCTCATACGATCAGATCCACTTTTAATTTCTACACTGAGATGCTTACCAAATAAGCAAGCGTGAATATCAGCGGTTCCCCTCTCTGTACTTGACTTACGCCACTTCTTCTCTTTTTCATCATAAATTCCAAAGCAGTTAATGCGGACTGCGTAATGTCCTCTGAATTTCAAGAACTTAATTATAGCCTGAGTCAAGTCAGCCGTGTTCATTGCAGGAATTAGCTTTGATTTCGCTGTAGGCATCCCGCGCTTTCTTGCGTGTTTTTCCTGTAATACCGGTACAAGGAAGAGCTGATCATTTTCCATATTAAAATTAGTTATGCAACAGTACGTAATAAATTAAGTTTAAAGCCCAAAAAAATAGACCGATGTCCTCTATGTATTTAATCAGGCAGATTGTGCCTCTAAGACGCCTTAAAATCACTCACGCAGGCTAGTTGCCTCTTCATCAAACGTAACCACATTGAATAGTTGCTGTAGTCGATTATAAACGCGTGGCCCGTAGGCATCTTTCAGCTCAACAGTTGTGGCGTTAGTGATAATGTGCGTCATGGGGCCGCGTAGTTCTGGTTTGTCGTATCGGTCCTGCAGGATCTCAGCGATTACGTTTAACGCATTACCAAAGTGGCTGGCGATCGTTTCTGCTCCTGCATCATCAATACATAATCCAATAGTACGCTGTCCAAAGTGGCAGTGACTGTAGTTATTCCAGAATGGAGCTTTGTATTTAGCAAATGTCCCTGATTCCCGGTACTGGCTGGCAATTTCCCTACTACTAATGACACGATAAGACTGAATGGCATTTTCTCGGAACAGTCGCATCATTAAGGATTTACCCACTCCGAAACCACCGAAAATTAATAGCCCTTTATTTGGATTGAGTTGCTGGCCAAACAGGCTATAGTCGCCCGTGAAGTACGCGGCAAGCTGTTGGTAGATTGGCAATCGGTATCCATCAATCAAAAATGCTCTGTTCTCTTCCAGTGCCAGGATACGTACTCCCTGCTCGATGATATGATTGAGATATAACCCCGAATGCCTGAATGTGGCGGGTACGTTACCACTTTCCAAAACTGCGCTTTTCGTTTGTTGCTGGAATGATGGCTTGGCTATTACTGCTGAGATTGGTGTTACGGCTTGCATTGGTACGTAGTGATTTTGTGGTGTCTAACATTTTCAGTTTCGATTCTTTCAGGTCATTGAGCATGAACGTTCGAGCAACTACGAGCCAATCTGTCCTGATGGGTTCGGCTCCTGACTTGTCCCGCCAATTGAGAATACGCTGTCGGTAGTAGTCGAGATCAACGCCTTTGTAACGGTCATCATCGCGGAATGCATTGGTGAAAATAAGTGGATCGAAAACGTGAGACTCGGTGAATTTGCAGCCGACCGATGAAACCTGCATTTTAGTCGATTTTGGTTTTTTCCCCTTTACCCTTTTTTCCTTACCTACCACCTTACTATCTACCTTTTCAGATATAATCAATCTATTAGTAAGGTTTATAATATTGTGTACACTCGAGCTGTCTGACTCACTACCATTTTCACCCAAAATCATGGCTGGATGGCTGCAAATGGCGTTACCATGCCAGAATGTAACACGGTAAAACAGAGTTACCTCGCTGAATTTTGGCGTAGTAAACAGCCTTACCTTGTTACATTCTGGCGTGGTACCCCAGCTTACCGCGCTGGAATCTGGCGTAGTAAACCGGTTTACCGTAGTAAATTCTGGCGTGGTAACCGGTTTGCAATACTTTACCGCTCTGGATTCTGGCGCGGTAACTTGGTTTACCGTATCAGAATCTGGCGTAGTAAGTTGAAAATTAATAGTTGTTTTCACGTGTCGATTAGATGAAGGCGTGTAGTCGATATGACTCCAATCGGCCAGTTCCTTGAGCGTTTTCCTATAGGTCGAGCCCTTCAGTCTCGATAGCTTCATTAGGTTTTTGTGATCGACTTCCCAGCACTGTTTAAGACCATCAGTTACCCAACTTTCTGTGATTGCATGAAAAAGAGCAATGTGCCTGGCCTCTGTTCGCACATCTGAAGAAATACGCTGTAGCTGTTCATACCTGGTCATACATCGCGTTACCGTTTGTATCGATTAAGGTACCTTACTACCTCATGTTGCCAGAAACCGTACTCTTTCTCATTAATTTTGAAACCAGTCAGTCGCCCTTCACGTCGGGCTCGGCGAACTGTCTCTTCTGTGATATTCAGTTGGTTTGCTACTTGATGCACATTTAGTACAACATCGTTTGGGATTGGTTGATCGCGCAACCGGTCACGTTCTTCCAGTCGTCGCACAGTCTCGGTCAGGCGCTCCCATTCTGACCGATCTATCAGAATTGCCGTTTGCATTAGACGTTAGCCAGTTTGAGGAGTTCGCGGTTAATTCGTGCATTGTAAATTCTGTACCCACGGATCAATACCATCACATGCCATGCTATCTGGGCGTTGTAGCTATTACCGGCTACAGTTTGGTAAACCATTTGCCGGGTAATTATCAGACCTTTCTTTCGCATACGGTTTACTATGCGCTCGGCGTAGCTGAAGTCTTTAGGGAACTCATTTTTTACAAGTGCCTTGAGCAGTGATTTATTTTGCTCACGGATTGTAGTCTCCATTACTTTTGTGAAGTTTGCGGTTTAAAAAGATTTGATAACAGCATAAAAGTAAAACTAATTATGCTAAATACGTAATAAATTATGCAAAATAAACAAAACTCTATCTCTGAGACAGATTATGTGAACTGGTTCACGGAAGCGTTTAAAGCATTAGAAGTTACTGCCTCCGAGGTAGCGAAACGAATAGGGGTAGATAATGCGAAGATTTATAATATACTGAATGGGAAATTCAAGCCAGGCTATGGTACGATACAGGAAATCCTAACTGCTTACCCGCGCTTAAATGCGAATTATTTGATGACAGGTAAGTTACCCATATTGCACAATAGTGGTGCTGAAGTAGTTGGTACTGGGTTGATTTATATATACTTGCCGGTAATTGTACCACCTAATGACGCTAGTATGAATAACGAAACTTACCCTGTTTTGCTACGTGAAAACAATAAGGATAATCTGGCTGATTGTGTTGTATTTAGAGTTACTGATAGTTCAATGTCACCAAGCTTCCGACCAAGCACAGTGCTTCTAGCGCGTACTGTACCTATTGTAGATTGGGAATACTTAAACTCTGTTCTTGTGGCGGTCAGTTACCGGAGTGTATTGGTGATACGTCGCGTAAAGGAGAATGACTTGCTGACGAAGGGGTATCTAACCCTGTACGCTGATAATGAGCAAGCTGGATACGTGCATGTGAAACGAGAAGATATTAACTCAATATGGCGGGTGTTGGAAATTGTTGGTGGGGGAGTTGAATAACAATCCCCGAACGTATCCCCGAACACATAGGCTACTATTAATAGCTAAGTGTCAGATTTATAGTTACATAGATTGATTTACGAATAGTCCCGTATCGATCACAGTTTATACACAACTGCGCAACAGTTGATGTATATCACCCCTCAAATTATGGCTTCTGGCTGTGATTTGAGGGGTTTTTATTTTCGGCCTGGCTAGCCTATAACTGTACTAGATACGATATACAACGCTGTGAAGATAACGGGCAAAAACAACAGTGATCGACTAAGCCATGTCTGATCAAGTAAATGATGATTATGACCGCGAGTTCAATTTAAACGGCTAGCAGTCTTCCGTATTTACGAATAGGGAAAACGCGCGATTAACATCCGGTTATCCGCTATCTCCGCGGTTGAATCAAGCATACCTTACACACCGATCAAGGGTAAGGATTATAGCCCATAATGCAGCGTGAACAAATAGGATAATAGCAATATTAATGCACTTAACGATTAACTAAGCAAAAGGTATACGTTAGGCGGTCTGTGCATTTTTAAAAAGGAATAGTTCAATAGTTGATAGCCATTATCTCATAATGCAAACGTTTGCGGAAACGTTTGCATGTACATTGGCGCTGGATGACGCTTTATTCTTTTGTAGAATGCTTGCAGGCTTGCACTTACTGGGTATTTTAGTATAATATATCCAGACAGGAGGAATAGAGGGTTATGTTTGCCCATTAGATACTTCCATCGTCTATCTTGCTCAAATTGTATTTTTGCGAGAAGTGGTATGTGTAGATCTGGTATATCACAGTGTGATTCTATTCTGTTGCCCGTGCCGGATTGTGGCTGTTGTACTCAAGCGCTGCAAACCGTTTTTATATCAATTATTTATGGCGAACTATCAGTCAATTCCTGCGGATGAACAGCTAATGGCGCAGCTCTGGATTCGATTTAAATCGGGTGATGAGCGAGCCTTCGATCAGTTGGTGCAGGCGCGGTATCGGGTCCTGTTCAACTACGCAACTCGGTTCACTAAAGATCGTGACCTGATAAAAGACTGCCTTCAGGACTTATTCCTTGAACTTTGGAACCGGCGAGCTGTCATTGTTGAAACACCGTATGTGACAATCTACCTGATCAAAGCATTCCGAAATAACCTATTTCGCCGGATACGTCGTGATTCGGCTCGCCCATTGAGCACTGATGAAACGCTGGAATGGGAAACGATTGCGACGGAGGAGTTAACTGCCGATCATAAATGGATTGCCGATGAGATGCTTGTCTCGACTGAGCAAAGCCTGCGGCGAGCCGTTGATCAGTTACCAAAAAGGCAACAGGAAGTTGTGTTTTTGAAATTTTATGAAGGCCTCACCAATGATGATATTGCTCAGGTGATGGATATCGAAAAACAAACGGTTGCCAATTTCCTATACCGAGCCATGGCGCAACTGCGGACTATTCTGCCTGTTCGCCTGTTTTCCTGATCGACTAAAGTACAAACACAACATCCCAGCTACCTCTGATCGGTTATAGATAGGTCAGAGATAGCTGGGATGTTATGTTTTCGGCCAAGCCAGGAAGCAGGCGGTACTGAAAAAATCTAAAAAAAAGTTTATAAAAAAAGGGTATACGTCAAAAGTGTTTGTCTACTTCTTTGTGACTAGGGAAATTGTCAGACGCTTATATGCCTGATTACACAACGTATACCTTTGAAGAGCTTGTACTGGACGACCAGTTTCGGCGATGGGTGTTGAAGAACGCACCCACCGATCAGGCTTTCTGGACCGAGTGGCTGCAGCGGAATCCGGATAAAGTGGATCTTGTACTGGCTGCCCGGCAGTTTGTGAGTCAGATGCAGCAGGCGCAGGAGGAACTGTCTGATGAGGAGTTCACCAGTGAGGTCGCCCGGATTCGCATTAACCGGCAAAAAGCGCAGGATCTGGACGAACTACAGTCGGTGCCGTTACCAGTACGTCACACGGGGTGGGGCTGGGTACGTATCGCCGCCGCCATTACGCTGGTTGTTGGGCTGGGAACGATGGCTTTTTTTTACTGGCGTACGCCCACAACGCCCATCGCTGTCTATCAGCACACCATTGAGCAACAAGCAGGAACTCTACAGGAAGTTCATAATACCAGCAATGCCAGTCAGTTAGTTCGGTTGCCCGATGGCAGCAAAGTGACCCTTTATAAGGGAAGCAAGATCAGTTTTCCTCGAAAATTTACCGCTCAGCAGCGGGAAGTGTTCCTGGTTGGTGAAGCATTCTTTGACGTAGTCCGTCGGCCGAAACAACCGTTCATGGTGTATACCAACCAGCTGACCACGCAGGTGCTCGGCACCAGCTTTACTGTCCGTGCCTATCCTAATGACAAGGAAGCTAAAGTAATTGTCAAGACAGGGAAAGTGTCGGTTTTTAAGACGCGGCTCGATGGAAAGCTGGGCGAAATGACTGGCAGCGAACCAGCACTGATACTGACCCCGAATCAACAGGCGACTTATCAAACCAGCGGCCTACAGCTGGAGCGTTCACTCGTCGCACTTCCTGAACCATTGTCAACCCCGGCTGGACAGCCTCAGTCCCTCTCTTTTGAGCACACTCCGGTTGTGACTGTATTCAAAAAACTAGAGGCCGCTTATGGAATTGAGATAAACTACGATGCTGACCTGTTGGCCGATTGTGAACTGACGGCTGAGTTTGGTGCTGAATCCCTGTTCGAGAAGCTCGACCTAATTTGCCGGGCTACTGAGTCACGATATGAAGTCGTCGATGCGCAAATAGTCGTTTACAGCAAAGGGTGCCGATGAGGAATTAAGTTGATCAGCCATATCCAATCAAATGAACAGGCGACTTAGAAACTGGCTGACCTGTTCACTTTTCATCAGGTAGTCAGCCTGTCTGGTACAGCGCTATCTGCCTGAGCCCCCAATACTTCTTACCCCCACTCTTACTGCAGTGAAATGATCCAGGTACGTACTGGGTAAGGGGATTCTTTGTGCCAATCCTAAACGAGTATTTTTCAATCTTTCTATGCTAATTACTACAAAACGACGAGAGATTTTCTCTAGAATCATGAGACAAGCAGGCTATCAGATCTTTGTGATGATCTGGTGTTCCAGTATGGTTCTGGCCCTGGATGGGAAAGGCCAGGAGGTACTGAACCGATCCGTATCCATCACGATTGAAAACCAGCGGGTTGAGCAGGCTATCAAACAGATTGGCAAACTGGCGTCAGTTCGATTTATCTACAGTCCACAGGTTATTAAATCTGAACGGAAGGTCAATCTATCAGTACAGGGTCAGCCGTTGTCGTTCGTTCTGAACTCCCTGTTAACGCCCCTTCAGGTCACCTACGAGGTAGTTGGTTCACAGATTATACTGCGTAGTGCCAGCACGAGCCAGGCCACCACAGCCTTGCCGGAAAAAGCCGTATCCGAAATGGCTGTTGACCAAACCGTTTCGGGAACGGTGACAGATGAAAAGAACGAACCTTTACCTGGCGTTACCGTAGCGATCAAAAACACGTCGCGGGGGACGACGACCGACGCCAATGGAAAATACTCGATTGCTGTACCAGACGAGAGCGCCATACTGGTTTTTTCATTTGTAGGCTATGAACGGCAGGAGGTGACAGTTGGTAAACTGACATCGCTGACTGTTCAGCTCAAAGGCGAAGTGCGCGGGCTGGACGAAGTAGTAGTGGTTGGCTACGGCTCACAGAAACGGGCGACACTTACGGGGGCTATTGCTACCATCGATAATAAAGTATTTCAGGACCGGGGCGTTGTTGACAATCCATTATCGGCGTTGCAAGGGCAGGTGCCGGGCGTCATCGTGACGCGTACGTCAGCCGCGCCGGGCCGGGCCAACTGGAACTTCGCTATTCGGGGTGCTACGTCGACTAATGGTACCGAGCCTCTGATTGTCATTGATGGGGTGCCGGTCAGTGACCAGCAGGCGCTGAATTCAATCAACCCCAACGATATTGACAACATGTCATTTCTGAAAGATGCGGCTGCGGCTATTTACGGGGCGCGGGCTGCCGGGGGCGTTGTACTGGTGACCACTAAACGGGCTAAAGCGGGCAAAGTACTTATTCAGTATGATGGGTCCGCATCGCAGAAAGTGATCGGCCTGCAACCCCAGTTGATCGATGCTAAAACCTTTGGCCAGGGCCTGGTCGACGCGACAACGAATGACTGGTATGGTGTACCGCCGACGACTAACCTGTGGTACAAAATGGGGCAGTTGATGCTGAACCCACCCGCCAGTGGCTATCTTGATTTGACAACCTACAACGGCCAGACGGTTGCGCCCTCATCAAACCCACTGAATCCGGGTTTCGGCGATGTTAAAGACCTGACTTTCTTTGGCGGTAACTGGACGGACGTACTGTGGGGAACGGCCAGCTCTACGCAGCATAACCTGAGCGTAGCTGGCCGGACCGAACGAGCCGGATACCGTGTATCCGCCGGGTATCTGCACGACGGTAGCCTGTTGCAGTGGGGAAATAACTCAAACAACCGCTATAACCTTCGCTTTACGCACGACTACCAGTTCTCGAGCCGATTCAAACTCGAAACCAATGTCTCGCTCGAAAAGAACGACATTATTCAGCCTACTCTATTAGGGAACATACTAGGACAGTACCAGCAGCCTGGTTTTCCGGTATCGACTATTGACGGAAAACCCTACTCCTGGGGTACGCAGTACAGCCCAAATTGGCAGGCAGAACTGGGGGGTGATAACAAGGAATACAATACCCGCGTTTACACCAACTTTCGGTTGAGCTACAATCTAACGAACAACCTGCGCCTGATTGGAACAGCAGGTTATAACTGGCTGTCGCAGGATACCAAAATTCAAACGAAAGTAATCAGTTGGTACAACTATCTGGGGACAATTCAGGCACCCGATAACCCGACGCGAGCCAATTCGACCTACCAGCGGCAGCTTAACAAGGATGCGTATTACAACCTGAATGCCTACCTGGAATATCAGAAAACGCTCCGCCAGGATCATGACATAGCGGTAACGGTGGGGACTAACTACGAGCGGGATGAAGCCAATTTATATTGGGCTAGAACGACCAACATTGCCAATGACAATGTGCCCTCTCTGAACCTGGGTATTGGTGATAATACCACAAAAAGCGTTTTTGAATCGCAAAGCCACTACGCTATTGGCTCTTACTTTGGGCGTTTTAACTATGCCTACAAACAAAAATACTTACTGGAAGCACAGGCCCGCTATGATGGTTCGTCCAAGTTTAGTGCGGCCAATCGCTGGAAAATGTTCTATGGTTTCTCGGGTGGATGGCGGTTGTCGCAGGAACGATTCCTGCAAAATCTCACCTTCCTGAACGATCTGAAACTACGCGCATCGTGGGGTAGTGTGGGTAACCAGAGTGGTATCGGTTTGTATGACTATGTACAGCTTCTCAACGTGACCGCTACCCAGGGGGCTACCAGTTCCGGTTTTCCCATCATCGGTTCCAGCCCGGTGGTATACGTCGCGCCAACGAACGATCTGGTTAGTCTGAACCGTACCTGGGAGCAAGTCGAAACATCGAATGCCGGTCTTGATTTCAGTGTGCTGAACCGGAAGCTGTCGGGTAGTTTCGATTACTTTGTCAAGCACAACCGCAATATGCTGCTCAGGCAGACGTACCCCGCTGTGCTGGGAGCAACTGCACCATCAGATAACATTGGCCATCTGAAAACCTGGGGCTGGGAAGCTACGCTACAATGGCGCGATAACGTTGGTTCGTTCAACTACCGGATTGGGGGTAGCCTGACCGATAATCAGAACCGGTTACTGAGTTTTGGGGGCGCCAACATCATTAATCAGGGCTTCAATGGGGCGGTAGAAGGCTATTCGCTGGGGTCTTACTTTGGCCTGGAATACGCTGGGCGGATTCAGACGGCTGAGCAACTGACCGCCTACCGGTCTCTGGCGACAGGTAACAATGTAAACATGCCCATCGGTGCTTTCAATGCCGATGGATCGGTACGGGTGCCCGGTGTGCGTCTGGGCGATAACATGTTCAGCGACCTGAACGGCGATGGTAAACTAACCGTACCGGGTGATTTGAAGTACCTGGGTCGCGATGACCCGCGTTACAGCTTTGCGCTCAACCTGGGTGCCGACTGGAAAGGGTTCGATTTTCAGGCTGTTTTTCAGGGTGTGGGCCAGCGGACCATTTTCCGGGAAGGTAACTGGCGTGTTCCCTTCGGATCGATCTTCCAGGGACAGACGAATTTCTGGGTGGGCGATACCTGGACCCCAACCAATACCGGCGCGACATATCCGGTGTTGTCGGCGGGTCAGAACGGCACGACCTACAATGCCTATAATTACCAGATTTCAGACTGGTCGGTGCAGAACGGGGCCTACGTCCGTCTGAAAAACCTGGTCGTGGGCTACTCATTGCCACAAGCGATTACGAAACGGATTCGGGTGGAGCGGTTGCGGATTTATTATTCAGGCAATGATTTGTGGGAGGTTTCAAAAATCAAAGACGGCTGGGATCCTGAAGTAACGCGTAGTGTAGGCCGGGCTAACGGCGATGCCATCACCAGTCGCTATCCCTTCTTCCGGTTGCACACGGTCGGCGTAAACCTCACTTTCTAATCTAATAAGAACTTCACGAATGAAACCGATACGAATTCTTTATACGATAACGTTGGCCTGCGTGCTTTCGCTGACCCAGTCTGGCTGTAACAACGTGCTGGAACTAGATCCGCTGGATAGACTTTCGGATGCCTCCTACTGGAAAACGCCCAATGATTTCATGCTGGCCGCCAATCAGTATTACACGTACCTGCGCACCTTCAGTGACGTCATTTTCGACAATCCCCATTCTGATGGTCGTTCGGATATTGTCGTCGGGCAAAATGCCTTCAGCCGGGGTACCAATACCATTCCTACGACCGATGGTAACTGGAACAATAATTACACGCGCATCCGGATTATCAATTACCTGCTGGATAAAGCGGCTACCTATCAAACACCGGCCGATATCGCCAAGTACGTAGGCGAAGCTAAATTTTTTCGGGCGTATGTATATTTCGAGCTGTTGCAACTCTACGGTGGCGTGCCTATTATCAATAAACTTTTGGCGCTGGATTCGCCTGAGTTAAAGGCTCCCCGCAACACCCGGGATGAAGTGGCGGATTTCATCATCCAGGACCTAAACGATGCCATCGCAGTTCTACCAGCCAAAACGGGTCAGACGTCGGCTGAGCTGGGTCGGATCAACAAAGAGACGGCGCGGGCCTTTTTATCGCGGGTAACGTTATACGAAGGAACCTGGCAGAAGTTTCGTAACAATGGAGCACGGGCCAACACGTTGCTGGACATGGCCATTGCATCGAGCGGAGCCGTTATCGCCGGTGCCCAGTATAGCCTGTTCGCGCCGGCTGTCTTAGGCGATTCGGCCCAGAAGTATATGTTCATTCTGGAAAACCAGAAATCGAATCCAGCCAGCCTTCAAAAGTCGGCCAACAATGAGTACATTCTGGCCAACCGCTATGATCAGACACTGCGCCAGGCTCGGGTGAACATATCACGTACCGGCCCCGGTGGTCCGACCCGTACGTTTGCGAATTTGTACCTGGCTAAAGATGGCCTGCCAATTGAGAAATCGCCTCTCTTCCAGGGATACGCCAAGGTAAATTCTGAGTTTCAGAACCGCGAAAACCGGATGCGGTACACAATGGGGTTGCCGGGAGCCCCTTATTGGCAGGGAAACGCTAACTATCGGGTTGATTGGGTGGGTGGACCAGCAGATATGGCCAACGCCCTGAAGCCTATTTATGGAGCCAACTTTACGTATGGTGCGCTCAAATGGGTGGCGGAGCGGCAGGTGCTGGACAACGAAGAGAGTTACGACTACCCGGTCATACGCTACGCTGAGGTATTGCTTATCTACGCCGAAGCCCTTTTTGAACGAAACGGAACCATCAGCGACGCCGACCTTGACAAATCGCTGAACCTGACCCGCCTGCGGATCAATAAAACAATGCCGAAGCTGAGCAACCAGTTTGTACAAGCGAATGGGCTGGATATGCGGACGGAGATTCGCCGGGAGCGCACGATTGAGTTCTTCTCGGAGGGCTTCCGAACCGACGACGTGAAGCGGTGGCACAACGCGGTTGAACTGTTGGGCAAACCGTTACTGGGCGTTAAGTGGACGGGCACGGAGTACGTAACCACATATCCGCAGGGTGCATCGACCCCCAAAGATGCCGATGGGGTTATTATTATAGATGCCGTTCGCAGCTTTAGCGAGAAAAACTACCTGCTGCCCATACCCTCACAACAGATACAGCTGAACCCACAGCTTACCCAGAATCCAGGCTGGTAAGTAACTGACCTCTTCTTATGTAGCTATCAGATGGCCACTCAGACACGTTTGATCTACACTGAGTGGCCATTTCCTTGATTTTACCTCAACTCATCTTTTCCTAAATCAACTATGAATCAACGTTTCTTCTCCACGAGCTGGGGTAAGGGCACTATTGCCCGTTGGCAAGCTGCCTGCTTCATCTTACTATTGTTGTCTGTCGCCTGTTCGCTGAAAGCGCAGTCGTTCGTTCACCCGGGGTTATTGCATAAGCAGGCCGACTTCGACCGAATGAAAAGTAAAGTAAACGCTGGCGCTCAGCCCTGGAAAGCGGGTTGGGACGTACTGACGGCCAATTCGCATGCTTCCCTGACACGCGCCTTTACCAGTCCCATTCCAGCGACCATCTATCGGGGTTTCAACGGAACAAATCCCGAAAATTATGCGTCCCTCTTCCGGGATGCCGCCTCGGCTTACCAGACAGCACTTCGCTGGAAAATTTCGGGTGATGATGCCTATGCCGAGAAGTCTATTGCCATCCTGAACGCCTGGTCGGCCGGTATGACAACCATCAGCGGTACGGCCGACCGATTCCTGCTGGCTGGTATTCAGGGGTATCAACTGGCCAATGCTGCCGAAATCATGCGCTCTTACAGCGGTTGGATACCGGCCGATTTCACCCGGTTTCAGAACTGGATGCTGACCGTATGGTACCCGATAAACCACGATTTCCTGGTTAATCACAACGGGGCCTGTATCAGCAATTACTACGCCAACTGGGATCTATGCAACATGGCGTCCATACTCAGTATTGGTGTCCTGTGTGACCGTCGGGACATTTACAATGAGGCCATCGAGTATTTCAAAAATGGAGCAGGAACGGGGTCAATCAGAAACGTTGTCCCTTTTGTGTACGGCGAGCTGGGCCAATGGCAGGAAAGCGGCCGCGATCAGGGGCATACGGTGCTGGGCGTAGCGCTGGCCGGATCATTCTGTGAGATGGCCTGGAGTCAGGGTGACGACCTCTACGGATACGACGACAACCGGATGCTGAAAGGCTTCGAATATATCGCCAAGTATAACCTGGGTTATGAGGTGCCATACACTACTTACAGAAACTGCATTGGTGTTGTGCAGACGATCGTATCGGAAGATCAGCGCGGAAATCTTCGGCCCGTCTGGGAAATGGTCTACAATCACTATGTAAATCGGAAAGGGTTATCCGCTCCTTACTCGGCTCGTTTTGCGCAGCTTGTACGTCCGGAAGGGGGCGGAGGTAACTTCGGTCCAAATAGTGGGGGATATGATCAGTTAGGGTTTGGAACGTTGACTTTTTCGCTGGATGAACCATTAAAGCCCAGTAACCAGACGATTACGTTTCCGGCAATTCCAAACAAGGATTTTGGAGCCGCCGATTTTTCTCCGGGTGCAACGGCCAGTTCAGGGTTACCCGTTGTGTATGCGAGTTTGAACCCAACTGTTGCCTCGATCAATGCAGATGGCACAATCCACGTGTCGAAGCCCGGTACAACAACGATTACGGCCCAGCAAATGGGCGATAATCAATACAACCTGGCTCCGGTCGTGTACCGGACGTTGACAGTGAATCAGATTCCGGGAGTTACCGATGGCACCTGGAGCAATGCAACGGGCATCACCACGACCACAATCGCATCAATCGCTGGCAGCGCCGATCTGAACTGGCCGGGTCAACCGTTTGTGGTAGGTGATCTGGTTCGGCTGACCGGAACCGTTCCCGGAGGCTTCACCACCAATACCAACTACTCGGTTGTTGCCGTCAACGGGGCCACCATTCAGCTTTCGCTGCGCCCGGGTGGGCCAGCCGTCGTAGCCACCACAACCATCGCCAACGGAACGGGCAACCGGTTTATGAAATGGTCGACGGCCACTAACTGGACCAACTCGGTCGTGCCGGGCGGCGCTCAAGCCAACGCCACTTTTGGGGGGACCAACTTCTCAAACATCGGCGGGGTAACCCTGGATGGCAACATCACTGTAGGTACGTTGACCTATGCTGCCAACGGTACCTCGGAACTAACGCTGGCCAGTGGCCAAAACGGGGGTACGTTGACGTTTCAAACGTTGTCGGGCATGCCCGCGATAAACATGATCAACACGGGTGCCCGGAAGCTGTTCATGGGAAATGCCAACAATAATTCGCGGGTCCCATTAAAAATTGCCGGCACGCAGGGGCTGAGAATTACGACTCCAGTTTACGGAGGAAGCGGTTCGTATGCAGGTCTGCGAATACAGGCAGCCATGGACTGGAGTGGTTTGCAGGGCGGCATCAATCTGGTGCAGGGTACCATTGAACTGCACAACACGACCAACAGCCTGACCGATGCCAACAACGTGCTGCTGCCACCCACTCGGCTGACGATGGGAACCGATGCGACTGCCGTACTGGTCTACAACGGGGCCAACCTGTATGCCAACAAACAAACCATTGGCGCACTCGATGGCACCTCCGATGCGTACATCATGTCGCGCAGTAATCTCACGAATGGAGCGTCAATCCTGGCGGTTGGTGTTGACAATCAAGACGGTACGTTTGATGGTACGATTGGTTCTGGACCCACAGCCGATGCGGTAGATAAGGGGCGGGTCAATCTGGAAAAAGTCGGCACCGGTACACAAACCATCACGGGATCGATCAAAAACGGAACGACAACCATTGGTGGTACACCCTTTTATTCGTCAGTGACCGTCAACAGCGGCAAATTGGTGCTAACAGGCGCGAACGAATACCAGGGAGCCACTACCGTCAACAGCGGCACGTTGGTTGTCAACGGATCATTGGCCAGTCCTGTTTCCGTAACAGGTGGAACGTTGGCGGGGGCTGGTCGCACAAGTGGTTCAGTTACAATTGGCAGCGGTGCCTTTATAACACCCGGCATCTCAGTAGGTATGTTCACCACATCGGCTCCGTTACTGTTGGCCTCCGGGGCAACGTACCAACTGGAGTTGACTAGCAGTAACAATACGATGGACAAAATCGTGGCCAACGGAGTGTCCCTCGAAGGAGCCAGCCTCATGATCAGTGACCTCGGAAACGCTGGCAGCCTGCCAGTCGGTACCAGCTACGTGATCATCGATAACACGTCGAATACGCCCGTTTCAGGAACCTTTGCGGGCCTGGCTGAGGGGAGTATCCTCACTGTTGGTTCTATCCGCTTTCAGCTAACCTACCAGGGAGGGACTGGCAACGACGTTGCGCTTACTGTTGCAAAACGTACCCAGACTATCCTATTCAATAGTCTGGCAGCTAAGCAGGTAGGTGACGCTGATGTTGATCCGGGTGCAACGGCCACATCGGGTTTATCCGTCAGTTACACCAGTTCAAACACGGCTGTAGCCACGATCGTAAACGGGAAGGTGCAGATGGTGGGCGAAGGAACGTCAGTGATCACGGCATCTCAGGCGGGCGATGCCAACGTGGAACCGGCGACTCCGGTAAGTCAGCTCCTGACAGTTACGACCCGAATCAACCTGACGATACTGCACCGGGACGTGGATAACTACGCCGACAATAACGCCATTCAGCCGCTCATTCATATTCAAAACCAGGGAGGCAACGCCCTGGCACTTTCGAGGCTCACCCTGCGCTACTATGTCACGGTAGAAAACGCCGCTACCCTGGGGAATCTGGTTATTAACTACGCTCAGCTGGGTAATCAGCAGGTTCGGTTACGCTACGTGCCGTTGACCCCTGCCCAGCTGGGGGCCCAGGGCTACGTCGAATACAGCTTCACGGAAGGAGCCGGTAACCTTGCGGCTGGGGCAAACTCAGGCCCTATTCAGACGTACCTGGCTAAAAGCGACTACAGCTCCCTGTATGAACCCGACGACTATTCCTACGCCCCCGTTCGGGATCAGCTGGTGAGTAACCTGCGCATCACCGCGTACTACGATGGCGTGCTGGTAGCTGGCGTGGAACCAGGCTCGACTACCCAAGTACGCGCTGTACGGGCGCTCACCGAAAGTAAAAACGGTCCATCGGCCACCCAGATCAATACATACCTGGAAATCCGTAATGAAGGCAACGTACCTGTCAACTACAGTGAGTTGAAGGCGCGTTACTACTTCACGTCTGATGGGTCAGAGCGGCTGTTAACAGAGGTTGATGCGGGTAATGTGACTACGCAATTGGTAAAAATCAATCCGGCTCTGGCGAACGCAGATACGTACCTGGAACTGAGCTTTAACCAGGGAGGGCAGCTGGTACCCGGGGCCAGTACGGGCGCGATCCGCTACCGCATCAGCAAACCGGACGGCGGGCGTTTCAACCAGACAAATGACCACTCCTACCAGGAACAGCCTCAGGATCGCAGCCAGAATAATCGTATGGTTGTGTATGTGTCGAGCGAACGGGTATGGGGTCAGGAGCCTGCTCCGGGTGCGCGTATAGCTGCGAAAAATACGGATAACCCGCTTATCCTCACCGTGCTGGGCAACCCAGTGGCGAACGATCAGGCCATCGTCGAAATTCGGGGAGCTACCGGCCAGCCCCTCAAACTGACGCTGACGGACATAGCGGGCCATGCGCTGTTCGAGCAACAGATTGAGTCCATTATTCCGGGGCAGCAGCAGGTTATCCCGATGAGCCGTCAGCCGGGTATCTATCTGCTTCAGGCAGCTACCAACGCTGAACGGGCAACGATTAAGCTAATTAAGCCGTAGCGCCAGCTGCTGTGTTTGGCTTGACAAACAAGAGGAGGCCGTACGGCTTCCTCTTGCCGTTAAAGGGAACACACACGAGATATCTTCCCGGCTTTTTAAGCCCTCTGAAAAGGGTATGCGCAACCAGACGTGGTCTATTTCAGGATAGAGGCCGTTTAGTGCATGCCTAAGCCTTTTTATGACGAAAAACCTCCGCATACCCCGAACCGACAGCCTTATGCGTGGCCTCCTCTCCATTTGTTTGGTTGGCCAGTCGGTTCTGGGACTGGCGCAATACCCCGGCCAGTCAGCCGATAAGATGAAGGTGCCGGTGAACGTACCCATCAAAGCACAGAGCTTCGATCTGCAGGATATCCGGATTACGCACGGCCTGTTCCGCGATAACATTGAGCGCGAAGGAAAGTGGTTGTTGTCTTTACCTGTCGACCGGTTGGTGCACAGCTTTCGGATAAATGCGGGCATGAATACACCCAAACCGGGCAGCCCGACCAAAATGCCCAGGCCACTGGGTGGCTGGGAAGGGCTGGATATGGAACTTCGCGGCCACAGCATCGGCCACATCATGTCGGGGCTAGCTCTTCAATATGCTTCTACGGGTCGTGACGTCTTTCGTAAAAAAGGCGATAGCCTGGTAACGGCGTTGGCCGATGTGCAGCGGGTCCTGAACCAGGATGGCTATCTGAGTGCCTATCCACAACACTATATCGACCGCAACATTGCTGGAACGGCCGTCTGGGCACCCTGGTACACCCTGCATAAACTCTTCGCTGGTTTAACTGATCAGTATACCTACGCGGGCAACCGGCAGGCGCTCGACATCGCCACAAACATGGCGTCGTGGGCCAGCAAGAAACTGTCTCCGCTTACGTCTGAGCAACGCCAGAAAATGCTTCGGAATGAATTTGGCGGTATGAACGATGCCTTTTTCAATCTGTATGCCGTAACAGCTAATCCGGAACACCTGAAACTGGCGCAGTTTTTCTACCATAAAGCGGCCCTGGAACCGCTCGAAAATGGGCAGGATAACCTCAACAAGGCGCATGCCAATACATTTATTCCCAAGCTGGTAGGCGAAGCGCGTGATTATGAGCTGACGGGTAACGAGAAAGCCAAAACCGCCGCCCTGTTCTTCTGGAAAACGGTTGTGCAGCATCATACGTACGCGCACGGGGGCAACAGCGACAAAGAACATTTCTTCGAGCCAGACCAACTCGCCAAACATCTGACGGGGAACACGAGCGAAACCTGCAATACCTATAACATGCTTAAGCTGACCCGGCATCTGTTCACGTGGTCGGCCGACGAGAGGTATGCGGGTTATTACGAACAGGCGCTGTATAACCACATCCTGGGTCAGCAGGATCCCGAATCAGGCATGGTCTGTTACTTCACGCCCATGAAAGCGGGTGCCTACCGGCTCTACAGTACGCCCGATCAATCCTTCTGGTGCTGCGTGGGTTCGGGTTTTGAAAGCCAGTCGAAATACGGCGAAGCGATTTATTACCACGATGACAGAGGCATCTACGTCAATCTGTTCATTCCTTCGGAAGTGAGCTGGAAGCAGAGAGGCGTCACCCTCGTGCAGGAAACAAACTACCCCGAAGAGACAACCACTCGCCTGACGGTGCAGACAAAAACGCCGGTACAGATGCCGGTTTACCTGCGGTATCCGGCCTGGGCAACGGCAGGTGTTATGCTGAAGGTGAACGGAAAAACGATGCCCGTCAACCAGTCGCCAGGGAGTTATATCACCGTTGAACGTACCTGGAAAGCGGGCGATCAAATCGAGCTAACCTATCCGATGACCCTCCGGCTGGTACCCACCAATGATGACCCCAGCGTAGCCGCTATTGCCTACGGACCAGTTGTGCTGGCGGGGCAATTAGGAACGGACAACCTGAAAGGAACGGCCCCGTTTCATGATCCTGCCGACCCATACCAGTATTACGGTTACGACTACGCTATTCCCGACTCAATTGTTCATACACTGGCCACGGGTGGCAAACCTGTTACAGACTGGGTAAAGTCCGTTTCCGGAAAGCCACTGACGTTCCGAACAGTAGCTATGCCGGGAGGCAAACCCGTTGACCTGGTGCCCTATTACCAGACTCACCGGCAACGGTATGTCGTTTACTGGGACCTGAAATAAACCGTCTTTACTCATTTTACTCAAGAACGTATGCCTGGCAGGTCTGCATTGTTTGGCTGGTTGATTGGCTGGTGGCTTCTGTCATCGGCTGGTCTTGCCGCACCTACACCCAAAAGCTATCAGGCTTCTTCGCCTGATAAAACCACCCGTATTGAGGTCACCATCGATGATCACAAGGCGCTTGTCTACCGGGTATGGTTCGCCGATGAACCCGTATTGACCTGGTCGGCACTGGGGGTTGAGCTTAACAGCGTTGCCGTCGGGCCGAACACCGTCGTTAAAAAGCAGCGGGTGATGAAGCACACCGAATCGTTCGCTTGGCGGCTAGGCGAAAACGACGTGATTCACAACAACTACACAGAGCTAACGCTCGACTGTTTGTCCGGGTCAGTAACCTACCAACTCGTTGCGCGGGTATTTAACGGCAGTGTGGCGTTCAGGTATGTCCTGCCCAAACAGGCTGGAACCGATTTCGGGAAAGTGCGGCAGGAACTTACAACGTTTGTACTACCTGACGCGCACACGATCTACCAGTACAATGAAGAAACCGTATTCACACCAACGGCCCTTGCAGACCTGCAAAAAACCTGCGATTTCCCGGCTACGCTGACCAATGGCCGTTTGTTTCTGTCAATTGGCGAAGCAGACAACACCAGCTATACCAAAGCTGTATTAAGCAAAGGCGCACCACCGAACACCCTGGCAGTAAGCTTCAGGAAAAACTCGGTTTTGACGAAAGAGACCTTTCAAACCCCCTGGCGCACCGTCAGCGTGGCTACATCGGCAATTGGGCTACACGCCTTCAGCGACCTGCCCCTGCGGCTTTGCCCACCTTCGTCGCAGCCCATACCGGACTGGGTGAAGCCCGGTAAACTGATTCGCTCGTCGTTGACTACGCAGGGCGGGTTGAACTGCATTGATTTCGCAGCCACGCATAATTTCCAGTACATCCTGTTCGATGCGGGTTGGTACGGGGCGGAGTTCCGCACCACCTCCGACCCTACACAGGTCATTCCGGCCATCGACCTGCCCACGGTGATTCAATACGGAAAAGCAAAAAATATCGGGGTGATCCTGTATGTCAACCGGGTGGCGCTGCGGGCGCGACTGGACGAGCTGTTACCCCTATATAAACAATGGGGCGTTGCGGGCCTGAAGTTTGGCTTCGTTGACGGGCTGACGCAGGAAGGCATTAGCTGGCTGGTCCCGGCCATCAAAAAGGTGTACGACCATGGTTTCATCCTGGATATTCACGACAATTACAAACCCACGGGGCTGAGCCGAACGTACCCCAACCTACTGACCCAGGAAGGCGTCCGGGGCAACGAGAATAACCCCGATGCCTTTCACAACACGATGCTGCCATTCACCCGCTTTCTGGCTGGGGCTGCCGACTATACGTTCTGCTACCCCAACACGAACCGGTATTTCACCGACAATCTGTATAAGAGCAAGTTGCAGGTAAGCAAAGGGCAGCAGCTGGCGCTGTCGGTGGTGTATTTCAGCCCCTTACAGGCTATTTTCTGGTATGGTAATCCCACGGATTATAACGACGAAGGGGAGATCGAATTCTTCAAACGAGTACCCACCGTCTGGAATGAAAGCCACTATCTGGCGGGCGAACCAGGTACGTTCATCAGCGTGGCGCGCCGGCAGGGTACCACCTGGTACGTGGGTTCAGCAGCGGGCCTGATGGACTGGTCAGGCACCCTGCCGCTTTCGTTTCTCGCCCCCGGAAAACGCTACCAGGCAACTAGCTACGAGGACGACGGGACAGGGGGCATTCAGAAGCGAGTGGCCGAGGTCGGGCCAGGCGATACGTTACCGATCAGCCTGAAAGCCAAAGGCGGACAGGCCTTAATTCTTGACCAGAAGCAATAAAACCACGACGAATGATTCGTATACACTTGGGAATTGGACTGCTGTTTTGGCTACTATCGGTTCAACTCTGCGCCCAGCAGCTTGTCATTTATCCCGTACCAGCAGGAGTATTGTATAGTCAGCATAATGACGACTACACGGTGCGGGTACGTAAGCCGGGGGAGCCATGGCGGGACCTTTTCGAGTATAACGTGCAGGTAGACCTGGATAAAGTGCGGGATGCCTCCATGGTGTTCTTCGACTTTTCGGGTACGGTGGAAGTTGCTGTGCGCAAAAACAACGGCCTCGTTCAGACCGCCCAAATCCGCCCGTTGTCGTACCAGATTCAATCGAAGCAGGAGGGCAACACGCTGTATTTCACCCTTACGCAGCCTCGCAAACTATCCATCGAGTTCAACGGCGATAAGCTTCAGAATCTGCACCTGTTCGCCAACCCGCTCGAAACCGAAATCCCCGACCCGAACGATCCTGACGTCATCTACTTCGGGCCGGGGATTCATACACCAGACGACAAGCCGGGTGATGTGTTTAGAATTCCCAGCAATAAAACGGTGTACATCGACGGCGGAGCGGTTATCCGGGGAAAACTCGTTTGCGACAAGGTCAAAAACGTACGGATCATCGGGCGCGGCATTATTGACCAGCCGCAACGAGGCATTGAAATAACCCATTCCGAGCATGTGCTGGTCGACGGCATCATCGTCAGGAATCCGCAGCATTACACAGTATATGGTGGCCGGTCGACGAACATTACGATTCGAAATCTGAAGTCGTTCAGCTGCAAGGGCTGGAGCGATGGCATCGATCTGATGAGTTGCTCGGATGTGCTGGTCGACGATGTGTTCATGCGTAATTCCGACGATTGCATTGCCCTGTATGGGCATCGCTGGGATTATTATGGCGGTTCCCGCAATATCGTGGTTAAAAATTCAACGCTCTGGGCCGATGTAGCGCACCCGACCAACCTGGGTCTGCACGGCGATACCCGATCCGTTGGCGATACGCTGGAGAATATCACATTCAGTAATCTCGATATACTTGAACACGATGAAGATGACCCCGATTACCAGGGCTGCCTAGCCATTAGCTGCGGAGATCTGAACCTGATCCGCAACGTGACCTACGAGAACATTCGGGTCGACGATTTTGAAGAGGGAAAACTGATAAGCCTCCGCGTGTTATACAACAAGAAGTACAATACCGGCCCCGGACGGAACATTGAGACTATCACGTTTCGGAACATAAGTCATTCGGGATCAATGGCTAACCCGTCGATTATCGAAGGGCTCAGCGAACAGGGGATGGTACGCGGCGTAACGTTCGAGAATGTACGCATCAATGGCAAACTTCTTCATAAGACCCAGTCCAATGTGCTTCAGATCGGTGCGTTCACGCAAAAAATTCTGTTCAAGCCTGACTGAGTGCAGCCCTTTTTTGTGGCCGAACCGCTTTGCCAGGTCTCGTGAACTGCGTGGGCAATGGCGGCAGGCTACTTTCCCGGACAATGCTCGTGAGTTATAGAAAGCAAGTCTATAACTCATTTTTTGTTGATGCTGAGTTATAAAACAGGGGTATGACAATACGCTTGCGGTCTATTTCCTGATAGGAGATGTGATAAGATCTCGCCGGGAAAATTTTCATATGAATAGCCGTGCGCTCAGAATAAGTTGGTTACTAGGGATGCTTTGCATTGCGTGGACTGCTCACGCGCAGGTCTGGCAGTGGTCTACACCCGTTGAGCCTGTGGTATCGCCCGAGACCAAAGACCATCCGCAGGCCTTTTTGTGGATTCCTGACAACTGCCGGTACGTGCGGGGCGTGGTAGTTGGGCAGCACAACATGCTGGAAGAGGGCATCTTTGAACATCCCGACTTTCGCAACACCATGCGCGATCTGGGCTTTGCCATCGTCTGGGTAACGCCCATGATCAACCAGACGTTCGACTGGCATGCGACCGCTGCCAGCAAAGGGGCGGGTATCGAGTTTACGGCCATGATGAACCACCTGGCCGATGTTTCGGGCTATTCGGAACTGGCCTTTGCACCCGTTGTACCCCTTGGGCATTCCGCGCTGGCGAGCTATCCGTGGAATTTTGCGGCCTGGAACCCCGGTCGTACGCTGGCCATTGTCTCAGTGCACGGCGACGCCCCACAAACACCCCTTACCGGCAGCGGTCGCCCGAATCCCGATTGGCGACAGCGCACGATCGATGGTGTGCCGGGCCTGATGGTGATGGGTGAGTACGAATGGTGGGAAGACCGGCTGACTCCGGCCTTTGCTTACGTCGACAAACATCCGAAGACACCGTTCAGCCTGCTGGCCGATGCCGGTCGCGGCCACTTCGATTTCTCCGATGCCATGGTTCGTTATCTGGCCCTGTACATCCGAAAAGCAGCCCAGTATCGGCTTCCCAGCCAACCAGGACAGACCGATACGGTGGTATTAGCACCCATTGATCCAGAAAAAGGATGGCTGATGGACCGATGGCGCAAAGACAGTGTGCCGACGGCAGGCCCGGCTCCGTACCGATACTACCAGGGCAACAGGCAGGTAGCCACCTGGTGCTTTGACAAAGAGATGGCTGAAGCCGCCGAAGCTATTTATCGTCGGGCAAGGGGGAAAAAGCCGCAGTACCTGGGTTTCCGGCAGAACGGTCAGTTTCTTAAACCGACGAAAGGCCACGCCAACTACCAACTGACGTTTTTACCCGACGCCGATGGGATCACGTTTCACCTGAGCAGCAGCTTCACCGATACCTCCCGCGTTCGGCCAACGACCAGTCACGCCCGCACCCCCATTCGCATTGATCGAATCTGCGGGCCCGTTCGTAAGCTCAACGATACAACCTTTCAGCTTAGCTTTTACCGAATGGGGTTCAACAACCCTAAACGTTCGAACGACATCTGGCTACTGGCGGCCAACGACGGCGACGCCGACTACAAGAGCATCGTACAACAGGCTGAGTTGCGCTTTCCGATAGAAAAGAAAGAAGGTAAACTACAGACCCTCACGTTTCCCAACGTACCTGACCAGCGGGCCGGAGCCAGGTCGGTTGAACTCCGGGCGGTGTCGAGCGCTGGTTTGCCGGTGCATTACTACGTTAAAGCGGGACCAGCCCTTGTGAAGGGAAACCGGCTCGTGTTTACGCCCATTCCTCCCCGAAGCCGCAGGCCTGTAGCCGTTACGGTAGTGGCCTGGCAATACGGCACCAGCGTTGGCGACAGGATACAGTCGGCCGCGCCCGTCGAACAAACGTTTTTTATTCAGTCACGCTGAAGAATAAATAGATGACCAATCGATTAACGTCCTACTTATCGATCGCATTGCTGGCGGCCGGGGTGTTCAATTCATTCAGCCACAGTGCTGCGCAGACGTTACCACCAGGCAACGTTACGACGGTCTGTAATCCGATGAATCTGGATTATCGCTTTACGCTCGAAGGCCCATCTCGCCGGGAGGCCGCTGACCCAACGGCCATCACCTTTAAAAACGAGTACTACCTGTTTGCGTCCCGGTCGGGCGGCTACTGGCACTCTACGGATCTGAACCACTGGGACTTGATCAAGACCGACGATCTGCCGCTGGAAGATTACGCGCCAACGGCGGTAGCCGTCGGGGATACAATTTATTTCATGGCATCCACGACGAAGCCGGGCGGAAAAATCTACAAAAGTGCCGATCCCAAAAGCGGCAAGTGGACGGTAGCCAATCCAGACTTCCCATTCGCCCTGACCGACCCGGACCTGTTTCTGGACGATGATGGCCGGCTGTACCTGTACTACGGCTGTTCCAATGTGCAACCGATCTACGTGGTCGAACTGGATCGAAAAACGCTCATGCCAGTGGGTAAATCGACGGGCTTGTTTGCCGGGAATCCGAAAACGTACGGCTGGGAACGCTTCGGCGACTACAACGAACGCCCCGAAAAGCCCTGGCTGGAAGGTGCCTGGATGACCAAATACAAGGGTACGTATTACCTGCAATACGCCAGTCCTGGAACAGAGTTCAAGAGTTATTCAGATGGCCTGTATACATCAGACAAACCGATGGGGCCGTTCAGACTTGCGGCCAATAACCCCTTCTCAGCCCGGCCCGAAGGCTTCATTGCGGGCGCTGGTCACAGCAGCACGTTTCAGGATCGGTACGGCAATTTCTGGCGGATCTCGACTATGTCCATCTCGGTAAAACACCGTTGGGAACGACGACTGGGACTTTTCCCCGCTTTTTTCGGCCCGGCTGGCAGCTCGTATACCAATACCCAGTTCGGTGATTTCCCGTTTATCATTCCGCGCAAAAAAATCACCTCGGCCACCGAACTCTTCCCGGGTTGGATGCTGCTGTCGTACGGAAAACCCGTGCAGGTGTCGTCGGCGCTGCCCAATCATCCCGCCCGGCAGGGAGTCGACGAAGATATTCGGACGTACTGGAGTGCGGCCACCGGCGGACCGAATGAATGGATGCAGATCGACTTGCAGCAGCCGTGTCAGATCAACGCCGTACAACTCAATTTCGCTGAGGAAGGGGCTACCTTGCTGGGGCGGACCGCCGACATTGCTTACCGATACAAGCTTGCCTACTCGGATGATAACCGTACCTGGAAAGTGCTGGCTGATAAATCGACCAATCAGCGGGACGCACCCCACGACTACCTGACGTTTGCCAGGCCGGTTCGGGCCCGCTACCTGCGCGTGATGAATCTGCACACCCCGAGCGGTCAGTTTGCTCTTTCCGATTTCCGGGTATTCGGTAAGAGTTCGGAGAAACTACCCGCGCCGGTAAGCGAACTGTCGGTAGTACGCGACAAAACGGATCCCTGCCTTGTCACGCTGACCTGGCCTGCAAGTGCGGGCAGTACCGGCTATAACGTTCGATATGGTAGGGCCCCACATCAATTGCACCATACTTACCAGGTTGTCGGGAAGAACACGCTGGTAATTCGTAGCCTCAACAAGGATGAAAGCTATTATTTCACCATTGACAGCTTTAACGGGCGGGGCGTCACGCCTGGACCCAAACCCCAATTAGTTCCTTGACAGTCAGGTATATAGATCACTCTCTTATTCATTCCCGTTATGTTTTCTCTGCGTCGTCTCGGCCGCTTATTCCTGTATACGTTCATTGGCCTGACCACGTGTCTGTCGTCAGGGTGGGTACGTCTCACGGCGGCTGAAACCAATTTAGCACCCCGGTATGTGGCCGCAACTACCGGACGTAAAAAGCCCAAACCAGCCCACGCCGTTCCGTCGGAGAAGGATATGGCCGTCTACCTGCTGGTGTATTTCAAGGACAACACTCACAGCCTGCACATGGCGCTGAGCAAAGACGGCTATTCGTTTACCGATGTCAACGGGGGCAAACCGGTGCTGGCGGGCGATACGCTGGGCGAGCAGAAAGGTATCCGCGATCCGCACATTATGCGGGGAAACGACGGGTACTTCTACATGGCCATGACCGACCTCCACATCTACGCTAAAGAAGCCGGGTTTCGGTCGACGCAGTGGGAGCGGGATGGCAAGGAATACGGCTGGGGTAACAACCGGGGTATCGTGCTACTGAAATCGAAAGACCTCACCAACTGGTCTCATACGCTGCTGCGCGTGGATAAAGCTTTTCCTGAATGGGATAAAATTGGCTGCGCCTGGGCTCCCGAACTGATTTACGACCAGACCAACGGGAAAATGATGATGTATTTTACCCTCCGTTTCGGTAACGGCCTGAGTCAATTGTATTACGCGTACCTCAACCCGGAGTTTACGGCGCTGGCCACGGAGCCGAAGCTCTTGTTTCAGTACCCGAAATATAACAAATCATATATCGACGGCGACATTACGAAAGTGGGCGACAACTACCATCTGTTCTACGTTTCCCACGATGGCAAAGCGGGTATTAAACAGGCTGTCTCCAATAAACTGACCACCGGGTACGTCTACGACGAGACGTTTTACGACCCGGAGCCGAAAGCCTGCGAAGCACCCAACGTCTGGAAACGCATCGGTGAGAAAAAATGGGTGTTGATGTATGATTGTTATGGCATCAGCCCGCACAATTTCGGCTTTAGTGAAACTACGGATTTTGTTCACTTCAGGGACCTTGGTCATTTTAACGAAGGCGTAATGAAAACCACCAATTTTGCCTCTCCCAAACATGGAACGGTTATTCACCTGACCCGGAAAGAAGCCCAGGGGCTGGCTGACCGGTACAAACTATCCATGAATTTTTAGGCACTGCCCGCGTTGACGATACCCGTCAGGCTGCCGCATTACCCCTCCCTTAGTTAACCGTTCTGTTGCATATGCGTATTTTAGTTTTTGCTTTCCTGTCGATCAGTACCGTCTGCGCAACCCTTGCCGGACAGGCCCAGCCCGTCAACGCCAAACCGCACCCCTATCTGTTCTACACCCCCCAACGAACCGAACGGCTGAAAGAGCGCATAAAAACCGATACACTGCTGGCCAATCGTTGGAACGCCATCAGGAAACGGTGCGATACATGGCTGTCGGAACCAAAGGGTGGCAACATGGAACAACTGGCACTGGTCTATACCATGACCGGCGATGGCCGCTACGCCGACCGGGCCAAAACGCTGCTTAACGACCTGACGGGGCGGGCCTTCTGGGATGGGATGGACGACCGGACGCCTCGCTGGAACGCCGGTCTGGGTACCAGCCACAACAACTGGACAGCTTCGGTAACGTTCGATGCCATCTACAACGCCCTGAGCAAAGACGAGCGCCGGACCATCGCCGACCAGATTGTCAAGCTGGGCATCGAACCGTCGATGGGTGACTGGCTATCGAAAGACAAGCGTATTCAGTCGCTCGACAACATGGGCCACAACTGGTGGGCGGCTATCGTGTTCGAAGCGGGTATTGCCTCGCTGGCGGTGATGAATGAGCAGCCCCATTCCCGCCAGTGGGCGGCCGACATCATGCAGGCCAGCCGCCAGTGGTTTGCCTTTTCGGGTAGTGTGCTGGAAAACAAACCGGCCAACTTCGACCCGACAGGCGGTTTTTACGAGAGCGTCAGCTACGCCAATTATGGGGTGAGTGAATACCTGCAGTTTCGGCTGGCCTATACCAATGCGCTGGGTACGTTGACAATGTCCTACGATAACCTGCTGAAAAAGACCGTCGACTGGTTTATGCATACGGCCTACCCGCGCGGTGACCATAAGCCCCTGCTGTCGCTGAATTTTGGCGATAGCAACGATTTTGCCAATGGCGAACGCCCGGCCAAGCTAATGATGGCCCTGGGGTTGGGTAACGATGATTACTACTGGTACATTCAGCAAACGGGTAAGACGCCTTTTCGGGAGGACCTGAACGTTGGAACGCCGATGGGCATGTTGTACCAACCCGAAAACAAACCAGTACCAGCGACACCGTCATTGACTCCTTCGGCTATGTATAGCTCGATGGGCTGGGGTACGCTTCGATCTTCCTGGAAACCCGATGCGACGCTGCTGGGCATAAAAAGTGGCTACACCTGGAATCACGCCCACGCCGATGCAGGGTCATTTGTGCTGTACCACAAGGGCGAGAACCTGCTTATTGATGGGGGCGACGTGGGCTATGGCAACCCGGAATATAGCAGCTACTTTGTTAAGAGCCAGGCGCATAATGTGGTGATGTTCAACGGCGAAGCTCAGGATGCCCGCGATCAGTATAACGCCGTGAAGAATCCCGGTCACCTCTACAACCTGCTCGACGGAGGAAATCTGAAGTATATGCTGGCCGATGCCACGGGTCCCACGTCGCGCCACTTCCTGCGGAACTACCGTAACGTGCTCTGGATCGGCAACGTGATTCTGATCATCGACGATCTGAAAACATACGAGAGCGGTCAGTTCGATTTCCTGTTGCACTATGCCGGCAACGCCGTCAAGCGCGGACCCGATCTGGAGATAACCAAAGACAAAGCGGCTATTCTGTTCCGGCCGCTATACCCCGAAACGCTGCCGCTGGGTTACCCGCACGACTTCCCTGAAAAGCTTAGATACCGCATCGAGTACGGCTTGCAGGACCGCACCACGAACGTCAGGATTCCGTATTACGTGCTGTCGCCCCCCGAGAAGACCGACCGGACCAAGCTGGTCAACGCTATCCTGTTGCTGGACGAAACCAACCAATCGATTCAGACCGCAACGGGTTCGTCGGGGGCGAGCGGGGCCGCCGGCCGGAGTAATCTGCCGATCATCGAGAAATTTGAGGGGACCAACTATCTGGGTCTGCGCATCACGCAAAACAGGCAGGTGACTGAGGTATATATCAACCTGCTGGCCGACGGTCGGCTGATGCACCGAAATGCCAACCTGACCATTGGCGAGAAGGATCAGGGTTGGGAGACGGATGCGTACCTATCGGCCATCACCTTTCCCGAGGGTGCCGACCGGCAGGACCCCGCAAAGCTGACAGCCTTTTTTGTCGGCAACGGCAGTTACCTGCGTAAAGGGGAAAAGCCACTGCTCAGTTCGCTATCGAAAGTGTTCCTGCACGCGGCCAGAATAGGAAACCAACTGGACGTACAACTCCAGGGACAGCCGCTGATCGAGGCCACGCTTGGATTCGAAAAAATAAACAAACTCAACGTAAACGGTAAAGCCATGTCCCCCGCCTACGAGGCAGGCAAGATGCTGGTCATTACCGTAGAAGAAACAAACTAATATGCCTACTATCCGATTTGCTATGACCTGCCGGTTCCTATTGCTTTGCATGTGTGTCAGCTGTCTGTTGCCTCGACAGCTCACGCTGGCCCAAACGCCCGAAATCCGTTTGCAATCGCCGAATGGCAAGCTCGAGGTGGTATTCGCGCAGCAGGAGATTAGTCCTGGTCGCAAACAGATGACCTACCGCGTCAACTTCGAAGGCAAGCCCGTTATTCTGCCATCGGGGCTGGGGGTGCAGATCGACAATCATGTGTTCGAGCACGCCATGGACCACAAAGTGACCACGCCCCCCGGCACGCTGGGCGCCAACTGGTGCGATAATCTGGTGATCAGGAATACAGTCAAAACGGCAAAAGACACGACCTGGAAACCGGTTTACGGCGAACGCAGCCTGATTCGGGATCACTACAACCAGCTGGAGATTCAGCTTCAGAAGCCCGACGCGCCGGATTACTCGTTGCACGTTATTTTCCGGGCCTATGATTCGGGCATCGCGTTTCGGTATTTCTTCCCCGAGCAGCCCAACGGCCTGTATTACCGCGTCATGGCCGAAAATAGTGAGTTTACCTTACCCGCCGATACTAAAGCCTGGTACACACCCTGGGCGCAGGGGGCCTATCAGGCGCTGCCGTTGGCTGGCCGTGCGACGGACCGCTGGCCCGAAGACGCGGAACGGCCGCTGACGCTGTCGTTGCCCAACGGCCTGTATGCCTCGCTGGCCGAAGCGCAGCTGACCGACTACGCCATGACCAAGTTCAAACTCGCCCCCGACAAACCCAACACGGTCGTTACCTCGCTCTACGAAAGCGTGGATCTGATGTCGGACGTGGGTACACCCTGGCGGGTGGTGATGGTGGCTAACCGGCTGGGTACGTTGCTCGAAAACAACGATATCATGCTCAACCTGAACCCGCCCGCTACGATCACCAATACCGACTGGATCAGGCCGGGTAAGATGATGCGGGAGGTGACGCTGACCACGCAGGGTGCCCTGTCGTGCATCGACTTTGCGGCTGCCCACAACCTGCAATACATTCTCTTCGACTGGAAATGGTATGGGCCGGCGTTTACCTTTAATTCGGATGCCCGGCAGGTGGTAGCGCCCATCGATATGCCGCAGGTAATTGCTTACGGTAAGTCGAAAAACGTGGGCGTGATTCTGTACGTGAACCTACAGGCCCTGTACAAGCAGATGGACGACATTTTTCCGCTGTACAAAAAGTGGGGGGTAAAAGGTGTCAAGTTCGGCTTTGTGGAAGTGGGCTCGCACCGCTGGATGACGTGGCTCACCGAAGCCAAACGAAAAGCGCTGGAAAATGGGCTGATGGTGAACATTCACGACGAATACCGGCCAACGGGCACCAGCCGGACGTACCCTAATGTGATGACGCAGGAAGGCATTCGGGGCAACGAGGAATTTCCCGATGCGACCCACAACACCGTGTTGCCTTTCACCCGTTACCTGGCCGGGGCGGGTGACTACACGATCTGCTACTACGACAAACGGCTCAAAAACACCCATGCCCACCAACTGGCGATGAACGTCATTTCATACAGTCCGCTGCAATCCGTGTTCTGGTACGACAAACCGGCGCAGTACGAGGGCGAACCCGAAATCGAGTTCTTCGATAAGGTGCCCACCGTCTGGGATGACACGAAAGTGATTCACGACGCCATCGGCGAGTACGTCACCATTGCCCGTCGGAGCGGAGACGACTGGTTTGTGGGCACGATCACCAACAACGACGGCCGCACACTATCATTACCACTCGATTTTCTGCCGAAGGGAAAAAGCTACGTGGCGCATCTTTACACCGATGATCCGACAGTGACGACCAAAACGCAGGTACGTGTGTCGACTAAACCCGTGAAAGGCGGGCAGGCGATAGACATGAAGCTGTTACCGCGTGGTGGGCAGGCACTTTGGTTAACCCCGGTGAAGTAACTAAACCCTGGAACGGTATGTCGATTGGTCGCTTTTTATTGATTGGAGGGATCGGCTTCTTCGGAATGGCGCGTCATGGGCTGGCTCAATCGACGCCGGGCCTGCCTGATCCGCTACGAAGAGACAACGGTGCGGTAATCTCGACCGTTGCCGAGTGGAACCAGGTACGTCGGACGGAGCTGATTGAGTTGTTTACCAGTCAGGTATACGGCCGGTCGCCGGAGAAGCCAGCGGCGATGGCGTTCCAGGTATTTGATACGGACACAAAGGCGCTGGGCGGGAAGGCGACGCGCAAACAGGTCGCTATCTATATCACCGGCAAGACAGACGGCCCCCGAATCGATGTGTTGCTCTACCTGCCAAATCGGGGGCGAAAGCCTGTTCCTGCCATTGTGGGACTAAACTTCTGGGGGAATCACAGCATCAGTGTCGACCCTGGTATTCGCATCGCCACCAGTTACCTGGAAAAGAGCCGAAACAACCCGTATGTTAACCTGGAGTGTGTCGTTGACAACCGGGCCACGGAAGCCTGTCGGGGCATCAACGCCCGCCAATGGCCGCTGGACAGTATCCTTGATCATGGCTATGCGCTGGTGACGGCGTACCGCGAAGACATCGCGTCTGATGTTCCGGCGACCCGCTTTTCTACGGGGGTGCATACGGCCTATCCCGACTGGCAAAACCGGCCCGATAACTTTGGAACGATTGCCGCCTGGGCGTGGGGGCTAAGCCGGATCATGGATTACCTGCAAACCGACCGGGCCATCGACGGGAAACGGATAGCCCTGTTCGGCTGGTCGCGGCTGGGCAAAGCGGCGCTGTGGGCGGGGGCTACCGACACCCGTTTTGCTGCCGTGCTCAGCAACGAGTCGGGCGCGGGAGGGGCAACGCTGTTTCGGCGGGGGCAGGGCGAATCCATCCGTCGGCTCTGTACCGTTTTTCCCCATTGGTATAGCACCAATTTCCGGCAGTATATGGACAAGGAAACCCAACTGCCGTTCGATCAGCACGAAGTCATTGCCCTGCTGGCCCCCCGACCCGTGTATATCGCCAGTGCCGAGCAGGATAAAGGGGCCGACCCGATCGGTGAATTTGAATCGGCCAAAGCGGCCAGTGCTGTGTACCGGCTGTTTGGTCGGGAAGGGTTACCAACAACGACGGTACCGCCCCTCAACACAAGCGTGCAGGGTACTATCGGCTACCACATGCGGACCGGTGAACACGACGTAACCAGCCTGGACTGGCGGTATTTCTTTCAATTCCTAGATAAGCATTTTACAATGAAATAAGCCGTGTCTTTGCTTTGAATTGTAAGTTAATCAATTGAGGGTGCTTCTATTAACTGTCTGTTTATTAGTATGATATATACTATTCATGAAAATTGTACGGGGCAGAAGGGTACGCCTTCACCTCCTGATACTATTTGCTATTAACCGACCATCTCCGCGTATCATGCCCTCATCCAGATTCACGTTTGTACTTGTTCTGCTTGTATGCCTTTGTAGTTTCACCCTCACTTGGGACCGGATACCTATCGATCCGGTCCTTAGGTACTGTGTGCAGCAGGCGTCGAAAACGGCTGCGTCGCTTCCCACTACCCAGCCGAATCTGCCCCGCACCATTCTGAACGGTAAGACAACCTGGACGTATGTTGGGTATAAGGACTGGACCAGTGGATTCTGGCCGGGTACGTTATGGTACCTCTATGAGTACACGAAAGATCCCAGATGGAAAACCAAAGCCGATTCCTTTTCACGGGAACTGACCCCACTTGCATACCAGAAGGCCATCGACCATGATCTGGGCTTTCAGATGTATTGCAGCTTCGGTAACGGCCTGCGACTGACGGGTGATTCTGCGTATAAAAAAATCCTGCTGGCTACGGCCGATACCCTGGCCACGCTCTTCAGTCCGAAGGTAGGCACCATCCTGTCGTGGCCGCGCCCGGTTCCCAACATGGAATGGCCACAGCACAACACCATCATGGATAACATGATTAACCTGGAACTGCTGTTCTGGGCGGCAAAAAACGGGGGTGGTAAACGCCTGTACGACATGGCTGTATCGCACGCGACGACCACCATGAAAAACCATTTCCGGCCCGACTATACCTCTTATCATGTGGTTGTATACGACCGCGACACCGGGAAGAAAATCAAAGGCGTTACTCACCAGGGCTACGCCGACAAGTCGATGTGGGCGCGTGGGCAAAGCTGGGCGATCTATGGCTACACGATGACCTACCGGGAAACGAAAGATCCTAGATTTCTGGATTTCGCCCAGAAGGTGTCTGACGTTTATCTGCAACGCCTTCCCAAAGACCTGATTCCGTATTGGGACTTTAGCGACCCAACCATTCCAAATGCGCCTAAAGATGCGTCGGCGGCGGCGGTCACGGCGTCAGCTCTTCTGGAACTCTCAACCCTGGTGAAAGACAAATCGAAGGCTGCTCTATACCGGACCAAAGCCGAGCAGATGCTGGAAACGCTATCATCGGCGAACTATCAGAGCCGTCAGGTCAATGATGCCTTTTTGGTGCACAGCACCGGCCACAAGCCAAATAACAGCGAAGTAGATGCGTCGATCAACTACGCTGATTATTATTACATCGAAGCGCTGATCCGACTTAAAAGGCTGCAGCTGGGTAAACCGGTTTTGGCAAATTTGTAAACCTGAACAAGACTCGTCGTTTTTTAGACAACACAAAAAGTGAGATAAGACAGCCCATCTGACGCCCCATTCTCCATTGAACTCAGCATATGATCAAGACCCTACTTACTGCTTTCGCCACGCTTTTTTGGGTTATTTCTTCCGGAAGGGCCCAGTCAACGATACAGATCACCAATCCGGCTAATGTTCCTCTGAGTCAGGAGGTTGTTGCTATTCCCTGGGCTAAGGTAGTGAAAGCTTTTCCGGTAATCGACACCACAAATTTTCAGGTGATGCTCACGGGAAGCCAACAGCCGCTCGCTTATCAGTTGGAGCACCAGGGCCAGAAAGACGTGCAGAATTTGCTGGTTCAGGTCTCGATTGGCCCGAATCAGTCGATAGGGCTGATCGTACGAAAGAGGAAACCGGTTCTGGTGACCCCCAAAACGTATGGTCGCTACGTACCTGAACGCTTCGATGATTTCGCCTGGGAAAATGACCGGGTTGCTTTTCGGATTTACGGTGCAGCCCTTAACGGGCGTTCAGACAATGCGTTCGGCACCGACATCTGGGCCAAGCGGACCAATCAGCTAATTCTGAATAAGTGGTACAAACAAAATGATTACCACACCGACCATGGCGAAGGGCTGGATTATTACCACGTCGGCCTGACGCTCGGGGCGGGTGACATCGCCGTGTTCCTCCACGATTCGCTTCAGTTTATTCATAACTACCGGAGTTGGGAGGTCCTGGACAACGGCCCCCTGCGTACCACTTTCCGCGTCAGATTCGACCCCTACACGTTTGATGGCGTTAGGGTACAGGAAGTGCGAACGGTATCGCTGGATGCTGGGTCGCAATTGAATAAAGTGACAGTACACATTGAACAAAATTCCGGGAAAACCTTGCCTATGGTGGTTGGTATCAGTCAACGCAACGAACCAAGTCCGGTATTGCTGGATGAAAAATCAGGCGTGTTGGGATATTGGGAGCCGAAGCATGGCAATGATGGTACATTAGGAATAGGCTGTGTGTTTCCAGATACACCCGTTCAGATGCTGACCAAATACAGCCATCTGCTGGCCCGACTCAACGCCGCCCCGGTCGGCGATCTGGTTTATTACACGGGCGGTGCCTGGGATAAAGCAGGCCAGATCACATCAGCGGAAGACTGGTTTACTTACCTGCGACAGTTCAGTCTGAAACAAAAACAGCCGCCTGTCATTCGGGCTATGAACTAGTTGCCTGCCAGCGTTGGCTACCACCGGTGACACATATTACTGCTCTGTTTGGTTACCAATGAAAGACCTCCTTCTTCATCGGTGAATGCGCTGCCAGTAGTTAGCAGCGCATTCGCCGTAGGTCGTAGCTCCTGTTGCCGTTCGATTACAGACATATTGCAGGAAGCCAATCATTAGGCACATCGCGTAGGTTGCCCGCTGTACCAATGCTGTTTCACTTCAACGTACCGGTGTGTCGCCAGCCAACGACCCACAATACGACGATTCTGATTGGTTTATGCTTTGCCGATGAGGGTCAACAAAGGTCCGCCTGTTACTTCTTGAGTGCAATTACTTTCCCGAAAGCCGGTTTGGGCTGATTTTTCCGATCAAACAGCAGCGGGTAATTGGTACGACCCCGAACGGGCCAGCCATTCAGCCAGCTATCGCCGTCGTTGACGCCCCAGAACGTGACGCGGGTGACTTTGTCTTTATGCTTCAGGAAGAGCTTGAACAGGGCTTCATAATCGGCGGCTAGTTGTTGCTGTACGCTGTCGGGCAGGGCGTCGGGGTAGGGGTTCGACTGCGCGTTGGCGGCCATGCGCTGACCCACGTCGGCCCCCTGGAAGTTGCGCGGCAGCACCTCGATGTCGAGTTCGGTAAACATCACCTTCAGGCCCATTGCCGAATATTGTAGAATGCTCTCTTCGATGTCTTTCAGCGGCACTCGGCCAACGTGCCAGTGACCCTGAATACCCACGCCGTCGATACGCACCCCGGCCTCTTTTACCTTTTTCAGGAGCGCCAGGCAGCCCGCCCGCTTGGCCGGTTGTTCGTTGTTGTAGTCGTTGTAATACAGCTCTGTTTTGGGTGCCGCCTGTTGCGCCAGCCGGAAGGCTTCCGTCACGAAATCGTCGCCCAGGTATTGCAGGAACACCGATTTGCGCATGGTGCCATCTTCATTGAGTGCTTCGTTAACCACGTCCCACGAATAGACCTTGCCCTCGTACCGCCCGGCTACGGTTTTGATATGGTCCGTGAAGAACGTGCGGATGGAATCGGCACTTTTGATCCCCCGTATGAACGGCGGCAACTGCGAGTGCCAGACCAGCGTATGCCCGTTGATCTTGATGTTGTGCTTTTTGCCAAATGCCACCAGCTTGTCGGCCATCTCGAAATTATAGGTGTCCCACTTGGGGTGGATCAGCGCCGACTTCATGATGTTCTCCGGCGTGGCCATGTTGAACTGGCGCACAATAAAGGCCGTCGTTTCCGGGTCGCGTTCGTCGATCTGAGCATTGTTCAGCGCGGTGCCAATGCCGAAGTCCTTTTTAAACGTGTCTTTCAGTGAGGGTATTTTTTGGGCGTAGCCCGTTCCATGCAGTATGGATAGGCTCAGGAAGGCCGCTGCCTTAAGGGTGATTACGTGATTTTTCGAAAGCATAAAAGGGTTTTGTTTCAGGTTGATTCGATTCGGTAACTGGATGAGACGCAAGGGATTGCACGGTCCGCCGCCGCGGTCTCTACTTAAACAGCACCTGGGCAAACTGGGACAGGTCGTGCCGCCAGACAGGCCACGTATGGCCGCCCGCGTATTCGCTGTAGCTGTACTTGACACCCAGCTCATCGAATTTTTTCATCATAACCTGGCAGTTCTGATAAGCGATGTCTTCCTTGCCGCCCATCGAAATCCACAGGTGTTTAAGGTTGCTGTTGATGGTGGACGCGTTGTCTTTCATGAAGGCATATTGCGGGTCAGTCAGCTTGGGGTTATTGGCAAACCAGCCTGAACTGAACACACCCAGGTTCGAAAACATATTCGTGTTTTTGATGCCTGCGTACAGCGTCTGCAAGCCGCCCATCGACAGGCCCGCGAGTGCCCGGTTTTTGGCGTCGGTCTCGACCCGGAAGTTGCTTTCCATGAAGGGAACCGCGCCTAGCTTCAGTTCGTTTTCAAACGCCTTCAGCACGTTTTCGTTGAAACCGGCCAGGCCACCGGCGCTCACGTTGCCGTCGAGCATAGCGATGATCATCGGTTTGGCTTTGTTTTCGGCGATCAGGTTATCCAGAATCAGGTCTGTTTTACCCTGCGTAGCCCAGCCGCGCTGATCTTCGCCCCCGCCATGCAGTAGGTACAATACCGGATACTTGTCGGTCGATTTGTCGTAGCCCGGTGGCGTGTAGACGTACATTTCGCGCCAGGTATTGGTGGCTTTCGAGAGGTAGCGTTTGATGCGGATGTCGCCGTGGGGTACGTCTTTCATGTCGTAGTAACCACTTTCACGATCGGGGATTTCGATACCGCTGGCCATCCGGCCCATGCCGTAAAAGGTTTCGCTGGCCGGGTCGGCCGTGGCTACGCCGTCGATCAGGAGCGAGTAGTAATGAAAACCCCGGCTGATGGAGTCGGTGGTGGCGGTCCAGAAGCCACTCGTGTCTTTCACCATGTCGTATTTCTTGCCCAGATCGATCTGCACCTTCTGGGCGTCGGGCGCTTTCACGCGGAACACCACCCGGTTATCAGGCAGTATCTGCGGGTATTTGGCGTTGCGGGCGTTGGTGGCCGCCGGGGTGCCCAGCACAGTGTACTTGGTCAGTGAGGCCACATCGACGGGCTTGAACAGAAATTGCGAGAACATGTACAGGCCGTTTTTCCAGACCTTGAAATCGTGCCCGCCCGGCTCCACGTAGAAGATATGCGGCACGCTATTCTGGTACAGGTAGTCGTGGGTACGTTTGCTGAACGTGATGAGCCCGTCGGCGTCGCCACACGAAAGCCAAAGCAGCTTCAGTTTCTGTTTGGCATCGGCGGGGTTCGGTACCAGTTCTTCGGGCCGTTTGGTGTTGGGTGCCGAGGAGAATCCACCTACCCAGGCAAACTTGTCCAGATTTCCAAGCCCGAAATTCAGCGACTGACCACCCCCCATCGAGAGGCCCGCAATGGCGCGGTGTTCGCGGTCGGTCAGGGTAGGGTACTTCTTCTCGATGAACGGAATCAGGTCGTTCAGCAGGTCTTTTTCGAAGGTAGCGAAGGCTTCGACCTTGTCTTTGTCGAACACGTTACCCACCGCCCGGTCGTCTTTCATGGCGCGGCCGTTGGGCATCACCACGATCATCGGCTGGAGCTTGTTTTCGGCGTACAGATTGTCCAGAATCACCTGCGGATTACCACCCTTCAGCCATTCTTTTTCATCACCCCCGATGCCGTGCAACAAATACAACACGGGGTATTTCGTCTTTTTGGTATAGCCCGGCGGGGTGTACACCAGTGCCTTGCGGGACGTACCTACGGTTTTCGACGGGTAGCTGATAGAGTCCAGTTTGCCCGTAGCGATGCCCGAACGTACCTGGTCGAAGCCTTTTGGCCCTTCTTTCTCTATTTTCTGGGCGTAACTACCCAAACTTAACAAGTTCAGGGCAGTCACTAAGTATAAGAATCGTTTCATGATTACTCTATTTTGATATTACAAGCGGCTTTTTTGTCATCCCGAAGCACGAGGGGTCTTCGGACGAGGCTAAATATTCCAGCTACCGAAGATCCCTCGTGCCTCGGGATGACAAAAGTTTGGTGCAGACAAATGCCTACTTAAATAGCAATGGAGCCATCTCGTGCAGGCTCCGGCGCCAGGTCAGGAACTCGTGCGCTGTCTTATCCGACACATACGAAACGGCATTATACCCGGCTCCCTTTAGGTCAGTCACCGCTTTCGTTACGCCATCGGGCCGCTCTTTGCTGCCGCAGCTGATGAACACGAGCTTCGGTTTGGCCTTGTCCTTCAGGTCGTCGGGGGCATAAACGCCACCGCTGAGCAGACCGTAGTACCCAAAGACATCCGGCTTATTGAGGGTGATCATTTTGGTTTCCATGCCGCCCATCGAGAGGCCCGCCATTGCCCGGTTGTCCCGGTTGGTTAGTGTGCGGAAATTGGCATCCACGTAGGGGATCAGTTCGTCAACGAGTACCGCTTGAAAGGGGTCGATCTTGAACTCCCGGATCTTGCCGAATTTCACTTCGTTGGTCATGCCATAGGTCATCACAATCAGGAACGGCTTGATTTTACCCTCGGCGATCAGGTTATCCATGATCAGGTTAGCGTGTCCCTGGTTGCTCCAGGCCGTTTCGTCTTCGCCCCAGCCGTGTTGCAGATACAGCACCGGATACTTTTTCGATTTCTCTTTCTCGTAGCCCGGTGGCGTGTACACAAACGCCCGACGTGGGGTACCCGTGCTTTTCGAAGGGAAAAGAATCTGCTGCACATTGCCGTGAGGTACGTCTTTCAGGGCGTAGAAATCCTGATCGTGGGCCGGAATCTCGATGCCGCTTTCCCAGCGAACGGAGCCGTAATAATTCTTGGCACCGGGGTCGTTGAACTTGCCGCCGTCGATGGTCACGTTATAGTAGTGAAAGCCTTCATCCATTGGTCCTTCCGTGGTAGCGGTCCAGTAGCCGTCGTCTCCTTTTTTGAGCTTGGTGCCTCCCCGACCACCCAGGCCCAGGCTCACCTTGACGCTGTCGGCTTTGGGGGCAAAGATGCGGAACCGGGCGTAGCCCTGCGAATTCACCTGCGGGTACTCCTGTCCCGGCTGGTTTAGTGAAGAGGGTTTGAAATCCTCCTGAATTGTCTGCGAAAAGCAGCTGATACTGATGAGCGTGGCTGCAAAAAAAGCAGCAATTAATCTGACATTCATATGGTTATTGGTTTTGGTTTTATACTGTTCAAGGGTATCGATATTTGAGTTTTGTCATTCCGAGGCACAAGGAATCTTCGGGCGAGGCTGATAATACCTCCGGCTACCGAAGATCCCTCTTGTCGTCGGGATGACAAAAAGCAGCAATGACAAAACCACCTCACCGAAACAGCTGCGGTAGTGTGTTGGCGAGATACAGTTTGCAATTCATCCAGGTATGGCCGCCGGGCACAATGAAGGGCTTAACATTGATCTTCTTCTCGGTAAACATCGCGATGTTCTGCTTCACCGGCTCGTACAGAAAATCGTCGGTGCCGACGCTGATGGTGAATAGTTTCAACTGGCTGTTGAGCTTGTTCGAATCGGGCGACCAATTGGAAAAATTTGCTTTGAACTCGTCGGTAGCGGTGTAGGGCGCGTATGAGCACACATAAGCAAAGGTGGAGGGGTTGGTCAGGCCGATGTTAAGCGTCTGGCCACCACCGACCGAGAACCCAGCTACGGCCCGGCCTTTGCTCTCCTTAATGACCGGGTAATTAGCCTCCACAAAGGGTACGATGTCGTTCACCATGTCTTTCGTGAAATCAGCCATCGGCGCGGGGCGCACGTTGCCGTAGGGCATCACGATAACCATCGGTTTGGCTTTGCCCTGCGCAATCAGGTTATCGGCGATGAGGTTGGCGCGGCCCACTTTGGTCCAGGTTTCTTCGGTATCGGAACCGCCGTGAATCAGATATAGCACCGGGTATTTGGTCTTGCCATTCGGGTTGAAGCCCGGTGGCGTGTACACCAGCAGTTGACGGGCGGTGCCCAACGTACCTGACTTGTAATAGCGGTAGCTGATTTTGCCGTGGGGTACGTTCTGGAGCGAATGCACCAGCGGCTGGTCGCCGGGTACGTCGACGATGCTGCGTTTGAAGCGCTCGTTAGCGAAGATGTAGGTGTTGCTCGGGTCGGCGATTGACACGCTGTCGACCATAAAGCTGTACGGATAAATATCGGGCGTCACCGGCGGCACGGTCACGCTCCAGATACCTGAGGTGTCTTTCGTCATAGCGACCGGGGCTTTCAGAAACTCGCCGGAAACCGTCACTTTTTTGGCATTTCGGGAGAAAAACCGGAACGTGATGCTATGGTCTTTATGCACATCGGGCGAGCTGATGGCCGGTGGGCGTTGCTGCGCCAGTACCGTAGCCCCCGAAACGACAACAGCCAGAAGAATAGATAAAATGCGATTCATGGTCGGTTGGGTTTAGGGTTGGAACAGCAGGGGCGTGGTGGCGGCAACGTACGTTTTCACGTTCATCCAGGTATGCCCACCGTCGGTGATCAGGCTCTTGTAGTTCACCTTTTTCGCCTTCAGGTAGTCCATAAACTCCACCGTGCCTTTGTACAGAAAATCATCGCTGCCCACGCTCACCCACAGCAGTTTCAGTTGCTTGTTCGTCTGGTCGGGCTTGGCCACAATCTGGCTGAAATTGCCGTCCATTTCCTGGGGCGACAGGTACGAACTGTAGGCGCACACGTACGCAAACTTGTCCATGTTGTTGAAAGCCGCCCGCAATGTTTGCCCGCCCCCGCGCGAAAAGCCACCGATCGCCCGACTCTCCCGGTTAGGAATGGCCCGGTAGCTTTTCTCGACGTATGGAATGACGTTGCTCACCAGATCTGTCGTGAAATCGTTGGCGCGTTTGACGGCATCGGCCCCGTCGCGAACGGTTGGGTCGGCGGGTTTGGAACCGCCTTTTTGTTCGGCAACGCGGGCCGCGATGTTGCCGTAGGGCATCACCACGATCATCGGTTTCACCTTGCCCTCGGCCAGCAGGTTATCCAGAATCAGATTCGTTTTACCGACTTTGAAAAAGGTCTCTTCGGTATCGGTCGTGCCGCTGATCAGGTAGTAGACCGGGTACTTCTTCGACGTGTTCTGGTCGTAACCGGGTGGCGTGTATACCACCAGCGAGCCGGTTGTTCCTTCCATAGACGGGTAGTATTCGTAGTTGATGGAACCGTGGGGTACGTCGCGCATGGCGTGAATCAGGGGCGTGTCGCCGGGTACGTCGACCAGGCTGGCTTTGAAGCGCTCATTCGGGAAGAACGCCACGTTGGCCGGGTCCATGACGGATACGCCATCCACGCGAAAGTTGTACGGATAAATGTCGGGTTTGACGGGACCGACGGTTACGCTCCAGATGCCCTGGGCGTCTTTAGTCATGGCGACGGGTCCTTTTTCAAATTGTGCGCTCAGTTCCACCGCTTTGGCCTGTGGCGCCTGGTAACGGAACGTAACAGTCTTGTCGGCGTTCACCTGGGGCGACACCACCAGCGGACCACGGGGTGGCTGGGCATGAATGATGCCAACCGCGCAAAGCAGGGCGACAAGCAGCGTTAGCCGGACCCTTTTTTGGTTGTACTGTTTCATTGGTTCAGGGGCTTAGTTGGGTTACTGAAATAGTTTCTGGGCAATCGTGCTCAGGTAAAGCTTGCAGTTCATCCAGGTATGGCCGCCCTCCGAGATCAGCGTTTCGTGCTTGATCTTTTTCTCGTCGAGCACCTTCAGGTAGTCATTGATAATCGGGTACAGGCCGTCCTCTTTGCCGACGCCGATCCAGAACAGTTTCAGCCGCTGATTGGTCTGCGTGGGATTGGCAAACGCGGTGGCGTTATTGCGGTCGAACTCTTCTTTCAGCATACCGGGTGCAAAGCCGCATACCCAGCTAAACAGGTCGGGGTTGTTCAGACCCAGGTAGAGCGTTTCGCCACCACCACCCGAAAACCCGGCAATGGCCCGGCTGTCTTTGTCTTTCTTTACCCGGTAGTTCTTCTCGACAAACGGAAACAGGTTGCCCATAAAATCCTTCTTGAACGCCTGTAGATTGTCCCAATTGCGGAGGCTGCCCGACGATTTGCTGATCGTCGGATATGCCCGTCCGTAGGGCATCACGATGACCATCGGTTTGGCTTTTCCCTGCGCAATCAGGTTATCCAGAATGATGTTGGCGCGCCCCACTTTCGTCCAGGTCTCTTCTACGTCCGTTGTGCCGTGCAGCAGGTATAGCACCGGGTACGTTGTTTTCGTGTCGGTTTCGTAGCCGGGCGGGGTATACACGACCACGGGCCGCTGCCCCAGTTCGGGCGAGGTGTAATAGCGATACGATACCGTACCGTGGGGTACGTTCCGGAGCGAATGCACCAACGGCGTCGAGCCGTTTATTTCCACCACGCTATTCTGAAATCCTTCGTTCGGAAAGATGGCTGAGTTTTTAGGGTCGGCCACCGAAATGCCATCGACCACGAACGAATACGGGTACATATCCGGCTTCACAGGAGCAGTCGTTACGCTCCAGACGCCCTGCGCATCTTTGGTCATGGCGACGGGAGCCTTCTCAAACTGGGCGTTCAGCTTTACGTCTTTTGCCCCCGGCGCCAGCAGTCGAAACGTAACCGTGTTGTCAGCATTCACCTGTGGCGACACCACTACTGGCCCTCCAGGCGGCTGGGCCAGCGCCCCGGCATACAGGCCGAATACTGCCCAGAAAAGCCAGAATCGACGAACTACTTGTTGGTTCATAGATAGTTAAGGTTTAGGATTTGTTTTGTCATTGTGTTTTTGTCATCCCGACGGAGGAGGGATCTTGAGTTTTCCTCGCTTCAGGGTTAAGAACCGTTAAGATCCCTCGTTCCTCGGGATGACAAAAAAGTACACTCACTGCGTAATCACATCTACTTCGGCATAGGCCGAGGCCGACCCCTCCTGCGTGTTTTTCAGCGCACGTAGTTTGACGTAACGGGCTTTGGTCGGCGCAAACGATTTGGTTTGCCAGACCGGACTGTTTTTGATGTTGGAAAACTCGCCTTCGCTGACCTTTTTCCAGGTCGCATTATCCGTCGAAACGGCAAACTGGTACTGGGTAATGATGCTGGCTTCTTCCCACCAGTTCTGGGCAGGCAGGTAGCGGAAACCTGCCAGATTTTCTTCTTTGCCCAGATCGATAATCAGATCGGCAGGCATTGCTTGGCTTTTGGGTTGGTGCCACGACGTACCCGCATTACCGTCCAGTGCCTGATTCGCCGATGTGGCGTCGGTGCTGATCACTTTCCAGGCTGCGCGGTTGATGTCGAATTTTTCCTCGCTGGGTACGCTGCTCTGTTTCGTGAACCGGTTATAGGCAATGGCTTTGACGTCCACTTTGCCAGCACCAGTTTTCACGGGGGCCGTGTATTGACTGGATGCTGCCGTTGGCGTGCTGCCATCGAGGGTGTAGTACACGTCCGACTCGCTATCGCCGGGTTTGATGTGCAATTCGCCAGCCTGATTGCGGGTAATGACGGGTGGCGTCAGAATCAGCGGGGCTTTGTAAACGGCCAGATTCGAGATCAGCGGGGAGCCTTTGGCATCCAGAATCGTCAGGCGCAGTTGCGTGGCCGTTACGGTTGGAAACCGCAGAATCCGCTTGTAGCCAATGGTCGTTTGTTTGTCCAGTTGTTTCCACTGTCCATCTACCAGAGCCTCGACCGTAAACGCCTTGACCCGCTGCCCCAACCGGATGGGTTCCTGCACCAGAAAGCGATTGAACGCCGTGGGTTTGCCAAACTGGAGCGTCAACGATGCGTTTCGGGTGGCCTCATCCGTTGCCCAATAACTGTCTGGGTCACTGTCAATGGCTTTTTCAGCACCGTAAGCCGCGCTTTTACCCCGTACCTGCGAAGCCGTCGCTTTCGCCGTTTTCGCCAGATTCACGGCAAAGGCTTCTTTGGTCGCTTTGGCGAAGGCCTGTACCGCTTTTTCGTCTAACTCATGAATCAGCCCGTTGGGCATGATCGGGAAATTGAGCAGCAACGTCCCGTTTCGGCCGATGGAATTGTAATACGTATCCATCAGTTGCGGCAACGTTTTCACCTTTCGGTCTTCGCGCTCGTGGTAAAACCATTCGGGTCGGATCGACGTGTTCACTTCGCCCGGCACCCAGGCATTGCCGTTCTCGACACCGTGGCGCAATTGGTCTTCAGGTACGTCGCCGGTCGCATTCAGCAGGCTCCAGTTGGTTTCGCCAACGTACCCAGCCTCGGTGCCCACCCAGCGCAGGTCGGCCCGGTCGCCCCCGTCGTTCCAGATCACGATGTTGGGCTGGAGTTTACGGACCAGTTTGTAGGTATTGGGCCAGTCGTAATACGTCTTGGCGTCGATTTTACGCGTTTCGTTGGCCCCACCGTAGTAGCCCGAGCCGCCATTGGCCCCGTCGTACCAGACTTCAAAAATATCGCCGTAGTTGGTCAGCAACTCGGTCAACTGGTTGCGGAAGTAGGTGATGTACTCGGACTTTCCGTAGTCGGCATGGTTGCGGTCCCAAGGCGAGAGGTACACGCCGAATTTCAGGCCGTATTCTTTACAGGCATCGGCCAGTTCGCGTACTACATCACCTTTTCCGTTATGCCAGGGCGCATTTTTGACAGAGTACTCGGTGTATTTCGACGGCCACAGGCAGAAACCACTGTGGTGCTTGGCCGTGAAAATGATGCCTTTCATGCCGGCCTCTTTACAGATCCGCGCCCACTGCCGACAATCCAGTTTGGTCGGGTTGAACAGCTTCGGGTCTTCGTTGCCCAGCCCCCAGGCCATGTCGGTGTAGGTGTTGATCGAAAAATGGATGAAGGCATAGTACTCCATTTTTTGCCAACGCAACTGATTCTCGCTGGGCAGGGGGCCAACGGGTTTTGGCGGGGTTGGCTGGGCGAATCCGGTAAGACCCGTCAACAAACAAAGCACTAGCAGAATGAATAAAGACTTAAGCATACTAGTTAATTTTTGAGCCAGCTATTCACTTTCATCCAGGCGAATAAAGGCTCCATCCAGCCGGGATGCCGGAAAATGAACCCGTGGTCGCCTTTGGGGTAGATGTGCATCTCGACGGGCACTTTCTGACGTCGAAGGGTTTCAAAATAGACGATGCTGTTGTCCACGTCAACCAGCTTGTCGTCGGCCGCGTGGGTCAGGTACGTTGGGGGCGTGTTGGCACGTACCTGAAGCTCGTTGGAGAACAACTCGACATCCTGCCGCGACGCGGTTTTGCCCAGCAGACTATCGTGCGAGCCGCCATGCGTCAGGCTGTCGCGCATGCTGATGACCGGATAAATCAGGATCTGAAAATCGGGACGCAGGTTGGTGTTACTGGCATTGTCGACGTACGCTTTCTCGAAATGGGTAGCGGCCGTTGAGGCCAGATGCCCACCCGCCGAAAAGCCCATAATGCCTATTTTACTGGCGTCGATGCCCCACTTGGCGGCATTCTCGCGAACCAATTTGATGGCCTGTTGGGCATCCTGTAGTGGGCCGATCTTCTTGTCCGTCATGATTGCATCACTGGGTAAGCGGTATTTCAACACAAAAGCAGCAACGCCTTTTTCCGCCAGTGCTTTCGCCGTGTTTACGCCCTCGCCGTTGTACACGACCACGCCGTAGCCGCCACCGGGAATGATGATCACGGCCGTCCCGGATGCCTTGTCGGGGGCTGGTTTGAAATACGCCAGCGTGGGTTTGGTGACGCCCTTGATCACACCCGTTTCGGCACCAGACTCCTGCACATCTGAGGCTTTTGAGTTAGGAACTGCCCCCGAATACAAGGGGATTATCTCCTGGGCGCTTGCGGTCAAGGGGGCAGTCAATAGCCAACCAGCTAATAGGATTATAGCCGTTGATCTTCTGTCTGTATAGCCTAAATTGAATCGTTTCATATTGTCGGGGTTCAACGCATTTAGAGTTAGTGTCATCCAAAGTTTTGTCATCCCGACACTGGAGGGATCTTCGGGAGTAAACATTTATTAGCATACACCGAAGATCCCTCCAGTGTCGGGATGACAAAGGCAGTAACAATCATCTCTTCTTTAATTCGTCGCGGTCGGTTTATAGCCCAGTAACGACAGCATTTGCGTGGCATAGCGTTTTCCTAACTCCCGGTATCCAGCCGCGTTGAAGTGCAAGTCGTCGGCGGAGTCGGTACAGCCCGCTGATGAGATTACATGGGCGTTTTTGATCGTTTGCGGGAGCGTGGCAATAATCCTGTTCATGCTCGCACACTTGCCATTCTGATCGGCGTTGACGGTTTCTCCCGCCAGCAGGGGCACTTTTTTGGGTTTCAGATCCAGGTCGTTCATCAGGTTATCGTACACGACCTTCACCTTTCTGGTCCATAGCGTATCGCCGGTATTCGATTCGCCCTGATGGAGCAGAATGCCTTTGATCACCCCGTCTTTCTGCGCCAGCTTCGCCATTTCGACCAGTCGACCGTAGGGATTTTCGTCATATTCTTTAATGAAGTTTTTCATCCAGCCCGGTATATTGGTCGTGTACGACTGGTAATTATCCTTGTCGAACAACTCGATCTTACAGCCGCCAATAGCCACGTTGATCACACCTACCCGTACCTTTTCGGGCAGGTTCGCGACTAGTTCACGGCCGAAATAATCGGCGGGGGTAAGGCCCGTCCGGCAGCGACACAAAGGCGGTTTGGCCGTGTACCAATTTCCTTTCGTTCGGTTGATTGCCGGACAATCGACGGCCTCCATCACCTGAAAGCGAGGGTTCACATTGACAGTATCCTGCGGTTCGATCTTGGCATTCCCCTCCATGTTCGATTGCCCGAAACAGAGGAAAATGTAGAAGTTTTTATCCTGAGCTACCGCACTCAGATTCAACAGGAATAGGCCAACTAACAGAAAGCCGCTAATCTTCTTTTTCATGGGGTCATTCGGTTTAGGAGACACGAGATTATGTGGACGTTATGGATAATGATGTATTACTTCTTACCAGCTGGTTTGTCGCTAATTCGGAAGTAATCAAAGTCGGCAAAGCCGCCCGTTTGTGAGGTGGCATAGTTGAAAAGGCCAAAACGGTAACCCATAAAGTGCGGAATGGTGTAGGGCATTTTCAGCGGTTCGCCAATGGCTGTCCACGTGTTGCCGTCGAGGCTGTAGAAGAAATGGGCCATGTCTTTGCGGTCGCGGAAATCGCAGTCGGCTTTCAGGTAGACCGTTTTCTGGCTCAGCGGAACGCGTTGCACCTCCACCGGCTTACCCGAACTGGCGCTGACCATGACAATCGACCGCGCCCCATTCTCGACCTTCACACCCACCAGCCCGTAATTTTTCTGCAACAGGCTCAGGCCCGCAAAATCACCGTCTTTCAGATTCGATACGTCGAGCAACGTAGTGCCCGTACATTCGGGACCAATGGTACGTTGGGTCAGCGTGTTGCGGGCCATCACGAAGGAGGTATCGGTTCGGCCGGTTTTCAGGCGCAGATAGCCTTTTCGTTCTGAAACCGACCAGAGGCTGTTATCGGGATTGTGATTCCACTGCCATACGAGTGGCAGGGCTGGCTCGCCTTTTTTGCGGGTAAATTCGTCGGAGTTCACAATGCCCGGAATCAAGCCCTTGCTGGCGGGCAGATCAAGCGTTTGGGGCACTTTGCCGTTTTCACCCAGTACCGGCCAGCCGTCTTCCCATTTTACGGGCACCAGATACGGAATCCGGCCCACCCCGCCAAAGTCGCGGAACAGGTACGCGAACCAGCGTCCGTCGGGCGTGTCGATTAGCCCGCCCTGCGCGACGCCCATATCCTGCAACGCCACGCGGCCCTCCCAGGGGCCGGTAATCTTGTCGGCGCGGTGAATTACCACCGTCCGCATACCGCCACGCGGCCAGGTGATGTTGAAGAGGTAATACTTGCCCTTCACTTTGAACAACTGCGACCCTTCCGCCGGCAGACCCCCGCTCGTACCCGATGGTGTGCTGGCGTTCTCGATGATAACCTGTTCGGTAGTGCCCGGTTTCACGCTAGAGGCATCAGCCATCAGCTCAACCAGTTTGAGTTTGCCCGCCCCGTAGATCAGGTACGTTCGTCCGTCATCATCGAAAAACAGGCTGTGGTCGTGGTATGATGGCTTAAACGACACTTCTTTCCATGGACCTTTTTCAATGTTTTTCGTCGTGTAAACGTGGGTTCTACCACTGGTTTGGGCAAAGGTTGTCGCGTAGTACGTACCGTTGTGGTAGCGCAGGCTGCTCGCCCAGGACCCACGCCCGTAGGTGCTTTTGCCATTGTTCAGGCTCATCGCGTCGACGCTTGTCAGCGTATCGTACGCATAACCCACCAGTTGCCAGTTAATCAGGTCGTTCGATTTCATAATGGGTAACCCCGGACTCAGGTGCATGGTAGTGCTGCTCATATAATAGGTGTTGCCCACCCGAATCATAGCCATATCGGGTACGTCGGCAAAAATCACCGGGTTCTGGGCCGTTTGCGCTACGGCGGCAACGTACCTGAAGAGTAACATACTTGTCAGCAGACCATATAGAAACAATTTATTTTTCATGAGGATTGGATGTCGGCCCGTTGACGCTACAGGAATAGGTTGTAATAGTGTTAATTCGACACATTTGCGGACAAGCAGTAGTCGACTGCCTATCCTGAAAGATCAATTGTTACTGCGTTACCAGCCTGATCTGATGGAAACGAGGGGTACTTGTTCCGGCCCGGGCCATGATTTTCAGCAACAGCACGTCCTGGCTATCGGCTTTGAGCCGGATCATTTTTCCCTCATTTGACAGAATCTCGGCTGGCTTGTCATTGATCAGAAAGCTCATAGTATCCAGCTTACCGCTCTCTACCAGTTCAATGTCGATGTACTTACCCGCCCGGTTTTTGTTCTGCAACTGGTAGGCAATAAACGATCGGGTTCGTCGCCAGAACTGCTCGTCATCGTAGCCCGAATCGCTTTTTTCGCCTTTGTATTGATGGTCTACTTCGGGCTGTTGTTCACCACAATTCACTTTGTCAACAGTCCTCGCTTCGAGGGCCAATGCCTCGGCTTCCTGCTGTTTCAACCGGGCTTTCTGCTCGTCGTAGGCCGACTTCGAAAAAGTCTGGAAATACATTTGGTAACGGGCATCGTGAACTTCGTAAAACGGTTGCAACGTGAGTGTATCCAGGTTAAACCGAAGCCTACTGGCGGGTTTAAGCCCTTTCAGGTACGTTGCCGGGTCACCCACCAGTGCATAGGCATTGGTGATCGGGTACAACTTACCCTTCGTTTCGTGGCCCATCCGGCTGTCGTCGGCAAAAAGCCCTTTCAGGTCGGCAGTCGATGTTTTGGCCGCCAGCACGATGGGGCCGTTGACAAAGGCCGCCCAGTTGGAACCGTCGGGCAAATACTCCAGCTGCGTTGATGTCTTGAACTGAACGGTTACTTTATCGCCCGACTTCCATTTGCGACGGATGGCCACATAATTAGCCGGTTTCCCGTTGACCGGTTGCACGTTGCCATTCACCAGAATGGCAAGCTTTTCGGCCCATTTCGGATAGCGGATGTGTAAAGAGAATTCCTGTGGTTTTGTTGTCTCGACAATCAGTTCAGATTGGTTCTGGTACGGAAATTCAGTTCGTTGAGTAAGTTTCACTTTTTTGCCCGACCAGTTCACTGTTGATGGAATGAACAGGTTCACGAACAAGTCGTTGGCGGTATGGCTGTAGATCAGCTCGCCATATTTGGTGTGATTTTCCAGGCCCGAGCCCACGCAGCACCACATACTGGTTTCGGGCTGCGAATACACGCGGTAGTGGTTGGGCCGAATGGGCGTGAAATACACAAAGCCGCCTGTTGAGGGATGTTGGCTCGACAGGATGTGGTTATAGAGTGTCCGTTCGTAGAAATCTACGTAGCTGACATCATTTTTATCCAGAAACAGGGCTTTGCTCAACCGCAGCATGTTGAACGAGTTGCAGGTTTCCGGTCCCTGATTCGAGCGTAGCACCTGACTGAAATCGGTGGTTGGGTTGAAATGCTCGCGGACGCTGTTGCCGCCGAAAGCCACACTGCGCGTCTGCGACACGTTCCGCCAGAAATATTGAGCCGCTTCCGACCAATCCGACTTACCCGTCAGCGTAGCGATTTTCTCGAATCCAATCACCTTCGGAATCTGTGTGTTGGCGTGGAGTCCCGTTAGTTTATCCTCTTTTGCCAATAGTGGATTCAGCAACGCCCGGTGTGAAATCCGCTGCGCCGTTTCGAGGTACTTCCTGTCTTTCGTCAGGATGTACAGATCGGCGAAGGTTTCGTTGATGCCACCATGCTCGGTGCGCAACACCTGCTGAATCTGATCGTCGGACAGGGGTTTTATCAACTCAATAAACCAGTCGCCCAGCCCGATCAATACCTGTTTCGCCTGCTGGTTTCCGGCGTACTCATACGCATCGCGTAGCCCTGCAAACAGCTTGTGAATGTTGTAGAGCGGCACCCAGGTGTTGTTTAGTCCGAAGCTGCTGCCGTCGATATCGCCTTTGTGGATGCGCTCCCAAAACACCTTGCCCTGCGGAATGCCACCCACGTACCCATTGCCGTTCTTGGCCTGACATTGTGCCAGTTGGTCGATCATATAATCGAGCCGTTTTTTCAGTTCGGCATCCCCGGTCGAGGCATACAGCAAGGCCAGCGCCGACAGGTAATGCCCACCGATATGCCCATCCAGTCCCGAGCTCTCCCAGTTGCCGTAACGCGGGGCTTTTAGAGGCAGTCCGGCATCGATCAGGTACGGAGCGAGCAGCTTATCCGGGTTTAGGGCCAGAATATAACGCATGTCAACATCCTGCGCATTTTTGAACGGCCCACCCGTCAGCTTCACGTCCTGTAAGGCAAACGGCTGCATCTGTGCCAACGCTGAAAAGCTGGTCAGAAGGAGAAGGGCAATGTGGAGTATGGGCTTTTTCAATGGTAACGTTGTGTGTGTTTTGCCTCAAGAAATCACTCCATCTACTTCTTATACATTGGGTCGTCGCCTGTGTATTTCAGGTACTTAAACGAAGCCGAATTCTCGGATTTTTCACCCGATGACGTAGCATACAGGCCATATACGCAGCCAATGAAACTGTTGGCCGCTTTGGTGCTCAAAAACTTGCCATCAATCTGGTCTTTCAACAAGTTCCAGTTTTTTCCATCGGTCGAGTAATAGAAACTGTACAAGGCACCCGCTGACTGTATTTTGAAATTTACCCTGGCAGCGGGTGAATGTAAAGGCACTTCAGTTACCAATTCCAGTGTCTTGTCTTTGCTCTTGAACAACTGAATCACGTCTTTACCGCCGGTTTTTGATTTGGCCGCGAAGTAAAAATGGCGTTCGTCCTGAAAAATTACCAGCCCCGCTTTTTCATTATCCGATTTTGGTGAAAAGCTCACTTCGGTTTCGGCGGTGCTCGTTAAATGTTGTTGACGTTTACCCACAAACGAAGGATTGCCTGCTTCTGAAATTGTCTCCGGTTTGAGGGTAAGTGTCAGTCCGTTGGCCTTCGACGTTTTGAACGAACTGCTATCCACCGTTCTCAAAAAAAGCATCGACAGATCGAGCCCTTTATCGAACGTCATCGTATACGCGAAGTTCCCGCTTTGCGGTAAAGCCCCTTTCTGTTTTACTTCGTTGATGTTGGTTTTGTATTGGTATTCAATGGCTTTTTCGCCGTGTTCGATCATTGGCCAATCGTTTACCCACGTCAGCGGAGCAATGAACATTTCGCGGCCTGTATTGTAATAATCGCCTTCATAGGGACGTACTGCCAGGAAAATTGAATACCAATTACCGTCGGGACCTTCGATAAACTGAGCGTGTCCGGCTGACGTGATCGGGTTGGGCCGGTCGGCTGGCAGGTTTCTTTGTGTCAACACCGGATTGCCTTCAAACGGCACATAAGGCCCCCAAACATCCCGGCTGCGCAGGGCCACCTGCGAGTGATTAACGGAAGTTCCTCCTTCGGCCGCATACAGGATGTACCAACCGTTATGCTTTAAGATATGCGGACCTTCAATCCAAACCGGTTTTTTAGAGAGGTCTACACCACCATTTACCAACTGTTTTTCTTCACCCAACACGGTCAAATTCTTATAATCGAACTCGTACATTCGGATGGTGCGGTGACCCGAATACAGCGGTTTGCGGTCGGGTGCATCGCTGTTGTAGATGATGTAGGCTTTGTCGGTTTCTTCATCGAAATAAATGGATGGGTCAATTCCTTTTACCTGCGGAATTTTTACCGGATTGCTGTAAGGCCCCGCCGGATTTTTGGACGTTACGACAAAATTTCCATCATGGTCGATATCCGTACAGGTTACGTAGTACGTCCCTTTGTAGTAAGAGATGGCCGGGGCAAACAGTCCACGCGTCATCCGCTCGCCCATAAACTCCATCTGCGAAGGACGATTGATCACATTGCCGATTTGCTTCCAGTTTTTCAGGTCGCGGCTGTGCATAATGGGCAAACCCGGGAAATACGAAAACGTAGAATGCACCGAATAATAATCAGGCCCCACCCGAACAATGCTGGGGTCGGGGTAGAAACCAGTCAGAATTGGGTTAGTCAGGGTTGTCTGCGCCGATGCGATGTGGCTGGCAATAAAGCAAAGTGCCGTACAAACAGCTAAAATTGAGTTCTTAATCATTCGCGTAATAAGCTGATTAGTAGCTTTTAAAAAAGAGGTTGAGTTACTGTGCCAGCAGCGTATAAATCTGACCAGGTTGGGTAGGTACGTCGTAAAGCAGAGTTTCTTTCAACGCTGGTGGCGTCATGTTGGCTTTTGTGGATATAATCGGAGTAGGCGTATTTTCGGTTACGTAGAACGGATTGGGGTTTTGGCCGGATGCCTGTTTCAAGGTTACGCCTTTACCCACTTTCAGTGCGTTGGTTACGCGCAGCCGCAGGTTGCCGCCAAGGTTCGACCGGATGGTGACTTTCGTTAGCTTTCCGCCGTTCCAGGCCATGTTCACCACGTCGAACCCACCGATGGCCCGCAAACCGCCAATGCTGCCGGTAGGCCACACATCGGGCAGGGCGGGCAACAGATGAATGGCACCATCGGCGCTTTGCATGAGCATTTCGGTGATGCCCGACGTACAGCCGAAGTTTCCATCGATCTGAAACGGCGGGTGGGCATCGAACAGATTGTTGTACGTACCTCCGCCCTCTTTGGTGGCGCCCAGTGGAGTCAACTGGTTCTGAATGAGCGAGTAGGCATGATTGCCGTCCTGCAAACGCGCCCACCAGTTCACTTTCCAGCCCATGCTCCAGCCGGTCGACACGTCGCCCCGGTGAATAAGGGATGTTTTGGCTGCACTATACAACGCAGGGGTCCGGTAAGGCGAAAGCTGGTTAGACGGGAACAGGCCATACAGGTGTGAAATGTGGCGATGTTTGTCGTTTGGGTCGTCGATGTCTTCCAGCCACTCCTGCAACTGACCATGCTGCCCGATATGCATAGGCGGTAATTTGCTACGCATCTGCTTGAGCGTATCGACAAAAGCGGCATCCTGTTTCAGCAATTCGGCCGCCCGGATGGTTGTCGTGAATACGTCGAATGCAATCTGGTTATCCATTGTCGTGCCTGCATCCAGCGATGAACCGCCGTGGGCGCTGGGCGCGTTTTCGGGCGATGTACCCGGCGTTACTACCAGCCAGTGGTATTTGGGATGTTCAACCAGGTAATCGACATAAAAGGTGGCGGCTCCTTTCAGAATGGGATAGGCCGAGGCCAGAAATTTTTTGTCGCCACTGTACTGGTAATGCTCCCACAGGTGCTGGCTGGTCCAGCCGCCACCGGCTACCCACATGCCCCAGAGGGCCCCGTCGATGGCTCCCGTAGCGCGCCAGATATCGGTGTTGTGGTGGGCCATCCAGCCACGGGCACCATACATCACCCGCGCCGTTTCCTGCCCGGTCTCCGACATGTCGCGTACCATCCGCAAAAACGGCTCGTGCAACTCGGCCAGATTGGTTTTTTCGGCGGGCCAGTAATTCATCTGGGCGTTGATGTTGATGGTGTACTTGCTATCCCAGGGTGGCCGCATTTTGTTGTTCCAGATACCCTGCAGGTTAGCCGGCTGCCCATTCGGTTGCGACGATGAAATCAGCAGATAGCGGCCATACTGATAGTAGAGCGTAACTAACTGTGGATCGTTGACGTTCCGGAAATTCGTTAGCCGTTGGTCGGTTGGCAGCTTTGCCGCTTCCGTTGATCCCAGGTCGAACCTGACCCGGTTGAAATACCGTTGGTAGGCGGCAATGTGTGGTGTCAGGATGGATGCAAATGATTTGGGGTACGCGTTTGTCAGGTACGTTGCTGCCCGGGCATTTTCATCTCCGCTGATGTCTTTGTAGTTGACAAAGTTGGTGGCAATGGAGATGTAGATCGTGGCAGACGTTGCGCCTTTCACCGTCAGTGCGGTGTCACTGGCAACCACCGAACCCCCATCCGTTTTGAGCCGGGTAATGCCTTTGAATCGGACCATCCCTTTCACTCCGTCCTGATCGGAGGTAGTACCGGCAATAGTCAGTTCATTGGCTGTGGTTGTTTTAATCGCTGATTTAGTGTGCTGGGTGGAATATGAAGCGGAAAACGTCAGACTTCCCCGCTTGCTGCTGGTTAAGTGCATCACAATGACCTGATCAGGAAATGAGGCCAGTACTTCGCGGGTGTATGTCACCCCGCCAACCGTATACGATGTTTTGGCAACGGCCCGCTCAATGTCCAGTTCCCGGTAATAATTGGTGAAGTTTTCGTGTCCGTCGAAGGTAAGGTTGAGGTTACCAACTGGCTGGAACATCTGTCCATGCGACTTTTTGGTGATCATCGCTTTGTTGGCCAGTTGCTCCGCTTCTTTCTGTTTACCGTCGAAGATCAGCCGGCGTACCTCAGGTAAGGCAGCCAGGGCAGCAGGGTTATCATTGCGGTTTGGACCTCCACTCCAAACGGTGTGTTCGTTCAACTGAATTGTTTCTCTGGGTACGTTGCCATACACCATGGCCCCCAGCCGACCATTCCCAATCGGCAAGGCATTTTCCCAAGTCTGTTCAGAAGGTGTGTTGTACCATAGTTTCAGGCTCGGCTTGTCTTGTGAAAAAACAGTCGTGGTTATAACGGTGAACAAACAGCAGTAAAGGAGTTTCATTGACAATGAAGTAGAGGAGAATAGATCATATACTAGAGCAGGTCGGTATTCCGAAAAACCGGCTGGCCCTTTCACTATTTTTAGCATACATAAAGGGTATCTGCCATTCTGAATCGGGACAGTCTGGGTATGTTTCTGGCACTAACGCATGCTATCCATAAACTAAAATTGCACGATGAATCTCGTCTGCGTTTTGTTGATAACCAGTGTTTTGGGTAATTGAAGGCCCTTCAGTTGTACGGTCTGTTTGTGTCTGAGAAATTGGTACAACCACACGGGAATCTTTACTATCGGGGGCGCCTCCGCTAACGCACCCCCACCAATGATTTTAGACGGCCAGGTCCACACAACCAACTAATTTCCGGCTATTGTCAATGGGTATACCGTCGGCTTGACATTGTTATGGCCGTTGCCGCTACATTTTGGATTACCCTACTGGTTTTGCCGATAATCATCGATTTGCCATGACAGTGCAGTTGGCCCAAAAAATTTGACGGGTCAGTCTATGCTACTAACGGGCAGATGCTACAAAGTACAAGTATTTCTAAATCACTATTAACTATGAAATTATCAGGAAAGTGTGTTATTTTAACCTAAATGACCGGTGCAAGGTGGACTTCTGTGCTAATAAATTACTCCCCCTTGCAGGGCGTAGTGCCCGGAGAGGTTGTTGATTCATCAGTTACCGATGTTTTCAAAAAATTTGATCAGGTACATTGAAGGAAATCAGTTACGCAAATAGGAAGACCCGTTCGAACGTACCTGTGCTGCCTGCTCAGCACAGGTACGTTCGAACGGGTTGTTTAGGTAACTTCGAACTTCAGGGTAACACCGATCGGGCACGGTCTGGCTCGTGAACACCCCATTCTGTACCGGGTACGTTCGACATCTCGATGACCAGTTCGCCGCCGTTCAGAATAGTTTGGTGGAGGAGATACGCCTTGCTGTACGGCTTTCCATTCAGGGTCATGCGTTTGATGTAACGATTGGTCGCCTTGTTATTGACCGTTTTTACTCGGAAAGACTGGCCATTTTCCAGCTTGAGGGTTGCTTCGTCGAATACAGGGCTGCCAAACACATACGCACCGTTGGTGGGATTGACCGGGTAAAATCCCAGCGCCGACAGCACGTACCAGGCCGACATCTGACCCACATCTTCGTTACCGCTTAACCCATCGGGCCGGGGTGTGTACAGGCTATCCAGAATGTAACGAACCTTGTCGGCGGTTTTCCAGGGTTGGCCTACGTAGCCATACAGGTACGTGATATGATGGCTTGGCTCGTTGCCGTGAGCATACTGGCCAATGAGCCCCGTAATATCGTTCGAAGCCTCGGCGCCCATATCGCCCCTGATGATAAACAGCGAATCGAGTTTCTGCGTGAATGCTTTCTCGCCTTTGAACAGACCGATCAGCCCTTCTACGTCCTGCGGCACCAGCCAGGTATATTGCCAGGCATTCCCTTCGGCAAAATCGTCTTTCATGTGCCGCGACACCAGCGGGCTGAATGGCGTGCGACGTTCGCCTTCCGACACGCGCCCACGCATGAAGCGGGTTGATGGGTCGAAATAATAGTGATAGGCTTTAGCCCTTTTGCTGAAATAGGCATACTCATCGGCCTTGCCCAGCTTTTTGGCGACCTGCGCAATGGCCCAGTCGTCGATGGCGTATTCCAGACCACGGGCTACACTCTCTACCAGGCTATCGGCGGGGATATAACCTTGTTTCTTGACAAAGTTCAGGCCCCGCTCGTCGAGCATAGCGCTTTGTTTCATGGCGTTGAAGGCGCGGTTTATGTCAAATCCGGTGATTCCTTTCAAACAGGCATCGGCAATGACGGGCATGGCGCTGTTGCCGGGCATAGTGTTGGTTTCGTTGCCAACCAGATGCCAGACGGGCAGTTTTCCCTGCTGGTCATAAATCGCCAGCATCGAATTGACCATGTCGGAGACCCGGCGTGGCTGCGTTAGCGTGAACAGCGGATGGGCGCTTCGGTAGGTATCCCACAGCGAAAAAGTGGTCATATTGGCGAAGGACGCTGCCGGATGAACCTGCCTGTCGGCCCCGCGATAATCACCGTTGTGGTCATTGAACAGCGACGGCGCAACGAGCGTGTGAAACAACGACGTATAGAATAGCTTGAGCCGGTTTTTATCGTTCGATTTTACCATGATTTTTCCCAACTCCCTGTTCCAGGCCGCATCGGCATCACGAACGACTTTCGCCCTGTTCCAGTGCGGCAACTCGGCCCGGATATTTGCCAGTGCATTGGTCGGGCTGACGGGCGAAATGCCCACTTTCAGCAGCACTTTTTCGCCGGCCTGCGTGCTGAAACTCACCACGCCTTTCACACGAACGCCTTTCGCTGACGAACCGGTTACCGCTGTCTGATCTGAGAATAAGTCAAGTTTGTGGATCGGTTTGGCGAAAACAACGGCGAAGTATAGGCGCTGGTCGGTGGCCCAGCCTTTCGAAAACCGGTAGCCGACCAGGGTCGAATCGTTCAGTTGTTCCAGGTACGTGTCGGTTGGGCGGTCGCCTACGCCTTCGCCCAGATCGAGCAGGATGTGCGCGTCGGTCGACTTCGGAAAAGTGTACTGATGCAGGCCAACTCGTTCGGTTGTTGTCAGGGCAACGTCGATGTTATACCGTTGCAGATGAACGGCGTAGTAACCGGGTCGGGCTGTTTCGTTGGCGTGCGAAAACCGGGAGGCATAGCCGCTTTCACTGTCTTTGGTTGTGCCTTTGGTCAGCTTGATCGGGCCGGTTGTGGGCATGATCAGCACATCGCCCAGATCGCCAATGCCCGTTCCGTTGAGGTGGGTATGCGAGAAGCCGATAATGAGCGAGTCGGAATAATGATAGCCTGAACACCAGTCCCAACCCTGTGACATTTGCGTTGGGCCAAGCTGTACTGCCCCGAAGGGCACGCTGGCCCCCATGAACACGTGCCCATGAAAACCTGTACCAATAAACGGATCAACGTAGCGGGTGAGCCCCGGAGAGACGTTGCTGTTTTTTGGGGCCTGACCAATGCTGCTGAACGGGTGTAGCAGTAAGGTTGACACAAAAAAAGAAAAGACGAGGAGTAAGCGCATTCAGTGGGTGGAGAAACCGATGTGAGAAATTCTGGATAGTGTAGTGGTGAAGTGTGTGTGGCCGCGCGAATGCAACCAGACGCGCGCAGTACCAGCCAGCTGTCACAACCTAGCTCATTTTAAATACCCAGGCGGGTTGACTTGCCAGTTGACTACGAACGGGTTCGGGGATGGTGACGATAATGGAATGACCTGATTTCTTCCACTTCAAGGGCTGCTTGCTTCCCAGAATCGTTACCGTTTTCGTTGGCAGAACGGGCAGCGTAACTTCGGTGGGTAACTGGGTTTCGGAATCAGCGGGCAGGTACGTGGCGTAGGTTATTTTTTCGTTGCTGGTGAACGCCCACTTCTCCTGCCGGTATGGGGCCAGCGGCTTCGTGTTGTAGATTGATTCGCCGTTGGTCTGAAGCCAGTTACCAATTTGGGTCAGGCGCTGGTAAGCTTCTTCGTGCCATTCGCCGTCGGGGCCGGGGGCAATGTTCAGGAGCATGTTCCCGTTTTTTGCCACCACGTCAACCAGCGTTTGCACCAGCTTACGCGCCGATTTGAAGTTCTCTTTGGGGATATACGACCAACTGTCGCCCATGGTCATGCAGGTTTCCCAGGGAATGGGCATGTAGTGATCGGGAATCTGCTGCTCGGGGGTAACGTAATTCTCGAATTCGCCCGAAACGGTGCGGTCAACGACCAGCAGGCCGGGTTGTTTTTGCCGCGCCATCTCGGCAATGCGTGCCATGTCGATGTCCTGATCGAAGGGGATGGTGCGCTGCCAGCTAACAGAGGTGTCGATGCTGCTGAAGGGACGTACCCAGCCACCATCCAGCCAGAGAATATCCACCGGGCCGTAGTCGGTCATCAGTTCCTGAATCTGGTTGTAGGTGAAGTCTTTGAACTTGCTCCACTCATCGGGGTATTTCTTCGGGTTGTAGTTGACGTTTCGGTCTTTGGGCGGGAAATACGGTTTCCAGTAATGTTCGTTGTGCCAGTCGGGTTTCGAGAAGTACGTACCAACCATGAAGTCTTTTCCCCGAAACGCCTGCAAAATCTCTTTGGTGACGTTGCTGCGTGGATTGGTGGAGAACGGCGTTTTCGTGCTGGTGATCTTGTAGTCGGTCTGCTTCGTGTCGAACATGCAGAACCCATCGTGGTGCTTGGTGGTGAAGATCACGTACTTCATCCCGGCTTTCTGGGCGGCGTCGGCCCACCGGTCAGGATTGAATTTGACCGGGTTAAACGTGGTCTGTAGGGCTTCGTAGCCTTTTTTATACTCGTACCAGTTGTCGGCGGTGGGGCCTTTGCGTTCACACCAGCCCTCATCTTCCGGACAGAGCGACCACGATTCTACAATGCCCCGCTCGCTATACGTACCCCAGTGCATGAGCAGGCCAAACTTTACATCCTGCCAGTGGCCAAGCTTCTGCCTGACGAGTTCGTCTTTAGGCCAGATGTACTTGTCGTGTTTTTGCTCTGAGTGCTGCTGGCAGAACCCGTTCAGCGACAACAGCAAGGCGGTAGCCAGGCTTAGGTACGTTTGTTTCATAGGTGATTTTGTAGTCTGTTTTTTTACGGTATCTGTTCGTGATCGAGCAATCTTTGCAGCACATAGGCGTGGGTGCCGTAGAGCTTTGCCATCTCGCCGAGGTGCGACAGTTCGATCGTCAGATTATTGCGGTAGTCGGGCAGGCAGTGGTGAATAAGGGCCTGCTCAATGGGGCAGGTAATTGCATTGGCCGCTTTAGCCAGTACACCGTTTACGATGATCAGCTCGGGGTTGAACAAATGAACGGCCATGGCGAGTCCACGGCCCAGTTCGCTGCCCGCATCTCGCAGCAGATCAATGCAAAACGCATCGCCGGCGTTGGCTTTGTCGATGATCAGTTCAATGGTCAAGGCGTCTGACGACCCTTCGTTGGCGAGCATCGACGGTTGGCCCTGCGCCAGGCCAAGCCGGGCCCGGCGGATCAGCGCCGAAGCCGATGTCAGCGTATCCAGACACCCCACTTTCCCGCAGGTACACAGTTCACCATCTGTTGCGATCTGAATATGACCTAATTCACCGGCAAAGCCCGCCGTTCCCTGCAAAATGTCGCCGTTGATCATTACGCCAAGCCCAATTCCCCAGTCAATATTGATGGAGAGCACGTGCTTTTTCCCCTGCGCCAACCCAAACTTGCTTTCGCCAAAGAGGGTGGCCTTTGTATCGTTGATGACATAAAGCGGCGCGTCGAACAGGGATTCAACCAGTGAATTCAGCGACTGCCCCGGCTCGTTAAGTTCGGGATGGGTAAAATTAAGGCCCAGTTCCGGGTTGACCAACCCCGGCATAGTAGCCCCGACGCCAATGACAACCAGTTCCATGGCCGTCAGTTTCTGGGCCAGTTGCTGCATCGGTTTTTGCAGTTCGCTGATAAACGCGGGGGAATCGCCCAATGGTAACGCCAGATCCATGCGCAGCACTACCTGATTGGTTAAATCGAAAACCAGCAGCTTGGTGTCGTGTATGGTAATGTCGAGCACAACCGTTACGTAGTGGTCTGGTTTCAGTGCATACAACGATGGCTTTCGGCCCATTTGCGCCGCGCCGGTGCCGATGCCCCAGATCCACTTTGCGGTGGCTAATTCATCGATGAGGGCCGTGACCGACGGTACGCTGCTGTGTAAAACACTGGCCAGTTGGGCGATGGTCCGTGAGTCTGACCGGTACAGTTCGGCAATGATGTTTCGCTTTAACCTGTTCTTTTTTGTGTCAATGACAGAGACCGCGGGAAGATCGTACATAAAATCAAGTCACTCTGGTTTCAGCCGTTTCAGCGCTGGCCAAGTTCAAGTTAGGTTGAAGGGTTTGTTAGAAAGTTGGTTGTCCGCAATCGATAGCAGGTGGCATGTTGGCCATTGCATATGATCAGAAATGCTTCTTACTTCACAAAACCATCGTTGATCAGCCAGTTACTTGTGTAGCAGTTAAATACGTTACCTGTCTTATTGCGGTGATGCGTTTGTTCATGTTACGGTTGCAGCCCGATTTTTTTTAACACATACTGGCCGATCTGTTCGCCCTGCTGTATGCCGCTCTCAATGGAATCACGAAAGTGAATGCCGCCATATAACCGCGAAATAGCTGCCTCGCTGGCGGCATGGTTGAACGAGCGGAACGTCCGCGCTGGTACGCCGAACTCGACTTCTACGGTATCGGTGTAGCCAATTGGCTTTCCCGCCAGGGCCATTAGCACAGTGGCCACCGCCTGCGACATCACACTGTGCCCGCTGGTGTATTCGGGGAACGGCGGTGTCTGCAACAGGGGCCGCCAGGCGCGGTCGATTTGCTGGTTGATATAGGTTTCGGGCCGAATCCGGTTGCTGTAGTATTTCTCTTCCCAACACGAAATGAAGGCATCGGCCATTGTCAGCCCAACCAGTGTATGCCAGCGAATGGTTTCGGCCAGTGTCAGGTTCTGCTGTACGCTGACCAGGCTGGTGATGCCCATCCAGTGGCCACTGGGCGAAATCTTCTTGGTGCCGAAGCTGACGTGGCCCTTCTGATTGAGGAAGAACGGGTTGCAGTCCCAGAAATTGGCGATATGCTGCTGGCTGACCGATAATACGCGGCACGTATCGTACACTTCCTTTGCCTGCCGGTAAAACGCAGACTCTTTCTGCTCGCTGTATGGCGTTGGTCTGACAGGCCGAAACTGGGCAGCGCTATCCAGCAAAAATGGACGGAGTGTTGCCCAGTAGGGTTCGTACGATTCGGAGTAGGCGGGGGGCGTGGGTTGCCACTGACCGGGTTTATCGCCGGGAGTAAACCGCAGGTAGCCGCTGGTTTTAACGTACCCATCGGCGGCGGCGTATTTCAGAAGTTTCTTCACCAGGCTGTCGGCCACGGCGCGTGTGGTCACAATCTGGTCATTGCTGAGGTGATACTGTTCGCGGCTGGTGGCAATCAGCTGGTTGCGAGCGGCTTCGAGCAGGTAACCCGAAGGCAGCATTTCCTCGCCCATACGCAGCAGCGCATATTGCGCGCCAAAGGCAGCGTCGACGCCCGACGCAGGGTTTGCCGGGGCCGGAAGGGTGTACTTGCGCAGCAGACCGGTCATGGCAACGTACCCAGTCGGGCGCTGTTGCCGGTACATGAACTCGTAGGCGGCCAGATTGGCGTAGGCGTAGTACCGGGCTGCTGCGCATGGGCCAATCACATCCGTAACCATCACGTCGGTCAGTTGCTTGAGCGCCTGTGTGTAGGCCACCGCCGCCGGTCGGGCCGGTTGCGTAGTCTGGCTCCAACCAGTAAGGCGGCACAGCAGCAGAATAAGCAGGAACGATCGATTCATACAGATCATACTAAGTCGGCTTTGCTCTGCCGCATCAATGTCGTGATATTGTATTGGTAGTTAAACACATCCGAAATCCGAGACCGGAAATCCCAAATCATATCACTTTGTTTTACGGTACACCTGAATCGTGTTGTTATTTCGTCCGAACAGGATTTGCGCTGTTGATCCATTACCGACAACCAGCACATCGCGCACGTCGCCTTTCACGGTGAAACCTGATTGCAGTTGGGGAACGTACCTGAACTGGCACTTTCCTTCATTGCGGAATAACTGCCCGTAATTCGCATCCATCTTGCCAATCTTGATCCGGGTGTTCAACTGGTTTCCCGCCAGCAGCAAATCCATTCGACCGTCAACATCGGCATCAACCAGTGCCATGGCGTAAATGGGGGCGAACTGCGCTTCAACCGGCAATTCATGCCAGGTAAACCCGTTTGTTCCCTGATTTTCCAGAATACCCGATGCAAACTGGATGGCCTGTAAGGTATCGGCCTTGCTCAACTGGTCGGGCGTCAGCAGGTCGGCCAGGGTTGCGCTGGCGTAGGCCTGGTAGCTGGTGAACTTGCGGCGAAGCGAAAACAGCTGGTTCAAGGCCTCATCGCGGGTAGCCAGCGGGTAGGGTTTTCCCTGAATGTAGTAGGTCAGGAACGGGTCCAGCGATTCGTTCTGGTCGAAATCGGCGTAGGTGATCTGAACGGGTTCCTTTGCAGTTGGTTTCATCTGGCAGTTGCGGCCAAAATTGCCCAGCACCAGATCGTCGTCGCCATCGCCGTCGAGGTCGGCTTTTTCTACGCGGTTCCACCAGCCAGCCGGTGCCAGCGACAAGGGTGTTGCCAGGCGTTTTCCCTGTTCGTTTTTCAGCAGCAGTACGGGCATCCACTCGCCAACCAGCACCAGATCGTCCCAACCGTCTTTGTCTGAATCCATCGCTACGGCGTCGGTCACCAGGCCGATGTTGGTCAGGAAGGGGGCCAGTTGAACCGTGGCGTCGGTGAAGTTACCTTTCCCGTCGTTAATCAGCATTCGGCTGCTGACGGGTTCCGGGTATCGCCCCGGCCGTACGCGCCCGCCCACAAACAGGTCTTTGTCGCCATCGTGATCTACGTCTAACGCCACCACGCAGGCATCGCTAATTTGCTCAGCGGGAAGTCCTTCTGCCGATCGGGTGAAGTTTCCTTTGCCATCATTCAGGTATAGCCGATCCTGCAACAGTAAGTCGTCGGGCAGATAGGCATAACCACCGCTGACAACGTAGAGGTCCTGGTCGCCATCACCGTCGGCATCGAAGAACAGGGCGTCGGTATCTTCACTCAACTTATCAGCGGTGAACGCAGGTTGGGGCGCAGGTTGCCACGTGCCATCGCGACGGCCCATCAGCAACGTACCTGACTGCCCTTTGGCACCCGGCGCGTACAGATCCACGAACCCATCGCCGTTTACGTCGGCCTGCGCCAGATGCGGCCCCTGATTCGAAAGCATATTGGGCATCAGTGGCTGGCGCTTGAAATCATTATACACATCTTCAACGTGCCGGTAAAGTGCCGAGTCGGGGGTAACTTCCGTAAACAGTGGCGAAACGGACGTTGACCAGGCATACGTACCTGTAGCTGTTTCCGGACGAACGATCAGCTTCTGGTCGGCTTTGATCTGGCGAAGCACCTGCGTTTTGCCAGTGGGCCAGACTATGCGGAGGCTATCGACCAGCGCGTGTTTCCCCAGACCAACATGCAGCGGTGTGTACATGCCCGACTGAAACCCCCGTGATGGGTTAAATTCCTGATATTGCTGCATCCCCGCCGTGAACACCCACACCCTGGCGCCCACCGCCTGCGTTGCCGAATTCTCGCCGAGCTGAATGGTCAGGTAATGTTGTTTTGGGTTATCGTTCCGGTAGATCGAGGCAGGTACGTTGACGTTGTTGGTGATGATCTCCAGATCGCCGTCATTATCGAGGTCAGCGTACACCGCTCCGTTCGACAGAACGGGTTGGTCGAATCCCCAGTCAACGACTTTGTTTTCGAAGGTGAGCTTGCCCGAATTTCGGAAGATGTAGTTCTTGGTGGCCGACGAGGGCATCTGTTTCAGAATGTCCATCATGGCTGTTGCGCTACCGCGCGAAGCCTTCAGTTGGGCATCGGCGTAGAACTTCATAAAGTCCATGTTGGTGTAGTCGCGGAGATAGCCGTTCGTGACAAAGAGGTCTTTCCAGCCGTCGTTATCGAAGTCGGCCACGAGGGGTGTCCAGCTCCAGTCTGTGTTGGAAATACCTGCCAGCTGCCCAATTTCGCTGAACGTAGGTACGTTCACGCCCGCCGTTTTCAGACCAGTGTTACCATTGTTCAACTGGAGCATGTTGCGCATCAACTGGTGCGAGAAGCCGTTGCGTAGCATGTTCTGGTAGGTTTCGTAGTTCTCGGGGCCGTATAGTAGTTTCTGCCGCCGATTATCCTCAGGCAGCATGTCGAGCGTGAAGATGTCGGGCCAGCCGTCGTTGTTCATGTCGACTACTTCATTGCCCATCGAGAAGTAGCTCAGGTGACCAACGGCCGTATCCAACTGGTCGATAAAATGGCCGTGGCCGTCGTTGAGGTAGAGGTAATCCTGCTCAATGTAATCGTTGGACACGTAGAGGTCGGGCCAACCGTCGAGGTTGATGTCGGCGACGGCTACCCCCAAGCCGAAGCCAATGGGGTTTCCTTTGATGCCGGCGGCTTCGCTCACGTCGACAAACTTGTTGTTGTCGTTTCGGAGCAGTTTGTCGCCAGCGAATTCGTCGCGCATCGCTTTGGTCAGCGCCGCGTCGAATCGTTTAAAATCTTTGATGTTGTGGTTTAGGAGGAAGCAGTCCAGATCACCGTCTTTGTCATAGTCGAAGAAAGCGGCCTGGGTACTGAAGGCGGGCGAATCGAGCCCGTACTGAGCAGCGCGTTCGGTGAAGGTCAGCTGCCCTTTTTTAGAAAGATGATTGTTGATATAGAGTCGGTTCCGGCGGGTGTCTGGCTCGCCGTTTCCCGAGTAGCAAACATAGATATCGAGCCAGCCGTCGCGGTTGATGTCGACGAGGGTCACGCCGGTTTTCCAGCCGGTTCCCTGCCCAACGCCGGCCGAACTGGTCATATCGGTGAAAGTTAAGTTGCCTTTGTTGAGGTACAGGCGATCCGGCGTCATGTTGCCGGTAAAATACAGATCGGGCAGCCCGTCATTGTTGAGGTCACCCACGGCCACGCCACCGCCATTGTAGAAGTATTCGTGGGCCAGCACATTCTGCTCTTCTGTTTCAGTAAGCTGATTCGTGAACCGGACGCCCGTTTTTTCTGCTCCGAGGCGGGTAAATTGCCCCTTCACGGCAACCGGCAAGCTCATGCCTGTTACCCAAAGCAGCAGTAACCAGCGAAGACGTAGTTGAAGAGAGTGATGCATTAGGTATGGTTACGGGTTAGCAAATCACACAGACAACGGTGATTTACTAACCCGTAATTTACATATTTTGGATTGGAGATTTCGGGTTGGGGATTTTTTGCTTACGCCAGCACAAACAAAAAATCCCCAATCCAAAATCCTCAATCCGAAATCTTATTTATCCCACCAGATACGGGTCGTCAGCAGATCCGGTCCCTGAACAGCAATCGCCGCGTTGTACTGCGCTGCGTTTTTGCTGCTCTCGGTTGATGGATACCGCAGGCGACGGGGAATAACACCCGCCGTTTCATTACCCACGTAATTGGTTGGCGTCAGTACCGGGTAACCCGTACGGCGCCAGTTGGCGTAGGCTTCATACGAGTTCAGGAAGTTGACCGCCCAGTATTGCGTACCAATCTGCTCCATCTGCTGCGCTGTTGTGCCAGCGCTCAGATAAGGGTGAGCCGTCAGGTACGTTGTGATGGCAGCGGCGCTTACCGTTCCACCATACAGCGACATCATGCTCATGGCAGCCGTTACCCCTTTGTTGTAGTGAACGGCGGCCTGACCATCGCCCCAACCGCGAACGGCTGCTTCGGCCAGCAGGTATTCTACTTCGGCGTAGCTCTGGAACACGGTTGGTGCGCTGTTGCTGGCGATTTTGTTCAGGTTTGCTTCTGAATACGCCGGCAGTGAATCAGTAGCGCCCCAGCCGGGAATCAGCGATTTGATCGTTTGCGCATCATACCCGTTTGGCAGCCCTTTCTGTTTGGCAGGGTCGGTTGCCGTTGCTTCCAGGGCTGGGTTGGCGTTACCCTGCCATAGCGTAGCGATGTATGGCAGACGGGGGTCGTTATTGTTCTTCAGGAAGTTAATGAACGTGTTGCTCAGTTTGCTGTTGGCTTTCCCTTTCAGGTTGGCCGCATCATACTCCTGCGTTCTAAGCGTATTGCCGTCCAGGTTCCGCGTGTTGTCGTTGCCTTCTGCGTGGTTGATCTTCGCCAGATCGTCGTTGCTCTGCATCACACCGCCCGCAATGGCTTTTTTCACGTAGGTCTGGGCCGCTGCCGCATCCACTTTGGTCAGGCGCATGCCCAGCCGCAGCATCATCGAATAGGCAAACTTCTTCCACTTGGTCAGGTCACCCGCGTAGATCAGGTCTGCCGCGCCGTAGCCCGTTTTTGTGTTGTCGAGTGCCACCGCCGCCTGATCTAGCTCAGTGAGCATGTTGGCGTAGATGTCGGCCTGCTTGTCGTATTTGGGGCTGAACACGCTTGTCAAGTAACCCTGACCCGCCTGCGAGTACGGAATGTCGCCGTACAAGTCGGTGATGCGGTGATAGACAAACACCCGCCAGATACGCGCAATATTGTACAGGTTCACCTGAGCGGCATCGCCTTTTGTAAGCGCGATGATCTGCTCCACGTTCTTCACGTGTTCGCCATAGGCCGTTTCGAAATAGGCATCTGAATACGGCGCATTATACAGGTACTTATCGCCCGACCAGTAGGTGGTCAACGACGAAAAGTGTTGAATAAGGGCACCGGCATAGATCAGGTTGCCCCGGTGGTTTTCGTAGCCCGTACCCGCCGTTTTAACCTGCGAATACGACAGCAGGTTAGGAATAACCGGTGTGGTCAGTGCGTTGGGGTTGGTATTTAGCTGCTCGAAGCCATTATCGCAGGACGACAAGAGCAGGCCTGCCGCCAGCAGGGAAGCCAACGCCGGTAATCGGTATGTCTTAAGAGATCGTAACATGGGTAAATGCGTTAAAAGCGGTGAGTTAGAAGCGAACGTTCAGGTTTAGACCGTAGCTGCGAGCGGGTGGTACACCAAACATCTCGAGCCCCTGGGCATTCCCGTTGTTGTAGTTCGATTCCGGATCAACGTTAGGTACGTTCTTGTACAGGATCAGCAGGTTACGTGCCACCAGCGACAGGCTTGCCGCCTGAATTGGCGTTTTGGCCAGGAATGACCGGGGCAGTGAATAGCCAAACGTCAACTGACGCAGTTTCACGAAGCTGCCATCATACACGAAGTTGTCGGTGATGTTCCGGTACGCGCTGCTGCCGTAGTAATCCTGTGCCGACAGGGTTTTGGTGAATGCATCGCCGTTCTGAGTAACGCCCGTTACCGTGATGCCTCCTTCGCGACCGTTCAGGGTTGCCTGCGTCAGGCCGTTGGCCGTGGCGTAGTAGTTGGTGGCGCTGTAGATTTTAGAGCCGAACTTACCATCGAGCAGGAAGCTAAACGAGAAATTGCTGACACTGAATGTGTTGGTCAGACCCATGGTCACTGGCGGAACACCACGACCCAGTGGCATCAGCGCGCTTTGCAGCGGTAAACCCGTTGCCGAGTTGTATACGATCTGGCCGCTGGCATTCCGAAGTGCCTGGTACCCCGTGATCATACCATAGGGCTGGCCGGCGTAGTGGTAGATGTAGGCGCTCTGGGTACGTGACTGATCGACCTGGAAAGTGGTCAGGTCGTCGGTGATCTTCACTACCTTGTTGTCGTTATACGCTACGTTATACGACACGTTCCAGTTGAAGCCGCTCGCTTTTTTGATCGGCGTTCCGGTCAGCAACAGCTCAATCCCTTTGTTCACTACCTTACCCACGTTCAGCAAGACGCTGCCATAGCTGGTGGCCGATGAGGTAGAGGCCGTAACGGCATCATTGGTGGTCGTGCGGTTATACAACGTCAGGTCGACACCCAGTTTGTTGTTGAACAGCTTGGTTTCGAAACCTAACTCGGTCGTGGTCGACGTGTTTGGTTGCAGCAGTGCGTTCGGGATGGTTCCGCCGTTGACCGACATCAGTGGAATATCGCCGATGTAGTTGTTTGTCTGGAGGTTATACGTCAGGTTCAGGGCGTATGGGTTAGGATAACCACCACCTACCTGCGCCACCGATGCCCGGATCTTACCGTAGTTGAACCAGTTTGGCCGGGCGTTCATCACGTCAGATACCACGAAGCTCAGACCCGCCGATGGATAGAACAGGCTGTTGTTCTGTTTCGACAGGGTCGAGAACCAATCCTGGCGACCCGTCAAGGTCAGGAACAGGATGTTCTTGTAGCCGATATCGGCCGAACCAAATACCGAGTTGATACCCAGCGCGCTGTAGTCGTAACCCGGGGTTTTCGTCACCGTGTTATCGAGGTAATAGTTGAACGGCACCACGAAATACTGGCCATTGTAGCGCAGGTTTTCCGTAGAGCGGCGCATCTGGTTACCACCAACCAGGGCGTTCACCGAGATGTTGCCAAACTCCTTGTTGAAGCCCAACAGCAGTTCGGCGTTTGTTTCGCCAATCTGTGTGTTGGTGCGGCTCATACTACCCCGCGTTGAATAGGCAAGACCGGTTGGTTCAACGCTGACGAATTTGGTCTGGTTGTAATCCGTACCCACCCGACCGCGCAGATACAGGAAGTCGGTGATGTTGTAGCGCAGCGAGAACTGACCAATGAACCGGTTCCGGACGTCGCTGTTCGGTACTTTGTTCACCGCAAAATATGGGTTGGTCGAATACACGTTGCTGTTCCAGAGTGCTTCGTAGCCACGGCTGTCGTAGCCCGGGTTCAGCGAGCGAATGTCGACCGAGTTGGCGATCAGTTGCACACCGTAGTTCGGGTTTTTCGGCGTATCCGACAGGAATGTCCGGTTAGTGCCTGTTTCGATGTTGTACTGGGCAACGCCCTCGAATACGATCTTCTTCGACAAGTTAGCGTTGGCGCTGAGGTTGAACGATTTACGGTTGAAGCCCGCATTAGGAACTACGCTGTTCGAGTTCATGTCTGACGCCGAGAAGCGGAAGCTGGCCGCATCATTTCCGCCCGATACTGCTACCGTGTTCGAGAACGTGCTGCCCGAGTTGTAGAAGTTCTTTACGTTGTCTTTCTGCGCTACATACGGACGCGACACGCCATCAAACTGGATAACGTTCGTACCATCTAGCTTGGCACCCCACGACGACGTGCCCGTCTGGATGGCTTCATCCTGGGTAAGAGGCTTGGCACCCCGCGTTCCCTGACCATATACATACTGCCAGTCGTTCAGCGAGAACGGCTTGTCCATCGTGTAGGTCCCGTTATACTCGACACCAATACCGCGCTGCGATTTGCCCGTTTTGGTCGTGATCAGGATAACCCCGTTCGAGGCACGTGAGCCATAGAGGGCTGCCGCCGTTCCGCCTTTCAGGACCGACATCGTCTCGATATCATCCGGGTTGATACTGTTCAGGCCATCGCCTGAATCGGTGCCTCCCCACATACCGGCCGAGTTTACGTTCGTATTATCAATGGGTACCCCGTTGATCACGTACAGTGGCTGGTTATTGCCGCTCAGCGATCCGTTACCACGAATGATAACACGGCTCGACCCACCGGGGCCTGTTGCCGTGCTGCTGGCGTTCAGACCGGCTACCCGACCAGACAAAGCATTCCCCAGGTTAATTTCCCGGGCCTGTGTCAGGTCGCTGCCCTTCACTTCCGACACGGCATAGCCCAGCGCTTTCTTGTCTTTGGAGATACCCAACGCTGTTACTACTACCTCGTCAAGCGTTTTGTCGCTGACAGCCAGTGTGATATTGAGCGTGGTCTGATCGCCAACCGTAACTTCCTGTGCCACAAAACCCAGCGACTGAATAACCAGCACACTGCCTTTCGGAGCTGATATTGAAAAACGCCCATCAGCGTCGGTGACGGTACCCTTGTTCGATCCTTTGATCAGGATGTTCGCGCCGGGAATTACGTCTGTCGCGTTCTCGGAGACCTTCCCCTGAACCGTTACCTGTTGCGCCATTGCTACGCAGCAACCCAGAAAAAAGAAGGCAATCAACAAGGTAAATCTGTTCCTACATTGCTTCATCGTTTTTTTGATTATGGTTTATTATTGACACACTAACACAAATTTTACTGGCACTCTATACTTGATCTTAATCTGTTGTTCCCTCATAACCGTGTATCTGATACATAGAAATGGGGTTGAGTATATCTTGATAAATACTTACGTATTTTTGCAAAATTTAATTAACTGAAGCAGACGATGTTCTGCATCGAACAGAAATAGTAGTTTCGTACACGTTGGACGGCTATAAATGCCTGAAATACTTATAATTAACAAAATGCCGCCGCCAAATAGGATAATTGATAGCCTTATTTGTTCTAATTTGGCATTGTAATCTACAGGTTATCAGTACAATATTTGGTTGAATCTGACGAACAGCAAATATATTAGTAGTTTTTAAAATATTTTAATAATCTACCGAGCTATGGCTATTTTAATTTATTTTGAGGCAATAGTTATATTATTTATATATTAAATTAAAGAATTTATTCGAAGCATACCGGGCCCAATGGCTATTGCCTCATAGTTACATTTCGTAGTTAGTCTGAGTAGACCACCGCACAAAAAGTATGAACAAACTTGGCCAATTATAGCTGGTGCAGTTCTTGATCAGGTATTGATTTAGAAAAGGTCATGGGTGCAAGACCGTATTTCTGGTTAACGGAAAAATAGCCGCCATTCACGCTGGCTGCACAACTTGGCAGCCGTCAAACTGAGTACCTATCAGACGCAAGATAGCTGCTTTGCCCGTTGCTGTGTAATTACTTATTAAATTTTTTTAAAAAGTCTGGCAGTCGATAGCCTATTCTACTACATTTGAGACGTTGACATAGGATAAATAACCGCCTGTGAATACTTTCATAGCTAGCTCAATCAGTGATGAATCTCCGTACGCTCTCTACTTTGTTTCTAACTGCCTGCCTGCTGGTTCAATTATCAGGTACGTTGGCTGTGGCGCAGGCTGTCAAAAAATCGCCTGTGCTGATTGGGTATGTCTCCGATAAGGGCTGGTCGAAGAACCAGATTGACGCCCAAAAGCTAACGCACATCAACTACGCCTTTGCCGTTCCTTCGGCAGATGGTAAACTGGCGCCACTGACGCCCCTGGATTCAGCCAACCTGGCGGCGCTCACCTCGCTTCGGAGGGTGAACAAAGACCTGAAGATCCTGCTGTCGATTGGCGGATGGGGCGGGTGCAAATATTTTTCTGATGCCGCCCTGACAAGCGCCTCCCGCACGAAATTCGCGGAAGCGGCTGTTTCCCTGCTTAAAAAACATAAGCTCGACGGGCTGGATATCGACTGGGAGTACCCGGCGCAGATCGGGGCCGGAAACATCTATCGCCCGGAAGACAAGCAAACGTTCACGTTGTTCCTGAAAGCGCTTCGCGACCGGTTGGATACACAGGGAAAGCAGGATAAACGCCCTGTAACTGATCATTACCTACTCACAGCAGCAACGGGCGGTGACACGGCGTTTGTGAGCCACACCGAGCTGGGCAAGGCGCAAACGTACCTGGATTACGTCAACATCATGACCTACGACCTCTACCATGGTAACGATAAGGTGACGGGACACCATAGCCCGCTGGCGCAATCGAAGAAAGGTGACCAGTCGCGGAATAGCTCAATTTCTGCGGTCGAAGGGCACATTCGGGCGGGGGTTCCGGCCAATAAAATCGTGCTGGGGCTGCCCTTTTACGGTCGTGGCTGGACAGAGGTAGCCGACGTTGATCATGGCTTGTATCAACCAGCTACCGGTAAGCATCTGTTTATCAGTTACGACGAACTGGTTGACAAGTACATCAGCAAAAACGGCTTTACCCGCTATTGGGATGCCGACGCCAAAGCGCCCTACCTGTGGAACCCAACTACGCGCACGTTCATTACCTATGCTGACGAAGAGTCATTCACGCCCAAAATTGAGTACGTGAAAAAGAAAGGTCTGGCCGGGATGATGTTCTGGGAATACATCTACGATCTTCGGCAGAACAGTAAACTGCTCAACAAGCTCGCGCACGATCTGTATTGATTGTGGGCAGTGCAGCTTACGCGACAGCAACACAGCCCACACCATCAAACACAAACAGCCGATACGCCCATTAGTGTTTCAGCCACGATGCCGGAATTGGAAGCGGTTCACTGCCATTGAGGCTGTATAACAGTTTCAGGGTATACCCACCACCAGCTTCGATGAAATCGAGCGCGAGGGGATGAGACCCCTGTTCTAAGGCAATTTGCCCACTTTTCTCGATAGGCCCGTGATTGCCGTCGTTATCAATCACTGGCCGGTTAGCAATTCGTAGGATTCCACCATCATCGGCGACCAGGAAGAAGCCGTAAATGCCGGTGGCTGGAACAGTCAGGTAGCCCCGAAACCGAACGCCGAAGCTGCCCGCCTTAGCTATGGTCGGCACCTGTACCTGACTTACTACGGCCGAATCAGGGGCGGTGGCCCGAAGCATAGCCTCTACGTTTTTGAACTGGCCTTTCACATACGTGCTCATCAACCCTGCCTGCGTATTCGTGACGCGAACTGGCTCAGCATAGGACTGTTGCCGGTAGCGCAGTGTATACACATCGCCCTGTAACCCGCTCGTTGTAAAAGCGGCCAGCTTCACGGTCATTGGTTGCAAGATCAGCAGCGAATCTATCAGAACAGGCGACGTTGGGCCAGGTACGTTGCCATTGGTGGTGTAGCGAACGGTCAGGTTATCGGTTGGCTTACGAATACGAAGCGCAGTCTGGTTGGTGAAGACGTTTTCTTCGGTAAAGCCACTTAGGTCAGGTACGCGATAATGAACGCCCAGCACATCCAGCCGTGGATAGTGGCTAGTCAGACGCTGCTGATAGTCGCTGAACCGATCCTGATTGGTCCACAGTCGTTCGGCCAGCGCCGTCATGCGGGGCATCACCATGTAATCGACCCGATTTTCTGACGGAATATATTCGGTCCAGGTATTAGCCTGAGCGCCAATGATCGACCGTTTTTCGGAGTCGGTTAGCCCGGCCGGAATAGGGTTGAACTGGTACACGTTGCTAAGCGAATTCTTGTCGGGCATCACATCGAAATATAGCGTGCTGACGGGTGTCATCACAACCGGATTGCCATTCCGGACGGCTTTTACGGGGGCATCTTTCACCCAGCTTCGCCAGTACATGACCGTGGCCGTAGGGCTGATTCCGCCTTCGAGTGCATCATCCCAGGCGATGAGTTTCTTGCCTTTCGATTTGAAAAACTGCTCGGTCCGGTGCACAAAATAACTCTGTAACTCCTCCACGTTTTTGATTCCTTCCCGTTTCATCAACTCCTGACAGGCAGGGGATTGCGCCCAGGTTGTTTTCTCTACTTCGTCGGCACCCAGATGAATATACTGACTGGGAAAGAGCGCAATGATCTCATTGAAGACGGTTTCGCTGAAGGTGTACGTCGATTCGTTGCAGGGGCAGATCGGCACCGAGAACGTCTTTCCCCAGCCCTCCTGACCGGTGCAGCTCAGAAACGGATAGGCCTTGATGGCTGCCGCCAGGTGACCCGGCATGTCAATTTCCGGGATGATCTCGATGTGTCGGGCCGTGGCGTAGGCTATCAAGGCCCGCATCTCAGCCTGGGTGTAGAAACCACCGTACTGCGTTTTTCCGTCTGTCTGCCGCAGGTATTGCTTCGGCAGGTCGAAATCAGGATTGGCAACGGCCCGTTTCAGTACCACCGAATCCTGATTGTTGAACGTCCGCCAGGCTCCCTCACTCGTTAGTTTAGGATATGATTTGATTTCGAGTCGCCAGCCCTGGTCATCGGTCAGGTGCAGGTGAAACTTGTTGAATTTATAGAGGGTCAGCAGGTCGATGAATTTCCGCAGATAGTCCATCGAGAAAAAGTGCCGCGACACGTCGAGGTGCATACCGCGCCAGACGTAGGCGGGCTGGTCGCGAATTTGAAGAACAGGTAAGCTGACCGAACCTGATGGAGCTCCGCTTTTCTGCTCGATGCTGGCCGGAAGCAGTTGTCGGATGGTCTGAATCCCCCGAAACATACCCACCGCATCTTTCGCCGACAGCGTGATCTGCCGGGGCTCAATCCGAAGGCTGTATCCTTCTGATGCGGTGATTGTTGGGTCGCTTTGTAGCACAATTTTCGAGGCAGTTCCGCTCGTGGTCAGGGACTTGCCGAGAATAGGTGTCAGTAACTGCTGTAACTGATCGCCTTCCTGCTGAAACCGTTTATCCAGTACAATCAGAGCCGTTTTGGCCGATAGCGTAAACTGCCCCTGACCAGCGGAAAGCGAGGTGGGGTATGGAATGATTGGGTACGTTGGCGGGGAAACCTGAGAACGTACCTGACCGGCGATCAGCAGGCTGACCAGGCAAAGTATATACTTGACGGGCATTTGGGTGGAGTATTCGTGGAATGAAGAGAAAAGTGTCAGCTTCGGAATAATTGCTTTCGCATGGCCCTGAGCGGAGTCGGAGACGCCTAGTCGAAGGGCCATACGAAAGCAATCGTTTCAAAGACAATTAACGAGTCAGTACGCCCAGTTCAGCAATGGAAACGGTAGCGTCGGTGGCCACGGTGGTTTCGAGTATATCGAATTTCAGGTACCGCGCCGACGCAGGCTTGTCGAACCGGATGGTCTGGTTCACCGGGTTATTGTTGATGTTACTGAACGCGCCCTGACTAACCGGTGCCGACCAGTTTTTGCCATCCTGACTGACCGAAACGGCGTAGCGGTACACGATACCTTCTTTCTTCCCGTCCTGACGGGGCAGGTACGTTAGACCGTGTACGGGCAGCGTTTCGCCCAGATCAACAACCACGGAGGTTGGTGCTTCTGTGCTTTTGCGCTGCTGCCAGAACGTATCGGAGTTGCCATCAAGTAGCCGGTCTGCATTTTTGCCCGGCGACTGACCACCCGTCGACACGACTGTCCATTTCGCTGAGCTAATATCAAAATCGGCCGTAGCGGGGCTGCTGGCCCGTTTCATGTTGTCGACAAAGGCGCGTGCTTTAACGGTGCCGCCAGACGGTAAGGCAAACGGTTGGCTGAAACGGGGGCTTTTCGCAGTTGGCTCCGTTCCGTCTGTGGTATACGTGATCACGGGGTCGGTCGTGCGCGGGCAGGCAATGGTGACCAGCCCTTCTTTGCTGCGTTTGATCACCGGCGTCACGATCAGTTCGGGGGCATTATACACTTCGATGTTGCCGATCAGCGGACTGGCCTTCGCCTCGTCGATGGAGATGCGGAGTTTGCTGGTCGTCACGGTCGGAAACCGTAAAATACGCCTGTTGCCGATGGTCGTGCCAGTGGCGATGGCCTGGTACTGCCCGTTCTGCCAGGCCGATACGGAAAACTTCTTTACCCGCTGACCCAGGGCGATGTACTCTTCGATCAGCAACCGGTTGAGCGTGGTCGACTTGCCCAGGTCAATATCCAGCGTAGCCTGTTTAGCCTCTTTGGCGGCGGCCCAATAGGTGTCCCGGTTACCATCCAGCACATTGCTGGCAGCATAGGTCGACGCTTTACTGAAAACACTATTACTGGTGACCGTTTTGCCACCTGCCAGATTATGCGACGCCTTATCGGTGTATGCTTTCAATTCCATGAGCCGTTTTTCGTCGTTCTCATGCACCAGCCCGCGCCGGTCGACGGGCAGGTTCAGCAGCCAGTTGCCGTTGCGGCCAAGCGAACTGTAATAGATGTCGACCAGGTGTTCCAGTGATTTTACCTTGTTGTCTTCGCTGGCGTGGTAGTACCAGCCGGGACGGATCGAGCAGTTCACTTCCGTGGGTACCCAGTGCGTACCATCTTCATGCCCCAGTGTCAATTCCCAATAGTTCGGATAGGCCGGGTACACCTTGTCTCGGTTGAGGGTGCTCCAGTTTGTTTCGCCTGCGTATCCGTCTTCATTGCCTACCCAGCGAATGTCTGGCCCGGCATCGCTGAAAATGACCGCGTTGGGCTGGTACTGGCGTACGGTAGCCACGAAACCCGGCCAGTCGTATACCTGTTTTTTGCCGTTAGGACCCTCGCCATTGGCCCCGTCGAACCAGACTTCATACACATCGCCGTATTGGGTCAGCACCTCTTTAAGCGTGTTTTTGAATACATCGTTGTATTCGGGCGTGCCGTAGGCAGGGTGATTACGGTCCCAGGGCGAGAGGTACACACCGAATTTCAGGCCGTATTCCTTGCAGGCTGCCGACAGGTCTTTCAGTACGTCGCCTTTCCCGTTGTGCCACTTGCTGTTTTTTACCGAGTGTTCGGTGTATTTGCTGGGCCACAGGCAAAACCCGTCGTGGTGCTTGGCCGTGATGATGATGCCTTCCATACCCGCCGCCTTGGCCACCCGTGCCCACTGCCGACAGTCGAGCTGGGTGGGGTTGAACATGTCGGGCGTTTCGGTGCCATGACCCCATTCTTCATTCGTGAAGGTGTTCATGTTGAAGTGCACGAACGCGTAGTACTTCAGCTTATGCCACTGCAACTGCCGCGCCGACGGAACGGCACCAAACGGAGCAGGTGACTGAGCTTGCAGCGTACTGGACAGACCTAAAAAGGCCAGGAAAAGAAGCGAAAAACGCATGACGGTACTACGGACCATATCTGAATTCGTTAAGCGTAGCTGAAAATTGATCCGTTTATGAGGATCAAGTGGCCGAAGATAAGCCTGATGGCTAGTTGCAAAAAATGAAGTTTCGCTTTCGTTATACGTACCTGAATAGGCCAATCGGCTACTTCCCGGGTACGCTGCTCTGCTACACACGTACCCAGGCTACTGTATACAACGCCCGCGTTATACCTTGTTGCCAAGCATGACCGCTCGAATCAAGTCAAAATCATGGCTATTGATCTCGAAAAAGCCGAAACGAAATGGATAGCCCCACGATTTCTTGTTTGAAATAAACGCAAGCGCATCGATCAGCGGCAGTATGGATGCATCCTGAGCAGGATAAAACTGAACAGCTCTACGGAAGGGCGTAAAATTATCTGTTACAGCGAATTGATAGAGATTATCCCCGCTAGCCTGGCCAATCGCCGTGAACGACTGGCATTTCTCATCGCCCTCCAACGCGTTTTTAGGCGAATAAAAGACCACCCAGTCGCCCGGCTTCACGCGCATGAGCGGCGCCTTCTTGCCGTGGTTTGCCTGCATAAAGCCACCGGCAACGCCACGTTGTACATGGTCTTTTGAGGCTACTACGACCCAGTATTGGGTTGATTCATTCATGGAAAAAGCTGGTTGTGAAAGAAGGGGTACCCCGATGCATTGATAATACTGCTAGGGGGCTAAGCGTCTGACTGATTCCAGCACCTGTTTCGCACCGCTCCAGACAAAAAAGGTGTCTGTTCCCACGGCCAGAAAGGTTGTACCGCTGGCCAGTTCGGCCTGAATGGTATCGGTTTTTTGCAAAAAGAGACCAATGGGAATCCCTTTTTCGCTGCATTTGATTTTAACGGTCCGAATGGCTTCCTGAACCGGTTCACTGAACACGTCGCCCAACTTGTTCAGGCTGCCTGAGAGATCATACGGCCCGATAAAAACCCCGTCGATACCGTCGACGGCAAGAATGTCGTCCAGATTCCTGACGGCCTCTTCGTGCTCAATCTGAATGATGACCGCCACCGAATCATTGGCCCGCTGAATATAGTCGGTGAAGTTCATGCCGTAATCATGCGCCCGGGCGATACCCACACTTCGGTTTCCTACGGGCGGGTACCGGGCTGAGTCAACTGCCTGTTTCGCTTCGGAAGCCGTGTTGACCAGGGGTACAATAACGCCATCGGCACCAATATCCAGCGCCTGTTTGATGAGCATGGGGGTATTCTCGGCCACCCGGATAACGGCGCTACAGCCATTTTTTACAGCCTGTAGCATCCGTTGCGCCTCGCCGCTCGACATAGTTCCGTGTTCCATATCGATGAACAGCCAATCGAACCCGGCCAGCGACAGCAACTCGCTCAATTCGGGAGATGGCAGCGAAACGATAGTGCCCAGCAGCGGTTTTTGGCCCCGGAGTTTTTCTTTAAATGTCATAATGATTCAATGAACGTACCCAGCCGTTTGGCCAATATCGCTGGTTCCGGCTTATTCTTCGAACTGGATCGTCGAAAATTTCAGGATTTCATCATTGGGCTTAGTTCGTTTGATGGCGAAGAAGTACACATCATGCCGACCAGTAACTGGCTTACTGAGCAGACCCGTCACCTGTTTCAGCGTGTCCCACGACCCGGTTGGTCCATACGCCACGCTGCTTACTACCGGCCCCGCCTGCGAATCGATTCTGACTTCAACTTCACCAGCCTGGTTCGCCGATCCGTATTCGTAGGTAAACTGTTTAATTCCGGTCAAATCAATATTTTTCAATAGGATGTACGATTTGTGGCCTCCCTGCGAGAGGTTGTCCCGGAACCGCGAAAAACCAACGTGCGCATCGGCATACGCTGCCTTGACCGTTGCGCTTCGGAGCCTGATCAGGTCGGTACCCGTGAGCGGCTTCACCAGATTACCACCTTTGTCTTTATACGAAGCCAGAAGCGTATATTGGCCCTGAAGGTCGTCTTTCGGATGATCGGTCAGTGCCAGCGTGCCCTGGAGTGGTAACACTGCCTGTTTTTTCGTTGGGTCGGTCAACGAGTAAATGTAGCGGACCATCTCCTGGGCGTCCTGCGTAGAGAGTTGGGGATGGGCACTCATTACGTGTTCGGTACTCCAGTTGCCACCGCCGCCGTTGATGATTTTGGTCGCCAGTTGTTCCAGTGCGCCTGATTGCCCTTTGTAGCGTTGCGCAATGGCCAGCAATGAAGGCCCAACCGACACCTTATCAATAGTATGGCAGGCTTTACAATCGCTGTTGGCCATCAGCAGTTTGCCGGGCGGTGCCGGGACTTCTATCGTCGTAGCTGAGATTCCAGGCACCGAACTGCTTAATGCACTAGGCTGAGGATCATATAGGTACGTTACTTTGATCCGTTTGGGGTCAATCCGTACGTCTTCTTTGTCAGTCACCTTCACGGCGTAGGCAAATGGTTTGTTTGGCCAGAAAAAAGACGTATTGCCAGGGCTGGTGATAGTTACTTTCGGCCGGGTATCGCCAACGTGAACGACCACCGTGTCGCGGCCAACCAATCCGGCCCGGTCTGTTACCTTGAGAATAGCGTGATACGTACCTGGCTTCTGATATGTAAAGGTTGCGTTGGGCGTAGTAGCGCCAACGGTCTTCCCATCAAAGAGCCACTGGTAGGTAATGGCATCGTCGTCGTCGAGGTCGCGGCTACCCCGGCTGTTGAACAGCACCCGGAGCGGTGGCTGGCCGTCGGCTTCGCGCAATAGGGGGAAATTTCGACGTTCAGACGTTAGAAATACCGTTTTATCGACGTAGGCTTCCGTCGCTGAATCAACTATGCTGGCTTTGGCAACCGGGGCGCGGTTGCCCGTATTGTACTCGATCTTCACCAGTCGGGCGTCTTCATTATCTGCTCCGTAGACTGACCCGTATTCCAGCATGTACATAACGCCATCTGGCCCGAACGCCAGATCGATGGGCCGGCGGAAATCGCCATTGCCGGCCATAAAGGGCTCGCTGCGCACGTAGTTTTCATTGGCGTCGAACCGCAGGGCCATCACCCAGTTCCGCATCCAGTCGAACACAAACAGGGCGCCGTCGTAGTAATCGGGAAATTTGGTGGGCGAGGTGTTTGCCTTGTTGAACGTATAGAACTCACCGGCCATTGCGCTGCGCCCGCCAACGCCCAATTCCGGGAATTCGGCCGAGGCTGCATACGGGTACCAGATCATGGCGGGTGTGGCAGGAGGGAGCTGCGCAAGGCCTGTATTGTTGGGTGAGTTATTCACCGGAGCCGCCGGATTATAGGCCGGGCCGGCTGTTTTGGTGGCGAAATCCCATTCTGTATAGGCCGAATTATTGCCCACAAAATAGGGCCAGCCATAATTACCCGCCCGTTTAGCCTGGTTAAATTCATCGTAGCCACGCGGCCCCTGCTCGCCATCTTTACCCGCATCGGGGCCAATTTCGCCCCAGTACAATACCGAGGTTTTCGGATTGACCGCAATTCGGTAGGGGTTTCGACAGCCCATCGTGTAAATCTCCGGTAGTGTTTTGGCCATGCTGTTCGGAAATAAATTACCCGCCGGAATGGTGTAGGTGCCGTTGGCCTCCGGATGAATGCGCAGCACTTTCCCTTTCAGATCATTAGTGTTCCCCGCCGACCGCTGCGAATCAAGGCTGTACGATTCCTTGTCAGGCCGTTCGTCCAGCGGCGAATAGCCATTCGACGGGAATGGGCTGGAACTGTCGCCGGTCGAGAGGTAAAGGTTGCCGTCTTTATCCCAGGCCAGCGACCCGCCGTGGTGTGAGCCACTATTTTTCTGCACAGGTACGTTCAATAATACTTTCTCGGATGCCAGATTCAGCGTATTGTTCGCGTTCAGGGTGAACCGCGATAGCCGGAAAGCCAGGTTGTCTTCGGTAAGGCCTGCCGGAGCGTAGTAGAGATACAGGTTGCGGTTCTGCGCAAACGCCGGGTCGAGCGTCATGCCAATCAGACCGGTGCCACCCATGTTGGTGATTGGCAGTTTATGAACCAGCGCCGATTTGCCGGTTCGCGGGTCATACATGGATAGGTTACCAAACAATTCCGTAAAAAAGACCTGTCCGTTTGGTGCTACGGCCAGTTCCATCGGGGCGTTCAGATCATTGACCAGTACTGTTTTTACGAAGCGGTTCTGGTCGGGTGTTACGTTGGCATATGCCTTCGAGTAGTCGAGCGGTTTATTGTCGCCAATGGCGTATTTGAGGCCGCCCAGCAGGTGACCAAGAAAAAGCGGATCGCTGTAGCTTTCGTCGGTATGGCCGTTGCCGGTGTAAAAAGCCCGTCCACCGTCGAAATCGTGGTACCAGCTAATGTGATGATGCGCCCCATTGGTGCCGCCTTCGTAGGTGTTTTCGTCCAGATCGGCCAGCACCTTGATACCAGAATAGAACGATCGGTAATTGTACCATTCGTCGGTGCGTTCCCAGCGGGCAGGCAGCATCGCCGTTGCCGGATTAGTGGCATCAACAACCTCGACTGTTGCTTTGCGGATATTGGAATTATGAGGGTGGCTCGAGAAGAACGCGCCCATCAACTTGCCATACCAGGGCCAGTCATATTCAGTGTCGGCCGCCGCATGTACGCCAACGTACCCACCACCGGCCTGAATGTAGCGCTCAAAAGCGGCTTGTTGCTCGCCATTCAATACGTTGCCCGTGGTGCTCATCCAGACAACTGCCGCGTATTTTTTCAGATTGTCGTCGGTAAACAGGGTAGCATCGGTGGTGGTGTCGACGGCGAACCCGTTTGCCTGACCCAACTGTTGAACCGCTGCAATGCCAAACGGAATGGAGGTGTGATGCCAGCCTTTGGTTTTTGAGAAAACCAGTACGGTAGGCGGCGTAGCTGATTTCCGAAGGGTCATGCCCGATTGCAACACGACGAATGCGCTGATGACACCCAGACAAACGAGTTTTAACGAGAGAGACATGGTTTAGGCAGTGAACTGAAGGTGCATATGGTACCGGGTACATAAGCCTGCGTCAGCCTGTGGTTACCTATTGCCTACATCAGTAGTATGGCCATTGCCAATTGCTTTTGTGTATAACTATTCCAATAAAAACATGAAAGCCAGCTGGAATCAATTGCGATACTGGTCGAATCGGGAAATAATCAGGCTGATTGTGGCGCTGCTGATTGGTATCCCGACGCTTGGTAACGTACCTGTTTTAGCTCAGTCACCAGGGAAAACCGTGTCGTTATTTGATGGTAAAACCCTGACGGGCTGGAAGACGGTAGATCCTGCCCACACGAGCCTGTGGTCGGTGGCCGATAGCCTGATCAGAAGTGGCGACGGGGTGCACAAAATACCGGAGAATACGTACCTACATACGCTGAAAGCATACGAAGATTTTGAATTTCGCTGCCTGTTCCGGCTACACGGCGACCCGGCAACGGGCATGATAAACAGCGGTATCCAGTACCGGTCCGTAGTGGAGGGAAATAAGATCATTGGCTATCAGGCCGACATAGGTACCGGCTATTGGGGTGATCTGTATGACGAACACCGACGGGGAAAGCTGGTCGGCGGTGATCTTCGGACGCTCAAACACCTGCTGAACGAAACCGGCTGGAACAGCTACATCATCCGTTGCAAAGGAAACCACCATGAACTGTATATCAATGGCGTAAAAACCTGCGATTACACAGAAAAAGAGGGCAAAATTCCCCGGAAGGGTGTCATTGCCGTGCAAATCCACAGCGGCGGCGTCGCTCAGGTCGAGTTCCGGGACCTGGTCATTACTGAACTTTAATACGACTTATTGCCATGAACAAAGTCTGTTTATTTGCGCTATGCCTCTACCTTCCTTTCCTGCTTGTCAGTTTGCACAGTATAGCGCAACCCGCTCAGCCAAAGCCTGTGCAAAACACAGAAAAGGTCGATCGCGAGTATGCACTGGAAGCCTCTATGCTGGGGTATTTTGCTAAAGACGGCTCCCGTAACCCTACGCTAAAGGCCAATAAGGGCGACCGGGTACGTATAACCATCACCGATACCGAGTTGATGACGCATGATATCGCGCTTGAAAAGCTCGGCATCAAGAGCAAGACTATTCAGGAGAAAGGAGCCAGCACCAGTATTACGTTTACCGCCGATAAAAGCGATACGTATTACTGCACCGTACCGGGACACCGCGCCGCTGGTATGGTTGGCACGTTTGAGGTAGTTGAAGGTGCCCTGACTACCGCAACAGTGGCCGGCAACGTACCTGTAAAGAACGGCAGACCGCTGAACCTGAATGTTGAGTCAGGTACGTTGGCCGACTGGACCGCTACCGGCGACGCTTTCACCAACCCGATCATCGATCAGGATCCGTCGCCGGTTCACGACAAAGACATGCACATCGGTTTCGAGGGCAGGTATTTCCTGAGTAGCGGTGGCACTATCAACTATAAACAGACAGGCACCCTAACGTCTGTTCCGTTTCCGGTAACCCAGCCGTTTGCTGCCTTCCGGGTGTCGGGTGGAGCCTTGCAGGATACCCGCGTCGAACTGGTACAGGTGAGTACCGGTACCGTTATTTTTCACAGTACAGGGCAGGGGCGTGCCACGCTTCAGCCGGTTGTGGTTGATCTTCAGCCTTACCTGAATCAGGAGATCTTCATTCGGATCATTGACAACGAAACAGGCATCTCGCAGATTCCTTATATCGCAAATGATAAAATGGCGCACATCAATTTCGATGAGTTTCTGTTTTATCCTACGCGACCAACGTTCCCCAATGAGTTGAAACAGAAGGATATCATTATTCTTCCCCCGCTCGACCCGGTGCTGCATGCGGGGCTTTCAGGGCCTGAAGCCGCCAACGTCATGACGCTGCCCACTGGCTTTAGCATTACACTGGGGGCCGCTGAACCCGACGTGGTTAAACCAATTTGCTTCACAATCGACCCCCGAGGCAGGCTTTGGGTTGTTGAAGGGCACACCTATCCGGTGCCCGCTCCGGAAGGGCAGGGGCGAGACCGCATTCTTATTCTCGAAGACACCAACGGCGATGGTACACTCGACAGCCGGAAGGTCTTCGCCGAAGGGTTAAACCTGGTTAGTGGTATCGAAGTGGGCATGGGCGGTGTGTGGCTTGGCGCGGCACCCTATTTGCTGTTTATTCCTGCCGATTTTAAAACCGATAAACCAACTGGTCCGCCCCAGAAAATGCTCGACGGTTGGGGAACTGATGATACCCACGAAGTATTAAACAGCCTGCGCTGGGGGCCCGATGGCTGGCTGTATGGTACCCACGGGGTCTTCACCCATTCCAACGTCGGCAAACCGGGTGCTCCTGATGCTGAACGGACAAAGCTCAACGCTGGTGTCTGGCGTTTTCACCCTACCACGCACCAGTTCGAACTCTTCGCCGAAGGCACCAGCAACCCCTGGGGACTCGACTTCAACGACGTTGGTCACGCGTTTGTAACGGCCTGCGTCATTCCGCATATGTACAACATGATACAGGGCGGGCGCTATTTCAGGCAGGCCGGGAAACATTTTAACCCGTATACCTACGACGACATAAAAACCCATGCCGACCATGTACATTGGGTAGGCGAACGGGGGCCTCATGCCGGCAACTTCCGGTCGGCCTCGGCAGGTGGCGGCCATGCCCATTCCGGGGCTATGATCTACCTGGGCGGCAACAGCTGGCCGAAAGAGTACCGAAACGATGTGTTCATGAACAACATCAATGGCGCTAAACTGAATCAGGACCACCCCGTACGGGCGGGCTCGGGCTATCTGGTTACGCATAAGCCCGATTTTCTGACCATGAACGACTCCTGGTCGCAGTGGCTGAATATGAAATATGACCCCAGCGGTTCGGTTTGGGCTATCGACTGGTACGATAAAAACCAGTGCCACAGCCCAAACCCGGATGTGCACAACAAAACGATGGGCCGAATTTTCAAGATTACCCATAAAAATGACACCAGGGTAAAGGTCGATCTGACCAAAGCGTCGGACATGGAACTGGTGAACTATCAATTGAACCCCAACGACTGGTACGTGCGGCAGGCCCGGACGATTTTGCAGGAGCGAGGCCCAAACAAAAAAGTACATAAAGCCCTGAAAGAGATCCTGGCTAAAAACCCTGATGCCACCCGGAAGCTGCGCGCGTTATGGGCACTACATGTAACGAAGGGGCTCACCGAGAATGAGATGGTCGATTTGCTGGCTTCTGAAAACGAGTATGTCAGAAGCTGGGCTATTCAACTGCTGGCCGAGAATAAGCGTGTATCCCCCGAAACCCTGAAGCGGTTTGCCACGCTGGCGCAGGGCGATACGTCGGCGCTGGTGCGGCTGTACCTGACCTCGGCCATGTTGCGGTTGCAGCCGGCGCAGCGATGGGACGTAATGGAGGCGCTCGTGCAGAAAACGCAGGATAAAGAGGATCACAACCTGCCGCTGATGGTGTGGTACGCATCTGAACCACTGGCGGCCATCGACATGAAACGGGCGCTTGAGATGGCTCAAAAATCAGCGATGCCGAAACAGTTGACCTATACCATTCAACGAATTGCCGCCATCGGTACCGATGATGCGAAGAAACTGCTGAAAGACCTGAACGATCAGGTGGGCAAACAGACACATTCGCACGAAAACCATGCGATTCAATCGCTGATTGCCAAAGTACTTAACGAGTAACGAGTTAGTTGAAACAGAGGTATCATGATTAAACGATTCAACACCATTAGCCGAGGCCTGATGAGTAGCCTGCTGGTTAGCTGTTTGCTGACAACGGCATCTGGTCAAACCAAAGCGCTGTTTGATGTGCGGCAGCAGCAGGCCGCAAACGCGGGAGGGAACGTAATGGCCCCGGTGAAAGCGGTTGCTCCATCGACCGACTTCAAGAAGACGACCATTACCCGCGATTTCCTGTCGGAGGGCGTTGCCGTTGCTGATCTGAATAAAGATGGCCGACCGGATATTGTAGCTGGGTATGTCTGGTTTGAAGCCCCCAACTGGACTCGCCACGAAATGGCTCCTTCGCGGGTATTCGACCCGCGAAAAGAATACAGCGACTCATTCCTGAACCTGGGAATGGACGTGAATCTGGACGGCTGGGATGATGTTGTTATCATTGATTTCCCCGGAAAACCCGCTTTCTGGTTCGAAAACCCGAAAAATAAGCCAGGCACCTGGGCCAGGCACATCATCGCCGATTCGGTGGGCATTGCCAATGAATCACCCGGTTTTATCGATATCGACGGCGATGGCCGCCTCGATATCCTGTGTGCTGATAAGGCGAAGAAGCAGATTATCTGGCTGAAAGCTCCCGTAAAACCGGGTGATACTGTCTGGCAGCGATTTGCATTGACTAAAGAGAACGTACCTGGAACTGAAATTTTCTCGCACGGCATCGGCTACGGCGACATCAACAGAGATGGCCTGAACGACGTGGTGATTCGGGATGGGTGGTTTGAAGGAACAACCGATAAAAAATCCGGCACCTGGGTGTTCCACCCCGCCAATCTGGGCGAACCCTGCTCACACATGCAGGTTCTGGATGTGAACGGCGACGGAAAGAACGATGTGGTCAGTGCGTCTGCTCATGCCCTTGGTGTTTGGTGGCATGAACAGATTAACGATGAGGCTGGTAAAATAAATTTCAGGACGCACCTGATGAGCAACACAACGGCCCAGACCCATTCATCTATCATGGCTGATCTGAACGGCGATGGACGTAAGGAGTACATCACCGGCAAACGCTTTCTGGCTCACCACGGCCGCGACCCCGGCGATAGCGACCCCGGTATATTGATGTGGTTCGGCTTCACGCCTGGTAAAGAACCGTATTATGCGGAACACATCATTGACAATGACTCCGGCGCTGGCCTCAACATCACGGTGCACGACATGAATGGCGACGGAAAAACTGACATCGTCATTGCCAATAAGAATGGCGTATTCGTATTTGAAAATAAGTTAAAGCGAAACTAATTGACTGTATATCAGTGAGTTGTTTAGAGCTGTCGCTTGGTCGTTTTTGCGCTGCCGGTTGCGAAAGTCCGTGACACGTGAATTGCGTTCTGCCGATGCCAGGCAGCGAGTTTTTCCAGTTCCTGAGGCAACCATGAATTAGAGTCCTGACGGCGTATCTGCAATTTGTCTTTGGTGAGTAAGCCTGCTTTCAGAATGATTTTTCGCTCAAATTCAGGCAGATGTTCAATGAGATCGGCCAGTGAATCCAGGCGTTTGGCCCCGCCATCCCACAGCCCCACCTGGATGGCAAAGGCGTAAATTTCTGTGGGTTTCCACAAGTCTGGATTTAATTCACGACGATATTTTGAGTTTCCGTCGAGCCCGGTAAGTCTGGCAAAATCAGCTTTCGACATGGAGTCGAAGGCCATTGATCGTAAAACAGCAGCTCGAAAATTAAAGTAGGACTGTATAATCTGGAAAACCTGTTCCATGCGATAAATGTAAAAGTCAGACCGATAAAAGCATTTACCAGAGCGTCTACAAGAACTACGCCAGCAGGTGCAAAGTGAGCGAACTTTATTGAGCCGCGTGTTCAGGGGCCGGTCAGCGATACAGCTCCGCAATACGTCGTTGCCGGGCTTCACGCACCGAAAACGCCCCCCGTTGAGTACAGTCAGGTACGTTACTGCTTTAAGTAATTGAAAGCAATGGTTAACGAATCTCAATCAACCATCATACGTGAAAAACAGCGTACTCATTGTTGCCCTGTTGCTGAGCATCTGCTCGGTTCAGGCTCAGAAAAAGGTGTTTACTCAAACGCCTGGCATGGTGTCATATACCTATCGGGCCAGCTTCGCCAGAAACATGGCTGCCACGCTCGACACTATAAAAGGGTTGGGTATTACCGATATGGAGTTTTCTAACCTCTTCGGGAAAACGGCCGCCGACATTCGTAAACTGCTCGACGAACGTAACATGACGTGCTCGTCGTTTGGCGTGGGTTACCCAGATCTACAGAACAAACTGGATGAGGTGGGCCAAAACGCGAAAACGCTGGGCGCCAGGTACGTACGGGTTGCCTGGGTGCCGCATAAAGGCCCTTTTACGCTCGACATTGCCAAGCAGACAATTACTGATTTCAACGCTTTCGGGAAAAAACTGAAAGACGACTATGGCCTCACGTTCTGCTACCATAATCATGGCTACGAGTTCGAGAAACACGACGCGGGAACGCTCATGGATTACATTATTCAGAACACCGACCCCAACTACGTCAGCTTCGAGATGGATATCCTCTGGACATTCTTCCCCGGTGCTGACCCCGCTGCGTTGCTGATGAAGTACCCTGATCGGTTCAAGCTTATGCACCTGAAAGATCTGCGTAAGGGCATTGTTGGCAACTTATCGGGCGGAACACCCGTGGAGAACGATGTGGCGTTGGGTACCGGGCAGATTAATTTGCCAGCGGTGCTCAAGGCAGCGCAAAAGTCGGGTATCAAGCATTATTATATCGAAGACGAAAGCCCCAGTGTATCGGTGCAGGTTCCGCAAAGTATCGCCTATCTGAAGAGCTTGAAATAACTGCCCACTTGTGTATATGGCTGACGAACGTACCCAGTACAATGAGTAAGGAATGTCAGCTGAAAGCTCTATGAAATTGCCGGACAATGCCCTTGGCTACCGGGCTCAACTTCGGTAACGTAGCCCGTTTCTGTAGCATTGAAATCAGTGACCTGAAGCACATAAACGCAAAAACAAACGGATGAATCGTCGGACATTCATTAAACAGTCGGCCGTTGCTACTGCCAGCACCACAATTTTGACCTTTCCCGTTTACGGGAAAAATGCGCCCAGTAACAAGGTTGTTGTCGGTATTATGGGCGTTAATAGCCGGGGCGCATACCACGCAAAATCGTTCTCCAAATTGCCGAATGTGGAGGTAGCTTACCTATGCGACGTAGAAGACAACGCCATTAAAAATGGGTTGGATGCGCTGAAGGGTGTAAGTCGGCAACCGGCTATTATCAAGGATATCCGCGAGTTGGTTGCCCGAAAAGATTTCGATGCGCTGCTCATTGCAGCGCCCGACCACTGGCATGCGCCAGCGGCATTGATGGGGGTGTCTAACGGCAAACACGTATACGTTGAGAAGCCGTGTAGCCACAACCCACACGAAAGCGAAATGCTGATCGAAGCGCGCGCCAAATATGGCAGACTAATTCAGGTGGGTAGCCAGCGCCGGTCATTCCCAACGCTGATTGAGGCCGTAAACGAAGTACGGGGAGGCATTATTGGTAATCCGTATTTTGCCAAAGCCTGGTACACTAACAACCGCAAGCCCATTGGGATAGGAAAGAAAATACCTGTGCCCGGCACACTGGATTTTAACCTGTGGCAGGGGCCCGCTCCCCGGCAGGAATACCGCGACAACCTGGTACACTATAACTGGCACTGGTTCTGGAACTGGGGTACCGGCGAAGCCTGCAACAACGGTAATCACGAACTTGACTGCTGCCGTTGGTTTATGGGCGTCGATTTCCCGTCGACAGTGACCTCGTCGGGTGGGCGATTTGCCTATAAAGATGATTGGCAAACGCCCGATACACAGGTGGCCTCTTTCGAGTTCGCGAACGGAAAGGCGATTTCCTGGGAGGGGCGAAGCTGTAATTCGTTTCCGGTTGAAGGCAGTGGCCGGGGCTTCATTATCTATGGCGACAAGGGCACGCTGGTGAACAAAGGCGGCGGCGACTACCAGATCTTCGATACGCAGAACAAACTGGTCAAAGAGATAAAACCCGGCACTAAACTGGATCCAAACAATACTGTTAGCGCAACCGGTGATCTGGAAATGACCCATTTTGCCAATTTCGTTGACAGCGTTCGGGGCAATGCTCAACTCACCGCCCCGATCGAGGAAGGCCACAAAAGTGTGTTGTTATGTCATCTGGCCAATATTGCCCAACGGACTGGCAGCACCCTGCACTGTGACGCCACAAACGGCCATATCAAAGATAATAAAGCAGCCATGCAACTGTGGAAGCGAGAGTACGAAAAAGGGTGGGGTATGGCCCTCTAACACTGCCACAGGCAGAGTTGAATTGATCGGTCAGCGTACCTGATAAATAAGTAAGTAAAAATTGAACGCTCGTCCTGGTTAAGGGCGGGCTTTCGTGCTGTTGCATTCTCCGCCAGCCATTTGTTTGTCAACGTACCTGCTCTTTGCCAGCCCTGATGCGTAAAGAATGGCGGTCAGCCGCTGAAATAGCTGCATCCATATTGCAGGGTAAGCTGGCCGATGAACTCGTCGCGGCTCCAGACCCGGTCGCCCGTTTGTAGCGCCTCGATGTTACGATAGCCCTCTTCAACGGCTACCGACGACGTACCTGTGGGGAAGCACGCCAGCATACACACCCGCGTGGAGGCTAGCTTGGTGAGCCCTTTCAGCAAGTCTCAACTTTAGTCACTTTAGGATTATGCCGATCCGCTTATGATGCAGGCTTGAACTCTTTCAAAAGGCCTAAAAACTCTTGGAAGGTTTCGGCAATGAAATAAGTGTTCTGTTCGTCAGATGACTGCTCGAAAAAGTAGCTATCATCGTAATAATATACCCCGCAATCTTCGCCATAAGGAATATAAAGGATGAATCCACCGCCAGGATCATTTCCAATTAATAAACTATGCTCAGGAATTTCATCTTGATATTTATCAAACCAGAAAAGCAGGTTCAAAACCTTATCCTGCGAGACATTATATCCGTAAAAGACATTCATCAGAATGTCTTGCTCAAGATCGTCTACATGGAATACCTGATTTAGAACTCGTCCACCATTGGATATTTTTAGAAAATCCCTGTAGTCAGATGGAAGTGCAAAACCGATTTTCTCTTCCAACTTCAGGAGTTCATCACTTGAGAGATCACCGTATGGTTTAATAGGAATCATCGCTTCTTGAGTTTAACCCCTTTTGATTTTTTGGTGCCGGATACTCCGCCCTTGTGCGTAAAATCTTTATGGATGTCAGTGGGCACTTCTTGCATTCTTTCCATATCCTGATGATGGTGCCAAGTGTTGCCATCTAATCTAGGTCCTTGCGGTGCTAACTTATCTGCATCGGTGTAATCGGTTGTATGATTTCCCTTCATGTCAGGAATCTTGACTTCCTGCCTCATGTGCGGGTCAAAGATAGGGGAACCGTCTTTGTATCTTACTTCGACGCCATCTGAACGCTTATAAACCCACTCGGCACCATTATCTGATACCTTGATGTCACCCCCTCTATCAAGCCACTTTTTGAAATCAGGGGAGTGTGAGGGCTTTCAAAATTTTTTAGCTAATTCCCTGAGCTCCCTAAGGCCTTTTGATACGCATACCTCAGCATTGTGTACCCACCACATCCACTTGCCGATGAAGTAGGTGTGGGCGTGAGCCACCTCGATGTTGTAGACCAGTTGGGGCTGGTCGAACTCAGTGCGGTGGTCGGCCTGGGTGATGGCTACCCATTGGCCGTCCGAGCGCATCACCTCCTTGATAAGGTCTAACAAACCTTATACTTACTGGCACAAAAAAAGAGCGATTATAGTCATATAATCGCTCAAGCATTTAATGGGAAGCGGACGCTATAATTGCACCTCTTTTTTTAAATAATTAAAATATTTTTTGTCCTCACCATCGAATATTTCCTCTCCTTCACCCATGTAAGCCCGCATCAATTCGTCTTTTGCTTTTACGAAGTTTCCTAGTTCAAATTGAACCTGTCCTAATCGTAAATGGATCAGTGGATTACCAATTGCGTTAGGGCAATGCATCACGTCTTGCAATGCTTGTTGTGCTTTATCAAATTCCTGGTTGAAGAAATAAGCTTCGCCAAGTGAGAAAAGAATCCAAGTGGATGCTTCCCACTCCTGATAAGGTTGAGGAACTAACTTGAACGCCTGTTGATAACAGTTGATCGCCTCTTTGTAATCGTCTACTTCAACATAATTGTCGCCCTTCTCACAGAGTTTTACTATTTCTGCGTATATGTGGTCATCTAACTGGTCGTTGCTCATTTTTTTAGAGGGGGTAAGTATTTTTCTTTGAGTTTAGCACCTCTGCTTCTATTAATACTGCTTGGTTCTAATTCATAATTAGCCGGATCTTTCATCCAATCTCGAACTTCTTTCGATTTTGGACCGTATTGACGACCTTCTCGATTCCACCAGCTAACAGCATCATCGAGATGGCCCATATCTGTTTTGCTAATGTCATACCATTTTCCATCTGGTCCTAACACCTCACGCTTTCCATTAACATCTCTAAATTTCTTCTCAACTTCCATGCGTTTAATTACATCACGGCCAGTTTTAGAGCTTTTGCTTGGAGTTTTGCCGAGATATTCAAGCCGTTTGCTTTTTACTTTACTAGGTGCACTGGATAGTAGCTGCTTTTTCTTTGCCTTAGCGGCTCGTGAAGCATTCTTCACCATCTTCGAGACGCAAACATTGGCATTGTGTACCCACCACATCCACTTGCCGATGAAGTAGGTGTGGGCGTGGGCGACCTCGATGTTGTAGACGAGTTGAGGTTGGTCGAACTCAGTGCGGTGGTCGGCCTGGGTGATGGCGACCCACTGACCGTCCGAGCGCATCACCTCCTGACCAATAACCAACGTACCGGCTTTTTGCCAGCCTTGATGAGTAAAGAAGGGGTGTTCAGCCGTAGTCTGCACCCGCTCGCCGCCCATCCGTAGGTGAATCAGGTGGTCGGTTTCACGCTCAGAGGTGTGGGTGATGGGTTGTAAGGCTAACTGGCCGGTGAACTCGTCGCGGCTCCACACCCGGTCGCCTAGTTGCAACTCCTCGATGTTGCGGTAGCCTTCTTCAACGGCGACCGACGTACCGGCGGGGAAACACGCCAGCATACACACCCGCGTGGAAGCCAGTTTGGTTAGTCCTTTCAGCAGGCCTTTCTTCATGGCCGCGCTCTTGGCCAACATGCTGGCCAGCTTTCGGGCGGCTCCTTTTGCCGCTACTTTGGCACCCGCCTTGATAAGCCCCTTGGCACCCGCCTTTGCCCCCTGCATGGCCACAGTGGCCGTGCCAAAGCTGACCACGCCCGCCGCAATACTGGCCACATCCCAGACCAGAAAACCGGCATTCAGCACCGCCCCAAACGTGTCGCCCGTCTGCATGGAGTGAACCATGTCGCGGCCGCTGCCCCAGACCGGAATCATGCCCTCAACCAGACCAGCTTCACCAACCGAGTTTTTTTCAGCTTCGGCCTCTTTGAGCACCTCCTCCGACTCCTTCTGCATCTCCTCCAGTTGCTGGGTAACTTCGGGCGGAACCGGTGTCTGGCCGGAGGTTAAAAATTCGATTTTACCTTGTCCGCTGCTGCACCGGATGCACGATCGGAAGATGAGTACCTCCTGCTTGTTCACCTGCACGGGGTACGTGTCCTGCCACATAATGGGCGCGGGTACGCAGGGGACGGGGGTACCGCCGGCCATCTGCGTTAATTTCTTGCAGATGACAAAGGAGGGTATGTTGAGATAGGGCGTTTTATCAGACGCATTACCCACCTTTAGTCCCTGTAGCCGCACATTGCGCGGAGTGGCCTGAAACGGCATGGGTACAGTGCCTTCGCTGCATTCCAGCAGGGCGCCCGTAATCACATACTCTAGTTCATCAGCCATAGGAAACAGGGGGTGTTTTCGTGAGAATAACAGCGCTTTAGTGCAGATAAAAATGTATCAGCCGTGAAAAAATATGATCAGTAGCCCATTTTTTTTAAACCAGCTTTCACTTCTTTCGCGGTTTTGTAGCTGGTAGTTTCTTTTCGCCCATCAGTGTACTCGCAGTCGCAGCCCCAAAATTTTTCGCTCAACTTCGCCAGGTACGTTGTCTGATTTTTTTTGGTATTAATAGTGTAAATATGTGTTTCGTAGAAATTGCCAGAATAGTCATGATGCCGTTGAGGATATTTAGCCAGAACGATTAATTCGTTTGTCTTGTCTTTATTTGCATTGGCATAAAAAACAGATAGAACTTCCGGAAAACCGCCATCTTCGTCAATCGGTCCGAATGGCGTATCATGGTAGCTACCCGCCTGGGTTTGTGTATAAATGTGCCCCATGATTTTACTGAAGGAAAGCGTATCTGCTTTATCGGCTGGATAGCCATACAGGGCGATGATCGTCGGGGTATTTTGAAGCAGGTTGTTTGTTTCCACGACCGGATGTGCCAGACTTGTTCCTGCTGGTTTAAGGCGCCCAACAAACTGGCTGGCTGATTCGCCCGTTTTTCGACTAATCTGCTGACAGAGTGACGGAAAACTCAGCAGGCATAGGGTTATAAGGACTACTAGTTCTCTTTTCGAAAAACCCGATTGGTGGTTCATGTACAGTACTGTTAAGCAGTTAATCGGGCGTTATTTATCATCCTGGGCTATGCCGTTTGGCAGATAGATCAGGTACGTTAGCGCCTTTTTAAATAACCGTTCACGATCAGCAAGGCCGTTAACGCCTCCATTCACTTTTTTTGTTACAGACTCAACAGAGGTGAGCCCGTCAATCGATTCTACACTTACGCGAAGCTGAAAATACCAGAGTGCGCTTTCAACGGCATAGCCGGTATCAGTGGCGATCAAGTCTGGATTTTCGGTAAAATTTACGGTGCTGCCTGCGTGTTTCTGATGATAGAAATCATCAAACGCTTTGTAATTGGTTTTGCCCGTTAGCTGGAAAACGCCACGCCCTCTGTACAGGTACCCGTCTCCACTTGTTTCTGCGCCGTTGCCCAATCGGTTTCCGTATACGTAGTTTGCCAGTGCCTGCGGATTTTTTACATAATCTTTAGGGTCTTTTTTGTGCTTACCGAAGTATTTTGGAAAAATGGTCTGCAATCGACTGGCGGTCGTGTAGTTCAAATTTTCTACGTTGGCCGCCTTGGTAAATCCACCGGTTTCATGGCCCGCCTGGGCCAGAAAGTGAGCTAATTGAATTTCGTTGGTGATGCCATACGCCTTCATGTTGGCCTGAAGCTGCCGCTGTAATTCGCTTAAAACATCTTTATTGCCACCGGGAAAAATCTGCGCTAGCTGCTCTTCGGTAATGACAACGTCATGTTGTCCCTGTGCTGGTTCCGACCCCTGACTCCCGGCCGTTTCGCGCTGGTTAGGTCCCTTTTCAGCCAAACTGCCTTCCACGGCGCTATACAGGGCAGACAGGCTATTGTCCAGCGCCAGCTCTTCATGGCGCAGATAGGTTCTGTAAGCGAGTTCGAGGGCATTGGCCTGTCTGTCTAGCTCAACCTTAACCCGGAGGCCGTCAGTGGTGCCTGCTCGCTTCCAACCGCTGGGCCCCGATTCGAACGTACCCAGCGAGTTGTCACTCATACCACTCCCGGACTGACTCGTTAGCGGATTGCCGTCGAATAATCTGCTTGGCATAGTAGTGCTGAAAGGGAAAAAATAGCGTAATCCGGTATTGGCCGTAACCCCGGTCGAGGGAGGGGGAGTGGCGGTTGTTGCATGCCAACGAAACCTATCCGTAGCCAACCAGTGAGCGTGTCGGCTACGGATAGGTACGTCTTAGGCCTTGTCGCCCCAGTTGTTGTCGTGCTCGGCGCCGGCGAAGGTGATTTTCTCGGCCGAAATGCTAAGCGTAAACGTTGCCGCCGGACGGGCCACAACGCCCTGCTCGGGGGTTTTGTTGAACCGCTCGGCGTACTTGATGCACCGACCCTTGCTGAATTCAACGGTTTTCAGCGTTGTCTGGTCCTGATCAACGAAACGGATGGTACCATCGCCTTCCGTATAGGAGTTCGCCAGCCATTCGGCCAGCGGGCCATCGGCGTCGGAAGATGTTAACTCAACGTGTACCACGCCACCCTGGGTGACGGATGATGGACGTCCTTTTGAGTCAACCGAACGGCTCAACTCATAATTGAAGCTAACGACTTCAGTGTCAGGTACGCCCATGGCGGAAAAATACGCGGCAACTGCTGATGCAGCCATAGTAGTAAGTTGTTTTAGTTGTACGATTGATTATGAAAAAGAAAGCGGAAATTCGTTATTCGTAGACGTCTACATTCGGCCCGGTGATGTCTACCTTACTGTCTGCCTTGACGTTGAACTCAGTGCCGGTTACGTCTACTTTTTTCTGCCCGTGCAGAGCCATTTCTTTATCGGCAGTAATTTTTACATTACCCTCGGCGTGCATGGTAATGTTTTCCGTTGTGTGCATGGTGATGTTCTTCGCCTCCATCTGAATCAGCCCTTTCGTGTAGATCTGAATCACCCCGTCATCTTTAAAGCTGATGTGCAGGCCAGTGTCTTTATTATTGGCGTTGGTAATAAAAAACTCCTGTTCGCCAGGCTTGTCTTTCATCACGATCTTATTGCCGCCCTTCGTCCTGATTATCTTCTGGTAGTTATTGTCGAAGAAGTAGTTGGTCGCGGGGTCTTTATGGTACAGACTGCCGGCGATCACCGGAAAATCGACGTGATTGGCCTCGTAACTGATAAGCACCTGGTCGTTTACTTCGGGAATAAACAGCGAGCCGCGTGCGCCGCCGGTGTAGGCCATAGCTACCCTAACCCAACTCGATTTAGCTTCCAGGGCGTTTGGCCAGTGAAATTTCACCTTGACCCGACCCAGTTTTTTGGGGTCGTCGTTCTTGATGACGGTCGCAATTTCGGGCAGGGCCGTTGGCGTTCGAACGAGCGAATTGCGCGGCGGCATTTCGGCCGAAAACGGAACAGCTTCGAACCGGTTACCATAATTACCGACCTCATCAACGAAATGGATCATGCCGATGATGCGGTATTTACCCACGCTCTCCTGTTTGTATTTGCCCGGTGCAGTCAGCTTCTGGGTCGTTACATCGACAATGATGCCGATGGTCAGGTTGGGGTTTTCGCCCGCTCCTTCAAACGTGATCAGATCGGTAGCATTACTGATGTTGGTTGCCTCTACGGCTTCGTCCAGCTCACTCTTTGTCTGTACATCGCGCAGGGGCCAGCGAAGAGAGGTGCGGCTGAACAGCGACGCTGATTTAGCGTAAGCGAAATTGCCAAATACGCCTATACCATTAACCGGCTTGCCGTTGCTCCGGTAGTCTTCGTCTTTCTGGTAATTGTAATGGTACATCTGAAACTGGTTAGGTTTCAGCGAAACCGACATATTGAAATGCTGAATCCCATCAATTAAAAACGGAACCGTCTGGTTTTCAGGGCGTCCAAGAATTAGCTTAGTGCCGTCATAGTAGCACCACTGACTGTACTCACGGCAGAGGCGGGTCACGAACTCCCAGTTCGATTCGTCATACTGCGCCTTGTAATCGATCAGGCTCGTGTAAGTCAGATCAACGTTTCTGGGCAGCGATGACCCCGGATAATCTTTTAAAACCGCGTTCATGATCATGGGAAGCGGCGTTTCTACCCAGGCCCGGCGCTGATGACCATCTTCCATAAGGTAAGTAGGGCTATGCCCCTTTATCAGAAAGGAATTGATCATGTCGGTATTGTTCACGATGGTTAACTCGGTAACAATGCCGGAAAACTTGAAATCAGCGCTGACGTTTTTATAGAGGGGCTTGAACGAAATCGTGGCCACTTCGCCCACCATAGCCGTGTGCGACTGCTTGAAGAAAAAATCGTTCTTGTCTTCAAGTACCTCAAAAGGCACAGCTATTTCGAACGTGTGGTGCGTAAACAGCGACTGATTGATCTGGAGGTGTGTGAAGTGTTCCAGCTTTTTACCGCCAATCACTATATCTGCTTTAACCTGCTGAGCCATGAATGCATCTGTTTTGTAAGAGAAAAGCGATCGTTAAGCCCCCATTTTCCAATCCATCCACATATTATCGTGCACATTACCGTCAATGATGATCTGACGGGCCGTCATTCCCAGCTGAATGGAGTAGGCCGCTGTGGCATCGCCAACCCTGAACGATTCATGATACTGCACACAGTAGGCATCTTTAAATTCAACCCGCTGTAACGTACCTCCCTTCTGATCGCGGTAAACGATCCAGCCATTCTTCAGGGCCAGTGGGTCAGACGCCCAGTTCGTTAACACGCCCCGGTCGTTGCCAAGAATAGAGACCTGCACCAGGCCGCTCCGCACCCCCGCCGATGCCCGTCCCTTCCGGTCTGTCGACTGGTTGAAGTTGATCGAACTATCAATTAACGTGAGCGGATTTTCGAGACCATCGACAGAAAACTCGGAGCGAAAGGAAGAGGCCATAGTCAGAAAAGCGTGGAATGATAATTGATAAAACCTATAGATTTACATACTATTAGACCTATAGACGTCAACTGCCAGAACTGTAGCGGTTACGAGTTAGCCGCCGCCTAACTCAAGCCGGTTGGTTCACGGGCGACACCCCCAACCGTTTAATGGAGCCTCGCCCGTAAAGCCAGGTCAGTTTATCGAACTTCTGCTTTAAAGTCGTTTCGGCGGCCGGTGTCTTCATTCCTGCCTTTCTCGCCGGTCAGGTTGATAATGAACGTCTTGGCCGGAAAAAACGGCGTGATGTTCAGGTCAACAATGATGCGGTCTGGCTGGATGGGGTCTTGCCGAAACTTAGGCGGATCAAATTTGTCGATGATCTTTCCGGGGCCTTTGATTCGGTCCAGAAACGAGACGATCTCGTCGGTAAGTTGTTTCTCTACCTTGCCGCTCCAGTTTTCCATCGCCCGTTTGTTGAGGAAGTTCATCATCACCTTCATCAGCCAGTCGAATACCCGAACTACGGAATAGGTTTTCAGGCCAACGTTGTTGCCTGCAAAAAGCGTTTTTCCCGAAAACGGGATAATACGGGCAAACTCTTTGGTCATCGGAATAAGCCCAAGACCCTCCAGTTCGCCAACCTCTGTCTTAAGCAGGTTCATTCGTACGCCATCTACTTCTTCAAGCGCACCGAACTGCAACCCTGCCGATACCTGGGAGATCAGATTCTGGTGGATTTTCCCCGCTAATGCTGTTGAAGGCTCGATATACAGGTCTTCCTCTTCGCCGTATTCATCGTACTTGCCCCGGCCAACCAGGTGGTTTACCGTCATCATCACGTTGGCAAATCTGGGTACGTCCTGCGAGAGTTTCTCGCGCTGAAATTCCTTGATCGTGTCTTTCAGCCCGCCCATGTTACGGTAGTCGGTGATGAGCATCAGCTTATGGTCACTGGCTATCTTGGCCCAGGCATCCACCACCGTTTTTTTACCGAGGTAACCCGGGATGATCAGCAGTGAGTAGCTCTCCTGCAGGTCGAACCGGTTATAGACCTGGTGAATTTCGTTCTTTACGAACTCGATGGTTTCGTTGTTGTACACGTTGGCTGGATCGAGCTGACTCAGACCGGCGTTTACAAAAACGATATTGCGCACTTTGAATCCGCTCTGATTGGCATTGGCAAAGTAGAGTGCCACACCCCGGTAGGTTGCTTCCAGTTCGCGACTGGCATCGAGTACGTCCTTCACATTCTGTTTGTGAAGTTCTTCGGTTGCTTCGAGCTTTTGCTGGGTCTGCTCGGCTAGTTCGGCCACACTACCTTCTGTAGACAGCATTTCTTTCCACAGTTCGAGGCGTTTAAGCAGGGCTTCACGGTCGCGGCGACGGTCGCTTTCTTTCAGAAAGATTTCGCGCTTGGCCCGCCGTTCCGGATTCAGGCTGTCGGCCCCTTCAATGGTGGTTTCGAGGAGTTTATAGCCTCCGAACTTAAGCTGCTGAAGTTCAGCAATATTCTGAGAAAACGATCGGCCGGCGGCAAGTTCACGCTCCTGCGTGCCGGTTTGTTGATTGATAGTCTGGTTTTTTTGCTGTTCAGCCATGGCAAACGTGGATTAGATAGGTATGGATTTCACCAAAGCAGGAGCTAGCTAGCCTGCTCTATTTCGTCGATCATCTGCTGAATCATGGCCAGCATGGTTTGTTTTGCCTGAGGGTTCTGAATAGCGTGCTGCAGCATTTTGTTGGAGCGCAGTTGGTAGTTGATCCGCTGCAGATCTCGCATCTGGTCGTTCAGCTCTGTCAGGTAAGGACTTTGATCAACAATACCCTCTGGGGTAAAGTCGCCCAGGCGGCCAAATTTAAACGTCTCGGCCATCGGTTCACCTTGTTGGCTACTCAACATAACGGTGACCTCCGGCTTATAATGATCCATCACGTCATCAACCGATTCCATGTCGGGAACGGCTTCCGCCTCCATCGGCAACTCATCAGTGAACTTGCCGATATACAGCGTCTTGTTCATGCTGATAGGCGAGAGGCTTGGGGGAATCTCGCGCAAGCCGGGCCAGGCACCGGGCATTGTGTTGTCAAATTGGTTCATCAAATTTCTATTTAATTAGGCTAGCCGATAGGACTTAGCTACTAAGCTACTGAAACAGTGCTTTTATGCCAACTGTTTTTCTGAATCGCCAGAATTAATAAGTGATCTTTTCGTAAGCGGTTGCTCCCCATCTGTCGACTATACTCTCTGGGTAACGCAATTTGATAGTATATCTGATATGTATAATAAATAGAAAATAGTATCCATTTAGCAAACGGTAAACGTTGAACATTACTAACCGCTCAAACAAAAAGGGCTTCCAACTACACGTGTTTGTGTGGTCAGAAGCCCCTGAATCGAGTAGGCGTTGCTTATTTCAGCGATAGCAGATAACCGATGGTGAAGTTGGCATCCCAGTCGAAAACAAACTGTTGTGTACCTGTAGCGTCGGCAACAGCTTTATAAATAGTCAGACCAGCTTTCTGTTTCGCGTTTTCGCCAGTATAGCCCGCAGGCATCTTCAGCACGGTGTATCGCTCTTTCCCTTTACGTACCTGTTTGGCCAGTTCAGACGGAACACCACCAATGATGAAACAGGTTTTGCGCAGATCAGCCGGCACCTGTTTGGCTTTAGCCTTCACGTCGTCATACACCTTATCGTCGGTATCGCCATTCTGAAAATACTTTGCTCCATAGGTCTCTAGCGCGCTTACATTGCTTCCTGTTCTCCATGAAATTTTGGTATTACCCGAGCCAATGTCAACCACAAAGGCATTATCATCGAATTCAGCAGGGAGTGCAGCCCGGAGTGCCAGCTTACCTTCCTGTTCGGGCGTTACGGTATTCACTACGTAGTTGAGGGCTTTCAGGTTCTTGATGATTTTCTGGGTGGTTTCTGCTTTTAGGGCGCCCGAACTAATCACAAACTGGATCTCACGGCCATTCACGCCGAAGTTGAGCATATTGGCAATGTATTGCTTCAGGCCCGCCCGGATATCAAGATCGGTTGCCATATTTTCAAGCACCAGGCTATTGCCAAATTCGAATTTCTCCAGCTTCCATCGTTTCTGATCGTCGATTCTGACAATGAACGAGTTAAAGCCGCTGGCTCCCAATTCAACAACGCCTTTCAGTTTGCCGCCCTGGGGTTCAGGAGCCTGATAATTGAAAGCAGCCTGCGACCCGCCGTCGCTACTGGCCTCTGAGCTAGCTGTTGATTCGCCAGCGTTAACATCAACACCACCAGTGCCTTGTGCAGCCTCCGTTGCTTCCTGACCCGGTGGGAGCGTAGGCGATGTGGTATCAGTTTGTTCGGTTTTGTTGCCCGCTCTGAATTTTTGAATCAGGTCAATACCGGCCACGTATTTCAGGCCAAAATAAATGAGGGCTAAGATCAGGGCCGTAATCAGAAGCCGACCCGCAGTGGTTAATCGTTGCATGTGGGGAGAGAGATGGTTATTGGGTGAATAGGGAATTGGTTGGTTGGTTAAGCGCCGATGACTGATTAACCAATCAACCAGTTACCCGTGTAATTAATCGAGCAGGCTACGGTAGCCTTCGTCTTTGGGCGGATTAATAACCCGTGCTTCTACAGGACGATCAGCAGCCGGTGCATTTAGCTGAACAAGTGAGAATTCGCCTTTGTTGTATGCTTCCAGTAAGGTTTGCCCTTTATCAGAGAGCATGCCGTTCTGAATATCAACCCCGTTGATAAAGTCCATCGACAGGTCCATCGCCCGTTTCATCTCGCCAAGCTTCTTGCTCATATCGTCCTGGATATACTCCATCGATTCGTCGAAGTAAAACTTCTTGTCGGGATTTCCTTTGAAGATGCTAACCGCCGTCTTGAGCGCATTTGAGCTTTCTTTAACGATCTGATATTCAGTTTCTTTCAACTTTACCTTGATGTCGGTTTCCTTGATCAGGTAATCGGCCGATTTATTGACTTTCTCCATGAATTCGAGCACAAGTTTCATATTCCGTTGCAGCGGAAATAACTTCTCGTTCATTTCCTGGAGACCAGCGCCTTCCATAGTTGCCAGGGTAGCAGCCTCTTTCATGCCTGGTTTGGTGGCGGCCAGCTCGTTGGCTTTGTTGGCTTCGGCAAACTTCTGTTTAATCGAGTCGTTGTTCTCGTTTATCTTCTTGTTGAGTTTCACCAGTTGCCCGGCCAGGGTATCAATCTGCCCCTGCATTTTCTCGCGTTTTTCGCGTAGGTCCTGCACGTAGATTTTCATGATGGCGATCGGGTCCAGTTGAATAATGGTGCCCGTAATCTTGCGCATCAGCGTTTTGTAGAGGAAAAATACGGCAGTACGCACATCCCGGCTGGTAAACAGGAAGACGAGCAGGGCCAGTGCACCCAGCAGAAATGCCAGATACAGCGTATTCTCGGTAGCACGAATCAGGAATTCCAGGATTCGGTTGAAATAAACGAGGCCAACGGCCCCCAGTGCACCCAGCAGAAGCATACCGGTGATGCCTTCCGGGCGGCTCCAGAACGACCCTTTGCTGCCGTCGCTGGCATTACCACCCGCTAGTTGTGAAAAATCAGGAGAAGCCATAATTAAGAAGTTGAAAGTGTTTTTGTGTTTACAGGTTGCGGTTACTTTGCTTTTGCCCCGTTGGTTGTCTTCGGCGGGGTAAATTCTGAATAGCAGCACAACTGCAAACAGAAAACCGGTCCGCCGGTGCGGGTAAACTTATTTCAGGTATGTTGCAATCTTCGAGACGTCGGCCTTGATCTGGTCGGTGAAGGTAGCGTAGGTAGCTTCGAAGTTGGCTCTGTTCTGGCTGATCTTCGAGCTTTGTTCAGCCACTTCACCCGTGATTTTTGTCAAGCGGTCTGTATTGGCTGTAACGCGTTGCTGTAGCTCGGTGATCTGTTTGGCAATTGATTCATTATCGGCCTGGAGTTTCTGCTGCTCTTCCTGAAGACCACCAACGCGCTCTTTCATGGCGGCATCCACACTTTTCAGAAAGGCATCGCGGTCAGTACTCAGGGCAGTCAGATACTGATTGGCTGCTGTAGCCAGCACGCTGGGGTCGCCGGTAGCGGCCATAGCCTTGAAGCTGGCCCAGGCTGCCTGAAACTGTTTGTCTTCGGGCAGCCCCAGGTTGCTCAGGTTCTTTAAAATCTCGCGGAACTCGAAGTAGTCAGGCCCCTGCAGATTGGCTTTACTTAGCACACCAGCAAAATGATCAACAAATTTGGTGTCTACCGAGCCAATGGGTGAACTCGCCAGCGGGCCAGAACCGGCACCTGATTGAGCGGGTGTCGACGCCTGGCCAGCTGAAACGGGTTGTGTAACCCGGCTGGGCGTGGGTTGAGCAGCAGGTACGTTCGCAGAAGCGGGGTCTTCTTTGATGAAGAACCCCAGTAGCTTATCTCCGAAACTTCTGTCAGCATTCTGTGCGAAATCGGCCATAGTTGGTTAGTCGTGGTTGACGAGGCAATACTACAATCTTGTCTGAAACCTACAACGGGTATTACGGATAAACGGTTACGGGACTGGCCTAATGTACCCCAGACTTGACCAATAAAAAAAGCCAACCCGATGGGCTGGCTTTTGGGCAATTCATACTGACTCGGGCGGGCTACACCAACTGAGCCTGCAATTTTTGCTCGAGTACCGATTTGGGTACCGCGCCAATTACCTTATCGACCATCTGGCCGTTCTTGAATACCATCAGTGTAGGAATGCTACGAATGCCAAACTGCATGGGTACCTGCGCGTTTTGATCGACGTCCATTTTAGCGATTACCGCTTTGCCGTCATATTCATTAGCGAGCTGCTCTACAACGGGCCCGATCATCTTACAGGGTCCACACCATTCGGCCCAAAAATCGACCAGTACGGGGATGTCTGAATTGATAAGGTCGCTGAAGTTAGCGTCAGTAGCTTCGATAGCCTTTGATCCTGCTGCCATGATTATACGTTAGTTTATTGCGTTCTACTTTGTTTCAATGCCATAAACCCGCCCTGTAGTCTTTAGTTCCCCCGACCCATTGAGCGGTCATACAGACTGCTCTACCAGCCAATAGCTTCTTTGTCACGCCAGAATTTACCGGTTTCGGTTACGGGTGCCTCGGCCGCGAGCCAGACAATCGTTTCGGCTCCTTTGTCAACCGGGCGGCTGGCTCCGGCTCCGCCCATGTCGGTACGGACCCAGCCGGGGCTAACCGCGTTGACCGCCATATGGGGCAGCGCCGCCGCAAACTGCCGGGTTACGGCATTCAGGGCTGCTTTTGAAATACTGTAAGCTGGCGCATAAGTCTGCATCGTGCTCAACGTCGACACGTCGCTCGATACGTTTATGATCCGGGCACCAGCCGGGCTTTTTTGCAGATAGGGCAGAAAGTCCTGGGTAACCATGATGGTTCCCTGCACGTTGGTCGCCAGCGTTCGGTCGAGCAATTCAGGATTTAATTTTAGGATGGTCTCGCCGTGATCTTCCAGAATAGCTGCATTATTAATGAGCACATCCAGATGATCCGCTTTCTGCGAGAACGTACCTGCGGCCTGTTTAATACTGACCGGATCAACAACGTCAAGTTGAATAAATGTGGCCTCATACCCTTCATCGCAAAGCGACTGGGCGGCGGCTCGCCCTTTGGCCATATCGCGTGATCCAACAAATACAGCGAAACCACGTTTAGCCAATTGACGGGCTATTTCGAAACCAATGCCTTTATTTGCGCCCGTAATCAGGGCTGTTTTGGGGTGTTGTGTTGTCATGATATACTACCGGAAGCTAACGGTAAAAGCAGAAAATAGCATCTTTGTTTCAAAAGAGAGCCTGTATGCTGCCAGTCGTATACTCTAACAGCCGTTACATCAAATGAAGTAGTAAGTCACTTAATAAGGAGTCAACTTTGTTCAACCTTTCATCATTTAACCACATCGTTCTATGAGGTCATTACTCACCTTCCTCTGCATCTGCCTTTGCTTATCTGTGGCTACCGCTCAGACCAAGAAAAAGACGACTACTGCTAAGAAAGCCACTACGACTACGAAAACGTCGACTACCACGGCCGTGAAAAAGCCGGTAGTTACAAAACCCCGGCCTGCAACAGTAGCAGCAGTAGCCACAGAACCGGCACCCTCTACGCTGACTTTCCCGAGCACTGAGCCCGAAAACGCAGCTACCCTGGATGCGGTTAAGAAACAGCAGATGTATGACGAACTGCACGGTGTGAAAAACCAGCCAAATACGCCTAATACAGGTAAGAAAGGGCAGGGATCAACTCGTAATGGTGGCAGCATGACGGGCGGATTCCCCACTGGCACAGAAACTAAACAGGCTGACAGCGAGGCACGTACCTACATTGGCGTACGCGTTGGAGGCAACTACAGTACGTACCTGGAACGGTTAGTTATTCCGACCGGGACGGGTGGTACCATTGATGTGACGCCCGATCCGCTCTATGGCTTTCATGCAGGCATAGTCTTTCAGTTTGGTCGGGGAGGCATTGCGTTCCAGCCAGAAATCAACTTCAATCAGGATTACCTGAAGAGTACGACTGGCACCATATCAGCCAGTTCGCTGGTTGTGCCGTTACTAGCGAAGTTTCAGTTTGGTCAGCAGGGCAACACCCGTTTCTTCGTAAACGTCGGGCCATACGGTACCTATGCGTTGGAATCGGGTAGTACAGAGACGGTCATTCGCTACGGCGGTGCACTTGGGCTGGGAGTAGGTATTCCGGCCGGGCCCGGTAAAATCACCGTTGAAGCACGGGGCTATTACCCCCTTGGCGACTCGAAAGGCACGTATGATTTTGCTAATATCCCCGGTAAACCAATCACTGGTCAGGTTTCTCTGGGCTATTTATTCCCACTTGGAAGCCGATAAATAAGTAAGGCACGATAGATTTGTAGCTCAGAACGGGTGGCACACGCTACCCGTTCTGTTGTTTACACACTATTCAGACAACAATGCCGACGGGGTGGGTAGCGTTCACCTGATGAAATCCGTACTTTTGCGGCACTATTCGCAACGAAATGCCAATTAACAAACGCAATGTCCTGCGCTATACCGCCTGGACTGTGCTAACTCTACTGGTGCTGGGCATCGCCGGAGCCGTTTACGCCTACACACAGCGGGAACGTCTGCTTACTATTGCCATTGAACGGGCCGTGAAAAAAGCAAAGCGAGATTATGACCTGACGGTGCATATCGGTTCCGCTACATTTACAGGCTTTAGCTCGTTATCCGTTACCGACGTTTCAGTAGTGCCTGTCAACCGCGACAGTCTGGCTCGTGTAGACCATATTCAGGTAGGCGTCCGCTTGTGGCCGCTGCTGGTTGGTACGGTGGCCTTGTCAGAGTTGTCGGTTGAAAACGGTTTTCTTCAGGTTGTTAAGCGTGACTCCTTAACGAACCTGGATACGATCCTGAAGCGGAAAAAAGATTCAACCGCTGTTAGTAAGCCACGTACCCGTACCGATTTGGCCGACGTAGCTGAGAATCTGATCAACAACCTGCTGACAAAGATTCCGGATGATCTGAATGTCCGGAATTTTGATTTTCGGGTTATCGACGACGAAAAACAGTTGAATCTGCTGGCATCTGAAGCACGCATTGATAACGGCGATGTGACTTCAACGTTTCTGCTAAACCAGAATGAAGCGATCTGGCATATCACCGGCACGGCCTCGCCGTCTGATAAAGAGTATGATGTGAATCTGTATGCGGTGGGTAAGCCACTGGAAATCAAATACCTGGAACAGCGATTTAAACTGAAAGCTCAGGCCGATACGGTTCATGCCGAACTTCGTGACGTAGATCGGTCGGGCGGCGAGTTCAGGCTGGAAGGAGCGGGTTCAATTCGTAACCTGCGGTTGAATCACCCGGCTCTTTCACCTAATGATGTGCTGGTACGGCGGGCGGCGGTAGATGCCAACCTGTTTGTAGGTGAAAATTATGTGGGCGTCGATAGCAGTTCAACGCTTTATCTCGGCGAAGTGGCTGCCCATCCGTTTCTTAAATATACCCTTCCGGATACAGAAGCAGGCACTGGTAAGGTGGTAGAAGCGCAACTTCATACCGACGATCTTGACGCTCAGGCCCTGTTTAATTCATTCCCTCAAGGCCTGTTCGCTTCGCTCGACGGCATGAAAGTGAAGGGAAAACTTCGGTATGACCTGATCTTTAAGTTTGACACGGCACTGCCCGATTCGGTTAAGTTTGACTCCGGTCTGACTCCCGACGGCTTTGCTATCACGCAGATGGGCCGGACCGATTTCCGCCGAATCAACCAGCCGTTCATTTACACCCCTTACGAAAAAGATAAACCTGTTCGGGATATATTGGTAGGCGCAGAGAACCCGGACTTTACGCCCCTCAACTACATTGCACCTGATCTGAAGAATGCGGTGCTCACCTCGGAAGATTACAATTTTTTCACGCATAAAGGCTTTAATGAAAAGGCGTTTCGTGTATCGATCGCCACGAATTACAAAGCCGGGTCCTTTAAGCGCGGGGCAAGTACGTTATCAATGCAATTGGTGAAGAACGTATTCCTGAACCGTAACAAAACATTATCGCGAAAGGTCGAGGAAATCCTGATCGTTTGGTTGATGGAGAACGAACGCCTCGTCTCGAAAGAGCGGATGTTCGAGGTGTATCTGAACATTATCGAGTGGGGGAAAAACATTTACGGCATTAGTGAAGCCGCCCGCTACTATTTCGACAAAACACCTGCCGAACTCAATCTGGGGGAAAGTATTTTCCTGGCTTTCGTTATTCCAAGCCCCAAGAAAGCGCTGAACCATTTTCAACCAGATGGCTCACTCCAGGTGCGTAACGTACGGGGCTACTTTAAAATAATTGGTCGAATTATGGCCAAACGCGGTCTTACTCAGCCTGATAGTGGCGCGTATGGCTTCTATGATGTGCGGTTACGCGAAAGCCTTCGCCAACAGGTAATGCCGCAGGATTACTACGAGTCGGATAGCCTGAACACCGACCAGACAGACGAAGGCGGCGGTATGGATGATCTGTTTGATCGCCTGCTAAACGGCAAACCAGACGATGACCAGAAACCTGCTGCCCAGCAACCCGTTGAGGAAGCGCCGGCTGTACGCCCCACCCGCCCCACCGACGAACCCGTAGTTACCGATACGGTTAAGACTAGAAAACAACTGCGGCAGGAGCGACGTGAACAGAAACGGCGCGAAAAGGAGGAGAAAAAAAGGCAGGAGCAGGAAACGGATGGCAGGTAGTTTTGCTGGTTTCTACTGTTTTGTACTCGCGTCTGACAAGCCTTATCAAGAAATGGTCTGGGCTGAACAGTAACAAACGAACATATTTTCTGTACGGACGCCAACTTTAAATAATTATATTTGTTGTCTCATTATCAGTCTCCGGACTATTAGCCAGCTAAATTGATTCGATTATGGCCATTATGATTACTGAGGAGTGCATCAACTGTGGTGCCTGCGAACCAGAATGCCCCAACACAGCTATCTATGAAGGTGGTGTGGAATGGACATGGGGTGGTGGTACAGCCCTCGATGTCGTTGATTTTGGTGATGGCACCGTTGTCAGCGGTAAGTCGCCTCAATCACCAGTTTCCAACGAGTTTTATTACATCGTTACCGATAAGTGTACGGAGTGTAAAGGATTCCATGAAGAGCCGCAGTGTGCAGCCGTTTGCCCGGTCGATTGCTGCGTACCCGATCCTGAACACGAAGAAGATGAAGAAACGTTGCTGGCCAAGAAAGCCTGGTTGCACGCAGAAGAGTAATAACAGCAGTCATTGCGTTTAAAAGGCCAATCGGGCGGTTTTACACGAATTTTATCATATTGATAAGATCCGTGTAAAACCGCCCGATTGGCCTTTTAAACGCAATGACTGTTAATGAACTACGCTGAACAGTCGATTCCAGCGAATTTTGTTGGCCGCATTTGCCGGATTCGGATCGATCGACATCCAGATGAAAACCGCTTTACCGACGATATGATCGGCAGGCACGAAGCCCCAGAAGCGCGAATCCAGCGAGTTATGCCGGTTATCGCCCATCATGAAATAATAGTCCTGTTTGAAGGTGTAGGACGTGATAGGTTTACCGCCAATAGTAATTGACTTATCTGTCACCTCAACGTTTTCGTTGCTTTCATACTTCTTGATAACTGTGCCATAGATAGCGATCGCTTTCTCGTCAAGCTGAACGGTCACGCCTTCTTTCGGAACGGTGATCGGGCCGAAGTTATCGACGGTCCAGTTGAATTTATTGCCGCCATACAGTTGTGAGAAGGCCGACGGAGTTTGAGGTGGCTCTTCGTCATAAGCGGTCACTTTCTTGACCCAGTCGAGGGTTTTGATCGTGGCAATCGTCTCAGCAGTGGTATTCAGCTTATACCCAACAACTTTAGTTGTTTTGGTTACTGAATCGGGCTGTTCAATGGGCTGCCAGTTGTAGGCTTCACTACCGGGTCTGTAGTCATTGACAATATCGTACTGCCGGAAAAAGGTGTCGTCAAGATCGCCTTTCGTCGTTTCTATGAAATACGATGTTTGTGCCTTTGGCGGAACGTCGGCAGCCTTGTTATTCACAAAAACCTGCCCGTGACGTACCTCCAGCACATCGCCGGCAATCCCCATGCACCGTTTGATGTAGTTTGTTTTCAGGTCGGTTGGGTATTGGTCTTCGGGTGGGAAGTTGAAGACAACCACGTCGCCGTTTTTAACCGATGAGAAACCCGGTAACCGAAACTGCGGTAACTGAATCCAGTCGAGGTAAGACGGAATTTCAGTACCCCATATTTTCTGGTGCGTCAGCGGAACCTGCAGGGGTGTTTTAGGCGTGCGGGTGCCATAATGAAACTTGCTGACGAACAGGAAATCGCCCACCATCAGGCTCCGCTCCATCGAGGGCGTCGGAATGGTGAAGGCTTCCATGAATAGCCAGCGGATGAGCGTTGCGGCGACGACCGCAAACAAAACAGAATCGAACCACTCGCGAATGGCTGATTTTTTTCTGACCGGTTGTGCGGCCTTCGTTTTCGTGTTGACTTCAGACACAGGGAATTGATGTTCTTGGTCTTGGCTGGTTAATCAGTTCCCAGCCGCTGAACCTTGTTTGGTGTACAAAAATACAATGATTTTAGCGCTAACGCCTAACCGCCTGTCCGGCCAATAGACTTGCTGGTCATTCTCCGAGTAAGTCGTCCATCCCAAAAACACCCTGACGCCCGGCCAGCCATTCGGCCGCAACGACCGCACCAACGGCGAAACCCTGCCGGTTATGGGCCACGTGCGAAATCTCAATCCGGTCGACCTCTGACTCGAATCTGACGACGTGTGTGCCAGGTACGTTGCCTTCGCGTACCGAATCGATAACGATCGCATCAGTAGTATCACCTTCAGCAGGCTTGTCGGCTTCTGAAACCGCCCAGCGATTTTTGTGTGGCAGGTTATCAAGCAATCCTTCGGCCAGTGTGATGGCGGTGCCCGATGGCGCGTCTTTCTTCTCAGTGTGGTGCACCTCGGTCATCGATACCTGGTAGCTCGGGTAGTCGTGCATGAACTTTGCCAGCGTTTTATTCAGCCTGAAAAACAGGTTGACACCGATGCTATAGTTCGATGCGTAGAAAAAGGCGCTGCCCCGCTCTCGTACTGCTGCTTCTATTTCGGTCCGCTGACCAAGCCAGCCCGTAGTGCCGCAAACCACGGCCCAGCCGCGACGAATGCAATAACGAAGGTTATCCACCACCGATTCGGGTGAACTGAATTCGATTACCGCGTCTACGGCGTCATCGGCAAGGGCATCGAGGTCTGCGCGGTTGTTCAGATCGATCCGACCCACAATCTGGTGACCACGTTCGAGGGCAATCTGTTCGATGGCTTTGCCCATTTTGCCATAACCGAGTAAGAGAATATTCATTGGTACTATAAGGTAGTAAAAGCTACTTTTTAAAGTTCATGGTTAGCCTTATCCCCGGAACAGGTCCGGAGAGCGAGGGTAGAACGGTTGGTTCGTATTTCAGGGTGAGACTGTCTGACAGGTCAAACGTTTTCAGGTGGGCTGTTACGTTGGCATCAACCACGTTCAAACCCCAGAACAGCGCCGTAAAGATGATGTTGTAATCACGCCAGCGCCGGAAATAGTCAACGCTGGATTTTAAGTAGTTTAATGGACGCGATTGACCGTAGACTATAGCCACTTTTACACGATTCGGATCTTCTCCAACTGCTACTGGCTTACTATATGCTTCAGTATATCCGGCCAGAAAGGCTTTGTATTTGGTCGTTAGGTCAACAATGAAAAAGCCGAATGTACCAAAGCCAGCATAAATCACGGGCACTTTCCATTTCTGGCCGTTATAGATCTGACCAAGGCCCGGTAAGGCTAATGACAGCAGCGCAGCTCGCTTCGGAACGATCTTTCTGATCTCTTCATTCACTTTTGCTGATAACTGAACGGTATCGGTCGCCACACTATCCTCATCATCAACGGCCAGTGAATCGACCAGCATGGCGTTGTTGTCCCTGGCCATTTCAGGCGTAAGCGTATCGCTTTTCGCTGGCACGCCGGGCCTGATAACAGGGCGTTGCTTTGTTGTGTCGGGCGTTTGTGCCCGTAACGTACCCAGTGTGGATACACTCAACAAACTGATCCAGAGAAAGAGAACGTATCCGGCCGGTCCGCCAGTGCGATGGAGGCGCTCAGAAGAGATGTGCCTGGAAAGATGAAACCTGTTTTTCACTTACATACCCGGTAATAACGCGACCGGCGCGAACGTTTGTAGCCATGCTCGTAACGTAAACGCCGGTCGAAATGACACTGTACTGTTGTTAAAGTAACTTAAGCCGAGTAGTTCAGGACATTTAAAATGCGATCAAGATCTTCCTGAGAGGTAAACGGAATCTTGATTTCTCCGGTGTGTTTCTCGTCGGCTTTAATAACCACCTTGCTGCCAAACATAGAGGAGAGCCTGAATTGAAGGCTACGCATTTCCTGCTTAGGCAATGTTGTCTTACGAGCCGGTCCGTTGTCTTCAGCCATCGAAAGGTTCCGCACGGCTTCTTCAACCTTACGGACCGACCAGTCTTCTTCAATGATCTTGTTGAAGAGCTTGATCTGCGTTTCGGGGTTCTCGATGTTGATGATCGCCCGGGCGTGGCCCATCGAAATGCGTGTGTCGCGCAGAGAGGCCTGAATGGCGGGCGGTAATTTCAGCAGCCGGATATAGTTATTGACTGTTGTCCGGTTTTTACCGACGCGTTCACCCAGTTCTTCCTGTTTCAGGCTGCATTCGGTAATGAGCCGCTGGTAGGAGAGGGCAATCTCGATCGAGTTCAGGTTTTCACGCTGAATGTTTTCGATCAGGGCCATCTCCAGCATTTGCTGGTCATTCGCCGTCCTGACGTAGGCCGGAATGTGCAGCATACCAATCAACTTGGATGCCTGCAACCGGCGCTCGCCCGAGATGAGCTGGTAATGGTCTTTACCCAATTGCCGTACCGTGATGGGCTGAATGATTCCCTGTACGCGGATCGAGTCGGCCAGTTCGTTCAGCGCCTCCTCGTCGAATCGGGTGCGGGGCTGAAACGGGTTGGTTTCAATCTGATCGAGACTAATCTCGGTCATGGTGCTGATCGACTCGTAGGGCGATGGCTTGGTTTGCTGCCGTCCGTCGCTGTCTTGCAACAAGGCACCAAGCCCCCGACCAAGGCCCATCATTTTATTGTTTTTTGGCGCACCCGCCTTCGTATTTGTCGTGTTCATTACGAAAAAGTGTCTTCTGTTTTCTGTTTTCCGTCTTCTGTTGCGTTGCCGTGCTAGCGTCAGGTACGTTGATTGGCAGAGCAACAAAAGACGGAAGACAGAAAACTCTTTAAACTGTTTCCTGCGGCATGAGGCCGTTTTTGACCAAAATCTCGCGCGCTAAATTCAGGTAGCTTATAGCACCTTTGCTGTCGGCATCCTGCGCCAGTACGGGAACGCCAAAGCTTGGCGACTCACTCAACCGAATATTCCGGGGAATAATCGTGTGAAATACCATCTGCTGGAAGTGAGAGGTTACTTCACCTACCACCTGGTTCGAGAGCCTCACCCGCAGGTCATACATCGTAAGCAGAATGCCTTCGATGGCCAGATCCGTGTTGAGGCGTGACTGAATAATTTTGATCGTATTAAGCAGTTTGCCGAGCCCTTCAAGCGCAAAGTATTCACACTGTACCGGAATAATAACCGAGTCGGCAGCGGTAAGGCTGTTGATCGTAATCAGACCCAGCGATGGGGAACAGTCGACGATAATGAAGTCGTAGTCATCACGAATCTGATTCAGCGCGTCCTTCATCTTGTCTTCCCGGCTTTGCAGGTTGATCATCTCAATTTCTGCCCCAACCAGATCGATGTGGGAGGGAAGTAAATCAAGATTGGGGAAGTCGGTCTGAATGATGGCGTCGCGCGTCTGTACGTCTTCAATCATGCATTCGTAAATGCTGTTCTCTATCTCCTTAGGGTTATAACCCAGCCCGGAAGTGGAGTTTGCCTGTGGGTCAGCATCGACAATTAGCGTTCTAAATTCTAAAGCGGCCAGACTGGCAGCCAGATTAATCGTTGTTGTGGTTTTACCGACGCCACCCTTTTGGTTGGCAATGGCAATAACTTTACCCATGGGTTTGTTCGTTGCAGTCCCAAAGATGCCGGAACCATGTTAGCTTTCCAAGAAACGTTTCACGAAAATGTTTCACAAAGCAATAAAGAGTGGAAGATAGAAAGCGAGAAAGAGCGACTATATCGACAAAGTCTTCGGGCAGAGCCCTCACTCTTGCCCTCATTTGCTCTTTCGTTCTGTAAGTCTACGCCCACACCTTAGCGCCCTCAGTACAATTTTTACACATCTCAATATCGGCCCGGCTCTGAATTAGTGTTTGACGGAAACGGCGGTACGCGTCGCTGAACCATACCTCACGGAAGCTATGGTCCTGTAACGTACCCAGCTGATGGTCAGCGTCTTTATCGAAACAGCAGGGCACTATTCGCCCGTCCCAGGTCATCACGCAGGAGTGCCACATGCGCCAGCAATGGTCGAGTAGCGCGTTCTTAATGCCGAAGGTTCCGTCTGGTTTAGGGGCATAGCGGCTGTACTTTTCGATGGTTGGCATGAGGTCTGAACCATGTTCGTAATCGTAGATCTGAGCCGTTTTCAGTTTTACCTCATCGACACCCAGCTCACGGGCCAACTGATGCACTTCGGCAATCTGATGTTCGTTGGGCTTCACCACCAGGAATTGAAAGATCACGTGCGGTGTAGCCGACTTTAACTCTTTCTTCCAGCGAATCAGATTCCTGGTGCCTTCCAGCACCTTGTTCAGATTTCCGCCAACGCGGTACTGTTCATACACGTCCTGCGATGTACCGTCAATGGAAATAATCAGGCGGTCGAGGCCCGATTCGATGGTCTTGCGGGCGTTGTCGTCGGTGAGGTAATGCGCGTTGGTGCTGGTGGCCGTGTATATGTTCCGGTCGGCGGCGTATCGAACCAACTCCAGAAAGTTTGGGTGCAGGTACGGTTCTCCCTGAAAATAGAAGATCAGGTAGAGTAGGGTATCGTGCAGTTCATCAATGGTCCGTTTAAACATGTCCACGCCCAGCATACCCGTTGGCCGCGTGAATGAGCGAAGGCCACTGGGGCATTCCGGGCAGCGCAGGTTGCACGAAGTTGTTGGTTCAACAGATAAGGAAACTGGCAACCCCCGTTGATTAGGTAAGCCTGACTGGCGGGAAGCGTAAAAGCTGGTCAGCACCTTCAAGGCATTGGCAATGCGCCGTGGGGTGAGTTTTCCGGCAAAGTTCAATCCGTCGCGGGTACGTCCCCGAAGTGATGAGCGCGTCATATTCGTAAAGATACGACGTACCTGGCATGAGCGCTGTTAAGAATTGGGACAGGGTTTGTTTTTGACAGGCCCGACAACAGCTGCCCAGGTCCGATCCTGTCAAAAACAAAGAAGGTATCCGCCAGAAGCAGATACCTTCAACGAGTACAACAAAACCACAGTCCGATGGGCCATAACCTGGGCTACGAACACAACACCTAAGCCTGTGGGTCTGTCGTTATATTTTAGTTCAGAGTTGAAGTGTTTATAATCGCCCGACTGAGGAAGTCAATCTCCTGAATCAGCCGCAGCGCCAGAAAAAAACCGTGACTAAGCGTCGATCAGGAACTCATCGTGCTGGCTGACATCGAGGCCTTCTTTCTCGTCGGCTTCTGATACGCGCAGGGGCAGAATCAGGTCAGTAACTTTCAGCAACAGCAATGACATAACGAAAGCGAACGCCGACACAACGACCAGTGCGATCAGGTGGGTGGTAAACAGTTTGGTAACACCGTAAGCCAGTCCTTCATCAACAACGGCTGCGTTAACGCCTTTGCTGGCGAAGATGCCGGTCATCAGCATACCAACCATCCCACCAACACCGTGGCAAGGGAACACATCGAGCGTATCATCGAGCGTTGATTTAGAGCGCAGATGGGCAACGAAGTTCGATACCATCGAAGCGATCGTACCGATGAAGATCGCCTGTGGAATGGTAACGAAACCAGCGGCAGGCGTAATGGCAACCAGGCCAACAACAGCACCGATACAGAAGCCCAGAGCTGATACTTTTTTGCCTTTGGCCGCGTCGAACAGCACCCAGCCAAGGCCAGCAGCAGCGGCAGCCGTGTTGGTCGTAGCAAAAGCGATAGCGGCCAGTGGTGAAGCACCTACTGCTGAACCGGCATTGAAACCAAACCAGCCGAACCACAGCAGGCCTGTTCCCAGCAGCACATACGGAATGTTGGCTGGTGGCAGGAAGTTAGCGTTTACGTGGTTCTTACGGCGCTTCAGGTACAGAGCACCGGCAAGCGCGGCCCAACCGGCCGACATGTGTACAACGGTGCCCCCAGCGAAATCAAGCACGCCCATTTTGAACAGGAAACCTTCTGGGTGCCAGGTCCAGTGAGCCAGTGGAGCATATACGAACAGGCTGAACAGGATCATGAACAGAACATACGACCGGAAGTTGATCCGCTCGGCCATTGAACCGGTGATAAGGGCAGGTGTGATAACGGCAAACTTCAACTGGAAGAAGGCAAATACAACCAGGGGAATCGTTGCCGCTAATGACCAGGGCTTGCCATCCAGCACACCTTTAAACATCAGGAAGGTGCGCGGGTCACCAATGAAACCACCGATTGAGTCACCGAAAGCCAGGCTGAAACCACAAACGACCCAGATAATACTGATTACGCCCATCGCCACAAAACTCTGAAGCATGGTTGAGATCACGTTTTTGTTGCTCACCATACCACCGTAGAAGTACGCCAGACCGGGCGTCATCAGAAGAACAAGGGCTGCCGCCATAAGCATCCAGGCAGTATCGCCGGAGTTTATGCCTTCAGTCACGATTGTTGTTGGCACCGACGGACTGAGAACAGCCCATAAGCTGATAGCCAGCAGGATAATCAGAGGAACAATTGCAGGTTTTTGCATGACAGTTAACTGGTTTTGTTGTAAAAGGAAAATTGTTTGTGTGTTTGTTGGTTTGCTGATGTCGTCGTGTCGCAATCAGCAAACCAACTACAGACGAACAGTTTATTTTAGAACTTGAAGATCGCAGCCATCCCAAGCGTAGCCTGGCTTTTGCTTAATGTGCCGTCGTTCATTTCAAACTTGTTGGCCGAATAGCTGTCCAACCGGAACTCAGGCTTCAGTAACACGTGACCGTTGGCACCGGTAATGTTGCCTGTGATCGTGATCGAGTTTACGCTGGCACCGGCACCAGAGGCATCGGTCAGCGCCCGTGCTCCGTTTTTGTTGTCGAATGATTCGTAGCGAATACCCAGGCCAAACTTATCCGTGAAAGCATAGTTTGAATAGATGGCGGCACCGCCCCACGTTTTGGCAGACGTTGGCCCGCCATAGTTCTGATAGTCACCTGTTTGTGAACCGGCGGCGGCGTTCAGGCCAAGGAAGAACTTAGATGTAACCTGGTAGGTAGTCGTCAAGTCGAAGAGTGAATAGCTGGCATTGTCAGCAGAGACAGCTACGCCCGTTCCGTTTGCATTCGGAATGTCTTTCGACGCTTCGTTTGAGACAATCGCGTTCAGGTATACATTCCAGCCGGTGGCAGGCGATACGAACAACTGACCAATCAGGCCTTTCTTCTTATTGTTATCAACCAGGTTATCCACGTTGTTTACCAGACCAACCATCAGATACGCTTTGTCGCTGAACGCATACTGCGCTTTCAGACCGATGTGGTAGAAAGGACCATTGTTGAAGAGGTTAGACAGCGAGTAGTTGTAGTTAACCGGCGCATCGATCACTTCGTAACCAATATGCGTACCGAACTGACCGGCTGTGAATGACAGTTTTGGCGTTGCCTTAAATACAATATACGCCTGCTTGATAGCAAGGGCGGTTGACCCCTGACCCAGCGGACCTAAGTAGTTACCATAGTTTCCTAGGTCAGCGAAAGGCCCGAAAGTGAGGTCCATAACGGCGTCAACTTTATCGGCTGTATATACCGCCTTAGCCTGAATCAGACCAATGCCAAACTGGCCGGACCGCTGGTCGAACGCACGAGCATTGCCTACGCCTGTGCCATTTAATCCTAAGTTAGACTGGCTTCTAGGGTTATTGAAGTTTCCGAAATAATACGTGTCGAGGTAGCCTGAAAAAGTAAACTTACCAGTGTCGTCGCCATCGGCTTTAGGTTTAGCCGCCGTTGGTTGAACGACTGCAGGCTGAGGCACGGTAGGTGTGTTAACACTAGTTGTATCTGTTGCGTTAGCTACTAAAGTTGAACTTGCTAGAAATGTAAGTAAAAGTGATTTTTTCATGCTGTTTGTTTTGTTAGACTCGACGATAGTAGTAGTTAGGTTTCGTGCAAATTTTATCTAACAAAATGGTCTGTGCAAGGTTTTGTCCAATGTTTTTAGACCAAAAAGACCGTAAAATAGAATATTCATTAAATAATAACATTAAATAAAGACAAAAACATAAGGTTCTACCTATAATAATGCAACTTTTAATAAATTCTGTGTTTTCGCGTAAAGGCAAAATATTCTATTGATCATGAAATAAGCTAAAATTTTCTGGAATAGAGTCAAAACAAGTCCGGTTGTGCCAAAAGCAAAAGAGCCCTGACTGTACAGCCAGAGCTCTTCATTATATAAAGCAGATAAAAACTAGGATCGACGTTCGCTCATCAGGCTACTTTGCATCGTACTCCGTCCATAGTGCGCAGGGCATTCAATAAGGTGTTGGCCGGAAAGACGCGGATCGTTCGTGACAGTAGATTAACTTCCACTGGTTCCTCCGGGTCTTGTACTTTCATCGAAAGCGTACACGTACCTGGATGGGCTTTCACCAGGTTGTTGATTGTTTCGATCAGCTCTTCACTCAGGTACGCCAGATTGATGGTGATGGCCAGTTCCTTACACATCTTCTCCCGAATTTCGCTCAGGTACCGGATACTTGTCGGCTTAAATTCCAACTGATCCGAATTCCAGCGGTTTTGGGTTTTGCCTGACACGTGCAGGAACAGGCCCACTTCCACATACTGCGCCATACGGGCATAATCGTCGCCGAAGAGGGTCATCTCCATTGATCCCTGATAATCTTCGAGTTTGAAGATCATGAACGGATTACCATTTTTGGCAATGCGAGTCTGCACAGCCGAAACGATACCTCCAATCTTTATATCGGGCGCGTTGGTCTCGTAAACCTTGTCCAGCGTGCAGTTGCAGAATCCGTCCAGCTCTACCTGAAACTCATCGAGCGGGTGACCGGTGATGTAAAAGCCAACGACGTCTTTCTCGTATTTCAGTTTCTCAATCTGATTCCAGATCGGAACAACCGCTGGTCGAGGCCGGGGCATCGCTACGTCGTTTCCGGCACCGCCACCGAAAAGCGACACCTGAGAAGCGGCTTTTTCGGCGTGGTGTGTGTTGGCAAACCGGATGATCTTCTCAATAAACGTTGCATTATCGCCCGGGACAATCTCAAAGTATTGTGCTCGATGAATGGTCTCGTCGAGCGCATCGAAGGCTCCGGCATAGGCCAGCGATTCGATTGTTTTTTTGTTGACCGTACGCAGGTTGACCCGGATAATGAAGTCGTAAATATCTTTATAAGGCCCATTCTGGGTACGTTCAGCAATGATGTTTTCTACTGCCGCATCGCCCGAGCCCTTAATCGCCCCCAGCCCAAACCGGATTTCGCCCTTCTTGTTCACCCCGAATACCCGTTCTGATTCATTCACGTCGGGGCCAAGCACCGGGATGTTGATGTTTTTACATTCTTCGAGGAAGAACGTGATTTTCTCGATGTTACCCAGGCACGAGGTCAATACCGCCGCCATGTATTCTGAGCGGTAATGGGCTTTTAGCCAGGCCGTCTGGTACGCCACGAAGGCGTAGCAGGTAGAGTGCGACTTGTTGAAGGCATACGACGCGAAGGCTTCCCAGTCGGTCCAGACTTTGGCGCAGGCTTTCAGGGGCAGTTTATTGGCTTCGCAGCCGTCCATAAACTTACCCTTCATTTTGTCCAGTGTGGCGCGGTCTTTCTTACCCATCGCCTTCCGCAGAACGTCGGCATCACCTTTGGTAAAGTTGCCCAACTTCTGCGACAGCAGCATCAGTTGCTCCTGGTACACCGTAATCCCGTAGGTGTCGGCCAGAAACTCTTCCATCTCGGGCATGTCGTAGGTAACTGCCTCGCGACCATGCTTCCGGTTAATGAAGTTTGGAATATACTGAATCGGGCCGGGGCGGTAGAGGGCGTTCATCGCAATCAGGTCCTCGAAGCGGTCAGGCTTCAGGTCCTTCATGTACTTCTTCATCCCGTCGGATTCAAACTGGAAAATGGCGTTTGTTTCGCCCCGCTGGAATAGTTCGTAGGGTTTCGGGTCGTCGAGCGGAATCTTGTCGATATCGATAACCAGCCCGTAGTTCTGTTTGATGAGCCGGAGACATTCTTTGATGATCGTGAGGTTCCGCAGACCCAGAAAGTCCATCTTGATAACCCCGGCATCTTCGATTACTTTCCCCTCATACTGCGTGATGATCAGGTTGGTATCTTTCGAGGTCGAGACCGGAACGATATCTGACAGATCGCTCGGGGCAATGATGATCCCCGCCGCATGAACCCCCGTGTTGCGCACTGTACCTTCGAGTCGACGCGCCTGTTGCAGTACGTTCTGCACCTTGTCTGTGTCGATCAGCTTCATGGTCCGGCCAACACTCTGATCGCCCGACTCGAGCGCGCGCATTTTCCTGACGTTCTCTACTTCATCGGGCGAGATGATGTTCGACAAGCCGCCGGGTCCGTCAATCGGATCTTCAAAAATCCGTTTCAGGGTCATATTATACGTCGGCTTGTCGGGCACCAGCTTGGCCAGCGCGTTGGCGTCGTTGAGGGGCAGGTCCATCACCCGCGACACATCTTTGATGGCCGACTTGGCCGCCATGGTGCCGTAAGTGACAATGGCCGCTACCTGTTGCTTGCCGTACTTATCAACCACGTAATCGATCACCTTCTGACGACCTTCATCGTCGAAGTCGGTATCGATATCAGGCATCGACTTCCGGTCGGGGTTCAGGAATCGTTCGAACAGCAAGTTGTACTTGATCGGGTCGATGTTGGTAATTCCGATGCAGTAGGCCACCGCCGAACCCGCCGCCGAGCCACGACCGGGTCCAACCATCACGCCAATGTCGCGCCCGGCTTTAATGAAGTCGGCCACGATGAGGAAATAACCCGCAAAGCCCATTGTCCGGATCGTGAACAATTCAAAGTCCAGTCGTTCCTGCACTTCCTGCGTTATGTCGACATACCGTTCTTTGGCACCCTCATAGGTCATGTGCTTCAGGTACTCCCACTGGTTCATAACGTCGTCGGCGTGCTGCTGAAACTCCTTCGGGATCGGGAAGTTGGGCAGCATAATGTCGCGCTTCAGTTTCAGCGTATCGACCTTTCCGACAATCTCATTCGTGTTGTCGATGGCTTCGGGCATATCCTTAAACAGCGTGGACATTTCCTGGGTGTTCTTGAAATAGAACTGATCGCTGAAGAACGCAAAGCGCGTGTTTTTGGGCATCGCCTCGTCGTCGCTGAACTCCTTCATCGACGGCGTGCTCTGCTTTTCGCCGGTGTTTACGCACAGCAGGATATCGTGCGCCACCCAGTCGTCCTGATCCACATAGTGCGAATCGTTGGAGGCAATAATCTTAACGTTGTACTTTTTGGCAAACTTCACCAGCACCTCGTTGGCCTTGATCTGATCGGGAATTTCGTGGCGTTGAAGCTCCACGTAGTAATCTTCGCCGAACCGGTCGAGCCACCATTTGAACTCGATCTCGCCAGCTTCTTCGCCCTTTTTCAGAATGGTCTTCGGCACCATGGCCCCAATGCAGCAGGTTGATGCGATAAGGCCTTCCTTATACTGCTCAATCAGAGCTTTGGTAATACGCGGATACTTACCGTACAGGCCTTCCATGTAGCCCAGCGAGCACAGCTTCACCAGGTTTTTATAGCCCGTTGCATTCTTGGCCAGTAACAACTGGTGATACCGAACGTCTTTCTTTTCTTTCGTGAATTGTTTAACGTGGTGATCCTCAACTACATAAAATTCGCAGCCGACAATGGGTTTAATGCCCTGCTTGGCGGCTTCGGCCACAAACTCGAACACGCCGAACATATTGCCGTGGTCGGTAATAGCCACGGCGGGCATATTATCCGCTTTTGCCTTCTTAATCAGCTTCTTAATATCTGCCTGCCCGTCGAGCAGTGAATATTGCGTGTGGCAGTGGAGATGTGAGAATTGCATATCTAAGAAATGTCTATAGCCGGATTTAGCCGAGCTTGAGAACGGTAGGCTTGGCTCTAGTAAAATTAAGCGAATTGATGAGGGGATTTGTGCCCTGCGTTAGCAGAAATATTTCGGGTTACACTGAATGGGAAGTGTAATGACGTTACCAATCAACAGATTAGCCAGTTACAGAGGCTTAAACTAATTCTCAGTCATCAGGCGACATGTATCCTGGTAGTCGAGCCTGTCTGGCGATTATCGGATAATTATGCATTCATCCAATGCACAAGTAAGTAAACGACAGCCGAAATGTGTCGTTCATCGGTTGCAGGAGTCAGGTAAGGTCTAACTTTTGGGCATAAGTAAGTATGAATGTGCCTTGATTGCCGTAAAATGCAGATATTGCTCATTCAACCGAAACAGTGGAGAGACGCTTCCGCTGAAACGTAGCCTCAACCACAGTTATGCCCTATCTTTTACTCCACACTAACTCGTTGATGGCTGTTAGTTTAGCGTTGGTGATGGGGAGTATGTGGGTTTTTGTTCGAAAATCGCCCGTCGAAACGCTCACCCGAAGCTGGTTACTGGTGTTTTACTTATGCCAGATGGTGTGGCAGATCAGCGAATTCTTTCACTACGCCGTTCATCCAGCGTACATTGGGAGCTTACCCTACAAACTACTGCTTACCTGCTGGACATTTCCGGCCCTTGCCCTGGTCGAAATTGCTTTTGTGCAGTTCAACTATGTCTTTCTGGACGACACGTTCCCCAAAGAGCGGCGTGTGGTGAGGTACCTGTCGTTTGGGCTGGGTACGTTGCTGTGTCTGTTTACAGTCTGGAATGAGTTTTTCAACAACAGCAATCTGGAATCACTCAATTTCGCCGGATTTCTATACGGCTCGCTAACGAACGTATGGGCACTGATTGTCTGTACGCGTAAGGCCATCCGGCTTCGTCAGCAAGATTCGCCAAATACCACGGGGGTGCGCTGGATGACGGCAGTTAACTGGATTTTTGTCGTCATGTGTCTGGTCGTCATATCGGTCGGCTTCTATTCCAACGTAGGCTACTGGACGTACTCAACGCTGCTCTGGTTTGGGAATCTGACCGAAATTATCGTTTATCTGACGTATTCGGCGGTTCCTACCAGCCTGAAGGTGAAACAGATCGGGTTCACCCAGATTTCGATTGCGTCAATACTGCTAACGGTCATGCTGGTGTTTTGCCCGCCGGTCGATATCCTCGATTTGCCCGCCCGTGTTGCCCAGCAGGATAGCCTTCTGAAAATTCTGCTTCTGATTGTTGGTACTGCCTCACTGAATTTCCTGCTCTTGCCTCGCCTGATCAACGCAGCCTTAACGCAGCCTGTACTTCGCCTGCTCGACGGTGTACGACATGTGAATGCGGGTGATCTGACAGTACAGGTCGTTCAGTCGACGCAGGATGAAGTTGGGGTGCTCACGCAGCATTTTAATCAGATGACTCGTTCGTTGTATAATGCACAAACTGAACTAACCCGCTATGCACAAACGCTGGAAGAACAGGTGGCTGACCGAACGGCCGAACTTCAGGCCGATAAAGCACGCATTGAGGAGCAGTCTGTTCAACTGCAAACGGTAATGCGCGAACTGCACCATCGGGTAAAAAATAATCTGGCTATCGTTTCGGGCTTGCTGAGCTTACAACTGAACCGCCTTGAAGACGAGCAGGCCATTAAGGCTTTTCAGGAAGGGCAGCGGCGTATTGAGGCGATCTCGCTTATTCATCAGCGGCTCTACCAGTCAGATGAGCTCACCAGCATTCATATGGGGCAGTTCCTGGAAGAGCTTACGCACAGCATCATGCAGGCGTATGGGTATTCGCCACAATCCGTGGCGTTACATATCGATAGTGACGTTGATGTGCTGGATATCGATATGGCGGTCCCTATGAGCCTCATCATCAACGAATTATTAACCAATTGTTTCAAATATGCGGTGCCAAACGTACGCGAGCCGAAACTGTCGGTATCCTTGCTGAAACGGGAGGGGCTGTTACTCGAAGTAGCCGACAATGGACCGGGCATTGATTTGCAGATGTGGAACCGGCCGACAACCTCATTCGGGAAACGGCTCATAAAAGGGCTAAGCGAACAGGCCGGCGGAACCCTCACCGTTGAGAATCTGGCACCTGCACTCGAAGAAATCAGTTTCCCGACCAGTGGTCAACCAGCTATATACAATCACACTGCTGCTCAGGGAACCCGGTTCAGGCTGTATATCCCTGAGCAGCATCTAACGCAATAACCGGCTCTAAAGCTAGCTACATTCAACTGACAGGAAGTCAACGATTGCCTCGGCAGTGAGTTTCTGCTGCTCGCCGGTTGTCATGTTTTTTACCGAAAGCTGACCTGATTGTACTTCGTCTGAACCAATCAGTACAACGTATTTAATCTGCTTCTGATTGGCGTAATCGAGTTGTTTTTTCACCTTCGCTACATCAGGATACAACTCAGCAGGTACGTTTGCCGCCCGAAGCCGACTAAGTAGGGGTAACGCAATGGAGCGACCGTCGGTGTCCAGACACGCCAGCAACACCTGTGTTCCCTGCGCTGCCGATGCCGGAAACAGGTTGAGCTCCTCCATCACATCGTAAATGCGATCAACGCCGAAAGAGATACCAACACCCGACAGGCCCGGCATCCCGAACGTACCTGTGAGGTTATCATAACGCCCTCCACCACTGACGCTGCCGATTGACACGCCATTCGCTTTCACTTCAAAAATAGCTCCGGTGTAGTAGGAGAGCCCCCTTGCCAGGGTTACATCAATCTCAATTAGTGCGTCGGCCAGGCCCAGCCCATCAACTAGCTGAAGCGTTTCTTCCAGTTCGGCTATTCCCTGTTGGGCCAACGCCGATTCTGTAAGCCAGGTACGTAGCGTAGCGAGCACATCAGTGGGCTTACCGTTGATCGTAAAGAGCGGTTGCAACGCAGTGATATTGTCGTCTGAAAATCCCCGCTCGCGTAACTCGTCGATTACTTTTTCCTGGCCGATCTTATCGAGTTTATCAATGGCAACGGCCAGTGTACTTTCTTCACCAGCGCGGCCAATGGCCTCGGCTATTCCAGCTAAAATCTTGCGGTTATTAATTTTCAGCGTGAAGTCAGCTACGCCCAGGTTATGGAATACCTCATGTACCATGAGCACGATCTCGGCTTCGCAGAGCAGCGAATCGGTGCCTACCACATCGGCGTCGCACTGGTAAAATTCACGGTAACGGCCTTTCTGTGGACGGTCGGCGCGCCACACGGGTTGCATCTGATATCGTTTGAAGGGCATTGGCAGGGCGTGCCGGTTCATAACAACGTACCTGGCAAAGGGCACCGTCAGGTCATAGCGCAACCCCTTTTCGGCCAATCGAGAGGTCATCTTTTTGCTGCCCTGGGCCAGATCAGTTTCGGTGAGGCCCGCCGCAAAATCGCCGGAATTCAGAATTTTGAACAGGAGTTGATCGCCTTCGTCGCCGTATTTCCCCGTCAGCGTCGACAGGTTTTCCATGCTGGGTGTTTCCAGAGGCTGAAAGCCGAAGCGCCGGAATGTTTGCCGGATGGTATCGAAAATAAATAGCCGTTTGCTCATCTGCTCCGGCCCAAAATCACGCGTTCCTTTAACAACTGATGGTTTCATGCCACAAAGGTACGATGGCCGCCCGAATGGCACGATGTGAAGATAGAACTGCCGTATACATTCGCCTATTTTTAGAACCATCTGATTCCGCGTAGCTTTGTCATCTTCAACAGGGCTCGCGGGGGTGAGCCCGACAGACTGGTCATTTCGGCAGTGGATGGTCGGTGATTTGGGCTGAACGTGCCAATTCAATCGTGTGTAATGCTTTTTAACTCGCTACATTTTTTACTGTTTTTCCTGTTTACCACGCTGGCCTATTTTAGTTTGCCATTGCGTGGTCGCTGGGTTTTGTTGCTGCTGGCCAGTTGTTATTTCTACATGGCCTTCATTCCGGTTTACCTGCTCATTCTGGGTCTGGTGATCCTGATTGACTATGTTGCCGGCATTTATATTGAACGATCGCAGGGCCACAGGCGGAAGTTACTGCTCATTATCAGCCTGGTAGCCAACGTTGGCCTGCTTGCCTTTTTCAAGTATTACGATTTTTTTCATACACAGATATCGTTGCTGCTGGGTACCGTTGGCATCACACACTCTGTTCCGATGCTGGGCGAACTCATACCCGGCATTGTGCTTCCCATCGGCTTGTCATTTCATACATTTCAGTCGATCAGCTACACAATTGAAGTTTACCGGGGCAACCAGAAGGCCGAACATAATATTGGGGTGTATGCGCTTTATGTGCTCTTCTACCCGCAATTGGTAGCTGGCCCCATTGAACGCCCCCAGAATATTCTGCACCAGTTTCATGACTTTCAACCCTTTGACTGGGCGCGTGTCCGGTACGGGTTGATGTTGATGGCGGGCGGCTTTGTGAAAAAAGTAGTCATCGCTGATCGAATGGCACTGGTGGTCGACCCCGCTTTCGCCCACGTCGAAACAACCAACGGCGCAACCTTTATCATAGCAGCGATCTTCTATTCTATTCAGATCTATTGCGATTTTTCGGGCTATACCGATATCGCCATCGGTGCCGGGCAGGTGCTGGGAATCAGGATGATGAAGAATTTCGATACGCCTTATCTGTCGGCCTCCATAGCCGAATTCTGGCGGCGGTGGCACATTTCCCTGTCGAGCTGGTTTCGCGATTACGTCTATATTCCGCTGGGGGGCAACCGGGTATCTACTGCCCGAACGTACCTGAACACGATGACCGTATTTGGCCTGAGTGGCCTCTGGCACGGCGCCGACTGGAAATTCATTATCTGGGGTCTGCTGCACGGCTTTTACCTGGTCGTAGGGCAATTGTGGTCACGCCGATCAACCGACACCAGCGAAGCGGTTCGTCGCGAATCGCAGCTAAAGGGGATGGCGGTTCATCGGCTAAATCAACTGCTGACGTTTGCCCTGGTTACCCTAACCTGGATATTTTTCAGAGCGGCCAGTACCAGTGATGCGTTTGTTGTGCTGAAAAAAGTATTGACGGCCAATTTGTCGGCACCCGTTCAGACGTCTGCTTCGCTGACCGAACTCTGCTTCTGCGCCCTGCTGATTGCTGCCCTACTCTTCGAACCCCGCTGGATTGCCTTTACCAAACGCCTCTCAAACGGGCACTTCTGGATCACGATCATCGGCCTGCTGCTGCTCTGCTATTTCTTCGGCGTATTTACGGCCAACCAATTCATCTATTTCCAGTTTTGATTTATAAACGTATGATTACCAGGTTGATACGCTTGGGCTTTCTGGTTATATCGGGCATATTGTTTGTGGTGGCCCTCTCGCCACCAATGCAGCGGTGGCTTGATCAGCACGGCTTTATTCCCAACCAGTATAGCTATGGCGATTTGTACAATATGTCGAATCTGCCGGAGTTTAAAGAAACGGATATTTATGTCAATGGCGAGCTTACCGACGCCGACAGGCCCACCAAACACTACCACGACGTAGATGTGTATACACTAGGTGACAGCTTCACCAACATAGACACCAGTTTCTATGCAGGCCATCGCAATTTCCACCGGTGGGTTGGTAATAAAATCCCCCTGAAAGTATCTCTGGATACGACACGGACGAATATTCTGGTCGTTCAGATAATTGAACGAGTGCTGCAGGAGCGAATGTATTCACCTGAGTATGAAGCCATATTTATAAACGGTGGTTTTGTGCCCAGTTCAGCCTCGCATCCAGGTGCTGGCCAGATTCAGTCGGCCGAATCGCCCAAAGAGGAGCCAAATACATCCTGGTTACTGACCCGGTTTGGAACAGAAATTAATCAGCGAATCGAATTCATACTCTTCAACGGTCCGTTGGCCATTCGTTTTAAGGAAGCGAAAGCAGAACTTCTGTTCAAACTGTTCGGGCGAACGGCAGGGACGGCGGCGTCGAAAGACAAAAAACACCTTTTTTACAAAGTAGAAGTCGATTCGACCACGAGCTACAGCTCATTCTATCCGATCACAGATAAGCGCCTGGATACGCTGGTTAGCAACGTCAATTCACTTCGTCGGCATTACCTGCAAATGGGTTTCAGGGAAGTATACCTGTGCCTGGTGCCTAATAAAGCAACTATTTTGGACCCTACATATGGCACGTATAACCATCAGATTGAGCGCCTAGAAGCAAATCCCCGTTTAGAAGCGCCTATCATCTCAACAATTGACACCCTTCGGCAACATCCAGACTGGTATCACCTGGGCGACGGGCACTGGAACCGGCAGGGGAAGAAATTCTGGCTCAGGCAGGTCAACCAGAAAGCTGCCTTGTGGAGCTCGATGCGCGAGAAGTAAAACGTGTACTTTAATTTAATCTGATAATGGACGTAAAAGACAGTAACGGAACGCTTTTGAGCGATGGTGATGCCGTGACCCTGATCAAAGACTTGAAGGTCAGAGGATCATCGACCATATTGAAACGCGGCACAACAGTAAAGAAAATTCGACTTACCGACGACCCCGATGAGGTAGACTGCCGGATTGGTGGCACGGCGATGGTGTTGCGTACCGAGTTTCTGAAGAAGGTGTAGGTGAGTTTATTGTGAGGCAAAATTCAGGGCCAATACCGATTTTTTGCCTGAAAATGCCTACTTTTGCGTTCCAAAAATTTGAACCGTCAATTAACGATATATCACAATGGGAGTTACCAAATTACTTCGGAAAGGCCGTAAAAACCGCGCTATTGCTAATAACGCTGTTAAAGCCATCAAACAACTGACACTGAAGCCAACCATCAAAAATGTTGATGTAGAAGCAATCAAAGCGTCTTTCGCCGAAAAGAAAGCAGCATAATGGCGTGTCAGTTTTTAAGTGGCAGTATGAGTTGTTGCTCCAGTAAGTAAACAGCGTCAGTTGACACTTGAAGATTGATCGTACGTTTTAAGAGGCTCCGTCCCGCTTAGGTGACGGAGCTTTTCGTTTTTTATTAACCTCTTTCAGGCGGCGTTTCAACTCTTGCCGGATAATCTGGCGTGTGTCGATCATCACCCGAAAGCGAATGGCGGAGCCGAAGATCGACAACCCTCCGTTGATCAGAATAAGGCTATAGGTACCTTTCAGGAACCATCGCATAAAGGGTGCGCCAGTTTGCATATCATAACCGGCACCGCTAAATACACACAGGCCAAAGCCAATCAGCAGCAGCCCGGTGGGCGCCATGATCAACCACTTTGTGCGGGCACTCATGCGTTTTACCAACCGCTGTCCGGGGGGCTTCGGGGGATTAGCCATGTACTACGTCAGGGGGTTCTGTAGAATAAAGAGCTGCAAAATACAGCGTTTCAGGTACCAGTCGGCTTTCTGGCGTCTTCATTCCCCTTTTTTTGCGGAAATAGGTGTAACCATTCACCCACAAACCCGAAACCGTAGGCCGAAAGCTGGGTAATGGCTGCCTGTAGACTAAGCCAGCCGATCGGTAAACTCTTTTCCTGCGTTGTGGCGTCGACCAAAACCAGCAGCGCAAAAAGCAGATAAACAGCTGCACCCAGTTTGGCCAGCGGTAACCAAATAATGGCTAACAAGGGTAAGCTTACCCAGCCAAGTGTGAACAGAACGGGGAACGTGTGGACAAGTTTGATTGGAATGCCAAACGATCGCTGTAGTTGAACACGCGTACGGCCAAAGTCAATGATCTGCCGAAAGAAGGCACTTAGAGTACCCCGGCGTTTGTGAAAAACAACGGCATCAGGAATAAGCCCCACCTTGTAGCCGAGGCGAATTAGCCGGGTGCTCAGTTCCATGTCTTCACCCATATCGCGTTTGGCAAATCCGCCGGTTTGGGCAAATACCTGCCTCGACATCCCCATGTTGAATGATCGGGGTAGAAAAATACCGCCCACGTTCTGTTTTTTGCCTCGAATGCCACCGGTTGTAAATACCGACGTCATTGCATAACTGATCGCCTTCTGGGTATCTGAAAAATCAGGACTTGCTCCGTCTGGCCCGCCGTAGGCATCCAGGGGCGTATGCTTCAGGTACGTATCAACGGTTTCCAGGTACGTTGGTGGTACCACCGCATCGGAGTCGAAGACAATGAAATAATCGCCGGTAGCGCGCTCGAAACCGTAATTCCTGGAAAAGCCCTGGCCTGTATTGGGCTTGTCGTAGTAACGTACCCGGAGCTTGTCCAGGTACGTCGCCACCACGTTGTTGGCTTTATTCGTTGAGCCATCTTCAATTACCAGCACCTCGAAATCCGTCTTAGTTTGCCGGGTCAGGCTATTCAATAAATCAGCCAGCTCGTCGGGACGATTATAAACGGGAATGATAATTGAAAAGGTCATATTCACGATGAGTCCGCTTAGCTGATTGCCACCGCTAATGATTCTTCGCTAGCCTGAATCACCTGATCGATCAGCTCATCAGTTAAGGCGGTCGAGGCAAACAGACTTTCGTACTGAGCAGGAGCGAGGTACACGCCCCGCTCGAGCATAGCATGGAAATACCGGCCGAACTGAGGAATGTCTGATGTTTTGGCTGAGTCCAGATCGGTGACCGGTTTGTCAGTCATGAAAAGGGTAAACATTGAGCCAATCTGGTTCACCGTGTAGTTCAGCCCCAGTTTAACGGCGCTGGCCCGGAAACCATCGGCCAGGCGCCGACCAACTTCATCAAGACGTGTGTATACCTCGGGGTGGTTGTTCAGATGGTGAAGCATAGCCAACCCCGCCGACATGGCAATGGGGTTACCTGATAACGTACCTGCCTGATACACAGGCCCCGCCGGTGATACCATGTTCATGATATCGGTACGTCCGCCGTAGGCCCCAACTGGCATACCACCGCCGATGATCTTGCCCATGGTGGTCATGTCGGGCAGTATACCGAAACGTTCCTGCGCTCCCCCTTTGGCAAGCCGGAAGCCAGTCATTACTTCGTCGAAGATCAAGATGATGCCGTGTTTTATGCAGAGATCACGAATTCCCTGCAGAAATCCTGGCTCAGGCAAAACGCAGCCCATATTACCCACTACCGGTTCCAGAATGAGAGCGGCAATCTGATTAGGATTGGCATCGATCAAACGCTCAACGGCAGCCAGATTGTTATAAGGTGCCGTCAGGGTGTCGTGGGCAGTAGCTTTCGTTACGCCAGGGCTATCAGGCGTACCCATGGTCATGGCTCCGCTACCGGCCGCAATAAGAAAGGAATCGCCGTGGCCGTGGTAGCAGCCTTCAAACTTGATTAATTTGTCGCGTCCGGTAAAGCCACGAGCCACCCGAATGGCGGCCATAGTGGCTTCCGTTCCCGAATTGACCATACGAACTTTCTCAACGGAGGGCACCATTTCGATGATCAGTTCGGCCATTTCTACCTCTTTTCGTGTTGGCGCGCCGAATGAAAATGAATGCTGAATGGCGTCGCGAACGGCTTTTTCAACTGGTTCAAACGCATGGCCGAGAATCATCGGCCCCCACGAATTGATCAATTCGATATACTGCCGATCGTCTTCATCGGTGATGTAAGCGCCCTTCGCTGATTTAATAAACAGGGGATTTCCACCTACCGCCCGAAAAGCCCGCACCGGTGAATTGACACCGCCGGGAATCAGCAGCTTTGCTTTCTCAAAAAGTTCTTCGCTCTTCATAGTGAATGAGCGAATGAGCAGATGATTGCATGAACGAGTTAGGCGTTGCCTATGCAAATTGGAGGGCATAGGCACTGTATTAATCACTCGTTTTTCTCATCTGCTCATTCGCTAATTGATTTTTACGAACCGGCTGCCATCAAACTTAATAATGGGAACAACCTGATTATCATTTGATTTAGAGTAATCGAAGCCTGATAGCACGTAGTCGTCGCTTACGTCTGATCGCATCAGCACTTTTGATCTGATTGTTCCTCGTGCCAGTTGGCGGCCAAAGAACAGCAGCATATCGTACCCCTGCGCCGCAAACGTTGACGGAATGATGTTGCGCTTGGCCAGGTACGTTTCCTGAAACACTTCAGTGGGGCTGCGCTCGATATCCATGAACTCCGGTGCAACCAGGTACAGCTCCCGTCGTGTGAAGGTCGACAGCGAGTTCCGGAAATAATTGAAAGCCGGGTAGGTGGCAATCAACGGACTTGATATGCCCCGCTTGCTCAGCGCATCCAGCATAGCCGTCCCGTCATCGTTATTGCTGCTGGCAAGGAAAACATGGCCAGGTTTATTTTCTTCCGTCAACTTCATCTTAGCCGCCATCGCCGTAGCATTACCGATCAGACGCCGGAATTCGACCACTTGAAATCCCTGAGCCTTCAGGGTAGACTGATAAGCTGATGCCAGCAACGAATCTTTGCGGGATGCTCCGAAATACACGGCTGCTTTCCGGATGGTTGTTATTTCTTTGGCAAAGTTGGCGGTTTCAATGGCCTGCTGTGTGGTTGATGGCTGGGCCAGGAAGGCATTGGGCTGGTTCGCAATAAGTTCGTGATTAGTGGCGATAGGATTCACCAGGGGAATGTCATTCTGGGTTGCAAAGGCTGAAACCAGCCGATTTGGCTCGGTGTAGAGTGGCCCGATGAGCAGGTCGTTCTGGGCGAACGACGCGTTGTTCAACAAATCCAATGTCTGATCGGCGTCATTATCGATGTCATATGCGAACAGATTAACGATGATACCTTCGGCCATGAGTTTGGTCTTAGCCAGTTTCATGCCTTCATACAGATCGTATACATACTGATTTGAGCGTCCCCGTTCAGTAGTGTTGAACCGATTTACCCGAAACGGGAATAGAACACCTATATTAAAATAGCCTTTTGCCTTGGCTTTGTCAACACGCGCTGTTGTGGCTGGCTGGCTTACAGGTACGTTCGGTTCCACAGGCCGGCCAACTGGAGGCTTGCTGACGGGCGTTGGGACAATGCCATACCGATTGGATAGACGATCCGATAACTCCAGATCTTCCTTATCCGACGACGTTCGTTGGATGAGGTCAACCAGCGTTCGGGCGAGCGTTTTGTTTTTCGGGTACTGTTTTTGAAGCGCTTTAAGTCGATTCAGGTCGCTGATCCGGGGCAGAAAGGTTTGCTCCATTCGGTCGAGATCATTCCTCAGGTCGGGATCGGCGATCAACTGCGTGTAAGACAGGCCTTCATCGTATAGCCCCTGTTCATACGCTGCTGCGGCGGCCAGGTAGTAGGCTTCTTCTTTCTTGAGCCAGTTTGGGAACCGATCGATCAGTTCTTTCAGCGTAGCCCGGGCTGCTTCGTAGCGCTTTTGCCGGTACGAGGCATCGGCATAATAATAATAGGCGAAGGGCGCGTAACTACCATCCCGTTGCATTACCGGCTGTAATTCAGCTCGCGCCTTATCGTAATCGCCCATTTGTACCAGACGAACGCCAGCCTTATAGCGCCGTTCTATGTCTTTGTTTTTCTGAGCATTACCTTCTGTGCTTGCTAGGAATCCGGCCCAACAGAGCGCAACTAGTTTAATCTGCTTCCTGGTCATAACTGTCAGTGGAACGCGAAAAAAGCAACGCCTTCGCTGCGTTGCTTTTTTCGCGTTGCCAGTTTAGGCATTTTAAGTGATCCGCTGCCAATTGTGGAACACGGCGGTTTTGATGCGGTTATGACGTAACAAACCGGCTAAGGCAACTGATACACAAACTTATTTTTTAGCCCGTTTTTTGGCCTCTTCAGCTTGCTTGCGGGCATCTTCGGCAGCTGAGAGCTGTTTCTGAAGCATCTCCTGGAACTTCGACTTCTTGCCACCACCAGCGGCAATCTTTTTTCGGTTCTCATCGAGCATGGCTTTCAATTTCGTTTCGTCAACGAAATTCCGGATGAGGAGCTGCTGGGCAATAGTGACCACGTTTGAAACAAAATAATACCAGGTCAGACCCGCCGGGAATGAGTTCAGGACGAACATAAACATGACCGGAAAAATGTAACTCATGGCCTTCATATTCACCGGACCAGGCTGTTGAGGCGTTGTCTGGTTATTATAATAGGCATACGCAATACTCGAAATGGTCATCATCACCGTGAACAGGCTCAGGTGGTCGCCAACGAACGGAATGGTGAAACCAAACTTGATGAACGAGTCATACGTAGACAGGTCGGGCGCCCACAGGAAGGTTTTCTGCCGTAATTCAATCAGGTTCGGAAACAGCTGGAACAGCGCAAACAGAATGGGCATGGTGGCCAGCACCGGAATACAACCGCTGAGCGGTGAAACGCCCACCTCCTGATACAGCTTCATCTGCTCTTGCTGCTGCTTGGTCATATCATCGCCAACCCGTTCTTTAATAACGGCCAGTTCAGGAGCCAGCACCCGCATTTTAGCCATGCTGATGTACGATTTATACGTCAGCGGAGTCAGGAGAAGCTTGACAAAAACAACCAGGCAGAAAATCAGCAGACCGTAATTGCCAATGAATTTCTCGAGGAAATTAAAGACTGGTACAAAGAAGTATTTGTTGATTGGCTTAAGAATTGAGTAGCCCAGATACACGTTCTGGTCGAAGTCAGGGGCAACGCCCTCTTTAATGATCTGGAAATCGTTGGGGCCGTAATAGTAGCGGAACTGGCCTTTACCCGATTTGATGTCGGCGAGCGGAATGCTTACGTCGGCAATCGCCGTTTTCACGGTGCTGCTATCGGCAAGGTCAACAATGGTCTGAAACTTCGCCTTGTTCAACTGCGTATTCTGGGCTATGAACGCAGACAGGAAGTATTTGTGCTTGATAGCAAACCACTTAACTGGATCCTCTACTACGGCCTCGTTGCTACTTTCGTTTTCGGCCAGGTGGTCGAAATTGTCTTTCGTTGTCAGGTAGTTGATAGTAGCCGCACGGCGGTTGTTGCTCAGGTCATTCTCGAACTGCGGCATCCGGTCTTCCCACAGGAACCGTACTTCTGCAGTTGCAGGTACATTATCTATGTTGCTGGCTTTCAATGCATAGTCGATCGCGTAGCCGGTAGCCGGAACAGTGTATGACTGTTCAATAGCCTGCCCATTGCCTGCGTTGGCCCGGAAGGTGATTACCTGCGGTTGGCCCGAAACGGAGCCACCCTGTGAGGTGGTCTGATAATACAACTCGTGTAGATCGACTTTGCCCGTTTTGGTAGGCATTTCAAGCACTGTACGGTTCGTTTTGGCATCGACCAGCAGGAGTGGCTTATTGTCGAACGTCTTGTATTTCTTCAGGAGCACTTCTTTTACCCGGCCGCCCAGCGTACTGAAGGTTACTTTAACTTCCGGATTTTCAACAACGATATCGCGGGCTTCGCCAACTGCTGCTGGAGCAAAATCGCCAAACTGGGTACGTGCGGCGGCTGAATCGAGCGGGGCGGCGGCGGTAGAAGCGCTTCCCGGTGCTGGCTTGGTTGTTTTAGTGATTTGGGCCGGTTTCTTTTCCGGCGGGGGTTTCGGTACCAGGTACTGGTAACCGACAAACATGGCCAGAATAAGGAGCAGGCCAATTAGTTGATTGCGATCCATTTTTTATGTTTACAGTTTTCTGTTTTCTGTTTTCTGTTTCGTGTGGCACAGGAGCAACAGGCACCCGCAGCAGGAGACAGCAGACAGAAAACAGCAAACCATATTTCCGAGTGCAAAATTACGCCAATACGTCCGGTTAACCAACAAGGGTTTCGGAGGTCGCGGGCGTAGCATATGCCTGCCGGTGATCCGAGAAGGCCATGGCGGCTTTTACAAATTGCACAAACAGGGGCTGAGGAGCCATAACCGTACTTTTCAGTTCAGGGTGGAACTGAACACCAACAAACCAGGGGTGTTTGGGGAGTTCAACAATCTCGATCAGGCCTGTTTCGGGGTTTGTACCCACAGCGCGCATTCCGCCTTTTTCAAACTGATCGGCATAGGCGCTGTTGAATTCATAGCGGTGCCGGTGCCGTTCGCTGATAAGCGTTTTACCGTATGCCTGATAGGCCAGCGAATCTTTTTTAATCTTGCAGGCGTACGCTCCCAACCGCATAGTGCCGCCCATATTGACCACTTTTTTCTGGTCTTCCATCATGTTGATGACCGGGTGTGGCGTTTCGGGGTTCATCTCATACGAGTGCGCATCGGCCAGGCCCAGTACGTTGCGGGCGTATTCGATCACGGCGCATTGCATGCCTAAGCAGATGCCGAAGAAAGGAACGCCGTTTTCACGGGCATACTTAATCGCGTTGATCTTGCCTTCGATACCCCGTTCGCCAAAGCCCGGCGCCACCAGAATACCATCTAGATCGCGCAGGCGATCTTCTACAGCCGCTTCATCAGCCAGATTTTCTGACTGAATCCAGTCGATATGCACTTTGCACTCATTCTTCGATCCGGCATGAATGAACGATTCGGCAATTGACTTGTAGGCGTCGTGCAGTTCTACGTATTTACCCACCAGACCAATACGTACCTCGTGGGTCGGGTTCTTGAGGCCGTTCAGGAATCCTTTCCAGGCCTCAAGGTCGGCGTCCTGGTCATTATACAGGTCAAGCATGTACAGTGCGCGCTGATCGAGCCGTTCCTTTTTCATTAGCAGGGGTACGTCGTAGATCGTCTCGGCGTCCATTGCCTCAATTACCGAGTTCACCTGTACGTTACAGAACAGCGCAATTTTCCGCCGGATGTCCATTGGAAGGGGATGTTCGGTTCGGCAAACGAGGATATCTGCCTGAACACCCGACTCCTGAAGCATTTTTACGGAGTGCTGCGTTGGTTTTGTCTTCAGTTCACCCGCCGATTGGAGGTAGGGTACCAGCGTGAGGTGAATGATCAGCGTATCGTGTTCATTCAGTTCAAACTTAAACTGGCGAACTGCCTCGATGAAGGGCAGCGACTCAATGTCGCCCACGCACCCGCCAATTTCGGTGATCACGATATCAAATTCTCCGGAGTCGCCCAGTAAACGCAGATTACGCTTGATCTCATCAGTAATGTGCGGTACCACCTGCACGGTTTTTCCAAGGAAATCACCTTTGCGTTCGCGGGTGATTACGTTGTTGTAGATGCGCCCAGTGGTGATGTTGTTGGCCTGCGATGTGGGTGTGTTCAGAAACCGTTCGTAATGACCCAGATCGAGGTCTGTTTCAGCGCCATCATCGGTTACGTAGCATTCGCCGTGTTCATACGGATTAAGCGTACCGGGGTCGATGTTGAGGTATGGATCGAACTTTTGGATGGTGACCGACAGACCGCGTGATTGAAGCAGTTTGGCCAGAGAAGAGGCAATGATGCCTTTTCCTAAAGATGATGTTACCCCGCCGGTAACAAATATGTATTTCGCGGAAGTTCGCGTAGAGTTGGTGCCCGTTGCCGCCATGAGAATAATCAGGTTGAAGCGTTACGGGGTATAAAGATACTACTAAGCAGGGAGGAAAAAGGAAAGCATCGTCGGAAATAATCGGTTAGGCTTTGTCAACGGCTACCATTTATCCCACAAATCCCCGACTCAATCATCTGACAGTGACAGCACCATACTCACCTGACTGCTTCGCTAAATTTTTTTTAGTATTTGACTTACCTCATCACAAAGCGCCAGTGAATTGCCGGCGTTTCAGGCTGGAATTGGTGAGGTGCTTACGAAAGGCGTTCGGAGATATAGGGCGTATTCCAGGGATGGAGCCTATTTCGCCAGTGATACTGCCTGGGTTGCCTGAGCTGTTCTACAGTCGTATGCAAGTGAAGTAGCAGGAATGCCGTATTTTGCGTACCCATATTTTTCTTTGCATGACGAATTCTGATATAATCGACAGCCTCGAACTCACAGCCCGTCTAATGGAACTTCATAACGGAGATCCATTTCGGACGAAGGCGTTTTCCGGGGCTGCCTTTTCCCTCGAAAAAGTAACTGAGGATCTCACCGGGCAATCGGTGGCTGATCTGATCAAGCTGCCGGGCATTGGTAAAACGGTCGCTACCAAAATCCGTGAATTTGTAGAGACCGGTCATCTGGCTGAATTGGATGAACTGCTGGCACAAACGCCGCCCGGTGTGCTCGATATGTTCAGGATTAAAGGCTTGGGTGTGAAGAAAGTAAAGACGCTCTGGCATGAATTGGGCATCGAAACGCTGCGTGATCTTCGGCAGGCCAGTGAAACCGGACGCGTGGCCGCCATTAAAGGGTTTGGTGAAAAAATTCAGCAAAACATTCTCGATAACCTCGATTTCCTCGAAAGTCAGTCGGGGAAAGTCCGAATGGATAAAGCCGATCGGTTAGCCATTCAGCTTCGCGATGAACTGGCCGAGTTGGGTAGGGTAGAAGTGAGCGGTCAGGTACGTCGGCGGTCAATCGAAGTAGATACCGTGGAGTTACTGGTTGAATCAGATGACCCGCTCGCCGTTCAGATGTACCTGAATGCTAAGCCCGGATTGACTCAGGACGTGCCTGCTTCGTCGCCCTTCACATGGCGCGGACGGGCAGAAGGAACCGACGTCCGGGTCGCTATTATAACGTACCCGGCAGCGCAGTTTGATCAGCAGTTGTTCATTCGATCTGCTTCTGGAGTACATCTGGCCGAAACTGGTCCAACAGGTAAAACGTTGCTGCAAAGCGCTACGAACGCCTCGGCCGGATCAACGGAAGAAACGATCTATGCGCAGGCGGGGTTGCCTTTTGTGGTTCCTGAAATGCGTGAGAATGAGCAGGCGTTTAGGTGGTCGCAACGTCATCAGCCTGATGAACTGATCACTTGGGATGATTTACGGGGTACATTGCATAACCATAGCACCTGGTCAGATGGAAAGCATACCCTCCGGCAGATGGCCGACTATGCCCGCGAGCTTGGCCTGCAGTACTTCGGTATTGCCGACCATTCCCAGACAGCCAGCTATGCCGGTGGCCTCACGCCTGAGCGGGTTGCTGCCCAGCAACTGGAAATCGATGCGATCAACGCTGACTATAAAGCTGCTGGCCTGGAATTTCGCATTCTGAAAGGGATTGAATCTGATATACTTGGCGACGGTTCGCTGGATTATACCGATGAAGTATTAGCCACGTTCGATTATGTAGTGGCTTCTGTGCACCAGACCCTGAATATGACCCAGGAGAAAGCTACTGCCCGGCTGTTGCGGGCCATCGAAAATCCGTATACCACCATTCTGGGGCATCCAACCGGTCGGCTGCTGCTGGCCCGTGAAGGGTATCCACTCGATTTCAGGGCTATTATCGATGCCTGCGCTGCTAACCGGGTTGTCATTGAAATCAATGCCAGTCCTTACCGGCTTGATCTCGACTGGCGCTGGATCGATTACGCCATGAATCGTGGCGTATTGTTGAGTATTAATCCGGATGCTCATGAAATGCGCGGATTACACGACATGCAGTATGGCGTATATGCTGCCCGCAAGGGCGGGTTAACCCGCTCAATGACATTTAATGCATTTACACTCGACCAGATGAATCAATACGTGGCGAAGTGAGTTTAGAGAGTACGGAAAACTGGAAAAAGTACTATTTTTGCAGACCGTAATTTTGATTTAATCAGATTTAAAGCCGTAGCGCCGATTTTCTGTATAAACTTTGTGCATTGAATTACACTCCAGCCAGTCTGAAGCGTATTTAATCCTTAAATCCGAACATTCATCATAAAAGTGTTTGGTTAGACTGGCATCCTGTACTTAATTTAGACCCCAAAAATTAGCTCGTAGCTTCCTTGATCGTACACAGTTACAACTGTCGCCAATATGAGAAAACTGCAATGCCCTAAGTTTGAACTGGGCGAGACCCTCACCGCTGAACAGAAGAATTTTTTTGACAAGCACGGAATAATCATCTTTCCGAATTTCCTGAACCGTGATACTGTAAAGCTATTTTTAAGTGAACTGGCCCGTATTGAGCAGGAATGGCTCGCCGATGGTCGGGATAAAATCAACGGCGTTCCCCTCAAATTCGGGCGTGACGAAGCCGGTAACAAAGTCATCCAACGGTCGTGTTTCCTGTCGCACGCCAGCCAGGTGTTGCACGAGTTTTTGCAGGATCCGCGCTTACAAACCGTTGTTGACCTGCTCCAGCCTTATGAAGGCCGGATGGGTGAAAACGAAAAAGACGGCCTGGTACTGAACAACTACGTTCGGACACCAAGCAGCCAGTATTCGCAAATGGGTTGGCACACAGACAGCCCCCGCGATATTTTTCTGGGTCAGCGCATTATGCCGATGCTCAACGTAGGTATCCACCTCGATGATTGCCCAATGGAAAATGGTGGTCTTCGGGTTTTACCTGGAACGCATAAGCAGAGCACGTTCCGGATGCTGTTTGGCAAGAAATACTTTGTCGACAATAATCCCGACCCTCGCGAAGTAGGTCTGGACATTCAGGCTGGTGACCTGACCGTACACGATGGCCGTATCTGGCACCGTGTGCAGCAGTCGCCGCTGATGGGTGAGGCTAGCCGCCGCCGGGTGATGTACGTACCTGTGGTTACGGGTAAATACAAGCCGAAAAACGAGTTCAGCAAAACGCCATTCTACCACCGCTTCATTCAGAAGGTGAACATTTAATAGGTTCCTACCCATTACGTTTGACTTTTCATGACAAATCCTTTCGAGTGTTTGTCATGAAAAGTCAAACTTTTTTTATGTCCTACGCACTCATCACCGGAGCCAGCCGGGGTATCGGTTTGGCCATCGCCGCCGAACTGGCCCGCCGTAAGTATAACCTGTTGCTTGTAGCCCGTTCAGGCGATCAACTCCAGAAATTGGCGCAGCAACTGGCCGCCGATCATAACGTAAAGGTCGATTCACTGGCCGTTGACTTGTCAGATGCCGTGGCCCCGCAACAGGTAATAAATTGGTGTAAGACGAATAAGTACGATGTGTCGGTGCTGGTCAATAACGCAGGTTATGGATTGAGTGGTCAGTTTGAACAGTATTCGCTGACTGACAACCTGGCAATGATGCAGGTGAATATGACCTCGCTGGTGCAGCTAACCCAGCTGTTTTTGCCGGAACTACGTCGACAATCCCGTGGCTATATTCTGAACATAGCCAGTTCAACGGCGTATCAGGCGTTGCCCGGCATGAGCCTGTATGCGGCAACGAAAGTGTTCGTGCTGAATTTTAGTCGTGGCTTGCATCACGAACTGGCAGGTACGTCGGTGAGTGTGACCTGCATTAGTCCCGGTGCTACCGATACCGGATTTAACGACCGGGCACAGATTAACCAGAAAGCGCGGGACGCTGCCAAGAAGATCACCATGACGCCCGACGATGTGGCTCAACAAGCAGTAGCCGCCATGCTGGCCGGCAAAGCAGAGGTGATTACTGGTGGTATCAATAAACTCGGCGCTTTCGCAGCCTGGTTGCTACCGAAAGGGCTGGTTGAAAAAACCGCTTACAAAATTTATAAAGAATCCTGATTCAGTACGGTCAACTCCGTGAAAGGAACCGGTCTATTGACACTTTCTTCCAGTGAAATAAAGGTTTCGGTGCGCTGAATGCCACCAACCTTCTGAATTTTGTCGTGAAGTACCTGACGAAGGTGGAGCGTATCCCGGCAAACGATTTTAGCGAAAATACTATAGATACCCGTGGTATAGTGAATATTCACAACCTCGGGTATTTTCATGAGCTGCTGAGCTACATCTTCGTATAGGGAGCTTTTGTCGAGGTAAATGCCCAGAAAGGCGCTGATGTCCCAGCCAAGTTTGGTGTGGTCGATGATGAGCTGCGAGCCGCGCACAATACCCATGTCTTCCATTTTCTTCATACGAACGTGTACGGTGCCGCCTGAAACAAAGATCCGTTTGCCAATCTCGGTATAGGCCATGGTGGCATCCTGCATTAACAGATTAAGGATTTTCAGATCGACGTTATCAATTTCTAAATTTTTGGCCGGTTTTTCCATATTGGTTTTGATGAATTGACAACAAAAATAGATTTTTTTTATCTAAACCGTAAATTTTGAGTTATTTTAATAAAATACTTGCAATGAAATGTGCGTGTCTATTATCTTTGCATTGTCAAGTTAATCAGGGAGTTGAGACGCCCGGATACGTAAACAGGACAACGTTTTTTTTTCATTGTAGGGTGTCGAAATTGGCAGACGTGCCCTCCTGTCTCGGGGGTGGTGATAAGGGATAAACGCAGCATAATGCCGCTTTGCGGAATTCGTTTCTTCGGAGCGACTGGGGTTGACCACCAGATGTTGTACTGTAGCTAACCGCACCGTGGGTGGTTCGAGTCCCCCTCCTACAGCTTTTTGGTTTTTAGTTTGTTGATGAAGTGTAATTACGACACGCCGGCTCAAATTGAGGCCGGCGTTGTTTATTTTGGGGCAGTCGAACGTCAATAGTCGGAGGTCGTTCTTAGTATTGCTGACAGATGCGTTGTCGGCGATCGGGTAGCCAATGTCTGCAATGCGCTTCCATCGAGTGTCAACCTCTTTTTATGACTGCCCCAGTTCTCTTTGGCGTTCTGCTGCTCATCATTGCGGGCGTACTCACTTCGGCCGCAAGTTCCCGGCCTGTCTGGCAACGATTCTACGGCATCGTCCCGACAACCCTTCTCTGTTATTTTTTGCCTTCGTTACTCAATACGGCTGGTTTGACCAGGCCGGAATCAGTAGATGCACTGTACTCCGTTGTCACCCGGATGTTGCTGCCCTGTAGCCTCGTCTTGTTTACGCTTGGCGTCGACGTGCGGGCGTTTCGTCGGTTAGGAAGGAAAGCCGTATTGATGTTCGGAGCGTCGGCTGTCAGTATTATGCTGGGTGGTCCGCTGGCAGTGTGGTTGCTGGCGTATGTAGCTCCGTCGCTTGTTGGTGGGGTGGGCCCTGATGCTGTTTGGCGGGGCCTGGCTACGCTTGCCGGTACCTGGATTGGCGGTGGTGCCAACCAGACGGCGTTGAAAGAAGTGTTTAAGCCGGGCGACGCTTTATTCTCTGCCATCGTCGCGGTCGATGTGTTTGTAGCCAATCTTTGGCTGGGTACGTTGTTATACGGTGCTGCCCGAGCACCGCGCATTGATCGGTGGCTCCGTGCGGATGCGTCGGCCGTTGATCAGGTACGTCAACAGGTGCAGCAGCAGGCCGAGATGAGTCTCAGAAACCCGACTACAGCCGAACTGGTGCAGATACTGGCGGTGGGATTTGGTTGTACGGCCTTGGCTACGGCCATTGCTGACCCACTGGCTTTGTATATCAACCTGCACTCACCGATACTGAATCGGTTTAGCCTGGGTACGTCGTTTTTCTGGCTGGTTGGGCTGGCAACCGCTCTGGGTGTAGCGGCTTCATTCACCCGTTTACGGAATCTGGAAGGGGCGGGGGCGTCAAAACTGGCTAGTGTGTTGCTTTATATCATGATTGCCACCATTGGCCTGAAAATGAACGTACTCGCCATAGCCGACCAGCCGGGGTTGATCATTGTCGGGCTTGTCTGGATGGCCTTTCATGTGCTGTTGATGATCGGGTTCAGCCGGCTGATCCGAGCGCCTTATTTCTTACTGGCCGTAGGCAGTCAGGCCTGCATCGGTGGCCCGGCAACGGCACCTATCGTGGCGGCGGCATTTCATCCATCATTGGCCCCTGTAGGGGTATTGATGGCCATTCTGGGATACGCTGTAGGTACGTACATGGGCTACGTCTGCGGCATTCTTATGCAACTGGCAAGCCCCTAAAAGCAGTTTACTGTCTTCCGTCGTCTGTCTTCTGTTGCGCTGCTGTTCATCGGCAACGTACCCAAGCGGCGCAGCAGAAGACAGGCGACGGAAGACGGTAAACTGCTTTGTTTAGGAATAATTAACACCCCCGTTGGCCCTTATTTCGCTATTTTTGGGCAATCATTACGTTCAATCCCTATACAAACATGCTTTCCTACAAACGCCTGAATAACCTGACTGGCTGGGTCATTTTCGCGGTGGCATTACTTACGTATGCCTTAACCGTTGAACGCACCGCCAGCTTCTGGGACTGTGGCGAGTTCATTGCCTGTGCCTATAAACTCCAGGTACCTCACCCACCAGGCGCACCCTTCTTCCTCCTGCTGGGGCGTCTGTTCTCCTTTTTGGCGGGGGGCGACGTTACCAAAGTGGCCTATTGGATCAACATGGTATCGGTGCTGTCGAGTGCAGCCACCATCCTGTTCCTGTTCTGGACTACGACCATGCTGGTGCAAAAGACCCTTTCAAAAGCAGAGTCTGAGTATACCACGGCCGACACGCTGCTGGTCGTTGGGTCAGGTGCAGTTGCTGCTCTTGTTTACACGTTCTCGGATACCTTCTGGTTTTCGGCTGTTGAAGCCGAGGTGTATGGCCTATCGTCGTTCTTCACAGCCATCGTTGTATGGGCAGCACTGCGTTGGGAGCGGATCGAAGATGAAGCTACGGCAAACCGCTGGGTGCTGCTGATCGCGTATCTGACCGGCCTCTCCATCGGCGTTCACTTATTGAATCTGGTTACCCTGCCAGCGCTGGCATTGTTGTTCTATTACAAACATTACAATCGACTGTCGCCCCGCGATATGATTGCAACCCTGTTGTTGGGTGTGATGCTAATGCTGGGGCTCGTGCTGCTGGAAAGCGTGATCTGGCGGAGTATCTACATGGCAGTGCTGGTTGGGGCGTTCATTATGGTGATGCGTACATTACCGGCCACCAAATACACCCAGCCAACTACCTGGGGCGTTATTCTGTCGTTTTGTATTGGCATGGCCTTCCTGGGGGTTATCAATGCGGGTGTTATTCCTGGTCTACCAAGTTCGGCTTTCGCGGTTGAACGGTTTGCCGTGAACACATTGGGCCTGCCCTTCAATGTAGGCGTTATCACGTTCGTTATCATTTTCTTCAGCGCGCTGATTTACCTGATCATCTGGTCGGGCCGGAAGCGGAACGTGGCCCTGCACACGGGTCTACTGGCCTTCGCATTCGTGCTGATCGGTTATGCGTCGTTCATTCAGGTACTGGTGCGATCGAACTACAATACGCCGATCAACGAAAATGATCCGAGTGATGCACTGAACTTCATCTCGTACCTGAAGCGGGAGCAGTACGGTAGCCGCTCGCTGACTTACGGCCCCATTTTTACGGCCGAACCTACCGGCCAGGAAAGCGATAAGAGTAAGCTTGAGCCGGTATACATGAAGAACAAAACCGGCTATGAGATCTTTGATTACAAGCCGGTATACACCTACGAAAAAGGGGATCAGATGCTGTTTCCACGGGTGTGGAGCAATCAGCAGAATCACCCGCAACTGTACCGTCGCTGGCTGAATCTGGCCGAGGGACAGAAACCGACTTTTGGTGATAACATCAATTTCTTTATCACCTATCAACTGGGCCATATGTGGGCACGATACCTGATGTGGAATTTTGCCGGACGGGAAAGTGACATTGAGGGCGCTGGTTACCTAACGCCTTTCTCCAGCAATAAAGATCTGCCCGAAGTGTTGCAGAATAACAAAGGCCGCGACAATTTCTACATGTTGCCCTTAGTGCTGGCGCTGCTGGGTATCGTTTATCAGGCATTCCGGCGGCGGGGCGATTTCCTGGTGGTGATGCTGCTGTTCCTGTTCACGGGTATTGCGCTACAGGTTTTCCTGAACTCACCACCGTCTGAACCTCGTGAGCGTGATTATATCTACGTTGGTTCGTTCTACTTCTTCGCCATTTGGGTAGGTCTGGGTGTTACATCGATCGCAGAAGGACTAAACACGTTCATCAAGAACGCCACCCTCCGGAATGCGCTGGTGCCTGCCGTATTCCTGCTGGTGCCTGTGATGATGGGCATGAAAAGCTGGGATAACCACGACCGTTCGAACCGTTACCACTCGGTTGATTTCGCTAAAAACCTGCTAAACTCCTGCGCACAGAATGCCATTCTGTTTACGGGCGGTGATAACGATACGTTCCCGCTCTGGTATGCTCAGGAAGTAGAGGGTATCCGCCGCGATGTACGGGTGTGTAACCTGAGTCTTTTGGGTACAGAGTGGTACATTCAGCAGATGAAGCGGGATACGTATGAGTCGAAGGCCCTGCCTATCTCGCTCGATATGGAGCAATTCAATAAAGGTAAGAACGACATCGTGCTCTATTACGCCAATCCGTCGGTGAAGAGCGGGATCGATCTGCGCCAGTACATTAGCCTGATCAAGCAGAACAGCCCGGCTATTCAGGTGCCGCTGACAACCGGCGAAATGGCTAATACGCTGCCTTCGTCAACGCTGTTCCTGCCAATCGACAAAGCGGCAGTTGACAAAGCGGGCTTCGTTCCGGCCGAGCTGCGCCCTTATCTGAAAGACACCCTCCAGTGGACAATCGGTGAACGCAATCTGTACAAGCCTGACCTGATTATTCTGGATATGATTGCCGCCAACAACTGGCAGCGCCCGATTTATTTCTCGGCTACGCTGGGCGGCGAAAGCTACCTGAACCTGCGCGATCATATGCAACTGGAAGGATATGCCTACCGTCTGATGCCGGTGGCTATTCCGGGTGTGCAGGATGGGTACGTTAATAGCGACGTCATGTACAAGAACATGATGACCCGGATGGCCTGGCGCGAGATGAACAACCCGAATACGTATTACGACGAAACCTTTAAGGGATCGCCTGTAGTGTCGGCCCGGATTGCCTTCTTCCGATTGGCCGATCAGCTTCTCCGGGAAGGCAGGAAAGACCAGGCTAAACTGGTATTGGAACGCAGCCTGAACGTACTTCCCGATAAGAGTATTCCCTATGATCAGGTATCTGCGAGTTACGTGCGGCTCCTGCTCGAAATCGGTGATACCAAACAGGCTACTGACATCGCCGACACAATGAGCCGTCGGGCCGATCAGAACCTGACTTACTACGAAAAAACAGGCCGAACGGCGGGCGAAACCAATGCTGATCTGTACGGATTGCAAATGCTGTCTGAGGCCTACAAGGAAGCGAAGCAGCCGCAGTTGGCCAAGAAATACGAGGACCTGCTGCAAAAGCACCTGGCAATCGTTGGTAATTAACCTGAAACGGCCTCTGAATAGGGGCCGTTTTCTTTTTATCTTTGCACCAACTCAGTAGCATAATCAGTTGCGCCAGATTTTCTGGCCCTTAATTACGTTTTGACAATCATGACACACGACACGATTTCGACCATTGGCACCCTGATTTTTTACGCCGTACTACTTATTGCTTCGTTTATCACCGGTCGCTGGCTGGTAAGTAAAGAGCGGAATTATTAGTATTGTTCAACGGTTTAATGTCTAAAGTCCAACAGCTGGTTTAGTCTGGCGGTTGATCTTTAGACATTTTCTTTTTGAACCCCCGTTAACCCTTCCCTCAGTTATGCTTGGTGCGATTCTCACCTGGATTTACCATCGTTTAGGCTGGAAAATCGTCGGCCCACATCCAACGGTTCCTAAAGCGCTTTGGGTGGTGGCTCCACATAGCACCAACTGGGATTTCCCTATCGGCCTTTGGATTCGCCACGAAGTAGGTTCATACGTGGGTTTTCTGGCCAAGAGCTCACTGTTTACGTGGTATGGCGGCTGGTTTTTTCGTGCGCTGGGTGGCACCCCGGTGTATCGGGATAAAGCGAATAACCTGGTCGACGCCGTGGCCGATACTTTCAACCGCCATAAAGTGCTTCATATCTGCATCACGCCCGAAGGGACCCGAAGTGACGTGAGCAAGCTGAAGACCGGATTCTATTACATGGCTCAGAAAGCCAACGTACCCATGATTTTGGTTGGCTTCGACTGGACTCGCAAAACAATTGTGCTAAGCAAGCCTCTGTACGTAACTGGTGACTATCAGCGAGATATGCTCCCCTTCTACGAATTCTTCGCCAGCCTGGCCGAACCCCACAAAACCTGGTTACGCAACTGGGAAAAAACCGGCGAAATCCCTAACCCGGTATCTGTTTCGGCAGTAAAGTAAATTTCCGACCATTCTGCATCTGTTTTATAGGCTAACTTCGTTGAGTAGGCATATATTACGCATTCTATGTAGTATCTATATAGAGTAAATTGCGTTTTCCTGTCCATAACCTACTCGACGACAGCCCATGCTGCCTAAACTGGAACACTACCCGGTGAATTGGGTAGATGGGATGAAGATCGCCCGCAAGCACTTCACTGATTTCGAACACTTTGTCAGTGACCATCTGCGTGATAGCAGTGCCCTTGGGCTGACAAATTATAACTACGGATTGCTGGCGTCTGATGCACCGGCTTTTAGTGTTCAGGTGATTACTGACCGAAACCAGAATGTACGCATTCAACTCAGTAACTGCCGGGCCGTTACTGGAGCTGGCTGCCGGATCGAGGTAGTCAATCAGCCACTTGAACTGGCGACAAGCTTGCAGGCCATTCTCGACAAGTACAACATGCCGATGGCCGATGAGCTTCAATTTCTCATTGTCCTGTCGGTCGATCTGTATACGCGTCAGCCGGAGGGGGTGCCAGCCAATAACGAACCATTTCCCAGGCCACCGTTCACCATTCCGACCTACACGTTGGCTATCTTACCGAGTCATCAGCCTGGTGTAGACCGCAGTGCCGACTCACCACTAAATGGGCAAAATGGGCAGGCTACACCTACACCGGCTTATCCATCAGCCTCGTTCGAAGCATATCATATAGTAGTTGGTCAGTTGATGGCCAAATATGGTATTCTGAGCAATGATGAATCATTCATACCTTCTTGTGCGGCCATTAGCGCACACACAGGCCTATTGGCCTGGGCCGAAAAACTAAACAAAACGCTATCTGAGATCCAGCGCGATGCCTATCAGATTGTGGCGAAAGTAGTCAGGAAGCGCCGGACAGAACAGGCTTTTCGGGCCGGCCCCCTGGCTGAACAAATACGTATTCTGGCTGAAAGCGTAGCCGAAAGCCTCGATGATCCGTTGAACCACCTGCAGTTTGGCGGCCGCGAGCAGTCTCCCATGCATTACATCAGGTACGTTACCCGCGCCACCCGGCTGCTGAAAACAACGCTTGATTGCCTGTGTGAAGAAGACAAGAATTCACCATCCCTGGGCCGCGAACTGGTATTGCCTTACTTCCAGAGTTGGACAAACGTAGAACCTGCTACGGTCGAGTCGGCCATAAACGGCGTTATTGCCAGGCAGTACAGGCATACGCAACTCCAGCAGCATCTGCCCCTGATTGACCGTTGTTGGGACACTATCCGTGTGATTTTCAAGCGGATGACTGAACTGGAATACATTGGACAGGAAAATACGGATTACGATTTCGATACTCAACGCCGGTCAACTCACCGCGCCGACCGACCTGCCGATCGGGTGAACGATCCGTTTGGGGGCGGTTATAATTTTCAATAATTCGTTTGTAACGATCTTATCATCAGTTAATTACTATGGAACCTATCAACAAGGCCGAGCGTAGTGCATCCCTGTTCAACTTTGTGTTGGTCTATCTATTAATTACAGCCGTGCCAGTGGGCATCACGTATCAGTTGGCCAAAAAATCGGGCGGAAGCAGTCTGAACCAGAAAGCCGTAAGCGAGCAGCAATCATTGGCTACTGAAATGACGGCCTTGCAGTCGTACGTGAAAAAGATGGAAGACATCGATACGCGGCGTCCGGCCGAAAATGCCTCCAACGAAACCTGGAATGTGTGGTTACAGGAAGCAGAGAAACAGAACAGCGAGTTCAAGAGTCGGGTCGATATTTTTCAACGCAACAATCGGTTTACCGGCGCTCGGCTCACCATGCGCGATAATGCTTGTTCGTACCTCTATCGCATTAGCATCGAACGCCGCAACTACCTGTCGAAACGAGCCGCTCTTTTGGATCGTCGTGATGACTCCGATGCCCTGGGCAAAGCCGAAGCAGAAAAGAAAGAATTGCAGGATAAAGTAGACCAGCTCAAGGCGCAGAACGACCAACTGGTTATTGCATCTAATGCGGCGGTAGCAGCTAATCGGGGCGGCGGTGGCGCTGCAACGCCGGATTGTGGCCCGCTGAAAATAAAGATCGAGGAGTTGAACGATCAACTGGCCTATAACGCTGCCATTGCCAAGAAATCGCAGGCTGATATGCTCAGTATGGGCAACGATGTAACGAAACGGCGGCAACTCTATAGCCAGTCTCGACAAAGCCTGGAGAAGCTCACGCAGGATCGAAAATTTGATCAACGCCTGAAACAGCAGGCCGAAGAGAAACTAGACGAAATAGATCGGACCCTGCTCGCCCTGAATGCCAAGTAGCGGACTAGCGATATCGACAGGCAACAGAAGCGCAGCGAAAAAACTCAGCGTATGAATCGAGTGGTATCCATATATCCCCCGGTGGGGTTCACAAGGCAGGGACGCCGAGATAACAACGAAGACTACGTGGTGCCTGCCGTTGGTCGGGCCACACCCGCCGACCGCCTGTTTGTGGTTTGCGATGGCGTGGGAGGCGCACAGCGTGGCGAACTGGCCAGTTTGCTGGCGGGCGAAACAATAGTAGCCTATGCCCGTATGCACCAGCAGGAAGCCGTAGATTCTACGTTTATACGTGCCGCCCTGCTCACCGTAGAAGAAGCATTCGACCGGGCAATAGCCGAAGAGACTGACGCTAATCTGGCCGGCATGTCAACCACCTTGACGCTGCTTTGCCTGCACGACCGTGGCGTTACCATTGCCCACATTGGCGATAGCCGGGTATATCATATTCGTAATGGACAAATTCTGCACCAGACTAACGACCATTCGCTGGTGAACGAGCTGGTGCGGGCAGGTCAGATATCGCCCGACGAAGTGGCCACGCACCCGCGCCGCAACGTTATAACCCGGGCCATTCAGGGAAGCGCTAATCCCACGCAGGCAACCGTTTATGTAACGCAGGATGTAGCTCCCGACGATTATTTCTTTCTCTGTACCGACGGCGTTCTGGAAAGTATTACCAATGACGAGCTCACCCAGACGTTGCTGAGTCACACGCTCACCGACAAGCAGAAAGTAGAAGTAATGCTCGATAACTGTGCGGATCAATCGCGTGATAATTATTCTGGATACCTGATCCGGGTCGCCGAGACTGAACCAATCGAGCCATCACTCCTGTCCGATGATGTAGTTCCGATTGTATTGCCTCAGGTTCAGGCGCAGCTATCGCCACCAGATTTGACCCTTGCGCAATCGCCGGTTCAGGAGCCTGAGCCCGAACCGACTGCCAGTGCTGTGACTGTAGCACCTGATTCGTTTCAGTTTACGATGGATGATGAGGAAGAAGCACGCTGGCGACAGCAGGAAAACCGTACCTGGATTCAGCGTTTATTTTCGTAGCCTATTCATTGGTCGTTGATTTGTCATAACCGTGGAATACCGTAAACAGCAATTTCTCACCTACGACGAATTCACCCGGCAGTTTGCCTGTGACTATGCTATGCCTCTGGCCAGGGGCGGACATGGAGAAATTTATCGGGGCGTTGATCTGGAAACCAACGAAGAAGTCGCTATCAAGCGTCGGTTATACAGCGTTGATGACAATGCCCTGACCCTCGAAAAAGAATACGCCAATACCCAGGCTGTACCCGTTAACCGGTTTGTGGTGCGCTACCTCTACTACGGCCGCTATGCAACTCCGTTTGGTACTTACGAATTTCTGGTCATGCGGTATTACCGTGACGGAAACCTGACCAACACGGCGCTATCGTGGGCGGGGTTGTCGAATCTGCAACAACAGCGGTTCGTCTCTGAATTTCTGCTTGGCCTCTCGCACCTGCATACGCACGGTATTGTACACCGCGACATCAAGCCCGAAAACGTGTTGCTGGTCCGATATAGCGACTCGGAAGGTATTGCCTACCGGCCGGTGATCGTTGACTTCGGAATCAGTAAAATGATGACCGACCACCCCGAAGCAGCGCGGGCTTTTGTGCAGAATAGCATGCGTATCGGCACTGTAACCTACATGGCCCCTGAGCAACTGCGAACCGAAAACATTGATTATAATGCTGATCTGTGGTCATTCGGTATCATTCTGTACGAGTTAATTACGGGTAAACACATGATTGCCCGTAAGTCATTTCCGGAAACGCAGCGTGAAGAGGCCTATGCGTTCTGGCGAATGGCTACTGAAGAACGTTTCCCGGATGACCTGCGAACAGTGCCCCAACCGTATCAGCAACTAATTCGCAAATGTTTGATCGTAAGTCCCGATGAACGGGTGCAGTCGGCGCGGGCATTACTGGATTTGCTTGAATTACAGCCGCGTATCAATGACGCCGAACAGGCATTTCGCCGTCAGAACTGGGAGGCCGTGATCGAGGCGCTGGATCCAGTCGTAGATAAAGCCGACATTCCGGAGCTGACCGCCAGGCTGCAACAAGCCCGAATGCAGGCAGCGCTAATCCAGCCTATCAACCAACTTGTTGAGGAGCCACCGACCAACACCGCCGACAACGTACCTGATCGTGAAGCGGAGGCGGCTACGTTGCCAGACCCTACGGGTACACCTGAACAGCCGGAAAGTAATCCCGAGAGTAAGCCGGTTCCGTATACAGCCCAAACCGAGCTGTTCGATTCGTCTGTTGACCCATTTCTGCCGGGAAAATCGGCTTCAGCCGTGGATGAAAATTCGCCTGCCGATACACCGGATTCGCCGGCCAGATTAGGCAGCGCCCCAATATCGTCAGGTACGTACCCTGAAGCATTCGGCAACGTACCTGGCGCTACACAGCATTTCACTGCCGAGTTCGATCCGTCGATGGAGATCGAAGAGCAGGCTAGCGCTAACGAAACAATTGACGCTGGGCAGCAACCGGAAGCTGAAATCGACCGGGCAATTAGTGAGCCGACCGCCGCAATCGACGATCTCCCAACCCCGGCGTCAGCAATGTCGGCTGTTACAGAGCCTGCCTCTGATTGGGCTGAACCCAAAGCAGCAGCAAACAACGTACCTGATCAAGCTGCTGATCACGCTGCACCAGACGGTGAGCAACATACGGAGGCATTCACACCTGTACACACAGAAGTCGGTAAACACCTGGTAACAAAACCAGCCACTACGAACGTACCTGAACCACCTAAAAATGCACTGGCACCGGCTACCAGCCTGATTGAATCGACGAAGAGTCGGCTGAAAAAAGTGGCTACCCGCTTTGACTCCGACCGGGTCAACAAGCGGGTGGGAGAGGTATATGAAGCGGCGAAGAAATCGAAGAACCGGCCGTTACTGATTGGCGGTGTGGTGGTTATCCTGCTGTTGCTCTTATTTGCCGTTGATACGGAGCCATCTGCCAACGGAAGTGTGGTGCAGCTCGACCCGAACGAATCATACGCCACGTCACTAAAGCGTTTTCAGCAGTATTCCAGAACCTACGAAAAGACAGGCGAATTGAATCCGTACGTATGGGCTTTCGTTCATTGTAATCCCGTGTACGACGATAGCCTGCGAAAGTCGGCAGTACGGCGGGCCGAGTTGATTCGTACGCAGCATGAATTGCTGTTTGGGACGTACTCGGAAGATATTTCCAAGTTGAAACGAATGGAAATGAAAAAAATGTCGAACAACCAGGTAAGCTGGGAAATTCGCCCGCGCAGTTTGTCAGACGAGAACTGCCTGCCTAAAAAATAATCAGCGGGTCATCATTTGGCGTAGCGTGCTGACCATCGCGGCTCCCGTCCGTTCTGATGCGCCCGGTTCGCCCATTCGCTGCTGCAAATCAACGTACCCGGCCAGCACCTCAGCGCGTCGAGCACCGCCCGGAAGTATAGCGCTTAATTCGTCGGCCGTACGCGAAGGCGTGAGATCGTCCTGGATAAGCTCCGTAACTAGCGGGTTGTCGACAATCAGATTTACCAGTGAAATGTAAGGTACCGCAATGACACGGCTGGCAATGGCATAGCTCAGCCACGACGTTCGGTAGCAGACAACCTGCGGTACGTTCAGCAGCGCTGTTTCGAGAGTTGCCGTGCCCGATGTTACCAGGGCGGCCGTTGCGGCGTTCAACAGATCGTAGGCTGCGTCGGCAACGCGTTCAACAGATGCATAATTGGCCAGAAGCCCGTCATACAGTTCATCAGGCAGGTTACTAACGGTTCCTACCACAAACCGGTAGTTCGGGAATTGGCGGGTCGTTTGGAGCATAACGGGCAATATGGCCGTAATCTCCTGTCGGCGGCTACCCGGTAGCAATGCAATCAAGGGCCTGTCGCTCCGATTGAGTTGGGTAACGGCCGCCTCATTAGGCTGGTGATTGGCCAGTGCATCGAGCAGCGGATTGCCAACATACTCGACCTCGTAATTGTACTGATTGAAAAACGTTTTTTCGAACGGAAGAATAACAAAAAGCCTGTCTACATTGGCTTTGATCGCCAGCGCCCGCCGCTGATTCCAGGCCCACACTTTAGGAGAGATATAATAGAATACCCGAATGCCCTGCTTCCTGGCCCATTTGGCCATACGTAGATTGAAACCGGCATAGTCGATCAGCACGAGCACATCAGGCCGGTGAGCCAATACATCCGCCTGGCAGTCGTGCATGTTCCGGCGGATGGTGCCCAGATTCCTGGCTACTTCCCAAAAGCCCATAAACGCCAGATCGCGGTAGTGTTTTACCAGCGTAGCGCCGGCATCCTCCATCTGCTCGCCACCCCAGGCACGCACCTGCGCATCGGTATCGTGCTCCCGGATTGCCCGAATCAGGTTGGCACCGTGCAGATCGCCCGAACGTTCACCAGCAATGAGGTAGTAGGTCATAGGTGAGTCAAGAAGTAGAAAGTAAGAATGAAGCGTGACGCAGCTTACACACGCACTATGCTGCTAGCGGAGCCACGCTTCATTCTTACTTTCTACTTCTTAATTATCGTTTACTCTCCGTAATAATCGACAAAATTCCGCTCTGTTTCGTACAGGCGAATCTGATGGAGCCGTGCTTCTGTCAGCGGAGAAAGTGCCTGATCGAGCAGGCGCCAGATCTCTATCACCAGAATCTCGCAACTGGCCATTTTACCCTGCATGAACGGTACATCCAGATTAATGTTTTTATGATCCAGTTGCTCGATGATCTCCCGTTTAATCACGTCACCCAGCACCTTCAGGTCAATCACAAAACCCGTATCGGGGTCCGGTTCGCCTTTTACCGTGACGATCAGTTCGAAGTTATGGCCGTGCCAGTTATGATTGGCGCAGGGACCAAATACTTCTTTATTGCGCTCCTCAGACCAGTTTGGGTTGAATAACCGGTGGGCAGCGTTGAAATGTTCTTTTCGACTTATGTATACCATTGCATCTGGTTAGTTTTCGGCGGTTACCAGACAACGCCGACTGTTTTACGGGCGCAAAAGTACGCCTTTTTGCCCGATAGCGGTAAAGTACAAACGACGCGAATAGGCATTTGCGCGAAAATTGGAGTCTGCTAATTGATAAAAACGGGTTACGTGAGTGTAATTTGAGCTGGACGACTAACCCATATAAGTATACATTCTGCTGGTCATGTTTCGTTGAGTCTTCTAATAGTACTATTTTTTAAAAGAATACGTTATAGTTTCCTCCTGTTAAAGCCCGTACCTTTACAGTCCAATTTCAGGAATTGTACATTTTATAGTTAGTAGCACATAGGCCAGACGTTTAACAGAAGTTCTCTATGATTATTGTGACGGGGGCTGCCGGTTTTATAGGCAGTTGTTTGATTAATAAGTTAAACGCGGAAAACTTTAATTACATCATCGCTGTCGATGACTTCTCGAACCCCGACAAGAAGGCAAATCTCGATGATAAGCATATCCAGGAATTTGTGGAGCGTGAGCAGTTTTTCAGCTGGCTCGACGCGAATTATCAAGAGGTTGAATTCCTGTTCCACATCGGTGCCCGCACCGACACTACCGAGTTCGACTACGCCGTTTTCGAGCATCTGAACGTAGCCTACTCGAAGAAGATCTGGGAAAAATGCATTGAGTATCAGATTCCCCTTGTCTATGCGTCATCTGCTGCAACCTATGGCCTTGGCGAGTGTGGTTACGATGATAACGAGTCGGTCATTCCCCAATTAAAGCCGCTCAACCCCTACGGAGAATCTAAAAACGAGTTCGATATCTGGGCATTATCGCAGGAACGGAAACCGTTCTTCTGGGCGGGGCTCAAATTTTTTAATGTCTACGGCCCCAACGAATACCACAAAGGGCGAATGGCATCGGTGATCTTTCATGCCTACCACCAGATCTCGAAAACAGACCGGATGAAGCTGTTTCGCTCACACAATCCGGATTTTACGGACGGAGGGCAGATGCGTGACTTTGTGTACGTGAAAGATGTAGTTGATGTGTGCCTGTTTCTGATGCACCACCGCCGTAACTCAGGTATTTATAACCTCGGCAGCGGCACCGCCCGCACCTTCCTCGATCTGGCAAACAGCACCTTCGCTGCCATGCACCGCGATCCGCAGATCGACTTTATTGATACGCCCATCGACATTCGCGACAAGTATCAATATTACACCCAGGCCAACATGGGTAAGCTTCGTTCCATTGGCTACGAACGCCCTTTTCATACGCTGGAACAGGGCATTACCGACTACGTACAGAATTACCTGTTGAAAGGCGCTTACCTGTAACGGTCACGTTTGTTTGGTAGGGCTATTTTATTCCCACATAACCTCGATAACCTGCGTTTTCAGATCGATGGTCGTCTGTTTCACATCTGCAGACCGGCGGAAAGTTATTTTCCCATTACTGACTTTCACAGCCTCCTGGTGAAGCACATGAGTTGCATCTTTCTTGTGAAAGAGGGAGACCAGGGTTTCAGCAGTATCAACTGGTAGCGTAAGCACTTTCCCCGAGGCATTGATTGACCGGGCGGTTTCGGGTAATTCCTGTCCCCGCAAGAGAGCCAGCGCCCGTGAGGCCTGCGGTACGCCATACCCCACGAAATTATTTCCGTACGGATACAGATGTGATGATTTCTCGATCAGTGTACGTACCTGGCGATTGGTTAACTTGGGATTCGCCTGCATCAGACAAGCAGCGAAACCAGTAATGACCGGTGCTGCCAGCGAGGTTCCGTAGAGCGAAAAGCAGGACACGTTCGGTTTCAGATAAGCCAGGGTTTCGGGGCCAATACTGCTATACCCGATGCGGTTCCAGAGCCGCGAATTGGTAGCCCCAACCGCAATAACACCCTCTGCATCGGCGGGCGTGCTAATGATGCGCCAGCTCCGGTCATCACCTTCGTTGCCTGCCGATACGATAATCAGCATGCCCTTTTTGTCGGCAGCCAGTTGAGCCGCCCGGCTGATCAGGCTGGTATGACCGTCCATCTGGGCGGGCTGGTAGTTTTCGCTGGGGTTCGAGAATCCTTTTGCGTAACCAAGCGATGTATTCACCAGACGAACGCCCAGGCTATCGAGCCATTCGATGGCTTGTACCCAATTGTCTTCTTCACCCCGAAATTCGCGGTTTCCAGCGTCGGTACGAGCCAGGTAAAACGTAGCGTCATACCCGAGCCCCAACTGTAGGTTACCCACCGGGTCGTAGCCCGCAATGGCGGCCAGTACTTCCGTACCGTGCATATCTGACATGGTTTCGAGCGTACGGAACAGATTATTCTTTGTGTTTGGCCGGTTTACATAATCACGTACCTGCCGGAAGCCCCCGCGAACGGCAATCGGTTTCAGAACGGCGGCTGAATCGGCCCCGAAGAAACCGGCATCAACCACGCCTACCTGCACAAAACGGCCTGTCAGGTTCTCCGTAGCGAAAGCTGCCGCCTGAATCTGCGACATAACGGGTGCCAATTTGGCCTGCTCTATATGGCCAGTTGAGCGACTGGCGATGGTGATCGACGGGTCAATAGGGCGCACCTCGCGTACAAACGGTAACTGGCTGACCTGGTGGTGTTGCGCGGGCGTTAGCGTGGCTGATACGGCGTTGAACCAGCGTGACCGGCAATTGATCTGAACGCCAAGCTGGGTAAGTTTGTCCAGGTAGGTAGCCGAGACCGGACGATCCGTATCGTCGATGGGCAACTGCAGGCTGCTCCGATTCGCAAGGGCCGATGGAGACAAGGCTGGCTTATCAGTTACCTGCTTATCGGTCAGCAAAATCCAGTAGGTTATCGGCCGGGCCTGTGTTGAGAGGCTAAGCAGAAGGAACAGAAGTAAACTAGATATACGCACAATTTTGTCGAATAGGGTTGCGGTTTTGGGTTGTAAGGCTGTAGTTGCAGCCTGAACGAACCTGGCAACTGACTGTTTCGGTCAGAAATAAGTGCAAGGTTAGTCAATACATCCTAACTGGTAAACTCGTTTTATGCGCTATTTGCCCATCAACAACTCGCTTTTTAGTGAAAATCGTCAGCGATTGGCCCAATTACTGCCAGATAAGGCCATGGCCGTGCTTAACGCCAATGATATTATGCCCACGAATGCCGATGGCTCGATGCCATTTCGGCAAAACAACGACCTTTTCTACCTAACAGGCGTCGATCAGGAAGAGTCGCGGCTGGTTGTATTTCCCCAACACCCTGACCCAAAATTCCGGGAGGTGCTTTTCCTGCGCGAAACCAGCGAGCATATCGAGATATGGGAAGGCCATAAACTGACCAGAGCCGAAGCCGAGCAGGTGTCGGGTATTCCGCAGAAACAGGTGTACTGGATGAGCCAGTTCGAGAGCATTTTCACGCAGATGATTTTCGAAGCCGATCAGGTTTTTCTCAATACCAATGAGCACACCCGCAATGGCCTGTCGGTACAAACTCAGGACGATCGGTATATCGACCAGTTCAAACATACCTATCCGCTGCATAAACTCGGGCGGTTAGCGCCACTGATGCACCAATTACGGGCCATCAAATCGCCGATTGAAGTGGAGCTGTTGCAACGAGCCTGCGACATTACCGATGGCATGTTCAGGCGGTTGCTCAAATTCGTGAAACCAGGCGTTTGGGAATACGAAATTGAAGCAGAGATGATGCATGAGTTTCTGCGCAATCGGTCGCGAGGGGCCGCGTATACGCCCATCATTGCGTCGGGCAAAAATGCGTGTGTGTTACACTACATCGAGAATTCGGCGCAATGCCAGGATGGCGATCTGATCCTGCTCGATCTAGGTGCTGAGTACGCTAATTACAATGCCGATATGACCCGTACGATACCAGTGAACGGCCGGTTTACACCCCGCCAGCGGGCCGTGTATGATGCTGTGCTGCGCGTAATGAAAGCAGCTCAGGCCATGCTGGTAACCGGCAACATCTGGGATGAGTATCACCGCGAAGTGGGGAAAATTATGGAGTCAGAGCTCATAGGTCTGGGGCTGCTTGACCGGAACGAGGTTGCCAAACAAGACCCCGATACGCCGCTCTACAAGAAGTACTTTATGCACGGCACATCGCACTTCCTTGGCCTGGATGTGCACGATGTGGGTAATAAATATCGCCGTTTCGAGCCAGGAATGGTTTTTACCTGCGAACCGGGTATCTACATACGTGAAGAGGGAATCGGTATTCGACTGGAGAATAATATCCTGATAACGGAATCGGGCAATATTGATCTGATGGCCAACATTCCGCTGGAAGCCGATGAAATTGAGGCATTAATGAATGCGTAACCAACAAAAATGGGGAGCGACCTGGCCGGAGCTCCCCATTTTGCTGATCTTATGTGTTGTGTAAGACTTGCTGCTGAATGACCGACTATTATTTAGCAGTCGCCGTCTCCTGAGCTACCAACGCATGGCTTAGGCTGCTAAAAATGCGCCGAACGGCCGTTTCAATGCGTTCCCAACCTTCGTCGGTACTTACGTCGATATCCACTACTTTATTACGATTATCACTGACCAGCGTCAGGTACGTTACCCCGCCCAGCACAATAGCTGTCAGGGCAGTTGGGTCATAAGCAGGAAACGGAGCCAGCTTATCAATTATCTTTTTGTACGACTCGTTGCGGAAAGCAGACAGGCGACGTGCCAGTTCTGTTTCGCCATTTTGCATCTCCCAGCGAATCAACTCCTGAGATGACTTCCGGCTTCTAAATTCGCGGGCCACTTTAATGACATACTCCGACCAAATCTTGCTGCGTTCCTCAAATCCTGGGTTCGACGGAACAGTATCAAGAAACCGTTCATTGAACATCGACAGGAAAAACCCGCGTTGAACATAAGCCTCCAACAGTCCGTTCCAACCACCAAAATACCGATAGATTAATACTTTGTTGACTCCTGCTTTTTCGGCTACGGCGTTGATACCTGCTTTTTTGGTGCCCTTTTCGGCCATTACATCACCCATAGCACGCAGAATGCGCTCCATAGTCATGGCCCGGTTACGTCTTTTTACTTGCTTCATAGTCACTCTGTTTTAGGGATGGTCACTCAATAAAGAACTCGTTTTACAACAAAGCTGTACAAATAGTATCATGTTACCAAGTGGTAACCTTAAAAATTATTTTACTGTAAGTATCACCTTCTTAAATAGTCGTAGATATTAGGCGCACATTAGTAAATATTAGTTGACTGATTATCAACTTTATGCCGGTTTAGTACCCAAATCTGCAACGATTTTTACATTCTATAAATATGACAAACGATTTTGAGCTTTACTAAGATGATTTATCACACGGACATGCTATCATATAAGTTTGTACCCACCCGTATTTTGATGTACGTATCTTTGCACCCAAGTTTTTAAATGAAACACAATCATACGTAGAATATGGCCAATGTGCTGATTATTGGTGCAGGTGGAGTAGGCAGTGTAGTGGCACACAAGTGCGCGATGAATGCAACAGTGTTCACGTCTATCACACTTGCCAGCCGCACCAAATCAAAATGTGATAAGATTGCCGACGAAATCAAGGCAATGCATGGTGTGACAATAGCAACGACTCAGGTCGATGCCGACATCGTTGCCGAGGTAATAGCCCTGATTGAACAGGTTAAGCCTTTTTTGGTGATAAACGTAGCGCTGCCTTATCAGGACCTTCCGATCATGGATGCCTGTCTGGCTACCAAAACCCACTACATGGATACGGCCAATTACGAGCCGAAAGATGTGGCCAAATTTGAGTATAGCTGGCAGTGGGCCTACAAACAGAGCTTTGAAGAGGCGGGTATCATGGCCCTGCTCGGCTGCGGGTTCGACCCCGGCGCTACCCAGGTATTTACGGCCTACGCGGCTAAGCACCAGTTTGATGAGATGCACTACCTGGACATCATCGACTGTAACGCCGGTAACCACGGTAAAGCCTTTGCAACCAATTTTAACCCTGAGATCAACATTCGGGAAATTACGCAGCCGGGTCGGTACTGGGAGGATGGCGAGTGGATCGAGATTCCGGCAATGAGCGTTCATAAGCCAATCGAGTATCCCGAAATTGGTGAGAAAGAGTCGTACGTTCTGTACCACGAAGAACTGGAATCGCTCGTCAAGAACTTCCCCACATTGAAACGGGCCCGTTTCTGGATGACCTTTGGCCAGGCGTATCTGACTCACCTGGAGGTGTTGCAAAATGTAGGCATGACCCGGATTGATGCTGTGAAATTTCAGGGTATGGACGTAATTCCTCTTGAGTTCCTGAAAGCCGTATTGCCTGCGCCAGATTCGCTGGGTGAAAATTATACGGGCCAAACCAGCATTGGCTGCCAGATAAAAGGTATCAAAGACGGGCAGGATAAAACCTATTACATCTGGAATAACTGCGACCATGCCGAAACCTATAAAGAGGTTCGCGGACAGGCGGTTAGTTACACGACAGGCGTTCCAGCCATGATCGGTGCGATGTTACTTGTAACAGGCGTCTGGCTAAAACCCGGTGTCTGGAACTGTGAAGAACTTGATCCAGACCCATTTATCGAGCAAATGAACAAACAGGGGCTACCTGTGCAGGATAAGATTCTGAACGAGGAAATTGTATAAGTAATCCGCAAAAGGAAATACGACAGACATAGTAACGGCGATCGGCTCATCTGGCTGGTCGCCGTTGCTATGTAGGTACGTTAGTGGCTGGTCGCCGCATCAACTGCCTGTTTCATCAGACTATCCACCTCTGCCGACCAGCTAGTGTATCGTTCGGAACCATAAAAATAGGCTGAGCTCGCAGTTGGGTGAGTGAGCGTAATTCCCCGTGAGTATGTGCTTTTCCAGTGGCTGGGTACGTTGACGGTCGCCTAGGCAAACGTAGCCTCATTTATTAGACAAACAGCTCCCTTAGATACTGCAGTAGCCCGGCTAAAGGGGAATTGGTAAACAAAAACCGGGTTTGTCGGCTGGTTAGTTGTCTGAATAATAACCAGATAGTCCGACTGATTAGCTCTGAAGTCTATAAGGGTGCTGCGGTCACTATAGCTATACCAGCCAATGCCAGCCACCAGGACAATGACTTCGGTAATAACCAATGGGCGGTATGGCAGGTAAAGTAGGGCCAACCTATCGAAGCCTATACACAGCAACGTGAAGAGTGCAATGACGGTAAGCGCACTGGCTTGCAATCCGCTGGAATCCCGCGGCATGGCCTTCAGCAAAAAAAAACGCCAACTGCTAGTAGCAAAAGTGCACCGACCACCAGAACAGGGGTAAGTTTAAGCAGTGTGAGATTCATGGTGAATGTGTGGATCGATTACTCGTTAACGTGATTTAGTGCCTGATCAAACCGGCGGTATGCCCACGCTGGTCCAGCCGCCATCGATAGTGAGGGTCTGGCCGGTGATGTGGCTGGCCTGCGGCGAAATCAGAAAAAGAATGGCCGCCGCAATATCGTCGACTGTAGCGGGGCGGCCCATCGGCGTAATGCGCGACCAGATCGGGATATACGTTGGGTCGTCGGTGGTTCGCTCGGTCAGGGTAGCACCGGGGGCAACCGTATTGATCGTGATACCATGCGGCGAAAGATCAATAACCGCCTGCCGGGCCAGCATCTGCAAGCCCGCTTTGGTCATGCTGTAGACGGGTAAACCCGGATGGCCCAGTTGCCCAACAACCGACGACATCAGCAGTAGTCGTCCGGCGCTTCCCTGTGCGTTCCGACCCTGCGCCCGCATCTGGGTAGCCGCTGCCTGAATCAGAAAGAACGTACCCCGCAGGTTCAGATTGACAATCGTTTCAAAGGCTTCGGGTGTTGTGGTGAACAGATCGCCAAAAACGGTGATGCCCGCGTTGGCGATGGCAATATCGAGCCGCCCGAACGTACCCACAGCCCTGTTGACCATTCCGCGAATAAACGCAACGTCAGACGCATCACCGGGGTAGGCCACGCACGATCCGCCAGCCTGGCGAATAGCCTCGGCGGCCTTCTCAGCCAGGGGGGCATCAAAATCGTTGAGCACTATATGGGCACCTTGCCTGGCCAACTGCTGAGCCACTGCAAAACCGATGCCCTGTCCGGCACCGGTAACAATGGCTGTCTGGTTCGTGAATTGTAAATCAGTCATTACTTAAAGAGCGGCCTTTGTAATCAATAGGTTGTGCTGTCGGGGTCCGATGGTATCTAGTTAGAGGCACTTGGCTCCCATAGTTCAATTTTATTGCCTTCGGGGTCCATGATCCAGCCAAACTTGCCATAGTCGTGCTCTTCGATCTCTCCCAGTACCGTAACGCCCTCCTGCCGAAGCAGATCGAGCAGTTCAACCAGGTTCTCGACCTGGAAGTTGAGCATGAATGTCTTTTCCGATGGAGCGAAGTAGGGGCTGTCTGCCGGGAAAGCAGACCACTGCGTAACGCTTTTCTGGTCAGGCGCATCGGCCCTGCGCCACTCGAAGCTGGCGCCGTATTGGTCTGTATTGAACCCGAGGTGTTCGCCGTACCAATCCCGCAGTTGATCGGGTTGATCTGCCTTAAAAAAGATGCCACCAATGCCGGTTACGCGTTTCATACTGTGTTGATCGAGGCTATATGAGGTTGATAATCAATGCGAATCGCGCTTAACAACGCTGCCGGAACTTCCCCGCAGGAAGTCGAAATCGGCTCCTTCGTGCGCCTGCGTTACATGCCTGATGAAGAGGTTAACGTACCCACGTTCGTAGCCAAGCTCGAGCGGTTTAAACTGGGCCAGGCGAAGGGCAAGGTCTTCGTCTGACACGTGCAGATGCAGACTTCGGTTGGGTACGTCTAGCGTGATCAGATCACCATTCTGAACCAGCGCCAGATTACCACCCACCGCCGATTCGGGCGATACGTGTAAGACAACCGTGCCAAAACCGGTGCCGCTCATGCGCCCATCCGAAATGCGGACCATGTCATGCACGCCCTGCGCTAAAATGCTGGCCGGAAGGGTCATGTTGCCTACTTCAGGCATGCCCGGATACCCACGGGGGCCAACGTTTTTCAGCACCAGTACACAACTGGCATCTAGCGGGAACGTACCTGCCGATAATGCAGGATCATCGATGCGTTTTTTGTAATCGTCAATATCTTCAAACACAACCGCCCGGCCCGTATGCTGCATCAGCTCAGGCGTAGCCGCCGACGGCTTGATCACGGCTCCGTTTGGACAGAGATTCCCGCGCAGTACGGCGATGCCTGAGTTTGGTTTGAACGGCTCGTCGAGGGTTGCAATCACCTCAGGGTCGTAACAGCGGGCTTCCGAACAGTTTTCGCCCAGCGTTTTACCGTTCACCGTCAGTGCATCAGCGTGCAGGTGGGGGAGGAGCTCGCGAATCAACGCAGGAAGGCCACCGGCATAAAACAGGTCCTCCACGAAATGTTCGCCCGACGGTTGCAGATTTGCCAGCAGCGGAATCTGTGCCGACAGCCGGTCGAAATCATCCAGCGAAAGATTCACGTCGTCGCCAAACGTACCTAGCCGACCGGCAATGGCCATCAGGTGCAGAATGAAGTTGGTCGATCCACCCAGTGCCGCGTTGATCATGATGGCGTTCTCAAACGCTTTGCGGGTTAGCAGTTTCGACGGTGTCAGCCCTTCGCGGACTAGTTCAACAGCCCGCATTCCGGTCATGTGGGCCAGCACTTTGCGGCGCGAATCGGCGGCGGGAATGGTGGCGTTATCGGGTAGCGACAGGCCCAGGCTTTCAACCATGGCAGCCATGGTACTGGCTGTACCCATCACGGCGCAGTGGCCCTGACTACGGGCCATGCTGGCTTCAGCCGCAATGAACTCGGCCTGGGTCATCTTACCCATTTTATAGTCTTCGGCAAACCGCCAGAGGTCGGACGTACCGATTTTCCGGCCCTGAAAACGACCCGCCAGCATGGGCCCACCCGATACGACCATCGTTGGAATATCGACTGAACAGGCACCCATCACCAGGGAAGGAGTGGTTTTGTCGCAACCGCACATCAGAATAACCCCGTCGATGGAGTTACCCCGAATGCTTTCCTCCACGTCCATGCTCGCCAGATTTCGAAACAGCATGGCGGTAGGCTTGATCTGACATTCGCCCAGCGACATCACCGGGAATTCAAGCGGGAAGCCGCCTGCTTCCCAGACGCCGCGCTTGATCGACTCGGCCAGTTCCCGAAAATGGGCGTTGCAGGGTGTCAGTTCAGACCAGGTATTACAGATGCCGATAACTGGTTTTCCCTCAAACTCGTGATGCGGGAACCCCTGATTTTTCATCCAGGCGCGGTAAATAAAGCCGTCTTTACCGGTCCGGCCAAACCATTCTTGTGAGCGCATTATTTAGTCTGGAAAGTCGTTTTTGAAAAAGTACTAAAGTCTTGAAAGTCGTTTCTTTGTCAGGTAATGCTACCTGATTCGTCTCGGAATTCCTGCATATAAGCTCATTTTTCAGACTTTGTACTCATACCCAAAACGACTTTCAAGACTTTGATTCACCAACCTATCGGCGTTTTCGATTCTGGCTATGGCGGACTAACCGTTCTCCGCGAACTCGTCAGCGTACTACCTGCCTACGACTACCTGTATCTGGGCGACAATGCCCGCACGCCCTACGGAACGCGTTCGTTCGAGACGGTCTACGAGTATACACTGGAATGCGTAACCTACCTGTTTGAGCAGGGTTGCCCGTTAGTGATCGTGGCCTGCAACACGGCGTCGGCCAAGGCGTTACGTAATATCCAGCAGCTCGATCTGCCCGGAATGTATCCTGGCCTTACATCGGGCGAACCTGCGTTGGGTACGTTGCCTACGCGCCGGGTGCTGGGGGTGATCCGCCCAACGGCAGAGATCATTGGGCAGTATACCCAATCGGGGCATGTGGGCATTCTGGCTACGAACGGCACGGTGACTTCGGAATCGTATCTGGTCGAGATCGATAAATTCTTTCCGGAACTAGCCATCACCCAGGAAGCCTGCCCGATGTGGGTACCATTGATCGAAAATGGGGAGTCGGACCATCCGGGTGCCGATTATTTCGTGAAGCAACACATTGACCGGCTGCTCAACCGCGACCCGCACATCGATACCTTGTTGTTGGCCTGTACTCATTACCCGTTGCTTTTACCCAAGCTGCGCGCCATTCTGCCCGATCATATCCAGACAATTAGTCAGGGGCCAATCATAGCGCAAAGCCTGGCCAATTACCTGGCTCGTCACCCCGACATTGCCGATCAGTGTAGCCAACAGGGTAAACGTCAGTTCCTGACCACCGATTCGCCCGCTGAATTCAGCCGCCAGGCCAGTTTGTTCTGGGGTGAGCCGGTGGTGGCTGGCAAGGTTGTTTTCTAAGCAACTCTACCGAATCTAGTTGAGCACTAGACCGCGAACTTGGCTTTGTAGCGAATTTTTTTGACCTTTGCACGTGTTCTCTACTTAACGGTAAGTCAGGCTACCACACGTTTGACGCGCTGTTTTTTATAGGAACACTTCTGCATTTATATGACTCCCGAACACGTTCATTGTCTGATCATTGGCTCCGGCCCGGCTGGTTATACCGCCGCTATTTATGCGTCTCGCGCTAACCTGAAACCTGTACTCTACCAGGGCGGTCAACCAGGCGGACAACTGACTATTACTACTGAAGTTGATAATTTTCCTGGTTATCCGGAAGGCGTTCAGGGTCCACAGATGATGCAGGACCTGGAAACGCAGGCGCGTCGGTTCGGAACTGATGTTCGCTACGGTCTGGTAACCAAGGTAGAGTTGGTCGAAAATCCGGGTCCCGGATGTCCACACCGCGTGTGGGTCGACGATACACACGAAATCACGGCCGACAGCATCATCATCTCGACGGGTGCCTCAGCCAAATGGCTGGGTTTACCTTCCGAAATGCGGCTGAATGGTCATGGCGTGTCGGCCTGTGCAGTCTGCGACGGTTTCTTCTTCCGTAATCAGGATGTAGCCATTGTTGGTGCCGGTGATACGGCTGCTGAAGAAGCCAGCTACCTCTCGAACTTGTGCCGCAAGGTATATATGATTGTTCGTCGTGGCGAAATGCGGGCGTCGCGCTTCATGCAGGCGCGTATCCAGGCAAAGGAAAACATTGAAATTCTGTGGCATACTGATACGCTCGAAATCCTGGGCGATAATGGGGTAACAGGTGCCCGGCTGAAGAATACGCAAACGGGGGAAGAACACGTTATTGACGTGACCGGCTTCTTCGTTGCCATTGGCCACAAACCTAACACCGACATTTTTAAAGGGTACGTTACGCTCGACGATCACGGTTACATTCTGACCGAGAAAGGAAGTACGCGCACTAACGTACCGGGTGTATTTGCCTGTGGCGATGCGCAGGACAACATTTATCGGCAGGCAATCACGGCCGCCGGTACAGGTTGTATGGCAGCTCTGGATGCGGAACGTTATTTGGTAACGCTGGAAATGCGTGGTGAGCCTAACGCAGCTCACACAACAACGGCAGGCGTTGATATGGCTGTTGGCGAGCCGGTTATAAGCTAACCTAGTAAACACGAAACCAATATTGAACGCAGACAACCGGCCGTCACAGCCCCATTTATGGACCCGTTGTCTGCGTTTGTTGTTCGTTTCATTTTATATCGTTGAATGAAAAAAACAGCAATGACATGGCTGGTGGCCATGAGTTGTCTGTGTGCGACCGTAACCGCACAGGCACAGGAAAGGGGGCGTTTTAAAAACGATACCAAGTTTACGCCCAAAACCAAAAACAATGCGCCTTCGCCGAATCAGCAACGGGCAGAAGAGGTGTTTGAACAGGAAACAACCCAGCTACGCTTCAATAGCCAGTTTGAACCCAAGAAGGAACTGAACCCGGTTGTCAGTGAAGATACAAGCAGTATCGATCAGGGCGAAACCAGTGTTGTTGAGGTAATTCAGGAGATGTCGGTAGGAGATGAGTGGGTCAAAATTGCTGACTACTACTCTGTCTGGGACTCGCGGAATATAGACCCCTACAACATTGACCCCCGTGACTTCGATCAGACTGTTGATCTACAGCTGTACGACCCTAAAGCAAACCATTACTGGTCTGCGCCGCTCGACGAAGGAAAATTAACCTCACAGTTTGGTTTTCGTTGGGGCCGCTGGCATACCGGTGTCGACCTTGACCTGGAAACGGGAAATCCGGTTTATTCTGCCTTCGACGGAATTGTTCGGGTGGTTGGCTGGGATGGGAACGGCTACGGCAGGTACGTGCTCGTTCGCCATTACAACGGCCTAGAGACATTGTACGGTCACATGTCGAAGCAACTGGTTGAAACGGGGCAACTCGTAAAAGCAGGTGACCAGCTTGGCCTGGGTGGCAGTACCGGCCGCAGTTCAGGGCCGCATCTTCACTTTGAAACGCGGTATGAGGGTAACCCATTTGCGCCCATCAACATCTACAGTTTTCCGGCAAACACGATCATTTCCGACCACTTTCTGTTAACGCCCGCAGTCTGGGATCACCTGCGGAGTAGTGCCCGTTCAACCGATCTCTCGTTTAAGCCTAAATTCAGACAGACCGTTCTCCATAAAGTTCGTTCGGGCGAGACCTTATCGTCTATCGCCAGTCGGTTTGGCATGTCGGTTAGTAAACTAGCTGAGAAAAACCACCTCTCCTCACGCTCGCGCCTCCGCGCCGGCCAGAAACTGAGAGTAAACTAAAACAGTTGACTGTCTTCAGTCTTCTGTTTACCGTTGCCTTGCTAAATCTACGCTATTGGTATTTAACAGCGCAACAGTAAACAGAAGACTGAAGACAGTCAACTGTTTTTTAATGATGTGCCATGCCGCCTTTTTTGCAGCAACTTGGGAGCTTATCGTACCCTTTTGGGTCGGCCGCTACTTCGTCGGCATCGTAACCCGTTTTGGTGATATTGGCTTTTAGCTTCGTCACATCTGTTTTGGCGGGGTTGTATTTGATGGTGACCACTTTCGTGTCGACGTCTAATACGGCTTCTTTCACGCCTTTCTCAAAGGCCAGATTCTTTTCAATTCGCGCCTTGCACATCTCGCAGATGGCCGACGTCTTAATCTTTACTTCTTTGTCTTTATCGTCGGTGGCCAGTAAGGTGGTACTGGTCAGGGTTAGCGCCATCAGGCTGCTCAGGAACAGATTGCGATTCATTATTTGTGGTTTATACGTAAGACGGTTATAACGGGTATACGTTTAATTGGTAGTGTAGTGACTTAACAAACAATGGATTACATCTGGTTCGCCATCTCGCGGCATTCCCCGGCACAACGGCGGCAAGCTTCTGCACAGGCTTTGCAATGCGCATGATGATCGGCATGTTTTTCGCATTCGTCAGCACAGGCATCGCATACGTCGGCGCAAAGTTGCATGAACTGTTTTGAAAACTGTGAACCACGGACATCGAGCCTGCCGCAGAGCGTACAGATGTCGGCGCAGTCGCGGCAGAGTTTGATGCAGGTGGTCATGTCGTGGTGCTTGCTGTCCTGGTCACCCATTTCAAGGCAGGCGGTGGCGCAGCGTTCGCAGGCTTCGGCACAGGCAAAGCAGGTGTCGGCGTGGTTGTGAGCATGATTCGTAGTAGTCATAACGGAAGTTGTTTATGTGAAAAGATAGTTGAGGTACTAAAATCAGACAAGATCGTCACCGGCCTATCGGGCAACAAGCAGAGCCGGCGTAAGTCGAATATACAGTTGGCCAGACAAGGGTGTAGCCCCGTAAAAGGCGCGTAGTTGCTGGCTGGGTAAACTGACGGTCAACTGAGTGCCGGCAACCAGATCAGTGTTAGCCCGGCGCAGTAATCGCCAGTTGGTACCCAACGTTAAATTATCGACATTGAGCAGCACCCGATCCGGGTTTGCGCCGCCAACCGTGACAGGAAGCACCAGTTCCTCCGCTGATTTGGTGACGTTTTCGTACCGGCCATACAATGCCAGTCGGCCCAACTGCAGGCTTGTTTCAGCCAGGTATGCGTTTTCGTTGATGCCATCGTGGCTGTTCATGCCCCAGATCAGCGAGGAGGTCATGTACCGGTCACCGGCACCGAATGAGGTGCTGTGCAAGACCGAAGCCGTAGTACGCCGAACGTTTCCGTGGGGATTCAGTACCTCGGGATTCTTGATCACCCCCTGCGACACCTGCATAGCTAAACCGGGCGTAGGATTGACCGACAGGCGGTATGAATAACTGTCGAAGCGGGGTTTGTCGAAGTTGTAACGGAATTCGTCGGGTTCGCGTCCTGTAAACTGAGAGAACTCGATCTTGGCAATCTTGTATCGAAAACCCGCTGTGGCTACGCCGAACGTGATGTGGGTGGCGTCGATCCAGTGGTGGCTCAGTGGCGAATCCGGGTTGTTAAACGACGAGATCCTATGCATGAAAGCCGGTGCACCCAGCGCCGGTTCGCCCGGATATCCGACGTACACGAACGCGTCGGCATCGCGGCTGAACGCGTGGCTATACGAAACCGATAGTTCGGAGAACAGATCGTGCGGATGCTGCCGGTCAATCAGCGGCTCGCCCCGATATGATTCACCCGTTTGAAACAACAATGGATAGCCACCGTTCCCCACCGTCAGCGGGTCGAGCGACATCATCAGTTTGGCCGTAAATAAGCCCCGTTTCCCCACTGTTCGTTGAGCCATACCCATTGCCCAGTTCGGCGCATCGATACGGGCTTCCCGGCCTCGCTTGTCTGGATTAGTAACATTCTGATTCGTGTGCCGCAGAAAAACGCTGTAATGTAACATGTACATCCAGCCGCCATCGCTGTGCTTCATGTAGGCGTACATGGGCGTCTGGTCGGGCATCCAGGACGTACCTGACCCATTCCGGTTCATCGGTAAATTCCGCGACAGCGCATGCGACATACTCCCCATCGGCGAGAAGCTTACACTCCCCATCGCGTCTTCAGCGTGACTCATGCCCGCCATTGACCCGTGGTTCATCGACCCAGTACCGCTGTGGTTCATGCCACTATGATCCATCTTGCTATGATCCATACCATCGTGGTTCATGGGCTTCGTCTCCCGGTCTTTCCCGGCTGGCGGTTGCTCTTTCTTAGGCCGAGTGGTATCAGCGGCCATCGGCATGGAATGCCCTGCGTGTTGTGCGCTTGCCGGAAGCAGCGTGACAGCTAGTAGGCTTAGGTTGATGAAAATCGTTTTCATAGGTTGTTGAGTAATAAAACTGCCGCACGCGAAGCAAGGCGGCAGATGGTAATTCCTGATTTTGTCGAAACTCCCAGCCGTTTACAGCATTGCCAGCATAACGGCTGCCATGCCGATCATGAGGCTGTCTTCGACGATTGTAACGGTTGTCATGGGTAGGTTAAAAACCGACCCCAGGCAGGCACAGCGAATTTTACGTTTGTCCAAAACGCTTTGAACAACGCCAATCAGACTGACGCTCATTACTACCAGGGTAACCCAGTTCGTGAGCACCGGGTTAAACCCCGTTAGGTAAGAAGCTCCCAACGCCAGTTCGATGAAGGGATACGCAAATCCGTAGCCCGGAATCGCTTTCGCTACGATGTCGTACATCCGGTAACTACTGGCGAAGCCGTTGATGTCGAGAAGTTTAAAGAACGAAAAGGTCAGGAAGAAACCCGCCATGAACGTACCCATGGCCCGCATCCAGTCGAACGTACCCATGCGTAATTCAACAAGTGCGGTAACTCCCAGAATGAACGCCAGAATAATCAGCAGGGGTTTGTAAGTCGTTACCGATGGTTCTGCCAGCGCATCAGGTACGTTGGTCGATGAGGTCATGACATCGATTTTTTGCGCCGAATGATTGACCCCCATTGTATCAATGACCTGAACTTCGTCGGTCAGCGAATAGGCTCCGGCTTTCCGAACTGCTTTGTCAAGTACAGCCGTGTCGATGTGATGGGCCATGCTGACAACCGCCTCCTGTGGCGTTAGCGAAACGGCCACTTTTTTAACGCCCTCTACGTCCTGAAGGGCCTCCTGCACCCGCCCAATGCAGGAGGCGCAGTGTATGCCGTCAAGTTTATAGGTATGTATCATAATTTGTATCGTCTGTGGTTGATCTGGTTCTACCAGATTAACATGACAAAGGTAGGATGTGTGCCAGGGGCTTCTTTTACAGAATTTCCTGCCCGTCTTACATCATTTTGGCTTCTCTAGAGTGTATCCAGCGTTTGGCGTCCCGTGGGCGATTTGCGAAACTGAGCGGGTGTGCGTCCTGCCAGATTCCGAAACTGGCTGGTGAAATGTGGTACGCTACTATAGCCTAACTCGAACGCAATGTCACTGATGCTCTGCTCACCATCCTGTAAGAGTTCCTTGGCCCGCTCCACCTTTTGCGCAATCAGAAACCGCTCAATGGTTGTTCCTGTCTGCGTTGAAAACAGCTGACTCAGGTACGAATAGTCATAGCCCAGTTTATGGCGCAGGAAATCAGATACGTTCTGGTGCTCCGGCCGTTTCTGTGCATGATGTACCTCATTGACCAGCAGACCTTTGATTTGTTCAACGAGACTAGCCTTCGGATCTTCGATCAGATCAAACCCTTCGGCCTGCAACGCCGTTCTGACCATGTCGCGGCTTACGCTTTCGGGCCAGTTCAGAATTTCAACACGACCTAAGTCAATAGCGCCCGTGGTTAATCCGAGTTGGTTCAGGTCGCGTTCTACTGTTCGGCGACAACGATCGCAGACCATGCCTTTGATAGGTAGTTCGGTCATGGCTCAAGCGTAAAACGGAATCCTGCATAGATCATGGCGCCCGTGATTGGTCCCCAGTTTTGGCCGGCGGCGTCGAAATTGGTGCCGAACGGATCAGCCGCGCCGATGATCGGGTTAGGCTGGCGGTAGTTCGTCAGGTTTTCGCCACCCAGATAGACTTGCCACGTACGGAAACTACGCGTTAGCTGGGCGTTCAGGTTCACAAACGAAGGCGAGTAGTACCAGACCATCGACGAGTAAGTGGAGTGAGTGTGCGTTTCGTCGGCGTCGGGCAGCCGTTTGGGGCCATTCCATTGCAGCGTTATGTCGAATTTCCATTTGTCGTAGGGCAGCGCATAAGCCGCGTTGAGCAGTACCCGATCGCGGCTGACCATCATGCGGGGCATCAGAATATTCTCGCCAAGCGGCGCACCCATACTTTGACGGGCGTCGAAAAGACGATAGGCAGCTTTGATCTCGGCGCGTTTAAATGGCGAAATGGTCAGCTCGGCCTGGAAACTGTTCGCATACGACTTGCCCTGTAGGTTATAAAATAGCAAACTCCGTGGCTGATCAGCATCAACGATCAACTGATTCTGGAAATCAGTCCGACTGGCGTCGACGGTGAGCGTCGCTTTTTTGCCGAACAGTAAAAACTCGTTAGTGATGCCTGCCGTGTAGGTCCAGGCAATTTCGGGTTGTACGTTCTGGTTCAGGAAAACACCCCGCGATGAGACCAGATAGCCGTAGTTTTCGGCGATCTGATTCGGTACGCGCCAACCCCGCCCCGCCGACGCGCGCAGGGTCAACTGGCCGTGAATGTGGTATTTCAGATGCACCCGCGGCGTCCATTGTAGCCCGTAGAGATTATGCGCGTCGAGCCGATTGCCAACGACGAGCGCAAAGCGTTCCGGGTACGTGTAGGCATACTCGAAAAAAGCACCCGGCACTGACTCGAATCGGTCGAGAGGTTGGGCGACGTACCGTTCGTGGTAGTTATCAAGCAAATAGCTGACACCTGTTTTCACCGTATGGTTTGTGTTGCCGATGATGGTCTGGTAGATCAGATTGCCATACAGTGACTGTTGTTTGCCGGTATAAGGCCGCAGGCCGAAGCTCGATTCCTGATTGTGCCAGGTTGCGTTCAGAATCAGACCAAGACCGCGATAGGGTTGATCAGGGAAAAGCCGGGCCGTTTTGCTGAAGACTTCGGTGCGTTGCGTTGTATTGGTGAAGCCGTAGCGATATTGCCCAACGCTGCTTAGTTGACCGCCATCCCGATCTTCGGCCAATGCCTTGATGCCAAACTGCGACATCCAGCGTTCTGAGCTGTATTTAGCCCGCATCACGCCGTTATATTGCGTATAAAGGGGCAGGTCGCGAAACTTGTCGCCGTTCTGATCCAGCTCATTCTGCAGCGAACTGACGTGACCGAGTGCGCCAATGCTCCACTTATCAGATAGGGCCTGCGAATAATTGACGTTGCCTTCAAGCCGACCAAACGCATTCACATAACCGTTGATGAGCATGTTAGGCATCTTCGTTTCAGCGCGGTATTCAGGCTTCTGCAACTCCACGTTCATCTGTCCGCTCATCGACTCATACCCGTTGACAACCGAGCCCGCGCCTTTACCAATGTCGATACTGGTAATCCACGTACCTGGAATGTAGTTAAGGCCGAAGGTGGTAGCCAGCCCGCGAATGGTCGGGATATTCTCGACGTTGGTTTGTACGTATTGTCCGCCAAGGCCCATAAACTGGATCTGTTTGGCACCCGTCACGGCGTCGGCATACGAGACGCTGACCGAAGCGTTGGTCTCAAAGCTTTCCGACAGGTTACAGCAGGCTGCTTTGGCCAGGGTGCGCTGCGTCAGCACCTCCGTCTGAATCGGGTTCATCCGGTCGATCTGTGTATTGCCGGCCGTGACCACAACCTCGTTCAGCTGCTGGGTGGCCTTGAGCGTAATAACCAGGTCAGGGCCGTAGTTGGTGATCATCAGCGTATCAGCCTGGTAGCCAACATAGCTGATAACGAGCCGGTTTGTCTTACTGGTGGTGTCGAGCGAGAATCGACCAAGCGAGTCGGCTGCCGTGGCGTGAATGCCTCCCGACCAATAGACCGAAGCACCGGGAAGCGGCACATTACGCCCGTTCTCGGTAGTCTGAACCCGCCCCGAGAGTTTTTGCGCCTCTGCCAGAAAGGACAGGCATAGTAAACTGATAATAAAAAGGTTACGCATGATTTTGTCTGAAAAGGTAAACGCCAAAATCCTGAGTCCGTGGCGGAATCAGGTGTCGGAATAACCAGACAGATCAAATCAGGAACGATTGCACAAAAACCAGCAGATGTCGGCCGGAGAGGGGAGGAGGCGACGCGTAGTCGGCTACAGGTACGTTGGTTTGTTGCTCAAATGACCACTGGAGCAGGGTCAGCAACAGGTTTGCTGTTCCGGTGCCAAACCGATCACTGATTACCTTAACGAACTTAACAAGCAGATGACTCAATGACGACGTCGCGTCTACCCGACTGTAGCGGGTTTCATCCTTGCAGCAATCCGTGCGGTTGATCGACGGCGTCTGCTCAATCGAGGTGGAACGTACCTGGCAAAGTTTACAACCCGGCTTCGAATTGTGGATTGAATAAATTCGTTTACCCCGCAACTGGCACGAATGTTCGACCAGACCGAAGCCCATGCTGCTGAGCAACACGACAACAGCCATGAACAAGTGCAGGAAACGGGTCAACGCGAGTTTCATTAGGCAAAGGTCTATGCCTTTTCGTCTCAAAACAAGTGCCAGCTGCCAACGCGTTCCCGAACGTACCGACAACCGGTTTATTGAAAGAGGGTACACACCAATGAAAAGGTGGTTGTTTGTCCTGATTGTTGCCAGATTATGAGCAGCAATCAGGACAAACAACCACCTTTTACACTAATCGCTTAAGACCAACGGGTCGGTTAGCGGTTATCCGGAGTAACTGCGTCTTTTGTCTTTTTGGCGGCTTTGCTTACGCCCCGGCCTGTAGCTTTAGCTGCATTACCAACGGCCCGGCCAGTGGCTTTGCCTGCTTTACCAACGGCCTTGCCTGCTTTCACGGCAGCACGGCCAGTGGCGCGCGTGCCTTTTTCGGCGGCATTACCCACGTCGGCAGCCGTGTTGTCTACTTTTTGTTGGGCAGGAGTTTGTGCAAACGCACCAGCGGAGAGAGTCAGGCAAAGAGCCAGACTAAAAAGCCATGTCTTGTTCATAACAATGGAGGATTGATAAATTGTGAATTGATGGGTTGCCCGCCAGTCGACAGGTGAACCGTTCATGGTATCATAACGGAGCCAGCAACAAATTGGCTAATTCTTCAATCCAACGGTCCAGCAGGCGAAAACAAAGCGGGTTCTGCCACCGTTGATTTTATGTATTACTTACTCAACGATTATATGATTAATGAACAGGATACCCGGTTTTTGCGCCGGGCTATTGCGCTGGCGCGCGAAGGAATGCTGACTGGCCGTGGTGGCCCATTTGGAGCTGTGGTCGTTAAAGACGGCGAAATAATTGGCGAAAGCAGCAACTGTGTTACCTCCACAAACGACCCCACGGCGCATGCCGAGGTAATGGCCATCCGGGCGGCCTGCGCAACGCTGGGTACGTTCCAGCTCGACGGTTGCACGCTGTACACCTCCTGCGAACCTTGCCCCATGTGTCTGGGGGCTATCTACTGGGCTCGTCCGGCGCGGGTGCTCTACGCGGCCGAACACACCGATGCCGCTATTGCCGGTTTCGACGATTCGTTCATTTACGCCGAACTGGCCAAACCCTATACCCATCGCTCCATTCCGACCGAACAATCGCTACAGAACGAAGCCAAAACGGTCTTTATCGAATGGGCTGATAAGCACGATAAAGTAGCCTATTGAGCAGGCGGAAAACTCATGCCGACGTGATGATAATCAGCCAGGTACGTGTTTGCTGTCAGGAAAGGTCGCTGGTAGCTATTACCTGGCCGACTTTTTCGAGCTATCAGAAGAAGATACTGAGTCACTAAAAGATGGTGGATACGTAGCCTTTGTGGCTAAAAAGCTCATCAATTACTGGGTCAAACGAATAAAAGGGAGGGAGGTCAGAAAACGTTTCTATTGTTTGATTTATCGGATCAATATATCAATGGCATTGATCTTGAAAAGACTAAACGGGGATTTAAAATAAAGTCTGTTTATACGATTGAACTTCAGGGATACGGAGTGAATATATCAACGACAGATAAAAGGATCGAAATCAATAAGGTGGCCAGGCTTCCTTCCAAACAACCAGATTGGTTAATCGGCGAAGAGGCACTGTTCAACGGGTTGAACTGGAGTCTTGAGCAGTTGAGGGTAGAATAATATACAAACGTATATACTGAGTAAGCCGGCTACTTAACCCCGCGCACTCAACTTAACCTGAATGGGATGGTTCGGGCGGAGGGTAATCAGGGGTTTGGGCCTGATCGAAGCGGCGTTGACCAGATCGAAATCGAAGGCGCGGATGAAAAACGTTAGCAGGATCTGCATCTCCATGAGTGCAAACTGATTACCGATGCACAGACGCGGCCCGCCCCCAAACGGCAGGTAAGCGTAGGCGGGCCGGTCTTTGTCGCGCCCTTCAGCAAATCGGTCTGGATCGAACCGGTCAGGATCGGGCCAGTTGGCGGGGTCATGGTGTAATAAATAGGGACTCACGACAACCGTATCGCCTTTCGGGATCCGGTAGGGACCAATCTGATCATCGTTCAGGGCCATCCGGCTCATAGCCCAGGCTGGCGGATATAACCGAAGTGCTTCCTGAACAACTTGTAACGCATATGGCATTGACCGAAACGCAGCTACAGGCGGCAGGCTATCCAAACCTGGCGATTTTCCACCGTTGGGTACGTTGCCAAGCACGGCATCAGCTTCGGCGCGTAGCCTGGCAAGCACGTCGGGGTGTAGGGCAAGCAGATAAATAAGCCAGGCCATCGACACGGCGGTGGTTTCGTGGCCAGCCGTGAAAATAGTCACGCATTCGTCGCGCAGTTGCTGTTCCGACATGCCTTCGCCCGTTTCTTCATCGACGGCGTTCATCAACATATCGAGCAGGTCGTCCAGTCGTTCGCCCGACTGTTTACGCGTGTGGATGAACTCGTAGATGAGCCCGTCTACCTGCGCCCGAGACCGGTTGTACCGAATGTTGTTCGGGGTGGGCCAGGATCGGGGTATTTTTATCGGTGAAAGCAAGGTTCTGTTTGCCAGTACATTGAGGGTTTCCAGCGAATGCGATAGCCCAGTCAGTCGACCTTCCACGTTGGTGCTGAACAGCGTTTTGCAGACGATATACATCGTCACGTCCATCAGCGACTGCGAGATGTTGACGGGGCGGGAGAGGTTAAGATGACGTAATTCATTGACCCACGCGGCTGATTCCTGCACCATCGTTTCGGCCAGGAGAGAAATTTTTTGCCGGTGAAAGGCAGGTTGTGCCAGCCGACGTTGCTTCCGCCAGAAGTCGCCATCGCTGGTGAGCAGCCCTTCGCCCAGGAAACGCTTTAGCACCATGAAGGCTGGTGATCGTACGTAGTTCCGGTTGTTTTCCTGCAACACGTATTTTACATCTTCGGGCTGAAACACCATATACTGATTCCGGCCACCGATGCTGATTCGGACGATCCGGCCGTATTGTCGATGCAGTTTGGTAAACATACCCAGCGGGTCGCGGGCTACTGATAACGAGTTGCCCAGCAGAGGCAGACCGGGATGAACAGGGACTAACGTTTCCATGCAGAGGTTGGTGATCAATCAAGAAACAAACATACGTATCTGGTCTGTCCATTCATATCAACAGTAGACGTGGCTTTCGGATAGCTTACCGCTACAGCTATTCAGTAGTTGCCAAGGGCACTGTTCTAAAAGCGCTACATCTATCCAGATCTTACCAATGCACCGGTTTTCCGCACGAGTCGCACTACTGTTTCTTTGCTGTCTGGGTACGTTGACAGGCAACGCCCAGTTGGCCAATAAAAAGTCACGATTTAACGTAGTTGCGTTTTACACGGCAAAAAATGATCAGGCACACATTAGTTTCGTGCATGAAGCCAACCAGTGGTTTCCGAAAATGGGCGCAGCATACGGGTTTCATTATGATTCGACGGCAGACTGGAGCAACCTGAATGCCGACTTCCTGTCGCGGTACCAGGTTGTACTTTTTCTGGATACCCGCCCCGATGATCCGGCGCAACGGGCCGCTTTTGAAGCGTACATGAAAAAGGGGGGTGGTTGGATGGGCTTTCACTTCGCCGCCTTCGCACTGACCCCGTCAACGTACCCACAGAACTGGGACTGGTATCACGAACAGTTCCTGGGTTCGGGTTCATATGGAAGTAATACCTGGCGGCCAACGTCTGCGGTGCTGCGGGTCGAGACGCCTGCACACCCGGCGGTAAAGCGGTTGCCGCCCCTCTTCAAGGCAGCGCCGAATGAATGGTACCGCTGGTCGAACGATTTGCGGAAAAATCCTGATATCAGCATCCTGCTGGCCATCGACTCCACCAGTTTTCCGCTGGGCACGGGGCCTAAGCCGCACGAAATCTGGCACACCGGCTATTATCCGGTGGTCTGGACCAACAAAAACTACCGGATGATCTACCTGAACATGGGCCATAATGACATTGATTATGAGCACAAGACCAACAAGGCACTGTCGAATTCATTTGGCAATCCGGATCAGGATAAGCTGATTATCAACAGCTTGTTATGGCTCGGCCGTGGCAAGCGTCAGGTACGTTAGCGAGCCTGCTTTTTCTTCTTTCGATTCTTCCGCCATTGCCCTATGTCATAGGTCAGGTTTTCCAGGAAAAACGATGGGCCAACGGAGATGTAGAAACCCGAGTAATTGATCTGGCTTTCGGGGATGTCTTTCTTCAGGATGAATCGATACCCCGTCAATAAATTAATGCCAAACCAGTGAATGGGTTTAAACCAGCGCACTCTTGGAAACTGATACGAGCCAGATATACCCACGCCTGCCGGAATGAAAATACCGCGCGCCACTTCGCTTTCCGTCGACTGGCTGTTTGCCTGCACATAGCGGGAGTGACCATAGCCAAGCTCGAGCGGAAGGCTCACCTCAATGGCGTTTTTCCGGAATAAGTAGGGCTCAAAATAGACCGTTACGATCCGTAAATGCCGTTCAATTGCTTCCGACGTACCTGGAAGCAGCCCCGGCCGATCGAGCGTTTGGTTCACGAAGTAAAAGCCTGCGCCCGTTTTGAAAGCGGCCCGCATACCGCCCGGCTTCACATTTTCGGGGTGCTTCACCGGAAACAAAAACCCCGCCCGAATGCCGTAAACACTCACTGGAATACGGCGGCCATTGTCGTTTCGGGTGTCGTTGAAGAAGAAGAACCGCTGATCGGTAGAAGCCGTGAACGTGAGCGATTTTGGCTTGGCTACACTGGCTTTTGCCGAGTCGGGGGCGTTTTTAGCAGCCTCTAACCTGGTGGGTTCATTTATATTGATTTTAGCCTGCGAAAGAGCAGCGGACAGCGTGCTGAAATACAAGCCGGTAAGTAGCAGTAAATGCCATATGAATTTCATAAGTGATGAACGTTGGTCAGACTATAACCGGAAAATTGCTCAATAGTTGCCTGCATTTATCACCTGTGCTTGTCACCAGTCTGTAAACACACGGCCGCGATGCTGCCGGTGACAGCCTATTCATCCGTGTTGATAACGCTTGTTGTACTTTACGTATAAAGTTGAATTATTCCTGTAAGAAGCTGCCTAAATGGCTTATTTCTAAGGAGATTCTAAGAATTTTCTAAGCTGCGCCTTACATAAAGAAATTTATTTTGCCTTTCAGCACACGCTGTTGTCAGGACAATTGATTTGGTCAGGCTGATGTAGGTGTGTGTAGTGTCACAAACAGTTAGATCAACTCAACTACATGAACGGCTATACGGGTGTTTCCACCTTATTCATTGTTGCCATACTGGCTGGCTGTACGGCCAAAAGTGAAACGAAGGAAGAGAGTAAAAGCCAGGCGTTTCCGGTTATTCAACTCTCCCATCAGAACACGACCCTCGACCGCGACTATGCCGGCAACCTGGAGGCCGTTCAGAACGTAGAGATCCGCGCCCGGATTGCCGGTTATCTCGATAAAATAATGGTTGATGAAGGGCAGTCTGTACGTAAGGGACAACTGCTGTTTCAACTCAACGCGGCTGAGTATCAGGCCGAAGTAGCCAAAGCGCAAGCTAGCCTGGAAAGTGCCATTGCCCAGTCGAAATCGGTGGAGGTTGAATCGGAGCGGGTAAAGCTGCTGGTCGATAAAAACATTATATCGGCGTCGGAATCAAAACTGGCGAAGGCTAAAATGGAGTCGGCCAAAGCGGCCATTAACGAAGCCAAAGCCGCATTGGATAATGCCCGGCTCCGGGTGTCGATGGCCAGTATCCGGGCTCCCTTCGACGGGGTGATCAACCGGATCCCGTTTAAACGGGGAAGTCTGATCGATGAGGGTACGTTGCTCACCACCGTATCTGACCTGCGCGAGATGTATGCTTATTTCAACGTATCGGAAAAAGAATACCTGACGTCGATCAAGAAACGGCTCGATCCGAACAAGACGACTATGCGGGAGGTGGAACTGCTCCTGGCCGACGACACCCATTACGGGCATAAAGGAATGGTTGAAACCACGGAAACGATCTTCGAAGGGAACTCCGGCACCATTGCGTTCCGGGCCCGTTTCCCGAATCCGAATCACCTGCTTCGGCACGGAGCCACCGGTAAAATTCGCCTGACCACCGACGTCGACGACGCCCTGCTGGTGCCGCAGAAAGCGGTGTTTGAGGTGCAGGACAAAAACTTTGTGTATGTGGTGGACAATAGAAACCGGGTCAAAACCAGGAGCTTCATTCCCCGCAGCCGCGTCGATCAGTTCTACATCGTTCAATCGGGCCTTCGCGAAGGTGACCGGATTATTTACGAAGGCATCCAGAACGTGAAAGACGGCATGACCATCGTGCCCAAACCGCTGCCTTCCGACAGCCTCAAGGCGCTGTATGCATCGGCCCTATAGCCTGCTTCATGGTCATACGTAGTCGTTCCTCTCTTCGCCAGAGAGCAACGGCGACGCCTGCAGTCATTGTAGGCATTAACCCCATCCGTTATGTTCAATACCTTCATAAAGCGTCCTTTACTCTCAACCGTCATCTCGGTGCTGATCGTGTTGCTGGGGGTTCTGGCACTGACTACGTTGCCCATTACCCAGTTTCCCGATATTGTGCCGCCATCCGTAACGGTAACGGCTCGGTATACGGGGGCCAACGCGGAAGTTTGTACTAAGGCGGTGGCTACACCGCTTGAGCGGGCTATCAACGGGGTACCCGATATGACGTACATGACCTCGATCTCCGGTAACGATGGATCGACACTCATTCAGGTGTTTTTTAAGGTAGGTACCGACCCCGATCTGGCGGCGGTGAACGTGCAGAACCGCGTGACAACCGTACTGGATGAACTTCCTGAAGAAGTGATCAAAGCCGGGGTTGTTACTGAAAAGGAGGTTAACAGTATGTTGCTGTACCTCAACATCGTCAGCGAAGACCCTACCGTCGACGAAAAATTCATTTACAACTTCGCCGATATCAACGTTTTGGCCGAGCTGAAACGGATCGACGGGGTGGGTTTTGCCGCCATTATGGGCAACCGTGATTACTCGATGCGGGTGTGGCTCAAACCAGACCGGATGACGGTCTACGAAGTGTCGCCCGACGAAGTTATTGCCGCCATTCGGAAGCAGAACGTTGAGGCTGCTCCCGGTAAAGCAGGCGAAAGTGCCGACCGCGACCCGCAGGTATTGCAGTACGTACTGCGCTACACGGGCAAGTTTTTCGAACCTGCCCAATACGAAAATATTGTGCTCCGGTCGAACCCGGATGGGTCGTTGCTACGCCTGAAAGACATTGCCGAGGTTGAATTCGGCTCCGTCGATTATAGCGTACTGTCGAAAACGGATGGTCGCCCGTCGGCGGCGATCATGCTGAAACAGCGGCCTGGTTCCAACGCCCGCGAAGTGATTGCCAACATCAAAACGCGGATGGCCGAGCTGAAGGAAACTTCCTTTCCGACAGGTATGACCTATAACTACGCCTACGACGTGTCGCGCTTCCTGGACGCGTCGATTCATGAGGTAGTCCGCACCCTGATTGAGGCGTTTGTGCTGGTGTTCCTGATCGTTTTCCTGTTCCTGCAAGACTGGCGCTCGACCCTGATCTGCGCGCTGGCGGTGCCGGTGGCGCTTGTAGGTACGTTCGCGTTCATGAACGCTATCGGGTTCTCCATCAATTTGTTAACGCTTTTCGCGCTGGTGCTGGCCATTGGTATTGTGGTTGATAACGCCATTGTGGTGGTCGAGGCTGTTCATGCGAAAATGACCGAGGAAAAGCTGTCGCCCATGGCGGCAACGCTGGGGGCCATGAACGATATTGCGGGGGCCATTGTGGCCATCACGCTGGTGATGTCGGCGGTGTTTGTGCCGGTAGCGTTTATGTCGGGACCGGTCGGTATCTTTTATCGGCAGTTCTCGCTCACGCTGGCCATCTCCATTGTCATTTCGGGCGTCAATGCCTTAACGCTGACGCCCGCGTTGTGTGCGTTGCTGCTACGGCCGGTTCATGGTGAGCAGAAGGGGCTACTGGGCCGGTTTTTTGCCGGGTTCAATCGGGGGTACGAGTCGCTGGCAGGTAAATTTCAGGGTCTGCTTGGTCGGGTGCTGAACCGCAGCGCGGTGACCTGGGGCATGCTTCTGCTCTTTATACTGGGTACGTGGGGTGTTACCTCAATCCTGCCGGGCGGCTTCATCCCAACCGAAGATCAGGGCATGATTTACGTGAACGTAACGACCCCCGCCGGTGCCACCGTTGACCGGACAGAGAAAGTGCTGGACGCCATCGAAGAGATTGCGTCGGAAGAAGAGGCGGTCGAAAACATATCGACGCTGGCGGGTTTCAGCCTGCTCACCGATGGGGCGGGGGCTTCGTACGGTATGGGCATGATCAACCTCAAGCACTGGGACGACCGTAAGGTGTCGACGTCTGAGCTGATTGCTACGCTGGAAGAGAAAACCAAAAACGTGCATGACGCCAGTATTCAATTCTTCCCGCCGCCTACGGTTCCGGGTTTTGGTAACTCCAGTGGTTTTGAACTGCGGATGCTCGACCGGGGCAAGAGCGGCGACCTGCTGAAAACGGCTAAGGTGGCCAAAGACTTCATTGCGGCCCTGAAACAGCGCCCTGAAATCGGCAATGCGTTTACCAGTTTTGACCCCAGTTTTCCGCAGTATATGCTGCACGTCGATCAGGACAAGGCGGCGCAGAAAGGCGTCTCCGTCGACAACGCCATGGGTACGTTGCAGACCCTGATGGGCAGTTTCTACGCGTCGAACTTCATCCGGTTTGGGCAGATGTATAAAGTGATGGTGCAGGCGGCCCCCAGCTATCGCGTCAAACCCGAAGATGTGTTGAACATGCGGGTGAAAAATGATCAGGGCGAAATGGTGCCGTACTCCAATTTTATCCGGCTCGAGCGGGTATACGGCCCAGAACAGCTGACTCGCTACAACATGTACACGTCGGCGATGATCAACGGTGATGCCGCGCCGGGATATAGCAGCGGCGATGCCATTCGGGCCATTCAGGAGGTGGCCGACGAGAAACTGCCAAAAGGGTTTGGTTACGAATGGTCGGGTATGACGCGCGAAGAGATTCTGTCGGGTGATCAGGCGATGTACATTTTTGCCATTTGCCTGCTGTTCGTATACCTGCTACTGGTGGCGCAGTATGAGAGCCTGTTCTTGCCGCTGCCGGTGTTGCTGTCGTTGCCCGCCGGGATATTTGGTTCGTTTCTGTTCCTGCAACTGGCTGGTTTGCAGAATAATATTTACGCCCAGGTAGCGCTGGTCATGCTTATTGGCTTGCTGGGTAAAAACGCCATTCTGATCGTAGAGTTTGCCAACCAGCGACAGAAGGAGGGGCTCTCTATCGTGAAAGCGGCCATGGAAGGGGCCGTTTCCCGACTACGCCCCATCCTGATGACCTCGTTCGCCTTCATTGCTGGTCTGATTCCGCTCTGTATCGCCTCGGGCGCCGGTGCGCTGGGTAACCGGTCCATTGGGACGGCGGCAGCGGGGGGGATGTTTACCGGTACGGTATTCGGCCTGGTGCTGGTACCCGGTCTTTATGTGGTGTTCGCCAAACTGGCCGAACGCTTCCAGTCAAAACCTACGGAAGGCGACGTGCAGGATAAGGACCTGAATGCGCCCGTCTCCGTGTCCACACAAAATCATGTCAACGGTGCAGTTCTTCACTAATACATTGGTGCGTCGCGGAGGGCTAATGCTGCTTTCTACGGCGTTGCTGAGTGGGTGTCACCTGTATAAACCTCTACAGGCGCCCCCGCCACTACCCGTACCTGGTACGTTTGCCGGTACGTCTCATCCGGCCAGCGATTCGGTCAGTATTGCCAATCAGACCTGGCGAACTTTTTTCGCCGATCCGTACCTGGTTCAGCTTATTGACACGGCGCTGGCCGGTAACCTGGACTTACGTATTGCCACCCAGCGCATTGAACAGGCTCGGGCTGCCTTTGATTATAGCCGGGGTTTTCTGGCACCAACCGTCAACGCGGTGGCCTCGGCCGGCGTAGATCGGTATGGCCGGAACACGCTGAACGGCGTGGGGAATTTTGATACCAACCTGTCTGATAATGTGCGGGGTAACCTGCTCATTCCGAACCCGACGCCCGATTATTTTCTGGGGGCCCGCAGCACGTGGGAGGTCGATATCTGGGGCAAGCTTCGCAACCGCCGCAAAGCTGCCTATCTCCGTTTGCTAGGTTCCGAAAAAGGCCGTCATGCGGTAATAACAGGTCTTGTGGCCGAAGTGGCCCGCAGTTACTACGACCTGCTGGCGCTGGATGGCGAGCTGGAAATCATCCAGAAAAACATCGATTATCAGCAACGGGCGGTTGAATTGGTTCGGGTGCAGAAACAGGCGGGGCGGGTAACCGAACTGGCCGTTCAGCAGTTCACCGCTCAACTCCTGAATACACAAAGCCGGCGGGGGCAGGTACGTCAGCAGATCGTTGAGGCCGAGAATCAGCTGAACCGATTGTTGGGTCGTTACCCGCAACCAATTCGCCGGGGCACGTCGTTGCAGGAACGCGAACTGCCCGGTTTGGTAGCTACCGGCCTGCCCACGCAGTTCCTGAACCGCCGCCCTGATATTCGGCAGGCCGAGCTGGAGTTGTCGGCGGCTAATGTGGATGTGGAGGTTGTTCGCGCCGAGTTTTTGCCGTCGTTAAATTTGTCGGCTTATGTTGGGCTGAATGCGTTCAGGGCCGGTGTCTTATTCAATCCCGGCTCTATCGCTGCCGGTGTACTGGGCGGGCTGACGGCTCCCGTGTTTAACCGCCGGTTTTTGAAGGCCAATTATCAGCAATCGGTGGCGCAGAGCCGGGAGGCTTATTATCGGTATCAGCAAACAGTGCAAACGGGGTTTAGTGAAGTAATTACGGGCCTTCGGGGCGTTGAGAACTACCGGGCTGTGGCCGATCTGCAGACGCAGGAAGTTGTGGTACTTGGCCGGGCTGTTTCTACCTCAAACGACCTGTTCGTAAGTGGCTATGCCTCGTATCTGGAGGTGATTACGGCGCAACGCAGCGTACTGGAAGCTGAACTCGCCCTGATCAACACTAAACGGGCACAGTATCTGTCGCTGACCGACCTGTACCGCGCACTCGGTGGTGGTTGGGAGTAGCGTTGCTGGAAAAACAGGGAGGAAGCCGCTCGAAATCAGTTAGTGACGTAATACGTTTCCGTTACAGTTGACAGATTGCTCTACCTAATCCCGTTCACTTATGAAACTCTTGGTCATTGAAGACGAGCCGAAAACGCTGCAGGCCATTCAGCAGGGGCTGGAAGAAAGCCAGTTTGAGGTTGACATAGCCTACGATGGGCTACTGGCCAAACGGCTGGCGCTGAAAAATAACTACGCCGCCATTATCACCGATCTGATTCTGCCGGGGCTTAACGGCTATGAACTCTGCCGACAGCTACGGGCTGAAGGGCTGACTACGCCTATTCTGATGCTCACGGCGCTGGGCGAGAGCGAAGACAAGATCATGGGTTTCGACGCAGGGGCCGACCAGTACCTGACCAAACCATTTCAGTTTGCTGAATTGCTGGCCCGGGTACGTTCGCTCACCAAACGCGGTACGCAGGTATCCATGACCGCGCAGACACTGTGGTACGGCGGTATTGAAATGAATCTGGACGCCAAGACCGTTACCCGCGAGGGCCAGCACATCGACCTGACCGCCCGCGAGTTTGCCCTGCTCGAATACCTGATGCGCAACCAGGGCCGGGTTCTCTCAAAACCTGCTATTGCCGAGCATGTCTGGGACATAAATTTCGATACGGGGACCAATGTGGTGGAAGTGTATATCAATTACCTCCGAAAAAAGATTGACAGGAATTTTTCTACCAAACTGATTCACACCCAGTTCGGAATGGGGTACGTACTCAAAGAAGAAGACTAGCTGCTGGCTGGATCAACGCACGAGCTATGACCATCCGTAACCGATTGACCCTGCGCTTTACCGGTCTGGTATCCAGTATTCTGCTCCTGACCTTTGTTAGTATCTATGCCTTTTGCTGGTACTTTATCTCCCTCGATTTTTACCGGCGGCTCGACCGTAAGGCGTTGACCACCGGTGAGTTACTGATTCGACACAAGATCGACGCTGATCTGATCCGGCAGCTTGGCCGGCTGCGAAAAGACCAGCTTCCTGACCAGGAAATCGTAGTATATGATCAGCGGGATTCAATCGTTTTCGCAACAAAAGAATCACACACTGTATTGCTGGATAAGGCTATTCTGGCTGATATCCGGCAGCAGCGGCAAAAAGATTTTCGGCGAGGTACGTACTATATCTCGGGTATCCGATTCGGAACAACGGCGGGTGAGTACGTGGTGATTGCCAGCGCCCAGAATGACTATGGCGACGAATTTCTGCGGCAACTCCTGCTGGCCCTGACCGGTTTATTCTGTCTGATCGCCGCCATAACGGCTATATCGGGCTGGGCATTTGCAGGTGATGCACTTCGGCCCATGCAGCAAATTGACCGGACGGTAAGCGATATATTTCCGAATAATCAGGATGAACGACTATTCATAAGTAAGGAAGATGATGAGATCAGTCGGCTGTCTATGACCATCAATCAGCTGCTCGACCGGGTGGCCGAATCGTTCCGGTTACAGCGCATGTTCGTCGCCAACGTCTCGCATGAGCTGAAGAACCCACTGACTCAAATTAGTTCGCAACTGGAAGTGAGCCTGTTGAAACAACGCGACCCTGACTCGTACAGGCAAACAATCCGCTCGGTCCTCGACGATGTGGGCGACCTCAACGCCCTGACCCACGAGTTGCTGCAACTTTCACAGGTGAATCAGGAGAATGCTGCCAACCTGCTGACAAACACCGTGCGTCTGGATGAGTTGGTGTGGGATGTGCGCGAGGAAGTGGCCTCGTTGCACCTACGTTGCCAGATAACGGTAGAACTGGGTACGTTGCCCGACGATCCTGATCAACTAACGGTGCAGGGAAACCGGACGCTGTTAGGAACGGCGCTAAAAAACCTGATCGAGAACGCCTGTAAATTCTCTGATGATGGGCGGGCGCTGGTACAAACCCACTTCGGCCAAAAATCGGTAGCCATTCAGATTAGCAACACGGGGCAGCCGATCCCCGAAGCTGATTTGCCCTACATTTTTCAGCCTTTTTACCGGAGCCGACAAACCGCTGATTTGCGTGGCTACGGCGTTGGCCTGTCACTGGTCGACCGAATCATTCGCCTTCATGGCGGTAAGGTATCGGGTACGTCAACAACCGACAAGCAAACTGTATTTACAGTGGAGCTGCCTCGCTAGCAGTCTATTCTAAGTAGATTCTAAGCAGTTTATCAGGCTATCCTAATAGGTGATAACCACCTTTGGGTATCAAACGAGACCGATCTCTCAACTGAAATTGCTGATGACTAACGAGCCACTCACCACCCGGCAATACACAACGGAAAAGCCGCACAGACCCGCGTCTGCAGCTGTGAAGCCTATCAGAAAAGAACGCCAACCAGCTAATTCGGCAACTCAACGCCAGCCCGACTGGCTGGTTATCACCGTAGGCCTGCTCTTTTTGTCGTCGATGATAATTGCGCTGTTGGTCTATAAAGAGTACTGATGCAGCTGCTCCAGGATGTTGGCTGGCTGGTGAAAGCGCATCTCGTTCTAAAACCTAAACAACAAATGAAAACTCAACGAATTCTGCTGGCAGCATTGACGCTGACCAGTGTCTGGCCGGCGCTTGCACAAACGCCGGCGCCCGACGCCACAACGTTGCTAAGTATGGGTCGAAGCAGCGAAGCCAGGCAATTACTCATCCAGAATGCCCGGCAGAATCCGTCTGCCCAAACCTATTTCCAGGCGGGCTATGGCTATTTGCGCATCGGACAACCCGACTCGGCGCGTAGCTGGTTTGAAAAGGGCGTTCCAATGGATGAAAAGCGGGAGCCGCTCAATGAAACAGGTATTGCCATTAGCTACTTGCTCCAGGCCGATGCTGCATCGGCCGACGTAAAACTGGCCGAAGTACTGAAAAAAAGTAAAAACAAGAGTGCATCCATTCTGTATCGGATTGGCGAAGCCTATACGGGCTATCTGACCCCCGCCAATGGGTCTATCAAACCCGTGTACGAAAAAGTGGTTGATGCCGCAAAAGCGATCGAGTACCTGACGAAGGCGTCAGAGCGCGACAAAAAAGACGGAGCCATTCAACTGGCGCTTGGCGATGCCTACTACCTTAATAAAGATGGCGGTACGGCGGTGGCTCGATACGAAAGTGCCCTGGAAATGGGCATGGAACCCGCGCGGGTGTATCAGCGAATCGGCGACATCTACTGGCAGGGGCGAAACCTGAATCTGGCCGTTGAGAACTACAGGAAAGCCATCGATGCCAACGTCAACTACGCCCCGGCCTATAACCAGCTGGCTGAACTGTACTATCTGGTGAACCGCTACAAAGAGGCTGCCAGTTATACCGATCAGTACATACGGGTTGCGAATGACAAGCGCCCGGAGATGTTGCTACGGTCGGCCCAGTTTCATTTCCTGGCCAAAGAGTATCAGCGAGCCGTTGATATAATCGATAGCAATCGAACTGCGCTCGCCCAGAACCCAATTGTTTACCGGATAGAGGGGTGGTCATATTCGACGCTGAAACAACCGCAGAAGGCCATTGAGACCATTGGCACCTTTCTGACAAAAGCACCTGAGAAAGTGATTTCCGATGATTACAAGTACCTGGGGCAGGCCTATCTAAGCGTAGAGGCGGGTTCAGATTCGCTCAAGGCTATCAGTGATTCGGTGGGGGTCACGTACCTGGAGAAAGCAGCGCCCTTCGATACGACAGACAACCTCTACAGCGATATTGCCAAGTATTATTACCGGGCAAAAAAACATCCACAGGCGGTAGCCGCCCTCGATTCGGCTGCTAAACATGGCTTTAAGCAAGATGTACAGGATCTGTTCCGCTACGGCATGAGCAACTATACGCTGGGCTTTGCCCGCGACAGTCTTGGTAAATTACTTCGTGATACGCTTCGTTTCGCCCGGGCTGATTCTGCCCTTGCCCTTGCTCAGAAAGGCTCGCCCGAGTATTCGCCAACAGTGCTTTATCGGGCCAAATCAAATTATTACGCGTATACACCGGAAGAAGCAGTTCGAAATGGTAAAGCAAAACCCTATTTCGAGCAGTTCATCAGCATGGTGGCCGATAAAGCCGATGAGCGAAAACGCTACGAAAAAGATTTGATCCTTGCGTTCAAATACCTGATTTCGTACGAGGAACTGGTGGCTAACGATGTAAAGGCACGTGCCGAATGGATCAGTAAAGGGCTTGAATTATTTCCTGGTAATAAGGAATTAACGCTGATTAGCGGCGCTGAATCAGCAAAGAAGTAAGCGTTAAGCCAGCGCCGTTTGGTTGCCTGCTGAGTAACCGAATAGATACCTGTACTATGAGAAGGCTGGTTTACCGCTAAGTGTTATGCTGGTTGTAAATCGGCCTTCTGGTAGGCGAAACGCCCGACTAGAATCGGTAGCCGGCCCGAAATCCCAGAAAGGGAATCACTCCGGATGAGCCCACGATGGCCGCACCGCCATGCAGACTTACCTGTGTGTTCAGCGCCAGTGCGTAGGTGTATTCAACGGTGGCGTGCCCACCCAGATTCCAGTTTTTGCTCAAACTGCGAACGGCGTAAATGGGCGAGCCGCTGGGAATCGGGTAGGGGTATACTTTGACAAATAAGTCATCGTCGCTAAACCAGGCTGATGGGCCGCCACCAATTCGGAGTGCATGATGAACGGAATGGAGCAGGTTGTAGGTAGCCGTTAGATCAAGCGTGACGCGCCTGCGGCTGTTGGTACCCACGCTGACGAAATCAGGCACCAGAACAGTTAACCGCTGGCTGCTCATGAAGCCCGCTGAGACCCCGAGGCTGAGCCGGTCGCGCGAGGCGTAGCGACGATAGTCAAGCGCAAATCGGTATTTAAGCCCATTGGCAGGGTCAATGCCGAAGTGGTCTGCGCCGATCTGAATTGAATTTCTCGCTGGCACGTAGGGAGTCTGTGCCAATACCGGCAAGACGGTTACTAAACAGCTAAGGAGCAGGAAAACGCGCTTCATATATCCGGCAGTTTACTACGAGTCAGCGAGGGAACGATACTACGTTGAACAACGACTATGGGTATTATTTCGGAATTGATAGGCTAAGCGGATTTATAGGTCAATATACCTGTTTTTTTAGCTGTAGACAATGATTTTAGGCACGAACGACCCTACGCTTACTTCGCCTGAGGGGGATCGATAAAGTAAGAATACACTATGTCCGGAATGAAGCGGACGTAACGGGCCGGGGCCTGTCTGATCAGCGTGGCAGAAACCGGTACTTTCTCTCTGGCCGGGTCAAAGGGAACGTACCTGAGTTTACTGTGGTGGGCCAGCGGCAGGCCATATTCCTCTGAAGCAAAGAATACACTCACGGTGGGAAATCGTTTTTTGATAAATTCTGCCCAGGCTTTTGTTGCTTCCCAGAGTGGCAGCGTCGGATCATGAAAGTCGTCGGCTTCGGCTACCACCTCAATAGACGGGTAAGGAGCCATTAACTCAGTTAGCCAGACCAACCGAATTGCCGCCGGAATCGGATCGTCTGGCGTATAACTCATCGACACGATCAACTGATCGCACTGCTGGCGAGCAAACTCAATGAGGGCGAGATGCCCTGCGTGGACAGGCATGAACTTGCCAAAAACCAGACCAGTCGTACTCATCTATCTGACGAAAATGTACTCTCCATTGCTGAACGGATTAAGCACCAGCCGTTTGCTGTCTACCGAAACAACTTTTACCAATTGCCCAGCCATTGATGACATGAGAAATGTTCTAATTCTAAGATCTTTATTTTCAATCGAATAGTTTCCCGAGCCACTTAAAAAACCGTATTCAGCGGGGGTTGTATTTTGATAGGTCTCCGTATACTGGCCGTTGCTGTCGAACGTAACAAGTACGCTTTTATCCGTTGGTACGGTGATCGTGGTGCAGGCAGTAGTGCTGGTTGGTTTGCAATACGTGGCAAGCCGCCAGGTGCCAACGAAGACGTTTGCCGGAATGGAGTCTGATGTTGAACAGGCAACTACAAAGACAAGGAGGGCGAGTAGTGAGAATTTCATGTGACGCTTGGCTGGTTTTATCACCCTTGACCCAAAACAGCTACCGGTAGTTGGAAATCAGTGCAATTAGCTGATTGATTTCTGCGAGGGATAGCTCCTGAATTCACGGGTCCAGAGGTAAGCTCCCTGAAGGGCGATCAGGCAGAAAATTCCATACTCAATCGAGACGACTTTTACGCCTTTGATGAAATACACATACGTCAGAATGATATCGATCAGTAACCAGACGTACCAGCACTCCACCCGTTTCTGAATCATCATATACGTGGCTACGATGCTCATGACGGTGGTAAACGAATCGATGTACGGGAAAGCGCTGGGCTGGCTGAATACGAGAGGTAACCAGATGTGCAGGTTCTGGGCAAACGTACCCAGCAGCAACGTACCCAGCAAGCCCATGACCGACCAGATTACCAGTTGCCGGATGGGCATCAGGCTGATTCTCAGTTCTGCCTGCTGATTCTCTTCGCCCGGTTTGGGGTGCGTCCACCGCCACCAGCCCTGTATGTTCGTTACCAGGAAAAACACCTGCAGAAACATATCCGGGTAGAGTTGGATCTGAAAGAACAGAAAGAAGAACAACACAACGCTCACGGCACCAATTGGCCAGCTCCAGATGTTAGCCCGTGCCGATAGCCACACGGCCACCCCTCCGCTCACAACACCGGCAAATTCAAGGTAACTCATCGGGTAACCCCAAACGGTGAAAAAGATCGTTTTAATGTCGAAAAGAGAAAGCATAGAGGATCAACGGGCAACTTGTTCGGGTATGGCAACAAAGTAAAAGCTCGTTTTCTGAGTGGCCCCGGTTTTAAAGGGAACACATCACAAAACGAGCTTTAAACTTATTTGCCTATCGGTCAGTCAATATCTCGCCAGGTTGAAATAGGGGCGAAAGTTACGGCTGCTTCAGGTTCGGCTTTGGCCGCAACAACACCGTCACTGGCTGATTCAACCGGGTTCTCGCCTGCGTTAACCTGTTTAGGTCGGCTTTTACGCCGTTTTTTGCGTTTTGGCTTGGAAGCCTCTCCCGAAACCGTCTGTCCGTCAGTTGCTGGTAACGGGATCTCGTTTAGCTCATGGCCAGCAGTAGCCACAACTACTGGCTGTTCACCAGCAGGACGAGGCCCACGATTGCGGCGGCGATTATTCCGACGGTTCGGATCGCGCTCTGCACGCGGAGCTGCAGTGCCATCGGCTAATTCAACTGGAACTGGTACGTCCTCTGCCAGGGGAGCGGCTACCATTTCCGGACGTGGCGACCGGTCACCGGCGGGCCGATCTGGGCGCCCACCTCTGCTTGAGTCGTTGTGTCGGCCTGAATTACCGCGCCCATTCCGGCCAGCCTCACGGCCTCCGCGCCCGTTGCTGCGTCCACGGTCAAAAGGCCCCGGCTCGTCACGAACGCCAGCCACCGGGCCGGGCCCATACCCTAGTTCTTCCGTGATCGACAGCCGGTCGAGTTTACGCTCGATCAGCTTCTCAATCCGGCCCAGCTTATTCATGTCGGCCTCATTCACAAACGTGATGGCTGTGCCTGTAGTAGCTGCCCGTGCCGTACGGCCAATCCGGTGAACGTAATCTTCGGCGTCGCGGGGTACGTCGTAATTGACAACGTGAGTGATGTTGTCCACGTCGATACCCCGTGAGAGTACGTCTGTGGCCACGATAATCTGCAATTGTTTATTCTTGAATTCGCGCAGCACCACTTCGCGCTCTTCCTGTTCCAGGTCTGAGCTGATGCCTTTGGCAACGTACCCACGCTTGGCCAGCGCCCGCACAATGGCATTGACTTCTGATTTCCGCGAGGTGAACAGCACCATGCTCTTCACGTCCATTGTGCCCATCAGATGTTCCAGAAGAGGAAGCTTCTGGTGGTCTTTGGCCAGATATATCTGTTGATCGATCCCCGCCGCCGGTTTCGAAACCGACAGCCTGATCTCTTCCGGACTAGTTAACAGTTGACTGGCAAGAGTGCGAATTTTCGGGGGCATCGTGGCCGAGAACAGCAGGGTTTGCCGTTCTTTAGGCAACGTAGCCACGATCTTCAGAATGTCGTCCGAGAAGCCCATATCGAGCATTTTGTCGGCTTCATCCAAAACGAGGTAGTTCAGTTTATCGAAATTGACGTACCCCATCTGCATGTGCGCAATCAATCGGCCGGGCGTGGCAATGATGATGTCGGCACCTGTTTCCAGGGCTTTGCGCTGCTTATCCCAGTCGTCGCCTTTACCGCCACCATAAATGGCAATACTGGTTGCCGACACGAAATAGCTAAACCCTTCTACCTGATCGTCGATCTGCTTGGCCAGTTCGCGCGTGGGCACCAGCACCAGCGTGCTGGTATGATCGTGTTCAGCGTGGGCAATTTTGTCGAGAAGCGGAATAAGAAAGGCGGCCGTTTTACCGGTGCCGGTCTGAGCGCAGGCGATCAGGTCTTTACCTTCCTGAATAAGGGGGATGGCCTGCTCCTGAATGGGCGTGGCCTGTTTGTAATTCATGGCCTCAACACCCGACCGCAGGTCGTCGTGGAGGTTAAATTCCTGGAATGTCAAGGTAACAGCTTGTAAAGTGAATGATCGGCTGACCTTGTCTTCCCGGGTCAGCAACCGCTTGATAATGAAACAAAGATAGCCAAAAACCCGTTCAGCCAACTCATGGGCCATATCCGCTCTAATGGGCCCGTAAACCGCTGATCGCTGCCTGCGCACACACGACTGATTGGCAGGTATACCTCTGCTTTTTGCTACTTTTGTACAGCTACCGCAGTCTGGATGCCCACTAGCTGAAGAGCTTATGCTGATTTGTTGCCACATAAGCAGTTAGTTGCCTGCCTTGCCAGCGTATTGGCTGACCAATGCTGGAGGCGGGCTGGCGGGTATTACATTAAAGAGGCATTAGTGCGGACGGTTTGAATATATTAATGTATTGAATTATGACGTTTGTTGAGTATCTGGCAACTAAGAAAATCGACGCTGTTCAATTTGAAGTCGCTGAGCCGAAGCTATTTGCAGAATGGGCTGCGCTTTTTGGACAGATGCATCCGGAAAGTTTTACCGTTCAGAAGAAATTTCTACTTAATCCAACCAGGCGTAAATACTTATTGCGTTAATTTATAGTTGCCTCGCTGACCTGTATGTCAGTACTGTTTCATTTTACACCTCACCCATTACTACTATGAGCCTCACTCTTGGTGAATTAAAAGGTATCAACGATACCTTGATTAATTTGTTAAAAGCCCAGGGTTTAATTGATTCCGACACTCTGCTGGAAGCGACCCGTACCCCATCCGGACGGAAAGATCTCGCCGAAATGATTGGTATTGACAAAGCTGTTATTCTGGAATTAGCGAACCGTGCCGATCTGGCCCGTATTAAAGGCATTGGCCGTGTATACAGTGATTTGATGGAAGAAGCGGGTGTTGACACCGTAAAAGAACTAGCGAAACGCGTACCTGAGAACCTGCATGCCAAACTGGTGGAAATCAATAGTGTGCGCCAGCTCACACAGCGTCCACCTTCGGCAGACCAGGTTGCCGGTTTTATTGAGCAGGCCAAAAACCTGCCCGCCATGCTCGAATATTAAACAATGAAGTTATAAAAAAGGGGCTCAGGATTATCCTGAGCCCCTTTTTTAGGTTAATGGTCTGGCTAAGTACCTGACTAATCGTTCTTCCAGATCGTGTAGATTCAGGTTGATGTCCAGTTTCCCGTCTGTGGCTAAGGAGAGTCGGCCGGTTTCTTCCGATATCGCAATCACGGCAGCATCGGTCGCTTCACTCATGCCAATAGCGGCCCGGTGGCGAAAACCCAGTGTAGCGGGTAACTCGGCATCGTCAGACACGGGCAGGATGCAACGTGCTGCTCGTATACGTCCCTCACCGATCAATACCGCGCCATCGTGCAATGGGCTGTATTGGTTGAAAATCGCCAGGAGTAATTGCTTGGATAATTCGGCATCGAGCCGTTCGCCGGTCTCGGCTACTTTCGACAGGTCATCGTTCCGTTGAATAACCAGCAAGCCTCCAGCAAATTCTGCCGCCAGTGTTTTGCAGGCATCCAGTACCGGGCGAAGTGGCGTAAGCGGCTCGGGCTTATCGATCTGCCGAAGCAACCACCGACGTACCCAGCGGTTATTACCGATGTTTGTCGACTTACCGATAAGCAATAAAAAGCGCCGGATTTCCTGTTGGAATATGATGATCAGGGCCAGGGCACCAACACTGATAAAATATTCGAGAATTGTTGTCAGGAGATTCAGCCCCAGAGCTTTAGCAACCAGGTAAAAGAGGTAAACCAGGAGGTATCCTACAAATACCCGGCTGGCCACACTACCCCGTACTAAATTATAAATCTGGTACAGTAGCAGGGCAACAACCGTTATATCGAGAAGATCAAGCCAGCCGACATCAAGAAAGCCAAGGTGAAAAACAAACATGAAGAAGTGAAACTATATAAACAGAATTGAACGCCAAGATACGACGATTGCCTGCTCGACAACATGCGTACTGGTGTAATTAATAGGTTTATATAGCGAACGACTGCCCCTCAATGGCTAACTCAGTTGCCGTAAATTCGTCCTGCGCTTCAGTCAGGAACTCGTCGAAGCTTTTGTACCGTGATGAAAAATGCCCGATCAGTAACTGACCAACGTCGGCTTTTTGGGCCAGTAATGCGGCCTGGCGGGCAGTGCAATGGTATACCTCAGAAGCCCGCTGGCCGTTATCGTCGCGGAACGTTGCTTCGTGGTACAGCAGGTCAACGCCCTGAATCTGGTCGATGATCCGCTCGTTATAACGTGTATCTGAACAGTAGGCATACGATCGCGGAGCCGGGCCGGGCGTTGTATACTCGTTCGCCGCGTACAGGGTATGGCCTGTCTCGTCCAATGCGTCGTGGCCCTCTTTCAGGGTTTTGAGCACGGCTACAGGTACGTTGTCTGGCAGTTTTTCGCGGAGTAGTTTTGGTTTTGGCGGCTTTTCGCGGAACAGAAAGCCCGTACAGGCAATGCCGTGATCTAATGGAATGCTTTCCACCGTTAAGCCCGGCAGATCGAGTAGCAGGGCTGGTTTTTCAGCGCTGATAGCCTGGAAATGAAGCGGGAAGAAGAATTTACCGTTCGAAATGCGGAACGTAGTTGTAATGATTTCGTCGAGGCCATGGGGGCCAAACAGAAACAGGTCTTCTGTGCGCCCACCCATATTCAGGCTTGAGAGCAAGGGCATCAACCCAAAATAATGATCACCGTGGAGGTGGCTGATAAAAATATACTTCAGCCGACTGGGCCGGGCACGCTGCTCAATGAGCCGGTATTGCGTACCCTCGCCACAGTCAATTAAAAAATGGTCGTTGCCATACGTAACCAACTGTGCCGTTTGGTGGCGGTCCAGTGCAGGTGATGCTGAACCGGACCCTAAAATTGTTACCGCAAATGGCACTGCCGATGGCTTGTCAGCAACCGGGAGATCAACGTTCGGGTTCGAAGCTTTCGTCCAACTCTCCATCATACTCATCGTCGGCTCCGCTACCGAAATCGTTTTCTAATTCGTTTATGAATACGGCATCAATCGCTTCCTCCACCGTGGGTAAAATGGTGAGATCGGCGATGTTGGCTTCGTACAAAAAATCGGTCAGGTCATCATTTTTGGTGACCAGCACCAGTAGCCCGAGTTCATTGCTACACTGCCGATTGATCTTCCTGATCGCCATTACACCGGCGTCGTCTACAATCTGAATCGTAGCTAGGTCGACAATTTGGCGGCTAAACCCCTCTCGGAACAGGCCTCTGGCGGTGGTTTCAAATTTGGCGGGTGCATCACCGACAAATTGCCCTTCACTGGCGCGAAGTAGGGCATACCGCTCTGTCTTCTCGATACTAAACTCCATTTATTCTGATGCGTTTTTTATAATTAGAAAGAATGTACACTTTTTTCCAAATAGGCCAAAATTGCTTTTTCAACACGGGCGTTGGCATCACCTTCGTCTGTCAATGTAAAAGCCTGGCCGGTCACTGTCTCGTAAAGCTCAATATAGCGGGCCGAGATCTGATTAATCCATTCGTCGCTCATTGTAGGTATCGTCTGCCCGTCTTTTCCCTGAAAGTTATTGGCAATAAGCCATTCTCTAACGAATTCTTTCGACAATTGTTTCTGGGCTTCTCCGGCTGCTAATCGCGCTGCATAACCATCTACATAATAGTACCGGCTCGAGTCGGGCGTGTGCACTTCATCGATCAGATAGATGGTATCGCCGATGCGGCCAAATTCGTATTTGGTATCAACCAGAATCAGTCCACGATCGAGCGCCATCTGGCTTCCCCGTTCAAAAAGGGCCAATGCATACGTTTCTAACTGACTGTATGCTGCCTCACTGACCAGACCACTGGAGATGATAGCCTCGCGTGAGATATCTTCGTCATGGCCTTCGTGTGCCTTGGTCGTGGGGGTTACGATTGGCGTCGGCAACTTTTCGCTTTCGCGCAGGCCGTCGGGCAAGGTGACGCCGCAAAGTTCACGGCCACCATCACGGTATGTGCGCCAGGCATGACCTGCCAGGTATCCGCGCACGACCATCTCTACCGGATACGGTTCGCAAGCCCGGCCAACACTCACATTGGGGTCGGGTACGTCGATCAGCCAGTTGGGAACGATATCGGCCGTGGCGGCCAGAAAATGGGCCGCTGTCTGGTTCAAAACCTGACCTTTGTACGGAATCGGACGTGGTAATACCACATCAAACGCCGAGATACGGTCAGAGGCGATCATCACCAGCAATGGCCCCCCGGGCTGATTGGCAAACGAATACACGTCGCGCACTTTACCCTTGTAATAGCCGGTTTGGCCAGGGAATGAGAAATGGGTCTCCTGAATGGCAGGCATAAACTAGAGGTTGTAGTTGCAGGTTGTGAGTCAACAGTCGGCAGTCGTGCCACTCGTATCTACTGTGAAATTAACTGGCGGCGCGGCTGCCAACTATTGACTTTCAACCTAGGACTTATTTTTACATTCGTTCAATAATAATCGCCGATGCACCACCGCCACCGTTACAGATGCCAACAGCCCCGTACCGACCGTCCCGCTGATGGAGTACGTTGATTAGCGTAGAAACGATGCGTGAGCCAGACGAACCCAGTGGATGACCCAGCGAAACTGCACCACCAAATACGTTTAGTTTTTCCTGAGGTACGTTCAGCACCTGGCTAAAGGCCAGCGGAACAACGGCAAAGGCTTCGTTTATTTCAAAAAAGTCGATCTGATCAATGGTTAATCCGGCGCGTTCCAGCGCCAGTGGCACTGCTTTAGTTGGAGCGGTGGTAAACCACTGCGGCTCCTGTTCGGCATCAGCGTAGGCTATGATGCGAGCGAGCGGCTTCAACCCCAACTCGGCGGCTTTGGTAGCGCTCATCAACACCAGGGCCGATGCTCCGTCGTTAATGGTCGATGCGTTCGCCGCCGTTACGGTACCTGTTTTGGTGAAGGCGGGTTTCAGCGTCGGAATTTTATCGAAAAAAACGTTTTTGTATTCTTCATCTTCACTTACCGTTACCGGCCCTTTCCGCCCGGGTACGTCGACAGGTACGATTTCTGTGGCGAACAAACCAGCAGTCGTTGTTGCCTCGGCCCGGTTGTAAGACTGTATGGCGTAGGCATCCTGTTCCTCCCGGCTGATCTGGTACCTCTCGGCGGTTGCATCGGCAAAAACGCCCATTGCGCATTGGTCGTATACGTCGATAAGACCATCTTTTGCCAGCCCATCTACCAGTTCAGCGTTACCATATTTGTAGCCAAACCGGGCCTTAGGTACGTAGTAAGGAACATTCGACATGCTCTCCATGCCGCCTGCTACCGCTACATCGACCAGCCCAAGCTGAATGCTCTGGGCCGCCAGCATGATCGACTTCGTTCCGGAAGCGCATACTTTATTGATGGTGGTACACGGAACCGTGGCGGGTATACCGGCTTTCAGTGCTGCCTGTTTGGCCGGTGCCTGACCCACATTGGCCGAGACAACGTTACCCATATACACTTCCTGAACAAGATTGGCAGCTATGCCTGCGTGGCCGAGCGCTCCTTTGATCGCCGCTGCGCCCAGGTCAGTGGCCGACAGTGTGGATAAAGCACCGCCAAAACTGCCAATAGGCGTGCGTACGGCGGATATGATGACTACATCGTTCATGATTGACTGGTCGAGTATTGATGAAGAAAATGACTCACCACCGTCCGGTTGGCTTGTCGGTTTTTGGTTGGGCGGCCCGTCGGCGTGCTAACTCATAGGGGAGGTCGTCGGCCTGAAGGGCATCCAGCACCTGACGGGCTTGCTCGTCCGAGAGTGTTGTGTTTCTGGAGCGGGTTAGTCGATCCTGTTGTTGCTCCGTTTTTTCTACCTGCTGTCCCTGCGCTGCTTCTGGCTCCGGTGTAGGTTGCGGTTGCTGCTGAACCGTTTTCTTTCGGGGTTGCTTACCGGAAAAACGCAGCTTCAACAGCTCGAAGTTCTGACGGGCCACTCTGTTATCCGGATTATTCAACAAGGCACTTCGAAATTGACTCAATGCGGTAGTGGTATCTTTATTAAGGCAGGCTAGAAGGCCAAGCTGCGTGGCGGCAACTGCTACTAGCTGAGGTGTGGCTCCGGTACCTTCCTGCTCGTACTGCCGCTTTGCTGACGCATACTGACCAAGCTGGAAATAGACATGACCCAGGTTTATCCGCTCGCCAAGTGAGGGTGAAGGACTGCTTCGTACCAGGTAACGATAATGGGTGAGTGCCTCCTGATACCGTTTGGCCCTATATGCTTCCGTAGCTTGTCTGCGCACCTGATTACGCCGCGAGATTAAGCCCAGTTGTGTCTCTGCCAGCATGGTTTCGAACCAGGTGGCAGCAATGAGCAGCAGACTGGCCAGGCGTACTACAAGTATCATACGGGAAGCAAAAGTACGGAATTTTATGAGTCAGCGACGGGCTGTTCAAAGTCGAAGTGTTCGTACGGTGATCAACACATCGAGCATAAGGAAGAACAGGGCCATTCCCAGGAAATAGTAGTATTTGTTCGTAGTAACAGTTATTCGCCGTTGATTGATAGTGCGGCCCGGTAACGACCGCAGGGCAGTGGTCAGGTCATTGGCCATATGTTCTGACATATCGATGTACTGGCCAGATGTGGCCTGCGCCAGTGTACGCAGAAAATCGCGGTTCAGGCGCGTATGAGCCAGTTGCCCCTGCTCGTCAGTCAGAAACGTCCGGCCATTTCGGAGTGTACTTCCCACATCTGTACCTACGCCGGCGGTAAACAGGGCAATATCGTAACGAGCCAGTCTGGTTAACGCGGCTGGTGGGCAGTTACCAAAGTTTTCACCATCGCTCAAGAGCACAACAGCCCGTGTGCGTTGGCGGGTGCTCGAATCTGTCAGCATTTTGGTAAGCGCCAGATCGATCGCATCGCACAGGTTAGTGCCCCCACCGGCAGGGCTTGTCCGTACGGATTGCAGTAATTGGTTCAGTGCCTGATGGTCGGTTGTGAGGGGGGATAGGACAAAAGCATCATCGGCAACTAATATCAGGCCAAAGCGATCGGTTACTAATGAATCGGTCAGCTGCTGAAGGGTAAACTTGGCCCGTTCAAGGCGGGTAGGAGCGATGTCGGTAGCATCCATGGATCGGGACACATCGAGCAGCAGAAAGACATCACGCCCCTGCGCCGACATAGCCCTTGCTGCTTCGCCGAATAGTGGCCCCAGCAACGCAATCAGCAACATACCGATAGCGAGCGACCTAAGCACAAATTTAGGCACAACAGACCAGGGGGTTGTGTTTAACTGACGGGCCAACCGAAGGGTACGGATGAAATATAAAGCGTAGAAGCTCAGAAAAAGCCCGACGATAATGACCTCCGTCGGCGAAAATGAAAATAACCAGTTCATAAAAAAAAATTTGCCCGTTACCTCATTTACCGGGAGACCAGTCAGTAAGCTCACTCCCAGATATTTGTCTGGGAAACGGGCTGTTATTCGCTGTCCGGCGTTTTGCGAATTTAGCAGCAAAGTGAAGAAATTAGTGGCTGAGGGTTGCCAAACGTAATTTATCCCCCTATATTTGTACCCTCATCAGGCAGGAAACGGTCCGGTGATCAGCCAAGTGGAGAGATGGGTGAGTGGCTGAAACCAGCAGTTTGCTAAACTGCCGTACCCGCAAGGGTACCGCGGGTTCGAATCCCGCTCTCTCCGCCAGTTTCAGTGCAGTACCTTTGTTTGTCAAAATAACTTTTACCGGCGACAAACAGATTAACACCTCGGGGTGTAGCGTAGCCCGGTATCGCGCCTGCTTTGGGAGCAGGAGGTCGTAGGTTCGAATCCTGCCACCCCGACAACAGAAAAAGCCCGTAATCCTTCAAATTACGGGCTTTTCGTTTTTTTACCGCTTTTATTGGCAGTTTATTGGCAGCGATTGGCAGCAAAACATGGCCTGAAACCAGGCATCAAAGGCGAGTTTCCCTTTAAGCCCGCCCGCCTGGTCGATGCAAAAATTCCCTACGTAGTCTGCTACGCCTGGGACGTCAACGAGAAAAAGCTAACCCGAATTCGCTACTCGCTGAAAGGCGACACGGATGAGGCGCGCCTGGCCGATGGTCAGCACCTGGTCAAGGAGCTTAACAAGCGGCTGAAGGATGGCTGGCACATTGACGATGATCGGCCCGAACCGGTAAAGCCGAGCGTGGTCACGCCCGACGTGCTCACAAAAAAGATATCGGTGTACCAGGCATACCAGTTTTATAAGCAGGTGATGGGTCGTGACCTGCGCAGCACGACAATGGATCTGTACAATGACTATGCCTTGGTGTTGTTTAAGTTCCTGCTTCGAAAGGAGGGACGTGACCCTGACGCTGACCCTATGCCGATCCCCAACACGCAGTTGCTACGATTCACCCCGCCGATGGCGTCTGAACTGTTCGACACATTAACCCAGGGCGGGCGGTACCGAAACAACCTGCTGGGCTGGGCGAAATCATTCTACAAATTTTTCGATATGGAGCACCGGGGCCTGGTGCAGAAAAATCCCTTTGCGCACCTGACCACCGTTCCCGTTGACGAGTCGGATGATCATCGGCCCTACACCGCTGACCAGGCTAACCAAATCCGGGAGACCATTTTGGCCAAGGATGACAGGCAGCTGTGGCTATTTATCGAGTTTGCCTATTTCCTTTTTGTCAGGCCAGGGAATGAGCTGCGCTTGATGCGGGTGGGCGATATCCTAGACAAGCGCGTCCGGATCGTTTCTCATCACGGTAAGAACCGCAAGACCGGTTTTGTCGATATCCCGGTTCAGCTCGAGCAGACGATTCAGGCGCACCAACTTCGGAAGTACCCGGCCAACCATTATCTCTTCACCATCGAAGGGCACCCCGGCCCCGAGCCCTGTGGGAAGAATTATTTTTATAAGCGGCACGCCCAAGTCCTGAAAACGCTTGGACTATACGGGCTGGACTATGACCTCTACTCATGGAAGCCTACTGGAGCTATTGCACTCTATCGGCATACAAAAGACGTACTACGAGTGCAGCGGCATTGCCGACATTCTAGCCCGGACCAAACCTATACGTACCTGCGCAAGCACGGGGAGGTGTTTGCCGGTCAAGATCTCACTGACTTTCCCGCAGTTTGGACAGATGACAAATAAGTTGAGCAGCTATACTCAGATGGCTTCGATTTAAGCATTTGAAGTATTATTAAGCTAAATCTCCTATTCGTTAAATAGTAAAATGAGGAGGATGTGTTACTTACGTGCTTCTATAAGATGATAACCGTTTATTACATTAAGTCTTAAATCTATAATGGCAAATTATAGTGCATACAGAATTCTGTTGAGTCAACCAGATCAACTTCAAATTGGCAGGGAGAGACGTTCTAAAACGCAATTATTAAATGACACAATAAAAGAATTAAGCGGAGAGTTGAAAGTGTCATTTTTTCGAGGTGAGAAGCGGTATATATTCTACTACGTTCGAAGGATAATAGGTACCATTCATCTATTCGAGCTGGCAAGAGAAGATACGGTGAGGGAACCGAAGGAAGGTGATAGGGGAACAGAAGAGGTGGAACTAACAATAACTCCATTCATCTATTTTATAATTGATGTTACTAAGCAGGTAGTCTTGATACAGAAAAAAACAAGTGTTTTTCATGATACAGATAGCGCCGCTAATCGCATCGCAGAGTTTTTTGAAAACCAGTTGAGTAATGATTTAGTAATTGCGCAACTGCACCCTATAGTAAGAGCAGACAATTTCTGGGAAGAGATAAAAGAGGCAAAAGAAGTTCACTCTTTGGAGTTAGATATTGCTCCACCTAATTTTTTTGGAACTAGATTTAAATCTAATATTGACATTAAAGCTGCTCATGAAGAAACAAATTTTACAAAATTCAAAATTTATTTAAGTAACAAATACGGTGACTTGAGAATCGCGCAAGAAAATTTTCAAGATTTAATTCAAACGCTAGCATCTGGAGCTGGCGATTACGTTGCTGACCTTGTTGATAAATTTGGTAGAAGAATTACTTTAACCAATGCTACAAGAAAACGTTCGATATCGTTGCCTGACAATTTAAAGGAAATAGATGGCGAGAAGCTTAGGATAGATATTGATGACATTGATGAAACAAATAACGCTTCATCTAATGAAATAAAACCTGATAGTGATCAGTGAAAAAATTTTTTACCATAATATTTTTCATAATATGTGGAGCAATTCCTTCACTGGGAATTATCCATTGTCTAAAATTGTCGAGTGTAAAATTTATTGGTAGTGAATTTTTGCTGGGTTATTTAGGAGTGTTTTTAGGGTTTGCTTTTTCTATTGTCACATTTATTATGTCTCTAGTTGATAAGGCAAGAACCAAAGTAGATTCAAATCCAAGCTATACCCAAGAAGAAAAAGTAGAAACGCAAAGAAGGATTTCGGCTTTATTAGAAGAAGTATCTGACAATATGAAATTTCTATTTTTCTCTTTCCTATTTGTTGTATTTATCATGATCTTAGAGATCTGGGACGTTCCCGACTTATCTTTGCCTGCAACAGTTTGGTATAATAAATTTAGCCTTCTAAATGCTGTTAAATTCTCTATATTCGGGCTAAGTGTTTACGTTATATACGACTTGTTAATTGGGACTTTTGGCTTAAATAAAAGAGTAGAAGACATGCTTAGAAGATAAGAATATGCTGATTTGGCTTATAAGTTAAATCAGCTTCCGGTACCGCTTCACGGTTGATTCACTAATGCCTGTCAGCTTAACGATATCGCCCACTGATAAACCTGCCTGAGCGGCCGTCTTGACTTTGTTCAGTTTCTCTGGATCCACACCAGCGGGCCTGCCCATGTGCTTGCCTTGCGCCTTGGCTAGCGCCCGTCCTGCCTGAGTGCGCTCATTGATACTCTCCCGGTCATATTCAGCCAGAGCGGCGAAGATGTCGAGCACCAGTTTGCCTGCTGGTGTGCTACTGTCAACGCCCAGATCCAGCGCCTGAAACCGGATGCCGTCGCGCACGAAGTCACGCATCAATGTGATCAGATGATCCCGGCTCCGACCGAGCCTGGTGAAGCGGGCCACCATCACCGTATCACCAGGCCGCAACTTGGTCAGCATCCGGTCGAGCGCCGGGCGGCTGGTGCTTACGCCGGAAATCTTGTCTTCAAAAATCTCGTGGCATCCGGCCCGCTGGAGGGCATCGATCTGAGTGTCCAGGTTCTGATCAGTGGTCGATACGCGGGCATAGCCGAAAAGCTTGTTCATGGGTCAAAAAGTAGGGGCCACTAAGATAACTTAATGACCCCACTTTATAAACCCCTATAAAAGCAAAAACGTACCTGGCAGGGGTACGTTCAAAAAGGTATAGCTTTTTGCCCCAGCTTATAAGAAAGATAAGCGGGGAGTTTAACCCATTCTAGTGTATAGATATAGCCAACTACTGCTGAAGTAAAAGGTCGCTAGGTGCACTCTGATATTGTAGTAGACAAACGGTTTACTTTTCAAAATAGATTAATCAGCAGCGGATACGATCGCACCCTCCTGCACCTCTCAGCATAGGCAGCATGTCATTCACGATTAGCGGTGGTAGCTGGCAGGTGTTCACAGGCCAGCAGGCACAGTCAAAAAACGAACAGTTTTACGTCATATCCATTAGGTAACGATTGAACTGCCAACCAATCCGCAGGCCTCAAAAAACCGTTGATTGCTCACACAACAGACTCTGTCGTATTAAGTAACAGGTACGTATTTCTCTAGTTGTAAATCGACAGCCCAACCCAGTATGACTACGGTATTTTTAGAGGTGCCTGATGAAATTCACCTAAAAGTCAGGCATTTGCAAATTAACGCAGAACGGCAGGAGGGCCGTACATGCACGCTAAAGGAGATTTATACTGCAATGCTTACGTGCGGTTTAAAGGCAATTCATTCCCTAGACGACTTGAATGTAAAATGAGAAAAGTAGGAGCTATGGTTGATTCGATGCTTTACTCAAAACTGCGACAGTATCAACTAGATCAGGCGATTAAGGGAAGGAAGCTGAAGATTGGTGAGGCAATCATCGAGTTGCTGGAACGTGGGCTTGCTGCCGTGTCAGCAGATGAAGACGTTCCATCATCGTCCCTTCGCAAATAAACAGAAACCAGTCCTTACACACATGAATATGAGATAAACCTCTGGGCCGTCTGTGGTGATCTCAGCTAGTTTTATCTGATTGGCAGACCTATGTGGCGTTCTTTGTCAGATACATTTATGGCTGCTCTACCTACACGGTAAGGAGCAAGATCTCAAGGGATTACCATAAGCTAGTATGGCACAGCTGTTGGTCAGAAGACAGAATAGCTGCTTTATCCGCATCATTTTGGGGGAAATCAGGCTTTTTTGCCTATTTTTGGGGAAATTCCGGTAAACAGGTTAGCGCAGTGCTGAAGCCACAGCATCAGAAAGGGTTCGTCTTTTTTGTGAGCCATCTACGGTGTAGTTACGCTGCCTGCCAGATTTAAACAGGTTTGGTCCCATAGCTCAGCTGGATAGAGCATCTTCCTTCTAAGAAGGCGGTCATTGGTTCGAATCCAATTGGGATCACTTAATTACCAGCCAGTTAGCTCCATTGCTGACTGGCTTTTTTGTTTTTACTAACACAGAGAAGCGTTATCCTGTCTTTCTGACGTTTTAACTTAAAGCTCAACGGGCCTTGATAGTTAGAAGGCAGGAAGGCTAGATCCCACCTTAGCCTGCACAAGACCTCCCATATTATTATGCAGTACGGCTGGGCGGTAGTTGTAAGTAGAGACATTACGGGGGGCTGGCTAAACCAAATCCAGTGACCGTTGATAGGCCTGTCTTGAACCCTTGAAAGTGAGCCAATGAAAAGTAGAGTAAAAAAACTAACTGAGTAACCAGGCCCTAACGCAAGCGAATCAGCACCTACACCGATCGAATGATAACCTGCAACGGTTTGCCTGCGTAGCCAGTCATGATCTGCAGGAACCCCTGCGCAAGATTCAGTCTTTCAGCATGCTGCCCGGCCAGCATATGAACGAACAGCTTGATGAAACAACCCGGGACTATCTGGAGCGTATAACTAGATCAGCATCGCGTATGTCGCTGCTGATTACTGATCTGTTAAGCGACTCGCGAATTGCTCCCCGTCAGCAATTGTTTGGCCCCATCTCCTTAAACGCCGTTCTGGCCGGGCTACTGGAAACGCTCTCGCTGGAGATTGCCGAACGTCTGGCCCAGATTCAGGTTGATGAACTACCTATTGTCAACAGAGATAGTACGCAATTGAGTCAACTGTTCCAGAATCTATTGTCGAATGCGCTCCAGTTTATCCCGGCTGGTCAGGTACCTCAAGTTAAGGTGGAATACGTTCAGCGCCAGCTAGACGAGTTACAGACAGGAGTAAGGCCTAATCGAGTTACTCCGTTCTACCATCAAACCAGTGTGACAGATCAGGGGGTAGGTTTTGACACGAAGCGGCGGAGGCTACTTACCGCTGGCTGTTGACGGGTAGCGGCCTGGTGAAGGGGGGCTGCCGAAGGAGCTGAAAGGCATTTTCGTCGCCGAGTAACACCGCCCGGCGCAGATCATTCTCGGCCTGACTAATCTGACGGAGTTGAATTCGGGCTATGGCCCGCCACCGATAGGCATCTGGTCGTTCATCGCGAATATGCCACACCGCTTTATCGAATTCGCGGAAGGCTTCGGTAAACTGGTCAACGTTGTAAAGGGCAATGCCTCGATCCAGGTAACAATCGGCCAGTGTATTGTCGATACTGACAGCCTGAGTGAGATCGTAAATAGCGGAGTAATAATTGCCCAGCAGCAACTGACACTTCCCGCGCCAGGCATAGGCAACTGCCGATTTTGGATGCTTCTGGAGCACGTTGGTGAAATAATCGAAAGCCGGTTCCAACTGACGCTCCCTGACGAGATGAATACCTTCCTGAAAGCGTTTTGTGTCTTTATCGGCGGCAGTTTCGTGGTCGATCAGGTAATAGCGCATCACCAGATAAATCATGAACAATACGCCAAGTAGTACAACTTCCATAACGCTTCTGTCTCTCTTCAGCTTGCTAAATTACACATAGTCGATGAAACCCTGCAGGGGCTACCGGCTGTACGTTTCAGGCGTCAGCCAATGACGCGCGAACGGCTTTCGGGAGCCCGGCTACCACCCGTTCGTAGGAATGATCGATGAGTTCACGGATGAGGCTGTCGCGTAATGACCCATTAGACGTGACGGAGTTCCAATGGCGTTTATTCATATGGAAAGCAGGTTGAATGGCAGCATGAAGCTCCCGAAGTTCAACGGCCCGTTCCGGGTCACACTTCAGATTAACGCTCATCGGTCGCCCGTCGATATCCAACAGAGCAAACACTTTACCCGCCACTTTAAACACCAGCGTGGTTTCATCGAACGGAAACGACTCAGTGGTGGCAGGCTTGCTCAAACAGTAGTCACGTAACTCCTCGACGGTCATCGGATGAAGGCGCGGTAGAGCATCACCAGGATACAAATCAGGAACATGACAATCGAGATCCGGTTGATCCCGTGCATCATACGCAGATTCACATTGGTTGGGCGAGTGGGGTCGGGCTTGCGGAAGACCCGCAGAAAATAGCTAAAGACTGGCCCAAGTTTGAAATAATCAGCTAAACGGCTCACAGAAAGTGTGTTTATCGTTTGAAATTCGTGAACGGGCCGCCCGCCAAACAAGCTCAGCGCCCATCTATATAAGCCAAAAAGCAGGCGAAAAGGTTTACCGGATCATCCGTAATTTACAGGCTCTATACCGTAGCCGCCTGCGTGGGCTCGAGCCAGCGGCCATCTTCCCGGATCAGCTCGATCAGTTCATCTACGGCATTGGCGGCAGGTACCGATTTCTTCATTACCTGCTGACCCCGGTACAGGGCGATCTTGTCACGGCCAATGCCAACGTACCCATAATCGGCATCGGCCATCTCGCCGGGACCATTTACAATACAGCCCATAATACCGATCTTCACGCCTTTCAGATGATCGGTACGCTGGCGAATGTGGGCCGTAGTTTCCTGCAGATCGAAGAGCGTACGCCCACACGACGGACAGGATATGTACTCCGTTTTTGTAATGCGGGTCCGGGCGGCCTGTAGAATGCCGAAAGCCAGACCGTTTAATGGTTTCAGTTCCTCGCTGTGCGTAGCCTGCAGCAAGATGCCATCACCAAACCCATCGACCAGCAATCCACCAATATCGGTAGCCGCGTATAAAGGCAGATCGGCCACTGGTACCGTGTATCCTCGTTGTATGACGATGGGCAGCGTAAGCGCACGGTTAACCAGTTCAACGAATAAACGCCGCAACTCGGGCATGGCGTGGGTATTGCTGGTTGTGGCTATTCCTACTATGTTCCGATCCTGATGTAGTGCCTCCGCCAGCTCGTCGGTCAGGTCGGCCAGGGTAAAGCGAACAAAGTTGAGCCGGATGTGCAAACCCTGCGTGCGTGTTCTGGCCGAGAGGTAATCGGCTGCCGACAGAACGGGGTGTGTAGTCAGCTGATCGGTATGAGTGCGCCAAACGCTGTAATCCTGCACTTCTCTCAAGCCGTTGGGCAGCATGAAGCTGGCGGGCACGCTACCTGTGTAGAGGTAATCGGAGCCGAGGTCATTCATGGCCCATTTGTCGGGCACGGGCAGATAGAAATGGCCAACTGCTTTCAGTACGTCGGTTTCATGAACCGCAACCTGACTGTAGTCGGCCAGTACTCTGGGTACGTTGGTACCACCAAAATTAGCGACTTCATGCGTTTGCCGACGGGTATACTGGAACGGGTTATACGGTAGCTCGGTCAGTGCCGGAATGGGGCTGGCCGTTTGGGTGCGGGTCGTGTAGCGATCAATCAGCGCTTTGGCAACGGGGGCTTCCAGTTCAGGATCTTCCGTAAGCGAAACCCGAACCGTGTCGCCCAGGCCATCTTCGAGCAACGTACCTATGCCCAACGCCGATTTGATGCGACCATCTTCAGCCTCGCCGGCTTCGGTAACACCAAGATGCAATGGATAGGGTTTCAGCCCTTCCTCATCGAGCCGCTGAACCAGCAACCGGTAGGCCTGAACCATGACCTGCGGGTTGCTCGACTTCATCGACAACACAATGTTGTAGTACTTTTCGTCTTCGCAGATGCGCAGAAACTCCAGTGCCGATTCTACCATACCGACGGGTGTATCGCCGTAGCGACTCAGGATCCGGTCGGAGAGAGACCCATGATTTGTGCCGATACGCATGGCCGTGCCGTACTCCTTGCAGATACGGATTAGGGGCAGGAATTTCTCACGGATGCGTTCGAGTTCAGCCGCGTATGAATCGTTGGTATAATCGATATGCTCGAAGCGCTTGCGGTCAGCGTAATTGCCGGGGTTGATCCGCACTTTCTCAACCACACGGGCGGCCAGCTCGGCGGCATTTGGTGTAAAGTGGATATCGGCGATCAGGGGCGTTGTATATCCACGGGCTCGTAATTCCTTGCGGATATTCTCCAGATTCTGGGCTTCTTTCACACTCGGAGCCGTAATGCGGATGTACTCACAGCCCGCTTCGATCATCCGGATCGACTGCTCCACCGATCCCAGCGTATCCATCGTGTCGATGGTGGTCATTGACTGTACCCGAATTGGATGGGCCGAGCCCATAGGTACGTTGCCAATGTTGACGGTCACCGTCTCGCGGCGAACGTATTCAGTTAGCGATGGCGCATACAGGCGAGGTGTTTGAGGAGCATCGCCAGACAGGGCGCTGGTCAGAAAATCGAGCATACAGGTGGCTTATTGAGCACTACAAAGGTAACACATTCCGCTGCAAGCCTGTTCACCTCACCGATACGTCGCAACGTATCGGTGAGGTGAAGCCACGTGTTATCTTTGCCGCATGTATCCAGAAACTGAAAGACTTGAGCAGGCACCATCGCCCTGCTTTGTGCTCGATGAGGCCAAACTCCGCCAGAACCTTCAACTGATCGATTCGGTGCAACGCGAAGCCGGCGTTACAATTATATTGGCCCTGAAAGGCTTCTCCATGTTCAGCGCTTTTCCGTTGGTTCGTGAATACCTGAGTGGCGCCACCGCCAGCAGCCTGAACGAAATCAAACTCGTGAACGAGTACATGAACGTACCTGCCCATGCCTACGTACCCGCCTACCGCGATGACGAGTTCGACGAAATTCTGAGCCGAAGCAGCCACGTGACATTCAACTCCTGGACGCAGTGGGAGCGGTTTAGAGGAGGAAAGGAGGAAGGAGGAAAGGTAAAGACCAGCGAAGCTCCCCGTTCCTCCATTCCTCCATTTTCTCTTTCCTCCCCTTCCTTCGGTATTCGCGTAAATCCGCAATACTCGGAAGTGGCCACTGACATGTATAATCCGTGTGTACCGGGGTCACGATTGGGCGTTACGCGGGATAAACTGCCCGATACGTTGCCCGCCGGAATTGAGGGGCTGCATTTTCATACGCTGTGTGAAAACGACTCGTTCACGCTCGAACGGACGCTGGCCGCTCTGGAAGCGAAGTTCGGCGATCTGCTCCGCCAGGTGAAGTGGGTGAATATGGGTGGTGGCCACCTGATGACCCGCGAGGGCTACGACACCCGGCACCTGGTTGGCCTGCTAAAAAACTTTCGCGAAAAATACGATGTAGAGGTTATCATGGAGCCCGGATCGGCCATTGGCTGGCAAACGGGTGTGCTCGTCAGTACCGTGCTCGACGTGTTTGATAGTCAGGGGATTGATGTAGCCGTGCTCGATACGTCGTTTGCCGCCCACATGCCCGACACGCTGGAAATGCCCTACAAACCACGCATCCGTGATGCCTATCAGGAGCCGGTTGCCGGTAAGCCGACCTATCGCCTCGGTGGCATGACCTGCCTGGCCGGCGACTTCATGGGCGACTATAGTTTCGACCGGCCGTTAGCGGTGGGCGACCGGATCATCTTCGAAGATATGATTCACTACACGATGGTGAAAACCAGCACATTTAACGGTGTTAACCTGCCCGCCATCGGTATTGCCAGAGAAGACGGCACTTTTCAGCTCGTGCGGGAATACGGATATGACAGTTTTAAAGACAGATTATCATAAAAAGTTTGCCGTTTTCCGTTGCACTGCTATTCCAGCCTTCTGTTGCGCTGCTACACAACAGAAGGCTGGAATAGCAGTGCAACGGAAAACGGTAAACAGCAAACGGTAAACTATTCATTCATGGAAAACATCCTCCCCGTTCCACAGCACAAAAACAAACCTGGCACCAGTACCGGCCAGCAGTTCTGGCATCACGGCGATAAAACCATCGACTCGTATTCGCCCACCGATGGCAGCCTGATTGCCCGTGTTTATGCGTCAACCCGCGCAGATTATGACCGGGTTGTTGAAACGGCACAGGCGGCATTTGCTCAGTGGCGGCTCGTTCCGGCCCCGAAACGCGGCGACATTGTTCGACAGATGGGCGACCAGTTCCGGCTGTACAAAAGTGACCTGGGTAAGCTGGTTAGTTTCGAAATGGGTAAATCGTTCCAGGAAGGCCTGGGCGAAGTGCAGGAAATCATTGACATCTGCGACTTCGCCGTGGGCCAGTCGCGCCAACTGTATGGCCTGACCATGCACTCCGAACGCCCCGCCCACCGCATGTATGAGCAGTACCATCCAGTGGGGATAGTGGGCATTATCTCGGCATTCAATTTTCCGGTGGCCGTATGGTCATGGAACGCCATGCTGGCCTGGGTGTGCGGCGATGTGTGCATCTGGAAGCCATCGGAGAAAACACCGCTCACGGCCCTTGCCTGTCAGCAGATCATTCAGGATGTGTTGCGGAACAACGACGTACCTGAAGGAGTATCGTGCCTGGTCTCGGGGGGGCGTGATACGGGTGAATGGCTGGCCCGCGACCCGCGCGTGGCACTGGTATCAGCTACCGGCAGCACCCGTATGGGCAAAGCAGTTGGGGTAGCCGTAGCCGAACGTATGGGCCGGAGCCTGCTCGAACTGGGCGGTAACAACGCCATTATCGTGTCGAACAATGCTGACCTCGATCTGGCCATTCCCGCCATCGTATTCGGGGCCGTTGGCACAGCTGGTCAACGATGTACCACTACCCGGCGACTGATCGTTCACCAGAGCCTGCTGCCCGAAATCCGTAACCGTCTGGCGCGCGCCTACGCCCAACTTCGCATCGGCGACCCGCTCGACCCCACCGTGCATGTTGGCCCCCTGATTGATAAAGATGCCGTTGCCGGTTACCAAAAAGCCGTGGCCGACATTCGTGAAGCGGGCGGAACATTCATTGTTGAGCCAGGTACGTTGACGGGGGCAGGCTATGAGTCGGGCTGTTACGTAAAACCCTGTGTGGCCGAGGCACAAAACCACTGGCCTGTGGTGCAGCGCGAAACCTTTGCACCTATTCTCTACGTCATTCCGTACACGACGCTCGACGAAGCCATTACCCTGCAAAACAGTGTGCCGCAGGGCCTTTCATCGGCCATCTTCACGCTGAACCTGCGTGAAGCCGAACAATTTCTGAGCGTTGCCGGGTCTGACTGTGGCATCGCCAACGTCAATATTGGTACGTCGGGAGCCGAAATCGGAGGTGCCTTTGGAGGCGAAAAAGAAACTGGTGGCGGCCGTGAATCTGGTTCCGACGCCTGGAAAACGTACATGCGTCGTCAGACCAACACCATCAATTACGGCGCTACCATGCCATTGGCACAAGGAATCACCTTTGAGCTTTAGAGGGGATTATCTAAAAAATAAAACACGGGATTTGGTGCCTCACTAACTAATTAGTTCATTGCGCCAAATCTCATGTTTTGCATGATCACCATTCACATCGACCAGAACGATCCCGCGTTATTGTCTGTCTCCTTCCCGAAAGATAACCTGGGTAACGAACTGATCTCCCAAGTGCCAGGCCGTCGATTTAGCTACACTCGACAGGGCTGGACAGTGCCCAACACGAGGGAGTCGGTGGTGAAAATCGGAAAGTTGTTTGGTAAAGCGTATTGCCGTTTCGACGAAGCTGTTGTGCGTTTATACAAACCAACGGTGACACCCTCTGAAGTTGATCAGGCAACGAACCCGGTATGGCCCCCGAAAAACGCTGCCACGCCGACCGTAATGACCGATCAACGTTGGTCGTTTCGAAATGTACCCTCTGTACCTGAACACGATCATCACCCGGTAATTGTGGCCGTTTCGGAGCTACTCCGAACGCAGCAGTACAGCTATAGAACTTACAAAAACTATAAACAGGCGCTTGTATCGCTCATTAGCTACGTGGGAGATGAGCCGCTCGACTCGCTGACCAAAGCACAGTATCAGCGTTACCTGCTGTTTCTGGTCGACAAGAAGCGATATAGCCCGGCTACGGTGAATGTTCACATCAACGCGTGGAAATTCTACCAGGAAAAAATATTACAAAGAGATAAAGCTCAGTACGGCCTAACCTATCCGCGGCAGCCCGAAAAACTGCCCACTGTGTATAGTACAACCGAGATAAAGGCCATTTTTAGGGAAACAACCAGCCTTAAATATCGTACCTTGTTTCAGTTGGTTTATGCCACTGGCCTACGTCTGAGCGAAGCAGCCCGACTCAGGAAAACCGACCTGGACCGAAACCGGCGGCTCATCAACGTGCGTGGTGGTAAAGGCAAAAAAGACCGTGTGGTGATGTTGTCCGGAAAGCTGGAAGCTCTGCTTGATACCTATCTAAGCAAATACCAGCCTGCCAGTTATGTGTTTGAAGGCGATCGACCGAATGAGCCGATCCTGAATAGAACCATTCAAGTAGTTTACAGTCAATCGGTTCATGCGGCTCGTATAACGAAGCAGGGCGGTATTCATGCTTTACGACACAGCTTTGCTACCCATATGCTCGAAGCGGGCTACGACATTCGTTACATCCAGAAACTGCTTGGCCACGCGAGTCTGACAACCACGGAACGCTACACCCATGTGACTGCCGACAAAATCAGCACGCTCAGAAGCCCATTGGATTATTTGTAGGAATGTGCCGTCGAAGTAGTGGCCTAAGTTTCTTCAGACTATAAAATTTGCTTTTCAGCACGTATCCCTGTGTATACCCGATAACGGTGCGTTTATTCTGCCGTATCCTGCCCTGAGAGTCGAACCGGTAGAGCTGATTGTCTGCCGCAAAAAAGTAAGCTGGATAGCCGTCGATATCCCAAACGCGTTCTATTTCGAAGGGCATAATTTAGGAGCGCTTCTTGTTGTAAATGATGTATCAGATAGATATACTTGTGACGAAGTTAGCCGCCTGGAAGTAACGGATTACCTTCCAGACAGATTATGCACTTAATTAATGATACCTCATTGATTATAAGATACTTATCATTAATTGAGTTTACGTACATTAACTTGTTGGGTGGCCAGTCCAAGTCGGTGGGTATTTCGCGTATCGTGAGACAGGGTAACTAATTGATAGTTAACGTTTTCTTGCTGGTGTTTTGCTTTCCGGTCGACAGGTCAACGTACCTGTGACAGAACGAGTCGAAGGCGTTTTATCGGGCGTATCACGTCCGGTTCGACAAGTCCGTCACCGCTGGACAGAACGCCGACAGATGCGTTTCGGTCGACAGGGCAACGTACCCGAGTGCCACCGTTCCACCGCTTTATTTACTGCAATAAATTGCATACAAATTATGGATGTTTCAACTGTTCTTATACTAGATCAGCCACCAGCAAATATTGAGCGGATCATTGATTTCGAGAAAACTTATGATTTAAAGATACCGGCTGAGTATAGAAACTTCTTACTTCAATCTGATGGTGCAGAAGTTTCTGGACAGATTCAACATCCGATCATTAATGATTGGATGTTGATGCTTTACTCAAGACTCGCCTCGATTGATGATTTGATTAATGGAATGATATCATTAAAACAATACCAGGATTCTGACTACAGACTGCAATACATTGATTCTATAATTGAGATAGGTGGTACCCATGATGGGCCAAGTATATTTATGGGATGCAAAGGTGAAATTACGGGGAAAATATATTTGAATGATTCTGAATGTGATACAGGAATGGATCTAACAGAAAATAATGAGTTTCCTATATTTTTGATTGCAGACTCATTCTCAACATTTTTGTCGTTAATCAAACCATATGAATTTAATGACTGAGCTATTTGCTTGTTCATGAGCGAATCGAAAGAAAATAATCAAAAACAGTTTGTTCGGTAGTGTGCATTTTTGGTAAGCTTTGCAGGGGCCACTCACGGGGGACAGGAAACACTCCGGCTAGCCTGAGCGGCACCCAACGTGGGCAAAGGTGTAAAGGTGGCAACGTACCTGAGTTTGATCTATCTTGCTTCATCCATCAGCCTTTGCGGTCGTTGGGTGGCCCGTTCATGTCAGTGGGTATTTCACGTCTCGGGCGACAGTGTAACTAATTGGTAGTGAGCGTTCTTTTTATTTGATTTCCGCATCTCAGTCGACAGGTGAATCTCTGTTCGACAGCGCGTTTTGGTTGGTTTACCACGTACCTGGCGACAGGTCAATCTACTGTGGACAGAGCGTCGACAAACGCGTTTCGGTCGACACAAGAACGTATCTGAGTGCTAAGTTTGACAGCCTAGTCTGTTGGTTTCGGCCTCTCTCGGCTTGTTTGGATTTGTGCGTTGTTGGTCAGCGCTGCGGGGTCCACTTACCGCGGACAGGAAACTGGCCGAGTAAGCCAATGCGGCAGCCCAACCGGGCAAGGGTGCAAAGGTCAAACCAACGTACCTGCGTTTGGCTTATCTTGGAGCCACCATCAGCCCTTGCGGGTGTTGGGTGGCCCGTTCATGCACGTGGGCGTTTCACATTACGTGCGACAGGACAACTAATTGATAGTGAGCGTTATTTTGCTGGTTTGCCACGTACTTCTTGACAGGCTAATCACCGTTAGACAGAACGCCAATAAATTCGTTTTGGCCGATGTAGAACGTACCTGTGACAGAACGAACGTTCGACAGCCTTAGCTAGCCTTTAACTGCATATCAAAGTACTACCAAATTCGTATTTCATAAATGAGTTTTTTCAAAAGCCTGTTTGGCAAATCAGAACAGAGTAAGCCTGAGCCTACTCAGCTATCCGCACCCGTATCGTTTCCACCAGCTAAGGACGAGGATGAATTATTTGCCCAATACGGAGCGCTCGGCTTTGAGAAACAAGCCGATGTACCTCTAGTTGTAGGCAACAACTCGTGGGGCGTTGATATGAATAGTGGCACAATCACATTTGGGCAAACCCTTCGATTTCCGATCCAGGTATTAGGCACTATTTCCCATTCTTCAAATAGCTGGCTTTGGGCATGGGCAAATGACAAATCAGGTATACCTGCTAGCTTACTTAAACAGGCTAATCAACTGAAGGAATACGGCGATGCAAACGGTATCGACTTGTTGCAGATAAGTCAATTTGATGCTGACATTAATGACCTTCACAAAATCGGTTGTATTGCCAGTGGGATGTTCAACGCCAGTTGTTATTATATAGCTGACTATGGCAAAGGAGCAATGTTGGTTACAATCAAGGCAAAGGAGTTTGAGGCAGTGCAAAAAGTGGGTCATTTACGGATGTTCACCACCTTTCCACAATTGATTTCAAATTTTGATGTAGACCACCGTTCAGCATTCACGAATTATCTGCAAGCGAAAGGTTATGTGATCAGTGAGGAAGCAAATCGGATGCATGGGCAAAGTGGTTCCGATACAATTGTTGGTGAGTTCGATGAGTATGGCCGCTTGGTCAACATAACTAGCTAAACATGCTCTGCGGGGTCCACTTACGGGGGACAGGAAAGCGCTCGATTAGGATAATACGGCATCCCAACAAAGGCAAAGTTGAAAAGGTGTAACGTACCTGAGTTTTGCTCTATCTTGCGGTGCACCATCAGCCTTTGCAGGCGTTGGGTGGCTCAACCATGCAAGTGGCGTGGGCAGGTTACTGCCGACAGTTTAACAGATTGACAATGAGCGTTCTTTTCGAGTTTACCACGTACCTGACGACAGGGTAGTGTCCAGTTGACAGAACGCGAAAATGACGTTTCGGTCGACAAGAAAAGCACTATAGACATTAACTTTTCAGTCTAAAATCATGCCATACAAGTTCAAAAAAGGAGGCATCTTAATCGAAACAGGGGCAACAGAGATTCCGCTTCAGCATACGAAAGAAAATCTCAAAACACTCCTGACTGAAATTGTTAATCAAACTCTGTCATACTCTCATCAGGACTTTGCCAATTGGTGCAGTAAATTCTACTTTGATGTACATATTAGTGATAAGGACATTGAAGAATTGAATATTGATCAAGCGACAATCAACGTACTTGGTGACATAGATGCTCAGTGGGATCTATACCTTATTCATACTTATGCCTATGATGAGTTGCAATCTTTAGACTTTTCAACTGTAAAAATGCCGAGCGATTGGTTTGTCGACTGGTTGAACCAACTTTAAAATCGGCACTGTATGTTGTTGGTCAGCTCTGCTTGGTCCACTTACCTCGGACAGGAAACACGCGATTAGGCCAATGCCGCATCCCAACTCAAACAAGGGTGTAAAGGTCAGGGCACGTATTTTGCCGAGAGTAAAGCGACTCCCATCAGCCCTTGTGGTTGTTGGGTGGCCCGTCCAATTCGGGGGGTGTTCCACGTTACGGCCGACAGGGTAATTAATTGATAATGACAATTATTTTTATTTAGGTTCCGCGTCTCGGTCGACAGGTGAATCAACGTTCGACAGCACGTTTTTCGCTGGCACATCACGTGTGGTCAGACAGGTCAAACATCTGTGGACAGCACGTTGACAAAGGCGTTTCGGTCGACAAGGCAACGTACCTGGCTTGCACCGTTTGACAGCCTAGTCTGTTGGTTTCGGCCTCTCTCGGTTTCAGCGGTTGTGTGTTTGGTTAGTTAGCTCTGCGGGGTCCACTTACCTCGGACAGGAGACTGGCTGAATAGGCCAATGCGGCAGCCCAACAGGCAGGGGGGGCAAAGGTTGTCACGTACCTGAGTTTTAGCTTATCTTGTGGTTCACCATCAGCCCCCTGGGGCGTTGGGTGGCCCGTCTAAGCAGGTGGGCGTATCACATCACGGGCGACAGGATAACTAATTGATAGTGAGCGTTCTTTGTTGGTATTTCGCCTCTCGTCTGACAGGTCAATGTCCGTTTGACAGCGCGTTTTTTGCTGGCGTTTCACGTCCGGTCGGACAGTGCAATCTACCGTTGACAGAACGTCGACAAACGCGTTCCGGCCGACAGGGCAACCTACCTGAGCGGTCACGATCGACAGCCTAATCTGTTGGTTTCGGCCTCTCTCGGTTTCAGCGGTTTTGTGCGTTGTTGGTTAGCGTTGCTGGGTCCACTTACCTTTGACAGGAATCACTCGGTGCGCTCAACGCGGCAGCCCAACGGAGGCGAAGGTGTAAAGGTAGCAACGTACCTGCGTTTGGCCTATCTTGCTTCCACCATCAGCCTTCGTGGTTGTTGGGTGCTCCTGTTCATGCAAGTGGCGTGAGCGCGTTATGGCCGACAAGTTAACGAGTTGTTATGAAGCATGTTTCCCGGTTTGCCATGTCTCGTTTGACAAGCTAATCACCAGTGAATAGAACGAGAAATGAGTTTTGAACGATAGATTAAATCTACCTGCGACAGAATGTCAAACAAGGTAAATCATAGCAAAAAATGGCTGATAAGCCGACTCAAAACGTCGGGCAGTAAACGGGAATACATTACGAATGGCTCTTATGCTGAAGATAGGCAGCGTATGAACTCCGATGCCTTTGACGACCTGCCTAAATTTGAGAGTATATCTAGGTCTACTCAGTTCTATAATGGCAAGATTAATGACACGCTTTTAAAGCGTTTTTTAGAAACTCAGATCGGTCTAGACTGGGATGAGGTTTATGAGAAGATTCAAGAACGCATACCCACCAAATTGAAGGAATACCATCAAGTTATATGTTGGTTTGTAGCTGACAGGATTAAAATTGTTGATGATAAAGCCTTCGATCTGCGAGAACAAAAGTTCATCAATTTCGACAAAGTATTCGTTGTTGGAAATATTCACAAAGACTTTGTAGTAAGTCCAGATGACAATAAACTTTATCGATTTAGTGATTTTGGTGACAAGCTCAAAGCTGATTACATCTCTCAGTAGCTCTGCTTTGGCGTGTTACCTCTGACAGGGGACTCTCGAAGTGCTAATCGGCACCCAACAAGCAGAGGGTGTAAAGGTTGTCACGTACCTGAGTTTTCGCTTATCTTTCGTTCACCATCAGCCCTCTGTAGCGTTGGGTGGCCCGTTAATGGCAGTGGGTATTTCACGTTACCGGCGACAGGATAACGAATTGATAGTGAGCGTATTTTCCGGTTTGCCACGTACCCGTTGACAAGTCAATATCCGTTCGACAGCACTCACAGATTACCGATTCACACATGCGATACATCTTAGTTTTATTGCTATGCTGTTTTGGGGCTGTAACACATGCTCAAAAAGACACTGAACCAGCGTTTAAAGGAGGTTGGCGCGAGTATTATTCTTTTTCTACTAAACAGCTTAAAGCAACTCCTGCCTTTACAAAGGCGAATGTCACAGGAATAACTTACGTCAGATTCCGGGTTACTGTAACTGGCGAAGTTGATTCCATTCGCATAGTCAGGCCGTTTGGTTTTGGTATGGATGAAGAGGCCATCCGTGTCCTTAAATTGACAAGTGGAAACTGGATACCAGCTCAAAAATCGGGCAAACAAATTGCTTCTTTTGTAACTGTGCCATTTCGCTGGCATCCAGATGAATAAAATGCTCTGCGGGGTTTACTTACCTTGCGACAAGTCGGTCACCGCTGGACAGAATGAATTTGAATGAACTACACAATCCCTAACCGTATGGTCCAACGACTACAAAAGATACACCTAGGACACGTGCTGGTTGCCAACCTGCTTTTTATGCTCACTTTTATGATCATTACCTCATCAGGTTGTTCATGTGATGGACCTTGTGGTGAGTGTGTTAAGCAAAAGGATAATCTGTGGTTTTCCTTTCAGGCAGGCTTGAACGTTATTTTCATAAGCTACTATCTGGCTGTCATCGATAAGCAAAAGTGGTTAATGATTTTAATAGGGTTTTTGCTTACTAGTTTTCTGTATTCAGTTGCTGCCTTTTTTCATAGTTTTCTCCAAGATTAGCTCTGCGGGGTCCACTTACCTCTGACAGGTATCACTCGGAGTAGGCCAGTGCGGCAGCCCAACGGGCAGAGGGTGTAAAGGTTGTCACGTACCCGCGTTTTAGCTTAACTTGTGTTCACCATCAGCCCTCTGAGGCGTTGGGTGATTCGTTCATGTAAGCGGGTATTTCACGTCACCGGCGACAGGCTAACGAATGGATAGTAAGCGTCATTTATGGGTTTGCTAAGTAACTGTTGATGGGTTATAGTCTGATTGACAGAATGTTATGCTGATTTTTGCACTTTGTTTGAAAGATAAAAACCTTTACATCTAATAAACCACCAATAATTCTAACACACACAGTCATGAAGAAGACACGCAGTTTTTTGCCATGTTTTATCGTTTTTTTTCTTTTAGGCTTATTGTCTTGTCAGAATAATTATGACATCGAAAGTCCATTCATAAAAGACGAACTAGAAGGTTTGTCAATTGAAGGTGTACAGCAGTGGTTTAATGAAAAGCATAATAATCTTAGCAGTTTGCGTCAAAGCTCCAAAAATAAGAAGGTACCTAATTGGAGGAAATCTTTATTTTTAGATTTTAAGTTTGGAGAAGCTGTTGTTACACCTCTTGTTTATGAACAGAATTATTCTGTTTCATTCATAAAGAACAAGAAAGATAATACACAAACCCCTCGAACAACGATACTGTTGAACTCCCTGAGTTACTTAGTAGTATACAAAGACAAAGACGATAAATATATAGAGGAAATTGTTAATGTAATTCCAGAAGAAAATTATCTTGTAAAATCTAAAAGGTTAAATAATAAAGCACCTTTTGATGGCATGATCAATGTATATAGCTGGGATGGGGAATTGACAAAAGGGTATATCTATGAAAATGGAAAAATTATCGGCGACAATCTAAGTGTAAATGATAAGAATCTTAGATTACGACTACTAGATTGTTATACGATAGATTATTATTTATGCCCTTCTGAAAATTTAACATCGAGCGGAGAGATAATGAGTTATGCAGGTTGTGACTTTATGTTTTCATCAACAGCATGTTTCAATTTAGGCGGGTCAAGTGCCAGCGGTGGTGGGGGTGATACCTATTCTGATATTCTCGGGTTTAATGCTGTAGATACACCATTAGAAAAAACTAGAAAACTTGCAGCTAAAGTACCACAAGCTTTTAAACAGAATTTGCAATGTGTACCATTTGCGAATGCTCTAAAAAAGGCAATGATGAATAGTAATATTAGCGGCAAGCTTTTGGAAGTTCGATCTAGTAGTTCATTTATTATTAGTGATCTATACAATAATGGACTAACTGCAATTTCGACAAATGGCTATCATGCAGCTATAAGAGTTGGTGACACCGTATTTGATAATCTGAACCCAAATGGTGTAGATTATAATTCTTGGAGGGGTGCTTTAGATTCATCTGGAGGTATTACGGTGACTTCTACGGATTTTTAATGTGTTGATCTACTGATGTTTTTTTTAATCAAAAATTTAACTTGTTATTTTGTGTAATTCTCCTCGCTTATATATATTTTTTCATAAGCGAGGAGAATTGCATTTTTGGAATTGAATTTGGCTATGGAAATTGAAAAAACTGACAGCATTTATAATCTTTTACGGTCTGAAAGATTTAGAAGCCGTCCTGCTATGTATCTGGGTAAAGTATCCATTTTAGCACTTGACCTGTTTATAGTCGGTTATCGGCATGCACTTTATGTGTATGGAATTGAAGAGGCAAACAATATCTTCAATGACAGAGAATTTGGAGATTTTGTAGCAGAGCGTTACAATAGACCCGCACAAGCGGGATGGGCGAGGAATATCTGGTTTGAAGATTATGGTGACGATGAAGTAGCATTTAGAGATTTTATTCGTCTTTTTGATGAGTTTATTGGCGAAAAGAAAGAGGAAACTTACTATGAAAATCTTTTTAATAAGGCTGTCAGAAACTAATATCATTATGTGCAAGCTAGCCTATCTGTGACAGGCAGCACGTTTAAAAGCAAAAGCTCGACAGCCTCTGCCTTTCTCGGCTTGTTTGGTTTCGTTCGTTGTTTGTTAGCATTGCCGGGTCCACTTACCTCTGACAGGCATCACTCGGATAGGCTGACGCGGCATCCCAACGCAGGCAAAGTTGTAAAGGTCGAACGTACCTGATCATGACTTATCTTGTGGCTACCATCAGCCCTTGCGGTTGTTGGGTGGCCCGTCTAAGCAAGTGGGTTTTTCGCGAGTCGTGCGACAAGCTAACAAATTGATAGTGAACCGGTCCGCCGGTGCGGTTCTTTTGTTGGTGTTTCGCGTTTCGTGCGACAGGTGAATCACCGCTCGACAGCGCGTTTTGGTTGGTCTGCCATGTACCTGCTGACAGGCCAATCAATCGTTGACAGAACGTCGACAAATGCATTACGTGCGACATTGGAACGTACCTGAGTGCCACCGCTTGACAGCCTGGTCAGATTGGTTTCGGTCTCTCTCGGCTTGTTTGGTTGTGTGTTGTTTGTCAGCTTTGCGTGGTCTACTTACCTCGGACAGGAAACTGGCTGAGTAGGCCAATGCGGCAGCCCAACAGGCAAAGGGTGTAAAGGTCAAGGGCACCTACCTGCGTTTGGCTTACCTTGCGGCCATCAGCCCTTTGAGGTGTTGGGTGGCCCGTCCATCCAAGTAGGCGTTTTGCGTCACCGGCGACAGGACAACGAATTGATATTGAGCGTTCTTTGTAGGTTTGCCACGTACCTGTTGACAGTCTGGCATCCGGCTGACAACGCGTTTTTTTGGCGTATCCCGTTCGGTTGAACAGGCTAATCAACCGTAGACAGACCGCTGACAAAGCGATTCGTGCGACATGGGAACGTACCTGAATGCCACGGTTTGACAGACTCGTCTTGTTCGGTTCTTAACTTGAAGCGTAAACCCTACTTGATACTGGACATCGACAGATAACGTACCTACCTTTTATTATGCAGTATGCTCAGCAACTCCGTGAACTACGTCAGCGCATACCAATTCCAGTCGGGCAAGCCGCCCAGCTTTTGAAGCAGTATGAAGGGGATAGCGCAGCCGTTGAACGCGCATTCTTGCACGATACAATCCAGAAGATCGCTCAGCAAACAGGGCGTTCACTTTTGGAAGCAGAAGAGGCTTGGCAGGTTTGTCGCGCTGATAGACTCCACGCTATATCTTATCTAAACGACAAAACAGCAGATGAACAGTATGTACCTTCTGATAGCATCACGCCCCAAACCCTTGCACTTATTGACGAATGGTTAGCCTTGGAGAGTTATGAGGGCTTTGACGTAGCCCTCTCTTTCAAACTCGATGAGTTTGTTGCCATACTCAACAAGATACCTAGTTTTGAGCCTGTTAGTAACGCTCTGTTGCAGGCGAGGCAGCGACAGCAAACCGTATTCGCTAACTTCAAGCCCGACAATGGGATTAAGCTATATGTTAAACTAAGCAACAAATTGCAAGGTGATCTCCGCTTTCAACAAGCTTATGCTGTATTTCAGCGCGATATAGATAGGCTTGAAGACGCGCTTCATGTACACCGTCGCTATTTCAGGCGACATTCCCAGGAGTGACGCTTAGCTCTGCGGGGTCCACTTATCTCGGACAGGAAACTGTCCGGCTAGCCTTAGCGGCACCCAACGAAGCAGAGGGTGTAAAGGTTGTCACGTACCTGCGTTTTGGCTTATTTTGTGTTCACCATCAGCCTTTGCAGGCGTTGGGTGATTCAATCATGCAAGTGGGCTTTTCACGTTTCATTCGATAGGATAACCATTTGATAGTGAGCGTTCCTTGTGGGTTTGCCACGTACCTGTTGACAAGTCAGTCACCGCTGGACGGAACGAATAAAAAGCGTCTTTAGCGACAGGGCAAAGTTGATATTTACGAATAATAGTTTTCTATAACTGATGAATTTAATGACCATTCCTTACCTAAGTTACGAAACTGGATTACCACAATCTGGACAACACATATTAGGGCAACTTCGCGGAGAGAATGTCATTGTTTATCAAGCTTTCAACCCTCAAATTGTTGACTATGCCATTGCTAATCAAGAATTTGGCGGCCCGGCTTACTCTTTTTCGAGGATGTCATGGATAAAGCCAAATTTTCTTTGGATGATGTACAGGGCAGGTTGGGCAAGAAAAGATAATCAACAGAAGATTTTAGCGATTGAGATTAGCTTAGAGAATTTTGTAACCCTGTTGGAAAAAGCTGTTTATTCTTCTTTCCAGCCAGATGTTTACTCCACCAGAGAGAATTGGGAAAATAGTTTAGCAAATTCTGAAGTCAGGTTGCAATGGGACCCAGACCATAGTCCGACAGGAAGTAAGTTAGAAAGACGAGCCATTCAATTAGGCTTAAAAGGCCGGACGTTAAAGTTATTTGCCACTAAATGGATTGTGTCAGTTGAGGATATTACCGACTTCGTCATTGAACAGGGGCGTCTCGTTGAAAATAGAGACATGGATAAGTTGACTGTTATAAAAGAACAAGTGATTCCAATTTCAAACCCCAATTTGATTTCAAAACTAAAGCTTCATATTTAGCTGTACGGGGTCCACTTACCTCGGACAGGGATCACTCGGCGAGTTCAACGCGGCAACCCAACAGGCAGAGGGTGTAAAGGTTGTCACGTACTTGGGTTTTCGCCTATCTCTCATTCACCATCAGCCCTCTGAGGCGTTGGGTGACCCGTCTAAGCCGGTGGGCGTTTTACGTTTCGGGCGACAACATAAACTTGTGAGAGTCAACGTTTTTTTGCTCGTTCTTCACGTTTCGGCTGACAATGTAAGCATGTGTAACAGAACTCTTTTTCGTGGCGTGGGTAGGTCACTTCTGACAAGCCAAACCCTGCCGATGGTAACATTGGTTTAGCGGCTAAATCTGACAGAGCAATTTTTGACAATTTGAGATTATTTAAACTTAGATACACAAGTGGACATTGTTGAGCAAGTAGCTAAAACATTTGCAGAAGAAGCTCCGATAGCATTAGAGGGTTACAATTGGGTGAAAGCTATGTTACATGGCTATTATACGCCAACAGGCTACGGAATGGGGTTAGTATTTATTAATCCTGAAGGCATTAGAGATAGTGCGTGGTATGATGTTGAATTCTGCGGAGAACCCTATAGAGAAACCAAAGAATTAAATTCTAAATCTGAATTAAATAATCTTGTATTTGAATATTTCAAACACTGTAGAAAGGAAGGCAATCACTGGAATGAAGTAACCTTTACTCTTGATCGTCAAGGTTTTGTTGAGCATGAATTTTACATGAATGTTCAAAGAGATTTTGAACGCAAAATTGATTTGGTAAAAACTGCTGTATCAGGTATTGCCGAATTAGTATATGAGCAGTTAGCAGAAAAAAGATATGCTTCTGAAAAGTGGGAAAATGCAACTGCGAAGTTAGTTGTTAAAGATGGCAATGTAACTGTCTCATATACACGAACATCAAATGGCAAAACCAATAAATACAAATTACCCGCGTCCGTATTCTGTAGTCAAAAAATGTGGCTTCGATACCATGAAATGACTAACAACGGAGAATTAAAGGGTCATTTTCCTCCTTGGAATACTATTTTGATGCAATTGCCCTACCAAGAAATAGAGTTTGATGAAGAGGATTGTGCTTGCTATATTGTCGAATAACAGAATATAAATTTTGGCACTGTATAGGCAGGTTACGTCGGACAGGCAGCACTTGGGTACGCGACGTTGAAATGCCCAACGAACCGGGGGGGTAAAGGTGTGGCGGGCTTGTGTGGGTTTGGCTATCTTGCTGCCATCAGCCCCCGGTGGCGTTGGGTGACCCATTCATGCAAGTGGTTGTTTCACGTACCGGGCGACAGGATAACTAGTTGTAAATGAACGTTCTTTTGCTGTTGTTTCGCGTTTCGCGCGACAGGTTAATCTCCGTTCGACAGCGCGTTTTGGCTGGTCTGCCACGTACCTGGCGACAGATCAAAGTTTGTTGATAAAGTAAACGCCTAGCTAGTTGAGTTCTCAATGAGAAATCTGGTCAGCTACATAGCTCTCTTAATGGCCTTGACAAGTTGGTCTTGTACTGCTTTTGATCAAGCTTACTATGAAAAAGCAAGCGGAATTAAACTACCAGTTGAGACAGAGGTAATCGAATCTTTTGACAATGGCGAGTATTTGACGGTTACATCCTTAAAATTCGACAGTCTTTCGTTAGCGGGTTTGATTAAAAAGTACAATTTCGAGAAGGGAAATCAAGCCTCTTTTCCAGCCTTTATTGGACTTAATTACTTGAAAGAGGTTAAACCTGATCTGGCACAAGAGCGGAACTTGTATGTAAAATCTGCTTCAAAAGGAGGTAATTCTTGGCTTTATATTATTGACCTGGAGCAGCATATTCTGTGGGCGCAAATCCAATATCCTGATTGGAGCGGTGCTTGAAAATTGCTCTCCGGGGTCCACTTACCTTGGACAGGGAACTGCCCGGCTAGCCTGACCGGCACCCAACGAAGCAGAGGGTGTAAAGGTTGTCACGTACCTGCGTTTTAGCTTATCTTTCGTTCACCATCAACCCTCTGAGGCGTTTGGTGACCCGTCTATGCAAGTGTGTATTTTGCGTTTCGTGCGACAGGTCAACTAACTGATAGTGAGCGTTTTTTGTAGGTTTGCCACGTGCCTTTTGACAAGTCAAAGCCCATTAGACAGAACGTTCGACAGGTCTATTACGTGTTGGGCGACAGGATAATTACTCGATAAAGTAAACGCCTAACTAGTTGAGTTCTCAATGAGAAATCTGGTCAGCTATATAGCTCTCTTAATGGCCTTGACAAGTTGGTCTTGTACTTCTTTTGATCAAGCGTACTATGAAAAAGCTAGCGGAGTAAAACTACCAGTTGAGACAGAGGTAATCGAGTCTTTCGACAATGGCGAATATTTGACGGTTACATCCTTAAAATCAGACAGTATTTCGTTAGCGGGTTTGATTAAAAAGTACAATTTTGAGAAGAGGAGTCAAGCATCTCTTCCAGCCTTTACCGGACTTAATTACTTGAAAGAGGTTAAGCCCGATCTGATACGGGAGCGGAACTTGTATGTAAAATCTGCGTCAAAAGGAGGTAATTCTTGGCTTTATATTATCGACTTGAAGCAGCACATTCTGTGGGCGCAAATCCAATATCCTGATTGGGGCGGCACTTGAAAATGGCGCTGCGGGGTCCACTCACGTTGGACAGGTATCACTCGGAGCGTGCAACGCGGCAGCCCAACGCAGACAAGGGTGCAAAGGTCAAGGGCACGTCTCTTGCGGTGAGTATAGCAACTCCCATCAGCCCTTGTGGTTGTTGGGTAATGGTCCATAAAGTGTCTACATTTCCGGGTTGCGGGCGACAGGTTGCAGGCCGCAGAGGTTGAGTTTTTTGCTCGTTCGGCGGGTTTCGGTTGACACGAGAAACGCCCCGGTTGGGTAGGTTTGACAAGTGAGGCCGGGTTGCGTGCGACAATTTAAGACGACTGTGTAAATGTTGGTCTTTATTCTTACTTGGATTCGAGTTTTGAACGGTTCAGCTTACGAAGTCATTATAACGAACAAACGCACAATACTTTTTACACAAATTCATTATGACCCGCGTGTTTCCCAAACCTCTGAGGAGCTTCAACAAAAGAATTGACAATATTTTACACGAGATAGATATCTCTTTTACCAATTATGATAATGAAGTCATTGATATAGAAGGTATCGTTTCGCATGAAAGCCAAGCAGGATTTCCAACCCCAGTAAGCCATCATACATTTAAGTTAATTAGCTGGAAAAAAATTGGGACAAATGATGTGGTAGAGAGTAGTCTTTACATCATGCGGCCTATAAATGGTAGCGTTGATTTTAATGAAGTACAACCTTTATCAATTCTCAAACTCAAAGTTTATCTTAATGATTTACAGAATAGAGCTATTTGTCTTTCTGGTGAGATAATTGATCCTGAAATATCTGAATTCAAACATAATGTAGATCTACTGAAACTGCCAAGCCCTGGAATCAAGCCTTTTGACTTTTCTCAAAATGAGTTTTTTCCAGTAGGTTCATCACTTACGGTAGATGAAATAAATAAATTTGAGCAAAAAATTGGCTTCTCGTTGCCAGAAGAGTACGTTAAATTCTTACTAAAATTTAATGGATGCACACTTAAACATTCAACTTTAGTACTAACTATGCCTGACATTCTAACCCCTCATCCTTATGGGTATAAGTCAGACACACTTATAAGTGAATTTTACTCTTTGAGTGCTTTAGAAAGTTCTTTTATAAACAGAGAGGACCTAAAAGGTGCTTTGGACGAATGGATAGAGATATTGGACGACAAAGAATTTATTTTCCCTGATGATGTAATTGATATAGCCGAAGCACATTTTAATATTTTGTATGCGTTCAAAGGCCACAACATGGGACGAACCTACTACTATCATCATGAAAACTTGCTCAAGTTGAGTGATAGTTTAGAAGATTTGTTAGCAATAGTTTCAAAGACTTATTCTATAAATTATGAAGAATATCAAGAGGTGGAAGCAAAATTAAAGTACGCTATCGTGGAAGGTAATTTCGATAATTTCAGAATTATAATGGAAGAGTTTAATGGCTATGAACTACTTTTTTATTCAGGTCACTGGTTGCGAGAACACGTCCGCCGTCTATTAGTAGTAAATGCGGCAGCAGGTGAGGAACCTATCCCAAATTATGATAAGTTCGTCACTTATTTGGAAGAGCGTAATTTAATATCTTTTGAAGCAGCCGAGAAATGGATTAAACAATATGATTAGTTAGTATTTTGCTTCGCGTGGGCGGCATGTCGGGCGACAGGTTGCTTTCCCCCGAAGGCAGGGCATTCAGCCCAACGGGGGCAGGGGTGTAAAGGTACGTTACGCTCCCCATCGACCCCTGCAGGCGTTGGGCGATTCGATCATGTAAGTGGTGTGGGCGGGTTCAGGTCGACAATTTAACAGATTGACAATGAGCGTCCTTTGTGGATTTGCCACGTACCTGCCGACAGGCTAGTGTCCGGCTGACAGCACGTTTTTACTGGCGTATCACGTCTGGTTGGACAGGGCGATCAACTGTAGACAGCACGTCGACAAATGCGTTTTGGCCGATACAGGAACGTACCTGAGCGACACCGTTCGACAGTCTTGGGTTATTGCGTTTTGATTTAATCAACGAATTCGCCTAAGTTGTGGATTATAAAACTAAAACCACCTTACGACAAGATTAGACATGAGTGATCGGCTCCCTAATAACCTATCCGATAAAATCAGGCAGCTTGCTTACTACCAAATTGTTGGTGGTATATGCGGTATAGGGCTAGTGATTTGGTTGGTAGCTCAAACAAAAAGCGTATCTGGCCTTTCTCTTTTAATTTTTATTTTGGCAGTGAGTCTGTACTTGTTCTCTATTCACTGTGGGCGGTTGTTACTGAAGAATAAACTTGATCTTGGGCTCGACTTATCAACTTACAACCAAGCAATACAAGTACTCAATTTTGCCCTATTCGGGTTTGCTTTTAAATATGCCTCAGGTTTATACATCGGAGTCGAAATAGATTACACAGATGATTTTAAATTTGACGTTGGCTTGTCACTATCAGCCTTGCAAATAAATGTCAATGCAGATAAGCAAATTATTCAGATTGGATTTAATGTACTGGCAGTTTATCTGATTTACCACATCGGTAAAATCAGAGAAGAGGTAGCGAAATACAGACGCCTAAAAATTCTTAATCTAACGCATAATGACTGACCGAAGGCCATCAATAAAAAGCGCTGCATGGTCCGCTTACCTCGGACAGGAAACACGCGATTAGGCTAATGCGGCAGCCCAACCAAACAAGGGTGAAAAGGTCAAAGGCGTGTATCTTGCCGTAAGTAAAGCGTCTCCCATCATCCCTTGTGGTTGTTGGATGGCCCGTCCAAGTCAGTGGGCGTTTCACGTTACCGTCGACAGGATAATAGATTGATAGTGAGTGTTATGGTATTGCTGTTAGCTGAATTAATAAAGGTTGTAGAATTGGCATGACACTGTTTACCCTATGAACGACAAGGTTAAAACAAATCTCAGCAACGTGGTGGTGTTTCTGATCATGTCAGGAGCGATGTGGATTTTTTATGAGCTGATGGTTCTGTTGATAGGCAGTGATAGTGATTAGTTCAGCTGTAGGATACCTGTGACAGGTTAATTCCCGTTTGACAGAACGCTTTGGCTGGGGTGTCGCATCTGGTTGGACAGGTCAATCCACCGTGGTCAGAACGCTGACAAGGCGTTTCGGCCGACATGAGAATGTACCTGTGAGTGAACGTTTGTCGACTTCGGCTTGTCTGATGCGGCTCGGCTAACAAAGCAACTAACATGGTATGATCCGTATTTTATAAAGTATATGATTCTCGCTGATAATATGGAGGCTCTTTCTATAGTCCCCTACCTCTTTTGGGCATTTGTAGGGTTGGTGGCAGTTATTTGTGTCGGAAGCTTCATGGCCTTTCGCCGGTCTGAGTATTACAAAAACCAGTTTCCACAAGAGCATCCAGTAGTGAAAGTAATCATCATACTCATGGGGGGCGCTCTAACAATTGGCGGTCCCTGTTTACTTTTTATACGGCTGTTTTTCTCAATCAAATAACAATCAATTGCTTGCGGGGTCCACTCGCGGTTGACAGGACACTACCCGTCGCGCCCCGGCATCACCCAACAAGGGCAAGGTTGTAAAGGTGTAACGTACCTGAGTATGCTCTATCTTGTGGTGCACCATCAGCCCTTGTTGGCGTTGGGTGATCCGTCCAAGTCAGTGGGCATTTCACGTAATAGGCGACAGGATAGCGAATTGATAGTGAATTTATCGGTGTACGTGTCCTTGCCGACAGACTAATCACTTTTATACAGAACGCGGTGGAGGCACTTCGGCCAACAGTGACCTTACCACAACGCTTACACATTGTACATGGAAACTGAGGAGCCGCTGGATTACCTTTTTTATGAGGGAGAGATCCTATTCGCTCCCCTGCAAAAAGAAGTAGTTATTTCCATTGGTCTAGTCGAGGAGCTTGCTTCTGAACATATTGCTTTCTTTAGTTCGGTTGAAGAGCGATACGACTCCTGGAAGCCAGAGGCTAAGCGGCTTTTTGTCGAGTACCGCCAAGTATGGGAGCCAGAATACGAAGTGCCGGATTTTGATGAGGAGTTCGAGCTTGAAGCTCTAGTGATTCCACCCACTGCTGATCCAACTGAAGAATGGTCAATGACTTTTACTTGCTAGTCAGATGCAGATCATGGGTATGTACTAGAGATGCAAAACTGGCAACCGGTATGCGCTTACGTTGATGGGTAACGTACTGGATACTTCTCTTTTGCGGGTTCCACTCGCGGTGGACGGGAAACTGTCCGTCGTGCGACGTTTTCACCCAACAAAGGCAAAGTTGAAAAGGTCGAACGTACCTGATTTTGCTCTATCTTGTGGTGCACCATCAGCCCTTTGGGGCGTTGGGTGAACCGTCCATGCAAATGGATATTCCACGTCACCGGTGACAAGCTAACGAATTGATAGTGATCATTTTTTGTAGGTTAGTCACGTAACTGTTGACAAGTTGATATCTAGTGGGCAGGGTTTTGGTCGACACGTATATCAATTATGATCTCTACAATTACCGGGGACAGATACAGCTATTTTTCTCTTTGTAAATCATGCGGTCAGATCGATACTACTACCTCAATATTTACCACGACGAACAACTTAGCGTTGATTTCGATACTCAGCAACTGACTGATTTTATTAAGTCTTTGTCTCAATTCGAGCAAAAGGAAAAGTTTTCTTTTACGAATAGTAAGCAGTTCACGGTATTTACTAACATTACCCTTTTGTTTGCTAACCAGATTCATAGTTGGTCATCGCTTGACAGCGGTACGCGTACGAACTTAGTCTCAATCGTCTGTGCTAAAGATCCTACTGTAGATTTTCAGATTGTTCAAAACGTCCTGGTACAAATTGCAACGTACCTGAACTGGCAATGGGTTGATGAACAAACTGATGACGAAATTGAGAATTTCGTTCTATGGAAGCCTAGAGATAGGGCTTAGCGTTGCTGTGGCGTGTTACCTCTGACAGGGGACTCTTGGAACGTTTAACGCGGCAGCCCAACGCAGGCAAGGTTGTAAAGGTATAACGTACCTGATTGTGGCTTATCTTGTAGTGCACCATCAGCCTTTGCATGCGTTGATTGATTCAGCCCACAAATTAGCTTGCAAGGCGGGGTCGTGGGCAACAGGTTGCAGGCCGCAGAGGGTAAATCTTTGCTCGTTCGGCGGGTTGCGGCTGATAAGTCATGTCGCCTTGAGTTATAACTTTTGGAACTTAATAACTATGCAAATACTCATTCGCACCCTGTTCTTATTAACACTATTATTGAATTCATTTAGGCTGTTTGCTCAGAACGGCCCGCCAACTGTCGAGCAGGTGCGCGGTTATATGGATGAAGATTATCGACAAACGAAAGTTCCGTTGAGCGAGGTGTATAAAACCGAAGCCCGCAAAATAGCCGTCGGTGCTGATTCTGTAACAATTCAGATCTATTACCCTACCGGCAGACGCAACTTACCCATTCTGTATAATGTGCATGGAGGTGCTTTTATCTGGTCGCCAGGGCCGGATATGAACATCTCACGCATTTTATGCAATCGTACACAATCTATTGTTGTCTCTGTTGATTACCGGCTGGCCCCTGAACATCCATTTCCAACATCCATCAACGACGCCTATGCGGTTTGGAACTGGATCACGGCAAATGCCCAACGGCTAGGGGGCGACCCAAATCGTGTAAGTCTGGTTGGCGACAGTGCGGGTGGCTTATTTATTGCTGCCTTACAGGTTAAACGACAGCAGGAGGGGAAACCGGCGCGTCCGCTGGCGATGGTATTCGTCAATCCGGGCATTGATTTACGAGAGGGGGCACCTGGCGGTGGGGAGTATCGTTTAGTTAGTAACATGTATTTAGGCGGGGCCGCCCCCAATAGCCCATTAGCGTCGCCTATTTTGGCTGATAACTTTGGTGACTATCCGCCTAGTTTAGTCATTATCTCAGAGAAGGATGCCATCCGCCAACACGGTATTTTACTGGCCGACAAGCTCAAAGCGGCTGGTAGGGCATGTCAATTGGTTGATCTGCCAGGTCTGGATCACTTGGGACCTATTTGGACAGCCGCCAATCCTAAGGCCCAATCCGCCATTGACGCGACGGTGAATTTTCTCAATACGGCTAATACTAAAAGGGGTAAATAGAAACTTGATTTCAGCGGATTTCTGCATTTTGTGCGCTCTGTGTGGGTAGGTTTCCGGCGATAAGCAGCACGTCCTATGTCAAAGCGAACAGCCCAACTGTACATCTGTGTAAATGTCGCGCTACGCGCTCATCACCACATGGGATCGTTGGGTGAACCTTTCATATGAGTGTGCGTTTTACGTCACCGGCGACAGGGTAACGGATTGATAGTGACCGTATTTTTGGTTTGCCACGTACTTGGCGACAGGCTAAAGTCTTATGGCCAGAACGTTGACAAGGGCGTTTTCTCGTATGATAGGCTATTCAACTTAAGATTGCCACATCTAGCCAGACCATGACAACAAAGTACTTTATAGATGATTGGATTGGCACACAAGATCGAGCCAATGACCTGTATGAGATAAGTATCAAATTTGACGAAAACGGTTTTTTTACTATGCAGGTTGGTAGTATTGAAGCTAAGGGCAACTGGCGTTATGACTCAATTGATAAAATTCTCACCCTATTTCCGCCTGATCAGAAGTTTACCATCACGCCGGTTAACAACAATCATTTTGTCATGTCAAGCTTTAATAGGGGCCCTTCCTGCTTTTTTATTCGCAAAACCCCAAAAGCAGATTGAGCCGATACGAAAGATGATCTATTGCCATAGATTTGACGTGTTTCAGCCTATTTCGGCTTCAGTGGATTGTAGGTTTGTGATTAGCGTTGCGGGGTCCACTTATCTGGGACAGGGATCACTTGGAGTCTACAACGCCGCAACCCAACAAAGGTAAGGGTGAAAAGGTCGAGGGAGCGTATCTTGCTGTGAGTAAAGCGACTCCCATGAGCCCTTCGTGGCATTGGGTGACCCGTTCATGCGAGTGGCGTGGGCACGTACCGGTCGACAGGTCAATGTCCATTGAAGATCGCGCTTTTTCTGACGTTTCCTCTGTCCTGTGACAGGTCAAAGTCTGCTAGATCGCACGTGGGCAAATGCGTTTGGGTAGACAAGTCATACCTTTTTATGCATAAACCCTATCAACAACTAAGAGGCCACTCTGAAGACTTTAAAGTACGTTATCGTTTTTACAGTCAGGAAGAAGGCGGTCGTTACAGCTTACCTCATCAAGGCATTCGTACCGATTTCTGGTACGAGTGTGCTGACCACGAGATGACGGGCGTTTTCATGATTTGTCCTGAATTTGAGGATGAGTACGGCGATTTACTTCTAGAAGGGGAAGTATTGCCAGAGGGCATTGCTCGGATGTGGATTTCAAATCCTAGAATGCGAGCTTACCATCGTTCGCGAATTCAACTGGGTACAATTGGTTATTTCAAAGAGGCTACTCGTAGTACAGGCGTTTGTGAAGTAATCGAGCTAGTTGGACTGATGCAAAATCCGATAAAGTAGGTGAGTGCCTTTATAAACATGGCAGTATAACATATTTGGCTCGCGTCGTGTAACTGCCTCGGCTTGACCTGCGTCGGCCTCTCTCGGCTTATTCGGTAGTGTGCGTTGTTGGTCAGTGCTGCGGGGTCCACTTACCTGGGACAGGAAACTGGTCGATAGTTCAAGGCGGCACCCAACACGAACGAAGGTGTAAAGGTTGTCACGTACCTGCGTTCTAGCTTATCTTTCGTTCACCATCAGCCCTTTGTGGCGTTGGGTGTTTCGTTCATGCAAGTGGGCATTCCACGTTACCGGCAACAGAATAACGAATCTTTCGTTGGTGTTTCACGGCCCAGTCGACAGGTCAGTGTCTGTTCGACAATACGTTTTGGTTGGTGTGCAACGTACCTAGCGACTTGATCCTATGGTTACTTAGCTGTCAGCAGCCCCGTATGGGAAGGTCATCGTTGTTCGTTAGCGCTCATCAACCCGTCAACTACCCGATGTGGCTATTTGTCAGCGACAGCGTATCAGTTGCTGCCTTTAATGAGTTTGCCGCAACCGTGTACATCCCCGGCAGAACGGAACGGCTTCTCTCATCTAGTAAGGGCCCTGTTTACAACAACCGAAGAGTCAGAAAACTAGACCCCGGTCGGGGGCGGCTTTGTCGTTGAGGTATACGTCATCGAGTGCGGGAACAGTCGAGTGTGATGCTGATGCCCCGTGCGGTGCCTTGCGTGGTATCTTGCCTCAAGTTGCCGTCGAGTTGCCGGGTGAGGAGAGTCACTAACTGCGTGCCGAAGCCAGTCCCCGGCGACGTGATGTTGGTTTTGCCCACACCGTTATCGGCCACGACGAGCCGGAGGTGGTCTGCGCTGAAGTCAGTTAATTCGATACGTACCCAGCCCGACTGCTGATTGGGAAAGGCGTATTTGAGTGCATTGCTCACCTACTCGTTGACGATTAACCCTAACGACAGTGCTATATCGACATCGATAGCCAATTCAGGCATGCTGATGCAAAATGCCCATGCTCTGCACCCGGTTTTGGCTGGCGCGTAGCATATCCTGCAGGTGGATGCTTTTGAGTTGAGGCGTTGCCGTTTGCTGAGCCTGCGCAGAGGCCGACAGGCCGAGGCTAACCAGTATCCAACGTGCAGACAGCGAAATCAGGAGATGTTTCATGAGTTTGACTGGTTGGTTTGACTGTTTTAAGAGCGATTCCCCGGCAGTATGGACTAGGCTTAGAAGCCGATTCTGAGCCGCGAGCCGGTTGGGTACGTTAGAAGGCCGCGAGGCCGTAACGTACCTGTTTCAGGACGTGATACCCAAATGGATTGATCACAAATAGCTTAGCCACCACTGCTCTTTGTGCGATGTCTTGTAGGCATCAAACCAGCGACACAGAGGGTACAACGACGCGACAACGGCTATCCAGATGAGGTAAACCACCAAGATTGTAGCCTCCCTCGCCGGGTAGCACAAATCGCACCGGTATGGTTTGCAGCACTTTATCGGCCTCTGTCATGGTGTGGCCAGCGGCAAAAAAGACTAGCATGCGCAGGGTATGCAAGACAAACCAATGGATTGTGTAATAAAAAAAGGCCGTTCGTCCGTAGTACGCCATTAGCGCGGTTGTTTACATTCTCCAGTAACGCCAGTCCCAGTAGTCCCGGCCCCACCGTAATACACATATATAGAAGCGATGGCGGGTATTTATGTACTTTCAGGAACGAGAACAACGTGGTGAGGCCGTCTTTCTGGACGCTTCAGGGGAAGGGATCGCCGTATGTATTCAGCCAACGCAGGCCCACGAATAGCCCAATGGCTCCGACACCGAGATAAACCAGCCACTGTTGACGCTTCCTGGCCGAAACCGCTGGCTCAAACAACCGGCCCAGGCAGTAGCCCAGCATCATGAGCCCCAGCCAGGGAAGAAACGGGTACAGTACCACAATGACCCGACCAGGCGCGTAATCAAACACACGGTGACTGCTACCATGACACAGCGCCCACCAAAAAACCGATGTAAATCCCGGCGCCTGTTCCACCGCATCCAGCAGATTATGGCCTAAAACGATCGCTAGACCAATGCTGAGTATGGTCCGGAACGGCAGCTACGTCAGCCCGGCCATGAACACCATGCTGATGCCCATCGACCAGAAAACGGCCAGTGTGATGGGATTAAACAGGGTAAACGTGTCCGCCGGCGCAATCAGGAGGACCTCGGCTACAATGAGCCATAGGCCCCGTTTCAGCAGGAACAGACTCAACTCCCTGTGCGATTTTCGTAAACTTTGAAGGTAGATGGACGTACCCGATAGAAAGGCAAACGTAGGGGCGCAGAAGTGGGTAATTCAGCGGCGTAGCAATTTTTTATTTGCTGTCCCAGATCACCTTTGGCAGTCAGGTTTCCTTTCTCGTCCATACTGACCGCACCCGATATTTTCAGTTCATTTCATCCTCCACGACGAGCAGTCTTACGGGCGACTCATCGGGGATGGATAGCTGAAACGGCATGGCTTGGTATATAGGGAACGAATGAGTTCGTCAATATAGCTTCATCTGCACAACTATACTCGTACCCACTTCTGCGTCAACGTAAGTAGCATTGGCGCTTAAATCAGAGGCAATCTGCTCATCTCACTCTAGCACCGCTATCCCTTTTGCGGTTATGGGCTTAGAATTGAACCAATCTTCCAGTATACCGAACTCCACCAAGCAGCCCTCCCTAGGGCCTACTTGACGCGGCTTCTTCAACATGAGATTTGATCGGAACACCTTGCTTAAGGAAGTGTCATGGTAGGGAAACCGAAAACCGTCTGGGTGCTAACCCTCCGTTGGGAATGTCACGGCATTTTATTACTGGCTGTTTCGGTTTATTGAAACCCAATCGTCGAATGCGTATGGCTGGAAACTCGTTGCTGATCCATGCCGACCAAATTTGCTGATGGCTGGTGTAAAGTTGGGTGTTCACAGCTTGTACCGGCTGCGTTCGGAGAGGTTGCTGGCAGCAACAGGCAAGTTTCTTGCTTGTTCACCGGGGTTTCGTTTGCCTCGTGTTCTCCATTAGCGCTCAAACATGTGCTACGAGAGTTGGAGTTGGATCTCGCCGCTTAGAGTTTCGCCGGGGCTTAGAATGGTCAATCCTTCCCCATTATTGAACGCATTTACGTTGGCGGTTTGCGGTTCAATGGCAATACTGTCGCGGCGGGAGGGAGTATAAACAACGATGTACCCCAGCGAGTCGCTCTGGGTAATGGCTAACGAGACACCTTCCGATGGCCATTGAAGCACTGTTTTGGCTTGCTTCTGCCCATCAACTTCGCTGAACGCTGCTACCCATGGCGTATCCAGTTCAACGTTGTTCAGACTAAACGTACCCAGCCGGTCGTCGCCAACCGGTTGCCTGCCATTGGCAATCATATGCTCGTCAAGCGTAATCACGGATTTAATCGGCATTGTAAGCGTCAGGTCGTCGGTGGGCGCGTTGTTAAGCGTGAAATAAGGGTGCCAGCCAAAAGCAGCCGGGCTGCGCGTGGTTCCCGTATTCAGGGCTTCGAACGCCAACGTGAGCCCCTGAGCCGAGAGAACATAAGTGACGGTGAGCGAAAACGGGAACGGATAGCCAGGTACGTCGCCGGCGTAATCATAAACGATAGCCAACAGCGCATGACTGGGGGTAGTTTCCTGCCGGACCACCCGAAATGGTTTCCCATGAACAAAGCCATGAAGGGCATTATTGCGCATTGTTTCATTCATAGGCAGGGCATATGCTAACCCTTCGAACCGATAAATACCCTGAAACACCCGGCTGGGGAAGGGGTATAGCAATGCGCTGGCATAGGTTTCATCGGCAAGCAACGCCTGAGCCGATCCGGGACTGTTGATCAGCGTGTATCGGATGTCGCCTTTACGGAGTACCAATTGTCGCAGAATTCCGCCAAACTCAGGTAAGATGGTGGCCCATTCGCCGGTTTCTTTATTGATAAGGACGTAATCAGTTAATGGTTTAGTGCCTTCAATAGGGCCAAGTGGGCGGGTATCAATTGTGAACATGCTGGTGATTTTTGAGCAAAAGCTGCTTACAAAAGCCGTAAAGTAAGTAGGTTGTTTACAAAACTTACCGCAGCCGCATCGGTAATGACCCGCTTCAGGCGGGTTTTAACGCTTCTGTACAAAAGAAAATTAGATAGGCCATAACCTGCAGAACATCGGCTTCGGCTAAAATGCAATGTGGCAACCAGCCTGCTGGTTGCCACATTGTTGGTTGGTTATCCCATACGTTGTTTACTCGATCCACTTCAGCACTATGCCCCCAAGTGGTGGTAGTGTGACCGGTAGCGTATAGGACTGACCATGCATGGGCGTCTCTTCTGTCTGGACCGGTGCCGGGTTGAGCAGGCCACTGCCGTAAAAATCAGCCTTGTCGGAGTTGAATATTTCGCCGTAGAAACCGTTCAACGGAACGCCCATCCGATAGCCCGGACGCGGAACGGGCGTCATATTCAGGGCAACGATTAGGGTTTCCTCCGGTTTTTCGCCGCGCCGCAGGTACGTCACCACACTGTTTTCGTGGTCGGTCGTGTCAATCCATTGAAAACCGTCGGGGCTGAAGCTACGCTCATACATGGCGGGTTCGGTGCGGTAGAGCTGGTTCAGGGCTTTTACGCATTCCGCCATGCCTTTGTGAGGGGCATGTTCGAGCAGGTGCCAGTCGAGGCTCTGTTCGAAATTCCACTCCGACGTTTGACCGAATTCGCCACCCATGAACAGTAGTTTTGTACCGAAGTGGGTGAACATGTAAGTGTATAACAAACGTAGATTGGCGAACCGTTGCCACTCATCGCCCGGCATTTTGCTCACGAGCGAGTGTTTGCCATACACAACCTCATCATGCGACAGAGGCAGCACGTAATTTTCTGAAAAGCCGTAAATCGTACTGAAGGTCAGTTCGTTCTGATGGTATTTCCGGTTGATCGGCTCCCGCTCGAAATAACGGAGGGTATCGTTCATCCAGCCCATCATCCACTTCATGCCAAAACCCAGGCCACCCGTGTAGATAGGTCGTGAGACACCCGGAAAAGCCGTTGATTCTTCGGCCACCATCTGAATGTCCGGGAATTCCCGATACACGGCTTCGTTTATCTCTTTGAAGAGCGAAATCGCATCCAGGTTCTCGCGGCCGCCAAATACGTTGGGCTCCCATTCGCCCGCATTCCTCGAGTAATCGAGATAGAGCATTGAGGCTACGGCATCGACCCGCAAACCGTCGGCGTGGCAGCGATCCAGCCAGAACATGGCGTTACTCAATAAGAATGAACGTACCTCAGGGCGGCCATAGTTGAAGATATACGATTTCCAGTCGGGGTGATAGCCTTTACGTGGGTCCGGATGCTCATACAGGTGGGTGCCGTCGAACTCATACAGACCATGGGCGTCGCCAGGAAAGTGAGCCGGCACCCAGTCGAGGATAACGCCAATGCCTGCCTGGTGCAGCCGCTCAACCAGGCGCATGAAATCCTGCGGATGACCAAACCGGCTACTGGGTGCGTAATATCCCGTCACCTGATAGCCCCACGAAGGCGCGTAGGGATATTGCATCACAGGCATGAACTCCACGTGGGTGAAGCCCATCTCCTGAATATAAGGAACCAGCGTATCGGCAATCTCACCGTAGGTCAGTTCCCGCTCGGGGTTCGATGGGTCGCGTTTCCAGGAGGCCATGTGTACCTCATACGTAGAAACTGGCTTGTTAAGGCCATTTTTCTCGGCTCTGGTCGACATCCACTCGTGGTCGTTCCATTCGTAATAGGTGTCCCACACGCGCGAAGCCGTAAGGGGTGGCACTTCCCAGAGGTGCGCGTATGGATCGCCTTTCTCCAGTTCGCGGCCACCTTCGTGTACAATAAAGTACTTGTACGTTTCGCCGTTGCCAATGTTTGGAATGAAGGTTTCCCAAATACCTGACGAATCCCAGCGAACGTTCATGGCGGCGCTTCCCTTATCCCAGCCGTTGAAGTTGCCGATTACCGACACATACTTGGCAGAAGGTGCCCAAACGGCAAAGTACGTACCCACTACACCGTTGTGTGTCACTACGTGCGAGCCGAATTTTTCGTACAGACGGGCGTGTTTGCCTTCCCGGAACAGGTGAATATCGAGGTCAGTAAATCGTGAATAAGGGCCAGCCGGTGTGTCAATAGCTTGTTCAACCGGGGGCAATTCAGGAAGGGTAGGGGTACTGTCCGCCACTGCGGTAGTTTTGCGCTTGGCCATAGGTTGATTAATGTGCTTAGAAAAGGAACTGTAAAGGGGCTTGAAAGTTAGTAAAAACCAACGCAAAAGGCTCATTACCTAATTCGCTGTGTGGAGCAAACTACGTAATGAGCCTTTCAGACTCAAGTGGTCAGGTACTTAAGCCTGCGCTTTTTTCATGCAGCACGATGGCCCACCTGATCCTTTCTCACACTTTTTCTCGCAATTCTCTGCTTTAGCTTTCTTCGCTTTCTTTTCATTGGTAACGCCGCCGGCAAAAGCAGCTGATGAAAGTGTAGCAGCCAGGGCCAGGCCCATCAGTATGTTTTTCATGGTAGTAACTAGGTTTGTTTCAGCCAACAGGCTACAAATTCTGGACCAAACTGAATGCGTGCCATTGGCAAAAGGTTGCCTGTTTGTCGTGTGTTACTGACCTGGCTGAGTACGAGTCTGCAACGCGTTGGTAGGTATCAATTAGCTTTCCAGTACCAATGACCACGTAATGTCGGCAGTGGGGCGTAGCTGCGCGGTAGCCGAGCAGTATTTATCCATCGACAGATCGATGGCGCGCCGAACTTTGGCTTCATCGAGCGGACCTTTCAGTTGATATTCGATGTGAATCGCTTTGAACGGAGCCGGTGTAGCCCCCGCTTCCCGCTGACCACGTACCTGGATCCTGAAATCATCGATGACCTGTTTTTGTTTGTTCAAGATCACAATCACATCAATGGCGCTACAACCAGCCAAACCCATTAAAAGCATTTCCATGGGCCGTGCGCCCGCATTGTGCCCGCCAATATCGGCAGAGCCGTCAATATCAAGGGTGACATTGGAAACGCCGGTTGCGGCAAAATGAAAAGCATCATCAACCCGTACTAAATCGACGGTCATTGTGTTATAAGTGGGGGCCACTGGTGTAGCGTCTGGTGTGTTCATAGTTGACGGTTTTGACACAATCGTGAAAAGAACGTATCTTCAATCTGTTAAACAGACAAAGCGCATGTCCGAAAAAGTTTCAAACGACTTATTCGACCTAAAAAATGACCCTCGGCTCAGTGTCTATCTGTACCGGGCGGGCTTTGGTTGCTGGCTGCTATATATCATGGCCGGAGCGCCCATCTTAGCCTCACTCCGTTTTTACAGGACTGATCTGGGGATGTTGTCTTTCTGTATGATGATCGCCGGCCTGACCGCATCGATGGTGTATGATTACCACCATAACGTTGCCTTGTTCACGCAAAAGAAAAAATGGCTGGCCATTGGTTACGGCATACTTGCCGCCCTGGTTTATTTCGTCATACTGGGCCACAAGTCACCTGGATTACCCAATTGGCTTCACTTTTGATGGAGTGCTTTTGGCATACAAACAAGGCGCGTTTACATACCACATATACTCAGTAGCCTACAACAACGACAGTTACAGTAGTTTTCAGTTGAAGATCGCTATAGATTTGACACATCTATTTAACCAACTCAAGGTACTGATAACTAATTATGGCAACTGCTACTTCCTCTGCCCATGTTTCTAGTCGGATCGGCTTTGACGAATGGCCCTCATTACGGCTCTATCAACGCGAATGCGGACAACAGTCTTTCTCGGTAGCCAATCTTATTTACCTGCAGTCTGAGACAAACTACACCTGGCTGAACTGGAAAGACGGGAAACGGATGTTAATGCCCCGTACGCTTAAGTTTTACGAGCCAAAACTCCCCACACAATTCTTTTTACGCCTGCACCGTAATTGCCTGGTCAATGCCCGCTACGTTGTTGGGGTTGAACGCGACCAGACTGGAGCCTATGTTCTGCTCACCACGGGCGAACGACTATCTATATCACGCCGCCGATGGACAACCATCAAGAAAATGGTTGATGCGTATACGAATTAGAAAATGTCATGAAACTATTAATTGGTAGTCGGTCGTCGTACAAACAATGATGGACTACTACCAATGACCACTTCATGCTAATCTTTTATTTCAACACCTTCGTAATCTCATTAAGGCGATCCATTTTGGCCTGAAAATCGCCCGTTAGCTGTTTACGAATGGCAGTGAGGTTATCGAGTGTCTCCTGCAGTGAATCGGGAAGCATCTCTTCCAGAACCTCCCGAAAGCGTTTGGCAAACGTAGGCGACTTACCATTAGTCGAAATGGCGATCTTGAGGTCGCCTTTTTTTACGACCGAACTTAAATAGAAATCGCAGAGCGGTGGTGTATCTGCCACATTGACCAGAATCTTACGCGCTTTACAATCTGCCTGCACCTGTCTGTTTACGGCCTTATCGTTGGTGCCAACAATTACAATGTCTTTGTCATTCAGGAAATCGGGCTGGTAGCTGTCTACCACAAGTGTCACGGCCGGGTGATGACCGGCTAATTCGTAAATCTCGGCGCGAATCTCGGGCGCCACCAGCGTGACGGGTGCAGCGGGCGAGTTGGCCAACACCGCCGTTAGTTTTTCCAGACCAACGTACCCACCACCCACAATCAAGGTTTGAAGCTGGTCTAGTTTTACGAAGATGGGGAAGAGTGTATTCATACAAAACGGGGGTTAACAGGCCGATTCGCTCTGATAACCCCCGTTTTGTATGAATTGGTTTGGTTTTCTACCGAACCAATGGCTGATTGGGCCAGTTAAGCCGACCCAATTAAAATTTGAATCCCAGGTTTACTCCCAGAATGCGGCGTTGCGAGTTCGATGTGTTGTCGCGTAAGACATTCTGGAAACCGTGATGATATACGAAGTCGAGGAAAAGCGGACCCGCATCGAAACCAATATTGGCCAGACCATTCAGCGTGGCATCATTGAAATCGCTGCGCTGTAGGTTCAAGACGCTGTTATTACCGCCCAGTGGCGTAGCAAATTCGGCACCCACCTGCAGGCGAATACCCGATACGCCCCGCTCAGACTGCGCCAGCTTAACGCCAACGTAGGCAGGTACGTGCAGGTACTTCTGGTCAACATTGGAGGTAATGTCTTTAACCGTGCTTCCGTCGCCCGCCCGGTAAAACTCGGAGCTTGACGTTAAGTATTCCGCACCGATCTGGCCATAGAACCGGCCGCCACCCCGTACGAAGAAACCAAGCTGATAGCCCAGGCGGCCAGCCAAACCAGTTGCATTGCCGTTGGCGTCGATCGTCTCTCCCTGAAAGCGAGTCGAGTTTGCCCCACCATAAATACCGAGTGTGAAGTTCTTGTAGTTTTCGCGATGTTCTTGCTTTGCCTGCTTTTCTGATGACTTCTGGCCATCGTCGAACCCTTCATCATACGCTTTGCTCAGGTCTTCAATTCCGTATTGCCGACCCGAGTTTCTGTCCCGGTAGTCATTGTCGTACCGTGGGTCTGACAACTGACGACTCCGGAAATCGCGACGGCTGTCGAGGCGGGCATCAACGTCATCGCCGCGGCGGTCGTCGCGCCGGTCATCACGGCGTAGCTCTCTTTCACGGTCCCGCAACTGACGCTCCCGATCGCGTAACTCGCGCTCACGGTCGCTCAGGCGGTCATCGCGTCGATCATCGCGACGGTCATATTGGTCATCTACCCGCCGACGATCGTCGACGCGGTTGTCATCGTAGCGCTGTGCTATCGCGGTGTTGGCGCAAAGCAGGCTGGCCCCCATCGAGAAGGCTACCAGCGTAATGGCCCGTACTTGCTTTTTCATAACGTTGTTGAGTTGGTAAGCCTAATTCACTTTTACAACCGGCCATTTTGCCAGATTGTTTGTAGAATTATCTACTGAATCTATAGAAATAGAAAGGGCCACCCTTGGCAAGGTGGCCCTTTTTGCCGATACATAATGTACCTGCTGCACTAACCTAGACTGCGTTCTAGAACTTAAACCCTACGCTGGCGCTCAGGATACGGCGCGATGAGCCCTGGAAGGTGTTGATCTGTACGGCATCGCTCAATCCGTGGTGGTAGGTCAGATCGATCAGGAATGGACCGATGTCAAAACCCAGTTGACCCAGTGCGTTGAACGAACCACTTTTGATTTCTGAATTGCTCAGGTTGAACTGTCCGCTCGATGAGCTAATGCGGTTGGCATATTCAGCACCCACTTGCAACCGAATGGCCGAAATACCACGGTCTGATTCCGTTAGCTTGAAACCGATGTATACCGGAATCTGGATATACTGGATATTGATCTGGTCGCGGATGGCAGCGGCTGACTGACCATCGCCTGGACGGAAATAATTCGAGCTCGATGCAAAATATTCTGCACCAATCTGACCGTATAGACGACCGCCACCCCGTACGAAGAAACCAGCCTGATAACCAATACGGCCTGATGGATTGTCGGTGTTAATGCTTTCGCCGCGGAAACGTGTTGAGTTCAAACCGGCGTAAATACCGTAGGCGAAGTTCTTGTAATCTTTCGTCCGGGCCGGGCTTGTTGTTTCGGTTGAATAGGTGCTGTTCGTTGTTACCGACGTACCTGTTGTGTTGTAATCGCTGGTCGTTGGTGTAGTGGCCGACGTACCTGTGCCTACGCTGTTGGTGTTATAGCTACCAGTAGTTGATGGCGTCGTTGTCGACGAATTATCCATGCTATTCGTGTTATAGCTACCGTTTGTCGATGGTGTAGTGGTTGATGTACCATAACCCGACGTGCTATTGTTGTACGTACCCGGTGTGGTCGTGCTGCTGTATGAGCCCGTAGACATACCGGTGTTCATGCCACTATTGTTGTAGCTGTTGCTGCCCGTTGTTGATGAGTTGCTGTATGAACCCGTTGACGAGCCCGTTCTGCCCATACCTGAGGTTGAGCCGTTGCTGTTGTACGAACTACCCGTTGTCGAGTAGGGCCGGTCTGTGCTACTGTTTGTTCCCATCGTAGCATTCCGGCTGTTCTCGTTGTTCGTATTCGACGTGTTGTAATTCGACGTGCTGGTTGTTGTCGACGTTGACTTCGTCGTCTGACTCTGGCCTACTGCCATGCCTGCCGACAGTAAGCCGACAGCTAAAAGTACCTTGTTCATCTTCATAACGTTTTTATGTTGGACACTAAAAAAGGCGTGATCGAAACCACGCCTCTTTAACCTATAGAATTATTAGATTGTTTTCTGCCTACCGCATTTGCTTATACATGTTAATCAGGCCATTTGTAGAACTGTCGTGGCTGCTAACGGGTGTATCAGACGCCAACTCAGGTAGAATTTTGTTGGCCAGTTGCTTGCCCAGCTCTACGCCCCACTGATCAAAACTGAAGATGTTCCAGATCACGCCCTGGGTAAAAATCTTATGCTCATACATCGCAATCAGACTACCCAATGCCCTGGGTGTGATCTGCTTAAGCAAAAACGAATTGGTTGGCCGATTTCCCGAAAATGCCTTAAACGGAGCAATTTGAGCGATTTCTTCCGCCGATTTGCCTGCTTTTTTCAGCTCATCAGCCGCTTCTTCCTCCGTTTTTCCATTCATCAGGGCTTCGGTTTGCGCAAAGAAATTCGACAGCAACATCATGTGATGGCTGCCCATCGGGTGCTGGCTAACAGCCGGTGCAATGAAATCGCAGGGAATTAACTTGGTTCCCTGATGGATCAGCTGGTAGAAGGCATGCTGCCCGTTTGTGCCAGGTTCGCCCCAGATAATTGGCCCGGTTTGATAGTCAGTTGGCACACCGTCGCGGTCAACGGATTTGCCGTTACTCTCCATATCGCCTTGCTGAAAATAAGCGGCGAACCGGTGCATATATTGATCGTACGGTAAAATAGCCTGCGACTGAGCGCCGAAGAAATTGTTGTACCAGATGCCAAGCAGGGCCAGCGTAACCGGAATATTTTGCTCGAGCGGCGTATCGCGAAAATGCTCGTCCATGGCGTGACCACCCGCCAGCAGGTCGGCGAAGTTGTTGAACCCGATATAACAGGCAATGGATAACCCAATGGCCGACCAGAGCGAGTAACGACCACCCACCCAGTCCCAGAAACCAAACATGTTGGCGGCGTCGATGCCAAACTCAGTCACCGCTTTTTCGTTGGTCGAGATGGCAACAAAATGACGGGCTATGCCTTCTGTGGTGCCTCCGTTATCGAGGAACCATTGCCGGGCCGAGCCAGCGTTGGTCATTGTCTCCTGCGTGGTGAATGTCTTTGAGGCAATCATGAACAGGGTTGTTTCAGGACGTACCTGCTGCAGCGTTTCGTAGATATGAACGCCATCTACGTTCGACACAAAGTGCACCCGCAGATTTGGCCGGGCGTAGGGCTTCAGGGCTTCGGTTACCATCACCGGACCCAGGTCTGACCCGCCAATACCAATGTTTACGATGTCGGTGATCGCCTCGCCCGTGTACCCTTTCCACGTACCTGCGCCCAGTTGCTCGGAGAAGTCACGCATATGATCGAGCACGGCATTAACATCGGGCATAACATCCTCACCATTGACCAGTATTGGCGTATTCGAGCGGTTACGAAGCGCAACGTGCAACACCGCCCGGCCCTCAGTTCCGTTGATCGTATCACCAGTAAACATTTTGTTAATCGCCTCTGACAGGCCAGCCTGCTCGGCCAGCTGACGAAGCAGCGACATGGTGTCGGTAGTGACTCGGTTCTTCGAGAAATCGACCAGCATATCCTCGAAGCGGAGCGAAAACTGGTTGAAGCGGTCGGGGTTTTCGGCGAACAGATCGCGCAAATGCGTCGACTCGGTGGCGTCGAAATGAGCCTTCAGTTGGGTGTAGGCAGGTAAGTTAAGGAAGGAGTGATTGGTCAACATGGTTGTAGTCAATTAAAAAGCAATGCGAATATCGGCGATTATTCTACGTCATCAAGTATCAGTACGTGCCCAGTGAGTGGGTATTGTCGACGTTTCTCATCAGAAACGCCATCGGCGGCCGAGGTTACGTACAACGTCGTACCGGCCGAGGCAACCTTCGTGACGTTCAAGGCTGGTAACTCAATGGTACGCAGTAACTGGCCACCCGTAGTGAACTGCCGGATATGATTCCCGCCATACGTACCTACCCACAACGTACCTGACTCACCGGTTGATACACCATCGGGCGAACCTTCGTACGGCCATTCGATAAGTAGTGATTCGATGGGTGTAGTGCCTTGTAAATCAATACGATATACGCCTTTTTGGCGGCCTTCGTGCCCCTCTGATTCTGCTACATAGACAGCCTGTTTACCAGCCGAAACAGCCGGACCGTTGCTGATAATGAAATTGGTTGATAGTTCCGTGGCGTGCCCCCGCTGGTCGTAGCATAACAATCGCCCAAGCGGCCGCTCAACGTCCATATCCATCGTGGTAACGTAGAGTGATTGTCCATCGGCAGACAGGCTGCCGTCGTTGACCCGAATCGTCGCCGAGTCGGCATCAACGGTTGCCAGGCGTTCCAGTTCAACTGGTCGCTGCTCGATGAGACGGGCAGCGTGCGGTCCCGATTTTAACCCCAGCCAATACCGCTCTCCATCCGGATGCGGCAGCACAAAGCCCACTAGTTCAGGCGTTTGCCAAACATGAAGCTCGTTACCGGCAAGGTTAGAACGGTAAATGCGGCGTTCGGTGATATCGACCCACCAGACGTGGTTATGCCGTTCATCGACGTAAATTCCTTCACCCAATTGCAGATTTCCTGCGAAAAAAGAGTTGATCTGCATACTTTCTGCCAGTTAATCAATACACAATTCGGTTATCCGGTCAGGGTCCATCACAAAGGTGTTCAGGTCTACAAAGCCGCGAATCCCTTTCACCCAACCGCTCTTATTATGCTGCCAGATATATAGCTTATCCGGATCGTAGCGGTTCAAATTTGTTTTGGAATAATCGGCGATCCAAAGCGGATACACGTCGAAATTGTCTTTGATAAACCGTTTATACAGGCTGGGGTTTGTATAAATGATGGGACGGACGTTGTACGCTGCTTCCAGCGCATCAAGAAAGAGGTGAAGGTCGGCAATGATTTTATCGTCGGCCACACCATTAGTAACTTCAAAATCAAGCACCGGATGCAGATCGCCCGACTGGAGCGACACCCGTTTTATAAAGTTTGCTGCTTGTTTGAGCGGGTCGCGGGTGGGATGATAAAAATGGTAGGCTCCCCGGCGCAATCCAACGCGCTTCGCTTCTTTCCAGTTCTTGGCAAACGTGGGATCCCCCAGTGTAGCACCTTCGGTAGCTTTGATGAAAACGAACTGCATGCGTACTTCGCCCTCGTTCATTGCCGCCACCTTATCCCAGTTGATCCGGTTGTTATGCCGCGATACATCGAGGCCATGAACGGTGTATCGGGTCGGAAATTTGACGCCGTATCCATCGATAAACCGCCAGTGCATTACGTCGGCTGGCCTGGTAAGTCGCCAGATAAGTGTGCCTATTACCAGAACGCCCGCTCCCAGCCAGATCAACCGCTTGTATTGGTGATAGATGAACCGGAGCAGAACGAATGGCTTCATAGGCGGTGAGTGAATTGGAGTGCAAACATACAAAAAGCGGTTGTTCCGGATAGAACAACCGCTTTTGATCGGCAATAAAGGCCGTATTGTCTAGTTTGACCCTTCCAGTTTAACGAGCTTGTTATACAAGCCGAGAATCAGAATGGGAGCCGCCCACTGACCTACCAGCAGCGCTTCGTGCCGTTTGCCAGTGCTGAAAAAAGCCGCGGCCGTTGCCAGCGCCCCAATGCCTCCCCACAGGAAGATATCAGATGGGAGCTTGGCGGTCTGTTGTTCGATGGCCTCTGCTACCGGGCCTTCATCGTGTTGAGGATTCAAATTCTTTGGCATGACGCTGAGTTGATTGTGATACCAATCTCTAACAAGCCAATATGCCAAAGGGTTGAAAAAAAGGTAGGCAGCGGTCAACGGGTTGGCCGTAGCGGACAACGGGTTGGGTCAGGTAACGTACCTGCGCGAAGCCTGCCAACCACACCAGCTGATCCGTTACTTATTTGGCTGCGGAGTTTTGCGAAGGTATGGTTTCACAAACGTGACGCCTTTCGGGAATTTAGCGTCCAGTTGATCGTTCGGAACGGCAGGGGTAACTATTACGTCTTCACCTTCCTGCCAGTCGGCGGGGGTAGCAACCGAGTAGTTGGCCGTTAGTTGCAGCGAATCGATGACACGTAGAATCTCGAAAAAGTTACGGCCGGTTGATGCTGGGTACGTCAGGGTCAGTTTGACTTTTTTGTCGGGCCCAATAATGAACACCGAACGTACCGTTGCCTTTTCGCTGGCGTTCGGATGAATCATATCATATAGGGTAGCTACTTCGCGGTTCTCGTCGGCAATCAGCGGAAAGTTCACCGTGGTGTTGTTTACCTCGTTAATGTCTTTCACCCATTCGTGGTGCTGATCGATCGGGTCAACGCTTACGGCAATCACCTTCACGCCGCGCTTGGCAAACTCATCGCTGAGCTGAGCCGTACGGCCCAATTCGGTCGTACAAACGGGAGTGAAATCGGCGGGGTGTGAGAAGATCATACCCCATGAATTGCCCAGCCATTCGTGGAAATGAATTGGACCTTCGGTGGTATTGGCTGTGAAATCGGGGGCGATATCGCCTAAACGGAGTGACATGGCTTAGAAATTAATAGTGTTGTTATTCGATTGACTAAATAGAGTAATAATTAAACTGAAAAACCGGCATGGCGGCCGGCTTTGAAGTAGTCTGTTAACAGAAAGAATACGGGAAAGGGTTCCGAAGCTGGTTAGCCGGGTACGTTGTTGTAGCAACGGAGGAGGGCATTGCTACTGTTTAGCTGATGCCGTAGAGTCTTTTATCATGCCTTTTGGTGCCGGAGGGCGGATTCCGCCAATCTCGCGTTGCATTTCCGGTTTCAGGGTCTGGTAACGTACCCATTGCTCAGGGGTAAGTACAGTCTTGTATTTATCCTCCTTCTCCTCATTATACATAATCATGGCATCATGTATCTGGTCTTTTGCCTGAGGGTTCGATTTGCCGCCATCTGAGCCAACAATCTCCTTGATGGCCTCCTGCTGAAGTTTGGCGTAATCGTTATTCAATGATTTAATCGTCTTTGCCTGGTCTTTGTCCAGATCAAGTTTTTCTTTCATCCACTTCGTTTCCCGGGCGGCCATTTCGCCGGCAATGTTGGGCATTGATGGCTTAAAATTGGCGCCTCCGCCCATATTCCCCCCCATGCCGCCACGTCCCATTCCGCCATAACCGCCGCCGCCATATCCACCCCCGTATCCGCCGCCATATTGACCATAGCTGAGAGTGGAGAAGAGGAGAAAACCGGCTGTAAGGGTAACTGGTATGAGAGACAGGGAGATGCGCATAACTGTAATCAAAATAGATGAAGCCCTAAAGTTCGGCAATGTTCGCATTAAACGCCAACATTGCCGGGCTTCAGGGCTTCAGTTTAATCAAGAATTTACGCTAAATAAGTCTGAGCTGGCTTAAGCTCGCGGACTATCAAGATCCAGTAAGTTGTAGGTAGCTTACTTAAACGAGTTTCTCTTCAACGGCCATCCGTACCAGTTCGGCGGCGTTACGTACCTGCAAGCGGCGCATCATGTTGGCCCGGTGGTTATCAACAGTACGTACGCTCAGTTGTAGTTTCTCCGCAATCAGGCGGCTGCTTAGTCCTTCGATCAGGTGACTCAGAATCTCTTTCTCCTTCTTCGAGAGTTTTGACCGGCGCGCTTTTCCACCGCCGGCTGTGCTGGCGGGGTCTTTGCGCATTTGTTGCATGTAGCCGTTCAGGATGATGGTAGCCACTGGCGAGCTGAAATATTTTTCGCCCGTCGCCACTGTCTTGATGGCCTTAATCATTTCATCGCTCGACGAATCTTTCAGGATATAACCCGTGGCCCCAGCTTCAACAGCCCGAAGGATGTAGTCTTCGTTGTTGTGCATCGAGAGCATCAGCACCCGAACATTTTTATTCAGCCGGGTAATTTGTTGCGCTGCCTGAATACCAGACATACCCGGGAGCGAAATATCGAGCAAGACCACGTCGGGCAATGTGTTGTTGGCCTGGTGTGCTTTCAGTTTTTCCAGGGCTTCTTCACCATCGTTGGCTTCGTCGATGATGGATAATCCATCGTTTTGTTCGAGCAGTAGTCGTACACCGTCGCGCACAATGGCGTGATCGTCAACCAGCATTAGTTTGATCATAATCGTGAGATATCAATTGGGAGTGATAGGGAATACTGACTTTCAGTTTAGTGCCTTTCCCAGGCGTTGAGGTTAATTTAAAGATACCATTGAGCAGTTTTATTCGCTCATGGATATTGTGTACCCCCTGTCCATGTGGTTCTTTTACTAACCGTTGGGTTTTAAATCCCGCCCCATTATCGGTAATGGTCAAGTGTAGGTATTGGTCCTTTTCAAACAGCTGAATATCGATCTTGGACGCTTTGCCATGCCTGATTGCATTAGTAACCGCCTCCTGACTAACACGATACAGCGTGATTTCTATTGTTTTATCCAGCCGGTGTGCACTATCAGACAACCATTCGTCGGCCTGAAGCGTAATGCGTAAGGGGCTGCCTCCTTCATGTTCCGCACGGTTGTGACTTTCCACCAGCATCCGTAATCCCGGGATCAGACCAAAATCGCTAAGCACACTGGGCATCAGGTTGTTCGAGATTGACCGTGTCTCCTGAATCGTCTGCGTTATTAACGTTTTCAGGGCTGATAAGTTTGAATTGGTTACTCCTTCATTCGTCAGCCGGGCCTCCAGTCCCTCCACCTGTAATTTAATGGCAGTCAGCATTTGCCCCAGGCCATCGTGTAACTCACGCGACAGGCGCTTGCGTTCTTCTTCCTGCCCTGCCATCAAATAGGCCGTTCGCGATTTTTGCTCATTAATCTGCTGCTGAAACTGAAGTTTGGTGGCATCGAAGAGCTGCTGACGGGCCTTCTTCAGCGATTTATTGGCCGATGTCAGCTTACGGTTTACATCAGTGGTGCGTTTCTCCGCGTCGACAAGGCGGTCGATCGTTTGACGAAGCCGACGGGCTGCAGGCCGGTAAATGAAGTAGGCGATGCCAATCAGGGTACACAGAGTGAGCAGGTGCAGCCAAAGCTCCACGCGCTGTAATCGGGTCAGGTTTTGCCGAAGTTCAGCCGTGTATTGCCGAACCACCAGATCAATTTTCTCCAGGAATGGGTTTTCATTGGCCAATAGCAGCTTCAGACTGGCCTGTCCGCTCACACTTTTTATCTGTTCGGGCTCTTTTAAAGCGATCAGTTGGCGAATACTTGTCTGTAACGCCTCGAAGTGGGGTTTCACATTTTGGTAGCGCTGCTTAACTTCCGGGCTGTTTTCAATCATTCGGGTCGACCGCCGCCCGATGGAATCGCGAACGAGCCCCTGACGGCCTTCCAGATGCGACCGCTCAATGGCGCTGAACAAAGTGCCAAGTTCAGATTGAATGGCCCGGAAGGTAGTGGAGTCGCGCGTATCGGCTAACTGTAGCGCTTTTTTTGCAATTTGCTGGCTCTGATGCCGTTGTGTAGCCGTATATCTGATTAGCCACAATTCGTCCTGGAACTTATCAATTTGCCACTGTGTAATCACTTCGGCAATGGTCAGGAGTAGGGCCAGGCCAAGCAGCGTAGCTGTATACAGGCGGGTAAGCCGGATAGGCTCCTCCTGTGAATGACGGCTTGCAGGCGAAAAATCGGGATGTTCGTTGAGTATAACGGGCACTGGCTTGTGGCTGGTCGCGTTGTTACAAGTAAAACTAATAAACTTTACACATTTACCTTTCAGTTCCTCAAAAAACCTACTTAAGTATGCCACGCTTCATCGCTGCTGTTTTATTTCTGAGTATTGGGTTAGTGAGTTTTCGCCCTGTAGCCGTATCATCACTGGCACCGGCGTTGACCGCCCCGAAGGCTGCTGACCCGGTAAAACTATCCTGGGAATCGCTCCGGGATGTAACGTTCAAGAAGAAGTGGTATGCCGAAGAGTCGGTTTACATGCTTTATCCTACGTTTGGGCCCGCGATTCAGAAGATGAGTGGCAAGCCCGTTGAACTGACCGGGTACGTTCTTCCCGTCGATCTGGAATCGAATGTATATGTGTTATCTGCCTTTCCGTACTCGGCCTGCTTCTTCTGTGGTGGTGCCGGCCCGGAGTCGGTTGTTTCGCTGAAGTTCAAGAAGCCAGGTCGTAAGTTCAAGACCGACGAACGCCGCACGTTTCGGGGAACGTTGAAACTGAACGCCGATAATATTTACGAACTGAATTACATCATCGCTGATGCTGAGATGATTGAGTCGTAAGCACCGACGAAATTGATATTTTTCATCCGCGAGGCTTGACAGGATAGCGTAAAAGCTCTAGTTTTGCACTCGCAATGGGGGATTAGCTCAGCTGGCTAGAGCGCTTCCATGGCATGGAAGAGGTCATCGGTTCGACTCCGATATTCTCCACCTCAATTGAAAAGCCCTGAAAACTACTCGTTTTCAGGGCTTTTTCGTTATGGCAACGTGTAGTAGCTGCGTGCAATCGATCAGACTCAAAAGGGTCGTAATGCCTTAACAAACCGTCCTTTAAAATAATTGGAATAGAGGTTGTCTTCGCGGACGCCGCGCGATGAGGAGGCGTGGATAAACCGGATGTCGTTTTCGCTACGCACTTCGGTCACGATGGCCGCGTGAGAAACGTACCCAGCCTTACCGTGATCAGGAACGAAGAAAATCAGATCGCCGGGTTTGATTTCAGCTACCTCAACTTCATATCCCACTTCTGACTGCTGCCAGGAAATACGCGGCATCTTCAGGCCGACCGCCGAAAAAGCGGAGCAGATCAGCCCGGAACAATCGATGCCGTCGTAGGTGTTTCCCCCTGATCGATAAGGCGTTCCGGTGTAGGTACGTGCCTGACTGATCACCTCACGCGCGTAGCGGCTCACGTATGTTTTCGAATCAACAGTTTTTAACGGGCTGGTCGGTTTAGCTGTTTTCGACGAGGCTGTACGAGACGTTGTGGTCTTTTTGGTCGTGGCTGACCGGTTAGATGATGACGAGAGAAGGGGCCCTGTTGAGGCGCAGGAAGCGAACAGAAACAGGCTGGTGGTTAGCCCAACAAGTACGGCAGAAAGGCGGGGAAACGTCTGCTGCATAAGGGTAGCGGGTAGGTTTACGTAGGTGTTCGGCACACGTTGAGGGCACGAACACCTACTGCAAGCTATTAGATTTTCATGGATAACGCAATTCGTTTGCGTGTGGTATCTACCTCCAGCACCTTCACTGTTACCTGCTGATGCACCTTTACGACCTGGTTCGGATCCGTGATATACCGGTTGGCCATCTGGGATACGTGCACGAGCCCGTCCTGCTTCACGCCAATGTCGACAAAGGCACCGAAGGCGGTAATGTTGGTCACCACGCCCGGAAGCATCATGCCTTCGTGTAGGTCAGCCACTGTTTTTACACGGTCGTCGTAGGTGAATACCGTCAGCGCCTCGCGCGGATCGCGGCCGGGTTTATCCAGTTCGGCCAGAATGTCGGTGAGCGTTGGTAAGCCGACCGTTGCCGACACGTACCTGGCCGGATTGATCTGTTTGCGGAGATCCGGTTTTTTTAGCAACTCAGCCACGGTGCAGCCCACATCGGCGGCCATACGGCCAACCAGTTCATACCGCTCAGGGTGAACGGCCGAATTATCGAGCGGATTCATACCCGAATCTGCCATAGCATCAGAAATGCGCAGGAAACCGGCGGCCTGTTCAAAGGCTTTGGGGCCTAGACGGGGTACTTTTTTCAATTGCTCTCGGGTTTTGAACGCCCCTTGCTGCGCCCGGTAGGCAACTATATTCTGCGCCAGTTGCGGACCCAGCCCCGACACGTACTGCAACAGATACGCGCTGGCCGTGTTGAGCGAAACTCCGACTGAGTTTACGCAGCTCTCGACCACGTCGTCGAGGCTCCTTTTCAGGCCATTCTGATCCACATCGTGCTGATACTGGCCTACGCCAATTGATTTAGGGTCAATTTTTACCAGTTCGGCCAGCGGGTCCATCAGACGCCGGCCAATGCTGACGGCTCCGCGAACGGTGACGTCTTTATCGGGAAATTCCTGGCGGGCAACCTCTGAGGCCGAGTAGATCGAAGCACCCTGTTCGCTCACCATGACAATCGGTTTACCCAAGTCCAGACTCTGAATAAACGTTTCGGTTTCGCGGCCTGCGGTGCCGTTACCAATAGCAATTGCATCGATCTTGTGCTTCTCCATCAGACTACGAACAGTCTGGGCCGCGCGTTGTCTCTCGCTGTCGGAGGCAAACAGGTTCAGTACCGTATCGGCCAGCAGGTTTCCCTGCGCGTCGAGGCAAACGGTTTTACAACCGGTTCGGTAACCAGGGTCAATGGCCAAAACGCGTTGCTGACCCAGTGGCGGGCTGAGAAGTAGCTGACGCAGATTACCCGCAAAAATGCGAATCGCCTCCTGATCGGCTTTCTCTTTCGACAGGTTATCAAACTCGTTCTCCAGCGCGGGGCGCAACAGCCGTTTGTAGCTGTCTTTAATGGCCAGTTCCATCTGTTCCTGACTGGCTCGTGTGGCCCCGGCGTAGGTACGTCCCGCAAACTGCCGGTCCAGACGGTCAATGGCTACTTCTTCGTCGGGGGCAATGCTTACGTTCAGAATGCCCTCCGTTTCGCCACGCCGCAGGGCCAGGAGGCGGTGCGAAGGTACTTTCCGAAGCGCTTCGGCAAAATCGAAGTAGTCTTTGTACTTCGCACCTTCTTCCTGTTTGCCTTTCTTTACCGTTGACCGGATGATAGCCTCGCGTTCAAACAACATCCGAATGCGTTGGCGGGCATCGGCGTCATCGCTGATCCGTTCGGCAATGATATCGCGGGCACCCTGCAGCGCGTCGGCAATGCTGGGAACGTTGTCAGACAGGTAACGGCTGGCCGTTTGCTCCGGATTTGGATCGCGGAGACTGAAAATACGGTCGGCCAGGGGTTCAAGCCCACGCTCTATGGCCATCATGGCCCTGGTTTTGCGTTTCTGTTTGTAGGGTAAATACAGGTCTTCCAACTCGGTCATAGAGTCGGCGAGTTCCAGCTTTTTGCGAAGCTCGGGCGTCAGTTTACCCTGTTCGGTAATGCTGGTAATGATGGCCTCGCGGCGTTTGTCAAGATCGGTCAGTTTCTGGGCCAGATCGCGGATGGCAGCGATCTGCACTTCATCGAGGCCACCGGTCATTTCTTTCCGGTAGCGGGCAATGAAGGGTACGGTGGCGCCGCCAGTCAGGAGGTCAAGCGTACTGGCAACCGATTTGGCCGATAGAGTCAGCCGACTGGCAATGATGGATTCGTGAGGATGAGGCATTGGTTGAGGACTCAGCAACGAATTGCTTTAGCAGGTACGTTGCCCCAAAAATAGCGCAGAAATTGCCCTCTCTTAGTCTAGTTGGCTCGGTTTAGGCCGTTCTATCCGGCAGTTCCGTCCAGTATGCTGGCTAAGGAAATGACGGTCAGGCCATCAACCGCTGAAAAGTTGATTACATTATTTGTGATAACTGGCAAACCGTGAATCAGCGCAGTTGCAGCGATAATAGCGTCACCGAGCGATCGCTTGCGGAGACGAATCGACTGGCCAATTAGTTCAGCAGTGATTGCAAGACTTGCAATTGTGCTAAAGAATTCCTCAAAATAAGCCTTATCGTTCTCGTCTAAACGATGGAAGCCGATGACTTCAAGTTTTGTGATATCAGAGGCGTACAAGCTTTTTACGTTATCAAGCAGGGCTTTCTTATAAAACAGCAATTTTGTGCAGAAAGGCTACTAAACAACTATCCTACATGATTCAATAAGCGTGAATACCTAACACCAAGGTAACAACTTTACGCTCAAATCAATCCAGCAACGATGCCAGGCGGATACTGACGGCGCGCTTGTGGGCATCGAGCGATTCGGCTTCGGCCATCGCCTCCACAACGGGCCCCACGTTCTTTATTCCTTCGGGGGTGATGTGCTGCACGGTGATTTTCTTCACGAAACTATCCAGCGAGACGCCACTGTAAGCACGGGCAAAACCGTTGGTTGGCAAGGTGTGGTTAGTGCCCGACGCGTAATCCCCGGCGGATTCGGGCGTGTAGTTGCCCAGGAAGATAGACCCGGCATTGGTGATCTGCTCGGCTACAGCTTCGGCGTTTTCCACGCTCAGGATCAAGTGTTCAGCGGCGTACTGATTCAGCAACTCAATGGCGTCGGCATGGGTATCGACCAGGATGGCCTTGCTATTATCAATAGCTTTGGCGGCCAAATCTCTACGTGGTAATTTATTCATCTGAGTGCTCAGTACCAGATTCACCGATGATAACAGCTTCTTGCTTGTTGATACCAGCAGTACCTGACTATCGGCGCCGTGTTCGGCCTGCGAGAGTAAGTCGGCGGCTACGAAAGCGGGAACGGCGGTGTCATCGGCATAAACGGCCACTTCGCTTGGTCCGGCGGGCATATCGATAGCAGTGCCTTCCTTGGCCACCAGCATCTTGGCCGAGGTAACGTACTGATTGCCCGGGCCAAAAATCTTGTATACCTGTGGAATGCTCTCCGTACCGTAGGCCATGGCAGCAATGGCCTGTGCGCCACCAATGCGGAATACTTTCGTAACGCCTACCAGTTTGGCGGCGAAATAGATAGCCGGGTGGTTGCTTGGTGAGCAAAGCACCACCTCCCGACAACCCGCCAGTTGAGCTGGAACCCCCAACATCAGCACTGTGCTGAACAGCGGTGCCGTACCGCCAGGAATGTAAATGCCTACTTTATCGATACCTACACTCCGCCGCCAGCAGGTGACGCCGGGCATGGTCTCGACTTTCTGAACAGGCTGCTTCTGCGCTTCGTGAAATAGGCGAATGTTGCTGTAGGCCTGCCGGATGGCTGCTTTCAATTCGGTGCTCAATTGAGCTTCTGCGGCATCCAACTCATCTTGAGGAACATGCAATCCCGTCGCCGACAAATCGATGTTGTCGAACCGGTTGGCCAGCTCGATCAGCGCAGCATCGCCTCGGGTACGTACCTGCGCCAGAATTGGTGCAACAATTGACTCGATTTGCGCCGACGATTGCATGGGCCGCGCTAATAACCGGGGCCATTCAGCACGGTCGGGGAAGGGGATAATTTGCATGTCACAAGGGCGGGAATCAGGAGGTAAGAAGTAAGAATAGCTCCGCTGCAAAGCGTATATGATCAGAACCATTCTTGACCCTTATTGCCCGGTTTCCTTTAGTTAATCATTTTCTCAATCGGAACAACCAGAATACCTTCGGCACCGGCGGCGCGGATGGCTTCGATGTTTTCCCAGAATGCATTTTCGTTGATCACTGAATGGACTGAACTCCAACCTTCGGTAGCCAGTGGCGTCACGGTTGGGGCTTTCATGCCGGGAAGCAGCGCCGCAATGGCGGGAATGGCGTCATTAGGCGCATTCAGTACAATGTATTTGTTGTTCTTGGCTGCCTGTACCGCGTTGATACGAAACAGTAACTGGTCAAGCAATGTCTGCTTCTCGGCTACTAAACCAGGATAGGCAATCATGATGGCTTCCGAACGGAAGATCGTCTCTACTTCTTTCAGCCCGTTGCTAAGCAGCGTACTGCCCGACGATACGATGTCGCACACGGCTTCGGCCAGCCCGATACTCGGGGCAATCTCCACGGAACCACTGATCTCGTGAATTTCTGCCTTAATGCCCTGTCCGGCCAGGTACGTACCCAACAGGTTGGGGTAAGAGGTAGCGATGTTTTTGCCTTCCAAGTCGCTTAACCCGTTGTAGGCGTCACCGCGGGGAATGGCAATCGAGAGGCGGCATTTCGAGAAGCCCAGCCGATGTACCGTCGACACGTTGCGACCGGTTTCAACGGCTACGTTCTCGCCAACGATGCCAAGATCGGCCACGCCGTCTTCAACGTACCCGGGAATGTCATCGTCGCGAAGGAAAAGAAATTCGGCGGGGAAGTTGGAAGAGACTGACTTTAGTTTGCCTGTGCCGTAATCGAAGCGGATGCCGCAGGCTTTGAACAACTGGTATGAATCTTCGCTGAGTCTGCCCGATTTCTGAAGGGCAATGCGAATGGGAGCGGTCATTGGGTACGTGTAGGTCGATTTTGAGGGTGCAAAGATAGGGAGTTATGGGGAAAGGAATGGATAGCGGGCTGGCTGGCCTTGCTGCCCTTTACTAATTGTGGTCGCTGAGCGTTCGGCGCTTAGTAAATTTTTGCTCAAACCGGAAGAAATGCGGCAGGCCTTACTTTGGGATAGTAGCCCAATTTGTATACTTGTAAATTAGTCAATACACACATTCTCTTTTTTGTAGGCACACCCAATCCATCACCCAATGCGCCACAGGTACTGGCTTCTCTATCTGTTTTTAGTTGTCTGCACGGCAAGCAAAGGACAGTCAATCACGCTGGAGTCAAACCAGGCGTCGTCTCGTTGCAGTAGTAGCGCGGTAAGCCTGTCGTTCACGACCAGTGGAAATTTTAGTGCTGATAATACATTCAGGGTGCAATTGACCACAGATAGCGGGCAGACATTTATTGACTTACCAGGCTCGTCGGTCAGTAGCCCTGCCTCCACTACCTTGCCGGTAGGACTGGTCCCAAAATCGAGTTATGGATTCAGAATTGTGGCTAGTAAACCGCAGGTTGTCAGTAACTGGGGAGCGAGTTTCTCCATTGTGAGCCTACCCACGGCCAACCTTACGGGTGTCTCTACGTTTCCGGCAGAACCACGAAACCCCTATGCATCCGGTCTGTTGCGGATGAAACTGACTGGCGGTGCTTCCTACACCCTGACCTTGCAGGATAGCGCCCGGTATGTTCAGCAAACAGGTTTTGGCGATGACTATCTCTATGATATCAACGTTTCCCCCGAACGCACGACCACGTATCAGATTGCCAGCGTTCGTAATGCCTGCGGCTATGGAACCGTTGGTTCAACGTCGGTAACCGTTCGGGTCAATCCGGTTGGGATTCAGTTCCTGGCTGCTCAAGATGTATTTTGTACGGGGACAACACTTCTGGCATATTACTCAACCAGCGGGCCGCTGCCACTGACCCATTCTTTTGGCGCTGAACTGATCTATCGGTCAGATGGTAACCGGTCGGTATCTTTGCCTGTCAGTGGCACAGCGAGTCCGTTGCAAATCCAGATTCCAGACGAACTGCCAATCGGATCAGACGTGCGTTTGCGGATTTTCGATACCAAAAACGGTATTTCTCAGTATTACGGAGAAGGTCAGTTTCTTCGTGTGCTTCGTAAACCGCGTTTCCAGTTCGACCGGACACGTGTACAAATAGCATTTGGCGAAACTGTTTCGCTGCCCTTTAGCTACACCTCCGACGGTTATGGTACGTTGACCAGCAACGATGGCCGGGCGTTTACAATCAACGGCTGGGGGCGGCAGGAAATTAACGTCAGACCCACCGAGACTACTTCGTATAGCCTGGCATCATTTTCGGGGCAGTGCGATTACGGGGCGAGTTTCTCGAATCGGCAGGTAACGGTAGAGGTAGTGCCCGGTGTGCGAATCGATTCGCTGTCGGCTGGTGAGATTTGCGTCGGAACCCCAGTTAGCCTGTATTATACAACCTCTCCGGGATACACGTTGCCCGCTGATTTGCTTGTACGGCTGGGGTCGGGCGTGCAGACACAGGCAACGGTTGTGCGGCCGGGGCAGGCTGTATTTACACTGCCCGAATCTACCCCGTCGGTCAGAAGTGAGCAGATAAGCCTTATTAACAGGTCAACCGGGAATCCTATCACTACGGCACCCCTTTCGCTGGTCGTAAAAACAACCCCTCGCGTAACGTTTGATCTAACCGGGTACGTTACCGATCACGTTGGGAGCTGGACGCCCACCGTAAACTGGCTTGGTGGTGGGCGTACCGAAGTTCGTTTGAGTAGTGGCGAGGTGTTCCTGTTGGGTAATGCAAACACTGGTTTGGCTAACCGGTACAGCCTAGGCGAGGTATACGTGACGCAGAGTCTGGCCTATTCCATTGTGTCGGCCCGAAATGAATGTGGCACTAATGAAGCCGTCAGTAGTGTATCTGTCAACCTGAATACGACTGGTACGCAACCAACGGGGGTTTATTTAGCCGTCGACAATGCCAATTATACCGGATGTGCTGGTGCCCGCAGGGGGTTCAACCTATCGCCGATAGGGGCTTTTTCCACTGATAACCAGTTTCAGGTGCAACTGTCAGACCGTGACGGGCAGTTTTCTGCACCCACGATCCTAACGGTTGTGAGCCGGGCAGGTAGTTTTTCTATCTCCTTGCCAACTGCAACTGGTAATTACCGCATCCGGGTGGTCACTACCAATCCCGTAACGCGCAGTAATGAACTGCCGGCACCGGTGTTTACCGCTACTAGTGATGGGAACGTGATTTTACGACTGAACTCAACGCTGGGAAGCACCTACAGTGTAAATGGGTCGCTTACGGTAGCTGCCGGGCAGGCCATATTTGCCAATTACTCATTAAGTGGCCAAGGAGGCGTGACGTACTACGAATTGTCGGATGGGACGAAGGGCGGGGGCGGGTATAGTGATTACGAGCGCCTGAATCCGGTCTATACACCCGCTGTCACTACCGACTATTTCATTCGAAAACTGGTCGACGGCTGCGGTAAAGTGCTGACTCCAACCACAAAGGCAACGGCTGTGGTGATGCCTTACGTGTTCAAAATCAATGCCGCCTCGCTGTCTCCTTGTACCAACCTACCCGCAACAATTGGCTATACACTCAACGGAGCCTTACCAGCCGGAGGTAACTTTGTGGCCCAACTGTCTGAAGACGGAACGACGTTTCAGGACGTTCCTACCAGCGGAACCAGCTCGCCACTGAGTATTACCTTGTCGAAAGGGCTGGCTGGTAAGAAATGGTATTACCGGATAGCGTACCGACTCAATGGAACTGACATTACGACAAACATAACCCAGCAACCGACGTTGCTTTCAGACGTGCCCGGCGTTACCTTATCGGGGCAGTCGGGCGAACAGTCGCTTTCAATACGAGCAGGGTCATCGGTGTTGTTGCGCGTGCGGGAAGAAGGTGGGTCGGGTGCCCTCGTTTTCCTGAGCGACGCGCAAAGCCAGTTGATTTCTACAGTGTCGAAGCAGGCAGATTTTACCATTTCGAAACCAGGTACGTACAGCATCGGCGCGGTCTATAACCAATGTGGGTACGGAAACGGCATTGGTCGTGTCCAGGTTGTTGAGGGACCGTCACTGAGTCGGCTTACACCGTCGAAAACGACTTACTGCGAAGACGAACCCATATCGTTGAGCTACGTGGTGGGGGGCCAGTTCACTGCGCCTAATTCATTTACCATTTACGTGGTCAACCAGATTACCAGCCAGCAACAGCGGGTGGCAGAAACGGCCAACGCGAACGGTACTTTTTCGGTGCCAAATGGGCTGAAAGCGGCGTCATATGCCGTGCGCGTTGTGTCGTCTTCCCCATCCACCACACTCACATCGGGTACCGTCTTCCTGGTGCAAAAGCCCGTTCAGGTATCGCTTGTCGCTGGTGCGCGAGCCGTGTATGCCAATGAACTGATTGGCCTTTCGGTGCGGGCCACGGGTGGCTTGCCCTGCTCAGTTACCTTTTCGACCGGCGAAACGGCTGTCATTCGTTTTAGTGAGGACGTAGTCACTGTTTATCCCACCCAGTCGACGAGCTATTCAATTACGGGGGTACAGAATGGGTGCGGCACTCAACCAACAGCAACGGGAGTCTATTCCGTCTCTGTTTTGCCAACGTCCAGCGTGACCATACGATGGCTGTCGCTCTACGGTACTTACTGCACCAGTCAGGTTGTTGAAGCAGACTATATGCCAACTGGTACATTTGGGGACGATAACAGATTTACGCTGCTGCTATCAGATTCAACCGGCCGTGCGTTTCAACCCATTGGCACGGTAACGGCTCCCCAACGCCTGACGGCCACAATTCCGCCGGGTACGCCGCCGGGATCCGGCTATTTGTTTCGCGTAGCATCCAGCAGCCCGGCGCATAGTGGCTCAACGTCGTTTCCGGTTACGCTTGGTACGGCTCCCATGGGTACGTTGACGGGTACGACATCCATTTCTAAAGGAGATTCCGCACGTATTAGTGTGATGCTCACCGGAAGGCCGCCCTGGCGTTTTGTGCTGACTGATTTCTTCGGACCGCGCACGTTTACCACTTTCACCACACCTTATACCCTGACGGTGAAGCCTGATACTACCGCTGGTTTTCGACTGACGGAGGTCAGCAATAGCCAGTGTGGGGTAGGTACAGCAACCGGCACAGCCCTGATTACGGTGACTAAATTACTGGCTACCGAACCGGCTTTGCCCTTGCAGGTACGTGCCTGGCCTAATCCTACGACTGGCTGGCTCCTGATCGAGGGGGACGTACCTGGCCAGAGCGATGTACGGATACGGGTATATGACGCCGCAGGTACGTTGGTGCAGCCATCAATAGGTACTGTTTGGCAGGGGCAGCTTCAGCATCGTATCGACCTGAGCATTCAACCGGCTGGCGTCTACATCCTGACCGCTGAGCAGGAGGGACGACGTAGCCAGTTCAAGGTGTTGAAACAATAAATAGGCAACCCATCAATCTGTATACAGGTTTTGGCTAATCGATATGCCCTAAATTCAGTATAATAAAAAAGTAGGCCATAGCCTGTGGAATAGGAAACGGTTTCGCATCTACTTAACTAATCGATTCCGACACTCTCCATGAACACGTTTCGGCTCACTCTGATCATCGTCCTGTTTTTTAGCGTTGCTGTCCGCGCGCAAGTGAAGGTTATTGTATTGTCCGATACGGCGAAATACGGGCTCAGCTTAGCAAAACTGGATGCAGCGTACCTGCCATTGAGAAAGCTGAGTGAGGGGATGAGCGCCGAACAACGCACGGCCATGTTCAAGGTGCGAAGCGATTTCGACCGAAGCCGCTTTGCGTTCGTTGAAAAGCAGGGGCCATTTCCGGCCTATGGGTTCTCCTATATGGCAACCGAATATGTTAGCGCAATCGGGGCAGTGGAGTGGGTGCTGATCAGGCCAAGCGGAGTTGTGCCTGATAAATTACTCCAGGAATTGCTCGCCCGTCTGACGGGGTTCTATGCCGAAACTTCTTTTCCAATTACCGTATCAAAACCGTTTCAGTCAACCTTCGGAACGTCGTACGGCCGTCCATTGTACAGTGAAACGCGGCGGGTACGTACGGGCGACAGCACCGTCAGCACGATCGAGGCAGCTCGTGCAACAACCCGGCCCGATACCGTCAAGTATCTGCATTTTAACCAGTTAGGGCTAGCCACCGTTCCTGAAGTCGTCTACCGGTTCCCGAATCTGGAAGAGCTTGATCTGTCGAAGAATAAACTTACGCAACTGCCTCTCCGGCTCACGACTGATATGCCAAGTCTGCGTCGGTTAAGTGTTCTCTATAATGCAATTGGCGACGACAGCGTGTTTATCGCGAAGAAATCCACCTTGCGGGCACTGACGCTCCAGGGGAATAGGCTGACCCGAATTCCGGTTTCCGTGCGAAATGCGAAGCAACTGGAAAGCCTATGGATGGGGAACAATAACCTGGTCGAATTGAACGTCAGACCATTGCGCGGTCTTCGTAAACTGAATGACCTGAACCTGTACAATGCAGGATTAACAACGTTGCCCCGGCAGATCCGAAAGCTGAAACATGTAGTGGTACTCGATCTGTATTATAACCAGTTGGCAGAACTACCCCGGCAAATTGGCCGTATGAAACGGCTCGAACAACTGGCGGTTGCCAACAATAAACTTGCCTCCCTTACGCCTTCGCTTTCCCGGTTAAAGCGGCTTACCACACTGTTTGCTCATCACAATAAGCTGAGTCAGTTGCCCGATTCATTTGCCAAACTGGAATCCTTGCAGATTCTCGATATTGGTTATAATCAGTTCAGTAACGTACCTGCCGTACTGTTGGGGCTGGGAATGTTGGAATCGGTTGATATTAGTAATAACAACCTGCAAACCTTGCCAACCACGCTGATCGGCCTGAAGAGCCTGAAAAAGTTCTATATCCGCAGTAACCCGCTTACCAGCAACGATGCTAAATCCGGGCCTTACGCCCAACTGATCGAAGCGCTGGAGACCAACAAAACAGAGGTGTTTTATTAGGCTTAGGGTAAAGGGCCTGGGGCGAGTTTTTATCTCCCTGCTCCAGGCCCCAGGCTTCTTCCTAGAAGTTGGGCTTCATCAGGTATTTGTCGTAAAAATCGTCGATGACTTTTACGGCTTCGGTTGGTGTGTCTACCACACTAATCAGCTTCATATCTTCGGGATTGATGTTGTGCTCCTGATTCAGCATCGTTTCCACAATCCAGTCGATCAGGCCTTTCCAGTAATCTTTACCAACCAGCACAATCGGGAAACGGGCAATTTTCTTGGTCTGAATAAGCGTCAGGGCCTCAAATAGTTCGTCGAGCGTACCCATCCCGCCGGGCATCACCACAAAGCCCTGCGCATATTTGACGAACATCACCTTGCGTACGAAGAAGAAATCGAAGTTGATGTTTTTATCCTGATCGATGTAGATATTGCTATGCTGCTCGAAGGGGAGTTTGATGTTCAGGCCAACCGATTTACCGCCTTGTTCAAAGGCACCTTTGTTGCCCGCTTCCATAATGCCTGGTCCGCCTCCCGTGATCACGCCGTAGCCGTGGCGCACCAGTTTGGCCGCAATCTCTTCGGTCATCTTGTAATACGGATTTTCCGGTTTTGTCCGGGCCGAGCCGAAGATCGACACGCAGGGGCCAATCTGGGCCAGCTTATCAAATCCTTCAACGAACTCGGCCAACACCTTGAATATTACCCACGAATCGGAGGTTTTGATCTCGTTCCAGTTGCGATCCTGAAAGGCTTCTTTGATGCGAAGCTCCTCGGGGGTTAGCAGCGATTCGTCGCGTTTTGGTAAGTCTTTTTTGAGTTCACTTGTACTCTGACTATCAGTGCGGTGTGTGGCCTCTTTTGAGCCGGGACCGGTATTTACTTGCTGCGGAGTGGTGGCAGTTGAGGGGGAATTCGTTGTTTCCATGTGATTTGCGATGAACAGCAGGTACGTTATTACAGGTGCCGCTGTACGAAATACAGTCGAAAGGTGAAGTGTTTAAAAACAGGTTCTCCGGACGAGTACGAACAGGTCCGGAGAACAATAACGCATTTTTGGGGGGAAGCTGTTCAAACGGGTCAATGAATTTTCCATTAACCTTGCGTGGTGGCGGTCACTTCTATCGAACTCGCTTATAAATGCCGGTCGTTTCCGTGGGTTTGTAGAGCGCGGCCAGGGCAGGCACACGCTGAAAGAGCTTGGGTATGACCTGCTGCCGGTCTACTACATACTCAGGTGGATCTTGCCGGAAATTGTCGTAAATATTAATGACGGCTTCGTAGCTATCGAGGTTCCGAAGGTCATATTTGGCAAGGTCCCAATTCAGGTACGGAGTGGCCGGCCGGTTGAAGCGGTATCCGCTCAGATCCTCGTCGATGATCAGGACTTTACGGTTCCGGATGTAGTCGGGGAGCGATGACGCCTTCACCTGAAGATTGCTGAGGCGCCCAACTTCCACACCCGGTAATAAGCGCATGGCTCCCTGATACAGTACCCCGGCTATGGCCAGCACAACACCAAGAAAAGCCAGTTCGCGCAACCAGACTTTGCGGACATTACTGAAGTACAGCACCGCGAAAAAAGCCATAGGCGGCACAAATGTCAGAAACAGCATTGGAGCCAGAAAAGGCATCAGCGGAATGGTCAGAACGGCCGTAATCGCCCACATGAGCATAATCTGCTGGCAGCGCTGCTGGAAGTTAACGTACCTGTTAACACTGTTAAACAGGCTTAAAAAACCAAAGACCCCTACCGTGAGTGGTACGATCAGGCAGACAAGCAATGTTTTGAAATCACTGAGATCGTATTGACGTACCCGGAACACGGATGTCAGAAGATTACGGTTGAAATCGTCGAGCGAATCGGTGAAATAGTAGTAGAAAACGACCAGAAGAATGGGAAAGGCAAAGCCGAAAATCGTAAGTGAGTGCTGCCGGAATGTAGCGCCCGTAAAGAAGAGTAATGACAGTGATACCCAGATGATGAACAACCCGGATGGCAAGTAAAACAGGGCTGCAATGCCTACGTAAATGCCCACTTCAAACACTTCATCGGTGGCCCCCTGCCGACCCAGCTGCTTGATTAGCGAACCGAACGCCAGCAACAGAAACGTCAGCGACATGAGTACCGGCGAGAGGGTAGCGCAATCGAACGACAGATTCAGGAACAGGGTGTAGAACAAACCGGGCCAGAATGACCGCTCCGGAAAAACCTCGCGCGCGTTCATCATGTAGTTGAAATACACCAGCTGAAAGATCGAGAGGCCGGTGGCGACGATCCAGTACGCTAGTTGCGAACGCCCCACTGCCAGATCGATAAACCAGTATACCCCCGCCGAAAGTGGGCTAACACTGTCCCAGATACCACTATATAGCGTGTGTCCAAACCGCATTTGCTCGCCAACCAGCATCCAGTTGAGTTCGGGAATCAGCAGGGGGAGAGGCGAAACCAGCAGGGGCAGCCGAATCAGCATCAGTACGGCCAACAGGCTAAAATACTGGTAGGGTGCGAATGTGCGAAAAAAACTGAGCAACTTACGAGAGCGAATATGGGTTAGTACACTAAGCCAACCGGCGAAATTACGGATATTTGCCCTATGGAATCGAAACGACAGCAAAAGGTAGCCCGGCAATTACAGAAAGACCTCGGCGAGATTTTTCAACGTGAGCTGCCCCACGCATTCAATGGCGCGTTTATAACTGTCACAAACGTGCGGGTGTCGCCCGATCTGGGTATCGCCCGGGTGTACCTCAGTTTTTTGGCTGCGAAAAACAAAGCCCTCCTGATGGAAACCATCGAGGAGAAAAACAAAACAATTCGGCAACTGTTGGGCGAACGCGTCCGGCATCAGCTTCGGATTGTGCCACATCTCCAGTTCTTCCTGGATGATACCGCCGAGTACGCCGAAAAAATGGACAAGCTCTTCGCTGGTATCGTTATTCCGCCCGCTCCGGCAGAAGACGAAGAGTAGAGAAGAAGGTTAGCCTCATATCGGCGTAGCCCCCCGCCTGAACGGGAGCCTACGCCGATCATATGTTTACGCCCAGGTAATCGAAACGGCCTGCTCCAGATCGGGGTGAAGGCTGATGGCAACGGGGCATGTATGCGCAATGCGTTCCAGCTTCGTCTTCTGCGCCTCAGTAACGGGGCTGCCATCGGCAGTATTGGCCCGCAAAGTCATCTCAATCTCAATTTTAACGATTCGGCGGGGTGCATCCTGCGACATCACTTTGGTAATGCTCGCGTCGCTGCCTTCCAGTTCGATACCATCGCGGCGGGCAAAAATGGCCATCGTCGTTAGAATGCACGTACCCAGTGCATTGGCTACTAAATCGGTGGGAGAGAAGGCCTCGCCCCGGCCCTGATTATCGGTGGGGGCATCGGTATGAATGCGGGTTCCCGACTGAAGGTGAAGGTCTTCGGTGCGTAAATCACCGAGGTATTTAATCTGAATGGTAGGCATTGCTTCCTGAAATTGACTCGTGAACGAATTGTCAAAAATAGGCAAAGACCCGCATCCTGTCGGCCTGAGGGCGAATAGTGTGCAAAATTGTGGTTAGTTTTGTTCACAGGCGGTCTTATTTAGATGCGTCGATTCCCTACTTCTGTCTCCTAACTAACTTTTGCGCATGGTAAACGAACCCGTTACCTCTTCGGGCCAACCCCTCACGCAGCAAACCGAGAATCGCTCGGCCCTGTACACCCTCGTGACCGTCTGGTTCTTCTGGAGCTTCGTGGCGGCCTCCAATGGTATCCTGATTCCGCTCTTCAAAGACAAGTTTCAGTTGACCCAAACCCAGGCACAATTAGTCGATTTCGCCTTTTACGCGGCTTATTTCGTAGGCTCAATTATGTACCTGCTGGTGTCCGCTTCGATCAAGACCGACATTCTGAACCGGATCGGCTACAAGAACGGAATCATCTACGGCCTGCTCATCTCGGCGCTGGGTACGTTGCTATTCTACCCGGCCGCCGAAATGAAATCGTATGCGCTGCTGCTGTCGGGTCTGTTTATCGTGGGCCTGGGTTTTTCCCTGCAACAAACCGCCACGCAACCATTTATGATTGCGCTGGGACCACCGGAAACTGGCGCGCAACGGATCAACCTGGGTGGAGCTGTCAACAACCTGGGTGGTACAATCGGGCCCGTTATCATCTCATTTGCCATTTTCGGCTCTATATCGGCCGACGCGGCTGCCAACGCTACAATCGAATCTGTAAAAGTGCCATACTTGATCCTGGGTGCACTTTTCCTGGCCCTGGCTGGCTTTTTTAAGTTATCGAAGCTACCGCATATCACCAACGATGAAGAAGTTGAGGTTGGAACCGGTGTGTTGAAATATCCACAACTGGTACTGGGCATGACAGCCATTTTTGTTTACGTGGGTGTGGAAGTAACCATCGGCAGTAACCTGGGTGAATACCTCAAACAAACCGAGAAACTGGATGCTTCGCAGGTATCTAAATACGTATCGCTGTTCTGGGGTAGCATGATGATCGGCCGCTGGACCGCCTCAATCGCCAATTTTAATCCGTCAGCTGCATTAAAGCGCATTCTGATAATTGTTGTGCCGTTAGTGGCCTTTGCAATTGTGTTGAGCGTCAATGCGCTGTATAGTGGCGACGTTAGCGACTTATATCCGTACATCGTTTGTATTTTCGTTATGATAGCAACGTACCTGGCCAGTCGTGAAAAGCCAGTGACGATTCTGCTATATTTTACCGCCGTTGGCGCTATCCTAAGCATCATCGGTGTGTTTGCTACGGGTAAAATAGCGCTCTTCTCGCTGATCAGCGGTGGGTTGTTCTGCTCTATTCTATGGCCAAGTATTTTCTCGCTTGGAACGGCCGGCTTAGGTAAGTACACCAATCAGGGCGCTGCTTTCCTGATCATGATGATTCTTGGCGGGGCAATTATCCCACTTATTCAGGGGAAAATTGCCGACTCAGTAGGTATTCAATTGTCATATCTGACGGCGGTTGTCTGTTTTGCTTACCTTTTCTTCTTCGGGCTGCGTGTACAGGCGATCCTGCGCAAGCAGGGAATTGATTTCGATAAAGCGGTTGTCAGCAAAGGCGGTCATTGATCGTCTTCTAACCGCATTGACTATGGGCCAGATTAGGTAGCTATCCGTGGATAGGCCGAATCTGGCCTCATTTTTTATGCGATCGACTACTGTTCAACTTACCGGTGCCAAGAAAAAGTGTCGGTGGAACAAAAGCCGTGAAACATCCGGTTGAGCCTGAACGTTTTTAGCTAAAAGTAGTATCTTTCGTGTTCTGACATTACGCTGATGAAATCTATATATACGCTGGTTTTCGGTACGCTAACGGGTTTTCTCCTGCTGGCTATGCCTGCATGGGCTCAATCGCCTGATGGGTCTGACGAAGACAACTTTCATACCGTCACCACGTTCGGTATCACAACCAACACAAACGCCGGGCTATTGGGTGGGTTTGTATTCCGCCAGTCGAAACGGCTTGACGATGAGCTATTCGGTAAAACGCAGTATCGGTATATCAGTGTCGAAGTGGTGAACGTCAAACACCCGCGCGAATACGCCGCTGGCAGCAATAATTTCGGTGGGTCTTTCCTGCTTGGTAAAGAGAACTATTTATTCGTTATACGTCCGCAGTATGGCCGCGAGATTTCCCTGTTTCGCCGCAATACAGATGAGGGTATTTCGGTAAATGCCATTTTCGCTGCCGGGCCATCCCTTGGCATCATTAAGCCCTATTATGTCGAAGTCTCGTCGGGGAATACAACCAGGCAGATTCCGTATTCACAAGCTATTGCCTCGCCTGCTACGGGTGGCCGGGCAGAGTTCATCGTTGGTTCGGGCGGCTTTTTTCAGGGCCTGGGCGAATCGAAGTTGACGGTGGGTCTGCATGCCAAAGCGGCTCTGAGCTTCGAATTGAGTGCTTTTCGCAGCAACACAACGGGTCTTGAAATCGGATTTCTTTCGGAAATTTACCCGAGCAGGATCGTGATCGTGCCAAACACAAACACTGCCCTCGGCGACCGTTCGCTTGGTAACCGTAATTTCTTCACATCCGGGTACGTTACCCTCTTCTTCGGAACGAAAAAATAAGTGGCAGTTGACGATAGCAGAAAGCAGTCACCGCTAGGCAAGTAAAGAGCTGATTAGCAGCGCCTGCTTTCTGCCACCGTCAACTGCCACTAATCTGCCGAACTTTACCCCGCCCAAACGCATTTTCAAAGAAATAAGCGGCTTTACCATCATGATCGAATTACCTGTGATCGCCTCTACCGAACAGCGGAAGAAGAGACCAGACTGGCTACGGGTGAAATTGCCCATCGGGCCAGCCTACGCAAACGTTCGGAAGCTTGTCGATACCCATAAACTGCACACGATCTGCGAAAGCGGCAATTGCCCGAACATGGGCGAGTGCTGGGGAGCTGGCACGGCTACCTTCATGATCCTGGGCAATGTTTGTACCCGTAGCTGTACCTTCTGCGCCGTAGCTACCGGCCGGCCAAACGAATACGATACCGACGAGCCCCGCCGGGTGGCCGAAGCCATTACGCTGATGAAGGTGAAACACGCTGTCATCACCTCCGTGAACCGCGATGAACTAAAAGATAGGGGTGCCGAAATCTGGTATCAAACCGTTCGGGCGGTGAAAGAAGCGTCGCCAACCACTACGATAGAGACGCTGATTCCTGACACGAAAGGAAACTGGGATGCTCTGATCCGAATGATTGAAGGCGGGCAGGAAGTGGTCTCCCATAACATGGAAACAGTTGAGCGGCTCTATCGCCGGGTACGTCCCCAAGCACGTTACGAGCGTAGTCTGGAGCAGATTCGTCGCACCAAAGAGTATGGTCAGCGCACCAAAACGGGTATTATGCTCGGGTTAGGCGAAACTACCGACGAGGTGCTAAAAGCGATGGATGACCTGGTTGAGCACGGCTGCGACATACTGACACTAGGGCAGTACCTGCAACCGACCAAAATGCACCACGAAGTGATTGAATGGATTCACCCCGATACCTTTGCCATGTATAAAGAGCAGGGCGAATTACGGGGTATCAAGTACGTTGAGTCGGGCCCGCTGGTGCGGTCTAGCTACCATGCTGAAAAGCATGTGAACGTATAACCAACTTGCCTTTAATTCGGTTATAATACCAAAGCCTTGTCTGTACGGCAGGGCTTTTTTATGGGTTAAGGATGAAAAAGTATGATTATGTCATTGCGGGAGGAGGCATGTCTGGACTAAGTTTAGCCTATTACCTGACATTATCCCCACTACGTGACCGGTCGGTGCTGATCATTGACAAAGAGGCAAAGGATACAAACGATCGTACCTGGTGTTTCTGGGAGCGCGGCGAAGGCCCCTTTGAGCCGATCCTGTTCCGCAAATGGAATACCGTTGATTTCTATGGTACAACCTTGTCGGGGCCGCTCAACATCGGTGATTACCAGTACAAAATGCTTCGGGGCATCGATTTTTATGATCATGTCCGGGCACATCTGGCCAATTTTCCCAATATCGAATTCAGGCAGGGGACGATCAACCGGCTCATAAATACGGCAGACGGTGGCTTTCTGATCGTGGATGATGAGCCCATCGTGGCCGACTTTATCTTCGATAGCACTTACCCGCTTAATCTGAAGAACCCGGATCATCATAATCTGCTTCAGCATTTCAAAGGGTGGGTTATCACGACTGAGAAGCCCTGCTTTGATGTTAACCGGCCGCGGATGATGGACTTCCGGGTGGCGCAGCAAGGTGACTGTCGGTTCCTCTACGTATTGCCCTTCAACGAGAAGACGGCCATGGTAGAATACACGATCTTTAACGAAAAACTACTCGCACCGGAAGAATACGAGACCTCCCTACGTACCTATATTGATCAGTTTCTGGACACAGGCACGTATCAGATCAGTGAAACGGAATTTGGCGTCATACCGATGTCTGACGAACCCGCTCCTGAAAACCCCGCTGATCATATTGTGCGCATTGGCACGTCGGGTGGATACACTAAGCCGTCAACGGGTTATACCTTTCAACGTACCCAGCATTACCTGCGCGAACTGGTGAACATGCTGGCCGCAACAGGCCGGCCTGAACGGCGAAAATCATGGTTTACAAAACCATTTAAAGGGCTGTTAGACAGTGTCTTACTGAACGTGCTGCAAAATAAACGGCACCCCGCCGACGATATTTTTACGCGTCTGTATGAGCGAAACCCACCCGCCCGCATCTTTCGTTTTTTAGATGAAGACACTAGTCTGTGGGAGGACCTGCTCATTATGAGTAGCGTTCCGCTTGGTCCTTTTACGATAGGTGCGTTTGATGTATTTCGTAAACGATTGTTCTGATCACCTGTTCGTTCAGTAATAGAGACCGTAGGTTCTGAACTGACCCTTCGAATTGAGTTCGATGGCCGGGAAGGGAAGTTTCAGCATGAACATGCTCTTGAACAGCCTATTTAAGAACCTGCTTCGGGTTTTTATCTTCGTCCAGTCTACATCCAGCGAGAGAAGAAATTGTCGGTACCGCTGTGTTTCCGGAATGCTGGCCCCAGCGTAGTAACTCAGATTTTTGAATTCGCCGAACATGCCGTTGGCGCTATACCCGACAGAGACACACAGCCAGGCAGGTATCTTAGGCGACTGAATGATCCGGTTCAGACTCATACTTAGCCAATACGTATGTCCATTATAATCGTTGAAGACCTGCCCAAGCGAGGTAGTGCCTAAATAGCCATTGGCCTGCCGGGCATAGGGAGAGGCGGCAAAGCTAAACTTGTACTTGATCCGCTGCTCATCGAACAGATGTTCCTGTACCAGAAATAAAGACGTTCCGAACGCATTAGCTCCTATATCGCCCCAGGAGAATCCCCAGCCTTCATAGAGCCCGTCCCAAATTTCGATTGGAGCCTGAAGCACAAAACCCAGCGTGGCACCGTAGAGCAGCGCTTTTCCTTTAGAGACACCGGCCCATCGCAGTGCATGATAGCCCAGGTAACTTTCCAGATAGGCTCCGTAGGCATGCCCGAACTTATCCACCTGGAGGTAACCACCCGTGTCATTATAAAACTCGAAGGGTACTCGTTTGTCGCCATTATACCAGACAAATTGTAAATAGGCCATACTGCCCAGATACAACGCCGATTCTGTGGCTATGACCGTTGCCAAGCGCCCTTTACGAATGGCCGATCTGGGCGGCAGGGTATCAGTTGTTACTGTAACTGAATCTGACTGAGTGATTTCAGGTTGACCGTAAGCAGATACCAGGGTTAGGCAGCTCAAAAAGATGATGCAAATGGGTTTCATGGGGTGGAGTTAACGCATCAAAGTAAGCTGCTGTTTCGTATGGTTATCCCTCTTCCAGCCGGATATTACTATAAGGCAAATACCTACAAGTATTTGTTGGATATATTATCAATCAATCATGTCTCTGAATCAGTTTAAAGCATAACGACACCAGGCCATTATATTTGCCCGGAAAGCTTTAGTTTTGCGACTTCAACCAAGTTATAACGGAGTCGCAATGCCTTATCTTTTTACGTCCGAGTCAGTTTCTGAAGGACACCCCGACAAAGTCGCCGATCAGATCTCCGACGCCCTCATCGATAACTTCTTAGCTTTTGATCCCAGCAGTAAAGTCGCCTGTGAAACCCTGGTAACCACGGGGCAGGTCGTACTGGCTGGCGAAATCAAGACAGAAACGTACCTGGACGTTCAGAAAATTACCCGTGAGGTGATTCGTAAGATCGGCTATACGAAGAGTGAATACATGTTTGAAGCCAACTCGTGCGGGATATTCTCGGCCCTACATGACCAATCGGCCGACATTAACCAGGGGGTGGATCGGAAAGTTGAGACTAACGATTTTGAAACGAAAGCCAACGCACAGGGTGCTGGTGATCAGGGCATGATGTTCGGTTACGCTACAAACGAAACCGACAATTTCATGCCATTACCGCTGGATCTGGCCCACGCCATCCTGCGCGAAATGTCGTTGATCCGTAACACCGAGCCTGACCTCATCGGCTACCTTCGGCCTGATGCCAAGTCGCAGGTGACGATCGAGTATTCAGATGATGATAAGCCTATTCGTATTGATACCATTGTCGTGTCTACGCAGCACGATGATTTCGACACGGATGAAGTTATGCTGGCGAAGATTCGTGAAGATATCATCAATCTGGTCATTCCCCGCGTGAAAGCGAAATTGAAGCCGGAACTTCAGGGTCTTTTCAATAATGATATTACCTATTACATTAACCCAACGGGTAAATTCGTAATTGGTGGCCCACACGGTGATACGGGCCTTACTGGCCGTAAGATCATCGTTGACACGTACGGGGGGAAAGGTGCCCACGGTGGCGGTGCTTTCTCGGGCAAAGATCCCTCGAAAGTAGACCGGTCGGCAGCTTATGCTACGCGGCATATTGCCAAGAATATGGTGGCGGCTGGCCTCTGCGATCAGGTGCTGGTGCAGGTGTCATATGCCATCGGTGTAGCCAAGCCCTGTGGTTTGTATGTAAACACTTACGGCACAGCGAAAACCGACCTGCATGATGGTGTTATCGCCGAGAAAATCGCCCAACTGTTTGACATGCGTCCATACGCGATTGAGCAACGGTTGAAACTCCGTAACCCGATCTATTCCGAAACGGCGGCTTATGGGCACATGGGCCGTAAGAACGAGATCGTTACCAAAACATTTGGTGGTAATGGACAAACAAAGGAAATGGAAGTTGAACTGTTTACCTGGGAGAAGCTCGACTTCGTTGATCAGGTAAAAGAAGCGTTTGGGCTGTAACCGTCAGTCATAAGTAAGAAAAGTCGTAAGGCGCGCCGCTACGTCACGAGAGTGAGTTCAGCGGCGCGCCTTACGACTTTTCTTACTTATGACTGACGTTAATACTCGTCTTGTTCAACGGCTTCTTCTTCCTGTTGGGATTTGGCTTTAGTAATGGCCGGGCTTGAAAAATCGGTTCGTTTTTCTTTAGAGCGAACCAGTTTATCTTTCATCACATCCATCAAGTGTTCGATGGCTGCTTCGAACGACTTATTACGTTCAGTGACGAAAAGTTCCTTCCCGGGAATATTGAGCCGCACCTCGACGATCTTGTCTTTCACTTTGGCGGTTTCGGCTCCGTCTAATTTAAGATACACCTCTGCGCTCACGATCCGATCGTGAAAGGTGTCGAGCTTGTTAAGTTTCTTCTGAATGAAGTCCAGAAGTGTCTGGTCGGCCGTGAAGTGCACGGCGTGAGTCTGTACTCGCATACTATCCAAGCGGTTATCAAGTGAAACATATACCTATGGACTACCTAAGTTTGTGATTTAGGCTATATGAGTCAAGGCATACGAAGAAATATGCAAATGTGTTTCACGGACAAACCGATGAAAGCGCCCGTAAGGGCCTTACTGACACCGATACCTACCTATCCGTGGAACATCGAGTAAATGAAGATTCTTCCAATTGTATAAATCAGCATCCTGTTTTCAGGCGCCGGGAAGCATAAGAGCCCGGTCGATTACATGATCAACCGGGCTCTCTTATAAACAATGCTAACTATAAGTCGGCAACGGATTTACGTATTTCGTCTTTGGTTTTCCCTGTCTTTTCCTGTACCCGGCCCCACATTTCGTCTTCCTTGCCTTCGGCATAGGTCAGATCATCATCGGTTAGGTCAGCGTAAGCTTGTTTAATTTTACCTTTCATTTGGTCCCACAGACCGCTGGCTGTTGTCTCGTTCATGACGTTAAGATTTAGTTGGGTTAATACCCATTGTGTATAATGTAGACCCTCCTTGAGTCTGCACATAGAACCTGTTCAAGAAAAAATTGTTTGCGAAAGTTAACGTACTAGTCTGGTCTACTCCCAGATGATTACTTCATCGTTTTCGTACCAGGGCTGTAGGTTAGCATTGTATCGGGCTTCAATAATGTTGCGTTTGATCTTCATCGTGGGCGTCATCAGGTTGTTATCTACCGTCCAGGTGTCACGTACAATCACGAGTTTACGAACCCGCTCGTAGGTATGTAGCTTGGGGTTGAGGGCTGTCAGCGTGTCTTCGAGACTGCGTTCCACCACAATTCGGTCGGCGTGGCGACCTATCTCTGATAAGACGATCAACGCCAGTGGTTGTGGCAATTGCTGGCCAGCCACGCAAATCTGTTCTATATACGCGTTGTCGGCGAAGCCAAACTCGATTTGAGCCGGAGCTACATACTCTCCTTTAGCCGTCTTATACATTTCCTTGACTCGTCCGGTAATGGTCAGATAACCATCGGCGTCTAACGTACCTACATCACCTGTAGCCAGCCAGCCATTCTGTAAAACGTTGGCTGTCAGTGCTGGTTCTTTAAAATAACCACGCATCAGCCAGCCTGATTTTGTCGCTATTTCGCCAGTTTGTGAATCAATCCGAACCTCCATGCCCGGATATAGCTGTCCAACGGTTCCGTCGCGCATGTCGTATCGGGGCATCAATGTTACAGCGCCCAGATTCTCGGTCATGCCGTATGCTTCCTGAATGTGAATGCCAAGGAGACGGAACCACTTAATTAGCGATTGGGGCATAGGTGCCGCACCAGTTATGATTAACTGAGCGTTGTTGAGCCCCAGCCCCTGCCTGATTTTCCGCTTCACCAGGCTGGATACTACCGGAATGCGCAACAGCGTATCGAGTTTCTTCTGCGGAATTTTGGCCAGAATCCCGAGCTGAAACTTGGTCCAGATGCGAGGCACGGCCAGAAAATGAGTAGGCTTAGCGACGGCCAGATTCTTCGCAAAGGTGTCGAGCGATTCGGCGAAGTAAATAGTGCCGCCAGTTGCGAGGCACACGGCCTCAACAATATTCCGTTCAGCAATATGGCAAAGGGGCAGATAGGAAAAAAAACGCGCCTCAGGCGTATCGTGAAGCATTTGCTCCCGAGTGTCATTCATGGCTTGGGCAACGGCCTTGTAGTCGATCATCACCCCTTTGGGGTTGCCGGTGGTGCCGGAAGTGTAAATAATTGTGAACAGATCGTCGGGTTTTGGGTGGAATACGTCCCGTATGGGCTCATATTGAGCCATAATCGATTCCCAACTCATTAAATCAGGATCTGTTGGACCGGAAGGGCCGTAGCCAGGAAAGCCGATCAGCATTACCCCATCCGGAACACCGGATTTCATAGCAGCCCAGTTGTCTAACTTTCCAGCAAAGAGAACCGGACATTCACTATGGACAAGTACCTGCTGAAGCTGGTCGGCTGTTAGGGTAGGGTAGAAAGGCACCGACACATGACCACTCAGAAGAATGGCCAGATCGGCTATGAGCCAGTGTGCACAATTTTTCGATACCAGTCCGATATGGCTACCGAGTGGTAATCCCAATGAGTTCAGGTATGTTGCCATCCGACGCGCCTGCTGACCAACGTTGGCCCAGGTAAAGTCGATAAACGCATCGCCTACCGGTTGCCGCAGGTACGTTGCCTGTGGCTTTACCTGCTCCCATTTAAGAAATAGCTCAGGTATGACTAATAACTGCGAAGCGGGGTCTGTTGATGCGGTGTCTGCTGCCATACTCATAACTGAATTGAGGTTCTGAGTACAATTTAATAGTCAAAAAACCATAATATCGGTAGGTGAACAAAAATAAAGTGAGCTGGTTATGGTCTGATCTAAAAGAAGTTTTACGCCGAGTCTGTAGCGACTCGCATCCAACGCAACGGTATGGCAGCAATTACAAAAAAGGATTCGACTGATGAATCAAAATCCAGGAAGAAAACGACACCGACGAAACCTAAAAAAACGGCCGCTAAAGCTGATAACTATACGGATCCGGATTTACGTGAACGGCTGAAAGAGAAAATTAAAGCCGACGACAAAGGCGGGAAAGCAGGTCAGTGGAGTGCACGAAAAGCCCAATTGCTCACACACGAGTATGAAAAAGAGGGCGGAGGTTATAAAGAAGATAAGAAAACCGAGTCGCAGAAGCACCTGAGTGAGTGGACCGATCAGGACTGGAAAACGTCGGATGGTAAACCCGCTGAACGAGAGGGGGGGACAACACGCTACCTGCCGAAAGACGCCTGGGATAAACTCTCAGACAGCGAGAAGAAGGCAACCAATGCCAAGAAAGTAGCCGGTTCGAAAGCCGGCAAACAAAACGTACCCAATACTGAGAAAGCGAAGAAGGCGAAAAAGGAGTAGCCGCTGATTTAGAAACAGATAAATATCATAAACCGGCCCATACACACCCGTATGGCCGGTTTATGATATTTATGGTAGCTCCGCCGGAGCTACCATAAATACGGCGTATACAATTGAAAATCTATTAGTTATGATTTTGGAAGCTAAGGCGTGTTCGGGGATTGTTATTCAATTCCACCCCTAACGATTTCTATTATCTTCCATACAGAGTGGACATCCTCACGCTTTACGTGGACATAACCAGATTGCTCGCTGTCAGCTTACAATGTCAGATACCCTTTTGTTAGTAAATCGTTTTCCTTGACACGGCGAATTACGAGTACGTTCCTATAGTTAACTGCAACGAGAACTGAATTCAGATAGTCCCAATCTGCAACCGGCACTGCGCGCGCTAACAGCACTGTGTCAGGCCGAATACTAGGCGACATTGAACTATCGGTAACTCTAACGACAACACAATCGGTCAGATTATCCTTAGTGTTTTCACGTAGTAAGACAGGGTAAGTTTCATTATTCATACTAGCAGCATTAGGTGGTACAATAACCGGCAAGTATATGTAAATCAGCCCAGTACCTAAAATTTCAGCACCAATATTGTGCAAAACGGGTAGTTTTCCATTGAGCAGATAGTTACTGTTGACCCGAGGGTAGTGCTTCATTAATCGCTGAATAGTAACAAATGACGGTTGAGCCTTGCCATTCAAAATGTTGTAGAATTTAGCATTGCTTTCACCCGTTTTCAAGGCAACTTCATTCGCATTGACTCCAAGCGCCGCAAACGTTTCTTTGAATCTGTC
>NZ_JAFMYW010000059.1 GCF_017353175.1 Fibrella forsythiae | reverse complement strand
CGAACCGGAATGAGCATGGGGCCGTAACCGATAACCTGCTGGCCAAAGGTGGCATAAGTATCGCCAGGCAGCTGAATCAGGCTGAATGACATCGGATTATCTTCATCGCTTCGATCCGATATCCACAGCACGCAGTTCCTGCCTTCCCCGTTGTTGACCCCCTTGGGCCGCCGCACGTCGGCGGGCATGGCGTTGAAGCCCGATTTGTTGTTGGCGTAGCCGTCTTTCTTGGTCCAGGCATCGGTGGCCATCAGTTGCCCCAGCAGCCGCTTGGCGGCGACGTCATCGCCATTGGTGCCCCAGTCGTAGACGGCGAGTCCCTGGGATTCCAGCAGGTTAGTGTAGTCCTGCCGGCTCGGAATCCGCCAGCCAGCAGGCAGGGGAATGCCCGCCAGATCAGCGTACTCCATAAAGGTGCCGTACTGGGGCTTGTTGCGCTCAGTCAGCGCGCCCGGACCGGCGTAATTGGTAGCCAGCCACTCCAGGTTGCCAATCTTGACAGTGGGGTAGTACAGGCTTCCGATTTTCACCGACGTGCCCGTGGTGATGGGCGTAGTCGAGGGTAGCCCCGTGGTAGGGGTGGTAGGAACGGCGCTCACCTTTTGATACTTGCTCTCGTAGCGCCCCTCCCGGTCAATGACCGTAGTGGTCATGTAGTTGGTGGCCGAGGACAGGTTCGTGGCCTGGGGCTTTTCCCAGACAGTTTGGTAGGTCTGCATGTCCTTGGCCTGGATGGCGGCGTCCTTGTAGCCCGAATACTTGTTGCTGAAAGTACGACGGATGCCCGACTGGGCGTGGAAGGTAATGGAGGCGGGACTGGCCTTGTAGACCAGTGTACCGGTGATCTTGTAGAGGATCTGCAGGGTCTCATCGCCAGAATTGTAGACCTGAGAGGTATACTCGAGGGCATTGCGGCCGTCGGCGGTAAAGACCATGGTGCG
>NZ_JAFMYW010000058.1 GCF_017353175.1 Fibrella forsythiae | reverse complement strand
TTGGTATTGTGGTACCGGAAGTGCCCGGCAAGGAAAATCCGGAGGTGTATTTTGCGGAATAGCAATGCGGTATGAGAGGCTATCGCCATCTAGGTCATAAGCCGCCGGGTTATGGCAGTATTTCTGGCCAATGCGGGCCGAGTCGACCGGTGGGTTGAGCAGGATCGGATTGGTATTGAAGCCCAGCGCTGCGTTGGCCGAGATAGTGGTCGTAACCAGGAAGTTGATTAAGTCAGTGTTCGCTCCGTTCCTGATATTACGCGTCCCCTGGTTACGGTTAACAATCTGAGCAGTAATAGAATAAACACCAGGTCCATTATACGTGTAGGTGGTTTGATAGGTATTTACGGTTGTCCCTCTACCTAAAGGCCGAATGGATATCCGATCTACATTGAAACTGGTCCCATCACCAAAACAAAATGTCGCATAGGTAGCTTGTTCAGCCGCTAATCGGCCATTTACAATATCGTAGTAAGCTGTCAGCGTAATTTCGTAGGTTATCCCCGTGCCTGATCCGGCAACACGACGCGTCGTGATCTCGCCCGCTCTAACGTGAGAAGCCTGAGCAATAATAGGCGCAAACAGGCACGTACCCAGCAGCAGAACCAACAAACAACCTGTGTAGCAAGCTCTCATATCGTTGAGTGTCTTTTTGTGAGTCAACGATTTTGGTCATTAAACTTATATAGTTCTTAGCGGCAAAACTGGGGCTTTGAAATGGTTATTTACTGTACGATCAGAGAAGAACTGCGGATAGTATTCTGCCTCTGAATACTGGCTAATAAAGTTTGGCAATAAGCCTCGCGTCAACACCTTCGACTCTACCTAGGGTGACAGGATAATCAGGTACGTTCATTACTATCCAGGAAGCCTATCACCCAGATGCTTAAACCAAAATCCACTCCCAGTCGATTTTGGTAAAGACAAAAAAGGGCGACCACAATGGGTCGCCCTAACAACTCTATAAAAAACGATTTATTTCATCGAAACACC
>NZ_JAFMYW010000057.1 GCF_017353175.1 Fibrella forsythiae | reverse complement strand
ACCGACGCGGCCAGCAGCGTGCGGCTGACCACCACGGCGGGTCCCAGCCGCGTGAGCCTGAGCTGGGTGGCCAACACGCCCTGGAGCAACGACAACCAGACTCACCGGGTGTACCGCTCACGGAGTGGCCCCAATGGTCCCTTCAACATCATTGCAACTGTGCCCGTGCAGGGCTCACCCTACACGTTCGTTGATACGGGGGGTGATACCTATGCGCAGGATGGGGTGACCAGCGGGGTGCTCTCCCCCGACAGCAGCTACTGCTACCGGGTGGAGACCTTCGGTCAGTATACGGACACCCAGATTTTTATGAAGACGCGTCTACTCAACAACTTCTCTCAAATTCAGTGCGCTAGCCCCAGCGACACCACCCGGCCCTGCCCGCCCAACCTGAGCCTGGACCTGCTCAACTGCGCGGCCCTGGCCCCGGATGCCTTCTGCAACCAGAGTAGCTTCACCAACACCCTCACCTGGCAGTACCCCACCAGCCTGGGGGGACGTACCTGCGACACCCGGATTGCCTCCTACAACATCTACTACGCCCGCTACGAGGGCGACAGCCTGCAGAAGATTGGCTCAGTGCCGGTGCCCACCACCAGCTTCCAGCACCAGAGCCTGAGCACGGTGGCGGGCTGCTACTACGTGACGGCGGTCAACACCAAGGGCACCGAGAGTGCGCCCAGCAACAAGGTCTGCAAGGAGATCTGCCCCTACTTTGCCGTGCCTAACCTGTTCACCCCCAATGGGGACGGAAAGAACGACGTGTTCCAGCCCCTGAACTGTCCTCGGTTTGTGGAGTCGGTTCAGTTTGTGGTCTACAACCGGTGGGGTGCCAAGGTCTACGAGTCGGCTGGCGCGGTGGTGAGCTGGCCGGGGACCACCCAGGGGGGCAGCCCCTTGCCGGGGGGTGTGTACTACTACGAGGCCACGGTTCGTTTTTCGGGTCTGGCCCGCGGCGGGCTCCAGCAGCAGACCAAGGGGTATGTGCAGCTGATTCGCGAT
>NZ_JAFMYW010000056.1 GCF_017353175.1 Fibrella forsythiae | reverse complement strand
CCTGGTTGATTGACGTGCGCGTGGGGGTTATCGGGCAAAACGCTTTGCATACTGGCCTGGGGCTTTAAAAGGTTACCGTCAAGTTACACCAGCGACAGCTTTACCTGGTCTTAATACTTTTTACCTGTCTTAACCGGTCGTTCACCCTGAGTTTTGAGTAGTTCTTGGCAGGGCATGGCGGTCTATAACATAGTAAGAACGGTCGTTCGTTCTTACTATGTTATAGACCGCCATATCTTGGGCGGAACACCCTTTTCTACCTTATTGGCCCCAAAAAATCTATGACGCTGGGCATTGCTGACAGATCGTTCCCTTGCCACCTGCTTACCTTGATTTCTCTGCCTCAAGCTCTGCCAGAGCGGTCTCCTGTTGCGAGCCAATCGGCACGGCTAGTCTGCTTACGTTGACTCTGTTTTTCCAAAAACCTGGGCCTTAGCTTTCTTTACAGATGCGGAAGGAGTCGGCCGGCAAGAGGCATAAAGGCAGAGAAAGCCGCTACATTTGGCCCTTCTATAAACAGCTTCCGTATGGCTTACTATCAAGTAAAGGTTTGGTTTGAGCCGCGAGGTGAATGGGTTACCGTTAAAGACATTGAGTACATCGAGGGCTACCCGCTGATTTGTTTCGACTCGCAGGAGCGGTTGAATCAATTCGCTGCCCAGGTTCGTCACGCCTACTTATCAAAGAAGCACACGCAGTTCAGCTTCATGGTCTCCGCCCATGCCGAGTAGACTGGCCCCTGATCAGTCTAGCCGAGCAACCAGCCTTGGCTCGAATAGCTACGTGACGTACTACCCGCCAAGGAATCTCAACCAAGCGATCAATCCCGAATCCAGGCTAGCGCTCCATGTCGTATACAAGGCAGACGCTGGTAGGGCTTAATTAGCCATATTCTGCTTTAGGTAGGCCACCGGTCATAAACCCAGTAACGCCCTGGCAGCAAGGTGTTGACAAAGAATTCTATGGGCCTGCAACTCTCCAGGCCCATATACCGTACGTAACCCAAGATTGTATCTGCCAGACCGAGCTGCTGGCTAATCCCAACTGA
>NZ_JAFMYW010000055.1 GCF_017353175.1 Fibrella forsythiae | reverse complement strand
CCAGTCTTAAAAAGACAATGAAGTCGACTAGCCCCGAAGTGATGAACTGAATGCCACGCTTGAAAAAGGATTGAGCAGGGCCACTAGCCCCCGATTGATACCGTTTGAGCCGGATCTGGGCGCGTTCTCTGAAGCCCTCCAATAAACAAAGCACATAGGCAAAGACAACTACAGCCAGCAGCAGGGCAATCTTGGTCGGCTGCTTGATATTCATCTGTTGCAAGTTGAACCCATTGGTTTTAAGACACTTGAAGCACGTCTCGATCTTCCACCGTTTGCGGTACAACTCACTGGCCACGATGGGACTGGTTAAACTGGTAATCCAGAACAAGACCGGTTCGCCTGGACAGGCCGCTGGATTCTTCTTCATCACCAGCTGAAAAGCGTAGCCAGCCCATAAGATGGGGGTGGCCATGGCTCGCTTGCGCCGCAGGGCTTTACGCCGCAAGATGCCGTAGTTACTCACCTGAGTTTTGTAGCAACTGGCTGGTAGGCGGATGATGAAATCCAGCCCGAGATCAGCCAGGAAACGCAGCCAGTCGTCGCCCACATATTCCCGATCAGCCAGCAGGATTTTTCCCTTTAACTTAAAGAGGCCAGCGGCCTGGCGCAGCAACTCTTGCCGGTCTGCGGTGTTGCTGGTGCCTGGACGATCCAGGTCACGCCATAGTATAGGTATGGCAACGCCCTGATAAACAGCGCATAATACTTGTAGGTGAACCCATTTTTGGCCTATCTGCCAACAGGTTGAATCCAGGATCAAGTAGTGGACCCGCTCACTGAGGAGTTGAAAGGTGAAGCGTTGAATGCACTGGGTGAGAGCGGCGGCCTGGGGGCAGTTAAAGAAGCGGATTACTCGCTTGTAATGGGAGGCTGGCTGTCGGTTGGGCTTTCCCAGCAGGGTACCCATTCGATCTTTGAGTGTGTTCAGGTTAGTGCTTCTGCTGGCTAGTAAGGCGGAAGCCAGTAGTAGGAAGTTGTTGACTGTTGCCCGGCTGAATTGGGGAAAGCAGTGGCAGAATTGCTGGAAGAGCGGGCTATCCATGGGCAGGTTGACAAGG
>NZ_JAFMYW010000054.1 GCF_017353175.1 Fibrella forsythiae | reverse complement strand
CTGGCTGTCAGTGCCCTGAGCTTTCACCGCTGTTTCGTTGTACTGGGTCTCGGTCTGGGGGTAGAGCAAGCGCGAGGGGATCTGTTTGACTGACGTACTGGGGTCCTGGGAGATGGGCACGGCCGGGATTCCGGTGCGGCGGAAGTCGCTCCAGGCTTCGAACGGAGCAATGCCGTTGAGCGAGTTCCATTTCTGGGTCAGAATCAGCGTCAGCTTGTTGGTAGCGGCATCCCAGGTAGCGCTAGGATTACCACTGTCGAGTAATAGACGGGCGTAGTCTTCGGCCGTCCCTGCATCGTCGAAAATGCCCAGGTACGTGTATGACTGGATGATGGCTGTTTCGTAGAGCGTTTTGGCGTTGCCCGTGATGTAACCCCGTTGAACAGCTTCGGCTTGTAGCAGCAATGCCTCTTCGCTCGACAGAATGATAGCATCCTGAGTGGCGCTTTGTAGCAAACCAGGCCCTATACTTGATACCTGGCTGTTAACCAACGGCGTAATGGTACCGAAGAAGGTAGCGTTAAAACTACTACCGCTTACCGGATTGTAGAAACCGAATACACGACTATCCTGCGTGTTGATCAGGAAGTTTAACGCATAACGACCCGCCCTGAATATGTTGTTATTCTCCACAGGCTGACCATTTACGCCATTGCCGTAAGTAGCATAGAATGGATTTTGCTGATTGGCCGAGTTCGCGTAACCGGGGTTGATCGCAGCGGATTCACCTGCTTTCAGAAATCCGTAGGGCGACGCTTTCAGGGTTGTCAGGGCCGCCTGGATAAAGGTCTGCCGATCCGTCCGCTCGCTCTGGCGCAGAATCATCCGCAACTTCAACGTGTTGGCCAACCGACGCCACTTGTTGATATCACCTTTGAACATGATATCATTGACGCCTGGATTATTGATAGTCTCACCTGCTGCCGCCCGCTTTTCGCCGCTGGCAAACAGGGCCAGAGCCGCATCAAGCTGCTTGAAGAGATCTTCATACACCGCTACCCCCGTGTCATACGTAGGCTGAGCTACGGTCAGCCCCTGCAAAGCGTTGGTGTAGGGAATGTTGCCGTAGGTGTCCACCAGAATCTGAAAGTGGAAGGCT
>NZ_JAFMYW010000053.1 GCF_017353175.1 Fibrella forsythiae | reverse complement strand
GGCCTTCCACTTTCAGATCTTAGTGGACACCTACGGCAACATTCCCTACACCAACGCTTTGCAGGGGCTGACCGTAGCTCAGCCTACGTATGACACGGGGGTAGCGGTGTATGAAGATCTCTTCAAGCAGCTTGATGCGGCTCTGGCCTTATTCGCCAGCGGCGAAACGCGGGCGGCAGCAGGTGAGACTATCAGCAACCCGGGCGTTAATGATATCATGTATCAGGGCAACATCAATAGCTGGCGTCGGTTGGCCAACACGCTGAAGTTGCGGATGATTCTGCGCCAGAGCGAGCGGACGGATCGGCAGACCTTTATCCAGGCGGCCCTGACAACCCTGAAAGCGTCGCCCTACGGATTTATCACAACGGCCGATCAAGGTGCTACGATTAATCCGGGTTACACGAACTCGACAAACCAGCAGAACCCGTTGTATGCTACGTTTGGCAATGGCGTAAATGGTCAACCCGTAGAGAATAACAACATTTATCGCGCTGGTGGTTATGCTGTCAATTTCCTGATCAACACGCAGGATAGCCGCATATTCGGTTTCTACAATCCGGTAAGCGGTAGTAGTTTCGGAGCCACTTTCTTTGGTACTATCTCTCCGCTGGTGAACTCTCAAACGTCTAGCATCGGCCCTGGGGTATTACAAAGTTCAACGCAGGATGCCGTGATTCTTTCAACTGTAGAATCGCTGTTCATTCAGGCTGAAGCTGTACAGCGAGGCTATATTACCGGTAATGCTAAAACGCTCTACGAATCGGCCATTACCCAGTCTTATGCCGACTTGGGAATTCAGGATGATGCCGGGACCGCCGCCGATTATGCCCGCCAGTTTCTGGATAGCGGCAGTCCAAATGTTACCTGGGACGCCGCTACCAACAAGCTGACGCTGATTCTGACCCAGAAATGGAACTCGCTCAACGGGACAGCTCCGTTCGAAGCCTGGAGCGACTTCCGCCGCACCGGAATCCCGGCCGTGCCCATCTCTCAGGACCCCAGTACGTCAGTTAAACAGATCCCCTCGCGCTTGCTCTACCCCCAGACCGAGACCCAGTACAACGAAACAGCGGTGAAAGCTCAGGGCACTGACAGCCAA
>NZ_JAFMYW010000052.1 GCF_017353175.1 Fibrella forsythiae | reverse complement strand
CGCTCAGCGGATACACATCCTCCACGCCCCAGCAGGCCAGCGTGCGTTCTGCCGCTCGCTGAACTCTAAGCAAAGGTCTGTTTCCTCCCGCAGGCGCTGGTCACGAACCTGCTGAAGACTATGGCCAGAGCGACACCCTGGTAGCTTACTGCAACATTGCCTAATTGTAGTAAGCAGGTCCGGCTGATTCACCATGACCGAACGAGGCGGGAACGCTAGGTTCCTGGTAGCGATTTAGGGGCAGCTACGAATACCGCCTCATCGCAGGCCAGCCAAGCAACAGAGAAAAAGAGTAATTAACAAGAAAACCCGGCGGCAAGGCCACCGGGCCTTCTATATACGTAACAATAAACCTAAAGGCACGGATAATCAGCGCTTTGAGTTGCTTTCATAACGCTTATTAACAACCTGTAGTTCTAACTAATCCAGACCGCAGGAACACATTTGATAAACCTGAACACCTTACTTTTTTTAAGGTATACCGGGGCCTTAATCACTCGGGGATGCTCCATACGGTGGCGCTGGTAGGCGCTAGGTCCGCTCTCAGCTGGTTGATAAGCTCGTAGGCGAGCAACTTGTTAAGCATTCGTTGGGTAGCTACGCTAGACCCGGCAAACCACTCCAGTAGATCCGCTTGCACCACCAGCTGGCAACTGCGGTCTTTTTTACGGCCACATAAGATCGTCTCCTCACCCTGCTGCTGAAAAACAAAGTGCCAGCCACAAAAGTGGCTCTCAAGTAGTTCTAAGGAAGGTTGCCACCTCACTAACAGATGCGCTTGCGGCAGCTCACGGGTCTTAGTACAGCAGTTCATAGCTGGAGGTAGTCAGCTTCAGTTAATGACAGATGTATCTAGTAACGATGTATCCGGTCAATTGGTGCGTAGCTACCAATGAGGGGGACCAACGGCCAGGTTAACCACTGGGCGTAGGGTAGTTGCTACCCTACTGGTATGGCCAAGAGCTCCTGAGCCAACGTGTATCTTTGGTCTATCAACGATAAAGCGCCTGTTTTCTTTACGGTGTGGATAGAAGAAGTGATCAGCAAGCCGCCCCTGGCCAGAGCAGGCTTCAGACCCCTCCACTGGATAGTTTCCACCTGCACCTGATTGATGCGCCAGACATCAAGCTAACCCCTGACAAAGCCGGATTTATACCCAAGCGTGGTCTGCTCCAGCTCGTAGTGGGTGTTGCCATACATCCCCCAGCAGCAGGGGCCTGGCCAGGAAGGTAGCCGGGTCACTGGCAACCACAGCAGCT
>NZ_JAFMYW010000051.1 GCF_017353175.1 Fibrella forsythiae | reverse complement strand
ACAGGAAACGCCCGACCACTTTATCGTCACCTTTCCCCTGGTTAAGGTAAGCAGTCAACCGCCCCGCTCCCTGACCATATAAACCTATACCAATGCAACTTCCTCTTGTAGAAGACGAGGATATGGCCGCCCGAAAGCTGGCCAAAACGCTCTTCAGTGTTGAGCCCACCGCTACGGTAGTGGCCATTACCGGCAGTATCCAAGAGACCGTCGACTGGCTACGTACCTACGGGTCTGCTCATCTGGGCTCGCCGGACTTGATTTTGATGGATCATGAGCTAGCTGATGGTCAAAGCGTTCAAATCTTTGACTAGATACAGGTCAATACACCCGTTATCTTCACCACCTCCTACGACGAATGCGCCCTGCGCGCCTTCAAGGTCAGCGGCGTGGATTACCAGCTCAAACCCGGGCAGAAAGATGAGCTGCGCGCCGCTATGCTTGAGTTCAGCCGTCAGCGAGCCCTTGGCCAATCCACGGGTCAACAAACGTCGGATGCCCTTCGTCAGCTGGTACAGGCACTACACGGCTGAACCCAGGCCTGCCTGCTAAACGAATTGAGTGGGCCGTGGGCCTTTATAACCCACGGCGCTCCGGCACCTGTACTGCGTTAGCCGAGGATAGTCTCCCCCAAGAACGTGCCTACAGCCCTATTTTTTACCCTGCCTGGCGGGGCTCTTTCCGAGCGGGGTAAAGATATATCCAGTCCCATTCACTACGCCGCCTGACCACTTTCCTGGCTTGCCGGTAGGAACAACGTCACCTGCTTGCGCCTTGCCCCTTCTCACCAGGCGAAGCCTGCCGGTCTGCAGCAGGCCACACGAGCCCTACCCCACGGGTCCAATTGATTTCCCCTTTATGGCAATCCAGTCAGCGCCCGTGCCAATTGAGCGCTGTAGTGATTGGCCAGGGCCAAATCCCGGCTCAGTTTTGTAATCACCGGGCGAATCAAGGTGTAGCTGACCCCTTGCTCACCGGTGCTTACCTACTTTATAAACCGCATCAATACTATGCATCGTTTACCTCACATCACCCCCTTTCTGCTCCTTATGCTGACCTTGCTTACGACGGCCCTGGGCAGCTGCAAGCGCGAGTCCTCCGATTCCGAGCCTACCCCTGGGCCTGAACTGCCCCTCGACAAACCCTTTACGGCCATACCCGACGAATACGTGGGCACCTGGTTTGCCTACCACAACGAAGGGCCGCTGACCCAGACCTGGAGCCAAGGCTCCTTCCAGGGCGAGCAGGGCTTCCGCGAGTTC
>NZ_JAFMYW010000050.1 GCF_017353175.1 Fibrella forsythiae | reverse complement strand
GCAGGAAACGCCCGACCACTTTATCGTCACCTTTCCCCTGGTTAAGGTAAGCAGTCAACCGCCCCGCTCCCTGACCATATAAACCTATACCAATGCAACTTCTTCTTGTGGAAGACGAGGATATGGCCGCCCGAAAGCTGGCCAAAACGCTCTTCAGTGTTGAACCCACCGCTACGGTAGTGGCCATTACCGGCAGTATCCAAGAGACCGTCGACTGGCTACGTACCTACGGGTCCGCCCACGTCCGCTCCCCGGACTTGATTTTGATGGATCTCGAGCTAGCCGATGGCCAAAGCGTTCAAATCTTTGACCAGATCCAGGTGACTACGCCCGTTATCTTCACCACCTCCTACGACGAATATGCCCTGCGCGCCTTCAGGGCCAGCGGCGTGGATTACCTGCTCAAACCGGTGCAAAAAGAGGAGCTGCAAGCCGCTATACTAAAATTCATCCGTCAGCGGGCTCTTGGCCAATCCACCGCTGGCCAGACATCAGATGCCCTTCGGCAGTTAGTACAGGCGCTACACGGCTGAAACCGGGCCTGCCTGTTAAACGAACTGACCAGGCCGTGGGCGGTGGGTTACAAAAACCCGCCGCACCCCAGGCTACCCCGGCGCTTGTCCTACGCCAGCTGACAGCAGGGTCTAGCGGCAAGCAGCCTGCCATCAGAGTAGGTGTCTACTTCCCTATTTTTTGCCCCGTCTGGTGGGTCCCTTTCCGGTCACTACTTCGCCTGACCACTCCCTGGCTTCCCGGTAGGACCAAAATCTCCTGCTAGCGCCTTGTCCTTTCTGACCAGGTGTCATACCGCCTCCAGGCGTAGTCTGCTGGTTCATATCGGGCCTAACCCACGGGTCCAATTGACTGCCCCTTTATGGCAATCCAGTCAGCGCCCGTGCCAATTGAGCGCAGTAGTCATTGGCCGGGGCCGGGTCCGGGCTCAGTTTTGTACTCACCGGGCAAATCAAGGTGTAGCTGATCCCTTGCGCACCGGTGCTTACCTACTTTATAAACCGCATCAATACTATGCCTCGTTTTTCGCACATCACCCCCTTTCTGCTCCTGCTGCTGACCCTGCTTACGACGGCCCTGGGCAGCTGCAAACACGAACCCGCCGATTCCCTTGTTCCTGGCCCGGGCGAGGAGCTTCTCGACAAACCCTTCACGGCCATCCCCGATGAATACGTGGGCACCTGGTTTGCCTACCACAACGAGGGACCACTGACCCAGACCTGGAGCCAAGGCTCCTTCCAGGGCGAGCAGGGCTTCCGCGAGTTT
>NZ_JAFMYW010000005.1 GCF_017353175.1 Fibrella forsythiae | reverse complement strand
CTAAAAACAGCGCACAGCCGCCCATACCGTCGAATCTGTTATTCTAATGAAATAATAATAGATAGATTTCGACAGAATTGTGATTTTTTATATTTAATGTAACCGACTCATGGCTAAGAACAGCAAAACAACATCTCCTAGTATCGCATCGCAAGCAGCCAAAACATTAGGTGATCCGAACGCATCAGCGACAGCCAAAAAATTAGCGGCTTCTGCACTATCACAAGTTAATAAAGGGAATCAGACGGGAAGCGACATGGAGACAGTCGCATCGAAGGTGCTCAATAGCCCAAAGTATAGTGATGAGACGAAAGATTTAGCAGCTTCAATCCTTTCTCAGTCGAACAAGGATCGTTGACCTCTTTTTCTCACAGGCAACTCAAGCGCTCATCCACTTGCTTCTGTAAGGCGGTTTGGATCAGCGCCACAATTATGATACTGTTTGATAGGTAGACTTGCTAGTTCCAAAGGTCATTGAACGAGTTAACTTACTCGGATACACTTTTAGCTTTGGTGAAAGTGTATTTTCAGACATTATATCAGACTATGATATTGATACAGAAATACTGGCCCAAAAAGCTTGTGATGTTTTTAGAAATGCAGATTTGGAAAATTTACTAGTCATCGCTGATATAGACAGTATTGGTCTTGAAGAGTTTTTTTAAAGTCAAATATATCCTCAACTTGAAGTATCTATTAGTTCTGAAAGTAGAGTGCAGTCATTAGATTTCAACATACCTTATAATAATAAATTCTGCCCCTAGAGCTTGATAATACAACTCGCTTGACGTTAAATCTAGTAATCTTGCGACCGGGCTATTGTCACTGTTTCGCTTGACCAAACACAGCCGGACAAAATGAATTACTGAGCAGACAACTTAATGTAAGCCAATGTATTATATGATTAAGTGATCCTAGAATTGTGATAAGCCAGAGATAGGATGGATTACGTTTAATAGATGACAAAAAAGGTACTTTCCTCCCTTGACCTATTAAAAATCTAATCACATATTTACGTAAATATGAAAAATTAAACTCAACAAGTCATGCGTATGCTTTCTTTTCTAACCTTAACCGCAGCCGGGACCCTGCTATTCAGCAACTGCACCGACAAGTCAACACTGATGCCCACGACACCTATAGTGGACACCCCAGTATCGCAGACGATCATTAACCCGGCCCCGCTCCCGCCGGTGGATGCGATTGAAAAACCAATGGACGGCTGGCTGCATCCCATGGCGTATGTTTCCCTGATCGAGGGTAAAACGAGTTACGTATCCGCCGTCCGACTAGATGCGCTTCCGATCCATCAGCCCGCTCAAGGTGAATTGGGAGCTTTAGAGCAATCTAACCAGCCTGTACGGATGATTGCTCTAGGGGGGGGGCTTGACGGCGGGAGTACGTAACGGGGGGCTTTACCGTGATGGGCAACTGACTGCCTACCCTAATCTGGTAGCCCGACAGATTGGCATTGCCGACTTTCAATCGCCAACATTTGGGGTAACCGAAGCCAACGGAACTGGGTTTCTGATCTACAGTGATTCAAAAGCAACTTACCCCCGCTGGCAGCAAGTAACTAATCAGTTGGCTCCTGTACAGGCTGGTGATCCGCCGGTGTTAAGTGGCTATGCAGGCAAAGTAGATAATTTTGCAGTACCTGCTATGTACGGTGATTTGTTCAACCGCGAATGGACGCCTCAAATTAAAGTGGCTAATTATGCTAATGGGCATCAATGGCTAGATTTCCAGCCTTACCTGTGGCGGTATCTGTCAAGTGAGGAAAATCAAAGGATAGGTTTATTAGACTACATCGTTCAAACCAAACCCTACGACCTATTCATTCTCGAAGACCGTACCGATGGCTGGCTAGAGATATTGAAGAAAAATGATTTTGTCAATGCTCTAAATTATATCTACGAATTTAGCGTCGGGCAATTTAGCTACGAAAAGACGGCTACGGTATTAGCCAAAGGTGGTAAGCGGGGGGTTGTGTTTACGGTGCCTGACTTTCAAGATTATGCCTTCATGCAGTGGTACCCAACCGAAGATTTGAAGCGGAAAGCAGGGGCAATTAATATCACCTACCGGGATCAGCGATACACTGAGCAGTATAGCAAGCTTGATCCAGCCACGCAGTTCTATATGATGCCAACCCCGGTGGTAGCCAAACTCTTCATGAACCTCAATCAGGGGGACATTGTGAACCTAACGCTAACTGACGGGGATGTAATGGACGAGGTGGAAGCCCGTAGTAGTAGTCCGGCTTTCTACAACGAGCAGGTGCGCACAATGGCCAAAAAGCTCAACCTAGCCCTGGTAGATTTAAACGCAATTTACAAGCGCATTCATTTAGGTAGTTACACAACTGACGATGGCTTAAAGATTGATGGTGCACCAAAAGGCAACTTCTTTTCTTCGGATGGTACCTATCCCACAGCTATTGGACAGGCCGTTATTGCCAATGAAGTCATAAAGGCTTTGAACAGCACCTATCAAAGCCGGATTCCGCTGATCAACATCCGGGAGTTCAGTCAAACCACTGGCGCACAATAAGTGAAAGCTAGTCAGTCAGACAGCCTTGTAAATCAACATATTTCAGGTTGTTCGGCTCCATTTTCAGTTTATGACTAATCCTTGCTCAGCTTCCTATGAAACTTCTATTTACACTAGCTATCGCCAGCTTTCTGCTCTTGGCTGGTTTACACAGCGTTGCCCAATCGGTGCAGCTCTCCTACCCAATTGACCGCTCTGTTACCCAACGCAATGGTAATGATCAAGCTACAGTTGCAATTGCCGGCCAACTTACCGGAGGATCTAGTGCGTACAGCTATCAGCTCTGGTATCGTACCTCTACACTTGATGGGAGTGGTAATGTTACATCTACAACTGGCTGGAGCAGTGTGAGCTTTCAGCCTAATGGAGGCTTTTCTATTACACCGATTTTTAATAAGGGTTGGTATCGACTAGATATGGGGGTTGGTACTGGTAGCCCCTTAGTAGCCGTCAGCGTCAAATTTGGTGTAGGGGATGTATACGCAATAGCCGGGCAATCGAATGCACAAGGTGTGGATGATTCAAATTGGGGACTACCTTCCACCAGTGGGTTCCCTGAGTGGATTGTGGGCGTTAATCTAAACTGGGGCTGCCGTAAAGAATATCCAGGCCCCCCTACCTTCACAAAGATTGACGGCCAAAACAGAATTTCGCCTTCAGGTAGCAATAGTTGGTGTTACGCGGTTCTTGGCAAGAAAATTTCGGACGCGAATGGAGGGATGCCGGTTGCTTTTTTTAACTCAGCTTACGGAGGAAGCTCTATTTTGAACTGGTATGAGAGTTCGATGGGGAATCTAACGACTAACGCCTATCCGTTCCTAAATAACCAGTACTGCTTAGCAAGTGGCATCAGTTCGGACCCTAATTACTTTAAGGGCCAGCCTTATCTGACGCTAAAAAATACACTAAACTATTATTTATCATTGTTTGGCGTCAGAGCGTTGCTGTGGCATCAGGGCGAAACAGATGCTGACCCTAGTGCTACCTCTAGTCTCAAAACACAAGATAAAGACTTGTATAAGGCAAGATTACAAGCTGTTATTGACCGGAGCCGCACTGATTTCGGACACAGTGACCTTTCTTGGATGATTGCCCGTGCTACCTTTAACAACGGTGGAAATATAACCACTACTGTTCGCGACGCTCAAGACGAGAAAGGAGGCGAATATGATAAGAATAAAGGACCTGACACCGATTATACATCAGCGAATGTGACTACAAGTGCCTATAGAAATACAGGTGACTTAACTCACTTTGACGAGCGAAGTAATGCTGGGTTAACGTATCTGGGCACTGATGAGTGGAGTGACAAGATCACGGTAAATGCGCCTGGGCCAGCAGGATTTAACAGGATCGTTGCCAATCCAGTACCAATCGTGTATGTCTCAGGAAGTGGACTTAACAGGACCTTGTCTGTTTCGCCGCTTAGCGGGGCACAGTTATACAGGTGGGGAAATGATATCAACGATGAAACACCTTCTCATAATGGCACTAATTTGACTTCAATCACAGTCGGACCTGGTACGTATCGTTGCTTCATCAAAGATGGTAGTGGTAACTGGCGCATTAGTCCCAATGTATTTGTAGGTTGTCCATCGTGCCGGGAAGGCGTTGACGAGTTGGTAAATGATGACCCATTTGGGCTTGCCCTTAAAGCGTATCCCAATCCGTTTGCCAAAGAACTGACGATTGAATTCAACGTACCGCAGGCAGCTAGTGATGTTCGAGTAGAAATTATTGATTCTGAAGGCCGTATTATTTATACCGTGGTCGACGCACAACATGATAAAGGACTTTGGAAGCATCCAATAAAAAACTTAAATCTAGTTGGGAACCAAGTCTATTTTTGTCGACTAAAAGTAAACGACTTGTTTACGGTCAAAAAACTACTGTCGGCTAACTAACTTCCCATGAGCAAATTTTTCTTGGTGTCGACGAGCCAATATTTTGATTATCAGTGTATTATCGACATAGTGGTGAAGCAGGGGTATTCGGTAATTCGCTCCAATGAGGTATCACTCAGTACAACCGTAGCCTTGATTGAATGGACCGGTGATGGCACAGCGACGCGTCAGGCGATCCAGGCTATTAGGCAACAATACCCCGCCTGCCGCTGTCTATTGCTCCTACCCGCCACCTGTGACATTGTCATGGCGGCACTTTGACTCTCTGCTTCTGGGTACTTGGCTTTGCCGGTGAGTAACTCTGAGTTAATAGATAGCCTCGCTAGCATAGATCAAGGCGAAGGCTATTGGAGCAAGTCATTATTAGCCCTGTTTAACCCATAACCTGACTTAGCTTATCCGGCAGCTCTCAACCGTCGTGAACGCGAACTTTGGGGGCATTTAGCGAACGGGCTAACTAACATGCAGGTTGAAGAACAGATGTGTTTGAGCGAAAGCCGAATAAAAAATATGAAAACAGCCTTAGCCTAAAAGTTAAGCTTGCCGAATGCCCATCAGCTTACTAGATGCGCTGTTCTCTGGTCGAAAGGTAATAAATCCAGGCTTAGCGACTGACAAGTTATTTTTGAATCTTGACGATGATCGGCAGTCAACCAAGTAGATTAAACAACAACAAAAAAAAGCATTAGCATTAAGTCTTCTAAAAACGGCCTCTTTGATAGTTAGTTTCTCGAAGGCTTTCCGGATGTAGTACATTATTAACACTCGGAAAGCCTTCATATTCTAGACAACTCCGCCAAACGTTGGGTCAACTCACTATCATGATTTAACACTGAACTTCCCTTGAAGGAGTGGAATGGTGTGATCAATAACTCGACATTTCAGACAGTAAAATATGTCAGGCATCCTTTTCTAATCTCACATATATCCTTACCGTCGTCCTCTCGACAAAAGAGATTAATTGATTTATTTTTACTAACCAGCTCTAAATTGGGGTGCAACTGATTAGCCTAGTAGGTAAGCATTTTGGCAAAGACACAACGCGGAGACTCTCCTACGGAATAGGATTATACGACAGAATCGGGACAAACAACAAAACACTCTAGCGATAAGCAATTTCCAGTTTAGCAATTTAAAGCTATTCTCACGCGCTTGGATACACATGCCCTGGTTTAGTTACTGTTTTAGCAGACGTAGGATTTTGCTTCGAGTACCTACCTGAATGCGATACAGGTACACACCAGCAGGCAACCCCGTACCGTCGAAACGTGCCTGGTGAACGCCGGCCGACTCGCCAACCTCCGCGTTAATCTGCTGCACCACCTTTCCTTGGCTATCCACCAACAGATGTTGCACCCGGCCTGACGTTGGCAACGTATACTCCAACGTTGTGTGCTGCACAAAAGGGTTTGGAAATGCCCGTAACGACAACATAGACTCAGTTTCTTCTAATCCAGTCATAGTCATCGGGCCAATCATGGCCTGAAAGACAGCCCCTGCCTGCGCAACAAATCCGGGCTGTAGCAAGACGGACTGGCCAGCAGTGTAAAACGTGATGCTCCCTTGACTAACCCGATGACGAGCAGTAATCGTACGGATCGCTTTTTGATCAACTACACTTCCAGCCTCTACGGGCTGCATTAAGGTTAATTCTTGGGCATAGTTTTGGCCATGTGTGATCCCTGTTGTCAAAACAAGGGCTAGAACTAATAACTGCTTCTTCATCGTTTTATTTGTTTGTCCGGTTTAAAAGAAGCTGCTGAATCTGTTGCTGCATTGTTCGCGTCTGAGTTTGCATCCGCTTGTTTTCCCTGCGCATTACCTGCAACGCACTTTGCTGTTGCAGTAGATACAATGTTAGCTCTTCAATCTTCTCCAGCAGCTTGGCATCCGTCTTGTGCAGGTCATTACCTTGGGCAACCATTTGTGCCGCTGATAACACACCGGGTAAATGTCTGTTGACCCTGATATAATCCGCTACTTCTGGTAAGCTTTTCAGGTCATAGCCTGCCTCAAATACCTTATCGCTCCAGTCAGATGTATTCTTTACGGCTACCTTGACTTTCTCTGTCAGTATGCCCTCCGCCACATATAGCTTATAACCAGCTGGTGTCTGGTTGATCCCTGATCCGATCAAAACGCCACCTGCATTGCTATTCTGTATGAACATTCCTGCCGCTTCCCATAGCCCTGGACTTATTCGGGCTGAGCCATTGATGCTCCCCAACACGACATCGCCATTGACATCGACAGTTAAAAATTTGGTGGTGTTCAATACAGTTGCCGGACTGTTGCTTCTGAGGTTGGTCAGTCGAAGCCCCGATGTGTTGGCGACACTACTAACCAAGTCTAGCTTGTTCTGGGGAGCCGATGTACCGATGCCGACCCGTGCTCCATTACCCAAGATCACACTATTACTGGCTGCTACTAGCGTTCCATAACCAATGGCTGTTGCATTCTGAAGATTAGGGTTTGCCGAGGACACGCCAGCGTTCGTGCCGATAAAAGTGTTTTGAAAGCCTGTCGTGTTTTCTAGTCCGGCGTTATATCCTACGCTCACATTGTCAGACTCAACAGTGCGAAACCCACTGTTAAGGCCCAGAAACGTGTTTCTATTACCGATCTGATTCGCATAGCCCGCTCCATTACCAACAAACGTGTTATATACTCCCGACTGATTTGTGTAGCCGGTTGAGGATCCCATAAAGAGGTTGAAGCTGCCGGTGTTATTTGAAAAACCCGCCCGCTGACCGATAAAGACATTATTCTCTCCTCCCACGTTACCAAAGCCGCTATTTAGGCCCACGAAGGTGTTGAAGCGACCACTGGTATTAGTAAAACCTGAGCCAGCCCCAAAAAATAGATTCTCCTGACCGATGGTATTTGCCTGGCCAGCATTACTACCGACGAATAAGTTAAATGTTCCAGTAGTATTACTCTTCCCGGCGTTGTTACCCAGAAAAGTATTGTTTTCACCTACGGTATTGGCCTGCCCAGTCAGTGCACCAATAAAAGTGTTGCCAAAAGCAGTATTATTTGAACCTGCTTGGTAGCCAAAAATAGTATTCTGGCCAATTAATTGTTGAGGTTGTACGAGCAGACTTACCCAAACGCATATTATTATGTAGGGTGCTTTCATAATAGAGCAACTTTTAACAAACAGCTAGCAAATAAACGGCCAATTTTATGTGCCTTGAACATACACATAGTCTACTTGGCAGTATTCAAGTCAAGAAGTGGCCAGATGAAGTAAAAACCGAATTTTCTGTACAGTTATAAGAATTATCTCTTTCATGCTGCGCATAATTCAATTTTTGGCTCAGTATTTGCCTCATCATTCATATAAGTTATTTTTTAGTATTCACCTTATATTATTAGGTGTATAGACTCAATTCAATCAAGGGTTTCCGATTAAGGCGGGCAATTAAACAATGGTTCTGTGTTTGATTTATCTGTAAGTCTAATTTATCAAAATCAATGGCTTCAATTTTACTTTTTACTCACTCGAACAGTCGACCTCTTCTACTGGTAAGCCTCCTATTAAATGCTTGGGCAAGCCTGGCTCAGCCAACGACTACGATCTTAGGCTATAAGGCTGGATTAGCTAACGGGAGCGCAGCGGTCAATACATACATCGGGTCTGAAACTGGCCGTAATTCAACAGGGTACGGTAACACCTTTGTTGGGAGCCAGGCGGGCGTGAATAACCAAAGTGGGTATGCCAACGTCTTTATTGGTCTTCGTGCTGGAGCCAATAACACGACCGGCTTTGCTAATCTGTTCGCAGGACAGCAATCAGGTAGCAACAATTCAACCGGCAGTTATAATCTTTTCTTTGGCAATGCCTCTGGGGCTGGCAATACAATTGGCGAAGGCAATACAGCCATTGGAGATGGAGCGGCCTACAATACGACTAGTGGAAGCAATAATACTAATATAGGCCGATGGGCTGGATTTAATAGTATTGGTGAGAGCAATGTCTTTATTGGAGTCGCAGCTGGCTCTCCGGCTTCTATGTATTTAACCAACGCTGTAGCAATTGGAGCAGAGACCCTCGTTAGCCAAAGCAATTCGATGGTACTGGGCAAGAATTTGAATGTCGGTATCGGCACATCAGCTCCGCAGAATAAGTTAGAACTTGTCAGCAGTGCAGCCAACACCTCGGGACTGAGACTCACTAACCTGAAAAGCACCAGCCCAGCAACCATACTGAACACGATTAAATTCTTAACCGTCAATGCTAATGGCGATGTGGTGCTAGGTAGCATTAATGGCTCGGCACGCATGGGTATAGAAGCAGCCAACGCAAACTGGCAGTTGGATGGCCAGAACTTACTCAATGCAAATGAAGGGGCTGTTCTAATTGGCCCCGGTATTAATAAGTTGCCTGTGGGCTACCGACTATTCGTCAGCGGGGGAATTCTAACTGAAAAGGTCAAAGTGGCTATCGCCAATACCAGTGACTGGGCCGACAATGTTTTGTCTCCCAGCTATTTACTCATGCCATTGAGACAGGTCGAGCAGCATATACATCGGCATGGACACTTACCAGGTATCCCGTCTGCGGCAGAAGTGGTAGATAAGGGCGTTGATTTAGCTCAAATGAATGCACAGCTGCTAGCTAAGATTGAGGAGCTTACCCTGCACCTAATAAGCCTGCAGAAACAAGTGAATCGTCAGGGCTCTCAACTCAAGCAAAATCAAATCAAAAGAAAAGCTTCAGTAGCTTTTTGATCTAACTAGGAAGAGCATTTTGACTCAAATCAAATTTATCCTTTCTTTTTAATCATTCGAAACTTATGAAAGCTCGTTTACAAATATTCCTTATCTGGCCACTGACTGGGTGCATAATTGCCTTACTCTTTAATAGCGAGATAAAGGCGCAGACAACAGTCCCAACCAATTTGGTTGATATGCCACACTACGTTGTCATTGGGCCCAACCCAGATATTCAAAATATTCAGTTTCCAGCGGGCTACAATCTGATCGTACTGGGTGGAATTCTAACCGAGCGACTACGAGTAGCCACGCGATCAGGGCAGTACTGGGCTGATTATGTCTTTAAGCCCAATTATCACCTCGCCCCTCTCTCCGAAGTGAAGGCATATATCGCTACGCATGGGCATCTACCTGGCATCCCCTCTGCTCAGCAAGTCGAACGCGAAGGGATCGATGTAGCCCAGACGCAGGCGAAACTCCTAGAAAAAATTGAGGAACTGACTCTGCATATGATACGGCAACAAGAAGAGATCAATCGGTTGAAAAAAGCAGTACGCCTTCGAGGTAAGTCCACCCACCGCTAAGTCAAATTATATTATGAAGTCTCTATTAATTATCCTGTTTACACTGGTGTCAGGTAATGTATTGGCGCAAGAAGCCCCTGCTGATTCCGTGCAAAACGGGACCAGCAATCAAGTTATTACTGAACAGCCAGCTATAACACCAAAATCGCCAACGGTAGCAGCATTGGGTCGGTACGGTGAATACCCCGTTAGTCTGTACACAGGTCTACCAAGCATTGAGATTCCAATTCATCAGTTTACAGTTGGTGGCGTAACCGTCCCCATCAAGCTAACTTATCACGCCTCCGGTATCAAAGTAAATGACCTGCCTTCTTGGGTGGGCATGGGTTGGAGTCTGCAAACGGGAGGCATGATAACCCGGTCCGTACTAAGTCGCCCAGACGAGCAGGGGTCGGGATCGCTTGGGCAAGCTTTCCCCAATCCGAGTACATTCTATGACTTCAGTTGTTTGACCACAAGCGTGGATCAACAAATGAATAGTCTGGCTAACAATTTGGTAGACACTCAGCGCGATCTGTTTTCTTATTCAATTCCTACGGCCAGCAATACATTCATGTTAACTCCTTCGGCACCCGGCTATAGCAGCCTTCAGCCAGGGATGGTCCGTGTAGCTGCTGTCAGTGGATTAGACTCCTTCATTATAACGGATGAAAGCGGCACTCAGTATCGATTCGCAGATAAAGAAACCACGGTAACCAACCCGACGACCCCCAATGCATTCGGTGACTTTGTAAGTGCGTGGCACTTGAGCGAAATTACTAGCCCCACTAATGCGGATCGCGCAGTTTATACTTATGCAGCTCCGAAAAGCGCAGCCACAGCCTCTGAACGAATTGACAGCTGGGTTGTCAACGCTGAGCTTGATGAATCATTTATTGGTGATTCCGGAGTACAGACGGGTGCATTTTATACCGGCAATCAGGATGTTGGATCCAGCGTGTTTACACGCCTGCTCGCTAGCATTGAGTTCCCAGGGGGGAAGCTTGTCTTTGTCAAAGACAACATGGATCAACTGGATTACATCGATGTGATGGGTTACAATGTAAGTTCGAACACGTACAACCGGATTAAGCGCGTTGATTTGGTTTACACGTATAAATCACGAACCGGCAACAGTAATACTCAAGTGCCTTTTCTTGATCAAGTAAAATTAGTTCAAAGTGACGGAGCGACCTCGATTGGTTCTTACCAACTAACGTACAATGAAACCAGCCTACCGGAGGCGAATAGTACAGCGAAAGACTACTGGGGCTATTACAACGGGAAGCCCAACAACACCCTATTAGAAAGCCGTACAATCTCGTTTGCTCAACGGGCGAATAATCCTTCAATCACGACAACGACTATTGGAGATGCTGACCGTAAGCCCAGCGAAGTTCACATGAAGGCTTGGTCACTCACCAGCATTCGCTATCCCACAGGTGGATTAACACAATTTGACTTCGAAGCGAATCGCTACAAGGTAGGTCAAAATACTATACTTGCGGGAGGGCTTCGGCTCGCGGGTCTGCGCAATTATGCAGCCAATAACCAGTTAGCCCAAACTAAAGCCTATAAATACGGCCAAGACGAGGAGGGAACAGGGACATTTCGCTCGCAAGCGGGTCAAACTTATGTCAGCACGCTTCAACTTAATTACAACCAGTTTGCTGGAACATCTTCGCCCTATAATTACCGATATAGAACCTACAATTACACATCCGCTCCGACTGGCCCCTTAACACCTGATGAAGGATCGCCAGTAACCTATCCAGAAGTAGCCGAATACACGCTCAACGCGGAGGGTATCCCGATAGGCAAAATCATTTATAGGTATCGTGATGAAGCTCAAGATGCCGTTCTGCAGCTCGGCGTTAAATTATTTGTAACCAGCACTCGCTGGAACCGGGGGCAGCTCACCAGTCAACGCTGGCATAATGCGGCAGGAAATTTAGTTGCCCAAACTGATTATGATTATACGATACTGAGCAATGGAGCAACTACAGATTTAGCTGGGGTGCTTGTTCAGCAAGTGACCCGTCAGATCGGTAGTGTCAGTGTACGCCCGAATACATCCTGCCAAGACCCAGCCAATATGTATGTCCCCCGAACATACACCTTTAGTTACGGCTTAGTAAAACCCACCCGAATCCGGGAAACGCTGATTGATATGGCCAATGCAGCTCGTAAGACAGTTCGGGTGACAGAAATGGATTACGCGCCGTCTTCTTATCTGATACGGGAAACGCGCCGTTTTGTTGAAGGCGGTATTGCGGGTAATGATATTCTAGGCGAGCGGGTAAGCTATCCTCAAGACTATGGTACTCAAATACCCCTTACGGCACCGTCTCCCATTTCGCCAGAACTCTTAGGCATTCGAGCCTTACAGGAGCGTAACATATTCCGTCCTGTTGAAACAATTAATTATCGACAAGAGGGGTCCACAGGAACCAAAAAATACCTTACAGGTTCGCTCACAACCTTCAAGACAAAAACGATAAACGGGCAGTTGACCGCTCTTCCTTATCAAACGTATCTGGCCGAGACTGAAGGAACAAACTCCTACGTCTCCTCAGCAGATCGGTACCAAAGTTCAGGTGGTACTGGAACGGGTTTTCTGCTGGACCCAATCATGGCCAATCCTCGTATGACGATGAGCGACTACGATGCTAATGGAAATTTAACCGGTTACCAGTTAAAGGATGGATCATCAACCGGCTACACATACACCACTTACCAACCCACAAGCGGAATCCCCTTCTCTGTTGTCACCAGTCAGACGCTTAATGCGGACCAGCCGTCAGCGCAAATGACAAGCTATAGCTACACTCTCCCCGTACTTGGCCCAACCAGTCAGACAGACACCAGAGGAGTGATGACCAGTTATTTGTACGATGCTTTTGGCCGGCTACAGACCGTTAAGGACAAAGACGGACGCGTATTGAAACAATACACCTACCACTATTCCACACAGCCATGATTGTTCGTCTAGTAAGTGTAGGACTTCTCTCGCTTATACTGGTACCAGAGAATGTCCGGGCACAGGTTTCCCCAACGGCCACCCAAAACTACGTGGTGGAACAGATGCCCCGCTCGCCCCAAACCAGTGTGAGTCCGGCGAGTGCATACACTGATGTTCCGGCAACGGTCTCGTACTTCGACGGCTTAGGTCGACCCTTGCAAAAGGTGCAAGTTCGGGCCAGTGCTGATGCCAATAGTGACATTGTGACCAGCGCGACCACCTATGATGCCTACGGTCGGACGGACCAGACGTTTTTACCTATACCAGGAGGTGTTGGCGGTACGCTGGTCACAACGCCGCAAACCGCTGGGCAATCCTTCTACGGAGATACCAATCCCTTTACGCAGTCTCTTTACGAAACTTCGCCGCTCAACCGCGTAACCCGCCAGTGGGGAACGGGGCAAGCCTGGCGAACCGCGAACCGGTCTACTGCCATTACATACGGCGTAGCTCCAGCCAACACGGTCCTGCGATTTAAAGTCAACTTTTATTCTAATGTCATCTATGCCAATGTGGAAGGCGATGGGGGAATCAGCTGGGAGTATTTTGGGGCCAATGACATTGCGACACAAACGACGACGAATGAGCAGGGGAACGTAACGACTGAATACATCGATTTGCAGGGACGGGTTCTCAGACGTGATGTGGTCAATGGCAGCCAGACGCTCACCACGATGTATCTTTACGACGCCTTCAACCGCCTGGCGGCGGTGATACCGCCTAAGCTTTATGATTGGTTTATAGCGGGAGGGCCAAGTACAGGGCTGTACTTTTACCAGAATGGGAATGCTGCCAATCCCACAGCTGTATTCATGCATAATTGCTACGTGTATCGATACGATGCCCGGGGACGGTTAAGTCGGAAGCATATAGCTTCGGCTGGCTGGACAGATCTCGTCTATGACCAGCAGGATCGATTGGTCATGAGTCAGGATGAGCAGGATCGGGCTGAAGGCAAATGGCGGTATAACCGTTATGATGGTTTAAACCGAGTAACCGAAACAGGCCGCTTAATCCTTTCTCGCACGGCGGATCAGTTGCGAGCTGATTTTACCGGAACAACAGGAGAAGGCTTTCCCTCAACGGTGAACCCTTCAGAGTCGGCTCAACTGACCCTACAACGATATGACGACTATGACGGAGCAGCCCTGAGCTTCGCGGCCAATAATTCGTTTGCTACCCCTTGGCCAAATTCTAAGAGTTTGCTAACCCGTAGCCTGGCACGCAACCTTGAAACGAATGTCTGGTATGAATCCGTTTTCTGGTACGATGATAAAGGTCGAAGCATACAGCAGCAGAGTCAACATGTGCGGGGCGGGGTCGATCGCACAGATATTCAATATCGCTTTAACGGCGAAGTGACGCAGGTACGAACTCAGCATGAGACAGTAACAGAGCTGACGAGCTATCAGTATGATCACTTGGGACGGAGAACAAACGTAGACCATACGCTCAATGGAGCTGCCGTACAACGGCTGGCCACTTATAGCTACGATGGGGTTGGCCGTTTGGCACGAAAAGACTTAGGTGGCGGCGGTACAGCCGTGCCAAGCTATACCAACAACCAGAGCTTACAAGCCGGTACCCAGCAAGTAGCCCAGCAGTATATAGATTTCGTGCCAGGTACTGCCGTTAATGAAAACAAAGCTACGGACGGGGGACAGCGATGGGACTTCCGCATCAGTAGCGGCCTCTATAGCCAAACTTATAATTGGCACATCCGGGGTGGGTTACGAGGCATCAACTTAGATGGAAGTGGCAACCCACAAACAGGAAAGCTGTTCTCATTGAAGCTGGGATATGAGGAGGACGGGACATACTATGACGGGAACATTCGCAGTCAACAATGGAGAACCTCACGTGATAGCCAGCAACGTACCTATACCTACAATTATGATGGCGTCAGCCGTTTAACAAGTGCTTCTTATACAGGAGTAAGTACAGAGAATTATGGGTTATCCAGTATCAGCTATGACGCCGATGGTAATCTAACATCGCTGACACGCAATGGCAAGAAAGCCGATAATAGCTTTGGCACTATTGATGCCTTATCTTACTCGTATGCAGCTAACAGCAACAGGCCTCAAGCAGTGACTGATGGCTCTGGCCAATCCGCGGGCTTTAGTGATGCCGCTGGGGCTACTGACTACACCTATTGGTCTGACGGAAGCTTGAAGTCTGATGCTAATAAATCAATCATTCTCATTGAATATAACTTGCTCAAACGGCCTCGGAAAGTCACTTTCAACGGTGGTCAAACTATCGACTATCAATACGACGCAGTGGGCAACAAGTTGGCCCAGAAAGACCGGACGGGGGTGATTACCCAATATGTAGGTAATCAAATCTACCGGGCAGGAACGTTGCAGCAACTGACCCATGAAGAGGGGCGCATCGCAGTCAGTGGAGCAGCTTATTCGTATCAATGGAGCTTACAGGATCATATAGGTAACATGCGGGTAATGTTCCGCGATAGCGCGGGGATAGCAGCAGTTGTGCAAGAAGAGGGGTTTGGCCCTTGGGGGGAGAGTTTGAATGAACTTAGTTATACCCGCAATAATCCAAGTCTCGATCCTTATGTGTTCACCGGACATGAACGTATGAATGAGTTGGGTGTGTATGATGCCAAAGCACGGGTGTATGACCCCATTGTACCTCGTTTCTGGCAACCAGATCCCTTAGCAGACGTTTTCCATGATAACAGCCCATACCAGTATGCCTTTAACAATCCCTTAGTGTTCGTTGATCCAGGAGGAGATAGTACAGTACCCATCAATAAGTTTGATATTGCTGACTTCAATGTCGAGCGGGACGAGGTATTGATTAATACTGTAACAGTTACAGCTAAAAGGAATTCAAATACTAGCCCCCCCCAAGCAGGGGAATACATTTATACACCAAGAGATGGATTTTGGGATAGCTTAGACCAACTTGTTAATGGAAATAGAGCCTACAATTGGGCTGGAATGAATTATTCTGTTGGAGCAGATGGGTATGCTACTGGATTTCAAATACCTATAAATGGATCTCCTCCAGATATTGGACCAGCTGGTAAATTTTCGAGTGCTCAAAAGCTGGCGACCTTGATTAAAAGGTTTAGAAACCCATCATTAAAAATGACTTTACCAGCATTGAAAACTGTTTCGATTAATATGGAACACATTGTGGATAGGCATACCAGAGGCGGCTTGATAGCAAAACAACGAGCCTCAACTAGTTTATTCCCAGAGTATATGACTCAAAAACAAATTGAAAGTGCAGTAAGAAGTGCGTATAAGAATGTAAGCGGTAAAATCTCTACTCAAGATGACAGAGTATTGCTCCAAGGTATTTCTGATCAAGGCTTACTAATTGAAATGTGGCTCAACAAAGCAACAAGAGTAATTGAATCTGCTTATCCTAAATAAAATGATGGAAATAATACTTGAACCAAATTCACTTCGTCTTAGCTCAAGTGGCAACATACATGGAGTGCTGTATTTTGAGACTTCAGACAAGATATTCCCAGACACTGATTGGAATGATTTCGTCGTGGTACTTCTTGGGTGGTGGGTGGAAAGCGCAATAAATTTAAAGCAAGGACTAAGTAAGCAAGAACGACTTAGATTTATGGATGGACCTTACAGCATATTAGTTAAGTATATCGATAAAAATCAATTATCACTTGATTTTATCGAAAAAGATCACACAATTGATTCTTCTTTTATTCAACTCAGCAGCTTTATTAATATACTCTCAAAGGCTTGCGAAAAGTTACTGAAAATTATTGAAGCTAATAATTGGCAAACAGGCGATATTTCTTTGTTAAAAAGCAGATATGCTTCTTTGCAGAGAGAATCCTTATCAAAGGATGCTGATTAGAATTGCACTGCTAAAATATATCAATCAGCAACATACGTACACTAGTATAACCCAAATAAAGGATAGCTCAAGAGTGAGGTATATATCAGTGGTGGGTATATCATCGATAATTAGTATTATTGATGCGTGAGTGACCTCCTCCCAATAAACTGGACCATTCTAAAGTAAAGAGTCTGGGCGATTGAAGCCTACCCATTTCTTGGACCACTCAGAAGTTGAGGATCGGACGGTCATGAGCCACCCCCAATTTCTGGACCGCTCAGAGGTTGAGAATCGGGCGGTCATTTGTCATTCTTTTCCTTTCTATTCCCACCTCATTTGGCGTCAATCCGCCAAGGGAGCTATGAGGCCGAAAGCTATTATATTCTTGACGCCAATGCTCAATTTTTTCCTCTGCGTCAGTCAGGGACAAGAACCAGTGAGCATTCAAACATTCGTCCCGAAAGCTACCATTGAATGACTCAATAAATGGGTCATCGGTGGGTTTTCCTGGCCTAGAGAAGTCCAACGTTACCCCATTATCATAGGACCACTTGTCGAGCGCCTTCGAAATAAACTCGCTGCCGTTGTCAACTTGAATGCGGCCAGGAACGGTTAAAGATACAACTTTCAGGCTTTCCAAAACTGCTACCACATCTTCCCCTTTCAACGACTGGCCCACGTGCATGGCCACGCATTGGCGGCTATAATTATCCACTATAGTTAAGGCCCGGATTTTGCGGCCATCGAAGAGCTGATCAGATACGAAATCCATACTTCAGCACTGACCAATAATAGAGAGCTCCGGCCGATCCAATCGGTGAGCAGCCATTCGGGTACATCGAGGGCGTTTATTTCGCAAGTTTAGGCCTTCCAGACGATAGAAGCGGTGAATTCGCTTGTGATTATCCCGCCAGCCCTCGCGTCTGAGCAGGGTAAAAATGCGTTGACAACCGTAGCGTACGCGGGTTTGCGCGATCTCTCGAATCCGCTTTCGGATGACTGAATCATCCCTGGATCGCGCTTTGTAAAACCAGCTTGACCGCCGTAAAAGAACCACCTCGCAAGCCCGCCGGTTAGATACTCAATAATCAGGCCTTGGGCCAGCCCTCGGCGTTGAGCTGGCCTTAGAGCTTTTTTTGATCACCTCCTGAAGCATCTGTTTGTCCAGGCTCAGATCAGCCACTAGTTGCTTCAACTGTTGGTTCTCTTCTTCGAGTTGACGCAGCCTGCGCAGTTCGGGAACCCCTAAACCACCATACTTCTTTTTCCAATTATAGAACCGGTCCGCCGGTGCGGTGGCTTCACTGATGCCCATCTTGTGGCAAACCTCGGCGACAACGGTTCCGGTGTCGGCTTGACGAAGGGCAACAACGATCTGCGCTTCGGTGAACTTGGTCTTTTTCATAAGCGATTTCTGGTTGTTTAAAGTACCAAAAAATCGCCCAGACTCTCTACTTTAGAACGGGCCAGTTTAATGGAAACAGGTCACACTTAGACCGTTCAGCGAACCTGGACCATCTCAAACTACCGGTTGATAAATACGAATGTAACACTGTTCTTGATATGACTTAGGCCTGATAGAATTGTCATAGATTTAGGCATGTCTGCTTTAACAGCTCTTTTTTGTAGCGTCAAAGGCCATTTATAACAATAGTAATTTTATGAAACTGTTTGTAAATGACCTTATTTTAGAAGGTCAACCAGCTGCTTTGGTATCTCTACTCAGCTCTGAAGGCCTGACAAATGAATCACTCAGCGTCACAACAGCATGGGACAAAGCTCATCAAGCCATCCAACAGCCGGGAATTGACTTTGCGGAACCAGATAAAGACAACTACTACGTGTTCGATAATCCAGCTTATGATGCTGAGCTCTTTTCGCTTGAGTCGGCTGATGCAGCAGAAGAGGTATGTCGACAGGATAATGATTATGATACGAATTGGCCATTTCCAAAACAGAATGAATTACCCAGTAAGCAAATCTGGCACTTAGACGCTGAGTTTGCTCAATTAAAAGTTGCGCGTGATCAAGTACAGCCAGATAAAGACCACATCGTTCGCATTGCACATTTGGATACAGGTTATGACCCAACACATGACACATTTCCTGACACACTCGTCCGGCATGATTTAGAACGAAACTTCATTGAGGGTGAACTGGGCGATAATGCGGCGGATAGGCATTCAAATGGTTTTGGCCAGATGCCTGGCCACGGAACGGGGACTTTATGTATTCTGGCGGGCAAGCGGATTAAATTAGACGACTGCAATTTTGACGATAGTATCGGATTGGCTAGTCATGTAGAAATAGTGCCGATTCGAATAGCTAAAAGTGTGGTTTTGTTTCGTACAAGGGCCTTTGTCCAAGCCCTGGAATACGTTATTTCCCTATATGACGATACAACGACACGCTGCCATATCGTGACAATGAGCATGGGTGGGCTGGCTTCACAGGCCTGGGCTGATGTCGTAAATCAGGCTTACGAGAAAGGTATTTTCATTGTTTCTGCCGCCGGTAATAATTTTGGCCGAGTCACACCGAGAACGCTAGTTTATCCAGCGCGTTTCGGCCGAGTAGTGGCTGCATGCGGTGTTACATTCGACGGATCACCATACTATAGACCTCATACCTCGCTGAGTGTCATGCAAGGAAATTTTGGACCGCGCCGGTGCATGGGCTCAGCCATTGCAGCTTTTACACCCAATGTGCCTTGGGCAAAAATTGATTGCGACCATATTGTAAGTCTAGCGGGAGCTGGTACCTCATCAGCTACTCCTCAAGTAGCGGCGGCGGCGGCCCTGTATAGGTTACGCTATTTTAGTGAAATTGACGCTATGCCATTTGGCTGGCAACGCGTTGAGGCAATCCGTCATGCGCTGTTTACATCGGCTTGCCCCACTATCGCGCCTAATTTCAACGATGATGTTACCCTGTATTTTGGTGCAGGTGTGCTGAAAGCAGCTGATTTATTAGCTGTTCTGCCTAATGTCTCTTTACTTAATCAAACCTTGCCTGATACTGTCTCTTTTCCCCTATTGAGCCTTCTAGCAGGTTTTATTACGCTTGAAACAATACCCAAGTCCAAAACGGAACAAAGTATGTTTGAGATTGAGGTTCAGCAGCTTATTCAGCAATCCTTGCGCTTGCAGCAGATTTTGGATAACGAAGAAAAACAACCTGCGGAGTTGCTTCCTCCTGAAGAGCGGGCATTTTTACACACTATTCTGGCCATGCCTGAAGCCTCTGAACGGCTGAAAGCCTTTATTAGATCGTATAATCCTTGACTCATGCCCTATTCCAATTACGACGTACAGGAAACATTTGCCAAAGCCTATAAAGCCGTGCGTGTCATTGAGACGCTGGAGAACTACGTAGTGGCTGATCAAACAGAGGCTGTAGCTCTGGGTGGGCAAGTGCAACCCATCATGAGAATTTCAGATGAAGCGCACTTCTGGCGCATCATTTTGACAGACCCTGTTAATACGCTTGATAGACAAGTAAGCTTAGATCAGGAGTTTACACTGAGCGAATGGGTACCTAGGATACCAGGCTTATGGTGGAATAAGGAAGCGACCCAGAGGAGGAGAAACACCTGGGATGGTCGACCAGTCTATGACCCTTACTCAAAATCAAAGTTTGTTCAAAGCGGCGTTGGCACGAACCTGTTTGGGCCTGATACAAATGGACAGCGGATTGTCAGTATTAGCAGCGGATCGAATGCTTCGGCAGGAATCCCGCTCCTTATTTCGAACGGGATGTGGAATAGACTGAACTTAGAGACCGGTAATATGGTGAAGTTGGACGCGGTAAGATGGCAACGAATGGCGCAGGAGTGGACGCAGCGATTTGAATCGATTAAGGGTATTCCTCATGCGTATCTATGTATAGACAATGAATCGCAGATACGGGTAACAGGCCTGAGAAGCCCACCGATCTTTCAACCGTATTCATTGATTGAATACGTCTATGAAGATGCCTTGCTTTATGATTATGTGTTTTGCAATGCAAGCGTTCATAATTACCAACAGGAAGTGGCTAACTTCTTTGAGAACTACAAAAGAGACTTCGCCTATAACGGTCGTTACCTAATTAATCCTGATCCCACTAACCCACTTTTTGAAACGGCCTACAGTTCACCAGACCACCTTAGGCAAGTAGAAAGTGGCGGACGATATCACCTGGCCATATTAAAAGAGAGAGTCCGACAAGCTTATTTCCAAGGTAGATTGTTAGAAGATATTTATAAAATTCTCTCACAGCTTTATACCGATAGCAGGGATATTAGCCGAATTGCCATTCACCTTGGATTCTCGGTTACGTTATTTAGCGGCAACCGACCGGCCGACCGCATTGCTCAATTAGTGGGTTGGTGCCTAGATACCCCCAGTAAGATGGATGAACTCATCGATAAATTGTCTGTAGAAAATCCAGAGTTGCTTGCTTTCTAAAAAATATGAATCGCTCAACTTCTTTTTTCGATGCCTATAAAGCCACTCACATTATTGAAACACTGGAAAACTATGCCATTTCGGATCGCATAGATGATCTAAGCGTTAGTAGCCTGACATTGCCAGAGAGAACTGTTCAGGACGAGTATGATTTCTGGAAAATGGTTTTAGCAGACAATACGAAACTATTTGACGTGCCTTTTTCATTAGCGGATTTTATTATCAGTGAATGGGTACCTCGTGTTCCAGGGCTTATCCATTCCCTTATGGAGAGTACTTTCAGTTACAAATTTGATAAGTTTTCTTATCTTAATTGGGACGATCACTATCCCTCGTCGGAGTCAGGGGAATTATTAGGCGGAGTTGGAACGAATATGTTACCTCCTATTAACGGACGCAGGATTGTAAGCGTAGGCAAAAGGGGTATGGTGTCTTATGCAATTCCCCTCTTAATAGGAGATACGATTTGGCATAAGCTTAATCTAGAGCCAGGTCATAGAATACGATTGAAGCGAGTAAGATGGCAACGGATGACCCAAGAATGGACCCAGCGGTTCGAATCGATCAAGGGCATTCCAAGGGCCTATCTACTCGTTGAAGATGAATCCCAAATAGAGATTACAGCGAAACGGGAGCAGCCTAGCTATCAACCCTATACCCTAATCGAATATGAGCGGGAAGGCCTCATACTGTATGATTACCTAATACGCGATGTCCCTCCTGAAAAATCATGGGATCAAATTGGTGATGAATTTGAGACTCGTCGGGTAAAACATTATTCAAATGGTCGTTTTCTTCTTAATCCCGATCCCGCTAATCCTTTGTTTAACGACGCTTACGATTCACCTGAACAGTTAAGGCGGGCTGAAGTGGGAAGCCGGTATCATCTCGAACTGATTAAAGAACGAATCAGAGATACCTATTTTAGAGGAAAGCGAGCGGAAGAAATCCTTCAACTGCTAGCACAGGTTTATTCTGATACACCTAGTATTAACCGAATTGCTACTTACCTCAGATTTCCGGTTACCACATTCGCCGGTAATCGACCTGCTGACCAGATTTCCCAATTCATGAACTGGTGTTTGAATACGCCAGGAAAAATGGAAGAACTTATTGATTTATTATTCATTGACCAACAATAGCAGGTGCCTAACCCCTATAATACATGGACTGGAATAATGACCTTACTACACTAAACTATCATTTAGCTCAACTCTATTCATCTAGGGAAGAAGCCTATCGGGTGGCCACTAATGCTAAGTTCAACACTATCATGATTGAGTTTGATGGTAGATCGATAACACGTTGGTTTAATATTCTCGACTACGCCAGAAAAACCTCTAGCTGGAACCGGATTATTACGCTTTTAGAAGAAATTACCAAGTCTAATGAATTAGGCGCATGCGACGAATTAGTAGAAGGGATACTAGATAATTTCAGAAAAGGGCAATTTTCAATTAGCTCGTCAAAAACTATTGCTGGTACGCCAAAAAAGGTAGATGAAGAAAGAGGGTTAGAGAAATTAATGGGGCCTAAAAGTAATCTATTACCCATCAGTTTTCTAGATCAAGGGGTGCAATGTGCCCGCGCTGTCGTACGAATTGTCACACCTGAAGGTTTAGGCAGTGGTTTTCTGGTCGGCGATAATTTATTGATTACAAACAACCACGTGCTTAGGAACAGAGAGATCGCAAAACAGGCTAAGATTCAGTTTAACTACCAAAAAACGCTACAGGGTCTCGACACCATTTTTGAGGAGTTTTCGTTAGATCCTACTACTGCTTTCCTAACCAGTACAGATACGCTGGCGACCAAAGACTTCGACTTTACCATTGTTAAGGTAAGAGGGGACATAGCGCAATTCGGTACCCTGCCCCTTAGTAAGGTCTCTGCCCAAAAGGGAGATTTTGTCAATATAATTCAACATCCTTCTGGCGGACCTAAGCAAATCGCGCTTTATAATAACATTGTAACAGGCGTGGATGAGACGGTAGTCCAATATTTAACGGATACCTTACCTGGCTCGTCAGGCTCTCCCGTATTCAATTCTACGTGGGAGGTCGTTGCACTCCATCATGCAGGCGGTAATCTGGTTGACCCAGCGTCGAAGCAGACTGTCTTTCGCAATGAAGGAATTAATAGTCTCCGTATACAAGAAGCACTGCAAAGGCTTTAGAAATTAGTCGGAGCATCCCTACAGGCTAGAACAAACTCAAGAACTAAGCCCAGCAATAGCACTCGACTTGACCCACTCCCTACACTGGAGCTTTTAGTTACAACTAATCCGCACTTAACGTTGCTCGTATGCCACTCACACAACGCGAACGCTTCCGATTAAAAATCTCGTTGGCAACCAAATACGATAAGATTGATGAGATTAAGCGCATTATTGAACATGCTGAATTGGGTAAAATACCGCTTGGGGTCACCGGCAAAGCAATCGAATTGTGGGAGCAAATCCTAAAGACTGCTGAAAGTAGAAACCGGTTAGCGAGTTTAGTAAGGAAAGTAGCCGAAGAAAGCTCCGATGATGACAATTTTAAATATTGGCTTAACGAATTAGAAAATGGCCTCCTTACGCGTTGGGAGAAACTAGCTCGCTCAATTGCCGACGGCCATTGTTTGCTTTTCCTTGGACCAGGCATGCTTCGCTGTAACGTCCAAGAGGACGGCAATGACTCCCCTACGCTTATGGTGTTTAACCAGGCCTTTGCCCAAGTATTAGCAAAGGAAATGTATGACAGCAACGTTTATTTCGACGAAAAAGCCACGACTAACTTACCCTATATTGCCCAGCGTTATAATGAAGTTAAGCTGCCTGATATTAATCTGCTTGTTAAGGATATTCCGGGTATCCAGGGCAAACTGGCACAAGAGTTTTATAATTCTTGCCAGCCCGATACACGCCTCTATGAGCTTATTGCACAATTACCTTTTAAAGTTATAATCAACACAAATCCCGACGACGAACTGGCGACTATTTTAAACGGCCAAAAACCTGGTCAGTGTGTACATCGATACTATAATATAACCAATGCTGATGGGGCAGTTCATAGGATACCAGAGCTTCTTGGCCCTGGCCAAACGTTACTCTATAATATTTTTGGCTGGTTTGGCGACCGCCCTTCTATGATCTTGACCGAGACTCAGTTACTCGATTTTACAACTCGGCTAATTAATCGAAATCCTGCGCTCGATCCACAGGTGGTAAATGAATTTACCGTGCATGAAAATGGGCCTAAATCATATCTCTTCTTAGGGTTTGATTTCGATCAGTGGTACGTGAAGATCATGTTTCAGACGGTGTTAAAACTGATCAAAGAAGACAATCGCTCCTTTTCAATTTCTCCGAAAGGCGTAGCGTATAATCAATTTAATCGTGAATTTTTTGAAGAAGAATTTAAATGTTACTTCATTGATGATGACCTGACTCGTCTGCCAGACAGTTCTTTAAAGAAGTTAGTTGACATCTATAAAAAACTATAATTATCGCATGGCCATCAGCAAACAAGGTAAAGACCGATACCCAGGCCTGAATTCATTCCTACCCGAACAGCAGCCTCTTTTCTTCGGCCGTGGGCGAGAGAAGGAAGAGTTACTCCAGCTAATACGCCTAGAGCAGGTAGTAGTCTTGTTTTCAAAGTCGGGACTGGGGAAGAGTTCATTACTTAATGCTGGCATTATTCCGTCTTTACACACGCAAGGATTTCAACCAATTTCTGTACGTTTTCAGCAAGAAAAAACAGCACCGATTGACCAGGCAACCTCTAAATCGCCTATTGATGTACTCATCAATAGTCTCCATACTGAGTTTCGTGCGGCTTGTACTCAACAAAAGTTGGCTGAGCAAAAGTTAGAGATCCTATATGACCGAAACAACCCTCGGCTGTGGGAAGCAGTAAAGTCTTGCCCCTTTCCCGGTGGGCATGTACCCATATTTGTCTTTGATCAGTTTGAGGAATTCTTTTCCTATCCTGTAGCGGATCAGCAGGTTTTTGCATCGCAATTAGTTGAACTTCTCCATGACCAGGCTCCAGCACGAGTTATAAACTGGCTCCTGGATTTAGAGAAGCGCACGCCTGAAGCTGTAGCTTGGAGTTCCCAACCACCTATAAAGTGTGTATTTGCCATTCGAGCTGACCGTTTGTCGGATATGGACAGTCTCAAAGCTTATTTCCCGTTGATTCTACGCAATCGGTATGAGCTTGGTCCTCTGCAGGAGGAGGCTGCCCGTGATGCCATCTGCTTACCAGCGCAACTCACGCAAGAAGCTGGACCTTTTATAACGCCAGCATTTACCTACGACCCGCTGGTACTAGATACGATCTTGAAAACGCTTTGTAACGAAAACAGCGAAGTTGAAGGCGCGCAGCTTCAGATTGTTTGTCAATTTGTTGAAGGGTGCCAAAAGGACGAGTTTTGCGCCGTAGTGGATCAGTCAGTGCTGACAGGTGAACGTGAAATTAACCGTATCCTGGATAAGTTCTACCGAACACAACTCAATGGCATTGGCAATGAATCGGCTATTGTGGTAGCTAGTAATATTCTAGAAAACGAATTGATTGAAGGAGGAAGGCGAGTAGCTCTCTCCGACCCCAAAATGATTCGTTTACTGGGCAATCTGGACAATACGCATAAGCGCGAACTAATTCAGCAGTTGCAGGATGCTAGGCTAATCCGATCTGATGTAACTCACCTTGGTACTACCTATGAGCTCAGTCACGATACTTTAATTGAGCCCGTTGAAAAAGCAAGAAAGATCCGCGAAGCCTGGAAAAAACGTCGAAACGACCGGGAAGAAAGCAGCAGGGAACTGAAACAGGAGCGCGCGCAGCAAGCTCTCCTACTCCAACAAGAGATTGATGCCAAGGAGGCAGCCATCCAAACTGAACGAGCTAAAGATGTCGAGCTTCGAAAAGTTCAGCGACTACAGAAACGCTATGAGTTCGTCATCCGCCTTTTTACGCTTGCATCGATCCTCGCGGTGATTTTTCTAAGCTATGGCTTGGCTAATTTAGTTGCGAAGGGACGGCTCTCTCAGTATTTATTTGAAGCTGTTGCCTTGCCGAATTACAACCAAGGTCATCATGCAGTCGCCTTTCGCCTATGGGAGGAAAAAGCTAAACTGAGCAAAGGTTTCTTCCAATGGTATCAAACTGATTTAGCCACTAGTAGTACGCGCACGTTTGCGCCTTATGCGGGGCGAGAGGTACTGATGGACAAAAGCCAGCAATATGTCGTAGCACGCTACGATGATGGCATATCTGATGGAATCGCCGAAGTATTTCAGCGGAGGGGCAATAGAAAAGACACTGTACTTTTTAAAATACCCGCATCTGCCATAAAATTGACGGGTATGTCTTTAGCGATTTTTCAGCCGGATAGCACTGGGTATACATTTAGAATTCTCAACTTGCGGACCTTGAAAAATAGCTCCGAAGCGATCCATGTTCCCTCAACGCAGGCAGTTACTCTATCAACTGGGGGCTCCTATGCCGTCTTTTTAGACGCTAAAAGGCAACCTCATTTACAGCTCCTGACGGGACAACATGTAAAAGAATTGCCTTTTTTCAACGAGCAACTGGTCAAGGATCAGGCAAAGCTATCTCCCTCAGACACGAAGATCACCTTTGATGCTCAGGATCATTTTGTATTAATCCAAGAGAATGCAGAAACGACAAGTGATCAACAGCGTCTTTGGGTCTTTGACCTGCAAAAAAAACGCTACGTGGGCAGGATTGACAAGGTGGAAAAATACCAGCTCTGCACTGAAGCTAATTTATTGGCCGGTGTGACAAGGAGTGGCCAGATTAAACTTATGGATTTACAGGCAGTTGATAATCATACGCGGATTTTAGGCTCCTTGACTTATCCGTTTAAATATATAAGCCGATTGATGTTCGCGCCCGATAACAAGTCATTAGTAATTATTCCTGCCGTAAGCAAAAGTCCTTTGCAGTTTCAAATAGATGTAGTCGATTTAAAGCCAGATCATCAACAGGCAAAATTATTAGTGAGTGGCGTAGATGACCATTGGGTTTCTGAGTCGGCCGATCAGTTGTTCTATTCAGTTTTTAGTCAACCTGGATTGTTGTTTAGTTACCAACCAAGTGGGAAGTGTTTAGCTTCTTTTCCGACGAGCTTGCGACCGGTCCTTGTCGGGAAAAACCATATGGTAATGAAGCAAGGCAATAGCCTAAGTATCCACAAAGTAGACCCTACAAGCCTCCTTCCAGCCTTCCAGTCAGTAGCTTCCCCTCACATCAAGTCAAACATCAAGTCAAATATTAGGTTCTACAGCACTAATCATGTGTCAGATACCCATTTACTTGTCTTGTACACTAATCGAATAGAAATCGTCGATTTACAGAACGGCACAAAAAATAATATACACAGTTCCAATGCCCAGCTTGGTAAGCTTTCTTTGACGGGTAATTTACTCCGTGCAGAACTGGGTAAAACAAGCCAGGATGTTAATCTGTCCTCTCGACAATACTGGGCTTTCTTTATAGATTATCCTAAGAATGACCTTGATAGCCTTCGCCAGTATGTGTATCCTATATTGACACAAGGTCAACGTAGAGAATTTGGGCTCCCAAAGTAACGTTAGACACACTCGGAGCGATGCTGGCCCTGCAACAAATCATCGGACAGCTCAACAGCCGCGTTAGTCAGCTTCTTGGCTTATCACAAAGTGTTCAAAATGTCAAAATCAGTCTTGAGAAGCCTAACGAAATTCACATACTAGCTGATGAGGCACCCGCCGTCATACCCCGCATTGAGCAGTTCCTGCTTTCCGTAGCCTAACGCTCAAGAACGTCAGTTTCACCTATCCCAGAGCGCGCAATGAGCCAGTCTTGCAACACGTCGACTTTTTCATACTGGCTGGGACAACCACGGCCATTGTTGGTCTGAGCGGCAAAACTACGTTGCTCAAACTGCTGTTCGCTTCTACGAACCCACCCGCTCGGGTGATACGCACTGAAATACATTAGGCATTCGTTCTGGAGATTGCAGGACGAATTTATTTTTCTGACACCATCGCCTGTAATGTCGCCGTGGGCGTAGACCGTATTGATGCTGCCAATGAAGCGGTGATTATGAAGAACTTAACCGATTTTTTCGCGGGTCGCACGGTAGTTATCGTGGGCCATCGACTTAGCATCGTCTGCCACGCCGATCAGACTGTGGTATTTGATAAATCGGTGCTTGCCAAACGAGGCACTCACGCCGAGCTGGTTGCATACTCAAACCAGAAACGATCTGTAGGTAGTACTTTTTAGAATGAGAATGGTCAAACCATCAAGTCGCTAATTCTTTGAGCCATCTGTTCAAGTATGGTTGTCTTATGACCTTTAAGTGCGTTGAATTTTGGATGAAGCTCACTTTGAGTAGGGCCAAGCAAACTTAATTGTCTAACACAGTATAAAAATGGAAGGGTATTATGTGGGGTATATCCAGCCCGACTAAGGAATTAATCAACTAATTAGAGTTAGTTAGTTGTTCTTTCTGAATCCCATCCTCTCCGCCACTTCTATATATATCTACATATCATGGTGTCTAAAAACCCTTGAAATTCAAGGGTTTTTGTATTATACTCGTTTAAAATGGCTTAACGTAAACTAGCCATGTCTATCTAAAAACCGGGTATAATTTGGGGTATAATACGTATCCCTAAATAAAATACCCCACAGGGGGTACGATGTCTTTGAACGACCTTAATTGCCGACACGCCAAACCTAAAGAGAAAGCGTATCGCCTTTATGATGCAGGTGGTCTCTACTTGGATGTGAAACCAACTGGCAAGCGGATTTGGCGATATCGTTATCATTTCTGTGACAAAGAAAAGTTACTAACTATCGGACCTTACCCTGCAACGTCCCTAGTTGGAGCCCGGGAGAAAAGAGACAGGGCCAAACAGGCACTATCAGAAGGGGTTGACCCAGCCCAGCAGAAACAGGAACAAAAAAAACTAGCCCGCTTCAAACAAGAGCAGACATTTGAACTTGTCGCGCTTGAATGGCATACCCACAATGTGGGCATCTGGTCGCCCAATTACGCAAAATGCCTATTGGGCCGTTTGCGAAAAGACCTCTTTCCATTTATAGGCAGTCAGGCCATTTCGTCACTCACAGTACAGCATTTGCTGATCTGTCTGCGTGAAATTGAAGGACGGGGCAAACATGACCTGGCTCACCGCATGTTGCAGGTGCTTGGTCAGATAATGCGCTATGCCGTGATAACCGGACGGATTGAACGAGACATCACAACTGATCTGAAAGGGGCTCTTGAGAAATATAAGAAGGGACACTTTGCCGCAATCGACATTGACGAGCTGCCCAAATTACTGAAAGCGCTGGCGGGCAATGAGCGTCGGCTGTTTAAGCAAACCATTTTAGCTATCCGGCTAATCTTGCTAACCTTCGTGCGTACAGGAGAACTAATCAACGCAACCTGGGATGAGTTCAACTTAGGTAAGGCGGAGTGGGTAATACCTGCGGAGCGCATGAAAATGCGCAGTCTCCATCGTGTTCCTCTTTCCCGACAGGTCATTGCGGTTCTGAACGAGTTGAAGCAGCTTTACGGTGGGGAGGGCTATATTCTGCCCAGCATTGTTCGCCGAAACAGACCCATCAGCAACAATACAATTTTGAAAGCATTAGAACGATTAGGGTACGCCAAAGTCATGACCGGGCACGGATTTAGAGCATTGGCAATGAGCGCTATTAAAGAGAAACTGAATTACCGGCATGAAGTCGTTGACCGTCAATTAGCGCACGTCCCACGGAATAAGGTTGACAGGGCCTACGACCGGGCACAGTTCTGGCCCGAACGTGTGGTGATGATGCAAGAATGGGCTGATTACATAGACTCGTTATCGAACGCGTAGCAATCGGTATTCTACTAATGACAATTCTATTCATCGCCAATCACGCTTTTCAAACTAGCAAGTTCCTCGTTTTGCCAATCGGCGTAAGTTTGGTTACTGCCTTTTACTTTCCATTCAGTTCTACCATTTGATACGCGCCCAAAAACGATTGCGGCTGCCGCACTTGGGCTTGAGAAGGGCGTATTGTCTTGAAAGATTGCTTTCAAATTATCGGGTTGTATAACGACCTTGCCTTCGCTGATTAATCTTTCAAAAAGTAATTTGTATGTATGGTCACCTTTGCCGATCCATTTGGGTTGGGCTTCCGAACCAGCAAGAACCACGAATTCAGGACCTGTTTCCCATGCTTCAGCCGTTAAGCCGTGTTTATTACTTTTGGCAACGAATACTGGTGATCTTAATAAGGTTTTAGGTTTACTATCATGAGTATCAGTTTGTGATAAGGGTAAAATCCTGGACGGTTCTTTTAAAAAATCTAAGCCTAATACGGGCAATACTAAGCGAAGCTGAGAAATGAAGAACTCCATGTCCGCAATGTCCGCCTCTGGTAGATAATTATACTCCGGTGAAGTGCCATTATGAATGTTTGCGTAACCAGCCCCTTGAGACAAGGCAATCAGGTGGCTCTCTAAGTAGCGAACATGTGCTTTTGTTAAATTTTGATCTTTGCTTGTAACGACACAGGCACGTTCCCAGAAGTCCTTCTTCTCATCTTTATTGTGTTGTATCAGCCTTTTTCCAACATTATCGCTCTCACCTATATAAACTAATGTTTTACCTGCGACCGCAGGGTCGGGACCAGATAAAAAATAGACACCAGTGCGCATCATCTCAGGTCGTTGCACTAATTCTGCTAGTTGAGTACGAGGACCCATCAATATATGACCGGTCCAGTTCATTATCTCGGCTGTCAGCATACCTAATGGTGAGCCATCAACCAAATACAGTTTTATAGATTTTCCGATGTACTGACTCATTATCTAAATCCTTGATTGAAACCATGGTCTGGTATAGACACTAAAGTAAGATAGGATTTGCCCAATATGTTAGGCAAATCTTGCTACTCCTGTTAAACGACCTTAATCAATCGCTGAGAGCGGGAATGTGTCTAAGCACTTTTGAATATCACTCAACTTCCAGGCTGTCACGCGAGGTGCCAGCTTGTAGGGCTTGGGAAACAGTCCGGACCGGCATCCATTCCACCAGGTGGCTTTGCTCACAGGTATCAATTGTAAAACCTGATCTAGCCGTAAGAAACCGGAGAGTTGATGGGTGAAAATGGTGGCTTCGTTCATCGCGTTTCTCCTCTATTTGATCATGACTTATTCTATCATCCTTACACTATCCCCCTGAAAGCCAGCTCATTTATTAAATCTGATGCTGTATAAATAAGCCCAATGGAATAGGTCGATAGATAATAAGGTACGATTAAATTATCTGTTATTAACAGGACGTCATGCTATTGTGAGGGGCACACACAGAATTTATTCTGATCGTAAACCGGTGTACTGAGACGATCATTCAGGTAGTGAATAACAACAAATTATCATATGGAAGCCTTGCTCGACCAGAAAACCGCCGCCCGCCTGAGCCACACTCTACTAAATCGTTTCCTAACAGGGCTTAATCTTAAGACTCGTGCTACCCTTAGAATCGAAAATTATGTTGGTATAACTATGTGCCTCGTTTACCAGTTTTCTTTCTCCGTTATCGATTCCGTGACCAACAGTGGACTAACACGATGTTGAGGGGTTGAAGCAAGCAAACTCAATGATCAGAATAATTCAGGCCTGGCACAACCACTGTTCAAGCACTTAATCAGCCACTTTCATTTAGATTTTAGCCACTGCTACCCCTATATTACCAAAAATCATAGCAAAAAACGTTTGAGTATTTTCCGGAATTCTAACATTTTGCAATAACTTGCAAACATGCATAATTGCCTCGTATTAGGAGGGCGTATACTCTGCAAGTCGATCGGCACCCATAATAGCCTCATTCATACATGACTGCCGGTCCACCAGGAACAGGAATGCATTTACTTTTGAAAACCTGGCCCCCATATCTTCACCATTCCTATAAAAATCCCGTCCGGAGAATACAACTCTCCCTTACCAACCTTTCTACGCGTTTTATATCCTAAAATCTTTTTGACACCTACCATTCGCAGAGCGTTTGAAAGGAATTTCTCTAAGCTTATTTCAGCTGACTTCCTACCATTTAGTTTTATATTTCTAAGTACCGATCCGTCATCCTTGACGGGGATTGTCAAAGGTAAACTCTTCAATTTATTTACTTTAGTGTTGTGTGCTTCGTTATGCGCCATCACAGAAACTCCGATGTAAGCGTCGACAAAGTACTAATATAACAATTTTTTGAGTGATGGATATCATTTTCTTAGTACTAATAATTGTTGCTGCATTCGTACTTATAGTAGCTTATAGATTCGTACTCAATCTGAAGCCGGCCATTCCTGTCCATATTCCTGGTGAATCGGATACCCTATACATTGACGACACGGTCAATCATTATTTTCTATGCGCGGAAGCAAGTGATCTAAGTGCTATTTATGAGTTAGGACGGCATGCCTTTGGAGAGGATATTTCTCCCTTAGCATTGATGGAATTATGGCATGAAAAAGATAAAGAAGTATTTCAAGTATTAGTCGAAGAAACGACATCCTTACAGGAAAAATCTACAAGGCGAGAAATCGTAGCTTATTTCTCCATCATGAGAATTTCCCGTACAGCTTTATCACGCTTAAAAAAAAATATCTGGACGGGTGGACAGATTACGCCTGAACACATCAATAGCAAAAGCAAGATTTTTTACATTGGTGCCGTCTATGGCAATAGAAAATATACATCCGGTTTAATTATGCATAATCTTATTTCTCACCTCAGCAGAAATATTAAGGAAAACAAAATATCGGTCATATGTGCCCGGCCAGTCAATCCAAAGGGTTTGGAACAAGCTACTAAATTTAACCTACAAAAAGGACCCGGAGCAGATCGATTGTATTACAGATATATAGACAGAACAGAAAAAGGATGAATTAATAATCGTTATGTTTTATCAATTTTTCCTGCGGAAATGAAAAAGATTTTGCCTCAGTGGTTGTGGGTAAGATTAAATTATAAAAAAGACTGTCTTTATATTGTTGAAAAAAATAATATTCTTTCGACTTTCCAATTAACGTGTAGGTACTATCCAGTCGGATCGAGTCGTTGCCATTTGTGAATGTATAATATCTATGCGCACCAATCGGGAATTTTCGGTCTTTCAGCTTGTGACTTATGTAATCAGCCTTAACAATTACAGTTAACACTGCAATAAATAACATAGTTAAGAAAAAAGACACATAAATCGTGTAGACGGTCTTCAAAGAAGAAATTTCCGAATTTAAATAATCATCGATTTCAACATAAATATCTGAAGCTATAATGTACAGTATAATAACTAGAAACACATAAGGTATATAAAAATTGAGTATATACATATTAAGATCAAACTTTCGATTATAAAATTTATCAAAAGGCGGTTCTAATGCTACATGCTTAATCGTGTTAGTAAACATCGGCTGTTGAGATATCTTTTTATACATTATAGCGCAAAAGATTATAATTATGATTTGTATTAAGATCTTCACATCGACGAGTCTTCTTAGTACTCTGAAGGTCAGAGGTTTTGACGTGGATAGTACAACTCGTTTATTTTTTGTTTTGAAAACGCCTATTATATATATGTAGCTATAAATTAGGAAAATCACACTGAATAAGGAAACATCATTCATAGAGAAAAGCAGTATTTCTGATATATCTATGTAATCTAATATTTGTATATCAAATCGACTGTAGTAGAATATTAGTTTTATTGAACTGATAGCAGTCAAGTAAGCGGGCACAAGAGGAAGAAGTTTCAAAAACTCTTCTTTAGACAAATTAAATTTTTCGTTGTCCATAAAGCAAAATCAAAATTAGTTTTGAAATGAATCTAGAGAGTTGCGGTCAGCTTGTTTCCTTCAAACTAGTGCTACCGGAGTAGCGTATTGTTTTAGGTAAACATCCCGCTTATTGACGATCAAATCAACTAATTAAGACTGGATGATATTTACTAGCGACAAAGCCCGTAAACCAATCGATAAAGCCTGTCCGGCTGCTTGAGCATCAACTGGATTTAATTGCTTTAGTCCGTCGACGGCGTATCCTCTCCATAACCTTTGTAGCTGGTTTCTGGCATTTTGTACTGGAAAGATGCCTGATAGGGAAAGCGCAACCAATAGCTGATTTCAGTTTCAGCGGAAGTAGAGTAAAAGCAGAGGATTTACTCTACTCTGTAAATGCGTCCTTGCATACTTCGTCACAGGGCAGGCTACTAAACGGTGGCAGGTGTACACTACCCGGGACTCGACATGGTGACTATGTCAGTGGGCTACAGCCCGCGTTTAGGATACAGGTTGATAAATAAGCAATAAGCGCTTAACTGGCCAGCCCCCGCGAGCGGTATTATGGCGACTTTTATTATTTATGATTAATAAGCCTGGATTCCAGTTGCTTAATGCTGTCGATTCAGTATACCCTGAATATATTCCTACATCACATTGTATGATAGGACTTAATTCAGAGGAGGCATCCATGACTCAAAAGATCATCGAACCGCTGCTCGATCGTAAATCCGCTGCCCGTTATCTCCGCGTTTCACCCGGTACATTAGCTGTCTGGGATTGTACTAAACGTTACGATCTTAAACCGATCAAGATTGGTCGTGCCGTGCGCTACCGACGATCAGATCTGGACGCATTTATCGAACAGCGTCTATCGCGATAACCGTCCTACCAGTTAAACCGCTTTCTAGCTCTCTATTTTCTATTCTGTATACGGAGGCTGTCATGGATATAGCCCATGCGAATACGATACCTATTGCCCAGATTTTAAGTCAGCTCGACATTCACCCCAAACGCTCCACGCCACACCGTCTATTGTACCTCTCACCTGTACGTTTGGAGAAAACCCCTAGCTTCTGGGTCTATCTCAAAACCAATCGCTGGCATGATTACGGCGATGGACGCGGCGGTGATCCCGTCGATTTGGTCTGTGCCTACCTCAAATTCTGTCGTGAAGCGCATACCGTCTCTGATGCCTTACGCTGGATCAATAACATGGGTGTGGCACCCTACCAGTTCAAGCCGCCTGTCTTTGAGCACGAGGAGCCTGATGCACCCAGTCTTGTGCTCAAATCCCGCAAAACCATTCAGCATCTTGGTTTAATCCATTACCTGGAGAAGCGCGGTATTCCGTTGGAGATCGCCCATCGTCATCTGAAAGAAATCCACGTCCGTAACCAGAATACCCAGAAAAGCTTTTTTGCGCTGGGCTTTTCGAATGAAGAGGGCGGCTATGAATTGCGCAATCCATTCTTCAAAGGCTCTCTAGGTGCGAAGTCCATCAGCTTTATCCGGGGCACGGAACCCAAGCCAGTTGGTATCCATCTCTTTGAAGGCTTCATGGATTATCTGTCCGCCATTACGCAACTGAACGGCAAAGGATTCAAGGGCGATGCGATTGTCACCAATTCACTGTCGTGTCTCAAGCAGGCTATTCCCTATATCCAGGATTACGGTTATCGCACCGCTTACACCTGGCTTGATAACGATCCAGCCGGTCAAAAGGCAGCTGTTGCACTTGATGAATTTTTCAAGACACAGGCTGATCTCACCCATACCCCAATGAACAAAATCTATGCGCCGCACAAGGATGTCAATGCGTGGCACATGCACCAACGCAATCTGACCTTGTGAGGAGAACACATGTCACAACTCCATTTGCAAGACCTCTTCAAGGTCGACGAAGTCGAGATCATCTACCGCAACCGGATACCGTATCAGGACCGTATCCAGATTACACAACCTGCCACGGCCTATGAAGTGTTACGGGTCAACTGGGATGAAAACCGGCTAGAACTGGTCGAACAGTTCAACATCCTGATGCTCGATCAGAAAAACACCTGCCTGGCCATCTCTGACCTTGCAACGGGTGGTATAGCGGCCTGTCTGGCCGATCCCAAAATCATCTTTGCCACGGCCCTCAAAGCCCGAGCCATCGGGATTATTCTGGCCCACAATCATCCCAGCGGCAATTCACAGGCGAGCGGTGCTGATCTGACATTGACGCGCAAATTGGTTGAGGGTGGCAAACTGCTCAATATCAACGTGCTCGATCATCTGATTATCACGTCACACAATTACACATCGCTTGCGGATGCTGGATTGATACCCCGTTAGCGGTTCGATGCAACCGTGTTGAGGCGAAGGCAATTAGATCAACGGCACTGTACCTGTTCGTTTCGTCAGGATTGACGCTGGCGATGTACCCGACGCGCTCATTCCACCAACCACAATATTCGCCAGCGTTTCACGCTTTCCCCGCCCCACCAATATTCTGGCTGGTTCATTCAACTTACCGCCGGGTCTGTTCATCCCCATCATCCGGACAACCGAAGGACAGATCGATGATAACTACAAATCCCACCAAACCCGTTTCACAACCGCACCACAGGAGGCGCAATTGACCCAAAGCAATCCACAACAGAATGACGTGTATGCCCGGATCACGAACAAGATCATCATGGATCTGGAGCAGGGCAATCTCACCTGGCGTAAGCCGTGGAACGCCGAACATCTGGCGGGGCAGGTGCAACGCCCCTTACGCTGGAATGGTATTCCCTACAGCGGCATTAATACCCTGATGCTGTGGGGAACTGCTGCAGAGCAGGGCTATACGTCCCCGTACTGGATGACCTACAAACAGGCCACCGAACTGAAAGCCAACGTGCGCAAAGGCGAGAAGGCGACACAGGTTGTCTATGCCGATAAAATCACTAGAGAAGGTGAAAACGACCAGGGCGAGAAGACAACCAGTCAGATCCCGTTCCTCAAATGCTACATGGTCTTCAATGCGTCACAGATTGACGGTTTACCGGAGAACTTCCACCCAACCATAACGAAGGCTGTCGTTGATACCAAACAACGTAACGCGGAACTGGACACCTTCTTCAAGCAGACCAAAGCAGATATTTACACCGGGACACAGGCGTCCTACTCCATCACCACTGACCGGGTACAGATGCCCCCGTTCGAGAGCTTTGAGACCGTCACCGATTATTACGCCGTTTTGTCACACGAGTTGACGCACTGGACCCGTCATCCAACGCGTTTGGATCGTGATTTCGGTCGTAAAACCTACGGTGATGCAGGCTATGCCAAAGAAGAACTGGTGGCCGAACTTGGAGCCTGTTTTCTGGCCGCTGATTTAGGCTTTGAGCCGATGCCTGAGAAACAGCATGCCGCTTATATTCAATCCTGGTTGCAAGCCTTGCAGGATGACAAGAAGCTCATCTTTTCTGCTGCATCCCATGCGCAGAAGGCCGTTGAATACATTCAGGGGCTTATGTATGACTCTTAAAATTTAATTTTGATTGCTTGTACAAATAGTACATATTTATGGCAAAATGCAACACAAACAGTCTTGATGCATATATGCCCAATTTTGGAGCAATTTTCATACCCAAAACACATCAAGCAAAGATGGGAACGCGAAAATCGCTGTAAATTCACTAACACGAGAGTAAGTTTGCGTTTGCGAGCACAACTAGAAGATAAACCGGAAAGTAACCATTCGAGAGTTAAATAAGCTAAATGTCGTTTCTTCGGTTACCTTGAATACATCTTCAAAAGAGGCTACAATTTGACATCCATTAATGAATTAAGCAATTAAAACACACAAGTATATCTATGCCAGCTGAAACATACACCCATAAAACTGTTACTTATAGTGATGCAATAAGAGAGATGGCCATTGCACGTAGTGGAATGACTCTGTTTAATAACGGGAGTGACAATGCTATAATTGTACTTGAAAATATACTACTGCAATCAAAAACAATAAACATGTTTGTGGGTAATTTCCATAGAGATATTTGTGATGATAGCACAAAAAAATTCGAGAAATCCCTTAAGCATTTTTTACTAAACAAAGGAAAAATATCAGTAATTTTAAATAACTACGACTTAAATAAAGATGGCGATAATAATATTATTAATATTCTAAAACAATACTCTGCAAGTAAAACTTATAGAGACAATATTGATGTAAGATTAACTACTGAAAAGCCTATTATTGATAACAATGAAGTTCACTACACTGTAGGAGACGAAAGCATGTATCGTCTTGAATATGATACAGAAAAATTTCTCGGTAAATTTTGCTTTAATGATCCAGACACTTGTGAAGAACTACTTGAAAAATTCAAGCAATCGTTTTTAACAGCTAAGCCACTAAAGTTACGTTCTGAAAGCTTACTGACATTGGTTTAGTTTTTGCCTTTTAATACATTGCTATCCCACACTTTTAATATAAATATTTTGTTATTATGGATATTGATCGATGTAACTCAGTGTTTGAGTTATTTTCTGCATTTAATTTTACTTATGCTGTTTTATCACATCCAGACAATGTTTCTAAAGTAGTCCAGTCAGAAAATAACGGAAATAAGTCATTCGCAGATATTGTTGATAGCTACCTTATTAGGCCTTTTGACAGGTTGAATAACTTAATTGCTCCTACTGAATTAAGAGTTACTAAATTAAAAGAATCGCTACTGACTATAAAAAAGTCATTTAATGATCCTTCTATATTGGGCCAATGTGAGTTATTGTTGCATCAAACTACGGATGTAAGTCTTTTAATTAATATATGGAGAGATGGGGTAGATGAAAGTAAATCAAACGCTAAAGTAAAAGTGAATCAAAAATTCCCTTTTGCTAGTTTTTTGTTGGCTCTATTTTGCATCTCGGTTTTGATTCTTTCTGCTAGTGAATCGACACATAAGCATTTAACTTTATTTTTTTTGGATTTATTGCTTGGGTTGGAGGTGTTGTGGTACTTCTTTTGGCCTAGGAAAAGAAAAAGAGACTTAACTTACCGTGATATCCTTTATACATACATTTTAGGTTTGGTAACTATAACGATAATTCATTTTATTTTAAAATTTCACATCAAAAACCATAATCTTGATCTATATTCATTCTGCACAAGGATTGTAGATACAAATGAATTCCGTAGACCACTTTTTATTTTAATTAATATCATACTGCCGTTCTCGCATTTTATATATTATTATTTTGTGTTTCAAAATGAATTGACTCGAAAAGACAAAGAGGCATCGCAACAGATTCCCCTAATTGAGAAAGCATTGCTGCATATAGAAAATGGGCATGAAGCACTAGAGAAATCAACATAGCCCTTTTCTAATAATCGCTTTAAATTAACTTATACAAACTAATGTGTGTAGTCGAGATATTAGCATTATTATTGGATGACAGCATCAAGTTACAATCGCTAGTTTGTAATGTAAGGAGGCTCATAAGTACCTATAAGTTTTCTTTCGAAATAGCTATTTCAACCACAACAGGATAAATTAAATCTTCAGTATACGTATAACGCTTACTAATAACGGTTATCAATTTAGGCATATTATTGAGCAGTGAAAAGAACAGAATTTCCAGACAATATCCTGACATACTAATGGTGTGGGAAGAAAAACTGAGCTTAATTGTATTCTGATTTGTATCTGATTCAAACTCTGCTGCTATTAGGTAGGCATAATTAAAAAACGCCTTGCGTCCGTCTTCCCATGCGAAACAGATATTGCGGACAATACTGTCAGCGTCGTGCAATTGCACCCCAACCAGTGAAGCGATATCTTGCGGAGTTGTTGGAAGCCCGTCTTGTGCGGGCTGGTCAAAATTTGCCTTAAATTGCTGGACGGGACACATGCGCTGACCGCTTTCGTTGAATCGGGTTTTCAACAGATGCAAGCACAGGCTTTACACCGGCTTTTGTTTGGCTCGCTGTTAGCGGTGCGTTGCGTATGAGGCGTTCGGTGGTACGTCTAGCAGAGCGTTTACGCTTCAATAGCTCTAAGGCTGATAGCCGGTCGCCTACATCCGCCGCTTGTGCCATTAATCCCTCGGTGTCGTCTGTGTAGATATGCATCAGATCCTGCGCCCGTGATACTGATACATAAAACTGATTTAAACTCGTAGCGGCAAAGGTGCTGGCCGGTTGCGCAATAAACACCTCATCGACGGTTTTGCCTTGTGCGGCATGCGAGCTAATGCAATGCGCATAAGCAAGATGTCCGTAACTGTCAGCGTATAGCTGACTCTGCTGATGGTGTTTTTTAGACGGATCGTTCCGTTTGACTCAACGCCTACCACCTCTAACAACTGGCCGTTGTTCAATCGGCGTTTTGCCATATCAAACCCATTGCGAGTGATACGAATGCTGTCACCTTTTGACAATTTAATCTCATGCGGCTGGTACACATCGAACTTGGCCATTTCGTCAAGCGGCAGGGTATTTATTTGTCCTTGACTATCTGCTATCTTAACCTGTCCTTGTTCAACAGCTTTTACCGAATACCGTTCACCCCGTTTGATACTAGTTACGTTCTGGTTGAACTGAATAATCTGGCCTGATTGGTAATTACGGGCGTCGCTTTTTTCAGCTTGTGTCAGGTTTCGGTTGACCAGTTGGAGAGCAGGTGACTCCGTTTTATCAATTCGCCCTGCATCGCGCAGTTTCTCACGTATCACTTGTGTCACCCGTTCACCCTCCTGATGTGTTGGAGAAATCACCAGAGCCGTTCTTCCACGTTTCAGTGTCGTGACATAGTCATTTGCCAATTCCGCAAACGGGTTGCTTGGATCAATGGCCTTAATCGCGCCTAGATCCTTCAAGGTAGCAAACGCCTTTTTGGCTTTACCTTCAGAGAGGGCTTGAACCGCTTTACGATAAGCCGGATTGCGTTGTCGGAAAATCCGGCTCACCTCAGCGGATTTAATGCCAGCAACCGTATTGAGGATGCGTAATGCATCACCACGCACAACACTTGCATGTTGCTGCGTATCACCGCTCGGAATTATTCGGGCATTGTGCTTGATGACCAGTTGAAGGAGAGTTATCATGTCTGCATTATTCAACAGCCCAGCCTCATCAACCCATAATACGCCATTATTGGCGAGTGCTGCTTGCAGGGCAGGCGAGGCTAACAAGTGTGCGACCGTCTCAGCCTCAGTAAAGCCTTCATCCCGTAACACGCCTCGTGCTGCTTGTGCAGTGGGTGCCACAATCGTTACGGTACGGCCTGTTTGTTCTATCTGCCGGATAGCCTCTTGCATCAAGGTTGTCTTGCCAGTCCCCGCCCGTCCCCGGATAATTGACACACGGTTGGCGGTCGTCAGCACATGGGCCACAGCCTCGCGCTGTTCGCCTTCTAACGCAATGGCTGGCGGAACGGATTAGAGTGGCAATAATGTGCCCTGACCGTGTCGGGCAAGGGTAACCATTTGCTGTTCTTCAGCCAATACCTCCTTGGTCGTACAGAGTGTTTTTGCCCCATCCTTGATTTTAAGAATGCGCTGATCCGCTTCAAAATTATGCGTGATCTGATCGATATTCACCGTCGCATTGCCTATACTGTTCCGGTATGCTGTTTCCAAGATGCGCCGGTCCTGCATAACGGAAGCCCGCTCAAAGCGCAGACTGGTGGCATGACTAACACAAGCATGAGGGATGAGGTAAGGCGGCTCCTGATACGGCGCATGACGGATAAGCTGATCACCTTCGCCCCTATCATTCATACATAGACTATGAATATGTTTGCGCCAGGCCTCTTTCAGTTGAGTCATCGTCAACCCTTTTTGCTTCTTGGCACGGGTCCGCGCTCCCAACTGATCAAGTTGGGCAGGATCGGTAACACCAAGTTCTCTGGCTATCCGTCCAATTTCATTAGTGCGCTTTGAAAACAGATCAACAATGCGCTCAGGTACGCCCTCGATTTCAAAGGCGGTTGGTGTGCGTCGAATACGATAGCCTAGCGTAATCAGCTTATCCGACAGAATTTTGTGAAACCGAGCCTGATAATACGGCATATCGCGTTTGATGTCGCGAAACTGTCCAGCCTTGAATTCATTCTCAACAGCATCCCAGGTCACGTTGAACACGAAGCAATGGGCGTGTAGATGAGGGTCTGGCACAATGCCATCCACAGGCCGTGCAGTTTGATGAATAAAATCCGTCCAAATCAATTCACCGGTCAGTCGGTCTTCATCTTTTCCCTGTTTTCTAACGCGTGTTTGCGCATCCTCCTCAATAGCCTGCATCGTTTCCTGAACGCTAGCTTGAAACGCATCCAGGATGTGATCGTCTTGAGAAAGCACATGCAAGATCGACAGGCTGTTCGGGCAGTGAAAATTAATATCGTACCCAACCGTCCGGTTTTCTGTCTTGCGTGGAGTGAGCGACTGACCGCTTACTGGGTTGATATGCTCACATAAAGCCTGAAACGTATTTTTGGTAACAGGGCCTGCGATACCCAGTCGCTCAGCAACGCGCCCACACAAATTGCCAGGACGTTCTTGTCCGTTTAAATAGTAGTCGGATCGACGCAGAGAGGAGTTAAAGTACTCTCTCGCTTGACCGGCTGAACTGCTTTGAACCATGCGTATCATGCATGATTTTATACAGCAGGAATCAGCAAAAGGCGGTCAGTAGGCTCATATGTTAAGAGTGATTAGGGAAGAATAACATGAGAGCAGATGAAGCTTATAAATGGTCTACGCCCCTAACAATACCTGTCAGACATCTTCCCTAAACTATAGTTAGCTTGACAAGCTCGGCAACTCCTGCCGAATCATGGAGAAACTGTCTAAGCTGTCCGTATGGCAACACGCGCACATCAAGGCTTGCCTTGGAGAAATCAATTCCTATATTTGTACAAGGTTCTCCTTTGATTCGAGTGCAAAAACTCATCTGACAGTTAGGCGTAAAGAGGGGCTGATAGATTAAGCAAAGCAATAAGCAATATAGCTTCAGGAGGAAACGATTGTTACAGCTAACCGGGCCTGTCGGATAGCTTCTAACATACCGATTAACTCAAGGCTACACTTCAATGGCGTATCCTTGAAATTCCTTCAAGCTGATCTAAGGGGAAACGGCTTATGCAAAACTTGCTAAGGATAAATGAAAAATGTAGAGAAATATGCTATGTCAGATATAGATGATCAAATACTATTTTCAATTGATTGTATTGCAGCACTCTTTTGGGATTATTCTGATGATGACGTACATTATCTTCGGAATAGTAGCAAAAATATTGATTATGTTTGGAAAGCCTATATAGATATTTCTGATGATACATATAAAGCATTGTGGAAAGCTTGGCTTAGTAAATTTAATACAGATAGCAAGCGTATTATCTCCGAGTATGCTATACTAAAATATAATGAAACGTAGTTAGAAACATTAAATAGGGCGAAATATTGAATGTATATAACCACATATATTAGCTATATTTCTGATTATCTCTAGCATAAAATCTATAGGGGAATTATTTACCTTTTCTTGATCAAAAGATATTAGTTTAGCACTTTTTATAACTCCTATCCTCTTTAGATTTCTTATTATTTTTCCGTATCTATAAAACCTGGACAGAAAAGAATACATTGTATCGCCATAGTCATGACATACTATAGAAGCAGGCATGTACGCAAAGCGGCCAATTCCAGACAGTTTATAACTAATTTCAACATCTTCGCCCGAAGCAATTTTAATTCTCTCATCAAATCCTTTTACTTCTACTAAAGCAGGTTTCCATATTAAACAATTAGCCGTGATTAAATATTGTGGTCTTTTTTCTCTTTCCAACGGATTTTCTCTTGGGTACAACATATCGTGTTCGTCATAATACTCAGAATAGATGCTTTTACCCAAAGCCTTGACTTTACCTGCATATCCTATACAATTAAGATCTGCAGGATTATAGTATCCAGCTAGTGTTGTCTCTGTAAATTGACAATCACTATCTATAAACAAAATCCATTTTGAACTTGCTTGTTCTATACCTACATTTCGTGCTGCGGCTGGACCTGGCCTTTGGCATTTTTTTATAATAAGATTGTTTATGTATTCATGCCTTTCACTAATCCTTAATGGTGGTGAAGAATTATTATCAACAATAATTATTTCTTTCGGAATTGTTTGCGCATTAATGAGTGCAGTATACGAATCAAGTAAGTTATCAACACCACGCTGATTATTTTTTACTGGGATAATTACACTTATATTATCATATCGGATTTTTGCGTCAGGTTTGATTACCCTTCTATATTGGCTGTCTTTAAACTGAATATTACTTATAAAGGTCATGATAATTCTACTTTAAAGAAATATCTCGAATTTGTAAAGAGCCTGCCTGACTGGGCATTCTTTCGCTGTTGCCGAACATAATCTGCATCACTTTGTCAGGCCTAAATTGGTCTAATTCATTGATAGCTTTTTCTTCGGTAAACATTTGCCAGTCATAATATAATTCAGGTTTGTGGATGAACTTATACAAGGGAATTTCAAAGTATTCCCATTCAGTCGGAACTTTAACAACGACTAGATTAGATGTTTTGTTTCCACTATCTTCAAATCTAACATAAATCAATGGGCATCTGCTAATATTATTTTTGTCTGCTGTAGGAGGTACTTTAGTTTGAGGTGCTCTCGCAAAGAATGTCACATATTGAGATTTTAATATATCTTTCGTATTTACTTCCCAATCCGCCATACTAGGTCTGCCCTTAACACCATGAATTGCAGCATACCACGCGCCCCCCAAATAATGCTCATATTTGATATCTAATACATGCTTATTCTTACCATCAACTATTACTGATGTAACAGGCACTTTTCCTGCAAAGTGTTCACCGTTACCATTATCATTAGCTTCTCGAATTACAGTACTATTAACTTTATCTTCAACTTGGACATTTTCACATTCACCACCAAACCAAGATGATTGCCAAAAATCATAGCTTACATTTTCATTTTGTATCCTACTTAAAGAATTTATCTCGTCGTAATTTGTGAGTTTTTTAACATCAACTCCTTTTAAATCTGCTTTCGAAAGAACTTTTTGATTATTAAATTTTCTATATGATTTTACAAATTGTTTTTTTTGGAGTATATAATACCTAAAAAATAACAACCCAATAAGCAAAATAATTGTTATTATAATAATCAATATAAAACAATTCAATAATACGGTTGTATATATTGGCTTTTCTGCCTCTTTTGCTACTTTATATGATAGGTAACCGGTTATTACTGAAATTCCTATACCAACCAATCCTATTACGAAACCAATTATAGTATTTAAATTATCCGACTTTAATTTAGTTTCCATTTTATATGTTTATGGGTGATAAAATTTAGAACAATAACATTCAAAAGCAGATCGGTACTTAAGAAAGTAGCCTATTACTAGTCGATTTTCAGTGTTAGTAAGTTAAAAAATAGTGGCAAAATATAAGGTCTAGCGTTTTATCTGTGATGGTATCTTCTCTAAATCATATTGAATAATATGAATTCGTATTCTCCTTATTTCTCAGCTCAAACATTTGATAATAAGGCCGCTTTACAAATAGCGTCGGTGGATTACTGCCGAGAAAAGCAAAGATATTTTCCGCTGATCCACGCCTTATTTCATCTGGCGTTACAAGTGGTCTTTGATTAGAACTTGCATCCTGTACTCCGCCAACCATCCCCTTCGTTGTAATTGCATGTGAAGTTTGTCCAATCGCAGCACTCACATAATTCGCGGTAAAGTTGTCATATATCGTAAAAAACTGTCGGATCGCCGTATTTGCCGTAAACGTTTCCCAATTCTCCCCATACAATCCTTTCAGCTGAATCAACGATTGCAATATTGGCCAGACCGTCACTTCAAACTCGGCATAGGTACTCAAAGCCGTCTCAATTTCAGGCAAATAACCTAAAGCTGCAAATTCATCCAGCAAAAAAGTGACACGCTTATTTAGCTTACGCACGACCGCCCGAAGTGTCGTTGTCACGATGAGACGCAACCACCGCGCATGGCTTTGTAATTTATCGGCGGGGATGATGATGTAGAGTGACGTATTGCCGTTAGACAGGCTGGTCGGGTCGTAGCCAGAGCGTAATGATTGTTGTAAAGCGGGGCTTTTCAGGAAGTCGGTTGCCTGTAAAACAGAAGACAGTATACTGCCAAACGTCTCTTCACCCGCTTGCATCAGTTTGACGATCTCGTTGCCAGCATTCCGCACAATCTCGCCATTGACGGGGTCGTTGTTGAGCCGCATGCGCGCGATTAATTCATCCCAATCGTCACCAGCAAGCCTTGCCCACCGCCATAAGGTGGTGAGGATTCGACCATCAGCCTCTTGTGTGGTCACAATCTGCATGATCAGGCCTGTCACAATCGACCGGGCCGTATCGGTAAAGAACTTGTCCTTGTCACCGCGCTCAACGGGGACGAGCATTTCAGCGATCATCTGCGCATCATCGACCAGATGAATGCTGCTGGTATCCGCTAGGATGTCGAGCGGATTATAACTTGTAGCCTCACCAACATTCTCTTCCAGTAACCCCTACGGATTGAGGATGACCACATTTTGGCCGCTCTCGCGCTGATAACGCACCGTAATGGCCGCGTTCTCACCTTTCGGGTCAATCACAACCCACGAGCCTTGACAGCCGCCCAGGCCCAGCAAATTTGGGATGATGAGGTTGGTGCCTTTACCGCCCCGAGTACCCGCCACCGTTAACTTATGGCCTTTGTCTTTGAAAACAAACTCGCCACCGATATACAAGCCCGGTCCAGTTCGGTAGGCGTTCAATTCTTTGGGCCGCGCAAACCGCGCCGAGCCAAACTTGTTGCCTTCGATCAGCATATTGTTAATCCCAATCCACCACCGCCGATAAGCCCCGAACACGACGAGCGAGAAGAAGATGTTGAAGCCGAGAAAATCAGCAGGAACCGCCCACCTATACCCAGGATCGCCGCAAATCGGATAACAAGAATAAACAAAATGAAGAGGGCTACCCAAATCATAAGGCTCCCCAGAAAAATGGCGAACCGGCTAATCGGCATTAAGTTGGCAATAGTCGACGGTATACTAAGGTGACGCATGAAGCGGTTATAGGCACAAGTAAATCCCGGCAATGCCCTAGCCAGCGTAATGGGAGTGAGAAATAACCCAACGGCACTCAACATTACCTTCTTAAAGGCAGTGGAGCTTTGCTCGTTACGAAGCAGTTCATCAACCTCACGGCTTGTTAAGCCGATCCATTTTCCGATGACGGATTGAAGGTAAGCCTCCGCCTGGTCAATCGGCTGCATAAATAAAAATTTAGGACGTTGTGGAGAGTTCTTAAAACTAAAGAAACAATCCATCAATTATCTCACCTGTGTTCTCGTCTTTATTAAACGGTATACCACACAAAATCAGGGCACTCGACAACAATGAACCACTGAATTCCTGTTCCTCGTAAAGGTCTGTTGCAGCTAAGCGAAATGCTTTGAGATGTATTCTGTAGCTATAAAGAACTCCATTTGTGTGCTTCTAATTCGTCAGGGTGGGGAAGCCTTTCCCCTGTGTGAAAGATAAGTTTATCGTCGCACTCAGTGCTCGTTTTCTAACCGCTGACTTAGTATTTGAACCCATGTCGGAAGAGCCGTATGAGGCCTCAGCAGTACCCAGTATTGATTTGCCGTATTTTCAACACCCGTCATTTCCTACCATATCTGATTAGTAAACAACCGTTCATTTGGTTTAACCGAATGTGTTGTCTGGTTGCCGTTATTTCCGTTTCAATCAATTAAGCTCCTTTGTTGTCGGTTGATGTACAATGTCAGCTTAGCCCAACCACCCGTAACGACGCTTATCCCTCCTTTTTGACCCGTCAAAAAGGCTCTGACGACTCAGGCACAAATAGACAATACGCATCGATTTGTGCCTTCGGGGAGCTGTCACGGCCAGCCGGGCCTGTGTTCGCTTCCATCATCAACAACAAACAAAGGAGATTTGCTGATGACAACTCAAACCGAAACCACGTCCAAAGCCCCAACCCATACGGTTTACATGGTGAAACTCAAGGACGGCGCAGATAAGCCGGACTGGATCAGAGTCGGGGCGGCTTGGGAACATGGTGATAAGGACGGCTTGAATCTGTCTTTATCGATTCTGGGCCAAGACATTCCGGTCACCATCCGTAAGAACAAGCCTAAAACGGACTAAGTCAACCAAGCCGGGCAGTGATAAACTGCCCGGCTTTACTTTAAGCCAATTCCGTAACAGAACAATTCTGTTTCACTGGATCTCAATGACTCAACTGGTTCTATCAGGGCAACTTTGATGCTCTGGTAACTCACCGTCAGGAGCGCGATCAAGAAAGACCCCAAAATGTCTAAAGCGAAAACGCCAATAAAGATTGTCCACTTTTGGAAAGTTTAGACCACGAGTGATCGCTTTTATACATCCATTGTTTAGATACATGGCTGTGAACTTCATCAATTTTCTGTGATGAGCTTAATGTCTACCACGATTGGGACTTGGGTCTCGTCCGTCAGCGCATAGCGGGCATCTTGGACTGTCACAATACGCGGTAGATGGTCAAGCAGTGCCATGAATAGCGATTCCAGATGGTAGCCAGACAGGCTGACCTGATGAGACGAAAAATTAAGCTTGATCAGATTCTGCTCCGCGTTTGGCTCAAACTCCGTGGCAATTAAGTAGGCGTAATTGAAAAATGCTTTTTTCCCGTCGGGCCAAGCAAAGCAGATGTTGCGGATGTGCCCTGCTGTTGCGTAGAGTTGAGCCATATCCTGACCACTCTCATTCACCGAGGTCGGGTCATTCTCGCGCATCTGGTCAAAACGCAATTTAAAGCCTTGGTTCATGATCGCGGTCTTTAGGACGGTTTGGCGTTAGTTTATCGACAGGCTTGCTTTTCGGCTCAACGGTTTGTGCCGGTTTATTATGCAACTGGTGCTTGATCGTCTCCATTGTTAGATTTTTTCGCTTCACTAATTCTAAAGCGGACTGACGCTCCCCCAAGCGGGACGCCTGCATGAGTAGCTGCTCCTTGTCATCGGTGTAAATGCGCGCCCGATCCCGGCCCCGCGACACTGACACATACAATTGCTTGGCATCAGTCGCCGCAAACGTAGAAGCAGGCTGTGAGATAAATACCTCATCCACCGTTTTGCCTTGCGCAGCGTGCGAGGTAATGCAATAGGCGTGCGCGATATGACCGTAGCTCTTATCCAGCCTATACGTGGCTTTGCTGATGGTATTACGCAGCACCACATCACCCTGCTTGCTGACTGAAACCACGTCTAACAACTGGCCGTTATTCAGCCGATTTTTGTCCTGGTCAAAGCCGTTCCGGGTAATGCGGACAGCATCCCTCTTTGCTAGGCTGATCTCCGATTTGTGATATACATCATAATCCCGACTATTGGTTAAGGGCAGGGGAATGGTTTGCTGCTCGTCATTTTGGATCAGGACGCCTTTATCCGTACTGCTGGCCACCGTCCACACGCTTCCCCGCCCGATACCCGGGCGGTTCTGGTTGAACTGAATGATTTGTCCGACCTGCAAATTGCGCCAGTCACCCTTTTGCGCTTCCGTCAGATTGAGACTGGACAACCGGTCAGCTTTAATCTCCCGCTTGCCCAGCATGCCACTGGCTTTCAGCTTCTGGCGGATGGAATCGGTCACCTCATCCCCTTGCTTGTGGGTTGGGGATACAACCAGAGCTGATTTCCCCTTTCGTCTGGCCTCCACATAATCTTTAACTAACGCTTCATTGGGTTTGAGTGGATCAATGCTTTGAATTGATCCCATGCTGTCCAGTTTTATAAAAGCACTGCTCACATCCCCTTTGGAAAGATCTTCTACCGCAGCGCGATAAGGCGCATGACGCTGGCGGTAAATCTTGCTGACCTCAGCCGTTTGAATGCCACCCACCGTATTAAGAATGCGTAACGCGTCACCGCGAATGACGCTGGCGTGCTGGCGGGTATCCCCACCTAGGATGAGCCGTGCATTCTGCTGTGTGGCCAACTCAAGCAGGGCACTCATGTCTTTTGTCCCTAATAGGCCAGCCTCATCAACCCACAAAATCTGCCCTGCCAACATCTGCTGGCGGGCTTTGTCATGGAGCAGATTGGCAACCGTGTTGGCGGCTGCAAACCCTTCGTTACGCAAGACGCCCCGAGCAGCTTCAGCCGTGGGAGCAACAACTGTCACGTGCTTGCCTGCCTTTTCCATCCAATTGATGGCTTCGCCCATCAACGTCGTTTTACCCGACCCGGCCACACCCCGGATAATGGAAACGCGGTGCGGGGTCGTCAGGACATGGTTTACCGCAGCGGCCTGTTGTCCATCCAGTGTCAGGTCGGGAGCCTGCGTATAAAGTGGCTTCAGCTTGCCTTGTCCCTGCTGGGCCAGTCTGACCATGCGTTGTTCTTCCGACAGCACCTCGCGGGTTGTACACATAGTTCGTCCACTATCCTGCACATGAATCAATCGCGCGTCATTTGTAAGCTGCTCGGTAATGCCATCAAGGGTTACATTTTTGTGACCCAAGGCCTGCCGGTAAGCTGTTACCAGTAACCGACGGTTCTGCTTGACAGACGCTCGTTCAAAGTCATGTTGCAGAGCATGATCCACACATTGTTCAGGGGTCAGTATGCTTGGTTCTTTCGTCGGGGCATAACGTAAAATACGCTTCCCCGCCTCCTGATCGTCCTGCTTCAGTTCACTGATCTGCCGCCGCCACTCCGTTTTGAGCTCGGCCATTGAATGCCCTTTCTGTTTTTTAGCGCGTGTCCGGGCTCCCAGTTCATCCAACTGGTTGGGGTCAGTAATCCCTTTTTCTTTGGCAACCCGGCCAATCTCATCGGTCCGCTTGGAAAACAGATCAATGACCTTTTGGGGCACCCCTTCCACCTCAAATGATTGAGTCGTCCGGCGAACCTGATACCCCTGTTCGATCAACTTGTCCGACAGCCGTTTGTGAAACCGGGCATGGTAGTAAGGCAAATCCAGATAGATATCGCGGAGGCGGGCCGACTTGATCTGCTGCTCGGTGTCATCCCAGGTGGCATTAAAGATGAAGCAATGCGCATGCAGATGCGGATCAGGTAACTGCCCATCGACGGGCCGGGCCGTCTGGTGCACAAATTCACTGTACAGTAGTTCACCCGTTACCCGCTCATCCTGGGCTTTGTCCTTCCGAACCCGTGTTTTGACATCCTGCTCTATATCGTCCATCGTTTGCCGGACACTCTCGCGAAACGCATCCAGAATGTGATCGTCATTCGACAGGCCGTGCAGGATGCTCACCGACTTAGGCACATGGAAATTACAGTCCCAGCCCGTCACCCGATTGTCTTTTGTCCGGGGTGTTAAAGCCTCTCCAGTCCCCGGGTTCAGGTTTTCGCATAGGGCAAAAAACGTGTCTTTGAAGACGGGACCAGCCAGCCCTAACCGATCAGCTAGTTTCCCGCGCATCTGTCCTTGCAGCTCCTGATCGTTCAGGTAATAGTCCGCTTTAGAAAGCGCATCGGAAAAGTACGCTTTGGCATGGGCGGCTGAACTGGCTTGAATGAGTCTGATCATGCGGTGATCAGTTTACACTGGTTGTTTGTTACCCCGCACCGGATTGGTCTTTCGTTTGATGTAGTGCATCACTAGTAACGTTGTTCAGTACGAGGAGCAGTGCAGGGTGGAATGATAGGACCGGTTAATCAGTTAGCATCAGACCTATGCCCTTAGCACAGCCTAAGGCTACATGGCTTCGACGATTTCGTCATCCGCTACAAACAGGTTAGCCATCTGCCGCCGCGCATCTGGGTCAGCTGGACGACGGCCATAGAAATTGAACCCCCGTGATTCTTCCGGACTAGTATCGTTGATAAAGGCATTGACAAGCTCCTCGTTACAGATGCGCTCATCGATCTTATCCATTAAAAAATTATCACCCTCCGTGTAAGCGGCTATATAACTGAACGAGTAAAAGATACTACAGATTAATAGGACGAAGCCGATAGGCTGAGTGGAAAACCATAAGACCATTCCTGCAATAAAAAAGAGGCTAGGTTCCAAAACGGTCTCAATTGTGCGCACACTGAAGCGTCGACCGTTAATTTCGAATTCATAAAAAAAACGATTAATGAGGCCTGTTGATAGACTGAACCGGGCAAAATCAAATACGCCGGGCAATCGTTTAATCTCTTCACGCCGTTGAAGAGCACAATAGAAAAAGTAAGCTAGGTAGGCGTACCAAGTCAGATATGACCCCAAAAATGCACTACCATTACTGCCTCCATAAAAACGGCGGGTGCCTTCGATCCATGAAATGGGGGTCAAGGCTAGGATTACGGTGATGATCACTGCCGTCGAAAATTTGAAATACCGTTCTCCGAAATTCCGCCGGATGGGCACCTCCAGCAACATACGCGGCCAGGAACTCAAGCCCAGAAAAAAGGCAAGAAGGGCTTCCTTGATAACGTTGCGCCGACGGTACATTGTTTTGAAATAATGCGTAGAGCGTTTCATAAGTGATTCGATTTAGGGGTTGTGATTGATATGCTTATTTGGGTTGATAGCCTTGATCGAAGGTCATTTTGATGTGGTTAAAGCCACTGGCAAATCCTTCGCCCTGCCTGTGCATGTAGCCTTCCACGCGCAAATTATTTTTGGGGCCACCCGTCCGCAGGCGCACAAATTCTTCGGGACGGACTACCCGTTCCAGTTTCAGTGACCGGCCCCGTGTTTGCGAGAAATTCTGCGACACGGTCACGCTCTCGGATTGGTCTTCAAAAAAGGCTTCCCCAATCAGTTCCGAACCGTACTTGTTGGTCTCGCTATCGGCGTTGGCATGAAAGAGCTTGGTGCCGAGTGTACCCAGAAAGGCCTTGACCCGATAGTCGGATTTTTGACCGCCCATCGACGCGTAGTAATTGGGCAGGTTTTGCGAGATGTAAACGGTAGCCACCCGGCTGCTTCGAGCTGTTGCTTGGAACTCGGCATCCTTCTCATGAATGAAACTTTGGGCCTCATCCGCCCAAAGAAAAACCGGACGGCCATTCTGTCTAACATCGCGCTTCTCCATCGCCCGTTGCCAGACGTATTTGAAGAGAACCTGCACATCCCGACCCACCTTTTGATACTTTTTGACCGGCAGATTGATCAGTATAATTTTACCCGATAAGCTGTCTTCCGGCGTCAGTGTGGATGGGTACCTACAGAAGAGGGAATAAACCGGTTCACGCAGGAGCCGGAAGAGAAACCCGGCAAAGGTGAAGTCAATGACGCTGCGCGTTTTGTCCGACAACGGAATGAAATTGTCAAAGAAGAACTGATCGAGTTGCTTCAGTAAGCGGGCATCGGGAATCGCCTCAATCACCTCCAGTTCAAAAACGGCCTGATCCTGCATCCGTTCCTGATCGACTGGCGGCAGACTGGCAAACCAGGCGTCAATCTGGGTATTCACGTAGGTGCGGGCGGTCTCAAAGGCTAAATGAAAGGGCTTGCCTTTACTCTCCGCAGATTCCATATGTAAGGCTTCACTATTGCTCGGGATGGTCTGCACGATGTTAAACAGGTGCGTTACTGTTACATACCCATATGCCAGCTTACAGAGATCAATAACGTTGAAGATCAACATGTCCAGGGCGGTTTCCCAGAAAGGATCATCACTCTGACCGCCACTTTGTTCCTGGCCCGCCCGAATAACAGTCTTGAGCACATCGACCACGTTATCCGTCAGGTTGTCTTCACCCGACACCTGCGTGGCTTCATAGGTGACAAAATTAAAAAAGTGGTGTCCGCCCGGTTCGATGATCAATAAATCGTCAGTTCGCCCTGTTAGATGACAGAACTCATGCCACATGTCCTTTTCGTCCGGCTTCACCGTAAGCACCAGCCCACCAAAACCGGCCGCGAGGTATTTCAGGGCCAGGAGTCGACCGGACCCGGATGTCTTGCCCGATCCGATGCCACCGAAAATGGCGCAGCCCTCCACGGCATGGCGTACCGTCCAACTACTTTTTGTCGAATTGGACACGAGTTCAATAAGCGGTTGATCCAGATTATATGCATCCATAAAAAGATGTAATGAAATGCTCTGTTCACTAGCTTAAAGTTGGATCGTAAAGGAATGGATAGCCATTCTGCTCATTTTACTCACTACTATCTATCAGTACCGTTAACATCAGTTCAGCTAGCAATAGCCGACTGGCGATAACCAAGACCAATTCGGCGTGGGCCGTAAAAGGACAGACAGAGTTGCAAAGGAGACTATAGACGACCCTGATGGACCTGGCGATTGGTGTTAAGTTTGCAAAAATTGGTATGCTACTTAAGCGGTGCGTGAGTGTATATCAGCGTGCCTAAAATTCCAGCATTGCCTTACGTTAAAGCAACGGGGCATAGAAAACTGATGGACAAGCAGCGCAGTGTCAATACAAGAATCTGATAATCGCGCGGAAGCCGAATCAAACCAATGTCTGACAATAGACTGATTTGATACGACCGTTTGTTCAATCGGCAGCATACGAACAAAATGTTAGGACATCGTGGATAGTCCCTAAAAGTAGAAATTCGATTTATTAACGACATTACATGTATCCGCATCTTTACTAAGCGGTAACCTGCACAGAATCAGAGTGACTAATAGTCGGTGACAGCCCAGCTTTTAGTTTTAATCAGCAGGTTGGCTTTACTTATAACTTGTTCATTTGCCAGGTCTGATTCATAGCTAAATTTCCGAAGTACAGTTGTTTATGGTTACCATTGCCGTAAGAGGTTTAGCTTGATGAATACCTGAACTACACGCCCTAAAGATAGGTTAGAGCTCAGTCTATTGACGTGTACTTCAACACCCTTCCAACCTATATAAATGACAACAGGTGGCCTAATTGGTAGGTACGAAGAAGATCCAGTTCAGGGGGCTGTGTTTTTACCCTATCACCATTAAAGCGATTGCTTCAAGGGACCTATAGAATTATACGCCAATTACTTCTTCAAACTGGTATCTTTACTATATCAACAGGGAGAACCCCTGGTGGTGTGGATAGAAGAGGAAAGCAGCCCAATCATGTTGGTCTGCTTTTTTGTTATAAATCACCCAGCAGAGATCCCCCCCGCCGGGTGGCTGCCATTTATTGGAGTCACTCACGGTTTAGTTCAACTTCTCTTAGAAAGCCAAGACTTTGTATCTGGCTTATAAATTAGGATTCGGTAGAATGGAGGATAAAAATGAGACCGATAGTGTGTTCGAATACCGCCATAAACAGGAGGAAAAGCAACGCCAGCGGGGGCTGATCGAGATGGGCCAGAGCTGATCTAATCAGGCTGTTTTATGCCGTTTGACCCAAGCGATCGTATCGGTCAAGCAATCCTGATCGGAGAGCCACGGCCTGTTAATGTGTTCATATAATGCACCACGCACTGAGGTGGCCACTGATTAATGGGGGATGTCGTGGCCCATTCGTTAGCGAACCCCCACGCGGCTGTGTCGTGGCTGTCATGTTAGCGGGTTTAATGGGTTTACCCGCTTTAAAGTCTATCTTGAATGCCATATTTCCCCTTTGTTATGACTACTGCACCATAACCCGAATCCTATTTTCAACATGTCTATTAACCGGGCGTATGTCGATCTATTAGCGGCACAGGATCAACAGCTTAACAAGCTGCACCAAGATCATTATGTGGCTTGTGAACGTATCAAGCAGATGCAGCAAGAGCACTTTGATCAAACCAAATATGCCGTAGAGTTAGAACGGCTGGAAAAGGCCCACGCGCAGGAGGTCAAAGCTGTTAAAGCCCGTTTTGAAAAAGAAAAACAAGTGCTTCTAAAAGAGACACCCACCCCGGAGCGTAAACTAGAGCCGGAGAAACCACCCGCCCCGGAGATATCGGACAATCAGGATTTGATGACTGAAATGATGGTGGCCAAATACCGCCGTAAACAGCAGGAGCGACAACAACAGAAAGGGTATGACCGCGACGGGCCAGAGCTGTGAATTAAAGTTTATGGTTGTAACGCGTAACGTTATGCGTTATCATTGAGTTATGATAGATAGTTTTCATCATAAAGGTTTGCGCCATTTCTTTGAACATGATGACCCATCAAAGCTGCAACCCCATCATGTCGAGAAAATCCGCCGCATCCTTTATAAGCTGAATGAAGCCACAGAGATTAACGATATGAACATTGTCGGCTGGGGTTTGCACCCACTATCAGGCAATTACAAAGGCTTTTGGGCTGTGAAAGTGAACGGTAATTGGCGGATCATCTTCCGGTTTGCTAATGCCACCGCATCGGACGTTGATTATTCAGATTACCATCAAAAGGAGGACGAGATGATAAAGAGAGGTATGAGACCGCCCCACGCCGGTTCAATGTTGCGTGATATGATGGAAGGCATCATGGAAGAAACCGGGCAAGAATTGACCATCCGCGAAGTGGCCAAGGGATTAGGAACAACGCCTAAAACCTTATCAAATATCTTGAACGAACATCAAGGTATTAGCTCTGAAATGGCTATTCGTTTGGCGGAAGCGTTCGGTTCAACGCCTGACTTTTGGCTGAAATTGCAGCGTGACTACGATCTATGGCATGCCGACAAGAAAGTAGACCGCTCCAATATTCAGCATTTTTGGCCTGTCCAAGGCCAAGGGATGCAACCGTCAATTGTTTAATATCTTCAAGAAAGGTGTATACGTTAGTCAATGTTCGATAACTATTCTCTTAGATCTCGCCTCGCGCCAACTACATTAACTGCTTTACCTTTGGTAGCAGTATATAAGTATATTGGAAGTCCATACATTGATGACTATATGAACGAAATAATTCCATTGTTTCCTATTATAGAAGGTGTAAGTTTTTTTGTTGCTATAGTTCTACTTTTAGTACAAGTGAATAGACAGTTATCGAAAGAGTTTTTACAAAAACCTTATTTTCAAGGAGAAATAAGAATGCCCACAACTGACTTTTTGTTACATATTAATAATGAATTTTCAAATGAATATAAAAATCAGATACGATCTAAAATTAGTGGTTATTTTGGAATGACAATGCTTACGAAGACTGAAGAAAGTGTTGATGAAGTCAAAGCTAGATTTTTAATAAAGGAAGCAGTTAGTCAAATAAGAGCTGTATTGAGAGATAACGAATTACTTTTAAAGCATAATATAGAGTACGGTGGAGTTAGAAATTTTCTTGGAGGTTGCATACAAGCTATTTTCTTTAGCGTAGTCCTTTTAATTAAATCTGTGTTTTTCCCATACAGCCAGAATTTAATAATAGTTTCTATGCTTTTTCTTGTAGTTTATGTAGGCTTTTTGATTTCCGGAAAAAAGATTATCATTTTATATAGTAATGACTACGCAAAAGTTCTTTACCAGCAGTTTATGAATCATACTAAACAACCTTAAAATAATGGCTTCTAATTCAGTAGAAATGGTATTTTGGGATGTCCAGCACGGGCATGCAACCTATATCAAAACTCCAAATGGCAAGCATATCGTTGTTGATTTGGGTATTGGTGACTATGACACGCGAAATCAAAATTTCAGTCCTCTGTTACAGCTAAAAAATCATTGGGGTGTAAAACAACTTGATCGGCTCATTATATCTCACCCTCACTTAGATCATATTGATGATATACTAAACGTAGGGGGACTCTATCCTAAAGTAGTTTTGCTGCCAGCTCACTTGACACGTAATGAGATAATGGCAGGTGCTAGAGCTGTAGATAGACCTAAATTTAGCATGTATTGTGATATCGCAGATACGTATAGCAATCCAATAACTAGTGACAGCCCTGAATACGTTGGAAATATTGATAATTGGGGTGGTCTTAGAATGAATCATTTTGTACCTACAACGTGTAACCATAACAATTTCAATAACCATAGTATTGTATCGGTGTTTGAATATGCAGGTATGAAAGTAGTTATACCAGGAGACAACGAAACGCCATCTTTTGAGGAGTTATTTAAACAACCAGGTTTTATTGAAAGGATAAGTAACGCTGATATTTTGTTAGCCCCACATCATGGACGTGAATCCGGCTATAATGCCGAATTTGTTTCTCTTGTTAATCCAAGGCTTACTATCGTTTCTGATGGTCGTTTTTGTGATACGAGTGCCAATGATCGATACTCACGAAAAAGTCGTGGCTGGGGGATATATAAGAATAATGTGGAGGTTCAGAGAAAATGCTTGACTACTAACTCAGATAAGGAGATATACGTAAATTTTGGTTTTAATGATTCAGGAGAAGGGCGGTTTTTAAATGTGCGCATAAAATAGGTCTGCCAATGTTGGGTCATTGATATTTATTTTGTCGCCTTTTGTAAAAGTATAGACGCTGTTAGATCATTCGGCTCATAGCTTCTTTTCATCGTTAGAATCATAACAAAAGGAGAACCCATTAGTAGGTTCTCCTTTTGTTATGCTCATGTCTTAAGGCTGATTGTGAGATTTACAGCTTCTCGATCATTGCTTGATAAAGCTTACTACGCCAGAAATTTCGTGAGACTATATCATCATGTTCAAATAAATCATCGACTTCTCTGAGCATATCAAACAGCATAAATGTATTATCAACATTTATTCTTGTCAGTATCTTGAGGATTTTATCTTTATATACCTTAAATTCTTCTTTCTTAGCTCTTCTTACCTTTTCGGCAATAAAGACCTTCACATCATCTGGATTTCTAATAGAAGAAATCTTTTTAGAATCTTCACTTACTTGTTCAATAAAAAAATCAATAAGCTTTGGAAGATGCTCTATTTTCTCAAGCACATTTGCTACACTTCCCCTGTGAGCATAAGTCAATAAGTCCACTGGGCTTGTATCGGGCTCTTTCTTTATCCCTCTAGGCCTTAAATATATTTCGCTTTCTTTACTATCGTCTGTGTAAATGAGCTTAACTAATCCATTAAAGGATACAGCATTTCTTTTAATCTCATCATTTTCCAAGATCAGATTAAAAGACAAGCTTAGTTTATCATCAATTTTATTTTTGCTATTAAGGGTGAAAGAGACATATAGCGTAGAGTCGTCTACGCTGTAATTGTCAATATAAATCTCGCTTTCTTTGTTTTCAGCGTATTTATCCAAAGCCATGATTGCTACGAATACAGAGAAATTTATTCCATACTCTTTGTAATCTCCGACAGATGTAACAGCTCTTAAATAGAACTTGTCTTCGGCTTTGTTATAGACAGTTCTAAGTCGCTTTTCATTTGCATTGTTTATATTTTTTCTTTTAAGATAGTCTTTTATTACATCTATAAGGTCATCATAGCTTTTGTCACGGCAATAGTTGGCGAACTTACTGAGATCGTAAATATCTAACAAATCGCTCTTTGCTGAATATTTAGTTTCTACTGAAAGCATATCTGATTTAGTCTTATTTATTACAAATTCGTCTTCAATGTTGACTATTTCGAATATAGCTTTCTCCTTTTCTAGCATTTTGTCCAAGTAAATGTCCTTGACCCTACTTCTCAAATTGACTTTGACGCATTGACTGTCAAGAAGAGAGATTGCGTTAATCAACTGTTTGGAGTTGCCGATTTTTATTACTCTCGATTCGTCTTCTACTTTAAAAAGATCAAGCAAATCATCTTTATAGGTGTCTGCTGCATCTAACACTCTCGTTAGCTGCCGTTGTGTTAAAAAGCTGTCAGAAGCATACTCATTCGACCGCATTGTCTGTCTTTCCAGTATCATATTGTTTGGTTTAAGTCACTTGTGAGAGTGAAAGTTTTACAAACTGCAATATAGCGATATACTTATGTTGTTATACTTAATGGTTAAGTAATACTCCTTATCGCACATCTCTTTATCAATATGAGCCTTCAAATGTGAGTGGTTCGTAGGTGATTTTTTTAGTTAAAGCATCTCTCTTTCAATTACATTGCTAGTACGGTTTGTCACAATATAAACGTTCGTTTATTTTAAGACAACTTGGGTTCGTAGCTGGTTTAGATCTATGAAGGGCAAACCTGTATCGCCCGAAAGGAGCGTTATTTGAGATAATTATACAGATACAAGTTTTGAGTTTTCTCTGATTGTACTATCTTTTACCAGACGATGTTTCTTACTTTTCTGTCCAGTAAAAAGTAGCAAGTTCAAGAGGCCACATATCCAAAATCGAATACAGCACAACCGGCCGTAGGTCGTTAGTAGACATGTTGCAACGGTGATTGTCAGTTAGTTACTCAAAATAAAATTCCACAGACCAGCACAAATTAATAGTGATAACTCATACAAACTTGCCTTGTGTGTGCGTAGTCGATCACTTAGATAGCGGTAGCGTTTTAAGCCGCCAATGGCGTGTTCGACACGAATTCGGGTTGAACTCTTAGTTTGATTATCCGCCTTTTCTTCCGACGTTAATTGGCCACCTTTCGGTTTCTTCTTAGGCTGACTAACTGATTGACAATCATAGTCCTTTACGATTCCCTGATAGCCTAAATCTACTTCAATAGAGAGTTCAGAAAACCAGGGTTGGTCGGGCGGGAAGTGGTACTTTAACTGTCGATAATCATGATGCTTACCCTGCCAAGCTTTGCTTACATAGTGAATATAGCGATCAGCTGTGCCCAAGATTAATGACTTGACCGTATGGGCTTTTTTTTGCCGCTGTACATGCCCTCCTAGTAGTTGGGATCGGCCGGCCGCTGGGTACGTTGTTCTGTTGCATCAATCAGCAGAGGGCCTTTATCCTGGAAGTAAGCTTTGAAGCTTTCGGCGTTGTCAAAATGGGTCTTAGGCAAGTGGCCAGACTGGCTAAGAGCGGTTTTCATTAAGGCCAGCCCGATATCCTGATTGCGCTTAGCTGTCGAGCCATCCATACCGGTAGTAAGGCCTAGTAAGTCAAAGGTAAGGCCTGATTTTAACCGGGCCGCCGGAGCGGGAGAATAAAGTAAATAACAACAAGTCTTCGTAGCTATTAAGCACTGGCTCGTCGGGGCATTGCTGCTGGCGTTGCTCAAGGCTTTGTCCGTAAAGCTGTTGGTAAGCGGCGGGAAACAGAGCCAGTAGTTTAGTAAACCGTATTTGATCTAATCCCGTAGCCGCTCGCCACTGGCGATCAGTGCGTAAGTCCGCTGTTGAAAACTTCATTTTACAAAATTAACCCGTTGCAACAACTCTAGTATAAAGCTAGCCTGTGTGCGGCTGACGGGCACGAATGATTTGTAGAACTTCGTCTCGATACGTCTCTCCAATAGGGAGACGCTTATTACGGATATAGATTAAATGCCCATCAATAGACTCGATCTTATCTAGAGCAACAATATAAGACCGGTGAATTCGAATAAAAGGAGGACAAGGCAACTGGCTTAAGAGATCCTTCAAACTGCAATAGCTAATTAGACGATCCGTCGTTAGCTGAACGGAAACATAATTTTTTAGGCCTTCGACAAAGTGAATATCGGCATGATTCACGCGCACATATTTGTTCTTGGTATCCCCTTTTAGAAATAAGTATGTCGGTTCAGCCACAAGCGTTGATGGCACTACCAAAGACGGCGGAGCGTGCGTTGCCTCTGCAGATATAAAGAAAGGGAGCAACTTTTGAACACTCCTTAAAAAACGCTCGAAGGAGATCGGCTTCAATAAGTAATCAATCACATCGTTCTCATACCCATCTAACGCATATTCGGAATAGGCCGTCGTCAGAATCACTTTACAGCGGCTACCACACAAGCGTAACAACTGTAACCCTGTGAGTTCAGGCATCTGAATGTCTAGAAACAGGACATCGACTTGGTCCGTTTGACAAAAGCGCAGGGCTTCGAGGGGGTTGGTAGTCGTTTTGACTAGCTTTAGGAAAGGCACTTGTTGAATATAGTCGGCCAACAACGTTAAGGCGTACTCTTCATCATCGACGGCTAAACAACGGATCAAGGGCAACATAAAAAGTAGACAGTTAGTGAATCGGCACTAGTAAATAAGTGTTGAACTGAGCCGGTGTTTGATTAATGACTAACTCGTAACGACCGGGATAGAGCAGCTCTAACCGACGACGAACATTGGTGATGCCAATCCCCGAGGTTGTTTCTTTCTGCTGGTTGCCAATCGTGTTGTCAACGCTCAAGACCAGATCATCTCGGCGAATAGTCAACGTAATCTGTACCGGATAACGTGCTTGGTCAATTACCCCGTGTTTAATGGCATTCTCCACAAAAGGAATGAGAAGTAGGGCAGCTACCTGCTGATCTCTTAGTTCCCCTTCGACTATGAAATTGACAAAAAATCGACCTGGAAAGCGTAGGCGGTATAAATCTAAATAATCCTGTAGATACGCAACCTCTTGGCGGAGAACAACCTGACTAGCTGAACTAGCTGCTAACGTATAACGCATTAACTCAGAGAGTTTGAGGATAGCTGACGCTAAGGGTTTGGAAACGGGGTACGCTAGGACATACAGATAATTGAGGGTATTGAACAAAAAATGGGGCGCAATCTGTGCCCGCAGAAACGCTTCTTCAGCCGTCCGCATTTGATGGCGTAGCTGCTGCGTTTCCTCTTCCCGCTGTATAGTCCGTTCGATCGTCCAAGTTAACCAACTAACAGCGATGGCTGGACTAGCAAAGTACAGATTGTCCGAAACGTAATAGCTTAGGGTAGTATTGGGATTGTAATTACCGAAACCAAACAGTCGTGGATAAAGTCCCTGCTCCAACCCATACCGTAGACCCATATAGAGGGCCATAATTCCTAGCAGGGCGGATAATAGTTTCACTAGTCTAATCAGCAGTGGCTCTGACCGCAGCAATTGGGGGAACACCAGCCAATAACAACAGTAAAATTCGAGCAGCCGCAAGGCAACTTGGGTGCTGCTCAATAAGCTACTCCGAAGCGGATACGGGCTCAACAGCCAGTCCCCAATCAGTTCATACCCCAGGTAAATTGACCAGCCCAACCGATGCAGTTGATACCAATTTTTCCGATTCATTCTGCAAGCTATTTGACCCAAGGCATTATCGAACTGCTTTTATACGAACGCTTTATCTACCTGGATAAATCGGCTAGATGAAGCAATGAATCCGATTCACAACATCAAGTTGGTGCATCATCTACGTATAAGGGCGTTCGTCGGCTAAACGAGCGGGTTGGGATAATAAAATTGATCTCCTGAGACATCGATGTCAGTTTTGTCTACGCTAATGGGGAAGCCGTCTAGGGCTGGTCAGCTATTTAACCGGTCGAATGACTCGCCCCCCCCTAAGCGCGACAATCGGTCTTACTTAATCCTAACTTATGTCTATTCATTGCCTAAGCATTAGCGTTATCGCGTTGGCACTACTGAGTGCTTGTTCATCTAATCAGGCGTTAGTTTACGCACAAGCGAATCGAACTACCAGGACGGACCCAGATTCTTTTCTAGTTGGACGCGATTCACTGCCTAGCGTCTTGTTAGTAGGTAGCTGGCATTTTAATTACCCGGGTATAGATGCCCACAAAATCAGCGAAGAAGATAAGGTTAATATCCTCTCAGCCCGTCGGCAAGCCGAACTGAGCGACTTACTGGATTATATCGCTCGGTTTAAACCTACTAAAATTGCGGTCGAAGGAGGTCGTAACAGCGGCTATATCCTGCGTCGCTTTGAGGCTTGGAAAAAGGAGGGCAAAGCCCTAGGTGCTTCGGAAACCGACCAGATTGCCTTGCGATTGCTTGATCGCTTCAAGCTGGACACGCTGTATGGGGTGGATGCTTATCCACTGCTCCTAGAATTGGCTAACAATCGGTCAAAAACGGCGGACTCTACCTACCTGGACCGTATTTTGGCTCGTCATTATTTCGGCGGTCGTAATTCAATATCTCAACGCTATCAGCAGCTTTATAATTACCAAGATCGGCAACAAACCCGCCTAACTTTACTGGAAAGTTTTCGCTACATCAACAGTGAGAAAGTGCTCAATCGAGGCTTCGGAGCCTACGTTAGCGGTGGTCAATTTGACGCCAAACGCTATGAAGGAGCCGACGCCCTGTCCATGTTTTGGTTCAATCGAAATCTACGGATTTATCGCAACATTCAGAACATTATCACCTCGCCACGGGACAGGGTGTTGGTGCTTTTCGGAGCCGGTCACGTATCGATCTTAAATTACCTGTTTGCCTGTTCCCCACAGTATAAGTATATCAAATTTAACGACTTATGAATGACGGACCTCATTTCTTCGGCGGCCCCTTAGCGGGGTCACTAAAGATCGAAAAAGAAATAAGCAGGTTGCACAGGCGTACTATTAAACGCCCGTTTCTTCGAGACAATATATTGCCCCACTCGGTTGCGGTTGTTAGCTTCATTCAAACCTCTCAAATTGCCATTTCACAAATCAACGTACTTTTTCAGCGTTACAGTTGAGTTCGTGAGACGATTTTACAAACGTACGACGTTGGTAGTACGTTTGTAAAATCATATGATAATGGTCTGATCAGTTTTTCACCGCAAGGATAGTCAGAAACACATTTGCGGTACTTATCTTAAATCTTATTTGGTTGACCTGTGACAGGTTAAACGCAGCCCTGTGTATTAAGAGAAAATAGGACCATTTTGAATTCGATTAACATTAACGCTGATCAGGATAAATGATCAATGTCATATACTGGTTTAAAAGTATTCTCACTCTAACAATAACTTTGCTGTAGTAATTGGGAGATGTCTATCTATCAAAAGAATCTATGCAAGTCATTTGCCTCGAAGACAAAGCATTCTTCGCCTTAGTTGAAGAGGTCGTTACCAGACTGAAGGAGAAGCAGGGCAGCGACTTAGAAAAATGGGTGTCCGATGAAGATGCCATGCAACTCCTCAATATCAAATCGAAGACAACGCTGCAAAAACTACGTGATGAGGGGAAAATACGGTTCTCCCAGCCACAGAAGAAAATCATTCTCTACGACCGCGATTCAATCAACGCCTATCTGGCCCGGAACGCCCGTAACACCTTTTAACGATGGACGATCAAAACAAGATTGAACCCGACTATGTGAAGGGTTTCAATGAAGGCTATCTCATCGCCCAGCACAGGCCCGACTTGGCGGAACAATTGGCCAGCATAGACAGCGACTTTATTCGCCTGGTTGGTTTTAAAGCTGGCCGGGAGCAGTATGAAGCGGAGCGGGTAAGGGAAGAGCGTTTACCCAATTGGTTAACGGGTAATCGTTCGCAGAAGGATAATATAGCCCCTACCAGATCAAAAGACCGGGACATCGAACCCGATAAATGAACTAGTTTATTCACTCTCGATCAAAACCGCGCTGTGGATCGTTTGGTGGAGTATGCGTTACATCGGCTTGCTCCATCGCTTTTGTGTAGCTCAGTGATTGGTTAAACCGTACTGACATCGACAGACCCGTATCCTCCTTCTTTTCAGGTGATGGGACGACCTCTTTAGGCTGAGCCTTTCGGTCTGCCGCTGCCTGAACCAGTTTGGCATCCATGTAATCCTGCGCCTGTTCCATGTCTCTCAAAGACGTTTGTTCCTGGCCCATCTCTGCTTTGCCCAGATGGCGATAGGGATTGGGAAAGAGCTCCTCCCGAACGCGATCACGCACAACCCGGCCGGCCTTGTTATCGCCACCACGCGTATCCTGTTCCGTTTGTTCTAGGGTATCCCTCTTAAGTTCGTTTTTTCGCTCTTCTAGGAACGTGATCACTTGATCTCGGCTCCCGGGCTGGCGTGATCTCATAAAGCCCGAACCCGGTGGCCTAAAGGTCAGAGTTGGCCCCTGCTCATTAAGGGTGTTTTTAATCTGCTCATCTATCGCCTGTAAATGGCCTTGGGTATTGTCTAAACGCGCTTCCGTGTGCTCGTAGCCCTTTGGGAAGCTTTCCGGTTTGTCGTCAGTCTGGCTCATCTCCTTAGTCATTTTTGGTTGATGCTCAGTACACTTACGCTAATATAGACATAAGCTTGATGTATTTTGTGCGGGGAGTGTAAAATGAAGGGACAGCAGAAAGTGATTGCGGGAAGAAACAGGGGTGACCAAAAACGCGTTTCGGCTGACGCTGACGAAGCGATAGCTGAAGGACGTATCGGCAGCGTAAAATGGAATGATCTGCTTGTTCATGCGACCGCATTCCCTGAGCTTAAAGAGACAGCCCACGGCCTAATCAAAATCTATCTTGGCTACCTGCCAATGGACAGTGTCCTAATGCCATTTGAAGCCTATTTGCGAGCCTTGGTTCATCAGCATTGGCAAGGGGAAATCGAGCAGGAAGATTTCCTAGACCAGATTGAAGATCATATCAAACTGATCCGCAATTATGATATGAAATACAACACGTGTCTGACCTACGACGAGGCCATTTACCGCAACTATGAGAATAACTATCTACCCTATGGATACATGGTAAGAGATCGCCTCAGTCAGTTTTTGGGGTATGTGCCTCAGCTTGCACATTCGCTGATCGCCGAATTGTGGCTGCGTGATATCGTGGCTGATGACACGTTTCAACTACCTAGCACGATTGATCCGGTCGATATCAGAGCGATGACGTTGATCAAATACCGCGAGGTGTTGCTGGTACACGGTAAAGTTGCCGCTGACAACTCGCCGCTTTGGGCGTGAGTGTTCGGGCTGGTCTACCCTTTAACCTTGTCCATGCCGCTCTAATAAGCAGTCAGCAAGATAGTATGCATGCATACTATCGGAAAAGGTGTTATTTTCGCAGACGATTGCGATGACCATCAAGCGTAAAATCGACTTGATCAATCCACTCTAAGTGTGTGATCTCATGACAAGTGAGAGCCCATCTTATCAAGCGTTTAGCCGTAACAAGCTGTAAATCAACCGATATTAATCAATATGAATGCATTCACAATGCCGGAAACCTTACTCACGAAATAATGTACCATTGTTGTACCAACAAAAAAGGGAGTTACGATTTTTAATCGTAACTCCCTGATAATAAGGTGGTGATGGACGGAATCGAACCGCCGACACAAGGATTTTCAGTCCTTTGCTCTACCAACTGAGCTACATCACCGCGACGTCTGTGTTAAACGTGGGTGCAAAAGTAGGTGCAGAAACCATGCGTTGCAATACCCAGCCAGAAAAAAGTTTCCAAATCGAACAACCTAACCGCCTTTGAGTTGACCCTTAGCCGATTAACCTGCTAAAAAAATATGAACGTGATTCAACAAGTTTTATTCGCGGTGGCCCTTATTGCCGCCGCAGTCATCATTACCCGCCGGGTAAAATACATTGCCGGGGCCATCAATCTGGGTCGGCCAGAAGACCGTAGCGATAATTCGGGCGAGCGGTTCAAGCTCATGATGCTCATCGCATTCGGGCAAAAAAAGATGTTTACCAACCTCACGGTGGCCCTGATGCACCTGGTCATCTACGTCGGCTTCGTTATAATTAATCTTGAGATCCTGGAGATCATCATCGACGGCCTGCTGGGCACGCACCGCGTATTCGCCCCCTACATAGCGCCGGTGTATCCATTCCTGATTGGCGTATTTGAGGTACTGGCATTTGGCGTACTGGCCGTTTGTGTGGTGTTCCTGTGCCGACGTTACCTCACGAAAGTGAGCCGATTGCAGCCGGAGAATCATGAAGAGATGCGCCCCCGCTGGCCCCGCCTCGATGCCACGCTCATCCTGATCTTCGAAATAGTGTTGATGATCGCCTTCCTGACCTGGAACGCATCCGACAGCGTACTGCGCGACCGAGGCATCGGCCATTACGGCGAGTTGAAAGGGATTGTACCCGATTTTCTGATCAGCCAGTACCTGAAGCCATTCTTCTCAGGCATGAGCGACGGCGGTCTGGTGGCCTACGAACGGTTCTCGTGGTGGTTCCACATCCTCGGCATTCTGTTCTTCGCCGCCTACGTGACTTACTCGAAGCATCTGCACATTGGCCTGGCTTTCCCGAATGTTTATTTCTCTGATTTGCAGCCTAAAGGCGAAATGAAGAATATGCCGACTATCACCAAGGAAGTGCAGTTGGCCCTCGGCATTGAACCAAACATTACGGCCGATGCGACCGGCAATGCAGCACAAGCCAACGAAAACGGCGAACAGCCATCTGACCTCGGCAAATTTGGCGCGAAAGACGTACCTGACCTCTCGTGGGTCGATGTGATGGGCGCGTTCTCCTGCACCCAATGCGGCCGTTGTACGGCAGCCTGCCCGGCCAACATTACGGGTAAGAAGCTATCGCCGCGCAAAATCATGATGGACACCCGCTGGCGGGCCGAGGAAATCATGACGGGTAAGCAGAAAAACGGTGCCGACTACACCGACGAGAAATCGCTCCTCGGCGACTACACAACGGTGGAAGAGATCAACGCCTGTACTACCTGCCAGGCCTGCGTCAACGCCTGCCCCATCAATATCAACCCGCTCAACATCATCCTACAAATGCGCCGTTACAAAGTGATGGAAGACGCGCAGGCACCAGCTTCCTGGAACGCCATGTTCAGCAATGTAGAAAACAACCAGGCCCCCTGGAAATTCTCGCCAAGCGACCGCTTCAACTGGGCCGACGAAATCAACAATAAATAAAAAACAGTCCTCTGCCTTATGTCCTCTGTTGCGCTGTTAATGAACTACATGGTTGATTAGCAGCGCAACAGAGGACATAAGGCAGAGGACTTCTCTAAACATGACTGAAAAGACATTCACCGTACCTACTATGGCCGATATGACGGCCGCTGGCGACGAACCCGAAATCCTGTTCTGGGTAGGTTGCGCCGGGTCATTCGATGACCGGTATAAACGCGTCACCCTGGCGTTCGTCCGCATTCTGAACCACGTTGGAATCAAATTTGCCGTGTTGGGCCCCGAAGAATCCTGCACTGGCGATCCGGCGCGGCGGGCAGGCAACGAATTCCTGTTTCAAATGCAAGCCATCAGTAATATTCAGGTGCTGAACGGCTATAACGTAAAAAAGATCGTAACGGCTTGCCCGCACTGCTTCAACACGCTTAAAAATGAATACCCCGACCTCGGCGGCAACTACGAGGTGATCCACCACTCGCAATTTCTGCAGCAGCTCATCAGTGAAGGCCGCGTAAAAGTAGCTGATGGTCAGCCATTTAAAGGCCGAAAGATTACCTTTCATGATTCGTGCTACCTGGGCCGGGCCAACAAGGTGTACGAAGCGCCCCGCGAGGTGCTGGCTTCGCTCGACGCCGATCTGGTAGAGATGAAACGGGTAAAAGCCAACGGCCTTTGCTGCGGAGCCGGTGGCGCTCAGTACTTTAAAGAACCCGAACCCGGCAGGAAAGACGTGAACGTTGAACGTACCCAGGAAGCCCTTGCTACCGGTGCCGACACCATCGCCGTTGCCTGCCCATTCTGCATGACCATGATGAGCGACGGCGTGAAAAACCAGAACCGCGAAGACTCCGTTAAGGTCTACGACATTTCGGAACTGATCGCGCAGGGGCAGGGGTTATAAGATTTGGGATGTACAATGCCGGATTTGGGATTTGCTCCGCCAATCTCATTCCGTAGCGAAGCAAATCCCAAATCCGACCGCATCGGCGGACCGATCGTAAATCCCAAATCCATTTATGGTTATCTCTTTCGACCAAATAACGCCGAACGCCCGCCTGTGGGTGTATCAGGCAAACCGGGCGCTAACGGCCGACGAAACAACGGCCGTTGAAATGACGCTGCAACCAGCACTGGCCAATTGGGCCGCTCACGGACATCCACTGCTGGCCGCGGCCAAGGTTGTCGATGGCCGTTTCTTGCTTGTCGCGGTTGATGAAGGCGCGGGCCTTCCGAGCGGATGCTCTATCGACTCGTCGGTACATTCGGTACAAGCTGCCGGACAGGTACTGGGAATCGATTTTATGGATCGCTCGGTGACGTACCTAGATGCTGACGATACGGTGCAGAGTTTGCCGTTGGGTAGTCTGAAGGCCGCTTTTGCGGAAGGTACCTTAACACCCGACACTACGGTTTTCAACACCCTGGTAAAAACAAAAGCCGAGTATCTTGCCGCCTGGCACGTACCTGCTGCTCAAACCTGGCTGAAACGCTATATCAAGCCGGTGACCGCGTAACGACCGCATGAAAAACCCATTCTTTTACGTACTGCTGGCTGTATTGGTTCTGCTCGACGGCTGGCTAATGTCGCACCCCAACCTGATTGGTCGGGCGGGCGTGTTCTTCTACGATTACAATTACCTGAAAACCTTTCCCCGAGCACTAGGTACTGTAGCAGTTGTGGTTGGAATATCGATCCTGCTGACAGCATTAATTAGCCGGACTGGCAAAACGGTGGCAGTATTACTCCTGGCATTACTGTTATCGGCAAGTGGCTACTGGCTGTTTACCAGCGCTATTCAGTTCAATCAGGGCGTTTATAAATTAACGGGTGCAGGCTTTCGGGCCGGTGCCATTTTACTGCCGGGATTGATCATGCTTGTCACTGGCAAGACTCTGTTCGACCGAATTTCTCAACGATCATGAACAATCTGTTTTCCTTGCAAGGGCAACGCGCCCTCGTAACGGGTGCCACAAAAGGTATTGGCGAAGCCATTGTGAAGCAATTTCTGCAACTCGGTGCCGCCGTCTTCGTCGTGGCCCGCGATAACGACCTCCTCCAGCAACAGCTTACCGATTACCGACAGCAAGGCTTCGTAGTTGAAGGACTAGCCGTTGATCTAAGCCAGCCCGACGCCGCCAGAACCCTGGCCGACGCCGTGAAAGAAACCTGGGGCAGCGTGGGTATCCTGGTCAATAATGTAGGGACGAACATCCGTAAACCCACCGCCGATTACGCCGCTGACGAGTATGATTACGTGTTGAATACCAATATTCGCTCTGCTTATGAACTCACTCAGGCGGTATATCCCCTACTGAAAGCAACTGGCCAAAGCAGCATTGTCTTTGTCTCGTCGGTGTCGGGCCTGACCCACACCAGCAGCGGATCGCTCTATGGCATGACAAAGGCGGCCATGAATCAGCTGACACGAAACCTGTCGGTTGAATGGGCGCAGGATGGGATTCGGGTCAATGCGGTAGCGCCCTGGTATATCCGTACGCCGCTGGCCGCGCCCGTGCTCGAAAATCCTGCAAAATTACAGGCCATTCTGGCCCGAACGCCCATGAAACGCATCGGTGAACCCGAGGAAGTAGCCTCAGCCGTTTCATTTCTGAGTATGCCCGCCTCCAGCTACATCACCGGCCAGGTTGTCGCCATCGACGGCGGTATGCTGGCAAATGGGTATTGAGACGAGTCGTAAGTCGATAGTCGTTAGTGCGCTGCTGAGGTACGTTCATTGTACAGAGCAGCGCACTAACGACTATCGACTCACGACTCGTTTTTATTTCGACGTGGCCATCACCATTTTGATGTTCAGCTTGGCCCCGGTTTGTAGCACGTCAACCAGATCCTGAACGCTGAGTGTTTTATCGAAACGGACCACAATCGTGGGCTCGTCGATACCGGCCATCACCGTTTTTAGTTCTTCTTCCAGCGATTCGGTAGCTACGGGCTGCTTATCAATGAAATACTGCTTGTTGGCATCGACCGACAGCGTCACCTGTTTCTTGCTCAGTTGCTGCGAAGCGGCCGCTTTAGGTAGTAACAGCTTGATAACGTTCGGGTTCGCAACTGTTGAGATGATCAGGAAGAACAGCAGCAGGAAGAACATAATGTCGTTCAACGACGACGTAGCCACCTCTGCGGCAAATTTTCGTTTTCGACGAAGCTTCATGGGGGAAGGAGTTTACTGTTTACCGTCTACCGTTTACTGTTGCGCTGCTATACCAACCTATCGGCTACTAAGCGAAGCAACAGTAAACAGCAAACTGTAAAATGAAGACTTTTTTTATCGAACACGCGCTGTTTCGGTTGGTTTCTGGAGGACTTCCATGAAGTCGAAAGCGTTCATCTCCAGTTTGAGCGTAAAACGTTCGATCATCATGTTCAGCAGGTGATAGCCTGTGTAGGCAATTACCCCAACGATCAGACCCGAACCGGACGTGATCATCTTCTCGTACAGACCACCGGCGATAATACCTACACTGATGTTGTCTGACAGCGAAATGTCGTAGAAAATCCGGATGATACCCGAAATTGTACCGATGAAGCCGAGCATGGGGGCAATACCGGCAATGACGCCCAGATAGCCCAGGTTACGCTCCATCCGCGACAGTTCGATCTGCCCAACGGTTTCAATAGTCCCTTCAATTTCTTTATTAGAGGCAACGCCCACACGGCCCACGGCCTTCTCAAATACGCGCCCGATGGCAGTGCGCTGGTTTTTGCAGAACGACTCGGCCGACTTCACGTTGCCTTGAAGCAGCATATCCTTCACGTTATCCACAAAGCCGGGATCAACCTTACCCTGTCTGGCGATCAGCACCCACCGTTCAACAATCAGGTATATAGAGGCAAAAAGCAGAAAAGCGATGGGTACCATCACCCAACCCCCTTTGGCCACCAGATCGAACAGGCCAAGTGATTGTGTAGTGGCAGCCGCCCCGTTGAGCGCATTGGCGGTAGAATCGGACACGGCCGATGCAGAAGGAACCTGAAGCAGAATGGTCATAGACAGGAAGTAGCGGAAAAAGTTGATCGTCGCAACGTTCAGCAAACACAACGCGCAACGCACTGAGAATCGTATGCCAAAGATAACAAAGCCCGCAACGGAATGCCGATTCCGGTAGATAATAGAACGGCCAGGTACGTTGGTATGACGATCCAACCTGGTCGTTTACCTTTGCAGCCATGACGTTCTCCGCACTGTTTCGGGCCAATCGAGTCTTTTTTATAACGTACCTGCTCGTGATACTGTCAGTAGGTACGTTGATGCTGCTCTACACAAAAGAGCAACTTATTCGATTCATCAACGACCATAATAGCCCGATTGGCGACCTATTGTTCCCCTACCTGACCTACCTGGGCGATGGCGGATTTGTGATCGTCATCGGGGTGTTTATGCTGGTCCTGAACCGACGGGCTGGCTGGCTAATACTGGCCAGTTTTGCCATTTCCGGCCTGATCAGCCTCTTTCTGAAAATGATCGTCTTCCCCGAGCGGCTACGGCCGGTTCGCTATTTCGAGCACTCGAACTGGGAATATCATCTGATTAAAGACCTGCACATCAATGAGTACAATAGTTTTCCGTCAGGGCATACTACGTCGGCCTTCGCGTTGTTTAGCATGCTGGCGTTTCTGTGGCAGCGAAAGGCATGGGGGTGGCTGGGTACGTTGCTGGCAGCCATAGCGGGCTACTCACGCGTGTATCTTTTCCAACACTTCGTAGAAGATGCCTTTGTTGGGGCGATTCTGGGTACAATTACATCGGTAATTACCGTGCTTTATTACCGAAAACGTTTCGGCGACCTCCCTGCCCTGGGGAAGGATAGCTGACCAATAAGTCGGTAAACTGAGTTGATGATCAGGCAAATAAATACAAAATGATTGTCAATTATGGGTTATTATTCGTTTACGCAATAACATTTTTGGTTAATATGACCATCAATGCCGCGTACGCTTAACTAACCTATCACATGCGCTATAATTACTTATTAATTAGTTCCCTTCTTTTCGGGAATTGCTTATTTACCAACGCACAAACAAGCCCTCTCCCGGCTAAGTATGATCTTGCCGAGGCATACGAAAAGAAGATACGATCACTTACTCAGCAGACGAATCTGTTGAAAGTACAGACTCGCCAACTGGCTGCCGACAATCAGCGGCAACAGGCACAGCTTACAGGGTTGCAAAAAACGCTGACCCTCCGCAACGACAGCCTCGCCAGACAGCAGGCCCAGATCAGCACCTTAACGGTACAGGTGTCTGAACTGACAGCCGGGAACCAGAATTTACAGGCCAGCCTCACGCAGCGCACTACCCAGTTGCAGGCAGCTACCACGCAGGTAGCTCAGCTTGAGTATGACAAACAGAACCTTGTAGATAAACGTATCCTCAGGATCTACCATTTTCCGGCCGACGATGTACGCAAGCAGTTTATTCAAAGCCTGTCGATGCCGGAATCGGGATTCCAGTACGACGACGGCCTGGTCAACGACGAGATCAAGATTACGCGGAATTTCAATGACCAGACCGAAGCCTGGTGGGTATTCGACAAAACGCTCGATACTGTGCTCGAACTGGTGATTCGGATTAAACCGCACCTCTACGACGCCCAGAAGGCCATTGTTTTTGGCGAAGCGAGGGTGCTTCAGAAAACGCGCTTCAGCAACAAACCTTTTGAAGAGCAGCGCGACCGGGAAAAAACTGCCCTCTACAGCGAAAAAACGCTCCGCATGCTCGAAGGCAAATTAGCCGGCACATCGGATAAATAGTCACTATGCTACGCTGCCATTTATTGTTCCTGCGACAAATGACTACTTAGTGACAGCGTAGTCTGCAAACACACCCTCCCACAACCCATGAAAAAACAGCCTCACTACCCAGCCATCGCTGGTACTATCTTCCTGTGTCTACGCCACACAGGATTTCTATCCCTTTTTCTTCTTAGCGTAACGGTTTGCGCCCAACAGACAACCCTTGTTACCGGACGTATTCTCAGAGCGTCGAACGGCGAGCCCCTGGTTGGGGCCTCGGTGATTATAAAGGGCTCAACCCGCGGCACGATCACTGACCAGTTTGGGCGTTACCAGATCACCATTAACCGGCCGGTTGAGCTGATTGGTCGGTTCATTGGCTTTCAGGACATGGTGCAACCGGCGCTTCCGAAGGGCAATCGATCACTGACAATCGATTTTCGGTTGGTTAGCAACGACATGCAACTGCGCGACGCCATTGTGAGCGCCAATCGGGTCGATGAGTACCTGCAGAAAGTACCGGTGGCAGCCTCGGTCATTTCGCAGCGCGACCTTGAGCGGCGCAGCACCTATAACACGCTCGAAGCCTTGAACAACGTACCCAACCTGATTACCGATTCATGGCTCAGCTCACAGGCCTCCTTTTCAATCCGCGGATTGTCTACCGTGTTCGATAACGTGGGCTTCGAATCAACGGTAGCGCTGTACATCGACGATGCCTACTTCTCGCGGAGCTTCGCCTTCAACTCAACACTCATGGATATTGAACGCGTTGAGGTATTACGGGGGCCGCAGGGTACATTGTTCGGAAAAAATACGGTTGGTGGTGTAGTGCATGTCATTTCAGAGAAGCCGGAATTTGCCAACAATGGCCAGATCGAGCTTAACTATGGCAACTACAATTTCTTTCAGGCTCGGGCCAAGGTCAACCGCGAACTGATCCGGAATAAGCTGGCCGTTCGGCTAACTGGTGCCTATACTCGCCGCGACGGTTACATCAATGACAAGATCCCGACAATTGAGGCGGTCAACAAAACCGATTTTTACGGATTCCGGGGATCAGCACTATACACGCCAACCCCCAAAACAACCATTACCCTGCGAGGCTACTACGGGAAAGACGGCGACTCCGAAAACACATTCGTCTACAGCAGCAAACCCGACAATGACCCCGTTGGCGTAGCCGCTGATAAGGGTCTGAATACCAGCCAGAACGTACCCAACACCTTTACCCGTCAGCAATACGGCACCGTGGCCAAAGGCGAATTCAAACTAGGCCGAAACACGCTCACATCGATCACTGCTTTCAACAACTCGGTCGACACCTATTTTGGCGATAACGATGTGTCGTCGGCCAACGTGTCGCTCTGGGGACGTACCCAGCAACTACAGAACATCAGTCAGGAGCTCCGCATCCACTCACCACGCGATGAGAAGTTCTCATACATCGGCGGACTGTATTTCCTCAATGAGCAGGTTGGCGCCATAGACACCTTCTCGCTTCAAAAAGATTTCCTGCCCGTAGGCGAAGCCATTCTGGAGAAACACGTTCCTAATGGTGAGCTGTTTACCAGCGAAGGCTACACCACCAACAGCACTATCCAGTCGCGTAGTATGGCGGCCTTTGTATCAGGGAGTTATGAACTAACCAAACGGCTTCGGCTCACTGCGGGCCTGCGCTTCACAACTGAGCAACGCCGCCTATCGTACTGGCAGCAGATTAGCAACCAATTCGTAAACGGACAACCGCTGGGCCTGATCGATATTTATGCCGTGAACGTCGGTGAAAAATCGACGCCCGTTGAACGTAACGCCGATAACAACGTACTCACCTACGACTTGGGTCTCGACTATCGGTTTACGCCATTCATGATGGGCTACGCCAAATACGTTCGGGGGTTCAAGGGAGCGGGCTTCAATACGTCTGTAACAACCGACCCCGACGGTACCGGGCTGGTGTTCAAACCCGAATTTGTCAATAACTACGAGCTTGGCTTTAAACTCAAACCCAGCGAACGCACCCGGTTCAACACGGCGCTGTTTTATACCGACTACATCAACAAGCAGGAGTTGCTCGATCAGGGCACGCGGGTACGGGTTGCCAACGCCGCCAAAACGCAGGGATGGGGCATTGAAACTGAATTTTCGGGTATCCTGAAGAACTTCCGGGTTGATGTGGCGACGGGTTACCTCCACCTGCGCTATATCGACTTTCCGTTTGGCACCGACGAACTGGGCAGTCCCGTCAATTACGCTGGCAATCAGTTACTTAAAGCACCCAACATCACGGTGTCGGTAGCCCCTGAATACACCATTCCGATTACCGATCAGTTCCGTGTCTTTGTAGGCATGAACATCAACCACACCGGTAAGGCGTTCAATGATATTTCAAACTCAGCACTTGTTGCCCGGCAGGCAGCTACCATCGTGAACGGGCGGCTGTCGCTGGCGCCTCGCAACGGAAAGTGGAGTGTGGCGCTGTGGGGCAAAAACCTAACCAACACGCTGTTTATTCAGCACGGCTGGGAGTATGACTGGGGCAATCAGATTGCCTGGAGCCGGCCACGCTATATGGGAGTTGAGGTCTATCTGAATTTTTTATAGCCGCTGTAATCTGGTCTGAAATCGAACGCATTGACTCGGGTTGCTGCGCTCAGGACGTTTTTACAGATATACTCTAGTTAACTAGCGGAATTGTACAATAAAAGGAGTCGAGGCCTCTGATTGCCCGCATGCGCATTAATATGTTGTAAATATCTGTTTTACAGCATAAATTTTCGTACCTTTGCGGGAAAATTGCCTGTGTCATTTTCGACAGGATACACAGTAGTCCGGCGTTCGGATTAACAAGATGTTGGCTTAGAAACCAATAGAATCAAAAATCCTGTTCATCCTGTGAATCCTGTCGAGGGAAACACTTTTCAAACATTGTATGCAATCCATCCGCAATATTGCGATTATCGCCCACGTTGACCACGGCAAAACTACACTGGTCGACAAGATTATTCATGCGTCGAAACTCTTCCGCGAGAACCAGGAATTCCAGGACCTGATTCTAGACAGCAACGACCTGGAACGTGAGCGTGGCATTACCATTGTTTCGAAAAACGTATCGGTTCGCTACAAAGACGTTAAAATCAATATCATTGATACCCCGGGCCACAGTGACTTCGGCGGTGAAGTAGAGCGTGTACTGAAAATGGCCGACGGCGTTTGCCTGCTCGTCGATGCTTTTGAAGGTGCCATGCCCCAAACGCGTTTTGTACTTGGCAAAGCCCTTCAGCTGGGCCTGAAGCCGATCGTGATCGTTAACAAGGTAGACAAAGAAAACTGCCGCCCCGACGAAGTACACGAACAGGTGTTCGATTTGATGTTTAACCTCGGTGCTACCGAAGATCAGCTTGATTTCCCAACCGTATACGGTTCGTCGAAACAGGGTTGGATGGGTCCGGACTGGAAAACACCAACCGACAATATCACGTACCTGCTCGATACCATCATTGCCACGATTCCGCCGGTACCCGTTAACGAAGGAGCACCGCAAATGCAGATCACGTCGCTCGATTATTCGGCTTTCGTTGGCCGGATCGCCATTGGCCGGGTACATCGTGGTGTACTGAAAGAAGGTGCCAACATGGCGCTGGTGAAATCAGACGGTACTGTGAAGCGGGTGAAGATCAAAGAACTGCAAACGTTCGAAGGTCTTGGCAAACAGAAAGTAGCCGAAGTACAGTGCGGCGACATTTGCGCTATCACGGGCCTGGAAGATTTCGAAATTGGTGATACCATCTCGGATATCGAAAACCCGGAGGCACTGGAGCGTATCTCGGTTGATGAGCCAACGATGAATATGCTGTTCACGATCAACAACTCACCGTTCTTCGGTAAAGAGGGTAAGTTCGTGACCTCACGCCATCTGCGCGAGCGTCTGTACAAAGAGATCGAGAAAAACCTTGCCCTGCGTGTAGAAGCCACCGACAGCGAAGACCGCTTCCTGGTGTATGGTCGTGGTATTCTTCACCTTTCGGTCCTGATCGAAACCATGCGTCGTGAAGGGTATGAGCTACAGGTTGGTCAGCCTCAGGTGTTGTATAAAGAAGATGAGAACGGCCAGAAACTGGAGCCGATCGAAACCCTCGTTGTCGACGTACCTGAAGAGACGGCCGGTAAAGTAATCGAACTGGCTACGCAACGGAAAGGCGAACTGCTGATCATGGAACCGAAAGGCGACCTGCAGCACCTTGAGTTCGACATTCCATCACGTGGTCTGATCGGTCTTCGTTCGAACGTACTGACGGCTACCTTCGGTGAAGCCGTTATGTCGCACCGCTTCAAAGAGTACCAACCGTTTAAAGGCGCCATTCAGGAGCGGATCAACGGTTCATTGATCTCAATGACCAGCGGTTCAGCCACGGCCTACTCGATTGACAAACTACAGGATCGCGGCGTATTCTTCGTTGATCCGGGTGAGGAAATCTACGCTGGGCAGGTAATCGGCGAGCACAACCGTCAGAACGACATCGTGGTGAACGTACAGACGGCCAAGCAGTTGACCAACATGCGGGCTTCTGGTTCAGACAACAACGTGCGGATTGTTCCGAAGATCACGTTCTCGCTGGAAGAGTCGATGGAGTACATCCAGAAAGATGAGTATCTGGAAGTAACGCCGAAGTCGATGCGTATCCGTAAGATCTACCTCGACGAGAACGAGCGGAAACGGAACGCCAACAAGTTCGCGATGGCATAAACGAATAAGGGAGTAAAGGAGGAAGGGGAGAAAGGAGGAAAGGAAGCTTCGCAAGCGTAACTGCTGGTGCGAAAGCAATCCTTTCCTCCTTTCTCCCCTTCCTCCTTTACTCCACCTTAAAAGCTCATTCCCAACCGCACCGCCAGCCGGTTATACACCCGGCTTTCGTCGCGGCGGATATCATTCCCTTGCAGGGGTTTTGCCGCTTCGGCGTTCTGACGCTTGTAACTGACCGACATAACGAAAGCGCCTTTGTTCGGTTTACCAAAACGAAGGCCAATTCCGGGATTGAGCATCAAGCCACCACGAGTCAGATCGTTACCCGTTGATGATTTATTGAGCCAGGTGAGACCGTAGCCGACATCGGCCGAGGCAAAGACATTCACGTTTTTCTGGTTAGGCCGGGCCAGATCGTAGCGTACCCCCGCTCCTACCGGCATCAACAGCGCACCAGCGTACCAGTCGATACCTACTACACCACCAACCGCCAGCCGGGGACGTACCTGAACGCCATTGAACGTTTGCAGCGTCAGGCTCAGTTTATTCTCGACAACTTCATTCGGCGATCCGGCAAAGGTTGGGTACACCACCCGCCCAAATAAACCGCCTAACTCGGTATAGTTGACGAAGGGATAGGTACGTTCCGTTAATGGCGACTCGGCAGCAGGCAACTGCGCTTTAGCAAGGCTGCTCAGCAGTAATAGCCAGCAGAGTATATAGTGTGGTTTCATAAAGAAGGGGGTTTTTGGGTTGGGAGTTACTCCATTGTCGCTTCCCTGTGGCGAGTAACAACGGAGTAACCCCCAACGTACCTACGTCAGATCCGGGCGGCTAACGGGAATCTTGCTCAACAAACGCAACCGGCTCGGGTTGCTGTAATCGAACTGGTAAAATCCATCTTTCCCGATCATCAGCAAGAGTTTTTGCCCCGAGACACCACCCATCGGAATCACGTCATAGGCCTGCAAATCGTCTAGGTATTGCTGTAGATTCTTATCGACCTGCATCGGATCGCTCACGTTGAACGACTTCAGGCCGTATGCTCCTTCGCAGATGAACAGATTCGGAAAATCGACGCCCAGGCCGTAGGGGTTACGCATCGGGTAGCTTTTCAACAGCGTTGGGTTGGTCAGGTTCGTGATATCGATCACGTCCAGCTGATTCGTGAAACCGCCGCAGGCATTACCCGAGCGCAGCGTTACATAGGCCGTATTGTCGTTCACAACAACCGGATCACAGACACGAGCGTGCTGGAAAACCGATAGCCGCTTGGGGTTGGCCGGATCAACGTTATCATAGATCAGCATACCCGTTTGTGAACCGATAAAGAGCTTGTCTTTGTAAGGGAAAATGGTTTCGATCCCCCATCCCATGTTGACCGTGCTGCTGAAAGCTGGTTTCGACGGTTGTTGCACGTTGAACAGCTTCATCTCCGACATAGAAACCGCATACAGGTATTTATCGTACAGCGTAAACCGGGCCATCGATCCGCCGGTGCCGTTGGTAGTGCCACCCGGCGATGTTTTAGAGTCGAACGCAGCATTGGCAAACTGCACGCCACCCCACCAGCTAACTGGTGTAGCCGGCGTTGCTTCGCAATTGGTCTGCACCGTCTGCTTGATGTAATCAACGCGCTGATCCTGAATCAAATCGTTAGTACTTGTCTGTGAATAATACCACCATCCCCCATCGAACTGTCCCTGTGTAAACACATTTTGTGACCGGGCTACTTCATGAATGTCCGCCAGATTACTGATGTCGAGCGTAACCAGATCCATATAGCTGTCGGCATACAGGAAGTTGCCCCGAACGGCCATATCGCCATTGCCCGGAATATTGATGAACGCCACGGGCTTGGGGTTGGCCGGGTCGCGGTTGTCGATGACGTGTATCCCCATTTTCAGCTCGTTGATAAACAGGTAGCCGTCTTTGGTGTAAATTTTACCGGGGTTAACCAGTCCACGGGCATTCGCTACGTTCAGGCCCATACGTACCTGATTGGTCGTGAGCGATACGGGCGTGTATTGCCGGAACACCCGTGTTTCGGTGCATGTATCGGTACAGGCAGTGTCAATCCAGACAAGTGGTCCGAGCAACAGGAGGTAGAGTAATCGTTTCATAAGTCGATCTATTAAGGAATGTTAATTGCATGACCCAACTTGCTGATTTACCGTTGTAAGGGCGTAAAAAAATCGCCCGGCAGCAATACCACCGGGCGATCGAGTCCTACACAAAATATCTGAAAAGCTTTCTCTGAAATGTTATTGCCGTTTATACACCAGCTTACCCGGTGCAGTGCCGCCGTAGCTAAGCTCTAACCGACTGGTGCCCACTACCTCGGCTTTATTGACGGCACCCAGATGAGCCAGGTAATCGGCCTCGAATTGCATCGCCGCAGGCGGGCCAGCCATCTGCGTTGAGCCCAGGCCGCTCACCGATCCAGTTCCGGTTGGCCCCGATTCGATGGATGGACGCTGGCTAAACGCGGCCTTACCGAAGTAGTTATTCACGGGTGCTTTTCCTGCCAGTTCAACGGCATAATGCTCAATGAATGAAGGACCGGCGCCGGTGATACGCAACGTAATGGTATAGGCCGAAGCAGGTTCAACCAATACCCAGTCGCCCGAAATGGCATCAGCGCTGCCTGCCGGAACCGGAGTAGCTGTTTCTTTCGGTGAGCAACCCGTTACTCCCAACAGCAACAGGGCAAAACAGGCGCGCCAAAAACGAAAACTGGTGTTCATACGCTTCCTTAGAAATGACGATCTACGCTAAAACTCAACCCTACTTGCTGAATGTTGGCCTGCAGACTCACATCCGTATGCGTGAGCGACTGTAGACTCTGCTGGAACGTACCTGCTACCGATGCCGACCAGTGATGATCGGGGCGATAACGCAGACGCATTCCCGCCGTACCGGCCAGCGTAACGGGCCGGTACACACCGTCGCCCGCTTTAATCGTAACCGCTTCGGCCACCGTATTCCGCACAAACCAGTTCGACACCATACCCGTTAGCAGGGCCAGTCCGAACTTTCGACGCGGGCGGAGTTCGTACCCCACCTGCACCGGCACCTGAACAAACTGATAACTATTGCCAACCGACTGCTGCGCACTGGACGCATAGGAACTTGCCTGGTTGGCTAAGTTATAATCGTAAGCTACACCCGACGTGATGGGTGCCGCCGTGGCATAGGCAGGTTGAGAAGCCAGACGACCAACTAGATCTACATACAGATTATTGGTAGCAGCCGATTTGGCAGACGATGTCAGCGAGGAAATACGGCCAGGGCTTTGCACCTGGTTTTGGCCGTTCAAATAGCCCAGCCCCGTCTCCACCGACCAGTGTTCACCCAGTGGAATACCCAGCCCTGCCTGGAAAGCAACCGCCCGCCCCAACTGACTCTGAAGCATGGGCGCCGACGTTCCCAAGTCATTCAGATAGTTCTGCGACGCGTTTACCGCCGGGCTAAAGGCCGACCGAACCGCTACCGCCGGGTTGAACGACGAAGCCGCCATTCCCGCCGATACCCAGGGGCGTTCACGTCGTTTTTTCGACGTTGCCGCCGTTGGCTCGGCGGTAGCCTCGTTACTACGATACCAGACGATCCGGTCATTACCCAGCGGGCGAATTACCAGTTGTTTTGGTGCCAGCGGGTTGACAGCCAGCGTTAACCGATCTGCCGAAGCATCCATTGCTGGTGCCATCGGCTGCTCTGATGCCGGTGGTACCAGGGCCACTCCTCTAAGACGCATATTGTCGGAGAGCCCCTGTCCAAATCCCGACTGAACCGTGATCGATTGTGTGCTGAATGATTGCATCCTGAATGAACTGTGCGAACCTGACGGTTGAACCCCTACCAGCGTTGCTGGCTGAGGGGCTGCTTGCTGCACCTGGATAGTGGTCGTTGTCTCAGTAAACACGATTGTGTGTGGCGTATCGTTGTTCTCGCCCGATTGCCGGTCTGGCAGTTCGTTCACTGAACCCGTGCGTGCCTGGTTCCCTGCTTTCTCAGCAACAGCCAGTCGATCACCCGTAGCTGGTAACGCACCCGGTGTGGAGGCACCCGGTGTGGAGGCACCCGGTGTGGAGGCACCCGGTGTGGAGGCACCCGGTGTGGAGGCACCCGGTGTGGAGGCACCCGGTGTGGACGCACCAATTGCGGCCTCGTGGCCAGCGGCTTGGGCCTCGCCGGAACGTACCTGACGACGGGCGATATTATGGGTTGATGCCAGTTGCGGTAAATGGAGCGGCCGGGTTTGCGTCGCTTCAGCGCTGGCCACAACAGGACCAACCGGAGCCAGCAACGTACCTGACTCAGCTGTCGCGCTGTGTACGGGTGCAGTCGTAACGGCCAGACGGGCGTCGGGGCGTATAGCGTCTTCACGGTGCCATGCCCACCAGCCCAGGGCCGTTAGCAGCAGCGAGGCAGCAATACCGGCCGCCCAACGGCCAAACAGCATCGACTGCCGCCCTTCGCGGTGTTGCCAAAGGGGCAGAATGCCATCAGACTCATCAAGGTCCAGCTGGCGTTCAACACCTTCCCAAACACGGGGTGGCGGTGTGTCGAAGGCGTCATCAAAGGCCCGCTGCCAGTACGGGTCGGGCGTGCCGCCGGGTTGCGGAAAAAGATCGTCAGAACGATTCATTGCGAATGGACTGGTCGTCCGTTAATTTTTGTTGTAACAGGCCTCGGGCCCGGAAAAACTGTGATTTCGATGTTCCTTCCGAGATCCCCAGCAACGCGGCGATTTCGGGATGGGTATACCCTTCTATGGCGTACAGGTTGAATACCGTTCTGCAGCCGGTAGGCAATTCCTGCACCAGATTCAGAAGATACTGATAGTTTAGGCTGGGCAGGCTTTCGTCGGCTTGTGGCAGCATATTGGCCAGTTCGTCAACGTCGGTCATATGCTCGAAGGGTTTATTCTTGCGCAGATGTTTCAGAGCCGTATTAATAGCCACCCGTTTCAGCCAGGCTTCCAGCGGGCACTCGAACCGAAACTGGTCGATATGCCGGAATACTTTCACAAACGAATCCTGCAATACATCGGCGGCTTCGTCGGGGTCTTTTATGTAGCGTTTACAGACAGCAAACAACTTTCCGGCAAACCGCTCGTAGAGCAGCCGCTGCGAAAGTCGGTCCTGTTGCCGACAGCCATCAACTAGGGTTCGTTCGTCCAGCATAACACGTTGGTTAGTCAAAGACTCACCTCAGCGGCGAAGGGTTGTAAGGCACATAAAAAAAGTTGTTGTTCGTTAGAAACAGACACGAATTGTCTAATCACGTATATTTCCGGCTCTTCGTTATAGAAACAGTGGTTAGTCTGAACTACCTATTCAAGACACAAATGGACATCCTCAACACACCAAAAACACTTTCTGCCGCCATAATTGCTCTGCTCAGCCTCATGGATGTTGCTGAGTTGCAGGCGCAGACCAGTTCAGCGCAGGAGATACAGGTCACCAACAATGCCAGTAACCCAACAAACAATACGCTTCGTGCTTTCAACCTAAGCACCATTGGATTGAAAGGTACGCCGCTTGCGTTGCCAAACTGGGCGCCCGGCGAGCTTACGCTTGATGGCAGCCAGCCGGTCACGGCAGGGCTCTTTAATTACGATATATACAGTAAGCTGGTAACAGTAAAACGCTCCCCACGCGATTCGGTCGTTTACGCCATTGCTTCGGTAAAGCAACTAATCCTGAAACCGAATGGAGTGGCTCCGTTACGCTACGAACACGTACCTGGCCTGATTACCGACGAAGCAGCCCTGAAAACAGACCTGCTCAGAATCATTCACCAGGGCACCTACAGCCTCGTGGAATTTCCCGTTAAACAATACATTAAGGCACCCGCCAAACAGACTTACGGAGGCATGGGCGAAGTAAGCAATGAATTTCGCGATGAATCGGTTTATTACCTAATTCGCCCCGACCATACGACCGAGCGGGTAAAACTGTCGAAAAAATCACTGACCAAAGCACTGAAAGACAAAGGAGCCGCGTTTGAGAGTTTCGTAAAGGCCAACTCCATCGATTTCGACAAAGAGGCCGATGTTGCCAAAGCACTTGCCGCACTAAACTAGATTTTGGATTTGGGATTGCGGAATGAGGATTTTTGCTGACGTGTGGGTTTGCTCCTGCGTAAGCAACAAATCTGAAATCCCAAATCTCCAGTCCGAAACTCCAAATCCTCATTCGATGAATCGACTTATTCGCCTTGGGTTATTGGGGCTACTGGTGGTTGGGCTGCTGACTGTCTGGGAACAGGTACGTACTGCGCCCTGGCTATCCCGCTTTACCCGCCAACCCGACCAAACCAGCCATAGCGTTGTGCTGGAACGGATAACGGCCCTTGGCAAGCTGGAGCTAGTGCGCTACACGTTTAAAGACATCGTAGAACATGAGCAGGTCAATATGCTGCTACCCAACTCGCGTGCTGTATTGATCGTGGAAGGCGAAGCCGTAGGGTGCATAGACCTGACCAGACTAAAGGCGACAGATATTGATACCAACGGCGATTCGCTGATTGTGCAACTACCCGCGCCCGAGCTTTGCACCTGGAAAATAAACCACGACCGGTCGCGGGTGTACGACACCAATTATACGTTCCTGAACGAAGCCCAACTGGTCAGCGATGCGTACCGGCAGGCCGAACGACAGGTACGGGCTTCGGCTACGCAGAGCGGCATTATGGACCAAACCCGCCGCAATGCCGTTTCGCTTCTCCAACCCATGCTGACGCAACTGGTTGGCAAACCCGTTGGCATTCGGGTGAAACCGTAAATGCCGTTAGTATGGCAGGCACCAATCTATACTTTCAACGCATAGACTGGCGCATTTTTACGTTCTCAACAGCCATACAAACACCGGTAGCAAACGACCTGGCAAAGCCTGTAACATTTTAGTAAGCAGCCTGTTTGGTTTATTTATATGCCCCGTTCTCGGCGGGGCTAAATCAAGTATTGAGAAAGGCCTAACCTGTTGCTAAATATTTCTACGACACGTACCTGCGTACCATTCTTTGCCGTATTCTTGTGATTATCAGAACACAACGCTCATGAAGACAAAGACCATTACCCGCAATAGCCTGTTGATTGCCGAACCTTTCCTGGGCGATGCCAATTTCGAACGGAGTGTGGTGGTGGTTTGTGAACACACCGAAGATGATGGCACCTTCGGCCTTATTCTGAACCAGAGCACAACCCTACACGTCAGCGATGTGATCGATGATGTGTATGTTGATATACCGTTGTTTGTGGGTGGTCCCGTTCAACCCGATACCCTGCATTATATTCACCGCCGCCCTGATCTTATCGACGGGTCTATTCCGCTGGGTGAAGGCATTTACTGGAGCGGTAATTTTGAGCAGGTGAAACAGGCGTTGAACATTGGTACGCTTACCGAAGCCGATGCGCGCTTCTTCATTGGTTATTCAGGCTGGGAATCGGGTCAACTGACCAAGGAGTTGAACGAGAAAACCTGGATTATCTCGCAAACCGTTGCCGACGTCATCTTCGATACCCCGGCAGATAAGCTCTGGCGCGATATACTGAAACGGATGGGCGGCCAGTACAAGGTCTTGTCTAATTACCCGGTCGATCCACGTCTGAACTGACGCAGGCGGTCTGGAGGGTCGGGTACGCACAGTCGCTACCGTAGACGTTCGTCATGGAGCTTCGTCGTGATTATTAACCTTTTTTACGCCAACTTTGTGGTACCGAATGCCAACGTCCGGCGTTATGGATGGGTCTGCTTAGTGTTGACCCAATCATTTTTCTCTTTCTAATGCGTCTCCATCAGCTTTTTGCCTGCGTCGTGGTTGTCCTGTTGCCTCTTGGCGGCATGGCACAGACCGTTTCCGATTCTCTAGCAGCGCCTCGTCCGGCCACATCGGGTAGTGCACTACCCGATACACTATCAGACGAGCCAACTTCAGGCTCTACTAAAAAGTCGCTTTACGCGCCTGGCGGCTACGGCCCAAGCTCGCTAATCAATACAGGTCATTTCGGCATCAAAGTTGGCCCCTCGCTTACACGTGCGCCCATCCAGGGGGTATCGCCCACGATTGAAAAGCAGAAGCTCGACTTTCACCTTGGCGTGATGTACCGCTACCGGTTCACAAAATTCGTGATCCAGCCCGAACTATTGTATCAGGTAAAGGGAGGCACGTACCAACAGTTTCAGATTGGTTCAACCAACCGTACAACCACCGAGAACAACTTCAACTACGTCAGCCTGCCCATTATGCTGGGCTACATACCGGTGGAAGGGCTTACCCTTCAGGCAGGGCCCGAGTTCAGCTGGGCTATAAGCACGCCAAATGGCCCCCAATCGAATCGGGATCTGGGCATTGCCATTGGCGTTCACTACGATTTCCTGGATATGGCCGATAAGCTAAGCCTGAACCTGCGCTACATCTACGGTACTACCAAGATTCCGGAAACAGTAAACAGCACCTTGCAGAACCGGGTATTTCAGCTGTCGATCGTCTATAACTTCTACAAAAAATGAGTGGTCAACTGGTTGACTGGTTAGTTAGTAGTGATTACAGCTGGCTTTGCTCAGGTACGTTACTTTACGGAGCTAATCAGATTAACCAGTCAACCACTTGATCAGTCAACCGATCAACCAATTCTATGCTCTCTGATTTTGGCATCATGCTGCTCTTTATCGTGACCGCGTTTGCGTTCATCGGGGGCATTTTGCTGTTTGGAAAGCTACTTCGGCCCGACCACCCCGGCGAGGAGAAACTAACCACCTACGAGTCGGGCGAGGAGCCGGTAGGCAACGCCAACATTCAGTTCAATCCACGGTTCTATGTCATCGCGCTGATTTTCGTATTGTTCGATGTTGAGCTCGTCTTTCTGTTTCCGTGGGCAACCGTTTTTGGGCAGGCTACACTCATTGCCGAAACCAACGGTTTATGGGGCTGGTTTACCCTGGCCGAAGCGTTTGTGTTCGTCCTTATATTAGCGCTTGGTTTGGCCTACGCCTGGGCCAAAGGGTATCTTGACTGGGAAAAGCCACAGCCGCGAATTCCTAAGGTCGACTCGCCCGTACCTATGACGCTCTACCAGCAGGTTAATGATAAGTACGAACGCGCTACTCCTCCGTAAGTATACACTGTACCTACTGATACCGGCCTGGCTAACGAGCAATGCGCGGGCACAATCAACGCCCGACAAACCAGCTACGGTTACAGTATATGCCATTAAAGTTGTGCTTCAGAACGGGGAACGGTGCCGTGGGACCCTGGGAAGGCTAACAGACCAGATTCTGGACGTAGAGAATGACCCAGAACTGTTTTTTTTTCCTTATGCAGGCCAGCTTGTCAAACTCAGTGATATAAAACGGGCCGTGATCAGACCAAGCCGCAGACGATCAGCCCGAATTAAGGGGGCTATCGTTGGTGGGTTAGCGGGGCTATACGTTGGCATAGTCCATGCGCCTTTAGGCACCTTTCGCAGTTCGGCGTTATTTAGCGTTAACCTGGCTCTGGTTACCGGAGCCGGAGCCGCCGCGGGTGGGCTGGCCGGCCATTTGATCGGCAATACGAAACGGGTAGTGATCCATGCTGCTGGTAGTGATCCGGTTACCAGAGAACGTCAGATGTATCTTCAATTGGAACCCTATTCGTACGAGAATCAACAAGATATGCTTGATCGGGCTGGCCAGCCAGCTAACAAGTAATATGTTGCCTTCACATCGGCACTAGCCCACCTCGCTGATTGTTGTTTTACTATGCAGACCTCTCCATCTACCCAAAAATCAGCAGATCCCGGTGTGATGTTTCTCACAGCCGAAGAGCTCCTTAACTGGTCACGATCATCATCGTTATGGCCGCTGACGTTTGGGCTGGCGTGTTGCGCCATCGAAATGATGGGCGCCATGACATCGAGCTATGATCTGGAGCGGTTTGGCATCTTTCCGCGCCCTTCGCCCCGGCAAGCCGATATTATGATCATTTCCGGCACGGTTACCTATAAAATGGCCGACCGAATTCGCCGCCTGTACGAACAGATGGCCGAGCCCCGCTACGTGATCTCGATGGGTTCCTGCGCCAACTGTGGCGGCCCCTACTGGCAACATGGTTACCACGTAGTGAAAGGCGTTGACCGCATCATTCCCGTCGATGTATACGTACCTGGCTGCCCCCCCCGCCCAGAAGCGCTCATTGATGGCTTCCTGAAGTTGCAGGAAAAGATCCGAACTGAACATCCGCTCTTTAACAAATAAGTTGACTGTTTACCGTTTTCTGTTGCGCTGCTGAAACAGACTCAGGTATGTTAGCAGCGCAACAGAAAACGGTAAACAGTCAACTCCCTTCCCCATGAACATTGTTTTTCTGGATGCCCGCACCGTTGGCACCGAACCTGATCTGACTCCGTTTGAGCAACTGGCCACCGAACGCGGGGGCACGTTTGTCACGTACCCGGATACCGCGCCCGACCAGACCGCTGATCGGCTACAGGGGGCCGACGTGGTGATTACCAATAAGGTGAAGATCACTCGCGACGTACTGGCGGCTTGCCCTGATCTGAAACTGATCTGCGTATCGGCCACCGGTACCAACAACGTTGATATGGCGGCAGCGGCTGAGCGGAAAATTCCGGTAAAAAATGTGAGTGGATATTCTACACACAGTGTAGCACAGGTGACGTTTACCCTGCTTCTGTCGCTGATGAATTCGCCGGCCTACTATGATCAGTATGTAAAATCGGGGGCGTATAGCCGCGAAACCATTTTCACGCACCTGGGCCGTCCGTTTCAGGAGCTTAACGGTATGCAGTTTGGCATTATCGGACTGGGGGCCATTGGCCGGCAAGTGGCGCAGATCGCTACGGCGTTTGGCGCTACGGTAGTGTATTTCTCTGCTTCGGGACGTACCTACGATGTTCCGTACCGGGCTGTGTCCTTAGACGAACTGCTGGGTACGTCGGACGTTGTTTCTGTTCATGCACCATTGACTGAGAAGACCAACAACTTATTGACCTACAACGAATTGTCGCAAATGAAACCAACAGCTCTTCTGCTATTACTGAGCCGGGGAGGTATGGTCAATGAGGCTGATCTGGCCCGCGCGCTCGACGAGGGGAAACTGGCTGGCGCTGGCGTCGATGTGTTCGGTCAGGAACCGCCTGCTGCCGATCATCCATACCTGACCATGACCCATCCGGAACGGATCATTCTGGCTCCGCACATCGCCTGGAGCAGCGTTGAAGCCCGCAAAACCCTGATGAACCGGGTAGCGGATAACATCCGGGAGTTTACTGGCAAATAAGTAGGATGCTGTCGCGCATGAACGCGCGACAGCATCCTGACTCGCGAAGCCTCACGCATCACTTCGTAAATGCCAGCGCAAACGCCAGGGTAAATTGATCTTCAGTGGCAATACCCAGCAGTGAAGGCCGCTCGATGCCATAATCGGTCATCTTCAGATCGAATTTACCATTCATCAGTAGTTGATTACCCACCTCGCGCCGCGTCACCTGCACCGTGATCGGTTTGGTTACGTTGTGGAATGTCAGCTTCCCGTTCACGGTCAGCGTGCCATCGGCGTTGGGCTTCACATCCTGGCTGGTGAAGGTCACGTTTGGGTATTTAATCCCGTCGAGCACCTCGATCATGTGCGAATCGCGGTTCTGGTTCTGGCTATCGAACGAGGCGACACGGATGGCCACGGCCACATTCTGAATCTGCTTCGCCGCTTCATCATACACCATGGCCGCATTAACATCGTGGCTGACACCGTCCCATTTGTGCATGGGGTGTACCATTGAATACGTCACCGTCGATTTGCTCTTATCGACCATCAATTTTTTGGGCGCAAGGGAACGCGGTACAAAGCTCGACAGGGCGAGCAGGATAAGAATTGACAGACGGTTCATAGTTAAATAGCCCCGAAGCTCCAGCTTCGGGCGTTGAATTCCTGCTTCTCACTACCGAAACTGGAGCTTCGGCACTGCGTATGTCAGAATTTAAGCACAACAATTGCCGTAGCGAACGCACCGAATGTAGTATAGGCGGCGGCCCGGTGATAAGGCTTCAGTTCGGGATTCTTTCCAATCTGACTAGCCAGAATATTCGTGGCAACCATACCCGCCATATGCACAATGGCCAGGTATTTATGCAATTTGATAGTGCTCAAGCCCCGCCTTGCTCCTATGGCAGGTGGTGGGGCCGTTAGTGAAAGCAGCGCTGTTGTTGCGTACGAGATATTGATCGCTGTAGCCATACTTTCGTGCAACTCTTTTAGGCTACGGTAGTTGCTGGCATCTGCTTTATATAGCTGAGAGCCAATAATGCCCTGCGCAATGAAGCCGGCCAGCGTGACGAAGCCGCCAATCTGGTGCAGTTTCAGCATAGTCCGACGCACTTTTAGCTCATTACTCCGTCCTTCTGTTGTCAGTGGTGAGGCGTTGGTGATGCGCATCAGCCCTTTTTTACCCCAGAACAACCGTTGCGTAATGATCATGTGATCGGGCAGCAATTGAGTGGTGGGTAAGGAGTCGGTCAGGCTACCGAGCAGGTCGTCGGCCGATTGTGTAGCTGGTTTAGTTGTATCGGCAGCTACAGGCGCAACCCGCGTAGTGTCCTGTGCTTGGGCGAAGTTGATAGTCAGCCAACAAAGGAGGCCGATGATAGAGGAACGAATCATAAATACCAGTACGTCAAAAGTCAGAAAGTCGTTGACGCTGGCTTTCGATTAATTCGAAAGCCAGCCGTGCAGACTACGCCTTCACTGTCAGCGAATTACCCGAAAGCGAAGTTGTATAGGCTTTTACAGCCGTTATAGTGCCACCGCCAATTGGCTGACTTTTGGTTGACCCGTCGATGTTATAATGGCTTGAGTGCAAATCGCAGATCAGATCGTTGGTCGATGCCGAATAAATCAGGTTTCCGCCCTGGTGTGTACAGATACGACTCAGCGCTTTGTATGAACCAGCTGCGTTGAAGACAATGATGTCGCCTACGCTCACATATCCCCCCGCCGTTTTTAGCCCGGTAAAATTCGCGTTGGTCAGATCAATAGTGAAATTGATGGCCCCGCTGCCAGTGCTGGCATTACCTGTTACGCCGTTACTGCCGCCCCCCGGCGTGATTACCCCCGGCGAAGGATCGGTCGTGCTGCTTTTGCAGGATGATAGTGTACCCATACAATAAAAGGCCATCAGCGCAGCGCTGCTCATGCCCAGACTACGAATGAATTCGCCGCGAGAGAGCGTTGTTTCTGGTTCCTGCTGAGGTGTTGAGTTGTTGTTCGGCATTGTATTCATGGCGTTGTGTTGGTTAAACGTACAGAAAAAATATATTAACAAATAAATGATTATTCATAATTTAAGTATAACTACGCCAGCCCTTGCACCTGAGGCACAAAGCCCAACGATGAATCTGCTGAGATCAAAAGCGGTATCGAAGCCCAACAAATGCACCCGTACTGAGTAGGCGGATCTTGAAATACCCTACCTGCTTCAACGGAACTTTCAAAAACGGCTCTACCTGCCATGATAACCGGTTGGTGATTGGCCGTTCGTAACCCACCGATATATTGAGGTTACTAAACCCAAACGATCCGCCGGCGCGACCGGCTTTCTGGTTATCCCACCCCCAGGCTTTGATCTTGGGATCGGCCGGGTTAGCGTATTCGTATCTGTACACTTCATGCTGGATGAAATAGCTGGTTAGGCCAGCGCTGGCAAACCAGCGGGCAGGCGCCCGACCGTCGCCGCGTGGCCGTAACAACCAATCGTAACGCACATTCAGAGGTATATCAATCATTTTACATACTCCGGAAATTTCCTCCGGCCAAACATCCATATTCATGTAGCTGGGCCAGACGTAATTATTGGCATACGTTTGATAACGTTTCGTGCTATACATGGCTCCCGCATTGACACTCAGACGATCGGTGAGCTGGTACTGAACAGACACGCCGGCGTTACTGCCGGGCCGGTCAAAATTCGTTAGCCCAATGCCACTCAGGTCGGGTGAGGCGAACACGAATACACTTAGGCCTGTCAGCTTAGGCATTGCCCGGCTGGCAGGTGCGGCAACTGTAACCTGTGGCAGCGGCGGGGCGGGCGTTTCCTGTGCCTGCTCCACCACACGGCTCAAACTCGCAGCAGGCGTTAATGCAGGTAACCACTGGCTACTGGTAACCAGATCAGCCCCGGCTACCTGGCTTGCTACAGGCGTTTGTGCAGGGTGGCCATCAGGCTGGTTGTCATTCATGGTTGCAGGTACGTTGCCATCCGGATTCTGGTGCAACGCTGCTGCCCGAACCAGCACATCTGTGCCTCGCCGCGCACTTGTGTTCAATGACACGGGCCGTTCGGTGGCGGCAGATTGGTTTTCCCTCAGCCGAGACGATTTTGTCACCAACTGCCGGTCAACCTGATCGCTGGCAACAGACCGGCCAGTGCCTGCGTCGTCACCTGCAGACGTAGTTTCTCCCCCAACAACCTGTTCAACTCCCGGTTTCGCACGTCGGCTTCTGCCAGTCTGTACGTATCTACGACTGGCAGGTTGTGTGGCAAACCGGTTTGCGAGGGATTCGCTGGCTGGCCTTACCGCACTATGGTTTGTTGATTCATCAGGCTGATTATCTGTCTGTTTTGTTGTTAGCTGCCCGGCAGGGTTAGTTTCACCGGCGGAATTTGGGATTTTAGTCAACGAATTAGCCACGCCGATAGCCTGATTTTCTGATCTGCCATCGATCTGTGACGTTCCACGTGGGTGCCTATCCGTCGACGGTTCTGTTTGCCTGCTCTGGCTAGCTACGGTCGACTGCGCTGTTGCTTTTCTGGCGGGGGTTAATACCGTAATCCGTACTTGCTGACGGGCAGCCGTCGGTTTTTTATCATACATAACCCAGCCAAGACCGCCCAGCAGAAGAAGTACCAGTGCAGAGATACCACCCCAGCGGCTGATCCGATCGAACATCGTGTGCCGGTCGTGTTCGTCTAACCGACGACTCATATCGGTCCAGTCGTCGGCATTAAAGTGGATATCGAACTCTTCAGCCGATTTTCTGAAGAGTTCGTCCAGATGGTCATCGGGCCACTCTTCCATACTCATCGTTCGTTTTTTTTTGTAACATCTGGCGAAGATTTTCCCGCGCCCGTGCCAGGTTTGATTTTGACGTACCTACCGAGATGCCCAGTTGCGTGGCAATTTCGTCGTGGCTGTAGCCATCAATGGCATACAGGTTAAACACGATTCGGTAGGCGGGCGTAAGCTGCTTCACCAGTGTTAACAGGTACTCATAGTCCATGTTGCTTAGTACATCAGCCTCCTGACTTTTCTCGTGTTCGGCGGCCAACAGGTCTTTTTGGTAATAGTGCGGTACCGCCTGCCGGTAATAATCGGTGGCCGTATTGATCAGAATCCGCCGCAGCCAGGGCTTGAATGGCTGCATCGGATCGTATTGATTCAACTTCGTGAAAACCTTAAGGAATCCATCGTTCAATACTTCGACGGCCTCCTCACGGGTTTGCGTATAGCGTAAACAAATACCCATAGCATAGCCATAGAATTGCCGGTACAGCACTTCCTGACTGCGCCGATGCTGGCGCAGGCAGCCTGCCAATAGGTCGGAAAGGGGCAATATCTGAGGCGTTTGGGCCATACGGGACGTTTATCTGTTTGCCAACATCAGCTGCTTCCAGCTACGACGCCACTCCTTAATCAAGTTGTTGAGCAAGCGAACCGGTTCGTTCTATAGTACGGAACAGGCAGCCCCCTGGGTTGCGTGTTCAGCAGAAAAGTTTACACGTTCATTAGTAAACGTTCATTGACAGACGATTTACGCCAGCGGCCACCAGGGCCTCCAGTTCTGTCTCGGTTGCTCCGTCGGCCGCGATGCTGACACAGAGCGAACTAGGTACGTTCTTCCGGAATGCCAGCGCATTTTTCAGTGAAAATGGGCCTGGCAGCGCACCAGTTGCGTTTTTGAGTCCATCGGCCCCGGCATCGGCGGCTATTTTTATCATCTTCAGCAGTTGGGCTTCATCCAGCAGAGACGACTCCAGCACTACCGTTATCGGAATCTCGCGGGTATGTGCGGCAGCAATCAGCTTAACCAATTCGATCTTGAGCCATACGGATGTGGGTGAAAAGAGCGCCGATGTGTTCAGCAATACGTCTACGGCGTTGGCGCCATCAGCCAGAGCCAGTTCCAGCTCCAGTTGTTTTACTTCAGTTCGCTGATAGCCGTATGGGTAGCCAATTGCCGCCGTAAGGGTCGCCGGATGCGAATCACCCAGTTCACGGCGGTGTTTTTTTACCCAGAATGGGGCTACCACCAGCCCCGCCAGCCCAAGCTGATTAACCTCGTCGAGGGCGTCGTACTGTTCCGTAATGGTCACGTTCGGGTGTAGTAACGTGCGGTCAATGTACGGGAAGAGGTGGTTCACAGGCTAATCAGTTTAGGTAGATTTCAAACCCTCAAGTTAGGGTTCTTGTTAGTGTTGTACCACTATGTCTGAAATTGTTGTTGTTTTGTGGGCAACATCTAACCACTACCTCATATGCGCTTTTTCACGTACCTGCTTGTAATTGTACTGCTGATTTTCGGTGTCTTATACCTCCTGACGGGCTGGAGCTTCTCAGATGGCGAACGGGCCGGAACAGTTTCAAAGTTTAGCCGCCGGGGCTATCTGTTCAAAACCTACGAAGGTGTACTCAATGTAGGCGGTTTCTCGGGCGAGACAGGTTCACTAACGCCGCAATTTTTCGATTTCTCGGTGAAAGATGAGACCATTGCCAAGCAAATTACCGACGCAGTAAAATCGGGTCAGCGGGTAACGTTGCATTACGAAGAGAAAATCCTGCGCCTTCCCTGGAATGGTGATACCAAATACTATATTACTGCCGTAGAGACCGTTGGGCCGGCACCGGGCCAGTACGGATATCCGGGTCAACAGTATCAGGCTCCACAGGGGCAGCCTCAGCAGCAAATGCAGCAGGCCCCGCCACCACCGGTTGCTGCGCCATCGACCGATACGTTGTGATTTGTGCTTGATGGCTGGCTGGTTGATTCATTGGTTAACAAATGGGCAAGACTAGCCAATCAACCAGCAACCACTTAACCAGCTATATCAGGCGGCCCGTAACGCTACAGAGCGGTGCGGGCCTGATTTCTTTCTTATGACAAGTCCGTTTATCAGCCCCGCCACCACTGATGACATTCCGGCACTGAACCAGTTGGTAAACAGCGCATACCGGGGCGACAGCTCGCGCAAGGGCTGGACCACCGAAGCCGATTTGCTGGGCGGTATCCGCACGACCGAAGAAACCCTGGCCGAGCAGTTTGCCAACCCCAACGCTACCATTCTCAGGTACGTTAAGGACGAGCAGTTACTCGGCTGCGTATATCTGGAGCAAAAAGGCGATGACCTATACCTTGGCATGCTCACGGTTACCCCTGCTTTACAGGCCGGTGGACTTGGCCGGCAGTTGCTCGAAGCCGCAGAAGAGTATGCCCGCGACAGGCAGTGCCGGGCCGTAACGATGACCGTGATTTCGCAGCGCCATGAACTGATTGCCTGGTACGAACGGCGCGGTTTCAAACCAACCGGGGCCGTGCATCCTTTTCCCGATGACCCCGACCGGTTTGGCCAGCCCAAAACGCAGCTGTCATTCATTGAATTAGAAAAAGCCATACGCCCGTAAGTTGTACGACTCACTGATTTACGACTTCCCTATTTTATGGTCGACTACGATTCTAAAGAGTGGCTTCGGTACATCTTCTCGCTACACAAAGGCGATACGGCCCGGAAACTGGGGCCGGTGTTGCTGGCCATGGTTGTGTATTGCGGCGTGGTGGCCTATGTGGTGATCGAATACGTTCACCCCGGCCCCGACTCAGACCTGAAAAACATCGCCATCATGCATTCGCTGCTGGGCTTCGTCATTTCAACACTGCTTGTCTTCAGAACCAATACGGCCTACGACCGCTGGTGGGAAGGGCGAAAAGCCTGGGGTAGTCTGACAAATAACTCACGTAATCTGGCCTTGAAACTTGTCCACATCTTGAGTGCAGATGATGTGGATAGTCGTGCGTTTTTCCGGGCCATGATTCCGAACTACGCGTTTGCCCTGAAAAATCACCTGCGCGCCGATTTTCAGGCCGGCGACCTGGAAGCTTGTCCCGGTTTTAACCCCGCCAGCCTCAACCCCGACAAGCATGTACCCAATCAGGTAGCCATGCATCTATTCAGTAAGATGGACGAACTGTACCAGTCGGGTACGTTGCGGCCCGAGCATCTGCTGGTGCTAAACGGCGAGTTCAGCTCGTTTACCGAAATATGCGGCATCTGCGAGCGTATTCACACAACGCCTATTCCGTACTCGTACTCGTCGTTTCTGAAGAAGTTCGTGGCGGTCTATTGCCTCACCCTGCCGCTTGGGTACGTTCTCTCACTGCACTATTGGGTTATTCCGGTAGTAGCCATCGTTTTCTATGTACTGGCCAGCCTGGAACTGATCGCCGAGGAGATTGAAGATCCTTTTGGCACCGATGCCAACGACCTGCCAACCGAGCGCATGGCCGGGAACATTCGAAAAGCAGTGGGCGATTTGCTGTGACATGACATTTTATTCCTTCGGCAACCGCCAGCAGAGCGTGCCAAGCGCGGCCAAACTAGCCGCGAACCAGTAGAAGGGCAGACTAAGCTGAATGGTTGCCAGCCCACCGTAAACAAGTGTCGTCAGGAGGCTGGCAATACCGGTTAGCGCCTGGTTCAGGCCAAACAATTCGCCCCGGTCTTCGTCAGAGGTGAGTTTAGCCAGAAAGCCGTTGAGCAACCCATTGATAAGTGATACCAGCAGTGCATCAACCGCCACCGTCGCGTAGAGCAGCGGTAACGACGTACCCAGACGGGCATAAACAAGCTGTATGCCAACCCCGACAAAGGCAATGACAATCAGCACAATACGCTTATTGATCTTGTTTACCAGGTATTTGAAATACAGCAGGTTACTCAACGCGCTCAGGCCGCCGAAATAGACGAAGAAGAACGATATCTTCTGGGCATCGAACTTCAGCGGACTCAGCGCCAGGTACGTGATGAAATACGTTTGATACCCCAGTTGCAGCGTTGCCAGCAACATCAGGATGGTCAGGAACCGGAAGCCGGGATGTTCCTGGTCTTTGTCAGACAGTCGTTTCCAGAGCTTCGCCACGTTCAGGTTGGCCCCTACCTCCTGCCAAACGGCCTGCCAGTCGAGTTTACTGCGCTGCTTGGTGGTTTCGCTCATCAGCAGCACTACGCCAACGTTCACTACGCTGAGGGCAATAAGCACCCACACCACCAGCTTCGCCTGACTCGATTTGTCATTAACGAAAAAGAGCGCCAGCCCCGCCACCATAGGCCCGAAAACGTGCCCCAGCGACACCAGCGTGCTGATATAGCCACTGTTTTTAGCCAGCTCTTCATCGGGCGACAGGTCCGTTACCGACGAGCGCATGAGGGCGTACATGCCGTTGGTGAGGCCATCGCTGATTCGGTTGGCGAAGAAGAAGCCCGCTTTGATGGGAATCAGCAGGAGATTGGCCGCCAACGTACCTGCCGCCGACACCAGCACCAGTGGCTTGCGGCCCAGCGAATCGGAGAGCTTACCGAGCAAAGGTGCCGACACCAGTTGAACGCCTAAAAACAGGGCCGTACCGACCGACAGCCACCATTCCGGATTGGATAAGTCTTTAACGAATTCGGGTCGAACGGGACCGGTAGCCGAACCCACTACCACATCAAGCAAGACAATCAGGAAGATAATGGCCAGCCGCCGGTCTTTAAACATGTAGTTACAACTCCGTTCAGCAATCTTTTGCGGTAAAAAGCATTAAATGGCTTTTTACCGCAAGACAAGGCAATATGACCGGGAGCTAACTTATTGCCTGAGCACCAACAATCATCGCTTCGAGGCGAAGAAGGTATACGTACCGGTCAGGAAATCCTGGATGGCAGGGCCGTGGTCTTTTCCTTGTATGGTGATCAGTTCTACGTTGGTTGCGCCGCGGGCTTTCATAGCCATTAGGGCATCGGTTGAGTTACGGTAGAAAACCTGCTGATCGGCGGTGCCGTGGTAGAGTTGCAGTGGTGTTTTGGGTTTCCAGTCATAGACGTTATTGTCGCGAACGGCGGCCAGAAAAGCGGCATCGGTTCCATTTATAATCCCCGTCTTGAAACCATCGCTAAAGGCCGTGTTGATGCTTACGTTGATGGTCGATTTGGTACCGTTGGCCTGCACATCGGTGGCATAGGGCTCCTTGAAATAATAGCTCATGGGCCGGTTGATGCCATAAACACGATTATAGGTCTGTAAAACCCACACATACAGGTTGTTGTAGGCCGGAATGCCGTGGGTCGTTTTGGTACCCAGATCCTGCATAAAACCTTCCACATTGTAGGGGCCCGCTCCGCAGGATGCCGCCGTGATGGTAAACTCGTTCGGAAACTGTTCTTCCATCATTTTCAGTAACGACATCGTTGCATGTCCTCCCTGCGAGTAGCCCGCCAGAAACACGCGGTTGTCCCATTTGGCGGTACTGGTTGCCAGAAACTCTTTCGACGCCCGCAGCATATCCAGGCTGGCCTGCGCCTCTGTTTGCCGGTGCAGATATGGGTGCGGCACGTTCTTCGACTCGCCATACCCTACATAATCGGGGCAGGAAATGATGTAGCCGTTCGAGGCGAAAAACGCACCAATCGTACCGGCTTCACTGGCGGTGGTAAAATACGACGGCGCATCGCCCTCATTGAACAACGTACCGTGCTGTTCGCTCACGATCGGAAACGTTTCCGTTCCGATTGGTACCGGCACAACCAGAGCTCCCGACGCCATAACGGCCGTTCCATCAGGATTCTTGGTTTTATACACGAGCCGATAGGCCTGAACATCGCGTTGCAACAGGATGTTCAAGAACCCGTTCGTTTGCGCATCGACCAGACCGGATGCTGCAATCCGTTGTATCAACTGCGTTCTGGTCAGGGTAGTAATCGGTGTACTACTCACCAGCACCGACTGTTGATTCTCAATCGGGTCAATCGGCTTACAATTTGTCAGGTACAGCCCAACAACTAGCAGCATAAACCAGCTTGTAGTAGTGCGTAGAAATTTCATAGGGAGAACCGAGATAACAGGGGTATGCTTTGTAAACGCGAAAATGCCCTGTTCGTGCGCACGAACAGGGCATTCAGGGCAAGAATTGTGTAGACGGTAACTACCTCACCTGTACCCGGCCACCACTGGAATGGGCGGCAAACTCGGGCGCGTAGAAGCATTGCACGGTGGCCACACCGGAGCCAAAATCGCCGGTATGCACTACGCGCAGGGCGTATTCGAACACATGGGTACCCGTGGGCAGATACTCGATGAAGAAATCGGTGCTGGCATCGCGGGGCGCTTCATAGTAGTAGAGGCCATTTTGGTATTTCGTACCCGACAGCGCCGCTACCGGCTCAAAACCCGACGCACGACCGTCTTTCAAGTGCACATATTCCATACTCCGGTCGGCCGTCAGCACCACGCGCACTTTCAGCAGGTCACCGGGTTTCAGAACAGTTTTGGGCGTTATGGCGTCCAGCACCGGACCAGCATCGGTATTGCGCTGGCGGTAGAGGGTTTTCTTCAGCGTCAGGTTGTTGCCGTTACCCGCCACGGCGTCGAGTGGTTCAAAATGCTGCCAGTAGGTTGCGCCCCATCCCGGACCGGTTTTGGCTGGTTTGCTGACCGTGACCACGCCCATCGAGGCCGTTACTTCGGCGGGGGTAAATGTCACTTTCTGGTAGCCGGTCAGGGCTTCGGTTTTAGTAACGCGGCTGGCGATGTCTTTTCCGCCCACCACTACTTTCATAGTCGCTTTGGTATCGAGCCAGTCAGAACCGCGCAGTAACAGGGCATAAATCGCTTCGGTTGTGGCCTTAGTTGATGGCCACGCCTGGGTACGTTTCTGCTGCACCAGCCACTGCCGCATTTTGTCGATAAAAGGCTCGTTACCAACCAGTTTACTGTACTGGGGCATAGTTCGCAACCAGGCAAAGCAGTCGAGCATCGGCTTGGCTGCTTTGCCTGGTTCATCGCGGCAGGCCTCATCGTAGGCTTCGATGATATACGCATGCGTTTCAACAGGTGCCTGATACCAGTAGGTCCCGCCTGCATTTTCCGGCCAGTACATACCCAGCTCGTCCGACACCTTACTGCGCTCGGTCAGCGATTGCAGAATGGCGCGGGCCGCATCGATTTGTTTGAACCGGTACAGCGTAGTGGCCGCCAGCGCCTGACTTTGCAACGGGCTCTGTTGCCAGCCGCTCGTCAGCACCGGAAGCAGGTACGTTTGTATGGCTTTCTCGACGGGGTTACTATCCAGGAAGAAACTACGGGCGTACAGGTATTGCGCCGCCCAGTACGGCGTACCCGGCGCCCTTTTTTGCGCCGCAGCCCGCGCTTTTTCTTCGGCAATCTGCCGGGTAGCCTCCGCATCGGCATACCGTAATAAACCAGCCTGCAATGTGGCGGCTTCGGCCTGCGCACTCGGGTCAAACGTTACGCCAAGCTTACGGAGGTGACCCAGCCCTGCCAGCACGTGCAGGGTCATGTTCAGGCTGGGGCGCATCCCCGAGAACCAGGTAAGCGCGCCGCTACCATCCTGCAACTGCCGAAGTTTGCCAATGGCCGTCCGTTGCTCACTGGCCAGTCGGTTCTGATCGAAAAACTGGCCGAGTCTGGCGGTCCGTTCCGTTTCCGATTTGGCGTCGTTAAGCCAGGGTGTGTTCTCCAGCGTAACGGCTTTCAGCTCCTCATTGCTCGCCAGCGGGCTTCGGGGCGGCGACTGTTTCCACAAGTCGACCACCTGCCTGAACTGCGGACGGCTGTTCAGAATATGCGCGCCGAGGCTATTGGCGTACATCTTGCTGAACAGTTGCTCGGCGCAGTCGTAGTTGTATTCCATCAGGTAGGGCAGGCTCTGCAGCGCATACCAGGCTGGGTTGCTCGTCACCTCTACCGTAAGGCGCTCGGTGTTCAGGGGTAGCTCCGGGTTATGACCGGCCAGCGGCTCCAGCCGGAATGTCCGGTCGTTATCACCGCCATTGATCCAGAACGGCTGCACGTCTGTCACGAGCGTGCGATTGGGCAACACCGGTACCACGCGCTCTTCGCCGTCGGTGAACGTACCTGCGGTGGCTGTTACGCGGATAGCCACCGGCGGAAGATCCTGCGGAACAACCAGCGTCCAGGCAATGACAGTGCTCGTTTTCTCAATTGTGAATGAGCGACTGAGCGAATTAGTGGATGTTTTGGACAGCATCTTTCCGTTCAGCAGTTCGCCGGTGAGCGCGTCGGTTAGTTGCAGCGTGGCGGTGCCGGTGAGGGGTTTTCCGCTCAGATTATCAATGCGGGCGGTAAGGCGGAGCGTATCATTTTCGCGGAGGAACCTGGGTACGTTGGTGGTCACCATCAGCTCTTTCTGTGTCACGATCTCGCGCTCCAATGTACCTGTCTGCATGGTTTTCGTGTGGGCGAAGGTCACCAGCCGCCAGCGCGTGAGGGCCTCGGGCATGGTAAAGTTCAACACTACGCGCCCTTGCTTGTCGGTTTGCAACTGCGGGAAGAAAAACGCCGTTTCGTTGAAATTCTTCCGAATCACCGGCGGGTCGGCCACGGGAGCTTTGGCAGGCACATTCGGGTTGCCTGCCTGTTCAGGTGCAGCATCGGCCATAGCTTCTTCAGCTTTTGTTCCCCGGATAGCCATCTTTGCCATCGAAGCGGGGGCAGCCATTGTTGCCACTGCTCCGGTCATGCTTCGTTTTGCCTCATTGCCATATCCCACCACAACCACTTCGTTCAGCGCGCTAATGTCCTCGGCCATCGTAGCATCAACAACTTTCTTCGTACCCAGCGCCACCTCAACTCGCTTGAAACCAATGACACTGAAGACCAGGGTCGGTTTTTTGGTGGTGGCAGGAATAGTTAGTCGAAACGCACCGGTATCGTCTGTACCGGTTTCGACTTTTGTTCCTTTCACAACCACACTAACGGCTGGCAACCCAACATCGCCATCGGCCAACGAAACGCGGCCTGTGACCACGTTTCCTGCGCGTTCGATATGAATGGCAACTGATCCCAAATAAGTCGGCTGCTGATTGAAGAACCGGCCTCGATAGGAATCATATCGGTATGGTCCCCATCCCAGCTCAGGCACCTTTCGTATCGATGACGGATAAGGCGGAGAAGGCGCATTCCAGTACTGCTGCGTTGTTTTCGTACCAAACGCCGGGCTTTGCCAGTAGCTTGAACTGGTTCCGTTTATACCGTAAAACGACGTGGGCCATTCCAGCCGTGCGAAGGCATCGAGGGAGGCGTCGTAGAGGGTAGCAGCCAGTTCGGCCAGCACTTTGTCCTGCTTCGGACCGCTGATCCGTAACGTCCACTGTTCGGGCTGGCCGGGTTTCAGTTTATCCCGGAAGGTTTCGGTCTCAATAGTCAGTTCCTTGTTTGTAAACGGCACCGTTACGGTCTCAGACTGACTCAACAGGCGACCGTTTTGCACCATCGCAAAATGTACGGCGAAGTTGCCCCGGTGTTTCTCCTGAACAGGCAGCACCACACGCAGCGGCTGGCCCGTTACCGTCAGCCATTCTTCCCGCACAACCTTACCTTTCTCTTCCACCGCCATCAGAATTTTGTTGGGATGCTCGGTAGAAGCGGTCGACGTACCTACCCAGAAAACGGCTTCTTCGCTGGGTTGGGCCGTTGCTTTCTGCACCTGAACGAACGTACCTGACCGGATCGGCGCCGTAGGCTGCTGCGGGTCAATAACCTGGAAAAACACCGTTTGCTGCGCCGTTTGGCCCGCTGAATCCGTCGCGTTGATATCTGCCGCATACATACCGGAAGGCAGTCCGGCCAGGCTGATCGATTTGGGCGAAGCCGACCGTATGGGGGTTCTGGCCCAGGTGGCGGGGTCGTCTTCGTTGGCGTACAGGTCGAGCGGGAACTGAGCCACATACTCATCGCGGGTCATAACGGTGCGGTCGGCACGCGGCCACAGGCGACTACGCAGGCCCATCCGCGAAGGCGTAAGCCGGGCAATGGCTACCGTACCGGATTTGATGCCCACCTCGTTGCCACTGGCGTTCGTTAGCCTCACTACATAGGGCTTCTGCTCGGTGGTCAGTACGGGGCTGGGCAGAGCAAGCTCCGCCGTCAGGGCCGTGTAGCCAATGCGCAGCGTCTGCGTGGCCGACCGTGTTTCGCCCGACTGATCAGTCACATCGATGGTAACCGTGAAGGTAAACTGCGGTTTGTCGGAGGCCGGGCTACTTAGATCGGGCTGCGCCAGAAAGGCGAAATCAACCACTCCATCGGCATTGGTCGTGGTGGTGCCGTTGGCAATTTCCTGCTCGTTGGATGGGCGTGCAGGCCGCCACCAATTCCAGCCCCAATAAGGTTGGTAATAGGTACGGGTAACCCGGTAGCTGACTTTCGCGTTATCGACAACGGCTCCGGCCAGCGTCTTGGCGGTCGCTTTCACGGGCACGTTCTGTCCCAGCACCACGGCCTGTTTCAGCGGGTCGGCCACTACGGTGAAAGTTGGCCGTTTGTATTCTTCAACCCGAATACTGGCCTGTCCATAGTCGGTCATGAGGGTCATCTGTCCCGTCAAGCGCCCCACGGGTGCCGTAAACGTACCTGAAGCAGAGCCAAACTCGTTGGTTTTCACCTCTGCCTTAGCCACTTCTTCGCCATTCACATCCATCAGCCGAACGGTGGCTGACTTGTTTGGCACCACTACAAACTGGTTGTCTTTCCCGCTATAGACCAGCACTTTCCAGTACACTGTTTGGCCCGGTCGGTAGATAGCCCGATCGGTGAAAATAGCTGCCCGTTGGCTTTCCGGTTCAACTACATTGCTGCGACCGTAGCGGTAGCTATAGAATATGTCGGTGTCCAGCACATCGTCATTACGGATCAGGCGGAGGAAATAGGATTCTCGTCCCGGCATCTGCGACGCGTTAAGTACCAGTTTCCCCTGTGCGTTCGTTTGAACAGACCCTGATACGCTCGCTTTCTTACCCTGATCGTTCAGCGTTAAGAGTTGAACCGTTGCATTGGCTATGGGTTGGCCCGTTGTGCGGTCGGTCACATATATGGTTTTAACGTCGTTGTCGTACTGGTAGTTACCATCAACCAGCACGTAGCTCAGGTTCGACACGGCAAACGTGCCAATGCTGACCACTTCGGCCGTTTCAGCGCTGGGTTTGGCCCATTTACCTTCGTTGGAAACCAGCAGCACGTAATAACCCAGCGGCAGTGCTTTCACCGGAATTTCAACGCTGTGGCGGCGCAAATCACCGTCGTCGGGCAGGGCAAGTTGCGCTTCGCCCACTACCGGGTGGTTCTGAACGGCGGCAAACCATTTGTCGCGTTTCGGGTCGGTCTGGTAGTCGTTGAATATGGTCAGCGCGCGGGCTTCGTCGGCGGTGAGGCGCAGAATTTTGTAGAACAGCGTTTTCGTGTTCTGAAACGTCACCCGCGCCCGGAACGGCTTACCGGGTACATTGGCCCCTTCTACCTCTACGCCCAATACCGGACGAACCAGGTTATCGAGCAACGGGCGGGCTGTTTGGGCCGGAATGCTGTTCGGGAAGCGGGCAATCAGGTCACGGGCCAGTTCGGCAGCGCGTTTACGGTCCCAACGGTGAGTCGTATCAACGTCGGGTTCGCTGGTATCCTGATCGGTGCTTCCGTAGCGACCTCTGGGCAACGGACGTACCTGCCCTTCGCTGGCAAGGTCCTGCACCAGCGCCAGCATATATTCAGCTTCAGCGGCTTTGTTTTTGAACGTGGCGATCTGCTGCGTCACTGTTTGCCGGTATAGGGCCTCCTCGTTGGGCAACGTACCCAGCCGTTTCACCAACGCCAGCCGCTCCACGTCATTCACGGCAAAGGCAATCGGGTTGGCATCGTTCCGGTGGAAAGCCAACAGTTGCTGGTACAGCTTCAGCGCCTGATACGGCCCCGACAGCGGATCGGTGGCTGGCAGCACCGTAGCGACGAACGTTTCCGGACCGGCCAGATACGCCGGATTGTTAACGGTAAACGCCTGAACAGGCTTGATCACGTCGGTCTGCACATCATCAAAGAAATCGATAGCCCGGTGTGCCAGCACATCGAACAGCGTAGGTCGCAAGGCCCGGCCTTCTTCATTACCTCTATTGATCACCGCATCATACGTAGCTACGGGCGACTGCTGTAATCGGGCGGCATCCTGCACCGAAGCCGTGTAGAGTTCTGTCACGGTCGTTTGCAGGCGGCGCGCATCCCAGGTACGTGGATCGATGTCGCTGGTGGCACTTTGCGAGGTTGGATCGTCGGGGGCGGTGGCAGTACGGTTAATGAATTTGTAGCGATTCTGCTGAAAATACTGCCAGTACACCTCGGCCAGTACCGATTGCAGCACCGCCCGCGTCGGTCCCTTCGTTGTATTAATGTCGGCCTTCAATGACCCAATCATGGTCAGGTACGTTTCCTCATCTTTTGCCCCGTTGGTCCGGTACACCACCCGGCGCATGGCCGCCTTCAACAATTGCGGATCATTGCCCGCCTGTTTGGCTTCGGCATAGATGCGGTCGGCAATAACCAGGGCCGACTGAGGCAGCCCACGAGCCATCAGCGAATCGGCCGATTTCCAGCTGGCGGCATAATCAGGTGGCGGTAGCATAGGGCTGGGTTTATCCGTATGGAGCAGCGTCAGGAATGGCAACAGCAACAATGGAAATGTATAGATGAGTGAGGCGGGGATACGCATACAAATTCTGTTTAGACAACTAAGACAACAAATAACGCTAACCGTTTAGCCAGACACGTGTCTTCGTTGATGAACAAGAGTACGGATTTTACCAAAGGGTTGTGATTTGGTTCATTGGCTGAATGGTTAGCTGGTCGACTGGGGGGCACCGCTCGCTTTTTGTAAAAATCAGCGCGGAGCCTACCAGTCAACCAGCTAACCATTCAACCAATGAACCAACCAACAAAATCATTTTTGATCCACACGTGTTATAGAGTTATGCCAGCTACGTGTTGCTCACCAATCCGGTAGTGTGGCCATTGCTATGAAAAACAACACATTGCGTTACGCGTTAATGGGCTTGTTCCTCGTCGTTACTCTGGCTAGTTGTGGCCCTTCGTACGTAGGTGTCCGCACCGGCCCAGGTTATAGCTACGGCCCTCCATATGGCGGCTATTATGCGCCACGACCCTACTACGCTTATCCCCGGCCCAGGTACGTTGCTCCACCCCGGGTTTACTACAACCGCCCCCGTTATTACCGAAGCCCGAACTACAGCAACCGCTACAGCGCACCCCGTTACTACAATGGCGGCCGGCGGCGGTGATAAGCAATAAACAGTCAACGAAAAGTCCCGACCAGTAGCCTGATCGGGACTTTTTTATTTAGTGGAGAAATTGTTGGCGCATTGTTTGTTCCATTCTTTTACACGCTGAACCAGTACAACGATCGCGACACTTTCTGCGTTAGGTATACTGAAGCGTAGTCAACTGAATGAGTTATGAAAACAATGGCTTTTTTGCTCGTCTTTTCGGCGTCGCTGCTGACTGGCGAAGCCCCGGCGGCAACGCTGTCGGCTACCCGCACCACGGTGAAGGAAGAATCGCTTTTTAAGCGCAAAAAGAAAGGCTACCGACGGAAAAAGGGCTTTATGTGGGGCCTCTTCAAGAAAAAAGGCTGCGGCTGCCCGAAATTCTAGCACAGATTAATGTGGGAACGCGGATTGGGCGGATGAAATAGATTTACGCGGATCTTTATTTAAAACTGATTCGGTCTGCTCAACTACAAAACTGTTTTAGCCAAAAAGCTGCGTGAATCGTTTTAAATGCCTTTAATCCGCGTTCTAATCATTATCCGCGTACCCATCATTTAGCGAATACGATTCGATTCGCGGACTAATTTTTCGTCGCGGCGGATAAATCGGTTGGCGAGTGCGTTAAGTACCAGCGCGACCACGATTGCCCAGAAACCCGTTAGAAACGACCCCTGATCGGCGGGGTTGCCATACGTTTTACCATTTATCAATACGTTATACAGTATGACGCCCATCGACGCGGTTAACAGAATGGCATTAGCGGCGCAAAGGCCCATCTGCAGCAACCGTTTTTTGTACTGAAAAATGGCGAACAGCGCAATAATGGCCACAATCAGAAGTAAACCGCCCAAATACCAAAGTGGGGTAGTAAAGGTGGTTACTCCCTGTTCGTACGTATATTGAAGGGGCGTTAGCTCGGCCTCTTCGCCGGGGTTCATGCCAGGCTTCTCCCAGATCGGGTTAGCCAGCGCCACGCCCATTGCCCCTGAAATCAGGAATAGAAAAACACTTTGAATGCGTTGAATCATTTTTTTATAAGAAATTGTAGTCTGTTTAACGATTAACAAACAGGCTGTGGAAAACACCGCCGCCCTTTAACTGCTTATACAGGTTAGTCATGTCGGTAGCCAATGGCGAAATTAGCCGAAAAGCCTGAATGTTTTGATGAATACGCAAGTGGTGGTAACGGCCGATGGTTCACATTCGGTATTCAACGCGGAGGTAGGGCAACACTACCATTCTATCTATGGCGCCGTCCAGGAGTCAGATCGCGTGTTTATTGAACTGGGATTACTCTACACCTTCGACCGGGTGGAAGGACCTGTTCGTGTGTTTGAAATGGGGTTTGGCACTGGCCTAAACACCCTGATGACGATCCGTGAGGCAAAGCGCCACCAGCGGGTGATCGATTATGTAACGGTCGAAGCGTTCCCGATTCCGGTTGAGGAAGCACGTCAACTGAATTATGATCACGAACTAACCACCTTCTGGCTGCCCGATCTGCACGAAGCGCCGTGGGGGTTACCCACACCAATTGTTCCCGAACTAACACTGACCAAATACAACACCCGCGTTCAGGACCTGCCGCCAGTAGGTACGTTCGACCTGGTGTATTACGACGCGTTTGCCCCCGAAGGCCAACCCGAACTCTGGACACTGGAAATTTTCCAGAAAATGGCTTCGCTGCTTCGTCCCGGTGGTGCATTAACCACTTATTGTTCAAAATCGGCCGTACAGCGCAATCTGCGCGATGCAGGGTTCGACGTTGAAAAGCACGTAGGTCCGGCCCGTAAACGCGAGGTTATCAGGGCAATAAAAATGTAGTGAGTATCAGGTTTCAGGTGTGCTGTTTAGCATTTGGATGGTAACGAAGCAGCGCACCTGAAACCCGATACGATACTACAACTCCTTTCCTATCAGCCGGCCTACAGCTTCAAGGCCCTGCACGTCTACTTCGCTGAAGTCATTAAGGCGATCACTGTCTACATCGAGCACCAGTATAACGTTGCCCGCCGGGTTGAAGACCGGAACAACCACCTCTGATTTAGACGCCGAGCTACAGGCAATATGCCCCGGAAATGCCTCAACATCGGGCACCAGTATGGTTTCCCGACGCGTGTAAGCCGCTCCGCAAACGCCCTTGTTGAAAGCAATGCGTGTGCAGGCAATTGGCCCCTGGAACGGACCCAGTACTAACTGATTCTCTTTGGCCAGGTAAAAGCCAACCCAGAAAAATCCGAATGCTTCCCGAAGGGCGGCCGCTACGTTGGCCAGATTGGCCACCAGATCCGATTCGCCCGAAATAAGCGCTTCAATCTGCGGAATCAGACTATCGTATATAGCCTGCCGGTTGTCTGTTTGCGGAATATGAAGTGTTTCTGCCATGTGGACAAAGGTAGGAATAGCGTAGGGCTTGGGGCAAGGGGTATGGAGCTTGTGGTGTTGCTTTCTCAAGCGTATTGCTGACGCGAAAGCAACACCACAAGCCTCATACCCCTTGCCCAAGCCCTACGCTTTTATTTCCCCAAAACCGCCGGTAACCAAATAAGCTACGGATTGTTTGTCAATGAGTTGCTTTTTCTATGCAAAGTTGATAGATTAACAGCTCGTAACACAATTAAGCCTATCGGCAAACTCTTGTACTAACCTTCTTATGTCTGTACTTTTCCGTATGGCCGGGCTGGCCTTTGCCTGGCTGGTATTGCTGACGGGTCCGCTGGCAGCACAATCACTTACTCTTTCTCCCGACGAAGCGCACGACGACCTACTCTACCTACGTCGGCAACTTCGGGCTTATCACCCCGGCCTGGGTCATTATACGCCGAATGCCGACATGGAGCAGCTGTTCGATTCGCTGTATAATCGGGTTAATAGCCCAATAGACTACCTGTCTTTTTTTCATCACCTGAGCCCCTACCTCAACGGCTTGAAAGACGGACACACCAACCTGAATCACCGCCGGGGCTTTATTGATCGCGACACGCGCTTTGTGCCGTTCTACGTGAGGCAGGTAGCTCACGATTATTTTATCAGCCACAACGCTTCGGCCGATACATCGCTCCGGCGGGGAACACGCCTGCTATCAGTACAGGGACAGCCTATCATCGACGTACACCGCGAATTGATGGATGGCGACCGGTCAGGGTCCGACGGCGATAACAGTACGGGGCGCCATAACTGGAGCATGATGCAGTTTGCCGATTATTATGCCGCCTGGTATGGCTCCGTCGACTCGGTCACGATTCAATACCAGCTTGCCCGGCCAGATGGGTCACTCGACTCTACCATTCGGCAAACGCGGGTGGCGGGCATTGTATCGGCCGCGTTCCGGCAAACGCTCCTTGAGCGATACAAGGCTGATTTTGGTCGTAATTCCGAATTTCGCCAGCCTAACTTGAGCCTTCGCCTTGTCGATTCCCTGTCGAACACGTCGGTGTTACGGGTATCGTCGTTCCTGAATCCGAAAACGTTCGATCCGTTTCAGTGGGCCTTCAAAAAGCGGTTGAAGCGGGCATTCCGGCAGATAAAAGCCACGGGCGTAGAGAACCTGGTGGTCGATTTACAGGATAACGGCGGCGGCGCGGTGCTCAACTCGGCGCGGCTATTGCAGTTCTGGATGCGCAAGCCCTTTACTATCATGCAAAGCGAGCACATTAAACCAGCCGCCCGCGCCGAACTCGTTAACCGCTGGAACCCGCTGTCGGTACTGGATTTCAAACTACGCTACCGGCGCGACGGACAGGGCGGATTTGCCAGCCGGGCGGCCGTGAGCAGGCATTACCGCCCCTACCGGCGACTGGCCTTCCGGGGCAATCTGTACCTACTAATGAACGGGTCGTCGTTTTCGGCGGCTACATCGGTATTGGCGAAAACCCTCGACGCCGGGCAGGGAACGTTTGTTGGAGAAGCCAGCGGCGGGGCCTACTGGGGCGATTTTGCCGGTCAGTTCAAGTACGTTACGCTGCCGCATTCGCGCATTCAGGTACGTATTCCGCTGAAAAAACTGACGCACGCCGTAGCCGAAGCCCACGCCAACGGCTTCACAATCGAGCCTGACTTTACGGCGCAACGTACCCACGACGACCTGATGACAAACCGCAACGTGGCCCTGCGCGAAACACTGACACTTATCCGTCAGCAGGTTACGGCCATTCGTACGGTTGACCGGGACGGTAAGCTGGAAGCGCTGAAATAAAGAGAAGCATCTATAGAATTAGGCTACTATAGTATATTGCGCTTCGTTTTAGTCAACGTTATGAAAAAACAGGTTCTTCTTCTCCTGCTCTTTGGCAGTCTGTCTTTGTGGGGTTGGGCCCAACCCGCACCGAACACAGCGGCGGCCATTCAATTTATCAAACTCGGCAATACGCTTCGGGAAGTTGATAAACCCCAGCAGGCAATTGACTTGCTGCTGAGGGCACTGCCGGTTGTTCAGGGAAAAGACCTCTACTGGGAAGCCGTTACCTACGAAAATATGGGTCTGGCCTATGCCGACCAGGAAAAAAGCGTGGAGGCGATCCGGTACTACCAGAAAGCGCAGCTGATCTATAAACTGCTGAAATATACCGCCAGTGAGATGGCAATGAATGAGCTGATTGATGGGGTTACCGGCAAGAAAGAATACGCGGGTATCGACATTGGCTCGTCGGGTATCAAGCTGGCTATTTTCAGCACAAAACTCGAAGATGGCTTCTATACCAAATCGATCCGGTCGAAGCCCGATTCGCCCAACGTGACCCTGATCTCTGGCACCCCGCAATCGTTTGAAGCAGGTCAGGCCATTCTGCGCGCCTATGTTGACTCAATCCGGCGGCACAATATTCCGGGCGAGCGCGTATACGTGGCGTTTAGCAGTGGCATCAACGACGGGCTTGGCAAGCAGCCGGGCCTCCGCCGGAAACTGTATGATCTACTGTCGGCCGAACTGCCCAAGGGAGTGTTCTGCGACACCCTGCTAACAGCAGCGCGCGAGGCCGAACTCTACACGGTTGGGGCTATTCCACGCAAGATGTGGACATCTACTTCGTGCATGGACATTGGCAGCGGTAATACGAAAGGCGGTTATTACGACGATAACCGGACGTTCCACGCGGTGAGCTTCCCGTTTGGCACCAAATCACTGCCAACCCTGATCGATAAGGATCGGTCGATGCCCATTGACCAGTACCGGCAGGAAGCGCAGCGGGTTATAAAAGCCATTGCCGACACCACGCTCAGAGCCGTAGCCAATGCCGAATTGACCGGGTTGCAACAGCGCCGGACAGTAGGCTTCGGCGGGGGTATTGCCTGGGCTATGGTAACGTACCTGCACCCCGAAAAAGCCGGCCTGACTGCCATTCCGCTGACAACATCTGACGTAGAAAGATTCAAGCGCCTGGCGCTGACCAACTATCAGGCGTTGCTCCATCCTGATATGACTGACCTGACCGATGCAGCCATTCGGCAAAAAGCGGAGAAAGATATCGCTAATGTTCAGAGCCAGTTCAACGAGAAACAGATCATTGCCGGTGCCTTGTGGCTCGAAGCCGTTGTACGGGCGTATGACAGCACGGCAACGCCCAAGCGACTGGTATTTATCCGCGACTCGGATATCGGCTGGGTAACGGGTAAGTTTCTCGAAGACGTAAACCGAACCTACGAGCGCCCCATAGCCAGCGAAGCCAAATAGCCAAGCCACTGACTTACCTGTCAGTATGCCGTCTGCACCGATAGTACACTGTTAATCAGACCATTTCAGGAAAATGACACGTACCTGCTACCAGACCGGAAGCGGGATGGAGCCAGTATGCTTATGTTCACCTATAGACAATCTATGTAAATACAAATTTCACTTTCTTGTTAGTTAGTTCTACTAAGTATTGCCCTCTAATGCGTAACATTACATTATGTTGATTCATAAGGTTATTATAGCAGAGAATACATGAGGAAACGGTACATACTTAGCCTGGCTTTATTACTAGTTACTACCCTTCTGCCTGGTCAAACGCTCCCGCCAAACCAGTTGCAGCAACTTATCGGTCAGGCAAGACGCGAAGCAACTGTAAAGGAATTTCCACTTTTTCGCCTGACCGATTCGTCAGCTTATCAGGGGGCGGCTTTTGTACCTACCAAACCGCCAACATCCCTGCTGATTGATGCGGAGCAATTGACCCATATTGCCAATGAACGCCCGGATGCGCTCGCTTTCTCAGTACCAACGGCAACGGGCCCTGTTGATCTTGAGCTGGTGTCAGTAGACTTATTTTCGCCGGGGAGCAAACTACTGCTGGGTACGTCTGCCGGCACAGTGGACGCACCGCTTTACCGGGGGGTATTCTATCAGGGCTTTATTAAAGGCGACGAAAAATCCCTGGTGGCAATCAGCATTACCGATGGTGAACTGTCGGGTATTGTTTCTGACAAAACCGGCAACCGTGTTATCAGTCGCCTGACCCGCACGCCCAACAGCTATATATTCTACAGCGATAATACGCTTTCGGCACCTCAAAAGGCATTTACCTGCGACGCCATTCCGGTCAATACAGGCGGACGAGCGCAGGCGGCGCAGGCACCCCAGTCGATCGGTTGCAAAGTGGTGAACGTCTATCTGGAGGTCGACTTTGACCTGTATACGAAGAACGGCTCAAGTGTACTCCAGACCACCAATTATGTGACTGCATTGTTTAATCAGGTGGCGATGGTCTACAACAGGGAAAACATTGCCATCCGGATTGCGGGCATCAAAATCTGGACAGAAGCGGATCCGTACGTGAGCTTAACATCGACCGGTGATATACTGGGTGCCTTTCGGGTCAATCAAAATACCAGTCCACCGCCGGGTATCAGCCATCAACTTGCTCACTTTCTGTCGGGCCGATCACTGGGGGGGGGCGTTGCCTATCTGGATGTTCTTTGCTCCTCTACCTACAAATACGGTGTAAGTGGCAGCCTGTCGACAACCTATACCGATTTTCCGAACTATTCCTGGGAGGTGATGGTCATTTCGCACGAGATGGGGCACAATTTTGGTTCTCCTCACACGCAAAGCTGCTCATGGCCGGGTGGTGCGCTCGATAACTGTTATACAACAGAAGGTGGGTGCGCCCCTGGCCCGGCACCGGTCAACGGAGGAACCGTTATGAGCTACTGCCACCTCACCAGTACCGGCATCAACCTGTCGAACGGGTTCGGCACACTGCCAGGTAATCTGATCCGGAGCCGGGTAACCAGCAATATCTGTATTCCAACCGCATCTGATGCGCCGGTAAGCCTGGGAACCAAGAGCGCCCTGGCTACCAGCACGGTACTTTACTGGATATCCAATTCAGGCAGCACTCAGTTCACTGTCCAGTATCGCACTACGGGCGCTGCCAGCTGGAGCACGGTTGGCCCCATCACCGGGCCGCAATACAAGCTGACGGGTTTGCAGCCAAACACCAGCTATGACTGGCGCGTAACGGGCGAATGCTCGGGCAGCTACTCGGCGGCAGCAAGCTTCACAACCGGTGCACCTGTTTATTGCACCCCGCTCTATTCAGATAACGGATGTACGTATGCTATTGGTCTTAAGCGAGTTGTCATGAACGGAACAGTACTGAGTACCAATTCAGGCTGTTCGCCTTCGCATTATGTGTACTATTCTACGCCGGTAGCCACGCTGTCTAAGACCGTTTCAAACTCATTTACCGTTGAGTTTCTGGGTTACAACAATGCGCAACAGATCGCAATCTGGATCGACTTTGATCAGAACTACGAGTTCGATGATTCTGAACGGATATTCGGCACAACAGCGGGCCTTAAAGTACCCGTTTCCGGTTCGCTGACCATTCCGGCAACGGTAGAGGCAGGCGTCACTTACCGGATGCGTATTCGGAACCAGTTTAGCTCATCGGTCAACGTAGCCTGCGAGGTCCTGACCTATGGCGAAGCAGAAGATTATCTGGTCTACATCGACTCGGGCTGCCCGCCTGTTCCGGCCATAACGATGTCGGCCACGGCCATTACCTGCCAGCAAAGCGCCACCCTGACTGTACCAAACTGTACGGGTACGGTGGCCTGGTTACCAGGCAATGGCTCAGGTACGTCGATTATCGTTAATCCAACACAAACAACGAGTTATACCGCTACCTGTAACCTGCCCGGCTGCAGTGTGAGTCAGCAGGCAACCGTTGCCGTTGCACCCAACATGGTTTCATTACACAGCGGTAGCTGGGACGACCCCGGCGTTTGGTCGTGCCAGCGGGTGCCTACGGCCGTTACGCCGCTCCTTATTGCTGCCGGGCACACGGTGACCATACCAGCCAATTATACAGGCAACGCAGGATCATTAATTCTTACAGGGCAGCTCAACTATCAGACAAACAGCCGCTTAAAATTTGGCACTTCGGTAGCAAACGTTGTGCTGATCAAGTAAGTACTTTTTGTCATCCTGCCAGGCAGGATGACAAAAAAATCGAACGGTTATGCCGTTACTGTTGCTTCGGCGCGTTTCCGTAGCGCTTCCGTTGGGCGGAAGCGCTCGCCATACTGATCGGCCAGCCGGTCGCAGGTGGCAACGAACGTACCTACGCCAACGAAATCAACGAAAGAGAGCGCACCACCGGTGTATGCCGGAAAGCCCCAGGCCAGAATAGAGCCAAGGTCAGCGTCGAGTTTTGTGCGAACGACGTTCTCTTCGACACATCGAACGGCTTCGATAGCCTGCCGGTATAGCAGGCGCGTTTTCACTTCATCGAGGTTTGGTTGCTGATCAGCCAGAGGGAACAACTCGGTCAGGCCAGCCCAGAGATGCTTGGGGGCTCCCTCTGGATAATCGTAGAAACCGGCTTTGGCCTTTTTGCCAGTCCGGCCCAGTTCATTCAGTCGCTGAACCATCAGGTACGTTGGTTCGTTGGCGTTCATAACCCCGGCCTTTATAGATTCGGTCATCACTTTCAGGCTCAGGTCCAGCGCCACTTCGTCGTGCACGGCCAGCGGCCCAACGGGCATACCGGCATCTTTACCCGCGTTTTCGATCAAAATCGGGTTTACGCCATCGCGCAGGAGTTCCATGCCTTCAGATGTGTAGGTACCGAAGCAGCGCGACGTATAAAAGCCCCGGCTGTCATTAACCACGATGGGCGTTTTCCGAATCTTCCGGGTGTAATCCATCGCCACGGCCAGTGCGTGGTCGGAAGTCTGTTTGCCCATGATGAGCTCTACCAGCATCATCTTATCCACGGGTGAGAAGAAATGAATACCAATGAAATTTGCCGGACTCGCTGAGGCTTCGGCCAGGCCCGTGATGGGTAACGTTGATGTATTCGAGCCGAAAACCCCACCCGAAGCCAGCATCGGTTCGGCCTCTTTTGTAACGACCGCTTTCAACTCCTGCTTCTCGAATACGGCTTCGATGATCAGGTCGCAACCCTGCAAGTCAGCTATGTCGGCTGTTGCCTTTATCCGGTTCAGCGTCGTATCGACCGTCGTTGGATCAACCTTGCCGCGGTCAACGCCTTTTTTGAGCAGGCTCCGCGTGTAGTCTTTTCCTTTCTCAGCCCCTTCAGCCGATACGTCTTTCAGCACGACCTCAATCCCCGCCAGGGCCGATACGTAGGCGATACCTGCCCCCATCATACCCGCGCCCAGAATACCAACTTTCTTCACGTCCGTTTTGGGCTGGTCTTTCGGGCGGCTGGCTCCTTTGTTGGCTTCGTTCATACCCAGGAACATGGTCCCGATCAGGTTCTTGGCCACTTTTGAGGTTGCTACTTTTACGAAGTACCGGCCTTCGATCATCAATGCCCGGTCTATATTGACCTGCAGCCCTTCGTAAACGCACGACATAATGGCCAGTGGGGCAGGGTAATTACCTTTGGTTTTCTCCATCAGCATGGCCGTTCCCGCCGCAAAGGTTTGCGCGCCAATGGAGCTCTGTACATTCCCGCCCGGCACCTTGAAGGCGTCACGCGCCACGATTTTACCAGTCTTTTTATCGATCTGGTCCCACGGTTTAATCGGCTGCGGATTGGCCAGAATCCAGGCACGTGCCTTATCTATCAGCGTAGTTGGTGTTTCGGCTACGTCGTCGATCAGGCCGTTCTTCAGCGCATCAGGTACGTTCATCTTCCGGCCTTCAACCAGCAATGGCAGGGCGGCCTGCATACCGATCATGCGGGGCAGGCGCTGCGTACCGCCTCCACCCGGCAACAGACCGATCGTCACCTCAACCAGGCCAATCAGTGTTTTCGGATTACTGAGCGCAACGCGGTGATGGCAGGCAAGACAGACTTCATAGCCGCCGCCCAACGCCGTACCGTTGATAGCCGCCACAATTGGTTTGCCATTGGTTTCCATCCGCCTGAATATCCGGTTCAGGTCGGCCGATATCTTCAGCATCTCAGCGGGCGGCTGATCGTTATTGCGAAGAATCATTTTCAGATCGGCACCAGCTATAAATTCCGGCTTATCGGAGGTGATGATAATGCCCTTTATTCCTTCGTCGGCATAGGCTTTACGGAGCGCTTCCTCGAATTGAGGGATAGACTCGTCGTTGAGCACATTCATCGGGCTACTGGTCATATTCCAGCGGATGATGGCAATGTTCTGCTCTACGGTGTAGTTAATCATGATTAGATAGGGGATATCAGACGCTGGTTAGTCAGGCTGCCTCCAGGAGCCATCATCCGGCGTCCACAGTCTGATGTCCTGAATTAGTTGATTCGTTCGAAAATGGTAGCGATGCCCATGCCGCCGCCGATACAGAGCGTTGACAGGCCGAATTGCTTACCGGTACGCTCCAGTTCATCGAGCAGCGTAGCCGAAATAATGGCTCCGGTAGCGCCCAGCGGATGGCCCAGCGCAATAGCGCCACCGCTGATATTAATCTGACTGTGATCGACGCCAAATTCGTCCATAAACAACATCGGCACAGCGGCGAAAGCTTCGTTGACTTCGAACAGGTCGATATCCCTGATACTCATTCCGGCCTTCTTCAGCACCTTATGCGTGGCCGGAACCGGGCCAGTCAGCATAATTGTGGGTTCAGAGCCTACAATAGCGAAAGCCACAATCCGGGCGCGGGGTTTCAGGCCAGCCGCCTGTCCGAATGCGTCACTACCCACCAGCACGCCCGCGGCTCCGTCGACAATCTGCGACGAATTACCGGCGTGGTGCACGTGGTTAATCTGGTTCAGGTCAGCGTATTTCAGCAAGGCTAATGCATCAAGGCCCATTTGCCCCATCATCTCGAAAGCGGGTTTCAGTTTACCCAGACTCTCAACGGTTGTTCCGGGCCGTACCCCTTCATCACGGTCGAGCACCGTTATTCCGATCTCATCTTTATACGGTACCAGCGTTTTCCGGAACCGGTTCTCCCGTTGCGCCACCTCAGCTCGGCGGTATGATTCGGCCGCATATACATCGACATCAGCCCGTGAATAGCCCTGGCGCGTAGCAATCAGGTCGGCCGAGATACCCTGCGGTACGATGTTATGCTGCGCCACGATCTGCGGATTCATGAAAATAGCGCCTCCATCTGACCCCATCGGTACACGCGACATCGACTCAACGCCACCCGCAATGACCGCATCAACCTGCCCCGACATCACGTAAGCCGCCGCCTGATTGATCGCCTCCAGCCCCGACGAGCAGAATCGGTTCAATTGAACACCCGCAACCGACTCGGCATAACCGGCTTCCAGTACGGCCGTACGGGCAATATCAGCCCCTTGCTCGCCCATCGGCGTAACGCAGCCCATGATCACATCATCGATGAGCCGGGTATCGAGGTTGTTTCGATCACGAATGTTCCGCAACACACTCGTCAGCAGAGAGATGGGTTGAATGTCGTGAAGCGATCCGTCGCTTTTGCCGCGGCCACGTGGGGTTCTGACGGCGTCGTAGATGAAAGCGTTAGCCATAAAAAGTTACAGGTTTCATGTTCCAGGCTCCAAGTTGTTCTGCTAAAGTCAGAGCGACGTTCCAGGTACCCTGAAACGGTGCCCTGCCACTTGAAACCAAAATTAGTATGCATGCATACGGTTATGCAAATGTAGTTCAACCAATTATAAGTTGTTCGATGCCCTGAAAAAAGGCGAAATAACCAGGCCACTTTGCCTTTTTCCTTATTCGGGCTGTCTCCATTAGCTTACAAATAGGGAGATATAGAATTGTATTCATCCGTTTGTCTCTTGTCAGTCAAGGAATTAGCTTTCGCCCATCCACCGAACGCTACGTAGTTTGACTTTTCGTATCTATCTGTCTGTTCTGCTGTACTGGCTGGCAACGTCGGCAACCTTCTCGCAAGTCGTTCAGCCGCCACCCGTACGCAAGCGCCCTGCTGCCGCTTCACTGGCTGTTCGATCCGATGAGGCGCTGAATCGGCTGTTTCAGGATCTGTTTCCGGTTCAAAGCGAGGGTACCGATTATCAGGCCGTGTTTGACAATCTGGCGCAATTGTACAGCCACCCACTTGATCTGAACCGGGCCAGTCGCGACGAATTATCGGCCACGTTACTTCTCACCGACCGGCAAATCACCAGCCTTCTGACTTATCGTGAAACAAACGGCGACTTGCTTGCCGTGGCCGAATTACAGGCCATTCCCGATTTTGACGTACCCAGCATTCAACGGCTGCGGCCTTTCGTGACCATCCGATCAGGTACGTTCACCGCCGATTTGCCCAGCCCATCTGACAAATACCTGATCGCGCGGTATGGGCGAACGATAGAAACGCAGAAGGGCTTTACGGAGGCGATTCCAGGCAGGTCAGGTACCACACCGGCCGACCAGTTACCGCTTCGGTATCAGGGTAGCCCAGGCCAGTGGTATGTACGGTACCGTAACAGTAGGCCGGGGGTGTACAGCATAGGCATTACGCTGGAACAGGACCCCGGCGAAGCGTTTCGCTGGAACCCGGCCACGCGCCAGTATGGCATCGATTTCATCTCGTTTCATGCCCAGATTCAGAACCGGGGCCGGTGGCGTAATGTGGTTATCGGTGATTTCCAGCAACAAATCGGGCAGGGACTGATCTTCTCGGCTGGCTTTTCGCTGGGTAAAAATGCCGAAACGATCCTGACCGTCCGGCGACCTACACTGGGAGGGCGACCCTATACATCCTTGACTGAATATGGCTACTTGCGGGGGATATCGGCAACTTATAGTCTGGCCTCAAAGCTGGATTTAACGCTACTGGCCGCCAGAAATCGCCGCGACGCCAACATAGCCGCCGGAAAAACGCCGCTCGACGAAAGCGTGGTGACTTCGTTTCTTACATCGGGTTTGCACCAGACCAGCAGCGATTTACTGGATCTGCGTTCAGTTGTTGAAACGAATCTTGGCGGTCATCTGCACTACCACACGCAGCAATTCCAACTGGGCCTGACAATCCTACAAACCGACTTCGACACGAAACTGCAGAAGCGCGACCTGACTTACAACAACTACGAATTTGCGGGCAGGCAGAACCTGGTGATAGGCTTTCACGCCGGGTATGCCTGGCGAAATATGAACCTGTTTGGCGAAGTGGCCCGGAGCAGTGGATCGCTTACACACAGCGGTGGCATTGGAGGTGTGGCGGGCGTACTGACCAGCATAAGCCGTAAACTGGATGTGGCTATTCTGGCGCGGCATTACAACCCAAACTTTCACAGTTTCTATGCCAACGCTTTCGGCGAAGGGAGCCGAACAATCAACGAAACGGGCGTATACGGCGGCGTCAAATACAGCGTTTACCGAAAACTAATCCTCAGCGGCTTCGTTGACTGGTTTCGGTTTCCGTGGTGGAAATACCTGGTCGACGCGCCATCGGGCGGGTTCGATTATTTACTGACGTCAACCTACTTACCCGACCGGCAAACGCGATTTTCGCTCATTTTCCATGACGAACACAAAGAGAAGAACCAGCCAGGGAGCAAGACCACACCCAAAGAAGTGGTTGGCACGACCCACCGCAGCCTTGCCTTAACAGCCGACTATACCGTTGCTCCCGGCCTTACCATGCGCTCCCGACTGCAGGCAGGTACGTTCGGATACACCTCATCTACAACCAGTTCGGCTGGATTCGCCCTCATGCAAGACGCTACCTATGAACGAGGGCGACTAAGCCTTAGCGGCCGGGTAGCGCTGTTTGGCACCGACGATTACGACAGCCGTCAGTATGCCTATGAACGCGATGTGCTGTATGCCTTCTCGTTTCCCGCCTATTTCGACCGGGGTGTTCGGCATTACCTGCTAGTCCGCTATCAGGCCGATAAACACCTCGATATCTGGTTCCGCTACGCCCGCACCGACCTCACCAACCAGCCCGACATCGGCTCTGACCTGGACCTAATAGCCGCGCCACACAAAACGGAACTAAAACTCCAGGTACGTTGGCGGTTTTGAAAAGTGGCGAGTCAGAGCAGAAGTAGTATATGCTTCGCAATTAGCAAGTTATTTTTGCTATAGGCCCTTCGACCAGGCCGGTGCGCCTCATTAGTCACGCATGTTCATATCTTGATACCCCATTCGTTCGTCATGGAGCGGCCAAGGAGGGCGTTGGCTTCGGGGTCGTTTTTAAACTGCTCTTTTTTCGGGTTCCATTGCAGTGGCCGTTTCAATTGGTAAGCGATGTTACCAATGTTACAGACCGAGGCTGTGCGGTGACCCACTTCTACGTCGCAAATGGGTTTGTTGCGGGTCCGCATGGCGTCCAGAAAATCCTTGTAGTGATTATCACTCTTGTACACATGCTTTTCCGTTTCGCCGATCACCTTTGTGGCGAGCGACGCCGGCGTGGTTTCCAGTTTCCTGCGCTGCACCCGTATTTCGCCCTCCGTACCGATGAACTGAATGGCGTTGTTCCAGTCCCATTTTTCGTGGGTCATGGTGATGCCGTTATCATACCGATAGGTTAGAAACGGATGCTCCTTCCCGTCGGGTGCAATCACGTCGACGGGGCCGCTTGCGTCCATGTCCAGCGCCCACTGCACGATGTCGAACATGTGCGCGCCCCAGTCGGTCACCATACCGCCGCCAAACTCCCGGTAGTTGCGCCAGTTTGGGAATACATCTTTCGAGAGCGGTGGAGCCAATTCGGAATTGAACACAACGGGCACATTGGGACCAAGCCATTTATCCCAGTCCAGCCCTTCGGGAACAATCTCGGCGGGCAGATTGTACGCTACCGGTGGCGGCCCCACGTTCACCTTGATCTGCTTGATCTGACCGATATAGCCATTCCGGACCAGTTCGGCCGTTTGCCGGAACTCAGGCCACGACCGCTGCATACTACCCGTCTGGAATACACGGTTGTGCTTACGAGTGGCATCAACCATCGCCCGACCTTCTTTTACGGTCAGCGACAGCAGCTTTTCGCAGTAAATATCTTTCCCCGCCTGCGCCGCCCGAACTGCCATGGCCGCGTGCCAATGGTCGGGGGCGGCAATCACCACGGCGTCAACGTCTTTGCGGGCCAGCAACTGCCGGAAATCATTATATACCGGAATGTCGCTGTACGTGCCAAGCTGCGTGTTTTTCTCGTAATGCGTTTTTACGCGATCCAGAAAAGCTTCCGCTTTGGCTTTATAGACCTCACTGATGGCCACGATGCGCGCTTCATTGGTGCTCAGGAAAGACGTACCCAGCCCTTTCGCCTGCTTTCCCGTACCGATGAAACCCAGTGAAATCACATCGCTGGGTGCCAGGTATTTCGTACCGTCGGGACGTTTGCCGCCCAGTACAAAACGCGGAACGATCATAAAGCCAGCTACGGCTTTCGCGCTGTTTTCTAGAAATAATCGGCGGGAGGTTGCCGTTTCATTATCATTTTTCATGTGTACCAAGGATGACGTTTAGAAGCTAATGAATCGCCTGCTGGTCAGGCTACTCTGCAATAGAAAAAGGCGCATCATCGGGTTTAATACCCTTTTCATGGTGGCTGCAGCACGCATCCAATTGAACAGACTGATTCAGCACTACCCAGCTCTGTTTCATTATTGTTCAGACCTGGCAGCCGTTATTCAGGCTGTGTTATTCGTTCTAAGTCAGGAGAGAAATTGACAGGGTATCCCGGCCTGCGCTAGGCAGTGGGTTTGAGGCCCGATTAGCAATTCGTTCTAGTAATTGAATTGCCCTCCTACCTCCCGGGGATTGAAAAGGGGCACGGGCGGGCTCCGACGGCGTTCAGCCAATCGGCCCAGGTATCGTGAACCGCACGGTGACGGTCCGGCCTGTAGAACCCATCCGTAGTAAACCGGTTTCCGGTAAACTCATCAACAGGATGGGCTCACCATGCTCAATCGATAGCACTGGCCCAACTGGTTTACCAGCGTAAATACGTTACACCCGAGCTCAGGGAATCACGTTGACGATAACCCGCAGGTAACGGGTCAGTGCGGGTTTTCCGGTATCGGTTACAGCCAGAATGAGGTGCATGGTGCCGGTTCGCGCACTGTTGGGTACTGTAAACCAGGCCTTGGCCCTGTTCGCGTTTTCTATCTTCACCGGGTTTCCCGTTCTGGCCGTCGAAACGATGAACTGGCCTGGTTCTCCGTAATAAAACCACTGATAGGTGAGCTCATTACCGTCAGGATCTGCCGAGCCTTCAGCGTTAAGTTCCACCCGGTCGCCAATGTTAGCGGTAAGCTGCTGACTATGGGCCAGCTTCGGAATCGGCGGATGGTTGGCTTCGTTGACAGGCTTAATGGTCCAGTCCATTCGAGCCGCAAAATCATTCTGATACGCTTCCCGCCAACGCCAGATAGTTTCCTTGTTTCCGGTATGCCAGCTACTGTCGCGCCCAAACACTTCATCCTGCGCATTAGTCCACAAGGGGCGCGTTTCGGCCTGTAAAAACCATTTCTCTGTTCGGGGGGTATATAGCTCATAACGGCCGCCCCAGCTACCCCAATCTGGATGCTCCGGACTACCCAACCCGTTGTTGATGAGATACATAAAGCTGGGCGAGTCGCCCTCCATCAGGAATTTAGCCTGCGGATACTGACCACCCAATACACTTTTACTTCGAACGTGTGTATCGAGCCAGGAATTATCAACCAGTGAGAAATCACCTCCCGCAAATCGGCCGTGAAATTTGTCACCACTGATGCCGGTCCAGGTAGCGTGGTGGTAGCCGCCATACTGGTGAAAACCAGGGCTGACAATGTAGAAGAGATCCGGAAAGGTAGCCCTTATCCAGGGACCGCTGTCGTCCTGATCTGAGATAGCATATACCCGCAACCTGGACACAAACGTTTTCACCGCTGCCGGCGAGCGCGTTTCCCGGATTTTCCAAAGGGCCTGTGCCAGGCAATTAGGTCCACCCCAAACGGTTAGCCAAACGGGTCGGGTATCCGTTCGGTCAACGGCTTGTATAATCAGGTCGGCTCCCGGCGAATCCATGCCTTTCCCCACGGCCTTCATTCCATAAGCTTTGCGACCTTCTTTAATAATTGACAGCAAATATGCTTTTGTAGGGTAGCCCGGCTCGTGCTTAACTAAATTATCACGTACCTCACCGTAGGCCTCCACAATTTCCCGGATTCGCCAGGCGGCCACCTGCTCTTTCTGGTGAACAGAGGTCGTTGCTACCAATCCTTCCACCTCCCATTGGTTGCTGTAGGTCAGGAAGCGCACCAGCGACATAGCATCATCCGGCTCGTTTTCAATGTCGGTCAACACGATAACTCTTGGCTTCAAGCTGTTGGACTGGGCTACGGAAGGCGTTGACCACCACACAACCATAAATGCGGCCAGGGTGACCAGAGAAACGAGTTGGTTGTTCATACGCCGGACGTTTAGCGGTTAATCAAGTTAACTGTATAGTTCATACGATTCGCTCGGGTTGCCCCTTTGTTCACGCTAAAACTCCGGGTCAGATCAATCACTGTAACCGTGACGTCTTCCCGGGGCAGCACCAATTAATTATTCGTTGACGGCCAAACAGGAGCATGATGCCATCCTTCCTTTACCCATTTATAAGCTGCCAATTGAATAGATAGAGAAATGGCATTCTGAGAACCCATGCGGAGGTTAGACACTATATTGAACCAATCAATAAAAAAGTAATAGAAAGTAAAAGAAACAGTAAGCAACTACGCTTACGTTTAAAATAGTAGCTTCCAGGCCCTAATTAACGGTAAACTTCCTGGAGATAACCGCGACTATAATGCTAATTACGCGAAATAACCCTGTTTTTATGCCAGCAAACTTCTTTTCGGCCCTTTTAACGGATAAAAGTTGAAAACTTTTTAGTGGTAATTGTTTGTCAAGGTATCGCTTCTAAATTTTACTATTACTTTCTTTTTTTGCAGATACTCAGTTGACAGTTCTTCAACAATATGACTTCCCGTTTTCGGCTCAAATGTGAGTTTCTCTAAACAGAAAAGCAGTATGGTTTAGTGGTTTGCGTGTACTCTCCGAATTAATTATGAAACACCTTCGAAAGGTTACTTGTATCAGACTTACGGTCCTGCTAGCCCTTGCTTTTCTGGTTCAGTGCGGTATTGCCGCCTGGGCAAAACCTAAGCCCCGCCTCCTGATCAGCACAGATATCGGAGGGACCGATCCCGACGATTTTCAATCGATGATTCATTTATTAATGTACGCCGATCGGTTCCAAATCGAAGGGCTGGTGGCATCGCCATACGGAAAGGGTCGTAAGAAAGATATTCTGGATATGATTGATCTGTACGAGAAAGATCTGATCCAGCTAAAAAAGCATTCGCCAGCATTTATTGACCCCAACTCGTTACGAAAAGTTTGTAAACAGGGAGCTATTCCCGAGGCACCCTACACCGGGTTCAGGACGGCAACTGAAGGCTCGGACTGGATTATCACCTGTGCAAAAAAAAAGAGCAGTCAACCGCTTTGGGTACTGGTTTGGGGTGGGCTTGAAGATGTAGCGCAGGCATTGCATGATGCTCCTGAAATTAAAGAAAAAATAAAAGTTTACTGGATAGGTGGCCCCAATAAGAAGTGGAGTGTCAACGCCTATGCGTATATCGCTCAGAATCACCCCGATCTATGGATGATTGAGGCCAATGCCACCTACCGGGGATTAATTATTGATACCGAATCACCAGCCAAACTGAAAGCCGATTCATTCTACAGTAATTACATCCAGGGACGTGGCGCGATGGGGAAAAGTTTTATAAACTATTATAAGGGTGACATTAAAATGGGTGATACCCCCTCAGTTGCCTATCTACTGAATGGTAACCCTGCCAATCCAACCGGCGAAAGCTGGGGAGGAAGTTTCACCCCGATAAAACGAAGTTCACACACGATTTTCAATCGCAATTCCACGGAAACCGATACAGTGGCCACGTATGCCGTGTTAGAATGGGTATTCAAAGGACCAACGCTCGCCATTCCAGGCGATTCTGTATGTTTCACGCTGAATACAGGTGGACAGATATGGCCTGGTTATTACTTGGGCGGCGGAAAATACAGTGTGCGGTATTCGCCCAAACAGGCCGAAACTGGCGTGTATACCACAGTCAGTACGATTCAGGCACTTAATGGACAAACGGGAAAATACGTAAGTGTGGCCCCCTGGCCAGGTAAACCGGGCCCCGACGATTACCTGCCTGGTTCCCATTGGTATGGCGACCGCCAGGAACCTGCTTTTTTTCTTGGTGTACAACAGGGGGCAAAAACGGTATCGACGTATCGGGATGCGTTTTTACTCGACTGGGCCAAGCGCTGGAAATGGCTTTATCACGATGGGCCGATGAACGATTGACTACTAACCGGTTGCGCCAAACATAGAAGAACAAACAGCAAAACGATTCTAATCCGGTTTGGCTGGTGAAGGTGATAGGGGTGGTAGGCGGCGTGTTGCTTTCGCCTGGTCAAAGGGCACGACTCGCGAAGCCATGCGAAAGCAACACAAACACGTTGGCAGGCGCTATTTCGGTGTAGACGCTGGCAGCAACTGCTTTTCCAGTTCATCAATCGTCCAGGGATCACGCGATGAGGCATAGGCTTCCCGCACTTTTTTGATCTCATCGGGCTGTACCACGGCAGATTGTCGGCCTTTAATAGCGCGTGACGACGTACCTACGAATTCATAACGGATGTAGCTGACCACCGAAGCAATCCATTCGTCGGTATTATCTTTCATCGACGCCATTTCGCTTGGGTACGATTTGCCTTCAATAGGGCCTTTTAAGCCGTGCAGCAGAATTCGAATAGCAAAGTCCTTATCATGATTCAGGTGCTTAGCTCCCCGTAAAGCCGGGGCCGCATTGGTAGGCAATCCATTGCCATCGCCTCCGTGACAGGGCGAACACATGCCTTTATAAATCTCTCCGCCACTAACGATCAGCTTCCGTTCGGCTGGCGTGAAACCACCCAGCTTCATGCCGTATACCTTCGCATCCTCATTTTTAGCGATACTCGTTTTCACACGGGCCAGCATCTGATTGTCCGGGTTCCGGACCAACAGATCCTGCGTAATCTGCTGGGCGCGTTCATTTTTGTTGGCCCCCAACGACAGCAGGAGTTGCGTTTTTACGTCGTAATTTTCGTCATTCACCAGGTTGCCTACCCGGGCCATCATGTCGGTATCGTTCTGTGTCAGGTACCGTTCGCTGATCCAGATCGAAGCTCGTCTTACCTGCGCATCGCTGTCTTTCAGAGCAGCCGTCAGCAGGTCTTTATCCACCGCATCAAGCCCTTCGAGCGTCCATAACGCGTGCAGCCGACCCAGCGCCGAGGCGCCTTTCTGACCGGTTGCCATTTGCTTCAGGGCTGGCACAACCGATTTGTCGCCCAGAATAACGAGTTGCTTCTGCGCATTATCGCGCCACCAGCCGTTCGGATGATCCAGGTAGCCGACCAACGTACCTGCGGGTACGTCGAGCATGTTGGGCTTGGGACCGGGTTTGTAGCTATCGTGTACCAGTCGCCAGATCCGGCCGCGCTGGTTAATTTTATCGAGACCATACTGGTCGATTTTCCCCCGTAGGAACGTTCCTTTCTTCGTCCAGTTCGACTCCTGAATGACACCCCGGTTCATGTCGATGACATACAGCAAGCCATCAGGGCCGGTATAGGTATTGACGGGCCGGAAGAAGAAATCAGTGCTGGCAATGAATTCCTTGTGCTCGTACACCTTTTCCAGGTACGTCTTCCCCTCCCGATTGATTACCTTGGCCCGGCGGATAATCCGCGCGACGGGTTCGTTGATCAGGTAATCGCCAACCAGATCGGCAGGCAGGCGATCGCCCCGGAAGATAGACTGGCCATTGCCCGACGTGAAGTGGTTCAGCGTGCTGTCGGGACGGAGCCGGGGTGCACCACCCTGCACTTCGGGATTGGAAATCCGCGACCAGACAGGGCTAAATTTCTCTTCGCTATAGGCATCGGCAAATTCCAGAGCCCCGTATTTCGGGTTGATCTGAAAGCCAGAACCCGCATTTTCGCCACCACCCCGGCTGAAGTATAACCGACCGTAGTTGTCGTGCGTCAGGCCCCACTGCCCGTTCGATCCGCTATGCAGCGAATCGGGTTTGAGCACGCCACCAACGTACCTGAACCGGATGGGGTCAACCGTCTGGTAGATGTAGTTATCGAGGTTCCAGTCCAGGCCACTACGCTGGTGTTCGAGGTTGCCCGGCGCTACTTTCCCCAGTACATAAACCGGCTTCCTTTCGTCGGCCACGCCATCGCCATTGGTGTCTTTATAGCTGAAAATGTCGTACGTATCGGTCTCGTTGACAAGTAGTTCGTGGTTAACGCACAAGATCATACGCGGCAGCATCAGGTCTTTGATGAACACCGTGCTCTTGTCCATTTTGCCGTCGTTGTTGGTATCTTCCAGCAGCATCACCCGGCTCTTTTTGTCTTTGGTGCCGGTGCCGTCGGCGTCCTGCGTGTAGGTTTCCATCTGGGCCACATACATGCGGGCGTTACCATCCCAGGCAATGGCTACCGGCTCGGTAATCATCGGTTCGCTGGCCACCAGCTCCATATGATAGCCGGGCGGCAGCACAAACGCCTGCTGACTTTGCTCGGGGGTCAAGGGCGTGATGGAAAACGGAGCCAGGGGCAGTGCGGTATCCTTATCGACAACAGCTACAGCCGCCACCGTCGTCGGGCTGGTGTTGACAGGTGTGTTTGTTGCCATCTGCACCTTACAGGCATAGATAAATGCCGACAGGGCTAATGAGAAGCCAATCAATCGTAAACGGTTCATGGTAACAGGATTTAGGCTACTGTTATTTAGTAAATCGAAAAAACGAATAACTACAAACACTACTCAATGCGGTCAATAAATGCCAGATCGAATGGCCCTGAATGAGCGAATGCGGATCGCAGCCAACTTTCTGCACGTCCAGCGTGCGGAACCGAACGGCCACGACCATCAGCACCAAACTGGCAATGGCCAGTAGACCAGACCGTTTCTTTCTGAACTGGATGTAATTGATAGCGATGAACGCCAGTAACGCCAGAATCAGGCCGGGGAGCAAGCGCGAACTTGGAATCAGCAGGGCGATTTCCAGAAACAGGACGATCAGCACCACCAGCAACCCGGCCCAGATGCTTTTGGCGAGTGGCGTAAACCGGATCTTATGCAGCACGTGATAAAAACCGATGCTGACCAGCACCAGCGTAATCCCGTATGTGCCGTTCATGTCGACGCGCTGGCCTATCCACGTCAGCGACGCGTGGAAAAAAGCGCTGCCAAAGCCTAAATAGATAAAGCAGATACCCATCAGAGCCGAGAGCATCGGAAACGATTCGAGTCGGTTCTGTCGCCTGATGCCTTCGTTCTTGTAATCGTCGTAGGCAATTTGCAGGATCAGCACGCCGAAGAAGAAATACGCCAGGTTAGAATACGTATTCATGCGCTGGTGAAAAAACCGGGCTACGTTGTTGAATTCGCAGTATTCAACTACCAGCGCCGATTTGCTGATTACCATGCCCTCCCAAACTGACCCGTTAAAAAACGAATCGAGCCCCCACCAAACAGCCAGCATTCCCAGCGTCAGGAGGAATGAACGAATTGCAAGCCTGACTAGTAGTTGATAGGTCATAAATGATTAGGCCGGCTCTGTTTTGATATAATGCGCGAAGGATAGACGGGATTACTTATGCATAGCTCTACGCTGTAGGTTGCTGACGCCTAGTCGAAGGGACACGCGTCAGCAACCTACAGCGTAGAGCTATGCACACTAACCCACGTTGATTCGCAAGATTTTATAAATCCGAAATCCCAAATCCGTATTCGCTTTACTCATTTTTCAAAATCATCTTCGAGCAATTGCTTTTCGGTTAACACACCATTGCCGACCGGTTTCCGCTCTCTCATCTTTTTGACGTCAGCGGCCGAAATCCGTTTACCTTCTTTGGCCAGGGCATTCTGGGTGTATTGAATAATGTCGACAATATCCTGATCGCTGATGTCCTTGTTGTTGAGCAGGGCGGGCATTTCGTTGTTCAGCTGGTATAGTTTACCATTCACGTGAATGGGCCCGCTGACGCCGTGCAGAATGATCGACGCCAGCCGCTTCATCGAGCCGTCGATATACTCAGAGCCTTTGAGGGGCGGGGCCAGATCCTGAATACCTTTACCGTCGGCACCGTGGCAGGTGGCACAAATGCTGCGGAACAGTTTCAGGCCTTTCGTGCGGTTATCGACTTCATTTACCTCGGCCACGTAAATGGAGTTGAGTTGCTTTTTCTGCCGGTTATTGAGTGTCAGCGTCAAATTGCCCTTCAGCAAATCGCTTGGATTCATCGATGCCAGGTAGATCTCTTCTTTCCCATCAAGGCCACTGGTAAGCGCCTCCTGAACGACTTTCTGCGTCGCATATTTTTTCTCTATTTCCGACAAAGTGGGCAGGAACGTGGCGTCTGATAGCTTAAGCCACGGGTTCAACGCCATCGACAGGTAGAGGTCGATCGTTTCGTTGTTGCGGGCCAGCAATTCCGTGCTCATCGTCTTCATGGCAGCTACCCGTTGTGGCGTAGCAAAGCGCTCTAAAAGACCCAGGGCATGCGCAATGGTTTCGGGCTGTTTCGACTGCTTCACCACAGCGCTCAGGGTTTCAAACGTCAGGGCGTTCAGTCCATCCAGTACATACAGCGCATGAATCGCCGTTGACAGCGCGTTTTCAGCTTTAGCCAGCGTAACCAACTGGTTGACAACCATACGATCTTTCTTTTGAATCAGCACTTGCTGCGCCCGATCTCTCAGCCAACCGTTTGGGCTACTGAGCAACGCAACCAGCTGGCTGGCGGTCGCTTTCGTGAAATCGGGAATCGGATTGAGCTTATTGGCTTTACTTGTAATCTTCAGAATACGACCGGCGTTTTGCAACGTATCCAGTTTTTTACTGGCCAGTTGCTCAGTCAGGTATTGCGAGATATACGCCTTGTGCTGAATGATACCCCGGTGCATATCAACCACGTATATGGCTCCATCTGGCCCGTTGAACAGGTTTACTGGCCGGAACCCTTCGTCCGTCGACGCAATGAATTCATTGCCTTCCGTTGCCTGACTAGCCGTCGTTTGAATATCCTTGACGTTCAGAATAGTACGTTTGATCAGGTTAGCTTCGGGCACACAAACAAACACGTTCTGGTCGTAGCCTTCCGGAAAAGCACCACCACGGTACACCAGCGGTCCGCAGGCTGCCGTCACTTCTTTCAACAATCCTTTCTCATCCAGCACACCTGCCTGATACCCGCGATTGACCGATGTTTGATGAAGGGGATATACCCGGTTGCTGGTCAGCCGTTTCTGTTCTGCGTTAACGGGTTTAAAGTATTTGTTTCGGATCACTTTGTTGGGCAGCACAAAGTCGCCTTGCAACGTGGTGGAGTTGTTGTTGTAATAAAGTCGCCCGAAATTATCCTTCGTGATGCCCCACTGGCCCCGATCGGAGGTCACTTCCTTCAACCATTTGCCATTTCTTAATTGATACCTGAAATTATAATTGGCGTTGTAAATCCAGTTATCAATGTTCATCATCAACCCGTTCGACGAGTGTTCCACATTACCCCCCTCGGCATAGACCGGATCGACCAGGGTTTTTTTACCGGGCTTGTCGTTGATGATCTCAACAAACCAGAGCTTGGGGCCGTCGACATACAGCAGGCCACCGTACACGTGCGCCAGCGCCCTCGGCAGCACAAGTTTGTCCAGAAACACCTTCGCATGGTCGGCTACGCCATCTTTATTCCGGTCTTCGAGAATGGATATTCGCCCGGTGGGTTCTTCCTCGCCGATCCCTTCCAGGTTAGGCATGTAGCCGATCATTTCGACCACCCACATCCGGCCTTTGTTGTCGAAATCCAGGCTGACGGGGGCTTTCAGGAGCGATTCTGACGCAATGAGTTTTAGCTCAAAGCCATCTTCCACTCTATAATCGTCGAGCGAAAAAATGAGCCTGGTACCGGCGATTTGTTGAAAGCCTACCAGCACCATCGAGAGCACTAACAAGGAGGCAATTGCTAACGTAAAGCGTTTTGTCTTAGCCATGTTTGTTGAGGATTCTGTTAATGAATGATGGATAGTGTAAAATGAACAGTGATGAGTATGCTCATAATAAAAGCGTTACGCACTAACCATTACACACTATTCATTATCCATTATTCATTTATTTTTTTAGGAAATGCCCGGAGCCTCACAACCCCGTGATGCCGAATATCAGAGTTGAATGAACCTGGAAAGATGCCCAAATCTTGCTGACGCCATACATCGCGCAGGTGGTACGTTCCGGTCAAACCAACCTTCGTACAGTCAAACGTGAATGAGCTCGGTTTCTCATCACCCCAGCGAAAATAAGATGCCGGTGTTTTATCAAAATCGCATCCATAGCCTGATTTCTCTCTTATCGTTGAAGCGACGACATTGACAGGGGTGCCTGTTCGGGTTTGCCCCCCCACGACTTGTTCGGTGTATCGCCCAGTTGCAGCGTTAACGTGCCACCGTTGACAACCGTTTCGTGCAGCATCCAGGGGCGGTCGAGGGCTTTGCCATTCAGTTGCGCCGACTGGATGTAGAGGTTCCGGGCCGAGTTGTTCTTAGCGTCGATCACAAACTGTTTGCCTTTGTAGTATTTTGAATTGAGCTTGATCGTGATCTTGTCGAAAATTGGGCTGCTGATTTCGTAAAATGGCTCGGGTGTGGTGCCACCATTAGTCGAGAACAGGCCCGTTTTCAGCAGCACCGACAGGCTGCCCATCAGCCCCTGATCTTCGTCGCCACTGTAGCCGTAATCGGGCGAGAGGCCGCTGTACACCTTTTCGATCACCTGCCGCGTCCAGTATTGCGTCAGCCAGGGTGCGCCCGCGTAGTTGAAGAGGTGCGCCGTTTGAATACTGGGCTGATTACCGTAGTTGAGAAATACCCGGCGTAGTTCTTCCAGCGTCTCTTTGTCGTGCGATTTGCCCGACACAAAATCGTGCTGCTGCGCCTTCTCAAAGGAGCTGTTCAGCTTGGCGGTGAATGCCTCCCGCCCCCCCATGAGGGTAATCAGTCCCTGTACGTCATGCGGTACGAACCAGGTGTACTGGGCCGCGTTGCCCTCTTCCCAGCCGTTGTCGTAGCGCAGAATATCCACCGGTTCGCCCCATTTTCCGTCGAGGGTGCGGTTCCACATCCAGCCTAAATCAGGGTTCCAGACGTTTTTGTAGTTCTGCGCCCGCTTCATAAATAGGCTGTAATCGTCGGTTTTGCCAAGCGATTTGGCCAGTTGTGCCAGCGTGTAATCCTGGTAAGCGTACTCCAGCGTTTGGGTCGACCCGTCCTGGTGGAAGCCGTACTTAATAGTGCTCAGCGGGTGGGGAACGTACCCACGATCCATGTAATAGTCGATGCCACCGCCTTTGAATGTGTTATGTTCGTACCCGGCCTTGCTCATCATGCCGCCGGGGAAATGGTTCTTGCGCAGGCCCTCGTAGGCTTTTTCGATGTCGAAGCCCCGGATGCCTTTCAGGTACGCACTCACGATGAACGGCGTGGTAGCGGCTCCGGTCATCACATAGGTGTAGTTACCGCCCGCCGGTCCGCGTGGAATCAGCCCGCCATCCTGATACATCATCACCATCGAGTTGACGAATGATTCGGTGACTTCCGGATACACCAGATGCCAAAGCGTGTTGATCGTCCATTGCGCTCCCCAGAACGAGTCGGAGTTGTGGTGATTGAATTTAGGCTTGCCATTGGCATCGAGCGGAATCTGCTTGATGCGCCGTTCGGGGCCGGTCATGTCGCTGTACTTGCCGTTCACGTCGGAGATGATGCGTCGGCCTTGCAGCGCGTGCCAGAGGTCGGTGTAAAACCGGCTTCGTGTGGTATCGCTGCCGCCCTGCACCTCAATTCGACTCAGCCAGTTGTTCCAGTCAGTGCGGCTTTCCTGCACGGTCTTCTCGAAATCCCAGTGCGGCAGTTCGGTTTTCAGGTTGATGCGCGCCTGCGCTTCGCTGACGTACGAAACAGCCACTTTCATCTTCCGAACCTCGCCCGCTTTTGTTTTAAAGCTCAGGTACGTTCCCACGCGTTCACCTTCGATGACGCCGTTGGTTGCTTCCAGTTTTCCATTTCGCCAGCCCCTGAACGAGTCGAATGGTTTGTCGAAAACAGCCACGAAAAAGACCGTCAGCGTTTTGGGCCTGCGAATGGTTGGGGCCATAATCGCGTAGCCCTCGATCTCCTGATTACTGACCTTTTTTACGTAGCCTTTCTGCGTGTCGGAAGGGCCAAGAAAGGTGGAAAAATCGAACAGAATATGGCTTTGGGCCGAGGATGGGTACGTGTATTTGTGAAAGCCAACGCGCGTGGTCGACGTCAGTTCGGCGGTGATGTTGTAGGCATCCAACACCACTTTATGATAACCCGCCCTGATCACCTCGTTCTGATGCGAAAACCGCGACCCGTATTGATCCGACCCCATATGGCCTTTGAACTCGCCCGTCGTGGGCATCACTGGCACACCCGACAACTGCCAGCAATGCACGTGGCTAAAGCATTTAATGCTGTCGGAATGATACCGGTATCCCGCCCCCCAGTCAGCATTAACGCCATTGTCGGGGCTAAGGTTGACCATGCCGAACGGGCGAGTGGCCGAGTTAAAAAAGAACCAGCGCGAATTGGCCGCATCTACGAGGGGGTTAACCAGATCAACGGGTTGTTTTTGGGCTAAAAGATCTTGACAAAAGGCCAGCCCAAGCAGGGCGGGGAGCCATTTATAATAATGCCTTGTACGCTTCTTCATCGTGTTGGCTTCAGTCAGATAAATCACCCTATCGATAGCCTACGCGTAAAAGGCGTATAACCCACTAGATATATTGTCTTTTTCTGAAGAAAGACGCTGCTACCCGCGTCTTCTGAAAAAACAGCGTTTCCCGTACAAAAAGCGCGTTCTCCTTTACGACATTTCCGGTAGCGTAGAAAGAGGCAGGGCCAATCAGTCGCAGCCGTTTTAGTGCCCTTTTAATTTACCGCCACACCGTTTGGGCCAGCAACACTTCTTTGCCCGTTTCGGCGTGGGCGAGGCGGTGAACGAACGTACCTGGCTCGGTCGACTGGTGTTGAACGTCGATCTGTTCGCGCCAGTGGGTTTCGGTTTTGTAAACCACGTCCAGTTCGGCGATTTCCTGCGTTTGCAGAATCGTGTCGGTAAGTTGTTCCAGCAGCCAGCGAATGTACACGACATTGTTCACGTGTTGGTTCGCGTCGATATCGAACCAGCCTACCGTAACCTTGTCTGATGGCACTTCCGTGAAATCAAGCGTTTGGTACTCCGGTTTCAGCGGAAGCTTGGGCGACACATTGGCCATGTCGGGTGGCGACAGGGAACGAATAAAGCCGGGAACGGGAATAATGCCCCGTTTAGCGGTGTCGAATACCAACCACGTGCTACTGGCTTCGGCCAGGAGCGTATCATCTTCCGCCAGCACCCGAAAATCACGGTAGACGAAGAATTTCTCAACGAAGGTCGGGTACGTTATCACTTTGATTACCTGACCGCTACGTGGATAAACATGCATGGTTAGAACGAAGCGCATGAGCATCCAGCCGAGGCCCTGCGCCTGCAGCGTGCCACTACCAATGCCATAATCGTCGGCATTCCGGTTGGCAGATTCCTGCATGAGGTTCATCAATGCAGGTATGCTTATCCGACCGGTGGCATCGCATTCGTAACTGTGGAGGGTGTAGGTGTCAGTCTGGATAAAAGCCATATGCGTAAAGGTACGGGTTTGACTTTGCCCTTGCACGCTTCCTAGAGCGCAAACAACCGAATGAGAAAGCCGCCCAACGCAGCGCCAAGCAACGGACCCACCACCGGAACCCAGGCATAGCCCCAGTCAGACGATCCTTTGCCGGGAATTGGCAAGAGAGCATGCGCAATACGCGGACTCAGATCACGGGCGGGGCTCATGGCGTACCCCGTTGTCCCACCGAGCGACAGGCCGATGCTCCACACCAGTACGCCAACCAGATAAGGCCCAACGCCAATAGCGAGCACACCGAGGGCTTTTGATGAAATGCCAGCCAGCCCAAGAATAAGCACCAGCGTGCAAATCAGTTCGCTTAGCAGGTTAGAAACGGGCTTCCGAATAGCGGGACCGGTGCTGAACACAGCGAGCTTATCGAACGGATCAGCCGTTACGCTCCAGTGAGGCAGGTAGAACAGCCAGACCAGCACGGCCCCCAAAAAAGCACCGAGCATCTGTGCCGAAATAAACGGGACAATATGGCTATACTCATTGGTGGCTACAGCAAAGGCCACCGTAACAGCGGGGTTGAGGTGCGCGTCAAGGCTACCGAATGCTTTGGCCACGAAAACGCCCATTGTCACGGCAAAAGCCCAACCCGTTGTGATGACAATCCAGCCCCCGTTGGTCCCTTTGGTTTGTTTTAATACCACGTTGGCCACTACCCCATTGCCCAATAGAATGAGTACCATGGTGCCAATGAGTTCGCCGAGGAAGGGAGATGTTTGCATAGGAAAGGTGAGTTCAGGATCAGGAATAGCCTCTATTTGAGATAAATTAGGGCAATTTTGGGCCAATATACACGCCAATGCCTTTCCAGCACAAAGGAAAACTGTACGGCCAGACTACTAGTTTTCGCTGCATACTGCGCGTTTTCACCCCCTAACACAATCCGTTATCGAATGAAGGCCATTCAATTTGAGCAAACCGGCAAACCGTCCGACATATTAAAGGCTATTGAGAAAGACGTACCTGAACCGGGTCCGGGCGAGGTACGTGTCCGTGTCGGGGCTAGCCCGATCAACCCGTCGGATATCATGTTTGTGCAGAACCTGTACGGTATTCGACCTCAACTGCCATCGGGTGCCGGGTTTGAAGGCATGGGCGTGATCGATGCGGTTGGCGAGGGCGTTCAGCTGCAGCCGGGCCAGCGGGTGAGTTTTACAGGCGTGGGGTCCTGGGCTGAGTTCGTCATTGCGCACCACAAAGCCCTGATCCCCATTCCCGACGAAATGACCGACGACGTAGCCGCCCAGCTATTCGTCAACCCGTTTACGGCCTTTGCCATGGTGGAGGAATCAGGCGTGCCGGCAGGTGGCTGGCTGATGCTCACGGCCTGCGCCTCAGCATTCGGCAAAATGGCCATTCAGCTTTGTCAGCAACGGGGTATCAAGACTATCGGCACTGTTCGCCGCAATGACCTGAACGACGAGCTGACCGTCCTTGGCCTAACCGAGATTATCAATACGGAAACCGATAATATGGCCGCGCGGGTAAAGCAGATCACCAACGGCCAGGGAGTTGCCTGCGTGCTCGACGCGGTAGGCGGCCACACGGCATCCGAAGCCTTTAAATGCCTGGCTAAAGGCGGTACCATGCTGATCTATGGCCTGTTAAGCTTACAGGACCCGACCTTCAATGCCGGTCTGATGATCTTCCGCGAACTAACAGTGAAAGGATTCTGGCTTACCGATTGGATGCGCCGCGTAGATGCCAAAACCCGGCAGCGGGTAGCCGGTGAGGTGATCGGTATGCTGGCATCGGGCCAGATAAAAATGCCCGTCGAAGCGACATACTCCCTCGATGAAATCACCAAAGCCGTTGACCACGCCGATGCGCCTGGGCGGTGGGGAAAAATTTTAGTGAAGCCATAAAAGAGTTTGCTGTTTACAGTTGCGCTGCCACTTATCGACAACGCTCCTAAGCAGCGCAACTGTAAACAGCAAACAGCAAACAGTAAACTCTTTTCATTTCGCCATTGCCTTGCTAAGCACAGAGATCAGCCCCGCCATGGATACGACGAGCAGAACAATGACGATGATCTGGGTGTGGCTCCCTTCATTCGGATTGTCGAGCAAGGTACGGATGTGATGCGCTTCGGCCCCCGTCCAGATAGCTAGCAGGGTGCGCGGGACCATGCCCAGAAAACCGCCCAGCAGGATATTCCGCAGACTGGCACCCGACAGAGAGAATACCATATTGGTGAGCGAAAAAGGAAGCGCGGGCGATAATTTGGCAAAAAAGATAAACTGCAATTCCCGTTCGCGGATGCGTTCCAGCACACGGGCAGCCTTGGGGTTCTGCTCAATCATCCGCCGAACGCGGTCATGATCGAGTCGGCGCACCACGAGATTGACGAGCAATATGGCAGCCATATTGATGATAAACAGGGGTAGTACGGCATTCCAGCTCAGGAAATACCCGAAGATGAGCGCGAGTGGCGTGGGTAGCATCAGCGCGAAGGCGCAACCCAGGCTACAGACAACCGTTGCCAGTGCCCATTGAGACGCAGTGAACGCGGCAATCTGCGATTCGTGCATTACGGCATAATATGTGATGTACGAACTCATCAGCACGGGCAGGGCCGATAGCAGGATTCCCAGCAAGGCCGGGCCGGTCAGAATTTGGCGTAGTTTGGTGGTCATGAACATACGGGCAACCGTTGCGTTTGTATAACTGTTCATTGATACAACAAAATCAGAGCCTGTAGAACCATAACCGTTTAAGATCCCCCGTCGTTGAGTTTACCTTATGATCCGATTCTGTACCTACCTGTTCTGTCTGCTTGGCGGACTTTCTCTACCTGCATCCGCGCAATCGGCTACGGCATTTTCTGTTTCAGACAGTACCCTGTATCTGAAAAAGACATTTACCTTCCGGCGCGATTATACCCTACCTTATCGAATGCTGGAGCCACTCGAAAAAGACACCAAGATGAAATATCCGCTGGTGGTTGTGCTGCATGGCGCGGGTGAAAAAGGAACAGACAACGAACGTCAGCTACTCAACGGCGGTGACGTATTTGCCAGCCTCGACAATCGGCTGCGATTTCAGTCGTACGTAGTTTTCCCGCAATGCCCTAAGCCCGACAACTGGACAACATTCGGCTTTCTGAAAAATCCCGGCGAAGAAATTCAGCTTGGCAAGTACGACAAACAGGCCAGCGAACCGTTGCGCGCTACCCTCGCCCTGATCGACCGCCTGATTGCTGATAAACACATAGACAGAAACCGGGTGTATATCGTAGGGCTATCGATGGGTGGCTTTGGTGCGCTCGAAGCCCTGTCGATGCGTCCTGGCCTGTTTGCTGCGGCGGTGCCAGTTTGTGGCGGTGGCGATACCACTGCCGTAGATAAATACGCCCGCAAGGTGCCTCTTTGGCTTTTCCACAGCCAGGATGATCCGATTATACCTGTAGGTCTGTCGCGGGCCATCGCCAACCGGTTGCGGACATTGAAGGCGGAGCCCCAATATACCGAATATGAAAATGCCGGCCGGTCATCGTGGCGGGATGCGTTCGCCGATTCAACGCTGCTTCCCTGGCTGTTCAGCCAGAACCGAAAACAATCGGGCACCAAAGCACAGCAGGAGGTTCCTGAAGCACCAGCCCCGCTTACCTTGCGCCCCCTTAAATAAGGCAGATAAACCTTTCGGTACGGGGGTGGTTTTGTAGGGTATAAACTCAACAAAACCTACGCTATGGCTGCCTCTTCAGCATCTTCCGATGGCTCACAACAAGCCAACCTGGTCTCTAATGAAAACGCCGAAACCATGTTCGGCGCCGATCAGGCCGAAACAAATATGGTAAAACTCGTTGACGGTAAGCTGACGCCCATGGGCGACACCGACGACGACGTAATGGACGAACAACTCCGCAACCGCTACAGCAGCGACGAAGAGCGGAGCCTTCAGGGATATACCGAAAAAACGTACGAAAACTCCGATGCATCGCTGCGCGGTGCTGAAGACGTAAAACCCGACGCCAGCAACGACGCACAGGAAACCACAGGTACGTATGTGGTGGAAGATAATGGTCCCGCCACAGAGGACGACGATAAGACGTTCACGCTCGAAGCGGATCAGGGCGGTGCAGAAGATGAACCCGCTACTACGGCCGCAGCCAACGACGGTACGCCTACCAGCCGCATTCAGTCGAACGGTGCTGATCAGACCAATACCTATTCGATGAGCATTACCGGCGATATGATTCCGCCAATGCCCGGCACGCCCGACCCCAATACCCCCATGCCAGGTGGCCCTGAAACGCCGCCGACGCCCCCTTCACCAGGCCCCGAAATTCCAGACCTGCCGGGCTCACCCTCGCCCGACAAACCAGAGATCACGGAGCCATCTGAAGATCCGGGCCGTTCGCACGAGATCAACGCCGGTTTTTTCCTCAGCAATCAGGTGGGTACGTCCATGTACCCGTCGGCCACACCGCCCGGTCTTGGCTATTACGGATATGGCGGTTTCGCTACACGCACCTCAACGGTATCAGTAGACCAAAATCACGTTGAACCAACACCCGACCAGGTAGAACCCGGTGAAGCAGTGCCCGGCACTCAGTACGTGAATATGTCGGCGGGTATTGACGATGCAGAAGGTATGGAAAGCACCCCAGATACCGGTGAAGCGAACTTCCCCTACAAAGAAGACGGCAACCAGCCCTCGTCGTATAAACCAGGCGAGCGCCCTGAAGAAGTAGAAGAAATGATGACGAACCCTCGTCAGGCTGCCGACGAATCGTTAACCAAAGCACAGGAAATGATTGGTGATGACGCTGACCGTAGCGACGCCAAGTCGACCGAAGGCCTGGATCTTCCGTATAACGATCCGCAGTCGGTTCGTGAGCACACAAAATATTGATTGATCCGCTACCTTATTGTTAATTCGAGTGATTTCATATCGGCGATACGGTAGCACACCTGCTTACAAAAAAAGGCTTTTCCTGCGCAGGAAAAGCCTTTTTTAATCAACGTACCTGAAGTTGTCACGCGCTGAAGTTCTGATAAATTGAGTCCATGATCCGGGTGAAGTGCTGATAATCTTCATCGCTTAACTGGCCCCAGCCCTGTCGACGAATCTCGACCACGAGCGGCAGCAATTCATCGTATAGCTGTTCGCCGGCGGGCGTTAGTGAGATCAGGAATTTTCGGCGGTCAGCATCGGCGAGACGGCGTTCGGCCAGGTTTTTCTTCGTCAGCAGATCAATAATACGCGTAACGGTTGGCGCATCTTTGGTGGTTAGTTCACCCAGCTGATTCTGACTAATTCCGGGATTCCGATGGAGGTGATCAATCAGCACCCACTGATCAACGGTGAGGTCATAGCCAGCGTCGGTAAAGCGTTTCTGAAGCGCATACCGGATTCGTTTAATGGTGGTATCTATTTTAAAAAAGTAAGCCCGCTGATCGGATGGATGAGTCATAGGTATGTATCGACGAAATAGTATTCCGTCTATCTACAAAAAAACGAACCATTATTCTGTTCTACAAGTCATCTACTAACAACATATCTAATTTCGATTTAATCTCTTCTATAGATTCATATAATTGTTCATAGGAGTCAATTATGAAATATTGCTCCTGAAACCGGTCAATTACGTAAGGAGTCTGTAGCAACGTCGACACGTCGTAGTCCATTCGTTTGGGCACGTTACTTTCCAGCGCGTAGATCGTCTCGCCAGGCGACGACAGAATGCCGCCTCCGTAAATTCGTAGCTCACCTTTTTCGCGGATCAGCCCAAATTCGACGGTGTACCAGTATAGCCGGGCAACCATCTCAATGGCCTCGTCGTGGTCAACATGATCCAGGGCAATCCGACTGAGCGCTGCCAGAAAGTCGCAGAAAGGCTGGTTTGTCAGCACAGGCACATGCCCGAAGGTATCATGAAACATATCGGGCTCGGGCAGGTAGTCGAGTTGGTCGCGGGTCCGTAGCCAGGTCGTAGCCGGAAACTGACGGTCGGCCATGAGTTCAAAGAATTCGCGGTTACCAATCAAACCGGGCACCGCCACCACGCGCCAGCCAGTCAGCGGCAGCAACCGCGGATTCAGGTCTTTCTCGAAATCAGGAATGGCCTCGTTCGGGAAGCCCGTTGCCACAATACCATCCATATAGGCCTGCGAGGCACGCCCCGGCAACCGGTGCATCTGCCGCCGGAACAGGAGCCCCCAAACGTCCTGGTCGGCGGCGGTATAGGCAGAATAGTTTTGAATCATGGTGAAAGGGGGAATGGAGGAAAGGGAGGAAGGAAGAAAGGGAAACATAATGCCAGACCTGCTGGCTGTTAACCCTTTCCTCCTTCTTCCCTTTCGCCCCTTTTCTCCTTTATGTTATAACGTTCCTCTAACTTCCTGCTCGCGCTCAATAGCTTCGAACAGTGCTTTGAAATTGCCTTTCCCGAACGAACGGGCGCCTTTCCGCTGAATGATCTCGAAGAAAAGAGTGGGCCGTGGGCAGATCGGCTTCGTGAAAATCTGGAGCAAATAGCCTTCTTCATCCCGATCGACCAGAATCCCCAACGAACGTAGCGTATCGATCTCTTCGTCGATCTGGCCAACGCGCTCTTTCAGGTCGTCGTAATAGACCTCCGGTACGCGCAGGAACTCAACGCCCCGGTCGCGCAGGGCGGTTACCGTTTCCACGATGTTATCCGTTGCTACGGCCATGTGCTGAATGCCTGCGCCGCCGTAAAAGTCGATATACTCTTCAATCTGCGACTTCTTCTTGCCCTCGGCCGGTTCGTTGATCGGAAACTTCACACGACCATTTCCGTTGCTCATCACTTTACTCATCAGCGCCGTATAATCGGTCGAAATATCCTTGTCATCGAACGAAACCAACTGACTGAATCCGAGCACGTTTGCGTAAAACGATACCCATTGGTTCATTTCATTCCAGCCTACGTTGCCAACCATGTGATCAACGTAGTTCAGACCAACTGACGCAGGCTTATAGGCCGGTTGCCAAGGCTCGTAGCCCGGCAGGAACGTACCTGCATACTGGGTACGTTCGATAAACAAATGTACTGTATCGCCATAGGTGTGAATACCCGAGCGAACAACGTACCCAGCCGAATCTTCATCCTGAACGGGCTCCAGAAACGGTACGGCACCGCGTTTGGTTGTTTCCAGAAAAGCCTGCCGGGCATTGTCGACCCAGAAAGCTACAACCCGAACACCATCGCCATGCTCATCGATATGACGGCCAATTTCCGTATCGCCGTGAAGTGGCGACGTGAGTACGATCCGAATTTTCCCCTGCTCCAGCACGTAAGACTCCCGGTCACGCAGCCCTGTTGAGAGGCCAGCGTGAGCGAGTGGCTGGAAGCCAAAAGCCGTCTGGAAATAATGAGCCGCCTGGCGTGAGTTACCAACGTACAGTTCAACGTAATCGGTACCGTTTAGCGGCAAAAAATCAGTAACAGGCTGGGCGTTGGCAACCGCTTCCGTAGCTGGTTCTAGCACAAGCAGATTTTCCATAGTGATGGGTTATGTTGGCCCCGCTTGGCCTGGAGCAAGCCAGACGGGGTAGGAACAGGTTTGCCGATGAATATAATTAGCTTAACAATTATTGCTTAGCACAAAGTTATAACACCAAACAAAGCTTTTTGTACCTAACCCAGATAAAATGTTTTTAAACGATTGAACATAGCGCCCCGGGTAAATCTTTTGTGCCAACAAGACCCAATACGGGCTTGTCAGTACATTTGCCAATGGAAAGCATGTCTCACGCTTTCGCGCTTTCACTTTTTCACTCTTTATGAGACCTACTCTTCTGATCCTTGCTGCGGGCATGGGAAGCCGCTACGGAGGCATCAAACAACTTGATCAGTTCGGCCCTACTGGCGAAACGATCATCGATTATTCACTGTACGATGCCATCCGGGCGGGTTTCGGCAAGGTCGTGTTCATTATCCGTCAGGAGCTTCGTGCCGATTTTGAAGCCCTATTCCTGCCCAAGCTAGCGGGCAAAATCGAGGTCGACTTTGCCATTCAGGCCCTGTTCTCCTACGTACCTGAAGATCTTGGGCCGGTTCAGCGCACAAAGCCCTGGGGTACCGGTCATGCCATGCTTTGCGCAGCCGAGCATACCCAAACGCCTTTTGCCGTTATCAATGCCGATGATTTTTACGGCCAGGAGGCGTTTCAGGTGATGGGCGATTTTTTGCGAACCGATACCAACGACAGCCTGCACGCCATGGTTGGCTATGAAGTAAAAAACACACTGTCTGATTTCGGTTCGGTTTCTCGTGGCGTATGCGCCACTGACGATCACGACAACCTGACATCGGTGATCGAGCGCACGAAGATTTACCGAAAAGATGACGTGATCGTCTACGAAGAAACAGACGGGCTCACCCCGCTTGATCCGCAAACGCCGGTGTCGATGAACTTCTGGGGCTTCAAACCCAGCGTATTTGCTCACGTGAAAAGCCAGTTCGAAACCTACGCGCGCGCCAATTTCGACGTTCCTAAAGCAGAGTTCTACATACCAACCGTTATGACGCAGCTCATCCAGACTAATGAGGGTGCCTGCCGCGTATTCCGCAGCCAGTCAGAGTGGTTTGGCGTAACGTATCCGGAAGATAAGCCCACGGTGAAGAAGTCGTTCAAACGCCTGCACGACGCCGGTGCCTACCCCGACAACCTCTGGGCGTAATGCCAGTACGCGGATGCTGATCGTATGCTGATTGGGCAGATTACAGGGATCGACGCGGATTTTAGGGTGATGCGGAGCAAATCTGTTTTAAATCTAAAAATCCGCGTCAATCCCTGTAATCTGCCCAATCAGCGCACCATCAACCCTTGCTCTTTTCGGCCGTTTTTAGTAAATTTGATAGAATCACAACAGCAGCAAACAACCTGCTAATGAACTATGCGTAAGGATATTATAAGCGGCACTAACGATGGCATGTCGGCTACCGAGAAGGAAATCGAGCGTGCCCTTCGTCCGTTGTCGTTCGAGGATTTTACGGGTCAGGCCAAGGTGCTCGAAAACCTCGAAGTGTTTGTAAAAGCGGCCATGATGCGCGGCGATGCCCTGGACCATGTGCTGCTCCACGGCCCGCCGGGTTTGGGTAAGACAACCCTCTCCCACATCATCGCCAATGAGTTGGGAGCCAATATTAAAATGACCTCCGGCCCCGTGCTCGACAAGCCCAGCGATCTGGCCGGTTTGCTGACCAACCTGCAGCAAAACGACGTACTCTTCATTGATGAGATACACCGGCTCAACCCCATTGTGGAAGAGTACCTGTATTCGGCCATGGAAGATTACAAGATCGACATCATGCTCGATTCGGGACCCAATGCCCGATCGGTACAGATCAAGTTGAACCCGTTTACGTTGATCGGCGCTACAACCCGGGCCGGCATGCTAACCGCCCCATTACGGGCTCGTTTTGGCATCAGCAGCCGACTGGAATATTACGACGCCAAGCTGCTGACCAGTATTGTGCAGCGGTCGTCGCAGATTCTGGCTACGCCGATTGACGAGAAAGGGGCATACGAGATCGCTCGCCGAAGCCGGGGTACGCCGCGTATTGCCAACAACCTGCTTCGCCGTACCCGCGATTTCGCTCAGGTACGTGGTAATGGCATTATCAACGTCGACATTGCCGAAATTGCGCTAAACGCTCTGGAAGTAGATCAGCACGGCCTTGATGAAATGGACAACCGGATTCTGTCGACGATTATTGAAAAGTTCAAAGGCGGCCCGGTTGGCCTGTCAACAATTGCGACGGCCTGTGGTGAAGAATCGGAAACGATTGAGGAAGTATACGAACCCTTCCTGATTCAGGAAGGATTTCTAAAGCGAACCTCGCGGGGGCGGGAAGCCACAGAGAAAGCTTACTTCCACCTTGGTGTGGTTCCGCAAACCCGCAACGGCGAATTATTCGGTTAACAACTTGCTAATCACTAACTAAAAAGCCCGCTGTACAGCGGGCTTTTTAGTTACGCAAGAATCTTGCTTTGGTATATACAATCAATAACTTCAGCGACCGAATTATCGACAAGAAAGTAATATATATTTTTTCCACTGCGCCTAATTTCAAGAATTCCTTTATCTCTCATGTTAATCAGATGATGAGAAATAAGTGACTGCTCAGCATTCAGATTTTTATAAATAGCCGAAACATTTAGCTCTTTATTTTCGTGAAGCATAAGAATAATCTTAATGCGAAGCGGATGGGCTACAGCTTTGAGCACATAGGCAGCCTTCTCAATTTTTTTTTCTTCTTCCATGATTGGTTCGGTGGTCTTTGGGACGGGGAACTTTAAATATGAATGAAAGTACAAATTCATCATCTACTCACCTAGAAGTAAACATGAAAAAATATTCGTACGGCATACTTTTGTGGACAAATGACTTTACGGGCTTATTTACATGTACAGTTCAATACTAAATAGTGTAATATATACCTATAAACATATACTAAGTGTTTCCCGGCCAATTTCGTTTTCTTGGTCAACCAGTCAGCAAAACGCTTTCCACCAAAAATACCGCTCAGTTTATTTGTTATAACGAAATATGCTCATTTATTATATCTGATGCCAGTAAAATAGTGCAATCGGTCTGATAGGATCAATTTATACGACCCTAATAGCTTTATAATTTACTTAATCAAAACTACAGGAACTACTGTGTTTATAAGAGTCAACAGTAAAAGTTTGATGAGCTAAATTACTTAGCTCGAGTAGAGTTGTGCCAGCCTGGTGTATCACAGTTGGTAGCTACAATACCAGGACTTTCTCACAAAATACCACTCCGGTTTTTGTGAGAAAGTCCTGGTATTGTAGCTACCAACATGGTATGACAGGAAGTATCGCCGGATGGCTAACGGTACATTTGTTTAGCCGCTGTTGATCAGATACATAGCGTACCATATCTTATCACCAGGCACGTACCTAGCCATGTCGACGTTACGGGTCCATTGCTGCCCGGATGAGCAGAGTCCGCATGCTGCCGCCATATATCAGGACGCGGACCAGCCACTTCCATTTCGTTACACAGCGGTGCAATCAAGATCAGAATGAAGGTGGGGTATAGTGAACGTAAATACATTCCAGATCAGCTTTACCATTACCCATTGCCACGCAAAACAACCCCAATGAGCCGTCCTGACTGACGAGCACGTTTGGATGGCCGCCGGGATCTATCGGTTCAGTGTAACTAAAAAAGGGGGCTCCGCGCTAATAATTGCAGCACCCCCTTTTTTACTATCCGTACCTGATGGCCAGTTACTTCTGCCGGAAAAAGAGCGTCAATGGCACCCCTTCAAAATCAAAATGTTCACGGAGTTTATTTTCCAGGAATCGCTCATACGATTCTTTGATGTACTGAGGCAAATTACAGAAGAAAATAAACGTTGGCGACGGCGTAGGCACCTGAAGCATATACTTGATTCGAACATACTTACCTTTCAAAGCAGGCGGTGGGAACGCCTCAACTTCAGGCTGCATCAGCTCGTTGATTTTGGAGGTAGCAATACGCTTGCTCTTATTCTCGTACACCTGCATCGCTTTTTCCATTACCTGGAAAATACGCTGTTTCTCGTGTACTGATGTGAAAATGATGGGCAGGTAATCGATCGGGGCCATCCGCTGGTTGATTTCCTTTTTCCAGACGTCAGCCGTTTTGTGATCTTTCTCAATCGCATCCCATTTATTTACCATGATCACTACGCCTTTTTTCGCCTTTACAGCCTGACCGATAATGGTCATATCCTGGCTTTCGAGGCCCCGCGTAGCGTCGAGCATAACGATACAGACATCCGACGCTTCCATGGCCTTGATGGTACGGAGCGTAGAGTAGAATTCGATGTTATCGCTAACCCGGGCCTTTCTACGCAGACCAGCCGTATCGGTCAGAATGAAATCTTTACCAAACGCCTTGTACCGGGTGTTGGTGGCGTCGCGGGTGGTACCGGCAATATCGGTTACGATATTTCGCTCCTTACCCAGCAACGTGTTCACAAATGACGACTTACCCACGTTTGGCCGGCCAATAATGGCGATGCGCGGAATACCGGCATCAGGATCCTCTTCTTCACCCTGCGGGAAATGTTTGATGACTTCATCAAGCAGATCGCCCGTTCCAGTGCCCGTTTGAGCTGAAATCGGGTAAGGATCACCCATACCCAGCGAATAGAATTCAGATGCAGCCTGGCGACGCTCGTTCGTTTCGGCCTTGTTGGCGACCAGAAATACGGGTTTCTTCGACCGGCGAAGCACATCCGCGAAATCATCATCAAGGGGACTCAGGCCGCTCATCGTATCCACAACGAACAGCACTACCGTGGCCTCGTCGAGGGCGATCTGGACCTGCTCGCGGATTGCCTCCTCGAATACATCTTCAGACCCCACAACGTACCCACCCGTATCGATTACAGTAAAGAAGTGGTCGGTCCATTCGGCCCGCCCATAGTGCCGGTCACGCGTTACGCCCGACTGGTTATCCATAATGGCCACCCGTTGCTCAATCAGTCGATTGAACAGCGTCGATTTACCCACGTTGGGGCGACCTACAATTGCTACAATGTTTGCCATTTTATTAAAGGAGGAAAGGGAGGAAGGAATAAAGGAGGAGAGGGAGGAAGGAATAAAGGGAAGAAGGATTGAAGGGGGAAAGAAGCTGTTCACCAGCGTCCCTCTCCTCCTTTATTCCCTTTCCTCCGTTCTTCCTTTATTCCCTCTACTCCTTTCCTCCTCTCTTATTTATTCATCATAACCCAACCGGCGAAGCATACGCTCTTTCTGACGCCAATCGGGTTCTACTTTAACATGTGTTTCTAAAAAGACTTTCTTACCGAAGAAGCGTTCCAATTCTTCGCGGGCCATTATGCCCGTTTTCTTGATCATGTTGCCTTTTTCTCCCAACAGAATGGCCCGTTGCGTGGGGCGCTCTACCAGGATCTCGGCCGAAATCACGATCATATCTTCCCGGTCTTTAAAACCAGTAATGATCACTTCAGAGCTGTAGGGAACCTCTTTTTTATAATTCAGGAAGATCTTTTCCCGAACAATCTCTGAGGCAAAAAACCGCTCTGGCTTGTCAGTAAGTTCATCGTCAGGAAAATAAGGCGGATGAACTGGCAGGTAGCGTACGATATCGTCGAACAAACGATCCAGGTTGAAACCGTTCAGAGCCGAGATCGGAATAATCTCGGTGGCTTTTCGTGGAGCGCCAGGCGCTTGTCCCGCTTCGGTCACGTCGGTTGCTTCATCGGGCGTTGGTTCTTCATCGAGCTCATGATCTTCGGCCAGTTCGGCGATATCCGGGTCGGCCACGGCAGCAGCTTCATCAATGACGGCATACCCGCCTACTTCAAAGTGCTCTTCCCAGTACCGAATCTTGGCTTCAACCTCTTCAGGCGTAGCCTGATCGATCTTGTTGATCAGCAGAATGATCGGTACGTTGGCGTACTTCAGCCGTTTGATCACGTCATCTTCATCATGCCGTTCAAAAATATCGGTCACAAATAGAATAACGTCTGCATCGTCAAGTGAGCCTCGAACGAAGCTCATCATTGATTCGTGTAGCTTATACTTCGGCTGAATGATTCCCGGTGTATCCGAATAAACGAGCTGGAATGGTTGCCCGTTATGGTTGCCGTTCAGGATGCCCATAATCCGGTGGCGGGTAGTCTGGGCTTTAGAGGTGATGATTGAGAGGCGTTCGCCAATCAATTGGTTCATGAGAGTCGATTTGCCGACGTTCGGCTTACCAACAATGCTCACAAAGCCCGATTTGAAGCCATCGACGGCTTGGGGCACCGGGATTTGGTCTCCGGGTGGTTGTATGTCAGGTGATCCCATATTGGTTCTGTAACCAATGGCTTTGAGGTGAAGGCCAGCCCTTTTGTTTCCCAACAGAAGGTGGCCAGAAAAATATTTTTACAAAGGTAGTTGAATTTCTTGAAATGCGTCTTACATTTGCACTCCCAACACCGCGGGATGGAGCAGTTGGTAGCTCGTTGGGCTCATAACCCAAAGGTCGCTGGTTCGAGTCCAGCTCCCGCTACTAAGAAAACCCCTACTAGTCTGTCGAACAGATTCGTAGGGGTTTCTTCGCTTATAGCGTATCCTGTTTCGGAGACGGAAACGAACCGGAGGCTATACAGACATCGATTCGCTGGTTCGTGCCTGCAGTAATACATGACGTACCTGCGCAGCCAATTCAAATGAGCGCAAGCGCGCCGCGTGATCAAATATCTGGGCAGTTACCATTAGTTCATCTGCCTGAGTCTGCTCAATAAAACGGGTCAGGCCACGCTGTACGGTTTCGGGCGCGCCTACCATGGCGTAGCGAAGTGCGTGGCTGGCACCTGCCTGATCGGCCGCATAGGTGAGCAGGTCGGGACGGTCGACGGGTGGTGGTAACTGGCCGGGTGTACCACGGCGCAGGTTAATAAATTGCTGCTGCACCGATGTAAATAAACGGCGCGCTTCCTCGTCGGTATCAGCCGCCACAATGTTGACGCCCAGCATCACATAGGGCTTATCCAGTGTTTCGGAGGGCTTAAACTGCGTTCGATACACCTGTAATGCCTGCATGAGTGCATCGGGCGCAAAATGCGATGCGAAGGCAAACGGCAGACCCAGCATGGCAGCCAGTTGAGCCCCAAACAGGCTGGAGCCCAGAATCCAGACAGGTACGTTCAGACCTGCGCCTGGCATCGCCTGAACAGCTTGCCCCGGCTCTGCGGGTTGGAAATACTGACGCAACTCAACCACATCCTGCGGAAACGTATCGGGGCCAGTCAGACTACGGCGCAATGCGCGAGCGGCTACCTGATCGGAGCCGGGTGCGCGGCCAACGCCCAGATCAACCCGGCCGGGATACAGGGAGGCCAACGTGCCGAACTGCTCGGCAATGACTAACGGGGAATGGTTTGGGAGCATAATACCGCCCGACCCCACGCGGATCGTCTGCGTGCCGCCCGCTATATAGCCAATAACAACGGAGGTAGCCGCACTGGCCACGCCGGTCATGTTGTGGTGTTCGGCCAGCCAGTAACGGTTGTAGCCCCACTTTTCGGCATGCTGCGCCAGATCGAGGGCATTGTGTAGCGCCTGGTTAACCGTGCTACCCTGGGTAACAGGCACCAGATCGAGTATGGAAAAAGGAATGCTGTTCATTGTGTTGCTGAAAACTACCTGTTGTGTCGGATACCGTCCGCACAACTCTACCAGTAACAGATGCCGCCCTCAAATAATTACCCTAACCCGCTATTTGGCCGCCCCAACTGGCTTGTGCCTTGCATTCTGTCGGAGAGATGACTACCTGCCCTCTGCCAGTCGGGTAACAGCATCGGGCACGTCAGGCTCGCCTTTGAAAAAAGCGCCCCGTTTCCCCTGCGTTAAGGCCCACCGGTGTAGCCAGGAAATGCCACCATTATTCACGTAATCGTCCTGCGACTGGTAGGCGGGATCCCGGAGGGCCTGTTCCAGCGTAATGAATGAATAGCCTTCTGCCTGCAAACGAACGAATACGCTTCCCATATAATCTGAGTTGATCGTGTTGGCGTGGGTCAGCAGAATATGAGCAATAGGGCGTTTGAACAATGAGTCAGCCTGAGCTTCGTAGTAATGAACACAGTTTGCCATATAGTCAACGTATTGTTTACCAACAGCCGACGCCAGTGCAGTATCTTTACGAAGCAGGGCTACGTCGTAGGCGGCCGAGAAGATGTAATCTGCATTATCTATCGAAACAGGCGCTTCCAGATAAGCATGAGTGGCCAGATAATGAACCAGTGAATCACGCTTTCCCACTGTATTTCCACGCTGCAGGTAAGGATGCCGAAAGTAACGAGGCCGTTGATTCACTGATTTCAGCAACGTATGAAGGAGTGTATCAACGCCCATGACGTCTTGCTGGTAAGTAGCTGCTGAGATTGTATTGTACCCCAGATGCGCATAGGTATGGTTGCCCAACTCCATGCCCGCCGCCAGCCACTGCGCTACTAACTCAAGTTGATTTTTATCAGGCTTCGACTGGCTCATCAATTTTTCGCCAACAACGAACCCAATGGCAGGTACGTTGTACTGTTTCAAGTGAGCCAGTAGTTTGCTGGTCAGCAACGCCTTACCCGCTGGTGTCCGGTACAGGCTGGACACCGTAGGCAGATCGTCAATTGTGATGCAGATCTGTTTCTGCGCCTGCACTGCTTCACCCCAGTATAGCAGCAAACAGGTCAAGATGAGTAGGGCGGGGAGTTTCATAGAAAATAGAGGTGAGGTTTTGTCATGTCATTAGCCATGTGAGAATCATGTACTTACCCATACTTATAGGCAACGCAGGTACGTTCTGCTCACGGTAATGATGCCAAACATAACAATGGCTGATCATAGCAACCCTATGGCAACGGACACATGCCCGCTTTAGCCCGTAAGAAACTGACAGCCATACTGGAAAGACCATTGCGCATAACAATTCCATTTCCTATCTTTGCGCTCCCGTTGAGAAAAATCACATAGCCATGGCTAAGAAAGGTAATAGAGTTCAGGTAATTTTGGAGTGCACAGAACAGAAGGAAACCAATGTTCCCGGCACATCGCGGTACATTACGACTAAGAACCGTAAGAACACGCCAGCTCGTATCGAGCGCAAAAAGTACAATCCGAATTTGAAGCGTGTGACGCTCCATAAAGAGATTAAGTAATTGTCATCCCGGCGGAACCCGGTGCAGTAGCGCATTGAGGCATACGTCTAAACGAACACAAACCAATGGCAAAGAAGGTAGTTGCAACCCTGAAAACGAAGGATAACGGTAAGGCATACGCGAAAGTGATCCGGGCCGTGAAGTCACCCAAAACGGGGGCTTACACCTTTAAAGAAGAAATGGTACTGATCGACGACGTGCAGAATGCACTCAAAGCATAATTGCTGTCATCACGAACCGCGTACAAGGAAGTCCCGATGAGGGACTTTTTTTGTTGTTAGATTTGTAAGAAATGAGTCGATAGTGGGCAGTCAATAGTCGCGCTGCCACTTAATATGATTCTGACTTGGCAGCGCAACTATCGACTGCCTACTATTGACTAGTTCAGACTACACACATACTTATGGCTTTCTTCGGTTTATTCGGAAAAGAGAAAAAAGAATCGCTCGACAAAGGCTTGGAGAAAAGCAAAGACAGCTTCTTCTCTAAACTCGGTCGGGCTGTTGTCGGCAAGGCGACCGTCGATGAAGAGGTGCTTGACGAACTGGAAAACGTGCTGATCTCTTCTGATGTGGGCGTTGAAACAACCGTCAAGATCATTGACCGGATTGAGGCTCGCGTGGCCCGCGACAAATACATGGGAACCAGTGAACTGGATTCTATTCTGCGCGAAGAAATTGCCGCTCTGCTATCTGACAACAAAACCCCGGGTGCTACCGGTAGCGATGACTTCGACCTACCCGCTGGCAAAAAGCCTTACGTGATTATGGTCGTTGGCGTAAATGGCGTGGGCAAAACCACAACCATTGGCAAGCTGGCATCGCAGTTTCATAAACGTGGCAAAGTGGTGGTACTGGGTGCCGGTGACACCTTTCGGGCGGCCGCCGTTGACCAGCTTAAACTCTGGGGCGACCGCGTGGGCGTGCCCGTTATTTCACACGGCATGAACACCGACCCTTCAGCCGTTGCCTACGACGCCGTAAAAAAAGGGCAGGAAATGGGCGCCGACGTAGTCATTATCGATACCGCCGGCCGACTGCATACGAAGGTAAACCTGATGAACGAGCTCTCGAAGATCAAGCGGGTGATGCAGAAGTTTATTCCCGACGCGCCCCACGAAGTGCTGCTCGTGCTCGACGGATCGACGGGGCAGAACGCGTTCATTCAGGCCACCGAGTTTACCCGAGTAACCGAGGTAACGGCACTGGCCATTACCAAGCTGGATGGTACGGCCAAAGGCGGTGTCGTAATCGGCATTTCCGATCAATTCCAGATTCCGGTCAAATACATCGGCGTCGGTGAGAAAATCGACGATTTGCAGACCTTCGATAAGATGGAGTTCGTCGATTCGTTCTTCCGGAAGGTTAGTTAAACGATTGGCTAGTTTGCTGGTCTATGTAGTGTTGCTGACGCGTGTCTATTACTTCGTGCCAGTAAGATACCAACCAACTATAAACCACTCCAGCACCATGCGTAGCCTCTTCATTGTATTCACGATTGTATGCCTGACCACCACCGTTTTCGCCCAGAAGAAGGCAAGGAAAGTAACTCCTAAAAAGCAGGGCATTTGTGGTCTGGTGGTCGAGCAGACTGGCAATCAGATGCCTGGTCCCGGTAAGGTGCAATCGAAAGGAACGCCCGTCAGTCGGGAGGTGCTGGTTTATCCGGCCCTGACGATGGAAGGAGTTGAGGGTATGGAAGATGGCTTTATCACGTCGACCAAAGGCGTGAAGCCGATCAAGACGGTGATGTCGGGCAAAGACGGTACGTTCTGCCTCTACGATATTCCCGCAGGTACGTACTCTGTGCTTGTCCGCGAACCTAAAGGATTATACGCCAGCATGTTCGATGTAGAAGGTCGCCTGAACGCGGTGACGATCAGGAAGAATGCCATAACCCAGCATACCGTTCAGATCACCTATCAGGCTGCTTTCTGAGCATGATTGTTTTCCTGACCTTTGCGGGTATCTTTCTGGTCTTCGGCTGGTTAAACTACCGGATGATCCGGTACACGAAGGATTCTGTCGGCGCTGATTCTCCATTAGAGCGAGTCGTGGTTTATCAGTACAACGAATGGGATTTTCTCAAGTGGACCAACACGCCTGCACTTTTGCTGGTCAGCATTGTGTGCGTCTGGATTTGCTGGTTGCTTTTAACGAATTTAGATACAGCCACCAAACCCTGGCACTACCTACTTACCGGCTTTGTGCTCCTTATATCGGCCGGTGCTTTTTACCTGTTATACAGAACAAGCCGGCTGGAAGAGCAGTTCTGGACAATTATCAACGACACATCGCTGACCCTTGATCCAGTAACAAAGTCAATCACCGTCCATCGGGCAGGTACATCTACCGTCTTGACTGCAGCAACAGTTGCTCATTTTGAGATACACAGGACCGGTTCGAGTAAATCATCTTACTGCCACTATCGCTTTTTCGATCATAGCGGTCAGACTACCTTGTTCTTCGACTACAGCAAAGGGTTACAGTTCGCCATTGACACCTATTTTAAAGGCGTTCCCATAGAGTGGATTGAACACAAATTCCCGTTTAAGACAATAGACGTGCTTTTGCAGCACACTGCTGAGAGGGTAAATAACATTCCGTTAAACACTGGCAAAACCAGCAATTAAGGTTGTTTCAGCACTACCCAACGCCTGAATCATGTCAGTTGAACCAATGAAAAGCGGGGAACGCTGATGGAGATTCGTTGGCTCGACATCGAGCAGACGTTTCCGGCCGTTAGTTGCCACGCCCCCCGCCTGTTCGGCGATGTAAGCCATTGGGAAGCATTCGTAGAGCAGCCGCAACTTTCCGTTGGGCGTTTTTACCGTTGGCGGATACAAGTAAATGCCACCTTTGATTAGGTTCCGGTGAAAGTCAGCCACCAGCGAACCAATATAGCGGCCTGTCAGACGTTGTTGCTTGCAAATTTTCAGGTACGTCTGCACATAGGCCGGGTAGTCGAGTTCATTGCCGTCATTGCACGAAAAGATCTGACCTGCTGCGGGTTGGCGAAGGTCGGGGTGCGATAGAATGTATTCGCCCAACGAGGTATCATATGTGAAGCCACTGACTCCATCGCCGGTTGTCAGCACCATGATTGTTGATGAGCCATACAGCACGTACCCAGCCGCTACCTGCTTATCACCGCCCTGCAAAAAATCATCCATCGTTGCCTCGGTTCCAACCGGCGTAACGCGTCGATAAATGGAGAAAATAGTCCCGATTGATACATTCACGTCGATGTTCGACGAGCCGTCGAGCGGGTCGATGGCGACTACGTATTTGGCGTTGCGATTGCCGGTACAGATAATATCATCGTCTTCTTCCGAGATGATCGCGCAGACTTCCCCCCCGTTTTTCAAGGCACGGAGAAACCGGATATTGGCCACTACATCCAGTTTCTGCTGCGTTTCACCCTGAATATTGCCCGACCCCGCCGAGCCGGTAATGTCCATCAATCCCGCCCGGTTTATTTCGCGGTTGATGATTTTGCTGGCCAGCGCAATGTCGCGCAGCAACTGCGACAGCTCACCCGTAGCATAGGGGAACGCCGTCTGCCGACGCATAATATAGCGATCAAGCGTGGTACCGACGGGCAACGCCAGATGGCTCATTTCGGAGGTATTGTCAGTGAACATCATCAATAAAAGGGGGGAAGTGATGAGCGGTGGTAGGCGACTAAGAGGTTTGTTTCGGCGTAGCCGCTATAGCAGTTGCCGTTTATCGTCGAATAACCGTTGCAGGTACGTTGCTTTTTCGTCGTAAGCAGTGGGATCGGCCCAGGTTTGGCGGGGATCGAGTAAAGCGTCAGGTACGTCGGGGCAGGCGATTGGCATGGCAAGGCCGAAAACAGGATGTACCTGGTAACGTACCTGATCGGGCTCAAGCCTGCCAGCCAGCGCCGCACGAATCAGGGCGCGTGTGTATGAGAGGCTGATGCGTTGACCAACGCCGTAGCCGCCGCCAGTCCAGCCAGTGTTAATGAGCCAGACATCCGTATCGTGTTCGCGAATCTTTTCACCGAGCATTTGAGCGTACCTACCTGGCGCAAGGGGCATGAAGGCAGCGCCAAAACAGGCCGAAAACGTAGCCTGCGGTTCCGTGACGCCCATTTCAGTGCCTGCTACTTTCGCCGTGTATCCCAGCAAAAAATAGTGCATAGCCTGTTCGGGCGTAAGGCGGGCAATGGGCGGCAGTACACCGAACGCATCGCAGGTCAGGAAGAAAATCGTGTCAGGATGCCCCGCTACTGAAGGGATTCGGGCGTTGTTGATAAAGTCGATCGGGTACGACGTGCGTGTATTTTCGGTCAGACTAGTATCGCTGTAATGAACGGTGCTTGTTCCGGGAAAGAAACGGGTATTCTCAACAATAGCCCCATAGCGAATAGCATCGAAGATCTGCGGTTCGCGCTCGCGGGTCAGGTCAATAGCTTTGGCGTAACAACCGCCCTCGAAATTGAAGACGCCGGTTTCGCTCCAGCCGTGTTCATCATCGCCAATCAACGCACGGTCCGGGTCGGCCGAAAGCGTGGTTTTGCCCGTTCCCGATAGGCCGAAGAATAACGCTACATCGGATTTTCCATCGCGCTCACCAACATTTGCCGCGCAGTGCATCGGTAGCACATCCTGTTGTGGTAACAGGTAATTCAAGGCCGAGAAAATACCTTTTTTGATCTCGCCGGCATAACCCGTCCCGCCAATGAGCAACGTTCGTTTCGACAGGTCCAGAATGGCGAAGTTTTCACTGCGCGTACCATCTTCAGCCGGAATGGCCTTGAAATCGGGTACGGCCAATACCGTGAAGTCTGGTTTGAAGTTGTTCAACTCCTCGTCGGGCACACGCAGGAACATGTTGTGGCAAAACAGGTTCTGCCAGGCCGATGTAGTCAGAATACACAAATTCAGCTGGTGGTCAGGATCAGCGCCGGCGCGGGCGTAACGCACGTAAACAGTCCGGTATTCCAGAAAACTGCGCATCCGCCGGTGAAGCTGATCGAACTTATCGGGCGCAAATGGGATGTTGACGTTCCCCCAATCGACTGTATCGGTAGTTGACGCATCGCGGACGATGTACCGGTCTTTTGGCGAACGCCCCGTAAAGCGCCCCGTTGTACACATCAATGCACCCGTATCAGTTAGCTGACCTTCACCCCGTCGTAGCGCCTGTTCGATCAGCGACGCTGGCGACAGTTGAAAAAATAGCTCGGCCGGTTCGGCCAATTGCAGAAAATCAATGGCATTGTCAGCCGGGAAGTTCAGGCTGATCAGTTGGGCAAACGATTGCGATTGTTCGATAACCATATCCGTAGTTGTTACCTGTGTGAGTAGGTCTGGCAAAGATATAAGCGATTAACACACAAATAGCGAACGTTCGCTAAATTTTATTCCAACGCTTATTTAACGGAAATCCCTAATTTTGCGCGGGGCTTTATAGCCTCTCTACACCTCTTTATGAATACGGATCGGGAAAAAGTACGGCTCATTTTTGGCCTCAAGTTGAAACAGTTACGTGCCGATCAGGGCCTATCGACCTACGATCTGGCCGACCTGACCGGACTGTCGCCATCGTATCTGAACGAGATCGAAAAGGGGAAGAAGTACCCGAAGTCAGAGAAGATCTTTGCCATTGCCAAAGCGTTGGGCACCGATTACGATTCGCTGGTTTCGCTAAAGGTCAGCAAGCAACTGGAGCCAGTTGTTGAACTACTCAATTCAAACGTACTCAACGAGTTACCATTCGACCTGTTTGGCATTGAACCGGGTTACTTTTTGGAAGTAATGGCAAATGCACCGGCTAAACTGAGCGCGTTCATCAGCACGATCATTGAAATTGGCCGGAATTATGACCTGCGCGTCGAGCAGTTTTATTTCTCGGTGTTGCGCACCTATCAGGCCATGCACGACACCTATTTCGATGAGCTGGAACAGCAGGCCGATGCATTCCTGACAGCGCATCCACTCCCTAACTCGCCAGTAACTCTTCCGGCGCTGTTGACGGGCGTACTGACAGACATCTACGGTTGTACCGTTACCCCCTATGATGATTCGAGCCAACCCGCCTTGGCATCGCTACGGTCGGTGTACATTCCCGAATCGAACACCCTGTTGATCAATAGTCGGTTATCGGCAGAACAAACCGCCTTTACGCTGGCTCGTGAAGTAGGCTACCGGCATCTGCACCTGGATAACCGCCCGCTGGAATCGTCGATGCTGGCCGCCCGTTCGTTTGATGAGGTATTGAACAATTTTCGGGCGTCGTACTTTGCGCGGGCGGTGCTGATGCCACGAGCCGAACTGATGCCGATTTTAACCAAATTCGTAGCGCAACGTACCTGGCAACCCGACCGCCTGCTGAGCGCGATCAGGCGGTTTGGGGTGACGCCAGAGATGTTTCTGCTTCGAACAATGAGCCTGCTGGCCAGTGGTTTTGGGCTGAATGATCTGTTCTTCCTCCGTTTTGACCAGCCCACTGAAGGCCAGCGCTTTGTCTTGTCTAAAGAACTGCACCTTAGTCGGTTACACACGCCTCACGGTGTTGCCCGCGATGAGCATTACTGCCGCCGACAAGTGGCCCTGACCCTCCTGAACGACCTGCGAACGCAACAGGCAACGGGTAGTTGGAATGGGCAACCTGCTTGTCAGGCGCAAATCACGACCTACTCCAGCGACGGAAATGCCTATTTAGTGCTGTCGATTGCCAAATCGTCGCCACCGTCTACCACAAATAGCAGTATTAACATCGGACTGCCCATCACCGATCAGCTCCGTTCCGTCTTCGCTTTCCTCGACGATCCGGCCATTCCACGCACCGACGTAGGTGAAACCTGCGAGCGCTGCCCTATTCCCGATTGTGCCGTACGCGCCGCCGCGCCGGTGGTATTGGCTCGGAATGAACAGATCGACCAGATACAACAGGCAATTGAGGGGTTAAGGAAAAATTAGCTGGTGTAGCCCCCGCCGCCGGAATGCCAGACCACCTAAAAGGAGCCGCTAGCGCAGAAGTAACTTCCGCTATACGGAACGGCGTCAGCAGGCACCTTTTAGAGAGGTGGCTACGCCAAAGCCAACCCTCTCTGAAACTTGAAACTGTATTCAGGCGTTACCCAATCCACGATAGGGTCAATCCAATTTTGTTTTGAAAACCAAAGGCTTACTTACCAATAAAATCAACATCGTCACGCTGGGTTGCTCGAAAAACCTGGTCGATTCAGAGACGTTGTACACGCAGTTGAAAGGCAACGGCATGGCCGTGACGCATGAATCAAAAAAGGACGACGCCAACATTGTGGTGATCAATACCTGCGGCTTCATCGATAATGCCAAAGAAGAAAGCATCAATACCATTCTCAGGTACGTCGACGCCAAAGAGGCCGGGGTTGTAGATAAAGTATACGTAACGGGCTGTTTGTCACACCGCTACAAAGACGAGCTGGAAGTTGAAATGCCGACCGTCGATGCGTGGTTTGGCACCAATGAACTCCCCCGGCTCCTCAAAACGCTTCGTGCTGATTATAAGCATGAACTCGTGGGCGAACGGCTGCTGACAACCCCCGCACACTACGCCTACCTGAAAATTGCCGAAGGCTGCGACCGGCCCTGTTCGTTCTGCGCCATTCCGATCATGCGCGGTCACCACGTGTCGCGTCCGATGGATGAGCTGATCATGGAGGCTAAATCGCTGGCCCGTCGCGGTACCAAAGAACTGATTCTGATTGCCCAGGACCTGACCTACTACGGCCTCGACCTGGCCAAAAAGCGTAACCTCGCCGAGCTCGTCGACCGCCTGGCCGATGTAGAAGGCATCGACTGGATTCGCTTGCAATACGCCTACCCATCCGGCTTCCCGCTCGATGTGCTCGACGTGATGCGTGAGCGGCCCAACGTATGTAATTACCTCGACATGCCGCTGCAAACCGGCTCTACGGAGTTGCTGAAGCTGATGCGCCGGGGCATTACACGCGAAAAAACCGAAGAGCTGGTGCATACGATTCGCGAACGGGTGCCGGGAATTCACCTGCGCACGACCCTGATTGTGGGTCACCCCGGCGAAACCAACGCGCTATTCGAGGAAACCCTCGACTTCGTGAACCGGATGCGCTTCGACCGGCTGGGTACGTTCACTTACTCGCACGAAGACCAGACGCACTCGTATTCCATGGCCGACGACGTACCTGACGACGTAAAGCAGGAACGCGCCGACGCCATCATGGAGATTCAGGAAGGCATTTCGCACGAGAACAACCTGAAAAAGGTGGGGCAAACCTACAAAGTGCTGTTCGACCGGAAAGAAGGTGGCTATTTCATTGGCCGCACCGAATTCGACTCGCCTGAAGTCGACAACGAAGTGCTGGTACCGGCCACCAAAAACACCTACGTCCGCCTCGGCGACTTCGCCCAGGTACGTATCACCGACGCCCAACCGTTCGACCTCTACGGCGAAGTGGTTAGTGCAGTTAACGTACCTACGCTGGTGTAAAAGGCTTATGTGTATTGCTGACGCCAGGCCCTTCGACTAGGCGTCAGCAATACACATAAGCCCGAAGCCAATCAGCGCGAAGCCGTCACTTACTATTTCCCTCCCGCCGCTTTTCCATCTCATCGGCCACGCGGTGCGACTCAACATCGTCGCGTTGGCGGAGTTGCTTAACGATCGCGGCGTGGTTGACATCATCCCGGTTCTGGCTCAGCTTGGCGGCACCCTGCATCGTTTCGATGGTCAGTTCAAACGCTATCAGCCCCTTCATTTGCTGACGAACATACGCCTCGGTCATACTCTCGATAGAAACCGGACAGGCCGAGGCGGTTTCGTATTTATCAACCTGGGTACGTAGCAACGCTAGCGTTTCTTCATCGGTCAACACGCGGGTACGTCCATACACTTGCACCGACAGGTAATTCCAAGTGGGTACATTCACATGGTCGTACCATGACGAGGAAATGTAGGCGTGCGGCCCTGAAAAGACAGCAAGTGCTGGCGTTTGTTTTCCAAAAAGCGTTGCTAACTGATTCGCCTTCGAGATATGACCGATCAACAGCGCAGTGCCATCAGCATCTACCTGAAGTTTGATGGGAAGGTGGGTAGCAATAGGCACACCAGCTTCGTTCGTCAGTACGAGTAGCGCAAACGAGTGCTCGCGCATGAACTGGAGAAGTTCCTTACGGTCGTTTTCCTGGAAGTGTTTGGGTACGTACATGGTGGGGGTATAAACTACAGGTAGCTGGTCGTCAGTAATTGTTGTCATCCCGACGACAGGATCGGTCCGCCGTTGCGGGATGACAAAAAAACACTGGTATAGCTTACCAATTAGAATAAATCACATCAAATAATGCGGCAACTCCACTGTGTTATATTCGGCAGGAATGGGCGTTGCGCGAATAGTCTGTAGCGGAATCACACCGGCCCAGGTGGGCAAATCAACGTCTTCCGGATCATCACCAGGCCCTCCCGCGCGGAGTTTAGCCGAAGCTTCGGTTAGTGAAAAGGCCAGCACAGTTGTCTTATGTAGCTCACTTGCCGTTGTCGGGCGCAGATCGGCCCAGCGATTGGGAATCAGGTGGTCGGTGATGAGGGCTAGCGCATGCATTTTTTCGGCCTCATCAACGACTTTTTCCGCCGTAGCGAAAACGACTACCGACCGGTAATTAACCGAATGATGAAACGCCGACTTCGCCAGTACAAGTCCGTCGGCCAGCATGACCGTGATGCAAACAGGTACGTTATTTTCGATGCTGCGAATGAAATGACTGCCCACCGATCCATGAATGTAAATCCGATCGCCGTTTCGGGCAAACGCCGTTGGAATAGCCATTGGCTGTCCATTCATCACATAGCTGACGGTACAGAACAGGGCCTCGTCAAGAATGGGATGAATCGTTTTATCGTCGTAACGCGCTCGTTTTGCTAGTCGGCTAGGTGTAGTTCGCGGTGTTTTCATACCACAAACGTCGTATTTTGCCGGACTATCTCTTTGTGCCAGTTTTTGAAAAACGGCTAGTCCAGTTTCTTTATCATCCCTCCTTCCGTCGGGATGACAGAAAACCGTTTCAATTTATGCTGCCCTACGCTACGTTACTTCATCTTGATAAAAAAGGGGCCACACCACTGTATGTGCAGTTGAGCGAGCAGCTTGGTCAGCTCATTCGCGCAGGTACGTTGTCGGCCGGGCAACGGCTTCCCGGCACGCGGTTATTGGCTAACCAACTGGCAATCAATCGACAAACGGTTGTGGCGGCTTATGATGACTTGCTGGCGCAGGGCTGGCTCGACAGTCGGACGGGGAGCGGTACGTTTGTGGCAGATCATATGCCGACCGTTACGCCCCTATCCTTCAACGAGTTGGAACGTACCCGGCCCAAGGCTACGCCGGTACAAGTTGAACAACCGGGCTACGCGTTCGAGACACGAACGTACCTGACACGCCCGGCGCTGGGTAGTCCTGCGGGACTCCGCTTCGATGATGGTTTGCCCGATGCCCGACTGGCGCCGCTCGATGAACTGAGCCGAGCCTACCGGTCTTATTTTCGCTGGGGAAATCCGCAAGCCCATTTCGGATACAACGACACAAAGGGCAATTCGCTGCTTCGCGAACAGCTGTCGGCGCACCTCAACGAAACGCGGGGGCTGCGTACTACATCTGCCAACATCCTCATCACACGCGGGAGTATCATGGGTATTCACCTGACTAGTCAGGTGCTGTTGCGGCCCGGCGACGTGGTAGTAACCGGCGAAACTACCTGGACCGGGGCGACGATGAATGCCCGGCAAGCAGGCGCACAGCTACTGACGGTGCCCGTCGATGTCCACGGCCTGAACGTCGACGCCCTGGCCGATCTCTGCGCCCGGCAACCCATCCGGATGGTATACGTTACGCCACACCATCACTACCCAACCACCGTTACCATGCGCGCCGACCGACGTATCCGGCTGCTGCAACTAGCTGAGCATTATCGGTTTGCGATTCTGGAAGATGATTATGATTACGATTTCCATTACCTCGGCCGACCCATTCTCCCCCTGGCCAGTGCCGACCCGCAGGGTATGGTTGTCTACGTTGGTTCGCTTACCAAATCGGTAGCCCCGGCATTTCGGGTTGGGTACGTTGTTGGCCCCACCGCCCTAATCGACGAGATGGCCCGACTACGGCGCATCATTGACCGGCAGGGCGACCCGGCGCTGGAATTTGCGATTGGGCAACTGTTTCAGTCGGGCGAGATGAAACGGCATTTCCGAAAGGCGATACGTACCTACGAAGCGCGGCGCGATCATCTTTGTCGACTGTTAACCAGTGAGTTGTACGATCAGATTCAGTTCACCAAACCCGACGGCGGTCTGGCTATCTGGGCCACGTTCAACCAGGACATTGATCTAGAAGCCATCGCCGAACGTACCGGGAGAGCAGGCCTGTACCTGTCGTCGGGGCTGGTTCATAACTTGCCGGGCCAGCTACTCAATAGTACCCGCATGGGCTTTGCGTCGTCTACTGAAGCAGAACTGGAACAAGCCGTGGTGTTGTTGAAAAGTCTGATGTAAGAACGCGTTGGCTTCGTGCGTTTCGGTTTGTGTAACCGAAACTCAATTTTCGTCAATAAAACGGGAAAAACCAGTCCGTTATCCCTTTAACTAATCAGTAAACTGACAAAAGGAATTTGCATTATTCTAACGTAAATTTGAGTTTCTACAACGCCAGTTTACCTAATCAGTATGGCACATAGGGCATCTAAGTCAATTTATTATGGAGTATTCACGCTGACAATAGGCTTGTTTGGCGGTGTGATTTGGTCATCGTGTAGCCAGTTTGGCAGCGTGACTAAGCCTGCCGACGTGGTGGCGGCTGAGGTGAACGTCCCTGAAAAAGTCGATTATAACCTGCACATCAAGCCTATTCTATCCGATCGCTGTTTTGCCTGCCACGGGCCGGATCAAAACAAGCAACAGGCTGGTCTCCGGCTCGACACGCCCGAAGGAGCCTATACTGCGCTGGAAAAAAGCGGCAAAAAAGCCATCGTCCCCGGCGATCTGGCCAACAGCGAGCTATTTCACCGCATCACCAGCACCGACCCCGACGAGATGATGCCCACGCCCAAGTCGAACCTGACGTTGAGCGCGGAAGAGAAAGCCATGCTGATTCGGTGGGTTGAACAGGGAGCTGAATACAAAGAACACTGGTCGCTGGTGGCTCCGACCATGCCCGACGTACCTGAGATCAAAAATGATTCCTGGGTACGTAATGACATTGACCGGTTCGTGCTGGCGAAACTGAACGAGAAGAAGATCCGGCACGCCCCCGAAGCCGATAAAACGACGCTACTTCGCCGGGTAACGCTCGACCTGACGGGCCTCCCCCCAACCCCCGCTGAGATCGACGCGTTTCTGGCCGATAAGTCGGCCAATGCCTACGAAAAAGTGGTGGATCGGCTGCTGGCTAGTCCGCATTATGGCGAACGGCAGGCAGTGGAATGGCTCGACGTGGCCCGTTACGCCGATACGCACGGCTATCAGGACGATGGCCTCCGCACGATGTGGCCCTACCGCGACTGGATTATCCGGTCGTTCAACAAAAATCAACCATTCAACCGGTTCGTCACCTGGCAACTGGCGGGCGATCTACTCCCCAAACCGGCCAACACGAACGACCGCCGCGATCAGTTGCTGGCAACAGCCTTCAATCGAAACCACCAGCAATCGCAGGAAGGCGGTATTGTGGATGAGGAATACCGTGTGGAATATGTGGCCGACCGGGTAGCCACGTTTGGCAAAGCGTTCCTGGGCCTGACCACCGAATGTGCCCGCTGCCACGACCATAAATACGACCCTATTTCGCAGAAAGATTACTTCTCGCTGTACGCCTTTTTCAACTCGAATAACGAACGCGGCCAGATTCCCTACAATGGCGAAGCGGCCCCAACCATTACGCTGACCTCGGCCGAAGAACAGGCTCAACTGGCGTTTATTCACAAAAAACTAACGCCCTTAAGCCAGCAGCTAAACCCAAATCGAACCGCTTACCAACACCGGTTTGGCCAATGGCTGACGCAGGCCGAACGCCGGTCCACTACGCCAAATGAAACAGGTTTGGTGGCTCGCTATACTTTCGATGAAAGCGACCGGGGTGATGTAAAGGCGTATGAAACAAAGAAGTCGGACGAGCGGAAACGTAAGGACGAACAGCGGAAATTGGCCGAAGCTAAAGCATTGGCCAAGGGCAAGCCAGCGCCTGAAGAGAAGAAGGAACCACACAAGCCCAAAACCCGCTTATCGGTAGAAGAAAATCCGCGTAACATTTTCCTGAACACCGCCAACGATACCCTGCACGCCTACCTGGGTGGCGACGTCGATAACCTACCTAAGCAAGTGCCAGGCCGTTTCGGCAACGCCCGTTTTCTTCCCGGCGATAGTTTTATTGTGCTGCCGTCTGAACTGGCCGCCTTTGATCAGAACCAGCCGTTTACAGTCAGCAGTTGGTTCAGACTGAACAAACTCGGCACCGCCATGACGCTGGTTGGCCGTACCACCGGACCAATGGACGGGCAGCGTGGCTACCAGCTCGACTTGCTGGCCGACGGCCGTTTGAAAGTGATGATGAGCCACGTTTGGCCCGCCAACGCTATCGATATCGAATCGATCAGGAAAGTACCTGCCAACCAGTGGTTTCAGGTCGCGTTTACCTACGATGGAATGGGCAAGGCCAAGGGCGTTTCGTTATACCTGAATGGTCAGCCGATGGCTACGCGGGTGGTCAACGATCACCTGATTCATAGTATCGTTTGGGGCATGAAGAAGTCGCACTGGGCGCAGCACCCGTTCTACGTGGGGCGCATGCACGACAATTTCTACAAAGATTTTGCCGTGGATGAACTGCGCATCTACAACCGCTGCCTCACGCCCTTAGAACTACCCCGACTGGCCGGGAAGTCCGACGCGCTTGCGACCGCCCTGCGCACACCCGCCAATAGCCGTACGCCTGAGCAACGCGCCGGGCTGTACACCTACTACATACGTACTCAGGATGCTGGTTACCACGCCGCCTTCGATAGTGCCATGGTGTACCGGGGTAAACAATTCATGACCCTCACCGACGCCAAGCAGGTGATGGTCATGCGCGAAATGAGTCAGCCCCGACCAACGTACCTGCTGAAACGCGGTGCCTACGATGCCCCCGGTGAAGCTGTAACGCCCGAAACACCCCACTTCCTGCCCGCCCTCGACAACGACCAACCCCGCAACCGCCTCGGTCTGGCCAACTGGCTGACGGGCGACAAAAATCCGCTCTTCAGCCGGGTGATGGTGAACCGGATCTGGCAGCAATATTTCGGGCAGGGCCTCGCCAAAAACCCCGATGACTTCGGCAACCAGGGGGCGCTCCCCTCCCACCCCGAACTGCTCGATTACCTGGCCGTTCGCTTTCGGGAAGGTGGCGACAAAGAGTCTGGTGCGGAGGCTAGGCCGTGGGATGTAAAAGCCATGCACCGGCTCATTGTTACATCGGCAACCTACCGGCAATCGTCGTCGGTAAGCCCGGCCGCGCGGGAGGTCGACTTCGACAATACGTACCTGAGCCGCGGACCAAGTTACCGGCTCTCTGCCGAACAGGTACGTGACAACGCACTCGCCGCCAGCGGGTTATTAACGCAGAAACTTGGTGGCCCAAGCGTGCTGCCCTATCAGCCAGCGGGTATCTGGGAAGCGCTGGCTACTCGAAACGCCGTTGTCTACAATCAGAACCACGGCGACACCCTGTACCGACGCAGTATGTACACGGTCTGGAAGCGCTCGTCGCCACCACCTATGATGCTCAACTTCGACGCTGCTGAACGCCATGTGTGCACCGTAAAACGTCAGAAAACAGCCACGCCACTCCAGGCACTCGTGACGCTTAATGACCCGCAGTTCATCGAAGCCGCCCGCGTTATGGCACAACGGGTTGCCAGCCGATCGGCTAGTGCGGATAGGAATAAAGCGATCGTTGATGCCTTTTTCCGCCGCGTCATCAGCCGCCCGGCACGTACCCAGGAAGTCGCGTTGATGCAGCAGCTATACGATGAAGAGTTAACCGATTTCAAGCGAAACCCTAAGCGGGCACAGGAGTTACTTGCGGTTGGCGAATACCCAGTTGACAAGCAACAAAACCCCGCCGAACTCGCCGCCTGGACAGTTGTAGCCAGCACGATCATGAATTTCGACGAAGCAATTGTGAAACGATAAATTGATGTCGGATTTGAGATATCGGATGTCGGATTAGGCTGACGCATGTGTACTCGCGCGGCAGCCCAATCCGACATCCGATATCCCAAATCCGACATCCGAAATCCCACTTATGGACATTCAGGACGAAATACATGACACCCTTAGCCGCCGGAATTTTCTGGGGCAGACCGGCGCTGGGCTGGGTACGTTGGCATTGGCTTCCCTGCTGAATCCGGGCCAGCTTTTTGCTGGTAATGGGCCAAAGGCGGGTGACGTCCCTGCGCTAGGGAAACCGCATTTTCCACCCAAAGTGAAGCGGGTGATCTACCTGTTTCAGAGCGGTGCTCCGTCGCAGTTAGATTTGTTTGATTATAAGCCAAAACTGGAGACCATGTGGGGGCAAGACCTGCCCGCCTCAGTGCGGAACGGACAACGGCTTACGGGTATGAGCGCGGGCCAAAGCAAATTTCCGCTGGCAGCCTCCAAGTTTAAATTTGCGCAACACGGACCGGGGCAAATGTGGGTCAGCGAGCTGTTACCAAACATTGCGAAGATTGCCGGTGACGCGACATTCATCCGAACGCTTAATACCGATGCCATCAACCACGACCCGGCTATTACGTTTATTCAGACGGGCAGTCAGCAGGGCGGGCGGCCAAGTTTCGGTTCGTGGGTAAGCTACGGCCTGGGCTCCGACAATCAGAACATGCCTTCGTTTGTGGTCTTGCTCTCGAAAGGCCGGGGCGGCGACCAACCACTGTATGCCAAGCTGTGGAGCAACGGGTTCCTGCCTTCGGTGCATCAGGGCGTGGTGTTCCGGTCTGGTCCCGACCCCGTATTCTACCTCAACAACCCGCCGGGTATCGACCGCACCAGCCGCCGCCGCATGCTCGACTACCTGACCAAGCTGCACGCCGAGCAAAGCAAGTACGTGCTCGACCCCGAGATTAACAACCGGATGCAGCAGTATGAAATGGCCTACCGTATGCAGGCATCTGTCCCCGAAACGCTGAACATCGATAAAGAGCCCAACTACATTTTCGACATGTACGGTCCCGAGAGCCGTAAGCCAGGTACGTTCGCCGCCAACTGCCTGCTGGCCCGCAAGCTGATCGAAAAAGACGTGAAGTTCGTACAGCTCTACCATCAAGGCTGGGACCAGCACGGCAACCTGCCGAACGACATTCAGATTCAAACCAAGAGTGTTGATCAGGCCTCGGCGGCGCTGGTCAATGACCTTCGTCAGCGGGGACTGCTCGATGATACGCTCGTAATCTGGGGCGGCGAATTTGGCCGGGGTCCCTACTCGCAGGGCAAACTTACCCGCGACAACTACGGACGCGATCACCACCCGCGCGCCTACACCATCTGGATGGCGGGCGCTGGTGTGAAAAAGGGGTTAGTCTACGGTGAAACGGATGATTTTGGTTATAACGTGGCGAAAGATCCCGTTCACATCCACGATTTTCAGGCCACGATCATGCACCTGATGGGCGTCGACCACGAGAAGCTAACCTTTAAACACCAGGGTCGACGCTACCGATTGACTGACGTGCATGGCAAAGTGATTAAGCCGTTACTGGCGTAAAAAATAATTTTGACGTGCTTTCGATAAAATAGACTTTTTAGTCTATTTTTGTCCCATGCTTACGAAGGCACAACGAACCAAACAGTTTATACTGGAAACGGCTGCTCCCCTTTTCAACGAGAGAGGTATAGCGGGCGTGAACATAGACGATGTCTTGGCCGCCACTAAACTGACTAAGGGCTGTCTCTACGGTCATTTCGAAAGCAAGGACGATCTATCGGGGCAGGTCGTTGAGTTATTATTGACCAAGATCAGCGAGAAACTGCTTACTACCGTTAGTCAGGGCCATACCGCTAAAGCCAAAGTGTTTGCCTTTCTCGATTTCTACAAAGACCCACTCAATACCTACATCCGGGGCGGTTGCCCTATTTTTAATACAGCGGTAGAGGCCGATGATCACTATCCGGCTATTCGGGAAAAAGTAGCTGGTGTGCTTCGTAAGGGACAGGAATTGTTTGTGTCCATTCTGCAGCAAGGCATTGATGCTGGTGAACTCTCTTCTAAACTTGATCCGGCTATGTATGCCTTCAAGGTGGTGGCTGCTGTAGAGGGTGGCGTTGTCATGTGCCGAGCCATGAACACCGCGAAACCAATGCAGGGACTTATCAAAAGCCTGAAAGCAGAACTGGAGAGCTACTCAACTTAATTTTTTTTACCAAAAATAGACTTTTTAGTCTATTTTTGGTAAAATCAATCAGCGGTCTATTATCTGGGTTCAATATACCCATAAATATACCTTTTAGTCTATTTCACGAGTTTCATCTTTCATTTTCAACCAGATATCATCATGATTTTAAACGGCAAACGAGTCTTAATCACCGGGGGTGGTTCAGGCATTGGTCTGGAAGCGGTAAAGCAGTTTTACCAGGCAGGCGCGATTCTCTACGTATGCGGCAGGAATGCATCCAAGCTAGCTGAGGTACAGCAGCAGTACCCGTCGATCCACACTATAGTCTGCGATGTCTCTGATCAGGCCGACGTAGACAGGCTTGTGGCACAAGTCGTTGCTGAAGGTGGAATTGATATCCTCTTCAATAATGCGGGCGTAAGTGTAAACACCAGTGTGATCGGAAACGGAGCCAGCAACATCTATGAGGCGGCTATGCAAGAGATCATGATCAATTACCTGTCTGTGGTTCGGCTGAACGAACGCTTCATTCCTCATTTGGAAAAAAGCGCTTCGCCCATCATCATCAATACCAGCTCTGTGTTGGCTTACGTACCGGCGCCCGTGTCGCCCACCTATTCGGCGTCTAAGTCAGCGTTGCACGCCTATACGATTGCGCTACGGCTTGAACTGAAAAAGGTGGGTAGCAAGATCAATGTATTTGAACTGATGCCGCCGGTTGTCGACACACCTATGGCCGACGCCTTTGATATCAGCGGCAAGCTGCCGCCGAGCGTCGTTATCCAGGATCTGATCAAGGCACTTGAAAAAGGGCAGTTTGAGGTACGTCCCGGACAGGCAAATGTGCTTTATTATCTCCATCGCTTCATGCCTAAAAAGGCGCAGTCATTATTAACAGCCTGACCCTGATGAACGCATTCATTGTTGATCGATATAAAAGCAAGGAAGGTCTACACTACGGCGATATGCCCGAGCCAACGCTTCAGGAGAACGACGTACTGGTTCAGGTTCATGCGACTAGCGTCAACCTGCTCGACTCGAAAATCAGGGACGGCGAGTTTAAACTTATTTTGCCCTATAAACTGCCGCTCATCCTCGGCAACGATGTAGCAGGCGTAGTCGTCAGGGTTGGTGCTCAGGTGAAGCATTTCAAACCCGGCGACGAGGTCTATGCCCGACCCGACAAAAACCGGATAGGTACGTTCGCCGAATTCATTTCGATGAACGAGCGCGACGTAGCCACCAAGCCAACAACGATCACGATGGTCGAAGCGGCCTCTATTCCGCTGGTTGGGCTAACTGCCTGGCAAGCCCTTGTTGAGCGCGCCAATCTACAAAAAGGGCAAAAAGTGCTGATCCATGCGGGTTCCGGCGGCGTCGGAACCATCGCCATTCAACTGGCAAAACACCTTGGCGCCTTTGTTGCTACCACAACGAGCACGGCTAATGTGGACCTGGTAAAAAGCCTGGGAGCCGACGTGGTGATTGACTACAAGAAAGACACATTTGACACAATCTTGCGCGATTATGATGTGGTACTGAACAGTCTGGACGGAGAAACACTCGAAAAATCGTTGCGCGTTCTGAAACCAGGCGGAAAGCTTATCTCGATCTCTGGTCCGCCCGACCCGGCATTTGCCCGAGAGCTGGGCGCACCGTGGTTCGTTCGGCTGGTCATGTATGCGTTAAGCTATACGATTCGCCAAAAAGCGAAACGCCGGGGAGTAGCGTATTCGTTTCTGTTTATGAAAGCGAGCGGAAGTCAACTGGCCAAAATCACCTCGTTAATCAGTTCGGGGGCCATCCGGCCGGTTATCGATCAGGTTTTCCCATTCGAAGCAACGAAGGAGGCACTGGCATACGTGGAGAGTGGCCGGGCCAAAGGTAAAGTCGTTGTGCAGGTACGTTGACTACCCTGGTTCTTCTCAGTATATTGTGTGACCATACTGACCTGCCGATGCAAGCTACTACCCTGAAAATCCCGGATTCGCTGGAAGACGATGAGTTGCTGCGTTTGCCAGCTACCTGGGGAGAGTATCTCGACGTAATTGATAACGTACCCTACACCGTTCAATTCTTAAACGACGAGATTATTATGAGTCAGGCATCGGCCGATCATGAAAAGCTTATTATTCGCATCGGTGCCTTACTAATGACTTATTTTGATCAGTTGGAAACGTCTTATAGTGTGCTGAGCAGTAATGTGAAGATCGTCATTTCGAATCATCAGGGCGATTTCAACGCAGACATTTCTGTTGTGAAAGAGCCTATACAGTACGGCAATACTCCCGGCGGCAAACCGTCAACGATGCGCATCGAGAATCCGTTAATCGTAGTTGAAGTACTCTCGAAAAGCACGCGCAAGTTCGATCAGGGCGAAAAAATGAATTATTACAAGCTGATTCCGTCCCTGCAACACATCGTGTTCATCGACCAGCTACAATCCTTCGTGTCCGTTTATTCCCGCACTAACGTACCCGACGAGTGGCTCAATCACGATTACCGAACGCTTGAATCGACCGTTCGGCTGGGTACGTTAGCGTTACCCATGTCGGATATCTACCGGAAAACGGTTTTTGCGTAAACCATCGGCCCACTGCTTGTTGAGCCACTATTCCTTCAATTTATCGATCTACTGACGAATCGGCTTATTTGCTGAGTAACAGACGGCTTAACCCTTGCTATTCAGCTAAATACACCGTACATTTGCACTCCCGTTTTAGGGCGGGAATCTTTTTGCTCTGTGCAATCGTCTGTTAATCAATAAATACCGCTCACAATCCAGTGGATACGTTAAGCTACAAAACTGTTTCGGCCAATAAAGGGACCGCAAACAAGGAGTGGATCGTCGTTGACGCGAAGGATGCCGTTGTAGGTCGTCTGGCAAGCCAGATCGCGGCCCGCATTCGTGGCAAACACAAGCCCAACTTCACTCCCCACGTTGATACCGGTGACAATGTCATCATCATCAACGCCGAAAAAATCCGTTTCACCGGCCGTAAAATGTCCGACAAAGTATACGTTCGTCACACGGGTTATCCCGGTGGTCAGCGTTTTGCTTCGCCGCGTCTATGGCTGGAGAAACACCCTGAGCGTGTGCTCGAGCATGCCATTCGTGGTATGTTGCCCAAAAACCGTCTGGGCCGTCGTTTATTCACCAATCTGTACGTGTACACGGGTGACAGCCACCCCCACGCGGCGCAGCAACCGAAAGAAATTAAATTCTAACCAATGGAGCGTATTAACACCATCGGTCGCCGGAAAACCGCTGTTGCCCGCATTTACATGCAGCCAGGCAACGGAACCATCACGGTTAACGGAAAAGAACTGAACACGTACTTCCCGACCGAAGTACTGCAAATCATTACCCGCCAGCCTCTGGCCACTGTTAAAGCCGACACGACGTATGACGTGAAAGTGAACGTACGTGGTGGTGGTGTAACGGGTCAGGCAGAAGCTACACGCATGGCCATCAGCCGTGCACTAGTTGAAGCCAACGCCGAAAACCGTCCAGCCCTTAAGAAAGAAGGCTTCCTGACACGGGATTCACGTATGGTAGAACGGAAAAAGCCGGGCCGGAAAAAAGCCCGTCGCCGGTTCCAGTTCTCGAAACGCTAAAAACAGTCTACTGTTTACAGGTTACAGTCTTCTGTTGCTTCGCTGGTTTGCAGCGCAACTGAAAACAGCAAACTGAAAACGGTAAACTTCCTTTCAGTCCAGACTGCGCTTAGAAGATGCCGACGCGCGGTGCTGCGTATTTCTCACTTTTTAGTAGTATTTGTTCCTTAAAGAAAATGGCACAAGTCGAATATAAAGACCTCCTTGACGCTGGTGTGCACTTTGGCCACCTTACGCGCAAGTGGGACCCCCGGATGGCTCCGTATATCTTCATGGAGAAGAACGGCATCCACATTATTGACCTGAATAAAACACTTGCTTCGCTCGACGAAGCGTGCAACGCTATCAAAGGCATTGTTCGCTCGGGCCGCAAGGTAATGTTCGTGGCAACAAAGAAGCAGGCTCAGGAAATCGTTTCGGAAGAAGCACGCCGGTTGAAAATGCCGTACGTGACTGACCGCTGGCTCGGTGGTATGATGACTAACTTCGCCACGATCCGCAAGTCGCTGAAGAAGCTGCAAACGCTGGAGAAGATGCTCAAAGATGAAACAACCATCAAGAACATCGCTAAGCGGGAACGGCTGACACTGACGCGCGAAAAAGAAAAACTGGAGCGTGTATTGGGTGGTATCGTTGACCTGACCCGTTTGCCTGCGGCTTTGTTCGTGGTGGACGTGAAGCGGGAAAACATTGCTGTTCTGGAAGCTATCCGTTTGGGCATTCCCGTGTTCGCCATGTGCGACACGAACTCAAACCCTAACCTCGTTGATTTCGCTATTCCAGCAAACGACGATGCCTACAAATCGATCTCGCTGATTACGCTGGCGATTGGTAAGGCCATTGAAGAGGGTCTGATGGAGCGCAAGCAGGATAAAGACAGCCAGGCTGCACAGGAAGAGGAAGATGCTAAGCGCCAGGAAGAAACCCGCGCTGCTGCTGCTGAAGGAGCCGATGCCCCCGTAGCTGCTGCAGAGGTGGCTCCTGTAGCCGTAGAAGAAGCTCCCGAAGCTGAAGCTGCGCCTCTCGACGCAACGCCAGAAGGCAACACCAATTAGTATCAATTAACAGACACAGACGATTGACCGGATAGCCCGTAGCCCCAACACGGCTATGGGCTATTTTTTATGTTAAAATCGTTTACTGTTTACTGTCTTCAGTTGCGCTGCCATTAAGCGAAGCAACTGAAGACAGTAAACAGTAGACAGTAAACTTTCTCTACAAAAATGGCAATTACCGCAGCAGACGTAAATAAACTCCGGCAGGAAACAGGTGCCGGTATGATGGATTGCAAAAAAGCCCTTGTTGAAGCCGATGGCAATTTTGAAGAAGCAAAAGCTATTCTGCGTAAGCAGGGCCAGAAAATCGCCGATAAGCGGGCCGATAACGCTACTGCTGAAGGTGTAGTACTGGCGCACGTAAGCGAAGATGGCAAATCAGGTAAAGTGGTAGCAGTAGCCTGCGAAACGGAACCCGTATCAAAAGTAGCTGACTTCCAGAACCTGGCAATGAGCATCCTGAGCAACGCCGTTGCTGATCATGTAACCAGCAAAGAAGCGCTGCTGGCAGAAGTACAGGCCGATGGCCGTTCTCTTCAGGATCACATCACTGATCTGATGGGCAAAATTGGTGAGAAAATCGACGTGGTTTCGTTTGAGACCGTTACTGCCGACAAAGTCGTCTCATACATCCACTCAAACGGCAAACTAGGCGTTCTGGTAGGGCTGAGCAACACTAGCGGTACCGATGTGACGGAGGTGGGTAAAGACGTGGCTATGCAAATTGCGGCGATGAAACCACTTGCTCTCGACAAAGACGGAATTGATGCCAGCGTTATCGAGCGTGAGATCGAGATTGGTAAAGATCAGGCTCGTCAGGAAGGTAAACCTGAAGCCATGCTGGAAAAAATTGCCATGGGTAAGCTGAATAAGTTCTACAAAGACAACACCTTACTGAACCAGGAGTTTGTGAAGGATAGCTCATTAACTATTGCTCAGTTGCTTGACAAGACAAGCAAAGGGTTGACAGTGTCTTCATTTAAGCGTGTGTCTATTGGTTAATCTATAGATAAACAGCACTTTTTTTGACAAAGCCCGGCCGAATGGTCGGGCTTTTTTTATGTTTTGCGTTACTTTCCGGCACACTACTTGTCTCAGTTTAACTTAGCATGAAACACTTAACCGACGAAGAGTTAGTACAACTCTATCTTTCGACGCAGCGCAACACGTACTTTGAAGCCCTGTACGCCAGGTATTGTGATAAAGTCTTTCGTAAGTGTCTGTCTTTTACCAAGAACAGAGAACGTGCCGAAGATTTTACCCATGATATTTTTATTCGGGTAGTCACCAAGCTAGGCAGCTTCCGGGAGCAAGCCAAGTTTTCTACCTGGTTATATTCAGTAACATACAATTACTGTATGGATCAGCTTCGTAGTCCGAGACAGAAAGAAGTGTATTCAGATGATCCATACGAAACGCTGGCTAATTATGCTGATGATGAAGATGCTGACATTGCTGAGATGGAAGCCCAGCGTCTTAATCAGGCACTGGACTACCTGACGCCCGATGAGCGCGGTTTACTGATGATGAAATACCAGGATGATATTAGCATCCGTGAAATTGCAGATGGGCAAAATCTGACTGAGAGCGCTGTAAAAATGCGCCTGATGCGCGCCAAGGAGAAATTACGCCGCCGATACATTGAAGCCCTTATCTTCTGGGTATTGGTAGGCCTTAAAGCACTGACATTTTGGAAGTAAAAACTTATCTATCTCGTAATCACTATGGAAAATCCATTCAAACTTATTGAGCCGGAGGTGAATTGTCCACCTCATCTGAAAGAGCAAATCGTATCGGAAATTGACCTGATCCGCAACGCGCTAAAAGTCGTCGAGCTATACTCCGGGGATCTGTTCGGATCTATCTCTGCCATGCTCACCCCCAAGGCAGGCAGCAATTTCCCGAAGGTTTAATTCAGAGTACCACCCACCGTTCACTTCACTCGTTACTGTCTACTCACCAATGGCTCCTGAACTTCCCAATATCACTGAGATATTAATCAATACATTCCAGACACTGATTACACAGTTTATCAATTTCGTTCCCAAGTTCATCGGAGCAGGCGTTGTCTTGGCCATCGGTGTGCTGGTTGCTAAAATGCTGGCGGCCGTTGTGCAGCGTGTATTGAAGAGCGCCGGCTTCGACCGGTTTGGGGATAAACTAAATGAAATTGACCTTATCCGGCAGCTTCAGACCGAGATAAAGCTCAGCGAGATCGTGGCGAAGGTTCTGTACTATTTCGTCTTGCTTGTCTTTATTACGGCAGCTACTGAAACACTGGGCATTGCGGCTATCACGGGCATGGTTACTTCGCTGGTCAATTTCATTCCGAAACTGATTGCGGCGGCCATTATGCTTCAGGTGGGCGTACTAGTTGCTGATGTATTGAAGCGAGGCGTAGTAAGCTTATGTGCATCATTCGGCATTTCATCGGGGCGGCTGTTGGGCATGGTCGTTTTTTTCTTTTTTCTCATCATCACCATCATTTCGGCGCTCGGCCAGGCAGGCATCAATACCGAGTTGCTCGAGTCGAGCTTTAATCTGCTCATCGGAGGCGTTTTTCTGGCTTTCGCCGTTGGGTACGGGCTGGCATCACGCGATGTCATGGCCAATATTCTGTCGTCATTTTATTCGAAGAACAAGTTTAAAGAGGGCCAGACGATCCGTCTGGAAGGAATTACCGGCCAGATTATTTTGGTCGATAGTACGTCGCTGACATTGCAAACCGGTGAATCGACAACCACGATTCCGATGCAAATGCTTCAGACGAAGACCGTTGAGTTTCTGGACAAATGAGGTCTGTCCAGCTTTTACCACCGTAACTACACGCCTTCGGGCAATTTATACATGAACAATAAAGCACTCTGCACAGCCATAGCTGCGTGCTTCGCTACTTCAGTTTCTGCGCAAGACCCTGCAACGCAGCAGGTCACTACCAATTTCAAAGACACCGTATCGGTGAAGCAGGACACGACCTATTGGCAAAAGTCAATTACGGGAGGTATTAACTTCAACCAGGCTAGCTTTAGCAACTGGGTTGGCGGAGGCGTCAACTCCATTGCTATCAGTGGCGTTGTGGCCGCTCGCGCTTTATACGAAAAAGGCAAAACCTCATGGGACAACACAGCCGATTTTCAGTTGGGTTACATTACACAGCGGGGTATTACGCGAAAAGCATCCGATCAATTGATCATCATATCCGTACTTGGCCATAAGATTAAACCGAAGTGGGACTTGTTTGCGTCAGGTACGTTCAATACCTATTTCGCTCCCGGCTTTCAGTACGACAACCTTCAGGCTGGAACCACATCGCTCCAAACATCAGGTTTTTTTGCGCCAGCTCAGTTTGCCCTGGCTTGGGGACTAGCCTATAAACCCAATGATGAGTTCTCGATGCGAATCAGCCCCTTCGCCCCCCGGTTCACGTTCCTGTTCGACGATGCCGTCCGGTTCAGAACAGGTGCCGACAAAACGATCATCCCTGATCGGAACGCTACCGCTTATGGTGTAGAAGCCGGAAAAACCGTACGGGCAGAATGGCTGGCCCTGCAAATCCAGGCCGTTTGGAATAAGAAACTGAGCGAAAACGTGAGTCTTAACGCCCGGTATCAGTTATACGCTAATTACCAGACGCTGAACGCCATTGACCACCGGATAGACCTACTGATTGCGGCAAAACTTAACCGTTACCTGAGTACCACCTTCGGCATTATTGGCTTGTATGACAAGGACTTCTACGACGGCTTCCAGATTCAGCAAACGCTTGGTATTGGGTTGATCTACAACGCCAGCACATTCAGAAAGAAGAAGTAAATCCCTAAAATTCAATAAGTTCATTCATTTGCTTTCATTAGTACTTAGTCCCCTAAACCAACACAACTATGTTAAAAGAATTCCGAACATTCATTGCGCAGGGAAATGTACTTGACCTGGCCGTCGGCGTGATAATCGGTGCTGCCTTTGGCAAGATTACGACCTCATTAGTCGAGGATATTCTCAATCCCATCATTGGTTTGATCTTGCCATCCGGCGACCTGGCTCAGGCAAAGATCGTGTTGAAGGATGCCGTTGGTACCGATCCGGAAGTTGCCATTCGCTACGGAAACTTTCTCAATATAGTTATTCAGTTTCTGATCGTGGCGTGGGTTATTTTCCTGATCGTCAAAGCGGCAAATCGCATTCATAAATCCGATCCAGCCTAATCTGGATCGTACCTAAAATACGAAAAAGCCCCGGCTCATCGGCCGGGGCTTTTTCGTATTCGCTACTTTTGAGAAAAAAAGAGTTTCGGGTCACTATCCTCGGTCTTCGGGCTTCGGTCTTGTGTTGCGCTGCCAATCAGTGAGTCAATAGAAGACCGAAGCCCGAAGACCGAGGACAGCGGCTGGTAAACAGCACACTTATGCGGTTAGTAATTCTGGGTGGCGGTGAATCGGGCGTTGGAGCAGCCCTGCTGGGGCAGGCCAAAGGGTACGATGTGTTTCTGTCGGATCGAAGTCCAATCAAGGCAACGTACCTGGAAACACTTCGGGAAGCTGGTATTCCTTTTGAAGAAGGGCAGCATACCGAGCGTCTGATTCTGAACGCCACGGAGGTTGTGAAAAGCCCTGGCATTCCTGATACAGTACCACTGGTAGTACAGTTGAAAGCGATGGGTATACCCGTTATTTCGGAGATCGAATTTGCGGCGCGTTATACGCAGGCTAAACTTATTGGCATTACAGGCAGTAACGGTAAAACCACCACCACGCTGCTGACGTACCATTTACTAAAAACCGCCGGGTTGAACGTGGGGCTGGCCGGCAACATCGGCGACAGCTTTGCCAAACAGGTGATCAACGACACGTTTGATTACTTTGTGCTGGAGTTGAGCAGTTTTCAGCTCGACAGCATGTACGCCACACGGCTTGATACGGCTATCCTGCTCAATATCACACCCGACCACCTCGATCGATACGCCTACAAGTTTCAGAACTACGTAGACAGCAAGTTTCGCGTACTACAAAATTTGACACCTGCTGACACCTTTATTTATTTCCAGGAAAACGCACCGACGGTACAGGAAATAGCCGCCCGGAAGCCCGACGTATATACCGTGCCGATTTCGCTCGAAACAGCCACGTCGCCCGGTGGATACGCTCATAATGGCCAGTTGACAACCCGGTATCGTGATCGTAGTTTCACGATCGACACAGCCAGCCTACCCCTGCAAGGCCCCCACAACGCGTTGAATATGCTGGCGGCGATACTGGCAGCGCAGTCGGTGAACGTACCTGACGAGGCAATTTCCGAGGGGCTACGTACATTCCGGAATGCGGCGCACCGGATGGAACCAGCCGGTGTGATCAACGGCATCAAGTTTATTAACGATTCCAAGGCAACCAACGTCGATTCGGTATTTTATGCCCTCTCCAGTATGCATGCGCCCACAATCTGGATAGCGGGTGGTCAGGATAAAGGCAACGATTATAGTCAACTGGATGAGGTTGTTGGTCAGCGTGTGAAGGCGTTGATTTGCCTCGGTAAAGACAATAAAAAGCTGGTCGATTACTTCAATGATAAAGTAGATACGATTCGCGAAACGCAGGACGTTACCGAGGCAATTCAGCTTGCGCTTGAGCTAGGCCAGCCCGGCGATATGGCGATACTGTCTCCTGCCTGCGCCAGTTTCGACCTGTTTAAAAACTACGAAGACCGGGGAAATCAGTTCAAAGCAGCCGTACAGGCACTACTGACAAACAAGTGACAAACACCGCCCCCCTCATTCGTAAGCCATTGTTAGCCAATAAGTACCAGCCCATTTTTAACTTAACGAATCATGACCTACTCTATCCGCGACTGGACTCGTGACAACCTGAAAGGCGACCGTCAGATCTGGTGGATCGTGCTGTTTCTGTCGATTTTGAGCGTACTGGTCGTTTACAGCGCAACCGGAACTATTGCCTACCAGAAAATGGGTGGCAATACAGAGGCTTATCTGTTTAAACACGGCGCGCTGGTTGTGCTGGGCCTTGGTTGTATGTTTCTGGCACACCGGATCAATTACATTCACTACGCCCGTCTGTCTAAATTTGGCCTTTGGCTATCGGTGCCGCTGTTAGTCTGGGCTTATTTCAAAGGTACCAATCTCAACGATGCCTCCCGTTGGATCACCATTCCGATCATTAATCAGACCTTTCAGCCGTCTGATCTGGCCAAGCTCGCCCTTATCTCCAATCTGGCAGCCATGCTGGCTAAACGTCAGCGCGTTGCCTACGAACCACAGGTACTCGTTAACATGATTGGGTGGATCGGGGTCATCTGCGCCCTTATTGTCATCTCGAATACATCTACTGCCCTGTTGTTGGGTCTTACCTGCTTTCTGTTGATGTACATCGGGCGGGTTCCGAGTAGCTATCTGGCAGGCATGGTCGTTTTCTGCATCGTTGTAGGTGGGTTTGCCCTGGTATTGGGGCAACGGTACGAAACAGTGCTTGGGCGCCTTAACCGCTTCCAGGACACCGAAAAGATTGACTATCAGGTCGAACAGTCGTACATCGCCCTGGCCAATGGTGGTATTACCGGTCAAGGGCCCGGCAACAGCCATCAGCGGAATTTCCTGCCGCATCCCTACTCCGATTTCATTTTCGCGATTATTGTTGAGGAATACGGTCTCCTGGGCGGACTCGCCGTACTGGTGGCTTACCTGTGGTTGCTCATGCGCGGTATGCGGGCCATTCGAAGTAGCAATCGACCGTTTGGGGGCCTACTGTCTGCCGGTCTGACCTTCAGTATTGTTATCCAGGCCATGATCAATATGGCTGTGGCCGTTGGGCTAGTGCCCGTTACGGGCCTTCCACTGCCATTGTTGAGTATGGGCGGAACGTCGCTTCTTTTCACCGGCGCAGCTATAGGCATTGTCATTGGTGTCAGCCGGGACGAAGCCGACGAGAGTAAACTGTTAAAATCGTCGTAAGTCGCGAGGCGAACGGCTTTCTGGACTATTCATGAAAGTAATCATATCAGGCGGCGGCACAGGCGGACATATTTATCCGGCCATTGCCATAGCCAACGAATTGAAACGGCTCGACCCGAACACAGACATTCTGTTTGTAGGCGCGGAAGGCAAGATGGAGATGGAAAAGGTGCCTCGTGCCGGCTACCGCATCGAAGGCCTACCGGTTGTGGGCATCAAACGTGAGTTAACGCTGGCCAATCTGGCCTTTCCGCTCAAACTAGGCCGTAGTTTGCTTCGGGCGCGGCAGATTGTCCGCGATTTCAAGCCCGACGTAGCGGTGGGCGTGGGTGGCTATGCCAGCGGGCCAACGCTGCTGGCCGCGGCCCTGGCCAACGTACCTATCCTGATTCAGGAACAAAACTCCTTCGCTGGGCTGACCAACAAAGTATTGGCCCGCTGGGCAAAGCGTATTTGTGTAGCTTACCCGGGAATGGACGCGTTCTTTCCGGCAGCGAAAATCAAACTGACCGGCAACCCGGTTCGCAGCGACATTCAACTTGCCGATCAGCAGCTTGACGCCGGCAGGGCACAGTTTGGCCTTCAGCCTAACGTACCTACGCTCCTGGTCATTGGTGGTAGTCAGGGAGCCAGAACGCTGAACGAAAGTATGGAAGCGGGTTTGTCGCAACTAAAGCAGGCAGGCATCCAGGTGATCTGGCAAACCGGCACAGCATTTATCGACCGGGCCCGCAAAGCGGTGGCTCAGGCCGGAGCAAGCCAGATACAGCCCCATGAGTTTATCTACGAGATGGACAAGGCCTACGCCGTAGCCGACGCCGTTGTGTCGCGAGCTGGCGCCCTATCGGTATCAGAGTTATGCATTGTTGGACGACCAGCCATTCTTGTTCCATTGCCTACAGCAGCCGAAGACCACCAGACACATAATGCCATGGCGCTGGTAAATCGGGATGCTGCGTTGCTGGTTAACGACCGAGATGCCCGGCAAACATTGATAGCTGAAGCGCGGCGTTTGTTATCAGATTTGCAGCAACGAAAAACATTGAGTGAACATATTAAGCAGTTAGCATTCCCGAGTGCCGCCGTTGACATCGCTCAGGAAGTCATTCTGCTTACCTCAAGAAATAAAGTAGTATGAACCCCTTGCGGATTTGTAAATCACCAAGTTACTTTTGTAGAACTACACCTGACCCATGCCTTTGACTCCTTCCTCACTATCCAACATACGCAACGTTTACTTCCTGGGCATAGGTGGTATAGGCATGAGCGCATTAGCTCGCTGGTTTCTGGTTAATGGTTATACCGTTGCTGGATATGACCGTACAGCCACTCCACTGACCAACGCGTTAGCTTCAGAGGGTGTATCTATCCACTTTGAGGAAGACGTAGAGCAAATTCCCGCAGAATTTAGAAACAACCCGGAGCAAACCCTGGTCGTTTACACACCGGCGGTTCCTAAAACCCATGCCGAGTATATTTACCTGACCGAAAACGGGTTCACGCTGCAAAAGCGGTCGCAGGTGCTTGGCTGGCTGGCCGGGCGCATGACCACCATCGGAGTAGCTGGCACGCACGGTAAAACCACAACCTCGTCTATGGTAGCGCATTTGCTTCGGCAGGCGGGCGTTAACTGTGCGGCATTCCTGGGTGGCATCACGCAGAATTACGGAACCAACTTCCTGCTCAACGAACCGGCCGACGATCTGTCGAAGGTTATCTGCGTGGTAGAAGCAGACGAGTTCGACCGGTCTTTCCTGACGCTTTTCCCGCAATATGCCATTGTAACATCGACAGACGCTGATCACCTGGATATTTACGGCGATCACAACTCGGTGCTCGACTCATTTGCCGCCTACGTAAGTCAGATCAAGCCATCGGGCATTCTGTTTCAGCGGGAGGGACTGGATTTGGCCGATAAAACGGCGGCTCAGGTACGTACCTATTCGCTACACAAAGGCATGTACCATGCAGCTAACCTTCGTATCGAAAAAGCACGTTTCGTGTTTGATCTGATCTATCCCGGCGGCACCATCAACGATGTCAGGATGATGATTCCGGGCTTTCACAATGTTGAGAATGCCGTAGCAGCCGGAGCGGTAGCGCTTGAAACAGGCGTATCGCCCGAGGCCGTACGCGAAGGGCTCAATACATACCGGGGTGTAAAACGGCGGTTCGAATACATTCTGGACACCGACGAGATTGTCTTCATTGATGATTACGCTCACCACCCTGCAGAGGTTCAGGCGTTCCTATCATCGGTAAAGGCACTTTACCCAGACCGTGAACTGACCGTTATTTTTCAGCCACACCTCTTCAGCCGCACTCGTGATTTTGCCGAAGGGTTTGCCGAGAGCCTATCACTTGCCGACAATCTGATTCTGTTAGACATTTATCCGGCTCGCGAATTACCCATCGAGGGCGTTACTTCTGACCTGATTTTACGCAACGTTACCTCACAATCAAAACAGATCAGTACCAAAGAAGCCTTACCCGGCGTTCTGCGGGAAATAAAGCCCTCGCTGCTCGTCACTGTTGGGGCAGGAGACATCGATCAGCAACTTTCAGTCCTTAAAATTTTATTTGACACCAATAGATAAAATAATTAATCGGCTGAATTAGCTTATCTACAGATGTTTTCTACTTTTAGTAACCGAAAAAAATGGATCTGGCGGTCAATGGGGGTCTTAACTCTTTTTGGTCTGCTTGCGTTTACAGAAGAACGCCTGCACCAACGCCATTGCGAGGCCATTGTTGTCAACATTGACAAGGTGGACGGACAGCGGTTTCTGACTCGTAGAGATGTCACCGGTTTTTTGACCAACAACGGTAATGATCCGCTAGTTGGGCAATCTTTCGATGAGATCAACCTGAGTAAGCTTGAGCAACGGCTTGGGCAGTATAGTTTGATAAAGCAAGCGCATGTTTCGCGTGACTTAGCAGGCAATCTGCTCGTCCAGATTGAGCAACCCAGCCCCCTGGCACGGCTGGTAGCTGACGGCGACGGATTGCGAGCCATCAGCGGACAGTATATCAGCGATGAAGGGCGGTTTTTTCCTTTATCAATGAATTATACAGCACGAGTACCTATTGTGTCGGGAAGTTGGTTTCAAACTCATCACACCCTGGCTGATGAGGCTGGCAAACCGCTGTTGACGTTGCTTCAGTACATACGGGAGTCAGACTTATGGCGGGCTCAGATTGCTGAAGTCAGCGTTGACCAGTCGGGGAACGTAACCTTATGGCCGCAGGTCGGAAATTACCAGATTGATTTCGGTACCGCTGATGCCATTGAAACGAAGTTTAAAAAAGTGAAACTGTTTTATACCCAGATAGCCCCCCAAAAAGGGTGGGACCGCTATCACCGGGTAAGCGTACAGTATCGTAACCAGTTAGTTTGCGAATGATGACCCATCATCAAATGGATGACAAGATTGTAGTAGGACTCGATATTGGTAGCACGAAAGTGTGTGCTGTGGCGGGTCGGTTATCTCGAAGCGGTAACAACCAGCCTATGCTGGAAGTACTGGGCGTAAGCCGGGCCAACTCGGAGGGCGTGACGAAAGGCAAAGTCATGAATATTACCCGAACGGTCGACGCCATTAACCGGGCTATCGAAGAGGTATCGAACCAATCTAACGTTGATATTGGCTTGGTCAATGTCAGCTTTAGTAATCATAATATCAATTCGCAAAAACAACCTGGCAGCATCACCCGCTTGTCGCCTGGCGACGAAGTGACGCCCGCTGATATTGATCACCTCCTGCGCGATATGTACCGAACTCCCCTGCTTGCGGGTAAAGAGATCGTACACGTGTTGCCGATGGACTTCACCGTCGACAGCGAGTCAGGTGTTGAAGATCCCGTTGGCCGGAATGGCGTAAAGCTCGGTGCCGATTTTCAGATTATCACCACGCAGTCTGATGCAGCAGTGAACGTACGCCGGTGTATAGAGCGCACAGCCAGCCACCTTCAGCGCGATCAGGTTCTTCTTTCTCCGCTGGCTTCTGCAATGGCTGTGCTAACGCCCGAAGAGCGGGAAGCAGGTGTTGCCCTGGTCGATATCGGCGGCGGTACAACTGATCTGGCTATCTATCACCGTAACGTATTACGGCATGTGGCGGTGTTCCCATGGGCTGGCAATTGCCTGACCAACGACATTCAGGATGGCTGCAAGGTGTTGCCCCAACAAGCTGAGGTGTTGAAAACGAAGTTTGGCAATGCCAATCCATCAACCTACCGCCTCAATGAAGTAGTATCCGTACCAGGTCTGCCAGGTCGCCAGCCTAAAGACGTGCTGCTCCGTAACGTCTCAATCATTATAGCCGAGCGTTTGAAAGAAATTGCCGCACTGGTACAGGCCGAGATTATCCGGTCGGGTTATAAAGACAAGCTGCTGGGTGGCATTGTTCTGACTGGTGGCTCAGCACTTATTGACGGCATCGACGAGATATTCAGGACGGTTGCCGATATGGATGTACGGGTTGGGTACCCTGAGCAGTTGGAATACAATTTGCGGGCTGATCTGGTTAGCGATCCGGCCTACGCTACAGCAGTAGGTCTGGTGTGGGCAGGCTTCAGAAATGTGGATGATCGTATCTCATTTATTAGTGATCCTGGCCAGCCAGCTACGCAGCAAAATGGCCAGGTACGTTCAGCAGACTCGACCCGTGCTCCCCAAAAAGGCAATGCAGGTCAGTCTACAGCCAGACCAGTGGCTGAACCTGTTGTTGAAAAATCAGAGCCGGGGCTTTTCGACTGGTTAAAAAAACTGTTCAATCCCAAGTTAGGAGACGTAAATGACTCTTACCGGGATTGACACCTAATTGCGTAAGTACCATTACCAGACTGATTAGTAGCTACTAATCAGCCAAATAGCAAAGCCAAATTACACATTCCAAGTGCCCCAGTGCTTTTTCCACTGTTATCATGACAACTCGAACCCCACTCCGAAATCAGGCTATGCTAGACCACGGATTTACCTACGAATTGCCCGACGGTAATGCCCCCATCATTAAAGTAATTGGCGTGGGTGGTGGCGGCAGCAATGCCGTTCAGCACATGGTGGCAATGGGGGTGAAAGATGTTGAGTTTGCCATATGTAACACAGACCGTCAGGCGCTGATTAGCAGTAATGTGCAAACAAAACTGAAACTTGGCACCGGATTGGAAGGCGCTGGCATGGACGTTGAAGTGGGGCGTAAAGCTGCACTCGAAAGCATCGATGAGCTGCGTAACCTCCTTGGCGGTTCAATTAAAATGGTATTTATTACCGCTGGCATGGGCGGTGGCACGGGTACTGGCGCGGCTCCTGTGGTAGCCGAGGTTGCCCGCGAAATGGGTCTTCTGACCGTTGCCGTTGTAACAGCTCCATACAAGTATGAAGGTATCGATAAGCGCCAACAGGCAGCTGAAGGTATTGAGCTACTGAAGAAAAGCTGCGATACCGTTCTGGTGGTGATGAACGATAAGCTCGCCGATCTGTATGGCAAGCTTAGCATTCGAAAAGCCTTTGCGCATGCCGATAACGTGCTGGCCACCGCCGTTAAGAGTATTGCCGAGGTAATAACCACCCGAGGCGATGTGAACACCGACTTCATGGACGTGAAAAAGGTGTTGCAGGAAGCGGGCCCGTCAGTGATGGGATCGGCCGATGCTGAGGGCGAAGACCGCGCGTTAAAAGCCATTCAGGAAGCCCTGAATTCACCCCTGCTGAACGATAGCGATATCGTGGGAGCAAAACGGATTCTGTTAACGATCTCGTCGAGTTCAGAATATGAGGCCACGCTGGAAGAACAGACCGTTATCTCGAACTACATCGTCGAGAAAATCGGCGAAGAAGCCCGGTTATTTAAAATCGGTGCCATTTTCGACGATACCCTGGGCGGTCGTATGCGCGTAACCATCATTGCCGCTGGTTTCGAGACCGCTAATTTTGTTGAAACGCTGCCACCCGTCGCTGTTGCACCCGTTGAGGAGCCAGGTACGTCTGCCGAGCTGGTCGTTGATAAACCTGAGCAGAAACTGGTTGAAAAAGTACAGACGGCTGAACTGATTGCAGATGATGTTGATGCGCGTACACCTACGTTCACACATGTAGGCCCAACTACGCTTCCGCTGGCAGGTGGCTACGCGAACGGGCTCTCGGGAGTTGGCTATGGTAGTGACAACCGAATCAGTCTGAACCCAACACGCCAGGAAGACCCGGAGGAGATCAAGCAGTTAATCAATGATTTTCTGAACAATCGCTTTAGCGAACGCGAACTGGAAGCACCTGCTTTTAGCCGCCATCGGGTTATGCTCCATGAAATGCCGCTCTTACCCGATCACGAGATCATCCGTACTCGCCTGTTCGATTAGGATATGACCTACGCCGATTTTCGGACGGCCATTATTGCCCTTGAGCAGCCCGAACGGGCTCAATTTGTTTCCGCCTATTTTAAAACGCACCCTGGTCAATACGGCGAGGGTGATGTTTTTTTAGGGCTTACCATGCCGCAACAACGCGAATTGGCTCGCTCCTTTGTGAGCCTTCCCCTGGCTGAAACGGAGAAACTGCTTCATGACGCTTACCACGAATGCCGGATGACGGGGTTATTGATCTGGACATTACAGGCTAAAAAAAACGGAAGCATGGCGAGACAGACCATTGCCGACAGGTACGTTGCCAATCGCAGGTACGTCAATAACTGGGATTTGGTCGATTGTTCATGCCCTACATTGCTTGGCTTACCGCTCCTAACCGGCGATCGCTCACTACTCTATGACCTGGCCGATGAGGATCACCTCTGGAGCCAGCGCATTGCCATCGTCACAACCTGGCAGTTCATTCGTCAGAATCAGTTTGGCGATACTTTTGCGCTGGCCGAAAAACTGTTCAGCCATAAACATGACCTGATTCATAAGGCAATTGGCTGGATGCTCCGCGAAATAGGAAAACGGGATCGGATGGCACTAGACGAATTTTTGCATGACCATATTCGTGAGTTACCCCGAACAGCCCTGCGTTATGCGATTGAACGTCATGAACCCGCTGAACGTCAGCATTTCATGACCTTGTAGCGCCATTCCTGCCTGGCCAGCTAAAGACGCAAACATCCCTCTGCCGGAACCGAAGACGTACCTACCTTCATGTTACAGCAGCAATGCACTTTATTTCCTTTGTATCTTTACTCTCCCGTTTATCAGAAATAACCCAAATAACTCGTTTAGTAAACAGGTTAGCTGAAAAAGGGACATTGCAAAGACAAACAATATGTCCTGGTTTATACGTAAAGATAAGGGTATCCAGACCCCAACCGAGATGAAGCGGGAGGCTCCCGATGGGTTGTGGTATCAGTGCCCAAGTTGTAAGCAGGTGATGCACACCCGCGAACACAAGATGAACGCCTACACTTGTGTGCATTGCAACTTCCACGAGAAAATTGGCTCCGATGCTTATTTCTCGATTCTGTTTGACGATAATGCATTCACTGAGCTGGATGCAAACATGACATCAGCAGATCCGCTTTCGTTTACTGACACTAAAAAGTACCCGGATCGGATTAAGGCCACGATGAATAAAACAGGGCTGAAAGACGCTGTCAGGACGGCTCATGGTTCAATGGATGGCCTTGAGATCACCATCGCCTGTATGGATTTCAATTTCATCGGCGGCTCGATGGGCTCCGTTGTTGGCGAAAAAATTGCCCGTGCCATAGATTACGCTCTGGCCAACAGAACGCCCTTTCTGATGATCTCGCGTACGGGCGGTGCCAGAATGATGGAGGCGGGATTCTCGCTAATGCAAATGGCTAAAACCTCGGCCAAACTAGCCCGGTTGTCAGAAGCCAGGATTCCTTACATCTCACTCTTGACAGACCCCACAACGGGCGGTGTAACAGCCTCTTACGCCATGCTGGGCGACTTTAATATCGCCGAGCCCAACGCCCTGATTGGTTTTGCCGGCCCGCGCGTTATTCGCGAAACCATTGGCAAAGACCTGCCCAAAGGCTTTCAAAGCGCTGAATTCGTGTTGGAACACGGCTTCCTCGACTTTATCGTTGACCGTAAAGATCTGAAAGACAAACTGGCCAGTTTGTTGAAAATGATCGGCTAACGCCGGTTAAAATGTCTTCTGTCTTCAGTCCTCCGTTGCGCTGCTAATCGAGGATGCCCCTAAACTGGTGAAATAACAGAGGACTGAAGACAGAAGACATTTTCAACAGTTTTGTTTCATGCGCCTTGTTCGACACCCGGTTCTTTGCAATTACTACGTTACGTATCGGTGCAACGCTACATGTAGTTTCTGCGATATCTGGGAGCGACCTTCGCCCTATGTAACGGTTGAGAATGCGCGGGAGAATTTCCGGGACCTGAAACGCCTCGGCGTGCGGGTCATTGATTTTACGGGTGGCGAACCCCTGCTCCACCGCCAACTCCCCAATCTGCTGGCAGAAGCCAAACAACAGGGTTTTATTACCACCGTAACGACCAATGGTTTGCTATATCCCAAACAGGCCGAGAGCCTGCGTGGTCTGGTCGATATGCTCCATTTTTCGCTGGATTCGCCCGATGCCGCCGAACATGATGCCGGGCGCGGGGTACGTTGCTTCGATAAAGTGATGGAATCCATCGCTATTGCCAAAGCCCACGGCGAACGGCCCGACATTCTGTTTACGGTCTTCGAGCATAACATCAACCAGATTGAGGCGATGTACACCAACATTTGCCAGCCCAACGGCCTGGTCCTTATTCTAAACCCGGTGTTCTCGTATAACACCGTCGATACAGGCGGTGCGCTATCGGAAGCGGCTTTACACCAACTGACCAGCTGGGGAAAACGGTCAGGTGTGTATCTGAACGACGGGTTTGTGCAGCTTCGTCGGGATGGTGGTAATCATATCGAAAAACCAGTTTGCCGGGCGGCCAGTACCACGCTGGTTATTTCACCGCAAAACGAACTGGTGCTTCCTTGCTATCACCTGGGTCTTAAGAACGTACCTATAGGTAACCAACTTTATGACGTTTATCGGTCAGCGGAGGTACAGAAGCTGGTGGCGCTTGAAGGGCGGTTACCCGCCTGTGAAGGTTGTGCTATTAATTGCTACATGCAGCCTTCTTTTGCCGTTGAAGTCTCCAGATACTGGTGGAAAGCCTTACCAAGTACGCTGAAATACAATTACATGAAAGGTACCTGGAAGCAATTATTTTAACTCACTGCTTCAGCAATTTCCGAATGGTTTGTTTCCCACCGCTTTCTGCTCGGATCAGATAGAGACCGGCAGGTTTCCCTACCATATCGAACATATATTGATGGCGAAGAGCTGGCTGTTCCATTCGAACTGTTTTATAAACACGCCCCTGGCTATCAGTCAGTTCCAATAAAACAGACTGAGAACGCTCCAGCAACAGATCAACCCGTACGGATTCGCCAACAGCCGGATTAGGGGAGACGCGTAGCAACATATCATCAACGTCTACTGCTGAAACGGCAGTAATCAGCGCCAATTGAGCTGGTTCATAAGCAGGGGGCGTTATGGGTATGCCTCCCCGATCAAATACATTCATTGTCAGTTCAAGGTGAGTCTGACTCAATAAACCGCCAGAGCGCCATTCCGACACGATAATGGCTACCGAGTATTGCCCTACTGCCACGGGTACGTCCCAGGTGAGCAGACCCGTTTTTGCATTGAGCCGATATGTACCTGCTTGCCGAACATCGTTGGGAAACTGGTATGAGCGAACGGGCACAGCTACCTGTGAACATAATGCCGTATTGACCAACTGAGACTCAGTACCCATTAGCGGAAAAGCCAACGAGTATGATAAGCTATCGCCCTCAGGGTCAGTAGCCGCGAGTGACAAGGAGGCTCGTTGGTTTAAAGTCAAGTTCAGGCTCGCAGGCGGGAACGGCACTGTAGGCGTATGGTTTGCACTGCCCCCGATCAGAAGCGTAGTTCGTAAAGAGAACGGTTGCTGCGAGGCCCCCGCATTAATTGTTGACGACCGATTAATCCCTGTTAGTTGCACCGTATAAACTCCGGCCCCGGCGTAAGTATATACGGTCGTGTATTCGTTCATGGATATACCCTCACCGACTCCCTGACTTACGGATAAAGACTGAACAGCAGTTCTGGTAACGGGCCGACTATTATTGTTATCGCCAAAACAGATATATAACTCGCTGGCAGCCGCAGCCCCTTCAGTTGTGTTATAATATAGGGTAGCGGTAATCTGGTAAGTCAGGCCGCTTAAGGGCGTAGCCCGTATATAGCCACCTATAAAGTGGTTTGCAAAAGCTGATGGTACGATCAGCACGAGGGCCAGAAGACAGGAAATGAGCCGCATAAAGGTTTCGGAATAGGCGTTGTTATCGTGTAACTGCTTAACTCTTAACCACTCGGATTACGTGTATACTCCAGGATTATTTTATTTACCTGTATCCTTATCAGCCGCTTCTGTAGCCCTATGCGTGGCAGCAGTTGAGCCTGGCCTGGCGTAATCATGCGTGCGCCCCATTTCACCACTTCCTATTTCCTGCTTCGCACCTCTCGTGTCTATTCGTTAGGTTTAGGCCATGATTAGACTGATTCGCTTTCTGCTGCTTGTTGACTTACTGTTTGCACTCAGCCAGCCCCTGCAGGCTCAGCCGTTACCAATGGCGGTGACGCCGGGCGAAGCTGGTATAAACCAGGGTCGGTTTATTGGTGTGGTGGTTGGTACAGCAGCCTTTTACACCGTTACGCTATTGCTGCTCCGGAAACAGTGGTACAAAAAGAAGATGCCTTTTCACATGTTCAATGATAACCGCGAATGGCTTCAGATGGACAAGGTGGGGCATACCGCCACGGCCTATTGCATGAGCCGGGGTGGATATGAGCTGATGCGCTGGAGTGGTGTTAATGAGCGGGCCAGCATTTTAACCGGTGGCCTACTGGCGTTACTTTTTCAAACCACTCTGGAAGTATACGATGGGCATGCCGAAGGCTGGGGGTTTTCGAAAGGCGATATGGTGGCCAATGTGGCAGGAACGGCCTTATTCATGGGCCAGCAGTTTAGCGCGGGCCAGCAAATTGTTAGCATGAAATACGGTTTTCGGAAAACGATTTATCCACCCTTTCGCCCTAATCTGCTGGGTAAAACTACGGGTCAGCAGATGTTGAAAGATTACAATGGGCAACAATACTGGCTGTCAGTCAATCTGGCATCTGCAGTACCGGTTGGCCCTGATTTTCCACGGTGGCTCAACCTGGACGTGGGCTATAGCGGCAGCGGTATGACGGGCGGCCACGAGAATCCGCCCATGACCGATGGCGATGGTAAAGCTATTGCGTTCAAACGCTTTCGGCAGTTCTTCGTATCGCCCGACGTAGATTTGTCTCGCATTAACCAGCCCAATCCGTTGCAGCCGTTGCCCTGGCAGCGATTTGTCGGCACGGTTCAGTTCTTCAAGATTGCGGCTCCTTCGCTGGAATATAACTCGGTGAAGGGCCTTCGTTTTCATCCACTGCTCTTACCAAGAGAGTAGAAAGTGTCCCGCGTAGGTACGTTGTAATTCACGGTGAATACCGAACTAGAAACTAGTTATATAAAAAAGTAGCAAAGAGGATAAATAACAGTTACTTATTATCAGTACGCGAGACTATTTTATTTAGGTACGTCGAAAAATACCCTTTTAGGGGGATGCGCAGGCGTAGACAGTTGCTCAACTTTGAAGCAATTAGTTCTATCCACACATTTTTGCCTGATCACTTCTATGTATGCCCCCCCTGTTGACCGGCTCATTGGGAGCCGCCTGCATCCACCCGGCTTTAATTTTACCCCGTGGCGCTTAACCCTGCCTTGTAGCGACAATCTCAACGGGGTAATCGAAACTGTTGAGCTGGAACTCAGACACGACCTGTACTGACGTTCTGCCAGAGTCAGTTCTCCTGCCTCGTCGAAATAGCCGCCTATCAGAACACACGTACCGATTAGTCGGTCATCCTGAAAAGTCGGCCACTCACCTAGCCTTCCGGTTTGTTCACCTTACCAGACTTTCCCCGCATTAGGGTAAGACTGCATCTTGAACACCAGAAAACTACACAAGTATTATTGCCTGACAGACCGGCGAATGCATCCCCTTTTCATGGGATACGTTGACGGTCAAAGGCTTAGTACGTTTGTTCACTCAGTTGACCGGTACTCTATTCTCGACTCCTGCACACTCTCTCTACCCACACCCATGCTTTCTACCGCCTATACCGATGAACTGCGTCAGGCTATTCAGATAGCTCAGGCCGTTGCCCGCGAAAATCAGCATGCGGAGCTACTGCCGGGGCATTTGCTGACAGGTGTGCTCCACAACGATGTAGGGCTGGCTTCGCAATTAGTGCTTTGGGAAATAGATGTTGCGTATCTCCGCGATTGGGCCGACATCCGGGTTGAGGCAAGCCCTAAGTCGGCCAGAGTGACCGACGACCCACGCGCGGCTGAAGTCACCCGCGCTTTGCTGGAAGTAGCCGACGTTGTACGCATGAAACTAGGAGAGGCCGCCGTTAGTCCGCTGGCCGTGCTAACGGCGATGGCCAAGCCGAATCTGGCTTTTTCAGCCGATCAGCTTAAGTCGTTTCCCCTTACTGAAAATCAGCTCCTCGAATTGGCCCTCCGCGATGCTGTACTGCAGCAAACCCTTGGTGGCCTGCCAACTACCCAACCTGCCGGAAGCGTAACGAAAACAGAAACAACGGCCGGTAAGGCCATAAAAGTGCTGTTCAAGTACTGCACCGACTGCACCGCCGCCGCCCGAGAAGGCCGTTTCGATGCCATCATCGGGCGCGAACGCGAAACAGGCCAACTTCTTGAAATTCTGGGACGAAGGCTCAAACCAAACGTGTTGATCGTTGGCGAACCGGGCGTGGGTAAAACGGCTCTTGTTGAGGGGCTGGCCCAACAGATTGTGGCAGGTCAGGTAACGCCCAGGCTTCAGGGAGCAACCCTACTGCAATTAGACGTTGGCGCGCTGGTGGCCGGTGCCTCATACAAAGGCGAAGTAGAGGAACGGCTCAAGAATATACTAGCCGAGCTAAAATTATTCGACAAAGCTCTGTTGTTCATCGACGAGATACATACCCTTCTAGACCCCAATGGCGGGGCTATGGGCACGGTAAACTTGCTGAAACCTGAATTGGCTCGTGGCGAGCTGACTTTGATTGGGGCCACTACCAACGATGAATACCGGAAGTATATTGAAAAAGACGAAGCCTTTGCCCGCCGGTTCGAAGTACTCTCGGTAGACGAACCCGACGATCAGACCGCCACCCGGATGGTGAGCACGGTGGTACCGGCGTTTGAAACCTACCACGGGGTGAACCTGGTGCCCGGCACGGTGGCCGAATCGGTGCGGCTGGCGCGGCGCTACCTGAAAGATCGCCGCCTGCCCGATGCCGCCATTGACCTGATCGACCGGACCATGTCGGCGCTGAAACTGGCCGGCTCGACCACAACACCCGAACTTGGCCGCCTCCGCGCTGAGCTGCAAACCCTGACCGAACAGCACAGCCAGAGCCTGCCCGAACTGGCCCTGCCTGACCTGCGGTGGTTTGAACGCCAGCTTAACCACCGGATAAGCCCGGTGTTGCTGGGGCAGATTGAAGACGAAACCGATACAACCGCGTTTGAACTGCCCGACGCCCTGACCAGCCACCTGGCCAGCCTGCTCGACCGGCTCGATGCGTTGAGCCAAACGTTAAGCCAACACGTTGGACCGGCTGAGATTGCCGCCGTAGTGGCCCGGCGAACGGGCATTCCGCTCGGAAAGATACAGTCGAAAGAGCGGGAAAAACTGCTGATTCTGGCTGATCACCTGCAACAGCGGGTGGTAGGGCAAAACCACGCCACCCAGATTATTGCCGACGCCATTCTCGAAAATCGCTCGGGCCTGAGCCGGGCGGGGCAACCCATTGGCTCGTTCTTTTTCAGCGGCCCTACCGGCACCGGCAAAACCGAACTGGCCAAGTCGATCGCCGATTTTCTGTTCAACGACGAACGGGCGCTTATCCGGTTCGATATGTCGGAGTTTAAAGAAGAGCATTCGGCCGCGCTGCTCTACGGTGCCCCTCCCGGGTACGTTGGTTATGAGAACGGCGGCCTGCTGGTCACCAAAATCAGACAGCAGCCCTTCGCGGTGGTGTTATTCGATGAGATTGAAAAGGCGCATCCGTCGGTGTTCGACATCTTCCTGCAAATTCTGGACGAAGGCCTGTTACATGACCGGCTCGGCCGTGAGGGTGATTTCTCGAACGCCATTATCCTCTTCACCTCTAATATCGGCAGTGACTGGGTAGTGGAAAAAGCCGCCAAGAATGAACTGGCCACCTCGGGCGAACTGCTCGACATCATGGGTCGCTTTTTCCGGCCCGAATTCCTCGGTCGCCTCACGGAGATCATCCCATTCCTGCCTATTTCGGAAGCGGCGGTGGTCAGCATTTTCAACATTCAACTCAAACCCCTGCTCGTTACTTTGGCCAAGCAGGGCATTACGCTCACGATCGACGAAGCGGCCCGGCGGCAACTGGCGCTGGAAGGCTACACACCCAGATACGGTGCCCGCCCCCTGCGCGGTGTGATCCGTAACCGCCTCCGCCGCCCGCTCTCGCGCATGATCGTCTCCGGCGAAATAAGCAAAGGTAGTATGCTGACTCTGAGTATCAGCGAGGGTGGTGAACTGGTTTGGGAGAACAGAAAACCAATACAGGTTGACAACAATAACCTCTCGTCAATATGAACGCTCCGCTAGACAACATGCAGATTCGCACGAATCAGTTTCGCCGGTACGATCCTATCTCGAACACACATGGTATGGTACGGCAACAGGGACACAGGCCTCATCAGGGCTGGGATCTACAGGCGGGGGTAGGTACGCCGGTTCGGGCAGTGGCAAACGGCCTGGTATGGGCTAAGCAGAGCAAAGACTACGGCTTATCGCTTATTCTCCAGTTCGATGCCAATGGCAGAACGCTATACGCCTTCTACGCCCATTTGAGCGAGATCACCGTTAATGTGCCTTGCAGCGTGCAGGAAGGGACGGTTATCGCCAGATCGGGTATGAGTGGCAACGCCAAAAGCATCCCTGTAGCTGAAGCCCACTTGCATTTCGAGATACGCACAACTCCCTCGCCTGGCAAAGGCCTGGGCGGCCGGATTGATCCCGGAGAAGTACTTGGTTACCAGTATTATGTATGCCCACTGTAGTAGTAAGTATCCACACCATATGAACGCGATTAACGACAATCTCACTTTCGATAAGCTACCAGAAGGGGTACGGGCTGCCTTTACCGGCCGTGTTGTTCGTCAACAGTTCGAACAGGATCACCTGTTTTACAAGATGTCGGTTGAGCCAGATCATGGCCGTAGCTTCAATATCTCGCCCTGGTGGTCTTCCTACAACTCGCTTACACCCAGTGATGGTGGCTTCGCGGGGGCCTGGAACAACCCGTTGGGCATACGGAACTACACCAAAATTAATGCTGCGGTACCAGATCGGTGGAACACCCTTAATAACCTGCTGATGATGCGCCTGCGAGTGCCCGTTGTCGGGTTTGTGGGCAAATGTGAACGTCAGCTGGCTCACTTGGGCAGCAACCCACTCACAACCGACAAGTTCGGCGCACCCTACCTCGGTGGTGGACATGTACAGGTATATCTACCGAACCTGACCATCCGGGAAATAGAATGGATGATGTCGAGTCCCGTATAAGCGGTCATTGCACTACCTAAATGTCACTGTAAAATGAGCCGCCGAGCCCGCCGCCGCCCCACATTCGATGAGACCGTTATGGCCTCTGGTACTGCACCTATCGCTACTGGTTTTCCAGACACGCGGCGATTCATTCAGGCCGAATTTTTTGACCGGCAAACCGGCCGCACTATTAATCGTGTAGTCATTCATATTACGAGCGGTAACCAGTTTAGTAGCACATTTTATTGGTTCAGAAGCCCCAGAAGGCCTATTCGCAGAATAAGCCAAAATGGAGCGGTAATCGGAAAAATATTTGCCCCACACTGGCTGCGGCGGGCCAATTCGCTGGAGGCGGGGCATGAAGCAGGCATAGTGATCCGGTTTGCCCCCAAAGGTAGCCGACTCCATAATGCCATTTTTGACCCGGCGATCCACACATTGGGGGCGGAAGAAAGGGAGCAGGTACCAGTCAGTGCTCACTATGTTGTTGACCGCGACGGAATGGTGTATCAGTTTGTGGAAGAGAACAATGTGGCCTACCATGCCGGGCTGGCAAATAGGGACAGCATTGGAATAGAACATGTATGTAGCCCTGATGATGATCCAACGGAGGTTCAATACCAGGCGTCGGCCCGGTTGGTCAATTATCTGTGCACGAAATATAATATACCAAAGGAGCGCTCGCACATTGTGGGGCATCAGGAAGCCGATATGGGTACCGATCATAACTGTCCCGGCCCCCGATGGAACTGGCCAAACTATATGGCTCTGGTGAATCGAACAGCCCCTTCGTTTCTATCAGAATCCTTTGATAACGCTCTTGATGGTCTACCTGCCTTCATGAGATGGGTACCTAGACGATAACCTACATCCTCTCTACTACAATGGACAAGTCCTGGTTAATTCTGACTGATGCCGAGTTCGCGGGTTATTTCGATGGCCTGGCAGCGGCAAAAATTGGGTTCAACAGCAACTCTGATACGAAGGCACTGCTCAATTGGGTGGCCACTCAGTTAAGTGCCGGTAAAGTGAACAAGCTATACCTGATGGCTCATGGCTTCTCTGCCGATAATGCGGGTAGTGCCCAGGGAATGAGCATGGAAGGCAACTACAGCCTACCCCAGAAAATCAGTGGTTACGGTATCAGGCTGGGCGATACACCCATTGCCATCGACAACGATCATCTGTTTAAGGCACTGCGTGGCAGAGGTCTTAAATACATCGTGATGCCGTCCTGCGGTATAGCCAACGGCAATAACCAGGGCAACTGGGGCGATGGCCGCAGTTTCTGCCAGCACATCGCTACCCATACCGGAGCCACCGTCTTCGCTAGTGACACCACCCAACATGCCGGTATGGATTGGGAAGGCAACCTGTACCAGTTCAAGCCTAACCAAAGTACGGGCGGTCAACTCCTCAGCCGTCCCTACCCACAGGTAACGACCCGGATTGATTACTAGCAACATACTCTGACACAGACTTTTACCATATAACACACCTTCTACAATCATGATGGACTACGGACTCGGCGGGCAGGAACGCAAAGGGAATGACGCCAACGAGGCAATCTCCGATATTCAGAAAAACCGTACACTGCTGGTGCAGAAACTCACGGCCAATGCACCCTTTAAGCCGGTGATCGAAGAAAAACTCGAAACAGTCGACGCGGTTTTTGCGCGCTACAAACCCACGATCGACGTCAGCTTCGATGATGCCGAGGGGCAGGGCGTAGACGAAACCCTTCGGTTTCAGAACCTCGGCGATTTTGGCCGGAAAGGTATTACTGCCCAGAGCCCCTTTTTGCAGGGCTTGAATAGCCAACAGGAAGATTATCAGAAGTTTATCAAACAACTGAAGTCAAACAAGGTGTTGCAGAAAATCCTGACCGATCCGGCGTCAAAAGCCATTTACCTCACCGCCCTGCAGGCTATGATTCAGGAACTGGAAGGATAGTCTGCAAGGCTCATCACCCACTGGCATGAACGTACCCAGGCCGTTATAGAACGGCTTTCTATCTCCCTAACAACCGGCTTACAGTCATCAGAAATTCTAGTAACAATGGAACAGATCAGTAGCGGCAAGGCCGCCGAGAAAGAACGGGTACGGGTGGCCAATCCGGCCCAACAGGTAGCCGACAGTGTTCAGCAATTGGAACGCTTTGGCGGGTTCGAGTTCGTGGAAACCACCGTTGAGGGTGCCCAGAATCTCAACCCCGCCAAGAAAGCCCGGAAAGGGATTTTCCTGACCGAGAAAGGCAGCGAAAAAGAGCGAAAGCTGCTCAAAAAACGCCTCGAAGCCTGGACCGACCTATTGGCCAATCACGAAAACGTGGCCGATATGGTGGGCGAAGCCGAGCAAAAGACCGACCTCGCCGCCAGCACCCTGCGCCACAATCTGAAAAAAGCGCTCGACGATACCAAAGACCTCGAAACGGCCTACCGCTCGGTGGCGCTCTTCTACAAAAACGCCGATACCGAGAAGATCAAAAACATCTCGATCGTCAATGCCGATGCCGAGCAGATTCAGGACCTGGATAACACCTTGTTTTTCGACGCTATTGCCAACGAACTGCGCCAGAATTACGACAAGCTCGACCTGCGCCAGAATTATTCGCTGATGGTACTGCCGGGTTACCTTGGAGCCAAAAAAGTGGTCGACAAATGGGCGCGGCTGGCCCACGAGAATAAGGTCATGATGCTCACTGACTACCGCCACGTTGATACGCCCGACGACGTGATGGAGCTGTTTGGCGAAGAAGATATGCCATCAGCCGACGCCTACAAGGCCAACGTCATGATGACCTGCAACTACCTGGTCGGTCGCGAAGCCTATACCGATCTTGGCGAAGAAGAGCCCCTCTATGTGCCGCCATCGACCGCGCTGGCGGGTAAAATCTACAAAACGCAGCTGCAACAGCCGGTAGCGGGCAGCAAGCATGGCACGCTCAACGAAGTAGACGGCGTACGGTTCGACCTGAAAAAGAGCGAGATCGCCTCGCTCGAAAAAATGGGGTTAGTGCCAATGGTCAATGAGTTCAACAAGGTAATGGCCTATTCAGCCAAAACGCTATTTAACGGTGATAATCAGGGGCTTCAGACCTATTCGGTGGTGCGCGTGTTCGACTGGATCATGAAAGTGCTGATCGACTTCCTGAATCGTCGGGCATTTGAAAACTGGACCTACGACGCCGAAAAAGACCTGAAAGCGCAGATCGTGAAGTTCCTCAACAGCATAACCGGAGCCGACAAGATCATTGAAGACTTCAAAATATTGCGGTTCGAGCGCGACAAAGACGTGAAAGACCGGGTGTTTCTCGACATCCACATCAAGCCCTATTTCCCCGCCAAAAGCTTCCTGGTTCGCCTCGACGGTACCCGCGGCGATGACGCCAACGACTGGAAAGGCGACGTTGAACAGGAATAGAACGTACCCAGGCAATCTCCATTCTTAATCAATTCACACTTAACAAAACCCAATTACCGCCATGGCTTTCAAGGCATTTTTAAAACTCGACGGGCAGGAGTTCCGTCTGCTGCACTGCAGCTACTCGCTCGGCCAGAACACCGACTACACCACCGGCAAACCTACTTCCGACGTGATGGGCGGCCAGGTAAACGCCGAATTCGAATCGACGAAAGAATCGAAGGCGTTTGAGCTGATGATCGACCCGCACAAGAAGTTCAGTGGGGGCATCACCTTCTTCAAGCAGGACGAAGATTCGCCGATGAAGGAGATCAAGTTTGAAGACGCTTTCCTGACCGGCTACTCAGAGAGCATGGACGCCCGCACCAACACACCGATGAGCACAAGCGTGGTGATTTCGGCCCGCAAACTCAGCGTTGGCGGCGCTTCTCACGAGAACAAGTGGGCGAAGTAACTACTTGGCTAACAAACCTATAAGGCCTTTACAAAGCCTTATAGGTTTTCCTGATCAACATATGGCACGTACGACTCGTTGGGAAATGCGCAGCATCGCAGGCGCAGCAGCAGGTGGCCAACTGGTAGGGTCACAGATATTGCCGAACCTGTTCTCTCGTATGGCGCAGGCTTCCAGGCTTGTTCGCTTTGGGATGATCAGCCCGGCGGTGGATATATCCATGTATGAATTTCGGCAGGCCGACACGGGGCGCGTTCGCCAGTTTGCCTACGTAGGCGCGGGGGTGGGTGCTGGCCTTGGTGTAGGGGTAGATGCCGGCTGGAATGATATCTCAGCGGATGTAGTCCGCCCATTCGATTTCGACGATCTCAACCGGTCATCGGGCATTATAGGGCAGGGCTCGGTTGGGTACGTTGGAGGTGGGTCAATGTCGACAATTACCGTTTTCAATACCGGCGGCAGGTTGTTCACTTTCAATAATGCGGGTGCTGTTGACCCAAGGCGCGGCGGCGTTTATGTAGGGGCTCAGGCACAGGGCACCCTTGGTTTATGGTGGGGTTTCTGAGTATGCACTTTCAGTTTCTAGTCTAATTCTTTTCCACACTATGAACAATTTAACCACTGTACGAATTGACATCGGCGGCAAGCAAGTGCCGATATTCTCGCGGGTCAGTATCCGGCAGTGGATCGACCAGCACCATACGTTCGACCTGACGGTGCCCATTGAGGAAGTCGAGGGCGAGGGGGCCATGACGATCAATAAATCGAAAGAATTTATCGGGCAGTCAGTACGGGTAACGATCAAGTATCAGCAGGGTGCCGGCGACTCGTTCGTGTTCAAGGGGTTCGTGACCCAGCTAAGCCTGTCAAAACAGGCGTCCTCGGGCAACGCGGTAGTGATCAGAGGGTTCAGCGCGTCGATTTTACTGGAACAGGGCACCAAATACGGAGCTTATTACCAGCTCGATCACAGTGCCATTGTGGATAAGGTGTTGAAAGAATATGACCGCGACCTGCTTTCGCCCAGCGTGAAACCGCGCAACAACCGGAAGGAAGACTACGTGGTCAAATTCAACGAGAGCAGCTACAATTTCCTGCACCGCCTGGCCGCCGCTACCGGAAACTGGTTCTACTTCGACGGCGAGAAAACGGTCTTTGGCGACGTACCCAGCGACCCGGCCATCAAGCTCCTTTTCGGTGAAGACATCAGCGGTTTCGATATGCGGATGGACCTGCCCGACGGCGAATTTTTCATCGACGATTATGACCCTACCCGCAGTGAGCAGGCCCGAAGCCACTCGAAAGAGGTGAAAGTGTCGGGGCTCGGCGAATACGGGCAGTTACTGATCGACAAAGCCGAGCAGCTTTTTCCGGAACGTACCTACGGCCCCCCACCACTACCCGCCCAAACCGACGCCGACGCCAAGCTGTTTGCGGGCTACGAAAAGAAAGCGTCGGTAGCCAACGCCGTCATTTTCAGCGGTTCCAGTAATCGTGTTGGCTTGAAAGTAGGCAGCGTGATCAGTGTAGGGGAAGAACGGGGACTGGCGCGGCAGTCGGCGAGTTTCGGGCAGTACCGCGTTGTCAGCATCAGTCACGATGCCGATCTGGGCGGGGGGTACAGCAACCGGTTCGAGGCCATTCCGGCGGGGGTCGAGTTCCGGACCAACCCATCGTTTTACCTACCTCATGCTACGCCGCAACTGGCCAAAGTTGTCAACAATGATGACCCGGAGCATCTGGGTCGGATACGGGTAACTTTTCTGTGGCAATCAGCGCAGGGCGACACGGTTGGCTCGACCTGGGCACGGGTGCTGTCATCCTATAACGACGACGTCAATCAGGGGACGTATTTCGTGCCGGAGATAGGCACAACGGTCATAGTTATTTTTGAAAACGACGACCCGGCGCGGCCCATTGTAGCGGGCGTTACGTACCACAAAAACGTACGGCAGGACACCTTCTATTCCGCCGAAAACAATTACAAGACGATTATCACGAAAGGAGGTAACCACATCATTATCAACGACGAAGCGGGCAAGGAAGAGATCAGTCTGTATAATAAAGACAAAAAAAACTTCGTCAGTCTCTCGCTCGACGATACGCACATTACGGTGAAAACCGAAGGTAAGCTAAACCTGGAAGCCGATACCATCAACCTGAAGGCCAAAACCTTCAACGTAGAGGCCACCAGCGAGTGGAACGTGAAAGCGGGCAATACCGACATCCAGATCAACGGCAACCTAAGCATGGATGCTCAGGGCACAGCCTCGCTGTCGGGCAACAACACGGAGATTGGCGGCCTTACAACCAGCATCAACGGCAAAACCAGCACCAAAATTACGAGCAGCGCCATGCTGGAACTCGACGGCGGGCCAATGACCACGCTGAAAGGGACGATGGTAATGATAAACTAATCCGACGACCATGAACGCCTACACCCTTGCCTCGCCACTCGCCGCCCTGATGCAGCCACAACCGCTGCCGCGCCTCCCGCTGGCAGAGGCGATTCGGCAACACATTGATCTGTTGCTGGCTACCCGGCTTGGCGAGTGCCGCTACGACCCCCAAATGGGCAGCGCGGTTTGGCAGGGCGACTATGCGGCCATCACAAACCCGACGCTCTGGAAAGGTGAAACGGAACAAACCCTGGCGGCACTGATTCAGCAATACGAAAAACGGATTCGGAATGCCCGCGTAGCCGTAGATGTAGATGAGCTGGAAGAAATCGACCGCGACGGGGTACGTCGGCGTGCTCGCAAACGACTGACGATTCGCGTCAACGGAACCCTAATCGACGTTGACGAGCCACTACCCGAACTGCACTTTATTCTGTATATCAACCCTGTAGCCAGCCAGTAATCATGCATAGCCTCGACACCCGCGACCAGATTAAGGCCCGGATGCTGCGCGATGCAGCCCGCCTCTGGGGATTAACCGACCATCAACTTGGTGCCACCGATATCGCCACGGCCTTCGACCCGCTGGTGGATTTGCTGTTTGGGGTGCTCGCTACCGAATCGGAGCGGGTATATGGCGAAATTCTGGCCTCGCGCGGGCGCATTCTGGAACGGCTGGTACAGGTTCTGCTGCCCGAAACCGTTACTGGCCCTAAACCGGCCCACGGCCTGCTTGTTGCCCAATCGACCGAGAGTCTGGCCAGTATTGGCTCGGAGGTTGTATTTACCACGCGCCACCCCCAAACGGCTGATGAACTTGGGTTGTTACCCGCCGGGAAGTTCTCGCTGCTCAACGGGCGGGTTGTTTGCGGAGCGGCCGGAACCCAGCTATGGCGCACCGACGAGCAACAGAACCGCACGGTAGTCGCTACGGCACCACCACACCGCCGCCTGCCCGACTACACGCTCTGGCTGGGCCTGGACCTGCCCGCCGCCCAAACACTGACCGATGCGCAGGCGCGATTCTATATCAACTGGAAAAACCAACCCGACGTTTTTCAGCGCTGTGCGCAACTGGGGCAAACCCGGTGGGCGCTAGAAACGGGCAATACGGACCTACCGCTTACTGCCATCCATACCCTACAAACAGACGACACGCAGGTACCAGACAATTCACTCCTGCATGATCTGGAACAACACGCTCAGCGTTACTACCGGCCCCATTTCATAACGGTGGCATTGCCAGGTACGTTGCCTGCTAATCCGGCACCCGCTCTGTTCGCCGATTCGTTCGATGCGGCCATTCTACAAACCTTACCGCCGTTAACGTGGCTACGCGTATCGTTTCCAGCCACCTTCAGTGCCGACATCCTGCAACAGACCGATTGCTGGCTCAACGCTTTCCCGGTGCTGAATATCCAGGCCAGTACCCCCACTTATCGGCTCAATGATGTGCTGAATGTGTTTCCGCTCCAGACAGACAAACCGCTGCTGGCTATCATCGACGTGACCGATAGTGAGGGCAACACGTATGTTCCGCACGCCGTAGGCGACGATCCTACGCAGCGTAGTTATGCCCTTCGCCATCGGGGAGTGGGTCGCTTCGATAGCCGGCAGGCTGCTGATCTGGTGCAGCATACACTCGATCAGCTGCGCGACGACAGCGCCGCTTTTCTACCCCTGGGTTACGATACGCTTCGTGGCCAGGTTGAAGATATTCAGCGCAGTATGCAGCGCATTCGTCAGCAACTTCCGGCTACGTTGCCCGGCGAGCCTACCCCGTTCCTGGTCATCAATAATGCACCAGTGTCAGGTACGTTGTTCGTTCGCTGCTGGACTACCGCCGCCGAACGGGCGAATCGGCTTCCACTCTCGGCCAAACTAGATACAACGTCGCCCAGTGTCCGGCGCGATCGGCTGGCGCTGCTTCAGCCCCTGCAGGGCGGTATGGCCCGGCTTAACGATGCGGCTAGCCTACCCGCTTTCCGCCGCACGCTGCTCACCCGTGGCCGCGCATTAACGGCCGAAGACCTGCGGGCTATTGCGCTGGCTACGGCTCCCGACCTGATCGCGGGTGTAGCTGTTCAGAAAAGCGTATTGGTAGGTACCGAAGCGCGCCAGGGCCTCACCCGGGTGCTGGATGTCCGGCTGACTTTTCGGCCCGGCCGGGTGCTGCCAGCCGATGAGCAGCAACACTGGTGCCGCGAAGTTGCGGCCCAGATAGAGGGGCTTTGGGCCGGCATTCTACCGATACGCGTTATTCCGGAAGCTGCCTGATGAAGAAGCCACTCACATCCGACATTCGGGCCGAGGTATGGCTGGCCCAGCAACAGCATCCCAACGTAGTAGTGCGGGCGCTGGGTACGTTTGCCCGTTCGTATAGCCCCGACCTACTCACCGTTGATGAGGTGACCGAGCAGCTCGGGCAAGCCGATACGCGCTACGTGGATATTACCCGCGAAGGCTTTTACGATATGCTGCCCGAGGCGCTTTTTCATCCGCCAGGAGCAACCGGGGCACATCCCGAAAAACCCACCGAGCTCTCGAAACGACTTCGGCAGGAAGAGAAACAGGGCCGCCAGTTCTGGCTCCCCGCCGAACAGGAAATAATGCGACTTCGGGTTCGGATCGAACAGCAGGAACAGCAAACGCTGGCGAAAGCGACCGGTCCTGTCTGGCAGGAAGTGTTTGACTGGCTCTTGTCGGTGCGGGGTTTCAACCTGACGGATCAGCAACAGATTTGCCTGTTGGCGATCTGGATGAATGCGCACCGGATTGTGGGCAACTGGCCTGAAACGGCGGTTTATTTCAGCCGTTTTTTACAGGTTCCAGTCCATATCACCCACGGCCCGCGGCGGGTTTCGACGGTTAAACCGGCATCAACCAGTACCGCCAATGAGCAGCAACCCCGCCTGGGTGCAACCCGCGTGGGCATTGACTGGGTGTTGCCGCCTGTTCAGGAAACCGGCGACGACGGTGGCGTGGTACAACTAGCTATCGGGCCACTCTCGCCAGTGCAGTTAAGTGATTATTTGCCTACTAAAATTGGCTGGCGATACATAGCTCTGCTGGCTGGCTACCTGCTTCCTGCCGATGCCGACTATGTGGTTGTTCCTATTCCGGAAGCGGATGGTGCCTGTTTTACCCTGATGGGTAGCGCTACGGCAGGGCGACTAGGTATGACAACAGAATTACCTCAATCCACTCCCGTTTTGCTATGACTACCGACCTCATCTTAACCCTTGTTTGCCTGTTCAGCTTTGGCTTAGCCGCCCTGGTGTTGCTGATCGCCCGGCGAAAACCAGATGTGCTGAACAAAAAAATGGGCCTTTATCTGCTGGCAGGGCTGGTTATTGCCAGTGGCCTGGGCGCGGCCCTGACAAAGACAGAGTCGGCCACTACCGCATTTTACTGGCTCGAAGGCATGGTACTGGTCCTCGGCGTGGCGCACCTGGTCATGGCCCGTAGCCAATTTACCTGGGTTCATACCGCCCCCATCAGCGATGAGCTGACGCTTCTGCTGCTGACGGCGGCCCTCTTGGCTATGGCCCAGACGCTGGTTTACGGGTTGATTCTGCCGGCAGGTACGTTTCTGTCGGCGATGGCACTGGGCTGGTTGTCTTTTTTTCTGCCCACGCTGTTTATGCTAGCCTACGAAGCCTTCGTGAAGATTCCGGCGCGGGTATATCGCAAATGGTTCTACCCTGTTGATCGGGAAGTGCCACTGATCGAACTGGTCGATACGATCCGGCTGCATGTACAGGTAAGCAAGGCCCCCGACCATCCGCAGTTGACAACCTACACCGTGAAAGCTCCCATAGACCGGAGCCTGCACGACCTGTTCCATTATATGATCTACTCGAACAACAACGAGGAAGATCCGGAGAACCCGATCCAGTATCACGAAGTCGACACGGAGGGAAGTTTGCTGGGATGGGTTTTTTACCGGCCCAAACTGGGTGGTTTCCTGAAACAGTACCTCGACCCAAGCCTGTCGCTAAGTCGCAGTAAGCTTACATCAGACGCCATTATTGTAGCGCGAAGCTACGTAAGCAGCATTCAACGATAGCTCTCTTTTAAGTCTTGTTGTCTGTTGCTCCGCCAAACCAACGTTGGGTGCGTCAGCGAAGCACCAGACGACAGAAGACAGTAACCACATGCATACTATGCTTCCTCAACTGACCCACTGGCCCGTGAACTGGGCCGACGGTATGAAAATAACTCGGGGCCACCTGTTGGCTACCGACGACGCCACCCGCGATTTGGCCCGCGACGCCGCCGGTTCGCTGCTGTCGGCGCTCAATTATGGGGTGCTGCCCCCGGCGGCCGGGCAGGAGGTTCCCCTTCGGCTCACCTGCGATGGGCAGTCGGTGGTGGTATCGGTGTGCCGGGCCATCACGCCCGGTGGTGCCCGCATTGAACTGAGTACCGACCCGGCCGATGCACTCCAGCTGCCACTCACGGCCGTGCGCGAAGCCTGGGTACGTATGGGGCAATCGGTTGGGTACGTAGTTGTTGAAGCCAACCCCTTCGACCCGCAGCCACATGGTCAGCCTAACCCCGACGAAGAACCCCTTCGGTATCCGTTTGTTCGGCCTGGCCTGCGCCTAAGTGCCGTGCCCGTGGCCAATCTGCACACCACGCTGGCGGCGGCCTACCACTTGCCGGTGGGTAAACTACTGCTGGCCAATGGCGTGTTCAGTCTGGCCGAAGGCTACCTGCCTCCCTGCCGGGCGGTTGGGTCATTACCCGATTACCGCGATCTGTATCATAGTCTGCGCAAACAGCTCAGCGAGTTGCTCAATTATGCCGTTGCCATTCTGGTGCGGGTTCGAACCAATGCGCGTTCGGGCCAGCCAAATGCGCTGGCTACCAGCATTGGGTACGTGGCCGAAGCCTGTCTGAACAGCCTGGGCGATCAGATCGACGCCTTTCAGCTCCGTGGGCTATACGACCCACCCGTGGGGCTGGCGGGCGTAGGGAAACGATTGGCCCGCACCCTCCAAATCGCGATTCAGAGTACGCCCGACCGCGAACGCGAAGCCATGTTCAACTACATTAAAAACTGGACGCCCGTAACGCCGGTGCAGTGGGAAACAGCCCTGCAGGAAATGCTCGACACTCCTTACGAACACGCTGACTGTCAACCCTCTATGGCGGCATTCATTCGACTCAACGAATGCCTGACCAAGCTCTTCTCAAAGCTGAGCGACCTGAATTACCTGGAACGCTCAAAAGACGAATTCTTTGTGGAAAAGCAGGACGTACCTGCGCCTAAACCAGCTGGCATACGAAGCGGATTCTGGAGTAAATGAGCTACCTAAAAACACGCTACTCACATGGGACAACCTGCTGCCCGCATGGGCGATAACCACCTCTGCCCGATGGTAACGCCGGGCCTGCCACCCATTCCGCACGTGGGTGGGCCGATTCTCCCGCCCGGCACGCCAACCGTGCTGATTGGCGGGCAACCTGCCGCCTGCATGGGTGATATGTGTATGTGTGTTGGGCCACCCGACTCCATCCTGCTGGGTTCAACATCGGTGATGATTGGCGGCAAACCGGCGGCCCGCATGGGCGACCAGACCGCCCACGGCGGCACTATTGTAATGGGCCTGCCAACCGTACTGATTGGCGGGTGAGTACCGATTGGCGAATGACAATTAAACCACACCAAACATGGACGCATCATTTATCAAATTCTCGCTGGTTACGCTGCTGATTGGCCTCGGCGTAGTGGGCGGAATATACTGGATAGCCGGGCAGGGCGGGTCGGGGCGGCAGTCGATCACAACCGAGCAGGAAAGTCACTATATCGCTGATGCTCAACTGGCCGATAGCCTGGTTCGGCAGTTAAAGAAGACCGACCCGATCGAAAAAGCCAGTGACTTTTCAACACTCCGATTTCAGCTTCAGGAAACAATTGGCCGATTGGGAAAGGGGTATGGTCCGGATAGTCTCTTTACCCAGATCACGGGTACAACCGGCCAGAACTACCAGAAACTGCTTGACCTGATTGCCCTGCAAACTACTAATCGGCAGAACCGCATAACAGCAAAAACACAGATAAAGCTGCAACTCGATGGCCTTACTACCGCCGTGCAGGCCCTGCAAACACAGGTTATGCTGAAACAGGCCAACCTCGATAACCTCCGCGCCATGAAGGCCAGCCAACGCCCATGAAACCCGAAAACCACGCCGAACGCAACCGTCGTCAGCTCCAATTTGGCCTGACCTACCTGGCCCTGCTGGTCTTACTGGCCCTCAGCAGCTGGGTATCTTTCCGGATCATTCCGGCCCTGGCAGATGCCCAGCTTAACCAGTCGGCGGGGCGGCTGGCAACGTACCGTAAGCAACTGACCCGCACCGATTTGCACCTGGCGGCGCTTGGTCAGGGTGCCCCTATCGACGAGCCCTGGCTAAGCACTTTCTTCGGGCAGGCCGACGCCCTCGACCAGCAGTTTAGCGAAGGCGTGTTCCAGAACACTACCCGCAGTTACCGGCGTTTGGTAGCCGAGTATGAAGACGGTCGGCAAAACGGCGACCCTGAATTACAACAGCTTGCCGCCCAACGTACAGACCTTCAGACCAAGCAGGCCGGGCTACAGACCGCCGTGGCCGACCTGAACCGGGCTATTGCCGTGGTGGCCAGCAGCGGCGGCGGGGGCGGGGCCCCACCCCCACCGCCCGCTGGCAAAGCCCCCAATATGCACCCGGCCATCTTCACGGGGCACTTCGGCCCCTTCAAACCATTGCTGGTGCGCGGTTCGGGGGAGTTTGGCAGCAACAATCCGCAGGTAAACGTATCGGCCCAAGTGGTGCTGCTTGGCGAACGGCAGGTGATTCTAAGCATCTACTTCGACATTGGCGACAACAGCACGTTTGCCAAAACCACAGAACGGTATGAGCTATACACCGCTCCGCCGGGTACGCATATCACGGCCATTTCGGTACCGCTGAACACCCCCTGGCGGGTAAATTACACAGATACTAATCAACGCGAAGACCAGTTTGCTGTAGCTGATGGCCTGTTCACGTTTCAGCTACAGGCCAGCACTCCATCACTCGACGTGGGTGGGGCGGGTGGTAGCTCGCTCACGGTTAAACTGAACCGACCCATCCGCATCGATCTGGCCCGGTGACTCTGCCAGCTACCCTTTTTATGGGATTTTCGGCTACCCATTCCGGATGAATATTTGACCTGCCATACCACTTCACAACCGTTTGTTTATCAGCTATTTATTCACACCATAACCACGTTTATCATGACCAGTACCCGCACCCTTCTGCTGGTGAGTCTGCTACTCAGCCAGTTGCTTCATCTCTGTTGTTTCGGCCAGGCAGCCCGCCGCAATGATGAGATTGTTCGAAACGACAATACTGTTATTCAAGGGCTGATTAGTGAAATTAACGAGACCGCTATTTTTTACCGCAAATCGACCGCGCCCCAGGGGCAGCAGTATCAGGTTAAGAAATCAGACGTACGGTATATCCGCTACAGCAATGGCGAAGTAGAACGATTCGACGCGAAATCAGCGAAACCAGTGCCTGCCAATCGGCCAACCACTGCCCGGAACGTACCCATCACCAGCCAGCCAGCCGCATCGAACTCTGCCCCACGTACCCGTTTCGGGCTGACAGCGGGCGCCGGTGGTGGCTTCTGGATGGCCCAAAGCACTACCTCAGACATGGGCCTGGCCATTCGGGGAGGCATTACGGCCGAGGTGCCGCTGGGCAAAGTAGCGCTGGCCCCCTCTGTTGAGTTCCTGCAACTAACGCAGGGGAAAAGCCCGGCCACCATTGGACTCAGTTATGCCGTAGGTACGTTGGCGATTGCCTCGCTGTACAACAAGGAAAAACCGGTCAACCTCTTTTATTCTGTAGGGGTCTTCGGCGCTTATGGGCTGAACGTCAGTGGCGGCGGCGAAAGTGCCTCGTTTAAAGACGCCGGTTTCAGTGCGTTTCATGCTGGCGGTGACGTAAAACTGGGGGCGCGCTTCAGCCAGGAACTTACCGTTTATGCGCAGGGCGATTACGGATTTACCTCGATGGCACCGGCAACAGCTGGTATACCCACCGTTTCGCAGGTAACAGTTGGACTGGGCATTCGCTATTTGTTCGGGAAATAAGCCAGATAGAGCCATGCTACATCGTCTGATTCTCTGCTTCGCTACCCTGTGTCTGCTACACAAAGCCAGCGCCCAGAGCAACACCGGCCCGGCTGGTGATGCTATCTATCTTGCCAACGGAACCCGGTATAAAAACGCGCAACTGGTAGAGATAACCGCCGAACGGGTGAAGTTCACGGTGAAACACGGTGATGCGCTGACCAATCATAACTACGGCCGCGACGTGGTGTTAATGGCCTTTACGCAGGAAGGCAATTTCCTGATCGTTGACGAGGTAAGTACCAATGCCGTTCAGGCCGACCAGCAACTCAAGGATTTTCTGATGGCCCCCGCCCGCACATCGCCCACCGACATGATGATCAGGCGCGTGCCGCTGGAAGTGTTGCGCGGCACTATTTCGTATGAAAGCGAAGAAGTCATCAATTACCAGCCTGTTAATGGCGGGGCAGCCTCGATCAACAAGAACGAGTTGCTGATGATCTTTTACAGTGACGGAAAACACCAGATACTCACTGATTTCGTTGAAATAGCCCCTATCCTGGCTGATCTTCGACCGCAACTCACCGCCTCGGCCCCGGCAACCGCCGTAACCACTGCTCCCGCTGTTCCGGTAACGCCTTCACCAGCAACCACCGAACCAGCCCCTGCGCCGACACGCCAAACGAAAACAGCCCCCACCCGCCCGACAAGACCCTCACCGACACCGGCAGCCGAGGCCCAGGCATCTAAACCCGCGCCCGCATCGCCGACGGGGAAGCTCTCATTAAACGAAGCTGACTACGTTACCTACCGGGCCAAAGCCATGCAGCGGGTCGACGAGTTTGTGTCGTACATCAACATCATCACCGACAAAAGCCTATCGGGCGACGATAAAGACAGGGCTATCGAGCAGGCCATCAAGCTGTTCATTCCTGATGCCACTATCGAAGTCACATCGGCCAGTAAGCCAGGCACCGCCCGCAAGATGGGCGTACGAACGTACCTAACCCGCCTGAAGCTGCTGCCCTATAGCTACACAAAAGTGAGCTGGTCTGAGGTACAGTATGTGAAAGAACTGACCCAGGAAGCCGACGGCAATTATTACGGCACCATCACGGGCCAGCAGACTTTCACGGGTTATGGCAAAAGCGATGCCGTCACCTACAGCGATGTGACCCAGAAAAACGTGCGCGTTAAACTACAACCCGCCCAGAAGCTCATCAACGAGCAGGTGGAAACCAACTGGCAGGTGCTGCTCGGAAACGTCGGCGTAGGATCAAGTCAGTAGGTACGTTGCTGCGGGTGGTCTTCAACTGCTCGCAGCAACGTACCTGCACCCGTTGAATAAACAGCCCCTTCATACCATGTCCGCACTTATACTATTTCTCAACTTACTGCTAGTGAGCAAACTACCGGCCCAAATCCCCGCCCCGCCAGCCACTCCGGTTTGCGTACGGCTGGTTGGTGTCGTCCGGGATTATAGTACGCATCGGCCACTATCGGCAACGCTGTCAGTCAAAATAGGTAATAAGCAGACAGTGATCGGGACCAGCGCCGACGCTACGGGCCAGTTCGACATCGGCATTGCCTGCACAGCCTCGGCCCTGCTTATCGAACGAACCGGTTACCGCCCGCAGCGACTGCCTCTGAACCTGACTACCGCTACCGACGACGTGTACGTGATCATTCCGCTGGTAGCCACTGATCAGCAAGGCGTTAACCGGCCTTACCTGCAAACCGAGCAGACACACTACGTACAGCCGAAAAGCAACGAAACTACCGGCAGCGGGCAGGTTCAACACAATACGTTTACTGTCACCGATGCGCTGGCAGGCCAACCGGTGCGGGCGCAAGTCTGCTTCATTTTCACTAAAACCGGCAAGCGAACCTGCCTCGATACCGACGCATCGGGCAACTGCTCAACGGATTTTACCGACAAGGATATCGTGGCTATGGAGGTTCGGGCGCCAGGGTATCAGCCTTACCAGGGTAATATCAGCGTAGAACAACTGGGTGGCCCGGCGTTGCATCAGCACGTGCACCTGCTGCGGGAACTGGTACTGCTGTCAGTACAGAGTGTACCCGCTCAATCGGCGGTGGGTTTTCAGGGAATGTTACAGCCTGAGGGCAGCAAAAAACCGGTGATGCTGGTATCTGCTGCCAACAGACCCGGTTTTTTCACGGCGTCAGACCTGTTTCCTAACCGGTATGAATTATTACTGGTGAACCGGCAAAAAACGGTCGTCCATCGCCAGACGATTACGGTCTCGGTGGGGCTGAACGTAGCAAAAATCACGTGGCCAGCTACTAATACAACTTCCGCAGTTACCCGCGCCAATACCCCGGAACAACTATCCCCGGCAATATCGACCACAGTAACGCCTGCCACTACGAAACTGGCCGATAACCTGCCGATGCTCCTTTTTGAGGAGGGTAGCTGTGTGCTTTCCAACGAGGCCCGAACAGCGCTGGGGCAGGTAGGAAGCTACTTACAGCAACACCCCGACGTACACCTGCGCCTGGTTGGCCATACCGACCGGCTTGGCGACGAACGGCTCAATCAATACCTCGGCGAGTACAGAGCTAAGGTTGCGGCGGGCTATTTACACTGGCAGTGGGGCATAGCCGACAATCGGCTTGAGATTGTCGGGTTTGGCAGCCGGTTCCTGGTTGGCGCCAACAACAACGAAGAGAGCCGCCGCCAGAACCGCCGCGTTTCGCTGAAGTTCATACCCGCCCAATCGGTAAACCGAGTGGTCAACTCTGCTACGAACTAACACGTTATGAACGCAACACTACTTTTTAGCGCAGGTTTTCTGCTGGTGCTGACCGGCTGCCAGAAAGAGCCCGACCTCTCGGGCGCACAGCTTCCCGCCGCCTGCCGAATCGATCTGGTCGAGATCATTCGGGAGGGTGGTAACGTCCGTCGGCAGGGATATTTGTACAATGATTTTGGCAGTCTGACCCAGTATTACGAAGAGAACCAGAACCGCCAGCGGAGCCTTACGCAAACCTACGTGTATGACACCACCCGGTATGTAAAAACGCGCGAAGACAAAACCGCCGCCGGTACAGTGGTGTATGCCTACACCTACGACAGTCAGTCGAAGCTCATTAGCAGCATTGCGCCCGTGCAGGGAAGCGGCAACCGCTGGGAGTATGCCTGGGAGGGCAACACCCTCAAGAGCCTGACCATCAAGAGCACCAGCGGTAGTATCAGCGAAGTTTTCACCTTTCAGCCCGATGGCAGGCTGGCCACACGCACCCGGCCCGGCACCAGCGAACGGTTTGCCGTTGATGCTGCTACCGGCTACGTAACCTCCTACACGCACACCGATGGCGTATATGAAACCTTTACCGTAAACAGCAACGGAAACCACCTGGTAAAGACCTACAACGAACCCGCCATCAGCAAACTTACCAGTTCAACCTATACCTACGCCGCCACTGGCTACTACGCCAACACGCAACTCCGGTTCCGGGGTATTCCTGACATACAGGATGGCGGCGGTAAGCCCGGATTACTCAACGAATACGTCCTGAACCAGTTCGTTAACGGAAAACTCACACTGACCGAGCGCGTCACGTATCGCTACACCTACAACGGTGAAGGCTATGCCCTGGGCTATGCCGCCAGCAGCGGCGAGCGCGGCAAGTTTTATTACACCAACTGCTCATCCAGATAGCTACCATGACCAGCGCCCGCCCCCTACTGTTTTGGCTGCTGATCAGTCAGTGCCTACTGATAACGGCTTCCGTATGGGCGCAGGGTCAGCAGGCTCCGACCCTGCGCGATCTGAACGAGATCAAACGGCTGGCCCGGCTCCGAGTTCAGGATGAACTACCCAAACGCATCAGTACGCTACTGATGGACATCAATACCGAAGCCGAGAACAGAGATCTGATACTTAATAGCTACACGCTGAACGACCAGAATCAACAGCTATTCGTCAGCGACAATATCATCGTCGAAGACGACACCAACCCAGACTATATCAGCTTCGACTCGGCACCAGACCTGGGCAAAACGCTTTCGCAATACCTGAACAATCTGCTCAGTTTCGTCAGCAAAAACGCCGATTTTAACACATTTAGCTTTGTGGTCACCAATGTTCGGCTTACCGACCCGATTATCGACAGCCCGACATCGGCCCACATCAGCATTCATTATGAGTCGATCCTCAAAGGGAAAAGCCTGGCCCAGAAAACTGCCGGGCGTAGTTATCAGCGGGTAAAGCGCGTGGCCACACTACAGGCAACCCGGGTTAACCGGAAATGGGAGGTGCTCATCAGCCAGATTCTGTTCGAGCGGCCCGGTGCGAATACACCCCAGACGGCGGCTGTTGTTATCGCTCCTGCACCGCCTGCTGTGGCCGAAACGCCGCCACAAGCCGTTGACATTCGCGAGCCGCTGAAAATTTACAGACAGCCAGATTACGAGTTTAACGTCACGGTTCGATCCAACAAAAAAGCGCTGGATGTGGTCAAGTCAGAGTCGCCGCGTGTGCCACTGGGGCAATACCACAATACTGGTGATGGCACCTATGTGCTGGCGGGTAACTCTATCCGGTTTGATGAGCGCGACCGCGACAAATTCACCTACAAAAATCGCGATCGCGACATCATGGGCTTCGCGTTGCTCCAGCCACCTAAGCCCAAAGCAGATACCACCCGCGCCATAGCCACCCACCAACGCCCACCGGTGGTAACGCCCGGCAACTTACCACCCAACGACGATCAGCACACCCGCAAAGCCAACGATGTACCTGGCAGCACCATAATAAGTAAAAAAGGTGCCCCCGAAACGCCAAAAACGATCACGCCTGTGGCCGAGAAACCGACCGCCAAACCAGTGGTTGAAGTTCCCAAACCCGTCGTTGAGCCAGACAAGCCTGTTGTTGAACCGCCCAAAACGGTTGCAGTAATTCCCAAACCGGTTGACCTGCCAGCGCTTCCAGTACCAGACAAACAAGCAGCTAAGCCATCAGCCCCTACACCGGTTCTGGCCAACGTACCCAAGCCCGTAGAAAAAGAGAAGCTACCGAAACCAATCGTTCAGAAGCCGGCCGCCATGTCTGTATCGCCCGACCTGAAAAAAACTCTTACCAACGAACAGCGACGCATTGCGGCCGGTATGCGACTACGAGGCTGGATGCAGGTAGTTGGGGGACTGGCGGCATTGGGTGGTAGCTACGTGATGTATTCGGGCATTAAAAAAGACTACGACGTTTACTCGCAAAAGGTGAACGCGCTCAACGCCGACTACAACCTTTACCGTGACCTGTCGAGGCGCGACGTTCCGCCCCCGCCCGAACCCATGTCGCTGACCGCCTACGGTGCCCCGGTCATTTACGGTGTCTACGGTGGCGGTGTCGTTGGTTTAGGCCTGACGGTCAATGGTATACGTACCCTATTAAGGATCAGGCAAGTAACGAAGAAAAAGTAGCATCAATACGTGTTTCATCGCCATACCATGAAAACTGTTCAATGTATTATCCTCACTTGGTTGTTGCTTACTCCCTGGTGGAGTAAGGCCCAGACTGACCTTCCGCATACCACACCCGACCCGCTTCCGTTTACGACCCTCTGTCAGGGAGCAACGGTAGACTTTACGGCTACCGTAATCGACGATGGGCGGCGCAATGGCAGATATCTGGTTGGTCTATACCCCGTTGGAGCAGATGGGCTACGCATTGCCGAAAACGTGGGTACGTATGTTGGCACGGTTACTACCCGGACAGCAGGGACCCATTCGGCTACGAACAAGATCCGGGTGCAGTTTACCATGCCTCGTCCCCTTACAGCCAACAGCGGCTATTATTTCAGGCTGTTCAGTATGGATTACAGCCAGTCATACCCGACAAACAGCACCTTGTTCACCATTAAGCCGCAGACTTTATTGACCATTTCGGGCAACCCAACAATCGTAGCCGGTTCACCCGCCACAATCTTTCTCACTTTCACCGGCACACCGCCCTTTACGATTGATTATAACGACTATTCCAGCGAATATGCCAGCGTTGGTTATCTGCGTACCCAGACATTTACAACGGCCTCAGGCACCATTTTTCCCCGGATGCCGACCTTCGATGTACAGCGAATCTATGACAATGTTTTTGTCAGAAATCTGCGCGATGCCACGGGCTGCCCAGGCCCAAACATCGTGAGTGGTAGTGCTACGGTTACCGCTACACCACTGGAACTGGCTACATTCCTGGACAGGTCGTCTATCTGCGCCGGAGCATCGCTGAATGCGCAGTACGCCACAGCAAATAGTAGCATCCGCCTTCAGGGCGACTTTATTCCGCTCATCCAGTTATCTGATGCCAGCGGCAATTTTGGTAACCCAACCAACCTCGGAACGGGTACTCAAGGAAACGCCACAACCTCAGTAACCATTCCAAACAGCGTGGCCGCCGGAACGGGCTACCGCATCCGGATTATCTCGCCCCGCGCCGATTACAATACCCTCATTGCCCCTCGGTCGGCCGCTATCACGATTACTAAAGCCGACAAACCCAGCGTGACAACGCCCACGTCGCCCTGTCAGGGCGATGCCAACGTAACCCTGCAGGCAGCAGCCAGTGGTGGAGGGACCCTCAACTGGTACAATGCATCGGGCAGTCGGCAGTCGAGTGCTCCTACCGTATCAACGGGGGGGGCAGGTACGTTCAGCTATAAGGTTTCGCAAACGGTTGGCAGTTGCGAGAGCGACCGGGTCGATGTGTCGGTAACGGTCAAGCCTAAAAGCAGTGCCCCATCAACCAATCAGAACCTGAACTACTGTCAGAATCAGGGGGTCGACGTGCTATCGGCTAATGGCCCTAACCTGATCTGGTACGATGCCAGCCGGAATAGCCTCGGGGGTAATGCCCCGCGCCCCGGTACCGGGTCTGGTGGGCAGCAAACATTTTTTGTATCTCGCGATGAAAATGGCTGCCGCTCTGACCTAACCGAAATCAAGGTGAACGTGACCGCGTTACCCACCGCCCCGGGCGTCAGTAATCCGGGTGCGGTTTGCCAGTATGTAGACGTACCCAGCCTGACGGCCAACGGCCAGAACCTGAAATGGTACACCGCCGAAACAGGAGGTAGTGGTCAGAACACGGCTAAACCCAGCTCAGACCAGCCCGGCACCACCGCGTTTTGGGTAAGTCAGGCCGTAAATAATTGTGAGGGTCCCCGCGCCAAAATCGAGCAAACGATCAACCCCGCCTCGCCCGACCCCACCACGGCGCCTGTACTCCTCTGCAAAGACCAGCAAGCCACCCCTCTTACGGCCAATGGCACAAATCTGAAGTGGTATAATAGCGGCAACGGCCTCATTGGCGCCACCGCCCCTACACCACCAACCAACCAGCTTGGCGATTTTACGTACCGCGTTACCCAGACAACCAACGGCTGCGAAAGCAAGAAGACAGATCTGGTGGTTTCGGTAAAAAACACCCCCGGTGCCCCAGGCGTGGCCGATTTAGCCATTTGTAACAACACGACTGCACCGGCCCTGAACGCCTCAGGCTCGGGCCTGCGCTGGTACACAGTCGAAACCGGAGGTACTGGGGCGTCCAATGCACCGGCTTTGAGCACAGCGCAGGTGGGCGAGCAGTTTTACTGGGTCTCGCAGTCAATAGGAACCTGCGAAGGTCCCCGTGCCAAGCTACGGGTAACCGTCAACGCATTGCCGCCCGCACCCACCGCCGCCAACCCTGCCGCTATTTGTCAGTATGTAAATGTGCCGGTATTGGCGGCCACGGGTCAGAACCTGAAATGGTACCGCGTCGAAACCGGCGGCACCGCCGAAGGTCCCATCACGCCTACATCGACCACGGCAGGCACCACCTCGTTCTGGGTAAGTCAGGTTGTCAACAACTGCGAAGGCCCCCGCGCCAAACTGGATCAGGTTATCAACCCCGCCTCGCCCGACCCCACCACCAGTACGGTACTACTCTGCCGGGATCAGCAAACCACGCCCCTCACGGCCACCGGGCAAAACCTGAAGTGGTACGACGCCAACAATAGCTTGCTGACCAGCGCTCCCACGCCCCCCACCGACCATGTTCGGGATATCACCTATAAAGTGAGCCAGACCAGTAATGGCTGCGAAAGCAGACTGGTTGCCCTGCTGGTACAGGTACGTAATACACCGGGAGCCCCCGGCGTTAGCCCGCTGTCGCTGTGCCAGAATCAGCTCGCCCAGCCACTGAAGGCAACGGGCGATGGCCTGGGCTGGTATACGCAGGCTACAGGTGGTACGGCCACAACTGCCCTAACTCCACAAACCACTACCCTGGGTGAACAATCGTACTGGGTGACACAGCGATTTGGTACCTGTGAGAGCCCCAGGGCAGTGCTGCTTACGACTGTGTATGCGGTACCAGCTGCTCCCACCACCACCGACCGCACTTTCTGCATCAACGATGCACCAACTTCGCTGACCGCCGTTGGCCAGAATCTGCGCTGGTATGATGGTAGTGGCACGCCGAAGTCAACCGTTACGCCCTCGACCAGCACCGGGCAAACCCTCAGCTACACCGTTACCCAAACCCAGAATGGCTGCGAAAGCGCGGGCAAAACCGTGAGCGTACGAGTTCTAAACAAGGCTAGCGTGCGCCTTACAGGCGATTCGGTCATTGTCTTATACGATAGCACGGCCATCAGGCTACGCTTTGGTGGCGACGCCCCCTGGCGCGTTCGGCTCTGGGATGGCCAGGTCGTGACAACCAGTGTCAGTCCCCTGGTAAAGTGGGTGAGGCCCACGCAACCCGGCACAGCCAGCTATGAGGTTCAGGCACTTGATAATGACTGCGGAGCGGGGCAGATTCTCAATAAATACCAACTTATCGTGCTGGCTCCGCTGGCTATCGATCCGGTTCCAACAGCGGCTATTAGCCTGCTTGTTTATCCGGTACCAGCCAGTCAGTCAATCACCGTTGACTGGACGGCTCCCGCCGGGGCACTAGTCACCATGCAGCTTGTAAATGCTTCCGGGCAGGTAGGATGGCAGAGCGAACGCCGGGGAACAGGCCATCGGGCAACAGAGGTGGTCGACCTAAGCAGTCAAACAGCCGGACCTTTGATAATGAACCTCTTGCAAGAAAATTACCCCGTAAAATCAATCAAATTGCTTAAACTATAGACGTTATTTATTTTAACCGTGAGTACTATGCCACAACGTATTCTGATTGCCGACGATCATCAACTTTTCGTGGACGGGCTACGGATGCTCATCGACCGTATCGACACCTGCGAAGTAATAGGCGAAGCACGAAATGGGCGCGAAGCCCTGGCTTTCCTGCATCATCACCCGGTTGATTGTGTACTGATCGACGTTGAGATGCCCGAACTGAACGGCATAGAGACAACACGCCTCATCAAGCGCAACTGGCCCAACGTGAATGTACTGGCAATCAGCATGATGATCGACTTCGCTACGGTACAATTGATGCTTCAGGCCGGGGCAGACGGTTATCTGTTAAAAAGCACCAATAAAACCGAGCTAAGTAAAGCCCTGGAGAGTGTGGCCCAGGGGCGTATTTACGTAAGCGCGGCTTTATCGCCGATATTGCTACATGGTGTTGCCGACCGCCCCATTCCCGGTTTTGCTTACGTAGAGCCCCTCACCCGGCGCGAACGGGAAATTGTTGGCTACATAGCCGAAGGACTGACTAATGATCTGATTGCCAAAAAGTTATGCATAGCCCGCACAACAGTTGATACCCATCGAAAGAACATTCTCAGCAAAACAGGCTGTAAAAACACCGCTGCGCTGATCAAGTTTGCGATAGAAAAAAAGCTGTTGGCTTCTTCCTAACGGTTAGGTAGTCAGGTACGTTGCCTTCGGCCTTTAGCAACGTACCTGGCTACCTAACCCTTCTCGGCGCCGTGCCGCACTACGTCGACTACGGTGCCGTTATGATCGTATATCCGAAACTGACTACCTAGTTCTTCGGCCCGGCGTTTCATATTATGAATCCCATAATGCCGGTCGTCGATCTCATCGCGGGTCTCGTTTAGCCCCCGGCCGTTATCGTGAATGGTCAGGTGAAAAGCGCCATCCGGACGGGTAATTAACCGGACGTCGGCGTGGGTAGCCTGAGCATGCTTAACCACGTTACTAAGTGCTTCCTGCACAATTCGGAAGAAATTCAGAACCTGCACCGACGACAGCGGCTCGTTGGGTTCACCGTCTATCTGTACAGTTACCTCCAGGCCATTAATTTGCTGCACGTACCTGTTTACATACTGGTTTAGCCGCTCCCCAAACTCTTCAATTGTAAAACTTTCCTGGTTAATGGCCCAGATCGTTTCGCGAAGTGTGCGTATCGCTTCCCGCGCATACCCAACTACGGCACGTAACTCATCGGCAAGGCGGGGCATTCGCTCATCGCTGTGCGACTCACCCATTCGCCCACCAGTTACGGGTACCTGTTCTGCCTGCCTACTAATGTGCAACAGGCTGGTAATCATCAGCGCCAGTTGGGCGCCTACATTATCGTGAAGGTCGCGGGCAATTCGCTCTTTCTCTTCCAGCATATTGTTGCGCAATGCCAGCGACTGCACTTCGCTTACGTAGGTAGTGCGTTCTTTTTCTCGCTGGCTACTCAACAGTTCGTCGTTGCGGTCGCGCATCAATTTGTAGCGATAAGCCAGGCCGAACGTCAATGCCAACACTTCAAACAACGCCGCAACGGCATACCACCGAAAATCAACCAGTGGCCTATACGTAGGAATCAAACCGAAGTTGGCCATTACCTGCCCGAAATTGAGCAGGTAAAAGGGCGATACCGATACCAGATACAACCAGCCCGCCGCCACGTAGTATCGCCGCCCGATACTCACCACCACAAATGCCCCGATCAACGGCATGGGCAGCCAGTATAGCAGCGTAAATACACGCATAAATGTTACCTCCAGGCCTGGTGGGTACGTTACCAGAAGTTCGGCAGTAAGCATTAGTATGCAAGCCAGCCCTGCCAGCAGGCCCACCGTGCTAAACCGGTGTAACCAGCGGGCCGGGGTTCGCTGCAGCGGCAGAAACGTACGGATGAAAACCAGCTGAGAGTAAAAAAGCAGCAACGGGAACAGGAAATAGATATTCTGACGGGGCAACCAGAACTGCGCATCGAACGCAAACTGATTCATGAAGCCGTCATTGATGAAGAAAAACCCGATGAGGCAGAGCACGCAGAGTGTGTAGCTCCAGTAGATATGGTCGCGGGTGGTAATGAAGAAGAACAGGCTCATTACGGCCACAAACAGGAGTGACAGTAGAACACCACCCCAAAACAGGTACTCGCCCGGCATATTGGCCAGGTAGCCAGCCCGGTGCCACAGGGTCAGGGGAATGACCTGCGTGCCCCTCAGCTTATATACCCGCAGGTAAGCAACCCGTTCAACACCAGCGGGTATGCTGAGCGGAAAACTAAAGTTTCGGTCGGCCAGCGGGCGGGCCTCAACGGGAGTTCGCCAGCCCAGCACCGACGAAGCGGTTAATAGCGAATCGCGGGCGGGATCGACAACAAAAAACTGGAGCGAATCAAAACACCAGAAGTTGATGCGGGCATAGAGTTGGGCGTTCTGGTGTGTGGCGTTATGAATACGGAAGCGAAGCCAGATTGGGTTGGGATGGGCCGTTGCACCGGTATAGCCAACATTAGGGATCGTTCGGCCTACTGATCGGAAAGGCTGGAGCTCAATGCCGGACAAAGGCTGTTGCCGCGACGAATCGACATACAACTCCAGCGCACTCTCAATGGAAAGTTTCTCCCGCAAATCATCCGTTTCGGTCAGCACAACCACGTCGGCGGTTTGCGCACAGGCCCACCCCGGCATACAGAGCCATACTAAAAGAAAAAGACTGGGAGGCCACCAGATCCGCATGACTCACATCAAGGTTATTATCAAAAATAAACGCCGGCACCAGTTTGGCAAGAAACTACTGATGGAAAGGTAATTGTATACTACCCACGTTACTAAAGTGTGACAATTCCGGCCCGTTTTTTGCCGTTATAGGTACGTTAGTCGTTACTCCATTAACAACCTGAACTCATGCGTCTGTCTGCGCTCTTTTTCACTCTACTGCTTGTTGGTCTGCTTGCTTCATTTCGCCCTTCTACGAATCTTCCTGTGCGCGTAGTGCACGCCCACGAAGGCAAGAAAATAAACTGGATCAGCTTCAGGGAAGCCTTTGAACTGAACCAGAAAGCGCCACGCAAGGTCATCATCGACGTGTATACAGGCTGGTGCGGCTGGTGTAAGGTAATGGACCAGAAAACCTTTACCCAACCCGCCATCATTGATTATGTGAATGAACACTATTACGCCGTAAAACTCGACGCCGAACAGGCTGCCGACATCACTGTTGGCGGGCAAACCTTCCGCAAGCAAGGGAGCGCCCACGAACTGGCTATCAACCTATTACAGGGGAAAATGAGTTACCCCTCAACGGTCTTCCTCGACGAGAAAATGGCAATGATCCAGCCAATTGCCGGTTATCTGGAGCCGCGCATGTTCCACCAGATCGTTACTTATTTCGGCGGTAACTATCAGGCCAAAGAACCTTTCGATGCGTTCAAAGCAGGTACGTATGTAAAAGAATTCCAGCCCGCCATGCCCACCACAACAAGCGGAAAATAGCAGCTTTAAGACTATAAATCGACGAAATTCGTGAAGCCTCGGGCAGGTAACCCCTCCCTGATAGGCTGACCATGAATCCATACGGCACTGCCCAGCTCGATAGACATAGCGGTGAATGGCAACTTATCACCATCGATACCATCACAAAGTCGATATGCTTCCGCGCAATTCCCTATGCCACGCGTTCTCCGTTGCCGAATGTGATCCTGTGGAGCACTATTCAGAAAAGGCATTATCTGTATCAATGACAACTGGCGTTTTAATCATTAATAAATCGGCCTATATTCGTTTCTCACCAGTCGGCTTTACTTTGCTCCCCCGGGTATTCAACCTCCTCGCCTACATCAAGCTGGCCCACCATTTTTTTTATACGAATCTGTACTACAAAACGCACCAGCCATTCACGGTCGGAAGAGGCTTTGTCAAGTGAGATCAAGTCCTTGTCAGGTTGCGCCTCCAATTGACTATGGCTGATAAATAGTAGTGCGTTCATTTATTCCCTACTCAACAAAAACAAATCCAATTACATTGGTAATACCCATACGGGCTAATCTGTTATCTCATCCTTTTATTTCGTCAATAGCCTTTATCCCTTTTGCTGAAGTTGGCTTACTTTTAATGGTTTATACAACCAGTTAACTTCATGCACAAACAGTTACGTCTTCTTCTTATCTGCGCCGTTAGTTTCGCTGCGGGTTCATTCATTACCAGTTACAACGCCCCCGAACAGCCCATTACTGCCGAAATGGCGGATGTGGCGTCGAAACTCTTCGGGCTATCGTTTACCCGTGCCGAGCGCGATTCGATGCTCGATAACCTCGTTGACCAACGCCGCGATTTTGAAACGATCAGAACCGTTAAACTGACCAACGACGTATCGCCGGCCCTGTATTTCAATCCGCTGCCAACGGGCTTTGTAATGCCCGTTGGTGCCAGTTCGTTCAAGGCGTCGGCGCTGGGTCAGGTACGTATGCCTGCCAATCGGGATGATCTGGCCTATTATACCGTAGCCCAGTTGGGTGAGCTGATCCGGACAAAGCAGATTTCGTCGGAAGCACTGACCCAGTTTTTCCTGACACGGTTGAAAACATACGGCCCGGCGCTCTTCAACGTCGTTACGCTCACGGAAGAATTGGCCCTGCAGCAGGCACGCCGGGCCGATGCCGAACTGAAAGCGGGTAAGTACCGGGGACCGCTCCACGGTATTCCATACGGCGCTAAAGATTTGCTGGCTCGCCGGGGTTATAAAACCACCTGGGGCTCTGTGCCGTATAAAGATCAGGTGCTCGATTATGATGCCACGGTCATTAAGCGCCTCGAAGATGCCGGAGCGGTGCTATGCGCCAAGCTGGCTATGGGCGAACTGGCCATGGGCGATGTGTGGTTTGGTGGCAAGAGCCGTAACCCCTGGAAATCAGATATGGGCTCCAGCGGCTCATCAGCAGGTTCAGGCAGTACGGTATCGGCCGGTTTACTTCCCTTCGCCATTGGCACCGAAACACTGGGCTCAATTGTCTCACCATCAACCGTTTGTGGCGTTACAGGCCTGCGCCCCACCTACGGGCGGGTGAGCCGACACGGAGCAATGGCCCTATCGTGGTCGATGGATAAAATTGGTCCCATGACCCGCTCGGTTGAAGACTGCGCGCTGGTGTTCAACGCCATTCAAGGCCCTGATCCCCTCGACCCAACGGTAATGAACGTGCCATTCCGGTACGCGCCACTGGCCTCGCTAAAAGGTGTTCGTATTGGTGTGGTACAGAAAGCCTTCGACAGTACGTATCCGAACAAAGCCAACGACCTGGCCACGCTCGACATGCTTAAGAAGCTCGGCGCCACACTGGTGCCGATCGAACTGCCCCCCTTTCGTTATGGTGCCCTGACCATGATTATTGGTGTTGAAGGAGCCGCCGCCTTTGACGAGTTGACCCGCTCTGACCGCGATAGCCTCATGGTTCGGCAGGGCAAATCGGCCTGGCCCAACGAATTTCGGTCATCCCGGTTTATTCCGGCGGTTGAGTATTTACAGGCCAACCGCATACGTACCCAGCTCATCAATCAGATGCACAACGTGCTGAAAAAAGCGCAAGTCGACGTATATATTTCACCAAGCTATGCAGGTGGTAACCTTCAGCTTACCAACCTGACGGGCCATCCATGCGTGGTGCTACCAAACGGTTTTAACGCCCAACAAACACTCACCAGCATCACCATCAACGGACAGCTCTTTGCCGAAGGAGCTGTTCTGGCCGTTGCAAAAGCCTATCAGGATGCTACCGACTGGCACCGGAAACACCCTGTCTTGAATTGAGAGTTAAGAATTAAGAGTGGAGAGGTGCGCTGCTAAGACTTTGTATGGTAACCTTAGCAGCGCACCTCTCCACTCTTAATTCTTAACTATTAACTCTTAATTCTTCACTCTTAACTCTTTTTCTTATTTTTGCACTAAATAGATCGAAAACAGGGCTTTAGGCCCTTAAACGGCATCATAAAGTGGATTTATTTGAGAAACTACGCAGTAATCTCGGCCCAATCGGCTCGAATTCTAAACTCTTTAACGGGCACCATTACTTCGCTTTTCCTAAGCTGACCGGCGAACTAGGGCCCCACATGACCTTCTTCGGCAAGAAGATGCTCAACTGGAGTTTGAACAACTATTTGGGCCTTGCCAACCACCCTGAGGTGCGCGAAGCCGACGCAAAAGCCGCTGCCGACTGGGGGCTGGCTTACCCAATGGGCGCTCGCCTGATGTCGGGTAACAGCGACATGCACGAGGAGCTTGAGCAGCAGTTGGCGCAGTTTGTTGGTAAACAAGACGCGTTCCTGCTCAACTTTGGGTATCAGGGTGTAATGTCAACGATCGAATCATTGGTTGACCGCCGCGACATTATTGTGTATGATGCCGAGTGTCATGCCTGTATCATCGACGGTATCCGGCTGCATAAGGCTAAAATGGGCGACTATTACAAGTTCAACCACAATGACATGGCCAGCCTGGAAACAAACCTGAAGCGGGCCACTAAAAAAGTGGAAGAAACCGGCGGTGGCATCCTGGTGATCAGCGAGGGCGTGTTCGGCATGTCGGGTAAAGTAGGTAGCCTGGATAAGATCGTTGCCTTAAAAGAGAAATACAATTTCCGTCTGTTCGTCGACGATGCACACGGTTTCGGCACCATGGGCCCAACCGGTGCAGGCGTAGGCGAGCATTTCGGCTGCCAGGATGGTATCGATGTCTACTTCTCGACCTTCGCTAAGTCGATGGCGTCGATTGGTGCGTTCGTAGCCGCCGATGCCGATGTGATCATGTACCTGAAGTATAACATGCGGTCGCAGATTTATGCCAAGGCGCTGCCGATGCCGCTTGTTGTTGGCGCCATGAAACGCTTGGAACTGATTAAGAAACACCCTGAGCTTCGCGAGAAATTATGGGAAAATGTGCGGGCACTGCAAAGCGGTTTACGTGAGCGTGGCTTCGACATTGGCGAAACAACATCGCCCGTTACGCCTGTACTGTTGCAAAACGATGGTGGCATTGTTGCGGCAACGGCGATGGTACGCGAACTGCGTGAGAGTTATGGTATTTTCTGCTCAATCGTAACGTACCCAGTCGTGCCGAAAGAAATCATCATGTTGCGTGTTATACCAACGGCGGCCCACTCGCTTGAGGATGTTAACTATACCCTAACAGTGTTCAGTGAGATTGTAGAAAAACTCAAAAACGGTTACTACACACAGCAAAATCCGGTCGGAGTGGCTGAAATGGCACAAACAGCGGTCACAGAGTCTGCCGCTGAGTAAGGTACTGGGGTTTAAGTTGTATTATTCGGTTATTTTTTTGTCACTGCTCTTGCGGTGTATAACAGAATAGCTATATTTCGCCCAAATACGCGTTTTTAGCGCATTTAAGCACTTTTCACACTTAAACCCCAATCGTATGACACGCTTTGAGGAAGTAAAAAACCTGATTATGTCACTCGAAGGCGACTTCGATAAATTCTACGACAAAAAGAATCAGGCTGCCGGAACTCGTGTACGGAAAGGTATGCAGGACCTGAAAACAATGGCCCAGCAGATCCGTTCAGAAGTTCAGGATCAGAAAAACGCGGCTGCAAAATAGTTTGTTTTTCTTGCCACTATTAGTCAAACCCGCCCGAACACCTCAGTTCGGGCGGGTTTGACGTTTATAGGCTGACAATCACATCTAAAAACAAAAGTCCATTCAAACAGTGGGCTAAAGTTGTCTTTTATTATCCCTACTTTTGTGTATTGTTTAGAAATCCAGCTTAGCATCTATACGTAACCAGCCTGAAATGGGACTTTTTAATTTTTTGACTAGCGACATTGCTATCGATTTGGGTACGGCCAACACCCTTATTATTCATAAAGACCGTATTGTAGTCGACGAGCCGTCGATCATCGCCATGGACAAAGTCAGCGGTAAAGTGCTGGCCATTGGGCATAAGGCGATGCAGATGCACGAAAAGACGAACGAAAACATTAAAACGATCCGCCCGCTGAAAGACGGGGTAATTGCTGACTTTACAGCAGCGGAGTTGATGATTCGGGGGTTGATTAAAATGATTGAGTCGGGCAACCGGCTATTCTCACCCTCACATCGTATGGTCATCTGCATTCCTTCGGGCATTACAGAGGTAGAAAAACGGGCTGTGAAAGACTCAGCCGAACATGCGGGAGCCAAGGAAGTGTACATGGTACACGAGCCAATCGCTGCCGCCATAGGTATTGGTATCGATATCACCCAGCCCAACGGCACCATGATCGTTGACATCGGCGGGGGTACTACCGAAATTGCCGTAATTGCCCTGTCAGGTATTGTCTGCGAACAGTCGATCCGGATTGCCGGTGACGTATTTACCCGCGACATTGTGGATTATATGCGTCGTGAGCACAACCTGCTTATCGGAGAACGCTCGGCCGAACAGATCAAAATGGAAGTTGGCTCGGCCCTGCCCGAACTCGACAACCCACCGGCTGATTACGAAATTCGTGGGCGCGATTTGATGACGGGTATTCCGAAAGAAATTAAGGTTACCTACAGCGAAATAGCCTACGCCCTCGATAAATCGATCTCGAAGATTGAAGAAGCCGTTATGAAGGCCCTGGAAGTATCGCCACCCGAGCTGTCGGCCGATATCTATACCAACGGAATTCACCTGACGGGTGGTGGTGCGCTGCTACACGGCCTCGACAAACGGCTGGCCAGCAAAACAAAACTGCCTATTCACGTGGCCGATGATCCGCTCAAGGCCGTTGTGAAAGGAACAGGCGAAGTGATCAAAAACCTCGACCTGTATAAGTCAGTGCTTATTTCTTAAGACACAAGAAGTTAGACACAAGGAATAAGAGGTTTAGACCGAAGGCTATGTAGCTTTGTCTTCGGTCCGACGTCTTATCCCTTGTGTCTTTTTAGTTAAGGTGGAACAACTCTTTGCCTTTATTGCTCAAAGCCGCAACTTCATTCTGTTTGTGTTGCTGGAAGTGCTGTGCTTCTATTTCATTATCAACACAAACAATTACTGGAGCGCGAGTTTTTTCAACACGTCGAATCGCTATGCCGCTCAGATGCTGGCTTGGTCGAATACAGCGCATGAGTACACCAGCCTTCGGCAGGTCAACGCCGATCTGGCCGCCGAGAATCTACGCCTACGTACCCAACTGACACAACGGCAACAGGAACGTAGCCCATCAAGTCCACCGCTTTATAAAGCAGATTCCGTTTTTGCTACCCGGTTTACATTCACGGTAGGCAAGGTGATCAACAATACAACAACCTACGCCAATAATTACCTGACCATCGATAAAGGCACCGCCGATGGCATTCAGCCGGGCATGGGCGTTATTTCGCCTACAGGCATAGTAGGCCGGGTCCGTTTCTGTAAAGAACATTTCTCTGTCGTTACCTCCATCCTGCATTCTGAATTCAGAGTGTCAGCTAATTTGACCAAGGCAGGCGAAATAGGTACCGCCCGCTGGCTGGGTGCGGATCCGACAAAAATGACACTGCTCGATATATCACGCTACAAGCCCGTGAACAAAGGTGATTCAGTAGTGACCTCCGATCAGAACTCCGTTTTTCCGCCGGGTATCCTTATAGGCCGCGTGCGCACAATTGGCCTTCAGGCAAATCAAACATTCCATGATCTGACCATCGACTTATCGACTAATTTTGGCAATCTGTCGTACGTTTATATAGTCCAGAATAGACTGGCGACAGAACAGGAGCAGATTGAAAAACAGGTCGACAGCGAGAAATAACCAGCTCCGGCAGTACCCAACGCCCCACCTACCGATTACATGACCCTTCGCGAAATACTTGTTCTTATTTCCCTCTTTTTGCTTTACCTGTTTCTCCAGATTCTGATTGTCCGGAACCTGGTGCTGTTCGATTACGGCTTCTGCTTTATCTACGTAGCGTGCATTTTATTGATGCCCAACGAGATCAGCCAAACCTGGCTGTTGCTGCTCGCTTTCGCGACCGGCGTAATCGTAGATACATTTTATAACACCTTGGGGATTCACGCGGCCTCAACGGTCCTGATGACGTACCTGCGCCCTCTGGTTGTACGCGTACAGATGAGCCAGCGCATTCAGGAGTCCCGGGTCGTGTTTACATTACAGGAACTGGGCTTTGCCGAATTTTTCAAGTACGTGTTTGTGTTGGTGCTTATTCACCATGCCACGCTCTTTCTTATCGAGGCTGGCAGTCTGTCATTACTGATCCCGACAGCCCTACGGACCCTGGCCAGTGCATTGTTTACCACGCTGAGCATTATTCTGATCCAGTTTTTTGCCAGACGGTAACGCTGCAGATGTCTGAAAGAGTGCTGCACCAGAGATATTGTTGCACTAATTTGTAGTTACAACATCGTATATCTTGCGTCTCACGTTTATATTCCGCCCCGTTAAAGTCAGTTGCAAACACAGCCCCTACCTTATTGGTTCTGCCATTTTGGCCGGTAAACCGTTTAGTTAAACAAAGGTTTGGTTTTTGCAGTAGACTATGTACACCGGCCTCTGCCAGCGCAGAATCTCTTTCAGACTTGCGTAAAATCTGGCGGCTGTCGAGGCAAACCGACTTTAACGCCTACTTTTATGTCGACAATGCCCGAAACTATGTCAGATACGACGCCCACTCGCGGATACACCGACGACCAGAAATACCGGATTTTCAATAAGGAGTTTATGCCCCATATTGATTCCATGTACAACTTCGCTTTCCGTCTGACTATGGACGAAGACGATGCGAATGATCTTGTGCAGGATACGTACCTAAAGGCGTTCCGGTTTATCTCGTCTTTTGAACAGGGAACCAACGCTAAAGCGTGGCTGTTCAGAATCCTGAAGAATAGCTTCATTAACGATTATCGGAAGAAAAGTAAGGAGCCAGCCAAGGTTGATTACCAGGACGTTGAGACCACTTACAATTCAGAAGATTCGGAAACTGAGCATACCGTTGACCTTCGGGCCGAGACGGTCTCAGATCTGATCGGCGATGAAGTAGCTACAGCCCTAAACTCATTGCCCGTCGATTTTCGGACGGTTATTATTCTTTGTGACATCGAAGGATTCACATATGAAGAAATGGCCAAGATTCTCGATATCCCTATCGGTACAGTTCGGTCGCGACTGCACCGGGCGCGTAACCTTCTGAAGGAAAAACTGCGAGATTATGCGGCATCGATGGGTTATAACGAAAATATTGACGACTAAACCGAACTTTTACAATACAGACTTTGGTTAGACCAATAGCAACAATATAACTAATTTTGGAATAAATAAAATTTTTCCAATGCAAACGTCTTTGCCAACATCGTCGCAAGAGGTACCGGAGAGTATGAAACATTCGTGTGAACACCAAAGCGACTGTCTGAAGTTTATTCAATCGGTACTCGACGGAGCAGCGACTGAACAGGACCTTGAGAAATTGAAGCGCAATCTGGAATCGTGCCAGCCCTGTATTAAAATGTACCATCTGGAAAAAGAAATGAAAGCTCTTCTCCAGAACAAGATGGAAAAAAGGTGCTGTCCAGAACGGATCATCGACGATATCCGTAGCCGCATTGCTACCTTCAATTAAGATTTTTTGACCTAATGCCTTCGGGGTAAGTGAGTAAGCCAAATGGCCCCTCACTTACCCCGATTCGTTTTTTGTACCTTTACAGAAGAAATATCATTAAGGTATCATTACGCTACGCTGTCGTTAAATAATCGTTCGTTGTAAAAAGCAATCAATGACCGTCTAATGACAGCATATCGTAACGACAACTTAATGATGTTTTCATTAAACACCCCCCCACTTGGACGGTAAACTCATCATCTTCTCGGCTCCTTCCGGCTCTGGTAAAACAACCATTGTCCATCATCTGCTTCAATCAAATGAAAACCTCGGCTTCTCTATTTCAGCCTGCACCCGCGACCGTCGGGGCCGCGCTGAACAGAATGGACAGGACTACTACTTCCTGACCCCCGACGAATTCAAACATAAAATCGACGCCGACGAGTTTGTAGAGTGGGAAGAAGTATATGTTGGCGCTTTTTACGGTACGCTGAAGTCAGAAATTCAACGTGTGTGGGACAGCGGTAAACACGTACTCTTTGATGTAGACGTAAAGGGCGGCCTGAAATTGAAGCAATATTATGGCGACCGTGCCCTGGCGGTTTTTGTGAAAGTGCCCGACGAAGAAACGCTGCGTCAACGCCTGATTGGCCGGGGAACCGAAACCGAAGACAGCCTCTCGAAACGATTGTTCAAGGTCCACTTCGAAATGTCGTTCCAAGATCAGTTTGACGTCATTCTCGTTAATGACGACCTGGACGAGTCATACGCCAAGGCACAAAAACTGATTGATGAATTCATCAAAAACGATATCGTTCCAGCGAAAGCAACTGTCATCTAATCTGTCTTTAGTCCTCTGTCTTCGCGGAACGCCGCCCGGTCTTCTGTTGCGCAGCTAAGTAACAACCGGCAATTAGCAGCGCAACAGAAGACCGGGCGGCGTTCCGCGAAGACAGAGGACTAAAGACTGTTTTCACATGAAAATTGGCCTATTCTTTGGTTCATTTAACCCCATCCATGTTGGGCATCTGATCGTAGCGAACACCATGGCTACCAGCGCCGATCTGGAGCAGGTCTGGTTTGTGGTGTCGCCCCAGAATCCGTTCAAGAAGACGAAGAGCCTGTTGCATGAGTTTGATCGACTGGACATGGTGGAACGGGCCATTGCCGACAATAACCGCCTGAAAGCTACTGATGTGGAGTTCTCAATGCCCAAACCCAGCTACACCATCGATACGCTGGATGTGTTGAGCCAGAAATTCCCGCAACATACATTTAAGCTGATTATGGGCGAAGACAACCTGGATCAGTTTGCCAACTGGAAACAGTACGAACGCATTCTGAACAACGTTGGCCTGTACGTTTACCCCCGCCCCGCGCGCTTGGGCGAACTAGCCAGCCCGTCGCCTTTCCGTGAGCATCCGAACGTTCGCCTGATTGCGGCACCTCTGCTCGATATTTCGGCCACATATATCCGCGACGCCATTCGCCTTAACCGCTCTATCCGGTATATGGTACCCGACGTAGTTGAGGAGATGATTGAGCGGAAGAAATTCTACGTGTAAGTCTAAGGCGTTCCGTTCTGGGTGGTTACTTCGGTTACCAGCCCAATTGAACTGACCCGCAACGCCACACTCTTGGCTCCTGATTTGGCCCCGGTGTTTTCGCTGCAGTGCGGGCCTTTCTCAATGTAATAGACATATACTTTCCCATTCCGATCGGTGATTTCGTTCACATCCGGCCGACCCAGCATCTTACCCAGGTCATTCACATGCAGTCCTTTGAACTGATCGCGAACGGCCATAAAGTTGCTTACGAGCGTTTGTCGAACACCATTACATCCGCCGCGATCATTGCGCCAGGCTTTCAGATCTAACGTACCCAGCTTGTCCGGGCCAGCACAGGAAAAAATCAGCGTTACTAAGCCTGAAAGACATAGTGATTTTCTGGAAATCATCGGGTAATGGTGTAGCTTAACTAGTTAGTGAAAGACTAAACTTATAATCCTCGTGGGTTGAAAAGGGTAGGTAGCTTACGCCCGAACAGTTTATTGTGTCTTCTTACGCCCTTCTGGAGATTGATCGTCGAGGCTATATTGAACGTACCTGTAATGGCAATGCCAGCCACAGCCGTTATTCCTGAAGCCTTAATTACGCCCTCAGCCGGCAAACCGTACGACGTTGGACGGCCGGTAACTACAGCTCCCAGCGAAAGCACGATTCGTACCGCCGAATAGGTCAATATTGCTAACGGCACAGCAGTAGCTATGGCCGAGATGCGTGCCCTTCTTTGCTGCCTACGCGCCCGTCCAACAGGTTGTTGTATCAACGAATCGGGTGAGTGAAGTAGTGGAAAAGCAGGATCTGATATTCGATACACGCCTGACCTAAATCGGTAAGGGGGAGGCGATGTGAAGGAAAAAACAGCCTCGGCGGGCCCTTCAGCAGCGACGAAGGTGCGAATAGCCACCGAATCGGCTGATAGCGTCCGCACAGGGTCGGGTGTCTGCGCCCACACCTGACTTATCGATATTCCCAGAAAAAGGCATAGCCAGATACTGACCTGCCCAATGCTATGGTTGCTCATTATACGCTGCCTGAACCAGGGTTTGGCCAACTGCTTTGAGCGTATTCGGGTCAATGTTGTGCATATCATCTTCGGCCGTGTGCCAGTCGTGGAAGAACCCCCCACTCAGGGCATTAAGGTGAATAATATCGATCATCGGGATCTTCGCAATGGTATTGGGGGCCAGATGATCATCGGTGATGGTCCCACCGTTTTTATCCACAAAGTATTGGCTATATCCTAGCTGACTGGCCGTATTCCAGATAGTCTGTACTACGCTGGGGGCGAATTGCATGGAGTAACCTTCTTTGAGAAATGTGGCTCCTTTCGCACCAACCATATCGAGCAGTACACCGTAGTAGGCTGTGTATCCGGGTTTATGCGGGTTTTTGGCCCAATAACGTGAACCAAGGCAGAATCCGACGTAATCAATGTCGGGGTGGCCGGCCTCTTTATCGCCCACCGCTTTTTCACCGTTGCCCCAGTCTTCAGCATCGAAAAAAACGAGGTCGACGCCCACGGTTGGTTTGGTCTTGGCCTGCTGAATGGCACGCGCCATCTCAAGTAACACGGCTACGCCGCTGGCACCGTCGTTGGCGGCAGGTACGGGCTTTTTGTGGTTCACCTCCAAACTGTCCTGGTCTGAAAAGCGACGCGAATCCCAGTGTGACGAGAACAGAATGCGCTTTTCGGCTTGCGGGTTAATGACGCCGATGATGTTACGGCCTTTTACCATGATCCCGTCCCAGCCTTTCACGGTGAATGGCTGCTCAATGACCTCAACGCCGTATGATTTCAGCTTGGCCACGATGTAGTCGCCGCCGCGTATGTGAGCCGGTGTGTTAGGCACGCGCGGGCCGATTGCGATCTGGTCATTGACAAATGCATATGCTGAATCGCCGGAGAAGGTTGGCGCTGGTACCAGTTTCGTCTCGGTTTGTGTCGTTTCTGACGAACTACTTTTTTTATCGTCGCAGGCCGTACTAACCAGCGCACAGGCCAAAATGGCCAGGAAGGTTGTTTTCATGAGTAAAATTGGTCGAACAACAGAATGAGTTTGTTGTCAGAACGCCCAAAAGTACGCCATCTGTGTGGTTCGTCTAGGGTGTGTTGTCAATAGTATGGAAAACCCGACTTGCTCATCTAAACAACTACTGAGTGGCGGGCTTGTTCAACAGCCCCCACAAGCCCAGGATCGGCCCCGGCACCAATAGCCAGAACGCCCAGATGGAGTTGCCCGAGTAGGGCAATAGCCAAGCCAGCGTCTGAATAGAAACGATAGTGATGGAGAAGCCAATACAGGTAGCCAGTGTTAGCAGACTACCCCGAACATGATCAGGTACGTTGGTTGAAATAATGGTCGTTAGCTGCGGCGAATCACCCGCAATTGTGATACCATAGACAATCAGAAAAGCTAGAAAAAAAGCTGGTGGTGCTTCTACCATTAACGGTATCAGTGCGGTACAACAGCCTGAAATCATCAGATTGACAGTTGCTACTCGTTGGCTACCAAAACGAAGGGCGATCAGGCCACCTGCAGCACACCCTATGAAACCCGCCGCAATGCCCAAGAACGCCCAAACAGATTTGTTGAACAGGAAATTCGGGTGCTGTTGACTGTAGATAGTAAGGAGTGCGGGAAGGAAGGCCCATAGCGCATACAACTCCCACATGTGCCCGAAATAGCCCGTAACACCCGCCCGCAACGGCCCCGGTCGAAACAACATAGGGAAAACTGACAGGCTGAACGTACCTGGCCGACGTGGCACGGGCGTCGCTGGCATAACCCAGACCAGCAACAGGCCACCCGCTACTGCCAGCACGCTCACGGTGAGTAACACGCTTTCATATGGTAATGACTGGCCCACACCGCGTATCAGGTGCGGCAGGGAGGTACCCAATACCAGTGCACCAACCAGAAAACCCATTGCCCGACCCAGCACGGGTCGAAACCAGTCCGCCGCGATTTTCATGCCAACGGGGTAAACACCTGCCAGAAAAAATCCCGTTCCGAACCGACTCAACAGCACCCATCCCGACTGCAACGGCAACACTAGAATAAGCAGGTTGAAAATGGCCGCCGCGATGACCGACACCAGAAAAACACGGGTAGCCGGGTACGTATCGGGGATACGGTACAGGGTGTAGACCAACGTACCGGCGATGAACCCCAGTTGCACAGCCGACGTGATCCAGCCGCTCAGCGCCGTAGTACCGAGCAGCGGCTGTAGATTAGGCAGAATGGCATTACCCGCAAACCATAGCGACGTGCCGGCGAACTGCGCCAGCACAATAGCCAATAAATGGGCGTTGCCGAGGGGCTCAGTGCGTACTTGAGTCAAAGCGTATGAGGATCAGGGCGATATAATTTTTCTGAATTCTTCACAATTGACTGCTTTCACTAGGTCCTGCGGAGTCATTTTTTATACGTTGATGGGCCGCGCTTTTGTCATCCCGACGACAAGAGCTCGGCTGCTTCACAATTCTCAAACAATTGAATTGGCAAGGCTCCCTGTAGCAACGAGCCGTTATCTCAAAGCTATTTCAGATAACGCGATATTGGCGTGTTACTCCTCATACGCCCAGTCGATGCGGTGTTTCATGTCGCGGATGACGAGGCCCTGCGATTTGAAATAGGTACGTACCTGATCAACCTTGTCGTAGAGTCGCTGGGTTTTGTATTCGCGGTAGAGATCCAGCATGCCACCGACCATAGCCGACTGGTCGCGCGTGATTTCTTCCTGCAAACCCAGTACCTCTTCGAAGAACTGAATGAACGTCGTTTTCAACTGGTCAAACGCTTCTTCGCCCAGTTTTGCCATCGATACCTGACGCGTATCGAGCTGATTTACTTTCTTCAGCAGGCTGAACAAATGACCAATTGTTACGGCGGTGTTCAGGTCGTCGTTCATGGCGGCGAAGAGAGCCTGTTTATAGTTGGCAATTTCTTCGCCCTGCTTTGGGTCTACCTCCACCCCTTCATCAGACAGGTACGTCATCGACTTAATAAGCCGATAGCCATTTACGAGCCGTTTGTAGCCTTTTTGAGCTGCTTTCAGGGCATCGTTCGAGAAGTCGAGCGTACTACGGTAGTGCGATTGCAGCATGAAGAACCGCACCGTCATGGGTGAATACGCCTGATCGAGCAGCGGGTGATCACCAGCGAAGAGTTGCGACGGCAGGAACGAGTTGCCCAGCGATTTGCTCATCTTCTGGCCGTTAACGGTCAGCATGTTCGAGTGCATCCAGTACCGAACCGGCGCGCGGTCATTAAGGCCATTCCCCTGTGCAATTTCGCATTCGTGATGCGGAAACTTCAGGTCCATACCGCCGCCGTGAATATCGAATTGCGTACCTAAATATTTAGTACTCATGCAGGTACATTCCAGGTGCCAGCCCGGAAAACCAATACCCCAGGGCGACGGCCAGCGCATGAGGTGCTCGGGCGAGGCGTTTTTCCAGAGTGCAAAATCCAGCGGATTCCGCTTTTCACTCTGTCCGTCCAGGTCGCGGGTTTCGTTGAGCAGGTCTTCCAGAATACGACCCGACAGTTTACCGTAATCGCCGCCGTTTTTGTTGTACTGCTCGATATCGAAATAAACCGACCCGTTCGATTCATAAGCCAACCCTTTGTCGATGAGCAGCTTTACGGCTTCGATCTGCTCGATCATGTGTCCCGTTGCCGTTGGTTCGATGCTCGGCGGGCGCATATTGAACTGAAGCAGTACATCGTGAAAATCGTTGGTGTAACGCTGCACGATTTCCATCGGCTCAATCTGTTCCAGCTTGGCCATCCGTCCGATCTTGTCTTCGCCTTCATCGCCATCGCCCACGAGGTGACCCACGTCGGTAATGTTCCGAACGTACCTGACCTTATAGCCAATGAACGTCAGATACCGAAACAGGCTGTCGAAGGTCAGGAAGGTGCGCAGGTTACCGAGGTGAACGTAGTTGTAGACCGTTGGTCCGCAGACGTAGAGACCCACGTTGGGCGCGCTGATGGGTTCGAACGGTTCTTTCTGGCGGGAAAGCGTATTGTAGAGCGAGAGCGGTTGCATGGAACAAAAATAGTTTACTGTTTGCAGTTTACAGTCTTCTGTTGCGCTGCAACACCACTATATGGCTCTTAAGCAGCGCAACAGAGAATAGTACATCCTCACGCCACCACCCAGTTCATGAGCCTACCAGGTTGTCTGTAGGCGGAGCAACAGACAACGGTAAACAGCAAACAGTAAACTAACTTTGTGTCATGCAATTACTCGAAGTAGGCCAGAACGCCGCCCTCCGTACCGAATTTCTTCAACTGCCGGTTCGCCTGTACAAGAACGACCCCTGCTGGATTCGTCCACTCGATGACGATCTGGAAAGCGTGTTCGATCCCAAACGAAACAAGCTGTTCGACGATGGCGAATGCACGCGCTGGGTGCTGAAAAACGAGACGGGCGAGACTATTGGACGGGTGGCGGCTTTCGTGAACCAGAAAACGCTCAAGGCCGAAAAAGACCAGCCCACAGGCGGAATGGGCTTTTTCGAGTGCATCGATGACCAAACAGCGGCCTTTCTCCTGTTCGACACCTGCCGGGAATGGCTGGCGGCGCGGGGTATGGAGGCCATGGACGGCCCCATCAATTTTGGTGACCGCGACCGGTGGTGGGGCTTGCTGGTAGAAGGCTACGACAAAGAGCCGAACTACGGTATGCCCTACACGAAGCCGTATTACGTGCCGTTTTTCGAGGCCTATGGCTTTCAGGATTATTTCCAGCAGCACACGTTCTACCTCCCCATTGCCTACGATGAACTGCTGGCCAACGGGATGCAGCAGAAGGTATTCGACCGAGCCAAAGCCATTCTGGATAATCCTGAGTACACGTTCGAGCATATTCAGAAAAATAAACTGCCTCAGTACGCCGCCGATTTTGCCGAGATCTACACCAAAGCCTGGGCCAAAATTCTGGGCACGCCCGATATGACCACCGAAAAGGCTCTGGTGCTGATGCAGAAGATGAAACCGGTGATGGAAGAAAATCTGGTCTGGTTCGGCTATCATGGCAGCGGTCCCGACCGCAAACCGGTGGCGTTTTTCATTATGCTGCCCGAACTGAACCAGTATTTTAAGCACGTGAACGGCAAAATGGATCTAAAGGGGAAGCTGACGTTTCTATACCACAAGCTGTTCAAGCCAACCAACAAAGCCTTCGGCGTTATTTTTGGCGTAGTGCCTGATTTCCAGGGAAAAGGCATTGAATCGGCTATTGCCATTGCCTATCCAACGCGCGAAGCCTGGGGCGGCAAAAAGCACCAGTTCAGCCAGTTGGAACTGAACTGGATCGGCGACTTCAACGTCCGCATGATCCGCTTCTCGAAAATGCTCGGCGGCAAGGTCGTCAAACGTCACATCACCTACCGTTTCCTATTCGACCGCGAGAAAGAATTCAAACGGCATAAAGTGATTTAGAGAGCAGTTGGTGAAGGAGCCTCCAGGTACGTCGATGTAGCTTCACTACCAATCGTTTTTTTGTCATCCCGAAGAATGAGGGATCTTGGCGTTCCGATCAATGGTGCCTAGCGCCTTCAACAGGAACGCCAAGATCCCTCATTCTTCGGGATGACAAGAAACGACCGGATAGGAAACCAAACTGGCCAAATACTGGAGGCGCATTGATAAGATTGACCCTCACCGTACATAACCCGCTCACGCTTACCTTTGCGGGCATCAATTGACACTACAAACAGCATGAGTTTACTCACCGTGGGTTCGGTCGCGTTCGACGCCCTGGAAACCCCCTTCGGCAAGACCGACAAAATCATTGGCGGTGCCGCCACCTATATTACCCTATCGGCGTCGTACTTCACGAAAGAAAACAATCTGGTTGCCGTGGTGGGCGACGATTTCCCGCAATCCATGATCGATACGCTGGTGAGTCACGGCGTGAACGTGGACGGACTGGAGATTCGGAAAGGAGAGAAAACGTTTTTCTGGTCAGGCAAGTACCATAACGACATGAACTCGCGCGACACGGTCGACGTGCAGCTCAACGTGATGGAAAACTTCGACCCCATCATCCCCGAATCGTATCAGGGTTGCGAATACCTGATGCTGGGCAACACGGCCCCCGCCATTCAGCACCTGGTGATCAAGCGCCTCGCCAGCCGGCCCAAACTGATTGTGCTCGACACAATGAACCTCTGGATCGAGATTGCCAATGCCGACCTGAAAGCCCTGTTGCAGGACGTAGACGTGCTGGTACTGAACGACGAAGAAGCCCGCCAACTGACCGGCGATTATTCGTTGGTGCGCGCAGCCGCTACGATCAAGGGCATGGGACCTAAAACGGTGATTATCAAGAAAGGCGAGCACGGCGCGTTGCTCTTCCACGAAGACCGCATCTTCGCTACGCCAGCCCTGCCGCTGGAAGAGGTATTCGACCCAACCGGCGCAGGTGACACGTTTGCAGGCGGCTTCATTGGCCACCTTGCCAAAACCGACGATATCTCCTTCGACAACATGAAGCGGGCCGTCGTTTACGGATCAGCCATGGCGTCGTTCTGCGTCGAGAAGTTCGGTGCCGAGCGTATCCTGAACCTATCGCCCGACGAAATCCAGGACCGCGTCGATCAGTTCGTGAAACTGTCGGCGTTTAGTGTGGAAATGTAAAAGGGAAGTTTCAAGTGTCAGGTTTCAAGTGTCAAGTGCGGTGCCTATTAACAAAAACATAAGTAAGCACCGCACTTGACACTTGAAACTCTTTTTCGCATTAACTTTGCATCATTAATCTTTCAGGGGTGCCTTATAACAACGGGCTGAGATTATACCCATAGAACCTGTACACGGGTAATGCCGCAGCAGGGAATGTAAATATGAGTTTCAAGTTTCAGGTATCAAGTTTCAGGTGCGTTGCTTATCACCGAGGTGGTTGTTAGCAGCGCACCTGAAACTTGATACCTGAAACTTGAAACTCTCTTTTTTCACTCCGATAGGCTTGGCCCCTACGCCTTTCGTTAACCGTTTGTGTCGCGATGACCAACGCAACGACCTATCGTTTTGCCGCCACAGTATTGCTGTGGTGCGTGTTCCACCTGCCCGTTTGGGCGCAATCACTTACCCTCTCCGGCACCGTCCGGGAGGCCGACGGCAGCCCGCTTCCGGGTGCCGCTATCACCATCGACGGATCGCTCAAGGGCACTAATACCGATGCCTCAGGTACGTTCCGGCTCACCAATCTACGCGCAGGTACGTATCAGGTACGTGTCTCGCTGGTTGGCTACACGGCTATCGACCAATCTGTTACATTACCAACATCCGAACCACTGACCGTTCAGCTGCGGCAAAGCGAAGTGGTAATGGATGAGGTGGTGGTGCTGGCAACGCGCGCCAATGAGAAATCGGCTATTGCCTACACCGACGTTTCAAAGCGCGACCTGACCAAGCTCAATCTAGGGCAGGACTTACCACTGCTGCTTAACTTCACGCCCTCGGTCGTGACCACGTCGGATGCGGGCGCGGGCGTGGGCTACACGGGCATTCGTATTCGCGGATCGGATGCTACGCGGGTGAATGTGACGCTCAACGGCATTCCGTATAACGACGCCGAGTCGCAGGGGACATTCTGGGTGAACATGCCCGACTTTGCGTCGTCGGTGAATAGCGTACAGATTCAGCGGGGCGTGGGTACGTCGACCAACGGAGCGGGGGCTTTCGGGGCCAGCGTCAACGTGCAGACCAACTCGCTCCAGAAAGATCCGTATGCCGAGGTAAACCTGTCGGGCGGATCGTATAACACGCGCCGGGCTACGGTTCAGGCGGGAACGGGCCTGATGTCAGGGCATTTCGTGGTCGATGCGCGGCTGTCGAAGATCGCGTCGGATGGCTACATTGACCGGGCGTCGTCGGATCTGAAATCGTTTTATCTATCGGGCGGCTATTACAGCAAGAAAAGCTTCGTGCGGCTGAATGTCTTCTCGGGGCAGGAAAAAACGTATCAGGCCTGGAATGGCGTACCCGAAGAGCTGCTGGCCACCAACCGGACCTACAACGAGTTCACGTACCCGAACCAGACCGATAATTACCAGCAGGACCAGTATCAGTTGATCACGTCGACGGAACTGAGCCGAAACTGGCGCGCCAACGTGTCGCTCTTTTACACGAAAGGGCGCGGGTATTACGAAGAGTTGAAGGAAGGCGACCGCCTGAGCAAGTATGGCTTACCCAACGTCGTGATCCGCGATTCGATCATCAGCCGATCGACTATCGTGCGCCGCCGGTGGCTCGACAATGACTTTTACGGCACTGTTTTCTCGTTCGATTACGACAACAAGAATCGGCTGACGGCCAACATTGGTGGTGGCCTGAACAAGTACCAGGGGAAACATTTTGGCGAGGTTATTTCGGGGCAGTTTGTGCCTACCACGCCTTACCGCTATTATGAAGACAACGCCACGAAGACGGACGTAAACGTCTATGCCAAAGCCTTTTATCAGTTCACCTCAAAGCTCAACGCCTTCCTGGATTTGCAGGTACGTTCAGTCAACTACTCGTTCCTTGGCTTCAATAGCCAGTTGCAGAATGTGCAGCAGCAGGCTTCGTTGACCTTCTTCAACCCAAAAGCGGGGCTGACTTTCGCGGCCAATGACCGGACTACGGCCTACGCGTCGTTTGGTGTGGGGAACAAAGAGCCTAACCGCGACGACTACACGCAGTCGACACCCGGCAGTCGCCCGCTGGCCGAACGATTGTATGACTGGGAGGCGGGTATCAAAACCCGTACTGACCGCGTAGCCATGAGCCTGAACGGTTATTACATGAACTACCGTAACCAGCTGGTACTCAACGGGGCCATCAATGACGTGGGTGCGTTTAACCGGATCAACGTACCCAGCAGCTACCGCGCGGGCATCGAGGCCGAAGTGACCACGTTGCTGACCAAGGCTTTGCGCTGGAGTGTAAACGGCACATTTAGCCAGAACAAAATTCGCAACTATACCCAGTTTTTCGACTCGGATGCCGGTCAGGAAGCTCGGCAGTTTTCGCAGACCGACATTGCCTTTTCGCCCAACGTCATTGCAGGTTCACAACTGCTGCTGACCGCCGCTAAGGGACTGGAAATCGGTCTTTTATCGAAGTACGTCGGCAAGCAATTCCTGGACAATACGAGCAGCGACGCCCGGAAGATCGACGCTTATTTCGTGAATGACCTACGGTTCATCTATACGCTGAAACCGACGTTTGCGAAAGAGATCGTGTTCACACTGCTCGTGAATAACCTGTTCAGCGAGCGCTACGTATCGAATGGCTATACTTACGGCTACGTCAGCGAAGGCCGCCTCGATTCATATAACTACTACTACCCACAAGCCACCCGCAACGTACTGGCGGGAGTACGGGTGAGGTTTTAGATCAAATAGGAGTAAAGGAGGAACGGACGAAAGGAGAAATGGTAGCTTTGCGCGTTGATTACTCGACTTGCAAAGCCACCATTTCTCCTTTTCTGCGTTCTCCCTTTCCTCCCTCTTCCCATGATCCGCTTTTTCAACGAAGACGTCGACTATAAACTGCCCCAGAAGCTGGCGGCGAAAAAATGGCTCACCGCACAAGCCAAAGCCGAAGGGCACGACATGGGCGACCTGAACTATGTGTTCTGCTCCGACGAATACTTGCTACAAGTCAACCGGGAACACCTCGACCACGATTATTACACCGACATTATCACGTTCGATAACCGTGAATTTGCCGACGACCCCATCGAAGGCGATATCTTCATCAGCGTCGACCGGGTGGCCGACAATGCGGCTCAACTTGGCGTATCGCCCGAACAGGAAATGCGCCGTGTACTGGCCCACGGCCTGCTCCACCTCTGCGGCTACGGCGACAAGGCGCCCGACGACGAGAAACTGATGCGCAGCAAAGAAGATGAGTGGATTGCTGCTTTTCTGTAGTGGCGATCCAAGCTGATTCTACAACCGCTCCAGCTGGTAAAAAACGGGGATAATCGTTTTGCCCCGCTCCGACAGCGTATACTCGATATGCAGCGGCTTAGGCTTTATCACTACTTTATCGAGGTATCCTTCCCCTACCAACTCGTTCAGAGCCGTAGCCAGCGATTGTTTGTTGGCACCGTCAATGTCGCGCAGTAACGAGTTGAACCGTACGGGGCCATTCACGGCTGATCGGAATATTTGCGGCTTCAGCTTCCCGGATAGCAACTTTAATACCTCTTCGGCCGGGCAACCATTCTCTATTTTCTGCATGCTTCTGTAGTCAACTTTTGTTGACTAATTGACTCTGTATCTGCCGCACGCCAACTTTGTGGCGCGTCAACAAGTTACATATGAACAAGAACAGGACGGTGTTGACCTTACCTGCTCTTTATATAAAAATATGCCAATCAACCCATTATTGTGCGATATAGAATCAGGCATGTGTGAATTACCCGATTCAACCGCAACTTCGGGAAAAGAGAGCGATACACCAGCCCGCGAATCGGTCAGCGTGATTTATTATACCGACCCGATTTGTTCTACATGCTGGGGTATTGAACCGCAGCTACGCAAACTCGAACTGGAATACGGGCACCACATTAAAGTAGATTACCGAATGGGCGGTTTACTGCCCGACTGGAGCTATAACAGTGGCGGCATCAGTAAGCCGTCAGACGTGGCCTCGCACTGGGACGAGGTTAGTCGTTACTACGATATGCCTATTGATGGCGATGTCTGGCTGGAAGACCCCCTCGACTCGTCGTATCCAGCGTCTATTGCCTTCAAGGCCGCTCAATTACAGGGTGATACGAACGCTCTGTCGTTTCTGCGGGTGCTTCGTGAAATGGTCTTCCTGCAAAAAAAGAACATTGCCAACTGGGAGAACTTGGTTCTGGCAGCCCGGAACGTCGGGTTGGATGTTGACCAATTCACCACTGACTACCAGGGTCGGGCTCAGGCTCTTTTCAGACAGGATTTAGCCCTGGCCCGTCAGTTGGGCGTCAGGGGGTTTCCTACCTTATTTTTTATGGATCAGCAAGGCAAGCCGGAGAAAGTTTACGGTTACAAACCCTATCCTGTTTTTGAACATGCCCTGCGGAAACAACTGCCTACGGTGACCAAAGCAGCGATCAACACGAGCTGGCAGCATCTGTTTACCCATTACCCGACGCTTACGTCCCGCGAATTTGCGGAGTTGGCTGGAACTGACCGTAAACAGGCCGACGCCTATCTTCAGCAATTAACAGATGACGGACAGCTCAGTAAATTAACGACCAAGAACGGCATCCTGTGGATTCGTGAGCAGACCCTTCCCGGTCAAGAGGCCGTGGCTGCCCGTTGATCTAAATCAGCCCGAATCGGATCCGGAACACCGTCCAGCCATCGGGCTGGGTACGTAGCGAGAAGGCGAAGCCGTGGTTGAGCAGGATTTCGCGGGTGAGGGTCAGGCCGATGCCTTGTCCGGTGGATTTCGTGCTGAAAAAAGGATTAAACAGGTTTGTGGCCACATCGTCGGAGATAGGTTGGCCGTTATCGCGGATATGGAGTTCTGAGCTGGTCAATACAATACCAACCGATTGGCCAGTCTGGCAGGCTTCCAGGGCATTTTTAACCACATTTACCAGCACTTGTTCCATTTGTGCTACGTCTATCAGCTGATGTACCGGGGAGTCTGGTACGGTCAGTGTCAGCGATATGCCGCGCGCGCTGGCCTGTGGCTGCATCAGGCTCAGTACGTCGCGCAACAGGTCAGGTACGTTGGTGAGGACAGGATTGGGCACCGGCAGCCGCACCACATCGGCGAAGCGGCGCATGAACTGATTTAGCCGGTCGTTACGTTCGATGGCAACGCGCACGGCTTTTCGGACGTCGGGGTCAGGTACGTCGGGTTCGGCAATGTGCAGAATGGAGTTGATCGCCCCGATGGAGTTATTCACTTCGTGGGCCATCATCCTGATCACCTTGCCGAAAGCCTTTTTTTCGGTCTCAATAATTTCGGCCGTCAGCTCTTCAATAAACAGGAACTGTCTTCGGAAGCCCCGGTCAATGAACTGCCCGCGCATGGCCCGGTAGGTTTCAACGCCCGTCAGTTTGATCGTCTGCGGCTGGTCGGTGGGCAGGTCGGTCAGGTACGTCAGCAACGGATGGCCAATAGCCGACAGAGGCCTGCCGATCAGCTCATCATTGGGCAGGTTGAGCAGTTGCCGGGCTTTGGGGTTCACGGCCGATACACGTTCGTCGAAATCAAACGTCAGGAGCGCAATGGGGGCCGCCTCAATCAATTTATCCAGAAAAAACTGCTGTTCGGCCTGTCGGGTACGTTCCTGCCGAAGCTGGTCGATCATCAGGTTATACACATTAATTAGCCCATCTACCTCTTCGTTTCCGGTGGCTACAAACTTGATAGTAAAGTCTTTATCCCGAATAGCTTCGATACCCGACGCGATAAATGCCGCTGGTTGCCGAAACGACTGATACAGCCGTACGGCAATGTACATCGACAGCAAGATCAGTACTTCTGCCGCAATGAAATAGGGTTTATCCTCCTTCAATAATTGGAACGTCAGCCCGATCAGTACGGCATGAACGGCCCCGATGTAGAGCAGGTAACGAGTTTGGAACGTCATATAGAACGCCGATAAAGCTGATGTATGCCGGTTAATTTGATACGCGACTTCGGTATCTTGCCCACGGCAAAGGTCTGATTCGTTTTGATCATATTCCTGATGTAATTGTTTGGGCTGGGCCACGCATCAGCAACCTACGGTGCAAAGCAGCTATCTGAAAAAACAATCATCCTTATCTCCTAACCTCTATCACAATATGAACCGCCGCCTTTTTATGACGCAGGCTGCCCTCGGGGCCAGCGCACTGGTAAATGCTGATGCTTCGCCGCTGTTTCGTTCCGCCGACACCCGCAAGCTGGGCATTGCGCTGGTGGGGCTGGGTACGTATAGCACTGTACAGCTGGGTCCGGCGTTGCAACATACAGAGCGCTGTCGGCTGGCGGGTATCGTGACGGGCACACCCGCCAAAGCGCAGGAGTGGATGGCGAAGTATAACATTCCAAAAGAGAATGTCTACAATTACCAGACCTTCGACCGCATTGCCGACAACCCCAACATCGACATTGTGTATGTGGTACTGCCCAATTCGATGCACGCCGAATACGTGATTCGGGCGGCCAAGGCGGGCAAGCACGTGATCTGCGAAAAACCGATGGGCCTCAACGTGGGTGAGTGCGAGCAGATGGTTCAGGCCTGTAAAAAAGCGGGCGTGAAACTGTCGGTGGGGTATCGTCTGTATTTTGAACCACATCATCTGGAGGTACGTCGGTTGGCGCAATCGCAGGAATTGGGCACGGTGAAACTGATGGAAACGGCACTTGGCTTCTCCATGGCGAACCCCAACTCGTGGCGGCTCAACAAACAAATGGGCGGTGGCGGGGCCATCATGGATCTGGGTGTATATGCCATTCAGGGTGCCCGCCGAACCATCGGTGAAGACCCGATTGCGGTGACGGCACAGGGGTTTGTCCGGGATAAAACCATTTTCAAAGACATTTACGAGAGTATGTTTTTCCAGATGGAGTTTCCGGGCGGGGCACTTTCCAACTCAACCACAACCTACACATCGTACGTCGATCGGCTCCACGCGACCACCGGTCACGAGTGGTTTGGGTTGCAACCGTCGTTCAACGCTACGGGGGCTAAAGGCGATTCGTCAAAAGGCAAGATCGACCTGGCAACACCACCTTTCCAGCAGATTCGCCAGATGGACGCCTTCGCCGCTACGATCATCAACAATACAGACCCCGTTGCCTCAGCGGCCGAGGGTATCAAAGACCTCCACATCATCGACGCCATCGTCCGCTCTGCCGACACCGGGCGCCGCATCGAGATAGACTGGAAGAGGGTATAGAACGACGGCCTGTCTACATCCTGGGGTCAGTTCGAGCATGGCGACTACTTACGCAGGCGGCGTATTTACCCCATGCCCCTCGCCCATTACTCCTCCGAACTAAACGCGATGCCATATTTTTCCAGACGGCGGTAGAGCGAAAATCGGGTGATGCCCAGGGCGCGCGCTACGTGGCCGACCCGGTTCTGGTGGTGCGCCATGGCCCGTTCAATCATCTGCCGTTCCATTTCATCGAGCGTCATGCTGCCAACGGGCGGCAATTGGCTGGGGGCGCTGGTTGTGGGTCTGGGCGCCAAGGGAGTCAGGTGCTTTTCGAAGTCGGCGACGGTGAGCGTATCGCCAGGAGCCAGGAGCACGGCGCGTTCGACCACGTTTTTCAACTGACGAATGTTGCCGGGCAACGACAGGTCTTTGAGCCAATGCTGCGCTTCCTTACTGACCAGTAAGTTGGGGCGGCCGTACAGTGTTTTCAGGTTGTCGGTAAAGAACTTGACCAGCCGGGGAATGTCGGCGGGGCGTTCGCGGAGGGCAGGCAGGCGCACCGTGATCAGGTTGATGCGGTAGAACAGGTCTTCGCGGAACGTACCCAGCCGCACCATCTCTTCGAGGTTCCGGTTGGTGGCGCAGATCACCCGCACGTCGACCGTTCGGGTTTTGCTGCTACCCAGCGGCTCGAAGGTGCGATCCTGCAATACGCGGAGCAACTTTACTTGCGATGCCGAATCCAGATCACCGATTTCATCAAGGAAAATGCTGCCTTTATGGGCCAGTTCGAAACGCCCGATGCGGTCGGCTTTCGCATCGGTAAAGGCCCCGCGTACATGGCCGAAGAGTTCGCTTTCAAACAACGTACTGGAAATACCGCCCAGGTTCACCTTAACAAACGGCTGCCGTTTGCGGCGGCTGTTTTGGTGAATGGCTTCAGCAATCAGTTCTTTTCCCGTACCGCTTTCGCCCGTTATCAGCACTGGCGCATCGGTTTGGGCTACGCGGCCGATGGTTGTCAATACGTCGAGTAGCTTCGGGTCTTCACCCACGATGTTGTCGAACTGAAACTGCTCGTCAAGCTGGCGACGGTTAGCGGATACCGCTTCGCCAGACCGCTCACCCGCCAGCTTGATCGCTGTTTTGACCGACTGTACAAGATGATCGTTCTGCCAGGGTTTAGTGATGAAATCATTGGCTCCGGCTTTCATGCCCTGCACGGCCAGATCGATGCTCCCCCAGCCGGTGATAAGCAGCACAGGTACGTTGGGCAGCCGTTCGCGAATGTACCGAAGCAGCCGGATACCATCATCGCCCGATGTTTCGACCGAGAAATTCATATCGAGCACAATCGCTGTCGGGGTTTCCTCTTCCAGTGCTTCCCGCGTTTCGAACGGTCCGTCGGCAACACGAACAGCGAAGCCTTCTTTCCTGAAAAGCAGCGAAAGAGAGGTTTGAACAGCAATATCGTCGTCGATGATGAGGAGCATGGGGAAGGGGCGCGGGGCATGGGGCGCGGGGCTGGGGGCGTGGGGTACTGCTCTCGCGTCAGCTACCTCAAGCCCCTTCTGCCCTAAGCCACATGCCCCTAGCATTTTTATACATTCGTTAAAACAACCCAACTGATGACTAGAGGATTTCGATTTGAAGGGCTAGAAATTTGGCAGCGAGCTATTGATCTTGGCGATAAGCTATTTGACATTTCTGATTTTTTAGAAAATAGAAAACTGTTTCGGTTCGCCGGACAACTGCGAGGAGCAGGGATGAGCATCTCTAATAATACTGCTGAGGGTTCTGGTTCAACGCCCAAGAAGGGGTTTCATCAATTCCTAAATTATGCCCGACGTTCCTGTTACGAGTGCGCTAACATAATAATCGTTCTCCAACGGAGAGATTATGTTAGTGTAGAGACGAAGCAGCAAATCTTCAATGACCTGGATGAGCTAAGTCGCAAAATCAGTAACTTTCAGAAATCGCTCCTACCAACCCTAAGCTAAGCAGAGCCCAAGCCCTCCGCCCCTAGCCCCTGACATTTCACTACTCTTCATGCAGCGCCACTGCCGGTTGGATCGCGGCAGCTTGTCGGCTAGGGAAAAGAGCGCAGATTGTAACGAGCAGATACACGATCAGGGCGGCAACAATGATGGCAATTACATATACACTGGAAGCGAGGTCGAAGACGTTGAGCAACGGAAACTGGCAGGCAAGTACAAGCCCCAGCACCAGTGCAAAAGTAGCCAGCACCCACATCTCGCCCACAAACTGCCATGAAATCGACCGTTCGGTAGCACCCAGTGCGCGGCGAAGACCAATTTCGCCCCGGCGGCGGGTGATGCTCACGTTTAACACACCGAACAGGCCGAGGGCCACGTTGATCAGCAGGAAGCTACACACAATCACGAAGATGATGGCGGGGACCAGCGTAAGGTTATGCCGGTTTTCGCACGACTCGGTCAGGTGATCCACGTCGACGCTCCAGCCCGTTGCCATAGCCGTTACAGCCTTCACGAGCTTGGCTTCGAATACCGCGTCGGTTCCGGGCTTCACCTTAACCAGAATCTTTTTATGGTACGATTCCTTCGCATCGAGCTGCTGAAAAATAGCGGGCATATTCGTCATAAATTCTCCTTTCGCTTTAAAATTATCGATCACACCAACTATTTTTTGTTGACGTGATCCATCATTTCCTTTGGGCTTATCGCCCAGTAATTGCCCAACCGGATCTTCGTCGTCAAACAATTTTTCTTTCGCTTTCTGATTGATAACCACGGCTCTGTATTTGCCAATACTATCGGCGGGTGTGTACCATCGGCCCGAGGCCAACGGTATCTCCAGCACATCGGCAAATTTTTCATCGGTTACGTAAAAATCCATCATCGTTTTTCGGTTACCACGCTCAACATTATTGTTCATGGTATTGGCTGAAAATGGACTATTATCACTCATCCGCGAACTAGACGCCACTTCAGGAAAAGCGTTTATTCGTTGTATGATACGTTGCGTTTTTTCAGCCACGGCCACCGTATCCTGATTGTTGTTCAGGTCAACAACCCAGACATATTCGTAAGAAAAACCCAGCGGTTCGCGGTAATTGCTGAGGTTATGGACCAGCAGCGAAGCCAGCCCGAACAAGACCATAAACGAAGCCCAAATCTCAATGATTAACAGCGAGTGAGCTCGTTTCTTGTTCCAGATTAATTTAAACAGATGACGGATCATGATGAAAGATTTTTTTACCAAAGGCTAGATACCGTGAGCGTGGGCCGAAGGGCGGTGCATCTACCCCAAGACCCGTACTCTACGCTTTCAATGCTTCGGCAATATTGAGTTTCGACATACGAAGGGCGGGCAATACCCCAGATAACAGCCCGAAAATCAGGCATATACCAAGACTTACCAGAAACACCGTTACATTGATTGTCAGATCGGCATGGGCAATCCAGCCGCTGTTATTGATCAGCGAAATGGCGATCAGGGTCAGCACCAGTGCAATTGCCCCACCGATGAACGTGATGAAAATGTTCTCGACAATGAATTGCCATAGCAACGTACGAATGGGCGCGCCAAAGGCTTTTCGTATTCCGATCTCCGAGGCGCGTTCCAAAATCCGGCTTACGTTTACATTGACCAGATTAATTGCCGGCAACCCCATCAGCATGAGCATGATAAACCCAATAACGCCATAGAAAATACTTTTCAGACCACTATCGCCATCAGCAAATGCGCCGACAAAACTTTCCAGGTACGGCATGCTTTTTACAACTAACGCATAATATTTGAATCCGTCCTGATCGCCGGGTACCGGAATGCGCTGGATAAAGCCCTGAAATTCATCGTTAATGGCTTTCATCCCACGCTTATCACCTGCCAGAGCAATGGCAATATAGTTTCCCCGCATGCCCGTATTCTGATAATTACTTTTGGGAGCCGTGTATGGAAAATACACGTCGGCATGTGTCAGAATTCGTGTAATCGGACTGCCTTTCACAACGCCAATCACCTTGTAATGAATGTTTTCTATTTCAACGTCTTTTCCGATTACCGGATCCGACGGATTATCGAAATATTGCCTTTTAAAATCATCGGTGATCACCGCTACATAATCACCATTGGCAATATTCTGTTCGTTGTACGGTTTTCCTTCCAGAAAATCAAAATCTGTCACTTTCCAGAAATCGGCGTCCGTAAATTTTGTATTCAGGTCGATCTTCTGAGAGCCGACATATGCGTTCGATGTGTTGAACATGGAACAGATCGTGACCCGCTCGGCCGACTTCAGCGCTTTGGCGTATTTGGTCAGAAACTTGAAACTCATTGGCCCCTGCGACCGGCCATTACGGACCGAATCAAGCTGGGTCATCATTTGAATGTAGATCGACCGGTCGCGTTTCAGTTCGGGGTAGTGCGTGCCAAACAGATGGTCGAGAAACGAGGTCAGTACCATCAGTACGGTCAGGGTGAGGCTAATGCCAAAAAGCGTGATGAAGGTGTAGAACGGATGCCGAAGCAGCACCTTCCAGGCTATTTTTATGTAGTTCGTGAGCATGAGATTTCGGATTTGGGATTTATGATTTCGGATTGGACGGTTCGGAAATCACGTTCCCCGCAGAAACATCCGAAATCCCAAATCTCAAATCCGAAATCAGTTTGCTGTCTCCCACCATCGCGCCATCGAAGAGGCGGATCAGGCGGTGCGTTTTTTTGGCCATCGTTTCGTCGTGCGTTACCATCACGATGGTACTGCCTTCGGTATTCAGTTGCTGAAGAATAGCCATGATTTCGTTGCCCATCGCGCTATCGAGGTTACCAGTTGGTTCATCGGCCAGGATGATTGACGGGCGGCCAACAATGGCGCGGGCAATGGCTACGCGCTGCTTTTGGCCGCCGGAAAGCTGGCCGGGGAAGTGCTTCATTCGGTTACTCAACCCCACTTTTTCCAACGCCTCCTGCGCCAGTTGCCGCCGCGATGCACCCACCGAACGCGGCCCGGTAGCATCGCCTTTCCGGTACAGTAGTGGAATCTCCACGTTATCCAGCACCGACAGGTCATTGATCAGGTGGAAACTCTGAAAAATGAAGCCAATCTGCTGGTTGCGCAGCAGGGCCAGCTCTTTATCACGATACTGCATTACGATTCTCCCGTCAATTTCTACCTGCCCGGCACTGGGTGCATCCAGCAACCCCATCAGGTTCATCAGCGTCGACTTCCCGCAGCCGCTGGGCCCCATGATAGAAATAAACTCACCGGCGTTGATGGTCAGGTTGATGTTGGTCAGCGCCAGCGTTTCGATGGAGCTGGTGCGGTACACTTTTTCGATGTTTGTGAGCTTGATCATGTGATTGGGCGGGGGCTTAGGGCAAGGGGCTTGGGGCGTAGGGCAGCGGAGCATTTTACCCCAAGCCCCTTGCCCTGAGCCCTACGCCCCCTGCAGTTTCTGGTTTGTGTCGAAATCGTAAAGGGTCAATAAACGGAGTGTATAGTAGGATTGCCAGTAGTCGCGGAGGGCTAGTATGGCATCGCGGCGGGCGCGGTCTTTATCTTGGGTAGCAATGCCAAGATCAGTTACGGTCAGGTCGCTGAGGCGGAACCGTTCCTGGGCAATCTGGTAGCGGACCTGGGCAATCTGGTCGGCCTCAGTGGTTAGTTTCACCTGTTGCCGCAGCATATCTAACAGCGTTACCTGCGTATAAATCTGTTGCTCAAACGTACGCCGGGCCTGTTCCAATGTTTGTACAACCAGTTGCTGGTTGGCACGGGCCGTTTCAGTACGGGCCTGCGCACGCCCCCAGGTCATGATGGGCACGGTAAACTGAAGGATAACCGATTGCCGGTCCTGGGGCTGAATGTAGACGTCGATGGGTCTGCTACCCCGGTTTGTCAGGCCAAAATCGGCGTTGAGGGTGGCGTTGATACCGTTCTCTTTACGCGCCTTCTCTACATCACGATCTGCTTCGAGCCGTCTCCGCTGAAAGCCAATGGCATCTGAGCGGTTGGCAAAGGCTTCCGTCAGGGCTTGCTGCAGGTCAACCTCGAAGGAACGTACCTGATCGGGAATAACCAGCTCAAAGGAACGTACCTGACCAGTTGTTGTTGTCTGCGTGTTGATGTACGACCGTAGTTTCAGCGATGCCACTTCGGCGCTTTGCCGGGCCGAGGCCAGATCTTTCCGGGCATTCAGTACGCTCAATTGCAGTTGGAGCAGGTCATTGCGCGAGATTTTCCCGATCTCCAGTTTGTGCTTTGCAATGGTGTAGAGCGTGTCGTTGTTGGCCCGGTTCGTCTCGGCAATCTGTAAGTTCACCTGCGCCACCAGCAGATCGAAATACAGCCCTGTGGCATCCAGCGCCACTTGTTCCATAGCCTCGATGTATTGCTGATTGCTTTCGGCGTACCGCAGCGGTTCAATACGACGGTCCCACTTCATCTGGTTGAACCGAAACAGGGGTTGACTGATGCCGAACGCAAACGGAATGCCGTTGTATAGTGTAGACCGGTTCAGAAAATTGTCGAACCGCTGAAGCTGTTGCTGCACATAAATCGACCCGCCCGTTTGCGGAATGTTCTGGCTCAGCGACAGGTTCAGCAGCGAATTATTGAGCGATACCGGCTGAAAGGCAATGGTGCCGTCGGGTTGCTGCACCTGAATAAATGAGCGCGTGAAACTAGGCAATGAACCGTCCAGGCTCAATTGCGGCTTGAAATCGGCCAGAAACGAGCGGTACTTCCAGTAATTTGTCTTCTTCAGCGTAGCTGCCTGTTTCCCGGCAATCGACTGCTCCCGTGCCAGATTGACTACCTCTTCCAGCGTCAGTTTCAGCGCAGTCTGTTGGGCAAAACTGGGTACGTTGGTGAGGAAGATAAGCGTGAGAAACAGGGATATTGCTACAAGCGGAGTATTTTCTGAGCAGCGCCCCCGATGGCGCGGCGCGGCATAGTTGCCAATCCGTGTTAGTAAAGGAAGGGTTACGATAGGCCATAAATGCCTCAACGCTGCGCTCCGGGTACGTTCCTGCCGGGTTGTCTTCATGGCTTTGCTGGGTCGATGGTGAGTTGCTCCAAATGCTCGTAATCACTCAGATCGGTCAGAATTACTTTATCGCCGGGTTGCAGGCCGCTTTTGATTTCCACCCAGTCGAAGTTGGTCAGGCCAATCGCTACATCCCGCCGACGGGCCACGTTATCATTCCCCAGCACGTAAACAAACTGACGGCGTTTGCCTTTAAAAGCGGGTCCGTTGGCTACCCGGGTGGCGTTTGCCGTACGATTCGTCACCACAAATACCTCTACTTTCTGATTGGGGCGCAGTGACGCATTATTATTATCATCAAGGCTGACGGTGAACTTGATCGTGCCATTTTGCACGGATGGCTTCACCTGCGTGATCAGCCCCCGCAGATCGGTTTCGTTGATGCGAACAATAACAGGCTGCCCGGCACGAAGCTGATCAGCGTAGGTATCAGAACATGACGCCTCGACCCGGAAACTGCCCAGATCAGCCACTTTTGCCAGCATTTCACCTTCGTTCACCGCCGAGCCGACGTTTTCGTTTACCCAGGTCAGCACGCCGGCGCGGTCGGCCAGAATATCGGCCTGCCGGAGTTTCTGGGCCAGCACCTTCAGGTTGGTTCCTTCGATGCGCGCCTGTAGTTGCGACTCGCGCAGGCTGGCTCCCATCGACTTGCGGTTATAATCCAGATCGTTTTCCAGCTGTTTCTTTTCGAGCTGAGCGATACGCAGGGCATTTTCAGCTCGGGTAACGTCTTCGGGTGTTTGCCCGCCAACCTTCAGCAGTCGGCGGGTATTGTCTACTTCGGCCGTTAGCTTATTGATAGTCAACAACTTGATCTGATCATTCACGTCAGCGTCGTACAGGTTCTTGTCGAGCTTCATTCTGAGTTGCTCAATACTGTTTTGCTTCAACGCCAGTTGATCCTGTAGTTTTTCGTATTCGATCTGCGTCAACGATTTGTCCAGTTCCACCAACGGCTGGCCGGGACGTACCCGCGCTCCGGGCGTCAGCAGCACTCGACGGATGCTGGCCCGGATTGGGCTGGTCATGATCTGTTCATAGGCAGGAATAATCTCGCCGGTAGCGTTCAACGTATTTTCGACGGGGCCGTTCTGCACCACTGCCGTTCGAATCTTAGCCGCATCGACCGACGTTTTCAGGAAAGATCGGGCACCCAATACGACCCCAGTCAGGCCAAGCAGGGCAACAAGCCCAACGACCCACGGTTTTCGGCGAGAGCGGGTAATCAGTTCAGGGGCCAGTTCACGATCCATACAGCATACGCATTTTGCCTATACTGGTTGCCAACAACATGCCAACACATAACCCATTGACTATCATAATATTAACTCTACTTTACACGTAGCATTCTGTTCGAAATAGCACAGATCGTGCGAATTCGCACATGGCTGATGTACCTATCTGCTTCGCCGCTACTGCAGTAGCGCTTCCGCTAAAAAGGCGGTATACATCCATCGGGCCATAACATTGGTAGCTAATTGTCTTTCACGGTAAACCAGGCGTCAATCTGCTTTTCCAGTTAAAACACGCATAATTGATATGGAGAGTGTACAATGGGGTATTATCGGTTGTGGCGACGTGACCGAGGTGAAGAGCGGCCCGGCCTTTGCTAAAGCTCCGCATTCATCGCTGGTGGCTGTGATGCGGCGCGACGCCCGGAAAGCGGCCGATTATGCTCAACGGCACAACGTACCTACCTGGTACACCGATGCCGATGCGCTGATCAATGACCCAACCGTTAACGCTGTCTATATTGCCACCCCACCCGACAGCCACGCCGATTATGCCATTCGGGCCATGCGTGCGGGCAAGCCCGTATATGTTGAGAAACCGATGGCGTTAAATGCGGCCGAATGCGAAGCAATGAATCAGGTGAGTCGGGAAACCGGCGTACCCCTGTTCGTGGCCTTTTATCGGCGGGCGCTTCCGTATTTCCTGAAGGTGAAAGAACTGGTCGACTCAGGTGTGATTGGCCAGGTACGTTCGGTTTCTATTCAGCTGAACTGGCCGCCGAACGAACGGGAATTGGGCCCACAAGCTGGCTGGCGCGTATCGCCGGCTATCTCGGGCGGCGGACTTTTCCACGATTTGGCCGCACACCAGTTCGACTTTCTCGAGTTTTTGCTTGGGCCCATTGAATCGGCGAGTGGCATTACCCGCAATCAGGCTGGCTTATATACGGCCGACGATATCGTAGTCGGTACGTTCGAGTTTGCATCAGGTGTGTTGGGAACGGGTAGCTGGTGCTTCACGGTGAATCCGGAGCAGCGCATCGAGCAAACCCAACTGGTTGGTTCAACAGGAAAAATCACCTTCTCCTTCTTCGAGAATTTCGTTATCACCATCGATACGGCGGCTGGGTCTGAAACGATAACCGTCCCCTTTCCCGAACACGTGCAACAACCCCTGATCGAGCTGATTGTGACTGACTTGAGAGGGCGCGGAAAAAGCCCGAGCACGGGCGAAACCGGCGCCCGAACCAGCCAGATTCTGGACTGGATTGCCGGATAATCACCCAGCCAGTAGTTGTTAAAATGTAGCCACGCTCAAGCGCCCCCCCGACACGCATCGCCCGGCCATTGCGGGTGTGGCTACTGACTTGCCCAGAATAGCTGCCTTGATCTGCGCCACCGTAGCCGACGGATTCAATGATTTGTAGAGGGCTACAGCACCGGTCACATGTGGCACAGCCATGGATGTTCCGCTGTAAGAGGCGTAGCTAAATGTGTTTCCAGCCCCTGGCACAGTTGACCATATACCGGTCCCCGGCGCGGCAATATCAACCGTTTTGGCACCGTAGTTCGAGTAACTCGCAATGCTTCCCGTCGAGGTGATGGCTGCAACCGCAATCACATTCGTGTTAGGGTAACTTGATGGATAGTTGGCAACGGCATCGTTATTATCACCGATGTTATCAGCCCCGCCATTGCCGGCCGACGTGATGAAGAGAATACCGGCTGCGTTGGCCCGTTCGATGGCGTTTTGGAGAGCCTGCGAAAAGCTGCCGCCATCCCAGGAATTGTTACAAGCCACAATATTCAGGCCGTGGCGGGTTTTCAGATCGGTAAGGTAATCAAGGGCTTTGATGGCGTTGGTTGTTGTACCGCCTGAGGCACCCACGAATTTCAAGGCGATCATTTTCACGTTCCAGCAAACGCCCACTACGCCCTGTCCGTTGCCACCCGATGCACCGATCGTTCCGGCTACGTGGGTACCATGATCGTCAGCAACGCCATCATACACCGATGCGTTATTAGCGTCGAAATCCCAGCCGTTTATATCGTCGATATACCCGTTTTTGTCATCGTCTTTCCCGTTGACGGTTTCCTTGGAATTGACCCATTTGTTTGCCGCCAGATCAGGATGAGTGATCATCATCCCCTCGTCGATAACACCGACAATGACACTGCTTGACCCATTTTTGTTTGCTGTCCAGGCCGTGGCTGCCTGACAACCATACGCGTTGGCAGGCGTCGTTGTAGGGCCATACATTCCCCACAATGATTTGTTGGTGAAGTAGGTATCGTTGGATACGACGGTGGCTTTATAAACGAAATTAGGCTCGGCATACTCGATTTCGGGCATGGCTTTGAGTTGTGCTACCGTGGTCATTACATCGCCGGGAACGCTGGCCAGAACCACCCCGTCCTGATCGCCAACATTCTGCATCATGCGGGTCAAAATCTTTTCTGACTTACTCGATCTGATCTTAGCCAGGATGGCCAGCGCCTTATCAGATAGCGTGCCATTCTTGAATTTTATCAGCACTTCACCAGCCTTGTAACTGGCGTCTGTGCGAGCTTGCCCCGATCCTGCCTGATCAAAAAGCAGATCTGGCTGTAACTGGCAACCAGCCAATAAGCTGCTACAAAGCAGCGAGGCTACTACTTGCTGATAATAGTGAAATCGTCTTTTCATTCGGAAGCTGATTAACAAGCATGCGTAATCAGCTGATAAACAGACATTTAACTAATAATCAGATGTTTATCAGTTGATTATGCATGCGTTACGTAAACCGGCTACGCGCTTCCCGGCCAGCCCTTTAAGCAACCTGATCAGGCTGGTCAGATCAACTCCTGCCAGGAGATCAGCGCAATAGCCAGCACGGCTAAAGCCAACCCTGCTTTATTTATTGGCAGTAGTTTTTCACGGAAGAAGAGCGCAGCTACCCCAGCAGCCACAAGAATGACACCAATATTGTATAAGGGATAAACCAGCGCTCCGTTGCCGCCAAAAGCAGATAACGCCAGAACAAGCGTGTAGAAGCTCAGAAAGTTAGGCACGCCCAGCGTAACAGCCCCCGCCAGGTTACATAGTTCGAAGCGGTCTTGGCCTCTTACCAGGCGGTAGAGGAACAGCACCATACCCGCCATAATGGCGCCTACAACCATCGTCAGCGTTACAACAACGGGACTGATTCCCAGCGCGGCAATGTACTCGACGTTCATGTAGTTGATCATGGTATTAGTGAATCCGTACATGAGAAAAACAGCCACGGGCAGCAAAGCAACCAGACCACGCTTACTGGCCTGGTCAGGTACGTTCTCTACTGGCCTTTTGTAGGTGCTCAACGCTACAGCCACTACCGCCAGCGCCAAACCAAAGTAATTCCAGCCGTCGAACGCCCGCCCCGACGTACCCAGAACAAACAGGCTCACACAAACCGGAATCACCAGCGACAGGTTGTTGGCCAGCGACGTAGCCGTAATGCCGTTCCGCTGCGTGGATTCGCCCGACAATAAAAACGTAATGACAAACGCCACCCCAATACCCAGCGCCACCCAGGTCCAGGTCTGGCCAAAATCCAGTGTAAAGGAAACGTCTGATGGCAACAACACATACCCGGTCAGGAAACAGACGATGTAATTGAGGCTGATGGCCTGCACGGTGTTGACGTTGTAGCGCGGAAACAGGCGAAAATTGAGGAGCAACATCACCGAAAGCAGGATGCTGGCGAGGAGGTAGATCATTTTTTAGACGGAATAAACACGGTCGGCAAGATACGCCGCATCTTTGCAGAATAGCGTGTTGACTCAGGTACGTTGCATCGGGACGTACCCAAACATAACCAGCCATACACATGATTCTCGATAAGAAAACAATCATCATCTCCGGTGCTTCGCGCGGAATAGGCCGGGCCACGGCGCTTTTATTGGCGCAAAACGGTGCTAACGTTCTGGCCACCGCTCGCAACGCGGAGGAGCTTAGCGCCCTGGAAACAGAAGGCAGAGGCAAGATCGTGGTCGTTCCCGGCGACGTAGCCAGCGAAACCGACATGGCGTTGGTGGTCAAAACGGCACTCGACCGCTTCGGCACCATCGATATCGTCATCAACAATGCGGGATACGGCGTCTTCAAAAATGTTGACGACATTAGTGTTGACGAGTGGGACTCTGTGATGGCGACTAACGTGAAAGGCACATTCCTGCTCACCAAAGCCGCCCTGCCAACGCTGAAGGCCAAAGGCAGTGGCCATATCGTAGTGGTGGCGTCTGACGTAGCCAAGCGCACGTTTGCAGGCGGGTCGCTCTACACGGCGAGTAAATACGCGCAGGAAGCGTTCATGGGTGCCTTACGCAAAGAGGTACGTCCGTTCGGTATCAAGGTATCGGGCGTGTACTCCGGCCTGGTCGATTCGCATTTCCACGCCAAAGGCCACGGCCACGAAACCTCAAAGAATTACCTGCAAAGCGAAGACATGGCCGAGTCGATGCTGTTCATCCTCACTCGCCCCGCCCACGTCGTCATCGACGAGTTCATGGTTCACCCGCTAACGCAGGAATACTAAGGGATGTCGGATTTAGGATTGCGGATTTCGGATTGGGCTGACGCACGGGCTTGCTTTAGCGTAAGCAACAAATCCAAAATCCGATATCCAAAATCCCAAATCCTTCTACTGGCTCCACTCGGTTGGGGTACGGTCCCAACGGTGGCCTTTCAACTCTTCTAACAGGCTAGCCGGCAGGGCGTTTCCGTCACTGGCGGCGCAGTTGGCTTCTACGTTTCTGATCTGGCGCATACCGGGGATGGTCGTGGCCACGTCGGAATTAGCCAGGATGAACCGTAGGGCCAGTTCGGGCATCGTCATACCCTGAGGCACTAGCGGTTTCAGCGCATCGGCATGGTCGACGCTGCTGTTCAGGTTCTCAGGCACGAAATAGGTCGACCGCCAGTCGTCGGCCGGGAAGGTGGTTTCTTTTGTAAACGTACCTGTCAGCGTGCCTTCGTCGAAGGGCACGCGGGCAATCACGCCGATGTTCAGTTCGCGGCAGAGCGGGAAGAGGTTGTCTTCTGGGTTCTGGTCGAAAATATTATAGATCACCTGCACGCCGTCGATCAAACCGGTACGGAGTGTATTCAGGCAGTTATCTGGCTCCCAACGGTTTACCGACACACCCCAGGCAGCTACTTTACCGGCCTTTGTCAGCTGTTCGATCACTTCTTTCCATTCGTCACGCTCGGCCCAGGCATCTTCCCAAACGTGAAACTGCATGAGGTCGATCTGCTCGACACCCAGGTTCTTCATACTACGCTCGGTATACTCGACAATATAATCGGGCGGAAAAACGTCGTCGATCGAGAAGTCGGCTCGTGATGGCCAAACCCGATTTTTGGGTGGAATCTTCGTAGCAGCATACAGCTTCTTATCGGCGTTGTCTTTCAGCAACTGACCCAGAATCTGCTCGCTGACACCTTCGGCATAGCCCCAGGCCGTATCGAAAAAGTTGCAGCCCAGTTCAACGGAGCGCTGAAGGGCGCGGAGTACCTCGGCCTTGTCGGAACCGGTCCAACCAGCCAGGCCCCACATGCCATAGCCAATTTCACTTACTTGCCAGCCTGTACGGCCAAACGTGCGGTAATTCATAAAAATTAGGTTGATGTTTGGTTAATTGTAGGGCCGAAACTCCAGTTTCGGTAGTGCTATAGCAGGTCATTCAACTACCGAAGCTGGAGCTTCGGCCCTACTCTATGCTCATACGCTTTGTCCGCATGACATTTCAGGAAGATCGTCTGGCTGATTTCCTATCCATCTTCGACGCGTCGAAGGCAAAAATTAGGGTATTCCCCGGTTGTCTTCACCTGGAGCTGCTGCGTGATCTCGACCAACCGAACGTCAGGATGACGCACAGCCATTGGGAATCGTCCGAAGCCCTGGAAGCCTACCGCCAGTCGGATCTCTTTCGAACAACATGGGCCGCTACCAAAGTGTTATTCGCCGATAAACCAGTAGCGTTTTCAACGGAAACGGTCGAGGTAGTACAAAATGCTCATTAACGCATGACCACCATGACCAAACGGGAATTCATTAAAACTATCGCTGCGGCCCCCCTCCTGCCGGGCAGTCTGGACAAGCTACTGATCAGCATGAGCAACGTACCTGCGGTTGAACTGGCGCGCGACGAAGCATTCTGGGCGACGATCAGGCAGGCGTACCAGATCAAGCCCGACTATATCAACCTCGAAAACGGCTACTACTGCATTCAGCCCGAGCCGGTGCTGACCAGCTTCATTCAGCACGTGCGCGATGTAAACCGCGAAGGCTCTTATTACATGCGTACCCGGCAGTTCGATGATAAAGCCGTCGCTCGAAACCGTCTGGCCAAACTAGCCGGTTGCTCACCCGACGAGCTGATCATCACCCGCAACACCACCGAATCCATTGACACGGTCATTGCGGGACTAACCTGGAAAGCAGGCGACGAAGCCATCATGGCCTCGCACGACTATGGAGCCATGCTCGACATGTTTCAATTGCAGGCCCGGCGCTACGGCATCGTGAACAAGGTACTGAACGTACCTGTACATCCCGCTTCTGACGATGAGATCGTTCGTCTTTACGAACAGGCCATCACACCTCGTACGCGGCTGCTGATGGTCTGCCATATGGTGAACATTACGGGTCAGGTTTTGCCGGTGAAAAAGATCACGGACATGGCCCATCGGCACGGCGTAGACGTACTTGTCGACGGAGCGCATGCGTTCGCCCACCTCGATTTCGCCATTCCTGATCTCGGCTGCGATTATTACGCCAGCAGTCTGCACAAGTGGTTAAGCGTACCCATCGGTACAGGTCTGCTTTACGTAAAAAAGGAGAAAATAAAGGGTTTATGGCCGCTTTTCGCCGATCTGGGCTACACCGATAACGACATCCGCAAACTGAACCATACCGGCACTCACCCCGTCCATACCGACCTGGCCATTGCCGATGCCATCGGTTTCCACGAAAAAATAGGCATTAAAACCAAAGAAGCCCGCCTGCGCTATCTCCAGCAATACTGGACCAGCCAGGTACGTTCCCTGCCCAACATTCGGCTGAACACGCCCGCCCAACCCGAACGGTCCTGCGGTATTGCCAACGTCGGTGTGGTGGGGATGACCCCGGCTGTGCTGGCTAAAACGCTGCTGGAAAAGCACAAGGTCTGGACGGTCGCCATCGACAACCCGGCGGCGAATGTGCAGGGTGTTCGCATCACGCCTAACCTCTACACCTCGCTGACTGAACTGGACGCGTTTGTCGCCGCGCTGCAAACGCTGGCAAAAGCATAACGTACCTGCCATGATCGAAACACCACGCCTTTGGCTTGTGTCTGCAAGCGCCTCTATGATCAGTGACCTGATCGCGAAACGCCCACTGCAGGTAGGCAACGTACCTATCCACGTACCGACTGAATGGGCCGATTTATGGATTGATCATCCCGGCGCGCTGGAATACACACTCAACGGCTTACAGCATGATACTTCGCTTCATGAGCAGGGTTGGTGGGCCTATCTGACCATTCATGCTGCCGACCAGACTCTGGTGGGCATGGGCGGCTTCAAGGGCAAGCCCGATGCCACAGGAACAGTCGAGATCGGCTACTCCATCAGTAGCCCGTATCGCCAGCAAGGGTTAGCCACCGAAGTTGCTCGGGGCCTGAGCCAGTTTGCGCTTGATCATGCAGACGTGAAACGCGTAATGGCGCACACGCTTGCAGTCGATAACTACTCGAACAGGCTGCTCAAGTCCATTGGCTTCCAGTATAACGGCCAGAGCCATGACCCCGACGAAGGCAACGTTTGGCAGTGGATTATGGACGAAACAAACAACTAGTCAGGCTATTATTGAGCCTGCAATAGCTATTTAACCCTCAGTGCCATCGGAATGAATTGATGTTACGGCCAATCTTTGTTCCTTCGGCTAATCCTACTTCGTTGTCATGGCGCGTATGAATACCACCCATCAGCCTCGACTCAGCGCATTCCCGAGCGGCCTCCCAAAAGGATTGATAGTGCCGGGCTTTATACTTTATCTGAGGCTTTACCAGATCAGGATACGAATACGTGAACTTGCCAGGGGCCGGGCTTTGATAGGTATAGAAATAATCGGGCAATTGCTCGGGGCGGTTTACATGGGTGTTATCGGTGAAGGCAAACGGATGACCATATAAGTGGGTCAGGACCGTAGCTGTGGCCGCTGACTGAACGGCATGGCCTGAATAAAATGAAGGAAAAGGTGGCTCCAGGAAAAATGGCAGCCATGAAGGACCCCACGATTTAGTAGTTCGGAAGTTGTGCTGAATAAAGGAAGAAGGCCGTTGGACCATAAACGTAAATTTGACTTTCCAACAGCAAACGAAGGCATCGGCAACGGCCATGCCCACACGGGCGTACGTTTCGGCCGCTTTGACCAGATCGGCCTGGCTCGTCCGAATGGCAATGGTCGCCAGATTATACGAGTGACCCGGAGGCGAACAGGTTTCGGTTGGGTCATCGCCCCACCACAATACGGTGGCCTGGTCGGCTGTTGTCAGCGTTTTTTTTCGCTCAAATACTTCTTTGTATTGGCTATAATACTGACTGGTTGTATCGGTGGAATACACCAGCGGTTTAGGTAGTGGAAGTTTGCTGTTGCGACTAGAAAAGGTTCGATTCTGACCCCAAGTTGGATGCATCGGGGTCTTGGTGTTTGATTGCCCAATCAGAGGAGGCACCCACAGACCATCGCCAACAGGCCGTACATAGTCCGGCGGGAAGTTCCGATTATACCCTTCGTGGCCGCCATCGGTCTTTGACCATTCGTAAATGGCTGTGGCAACTGCTTTGCCGAATTGCTCAGAACGTTCTACGACCTCCGGACTCACGCGGCTAACATAGCGTTGCCGTAGGGTACTTTCCAGGGAATCAATAAGTTGCTCTCTATTTGTGTACGAATAAAGTGCCTTGAGCATATACGCCTGTCCGGCGTTCAGGGCCAGTTCCCAGCAGTACTCCTGTTGTTTATCGGGTTTTGGCAACGGATAGGCAGCCGATAACTTGCTGAATACAGACCGGTGCTTTGGCGATGCGTGCACAACGGTTTCATACATGGTTAGGCCAAGATAGCCAATTGCCCGGGAGCCATACGTTGGCGTATTTTTAGGCGCTTTCGTCATCACGCGCACCGTCATATCGGCCCAAATTGTTGCAATTGGATCAGTTGATGAACTGGCCGCTGGTGATTGTGCATGAGCCGAAAAACTGTAGCTCCAGAGTAAACAGAGTGTAAGTGCACTACGTATAAAGAGATGCTTTGCCATAGTGGGCGCTGAGGTTGATGCGTAGAAGTTATAGTTGAAAACCAGGCAGTTCGTGGCAGAAAATCGCTCACCAGCGAAAGCAGACACCCGCTCAACGAGTCCATTTTTCACTGGTGAGAGACCTTGCCGTTGTGGTTATTTCGTCCAGGCTAGCTGATTTACTTTTCGACCGATTGCGTAGCCCATTCGTAGCCCCTCTTCGCAGTCCATCCGGTAATGAACGCCTAAGAGAACCCGGGAATACGCATTTTCCTGTGCCATTTCATAGAAGTTGTTGAAGCTTCTGGGGGCGCCGTTGAACTCCGTACGTCCTGCATGGCAACTATCGGTCATGGCATAACTGGAGCCATAGATGTTGGTCAGGATTTCGGCCGAGACTGCTCCAAAGCAGGAATGTCCTGATGGATAGGCCGGAAACGGTGGCGTCACGCCTTCCTGAATAATGATTGGGTTATTCAGCCGCGTCCGCCAGGTTGGATCGATTGCTCGTCGAATGTAGGTGATAGGGCGCTCGATGTTGTATACGTACTTCGAGTTCCAGCAGGCTACACCGATGTCGCTCAGGCCAATACCGAGTTTTGCGTATGTGTAAACGGCCTTGTCGAGCGGTGCCTTTTGCTGACGCACAACCTGCTGGGCAACCGCTAGCCAGCGGGCGGCAGGTTCAAACGTTAGTTTATAAATGTCGTCGCTCCAGAAATCGCCGACCCATTGCTGATCCCTCGTTATCGGCGTCGTAGCGGTGTAAATCTCAAGCCCCTGCGCAAACAGCGTTGATTTAATATTCGTACTGTAATCGAGCGGCGGCTTAGCCAGTTTATCGGCTTCAGTAGCGACAAACGTCCTGACTTTTCCCCAATAAGGCAACAGGGCCCGGCTAAAATCAGGCGCCGTAGGTTGCCATTTACCAACACCCGTTGGGGGCACATAATCGGCCGGTTGGTTGCGCAAGTACGCGACATCACCGGCAACATCGGTTTGCGAATAGGCAAACACCGCATTGGCCATCGCCTGACCAAACTTTTTCGATCGGTCCAGCTCATCGGCCGATCCGGTCGCTGTCGTTAGCTTCACATACAATACCTCAATCTTCTCTTTATCGGCATCAACAATATGCGGAAAAAACTTTTTCATCATCAGGTAGTACGTTTCGTTGACGGCTACGTCCCAGCGATACGATTTTCCGGCATCAATTTTGGGCACCGTCAGACCGGCGAATTTAGAGGCTACCGATTGGTACGTTTTCGAGCCAGGTACAACGGTTTCATAGGCTGCCAAACCAATGTAGCCTAATGTCCGGGCGGCTACCGGTGGTCGATACCCCGGCGCATAGCGGTCGAGCGTTAAAAACAAATCCATCCACTGCATGGCCACCGAAGCATCTGTAACGGCCGGGATCGGATTTGGATCGGCATCTTTATTGGGCTGACATGCCGTTATTACCCACAGAGAGGCAATAATAGGGATATAGCGAAGGTGAAAGACGTATTGACTGACTGTCCAAATGGACGTATATATAGAAAATTTCATGATTGTGCGTTTAACCCGTGAATGAAATGGAATGCGTACTGAGCGATGCCTACAAGGCATCACTAGAGTACAGACTCGGTTGGGCAGGGCTGCTTTATTCGCAGCGTTCGGGCGGCTTAGCTACCTTACATGGCCTGCCTCGGTCGTTATAAGGGCAATACGGTATCTTTACCTGGCAGGCGTCGTGTGAAGGCAACAGAGTAACTTCTGCCTCTCCGCTAACTCGTTGTATGGCGTAGCCAACAAACGAGCATAGTTGTCACGGCTATCTCTTTTGAAGAAAGCAGAAACTAGAGCCAGTAAACGAGACGCAGGATGTTGAAAACCGCCCTTCTTAGCAACGGGGAGGGGGCAAATGGACAGGCAGGGCTCGTGAGGTCACCATGAACAACCAGCCGGGAATACGGATCACTTCCCGCCAGTAGGGAAAAACGAACGTAAATTCGGTTCGTGGCGACGCCGAATATTCCTTGAGGAGAAACTTAAGAAATTGAGTTGCTTTCTGATTATGGTCACTGCTACCAGACACATGTTCTGTTAAAAACATGAGCAGATCATCCTGCCATAACGATTGATTTTGGACCTCCATGCTGGCGATATGCAGCGTATCGTCCAACACCTCAAGACTAATCACGGTGTAATAATGGTCCCGGTATCGAAAGCCATCCTCGGTGGTGCGGGCCATGGTGGCTCCGTCGGTTTTGCCGTGCAGCGGGATCTGGAACTCGACAACACTATCAACGGAGCGGTATACCTGTAGGCGTTGTGATAGGTCATGCTCTGCCTGCCACCACGAGGCAATGCACACCAGTACATAGGCTAACGTGTGGTAAACAAGTAAACTGAACAGACCGATGGAAACCGCTTTTTTCACAGGAGCTGAAAAAACACGTGATACAACAGATGTTCAGTACAACATTCATGCCAATGAGGCTACTGGCTACGGCGGCAAAAGCTGGTATCAAACCTGCTGTTTTCGAGGCAAAATGCAGCGATTGGTTTCAATTACAGGTTAGCAATCCAGCATAAAAAATGCCCCGCTGTTATGGCAGGGCATTTTTTATGTTAGCGTACCAGTTCCATCAAATCTTTGTCGTTGACCTCCTTACGAACGTCAGCCATGTCGAGGAAGCGAGTGTAGATGGTATCCAGAGTGGGTTTGTCGTAGCGGTAACCCAGTAGTTCGAGACGGTGGCGGAGCGCATGGCGACCAGAGCGCGCTGTTAGGATGATCAGCGACTTATCGACGCCCACGTCCAGCGGGTTCATGATCTCATAGTTCTCGGTATGCTTCAGGTGACCGTCCTGGTGAATGCCTGATGAGTGGGCGAAGGCGTTGCGGCCCACAATAGCTTTGTTGGCCTGCACCGGCATCCGCATCAGACCCGATACCAGCTGGCTTACCGGATACAGACGCGTGGTGTCGATGCCCGTTTCAAAGCCCAGCTCTTTATGCACTTTCATGGCCATCACCACCTCTTCGAGGGAGGTGTTCCCCGCCCGCTCGCCGATGCCGTTTATCGTACACTCAATCTGCCGTGCACCACCCATGATACCCGCCAGCGAATTGGCCGTGGCCAGACCCAGGTCGTTGTGGCAGTGAATAGAGATGGTGGCTTTATCGACGTTGGGTACGTTGTTGTAGATGTACTTGATCTTGTCGCCGTACTGGCTAGGCAGGCAATAGCCCGTAGTATCGGGAATATTGACAACCGTAGCGCCTGCGCTGATCACCGCTTCGGTGAGGCGGCACAGGAAATCCAGATCGGCCCGGCCGGCATCTTCGGCGTAGAACTCTACGTCATCAACGTACCCACGAGCGTGCTTCACGGCTCTTACCGCCTGCTCCAGAATGGCTTCGCGGGTGCTGCCGAATTTGTTGCGAATGTGAATATCCGACGCGCCAATGCCGGTATGGATACGACCGCGTTTGGCATGCTTAAGCGCCTCACCAGCTGCATCGATATCGCCCACAACCGCCCGCGACAACGCACAAACAGTTGGGTTAGTTACGGCTTTCGAAATCTCGACCACCGACCGAAAATCGCCTGGGCTCGACACAGGAAATCCAGCCTCAATTACGTCTACACCAAGTAGCTCCAGTTGAATAGCCACCTGTACTTTTTCGTCGGTAGTTAGCTGACAGCCAGGCACTTGTTCGCCGTCGCGAAGGGTAGTATCAAAGATGTAAATCCGGTTGCTCATGGTCAAAATCAGACGGAAGGTTTTGCAGCGAAATTTCGCTATATGCGTTATTTCACTACAAAAATAACCAGATTTTGATTCTTACGATGCTTAGGAAAAAGAATTTTTGGAGCGCTGTGGTAACATGAATTCCCAAAAGCCCCATGATATAGATTGCCTGATATATGATGGCTGTTTCGTAATGTGCTACGCGAGTAGGGCCCTTCGACAGGCTCAGGGTGACAGCTCACATCCAGATGTTCATGACGAACTTGAGTCGGAATGTCACCCTGAGCCTGTCGAAGGGCCCTACTCGCGTAGCACATTACATTAAAGCAACACGCTATCTATCAACTAAATACTAACCTAAGCACTTACCCTATGCCAAATGCGACAGCACCTGCTCGCCCATTGCGAACGTACCCAGCAGCTTATCAGCGGCTGTGTCGGCATCGGCAATGTCGCGGGTGCGATAACCATCTTTCAGGACGGCATCAACGGCAGCGATAACGGCTTCTGATTCAGCTTTCATCCCAAACGAGATATCCAACAACAGCGCCACTGACAATACCGACGCCAGTGGGTTGGCCACACCTTTTCCGGTGATATCGTGCGCTGAACCGTGAATAGGCTCGTATACGCCCGTGCTATCGCCTACCGACGCTGACGCCAGCATGCCCATTGACCCGGCAATTTGTGAGGCTTCATCGGTCAGGATATCACCAAACAGGTTTCCCGTCACGACCACATCGAACCGCTTGGGGTCTTTGATCAGCAGCATCGCAGCCGCGTCGATGAATTGGTGTTCGACTTCTACGTCGGGGTACTCGGGCGTCAGCGCCTGCACTACTTCGCGCCATAAGCGACTGCTTTCCAGTACATTGGCCTTGTCCACGCTCATCAGCTTGTTCCGCCGGGTACGGGCCGCCTCGAACGCCTTCCGTACAATACGCTCCACTTCGTACTTGTGGTAGATCATCAGGTCGGAAGCGGTGCTACGATCCTCTGAACGCGTTTTTTCGCCGAAATACACATCGCCGGTCAGTTCACGGAAAAACAGAATATCAGCTCCGCGCAGAATTTCGGGTTTGATGCTCGATGAGCTCAACAGTTCATCAAACAGCTTGATCGGACGCAGGTTGGCGTACAGCCCCAGCTCTTTCCGCATTTGCAACAGCCCTTGCTCGGGACGTACCTTGGCCGACGGGTCGTTGTCGTATTTGGGATGCCCTACGGCGCCGAACAATACGGCGTCGGCAGTCCGCATTTTTTCGAGCGTCTCGGCTGGGAGCGCGTCCCCGGTGGCTTCAATGGCTACGTGGCCAATGAGGGCTTCGTCGTAGGTGAATTCATGGTTGAACTTTCGGGCAATCGCCTCTAATACCTGTTTGCCGACAGTCGTCACTTCGGCCCCAATGCCATCACCGGGCACAACGAGAATGTGTTTGTTCATAAATAAGGAGGAACGGAGGAAAGGGAGTAGAGGGAAGAGGGAGAGGAAGGGAGCTAACGCATAAGCCCCCTTCCTCCCTCTATTCCCTTTCTTCCCTCTTCTCCCTTTATTCTAAAGTATTCAACATTTTTTGGGTTGCCTTGATGGCCGACACTGTTTGGTCAGAATCGAGGCCCCGGGTTTTAAATTCGTTCGTTGTCGATTTCCAGGTGATGATCGTCTCACACAGGGCATCGGTCCGGCCGCCGGTCGGAATCCGTACGGCGTAGTCGGTCAGCATCGGCAACGTCATTTTCTTGCGGCTGTAAATGCTCTTCAGCGCGTTCATAAAGGCATCGTATTGCCCATCGCCCTGGGCGTTTTCTTCGAATTGCTCTTCGTCGATACGTACCCGGAGGGTGGCCGACGGTTTTAGGTCTTTTGAGTGTGTCAGCACATAATTCAACACCTCCACCCGCGCCGCCACTGAACTCGTGTGCAGCACGTCAGAAATGACATACGGCAGATCTTCGCGCGTAACCACTTCTTTCAGATCACCCAACTCGATCACGCGCTGCGTCACTTTCTTCAGGTCGTCTTCCGACAATTGAATACCCAGTTCGCGTAGATTATTTTCGATGTTGGCTTTACCAGACATCTTACCCAGCGCATAGCTCCGTTTCCGGCCGAAGCGTTCGGGCAGCAAGGCGTTGAAATACAGATTGTTCTTCTTATCGCCGTCGGCATGAATACCGGCTGTTTGGGTAAATACGTTGTCGCCAACGACGGGTTTATTATCTGGAATACGAAGCCCCGAAAACGTCTCGACAATCTTACTGACCTGATACAGCGACTTTTCGACAACGCCCATACGTACCTCGGGCATGAAGTCGCGCAGCACGGCAATGACGCTGGCCATTGGCGCATTACCTGCCCGTTCGCCCAGCCCGTTCACGGTCAGGTGAATGCCGTGTGCCCCTGCCCGAATGGCTTCCATGACATTGGCAACGCCCAGATCATAGTCATTATGAGCATGGAAATCGAAATGTAATTTTGGGTAACGGGTCACCAGCTGATGGACGAACGTGTAGCTTTCGGTCGGCGTCAATACACCCAGCGTGTCGGGCAACAACACGCGGCGAATGGGTTGGGTCTGAATGAAATCCAGATACTGCAACACGTACTCGGGCGAGTTTCGCATGCCGTTGCTCCAGTCTTCCAGATACACATTCGTCTGAATACCAAGCTGATGCGCGTCAGCAATTACTTGCTGAATCTCGGCAAAATGGCAGTCTGGTGTTTTCTTTAGCTGGTGGGTCAGGTGATTCAGCGAACCTTTGGTCAGCAGGTTCATCACCTTCGCGCCCGACGCCTTCATCCAGTCGAGAGAAGCCTGTCCGTCCACAAACGTGAGCACCTCGACCTTATCCAGCAGTCCGGCATTGGCAGCCCAGCAGGTAATCTGCTTTACGGCCTCCAACTCGCCCGCCGACACCCGCGCCGAAGCCACCTCTACCCGATCGACCTTGACTTCGGTGAGTAGCAACTGCGCCAGCGCCAGTTTTTCGGACGCGGAAAACGACACGCCGCTGGTCTGTTCACCATCGCGGAGTGTCGTATCCATCATTTCAATGTAGCGACGTTTCATAGTCAAAGAGTGAACGAATGAATGAGTGAATGAGCGAAAGATTATTGTCGCATGACTAATCGACCACATTAGTCATTCTTTCGCTCATTCACTCTTTCACTCTTTAAAATGGCCTCGTTTCAGCGAAGGCTTCGATTTCGGGTTTCATCGACAGCAGGTAGTCGATGTCGTCGTAGCCGTTGGTAAGGTTGTCTTTCTTGTAGCTGTTGATAGCAAACGACTCGCTCTCGCCCGTGGCCAGAATGGTGATCGTCTGCGCAGGCAAGTTTACTTCCAGTTCCGTGTTCGCATCAGCGTCAATAGCGGCGAAGATCTTCTCAAGGAACTCGGGACTCACCTGCACCGGTAAGATGCCGATGTTCAGCGCGTTTCCTTTGAAAATGTCGGCGAAAAAGCTCGACACTACGCAACGGAAACCGTAATCGTAAATGGCCCAGGCAGCATGCTCGCGGCTCGATCCGCTACCAAAGTTCTTGCCGCCAACCAGGATTTTGCCCGAATAGGTTGGGTTGTTCAGCACGAAATCGGCTTTAGGCGTATTGTCGTTATTGTACCGCCAGTCGCGGAACAGGTTGTCGCCGAATCCTGTGCGCTCGGTGGCTTTCAGGAAACGGGCGGGAATAATCTGATCCGTATCCACGTTCTCGATCGGCATCGGAACGGCACTACTACGGAGTATGGTAAATTTATCGTAAGCCATGGGGAAATGAGTTTGCTGTTTGCTGTTTGCCGTTTACTGTTGCGCTGCTAAACTGTGATTAGGTATGGTAGCAGCGCAACAGTAAACGGCAAACAGCAAACTTTTTACAACAGTATTCTTGGGTCTGTCACTACGCCCGTTACGGCGGCGGCGGCGGCTACCAGCGGGCTGGCCAGGAGGGTACGCGCACCGGGCCCCTGACGGCCTTCGAAGTTGCGGTTCGACGTTGATACGGCGTATTTACCGGCTGGTACTTTGTCGTCGTTCATGGCCAGACAGGCCGAGCAACCAGGCTGGCGCAGCGCAAAACCGGCTTCGGTCAGAATATCCAGAATACCCTCTTCCTTGATCTGCGCCTCCACGATGTGCGAACCCGGTACCAACCAGGCCGTTACGTTGTCGGCTTTTTTGCGGCCTTTCACGATGGAGGCAAACGCCCGGAAGTCTTCGATACGACCGTTGGTGCAACTTCCCAGGAACACGAAATCGATGGGTTTACCGATCATGGATTCGTTTTCGGCGAAACCCATGTAGTTCAGCGATTTCTTATAACTGGCATCGCCATCCTGCTGATCGGCCGCTAAGGGAATTTGCTTGGTTACGCCCGTACCCATGCCGGGGTTGGTGCCATACGTAATCTGTGGCTCAATGTCGGCGGCGTTGAATGTCAGGTCGTTATCGAACGTAGCCCCTTCGTCGGTCGTCAGCGATTCCCAATACGGAACCAGCTTATCCCAGGCCTCACCCTTAGGAGCCAGATCACGGCCGTTCAGGTACGTTAGCGTAGTGGCGTCGGGAGCAATCATACCGCCGCGCGCGCCCATCTCGATGCTCATGTTGCAGACCGTCATACGGCCTTCCATGCTCATGTTACGGAATACGTCGCCGGCATATTCAACGAAGTAGCCTGTAGCACCACTCGCCGAAATCTGCGCAATGATGTATAGCGCCACGTCTTTCGGCAGCACACCTTTACCCAGCTCACCATTCACCGAAATTCGCATTTTCTTCGGCTTGGGCTGCATGATACACTGGGTGGCCAGTACCATCTCCACTTCCGACGTGCCGATACCGAACGCAATAGCGCCAAAGGCACCGTGAGTTGAGGTATGTGAGTCGCCGCAAACGATGGTCATGCCGGGCAGAGTAATGCCATTTTCGGGCCCAACCACGTGTACGATGCCATTTTTCGGGTTGCCCAGGCCCCAGTGTGAGATATGGTATTTTGCACTATTCCGCTCCAGCGCATCCAGCTGATTAGCCGACAATGGGTCAGCTACCGGCAGGTGCTGGTTGATTGTGGGCGTGTTGTGGTCAGCCGTTGCGAAGGTACGTCCCGAGAACAGGACAGGCGCATTACGGCCCTCAAGACCCAGAAACGCCACCGGGCTGGTTACCTCGTGAATGAAATGGCGATCAATAAAGAACACGTCGGGACCATCTTCGATGTGCCGGATGACATGCGCATCCCATACTTTATCAAATAGTGTTTTTGGGGTACTCATAACTGTAGCGGAGAACGTAATACGTACCTACAAAAGTGGCAGGTCGCAAAGAACTACGCATCACGCCATCCGTCCAGTAAATAGCGATTTTAGTTCAGAGGGAAGCTATGGGTGTAAAACTGCATAATGTGTTTTAGCGTTAGGCTTGGTCAAAGTGTATGGTAGACGATCACGATTTGACAACGATTGATGATAGGATAACGAGCTGTATCTGTACTGCCTACTAGGCGCTGTATGTAGGCACATCGCAAATAATATACCTAATCTGTATTATAAAACCCGTCATTATATTTTACTTGTATTAAATTCTTATCTATCTTGTTTCCACAATAAACAACAAGCAACACATGGACAATAATGCACGCATACTCAAGCCAGAGGTGCTTCTGCGCTTTGTATGCTACACTAGCCTCGACCCTAAAGAAGCTATTCATATAAAGCCCGATATCTGGGCTAACAGGGAATCTGCCCTTGGTGGCGACTACCGGTATGGCGCAGAATTTAGGGTAACTTCGCTCTATGACCCCGCCTACTCAGGCCACTATGTAGTAGTATCCCCACCTGCAGTACGGCAAATTCCGCACCCTAAAGATGACACTCGCACAGTACCGTTGGTAACGGTCTATGTAGCCCGTAAAGAAATCTGGCCCCAGTTAGAACCACTGGCCATCAATGGTTTAGGTAAATCTATTTTGTCGTTGAACTGAACGTCTATAATGGTTGCCTATCGTGTTCTCATTTATATTTCTGCTCGATCTCTCGCTTCGACTCGTCCATATATTCTTTAAACAACTTCATAATCTCGGGTTGGTACTTAGTCATTGAACGCATCATAATATCTTTTGAAATGGCAGGCGTCGTATCGATCAGTTTGCGGCCAGCCGGCGTTTGATAAAACGCGCAAAACGCCTCAATTTCCTGAACTGTGAAGTACTGGTCATAAATATCGACCATATCTTCATTAATAAGCTTTAGGGTATTTTCTTTCGCCACCTTGATCATCTTTTGCATAAACACATCATGCCTTTTCAGCATAGCAGAATCGACTGGTATGCGAACACTATCTGCGGCGACCATCTGCTTTGCCATCCCTGTTCCCATTTTCGTGACACTTCTGGCCATGTTTATCGTAGCATCCATTTGCTTCAACACCAAGGAGTCCTGCTTCATAAGTACAAAAAGGTATTTAATCCGGTCTCGTTTCGGGGCGCTTTGCGCCTGAACGTGAAACGACACTCCAAGAAGGCAGATGGCAGCAAACAGAATTGACTTCATAACAGTCTATATAGTTTTTCCTGAAAGTAACCAATATTTCCGTTAACAGATCTTTACGGGCATTCCATTCTCCGGAATTCGTTAATCAGCTTCTCCCGCTCCTTCGAGCGTTTGCTCCGGCACCGTATTTGAAAGACCGTTGAAATCTCTCCCTACACAAACAGTAAAGGCCCGCTTTGGTGTAAAGCCATACTGCAGCTTATAGGCTTTGATAAAGTGGGATACGCTTTCGTAGCCGATTTCCATGCTCACTTCCGAGACGTTCTTGTCGGTGTTGCGCAACAGAAAATGGGCATGCTCAAGGCGTTTGCGGCGAATCCAGTGGCCGGGCGAGGTGTGGAAGTGTTCTTCAAAATCACGTTTAAACGCAGAAAGGCTACGGCCTGAGATCCGGGCCAGTTCAGCCATCGACAGGGGTTTCAACAGGTACGTGCTCATCAGGTAATCGAGATCGGTTTTCTGACCTTGGTACAGGTGCCAGAGAATGATACGAAGCTGACCCGTTGTGTCGAGCTCAAACAGGTGCAGGAGCAACTCCTGGAATTTCAGCCGGAGCAGTTCATTCAGGTAGGGCGTGTGTGACCCGAAATAGGGTAACAGCGACTGAATGAAGTTAGTGAACGTACCTGGCACAGACGTACCTGAAGAAGCAAATGACAGAATCGCCGCTTCAGGCAGAAGCTCAACACCAGTTTGGGCGAGTCCACCGCCCCGGCGGACCGCCGGGGTACGTTGAAACAAAGTAATATGCTGGCTGACAAACTCTTTAAGCAGCCGCTCATTCACGAAAAATACCAGGCTCCGGTAATTCACATCGATGGATTCGTTCATGGAGTAGCACCCCCGTTGAAAGAACAGGATATCACCTTTCCTGACGTGTAGCTCCTGCGTGGGCGAGCTGAATTTCTTCTCGCCTTCCAGCACCACTACCACCGCATGTTCCTCGAAGAAAATCTCGTTTCGTTCAGGATATACGTCGCTCCTGTAGGCCACAAATGTCATCTCCGACCCATCGGAACGCGACTCGTTCCCCCCAACCGGATCTGGCCGCTGAATGGTCAGCGACTGAAATTGATGGGGCTGTATGGACGATGGAACGCGAAGCATACCTAATTTTTCTGGTAACTCACATCAACGGTATACCCATTACAATGCGCAAACGGTTGGGTAATGGGCAGATTAGCAGACTTGCCAGAACAACACCCAGCACACGACGCAACTCTGTGGTAGTGGTTAGTTTGACCAACGTAGCCAACGCACAGAACAGGACTAAATAATTATACGAAATGGCCCTGTTTACGTCAACAACGATAAAGCTCAGGTTAACAGTCAGCAGCAAAAAACCGAACAAAAGCGCACAATCAATGTAACGGCGGCCATGCAATAACAGCGAAAATGAAAGGATGATCAGCAGCCAGGCACCCTGAAAACCGCTCCATATTTTAAAGCCAATGATCTTACTGTTTTCGATATACGTTGTCTTAAACTCGCCGATATAGCGCATCTCCGTTGACGGGATATTGAAATGCATTCTGAGCCAGTATTTTACCGAAATATAGCAAACGCAGCTGGCCGTAATAATTATCTGGGCGGTGGTGATCCGGTAGGTTTTTTGTGCTGCCAGCGTTGCCATCACGTGCCAGAGAAAAACAAAGCAGCTACCCATAACGGCCCGTTCGTCGGCCCAGAAAGCGGCCTGTAGTGACAGAAAAAGCACCAATGGCCGGCGTGTGTACAGGGCAATCAATAAGAGAAAATAAGCAAAAAAATCGCCGTAGGCCGTGATATCCAGCCAGGCCGATCTGAGCGGATATAATAGCGACAGAACGAGCACGAACAGAAAGCTGCTCACCCGATCGCCGGTCATCCGGAACGCGAGCCGGGTAGCAATAATGACAAAAACCCCACTCAACAGCAACTGTAGTGACCAGAATGTGAGGCTGACCCTGGAAATGCCAAGCAGCGCTGTCAGGGCAGGCAACAGCAGCCGAAACTGCATTTTGGCATTATGACTTTCTGAGGCGTAGGCCGCATTGGTGAAATGCGAAAGTCCCAGATCCGTAAAGAACGTTGATGCCTGCATCTTCACGACGTTGTACGTATCGAATTCCTGACCGGCCAGCACCACGGCAAAGAAATGCTGATAAAACCAGAGGCAACTCGGGTTAGTCAGTACCATATGTACCACAGAAGACAGCAGGCTGATCCACACCACCCGCCACTGCCAATGGTCTACGGAGAGCAGTTTATCGACCTTTCCGTCCAGGCGTGTTACCAGCGCTGCGAATGGACTTTGAGGCAACAATTCATTGAGCGGCGGCGATTCTTTATGGGGTGGTGGATGGACTATTTTCATATCAGGAACTCGAACAAGGTAGGCTTGTCGTTGATGTACTCAAACTGAATTTTTGCGGCTTTCATCCGTTCGAGTAATGGATCAAAATCAGCTTTACTTTTAAGTTCAATACCAACCAGAGCAGAGCCCCGCTCACGATTGGTTTTCTTGGCGTAATCGAACAGCGTAATATCGTCTGTAGGGCCAAGAGCCAGTTCCAGAAAATCACGGAAGGCTCCGGCACGTTGTGGAAAACGGATGATGAAGTAATGTTTCAATCCTTCATACAACAACGACCGCTCTTTGATTTCTTCAGTGCGTGTGATGTCGTTGTTGCCGCCACCAACCAGGCACACCACATTCTTGCCCCTGATCTCGTCTTTAATCAGGTCCAGCGCGGCAATACTCAGAGCACCGGCGGGTTCAGCCACGATGGCTTCTTCGTTATAGAGTTCCAGTATAGTCGTACACACCTTCCCTTCCGGCACCAGAATGACCCGGTCGAGATTACGGCGGCAGATCTCGAATGTGGTATCGCCCACCCGTTTCACAGCGGCACCATCCACAAACTTATCGATTTTATCGAGTGTAACAACGTGTCCTTCTTCAATGGCTACTTTCATTGATGGTGACCCAAGTGGCTCAACCCCAATAAGTTTTGTCTTCGGACTAAGCTGCTTAAACACCGTCGATACGCCCGAAGCCAGCCCACCTCCGCCAATGGCCATGAGCAGATAGTCGATCTTAAAGTTTGAGTCTTTGAAGATTTCAAGGCCAACGGTGCCCTGCCCTTCCATCACCAGCACATCGTCGAAGGGGTGAACGAACGTGCTGTCGTGGGTTTGTACATACTCGGTAGCAGCGTGGAAAGCGTCGTCGTAGGTATCACCGATGAGTACTACGTTGACGAACTCTTTGCCAAACAGTTTCACCTGCTTTACCTTCTGATTCGGCGTTGTTGTGGGCATGAAAATGGTGCCTTTCACCGCCATTTTCCGGCAGGCATAGGCCAGGCCCTGCGCGTGGTTGCCCGCGCTGGCACAGACAACGCCCTTTGCCAGTTCATCGGCCGACAAACTGGCCATTTTGTTATACGCCCCCCGAATCTTGTATGACCGCACCACCTGTAAATCCTCCCGCTTCAGGAAAATTGTAGCGCCGTAGCGTTCTGACAAATTCAGGTTCTCTTGTAGCGGCGTATGAGAGGCAACACCCCGCAACCGTTCGGCAGCTAAATAGATATTGTCAAGATCAGGCAGTTGAACTGTTTTTTCAGAGTCGATCATAGTTGATGAAAGTAGCCCGCAGGAGCAACATGGATACGTAGTGTAAAATAAACAATGCCCTTACCTAAAACAATTCGTTAAAGGTAAGGGCACCCAACTTTACTTAGTCTGTTACTGTACTGATTAGCTCCGTTCCGGGCGCAGGTTACGTACGGCGGCACCGGCCTGCCACATTTCAGAGTCGCGCAGCTCGGCCAGTTCGACTTCGAGTTTCTCGCGGTAGTCGGGCTGTGAGTTACGGGTAATGCTGATTTCGGCCTGCTCCTGGGTTTTCACCGAGTTATACAGTTGCTCAAAAACAGGTTTCGTGGCATCGCGGAAAGGCTTCCACCAGTCGAGGGCGCCGCGTTGGGCGGTTGTCGAGCAGTTGGCGTACATCCAGTCCATGCCGTTTTCGGCTACGAGTGGCATCAGCGACTGCGTCAGTTCTTCCACCGTTTCGTTGAAGGCTTCTGACGGACTATGGCCGTTGGCGCGCAGCACTTCATACTGAGCCGCGAAAATACCCTGAATGGCACCCATCAACGTACCCCGCTCGCCGGTTAAGTCAGATGTTACTTCTTTGTAGAAATCCGTTTCGAATAGGTAACCCGACCCTACGCCGATACCCATGGCGATACATTTGTTACGGGCGTTTCCGCTGGCATCCTGATATACGGCGAAGCTCGAGTTCAGGCCTTTGCCTTCAACGAACAACCGACGCAGCGACGTACCTGAGCCTTTCGGAGCCACCAGGAATACATCAACGTCGGCCGGTGGAACGATGCCGGTTTTCTCTTTGTAGGTCACGCCGAAACCGTGCGAGAAATACAGTGATTTGCCGGGTTTCAGGGCCGCTTTTACCGTAGGCCACAGCTCGATCTGCGCGGCGTCTGATAGCAGGAAGCAGATGATCGTTCCTTTTTCGAGGGCTTCTTCAATTTCGAACAGCGTTTCGCCGGGAACCCAGCCATCGGCTACTGCTTTGTCGTATGTTTTGCCTTTACGCTGACCTACAATCACGTTGAAGCCATTCTCGCGCATATTCAGCGACTGGCCAGGGCCTTGAACACCGTAGCCGATAACGGCGATTGTTTCGTTTTTGAGCGTTTCGAGGGCGGTCTCAAGAGGAAATTCTTCGCGGGTAACAACGTTCTCGACGGTTCCGCCAAAGTTAATTTGTGCCATTGATTTACTTGATTATTGAATTTGATAAGATGGGTGATCGAACAGTTTATTCAAACAGGTACATGATTTCGGGTCTATAAATCAACAGAAATCGCGTTTGAAACAAGATACAGACAAGGGCTGTGACGAGCATCAGGTCTTTTAGACGAGGCAGACGCAACGTACCCAGCGCCGAAGGCAATACGATTAGAAACAAAAGCAACCCGTAGCCAAGGCTACGACTGGTATCGGCCACCATGATGGATATGACCGTTGACAAAGCCAGCGCTGCCAGCGTACCTGTTAGCAATAGTGTCTGGCGTTGCTGCCAGAGCCCCCATAACCCTACGCCTACCAGCACCCACAGCATTTCGTAAGAGCGGCCAATTTTCAGTACACTGATCCATACCGGCACAGTTAACAGGAATGAGACACCCAGGCCGGCGGTGGCATCAGTCACGTTATACAGGCTTTTCAGCCAGAATCGAATGCCCAGATACAAAACCCAGGTAAACACCACTGTTGCGATGGTACGAACGTTCTTCGGGCCGAATAACGGTTGGTCGTGCGCCACCACCAGGCAGCGGTAAACCAGCACATACACCGAGTTGATCAACGCCCGCTCGTCAACCCAGTACACCAGAAACAAACTGATAATGAGCACCAGCCGGTTGCGGGTAACAGCGGCTACCAGTAGCAGAAAATAGGCAAAAGCATCGCCGCAGGTAACAAAATCGAAGGGAAACGCCCCTCCAACATAAATACCCATTATCGACAAGGCCAGGTACAGAGCTACAGACTTACTGTTCGTTAACCGGTACGTTTCGCGAGCCAGCAGATACAAAAAGACGGGCCAGCAAAGCAGTTGCACGGCATACACAGCTTCACGGCTACGCACAAGGGCATACAGGGCAGGCAAAAACAGCCGGAACACCATCTTGTCTTCGTGGCATCCGGGGTTTTCATCGTAGCAGATGATTGGCCGCAACGGATGAATGATCTGATCCTCGATGGTATCCCAGAAGTAGAATTTCGTCTGGAAAGCCGCCCAGTATTCGGTTGGCAGGTTCCACAATCCACTGTGCGTCGGGAAGAAAAAAAGCGGACTGAGCAGGCCTGCCAACACTACTTTCCACAGCCAGTTATCGCCCTGCAACCAACGTTCAATCACCTCATGGACCCGCAATAGGTACCGAGCGACGGTGGAAGTTGCTGATGACGAAACGGCCGGCAGAGGGTCAATCATAATGGTTACTTACAAATAATATGCCCACTCGGCTTCGGGCAGGTACTCGACCAAACCTTTCTCGGTTTTGCCAACAGCCACCCGACCGGAACGGACAAATTCCAGAATTTCATACTGTCGCAGGTATTCGAAAAAGGCAAAAATCTCTGTTTCGTTACCTGTTTTTTCGATCACGACGTAATCGAGGCCCCAATATACGACCCAGGCTTTGTGCAGTTTGTTGATTGTTTCTACATCGAGCGGTTTACTTCCCAACGGGGTGGATATTTTGAAGAGCGCAATTTCGTTGAACACGATCTCGTCGTTGAGATAGCCAAACACGGCCAGCACCTCCACGATCTTCCGGATTTGCCGCACGATCTTCTCTACCTCATCGCGCGATTCGTGCCGAATGACGATGGTGAAGCGTGACACGCCTTTCCGCTCAGTTTCTGACACCGTCAGGCTCTCAATGTTGATCCGCCGCCGGGTAAAGATGATCGTGATCCGGTTCAACAACCCGATGGTGTTGCCCGTGAAAATGCAAATGGTATAGGTTGTCATTTCTCAGTTTACAGTTTGCTGTTTACAGTCTTCAGTTTCGTTGGGCTGAATCCTGTAAACAGCTTTAGGCTCGTGTGCATATCGGCGGCCCTTGACTTCTGTTTTGTTAAGGTATATGATGGAACCATCTATAATTTTCGCAGTTTCATCAGCTAACGTATAGAGAGATTGAAAGCTGTCTTCTGAGAGGTACCCGGAATCAAGCGCCCGACATAGTTGAGATTTCACTTCACAGGCAGATCCTTTAGCTATTCCTAGAAACTGGCTAAACTCAGCTCGTCCACCTCGGCCAAACCCTTCCGCGACGTTATCCCTTACTGAACCGCTTGCCCGTTTTATTTGCCTCACCAAATCATAATCTGCAGAAAAGGACTTTTGCCCCGTCACATCCAAAATCGCTTTGGCCAACTCTCGTGCCTTCTTCCAAGCATTCAATTCTTCAAATCGATGAATAGTGGCCATGAAATCCAGTTAAAAAGTTTTCCGTTTACAGTCTTCTGTTGTATCGCATCAACGTACCTGATTATAAAGAGTGAAGCAACAGAAAACTGAAAACAGTAAACTCACTTTAGTCTAATTTGCGACACGCTGGCACCGGCTGGCACCATTGGGAACACGTTTTCTTCTTTTTCAACGATCACCTCCAGCAGATAGGGACCGTCGAAGGCCAGCATCTGGTCGAGCGAGTCAGAGAGGGTTTCGCGCTCGTTACAGGTATGGCCCGCCATACCGAACCCTTTGGCAATCGTGACGAAATCAGGATTTTGCAGTTCAACGAACGAGTAGCGGCGGCTGTGGAAAAGCTGTTGCCACTGCCGTACCATTCCCAGGAAGTTGTTATTTAGGATGATGGCTTTCACGGGCTGTTCGTTCTGCACAATGGTGCCCAGTTCCTGCAGGGTCATCTGGAAACAACCATCGCCAATGATGGCTACCACCTGCCGATCGGGAGCTGCTACCTGCGCACCGAACGCGGCGGGGAGAGCAAAGCCCATTGTACCCATACCGCCTGAGGTAACAAGACTGTTCTTCTGCCGGAACTGATAATAGCGCGATGCCATCATCTGGTGCTGACCAACGTCGGTAACCAGGACGGCGTTACCGTTGGTCTTTCGCGAAAGCAAATCAATCACTTCGGCCATTTTGATCTTCTCGGTATCTCCGCTCAACTCAGGGGCCGTAATATTCTCATTCTCAATTACATCATACTTCCTGAACTCATTGCGCCAAACCGTATGGTCATTCTCTTTGACCAATGGCAGTAGTGCTTTCAACACCTCTCTGGCATCACCAACGATTGGCGCATGCGCCTTGATGATCTTGTCTATTTCGGCCGGGTCGATCTCGACATGGATTACCTTGGCCTGCCGGATGTATTTGCTGGCATCGCCCGTTACCCGATCGTCGAAACGCATGCCGATGGCAATAATCACGTCGGCCTGATCTGTCAGAACGTTGGGGCCATAGTTGCCGTGCATACCCAGCCAACCCACATAGTTTGGGTGATTGGTTGGAATAGTCGACTGGCCCAGCAGTGTTGTGGCGACAGGAATGCCTGTTTTCTCAGCGAATGCCAGCAGTTCTTCTTCGGCCTTGGCCAGTTGCACGCCATGACCCGCAAAAATGTAGGGACGTTTTGCCTCGTTGATCAACTTGGCAGCGGCTTCAACCTGATCCTGCTTTGGGGTCAGACGTGGCCGGTAGCTGATAATCGTCTGGCAACGTTCGTACACAAATGGCTGCGTCATTAACTCCAGTTGTGCCGACTTGGTCATGTCGATCAGCACTGGCCCCGGCCGGCCTGACTGGGCGATGTAGAACGCTTTAGCCATAATCTCCGGCACCTCGTCGGCACTAGTGATCTGGTAGTTCCACTTTGTAATCGGCATGGTCACGCCCATCACGTCGGCTTCCTGGAAGGCATCGGTACCAAGCAGTTTTTTACCTACCTGTCCCACAATGCACACCAGCGGCGTAGAGTCGATCAAGGCATCGGCGATGGCCGTAACCAGGTTGGTGGCGCCCGGACCAGACGTCACGAGGCATACGCCCGCGCGGCCCTGCATCCGGGCATAGCCCTGCGCAGCGTGGCCGGCGCCCTGCTCATGCCGAACCAGAATATGGTTAATCTGATCCTGAAAGTCGTAGAGGGCATCATACACCGGCATGATCGCCCCGCCAGGATAACCAAAAATGGTATCGACCTTCTCGGCTACCAGCGAGCGCATGAGGGCCTCTGAACCCGACATCAGTTTGATTTCCGTCGGCTCAATTGTTAGTTCAGGTAAGACGCTGACCGTTTCCATAGAGTGGTGCAGGTTGTTGATACTGTTCAGTTTGTTGTGTTCAAGCGGCTATTTCTTCGTGGCAATCAAAATCCCCGTCGACCAGGCCATTTTTACCAGTTGCAAATCGTCACGGCTTTCCAGATCGGCAACGAGTTTGTCTACCTTTTCGGCGTGGCCTTCGGGCCAGTTGGGTTGTGGCAGCATATCGTCGATGATGTACATACCACCCGCCGACAACGTACCCAGCGCCGCGTCGAGGTTCGCATATTTACCGGGCCAGGCGTCGGCAAAAATCAAGTCGAACTGTTGGGTACTATCCGCGTCTTCCAACCACGTACCTGCGTCGGTACACAGCAGTTGCAAACGAGTATCATCACCCAGAATATTGTCGGCAACGGCTTGGTAGGTTGCGTCATTATCGATCGAAATCAGCGACGATTCGGCATCCATACCGGCCAGTAGCCAGGCTGTTGCCAGACCCGTGCCCGTTCCAATCTCCAGTATGCGCGCTCCTGGCTTCGCCCCAACCAGCGTTTTTAGCAACGCCCCCGTTTGCAGGTCAGACGGCATTGAAAAACGAATGGACTTACTGGCAATTTCTATAGCAGAAAAGCCTTTTGGAAGCGCAGTGACGTCGTCGGTATACATGAGATTAGGTTGATCAGTTAAGCTTCGTCTGTTACACAGCCTTCGCTGGCTGATTTTACGTTACGGATGTATTTGCCTAATACGCCTTTGGTAAACGGTGGAACAGGCTGCGTCCAATGGCTACGGCGTTCGGCCATTTCTTCGTCTGAAATGTGTAGCGTCAGTTCACGGCCAACGGCGTCGAGCGTGATCTTGTCGCCATCTTTTACGAAGGCAATCGGACCGCCGTCGAAGGCTTCGGGGGTTACGTGGCCTACTACGAAACCGTGGGTGCCACCCGAGAAACGACCGTCAGTGATGAGGGCTACTTTGTCGCCCAGACCAGCACCCATAATGGCTGAGGTTGGCTTCAGCATTTCGCTCATGCCAGGGCCACCTTTGGGGCCGCTGTTCCTGATAACGATTACCTGACCAGGCAGTATTTCTCCTTTCGACAGCGCCTCGATCACTTCGCCTTCGTGCTCACACACCTTGGCAACGCCTTCAAAACGGAGCCCTTCTTTACCTGTAATCTTGGCTACTGAACCCTTTGGGGCCAGATTACCACGCAGAATCTGAATATGGCCCGTAGCTTTAATCGGATTACTCAATGGACGAACAATGCTTTGATTCTCAAAATCCAGCTCTGGGATGTCGGCAAGGTTCTCGGCTACCGTTTTACCCGTTACGGTCAGGCAATCGCCGTGGATCATGCCGTTCTGGTAGAGGTATTTCATTACCGCCGGCACACCGCCAATGGCCAGCATATCTTCCATATAATACTTACCGCTCGGCTTCAGATCGGCCAGGAACGGCACCCGGTCGCTAATCGCCTGAATATCATCAAGTGATAAGTCGAGGCCGGCCGAGCGGGCAATGGCCAGGTAGTGCAACACCGCGTTGGTTGATCCACCCAGGGCCATTACTACCGTCAGCGCGTTTTCAAGCGATTTTTTGGTGATGATATCAGCGGGGGTGATATTGCGTTCGAGCAGAACGCGCATGGCGGCACCGATCTTCTTACACTCCTCCTGCTTGCCTTCATGCGTGGCCGGATAGCTGCTGCTAAAGGGCAAGCTCAGGCCCATGGCCTCGATGCTGCTGGCCATGGTGTTGGCCGTATACATGCCGCCACAGGCACCTGCGCCGGGAATCGAATTGCGAATAACGCCCTCGTAATCTTCGTCAGAAATGCTGCCTGCGTACTTCTTTCCCAATGCCTCAAACGCCGACACAATATCGAGTTTCTGACCTTTATAGTGGCCCGATCGGATGGTACCGCCGTATACCATAATACCGGGCCGATCGAGACGGGCCATAGCCATAATGGCACCGGGCATGTTTTTATCACAGCCAACTACCGTTACTACGCCATCGTACCACTGCGCCATTACCACCGACTCGATACTATCGGCGATCAGGTCGCGGCTAGGCAACGAGTAACGCATGCCGTCGTTGCCGTTGGTCATGCCGTCTGATACGCCGATGGTGTTAAAGATCAGTCCCACCAGCCCGTTTGCCTGGATACCCTGTTTAACGTAAACCGACAGGCCGTTGAGGTGCATGTTACACGTGTTGCCTTCATAGCCCGTACTGGCAATGCCAATCTGGGGCTTTTGCATGTCGTCGGCGGTCAACCCGATTCCGTAAAGCATGGCTTTAGCGGCGGGGTTATCCATTTTCTGGGTAAGCGTTTGGCTGAACCGGTTCAGTTGCGTGGCAGGAGCGTCTGTAATCATTATTCTTTTAGCGAAATTTCGCTGATTGCGTAATAACGCTGTAAAGGAACAAGTTTGCACTCGATTACGCAAGCATTTTTAGGCTAAAAGTCCAGTCATATTATATGACCGCCATTGGCTAATGCCTGATAACACAACTTATTCCTGCTGTATCGATGCGCATTAACGTTGAACTACTCGTCTGGCGTACCTTTGTATAAGTAGCGGTCAGGTATGCTGGCCGACAATTATTTACCTACTTATTCATCAATACTTGTGCAACCATACATTGTTGGTATCACTGGCGGCAGCGCATCTGGCAAAACGTCATTCCTAAAAGGATTGTTAAACGCGTTTCAACCGCATCAAGTCTGTCTGATTTCGCAGGATAACTACTATCGTAGCCTCCACGAGATTGCCGTCGATGACCAGGGCATTCATAATTTCGACATGCCCGAAACGATCGACCATCACCTGTACGCCGAACATATCGGGCAACTTCGCCGGGGCGAGACGGTCACTCAGAAAGAATACACCTTCAATAATCCTGATGTTGTTCCAACCCTATTGACCTTCACCCCCGCCCCAATTATCGTGGTCGAGGGCATTTTCGTATTTCACTTCCGGGAGTTATCTGACCAGATGGATTTGAAGATCTTCATCGACGCCAAAAACAGCATCAAGCTCGAGCGACGGGTAAAACGAGATGCCGAAGAGCGCGGCTACGACCTCGACGATGTGATGTACCGCTGGAAAAATCACGTCAAACCAACCTACAAGCAGTTCATTAAGCCATATCGCGCCGAGGCCGACATCGTGATTCCCAATAACATACACTACCAGAAGGGCCTGAACGTAGTCATAGAATACTTGAAAGCAAAGATTTCATAAACCGGAAAAGGTTGGCACAAAAATTGAATGGCGATAAGAATAACTAGTGTTATTCTTATCGCCATTTTTATGAAAAGCCTGCTCCTCTTTGTATTGACGTGCCTCGCCTTCCTTGGCGTATTCCTGACTGTTTCGGCCAGCCTGTTCATCATTGCCGGTATGGCCGTGTATGTGGTTGGCCGCAAGATGCTCGGCCTCTCACGCCCCGTTGCGTAGATTCGCCGCCGACACCACGGTGGTACGGGTACGAACCGGTGACACAAGAAAGAAACCTACCGCCGGCGTACCACCCGTTTTCAGGTTTCGAATGTTGCTGGGTACGTTCGACGGCGGTGTGGCAAATAGCCCCGCGTTTTGTAACTGTGCTTTCAGCAATTCCCAAAACGTATAGCCCTCAAACGTAATAGACCGGAGTTCGACCCGGACCGAATCATTTAGGGCGTATAATTTTTCGGGGTTGATCGACCGCCGAATCGGACGGATAAACATTAGCCCGTCGGTGTCGGCACTACCGCGGAAAGCTCCATTATAGGCCAGCACGATATCCTGCGGGCGAACCTGCAATTGCCCATTGCGGTAGAAGCGGATATAATAGTAATCGACAGCCCCGGCCAGATCGTTGGCAAAAAATTCGGCCCTGTACCCTTCTTCGCTCGACAGTGGGGTAATTTTCTCTTTCGTAAACGTTACCGAGTCGATGCGCGGAACGCGGGGCATCTGCGCGGCAGCGGCGTAACTCTCCCCCTGATACTGAATGCTAAGGCCGTAGGTACGTCCAATAACGCCGATTTTGGTTGTATCACGGGTGTTGGCGGGTTTCCAGGTGTACACACCGTCGTTGTCGGGATCGGTAAAGTTGAACACCCGCCCGGTGTTATCGCCCACGGTAACGCTGGCACTCAACGCGGGCGTTGGCGTAGCATTGTTAAAATAATTGGTCGTTTGTGTCAGCTTTATTTGCTGCTCGCCGGGTTGGTCGGTCAGCCACGCATCAACCGCCAGTTCGGTTGGAGCCGAGGCGATGTTAGCGTTGATGACGGTTTCGCAGCTGCTCAACGCAACGGCCATCGTTAGCGCAGCAATAGCGTATATGAATGAGCTTACTTTCATGATTAGTGAATGTATGAGGTACGTTTACCAGGTACGTTGGTGGCTCAGAATTTAAAGTTGTAGGTAACCGACGGAATGATCGTAGCAAAAACCGAGTACCGAATGGCCTGGGTCTGTATAGTATTGTCAGGATTGGCCCGGTAATACTCCGAGAACGGATTCTTACGGGCGTAGGCGTTATAGACCGAGAATACCCAGTTGTCTTCCTTCCGTTTGCCCGGCTTGCGTCGGCCCTGCAGCGTTGCCGCCAGATCGAGGCGGTGATAGGGCTGAATCCGGTAGTTGTTCCGTACATCGTCGGGGTTGGTGCCCACGGCAATATTCTGAAAAGTGTAGCGGTTGTTGAAGAACGTGGCAGGTGTGCCGCTGGCAAACACAAATGTGGCCGAGAAGCTCCACCGTTTCGAGCGGATAGGGTCGTAGAGAGCAACCAAGTTTAGGGTATGGCGCTTATCAAAACGGGTTGGGTACCAGTTATTCTCGTTAACGCCCGTTACCTGCCGCTCAGTTTTAGCCAGCGTGTAGCTGAGCCATCCGTTGAGTTGACCTTTCGTTTTCCGGAGATAGAACTCAGCCCCGTAGGCCCGGCCTTTCCCCGATAGCAGATCGGCTTCCAGGTACTGGTTCAGCACCAGATTGGCCCGGTCAATGTAGTCGATCTGGTTTTGCAGCGACTTGTAATACACTTCCACCGACGCTTCGAACAGGTTACCGTCTGACCCGCCAAAGTTGCGGAAATAACCCGCTGCCACCTGATCAGCCAGTTGGGGAGCTACGTTATTGGTCGAGGGTGTCCAGACGTCGAGGGGTGTTGAAGCGGTGGTGTTCGAGAGCAGGTGTACGTATTGCGCCAGCCGGTTGTAGCTCAATTTCAGCGAACTACCGGGGGTAAGGTCATACTTCAGCGCAAAACGAGGCTCCAGATTACCGTACGTCTGGATGGTTTCGCCGGTTGAGTAGGTCTTTGTGCTAAGGAGCGGCTTACTGCGCAGACCCGGCGTTTCTGACTGGCCGAACGTATACACTTCACCCGGCCCCAGATATTGGTAGAACGAATAACGCAAACCGTATTGCAGCTGAATCCGGGTGGTAGCTTGTTGTTCATTCCCAACATACAACGAGCTCTCCAGCGCGTATTTACTCTTCAACCCAAACGAGCGAACCACGCCCGCACTTGCGGCCGTGGCGGTGCCGGGCTGGAAATCATACAGCAACGCCTGCCCGCCAAACGTGATCGTGTTCTTATTCCAGTAGAGGGTAAAATCGGGTTTGATGCTGTAGTTGACGATCTTGGAATTGGTGCGGAAATAATCGTTGGCATTTTCGGCTTTCTTCCGAAGGTCAGAATCGAGCGAATAATCGTAATTGCTATAGAAAGCCGTGGTGTTCAGGAACAGTTTGTCATTGAATACCTTGTTCCAGCGGAGCGAGGTAGTGGCGTTCCCCCAGTTGAAGCCGAAATCGGCGCCAAACACATCACGCCCAAAATAGCCCGACAGGAACAGCGTGTTTTTCTCATTGAGGTGCACGTTGCCTTTGGCTGTCAGATCGTAGAAATAGAATTGTGAGCCTTTCAGGTTACCCGTCAGAAAAGGTTGAGCCAACACATCTGCATACGACCGGCGACCGGCAATAATGAATGAGCCTTTCCCTTTAAACAGTGGCCGCTCGTATGATAATCGACTAAAAATCAAACCAATACCTCCATTCAATTCGCCTTTTTTCGAGTTACCCTCTTTCAACCGAACATCCAGGATCGAGGCTATCCGGCCACCATACATAGCCGGAATACCGCCCTTGATGAGTTTCACGTCTTTCACGGCGTCGGGGTTAAAGACCGAGAAAAAACCGAACAGGTGGGATGAGTTGTAGACCGGCGCTTCATCGAGCAAGACCAGGTTCTGGTCAATCCCCCCTCCGCGTACGTTGAAACCGGTAGCTCCTTCGCCAACGGTGGATACGCCGGGCAGCAGCTGAATGCTGCGCACTACGTCTACTTCACCGAGCAAGGCCGGAATGCGCTGGATTGTCTTGATGTCGACCTTGTTCACGCTCATTTCAATGTTTGTCACATTGTCGTCTTCGCGCCGGGTCGATACAACAAGCTCTTTCAGGTCACGGCCTTCTTCTTTCAATTCCAGATCGAGGCGAACGTTCTGATCCGTAAGGGTAATAGTGCGGGTCTGTTTCTCATAGCCCACATAGGAGATTACAAACGTGTAGGTCCCCCTAGGCAGGGTGATGGCGTAGAAGCCGTAGTTATTGGTCACGGCACCTGTACCGCTTTCTTTACTATAGACGGATACTCCGATCAGCCCTTCGCCATCTGAGGCGTCTTTAACGTAGCCGTTTACGGTTAGCTTGTCCTGTGCCTGAGCGCTAAATACCAATCCACTGACAATCAGCATTAAGCAAAGTAGACGTATGTATTTCATTCCTGTTGTGGTTGTGTCCGGTGAATCAACTTAGTAACGGTGAGGGCACATTATTTGTTAGTACTAGACCAAAAGTAAAGTGTGCCGACCGTCTAAAAGGTGAAAAATAGATAAAACCACGATTTTTCGGGCCAGACGGCAAGAAGTACGGTATAAAACAAAGAATTTATCTCATGAATCGGCTCCGTCTTCTCGTCGCTTTTCTGCTGTTTTCAGGCCTGTCAACGCACGGTCAGTCTTTACTTTGGCAAATTTCGGGCAACGGGCTGGCCAAACCGTCGTATCTCTTCGGCACCTACCACATTCTGCGCGATAGCTTCCTGAAACAGGACTCGCTGACCCGGCGTCATTTCGAGGCGGCAGACGGCGTAGTGGTTGAAATGGTGTTCGATTCGTCGGAAGCAGGCAAAGTGCGGCAGTACGCGACTATGGCCGACAATAACTTGATCCGGCTGATCGATGCCTCGGATTACAAACTCGTTGCCGACGAGTTCAACGCCGTAACGGGTCAGGAACTGTCGTTTTATAACCAGATAAAACCGGTCATCATTGCTTCTGCCCTTAGCGTAGCTTACGCCCGTCAACGATCGGATACGCTCACCAAATTCTCGGGCCAACCCATTGACCTGTATTTCGTGAAGCAGGCGCAGGCCGCCCAAAAGCCGCTGAAAGGCCTTGAAACGCTCGATGAACAACTGACCCTGCTCTACAATAGGCAGTCTGTAGAGAAACAGGCTGAGAATCTGGTCCGTATGGTGAAGCAGAAGAACGTACCCAGATCCCAGGGAGACAATCTGACAGATCTTTACCTACGCGCCGACCTCGACGGTATGTGGACCTTGTTTCAGCGAGAGAGCGACAGCCCCGCCGATCTTTACGCACTCATCGACGACCGAAACTTGCGCTGGATGAGCCAATTGCGTCCTATTATGGCTGAGCGGTCTACCTTTATTGCCGTGGGCATTGGTCACCTCACAGGCCCCAATGGCCTGTTAAATCTCCTCCGTGAAGCGGGGTACGTTGTCAAAGCCGTGAAGTAGCGCGAAGTCACTGTCCGTAACAGAAGATCAGCTCACCCCAGTGTTTACAATCGACCGAAAGCGGCACTACACAGGGCTGACTAGTTTGCCCGTATGGACGTCAAAAACAAGAAGTAGACTTCGGCTCCTGCGAATGCTGCTACGCCCGCTGACCCCCTTGTGGTATTCGCCGCTGAACACGACTACCCTGCCTATCGTCTTGTATTCGTCGGTCAGGTTACAGGCAAAGCTAATTCGAACGCTGTCGTAGGTATCTAGTAAGCCCACTGTTGGAAATGAGCTTGTTTCGTTAAACCAGACGATCAGGTCGGTTAGTATTTTCTGGTACATACCAACCTGCTAGCTACTCAGAAACAGGTAGCCCTAATGGCCTGCTATCCGTCCCTACGCATCCTGTTTCTCAATTTTCTTGATCAATCGTTTGGCTTCTTTGTCATCTTTTTCGGGAAACGTAACGGGTAGTGATTCCAGAATTTCCGTCATGATGTGGGCGATGATGAGCTGCTGGTTGGCGCGGTCGTCGCTGGGAATCACGTACCAGGGAGCCGTTTTAGTAGCCGTGGCATTGATGGCGTCTTCGTAGGCGGTCATGTAGTCGCCCCACTCTTCGCGCTCAACCAGATCGTTGTCGCTGAGTTTCCACTGTTTTTCATCGTCTTTCAACCGCGCGATCAGCCGCTTACCCTGTTCCTGTTTCGAGACGTGCAGATAGAACTTTACTACCCGGAAGCCGTTGCGGTGCAGGTAATCTTCGAAGTGGGCAATGTCTGTATACCGTTCTTTCCAGAGGCGGGGCAGCTTGTTAATAAACTCGTCAGGTACGTTGCCGTCTGCCAGCCGTTCGGGGTGCACTTTCAGGGCCAGCACTTCCTCGTAATAGGTCCGGTTGAAAATGCCGATGGTGCCTCGTTCGGGTAGCTTCTGCCAGAAACGCCACAGAAAATCATGCGCCATATCCGTCTTGCTGGGCTTCGTGAACGAGGCGATCTTGAACCGCGACGGATTCACACCCTTGAATACGTGCCGGATACTGCTGTCTTTACCGGCCGCATCCATGGCCTGAAACAAAACGACCAACCCGTACTTCTCGTGCGCGTGCATCTGGTTCTGGGCCTGATCCATTCGTTCGCTGAGCTCATCGAGCTGGCGGGCGCGATCGGCTTCGTCAATATATAACGGGGAAACAAACGTTGGCGTTTCGCTGGCTGAATACGGTTTCCGGCCATCGAACCGGAACGTACCTGGCGTGAATTTTTTCATGTGTCGAGTATGTGCACCGGGCAACAGCAAAATGAGCTACGCCAGTGTGCCACAGGGTGTTCAACCAACCACAGGCTGATTTGTTTCCAAGCCAGCTCTCTCACGTAAAGGCACTGCCGTCTGTACAACCAGCCTATATATTCCTGGCAGTCAGCCGCCTGAGCCTTTGGTAAACAGAATTTAGAAGCACGGAAACCTGACATTGCCCATCTCACAATTATGGTTATATTTAGACACTCCTTCTCCCGGTTCAACCCTTATGCAAACGCAAGCGATCAACGGCACCTTATTCTACCTGCCCCATTCCGTCGACGACATAAAACAGCTGCTTCGGCAAGCCAAACAAGCCAATCAGACCGTGTCGGTTCGCGGCTCCGGGCACTCGTTTCCGCTCACCGACCAAACGGCGGCCGATTCAAGTTGCCTGCACATGATGCTGTCACACCTGAATGCCGTTTCGCTCGATAAAGCTACGGGTCTGGTAACGGTGCAGGCTGGTTGCCACCTGGGCCTCGACCCCATGGACCCAACGCAGATTTCGACCACCCAGAATTCGCTCTGTTACCAACTCGACCCGCTCGATGACAGGGGCTATCGCCAGTCGCCCCCCGGCTGGGCGCTGCCTGACCTGGGCGGCATTACCCACCAGACTATTGGCGGGTTTATGGCCACCGGCTCGTCGGGCGGCTCCACGAAATTTGCCTTCGAAGATGCCCTCCGTAGCGTTCGGGTGGTGTATTATAACGAAACCGACGTAGCTGACCGTCTTTTCGAACGCCCCGCCGACAACAACCCGGATGATGTTTTCTTCGGGGCGGCCTTTGCCAGTATGGGGCTGATGGGCATCGTGGTCGAAGCAACGTATCAGTGCATTCCGGCCTTTAACATCAGCGGTAGCGAGCAGACATTCCCGCAGGAAAACTGCGCGCTAGTTGATCTGTTCGGGCCGGGTAATGGCGAACTCCATAAACCGAGTTTGAAGCAGTTTCTTGAAAGCACCGATTACACCCGCCTCATGTGGTGGCCGCAGGCCGCCGAGCAGCAGATGGTGATCTGGCAGGCCAGCCGCACCGATGCGTCTGACTGGCAGTCGTTTGTACCAAAACCATACGTGGAAGTAACGCCTATACCGGGCTTAAAAGATGCACAGGTCCAATGGCTGGCGGGCAAGCTATTCGAGCTGGTTGACAGGTTACCGCACGGGATCGAGTTCATCCTTCGAAAAATCTTCGGCCCTAAGAATCCTACGTACAAAGAACTGGTCGACTGGCTTGAATCGCTGCAGGACGATATGCTGCGTTTCATTCTGAAATTCTTTGTCAGCGACCAGGAGGACCAACCCTTTCAGGATACCTGGTGGAATGGTTTACCAATGGACAATCAGATGAGCGATACGCTGTTTCCGGTCTGGTTCACCGAACTCTGGATTCCGCTCGACCAAACACAGGCGGCCATGAACTTCCTGAAAACGTTTTACGAAGATCCCGAAAACGCCGGCATCTTCTCCTGCGAACTCTACGCCGCCAAGGCCAGCGATTTCTGGCTCAGTCCGGCCTATAAACGGGACGTATTCAGAATCGACATCTTCTGGTTTGGGCTGAATGAAGAAAACCCCAGACTTTATTACGACCGCTTCTGGAAAGCGCTTCCAGCTGCCGGCTTCGATTTCCGGCCCCACTGGGGCAAATACCTGCCCGATCCGAACGGCCCGCAAGGAACAACGTACCTGCGCAGCCAGTATCCAAAGTGGAATCAGTTCATGGAATTACGGCAACAGATGGACCCACACAACCTGTTTGTAACACCCTATTGGAAAACGCACCTGGCGTTATGAAGTCACCCGATCCAGGCAGTAAACTAGCATCGACCGCCGGTAAGCAACCGATATGGTACCGACCGGTGGCCGCTTTTTTGCCCGTCTGGGAGCGTATAATCAGTATAGGTACTCACGATGGGCTTAGTAGTTGGGAGCGCAAACGGGTTCGGTTGCTGAATGGTATCGCCTGCTTTTCCATTATCCTGTTTAGCGTGTACATCCTGGTCAGCTTAGGCTCGCCCGACTGGGTAACCACTACCTTATGTGTCCTTATTTTTGTTACCCAGTTTGGTGTACTGATTCTCAACCACTTCAGGCTGTATAATGCAGCGGCATACTACTATATTCTGACGGGAACCGCTTTTTATTCGTTTGTACCCATTGCCAAGAAACACGACGGTAGCGAGTACACACTGATCATTTATTCGTTGATGGGCATGATCTTCTTCCGGAACTTCTGGAAGCTTTTCATGCTCTTCTGGGTGAATGTGGCCGCCTTTTTCGCAGTTCGTTACGCCATCACCGTAATTCCGCCCTTTCTGTATATTCCCGAGATGCGCGACGTGTATAATGCGAACATCGTCCTCTTCTTTGCCGGGTTATTCGCCGTTGTGTACTATTTCAGGGTAGAGAACAGTCGGCAGGAGAAGCAGCTAAACAGGCAGAACGAGCAGCTACAGGCCTCGCTTGCCGATCTGCACGCAGCGCAGGCACAGCTTGTTCAGCGCGAGAAGCTGGCCAGTCTGGGCGAGCTAACGGCGGGGGTTGCGCATGAGATTCAGAACCCGCTCAACTTCGTCAATAACTTCGCCGAGCTCTCGGGCGAGCTGGCCGATGAACACGATAAAGGAGCTAACCGTGACGCCAACCTGGAAGCCGACCTGCTGACCGACCTGCAGCAGAACATTGGTAAAATAAGCGAGCACGGCAAGCGAGCAGCGGCTATCGTCCGTAGTATGCTCGAACACTCCCGAACCAGCACCGGCGACCGTGAACCAACTAACCTGAATACGCTCTGTGCCGACTACCTACAATTAAGCTATGGTGCCCTTAAAATAGAGGCCCATTTGCCACCACCAGGTTACCGGACAGAGCTAGACCCCGATCTGATACCGCTCAATGTGATACCGCAGGATATTGGCCGGGTACTACTTAACCTGATCAATAACGCCTTTTATGCCGTTTTGCAACGACAGCGCAACGAACCAGGTACGTTCCGGCCCGAAATCTGGGTGAAAACACAGCAACTCACCGACCGTGTTGAGATTCGGGTGGGCGACAACGGAACGGGCATTGACAGCGCCATTCAGGCTAAAATATTTCAGCCGTTTTTCACCACCAAACCCACCGGCAGCGGCACCGGACTGGGGCTTAGCCTGAGCTACGACATCATTACGAAGGGGTATGGCGGTACCCTCTGTGTGCAAAGTCAACCCGGCCAGGGCGCCGAGTTCAGCGTCACCCTGCCCATTCGTTTAAAGTAGGGTTCATGCCTTCAACTTTGGAATCAGCTTCTGTAATTCCTGGAACCGGGCTTCGTCGGGTTTAGCTTCGCTGATGGGCAGCTTCTCCATCTCATCGATCAGGATACGGCCCACAATCAGGCGCATGTTCTTCTTGTCGTCGGCGGGAATCACGTACCAGGGCGAATTTTTGGTAGCCGTTTCGTTGATCGCCTCCTCAAATGCGTCCTGGTAATCGTCCCAGAATTCGCGTTCGGCCACATCCTGCTCTTCAAACTTCCAGTTCTTTTCAGGGTCTTCAATGCGGGCAATCAACCGGTCGGCCTGCTCTTTCTTCGACACGTTCAGGAAGAATTTGATTGTCAGGAAACCATTGCGGGCCAGGTGCTTCTCCATATCAACAATGGCGGCGTACCGGTGTTTCCAGACCTTGTCGAGGTCTTCGGTCAAATCAGCAGGAATACGCTGGTTCTTGGTTAGAATCTCGGGATGGACTTTCACAACCAGTACTTCTTCGTAATACGATCGGTTGAAGATACCGATGGTCCCCCGTTCGGGCAGGTTCACGTACGTTCGCCAAAGCCAGTCATGGTCCAGCTCCTGCTCGGTGGGGCGTTTAAACGAGTATACCCGTAGTCCCATTGGGTTGGTACCGGTAAATACGTGCTGAATAGTGCCGTCTTTACCGGCGGCGTCCATTGCCTGAAAAATGGCTAGAATACCGTATCGATTGTGGGCATACATCTGGGTTTGCAACGCATCTATCTGGGCGGCCTGTTCACGAAGCTGAGTTTCGTAATCGGCATCATCACTGTACCAGTCCTTGATTTTTGTATCGGCTTTTTTAGCAGAGAACTTGGTAGACCCGTCGTAACGGAAGGCATCAATTTTACTCATTATGCATGGTTTAAGGGGCTGATGGTGCACGGTTGCTACAGTGCGCCACTAATTGGGTGTGCGGATTGGCGGGCGTTAAAACGATCTGTGCGGCTTCCGGAGTTCTAAACAGGGTTGAAGGTGTTGCGGCATCCGCGTGCTCACGTGTTTATCCATCACTACGTACCATCGGGCTGGCAAACTTATACGTACCTACTCCTGTTCTATCAGTAGGCAATCTAACCGTAAAACAGCCCAAATGGTTATCTCTCAAATCGGGACTCAACTTAGTCTATTTTGTACTACCTGGCTTACAGTCTTCGGATTTGGAACAACGATAACCGGCGCGGTTGCTCAGTCGGCTACATCTGTAAAACAACAACAAATGAATTCTCAATCAACAGCATCAACCGCCCAATTTGAAAAAGCGACGTTTGGAACGGGTTGTTTCTGGTGCACAGAAGCCATGTTTGAAACGCTCGACGGCGTTCAGTCGGCTGTATCTGGCTACGAAGGCGGCCAGGTAAAAAACCCTACCTATAAGCAGGTGTGCGAAGGAACTACGGGCCATGCCGAATGCGTAGAGGTAACGTACGACCCCAGCAAAGTAACCTACGCTGAATTGCTCGAAGCGTTTTTCCGCAGCCACGATCCAACCAGCCTGAACCGGCAGGGTGCTGATGTGGGCACGCAGTACCGGTCGGTGATTTTTTACCATAACGACGAGCAAAAACGGTTGGCCGAAACGGCTAAGGCCGAGCTCGACAAGTCGGGTGCATACGGCAAGGCCATCGTTACGGAAATCAGCCCGGCTACTACTTTCTACGAGGCCGAAGCGTACCATCAGAATTACTTCGCTCAGAACCCGGAACAAGGTTATTGCGCCTTCGTGATCGCGCCCAAACTGGATAAATTCCGTAAAGTATTTAAAGAGAAATTGAAAGCCGATAGTGTTCATTGAGCGAACAACTAGCAAAACGCTTAAAATGGCCCCTGATGGGGCTTTTTTATTGACCAGTCAGTATTTATTTGGTATCCGTTATATGTTGATTTTGCCTCTATTTATACCTCGGCTGTTGATTGTACCTGGTAGAGATACAATCAACAGCCGAGGTACAAATCACATGAAGGGTGTCTATGGCAGCCATTGTGCGGAGAGCTTACGACACTAATGTAATCGTGAAGTCACGATACACGTCGCTGAACGTTCAACTCAGTAAATTGGGCTACGAAAAGAAAGAGCCATTGTGTGGGCTTAAGCCCGAAACTCCCTATCTGTGGCAGCAGCTGTTAATCCCTCATAAAACGAAACCTAATTATTCTGATCGGGAGCTAGCTGACTTGCTTCGTATGACACCTGCTGAGTTCAAAGACCTCACCCTGTTGTATTCGTCTCCTTTTACAATCCAGAAAATTGAGTCTCAATCTACCGAGCAAGCAACCAGACCAGCTAACATTTTCAGAAAAGCTTGACGGTAATTCGATATATCTAAAAACCTGAACTAGATCGCGGTTTGGTTTTTCAGATGTGGCCGAATCAGAAGCTCACTCTATGGCTGGATTCGATTCTTCTATCTGCCTTTTAAAATCACTTGTAATTATTTAATGCAATGAATACAATTCTTACCGACATTGACCAGCCTAAAGTATCTGCTGACATTGTGCGAAAACGATGCTTTGTCGTTACTCCAATCGGGGGAGACCGATTTGCCACCTCAATTCGTTATGACCAACCGCCAAGTCCTTAGCCGCTTATACCTTACCCTTGTGCCCTTCTTAGCCGCTGCCATAGCCCTTGGCCTTGGACACAGTAAACCCCAACTTTATCTACCCATCTGGCTAGCCAATGTTGCCCTGATGGCAATCGCTATCTGGGTCATGGGAAAGAATTGCTTCACCAATCCCGATCCTGACCAAAGGCAACTCGGTAGCATTGCGCTGCTGGTGATAACGCCCTGGATCGGCTTTACCGTTTTCGCGGGCATGGGGCCGCCGCCTACTTCCATACCCGAATGGGTGAACACGGCGAGCGAACAACAAATCCGCTATGCACTATTGATAGCGGGGGGGATTCTGATTACCGCTGGGTTGACCTTGCTGGCTAACAAACTCCGCCAAAGCGGTGAGAAACAATATTGGTTACTTGGTGTACTAGCGTTGGGCATCGCTCTGCCTTTATTTATTGCCAATATGGCCTATTGGGGTAGCTTTTTAGGCGAATCGTTCACTAATTTTTCGGCCGCTTCAATCGCGAAAAGACCCGATTGGTACTTGTCCGTACGTGCGCTTTTTAGTTGGATTAGCGGAGTGGAGGTAGCCCTATTATATTTAGCTACAGCTGCTTTTGGGTTAGCTCTGCAAGCAGCAAGCTGGTTTAAGTCCAAGGCTTGTCGGTTCTATGTGCTTTTCAGTCTAGTCGGCTCTTTACTAAGCGTACTCCCATCATCTTCTTTTGAACCAATTGTGATTGCCACTTATTTAGTGTCCATCCCTGCTTTCCCTTTCATCATGCCCTATCTCATGGCGCTTAATTTATTAAATCTAGCTAATCGCATTCCCAGTAAGTCTAGATAAAGTGAAACCAGAGAGATCCTTTTGTCTCACGAATGAGCCTTATTTGAGAATACGTAGATGGGTAGTTACTGGTCAAATCAGGACTTGCTTTGATCCTGCATCAACCACACTAAACAATGCTTAGACGGGCAAGTATACACTGAAGGTAGCTCCCAGACCCGGCTGGCTCTGGGCCGTAATTGCCCCGCCATGATTGGCTACGACCCGTTCACAAATGGCCAGGCCAATGCCCGTCCCTGCAAATTCATTTTTGCCATGGAGCCGCTGAAAAACCTCAAAGATGCGATCTTTGTATTTTTCATCAAAGCCTACGCCGTTGTCGGCCACCTCAATCCGGTAGTAACTTGAAGTTGCCTGCACCGGCTTGACGGTATCGGGTAACTCACTCACGTTTAACGTTTGGGCGCTTATCCGTATCTGGGGTATCACCGATGGGCGACGAAACTTGAGAGCGTTACTGATTAAGTTTTGAAAGAGCTGGGTGAGTTGAAGCTCGTCGCCCTGGATGGTTGGTAAAGCCGCCACGGTAACCTCGGCGGCTGTTTCCGCGATGACCAGCTCTAAGGTGGTAAGCACCTGCTCCATCACATTCTGTAGCGACACCGTGCTACTCGTATCGCGTTGAGTAGCAAGGCGGGAGAAGTCCAACAAATCCCGAATCAGCTTTGACATGCGGCTGGCCGCTGACTGCATCCGTTCCAAATAAATCAACTCCTCGCCGGATGAGGTGCTATAACTACTCTTTAGTAAATCACCGAAGGCCTGAATCTTGCGCAGGGGTTCCTGTAAATCATGCGAGGCCACATAGGCAAACTTCTGGAGGTTGTCGTTGGAGCGGGCCAGCAACCGATTGGCTTCTTCGACCTCTTCATTGTTAGCCGCTAACTCTTCATTGGCGGTCGCCAGTTCTCCGGTTCGTTGTTCGACCAGTTCTTCCAGGGCTGCCTGCGTTTGCCGCTCCTGGGTGACATCGCGCATACTACCAACCATTTTTTGGGGTCGTCCGGCCTCATCGAAATACATTTGGGCCTGGGCCCGCACGATGCGGTGACGGCCTGTGCGCTGGGTAATCACGGTGTATTCCTCATCCAACATGCCACCCAATTCAGGCGTAGCTGCCCGGCTGACTGCCTCGATTAAGCGCGTTCGATCCACCTCGAGGATGGAATTATAAAGCTGATCCTGCCCGATAGAGTCCTGGCTAAACTCAAACAGCTCTTTGAGTCGCTCCGAATAGGTGGTTAGTCCCGAGTGCATATCCACCTCCCAGGTGCCCATATCCGCTAAGCCGATGGCACCCTGCAGGGTCGCTTCTTTTTCTTCCAGGGCGTGACGAACCCGAATCTGCTCGGTGACATCGATGGCCACTACGACGATTTCGTAGGGGTTGCCCGCCGGATCAAACACGGGGGTATAACTAAAATTGTAATAGTTGTTGGTCAGCTCGCCCCGGCGGAAAATCTTAACTAAGGTGCCACTGGTCGTGTAGGCTATGCCGGTAGTATATACCTCATCCAGAATGGCCAGAAAAGGCTGGCCTTCGGTCTCCAGTTCGGGCAACACTTCCCGCAAGGGCTTCCCGGCAATACCGGGCCCTTTTCCTAAGATGTCAATAAACACCTGGTTGTGATTCTCAATAATCATATCGGGGCCAACATACACCCCGATGGCCGCGCGGGCATTATCCAGGATGGCCCGCAGTTTGGTCTCACTTTCGGCAATGGCCAACTGGTTCTCGACTTGCGTGGAGATATCAATCCCATTGCCGATATAGCCATTGAATGAACCCTCTGCTGTATAACGAGGCTTTCCCGTAAAGAGAACTGTTCGGTACACCCCGTCCCAGCGTCGGACCCTCACATCAATTTCATAGCTTTCCTTAGCCGTTGTAGCCCAGATATACGTCGTCAGTAAACGATTATAATCATCTGGGTGCATAACCTTAGGCCAGCCATCCCGGCCCAGGGCTTCCTCCTGGGTTTGTCCGACAAACTCTCGCCAGCGCTGGTTCCAGTAGACCACCGTGGCATCTACATCCGACTCAAAGACAAAGATGGGGGCTTGTTCCGCCAGCGTCCGAAAGCGGGCCTCACTTTCTTCCAGCTTCGTTCGGTTCACCACCTGCTGGGTGACGTCGATGGCCACTTGAATCATGCCCGTAATCTGTCCCCCTTCTTGTAGAGGCCGGTAGGCAACATTGTAATAAAAGTCTTGTAACACCCCATTGCGAACATGGGGAACCAACACTTCGGGCAGGTCGAAGTCAATCCCATCCTGATATACGCGTTGCACCTGCTGCCAGGCATATTGGCCGTCCAGTTCGGGCAGAACGGCCAGAAAGGGTTGGCCGATGACCTCCTCGCCTCGGCCTATAAAGGCCAGCATCGGCGGATTGATCTGATCAATGATGAAATCATCCCCGCGCAGCACCAGGGTGGCCGCCGGTGACTGCGCAACGATGCTTCGGGCGCGGGCCTCACTGCTCCGCAGGGCTTCTTCGGCCCGCGCCCGGCTTACAGCTTCCCACGTTCGTTCGGCCGTCTCGTCCAGCAGGCTTAGTTCATGTTCAGTAAAGGCGTGGGGCCCCTCGAAGTGCACAAACAGAACAGATACCAGCTGCCCAGCCTTGATTAAGGGCTTGTTGAGGGTGGCCCCCAATTGCAGCCGGGCGTGAGCGATCTTTTCCGCCTCCGTCAGCGTGGGGTCTTGCGTAATATCGGACCGGATCACCGTGTGGCCGTCCTTCAACTGGCCCATCAGTTCAGTGCCGTACTCTTCGTAACGGTATCGCCCCTCAAGTCCGGGTACGCCCTTGGTGTAATTGCGGGTAACCTCGATGGTCTGCCCGTCCAGCAGGTCTTCGGCGTAGCCCACCCGGTTGGCCCCGGTGTATTCCCCCAGCGCACAGGCTGCCTGATACTGAATCTCAGCCGGGTCGGTTAGCGACCGCAGTCGGTCGCTGAGCGAGAGCAGAAAGGTCTGCTGCGGTTGAACAGCTAACTGGGCAGCTTCCCGAAGCTGTACGATCTCGGTGATGTCGTCGACGGAATGAATAATGTAGCTGACCTCGCCCGCCGGATCCAGCACCGGCTGGTTGAAGAGCTTCCAGATTTTAATGTCTAGCTGGCCTGTTTGCGGATTGATCAAATCATAGCGCAGATCGGCCGCTTCGTGCAGGCGTTTGGCGTGCAGCACCTGGCGCAAGGAAGCCTCCAGATTGACCCCCTCCGCCCGCTGCTGATTCTGGGCGTTGTCAAAAAAAGCCTCAAACACTCCTTTTCCCAGAAGCGTCTCGCGCTGGGTGTGAGTTACCTTCAGGTAATCATCGGTTACGGCAACAATGGTGAAGGTGGGCGCATCAGGCAGCAAGATCAAACGGTTGCCCGGAATGGCATTTAGAATACGTAGGGCGTTAGAATCGAAGAAGTGCATTACTATAAAGGCAGAAGGCTTCTCCCAAAAATACATCAACAGGGGGGTAATGCTGGTTGCCCATTGAGTAAAGTTAACGTTGGGCCCTTGGTTAGTATCTGGGCTGAGATTGGATCAACCGACAGTAGTATCAACTTCTTCATGGCAAATAGCGAGTGCTGGCTTCGTCTGGCCATACTCAGTGGGGCACCATACTACTATGATTACTTAATAGTGATGGGCAGGTAGCATTCGGATGATGAGCATACCCCAATGCATTAGCCAATGCGGCGCAGCTTCCCTTGAAATGTCAGCCTATGATACTCCTATGGTTATCAATTGATCTAGCCGTCAGGCTCACGAAACGCCCTTTTGATGATACTTCTTACGGCTCAACATGATCCATAGCCCGAAGGCGGTTAAGAACGCTTAACGTCTCAAATTGCCCTCTCGTCAATCTACGGCTCATTTACAGTTTGATAGTTGAGTTTGCGAAACATGGCCGCTGACCTTATGTTACACTATTTTGTCCTACTTGGCGGTCATGAGCGGCCTACTGGTGATCACTTCCTTTCTGGCCATCCCGACTTGTCGATGACTCGGCGAAAGTTTACAGTACGCCGACCAGGCGCAGGTTCAGTATCCTTGGTCAACCCACCTTTTCACGTGCCGATCGGGTCGCCGCTTGTCACCAGCCAATTCACTGTTTTCTTTCTGTAAACTGGTAAATGAACGGGGCGAATTCAACGTCGCTTTTCGGTAGCCAGCGTGATGCTGGGAAACGGGAAAATTCCCAATAGATTGATTTCGACTCAGGCCGATTTCGCCGTCGTTCGTCGTCATCCTGGTCAACTTGAGCCATCTTGTTTTTGTACAATTCTGGATCAGTCTGAGAACGCGTACGTCGTCGAGGGACATTTTTGCCAAATCTCCCGATAGATTGAGTTGACTGGTACGCGCAACAGTCACCTGCGATCAGCGCGGAAGCTCTTGGCTCTGTACTATTCCGGATGGGTGGCCCAGTTGTTACTGGCTGATCAGGATCGGCCATAGTCATGTGATGATCATGTGATCGGAGTGTCCACGGGTTCCCCGAAGGAAGGTCGGGGCCTAGGCAGCCGGTCTGGCTCAGGTACGTTAGCCAATGACCCCTGATCAGATAATCGACCAGCCTAGTCTCTCAGGTCGCTGTAATGCAGCATCACCCGGGCCGTATCGACAACCCAAGCCTCATCAGTTATCCAGATTTCATGGCTATGGCTACTGTGTCGCCTTTTGTATCGTCGAATTCCAGTCCGTGAGAAGATATGTGGTCAGGTACGTTCTTTCCGAAACGACCAGCGGCAACGTATTAGCGGCTATTATAACGCTAAATAGATATACGACAAGGAGTTATCCTGAATCGATAAGTTTATAGCCAACCACAGCCGTTATGATCTGTTTAGGAAAACAGCCTCACGTAAAGACTGATAAGAAAAAGGTAGAGCCCACCGTGGCTCACCTGCGCGCTTATGAACTGTTCAAAGCCGACTTTGAGAAACGCCACCCCGGCGGGCTGGTGTTTAGTGAGCTGGAGTACAAAGGCTCGACAACCTATGCCAATCCTCACAGACACTCCATCCGCGTAGGAAATCAGCAGCATGATCGTCTCCTCGATGCGCTGGGTGATGATTTTCGTCGATGGCTCAATCCCGGTGATTTTCGCAAACCTGATGGCATAGGCATAAACGCGCAGGGTACAGTAGGTGAGCTACTCGAAGTGACGACGAGGGGTAACAAGGAGGGGGCGATAACCCAGATGAGAGACAAGCTCAGCACCCTGGAGGGGATCAACAGAACTCACGATCTACGAGTGTATTGGAAGCCTACGAGCTGGCGCCCCGCCAACACCGAGCGAGAACTGTATTACCCGGTGAAGCCATGGCCCGACGAGCTGATCCGGTACGTATGCTTCAATCCGACCTATCGCGACACAACACAACCCGGTATCGTGCTCTACGAGATGCATGCGATCCCTAAAAGCTCATTGCGATCCGTTCCAGCGGCGATTCCACAGCCAATTCGGGAGCCTCTACAGACCGCTTACAAACGTCCGGAATTTAAACTGGTCTCGGCTGCCATCTGGGCAGAGCGTTTCCTGACAACCTACCCTACTACTAAGCCAATTCTACAAGGGTTGGCGTTTATGATGGGTGCAGGTGCGCTCGTGGTCGCCATCTTGCTGGCTTTCGATCCAATACCAGGTGATGAAGTTGCTGCTGCTTATGCAGCCATGGCGCTGATCAGACTAGCTAGGCGATAAGCACAGAATAGAGAAGGTACGTTCAGGCCCTCGGCTTGTCTATCTGTTGTAATATTCATTCATAGTGTCATATTTTGAACAGACAGTTAACTAGCCTGGTTACTCAACAGATAGATTCATTTGTGTTCGGCTTGCCTTGGAAACAACTCCTTCTAACAACAGCTATCCCTTTTTACAGGGAGGCGGTGAAATGGGTATGCTTACCCAACGGTATAATTGGTCACAGACACCGCTTGGCTCGCCAGATCAATGGCCAATAAGCCTGCGTACCCTTGTTGGAATTGTTCTTCATTCAACCTTCCCGATGTTTCTGCTTTGGGGAAAAGACCTGACCTGCTTTTACAATGACGCCCTGCTGCCTGGTTTGAACACAACCGGGAAACACGCAGCACTGGGCAAGCCAGGCAACGAGGTATGGGCCACGGTATGGGACCTTGTTGGGCCGCAGGTAGACAAGGCGATGGCTACCGGACAGGCAGTTTGGTTTGATAATCAACCGATTCCTTTCCTGCATGATAGCCGGGCCGACCATCCGCACGGCACGTTCACCTACAGCCCTGTTTTTGATGACGACGGGCGGATAGGCGGTGTGCTGGCGACAGCTTACCCGACAACCGCCAGCCCAACCCGCGAGCAACACAAGCTGGCGCAGAGCGAGAAACAGTACCGTACCCTGATTGAGGAATCGCCGGTGGCAATAGCCGTCTATGCTACCCGGGATTTTATTATCGACACAGCCAATAACGCCATGATCACGGTGTGGGGAAAGACACCCGCCGTAATTGGTATGAAGCTGACCGAAGCACTGCCAGAGCTGGAGGGGCAGCCGTTCATCAAATTACTGGAAGACGTGTATGATACTGGCATTGCCTATCAGTCAGACGAACAACAGGCCAACCTGGTAGTGAATGGCATCTTGCAGGAATACTGGTTTACGTTTACTTATAAGCCGCTACTCAACGATGACCAGGAGGTTTATGCCATTCTGAATGTAGCCGTCGACGTTACGGAACGGGTTATGTCGCGGCGATGGATTGAAAAAAGCCAGCAGCAGTTACTGGCCTCCTTCGAGCAGTCACCGGTGGCCATTGCCATGATCAACGCAACCGATCTGGCCTTCACGATGGCGAACCCGTTCTACGGCGAGTTGGTTGGCCGAACACCAGACCAATTGGTTGGGAAACATCTGCTGGAAGCGTTACCAGAATTGCAGGGGCAGGGATTTGATAAGCTCTTGGGTGAAGTTATTGATACGGGGATTCCGTACATGGCTAATGAAGTTGCGGTAGACCTTATTCGGCGCGGCCGGCTAGAAACGATTTATATTGATCTGACGTATCAGCCTCAGTATGAGATAGACCAAGACGTAGCAGCGCCGGTGTCCGGCATTGTCAGCCAGCCTGAACCAGGACGCGTTATGGGGGTCCTGGTTGTTGCCACAGACATTACGCAGCAAGTGCTGGCCCGCAAGAGAATTGAAGAAACAGAAGCTTCGTTGCGGGGTGCTATTGAACTGGCCGAACTAGCCACCTGGAGCCTGGACATTCAGAACGAAGCATTTCATTATTCGCCCCGATTCATGGATTGGCTGGGTTTTTCGGAATCGACAAAACCTATCGACGAAGCCTATAATCCATTACCTGACGACTATCGGCAGCGTGTGGCGGCGGCGATTAATGCGGCCATTGACCCCAACTCCACTGGCCTTTACGAAAACGAACATCCCATTGTTAACCGGCTCACGGGCCAGGTACGTATCATTCATGCGCAGGCACAGCTGTTTCGAAATACCAATGGGAAACCAGTCCGATTGAGCGGTACCGCCCGCGATATTACGGAGCAGCGCAGGTTGCAGCTTGCCTTAGAGCAGCAGGTAAAGCAACGTACTGAAGAACTGGCAACATCCAACAGCATTCTACAGGCCACGAACGAAGAACTGGCAGCCCTCAACGAAGAGTACGCAAGTATTAACGAAGAGTATTTGGCCATGAACGAAGACCTGCATGAGTCGAACGAACTGCTTATTCAGTCGAACACAAACCTGGAACGATTTGCTTATGTAGCCTCTCACGATCTGCAGGAACCGTTACGGAAAGTACAGCAATTCGGTGATCTGCTAACCAGCCAGTATGCCGCCCAATTGGGAGAAGGCGTACTCTATCTGGAGCGGATGCAGGCGGCGGCCTTTCGCATGTCGAACCTGATTCACGATCTGCTTAGTTTCTCGCGCATTGTTCCACGTCAGGACGCAGTTGCGCTGGTTTCGCTCAACGACGTGATCAACACCATACTGTCTGACCTTGATTTGCTCATTCAGGAAACCGGCGCGGTTATCGAGGTTGACCATCTGCCTACTATCCTGGGTGATGCGTCGCAACTAGGCCAACTCTTCCAGAATCTGATAAGTAACGCCATCAAATTTCGACAGACCGACGCAGAGGGGCGCTCCGTAGCGCCACATATCCAGATAAAAGTCCAGTTAATCGCCGCAACTGATTTACCTGTGGGCGTCAATCCAACCCGGTCGTCAGGCGCTTATTATCAGGTCTCGATTATCGATAATGGCATAGGTTTCGACGAAAAATATACCACTCGGATCTTCCAGATATTTCAGCGTCTGCACGGTAAAAGTGAGTATGCCGGAACCGGCATTGGCCTGGCCATTTGCGAAAAGGTAGCGGCCAATCACGGAGGAGCCATCACCGCCACCAGTCAACTCGGCCAGGGCTCAACATTCAGCGTGTATTTGCCGGTATAAAACAGTTTGCAGTTTTCTGTTTACAGTTGCGCTGCTAACGTACCTGACTTAGGCTTAGCAGCGCAACTGTAGACTGTAAACAGAAAACTGTTTTAAACAAATTCATTGCCCCGCTCCTTAGCGTCGGCTACGAATTCCTTTACTTTTTGCTCTTCATCTTTACGGCAGATCATCAGCACGTTATCATACTCAGCCACAATGTAGCCGTCGAGGCCGTTAACAACCACCAGGCGATCTTTCGGTGTTTTGATAATGCAGTTTTTGGTGTCGTAAAGCAGAATATGGCCGTCGATTACGTTCAGGTTGTCGCTCTTGTCAGACACTTCATACAGTGATTTCCACGTACCCAGATCCGACCAGCCGAAATCGCTCAGCACAACGTACACGTTGTCGGCTTTTTCCATGATGCCGTTATCGATCGAGACACTTTTGCAGAGCGAATACGCCTTATGAACGAACGCCTCTTCCTTGTCGGAATAGTAGAGGTCGTCGCCTTCAGCAAAAATCTCAGCGGTCTCCGGCAAGTACTGCTCAAACGCCTTACGGATGGATGCTGCGTTCCAGACGAAGATACCCGCATTCCAGACGAACTCGCCACTCTCAACAAACTGCTGGGCTAGCTCGAGATGTGGTTTTTCAGTGAATGTCTTTACCTTCTTCACCTTTTCATCCGAGCCATCGGCCGATGGCTCGGCAATGTACTGAATGTAGCCATAACCGGTATCCGGGCGGCTTGGCTGTATACCCAGTGTAACCAGCACGTCTTTTCCTTCGGTGGCGGCCAGGGCCGTACGAATCGTATCGCGGAAAGCCTCTTCCTTCAGGATAATGTGGTCGGCGGGGGCTACTATAATATTTGCCAGTGGGTCTTTCTGAAGAATTTTGTAGCAGGCATACGCAACGCAGGGGGCGGTATTGCGGGCCACTGGCTCACATAACACCTGGTCGTCGGTCAGTTGTGGCAGCTGTTGCTGACAGAGATCTTTATACTTGTCGCTGGTTACAATGTAGATATGGCTGGGGGGACAGATTCCCTCAAAGCGATCAGCGGTTTGTTGAAGCAACGTGCGGCCTGTGCCAAGCACATCATGAAATTGCTTCGGATAACTGGTACGGCTAAACGGCCAAAAGCGTGTGCCAACGCCGCCCGCCATTATTACAACATATGTGTGATTCATAGTGAACTCGATGTTGCCACAAAGGTAAGGTAAAGCTGAACGACGACTTCGATTTCTTAGCCAATGCGCCTACGATATACCAATAACGGTTTTAAAATTGGCTTTTTCATGTGTACCAGTTTGCCTGTTCCGTAGCCTTGCAGTATTAACCCGCTGAATTACAGGCACACAGCCAAAATTTTATGAATTATGTAACTAATTGGTAACTAACCTATTGGGCGTAATTTTAATTTGAAATAGGTAATAATTCTAATATAAAATTGTACACAGCCTATGATATATGTATTTTCGACCATTAAATAACCACCTTCAACAATCATCAAAAACGTATATGATGAGACGCTTACATCAGACCGTTTCCGCCTCCTGCCTATTTATACTGCTGCTGTCAGTAACGGCCTTGGCGCAAACCAAACTATCAGGAAAGATTACCGATGCTGTTGGGCTACCTATTCCCGGAGCCAGCCTTAAAGTGAAGGGCAAAGTGACGGGAACCATAACCGATAGCAAGGGCGATTTTTCGCTGACGACCAATACTCCCCCGCCATTTACGCTTGTCATTTCATCAGTCGGTTTTGCTGCCCGTGAAGTGGCCGTAACGGGCAGCACCTCCACTATTTCCGTAAGGCTCGACGAACAAATACTTCAAGGCCAGGAGATTGTGGTATCAGCTTCCCGGGTAGAAGAAAGCGTGATGAAATCGCCGGTAGCGGTTGAGAAAATGGATATCCGGGCCATTCGCGAAACGCCAGCCGCCAATTTCTACGATGGTCTGGCCAATTTCAAAGGTGTGGATATGGCTACGCAGGGTCTGCTGTTCAAGTCGATCAACATGCGCGGTTTCGGTGCTACAGGTAACCCCCGTACGGTACAGATGATCGACGGAATGGACAACTCGGCACCCGGCCTGAATTTCCCGGTCGACAATATTGTGGGTATGCCCGAGCTGGATGTAGAAAGCGTTGAAATTCTGCCCGGTGCAGCCTCGGCCCTCTACGGCCCGAACGCGATTAATGGCCTTATTTTGATGAATAGCAAAAGCCCGTTCCTGTATCAGGGTCTGAGTGCCAATGTGAAAACCGGCCTGATGAACGCCAGTAACCGGTCTACCGCCACTACCGGTTTTTACGATGGCTCTATCCGATATGCCAAAGCGTTTAACAACAAGCTTGCTTTCAAACTGAACCTGTCATACATCAAGGCAGACGACTGGCAGGCTACGAACTATAACAACCTGAATATCAATGGGGCGCAGGCAGGCGTTAATGATCCTGCCCGTGGTGCAGGCGTAGCGCCAAACTATGACGGCGTAAACGTGTATGGCGATGAAGCGCAGGCTAACCTGCTCTCTGTTGGTCAGAGCCTGGTAGCAGCTAATAGATTACCGGCCGCAGCGTTGGGGCTGTTGCCAAGCAGGAGCGTGAGCCGTACGGGTTATAAAGAACAGGATCTGGTCGATTACAATACAAAGAGTCTGAAATTCAACGGGGCCGTTCATTACCGGATTACGGAGAAAGCTGAACTGATCGGTCAACTCAACTACGGGCAGGGAACAACCGTGTATACGGGTGCCAGCCGGTATTCGTTACGAAATTTCAGCATCACTCAGGCTAAACTCGAACTGCGGGGCAGCAACTATTCGCTTCGCGCCTATACCACGCAGGAACGCTCGGGCGATTCATACGCGGCAGGTTTGGCAAGTATCTACATGAACGAAGCTTGGAAGCCCAGCACGCAGTGGTTTGGCGAGTATACCGGGGCATTTGCCCAGGCCCGGGGCGCAGGCCAAACTGAAGAACAGGCCCTGATAACGGCCCGGGGCGTAGCCGATCAGGGGCGGCCGCTGCCAGGTACGTCGGCCTACCAGAATTTGTTTGAGACTTACCGGAATAGGCCAATCTCACAAGGCGGCGGCGCTTTCCTCGACAAGTCGAATCTGTATCATGCCGAAGGGGTATATAATTTCAAAGACATCATCAAGTTTGCCGATGTGCTGGTTGGTGCCAATGTTCGGCAGTATCAGCTTGGTTCAGAAGGTACGTTGTTTGCCGATCAGGCCGAAGGCAGAACCGGGCGTATAAACATCAACGAATTCGGGGCCTTTGCGCAGGTTGGCAAGAATCTACTGAGCGACCATCTGAAAATTACGGGTTCACTGCGTTACGACAAAAACCAGAATTTCGAGGGTCAATTTACGCCGCGTGTTTCGGCCGTAACCACGTTTGGTGACCACAACGTACGCCTATCGTATCAGACGGGCTTCCGCATTCCGACCACGCAGAACCAGTATATTGACCTGCAAACGCCTAATGCCCGGCTAATTGGCGCATTGCCTGAGTTCTACACACGCTACAACCTATCTAACTCCTACACACTGAATAACGTATCGGCGGTTGGTGCCGACATCACCAAGGCGCTGGCCGATCCGGCTACCGAAGCAACCGCAAGGGCGCTGATTACCCAGCAGGTAACGGCTCAGGTAACGAGTGGTGTGCAGGCTGGCGTAGCGGCCGGAACAATACCCGCGAGTGTATCGGCAACGGTAATTCAGCAACAAGTGGCCGCTGCGCTACCCGGTGCTATTACAGCCAACCTGACTGCTACCAAACAAGGTGTTGCTGTACTTAACAACTACGGAAAGCTGGTTCCCTATCAGCAGCGGGCGTTTAAGCCAGAGCGCGTAGCCAACTACGAAATCGGGTATCGGGGTATTTTTGGCAAAAAACTGTTTGTCGATGCTTACTACTACTACAGTGTTTACACCGATTTTATTGGTAGTGCCGTGCTGATACAGCCAACGGCATCGGCGGCTCCGGGTCTGCTTGATCTGAAAAGCGGCGTGTTTGGCGGCAGTACACGCCGGGCTTTCTCACTACCGGCCAACAGCAGTCAGGACATCACGGCCTCCGGCTGGGCCATTGGGCTGAATTACGCCTTGAACAAAGGGTACATTATCAGCGGGAACATCGCCAATAACAACTTGAACAATTTTGTTCCTTCTGAGGAAGTACAGTATTCAGGCTTCAACACACCTAAATACCGGTATAACCTGACGTTCACCAAGCGGGCCACAAACACGTCGAAAATTGGCTTTAGCGTGAACCTGAAGCACCAGGATGAGTTCGTTTGGGAGTCGAGTATCGTACAGCCATCTGAGCCAAATGTGACTCCGTTCACCAATACCATCGTGCCAGCTATCAATAACCTCGACGCGCAGGTTAGCTACAAACTGACCGGCATGAAATCGATCGTGAAAGTGGGCGGTACTAATATTCTGGGCACACCCTACTATCAGGCGTATGGCAGCGCAATTACCGGCTCGATGGTCTATGTTGGCCTCACGTTTGATGAGTTGATGCGTTAGGCTAGACAATCAAATCAATTTGCGCTTTATCTGAGAGGGCCGTACTGCTAAACCATTGTTTATCAGTACGACCCTCTCTTCATTCACAGGCCGTAGCCTAGCTATACCTCCTGGTTGTTTTAGTACCTTCGTTTCTGGCGTCGATTTTGTAGGGCTTTTGATGATGGCAAACCGTTTACTCAACCTGATTTTCGTTTTAGTGTGCGTAACCGGCTTTTGCCGGGCGCAGGTAGCAACGACCGTGACACGAAACTTTACGTGGGTATCAACGCTGCCAGCCGAACCGCTCGCCGTAGTGGCCGATGGTTCGCGTGGTTCCTACGTACTCCTGAAAAATAACACCCTCGTTCAGTTGGATGCAAGAGGTCGGGAGCGGTGGAAACAAGCCTTTTCCAATTGGCCAACCATTCAGCGGATCGCGGTTACAACCAACGGGAGTCTGGTGCTGGCGGGCGCGTTTACGGGCCAGTTTACCGTTGGCGATTCCACGTACCGCCTCGATAACGCGCTTGAGAGCAGTACGTTTGTGGCCGAGTTTGACAGCACGCATACCCGGCGCTGGCTTACGTACGTACTCACCCCCAAAGGCCTGATGAGCCAGCCCGTCAGTCTGGCCACAGATGCCGTAGGGTCAGTGCTTGTCTTTGGCCGACGCGCCACCGCCAGCGTTCCGTTTCTGTGCACCTTCGATGCAGACGGCCGTTTTGTGAACGCCACTACCTATGGCACACCGACCATTCCATCTCCCCAGCCCGTAGTTGTTGCCGCCGATTCCCGGGGAGGTGCCCGACTGGCTACCAGTGAACCCACCCGCAACGGGTCGTTCGGACTGCTACTGGCTACTGACGAGGATGCGATACGCTGGAGTACGTACCTTGATCAGTCACTGGCTGGTAACGCTACGCAGACTTATTATACCACCCCGCTTGATCTGGCACTTGATAAAGCCGACAACGCCGTTGTACTAAGCAATTACACCCTTACCGACAGAACCCTCGGCATACAGATTGAAACCGGCCAGGCATTGATGCGCTATGACGCCAGCGGTCGCAACCAATGGGTAAAAACAGGCGTCTCCCGCTCTGATTCAGCTGTTGCCACGGGTTTACTGGTCGATCAGGCGGGGGCATTTGTTGTGTTCGGGGGATATAATGGTCCCTACGATCAGAATACCAATGAATACGGCCCTGCCGATTACATCGACGTGGCGGGCTACGCGCCTACCGGTAGTCTGCGCTGGTCGACCCGATTGAACGCCCCCAACGGAGCCGACCGGATCATCGACGCGGCGCACACAGACAATGGCTCGCTGCTTTTGCTGGGTAAAACCACGGGCACACTCGCGTTGGGTACGTTGTCGGTGGTGGGTACGTCGGCCACGCCTGCTTATTATATAACTCAATTACAGCCCTTTACCCTCCGGCCAACGCCAGATCGAGCCGTACTTTGTGCGGGCAGCAGCGTTCCGTTGAGCGGTACCTATACCGGTTATTTCGAAACAGGTCTGGTGCTTCAACTGTCAAACGCTCAGGGTGACTTCGCGGCGGCGCAATCGATCGGGAACGTACCTATAGGGGCTGCCGGTACTCTGTTCAACGTGACCAATTTTACGGTTACCGTCCCCCTGGCAGCGAGTATGGCAACCGGGTCGGGCTACCAGTTACGTGCTGTTTCTACTTTACCCAGCTACCTCGGCGACCCGGTAGGCGTAACCGTGAACGCATCGCCGGCTATACCCGCTGTGGCTCAGGCGGGCGACGAGTTGGTAGTCAGTACAAGCAACGTGGCGGGTATCACCTACCAGTGGTACACCAATACGCGGCAACCTGTAGCTGGGGCAACGAGCACACGGTTTCGGCCGAGCGGCGCTGGCGCGTATTACGTAGTAGCCACCTCAGCAGGTTGTTCGTCATTACCGTCTGAAGCCCTCAACTACGTCATCACTGCCACAGAACCGGTAGTCAGCACCATTTCCGTTTACCCCAACCCCGCCACAGACCGCCTTTGGGTACGTTGGCAAAACAGCCGCGCGGATGGTCAGCTTGAACTGACAGACTTAACGGGACGGGTTGTGCGTCGGCAAGCGCAAACTGGTGATGTTACGGAGCTCTCGATCAGCGAGTTACCAACGGGGGTTTACCTGCTTTCGCTACAGGCCGAAGGCCAGCCAACGCAGGTACGTAAGGTATTGGTGAAGTAACCGGCCTACGTTAGATCTTCTCGCCAAAGGCCAGATCACCGGCATCGCCCAGGCCGGGAACAATGTAATAATGGTCGTTCAAATGGCTATCAACAGCGCCAAGCCAGAGGCGACACTGCGGCAGTTGATTTTGAACGTACCTGACCCCTTCGGGGCTGGCGATGGCCGCTGCAATATGCGTTTGGGCCGGTACTCCAAACCGCAGCATGGTATGGTATACTTTTTCCAGTGACCGGCCGGTAGCCAGCATCGGGTCAATCAGGATCAACGTTCGGCCGCTCAGATCAGGGCCGCTGACGTATTCCATTTCAATATCAAATTCGTTATCATCATCGCCGGGGCGGGCTACCCGCCGATACGCACCGGCAAAGGCATTGTCGGCCTGATCAAACACGTTCAGAAAACCCTGATGAAACGGTAGACCTGCCCGCAGAATCGTGGCTAGCACTGGTTGCTGTAGTAGCGTTTGGGTAGGTGCCAACGCTAATTGAGTTTGTACTTTTCCGTTCTGATACGCCATTGTCCGGGAAATTTCGTAGGCCATCAATCCGCCAAGGCGCTCCAAATTATGGCGAAACCGCAAGCGGTCGGTTTGGGCCTGCGCGTCACGAAGTTCGGCAAGGTATTGGTTGGCAATAGACGGGTGCTGGTCAAATACAAACATCGGGAGTACTGATTGTCGCTAAGTTTCCGTGTAATTTAGCTGCCCGGATCACGTAATGCCAACCCAAACGGCTATTTTTCGCTATGAGGGCTTTGGCCCTGCACTGCCTTTCCTTTGCCGAGTTCTCTATGCGCTGTTTACTTCTTCTTTTTTTTCTGCTGATTTCATCAATGGTTCGGGCGCAAAGTCCGTACATTCCGTTGAATCAGGACCAGTATCATCTTATCGATCGCTATGAGATCAGACAGGGCCGGTGGGCTGATAAATTCCATAGCACAGTAAAACCCTATAACCGGCAGGCGGTCATGCAGTTGATCGACACCCTGGAAAATGATCCTGATGGGGTGAGTCTGTCACCTACCGATAAGTTTAACATCAATTACCTGCGCGATGATAGCTGGGAATGGGCTACGCCCCAGCCAGTCAGGGCTATGTTTCCGCCTGTTTCCGTAGCCTTCGGGCGCTCCGTGGATTCGTCGGCCACGCAACCGGTTATTCTGCGTTATGAAGAACCGGGCAACAGCAACAAGCCATTCCTTCGTTCCTTTTATAGGAAAAAGGGCGATTTCTTTAGCGTTAAAACAGATGAGTTTGACCTGCACATCAGCCCCGTGCTAAGCGTTGGCTACGGTCGTGATCAGGCGCTGACGACTGCCCTGACCACCAACACCCGTGGTATTGAGGTTAGAGGCAGTATTGGTCGCCGTCTGGGATTTTATACGTTCGTGACCGACAACCAGATCTACTATCCCAAATACATTCAGGAGTACGGCCAGTTGTATTCTATAGCAGCGGGCGGCAGTTTTGCGCCGGGTCAGGGGGTAGTAAAGAATTTCAACGGGTCGGCCGATTTCATCGAAGCCAGGGGGTATGTCACCTTCAACGCACTGAAAATCATTAACCTGCAATTCGGCCACGACCGTAACTTCTTTGGCAACGGTATCCGGTCGCTCCTGCTGTCAGACAACGCTGCGTCGACGCTTTTCCTGAAAATCCAGACAAGGTTCGGTAAACGGTTCCTGTATACCAATCTCTTCACCGAACTGCAGAACGGACAGGTCGTACTTGACGGCAGCAACTTTTTCGGACAGAAATTTACGGCCATGCACCACCTGAGCATAAACCTGAGTAAGCGGGTGAATATCGGGTTGTTCGAGTCGGAGATATATAGCCGTGACAAGTTCGATATCAACTACCTGAACCCGGTTATTTTCTACAGGTACGTTGAATCGGCACGGGGTAGCGGCGACAACGCCTTTGTTGGGATGGACGTGAAGGTGAACGCGGCCAATCATTTCCTGCTATACGGTCAGTTCATGCTAGATGAGTTCCTGATCAAGGAGTTAAGGGCTGCCAACGGTTCCTGGACCAATAAGTTTGCCGTACAGTTAGGGGCCAAATACATTGATGTGCTTGGTATTCCGAACCTCGATTTACAGGGCGAGTTTAATCTGGCTCGCCCCTACACCTACGCGCACAAATCGGGGCAAACCAATTATACTCACTACAACCAGCCGCTGGCTCATCCGCTGGGTGCCAACTTTATGGAAGGAATTGGCGTAGTGCGTTATCAATTCAAACGATTGACAGCCAACGGAACGTTTAGCGTCATGATGAAAGGAACCGATCCTCCGGGTCGTAACTACGGCGGCAATCCCCTAAAAAGCTACGAAGATCGCCTCCGCGACTATGGCAACTTTATTGGCCAGGGACGCCAGACTGTGATCACATACGCCGATCTTCGGTTGACATACATGTTGAAGCACAACTTCTTTCTGGAAGCCCGGTATCTGAACCGAATGCAGGATAGCCAGTATATTCCTGACATTTATAACACTACCGTTGCCAACTTTGCCATCCGATGGAATGCCCCCTACCGGAACTGGATCTTTTAAAATGAATGACATTATCCGCTCAGAACTGGCCGAAGCGAGGTCAGTTCTAGATACGTTCATGGCCGATCAGGCCAATATACAGGCAATCGCCGACGCGGCCCAGTTGATGGCCGATGCCCTGCAAAACGGCCGCAAAATGATCTCATGCGGCAACGGAGGGTCTCATTGCGACGCCATGCATTTCGCCGAAGAGTTGTCGGGCCGGTACCGTGGCGATCGTCGTGCATTGGCAGCTATTTGCGTATCTGATCCCAGCCATATGTCTTGCGTCAGCAATGATTACGGCTACGATTTTGTGTTTTCGCGTTTCGTCGAAGGGTTAGGTAATGAAGGCGACGTGCTGATGGGCATCAGTACCAGCGGCAATTCGGCCAACATTATTCGGGCTGTTGAAGCGGCCCGCCAGAAAGGCATGAAGGTGGTGCTATTGACCGGTAAGGATGGCGGCAAACTTGCCGATGTTGCCGATGTTGAAATCCGGGTGCCGCACTTCGGTTATGCCGATCGTATACAGGAGGTTCATATCAAGGTGATTCACCTGTTTATCCTGCTCATCGAGAAGCAGTTAGGGCTAGCTTGAATACAATCGGTACCGACCCGGGATACCCGCACCGGCTGTTGATCGATCAATACTGTACCTGCTGCGTGTAGTTGATGAAAAACGAGTCTGGCCGGTAATAAGGTATCGATTTGAGCGTAGTAGCTCCAGTATGCTGAACATCAGTACCGATGTATGCGCCGCCTGTAAGTTGCTCCTGTGGCATTACCTGCACACCCGATGCCCAGAATTTGCTGTCTAAAACAAGCTCGTTTCTGAAGTCTTTATCGGTCGACAATGTCAGGTAGTTCCGAAACTTCAGCGGTGATGTATCAGGTGTGTATTGATAGGTCTGCACGTCAACGGGTTTCTTGTTGAATAGATCGCTCGACGCCACCTTTTCCGTCGAATACTGACCGGGTAGCACCAGAGCCGGGCCCGGTACCAATACAAATTGCTCCTTCGTGAGCTTCGTCCCCGGCGGGATAAAATCAACCGAATTCTCTTTACTGATACTGCCGGTCAGATCAACCGTGCTGTTGCCACTGTTCCAGTTCCGGAAATACCGGGCATAGGTGTTGGTATAAGCGGTACCATACAAATTCACCGCCGCCACATCATACCAATAATCCAGCTTATTCTGGCCGATAATGAACGCCGACCGTTTCCAGTCAATGTAGAGCGGTTTAGCCAGTTTATTCTCGATAATCAGGTGAATCACCCCGCGCTCATTGAAGAACTGATAAGTAAGGCGCAACGTATCCGTGTCGTATACAAATCCCTGATCGGGCTGTACTGTCAGGTTATCGCTGCTGAGCGTGACCAATTGCGACTTATTAACGGCACATCCGCTGAGCAGCAGCAGCAGCAGCGCAGCAAAGCAAGTTAGTAACGTCTTCATAGCAGTTGAGAGTTGATACGTAAGTATACCCAACGCAATGAAGTGTTGTTCCTGATACGCGCAATTTTAATCCTGGTCTACCAGGTCGGTTAGAGTTTCCCCGTCTCCAGTGCCTTCACGCCAACCGCCGATAAGGCCCGCACGCCCGCCAGCAGCCCGGCAAAGCGCTCGTCTTTAGTCAGTCCCTGTTTATAGCGCCCATAAATCTGCTGCATAACCACGGCGTTTTTGAACAACCCAAACACGTAATAATAAAGCATGTCCGACACATCGCGCCCCGATCGTTCGGCGTAGCGATCGGCAACTTCGCGGCGGGTCAGGTTGCCGGGTAACCACGTCAGGTTGAATGACTTCCGGAACAGATCGTCGCCCGCCTCGGCCCAGTACGACAGAGACGTACCTACGTCCATCAGCGGATCGCCAACGGTACACATTTCCCAGTCCAGAACGGCCTTGATTTGCGTCAACTCGCTGTTCAATACCACGTTGTCATACTTGAAATCATTGTGCAGGAGCGTAATCTCCGGATGGTTGAGCGGCCGGTTATCGGTCAGGTAGCGAGCCAGTTCGGTCATGGCAGATACGTTGTCGGTTTGGGCCGTGAGATAGCGTTTGTGCCAGCCCTCTACCTGCCGCTGAACGTACCCATCGGGTTTACCCAATTGAATCAGGTTTGGCTCAATGGGCAGGGCGTGCAACTCAACCAGCGCATCGACCAGCGCATTCGACAGGTTCTGCATCGTCTCAACCGACAGGCCCAGCTTCGGTGCCGATTGTGCCCGCAGAATCACACCCGGCACGCGCTCCATCACGTAGAATGGACAGCCGAGCACGTGCTCATCATCACAATAGGCAATCGGTTCTGGAATTTTGCTATACCCTGCCTCGCGCAGCAGCGACAACACCCGAAACTCGCGACCCATATCGTGCCCGCCCTTAATTGCCTTTGCCCCCACTGGCGGCCGACGAAGCACATAGTCGCGTTCGCCAATCGTGATCAGGTACGTCAGGTTGGAGTACCCACCCGGAAATTGACTAACGCCCATAATCGACCCAAGCCCCAGGTACGTCTCCAGCACAGCTACGTTCAGTTCTTCCCCCGCCCTCACAGGCCGAGCACTATCTTGTTCAGCGTCCATGATCGTTGATTACTATCCAATACCGTTTACATATAGACTACGCCACCGTTGCGTCGCCAATCACTACCGCCAGATCACTATCCAATATCGTTGATCTGTAGGGGCAGACCCTCGTGCCTGCCCCTACAGATCAACCTACTGTTACATAAGTATCAAATTGCTGCTACCGGTTTAGCCTTTCGCGTGTCGAGGCCGTAGCCTTTCAGGATGCTGCGGGCTAAGGCGGTTTTGTGCACTTCGTCGGCACCGTCGTAAATGCGGGCGCCACGTTCATGGCGGTAATACCAGGCCAGCAGCACATCGTCGGTAATACCCGCCGCTCCAAAGGTTTGAATAGCGCGATCAACCACGCGCAGCATCATGTTAGCTACGTAGAATTTGATCGTCGAAATCTCGTTGCGAACGGCGGCGGCTCCCTGCTCGTCGATGTTGCGGGCCGTACGCAGCACCATCAGGCGTGACGCGTCGATTTCGGCCCGGCTTTCGGCAATGAAACCCTGAATAAACTGTTTTTCGCCCAGCATCACGCCCGGCTCCATTTCCCGGGTAGCAGCCCGGCGACACATCAGATCGAATGAACGTTCAGCAATGCCAATCCAGCGCATGCAGTGGTGAATGCGACCGGGGCCAAGTCGCTCCTGAGCCAGCGTGAAGCCCATGCCCTCGCCCCCGATCAGGTTGGCGGCGGGCACACGGCAGTTGTTATAACGTACCTCGGCGTGACTGCCCCAGTGGTCAGACCCATCGCCCATGATGCTGATGTTCCGAACCAGTTCAAAACCGGGATTATCGGTCGGCACCAGAATCATACTGGCGCGGCGATGTGGGGCAGCATCTGGATTCGTTACAGCCATGACAATAGCAAAGGACGACCCATCAGCCGACGAGGTAAACCATTTATGCCCATTAATCACCCATTCGTTCCCAGCGCGCTCGGCCAACGTACCCAGCTGCGTGGGGTTCGAACCGGCAAATTCGGGTTCGGTCATGGAGAAACACGAACGGATTTGGCCCGCTTTCAACGGCTCCAGGTACGTATGCTTTAGGTGCTCCGGCGCGTATTTATTCATCAACTCCATATTGCCGATGTCGGGTGCCTGGCAATTGAAGGTGTAGTGGCCAAACGGACTATAAGCCAGCACCTCACTCACCTGTCCGAACTCGCAAAGGGTTAGTCCCAGGCCGCCTTCGTCTACGCTGTGCTGCAGGCCCCACAAACCTGCCCGCTTCACCAGTTCGCGCTTCTGATCAAGGATTTTGGCCACCTTCGAAAAGTTACCCGTCAGGTGTTCAGCCGTTTCGAGCGGAATGATCTCATTCTCGATGAATTCGCGAATACGGGGAATCAGTTCGCGGGTATGGTCAGTGGCAAATAAAGGCTCCATGCAGTTTGTTGTAAGAATCGTACAATCAAAGCTACACAAAAGAAGCTAGTTGCTGGGATTGCTTTGCTGTTACCTGTACCGCTTATTGGCCTTTCGACCAAGCGCCACACTCATCAGCAGTAGCCCGCCAGTCAGAGCGATGAGGCCATTCAGGAACTGCTGGTTATGGGTTATATAAGACCAGACCAGCATGGACAGGCAATTCAGAAGCGATAACGACCACTATGAATGCTAATAAATAGAGCATACCTGTACATACGGATATTGAGTTGGATCAATTTATACAGAAAGTCCAGTAAGCTGTTTGTTTTCCGTAATAGCTCACCTCTGAATCTATTTTACACAATAAAGCCCCTCCGCGATTTCTCGTTGAGGGGCTTTGTAATTAAAGCAGGTACGTTGCCGCTACACTTCGGCAGGTTCTTCCTGGTGGGCGGGTTGGGCCACAGCGTCGCCTTTACGGAACCACTTGTCACGAACGCGCTCGTTGATCCAGTAGAGGCAGGGCACGATCACCAGGGTCAGCACCGTCGAGAAGGTCAGGCCGTAGATGATGGTCCAGGCCAGAATATTCCAGAATACCGACGAATCGCCACCGATCACTACGTGTGGATCGAAGTCGCGGAAAAGGCCCACGAAATCGACCGTCAAGCCAAAGGCGAGGGGCACCAGACCAAGTACCGCCGCTGCCGCTGTCAGCAACACGGGCGTCAGACGGGTACCACCTGCTTCGATGATGGCCTCACGCGTTGGAACGCCCCGACCGCGAAGCTCTTCAATGAATTCGATAAGCAGGATACCATTTTTCACCACAATACCAGCCAGGGCAATGATACCCACACCCGACATGATAACCGAGAACGATTTGCCCGTCACCATGAAGCCCAGGAATACCCCGATCAGCGAGAGCAGAATGGTGGTGAAGATGATAAATGGCTTAATGACTGAATTGAACTGCGTAGCCAGAATCAGGTAGATCATCAGAATGGCGATTCCGAATGCCGAGATCAGGAAGTTCATCGACTCCTTCTGATCTTCCTGCTCGCCACCCATCTTGATGGTGTAGCCATTGGGTACGTCGAGGTCATTCACGATCTGCTGAATCTGCCCAACAATCTGGTTGGCATTGTAGCCCGTCACCACATCGGAACTTAACGTAACGAGGCGGCTCTGATTCTTGCGATTGATCTGGCTGAACGTAGTCGAATACTGAATATCAACCACCGACGACAGCGGCACCTGACGCAGCGCTCCTCCCGAGTTCATGTCGCGGTACACGATGTTCTGGCTCAACAACCGCTCAATCTGGCTACGATTGTCTTTCTGCAACCGAACCATGATCGGATATTCATCTTTCGCATCCCGGAATTTCGACACCTCCGTTCCGAACAGGGCTGTACGAACGCTGAACGCTACCTGCTGCGACGAAATACCTTCACGCTCAGCTTTATCCCGATTGATGTTCAGCACGATTTCGGGCTTATTGGTTACCAGGTCGGATTTCAACTGCTCGATACCTTCGATACCCGCCTGCTGAATCCGGTTACGTACCTGCTTCTCCAGTTTCTGAAGCTCAACGAAGTCGTCACCGGCAATTTCGATGGCAATGGGCTTACCCGTTGGCGGGCCGTTGCTTTCGCGCTGTACCGAAATGTTGGTACCCGGAATTCCCTGCATCGCAATCCGTACTTTGTTCAGTAGCGTATCCGTCGAGATGCCTTCACGTTCTTCATTGCCTTTAAATGCAATGGTCACTTTCGACTTCTGCGGTGTGGCATTCCGGTCCGGGTTGGTTGGGTCACCAGCGTTCTTACCAACGTTCGAGATCACCGAGTTGACGGTGCCCGTTGCCTTATTATCGCCTAGCACTTTGTATACGCGCTTCTCAATCACCTTCGTCACCGAATCGGTCACGCGGGCGTCGGTGCCCTGTGGCATCTCATTATACACGTAGATGTAATCGGGTTCACCGCTTGGGAAGAAGATTACTTTCGGCGGGAAAACGCCCAGCAGCATGAAGGTTACCACCAGCAAAGCAAATGCGGCAGCTACCGCATACACGGGCCGGTAGCCCGTCAGCAGGAACGAGATCAGCTTACGATATCCGCTTTTCAACCGGGGCAGCAAACTCTCCTGGAAAGGCAGAATCAGCTTCGGCGTCAGCACATAGTGGTTGAACACGTACAGCAGCAGGAATACGACAAACAGATTGCCTACACCCCGATCAACCGCGTATCCAATAATAGCCAGTGCGCCGATGATCATCAGTGGGCGCTTGATGGTATCAAAGCCCTGGTTGTCTTCGTGATGATCGTCATCGTGCCGGTTCATGAACGACACGGCGAATACCGGGTTGATCACGTAGGCTACGAACAGCGAGGCAAACAGGGTCAGAATGAGCGTCAGGGGCAGAAACTTCATGAACTCACCCACGATACCCGGCCAGAACAACAGTGGGAAGAACGGTGCAATGGTTGTTAACGTACCTGAGAATACGGGTACGAATACTTCGCCGGCCGCCGCTTTCACCGCCTGCTGAATGGTCCAGTTCCGGTTCTCGTTGAAGAGTCGGTGCGTATTCTCGATAACTACAATGGCATCATCTACCACCAGACCCAAGCCCAGCAAAAAGGCAAATAGCACAATGGTGTTCAGTGTAAAGGCTGTTCCAACGATGGGTCCAAGTACGGGCATCAGCACGAAGGCCACCAGCGCCGAGAGCGGCACCGACAAACCAACGAAGATAGCATCACGCACACCCATGAAGAACATCAGCACGAGCACCACGAAGATGAAACCCAGTACTACGGTGTTTACCAGGTCGTTTACGTTCTCTTTCGTCTTCTCCGACTGATCAGCCGTGATCCGAATGTCGAGGCCCTGCGGAAAACGGTCTTCTTTGTATTGTTCGATCGTTTGTTCGATCCGCTCTGACGCCGATAGCAGGTTGGCTCCCGCCCGTTTGATGACGTTGAGCGTTACAACGGTTTTGTTATCGAGCCGGGCGAAATCCTGCTGTTCCTCAAAGCTATCCTGCACATCGGCCACGTCGCCAAGGCGTACAGTGGCGCCCGTACCAGTGCGAATCTGCAAGGCCCGAATCTGAGCTACGTCGGTAAATTCGCCCTTCACCCGCAGTGTACGGCGTACACCGTCCACGTCGAGATCACCGCCTGATACGTTGATATTTTCACCCTGAATAGCGGTTTGAATATCGTAATAGGTCAGGCCGGTCGATTGCATCCGGGGCAGGTCTACGTTGATCTGGATCTCCCGTTTTAAGGCACCAACGATGTCTACGCGGCTGATCTCAGGCATGGCCTCAATGGCGTCCTGCATATCTTCGGCGTAATCTTTCAGCTGGTTCAGCGAGAAATTACCGGCCAGGTTGATGTTCATGATCGGGAACTCCGAGAAGTTCACGTCCTGAGCTGTTGGGCCGCTATCGAGCTTCTGGGGCAAATCGCGACGAGCTTTATCAATGGCGTCACGTACCCGCTGCAAGGCTTCGGCTACGTCGGCATCAGGGTTAAACTCAACCGTGATGAGCGAGAAATCCTGCAATGAGTTCGATTTTACGCGTTTTACGCCCGTAACCGCCTTCAGTTGCTTTTCGATCGGCTTGTTGATCGTGTTCTCGATATCGGCAGGAGCCGTACCGAAATAAACGGTCTGAATAATAACCGTCGGGATCTTGATATCCGGGAATTGCTCTTTCGGCAGGTTATTGTAGACGAACAACCCTCCGAACGTAATCAGGAAGGTGAAGATGTAAATCGCCGTCCTGTTCTCGACACACCAGTTGGTGAAGCCGAGGGTTTTATAGTCTGTGAATTTCATAGAAGGGGGTCTTCAGTCCTCTGTCTTCAGTCCTCTGTTGCGCTGCTTTGGCACGATACGTACCTGAGCGAAGCAACAGAGGACCGAAGACGGAGGACTGAGGACTTAAAAACTGATTGTTTGTCCGTCTGTCACTTCCTGGTAGCCCTGCGTGATGAGTTGATCACCCGCGCTCAGGCCCTGCGTAATCTCGATCTGGCCACCGTAGCTCTGCCCCACTACCACTTTTTTGGCGCGGGCAATCTTCTTGTTGCCTTCCGTAACGGCGACATACACAAGCTGGCCGTTCTCCGTATTCTGAATCAGGTTCTGATTGATTACGATGGCGTTCGACTTCGAGAAGTCATTGACTTTAACCTGCGCCAGCATGTTCGGTTTCAAGGCATTATCCGATGGTAGTGGAATTTCGATCGTGAACGTCCGGCTCAGTGGGTCAACCGAGGTCGATACGAAACTGATCGGCGCGTTGATCTGCTTCTTGATGTCAGGGAAAATAACCTGCACAGCATCCCCGCGCTTTACCGTTCCTGAGTACGTATCGGCCACTTTGGCCACCACCTTCAGCTTCGATAGGTTTACCACCCGCACGATACCCATACCCGGTGCCGCGACCTGACCAACCTTTCCGATCACCTGATCAACCACACCCGAAATAGGAGCGGTTACCGATGACTGGCCTAACTGTGCTTTGATCGTCGAGATCCGGCGTTCGAGCGACTCCTTGTTGCTTTTAGCCTGCAGATACTGCAACTCCGTGCCGATCTGCTGTTTCCAGAGGTTGCTTTGCTTCTCGAAAACCGTGTTGGCCAGCGATAGTTGCGTCTGCACTTCCGCCAGCGATTCACGCACGATCTGATCGTCAAGTTTGGCGATAAGTTGCCCCTGTTTCACCGGTGTCCCTTCCGATACATACATGGCCGTGATGACACCGCCCTGCCCTTTCGGGGTTACCTGCACGTTGTTCTTCGCATCCACTGAGCCTTGAAGCTCCACAAAATGCCGGAACGTACCTGCCGTTAATGGCGACACCGCCACCGCTTTTACCTTCGCCTCTTCGCGCTTCACCGGATCAAGCTTGGTCAGTTCACCTTCCAGGCCCTTGATCTTTGCGTTCAGGTCGGCCTGTTCGCCTTTCAGCTTATCCAGTTCCGCCTTTTTCGTTTGCAGATCGCTTTTCTTCTCGCCGCAAGCCGCCAGTAACGTACCTACCAGCAGTGTAGTAATGATGTATGTGTGCTTCATGATTTTTAAATTCAGGATTGGGGATGTCGGATTGGGGATTATTGCTTACGCGAGGGTTTGCTCTGGCCTAAGCAACAATCCCCAATCCGACATCCCCAATCCAAATTCACTATTGTCCTGTATATAACCGCCCCAGCGCTTTGTCCTGATCTACTTTCGAGATCAGGAAATCGTAGAGGGAGGCGAAATAATTGGTTTGTGCTTCGCGGAGGCTGGTTTCAGCATTGAGCACCTCAATGTTCGAGCCAACGCCTTCTTTGTACTTGATCCGCGTGACGCGAACGATTTCGGTGGCCAGATCACGGTTGCGCAGTTGCGTGCGTAGAGTCTGGAAACCGTTATTCAGCGTAATGCTCGACTGCCGAATTTGGAGATCGATCGAGTTCTTCAGCAGTTCACCGCTGTTCTGTGCTTTCTGGAGCGTAACCCGCTTCTGGGCAATCTGGTATTTTTTCAGGAAACCATCGAAAATCGGAATCTGGAGGCTAAGACCAGCCGTCGCAAAATTCAGCCAGGGCGTGCTCACCATGTCGCCGATCCGATTCTTCCCGTTGTTGTAACCGTAGTTAACAAATGCCGATGCCGTTGGCAAATAACCTTTTTTCGACAACTCAATGTCTAGTTCAGCCAGCTTCAACTGCGTTTGCAATGTTGAATACTCGATCCGGCTCTGGTACTGAAACGTTGGGTCGGGGGCAATCAATGATTCCAGTTCGGCGAGGTCACGGTCCTGCAATTGCTCGCTAAGCGTAATCTCGTCGTTTACCGTCAGGCCCATCTGGTATTTCAGCAACGCATAACTCAGTTGAATCAGGTTCTCTACGTTCTGCCGATCTGACCGCAGATTGTTGGCCTGTACTTCGAGCCGCTGAACATCCAGTTTTTCCACAAACCCCTGCTGATTCGACGCCCTCGTATCGCGTAGCAGCGTATCTAACCGGCCAATGTTCAGGTCGAGCAGTTTTGAGCGCTCGCGGGCTACCAGTACACCGTAGTACGCTTTCGCTACCTGCTCAGCCACCGTTACTTTGGTTGCCTGCGTCGTGCGTTGCGCCAACTCACGGTATGTAGCAGCAGCGCGCAATCCTACATTCAAGCCTGCGCTATACAGCAACTGGTTCACAGCAACGGTACCATTGGCCGAGTAATTCACCCCAAACTGCACCGGCACAGCAGGCGCATCAGGCGATGCCTTCGGGTCGAAGAAGTTGGCTGGTAAGAAGGCGCGTTGAATGATGAGGTTATCAGTAAACGAGCCGCTTGCACTTACCTGTGGTAATGCCGATGCCTTTATCTCATGAATCCGAGCCTCGGCACTGATTGCGTCGAGCTGGCTGTTCCGCACATTGATATTCTGCTTGATCGCAAAATCAATAGCCTCCTGCAGCGTAAAGGTTTGCCCGGCCCCCACCTGATTAGCTGGCTTCAACCCTGTTGGTGCTGGTGCCAAACCCGAGTTGAACGTTGACACAGTTCCTGATTGCAAGTTGACCGGACCATTCTGGATGGCTGGCTGCGCCGTAGTTGCAGGCGTAGTGCCCGGTTGCGAAGGCACCACCTGGCCTGCCGGCGTGATAGCGCCTGTGCCAGCAGGTTGCTGCGCGCCTGGTTGCTGACCACTGGCGGCCGCGCCGGTTGGTTGCTGACCAACAGACGGTTGAGTAGGCACCGTACTCGCCGGCGCACCAGCCGCAGGCACCTGCGCCAGCAACGTACCCACAGAGCCGGGAATCATCGACGTACCCAACCAGCCTATTGCCAGCCCAATAGCCGGCATGAAGCGTCGCAGAGAACGTTTGTGTAAAGAAGTGTTCATAGTAATGGAAGAATCAGATTGTACTCTAGTTAAAGCTTTTGACGCGTTCATTGTAAGTTGCAAAGCCAGCCTCGGTCAGTATACCCCGAATGAAATGGTGCAGTAGCTGTTCCTGCGTGGCGATCACATCTTTTACGTCTTTGTTATTCGGAAATATGCGGTCATCGAAACCCAGCTGAACCAGCTCGACCCGCAGGCGGGCCATTGTATCCAGATTGATGTCGGAGCGGTAGAAGCCCTGTTCCACGCCTCGTTTCAGATTAGCTTTGATATCATTGATAATCCGCTTTTCCTTGTGGTCCAGAAAAAAGGCCCAGGCTTTCGGGTAGTAGCGCTGCACGTCCATCAGCAGGCTCGGATTAATCGCATCGGCCTGGCGGCGCATCATATCAGATACCAGCAGCATCTCATCGATCGGGTTCATATCCAGACACATCACCCGGTCGCATTCGATCATTTCATGTTCGATATGGTGCTTAACGGCCTGATAAACAATATCTTCCTTGTCAGAAAAATGTAGGTAGATCGTTTTTTTTGATATTCCCAACCGGCGGGCAATATCATCCATCGTGATCGTGCGCACACCGTACTTCCAGAGCAGCTTAGCCGACTCAGCCAGTATTTTGTCTTTAATGGTTTCGTTTGCAGGTACGTTCATTGCACCCGGAACTGAGGAAACTATCAGAAAGTTTGAAGTTTCCTCAGTTTTTTGAAAATTCCTTCTTCAGGTAAATTACGTCTCTGATTAGTACCAAACGGGGTCACAGAAAGCTCATTTTCAGTGCAGGTAGGCTGTCAGCTGGGAGCGAATTCAGGACCGGCACAAACGTAAAAAGGAGGATCTAAACAGGTCCTCCTTTTTACATATGCGGTCTAAATAACTGATTACATGCGCGGCAGCTAGGCGGCTCGCGAACTGACGGGTTTACGCAGTGTAGTTGGCCGAACACTGCGTGGATTGGCCGCTTCCTCTACGGCCTCGGCCGTAACGGCGCCCATATGCTGGGCCCGTTTCAGGATATAGTCGAACGGTAAATTGAAGTAGTTGGATACCTCGCTCCGGAACGAATCGGGGAAACGCGACAGCTTAATGCCGAAGAACTTTTTCATTTCGGTCTCGGGCAGTAATGACGCCAGTGCTACCTTTTCGGCCTCGGCCAGCAACTCACGACGATTGGGGTACTGATGTTCCAGGCCAATAGACGCCGCCAGAATATTCAGGAACAGGTTCTTGTACATACCCGAGAGTTCGGCAGGCAGAATAATCCAGCCCTGCTCCTTAAACTTGGCCGAAAAGCCGGTAAGGCCCGGCGTGCCGCGTAACTCACCGGCAATCAGATCAATCGGGAAGCGCAGTTGATGTTCGCCTGAGGCCTGATCTTCTTTCTGAAGGCGGTATACCACCGCTTCAATCGGGCTCTTCTGAAACAGCAAATCAGCGGGTAATACCTGCTTGCTTTCCCACTGGTCTGTCAGGCGAACAAAGAGTGCTTCGTTCTGCGGAAGGTTATCGGCATTACCCAGGCTGACGAGCATCTGGCGGAAGTTGGCCAGAAAATCAATCTGAAGCTGTGCAGGATGATATTTGGTACGTGCCATAAGCGCAAAAAAGCCGGTGCTCACCGCATGGGTGACCGGCGTTCATCTGTGTTGTTAGTTTACTGAAACAGTAGAGTAAATATAGCTCTTCTATACCATAATTGCAAGCAACTACCAGACCATTAACTACACTGGCTGTCAGAAAAATAGGTTACGGTTTGCCTACAACTTCAGCAGCATATCAGTAGATTATCTGCGCCAACCCATCTTAACTCTACCCGACCGAAACAAACCTGTTTGACAGTTGGCCAGCGAACATCCGGTAAAAGGACGTACCTGCGCCAAAAAACAAGTGTCTACCTTGTTTGCGTATCCATCGGGCAGTACTTTTACGCGGTCATTCTGAGGCTACATTTTAGCCAAAAAGAAAGACTTGTTTTGTTGTTTTTCAACTGTTTATCTCTGCCAATCAATCTATGTCTTGGGTAACCCAAACGTTAGCCAGTTCGCTTGGCCGGAAAGTGATTATGTCGCTCACTGGCCTGTTTCTGTGTACGTTTCTGATTGTTCACGTTGCGGGCAATCTTCAGCTTTTCAAAGGTGACGAAGGCCGGGCCTTCAACGAGTATAGTTACTTCATGACCCATAACCCGGTGATCATGACGGTTTCCTACCTGCTCTACACGTCGATTATCGTTCATGCCCTGATGGCCCTCATTCTGACGCGCCACAACCAGGCATCACGCCCAGTAAAGTATGCCTACACCAAGCCAGAAGCCAACAGCCCCTGGTCGTCGCGAAATATGGGTATTCTGGGTACCATTCTGCTCATCTTTATTGTTCTTCATATGCGGACGTTCTGGTACGAAATGCACTTTGGCAGCGTACCCATGGCCGAGTATGATGGCAAGGAGTATAAAGACCTGTATAAGACGGTAGTAGCTGCCTTTTCGCAATGGTGGTATGTAGCCATTTACGTACTGTCAATGGCAGCACTGGGTTTCCACCTGGTTCATGGTTTCAAGAGCGGATTCCAGACAATGGGGCTTCGCCACAAGAAATACACGCCGCTGCTTGAATTCTTAGGCGTTTATGTTTTTGCCATTCTCATTCCGGCACTATTTGCAGCCATGCCGGTATACATGTTCCTCAAACACGTAGGTATAATCGGATAAGTAGCTTTCCTAACAACGATTGTCTATGAACTTAGAGTCAAAAATTCCGGAAGGGCCGTTGGCCGAAAAATGGTCACGGCACAAGTTTGGTCTTAAGCTGGTAAACCCGGCCAACAAACGCAAATACGACGTTATCGTGGTAGGCACCGGCCTGGCCGGTGCGTCGGCTGCTGCATCACTAGCCGAGTTGGGCTACAACGTGAAAGCGTTCTGTTTCCAGGATAGCCCCCGCCGCGCCCACAGTATTGCCGCGCAGGGTGGTATTAACGCCGCCAAGAATTACCAGAACGATGGCGATTCCATTTTCCGTCTGTTCTACGACACCGTTAAAGGTGGTGACTACCGTGCCCGTGAGGGGAACGTGTATCGCCTGGCCGAGGTGAGCGTCAACATTATTGACCAGTGTGTGGCGCAGGGCGTTCCCTTTGCCCGCGAATACGGCGGCTTGCTGGCCAACCGCTCATTCGGCGGCGCGCAGGTATCCCGCACGTTCTACGCACGGGGCCAAACCGGTCAGCAACTGTTGTTAGGTGCCTATTCGGCCCTGAGCCGGCAGATCGCCAACGGAAAAGTGAAAATGTATCCTCGCACCGAAATGCTCGATGTGGTGGTTCAGGACGGCAAAGCCCGTGGTATTGTAACGCGTAACCTGGTAACGGGTAAAATCGAGTCGCACGCAGCCCACGCCGTGTTACTGTGTACGGGTGGTTACGGTAACGTATTCTACCTGAGCACCAACGCAATGGGCTCGAACGTAACGGCCGCCTGGCGGGCACACAAGAAAGGGGCTTTCTTCGGCAACCCCTGCTTCACGCAGATTCACCCGACCTGTATCCCGGTTAAAGGCGATTACCAGTCGAAGCTGACGCTGATGTCGGAATCATTGCGGAACGACGGCCGGGTTTGGGTGCCCAAAACCAAGGAAGATGCCGAGAAAATCCGGAAGGGTCAGTTGAAAGCGACTGACCTGAAAGAAGAAGACCGCGATTACTTCCTGGAACGCCGCTACCCTGCTTTTGGTAACCTTGTTCCCCGCGACGTGGCCTCACGTAACGCTAAGAACATGTGCGACGAAGGCCGTGGTGTAGCCTCAACGGGGCTGGCCGTGTACCTTGATTTTGCCGATGCCATCAAGCGCGACGGTCAGAAAACCATCGAAGCTAAATACGGTAACCTGTTCGAGATGTACGAAAAGATTGTCGACGACAATCCGTACGAAACGCCAATGATGATCTACCCTGCCGTTCACTATACGATGGGTGGCCTGTGGGTCGATTACAACCTGATGACGTCAATTCCTGGTCTTTACGCACTGGGCGAGGCCAATTTCTCCGATCACGGCGCAAACCGCTTAGGTGCTTCGGCGCTGATGCAAGGGCTGGCTGATGGTTATTTCGTTATTCCTTATACACTCGGTGATTACCTGGCTACAATCGGTCCCGCTGATAAAGTGTCGGTTGATAACCCTGCCTTTAAAGAAGCCGAAGCGAATGTGAAACACACGATCGATCGGTTCCTGAACACGAAAGGCACCAAGCCCGTAGACACCTACCACAAGGAGTTGGGGCATATCATGTGGGAATACTGCGGTATGTCGCGTACGGCCGAAGGACTGGCCAAGGCCAAGAAAATGATTCAGGCGCTGAAAGCTGATTTCTGGCAGAACGTTCGGGTAGTTGGCGAGAATGAAGAAATGAACCAGGCACTTGAGAACGCCGGCCGTGTGGCTGACTTTATTGAGCTTGGCGAACTGATGGTCGACGATGCGCTGGCACGTGAGGAATCGTGTGGCGGCCACTTCCGCGAGGAATACCAAACGCCAGATGGCGAGGCACTCCGTAACGATGCCGAATTCGCGTATGTAGCCGCCTGGGAATATAAAGGCGAAAACAAGCCCGAAGTGCTTCACAAAGAGGAACTCGTGTTCGAAAACGTCAAACTCACCCAGCGTAGCTACAAGTAATAAGTTAAAAATGTCTTCTGTCTTCTGTTGCGCTGCTAACGTACCGAACTTTGGGTTAGCAGCGCAACAGAAGACAGAAGACAGAAGACATTTTTAAAAATGAAAGTTAACCTTAAAGTCTGGAGACAACGCAACGGTAACGCCCAGGGCAAACTCGTTGACTATCAATTGGATAACGTCTCTCCTGATATGTCTTTTCTGGAAATGATCGACGTGCTGAACGGCGAGCTAACTATGAAAGGCGAAGAAATGATTGCCTTCGACCACGATTGCCGCGAGGGTATCTGCGGTATGTGCTCGATGTACATTAACGGCCGGGCACACGGACCACAAACGGGAGCAACTACCTGTCAGTTGCATATGCGTTCGTTCAGCGATGGCGACACCATCGTAGTTGAACCCTGGCGGGCCCGCGCTTTCCCGGTGATTAAAGATCTGATGGTCGACCGGTCGGCATTTGACCGGGTGGTTCAGGCGGGTGGGTACGTATCGGTGAATACCGGTTCAGCCCGCGATGCCAACGAAACACTGATTCCCCGCCCCATTGCTGATGAAGCCATGGACGCAGCTCAGTGCATTGGGTGCGGTGCCTGCGTAGCTGCCTGCAAAAATGCATCAGCCATGCTGTTCGTTGCCGCTAAAGTATCACACCTTGCGGTATTACCACAGGGACAAGCCGAAGCCAGCCTTCGCGCCGAGAAGATGGTGGCTCAGATGGACGCCGAAGGTTTTGGCGCTTGCTCATTCACTGGTGCCTGCTCGGTAGAATGCCCCAAATCGATCTCTCTCGACCACATCGCTCGCCTAAACCGCGAATACCTGGGTTCAAAAGTTACATCGCAAGCCATTTAGACTTTCGATTTGTCTTCTATTAAAAATGCCCAGCCAGAAATGGCTGGGCATTTTTGTTGATGATGTACTCAATATTTCATCTGGACCAATAACAACGTACCTGTCAAAACTCCACGTGGGTACGTAGCGCAAACAGATTCACCGGACCGCGATCGCCGTTATAGCCGGGGTTGGCGACCAACTGGTAATCGGCGGTCAGAAAGAGGGCACGGGTAAGGCGGGTCTTGTAAAAAGCTTCCAGAATCTGTTCCGTCTTATAATTCGGCAACCGGCCATCGCCAATCATGAACCCGATACCGCCTGCGTTAAAAAAGGCAGCATGGCTGGGCGACAGGCCATTAACTACAGCAGCTATACCGATGGCATCTTCTGGTCGGCCCCAACGACCGCCCGCTATAAACGCACCGGCAGATACACTCCGGTCAATTTCGGTGAACGCCCAGGTAGCCGTTTTACCATCATTCCAGCTGGCGCGGGCAAACAAGCCACTGTTTTTGGCAATAGGCTGTTCAAGGCTCACGCCAAGCCCATATTTCACGCCACCGTATTGCTCGCCGCTCAAGATATACGGAAACGACGTATCATAGGTGCCATTCAGCAGCCGCTGGGTAGCATCCTGGTAGGCAGGCGCTTTCGATGTATTTCTAAACGCCAGTAACCGAACCGTTCCGGGCTGTTCCAGCAGGTGGTATCGGCTTTCGAGCTCAACGGTTAACCCGCCCGATTGGCTGATATTCCAGTCGAGCACGTTCCCATTGGCCATTTTGGGCATCAGGCTATACGCTACCCGCACCTCATAGGCCGGACGAACGTATTCTACAGCCAATCCCCAGGTATAGCCCCGCGTATTGGCCGGGTAATCCCAGGCACCATAGCTCATTAATGACCAGTTGAAAAACTGCGTTCTGGGGTCGTGAGAGAACCGGTTATTATCAAAAATATCGGCAATCGAGAATTTCCCGGCCGTAATAACCACCCGCGAATCAGGACGGCGCTGCTTCACATGGTTTGCTTCTGACTCAATGTCTTCCGGCTGAGCGTCTTTTAAGGCAAAAACCTGTTCAACGAAGAACCGGGCCATATACACCGCCGGTTTCGGGCTACCGATCCGAAAACTCTCGCCATTGGGGAAACCGGCAATGCCAACGGCCGCGCTGTATAGACCTGCATTATACGGTTCAGCTACATCTCGATGCCCAACGCCCACACCACCAGCAATTTCAGGGTTAGCGTACATAGCGGCACCTTTCCACAACTTGCGGCCCACGAAAAGAGTGGTAGTGACAGACAGAGCCGTATCTGGTTGGGCACTCAGTGTGTTGCGCCCAACGTACCCAGCTCCTCGAAAACTGGTATGCCCCTGAGCAATCGTTGTAAACTGATAGTGCAAACTCCAGGCCTGCGATGAATCCAGGTAATTATTGTTATTGTCTTTCTGTGCCTGTAAATCCGTGGCCAAGCCAACAAGGAGTACAATAACTGATAAGCATATACGGCAATACTGAGCCCTGGTTCTGTGCATGAATGAGTAAGTATAATCTTCAGCCACGAAAGTATTTATAGAGCATTAAAGACATGTGAACTCCACATTAAAAGAGTACAAATACAACACGCCTTGAGTTTAAGATGCTCTTAACAGCTATTTAATTACACATTAACGACACGCAGGCTACTTGCAGGCATCAAACAGGGCATTACTGATGGTCTGGTTTGGTGCCACTCATAGACTAGTCATTTTTATGAATCGTTCAGTTGGAGCTCGCATTAGCCAATGGAATTACTCATTGCTGGGCCTGCTTCTTTTCACTTGTCTGCTCGGACACGCTCAACCTCAGGCCCCTGCTGCCCCCATCATTCCATCGGTTACAGACACACTTCGAATTAGCCTCCCCGATCTGGAACAACAGGTTCTGGCCCGTAATTACTCACTACTGGCTCAGCGCTATCAGATCGACATTGCCGGCGCAGCCATTACCCAGGCAGGCTTACGCCTGAACCCAAACCTGTGGTTTCAAACCAACCTGTATAACCCCAACACTGGCAAGATTCTGCCGCTGGGAACTCCCTCGCAGTCGGACCTGGAAAAGCAGACCTTCAACAGCGGGTATTTTGCCGTTCAGTTGCAACAGGTACTAATGCTGGCTGGCAAACGTTCGAAAATGATTGCCCTGGCCGAGAGTAACCGGTCACTGGCGCAGATTGCTTTCCGCGACGTACTGCGGTCGTTGCGCTATCAGCTCTACACCACCTACGCCAACCTGTATTATGATCTGCAGGCACTGAATCTGTTCCAGGAAGAGTTGGCCCGGCAACAGCGTCTGGTTGAATCAACGCGGATTGCATTGCAAACAGGTGGCGCAGCGCCATATGAAGTGACGCGCCTCGACGTGGCGAACCGCGATTTACAAGCCAATATTTCCAACTATAAGAATCAGATCGCCGATGAACAGGCCACCCTCCGTATCCTGTTGCGGCAGGCCAGCCCAACGTTTATTCTGCCTACGGCTTTGCCTCAGCAAACCAATCCAGCCCCGGCACTTAGTGTTGCCCTGGATTCGGCCCTGACCAACCGGCCGGATCTGGCTCTGACACAGGAACAGATTGCCAATGCCCAGCGCAGTTTGAGCCTTGAACGCGCACGCCGCACGCCAGACCTGATGACCGGCCTGCTCTACGAACGTTACGGAAATGCCTATACCAATTTTCTTGGTTTACAGGCGAGTATCGATCTACCCGTTCGGAACCGCAATCAGGGCGCAATTCGGGCCGCCGAGCTAACGGCGAAAAACGCCGGCGCTGGCCTCGAAAACATGCAGGCGGTAGTACAGAGCGATGTACTGAACGCCTATGACGTGTTGAACGCCTACTATGAACAGGTCAATAGCCGCCCGCCGGGTTATCTGGATCGGATTCAGAACATCAGCGTTGAAGCCTCGAAAGCGTATAATGCCCGCAACATCGGCTTGCTCGATTATCTGGACAAGATACGGACCTACCAACAGGCACAGCTTAACCACATCAATCTTCTTAATAACGTCTTTCAAAGTCAACAACAGCTTGATTTTGTGACGAATACGAAATTTTTCTAACCATTGGATTAGTGAATGAGCGGATGCCTGGATCGCTATGATTCGTTGATGCACAGTCTAAACATTCACTCATCCGCTCATTCACTAATCCACTCATTGACAGTCTCATGAAACCAGTCCAGTCAATTTTTCCAATTCTTGCCGTTTGCTTATTGGCCGCATGCGGAAGTAAAGATGAGAAGGTCGCCAACGTACCTACGTCCGACGCTGACTCAACGGCCAGCTACCTCACCGACTCGGTGCGGCGCATGAATCCTGAGAACGAACTTGTCCTTAATGGCACCGTCACCTTCGATCAGGATAACGTGGTTCGGGTCTTTCCGCTCGTGTCGGGTAACGTTGAAAAAGCCAACGTTACGTTGGGTGTATACGTGAAAAAAGGACAGGATCTAGCCGTAATCCGGTCGGGCGATATCTCCAACTACGTCAACAACTACCAGGCCGATAAGGCAGATCTGGAAGTAGCGCAGCAGGCCGTAAAGAACACCGAAGCGCAGTATAAGGCCGGTTTCGCTTCGCAAACGGACCTGATTACAGCGCGGAACAACCTCAAGAAAGCCCAGGAAGAACTAGGCCGGTCAACGAACGTACTACGCGTGTATGGCGGTGCCAACGCGAACAACGGCCAGCCTTACTTCACGGTGAAAGCGCCAATTTCGGGGTATATCGTTGAGAAGAACGTGAATACAGGTCAGGACCTGCGGTCTGATAACCAGAACCCGCTGTACACGATTTCGAGCCTGCAACGTATCTGGGTAATGGCCAATGTGTATGAACAGGACATTCCGCAGATCAAACAGGGCGAGGCAGTTGATGTTCAGTTGCTAGCCTACCCCGACCGGACATTCCGTGGCCATATCGACAATGTCAGCAATGTACTTGACGAGCAGGCCCGGGTGCTGAAAGTGCGGATTGTATTAGACAACAAAGAAGGGTTACTCAAACCCGACATGTTCGCGACCATTCATGTGCACATCGGTAACACGGGCGGGGGTATGACGGGCAACTCGCTGGCTGTGCCACAGAAAGCTGTCGTTTTCGACCGGGATCATTACTATGTGGTAGTGCAGACTGGGAAAGACAAGTACGACGTCCGCGAGGTGACGGTTCAGAAAAACACCTCGCGCTATGCATTCGTAGAAGGCAACATCCGGCCCGGCGAAACCGTCATCACAGAAGGTAGCCTGCTGTTATACAACGACTTAACGGACTAAAAAATAGTCGTAAGTCGATAGTCGTGAGTCTGGACAGTCATGATTGATGTTATTCACGCATCGATATGGCTAACTGATAGGCCAGTGCAGCGTAAGCAACACTAACCACGACTGTCCAGACTTACGATTATCGACTTACGACTCTCTTTATGAACAAGTTCATTCGCAGTATTATCACGTTTGCCTTAACGAACCGATTCGCCGTGTTCTTTGGCATTTTGCTCATCATTGTGGGCGGCGTGGTCAGTTTCATGGATACGCCCGTTGAGACGTTTCCAGACGTAACCAACACCAATACTATTGTCATCACGCAGTGGCCGGGCCGGTCGGCTGAAGAAGTGGAACGCTACGTGACTATTCCGCTCGAAACCGAGTTGAATTCAGTGCCCAAGAAAACCACGCTCCGGTCGGTATCGCTGTTCGGTCTGTCGGTGGTGACGATGATCTTCGACGATGGGGTGGATAACTTCACGGCGCAGACCAACGTAGCCAACCGCATCGCCGGCGTTGATTTGCCCGAAGGTGTACAGGCCGAAATTCAGCCACCCTACGGCCCCACCGGTGAGATTTACCGCTTCACGCTGGAAAGCAAAACGAAGGATATCACCGAGCTGAAATCCATTCAGGACTGGGTGATTGAGCGGCAGATCAAATCGGTGCCCGGTATTGCCGACGTGGTGAGCTTTGGTGGTAAAGTAAAAACCATCGAAGTAAGCCTAAATCCAACGCTACTGGCCAACTACGGCTTCACGGCCGTTGATGTTGACCAGGCCATTCACCAGAGCAACGTGAACGTGGGCGGCGACGTGATCAAACAGGGTAACCAGGCGCTGGTTGTGCGGGGAATAGGCTTGCTCACCAAACCTGAAGACGTGGCCGGTATCATCATTGATAACGTGAACGGCGCGCCTGTCCGGGTACGTGATGTGGCCACTGTTCGTGAATCATTCCAGCCCCGACTTGGTATTGTTGGCCGCGACAAGAAAGACGACGTGGTGGAATGTATCGTGGTGATGCGGAAAGGCGAGAATCCCAATGAGGTAATTCCCGCCCTGAAAGCCAAGATCGATGAGTTGAACAGTCAGATTTTGCCCAAAGACGTCAAGATCAAGACGTTCTACGACCGCACCACGCTGAATAACTACACCATGCACACGGTAGGCGAAAACGTATTCCTGGGCATTTTCCTGGTCACGGTGATCCTGCTGCTGTTCCTGGCCGACTGGCGTACCACACTGATGGTGGCGATCGTGATTCCGCTCTCGCTGCTGTTTGCGTTCATCTGTCTGCGACTGCGCGGCATGACGGTCAACCTGCTCAGTATTGGTGCACTCGACTTTGGTATTATCATCGACGGGGCCGTGATCATGGTGGAAGGGCTCTTCGTCATGCTGGCCCACCGCGCCGATCAGCTGGGCATGATGCAGTTTAACAAACGCGCCAAACTAAGCTGGATCGCCTCGTCGGCAACAGAGGTAGGTAAGTCGATCTTTACGGCTAAGATCATCATCATTACAGCCCTGCTGCCCATTTTCGCTTTCCAGAAAGTAGAAGGCAAACTCTTCAGCCCACTCGCCTGGACGATTGGTTTTGCCTTGCTCGGCGCCCTGATCGTTAGTCTCACGCTGATTCCGCTATTATGCTCGATTCTGCTGAAAAAGAACGTCCGCGAACGGCACAACCCCATTGTGGAGGGAATTGAGAAAGGATACGTACCTGCGCTCGACTGGGCCATTCAGAAGCCCAAAGCCATCATTGGCATTGCGCTGGCGGGCCTGGCTATCTCGGGCTACATCTTTGCGGCGCACGTAGGGTCTGAATTCTTACCCGGCCTCAATGAAGGGTCGATCTACGTGCGGGCCAGCCTTCCTTACTCGGTATCGCTCGACGAGAGTTATGCCTACACGCGGAAGTTTCGGGCTATTTTCAAAGAGTTCCCCGAAGTACGTGGCGTGATCTCGCAAACGGGGCGCCCCAACGATGGCACCGACCCGACCGGCTTTTTCAACAATGAATTCTTCGTGGATCTGTACCCAAAAGAAGAATGGACGCGCGGCCTGACCAAAGATCAGATTATTGAGCAGATGCGACAGAAACTGGCGCGTTTCAAGGGCGTAACCTTCGGTTTCTCACAGCCTATTTCTGATAACGTCGAAGAAGCCGTGTCGGGCGTGAAAGGGTCGATGGCGATAAAGATCATCGGGCAGGACCTGAACGTGCTTGATAAAGAAGCCACGCGGGTGTTGAACGTGATGAAGAAAATCCGGGGAGTTGAAGACCTGGGCGTATTCCGGAACCTTGGTCAGCCAGAATTCCGGATCACGCTCGACCCGCAGAAACTGGCGCTGTACAACGTACCTACCGACGTGGCGCAATCGGTTATTGAAACAGCCATCGGCGGTAAAACCGTGACGCAGTATTTTGAAGGCGAGCGCCGCTACGACATTAAGGTGCGATACGACGAACGCTTCCGGTATTCGCCCGAGATGATCGAGAACCTGCTGGTACCAACGCGGTCGGGCGCTAAAGTGCCGCTGAAAGAGATTTCGGAGATCACGACCAAATCGGGGCCGGCATTTGTATATCGCGAGAACAGCGCCCGGTTTATCGCTATCAAGTTTTCGGTACGTGGTCGTGATTTGGGCGGTACCATTGCCGAAGCACAAAAAACGGTAGCCACGCAGGTAAAACTGCCCGAAGGTTATCGCATGCGGTGGGCGGGTGAGTTCGAGAATCAGACCCGTGCGCAGAAAACGCTGATGGTGGTAGTACCTATTTCGATCACCGTCATCTTCCTGATCCTGTTGTTCACCTTTGGTAGCGCACTCGACGCCACGCTTGTGATTCTGAACGTACCTTTTGCGCTGATCGGCGGCTTCCTGGCGCTCTGGATCACCGGCATCAACTTCAGCATTTCGGCGGGGGTCGGCTTTATCTGTCTCTTCGGCGTATCGGTACTGAACGGGGTAATTCTGATCAACCGGTTTAAGGAGAATCAGCATCGGAAGATGGATATTCTCGAAGCCGTTCGCGAGGGAGCCATTGCACTGGTGCGGCCCATTATGATGACCGCCCTGATGGCCTCGCTGGGTCTGTTACCCGCTGCCTTGTCGACCGGAATCGGTTCAGAGACTCAGAAGCCACTGGCCACGGTAATGATTGGCGGGTTTATCACCAGCACTATTCTGTCGCTACTGATTTTACCGGTTATCTACGGCCTCATTTATACGCGTCGTGACCGGAAAAAGCAGGAGAAACGGGCACAGCCCATCAACGTATAACGTATCAGTTATCCTTTAAGTAGGATTTAACGGCCCTAGCCAATCGGTTAGGGCCGTATTAGTGGTTATAGCTTTAACACATAGTGACTAACTAGCAGACAAATGGAACAGGACCAGGAAAACGAAAAGTCGTTCTCGGAACGCATGGCAGAACGGTTCGAGCGTTTTGCCCTGTACATCACCCGGATTACAGGCAGTTCAACGGCCTTTTTATTGGCCTTCACGGTCATTGTTGTCTGGGCAGTTACCGGTCCGTTTTTTCACTACTCAGAAACCTGGCAACTGGTCATCAATACAGGCACCACCATTATTACCTTCCTGATGGTGTTTGTGATTCAGAAGGCACAGAATAAAGAGTCGATGGCCGTGCAGCTGAAGCTCAATGAGCTGATTGCTGCCACGAAAGGGGCCAGTAACCGGCTCGTATCTGTTGAAGAATTGTCGGAACAGGAGTTAGAAGTGCTTCGCGAACACTACCATACACTGGCTGAGCTAACCCGCACCGCCAGTGACCTGCGTAAAACGCACTCAGTGGAAGAGGCCATTCGCGATGCCCAGCTCAAACTGGAAGCCGAGCAGGCCGGGGAGGAAAAGGCCTATTATGGCTCAAAACAGCGCGAGGCATCAGCAGATCATAAAAAACCTGTTGATGCCTCGTAAAAGTAACGTACCTGACTAAAGGGCCAGATTATGAAGCTGAGCTGTTTCGCTTCCGTTTAACCGATGTGCGGGCGGCAACTTCGGCCTGAAATTTGATCTTCAGTTGACGATCAAGTTCCTTATCCCGCGGCACGTAGATGCTTGTTTTCCCGTCCGAGAATTTGAGCATCCAGTAGACGTTGTCGGTGGTAGGCGGAATGGATGTATAAACTGGCTTGCTCATGATTCGTATGATAAAAATGAATATGGGTGACTGTGAGGTCACCCTGTCTGATTAGTCAACGTATTTTTGCGCGAATCTTGTCGACCGGGCGCATGCGGTCTGTTGCCTGGCAACTCGAAGGAATCGTCCTACGCTACTTGTTTTCTAACTTCAACTGCATTCGGACCTTTTGGGGTCTTCGTCACTTCGAAGGTCACTTTATCCTGTTCAGTGATGGCGTCGATAAGGCCGTTCATGTGAACAAAAATACTTTCCTGACTCTGCTGGTCCCGAATAAAGCCGTAGCCTTTCGAGGAATTGAAGAAGGTAACTATACCCTTCCTGACTAAATCTTCAGGGGCTGCATCTTCCTGTTTAGACACACCAATCTGGATGTCTGCCTGGTCGATCACTCGCCGCTTTTTATTTGGATCTGGCGGTGTCGAGGTAATGTTGCCATTCTCGTCAACGTAAGCCATCATCTCATCAAGGCCAAGGCCTTTCTGAGCACTGGCTTTGCGCTCTTCCCGCTTTTCTTCTTTATCCTTTCTCTTTTTCTGTCTTGCTTTTTCTTTTTCTTTCTTGCTAAATGTCTCCATTCATGATTGGTATTAAGTGAGAGAACCCGCGCGCATGCGCCAGGATTGGTTTCCAGAGTGGTAGGCAAACGCCTGAACGGGCCACCAATCCGTGCGGGTATAGTATAACCCACCGTATAGGCAACTGTAAACCACACAAATAAGTTGTACTTTTTAAATATAATTCACCCTTTTAGGCCCATTTAGTATAAAATAGGTTTGAAACTCTGTTTTCAGCCCTATTTTATGCCCCCACAAATCAAATCAGGTATGGGTGGTTATCTACCCTATGCAGCCCTATCCGGGAGGGTCCGGCGCCCGGTAATGTTCCCCCAATTTTGCGGCCCGACCAGCCATGATGGTTAGCTCTGGCCGCTTCCCTCCTTTTGATGCGATGAGACTAATCGTATTCTTGTGCAGCCTATTCTGGATGAATGCAACACTTGCCCAAAAGAAAGAGCAGATCACTGTTGCTTCATACAACCTTCGGTATAACAATGCCGGCGACGGCATCAACGCCTGGCCAAACCGGGAAGAGCTGGTTAAAGCCCTGGTCAGGTACCACGACTTTGATCTGTTCGGAGTTCAGGAAGCCTTGCGGGGTCAGCTTGTCGACCTGGCCGAAATGAACGAATTTGCTTTCCTGGGTAAAGGCCGCGACGATGGCAAAGAAGCCGGTGAACATTCGGCCATCTTCTACAAAAAAGACCGGTTCGAGGTCCTCAATGCCGGCGATTTCTGGCTTAGTCAGACACCCAACGTACCTGGAAAAGGCTGGGACGCCACTTGCTGCAACCGGATTTGCTCGTGGGCAAAGTTCAGAGACAAGGCCACAAAAAAGACGTTTTATTTCTTCAGCGTCCATTTCGACCATCAGGGTGTAGTAGCCCGCCGCGAATCGGGGAAACTAATGGTGCAAAAAATGAAGGAGATCGCCGGAAACAACCTCACCATCTGTGTCGGCGACCTGAACTCAACGCCGGATACCGAACAGGTAAAAACCATACAAACGCTCCTCAACGATGCGTATCAGGTAACCGCCATGCCGCCCTATGGCCCGGTAGGAACGTTTAACGGCTTTAAATTCGACGCTCCTCTAAAAGACCGTATTGATTATGTGTTTGTCAGCAAGCCGATCAACGTCCTTTCTTACGCCGTTCTCACCGACGCCAAAGACCAGCGTTACCCCTCCGACCACCAGCCCGTTGTGGTGAAGCTGACGATGAAGTAATGCGTGTTTAATCCTACACCAAGCCAGAAGCGCCAGGGGCGCAAAGGAATCTACCTCCTTTGCGCCCCTGGCGCTTCTGATTATAGGGTATCGATCGGTGAAGCGGTCTATACCGTGATCGTTTTCCCGGGCACAGCCACGGGGTAGAATCCGTCCGCGTTAGGGAGCAGTTTGGGTTTGGCATCCCAGGCTAGCGTGTCGGGGAAAAGGTTGATCTGTGAATTGATCGCGTCATCCCACTTAACAACGTTACCCGAGTAGGTTGCCATCCGGCCCATGATCGACGTCATGGTACTTTTTGCGCCGTTTTCAGCATCGGCGAATTTGTACTGACCTTTCGCAACGGCCTCGAACAGTTCGTTGTGTTCAACTTGGTAGGGATCTATGTCTGTTTTGGCGCTTCCATGTGCATAAATCTGCTGACCATTATACCCTTTCAATATCGTTTTGTTGCCGTTGAACGAGTCGATACGGCCTTTGGTGCCGAGGAATTGCTCATCCACTTTACTATAAGTGCCTTCGTAGTGGCGGCACTGGCTGTTGATGGTCGTGCCGTCGGCATAGACAAAATCAACGATGTGGTGATCAAAAATCTCCCCAAACTCCTTGCCGGTGCGTACCTGACGGCCGCCAGTTCCCTGCGCAGAAACGGGATAGCCACGCTTCGCCCAGTTGGCCACGTCGATGTTGTGTACGTGCTGTTCCGTGATGTGATCACCGCATAACCAGTTGAAATAGTACCAGTTCCGCATTTGATACTCCAGCTCCGTCTGATTTGGCTGCCGTGGATTATTCCAGACGCCACCGCTGATCCAGTACACGCTGCCGCCTACGATATCGCCAATGGCTCCATCATGAATCCGTTTCATGGCTTCGCGGTAGTTGCTTTGGTAATGCCGCTGAAGCCCCACCACCACGTTCAGTTTCTTCTTCTTTGCCTCTTCGGCTGCTGCCAGCACCCGGCGAATACCCGGCGCATCGGTGGCCACCGGTTTCTCCATGAAGATGTGCTTATTCTGCTTAACGGCCTCTTCGAAATGACCAGGCCGGAAACCCGGCGGCGTTGCCAGAATCACTACATCGGCTAGGGGAATAGCTTTTTTATAGGCATCGAGCCCCACAAACTGGCGCTCTTTGGGCAAGTCAATCTTTTGTGCGGCATCCGGCCTGCTGGTCAGCGTCTTGTAGCCCAGATCAACCCGGTCCTGAAATGCATCGGCAATGGCAACAATCTTAATGTTCTGCTTGGTATTGAGGGCCTGCATAGCGGCTCCCCTACCCCGTCCGCCACACCCGATCAGCGCTACTTTGATAGTGTCATCGACCGACGTATGATAACCGGGGTTTGCGGCTGCCGATAAACCGAAAGGCAAGCTGGATAGCAGCGCACTGCCCGTAAAAAGTCCCGATGTTTTAAGGAATTGGCGACGGTCGCCCGAAAGCGCGTCTGTATCGTGAGAAGCCATAGCAGTTGATTGTAAAGGGATTGGTTTCCTGCGAAAGAGAAAATCGAGCCTATTTTACTTACAACCTGATCGATAAGGATCTGCACCGACGCCAGCCTGTCAACTCAAAAATCGCCACCCAGCGCCCGTAGGAGTGCTACCACATACTGTACTTCCTGGCCACGAAGTTGTATATACTGCTGTTCGTTGGTGAGCACCGTCCGCTGGGCATCAAGCACATCCAGGTACGTTGTCAGGCCTTTTACGTAGAGCTCGCGGTTGTATTGTTCGGTACGGCGAGCAAGGGCCAGCGTCTGGTTTTGCAGGTCGAGTTGCTGGCGCAGGTACGTTAGGTTATCGAGCGCGGTTTCGGCTTCACGCTGCGCCACCTGATACGCCTGCAGGTACGTCTGCTGACTTGTAGAAATCTGCTGCCGAGACAGGGCTACATTCTCACGATTGCGGCGGCCTTCATACAACGGAACCGACGCATTGACACCTAACAGGTACGTAGCACTACTTGGTACAAACGTGTAGCCCAACTGGCCCGAAAGCAGGCCACCCGAGCCCACAAGGGTAACACGAGGCTGCACGCTGGCCTGCTGCAATACCACCTGCGCACCGGCAATCTGAATAGCCCGGTCGGCCTGAAGCAGATCGGGTCGGCGGCGGAGCAGATCAGGTGTGATGGCGGCGTACGGAAAAACGGGTAACGTAGCGGGCAACGTACCTGTATCGATGCCGAACGTAGCCGGATCCTGCGCCACCAGTTGGGCTAGTGCATTGACTAGTTCAGCGCGGGCGCGTTGCAGACCCATCACCTGCACCCGAAGGCCAGCCAGATCAGTCTCGGCCCGTTGCACATCAATCTGATTGACCAGACCCACCCGAAACCGTTCGCGCACAATACCCAGTGTAGAGTCACGGATGGCAATATTTCGCAGGAATACGGCCTGTTCAGACTCATTACCGCGAATCAGATAATATGTACGGGCAATGTCGGAGGCGAGGGTTAGCCGGAAAGCACGCAGATCAGCTTCCGACGATTGTGTTTGTTGTTGTGCCAACACAATGCTGCTGCGAATTCGCTTGAAAAGATCGAGTTCCCAACTGGCATCGACCGGAAGCAGTTGAAACGTATTGAGCTGAAAACGAGGCAGCTTGTCTGTCGCTACCGGAACAGCCACCGGACGGTGTTCAGACAGGCTTTGCGTTGAAAGCAAGGCGCTGCTGCGTACAGAAGGCTGCAAAAATGACTGAGCAACCCGCACGCGTCCCCGCGCCTCTTCAATCCGGCTGATGGCCGCCTTCAGGCTTGGGCTATTGGCCAGGCCTGCCTGGATCAGGTCTGTCAGCAGCGGATCATTGAATCGCTGAAAACCGGATGCCGACAAATCAACCGTCGCCGGGGCGTTACCTGCCGACGCTCCCGGCACCGGTGCTGCTTCAGGTACGTTGTTGCCTGTCGGCTGAACCGTGCCTGCGCCCGGCTGCAAGGTTACAGCACCACTTGGCGGGCTGGTCTGGGCAAACGCACAGGTTGAAAGAAAAAAGAAGACGATCAGTTTATTCATGAAAAGTCAAGGTTCAGGTTTCAGATTTCAGGTGCTCCGCTGAGCAACCAATTGGCAGACAAGCGGAGCACCTGAAATCTGAACCTCTTTTTTTACGCCTGGGCGGGTTTAACTTTTTGCGTCCGTAAGCGAACCTTCATGCCATCTTTAAGGCGATCGTTCGGGTTCGTTATCACGCGTTCGCTACCCGTCAGGCCGGAGGTAACCTCGATAACCGTACCGTAATCGCGGCCCAGAGTAATTGGCTGAAAATGAACCTTCATATTCTCGTCGAGTACGGCCGTAAGTGGCCCTTTCGAAGTCATTTTCAAAGCATTAGCGGGTAACATAACTGCACCCTGAGCGGCTCCACGTGGAGCGAATTTCACCTGAGCATACAAACCGGACGGAATACCCCGGCCCGGATTCGGAATAATAACCTCGGTCAATAGTGTCCGGGTATCGTTGTTCAACGAACCGCCCGTCCGCGCTACAGTACCGGTCAGCGTTCTGTTTTTCAACTCGGCAATTGTCACGGTGGCGGGCATACCAACCTTGATCTGCTGGTAATACGTCTGCGGCACGTCGACATACACACGAAGCCGATCGGTCTGTACCAGTGTGTATAATGGCTTCACGCTGGCGGGCGAAATAAGGTCGCCCACTTCAACGTCACGCGTGGTGATCTGCCCCGTGAATGGTGCGCGAATTTCCTGCAAACCACGTACTGACTGGAACCGCCGCAGATTGGCTTCTGCTACCGATACCGCAGAGCGACGGTTATCGATATCCTGTCTTGAAACCGCACCAGCCAGAGTTACACTGGTAACACGGGCCAGATTCGTCTGGGCCAGATCAAGGTCGGCGCGGGCACGGGCGAGGTCCTGTTCAATTTCAGGTACGTCGAGTATGGCCAGGAGCTGGCCTTTCTGCACGGTATTGCCGATATCGGCCATCCGTTTCTTCACAAACCCCTGCGAACGGGCACGAATGGGCGTTTCGAGGAACGGCCTGATCTGCCCCGGCAACGTCAGCCCGGTTGAGTCCATACCTTGTTGAAGCGACACAGCATTGACGATCAGCTCGCGGGTACGTTCGGCATCCGCGTCGGCCAGCAACTCGTGGTTATTTTTAATCCGTGGCAGTATGCCAACAAAGATGAAAAGCGCAACCAGTCCAAGCGGAATCAGAAAAAGAAGTATTCGTTTCATAAGGAAAAGTAGCACCGAAGCTCCAGCTTCGGTAGATAATTCACGTAGAGCTGACTACCGAAGCTGGAGCTTCGGTGCTACAGGCTATTTAACTTCTTCCACTGCCACCACGGCGTCTCTGTTCAGCTTGCCGTAGAGGTGCGGGAAATGCTCGTCGTTGGTTGCTGGCTCATAACGCAGATTGTGTATCAGCTTGTTGGGATCAATCTGAAGTAACAATAAGTCGGGTACGTTCTGATAATACCGTTCCAACACACCAGCCACTTGTTCTTTGGTCGATAGATGAATGAACCCTTCTGTCTGTAGACTGGCGGCCTCATACTCTGCCTCGTTGGCCTGACGGTCCCAGTCGGCCCTGGTTACGATATGATAGATCATAGATTTATGGTCATTTGCCTGTGGCGTCATTAATAGTCATCTACTAAAAAACCAATTGATGACTCTCAACGACAGCGAAGCGTATAGAACTACGAATGACTCTTCTTTTTATCTCCTGCCAGATAGCTGAAAACGGTTGGTACGAACAACAGCGTAGTGAACGTAGCCAGCAACAGGCCGCCAATAACGGCGCGGCCTAATGGCGCATTCTGCTCTCCTCCTTCGCCAAGCCCCAGCGACATGGGCAACATACCGATGATCATGGCAATGGCGGTCATCAGAATGGGGCGTAGTCGGGTGCGGCCAGCCTCAAGGGCGGCCTCATAGGCGTTATTATCAATCTCGGGCAAATGGTCTTTGGCGAAACTGACCATCAGAATACTGTTGGCCGTGGCCACCCCGACGCTCATAATGGCACCCATCAACGACGGAATACTGAACGTGGTGTGTGTCAGGAAAAGCATCCAGACCATACCGCAAAGGGCACCGGGCAGGGCCGTAATGATGATGAACGGATAGCGGAACGACTGGAAATTAACGACCATCAGCAGGTACACAAGCACGGCCGCAAACACGATACCGATACCCAGACGGCTGAAGGCACTTTCCATACTTTCGACCTGCCCGCGAATGGCTATTTTGTTGCCGGGCTTCAATTGCGGCTCATATTCCTTGGCCAGCTTTTCCAGTTCCGTAGCTACCGAACCAAGGTCGGTCCGTTCAACGGCGGCATAGACATCGTAAGTAGGCTGCGTGTTCACCCGGTTGATGATCTGCGGCGTAGTGCTGCGTTTTACCGTAGCCACATTGCTTAGCAGTTGCGGCGTCATAGACTGGTTGGAAACCAGCGGCGTACGGAGCAACTTATCGTAACTGTCCATCTTGTAAGGCGGCGTTTGTACGGCAATCAGGTACGGGAAGCCGGTTACCGGATCAGGCCAGAAGTTGGGACGTACCTGGGCCGTGCCACTCAGCGAAATATTCAGGTTGGTGGCCACGCGCTGTTCGGTCAGGCCAAACTGATTAGCCCGTTCACGATCTACTTCCAGGAAAATCTCGGGCGCGTCGAGCACCTGGTGAATATGCACGTCGACCGCGCCGGGAATCTGGGCAATACGCTGCCGCATTTCGCGGGCAATTTTCAGGTTATTACCCCGGTCGAACCCACTGACCTGAACGTCGATGGGGGAAGTCAGACCGAAATTCAGGATCTGTCCCACAATGTCGGCGGCTAAAAAGAAGTAGGTAACGTCGGGCATCTCTTCGCGCAGGCGAGCCCGTAGTTCGCGGATGTACTCGTCGGTAGGGTGGCTGGGGTCTTCCGACAGCGAAATCAGCAATTCGGCGTCACCGGCACCAGCAGCAGCATTATCGGTAAAAATGAAGTTGTAACGTTCGGCCGTAATGCCAATGTTACTGATCACCGAGGCAACATCGCGCTCGGGAATCACCTCCCGGATGATGGCTTCTGTTTCGGCGGCCAGGCGTTCTGTTTCTTCCATCCGGGAGCCGACTGGAGCCCGCAGGTGAAGTTTGATCTGCCCGGCATCAACACGCGGAAAGAAGTCGCGGCCAACAAACGGAACCATCGCCGCAGTGAGGCCTACCGCCAGGGCAAACATGGCCAAAATTGTCTTCCGGTGATTGAGTGACCAGATCAGAGCACCAAGGTAACTGTTCTGAAAGCGCTCAAATCCGGCGTTGAAACGGTCGTAAAAATTGCGCGATGGGCGTGGGTGATTTGGCTCAGCACCGTGCCCAATTTCATCGGCTGCTACGTGTTTATGTTCGTTCCGCAGCATCAGATCGGCGAGCATCGGCACCAGCGTCCGCGACAGAATGTAGGAGGCCAGCATGGCGAACACCACGGCCATTGCCAGCGGCCCAAACAGAAACCGGGCGGGGCCTTCGAGAAACAACACGGACACGAACACGATACAGATCGTCAGAGTGGCCACCAGTGTGGGCGTAGCAATCTGCGCCGCCCCTTCCAGAATCGCTTCCCGAAGCGGAAGGCCCAGTTCCTCATTCCGGTGAATGTTTTCGATAGTCACCGTGGCGTCATCGACCAGAATACCGATGGCCAGCGCCAGGCCGCCCAGGGTCATGATATTCAGCGTTTCGCCCAGCAGATAAAGCGTTGTTAGCGAGGCCAGGATTGACAACGGAATCGAGATCGCGACGATCAGGGTACTACGCCAGCTACCCAGGAAGATCAGAATCATAGCCGCCGTGAGCAGGGCCGCAATAATGCCCTCGACCACCACGCCTTTGATGGATGCCCGTACGAAAATAGATTGATCGAAAAGCGCTACCAGCCGTAGCCCCGACGGGGCCGATGCCCGAATGGTGGGCAGGATACGGTTCTTGATCTCGTCGACGACGCGGGTGGTCGAGGCGTTACCCGTTTTTACCACACTCAGCAAAACGCCCCGGCTACCATCCTGTTTGACCACGTTGGTTTGTACGGCCGATCCGTCGTGCACGTTGGCCACATCACGCATATGCACCGTAACGCCGTTAACGATCTTCACAGGTACGTCGTTGAGGGTCGAAATCACGTCGGGTTTGCTATTCAGACGAATAGCATATTCACGTTCATCGAGGCGTAGCGATCCGCTGGGGAGGGTCAGGTTCTGTGCCGAAACGGCGTTGGTCACGTCTTCCGGCGTAACTCCGCGGGCAATCAGTTGATCGGGTTCCAGATCGACCATGATCTGGCGGGACCGGCCACCGAACGGCTGCGACATCCGGCTTCCCGACACGGTGGCCATCTGCGGGCGAATGCGGGTAGCCGAATAGTCGGTGATTTGCGATTCAGTGAGGCTATCTGACGAGAGGCCCAATTGCAGTACGGGTACGTCGGTGGCGTTGTAGCGAACAATCAGTGGCGGTTGCGTGCCGGGCGGCATCCGGGTCAGAATTGTCTGCGAAATGGCCGATACCTGCGCCAGTGCTTCCTCTATTTTGACCGTTGGTTGAAAATATAATTTAATTACCGCTGTACCATTATACGTTTGCGACTCGACACGCTGAATATCAGATACGTTGTTGATGAGTGAAGTTTCGGAGAAGTTGGTAATCATCTTCTCCATTTCATTCGTCGATAGGCCAGTGTAGCCCCACAGCACCGACACTACGGGAATATTGATACGCGGAAAAATGTCGGTCGGCATTTGCAAACTGGCCACTGATCCCATTATCAGTATTAGCAATGCCATTACGGCAATAGTATACTTCTTCTCAAGTGCGAGCCGGACAATCCACATAAACTAGACGAAGGAGAGTAATCAATACCATTTTGCAACAGAACACTATTAAAAATGGTTGCCCTCAATTTCATCAGATTCCTTGTCTATCTGCCTACCTTTGTTTCCTTTTCCTACTATAAATCGCTGAACCGCGCGTTAAAATGGTTTTTTTATGAGCGTTACCAACCGTCTGAAGGGCATACTCAAGCAGATCCTTCAGCCTGCGCCTAAGCGGGTTACCGAGTTTGATTATCAGACAATTCCATGGATTGATAAGAAGGAAGCCAATATCCAGCAGTTCAGCCAACAGTTTGCGCCCGGCGATTCGGTGCCGTATGATATGGCTGAGAAACTGGAGTTCTGGAAACAAAATGGCTATGTCATATTTGAGCAGGCAATTCCAACCGACTGGATCGATATGCTCTGGGGTGAGGTTGAACGTGTGATCGATCAGCATGAAAAATACGACATGCAGGTACGTATCGACCTTCCTGAGTACACCCAAACACCGGTTTTAGCCGTGAAAGACGTACCGCAGTCTGTGCTCAACGGCCCGTACATTAAGTATATGGATTTTCATAACGCCTCGGTAGTTGGCAAGAAAATCATGCTCCACAAGCATATCGTGACCTTCCTGGAAGCCGTTTTCAATGACCGGGTAGTGGCCATGCAGAGTCTGCTCTTTAAATACGGCAGCCAGCAACCTACTCACCAGGACTTTGCCTATGTGGTGTCGGAAATCCCAAGCCATCTGGCCGCCGCCTGGATTGCGCTCGAAGATGTACAGCCAGATTCCGGCCCGTTGTTTTACTATCCGGGCTCACATACCATCCGCAAGTTCGATTTCGGAAATGGGATCTTCTTCAACAATGAGTCGACCAATGACCCAAACGACTTTGCCAATTACCTGGACGAAGCCTGCCAGAGTAAAGGTTTACAGCGCGAAACGTTATTGATCAAAAAGGGCGACTTACTGATCTGGCATGCTGCGCTGGCTCACGGTGGCAACCCGATAACGAATGAACATCAGACCCGGAAATCGTACGTCTGCCATTATTCGTCGCAAAATGCGTACAAACACCACCGCTCAGAAGCAAACAAAGAACCTGAACGGTATTCGTATAACAACGCAGACGTATTCAAGAACCCGCTACTTCCACAGGAGGAAGACATCTTCCAGGGCGGGGAGTCGTTGTAGTAGTCATGGCGACTATGCCGGTCGGCATAGTCGCCATGACTACCTAACAATGATGATCTTATCGGAAAACTGAATGCTCTTCCCAGCCGACGAAGAACGAGCCCAGCCTACACGATATGTGCCGGTTCTTAGATCGCTGGCCCGTAGTTCTGCCTGAAGAACGGTTGATGGACGGCGCAACCAGAATGTAGCCAGGCGGTAAGGCGTTTTGGTTGGAGCCAGGTACGTATGGTCGGGCGACTGAAGCACCGCATAGGCCAGATCAAGTGGCTCGGGCGGCCCATCTGCCTCAATGATATACGTATCTTCATTGGCCAGGCGAACAACGGCTGGTAGCGGGTCACGGCTGACCGGAAAATCGGCCACCGGGCTCTCGGGGAAGACATAGTATCCCTGCTTAACGGCACCGTCGAGGGCCGTATTGATGTACCCTTCGAGAAAGGTACCAACTTGCCCGCCAAGGCCAATTCCGTTGTGTTCCTGGTTGTAGGCGGCGGCCAGCACAAACTTGTTTCGGAAAAGCATTTCGGGCAAATGCCAGAAATATGACATCGTCCAGATCAATAGCCCTACTACCATACCAATCCGCTGCCAGACGGGCCGCTGACGCTGGCTTACTTCCTGCAAACCGTTAAGATACAATAGGCAAATCAGCAATGCCGGGTAGATCATGTAGTTGCTCACCAACATAACACCATATCCGTAGCGCATCCGTAATAGTCCTACGGCAGTAGCATTGATCAACAGTAGGCCATAGCAACCCAGGAAAAAATTATTGTTCATGGCCCGCACCGATTTGTTGTCTGGCACCGCAATACGCCGCCGGAACGGCCAGCTCATCTGACTGATCAACCAGAGAGCAGTACTAACCAGCAACAGGCCCCCAATGGTGGGCAGAATGCCACGCCACTGATACGGAAGCAGTGGCAGAATATCAAACGAACCGCCGATAAACGACAAAAAGCCGATGATAACCAGGTGCGGTTTATGAATCAGAAACTCCAGACTCTGACCGTGGCCCTGTGCGTTGGTAAAGCCCTGCACGTACAGGATCATGGTGATCACCCCCGTAACCAGCCAGATGATCAGCCGCTTGTAATGGCCCTGACGCCAGAGAATTACACCGCCGCTAAGCCACCCGAACAGGGCATTGCTCATAGAGACTGACGCGAAGATCTGTAAGGGTATAGCCCACAGAAACCGGCTTCGCCCGCTTCGAGACAGCAGGTACATTACCGAGCAGGAAAGGAACAGAACGACCGGGTGCTGAAGGCTGGTAATACTCCAGCTGATGGTCATGAAGTATTGCGGATGCAACAGAATAAACGGCACCGGAACAAACGCCCATACAGACAGCCGCATTGACCGGAAAACGGTGTATAACAGGCCAAAGCTGAAGAACAGGAACAGATTACCAATGAGCGTCATGCCCCGGAAGTTCATGTGCCCGGTTGTCAGGTAGGTGAACAGGGCCGCCAGCTTGGCAAACAGGATACGATGTTCGTTATTAGGTTCTAATAGCCAGTAGATTTTATCGTGCAGGGTATCGACCTTGTAATAATCCTGAATGAAGACGATGAACATCTCAACGTCATCATACCAGGGGATGTTCTCAACATAGCGTAGGGCAATACTGGCGAAGAGAAGTACAGGAAGAGCAATAAGCAACCAGGCCAGCCACGGAGAAGCGCTTCTCAATGGCGTTTGTAGCGACTTTTTTGGTGAAAAAAGCATAACGGGTCAACGCAAATGACTGTATGTGCGATAAATGCGGTACATCTCGGTCCACATACGAAATATATAGGTAGAGCTTAGGCGTGAGTCGGCTTGCTCGATCCATTCCTGCAGGGGCTCTTCCAGCAGTTTGCCATGAAGGTTGGGCCTGCCGAAATGCCCAACCAGCCGCGCGATCAGTTCCACGTCAAATAACCACGGACTAATGAAAGCATCGTGGAACACAATTGGCACAACGGTGTTCCGAAGAAGTTTCGCGCCGCATTGGGTATCATAAACAGGGAGCTTGAGAATCAGGCTGATGATCGTGGCGATGATTCGCCCCACATAATGCCGGAACGCATCCCGTTTAATATTCACGCCCAGGTGTTTGATTCGGGAGCCCATCACAAACACGCAGTCGGGGTGTTTGTCGAGCACCAGCCGCAGATCATCAATAGCAGCCAGAGGTGTTGCCAGGTCGGCGTCGAAATATCCGAGGTAGAGGTGCCCCTGCTGCGCAGCATGCAGCATGCCTGACCGCACGGCCCCTGCTTTCCCCTGATTTTGAGCCAGATTCAATACGTCGATCTGCGCCGGGTTTTTCTGTTGTAACTCAGCCAGTACGTCGGCGGTACGGTCGCGGCTACCATCGTTCACGAAACAAAACGACACGTCGGGGTGCGTCTGCTGATAGGCCAGAAAAGCATCGGCGGGCAGGCGGTCGGCTTCGTTATAACAGGGAATAATGATACAGACAGGTGTTGTCATAAGTGTGGGGCAGGCGCACGAAGCGTAGTGTCGACGATGATGGTCTTATGGTGGTAATAACCTGACTGACACCGGTTCCACCAGTGGGTTGGGTCGGTTCGTACATCTTCCAGAAATAAGCTGGCGGGGTATACGGTCAACGGTGCCACCCGAAGTGTATCAGCTGGTTTTGAGTCGACAAGATACTGATGGCGCGCGGTCATTTCGCGATCATAGGTTGCAGCCTTTCCGCGTAGCAGATCACCGTACAGTTGTTTCAGGGGTTGACTGTTGGCTAAGCTCATAAAAAGCCAAAGTCCCGTCAGGGTTGGCAGTATAGACGGTGGCACGCGGGCAACGCTCGAAAATAAGCGTATCTGACTGGTAATCAAATAAAACCAGCCAAACAGGAATACAGCATAGGTAACATTGATAGCCCGTAAGGTGAGCACCTGCGTGGCGTAGAAAGAGGGGAGAACCGTAGCCAGTATCAACCCGGCCACCACCAGTGCGGCATACCAAAACGGAACCTGGAATATCGCAGCCAGACGGCCGCCCCGGTAGAGGTACGTGTTTCCCGCGATTCCCCACAGGATAGAGAGTGGTATGAGCGGCGTTTTCACGAACCAGCCAGGTACGTTTCTGACCAGCCATTTTCCCGATAAAAGTAGCCCATTCATCAGGTCTCCTCCAGCGGCGCCACCGTTCATTCTGATCGCGTTACCCGGCGCACGGAACACTAACCAGGCCGACACGAAGGCTATACCCAATAGCCCGATCATCCGCCAGTCGGCCAGACGCTGAAACGCCAATCGATAGACGATGATTGAGAGTAGCAGACTGATTAGCAGAAGCATATGTGTTTCACCACAGCCAACGATCAGAAACACAAGAACACCCGCCCATCGCCCGGTGAGCATACGTAACGTACCTGGCGGTTGCTGGTACCAGCGCAACAGGACTACTCCCCAATACAGCATCAGGGCAGTTGGTACCGTATAGACCGTTATGGAAGCCATCCAGACAAAGGCTTCAACTATGCTGGGTAATTGCAGTATGTAAACACCAAATAACGTACCTGTCAGAATGAAGGACACCCGGCGAATGGATGAGGCAGGCACCAGACCACGCAGCGACTCAACGATGAATAAATAGGTGGCCCACACAAAGGCCGTTGCCATCAACCCCGGAATGAATTTGTAACCAGCGTACCAGCCCCATACAAGCGGACTTCCGTGGACAAGGAAGTTAGAGAAATAACGCCCTGTCCAGCCATCATAATAGTATTTCTGGGCCTGCCAGAAGCCGTAGCGCACTGCGGTATCGGCGAAGCAGTAATCGTCGGCGGCCGACGGGTGGTTGAAATACGAGAGTGCTAAAAGCGGTACAAACGCTATGGCAAAGAATCCGTAAGCAGATAACGACAGCAGGCGGGCCAGTAGCGGGTGGGTCATTAAGAGTTAAAAGTTAAGAGTGAAGAGTTATAAGTTTTAGAAAGCCAGGTCCGCTGATGATCGTAGCGCAACTCTTAATTCTTCACTCTTCACTCTTAACTCTGTTTAAAAAAGGGTATGCCAGCACAGCCAACAGAATCACGAGCGTACCGAGGTAAAAGCCTGTGGTCATGCGTTCGCGGTCGTTGAAAATCAGGACCGCCAGCAGAATACCGTAAACTGGCTCCAAATTTACGGTCAGAATAGCCATGTAGGGTGAAAACTTGCGTAAGAGGCTCACACCCGCCGTGTAGGCGTATACCGTGCAGACGAACGCAAGAATGAAAAGCCATAACCACTGTCCGGAACGTTGGGGAAGTAATTCAGACAGGGGCGGGTGGGCAACAGCTATATAAATGCCGCACAACACCGCTGATGTTAAAAAGGCACCGATCATTTCCTGCCGGGCAATGACCAGCGAGGCGTGCCGCTGGGCAAACCGGCTGTTGATGATCGTAAACAGCGCGGCCAGCATCGCCGAGAACACGGCCATCGACAGGCCAGCTACTTTATCAAATTCAAACCGGAAAATCAGATAAAGCCCCGACATCACCACCACGCCCATGAGTACCTCAACAGCTTTTACGCGGCGTTTCAGAATGATTGGCTCCAGCGCCGACGCCCACAGCGAGCTGGTGGCCATACCCGCCAGACAAACCGAGGCATTGGCCAGCCGGGCAGCCCAAAAAAAAGCAAACCAGTGAACGGCAATAATGCCGCCCGTTGCCAGCAAAGCCCACTGATCGTTTGCCTGTCGCTGCTCAGGTACGTTGCCTTTGAGCGCCAACCCGGGTTTCACACGCAACACAACGACAAGACCTAGTGCGGCCAACCCAGTGCGGAGAGCTACCAGTGCGGGAGCACCAAGTGGTTCGAGTAGTAAGCCAAGAATAGCTGTAAACCCCCAGATGAGCACGATAAAGTGCAGGTGAAGATAATCGCGGAAGGAGGGGTTGGGCATGTGACGGTGTCTTCAGTCTTCCGTTCTCTGTCTTCTGTTGCGCTGCTAAGGTGCGAAGCAACAGAAGACAGAGAACGGAAGACTGAGGACATTAAACCTGAAACTTATCTGGGTATGGTATTGTAGAGCAAGACGCCAATACCCGCGAAAATAAGGTTGGGAAGCCAGACGGCCAGCACCGGGCTGATAGCTCCCGATTCAGCAACGCCTTTGGCCAGCATGTAAAAGAGGATGTAGACAAAGGCCAGAATGAAACCCAGCGCTACCTGCCAACCCACGCCCCTCCGACTTTTACGGGCCGACATAATAACGCCGATGACCGTCAGGATAACAATGGCAAACGGGCGGGTAGCGCGGGTGTACTTTTCGAGCAGGTACGTCTGTACCCCATCGGCCCCCCGGCTCTGAATCAAGGCAATGTAGCTTTCCAGTTCCGGTTTGGTCAGGGTTTCGAAGAGGCTGAAATCTGAGTCGAAATCCGAGGGTTTCATGTTCAGCGTCGAGTCGGTACGGGTGACGGGCGGGGTGAGGGTTTCGTGTTGCTGGGCATCGAACTTCCTGACCTGATAATCGTAGATCGACCATTTGCCCTTTTTAGTGTCCCACTCGATCCGGTCGGCCGATAACTTTTGGCGAAGCTGGTTCCCGTCTACTTCTTCCAGCGTGAATTTATAGCCCGTGTTATTCAGGTTGTTATAACTTTCCAGATAGGCATACACGTTTGGCGCCAGCTTCATGTGCACGTTGCGGCCTGTGTAGGTATAGGCGTCTTTGGTGTATTTCAGTTCAAAGCCGATTCGGGTTTTATTCGCTTTCGGAATCAGGTAGTTTACCATGTAGTAGCTGACCCCCGCCAGAATCAGCGAGCCAAGCACGTAGGGGTACAGCAGCCGGATGAAACTGACGCCGCTACTCAGAATGGCAATGATTTCGGAACGCGAGGCCAACTGCGAGGTCAGGAAAACCGTGGCAATGAATACCATCAATGGACTGATCATGTTGGCCCAGTGCGGAATAAAATTCAGGTAGTAATCGAAGAAGATGGCCGCACCGGGGGCCGACCGTTTCCGGAAATCATCTACTTTTTCGGTGTAGTCAACTACGCAGACAATCAATACGATTAGCAGCACTACGAAGAAGTAGGTCTGCAAAAACCGCTTCAGAATGTACCAGTCAAGCTTTTTCATTCGGAGACTAACAAGTTCTTCGCCACATCGTGGCTAACAAATAACGCCTGATCGGGCACAATAGTCACCTGCATGGACCGATCGAACGAGCTGATTTCAGAAACTTTAACAACACTGCCAAGGGTCAGTCCGCAGGCGTCGAGGTGTTGCAGAAAGGACGCCGAATGATCGAGAACGCCCATCAGGCAGGCTTCTTCAGTTGGTACCAGATCGGCCAGTTTTCGGTACGTTACGTCGGGCATCAATCCGGCCGGGGTGGGAATGGGGTCACCGTGCGGATCGAACTGCGGGTGATTCAGAAACGCGTCGAGGCGGGTTACCAGTTCATCAGACCGAACGTGTTCAAGTTCCTCGGCCATTTCGTGCACCTGGTCCCAGCCAAAACCCAGTTTGTCGACCAGAAACACTTCCCACAGCCGGTGGCGGCGAATAATAGTCAACGCCAGTCGCTCGCCTTCGTCGGTTAACCGAACGCCCTGATATCGTTTGTAATGAATTAACCCCTTATCGGCCAGTCGCTTGAGCATATCGGTTACCGAGGCGGCGCGGGTGGCGGTCATTTCGGCCAGGGCATTTGTGCTCACCTCCCCCTGCTGCCGACTGGCTATGGCGTAGATCGTCTTCAGGTAGTTTTCTTCAGTGAACGACGTAGTAGCCATAGAGTTGGTGGTTATTTCTTCCCATTTGTATAGGTAGCGTGAACATTAACCACACAAATGTAGTTTTTTGATTAGTAAGAATAAATTTTTAGATGAACCTAAAAATAAGTTTCAGGTTTCAAGTGTCATGTTTCAAGTGCGTTGCTTATCTGCGGATCAGTTGACAAGCAACGCACTTGAAACATGACACTTGAAACCTGAAACTCCCTAATTTATGGCCTGGCGGCAGGAAATCTTTACTCAATCGTTACCGGAGGCGCATTCAACTATCCACGTACCTGCGTCGGCTGGTTTTTTTCGGACATTGAAAGCATACCTCGGCCCCGGTTTGATGGTGGCCGTTGGGTACATGGATCCGGGTAACTGGGCCACTGACATTGCCGGAGGGGCTCAATTTGGCTATCGTCTGTTGTCGGTAGTGCTGATCTCTAATCTGTTTGCCATTCTGTTACAACATTTATCGCTGAAACTAGGCATTGCTACCGAACGGGACCTGGCGCAGGCCTGTCGGGATCATTACAGCCGCCCGGTAGGGATGGGCCTGTGGGTACTGGCCGAAATTGCCATTGCCGCCACCGATCTGGCCGAGGTCATCGGTTCGGCTATCGCGTTGAATCTCCTGTTTGGTATGCCGTTGCCTGTTGGTATTGTGGTTACGGCAATCGATGTACTGCTGCTTCTCTGGTTGCAGAACAAGGGCTTTCGCATGATCGAGATCATTGTAGCTGGCCTGATTTTTATGATTCTGGCCTGTTTCGCCTACGAACTTATCGTATCGAGGCCGGCGATAAACGCTATTCTCGGTGGCCTGGTACCGCGTGCTGAAGTGGTAACGAACCCAAAGATGCTTTATATCGCGATTGGTATTTTGGGGGCAACGGTAATGCCACACAACCTGTATCTGCATTCCAGCATTGTACAAACCCGCGATTATCCCCGAACGGAAACGGGTAAGGCCAAAGCCATCAAATTCGCCACCATCGATTCTACCGTGTCGTTGCTACTGGCCTTTTTTATTAATGCGGCTATTCTGATTCTGGCTGCCGCTGCGTTTCACTTTTCCGGTAATCAACAGGTAGCCGATATCACCGACGCCCACCGCCTGCTCGATCCGTTGCTGGGCGTTCAGCTGGCCAGTATGCTGTTTGCCGTTGCCCTGCTGGCATCAGGCCAGAACAGTACACTCACAGGTACGTTGGCGGGCCAGATCGTGATGGAAGGGTTTCTGAACCTTCGCCTGAAGCCGTGGGTACGTCGCCTTATCACCCGGCTCATTGCCATTGTACCTGCGCTGGTCGTGGCCATTCTATATGGCGAACGGGGTACATCCGAATTGCTCGTATTCAGTCAGGTTGTGCTTTCGTTGCAATTAAGTTTTGCTGTGGTGCCGCTCGTGCAGTTCACCAGCGACCGCCTGAAAATGGGTCGCTTCGTCAACCCTGGCTGGGTACGTTACCTCGCTTGGGGCGTGGCCGGTCTGATTATCTGCCTGAATGCCTATTTGCTGGCCGAAACCGTGCTGGGTTAATACTAACCAGCGGAGTAGTGCCGTTCAGCTAAAAAGTGTACCCATGCCAACGGTTGGGTCAACATCAGGGTCTTTGCTCCAGACACACGATTCGATTCCGTATGAAAAAGGTGCTACCTCTCGCATTGCTCGTTCTGCTGGGAATCAGTTGCAAACACCAGCCAGACCCTGACCCTGCCAACACATTTGCCATGGCAGCCTGGATCGACTATGGCACCAGTCCCTTATCGGTTAAGCTTCGTGGTTCCGTGTTTCCGTCAACAGCGGGTCCGGTTGAAACGCCTTTCGACAAGGCCGAAGTCTATATATCAGACAATATATCGGGTGGGTACCAGTTAATCGGCACCACCAGTCAGACCAGTTATTCGCTGACTACGCTGCAACCCGGCACCTCTTATTACATCCAAGTAAAAGGGGCTCTGGCCGGGCACACCGCCGATAGCAAGCCGGTGTTGCTGGTAAACGATGTGGTGGTGCCCACGAGGAAGCTAATGTCATACGACCCGCAGGCGATGTATTATGTGTCGTCGACTGGTTTGCCCGTGATTGAGCAGAAAGCAGACTATACGAATATCTCAAGAATCCTTACCACGTCAGTGATAGACGCGACCGGTACAAAGCAGGTAGCCGCTTACACCGCACCAACGACTAGCCAGCCCTTATTCAGAGGGTGGAGTAGTACCAACCAACGCGCTTTTTTTGAGATAACCCGGTCGGCCAAACGAGCCCTGATAAGCTACGACCTGGCTACGAATGCCTATGCCGATGTACCGTTACCAGCCGAAGCCGAGTTATGGAACTACGCCATCGCGCCTGATGGCCAGCAGATAGTCTTTACGGATTACAAACGTCCCGGCCTATGGTATTTCGATGCACGGACCAATACCCAAAAGCAACTCGATAGCCAGCCAACCGTATATGACCTAAGCTGGACACCTGACAGTCGTTACATCTGGCTGACTGCGCCAGGTAACGGCGGCACAGGGGTGAACCAATATGACCCTGCTACAGCGACCAAAACGAGTGTCTTTAGTGAACGTAGCACACTTTCGGGCGCTCAACTATCGCCCGATGGCAAATGGGTCCTGTACAGGAACGATGCATCGGGTCGGGATATCCTGTGGCTTCGTAATACAGCCACCGGTGGCAAGCGGCCGGTGGGCGTTGTGAACCAGTATGGCTGGCTCAACAATGGCACGTTCTGGGCAGGCTACAGCACTAACGATACGAAAACTCCGACCGAGCGCGAGTCATTCTTATGGGTATTTACGCCATAAGGCGATCAACAGCGGGCGTTTTATGCTATCGAAACCACTGTTGGTTTTACTTGATGGCGTAGAGTATCGTTTGCCCTACGTGACTTTTATTGACACAACGGCGTTGCATAACATTCAGAGAGTTAGCAGGTTTTACCACTTATCTAAACACTTAGCGTGATGAAAAAGCAACTGATCATACTAGGACTCACCCTATGCGCTGCCTGCAAACCTGGTGATCCACTCGTGGGTCCAGTCCTCGCCACCGATGCAGCCAAGGTGATAGCAGGTACGTACGCAGCTACAGACTACGTAACATTCGACAAGAAGACGCCCTTTCCAATCAACGGTAAAACCGTGACGTTTCAGATTGAACGAATTGCTCCCGATACAGTACGTGTCAGGGTGAAAGCGCCCGCCAACGATCTGTATTCGCCAGCCAGAGACACCACCTATAATAAGGTTTATGTGCTGACAAAGCCACAGGGCTACTACCTGACGTTGGAAACAAACCCGACCCAGCCAAATAATCAGTTGGGTAGCGAACTGGTTATTGCTCCGCCTGTTGCGCCGGCAAGTTCACCAAATTGGGCCTCTTACGTATTTGCGCCGCCCGGCTTTTCATTAGGTCGCGTATCGGTGTGGTTCACCAAAGTTGATTAGGCCTAATCGCAGGGCTCGCATAGGTTCAAGTATTACGTGCGTAAGTATTTGCGCAGCGCTTTGATCCCTAAAATCCCCAGGGTCATGCCTACAACGTAGGCGGCAAGATGAAAAACAATTGAGATGTAGGGCAGGTAAGGGAAAAGCGTATTCATCGCTGAGTTTGTTAGGTAAGCGTCGTTTTGCTTACTATAGTCCCAACTCCCGCCGTAAGGTGCTGTCGGCGGGGGTGTTGTGGTTCCAGTAGTCGGATTGGAGGCTTTTCTGGAGAATGGCCCGTGAGGTCAGCACCTTGTCTTTCGTCTTGTAGGTGTCTTCCCAGCCAGCGATCCTGTGCGGGAATGCTGACTCGAAAATGATCGTCAGTTTCCGCCCATCTTCTTTGTAATCAACAGAATACGCTTTGCAGGAGCCAACAGCGACGCCAGGTACGTTGGTACGCACCCAGTCAACGCCCTGTGCCGAGTCGAGAGTGGCTGTGGCAGCGAGCGATTCCAGCCGTTTGTGGCGGAGGCGCGCAGCTTGTGTGCCGGGAATCAGATGAATATCGCCGGTGGGTAGCTTGTCGGGGTTAAGCCGGATGCGGTTCCAGAGTTCATCTTCCAGCAGGGCCTTGCCAACGGTATAATCTTCGGTAGCCTCCTGTTCAAAATACGACCGGCCCGATACTGCGTAGCCGTTGTTCTTATAACTTACCTGCACGTAGCTCTGACCGCACCACTCCTGCCCCGACGTACTGACCTTTAACGTGTTCGGGAATTTTGGGTTGTCGATCGGTGTAAAGACCGACGTAAACAGCGAGTAGTCGTACACGCCCGTCACAAACCGGCGTATATAGTTGGTCTTCAGCACCGGAATAGCCAGGCTGTGCGACTCCTCCGACTCTGACTTCACCTGCTTATCAGTCCGGAAATCTTCCGTGACGAAAACCAGCACGGCCTCGCCCAATCGCGAGGCTCCGTACTGCGCCTGATCGAGGCGGTAGGTGTTCAGTTCCGCTTTTCCGCCAAACCAATAATCCCGAAACGGTTTCGTCGATGCCAGCGAGGGAGCGGGTGGCGTGGTCGGCCCTTTCTGATAAACGGTAGCGCCCATGAAGATGGCAAACCCTACGGCCAATGCCATAACGATATACAGAAAGTTTCGCTGAACAAACATGGTTTTCGACAGATCTAATAGCTAAAGATGCAAGATAGGAGCGGAGCAGCGCAAAATGGGCTAGCGCTACCACGAAAGCAGCATATAGCCCCCCAACCCCAGTCCGATAAGACTGCCAACGTAGAGTAGCCAAAGCAGGCCGAAGCGGATATAGTGCGCAGGACGTACCCGGTTTACGGCGGTTTCATCGATACCCACCTTTCTCCGTAAACTGGCAACAGGCAGGGCCATTAAGTCAGCTTTGGGTAAACCAAGACCCATAATCGGTTGGCAATAGGTGCCCCGAACAAAGGCGCGGAACGTACCTACGGGATAAACCAGAATGCCAACGCTCATGGCCAGGAGCACCAGCGCCCAGATATATACCCTCCAGCCGAAACCGCCCGTGGCCAGCTCCCAGGCCGACACCTGCCCTTCACCTTTCCAGGTCGTTTCGTAGCCGTTCAGCAAGTGATGAAGATCATGGAGCCAGATAATCTCTTTACGCTGAGCCGTATTCGGAATTGGAAAACGAACCGGGCCAACTTTCGCGTAAGCAAAGGGTTTATCGATGCCTCCTTCGGCACCAAAATCGTGATCGTTGTAAAATTGAGTCAGGGCCTGTTGTACAGTCAGTGGTTCGGTGGCTGTCATGATTCGTTTGGTTTAAAGATCCAAAGGTCTACCTGCGAACGTACCTGTGCATTAGCAAATGTTAAGAAGTGTACCCGACGTCCTGTCTGGCCAGCCGATTGCGAATACGGCTCAGGGTCACGGGCGTAACACCTACATAAGATGCCAGAATAACCTGCGGCACCCGTTGTATCAGGTCGGGCTCGTTCGTGAGCAGGTGCACGTAACGTTCCTCGGCGTTTCGAATCGTGTACTGACTAAGTTGAGCCATAATTCGGTAGAGGTACTGTTCCGAAAATTGTCGACTGATTCGTTCAAGCGCGGGAAACCGGTCGTACGAAGCACGTAGCTCAGCAATGGGCGCTGCTATGATCACGCAAGGTTCAAGCGCCTGCACAAAATGGTCGGCGGGTTTATCCAGCAGTAGATTGTTGTATTCGCCCACCAAGTCGTAGGTACGTGCAAAATCGACCGTGATTTCGGTACCATCGGTACGCAGAAAATAATGGCGCATTAATCCGTTCAGCAGAAAGCCGAACAGAGGGAGCCGTTCCCCTGCTTTTACCAGAAAATCACCTTTCTGGAGGTAGATCGGTGAAAACAGCTTCATCAGGTGCGCGATTACCTCCTGGTCTACAGGTCCGGTTATGTGGAGGCGTTCGGCTATTTCATTGAAAAGGGTATCTGATATCTGCGTCATGGCTGGTGGGCGATTCATGATGGCGCAATATCTTGCATCGGATTGATATAACCCACTCATCCCCATGCGACTACTTCGCTACTTCCTCATTCTCCATTGCACGTTCTCTGTACTTCAGCCGTTACGCGCCCAGGTTGAAAAGGCACCGCAGCGGAAGGCTAGCGAAGGCGGCGGGCCATACAACAGGTTGATTATTCGGGGCGTCACGCTCATCAACAGTACGGGTGCGCCGCCAATGGGTCCCGTGGATATTGTGGTGGAGAAGAATCGCATTACGCAGATCCAGCAGGTGGGTTATCCCGGCGTACCGATTGATCCGCAACGGCGGCCGCAGGCGAAGGCGGGCGATCAGGAGCTGAACTGCGAAGGCATGTATCTCATGCCCGGCCTGATCGATATGCACGGCCACATTGGTGGTAAAGACCAGGGAACACCATCCGAGTACGTATTTAAGCTCTGGATGGGCCATGGCATCACGACCATTCGCGACCCATCGGCGGGTAATGGCCTTGACTGGGTGCTTGAGCACCGCGCCAAAAGCGAGCGAAACGAGATTGTGGCACCCCGAATCAAGGCCTATACCGTTTTCGGGCAGGGTAGCAAAGAGGCAATTACCACGCCCGAACAGGCACGCGCCTGGGTACGTCTGAATGCGCAGCGTGGGGCTGATGGTATCAAGTTTTTCGGAGCCGAACCGACCATTTTTCGGGCGGCGTTGGAAGAAAACAAAAAACTAGGCCTACGCTCTGCCTGCCATCATGCGCAACTGGAAGTGGCCCGCATGAACGTGCTGGCCACGGCCAAAGCCGGACTAACCTCGATGGAACACTGGTATGGCCTGCCCGAAGCCCTGTTCGCCGACCGTACCGTGCAGGACTATCCCGCCAATTACAACTACAACAATGAGCAGGACCGATTCACCGAGGCAGGTAACCTCTGGCAGCAGGCTGCAAAGCCCGGTACGCCCCGCTGGAACGCCGTTATGGACTCGCTCATCCGCCTGGACTTCACCCTCGATCCGACGTTTAATATCTACGAAGCCAACCGCGAATTGATGCTGGCCCGCCGCGCCGAATGGCATGACGACTACACGTTGCCCAGTCTGTGGCGGTTCTACGGTCCGAGTCGGATCTCGCACGGGTCGTACTGGCACAACTGGGGCACCGAGCAGGAGGTAGCCTGGAAAAAGAACTACCAGCTCTGGATGCAGTTTATCAACGAGTTTAAAAACCGGGGAGGTCGCGTAACGGCCGGTTCCGACTCGGGCTTCATTTACCAGTTATACGGATTTGCGTATATCCGTGAGCTTGAGTTACTGCGCGAAGCAGGTTTTCACCCGCTCGAAGTAATCCGGGCGGCAACGATCAAAGGCGCCGAAGCGTTAGGCATGGCCGATCAGATCGGTTCGGTTGAAGTGGGGAAGCTGGCCGATTTCGCTATTATGAAAGAGAATCCGCTGGCCAATCTGAAAACGCTTTACGGCACCGGCGCGATTCACCTCAACGAGAAAAACGAAGTGGAGCGCATTGGCGGCGTGACCTACACCGTAAAAGACGGCGTCGTGTACGATGCCAAACAGTTACTGGCCGACGTCCGCCAGCTTGTTGATGAGGCCAAGCGGAAGGAAAACTTCGAAATCCGTCAACCCGGCGTTCCCGCAAAGCCAGCCAAGCTAGGTTCTGGCAATAAGTGATCAACAGCGCTGGTCACTTACCGAGCAATTAACACGCGCTTGGTGAACGTACCTGTGGGCTCAATCACACGTAATAGGTACGTACCCACAGGCAAACTACGTACATCGGTCTGCATCCGGTCGGCGGTAATGGTTTGCTGATGGCGCACTTGCCCGTTCAGGTCCAGCAGTTCGGCGGTTGACCCGGCAATAAGCCCGGATACGTTCAGATCGTTACTGACGGGATTACCTAATATGGTTAGTTCACCATTAGAACGAATGATAACCACCCGGATGGGTGAGTAACTGAATTTTCCGTCGGTATCGACCTGCTTTAGCCGGTAATAAGTAGCACCGGCAATAGGTGTTTCGTCAGTAAATGCATACTGCTGGCGCGCCGTTGCTGTCCCCTGCCCTGCTACCCGGCCAACCCACGTAAATGACTGCGCATCTGTACTACGCTCTACATCGAAGTAAGCGTTACCTGTCTCGCCAACGGTAGACCAGTCAAGACTAGCCATCAGGTTACTTGCTTTGGCATTAAACGACACCAGATTGACGGGAAGAGTTGTACTGGTAACCGTAAACGTAGCCGTAAAATTAGCTCCGCCGTTCGAATCGTATCGATCGCCCAGATTGGTCGTAATCTGCCAGTATACTTCAATTGTATAGTTGCCTGCTGGTAATCCGGAGGCCAGGTTGATGTTAGCACCCGTGTTTTCCCAAAGTTGATCGCCACTTCCATTCAGATTAGAACCGAAAGGCAAGTTCACCAGCGTAAATGTGCCGGCTGGACTTCCTGCCGGGTAAACGCGGTAATAAAGCCGCGCTCCTGTTACGTCGCCACCGTTATTCTTGTATGTCTTTATTTGCCCACCTTTAAGGGTGATAAATGAATTAGCCGATCCGTAAGTCGAATTATTGAAAGTGTTAGAGCCGGCTGCATTTATTCCACCTGCCCTATAGCTCTCATTCCCATCTACATTAATAACGGCATATGTTTGAAACATCTCTGCCTGTTGCGCTTTTGCGTATATACATGTAATCAGGCATAGTAATAAGCTGTAGATGAACTTCATAGAGTGAACGGTTTTATAGTGCAAATATGATAGTATTTACTCATTTCTAACCTAATGTATATGCATATTCTAGTATTGTTTTGCGTTCATACCAGTTATATTCTGACCATATAAAAGGGGGTCTTCAGGCTAAACGTTTAGCCTGAAGACCCCCTTTTACTACGTAGACTCTACTACTTTTTGTTGCTATCCACCTTTAGGCGTTCTTCCCGGTTAGCGATTTCCCAGGCGGTGAAGAAGACGAGTCGGGCTGTTTTTTCGGCCAGCTTGAAATCGATCTTATCCACATCATCCGTTGGGCGGTGGTAGTCGGCATGGAGGCCGTTGAAGTAGAAGATGATGGGTATTTTGTGCTTGGCGAAGTTGTAGTGATCGGAGCGATAATAAATACGCTCTGGATCGTTCGGATCATTGTATTTATAATCCAGGTCCATCTTCGTGTTCGCATTGTTCTGCTCTTCGCTGATCTTGTGCAAATCGCTCGATAGTTTGTCTGATCCAATCACGTAGATATAATTATCCTTGGGCGACTTGTCTTTATGCAGGTCATCAACCCGGCCAACCATGTCGATGTTGAGATCAGCCACGGTGTTTTCGAGCGGGAAAATAGGCCCGAAATCAGCGTAGTATTCTGAACCCAACAGGCCTTTCTCTTCACCAACTACCGTCAGAAACAGGATTGACCGGCGAGGACCTTTGCCTTCAGCTTTCGCTTTGGCAAACCCCTGGGCCAGTTCCATTACCGATACCGTACCCGAGCCATCGTCGTTCGCGCCGTTATTGATCTGTCCGTCGGGACTGATGCCGATGTGGTCGTAGTGGCCCGACACCACCAGAACTTCGTCTTTCTTGTCGGTGCCTTCCAGGTAACCCGCTACGTTTTCGGTCTGCACGTTCTCGTCTTTGCGCTCCCCTTTCACCGACACTTTACCGGCTAATTTACCAATGGTGCTTGTGCCCATTTTAGCCATCTGCTCTAATCCCTTGCGGAATTTTTCGGGCGACTGCCCCAGCAACGCGGCACCCATGTCAGTTGATACAACGAACGTACCTATGGTTCCCGTGTTTTCAGCGCCAGCCTTCAGCGATAGCCGGTTGAAGCGTTGTTGCAGGGCACCCCGCTCGCGCAGCAGTTGCTTGAAACCTGCCGCGTCGGCCGTTGAAATGACAAATACTTGAGCGGCTCCTTTGTCTTTGGCCGCCGTCACTTTGGCACGTATGCTTTCAGGCTTCCCCCATTTCGATCCTTCTTTGCTGTTAGTAATGGCCGATGTTCCGTCGGCATTTTTGGGTTCGCCATCCAGCATCACCACAGCTTTACCTTTTACTTCGAGGTTTTCGTAGTCGTTGAACTTGTCATCAACGATACCGTAGTTCACAAAAACCGTTTCGTAGTTGGTTTCCGTCGGCACCGAGAACAGGCCATTGAGCAAAAAGTCGGTCAGGTACGTAAATTGCTTCCCGCCCGCTTTTACATACAGGTCGCCCCAGTTCTTTTTATACAGCGTAAACGGCTGCAGGAACCCCATCGTACCGTCGGCCTGCTTTACAACGGGTTTCAGGCCGTAGGCAGCAAATTGGCTGGCGATGAAAGCGGCCGCTTTTTTCTGGCCACGGGTACCCGTTTCGCGGCCTTCCATATCGTCGGCGGCCAGGATACGCAGGTTCTTTTCGAGGTCAGCCGCCGTAACGGTTTGCGCGTAGGTAACAGCCGCATCCGATGTAGGGCCTGAAGCTGTTGGGGCCTGAGCCAGCACAAACTGGCCGGTCAGCATAAGAAGGCCGGTCAGCCGACCAGCACGATGTAACTGCATAAGAAATACGTAAGGTGATGAACGCGTGTATTGTAATTCCAAAGATAAACGATTGACGGGCAGTGGATGGTATCTGTTGGGGACAAAGGCATTTTTTGTAAATTTTGTGACCAAAATCAAGGGTATTTGGCAGGTACGTGCCTTTGTAGGAATATGAAAGCGAACGGATTACTGATCGGTGGATTAGGAGCGGTGGTGCTGCTGTCATCGTTCTCGCTGTGGGGTCGGTGGGGTAGTCAGCCTGTCGACTTCAATACGCAGATCAAGCCCATCCTTAATAAGAATTGTATTGCCTGCCACGGCGGCGTGAAAAAAGCGTCCGACTTTTCGTTGCTGTTCAAGCAGGAAGCCTTCGCGCCTGCCAAATCAGGTCATCCGGCCATTATTCCCGGCGACGCTGAGGGAAGCGAACTCATCCGTCGCCTCAGCCTGACCGACCCCAACGAACGAATGCCGCTGGATGCGCCTCCGCTAAAAGCCGAGGAAATTGACCTGCTGAAAAAGTGGATCGATCAGGGCGCGGAATGGGGCGATCACTGGGCATTTCAGACGCCTGAGTTGCCGAACGTACCCAGCATTGGTACCCTCTGGAGCCGAATGGGCCTGACATCGAACCCCGAGACCGATTGGGCGACGAATGAGATCGATCAGTTTGTGTTGTCAACGCTTCGTGAAAAAGGCTTAACCGCCTCACCCATCGCAGACAAATCAACGCTCCTTCGCCGACTGAGCCTTGACCTGACGGGCCTGCCCCCCACCGAAGCGGAGGTCGCCGCGTTTATGGCCGACCCATCGCCCGAGGCGTACGCCAAACAAGTCGATCGGTTGCTGGCCTCGCCCGCTTTTGGCGAAAAATGGGCGGGCATGTGGCTCGATCTGGCCCGCTATGCCGACACGAAAGGTTACGAACGCGACCCCGGCCGGAAAATATGGCGCTACCGCGACTACCTGATCAAGGCCTTCAACGCCGACAAACCCTACGACCAGTTTCTGACCGAACAACTGGCCGGAGACCTCTTACCCAACGCCACTGATGACCAGTTGATTGCCACGGGTTTCCACCGAAACACGATGAACAACGACGAGGGCGGCACGCAGGACGAAGAGTTTCGGGTGGCGGCCGTCATTGACCGGGTCAATACTACCTGGGATGTGTTTCAGGGAACGACCTTTGCCTGCGTGCAGTGCCACAGCCATCCGTATGACCCCTTCCGGCACGACGATTACTACAAATACATGGCATTTTTCAACAATGCCCGCGACGAAGACGTAACGACCGAAACGCCGACGCTGCGCTTTTATACAGGCTCCGATTCGACTCAACTAATGCAGTTGAAGCAGTTTGTTCGCCAGTCGATGCGCGACCCGAAACAGGCCGATGCCGAGGTACGCCGGGTAGAAATGATGGCCCGGACGGTGGAACCGAAAATCAACTCACACGATTTCGATCAGTACGTCAACGCCTCGCTGCTCGACGCCAAATTCTTCGGCGTTCAGGATAAAGGATCGGCCCGCATCAAACCCGTAACCCTCACAGGACGTACCCGGCTCTATGTGGCCTGGGGTACGTCGGCCCCCGACGCGCAGGTTACCTTCCGGCTCGACAGCCCCACGGGTCGAGTGCTAACGACCGTGCCGGTTCCGAATACAGGCGGTGCCTGGAGCGACTCCGTGCAGGCTATTCCGCTGCCCGACGTACCCGGAAAGCATGCCGTTTATTTCTCGCTGAATAGCCCCGCCAAACCACTGGAATGGGTGATGCTGAAATGGGTGTCGTTTCAGCCTCCACTGGCTCTGGCAGCGGAAAAAATGTTGTTAGGCCTGCTCAACAAAAACCCCGACCAGACACCGATCATGCTCGATGGGACGGGCGAGCTGGCTCGTAAAACGCATGTGTTCATCCGCGGAAGCTGGCTCTCGCCCGGTGCCGAAGTGACGCCCGACGTGCCAGGTACGTTGCCGCCGATGGATACCGACGACCAGACGCTGCCCCGCAACCGTCTCGGTCTGGCCCAATGGATGACCCGTCCCGACCATCCACTCACCGCCCGGGTGGCCGTTAACCGGTTTTGGGAGCAGCTGTTCGGCACTGGTATCGTTGAAACGGTGGAAGACATGGGTACACAGGGCATTCAGCCCACCCACCGCGACCTGCTCGACTGGCTGGCCATAACATTTGCGCAGGACGATCAGTGGAGTATGAAGAAACTCCTGAAACGGATCGTGCTGTCGAGCACCTACCGTCAGCAATCGAACGCTACACCACAGCTACTAGCCGCCGATCCGTTCAACCATTATCTGGCTCGTGGGCCCCGGGTACGATTGTCGGCCGAGCAGGTACGTGATCAGGCTCTGGCGGTGAGTGGGTTGCTGAACTCAAAGATGTACGGACCCAGCGTGATGCCGCCGCAGCCCGATGGTATCTGGCAATCGCCTTACAATGGTGAGGCGTGGGTGCAGGCCAAAGATGGGGAGCAGTACCGCCGCGCGCTTTATACGTATTGGAAACGCACGTCGCCCTACCCGTCGATGATCACCTTCGATAGTCCCAGCCGCGAGTTTTGCCAGATCCGGCGACTGCGCACGAACACACCACTGCAGGCGCTTGTGACCCTGAACGACCCGGTCTACCTGGACGCGGCCCAGCGCCTGGCCGAGCATATGATGCAACGCGGCTCATCGCCAGCTCAACAGATTCAAGCCGGTTTCCGCCGATTAACGCTTCATGAGCTAAGTCCGAAGAAGCAGACTGTTTTAACGAAACTGTACCGCGATACGGAAGCTTATTACGCGCAACACCCCACTGAGGCCAGTACGTTACTGGGGAAGCAGGCAGGTAAGTTGCTGGTTTCCATCGGCTTATCTACTCGAGCAGCGTTGATGGTGGTGGCGAATACGATGATGAATCTGGATGAGGTGATTGTGAAGGAGTGACCCCTCACCCCCGGCCCCTCTCCCCCTACGGGAGAGGGGAGTACGCACTACTGTGGCTTCGCTGACTGGTGAGTGCCTTCGGTTTATTTAAATAAATGCAATATGTTATTATTCAGTAGATTAATGTTTTATCGTAGTATTACTCCCCTCTCCCGTAGGGGGAGAGGGGCTGGGACGGTCCCGCCTCCGGGTGAGGGTAAGCTACACTAACTATGAGTAACGATCTATTCAACCGAACCAGTACCAAAGAATTACGACGCGAGTTGCGGCAACGACAAACACCAGCGGAAGTGCTACTTTGGAATGAGTTGCGTAATCGGCAATTGAACGGAGCGAAGTTTCGGCGGCAGCATAGTATTGGCGGTTATGTCGTTGATTTTTACTGTGCTGAATCAGCATTGGTAGTTGAGCTGGACGGTTCGATTCATGACTTCCCCGATGCGCAGGCGTACGACCGCGAGCGGGAGGCCGTTATCTGTGACCTTGGCTTATCGATGATGCGCTTTCGAAACGATGATGTTGAACGACGGCTACCGTACGTCCTAGAGAAAATAGCTGAAAATCTCAACACTGAATAGCCACTTCTGCGTCAGCAGGCGCAAGTTGATAAGTAGCCCAATGAAAAGTAGGTCGGAAGCCCTAGGGAATATCACAAATAAAACAGCAGCGCTTCACCCCTCTCCCAATGTGGGAGAGGGGCCGGGGGTGAGGGTAATCAATGAACAAACTAGCCAACGAACTACAGCAAGCCGCCCTTCGTCGCGAAACGCGGCGGCATTTTCTGCAAACCTGCTCAACGGGTCTGGGTGCCATGGCGCTAGGCTCGTTCATGGGTGGCTGCAACCCATTCGGGAGTACAGACAAAACTGCAGGCGCAGCGCAGGCAGGTGCCGAGGCGGTGGCGGCTTCGATGGATCCGCGCCTGTCGCAGTTTGCGCCAAAAGCAAAGCGGGTCATCTATATTCATATGGCCGGCTCACCAAGTCAGCTGGAACTATTTGATTACAAGCCTGAACTACAGAAATACAACGGCAAAGACTGCCCGCAGGAATTGTTGACAGGCAAGAAGTTTGCTTTCATTCGGGGCGTTCCGAAGATGCTGGGGTCAACGGCTAATTTCAGGCAGCATGGGCAGTCGGGCGCGTGGATCAGCGATTACATGCCGCACCTGCAGACCGTGGCCGATGAGCTGACGTTCATCAAATCCATGCATACCGACCAGTTCAACCACGCCCCGGCGCAATTGCTTATGCATACGGGCTCGGCGCGGCTTGGCCGCCCCAGCATTGGCTCGTGGGTGACCTACGGACTGGGCTCCGAAAACGATAACCTGCCGGGTTTCATCGTGCTGGCGTCGGGTGGGAAACAGCCAGATGCCGGTAAGTCGGTCTGGGGGAGTGGTTTTCTGCCAACGGTGTACCAGGGCGTACAATGCCGCACGGATGGTGACCCCGTGCTGTACGTGTCTGACCCAAACGGCATGTCGCGCGATATCAGGAGGCAGACCATCGAGGCCATCAACCAGATCAACGAGGCGGAATATCAGGAAGCCAAAGACCCGGAGATTCTGACCCGGATTTCGCAATACGAAATGGCCTTCAAAATGCAGGCGTCTGTGCCCGACGCCATGGCCATCAGCGGCGAACCACAGTACATCCTGGATGCTTATGGGGTAGACCCCAATAAAGGATCATTTGCCCGTAACTGCCTGCTGGCACGCCGGTTGGCCGAACGGGGTGTGCGCTTTATTCAACTCTTCGACTGGGGTTGGGATACGCATGGTACCAGCAAAGACACGTCGGTAGATATCGGCTTGCAGGAAAAATGCAGGCAGTCAGATCAGGCGGTGGCGGCGTTGATCAATGACCTGAAACAGCGCGGGATGCTCGACGATACGCTGGTTGTCTGGGGTGGCGAATTCGGCCGGACACCCATGCAGGAAAACCGCGATGGCCAGACCCAGGCCTTTCACGGCCGCGATCATCACCTCGACGCCTTCACGGTCTTCATGGCGGGCGGTGGCATGAAACGCGGCCTTACCTACGGCGAAACTGACCCGATCGGCTATTACGCCGTGAAAGACAAGGTTCACATCCACGACCTGCAAGCCACGATCCTGCATCAGATGGGCTTCGACCACACCAAACTAACCTATCATTTCCAGGGTCGCCCCTTCCGACTCACCGACGTAGCCGGGAAAGTAGTAAAAGGCATATTGGCTTGATTGGGAAAGATTTTTTGTCATCCCGACCGGTCCGCCGGTGCGGGCAGGAGGGATGACAAAAAACGCTATCTTACTTCCCAAGTATTCCCCATCCATTCATGAAACACCTCTTCCTCCTGTTCTTCATTACCACTACGGCAGTTGCCCAACCCTATGATCTGGTGATTCGCAACGGGCGGGTCGTAGACGGGACGGGTAATCCCTGGTATTATGCCGACGTGGCCGTGCTGAACGGTCGGATCGCTAAAATCGGTACCATTCCGGCCAGCGAGGGAAAACAAGTGATCGATGCTCGAAAGCAAATCGTTGCGCCGGGATTTATCGACGTACACACGCATGTGGAAGGTGATCTCGAGAGTAGACCCGGCGCTGAGAATTTTATTTATGACGGCGTTACAACCATAGTGACGGGCAATTGTGGCGGATCAAGCACCAGCCTGCGCACGATGTTCGATACGCTCCGACTGAAAGGCTTTTCTCCTAATCTGGCGTCGCTGGTTGGTCATAACTCGGTTCGGCTGAAAGTGATGAAAGCGGCTTTCCGCGAACCAACTGCCCGTGAGCAGACGGAGATGGAAGCGCTGGTGGAACAAGCCATGAAAGACGGCGCCGTTGGGTTATCGACAGGCCTGATCTACACGCCGGGTACGTATGCCCGCACACCCGAAATCGTCAATCTGGCCAAAATGGCGGCGAAATACGGCGGGGTATACGCGTCACACATCCGGAACGAAGGGCAAGACGTGCAAACGGCCATTCAGGAAGCCATCCAGATCGGGCGCGAAGCAGGCATTCCCGTTCAGATCTCCCATTTCAAAGTTGCCAGCAAACCACTTTGGGGCCAAAGCACCGAAACGGTTTCGCTGGTCGAAGCAGCCCGCCACCATGAAGGCATCGACGTAACAGTCGATCAGTATCCGTACACGGCGTCTAGCACATCGCTGCAAAGTATTATACCCTCTTGGGCCCTGGCCGATGGCGATTCACTGACGCTGGGGCGCTTCCGTGACCCCGCTACCCGCCGGAAAATTCGGGAGGAAATGACGGCGGCGCTGAAAAAGAACGATCGCAAAAATTACGATTACGCCGTGGTGTCGCGTTTCGAAGCCGACACGACCTACAACGGAAAGAGTATCCATCAGATAGCTGTCTTGCGTGGCCTGAAAACCGATGCTGCTTCAGAAGCCGATCTGGTAATGGCACTGATTGAGCAGGCCCGGATGAAACGTATTCAGATGGTGTACCACACCATGTCGGAAGAAGACGTGGCCACGATCATGCGTTACCCGAACACCATGATCGCGTCGGATGCCGGTGTCGCCAGCTTTGGCCGGAACATGCCACACCCCCGCGCCTATGGCACCAACACGCGGGTGCTGGGTCGGTACGTGCGCGAGTTGAAGGTGATTCCGCTCGAAGAAGCCATTCGCCGCATGACGTCGCTGCCTGCTCAGCGCTTCCGCTTCGCCGATCGGGGGCTAATTCGTAGCGGCTATGCCGCCGATCTGGTCATTTTCGATGAAAACACGGTTAGCGATCGGGCCACGTATGAAGCGCCACACGCCTATGCCACGGGCCTGAGTTATGTGCTTGTCAATGGCGCTCCGGTGATAGAAAACGGCAAACATACCAGCAAGCGCCCGGGTCAGATTCTGCTCGGGAGCGGATACAGTAAGTAATTGACGCAGCCTCGGAAGTTAGATAGGGAAAATACGGAGCCTTCGCTCTTTTGTACCATATTGATAGTCCGGCCTTCCTAAATGATGAATATGCAATCGAGACGTACATTTCTAAAACATACCGCCCTGGCTTCAGCAACCCTGGCGGCACCTGCATTTACCAGCTTTAAAGAAGATGCCGTAGTTATTGGGCACGGTTCACACAAATACCGGGTAGTACCTAATTGGGGCGTACTCGATGCGGGGAAGAATCCTGTCAACGATTGCCACGAAATGGTGCAGGATGCCAAAGGCCGCATCTTCCTGTTGGGCAACGAAACCAAAAACAATGTGCTGGTCTATGACCGGTCGGGTAAGCTGCTGAGTTCGTGGGGAACAACGTACCCAGGTGGGCATGGTCTCTCGATTGGCACCGAAGGCACTGATCAGTACCTGCTCATCTGCGATACCGACCGGCATCAGGTAATCAAAACCGATCTGGCCGGCAAAGAACTGATGAAGATCGACTATCCGCGCGAAACGGGGGTGTATGCGTATCCCGGTCAGTTCAAACCAACGGAAACAGCCATCAACCCGGCCAACGGCGACATTTACATTGCGGATGGCTACGGATCCAACTACGTTACCCAGTTTGATCGGACGGGCAAACTGATTCGCTACTTCGGCGGTGCCGGTGGTGCCAACGAACAGTTCGACTGCTGCCACGGCATTGTAGTCGATACTCGCAACGCAGCATCGCCAACGTTGATCGTCACCGACCGGCGGCATAACTGCCTGAAACGCTTTACCCTCGACGGAAAATACCTCAGTACCATCGCGCTGCCCGGTTCGTACGTTTGTCGGCCCGTCATCAAAGGAGACATGCTCTACGCCGCCGTGTTTCGCAGCACATCCGACAGTTACCCCGATTCCGGGTATGTTCAGATTCTGGATAAGAACGATAAGGTCGTTTCGACCCCCGGCGGATCAGCCCCTATGTACCTGAACGGCCAATTGCAGGAGCAACGCAAAGATCGGTCGTTCATGACCTTCCTGCACCCCCACGACGTGCACGTCGACGCCGACGAAAATCTCTACGTAGCGCAGTGGGCCTCCCGTAAAACGTACCCAATCAAATTAGAACGCCTGTAATGAGTTAAGAGTGTAGAGTTAAGAATGAAGAGTTGTTTCGCTATAGCAAAGTTTAATGGCATGGCGAAGCAACTCTTCGTTCTTAACTCTACACTCTTAACTCCAATCCATACTATGCTCCTCCTCCTCCAGGCCCAACCTTCTGACTGGGCGTTGTTTTTTGGGCGATTTCACCCGCTGATCGTTCACTTGCCCATCGGCTTTCTGCTCATTGCGGGCATCCTCGAAATCGGACGACGGTTGGGCAAACTGCAACTGAGCAACGGCACCATGTCGGCAATCCTGTTCTGGTCGGCGGTAAGTGCCACCATATCCTGCTTGTTTGGCTATCTGCTTTCGCTGGGTGGCGGTTACGATGCCGATATCCTCGAAGAGCATAAATGGCAGGGTATCGGCGTAGCCGTGTTTGCCTGGATAGCCTGGGGAGCATCGAGCAATTTTCTGTTGAAGAGGGCACCGCTTAGCAGTGTACTATACGTACCTGCACTGGCACTGTCGGTGGGGGCGCTCATGGTAGCCGGGCATCACGGCGGCGCGCTCACCCACGGGTCCGACTACCTCACGCAGTATACGCCGGAGCCATTCCGCTCAATGGCCGGTTTGCCCCCCCGGGCCGTCGGCGCAACGTTTACAGCGAAACCAATTACCGATGTCAATCAGGCAATGGTATACGAGCAGATCGTCAATCCGATTTTGCAAACGCGCTGCGTACAATGCCATAACGCCGAAAAATCGAAAGGCGACCTGCGGATGGACACGCCGGAGAAACTGACGAAAGGCGGCGAAGGCGGCCCCATCTTCGTAGCAGGCAAAAGCACCGAGAGCGAGATGATTAAACGCTGCCTGCTCGACGAAAGCGACGAACACCACATGCCGCCCAAAGGCAAAACACCATTAACAGATGAGCAAATCACCCTGCTTACCTGGTGGATCGATCAGGGCGCGCCGTTCAACAAGAAAGTGGCCGACCTGGCCGTGACAGACAGGGTAAAACCCGCCCTTGCTGCATTGGGTAACGGTAAAGCCGTGGCCAATGCCGAAGCAGCAGGGAAGGCGGTTCCGGCCAGTGGCCCCGCCCCCCTGTCGCCTGTGCTGACCATGAACGTACCTGCGGCTGACCCGAAGGTGATCGACGAACTGAAAAGGACGGGATTGTTGGTATTACCGCTATCGAAAGAGAATAATCAACTGGAAGTGAGCGCCGTTAATGTGCGCACGTTCAGCGACGCACAGGCAACGTTGCTGGTCAAACTGTCCGATCAGATCGTGTGGCTGAAGCTGGGCGATACCCAGATAACCGATGCCGCCATCAACTCAATCGTCAAGCTGAAGAACCTGCAAAAGCTCCACCTCGAACGTACTCAGATCACCGACGCTGGCCTGAAAAAACTCACCGGCCTAACGTACCTGGAGTACCTGAACCTCTACGGCACCGCCATCACCGACGCTGGCCTGGCCAGCCTGTCTGACCTGAAAGCTCTGCGAAATGTCTATGTCTGGCAAACGAAAGTTACCGAATCGGGCATTGCCGCGCTGAAAAAAGTCCTCCCCAATGTGGAGATCGTCGGCGGCACGAGTGAGAATAGCATGGCTATGCGCACCGGTCGTTGATCTGTAGGGGCGGCCGGAATGCCGGACCACCGTCATAGCCGCTCGCCTTGCGTCAGCAATACGCCGAAAATAGAATGTAACAATGAGCTTTACAGGCGGTCGCTGTCGCGCCCGAAAGCGGCCGGCCACGATGGTGGTCCGGCATTCCGGCCGTCCCTACACATCAACGATCTGGACCATAATTCAACGCTTGGCCAGCCAGTCGCGCACGGCGGGCCCGGTGCCGAAGGGCCAGGGACGTAGTTCGCTGATGGGGGTGAGTTTGTAGGCTTGTAATTCGGTGGTATCCATTATGATATCGCCAGTTGCACGAACGTGGTAGGTGAAGATGATCTCGTTGCGCTGGTAGAAGGTGTAGATGCCCAGAAACTCCACGATCTCAACCTGCGTCAGGCCAATTTCTTCCCGAATTTCACGGAGAATAGCGTCGGCTGGCTCTTCGCCTTTCTCCAGAAAACCAGTTACAAGGCCAAACCACTCGGCAGGCCAGCCGATATTCTGCGTCAAGACAACCATGTCGTTATCATACTCCACAATGGCCCCTACCACCGGCAGCGGATTGTCGTAGAAAATGTACCCACAAGGCTTTGAGCAAACCAGTCGGTCACGCCCACTGGCTTCTCTTACTTCCAGCGGCGAAGCGCAAACGGGACAGAAATTGAGTGTCGGCATAAAAAAATCAGTCCTCAGTCCTCTGTTGCGTTGCTAGGTAGCAAGAAGTTTCAGTAGCAGCGCAACAGAGGACTGAGGACTAAAGATCAAGGACTAAAAGTTAAATTTCTTCCCAGTACGCCTCAATGGCTCCCAACGCTTCATCGACGGTGTTGGTCACGATGAGCAGGGCGCGGTTCTCTGGTTTCAGGAAACCATCCTCTACGCACCGGTCCAGTTGACGGAGCATCAGGTCGTAATAACCATCAACATTGATAACGGCAATGGGGCCGTCGTATAGCTTCAGTTGACGCCAGGCCAGAATTTCGAATAACTCGTCGAACGTACCATAACCGCCGGGTAGGGTGATAACGCCCTTCGCCAGCGTCACCATTTTGTACTTACGCTCGTGCATCGTTTCCACGAAATGCAGTTCTGTCAGCGTCTTATGCGCTACTTCCAGCTCAGCCAGGAAATTAGGAATGACGCCCGTTACTTCGCCGCCAGCTAGCAGTACGGTATCGGCCACATTGCCCATCAGGCCAAATCCGCCACCACCGTAGATGAGGCGAATGTTCCGCTCGGCCATTTTCTGGCCTAATTCAACGGCCACTTCTTTATAAATAGCTTTGGTCCCAGGCGAGGAACCGCAGTAAACGACAATGCTTTGCATAGGAAAAGAATGTATAATAAGTAATGAACGATCGGTCCGTCGATGCGGTATAATGGCTTCGCTAATGAACGTACCCAGGCAGAGCCATTATACCGCATCGACGGACCGATCGTTCATTACTCATTGTTCATTATTTGAGTTAAATCCAGCCCGCCGAACGTACCTGAACTCATCATCAGGAAAATGTTGGCGGTGCTTTTTTGTTGGTTGATAAATGCGTCAAGATCGGCGGTTTCGGTGAATACCTGTAAGCCGGGTTTATCGAACGCGGCCAGTATATCATCGGGCGAAATGGGCTCCAGTCGTTTGATGGCCAGCGTGTGTGCGTTGAAATACACCGCCGCTATATCCGCAGCGTCTAGGCTGTGGCGGTATTCATCCAGAAACACTTTGTTCAGGCTGCTGAACGTGTGCAGTTCCACGCAGGCCAGTAGTTTCTGGCCGGGATACTGCGCCTTCACGGCTTCGGTAGTCGCTTCTACCTTCGACGGCGCATGGGCAAAATCGCGGTACACGATCTTATTGCCCGACTGTGTTACCGTTTCGAGCCTCCGTGCTGCGCCCCTGAACGACTGAATTGCTTCGTAGAACTGCTCGTCCGTAACGCCCAGCCGATCACAAACGGCCATGGCTCCGGCCATGTTTTTCATGTTGTGCAGGCCGAAGACTTTCAGAGGTATCTCAACACCCAGGGCCGTTGTCAGGTACGTTTGTCCATTTCGAATCACGTGTGGATGGGCTTCATATGGCACTTTCTGTACATCATGCCGCTCTTTGGCACCAATAACATCCAGCATATTGTCGCTCTCATCGAAGATCAGCACGCCTGATTTGGGCATTTGGTCGGCCAGCAACTCAAACTGATGAACGTATTCTTCGTAGGTCGGGTAAATATTGACATGGTCCCAGGCCAGGCCGCTGATCAGGGCCATGTGTGGCTGGTAATGCAGGAATTTCGGGCGGCGGTCGATGGGCGAAGAAGCGTATTCGTCGCCTTCAATGATGATCACCGGCGCGGCCTCGGCCGAGGTATCATCGGTCAGGCTAACCATCGTATCAAAGCCGTCGAGCTGCGCACCAACCAGATAATCGAACTTGCGGTTGTGGTACTTCAAGACGTGCAGAATCATCGATGTGATAGTCGTTTTGCCGTGGCTGCCGGCAATGACCACGCGCTGTTTCTGCCTGCTTTGTCTGAAAATGAACTCAGGGTATGAGAACACGGTAATGCCCAGTGCCCGCGCTCGTTCCAGTTCGGGGTTGTCGATGCGGGCGTGCATACCCAGAATAACGGCGTCGAGACCGGGATGAACGCGCTCAGGAAACCAGCCTATCTCGGCGGGTAATAGTCCCTTCTGCTGAAGCCGGGTCCGGGCTGGATCATAAATCTCGTCGTCGGAACCCGTTATGGTGTGGCCTTGCTGATGAAGGGCCAGGGCGAGGTTGTGCATGGCACTCCCGCCGATGGCAATAAAATGATAGGCCTGCGGCATGAATGAGTTTACAGTTTACAGTTTACCGTTTACCGTTGCGCTGCTACAGCTAACGTACCTGACCAGGGCAGCGCAACTGAAAACGGCGAACGGTGAACAGCAAACTTATTTTGCTAGACGAAGGTAGCCACTATCTTCGTTTAGCGAATAATGAGTTGCCCTCTGACTATGAAATGGATTAACGGCCTGGTGGTCGGAATGTTACTGACCGGAAATTTACAGGTGCTGGCACAAGCGCCGGCGGCCACCGGAACAACCTCGCCCTACAAAGGCGAAAACCTTGGCCCACAGGTTAATTCGACCTATAACGAAGGCACGCCACTGATTAGCCCCGACGGGAAAACGCTGTACTATACCCGCGAAGATCACCCCAACAATACGATGTTTGCCGATAAAGACAACGGCAGCACCGACATCTGGTATTCAGAGTGGCAGCCGAGCAACCAATGGGGCCCCGCCCGGCGGTTGGGTGCGCCGCTGAACCAGTTCAATCACAACGCCGTGTTCAGCATCACACCGGATGGCAACTCGCTCCTTCTTCGCGGGGCGTACGTGAACGGACGCTACGAAACGCGCGGTTTCTCCATCAGTAAGCGCGTCAACGGCAACTGGAGCACGCCCGAACAACTGGCTATTGCCAACTACGAACGGATGAGCAAAGGTCAGTTCGATTTCGCGTACCTGACCGTCGACGGCAAAACGCTGCTACTATCGTTCAGCGAGAAAAAGAACGGGGTTAAAGATGACCTGTACGTCTCGTTCCGGCAGAAAAACGGCACCTGGAGCCAGCCCATGAACCTCGGCCCCGACGTAAACACCGACGACTTCACCGAAACGACACCCTTTCTGGCCCCTGATGGTAATACACTCTACTTCTCAACGAACCGCCCCGGCGGACAGGGCGATAACGACGTATGGGTAGCGCGCCGGGTCGACAAAACCTGGAAACGCTGGTCGAGACCGCAGAACCTTGGCCCCACTGTCAACACCGACGGCTACGACGCCTATTATTCCATTTCCGCCCTCGGCGACATGGCGTACATGACCACGTTCAAGAATACACAGGGCGGCAAAGGCGGCGATATCGTGCAGATCAAGCTGATCGACGATTCGGGCAAGAATGGTGTCGATTCGACCACACTGGCGCAAAATCCGGCGAAAGCAGGCGGTGGTGACAAGAATCCCGCCGATGACCTGACCCGCCCCGGTGCCGTTGCCATGCTGTCAGGTAAAGTGATCGACCAGAAAACGGGTAAACCTATTGCCGCCCGGATCACGTATCAAACTCTTCCCGACGGTGCTGAGGCGGGTGAAACTACCTCTGACCCCGTTACTGGTGAGTATAAGATCATTCTGCCATATGGCCAGAAATATACGATGCGCGCTATTGCTCCGGACTTTATTGCCGAAGGAGAGAATGTGGATTTAACGACTGGACCGGGCAACGGGAAAAAGGGTTTCCAGGAAATAAAAGGCAAAGAGTTGAAACTGATTCCCATTGAAGAAGGCCGGTCGGTCCGCCTGAATAACGTTTTCTTCGATACGGGTAAAGCCATTCTACGCGACGAATCCGCCCCGGAGCTTGACCGCATGGTGGTGGTGATGAACGAGAACCCCAAACTGGCCGTCGAACTGGGTGGGCATACCGATAACACGGGCTCAAACGAGATCAACGCTAAACTCTCGCAAGACCGCGCCGACGCCGTTCGCGAATACCTGATCGGTAAAGGCATCGAACCCGACCGTATTGCCAGCAAAGGCTATGGCGAAAGCAAACCTGTTGCTCCCAATGACACCGACGCCGGCCGCCAGCAAAACCGCCGCGTAGAGTTCGTGATCACGAAGAAATAAAGGGGGGCGACCATACATAGACTTGGTGAGTTCATTTCAGGTACGTTCCCTTTCGTCGCGTAGCGACCAAACTATTGACCATGTGATGTTTGGTCGCTACGCGATGGGAGACTGGCCCAGACTGTCATTCAATTTGGCAAACGCCGGGTAATTGGTAGGTTTGATGCTACAAACACCAATTCATTGGCGAACACCTATTCACAACTCTATCTGCATGTTGTTTTCGCTGTGAAACATCGTCATGGATTGATTCGGTCGGCGTGGAAAGAAGACTTGTACCGATACATGACCGGTATTGTACGGCACCAAGGTCATAAGCTGATTGCTATTAACGGTATGCCCGATCACGTTCATGCATTCATCGGCGTAAACCCCAAACAGGCAATAGCTGAGCTTGTGCAATACTTCAAGATGGACTCGTCGAAGTGGATTAACGAAAAGAGGTTGACACCAAGCCGATTCGAATGGCAAACGGGGTACGGAGCCTTCTCTTATAGTCACTCTCAGATCGGTACCGTTGTCAATTACATCGAGAACCAGGAGCAACATCATCAGAAACAGAGTGTCCACGATGAATACATTGCATTCCTCCAAAAGTTTGATGTGCCTTACGACGAACGGTACGTATTCGCGCCGATACAAGGTGAGGATGTATAATGTCGGTTGCGTTGTTTGGTCGCTACGCGACGTGGTAGCTCGGGGGGAACAGACGTTGCTATAGACATTAGGTCGCTATGCGACGAAATACTCCGCGAGAAACTTTATTATCGATATTGGCTCGCTACGCAATACTACGGCCCGTTTGGACTATCACTCATGAAAAATTATGTGCGTTTCTTCTCGTCGCGACCCAACGTCGATAACACATGACGTCCTGTCTGGCATTCCGTCGCATAGCGCCTCAATGTCTATAGCACATGATGCTTCGCCTCCCCGCGTTTTCGTCGCGTAGCGATCAAACGGCTATAGCAAGATCTGCCTGTCCGTCTGGCATTCCGTCTCGTAGAAACCTGCTAACTATAGCACATGATCGTCATCCTCCTTATTTTTCGTCGCACAGCGACCTAATGTCTATAGTATACGATGCGCCACCCATACGTCTTTTACGTCGCGTAGCTACTAAACCGCCTTCTAAAAATTTACCCGACACCGACAAATCCGCGTTCTGTTCGCCTACTTTGCAGGTATGTGGCAAATCTGGATTGATACGGGCGGCACCTTTACCGACGGTCTCGCCCGCGACCCAAGCGGTGACATTCATCGGGCCAAAGTGCTTAGTAGCAGTCGCCTGCGTGGACAACTCATCAATGGGCGTGTGGTAGCCCCCTGGTTAGCTGCCCCTATTTTTGACGGCTATACATTGTGCTTTGCTGACAAAGAGGCAACGTACCTGATTAAATCCCTGACAGTTGATGGGCAATTGATCCTATCGGAGGCTGAGCTGTCTGCTGATCAGACGGGTACGGTCGAGCTCTTTACTGGCGAAGAAGCCCCCGTGTTGGCCGCACGGCTACTCACACAAACACCCCTGAATCAGCCATTTCCAGTACTGGAAATGCGGCTTGGCACAACGCGCGGTACCAACGCCTTGCTCGAACGGCGGGGTGGACGGGTGGCACTGCTGGTAACGGAAGGCTTCCGCGATCTGCTGGTAATCGGTACACAGCAACGACCCGATCTCTTTCAACTGGCTATTCCACCCGCCGATGTGCTGTACGAATCAGTAATTGACGTACCCGAACGAACCGCTGCCAATGGCGACGTGCTGACGCCGCTTTCCGACGAGGCGATTCAGCAGCTTATTGATCAGGTACGTTCTGCGGAGCCTGATGCCGTGGCTATTTCGCTGTTGAATGCTTACCAAAACCCAACCCACGAACAGCAACTGGCCGAGGCACTGACAACGGCTGGATTCGCCATCGTCACCACGTCGACAAGCCTGTCGACCGCGCCGGGGTACGTGTCGCGCACACAAACGGCCGTAATCAACGCCTACCTGACGCCCGCGTTGGCAACGTACCTGAGCAATGTACAGACACAGTTGGGTGGCTGGCCCGTGCGAGTCATGACGAGCGCAGGCGGGCTGGTTCGGGCCGATCTGTTTCAACCGAAAGACAGCCTGCTCAGCGGCCCGGCAGGGGGCGTAATTGGTGCAGCAGCGGTAGCCCGGAACCAAGCCGTATTGACCCTCGACATGGGCGGCACCAGCACCGACGTGGCACGGCTGGAAAACGGGCTGCCCGATTACCGATTTTCAACGCCCATTGGTCCGTTCGACTTACAGTTGCCGTCGCTGGCGATTGAAACCGTGGCAGCGGGTGGCGGCTCTATCTGCTGGTTCGATGCGTTGACCGGCCAATTGCGTGTGGGGCCGAAAAGTGCGGGTGCCAATCCGGGGCCGGCCTGTTACGGCGTTGGTGGGCCGCTCACGATTACCGACGTAAATATGCTGCTGGGTAAACTAGATCCGAAGCAGTTTGGTATTCCGGTCTTTCCCGAACAAGCGCAGGCCGCACTCGATGTGATTTTGCGGCAGGTTAGTCAGGCGACGGGTGAAGTGGCTGATGCACAGGCATTGTTGCAGGGATTTAAAGGCATTGCCGACGAGATTATGGCCGGTGCCATTCGGAAAATATCGGTTTCGCGCGGCTTCGACCCGGTCGATTATGGCCTTCTGGTGTTTGGCGGGGCGGGTGGCCTGCATGGCTGCTCTGTTGCCAATCTGCTGAATATGAATCGTCTGATTCTCCCGTTCGACGGTGGCTTGCTGAGTGCCTACGGCATTGGTCAGGCGCAGGTTGAACGACGGGCCAGTCGGTCGGTGTTGCAGCCTCTATCGACTATATCCGATCAACTTCCTCACTGGATCGACGCGCTCACCAGGCAGGCTACCAATGAGTTGCACCGTGACCTTGATGCCGAACAGGCCCATGTTTCTGCCGCCGCAACGCTGTTTCTCCGGCTTCAGGGTCAGGAAGCTACCGTGCCAATTGCCATGACCAGCAACCCCGCTGATTTGGAAGCAGCCTTCCGCCAGGACTATCAGCGGCTCTACGGCCATCTGCCGGAAGGCCGGGCAATTGAGGTCGAAAGCCTACGCGTAACGGTGAGTACCGCCCGCCCACCGTCAGCCGTTGACCAGCCCGAATCACGGCAAAAGACGCCCGCCGAACCTGCTTTCCATACGGGAACGTACCCTGCTTACGACTGGACGACGCTACGCGCTGGCGATACGTTTACTGGCCCGGCACTCCTGTTAAACACGACATCGTCGGCTTTTTTAGAAACCGGTTGGCAGGCAACAGTGCAGGCCGATAAAACAGTAGCAGCAACCTTGGAGACAAAGCCAGCGGCGCAAACGGCAGTCAACATGACGAGTACCGTTATCCAGCTCGAGCTTTTCACCCAACGATTCCGGGCTATTGCCGAAGAGATGGGCGCGCAGTTGCAGCGAACGGCGTTTTCGGTGAACGTGAAAGAGCGTCTCGATTTTTCCTGCGCCCTGCTCGATGCCAACGCCCGACTGGTGGTGAATGCACCGCATATACCGGTACACTTGGGTAGCCTTGGCGTTTGCGCCCGGCTGACGCTGGCGAAACTGGAACTGAATGGTACACCCCTCTGTCCCGGCGACGTGGCGGTGACTAACCATCCGAACTATGGCGGCTCACACCTGCCTGACGTGACCTTGCTTCAGGCCGTATTCGCAGAGGACCAAACGCTGATTGGGTACGTCATCAACCGGGCGCACCATGCCGAAATAGGTGGAAAAACGCCCGGTTCCATGCCGCCCGATGCCATTTCACTGGTAGAAGAAGGGGTCGTGCTGGAACCGCAGCTGCTGGTCCGAAATGGCCATTTTCTGTGGGAAACGGGCAGCGATGGTCAACCCGAAAGCGGACTGGCCTACGCGTTTTCGCAGGCAACGTACCCAACGCGGGCACTGGCCGAAAACCGGGCCGATCTGGAAGCGGCCATTGCCTCGCTGCGGGCAGGTGAAATGGCGCTGCAAAACCTGGTGCGGGCGCATGGGCTGGAAACGGTGCATCACTACATGGAGCGGCTTCAGCAATCAGCTACCGATGCCATCCGGGGCGTATTGACTCAGTATGACGGCCAGGAATTTACGGCTACGGAAACGCTCGACGATGGCCATGCCATTCAGGTACGTATGTCGGTGCGGGCTGGCCGGTCCGCCGGTGCGGTCTCGAAAGATCAGCAGCTGACCATCGACTTGCGGGGAACGGGCGCGGTGCATCCCAACAACCTCAACGCCAATGTATCGATTCTGCATTCGGCAGTGCTGTACGTGCTGCGCCTGTGGGTAGGCGAGCAGATCGACGCGACGAACATTCCGCTCAACGAGGGGCTGATGGCACCCGTGCGCTTTATTTTGCCCGAATCATCATTTCTGAATCCGGTTTTCTCAGAAAATGCAGCCGATTGTCCGGCGGTAGTGGGCGGCAATACCGAAGTCAGTCAGCGGCTGGTCGATACGTTGCTGAAGGCGTTGGGGCTGGCGGCCTGTAGCCAGGGAACAATGAACAACTTTCTGTTCGGTAACGACTCGGTGGGCTATTACGAAACCATCGGCGGCGGGGCAGGGGCCATACGGGGTCAGGCGGGCCGGTCGGGCGTGCATCAGCACATGACGAACACCAAACTCACCGACCCCGAAACCCTGGAGCGACGTTACCCCGTGCGGCTCTGGCGGTTTTGCTTGCGGGCTAATTCGGGCGGGGCTGGCGAGTGGCGTGGCGGTGATGGGCTGCTTCGTGAACTGGAGTTTCTGGCTCCGTTGCAAGCCACGCTCGTCAGTCAGCACCGGGTGGTGGCGCCCTACGGCCTAGATGGTGGCGGGTCTGGCGCGGTGGGGCAACAGACACTGATTTTGCCCGATGGAAAGGAGGAAACCTTACCTGGCCTCTTTACCCGGCAGATGCTCCCCGGCGAACGTATCCGCCTGGAAACCCCCGGCGGTGGCGGGGTAGGGAGCGTGTAGCACCGCTTTTTTGTCATTCCTCCTGATGTCGGAATGACAAAAAAGCGACATTAATTACTATATATAAACCTTGCCTCTCTTCATGAAAACTCTTCTCTACGCCCTCTTAACCCTCATCACCCTCCCAGTTTTCGCGCAAAAAAAGCAAGCCGGCAAAGAAGAATGGCTATCGCTGTTCAATGGCAAAGACCTCAGCAACTGGGATATAAAAATTACCGGTTACCCGCTGGGTGAAAACTACGGCAACACCTTCCGGGTCGAGAACGACATGATCCGGATTGCGTACGACCAGTACAAAAACTTCGATGGGAAGTTTGGTCACATGTATTACAAGCAGCCGTTTTCGCACTACATCCTGCGTTTTGAATACCGGTTTACGGGCAACCAGACACCGGGTGGCGCAAGCTGGAACGTGCGGAATAGCGGCATCATGTTCCATTCTCAATCGGCGGCGAGTGTGAGTTTGAAACAGGACTTTCCCGTTTCGCTGGAAGTGCAGACGCTGGGCGGCCTGAGCAACGGCAAGCCCCGCCCAACGGCCAATCTGTGTTCGCCGGGTACGCTGGTGAAGCAAAAAGGGCAGGTCAACCCCCTACACTGTATTGAATCGACCTCGAAAACCTACGACGGCGACCAGTGGGTAGCTGTGGAGGTGCTTGTACTGGGCGATTCGCTCATCGAACACCACATGGAGGGCAAGACCGTACTGGCCTACGAACACCCCGTTACCGACGCCGTATTCATCAGCAAAGACGACGATTACGAACAGGCGGGCGTGGCCGATGCAGCCTACTGGCGCGCCAGAGCCGGAAAACCACTCAAAGAAGGCTATATTGCCCTGCAAGCCGAAAGCCACCCGATCGATTTCCGCAACCTGAAGGTGCTGAACCTGAAAGGCTGCATGAACAGGAAAGCCAAAAACTACAAGTCCTATTACGTCGAGCCCGATGAGACGGCGTGCGTGTTTAAATGAGGGAGGAAAGGGAGGAAGGGGAGGATGGAGGAAAGGGAGCTTCGCTAGTAGCGCAAACTTGTAGTAAGCGAAGCTCCCTTTCCTCCATCCTCCCCTTCCTCCATCCTCCCTTTCCTCCATCCTCCCTTTCCTCCATCCTCCCCTTCCTCCCTCCTCCCCTCCCTCCCTTTCCCTATGCCTAAAGCGTTATCTATCCGTGCCGGTCTTGGCAGCATTCTTTTCTGGTCGGTCATTTCAGCGGCATTTATTGGGCCGGGGTCGGTAACGGCCTGCGCCATGGCGGGGTCGCGGTTTGGGCTGGACCTGCTTTGGGTGCTCACCTTCGCCACGTTCGGAACCGTCTGGCTACAGGAAGCTGCCTCGCGCATTACCCTCACCACTGGGCATGATCTGGGGCAGGTAATTCGGCAGAGTTATTCGGGCAGAACGGGCGTTTGGGTAGCCTGGGCATTGTTTCTGGCCATTTTTCTGGGGTGTGCAGCTTACCAGGCTGGTAATATTCTTGGGGCAGTAGCAGGCCTGTCGTTGCTGACGGGCGTGCCGGGAACGTACCTGACCGTGGTTGTCGGGCTCGTATGCGTGGCGCTGCTTTGGGTCGGTTCAACGCAGCACCTGGCTAACTTTCTGGGAGTCATTGTGTTTGCGATGGGTGGCGCATTCGTTTATGTGGCCTTTGGTGCACCCGTTACGCCGGTTGCGCTGGCTAAAGCACTTGTAGTGCCGTCGTTGCCGAGTGGGTCACTGCTGCTCGTAAACGGGCTGATCGGGACCACCATTGTGCCCTATAACCTGTTTTTCGGGTCCAGCATCTCGCCCAACCAGTCGCTGAGTGATATGCGGCTGGGTATCTGGGTGGCCGTGATTCTGGGGGGCATTATTTCGGTGGTGCTGCTGCTGGCGGGCCTGCTCATTCCCGGCGATTTTTCGTACCCGCATATGGCCGTCGTGCTGGCCGAAAGCCTGGGTACGTGGGCGGGTTCATTGTTTGCCTTCGGCTTATTTGCGGCGGGGTTTGCCTCGTCGCTGACGGCTCCGCTGGCGGCGGCTATTACGGCACAAAGCCTGCTGGGTATTCCGAAGAATTCACCCCAATTCCGGCTGATCTGGCTGGCGGTGCTGGCAACGGGCGTCGGGTTCGGACTGGCCAATGCCACGCCCATTCCTGTCATCGTGGCCGTTCAGGCCATCAACGGCATTCTCCTTCCTTTCGTCACGGTTTTTCTGTTCGTAGCCGTAAACAATCGCCGCTTGCTGGGGGAACATGTCAATTCGTTATCGCAGAATATCGCTATGGCCTCGGTGGTGCTCGTAACGGCCATCCTCGGCGGCTGGAATGTCTGGCTGGCGATTGTCGGGAGTTGATTTTTCATCGGCGTATTGCTGACATTAGCAATACGCCGATGATAAGCCCACTACCTTGGAACCATCGTATACACGTTGATGGTGTTGCCCGTTTTCAGGTTCGGTTTGGTAGCCGTAATGACCAGTTGCGTGTCGGTGAAGGAGTTGACTTCGAATTCGAGTGTTCCGCCCGAACTAGTTGGGGGTGGGGTCAGGTTTCGGAGAATTAGGTACGTTCGGCTGTTCGTGTCAGTGACGGTCCAGTCGCCGATGAATACCTCGCCGGTATATTCCGTGAACGTCACCGACACATTCTGACTCGAAAATGCAAGCTGGTAATTGCGGTAGCCGGGATAAATATTGTCTGACCGACCTTCCTGATAAACCGTGACGCTACCCTCCTGAACACGGAGGGCTTTCCACGATTTACCCGTCAATCCATCGAGAATCTGCTTCTTTTTACTAACATCCGACGGGTCGTTTACCTTGCAGGAAGAACTAAGGAACAAGCTGACGAGCAGCACGAATAGGTACGTGTGTGTGCGGAGAAGCATGGTGTTAGCGTTTTAAAATACGGGTAGAAAAACGAATCGTGTCGGTAGAGACCACCACTACATATAGGCCCGCAGGCAACGCCCGAAGGTCGAGCGACAGGCGACCGGCCACGCTGGTGAACGGCTGTTCCAGCACGGTTAAGCCAGCGACTGACCGAATCTGCACGGTGCCCGAACCACCCGACGGGCCATCGATGGTCAGCAGATCGCTGGTGGGGTTCGGGTAAACCCGCACTTCGGCAGGCAGCGCAACGGCACTGACCAGCGGTGCCCGGTCGGTAATGACATTTGACCAGTCGGAAAATAGTGCGTTCTGAACGGCCCTGACCCGATAGAAATACGGAACACCAGGTCGAAGCCCCACATCTGTAAAGACCGACGTGTTAAGGGCTAGTTCGGCAATACGTACCCAGTTAGTCTGATCATTTGCTGACCGCCATACTTCGTAGCCGGTTTCGTTACTGGCCACGTCATTCCAGAGCAGGCTCAGCTGCGAGAAAACGGGCGCGCTGGTAGCAAATCGGAGATTGGTTGGCGCTGCCACGGTGGTTGGCACCACAGCCTGGGTCGTTCCGGAACCGGTTAACCAGCCCGACGGCCCCGCACTATTGACAGCCCGAACGCGCACGTAATAGGTGGTATTGGCCGATAAGCCAGTTAGTTGCGTGGTGCTCGCGCCTGCGCTCAGACGTACCTGAGTAAGCCCGCTGGCAAAACCGGCGTTGGTGCTGTATTCCAGTTCATAAGCATCTTCGTTCGTCGCATTGTCTACCCAGGTCAGATCAAGTCGTGTGGTACTGATGACGCTGACAGAAAGACTCGTTGGGGCATTGGGTAGCACCACGGGCACGCTCAGGGTGGTAGCACTGGCCGGGTTGGTGTAGGTCGAGAATAGCCCGCCCCGTGCAGAACGTACCCGATACACGTAACGGGTCAGGGCAGTCAGGCCGATGTCCCGTATCGTCGTAACGTTGGCCGCCGTTGTTCTGATGTTGGTCCAGCCCGTTGTGCCATCAGCCGACCGTTCTACCTCGAAGTTCGTCTCGTCGCTATTGTCGGTCCAGGTCAGTGAAATTTCGGAGGATGATACGGCAGAAGCGGATAGGTTCGTAGGTGCGGCGGGTGGTTGTGGCGTGACAGCAAACGTAGTGGCTGTGGCTTCGCTCCAGTCAGCAGCACCTGCGCAGTTTTTTGCCCGCAGGCGAAACCAGTAGGGCGTTGCTGCTTTCAGGCCGGTAATATCCTCAACGGCGCGGCTGCTTTTGTCGAGGTCGCGTTTAATGCTGTTTGTGTAATTACTGTTATCGGCATATTCCAGCTCAAAGGCATCCTCGGTATTTGTCTGATAGGTGGCCCACTGTAAGACAATCCGGGTCTGGCTGGCTGGCTCGGCAAACAGGTTGGCTTTGATTGGCAGGTTAGGATTGAGCGTTAGCCTACCATCAATCCAGTCTGAACTGCCTGCCCTGTTGGTTGCTCTGACGCGCACGTAATAGGTCTGGCAGCGTTGCAGGCTACCGAGCATGACCTCAGTTCCATCCGGGCCTTGAGCGGCCAGCCTGGGATTGGTAAAGTCAGCTGTTTCTGCATACTGAATATCGAACAACGTTTCGTTGTCTGATGCATCGGTCCACTTCACAAAGATATACTGACCATCAGGCGACCCACTCAGGCTGAGGTTGGTTGGTGCCTTTGGCTGAGTGATAGCGGCAGTTGCAGCGGGAGACGGTCCGGCGCTGTTGATCGCGTACAGCCGGAAATAGTATGGGGTGCTGGGCAGCAGATTTCGAACGATAAACGACGTTTCTGTTCCGGCGATGCCTGTCTCTGTTTGCAAATTTGAGAAGCCCGGATTGTCGGCGTATTCGAGCTTGTAACCCGTTAGGCCGCTGGCGGCATCCCAACTCAGACCGATGGTGCCTCCCGCGGCCGGGACAGCTTTAAAATTTGCCGGAGCTGCCGGCACAACAACGGGCGGAGCCAATGTGGTGGCGGAAGCGGTGTTGGAATAACCCGAAAACAGACCGGCGCGAACGGCACGTACCCGATACACGTAGCGCGTCGATGCCGCCAGCCCGATGCTGGGGAAACTGGTGGCATTGGCAGCGGTTGTGCCGATGTTGGTCCAGCCTGTTGTGCCGTCGGGGGAGCGCTCCACTTCGAAGCTGGCGCCATCGTTGCTGTTGGTCCAGGTCAACGCGATTTCGGAGTTAGAAACGGGGTTGGCGGCCAGATTGGTCGGTGCGGCGGGCGGTTGTGGGGCGGTGGCCTGGGTAGCGGTGGTGGTTTCCAGCCACTCGCCGCTGCCCGCGCAGTTTTTGGCCCGTAGCCGGAGCCAGTAAGTTGTAGCAGCAGTTAAGCCCGTTACGGGTTCGGTGCGGTTGGCCTTGGCCAGATCCCGTTTGTTGCTGTTGGTGTAGCTGCTGTTACTGGCATATTCCAGTTCGAAAGCGTCTTCCGTATTAGCCGTGTAGGTCCAGGTGAGGTTGATCTGGGTCTGGCTGGCGGCGGTCCCGGCGAGGTTGGTGGCTTTGGCAGGTACGTTGGGGTTGAGTGTGGTTTTTCCACTGAGCCAGCCCGACGACCCCGCGCCATTGCCAGCCCGCACGCGCACATAGTACGTCCGGCAGGGTTCCAAGGGAGAAATGGTCGCGGTATTGATGCTGACCCCTGTTGTGCTTGTCTTCGGGTTAGAAAAGTCGCCGGTTTCGCTGTACTGAATCTCAAAACCGGTCTCGTTGTCAGACGCATCCGTCCAGGAAACGTTGAGCGTACGCCCGTCTGAACTGCCCAACAGGTTAAGGTTGGTGGGGGCGTTGGGTATGGTAACAGGTGGCGGCAGGGTAAGCGCATCCTTCAGGACCCAATCGGATGATAATTTGGTGACGCTGTTCGAGGCTCTCAGGCGAAAGTAATAACGCGTGTTAGGTTGCCGGTCGCCAACAGTTACAGAGCTACCTGCGATGGGTACGTTCTGCCCACCAACTCCACTGGCAAAAGTCTGATCTGTTGAATATTGCAACTCCAGGGCCGTGGCGTTGGCACCAGCCGGGTTTTTGTAATCGACCCGTATTTCGGTGCTCGATAAGACCACCAATGCATACTCGGGTGCGGCCGGTGTTGTTGGAATGGCAATCGTTTTCACGTCCGACAGCGTGTTGCCGCCCGCATTGATCGCATTGATACGATACGAATACGTTTTGCCCTGCTGAACCGTCTTGTCCTGATCGGTGGTTTTACTCCCGCTCACGGTATTGATCTTCGTAAAACTGCCTGATCCTTCAGCCCGTTGTACCTCGAAGTCGGTTGCTCCGCCGCCTTCTGTCCATGATAGATCGACCTGACTTGTTGGTACGAACGTCAGTTGCAGGTTCGTCGGCGCGTTGGGCGGCGCAGGAAGAGTCGATGCGCACGACTCGTTGGAGTGGCCCGACGCCCCCCCCGCATTGGTGGCTCTGACCCGATAGCAATACGTTTTTCCGGCAACGAGTTTCGAGTCAGTGAACGTACCTGATCCATCGAACGCACCGGTTTTGCCATAGTTCGCAAAAGCACCATTGTCTTCTTTGCGCTGAATTTCGTACTCGGTTTCATTACCGGCGTTGTCTTTCCAATTCAGGGTAGCCGTTGTTCCCTTGATCGATACGCTGAGGCCGGTAGGTGCCGCCGGTGCCTGAATGGGCGTGTTGATTTTGGCCGAAATAGCGCACGCTGAACTAGTCTTGTTCACGGCACAAACCTGATAGTAATACGTCGTGTTCGACGAGGCACCATTGTCCGTAAACGTTTTGATGTTAACCCCTACCCGGCCAGCCTCCGTCCAGGGGCCATTTGACCCCGCTGAACTGCGGCTGATGATGAAACTGTCTTCATTATCTGAATTGTCGGTCCAGGAAACGTCGACCTGCGTAGGCGATTTAGGCGTAGCCTGAACCCCCGTTGGCGCTAATGGAGGTCCCAGATCTGTCGTCGCGTTTATCGTAGTCGACCAGTCGGACCAGTAATCGGTGCCGCCGATGGTGTTTTTGGCACGTACCTGCAGGTAGTAGGTCGTGTTGTCGTTCAGGTTGGTAAAGGTGTAGGTTGTCTGAAGGAAGCTGATGTCCTGCGTAACAACTCCTTTTGTAAAATCAGGTACGTCGGACCGCCGCGCCTGGTAGCCTTCAACTCCACTAACGGCGGTCCACTTCACGCTAATGCTGTTGGTGTTCTTGCTGGTAACGGCAAAGCCCGTCGGGGTAGCCGGTTTAGCGTCCTGGGTTGTGGCTTTGGTTTGTACCCAGTCAGATTCCTGCGCGCCGTTGAAGGCTGTTCGTTTCAGCCTGAAATAGTAAGGGGTATTGGGCATCAGGCCGTCGGCAAAACCGGTTTGTTCGGTCGTGTATTTTTTGGTCGTAGCCGCGCTGAAATCGGCGTTTTTGCTGTACTCAAGTTGGGTAGGTGTGCCGCCGCTGTTCCAGACCAAGTCGATCCGAACGGGCGTAATGGTGGTTACGCCAAAGCCCGTGGGCGGGTTCGAGAGCGTAGTGGCTTTGCCGGAAACAGTACCGGAGTTCTTCGTGCCACTGACCGAATATATCCGGTAGTAATATACGGTGTTGGCGCTCAGTCCTTTATCGGTATACGACCGGTCGGCAACCGCCGGACTGGTCAGCGGAGAATACGTAGTACCGTTGGTCGATTTCTCGATCACGAACTTGTCGATGCCTTTCCCGTCGTGGGTCCAGCTGAGTTTAATCTCCGTGTTCGATACCGCATTGAGCGTAAAGCCAGCCGGGGCAACCTGCGCGGTAGCGGTGGTGAGGCAGAAGAGCCACAGCAGGTACATAAGACCTGGGCGGATGTATTGGTTTTTCATAGAAATGTGCGGTTAAATGGGCTGTGGTTATTGTTTGGGCGAGAAGCCGTTTGGATCGTTGAAAACAACCACCGACCCTGTCGGGTAGAACTGGTCTTTGTAATTGCCGCTCAGCTCCTGGCGGTAAAATCCATACTGCAGATTATCAATGCCGGTAGGCATTCGGGTACCGGAAACGACCACGTAATTCCGGTAAAAAAGGTCGGTGGCACTTACGCCCTCAAGTTGCCCGTTCATATCAGCGTAGACGGTAAAAGCGCCCGTGCTGCTGCTGCCCGTCAGGTACGTTGCCCGGGCTGTTTCCTGGCTTTTCGGTGAGTTACCGGTAGTTATTTCGGTGCTGAAAGCAAAGGCATTACCGGTCAATTGGCTAAACAGCAGTTTCAGGTTGCCAAATTGTTCGCCGTGCTCGTTGGGGTTCTTGTTGGAGTTTACCAGCAACAAACCGTCGGCTTTGTAGGTGCTTGTGCCCATCGTGCCCGGTGAACTCCCTTCATTAATGATCATGCCGTGCTGTTTCAGCAGGGCCAACGCATACGCAGGTACAACCGTTTGACCTACAGGTGGTTGATTGGTTATATCGACTGACGTATAGCCACACCTGGTATCGTAAAAAAACGTTCGTTCGTAAGCGGGCGTTTGGGGAGTTACATCGGCAAACGTGACTTCGGCAGGGCCTATATCGTGCCCGTAAACGGCTTTCAAAAAGGAAAAATTGAACTTCAGGGAGGGAGTAATGCCGGGAGTCATCGTGATTTTTACCCCATTCTGTCCAGTATTACAATGGGCTTCGGCCGTGATCAGTGAGAACAGATAAAGTCCTCCCTCTACATTTATGAATTCGTTTGAATAGAGGTAAATGCTGGGCGAAAATTCGATACCCGCTTTAATTGACCCTTTTACTTCGCCTTTTAATGCCTTGAACGTACCGCCCGATTCCTCCTTGCGAAAATTCCTGAACGTGGTTGGCTCTGCACCCGGGCTGCGCGATTTAACATCGGCGTAAAAGGTGGCGGTGAGTTCCTTGTCCAGGAAATCATCCCCTGTGTTTACCTTTCCCTCCAGTTCCAGGCTACATTTTAGTTTCGGGTTAAGCGGAATAATACCCACTACGATCGGAATGCCGTAGACGACGAACGTGCGCTCAAACGAAGTTGGGTGGTCAATGAGGGCTTCGCTGGCTTCACCCGTGAATTTACCTTCCAGCGCAAACCGGGCTTTGCAGCTAAACACCAGTTTCGATACGACCGATGCTTCCACAAACCGGCCCTGCTCAATTTTTAGGGCCATAACCGTACTGATACGCAGGTTGCCTGTCGCTGTCAGGTCAATTTTGCCGGATACCCTGCGTTCATACTTTGTTTTCGTGACCGGGTCTTCCCGCTCGCTGATTGTGGTTTCGCCCGCCACCTGAATTGTCTTGTTCAGAGGCTGATTGGCCGACACGTCGAAAATGGCGTAGAAGTCGCTGAAAATATCCTGCGCGTCGGTTAGCACGTGGAAATCGTAAGTGATCCTGTCGCTACCACCGTTGGGGTCGGTCGTAACGCCCGAAAGCCTGTCGATGATGAGTTGAAGGCCACCGGGAATGGTCGTGGCCGGCTCCATAATCACCACATCGCCAATTTTCAGCGTCAGGTCGGCGCGGCGGCCATTGGGTATAGATTTGAACAGGAGCGGGCCGCTGACGATGAGCTGCTTGCCTACGATCTTCAGATTCGGGGCCGAGGCTACATCCAGCACCCTGACCTGCTCCTTCAGGCGGGGCGTGCCGAAGACGGTTACCTTGCCGTCGGCATCATTCTTCGCCGGGAAAACCGTAGGAACGGGTAGTGCATTCTCGACCTTGCATTGAGTGCCAAGCAGCACCAGGCCGGCCAGTAGCGTGAAGTGAAGAAGGAATTTCATGGTCGTTTGTGGTGTGTCAGCGCGTTTTAACGTCGGCGCGGGGGCTGAGTTTGGTTTGTTGGCCATTGGCATAAATGGCCTTTAACTGGTAGGCGTAGCGTCCGGGCCGGGCGGGGCGGTCGGCATACGAGCGGGGTTCGGGGGCAACCAGCGCAAGCAGGTGCAATGGCCCCTTGTCGTCGGCCCGGTAGATGGCAATTCGGTAAGGGCCAGGCGGGCCAGAAAATGTCCAGGCAATCTGGTTTTCCTGGCGGTCATCCTGCCAAGTGGCGGTGGGTTGAGGCGTTTCGGTCAGGTACGTTGCGGGCAGGGCCTTGGCCGTACGAATGGGCGATCGGTCAGAGACGAGGCCGCTTTCATCGGCTACCTCCAGGGCATAATCGCAGGGAATACCGGTGGTCAATTGCCGGTCGGTGTAGGTACGTTGGTCGGCAGCCCGAAAGGCCCGCACCATCACCCAGGGCTTATCCTGCTCGCGGCGATACAGCCGGTACTCGGCCACATCGTTGCTGGGGCTGGGTTGCCAGCGTAGCGTGGCCGTGTTGTCGGCAACGGTAAGCTCGGTAATGAGCGGCGCTACCGGCCGGATGATATCAGGTCGTTTTACGTCAAGAATGGCCGAAAAGGGCGAGTGGTTGAAGCTTTTGTCCATTGCCACCACCCGGTAGAAGACTTTCTTTGTCAGCGAGCGCAGGCTGATGGTATCACGGAATACGCTGTCGGTGAGCATATTCCTGGTTACCTGCGAAAATTCATGGTCGGGGTCATTGGCGAAATAGACGTAATAGCCCTGTACGTCTTTTTCCGGGTTGCGTTTCCAGCGAATGGTGACGATGCCTTTTTTGCCAAGAGTATCTACGCGCCCGGTCAGGCCGGTAGGTGGCACGGGCGGAATGGTGTCGGCCAGGGCGATGTAAACAGGTATGGAAGGCCGCTCGTTGCCCGCCGTGTCAACGGCAAACACCATGTAGTGATTGGCGCCGTCGGCGTTAGACTGGAAATCAGTGAAGGTGCGGGCGGTGGCGGGGAGTGGTACCACCGTCAGCCGTTTAAACTGACCGGTGAGGCTACTGCTCCGGCCCACCCAGAACCCCCGCAGGTCGCCTTCGGCAGGGTCCTGTTTCCAGGTGAGCAGTACCTTGCGCCCGCCCAGATGCCGCGCTTTCTCGAGAACAGGCGGGGCCGGTGGGGTGAGGTCGCGGCCCATGCCCAGGGTAGGCACCGATGCCGTATGCCATTCGCCGAAGGGCGTCATGCCCACGAGCCGGTATAGGTATGGGCGGTAGTTTGTACCCAGTGAATCTTTGTAGAACGCCTCGCTCACCCGCTGATTGCTGTACATGATGGGCGTTTTGGTCAGCCGTTCGTAGGTTGTTCCGTTGGCCGACCGCTCAATGTGGTAGAGCATGAAATCGTTGGCATAGCGGCGGGCAGGCCAGGTCATCATCACGGTTTTCTCCAGGCTCCGGGTGGTCAGCATGGGTGGTTTTTTGGCGGGCGTTGGACCAACCGTGTTCACCAGTACATAGGCGGTATCGCCCTTTTGTCCCCTGGGTACGTTGGGCCAGATGCGGTACAGGTAGCGTTTGCCTTTGGGCAGGCGGGTATCCGTAAACGACAGTCCCAACTGCCGCGCAGCCAACGGCGATTTAAACGCCGACAGCATGGCCACCATCTGCCGCATGTTTTGCTGGTCGGGGTCGCGGGAGTCGGCCAGGCTGCTGCCATCCACCCTCGCCGATAGCTGTTTTTGGTAGAGGGCCTGTTTGGCCATCTGGGTTTCGGGGGTGGGTATCTCCCAGCCTTCAGCCGTATTGGGTTTAAGCGGCTGGGTCGTCAGCATGACAAAGCCGTTGTGCTTTCCGGCGGTGATCACCTCGGCGCGGCCAATGTGGTAGCCATACTGACTGAATTGAAGCCACTTGTCGGCCTGAACGGGCATCCAGAGCAGCCGGAGCGAGTCGTTGCGGTAGTGGTGCCACAGGCCAATGGTGGCCGGTTGGGGCCGGGATGTGCGCTTCGGAGCCTGTGCCGAAGCAAGGGTGACCAGCAGGCAGCTTATGGCCAGCAACAGGGTCAGGCGGAGGTATGTTCGGGTATTCATCGGATGGCGGGCTTGGCTGGTAAAACGGTACGATCGCGCCGGCTGGCGGCTACTACCCGCCGTAGCCAGGCATCAGTCAGAATCTGGGTACGTTGCTGGCTTGCCTCAAAACCATCGTAATGCACGGATACGGCTTTTTGTACGCCCTGCGTAAGCATTGGATGGGAAACAGGAGGAGTACTTCCCGATTGAGCTGCCTTTTGCCCAATTGGCGGAGGTATTTGACCAGACAACTTACCCATCGGCTGACTCGCTGGTGGCGTAGACTCGTAGTTGCTTAAGCGGCCGTCGTATCGGAGGGTGGGGTAGTTGTAAAGCAGCGTGAAAACGTAGTCGCCGGCGGTGGGGCGGGCGCAATCAGCAGGGTTCAGAAAAGCCCCCCAGATCCACTCATTGGTATCGAACTCAATCGAGAGTTGCCCATCAGCCAGACTAACGTCCGACCAGACGGTGCTGTAGTAGGGGTAAGGATCGTTGCCTTCGCCCCGACGGTATTGCCCCTCTAGTTGTGCTTTGGTCTGGCTGTGCCAGGGCGTGCTGGGCTTAATGACTGCCCGGCTGACGAAATTGGGAAGACGCCCACCGCTATGGCTTGCCCAGGTAAACGGGTTGCTGCCTACCTCAAACGCATCCCAGTCTTCGTCGGTGCGCAGGGTGGTGGTCATGATGTTGCTGTCGGGACTGGGATGCCGGAAAGGTGTTGGGCTCAGGCTGGCTATTTTTTCGGCAAACGTGTTGTATTTACTGGTGTGGAAAGCCACCGTATAAACCCGAATGGGCGCCTCGGTCAGGGTCACGCTTCGACCGGTAACGGTAGGATTGCTCGAAAGGCCCGGAGACGAACCTGCCCTCGTTGTGATCGTGCGGGTTACCCAGAACTCGACCCGCACATCGACGTTGTTTTCCAGGGTGGGCAGGTTGTAGAGCAGGGCCGCCGAGTTGTCCTGGTAATTCAGGTAGGAAAATGTTCCGTCGCCCGCGGGAAGGCCGTTCACGAAGGTTTTGGTCGTAAACGCCAGCTTCTGCGTGGCTGTATTAGGCTGGCTGTATTCGGGCAGGTGGCGGTTGAGTTTCACAAAGGCAGTACCCTGGCTGTCATGCCCTTTCAGGTAATATTTCTGCCCAACGACCGGGTACGTATAGTCTATATCGCCCGGTGCCAGTGTGTAGTCGATGGGTACAATTTTGACCGTTTGCTCCTGGGCGATGCTGGTGCTACGCGGCGACGAACCGGTGGCATACCGATCATAGGCAACAAACCGGCCGGCGGCATTCTGTTGCTGCATAACCACCGTTGCCGTGAAGATCACTACATCGGCCGCGCTCAGGGTAGGCGTACCGTCTGAATAATTGGGTGTGTAGTCGATGCGGGTGGCGGTTTCCTTCACTTTGCGCAGCGGAATAGTGGCCGTTCCCCGTTTAAGTGTGGGGTTGGTCAATCTCCAGCGCCGGGTGAGCACCGTACCGTCTTTCACTACCTGCCAGGTTTCATCCAGCGGCCGGTTCAGCAGGACGCTGATCACCCCATACGGTTCCAGGCTGGCGTAGGTTTTTCCTGGTTCAACAGCTGGCAAAATGTATGAAATGGGGTTCACCGCACCCCGCCGGTCGTCGTAACTAGCCGTCGACGACAACTCATCCTGACTACAGCGCGTACCTTTCGCGAATGAAATATCAACCCCATCCGGGGCTACAAGGTCTACGATCAGGTCGGTCAGCCCTTTGGCTTCCTCATCAGAGCCGGTCACTGTGTTCCAAATACCGGTGCCTATTTCAAATGCTGTGTCAACCGCGCCAGACAGCCCGCCAGAAGCTACTCCGGCCACGGCTTTCACCAGACCCGTGAACATTGGTTTGTCCATGGTCACGGTGCCATCTACCCAGGTGGGGTTGGGGCCACCGAAGTCGGCCTTCATGGTGAAATTGCCTGATGCCAAAGGGTAGGTTCCAAGCGGACAATCAACCGTGAGGGCCCCGCTTGCAAAACCATAGACCTGCCCCGTTGCGTAGAAATTGTTGATGCCAAACGGACCCCCTTCGCCGCCCGAGCAGGAAACGCCCGCGGCGTATTGGATAAGGGCCACATCGAAACCAAACCCAAAGTTGAGTGTAGCCTTAAGGTAGAGTGCATTAGCATCGAAACTACCGCCCAGGTACGCCCCGAACGCAATGCCACCGTTGCTGGCGCGCGGGTCTAGACGTGGCCGGTTTCCGGCTAAGGCATCCTCAAATCCATCAGGATACACTAGCTGAGTGGGAAGGGGAGGCAACCCGTTGATGCCGTAGTTGCCCATGCAGAAATAGGCCCCACCGTCAATATAACCCAGGTTATCAATGAAAAACCGCACTCCGGCGTGGGTCGCTGTCATGGCATCCAGACCATAACCCTTGTTTTGCCAGGGGTTGCCCAGGTACACAAACCAGACACCCCCCGGCTTGAAATCGAAGTGCATGGCCATTTGCCCCGCCAGGTTTGTGGTAAGATCAGCGTTGCCCTGGATCTTATCGAACACCTTGAGGTACACCGCGAAATTGCCATCGATGGTCTCCTGGACAATGCTGTAAGTCATGTCCATGGTGGCCCGCATGGTGATCTGGTCAGAAGGGGGGGCGTCGGGCGCTTTCAGGAACTGAATGTCGCCGCCAATGCCAATTTCGGTCGGGGCCATCGTTTCCGGGTCAATGGTGGCCCCAAAGGCCATCATCCCGTTGAAGGCAAATCCGTTCGAGGCCGCTTCTTTCACCAGCACCCCGAAAGCAAGCCCGAAGTTGGCTGTGCCGGATGGCACAAGCGGCGGCAGACTGTCGAAATTGCATTCAGAGGCTGCCCCGCTGAACCGGGCCGACAAACTCCCTCCCGCTGTTCGGGAAACCATGTTGCGGCTGAGGCCACCCACAAAGCCGTCGATGGCAATGGGCGTTTGCGGAATCAGGATGTTCAGCCCCGAAATGCGCCCGTCGAGGTAGAAATAGCGGGCCGTTTCGGGGTTGGTGCCTTTCGACCCGAACATGCCCTGAATGGTGCCCCTGATAGGCAGGCCAGGCAGTTTCATCTCAATGCTGAGACACCCCCGGAAGGCTCGCCCGTATTCCTCGCTTTTGATATACTCCAGCGCCGCAATGACGTGAACCACCGACACGTCGACCTCCATCCGGATCTTCCGGAAGGCAATGGCCGGGTTGCTGTACACCGGGTCGCCGTTTCGGAAGGCCACGTTGCCCGTCAGGTCGAAGCCCGCATCGACGCCAAAGCCCGCGTCGCCCATCAGGTTGATACTGACGGTAAAGCCCAGCCCCAGTTCGAAGCCGTTGGTAAGGTCACCGCGGAAGATGGGCGCAAACTCCCGGAACGAGATCGGGAAGCCGCCCGCACTGTTTGCATCGTCGGCAAGTACCGTAGGGGCAGACGTTGTCGGTTCGCCGCCAATCCATTTCTGGGGCGACGCAAAACTGATCGTGAACCGGCTCACGTCGATGGTGGTGCCGTTATACACGAAGTTGTTGAACGCCATGCCATTCAGGCCAACCCCTTCCGAACCCGACTGAACCGAGACGGCTCCGTTCAGATTCATGGTCACCAGTTTGGTCATCGCATCGAACGCCACCGACGACCCGCTGCCCACGGTGAAAGTGGCCGACAGGGAAGGAGCATAGAGCGCAATGTCGTGAGTTAGTCCCACGCCCAGCGTCAGGCGAGGGGTAGGGTCGGCGGCTGTACTGCCATACGTACCTGTGTAGGCGATCGGGTTGCTGAACAGCGGGAAGAGTAGCCCACCCTGCATGGCAAACTGCCGAAACTCGTTTTGCCGAATTTGAAGTGATAGCGCATCAATCGAGAAACCAAACCCGGCTAGTTTACCGCCATTGCTGCCACTCACGCTGAGTACGTTGGTCAGGGAGGCATCTAATGACAGCCCGCTGTTATCGCCAAAACCGATGAGCAGGTTGGTGACCGCGATCTCCTTCCGGGCGGTTGCGCTGCTGCTCAGCTTAAAATCGGGAGGAAGGGCAATAGCCACCCGGCGGGCATGGATGCCCGTCCAGATGCTCTGATCGGTAGCCGACGTACCTGGCAAGCCGCCAGTCGCCGGGTTGAGGTCGCCGGGTAGTACCAGTCCTGCCGGGTTTCGGGTCGTCGACAGGTCGAGCGTGACCGAATCGAGGCCAAACGACCAGTCGGGCAGGCTGGTGAGGTGAAACCGCGGCATGGTGAGCGTGAGCATGACCTCGTCGATCCGACTCACCACGGTCTGAAACGTGGCTTTGACGGGTGCATTGGCTGCGTCGGCTTCCAGCATACCGGGGGCGAAGGCTATTTCACCCTTTAGCCCGATTTCTTTCACCGCAGCTTTGTCCAGCGTCAGGTACGTTACCTGGTCGGCAGGCCGGTCGCTGCCCGCGCCAATCAGCGTGAAGGTATGCCCCGACACGGGTGCCGACAGGTTGCCGCCCAGGTAAAAGGTGGCGTTGCTGGCCGATATGCCCGCCGGTCCGAAACAGACATTCAGCGCCCCGAAATACAGCTGTTGGTTGATGCCCGGCACCAGGGGTGTTTGTAACGCCAGGTTCATGGTGGCCCGTTCGGGAAAGAAACTCATGGCAAACACACCCATGCGTATCGTACTCCCGTCTACGTCACTGTCGTAGCCAATGGGCAGCCCCGTCTCGAAACTGGCATCACTCGCCTGCCTGATGAGCCGCCCCGCCTGGGCAATGCCATCGAATAGCTCGGCAAGGGGTTCAACATCAGCGGTTGCCGCCCGCACAACAGAGGCGGGCAGTTGCGCACTGACCTCATTCTTGGCTTCTTTCAGGTTAGTAAACAGGGCCGCTGTTGGTCCCGAAAAGACATCGTCGGGTAAGCCTGTTGCCGAACCGGCCGTTGCCACGAGCGCATTGCCAATCCGGCGAACAACGAGGTTGTTGAGCTGAACTTTGAATTTGGCGTTGAAAAACGGTATCCTGACCGTTCCCCGGCCTGTAAACCCCTCGCCCGCCCGTGTGGCTTCGGTGACCGTGATCTTGAAGCACCCCATGCGCACCACACTATTGGCCGCCAGTGCAGGTACGTCGGTACCACCAGTCGGTACCGGAATGGCGTTACAGTCGCCGGTACTGCATTCGGTGGGTAGGTCAGCATCGACAAGGTCATCACCGCCCCCGCTGTTGACCGGCCTGCCAGTGCCGTAGGTAAAGTAGCAGACCTGGCTATAGCCAAAATTGGGCAGCGGCAAGGCCTGACCATCGGTACTTTCAGCGCGGACGAACAAGGCATACCGGGCACCGATCTTTAACGAATCAATGAAGTCGGCACCCTGTAAAACCACTTGCTCGAGGGGACTGCCACTGGCCGGAATGGCTGGTTTATTGACGGTGAAAGCGCGGGGTTCGTTACCGGTTTGTAGGGCCAGCGCCACCTGGTTAGGGTCGGTATTGGGCAGTAGTTCAACCAGTTGCAGGGTGTAGGCGTAGCTGCCCAGCGCCGCACTGCCCGCGTTTAGTACCGGGGCCGTCCAGGTGACGGGGAAAAAGCCATTGGCGGTCGGCATCGCCGGTACAGCCAGGGTATCTTGCCCCGGTTGACAGGGCTGGTTGTTGATGGTGGTAATCAGGGGTGGGTTAAAGGCCGAAAACTCGATGGCCTGACAGTTGGAGTACCCCTTGGGAATCTGCGGATTCAGGTTGTCGGTTTTAAGACTGAAACAAAGCTGGTAGGTGCCTTCGGGAATGCGAGCCGAGGGGTCGGTCGTGTAGAGTGACTCTACCGGGCTGCCATCGGCCAGCATAAACTGACTGGCCGTAAAAATGGTCTGGAGTTCATCGCCCCGTAGCTGTCGGGTCTCGTTGGGGCCTAACGGAATGGTGGGCTGGGGTACGTTCGGGTTCGTCAGGATCTTGAAACTACCGTTCTGCTGGGTCAATTCAGCCTCCAGTTGAACCAGAACCGAGCGCGAACTACGGTTGCTGATGGTGACCAGCAGTTCACCCCCCGCCTTTTCTACATCGACCAGCAACGACCGGTACCGATACAGAGGCGGGGCAATAGTGGCCGTTACTTCCTGCGCCCGAAGCGTCAGGGCCGACGCGCACAGGCCAACAAGCAGCAGGCAACGCGTGAAGAACGTTTTCATGGCAGTGTGGGGGTTAGAAGCGGATGCCGTAGGTGGCAGATCCCCGGTATTCGGTGAAATTTCGATAGGTCAACCCGTCGGCCTGGAACGCATATTGGTTGTAAAGCAGGTTGCTGCCGAGAGAGAGCGTTTGCATTCCCATTCGAATGGCCACGTTGAATCCGGTATTGGCAACGGTGCCATCGGGTTGGCCATCAACAGTGCGCCATTGGCTGTTGTGGTTGAGGGTGGTGCGGAAGAGCCCTTTGTGCCACTCGCGGCTTAGGTTCACCCCGGGTCCAATCGTGACAAAGCGGCGCCCGGCGGTGGCAATGGCTGCGTAGGTGAACGAGGCCGTTGCGTTGAATTTTAGCGGCAGCGACACCAGACTGTAGCTGAGGGCACCCAGTCGGTTAGTACTGCCGGTGTAGGATCGGGTAAACTGGTTCTGGTCGCTGGTGTTCTGATAGCTGGCCACCAGCGAGAGCACATGCCGGCTGGTGGGGGTTGCCCGGGCGTAGCTCAGGTTGCCACCATACGACGTATTCACCACACTGACGGCCAGCGAGTCGTTGAACAGATCACTCACACCGGCGGTCTGGGCAACACCAAAGTTGGAATACGTCAGGCCAAGGTTCAGCCCCTTGGCCAGCAAGCTGTTGATCGTCAGCCCGCTAACGGTTCGGCTGGTCGTGGCGGCTCGTTTGTGGTTAAGGTTATCGTGCGAGAGGCCGTAGGAGCCACTGATCGTGAGTTGGCCTTTTATCAGTCGCAGGGTCGGGTTAACCGTGACCTGCTCTACATCGTTCTGGAAATAATACGAGCCTAGCGACTGATAATCGGGATCGACCCGCTGATAGAGCACCTGAAGGCTACCCTGCTTGAACGCATACCGGGCCGATGCCTGCCCGGCGGTGAAAAACGAGCTGGACGAATTCAGCCACATAAACGTACCCAGTTGACGGAGCGAGGGTACCTGATCATTTTGGATACCCAGCAGCAGATCGCGGGTCAATACGCTACCGCCCAGGTCAATATCAAACAGCAGCTTGTGCCTGAACAGGCCGAAATTGCTCTTGAGCCCAACCGCCACGTTTTCCATCGGCGTAATCTGTGACCGGCGGGATGGCGTCGGAATAGAGCGCATGCGGTCGGTTGCTTTGAAGAGGAGCAGGTCAACGTAGTCGGTCTGTTTACCATAGCCGAGCCGGGCCGCGTAGCCGAGCCGCTGATAGGTTGGCCTGACGTACCGATAGCGTAGATCGCTGTTGGCTTCGTCTTCTGCCACCGCCCGGCTAAACTGCCCGTATACGAATCCCAGCCGCAACTTGCCGGGATTCAGTTCAACGCCCGCCCCCAGAAAGTTGGCCCCGCCCAGCGTATAGTTCGAAAACCGGATGGTACGGTAGCCAAGGTGTAGTTTCACCCATTTGTAATAGGGCGATACCCCATACTGGTTGAAAGGCTGCGAAAACCGCCGTTCCTGCTCGCTCACCACCAGCGAAAACGGCATCACCACGCCATAAATGGTGATCACCGGCGCGCCCGACAGGTACCACGAGAACGGTTGCCGCCGGTTGGCAATGCCATTGGCCTGGTAATAGGTCAGCCCGGCCGAAAGAGACCCGCGAATGCTGATCGGTTTCTGGTTCCGAAGCCCCTGCACATCCTGACCCGCCGCCGGGAACGTACCCAGCATGGATGCGACCAATAGCACGATCAACGGCAGTAGCGATAGGCGACAGAAACGGTATAAACTGGATGGAGTGGACATAGGAATAGCAAAGAGGTTTGCATAAACCACTGACAATCAACAATAAACTAATTGAGATTCGCCCCTATCGACAGCTTTGATTTGTAGTCAGAAAGTAGCGGCGCCCCTGTAAGTTAATCTCGCCTTGGACGCCAGAAGTCAATTCGTATACACTCGGCTGGCCATTATTCGGCCTTAATTCGAGATAGACTACATTACCTTCGAGCCCAACCCGCCACGTTCCGCTGCCGCCATCGCGTGTGTATGCGCTGAAGTCACTTCCACCGCCGTAACTACTATAGCTGGTGTCGTCGCTATACAGGTAGGTACCGTTGCTACATAGGTCGTAGAACCACTTCTGAGCCAGGCCATTCCCTGTTTTAAGATACAGCAACCGCCGCCCACGTACCAGATCATCTACTTTGGCGGCAATACCCGACGTGGGCCGTTTAGCTGAGGCCACAGGAGCGGCTCTTTGCTGACTTGGTACGTTGCCTGCCTGCGGGGCAGCTTTGCCAGCACCGCCTTGTTGAGTAAACACGCCCATAATGACCGGCACGTTGTTGAGGCCAAATGCCACCACCAGCTTCCCGTTTGTGAGGGCCAGCTCTACGTTCATCGACGTACCTGCGGCCGCGTCGGTAACCATACCGGCTGCCTGCGTACCGGTTATCTGGGCGTTTACCCGGTACGTTTCGGTGCCGATGGGTACCTGCGCCGTTACCGACCCCGTAAGCTGGCTACCGGCTACGCGGAGATTCATACTGGCCGGATATTCCTGTTGCGGATTCTGCACGCTGGCTATGGCTCCCTGCCAGTGGCCCGAGAAAGTCTGAGCCAGTAATGCGGGTGAACAGAGAAGGAAGAAAAGAGTAGCTAGCTGTTTCATGGCCGTAAGGTCGTTCGTGTTCGGGAATCAGGAAGTGGCTCACTTTGCTGCTTATTGGACAGCAACAACTCAGAATCAACGGGTTTAGGCGTTCATATACGTTCGTTGACCAGGTCAAAGGTCTGGTTGTTCTGACCGATCTGTACCCGCCAGATGTGGTGGTAATTTGGCCTACAAAAAACCGCCCCGGAATGAGGCGGTTTTTCCTTTTTAAGACCGAAAGGTCAGGCGGTTTTCGTTATAAAGCGCACGTAACGAACCTGGTAAAAAGCGCAGGCGTACAGGCCTAGACTGATGAGTACGAATGCATTTCTAAGCAGCGAAAGCTGTAGGAAACGTATTCCATCAGTTTCATTCAGCTTGTGGCCAAACAACGACAGATAGAAGCTGAATATATTGGCCGTTAACAGCCCCAGACTGATCAGGAAATATGAATTTTTCCATAGACTCAATGCAGGCAACGAGCGGTAGATCAGCCACAGGTGTAAGAGCGGTAAAACGATCAGATAAACCCGGTTCATCAGCGCATTTACCGCCCCGAACGACCGAAAGCCATCGATCCAGATATATACGCCAATGGCTGTGAAAATCAAGGCGATCGATGTCCATCTGATCCAGTTGGCCAGTTGGCCTGTAAGCAGCCGGGCATAGAACGGCCCCAGAAAAATATAGTCGAGCAGGCGCGGCAGGATACTCAGAAAATTGGTGTCGCCGATCTTGTATTTTTCCAGGTAAGGCAACCAGAAATCAGTCTGGTTATTGACCGACCAGATAAAGCCCTGTTCCAATAAATTAGAGCCAAAGCTGGCGAGGAGATAGTACCAGAAAATGCGTAATTCATCGGTTAACAATCGCCATCGCCAGGCACCCAACAACAGCAACCCGATACGCAGTACCAACAGTACGGTACCACTTTGCACATAAAGCGAATTGTAGGTGTTTTCAGGGGTCATAACAGCTTACGGATCAGCCACGTGGTGCAGGAATGCGGGTACCGGTAGTATCATTTTCACCGCCCACTCCACCGCCGATGATCATGGGTTTGAACATGATGTAGATATTATGATGAATGTCTTTTCTGAGCAATGCTAACAAGGCGTTGGGCGGCTGGCCATTGCCGGGGCTGGTAAGGGCATCTACCTGCGCGCTTGTTAGTACGAAATAGTGAAATGCGTTCTGCGGATGGTTGCCATCATCAAACGGCAGCCATACAGCCGAGGCATAGCGCGGGCTTGTCAGCGAACGCACCCGTAGGGCCACGTGCCCCGTAGGCGAACCGTTGCGAAGGCCTAGTAGGCGGTCAAAGGTGATTCCGAAGAATGCTTCAGGATGATTACCCCAATAATTGATTCGATCGATCGATATGTCGGCAGGGGGACCATCAAAATCGGCATTTCCGGTGGTTCTGGGGATATTGCTTTCATAGACAGGCATAGTGAAAGAGGGATAAGTTGACAATTAATTAAGGGCAATGCGAAGCCGACTCAACACGGTCGTTTCGGCGTAGGCTACATTGGGCAGAAGCGATTGGTCATCGCGGCCATCGCGGAACGTATAGCGAATACTGGGGACTAAGTACCACCGTTTCCGGTGCGAGAAGCGATAGTATGACTGCCCCAGCGCCCGGATTCTGACGTACTCATAGCGTTTGGTACCCGCCACATTTGGGCGGTAGGTCAATAGGATTCGTTTAGGACCCAATGAACAGGCAAACCGTTTTTTGTAATGGCTCTCGCTTAGTTTAATCACCGCTGGGCTTTGATTGCGCGTTCGCTGAAACGTGTACGCCAGGGGGCGGCTCCCTCTTGTATCGACCCAATCGAAAACGGGCTGCGCACCCCGGAGTGAATCCAGCACCAGCGATACGGTGCTGTCGCGGAGTTTCTGAACCGATACGTAATGATTTCTGATGAGGCGGCTCACCTTCACTGCCGGTAGCTTATTTAATCGGAGCAGCCCGGCCAGGAGCGGTGTCTGACGCATTCTTGCCCAGTAAAGGGTATATTTTCGTTTTGGCCCACAAGTCAGTCCGGCTGTTAGGTCCTGTGGCTGAATGCCGTAGATAAATGACTCCGCATAAATCACCTGGTCGGTGTTGACTCCTATGTTCGTTGTGAGCGAAGTGGGGTGGTTTAGCAGGTACGTTTCGGCTTCGCAGTTGGCTGGACCGAGTGGGTCGTTGATCAGCAACCACCGCACGGGTAGCCCCTTTACAAAGCCGGTCAATTGGACGTAGCCCGTTGTTACAACAGCGTGTGTGTTCCTGTCGATACTATTTCCCTCGCTGATGATGGAAATAAGCGGCCGACAGTGGTCAATTTCACCTTTCAGAGCAGTCCAGGAGAGCGGTGTATAGGTCTCTGCCGAGGCAAACCCGATTTGGGCAAATATTGGCAAAAACTGACTCGGTTGGTACAGGTCATTGTTCCAATTGCCGGTTGTGCCAATCTGTAGCTGATCGAACTCGTCGGGGGCACAAACAAGACTCTCGCATACCGGTGTGAAATTGGCGGGAGGCGTGGCAGCAGCGCTGTTTTGTGTCTGCCAGTAAGTTGAAGCCTCTACCCGTAGTTGGCACTGCGTTCTTTCCTGACCATGGTAACGGGTAATCATCTGCATACTCGCCGCCCAGCACAACAGCGATGCCTTTTGCGGAATGAGAGGTACGCGGCAATTGGCCACTCGTAGTGAGAGCGAAGTCGGGGTCCAAAAAGTGGCCTGGGCAGTAGCCCATACCCCCCACAGGCAGAAGAGCACGCAAAAGAGATACTGTTTTTTCATGCAGGTTCAGGATTCATTAACTCACCAGTTTTCCCTCAATTGCTTTCGCCACCGCTTCGGGGGCTGAGTTGACGTGGAGTTTTTCGTAGATGTTCTTTACGTGCCAATGCACGGTGTGGTAGCTCAGGCAGCAGGCGTCGGCGATTAGTTTGTAGCTCATGCCTTTTACCATGCAGCTCAGCACTTCGCGCTCGCGGTCGGTGAGGTCGACGTAGGTGGGTTGGGTCTGCACAAACTGCTGCTGAAACATACCCAGCACTTTCGCCGCGATCGTGGGCGACATCTGCGCCCCGCCGTTGTACACGTCGCGCACGGCCTGCACGATCACCTCCGGGTCGGGGCTTTTCAGCACGTACCCAGACGCCCCGCCGCAAATGGCCGCAAACACGCGGTGTTCATCTTCGTAGACAGTCTGCATCAGCACTTTCGTGGCGGGCAGGGCAGCTTTGATTTTCTGTAGCGCTTCAATACCCGAAATGCCCGGCATCTGAATGTCCATCAGCACCACGTCGGGTTTGTGTTTCCTGATCTTGGCCAGCGCGTCGTTGGCGTCGGGGAAAGCGCCGCAGAAAAACAGGCCATCGGCACTGGCCAGATACAGACCAAGGCTTTGCCGAAGGCTTTTATTGTCTTCAAACAGAACGACGCGGATCATGGCATAAGCGGTTAAAACGAATAAGCAAAACTGCCGGAAATTCAGAGGCGGCGTACCCCCCAATTCTGGCGGTATTTATAAAGTTGGTACCAGTAAGGTCATTCGTGTCCCCTCCCCTAGCACCGACTGGATGGTCAGATCAACAAAGCACTCGGCGGCCCGTGCTCTGAAATTCTTGAGGCCGTTTCCTTCACAGTCAGCCGACATATCGAAGCCACGACCATTGTCGCTGATTTCCAGTCGAATACCTTCATTGGCGAGACTCACGACGATACTGGCTTTGGTGGCTTCGGCATGTTTGGCAATGTTGTTAATCGCCTCTTTCACCATCAGGTACACATGCCGGCGCTGATCCATATTCATTGTCAGCCTGGTGTTTGGCGGGAGTGCATATCGGAACTCGAAGGCTACTCCCTGAGTGGTCAGCACCTGAAAAGCAAACGACCGCATTTTCTCGAACAGCTTGTCGAGCGAGTCATTGTCGGGGTTGATGGCCCAGATCGTGTCGCGGATGGTGTAGATCGTTTCTTCCGAATCGGTCATGATCGTGTTCAGGATCGACTGCACGTCGGGTCGCGAATCGCCCACTTTTTTTTGCGCCAGCCGGGTCGAGATGGCAATGCTGCTGAGGGTGGCGCCCACTTCGTCGTGCAGATCGGCGGCAATTCGGTAACGGATATGCTGCACTTTCAGCTTTTGCCGGAATGTGTAGAGCAGGAAAAAGTAGATGGCCGCTCCCAGCAGCAGCATAACGTACCCAACCACCGCCGGTACAAACCACCATTCTTCAGTCAGTTCGCGCTCAACCAGCACCGGAATTGTGGTGGTTGCCGACAACCCGCCGCGTACCTGATACCTCACCTGAAACGCATACTCGTTACCGGTCAGGTTCGTGTAGCGGGCAATGGGGTACGGGCTGCTTTGCCACTGCCGGTCGAACCCAACAAGCTGGTACTGATACGTACCTGCGTCACCGGGAATCGGGTTTAGCAGGAAAGTAACATCATTGTCGAGCGCAGCCAGCCGGATGGGTTTCCCCGGCTGAACTACCAGTACCCTATCATTGGCACGTACCTGCCAAACAGCCCCTTTTGCCAGGCTGACCAGTGGCAGCAGGCAAAAGCAGGCCGAGAGCAGAATAATGAACATGCCGCAACTTACTAGTTTAACAGTATGCTCAAATATAGGCGGTTAAGTAGTTTTTTTTTACATGACAACAAAACAAACTGTAGCAACCAGCATCCTGATGTCTATCGGATGTTACGGTTAGACTATAGCTGGTAGAGTTCGGCAGATGACGTCCAAATACAGACGTAATTGTATAGCAGCGCTGGTCTGTTTTTGGACGTCATTTTGTTTTATCCTTTTTGGGGGCCTGTCTGCTCTGTGCGGGCGGGTGTACATAGGCAACGGCGCAGGGCTGTCAGGTTGATGCCCAGTTCCTGTAGTCGCTTTGCGTCTAAGGCGCCGTTTTTCTGCCAGCACCCTATAAGCTGGCAGAAGCGTTCGTAGTCGGAGGGCCGAGGGGGTTTAGTATCGCCGCCTTTCCAGACAATTGCGCTTCGTAATGCCTCACGCGTCCAACGCGACCCTAACGTGGTCATGCCCGACCCAAGTACGTGGACCCTATACACGCCGCTAAGGGCGGCTACCCAGTGCATCTCAAAAATTCCGTCGGCGGTTTCCGGGGCCGGGTACGTTGTCTGACTGCCGTCGGGCGATGTTACCACGACGTTCACTCGCCCGCCCCGCTGGGCCGGATAGCTGTATTCGGTCACAACAACTCGCAATTGTACCATAGCCCCTGGTTCGTAGCTGGTCTGCGATAGGTAAGTCTGCATGGTTAGCACTGACCTTGCCTGAGCCACAAAAGCGTAGCGCAGCCCGTGGGCCTGGCTCATCCGGTACTCGGTCTTATCGTCTTTGAGCTTTTCGAGGTACCTTTTGAAGCGGCGGGCATCAAGCGTCAGAATAGCGTGCCATACGCCTTGAGGATGCTGGGCCCCCACTTTGCTTACCGGTAACGATAATCGGTAGAAGGCCGACTTCTGGTCAGTAACAAACTGGGAGGCTGGTTCACCCGCCAGACTCCCGGGGTCGATAATCTGACCGTCGGGGGTTTCAAGTTGGTACGTAATAGCATCGGGTAGTGGTGAGTGCAACACGGCATCGACCTGCCAGTCGGTCTCGTTGACCCGGAACGGAATCCGAACACTGGCTCCGGGTTGCAGCCAGCCCTCGGGGTCAACCACAATCTGCATATTCGTTATACCTGCCAGAATCTGCTGGTAGTATTTGGTAAGCAGAAAGTAATCATCCACGCCGATGTTACCCGTCATCAGAATATACCCATTGTTGCCGCCCGTGAGCTGGGCCAGAGCCGTAGGCTGGATGTTCTCGGGCGTACCCAGCCCAATAGCAAACACATTGGCGTTGATTGTTCCCGCCGGCAACTCCGACAGGTAAAGGCTCCCGGCCGTCGGTAAGCACCACCACTGCTTTCACGCTGTAGCCTCCGGGCGCGTTGGGGGCGGCGTTAAGCATGTTCTGGGCTGCCAGCACACCATCGCCAATGGCGGTCATCCCTGCCAGATTAGTATTATGTGCCGAAATATGCGTACTAAGGGCGTTTCGTCCCACACCGATGCCCGCGAAGCCAGCATCCTGTACAGGCATTGCGCCGGCCACGTCGGCATTTGAATCCCACGAAACCGCGCCTAGTCCCGTATCGGTCTGGGCAAGGGCCGCCACTACCACAGCACTGTCGCGTAGTACCTGAATTTTGCGCCGTCCGTCGCCAGCAAACTCGTCCATGCTACCCGAGCGGTCGAGTGCCAGAACCAGGGCCGCACGGGGGCGCTCGACCACGTTGGCGCTGAATTGAATCGTGTACTGCTGACCCGTTTCGACACACTCAACTATGGCTTCGCCGTGGGCTATATCATCAACGTTGGTGGCTACGTAACGTACCCAAATACGAGGTGTAGAAGGCGAGCAGGTGTAGTTGCCCACATGAATGGCCTCATTGCCGTTGTGCAGCACAAACGAGTTGGCTGGCCCTATGGTCGTGATTGGCCCGTCAATTACCCTAAACGTATGATTACGAGTGCTTTGTACCGAGAACGAGATAGCCCGTAGGGTAGGCTCACCGGCGGGAACGTTCAGAAACTGCACCGTAGGCGTATTAAGTGTGATGCGCGTTCGGGCGGCGCAGACAGCTTTGGCAGCATCAATGCGCCCGTAACCGTACCAGTTGCTGTATTCATTCACACCGTCGCCGTCACGATCACGCCAGCGACCTTCGGTGTCAGTATTGGCAAAGTCGATTTTCACGGCGGTGTTATACAGAATCTCCCGTATTTCCTGCCAGGTAAGCGAGGGGTCCATACTGAGCATGAGCGTGGCGATACCCGCTGCAAACGGCGTGGTCGACGAGGTACCTCCGAACCCGTTGGTATAGTCGGAAGGGCCACCCGTATGCCCGGTTCGATTGCCAGTTCCCGGAAGTGTGGTGGTTGTTATGCTGCGCAGGCCAGCGCCGGCGTCGCTGCTTGGGGCGCACAGGTCAATCCCGTCGCCGAAGTTGGAGTAACCTGCCTTGCGGTCGTTTTCGTTGGAGGCAGCAATGCCAAATGTGCGCGGGTGGTTGGCCCAGGGGCGGGCCGACGCAAACTGAACGTTATCATTCCCGGCCGAAAAGAACAGGAGCGTACCCAGCCCGCCCCGGCCATCATCGGTAATGCGCTCGAAGGTCGCATCTATCAAGTCGGAGACCGGAAACGCCGCCGGGTTATAGGTGCCGGCACTATTAGTGATAACGGCCGCTCCCTGCGCCAGCACCGCTGGGAAACCGGGCGTGGTGCTGGCTGGGTCAAGGCCCGCCATCCAGAGATAAATGTCGGAAAACTCGGCTTCGGTGCTGGCAGAGGGTACTTGCACCGACAATAACCGGGCGTTTGGCGCGGCCCCGGACACACCCTCTTCTTCGCCCGCCACCGATGAAGCATTACCTGCCATCGCCGTGGCAACGCCACTACATCGAGTGCCGTGCGCGCCCAGCGGGCTGTTGTTGTTGGCAACCATACCGCCAAAATCGAAGAATCCAGTTACTTTGGGTTGACCGTTCGATACATTACCCTGAAAATCAGGGTGCGCTGGCCTAAGTACACCGCCAACGGTTTCCGACGTCAACCCCTCGTCGATAACCGCGATCGTCAGATTAGCGTCGCCAAAGGTGCGGTCATTCGCCGTACCAGGCACTACACCGTCGGCATTGGCATCGCGCAGGTGTTGCCAGGCATCGGGCAGGCCAACCAGCGGAATGTGCCATTGCTGGGCCACTAACTCGTCGGTGGGGGTAATGGCATCGGGTTCAAACGTAAAGGTCAGTTCGGCTTCAGCCCCCAGCACAATCGGCGAGGTCTCGAGCTTGTCGCAGTCGTTAAGCACCGACAAATCACCTACCGCCGATTGCAACAACCACCTGTCTTTTAATGACAATTTCCGCAACACGCGGGTGTTCGTCTCCTGCGCTAAGGTTTCCACAGCTTCCGGTTTTGTACCAGGAACGACACGCACCATGATATTACCCGAAAAAAACGCAATGCCTCTTTCAGACAAATGCATTACCGGCCCCACGGCGGCAATATCTGGCAGACCGCGTAGTTCAGCTACAAGCTTGGCTAGTCGGCCGGGTGTAACCTGTATCACAAACAGGTCGCGGGTCGCTATGGGTTTGAGGTCAGCTAGCTTGCCGATTCGTTTCTCGAGCTGCTTTGCCGCCTCTTTTCCCCGAACAGAAATTCCAACAAGCCCTTCAACTGGCCGAAACGGCACCCGTATTCCCCGTCGTTTATAAGCAGGCAAACCAGGTTCGCCCAGAATAAACTGCGCTACATTACGCCCCAACTCGATTCGGATTTCCCGCTTTTCAGCCTGTAGGCCATCCGCTTCTACCTGCAACGTGACGCTTCCCAGTATGAGTTGTTCAATGATATACCGTCCGGGGCCATCTTCCCGAGCCACTGCTCCTTTATCTGTCGTTATCCGCGCTTTGTCGAGGGGCTTTCGTTCAATGGTAAAAACCTCGATCCACAAACTGCCAAAATTGATCATAGCTGTAAAGGTTTAGTTCGATACAGGCAAAGCTATCTTATTCCTCACTGGCATATACCCTCCAAATGTGGTGGTTAATACCAATGATCCATAAAGAGATAGGTAGATAACAAAGCCTGCCATGCAGCATAAGTAGTCTGTAGCATGGCTCCCCTTCTGCTAATTTTAGGAAACGGTTAGGCAGTGAAGTTAACGGTAGGAAGGTCGGCACTAAGCCCCCAACTGCCGGGCAAAACTGGCGGCGTCCCAGTTGATGGTCAGGCTCTGAATCTGGTCGGCGGCGTTGAAACGGAAAACGAAGATATGGTCGGAGTCAAATCGGAATCCTTTGCTGGCAATGCCCAGAAATTCCTTCGTTTGTGTACCGCCAATGGTTACGTTGGCCGTTACGGTATCACCCTCAGCCGAGAGGTTATCAACGGTGTTGCTAATGTCGGGGAAGCTGTCGATGAGCGAATCCCAGACGGCTTTGCCAAACTCCCAGAACGTACCTAGCCCACCTTCGCCAAGGGGCAGAAAATGAACGGTGGCGTTGGGGGCGGCAAGGCCAATCATGCGGGCGGTGTCGAGGTCGTCGTAGGCCGTGAAGAAGGCAAGGCAAGCCCCCTTACGGGTCATTTCCGAGATAGATTCCTGTTGTGTGGTCTGCATGGCTAAAGGAGTTTATTTGGTGGAAAGGGAGGCGGGTGGATAATTGGGGTGCTGCTTGATTTTACGGATCTGGCGAAGGTGCCGGTCTACATGACCCCACTGAAAAATATACACCTGGTGCATGTTCCGGGGGCTATCGGTGCCGGTCAGTTCAAACTGCGCCCGCATATCGGTGGTCGTTGTCGACACAAAGTCGATGGTCTGATTACGCAGTTTTGTGAAAAAGAGCAGGTTATTTTTGCCTTCAATGAAGCCCGTTGGCCGCGAAAAATCGGGCGATTTGTGTGGGGTAGGTTCCATAATCCACTCGGCATAGTAGCCGTCGGGTTTGCTGGTCTGGTTCAGTTCGGACTGTGGTTTGCTGCGGCTACCCATACTGACCTCCCGCGCCCAGATAATTTCCCACAGGGCCAGATGCTCCACCACTTCGCCGATGCTCCAGCGGTCGGGCGATTCGTGGAAAGCCCACTGTGCCGGGGTTAGGTTTTCGGTTTCCCGGGTTAGTTCATCGCGGGTACGTTTCAGGTTATCGAGCGTATACTGGCGGTCGGTTTCGGTCCAGAGTTTGGCGGGTGTCTGCGCCAGTAACGAGCTGCTGATCAGCAGAAAGAAGAGCATTGCTTTCACGGTTTCGATCTGGTTTTGATAGATAGTCAAAACTAACTTGCCCGCTTCAGGCCAGATTGTACGTTTGCGACATTCTGTTTTGTGTCCTTTGTTGCGTTGCCTGGGTACGTTGCCGTTGACTAGCTGCACAACAGAGGACGGAAGACTGAAAACCGAGGATTATAAATACTGACTCAGTTCGGCGTTGTCTTTCACGTAGAGCGTCGGTCTTTTTCCCGTAAACTGTGTGAACTCCCGAATGAAATGTGACTGATCGTAGTAACCGGCCCGAAAAACGAAGTCCTGCCAGTCGCTGACCTGCCATCGCTGCGTAGCCAGTTGCGCGCAGACATGCCCCACCCGCCGAATGCGGGCATAGTACTTCGGACTAACTCCCACTTTTTGCAGAAACTGCCGCTCAAACTGCCGCCGACAAACGTACAGGTCGTTCATTAATTCACTGACAGTCAACACACCAAACCTGTCCACAATCAGGTTAGCGGCAAAATCGGTCCGGTCGAAGCGGTTGCCCTGGCGGAGTAACTGCCGGTTCAGAAACTGTTCCAGCAGGTTTATTCGTGCTGTCGTGCTGTTACACTCGCATAGCTGTTCGTGCAGGTACGTTATCGATCCCGTCAGCACGTCGGTCAAGGCAATTCGATCATCGGTAAACTCGTACATGGGCAACCCGAACAACGTGTTCAGGCCCGCCGGCCGAAACACAATCCCCACCATACCGATTCGCCCCGGCAGTTGCAGTTCATATTGCCGGGTAGCCTGGCCAGTTATAAAGGCCGTCGGGGCCGTTTTGGCATATTTCCCGGTCTGAACAACATACGGATCGCCATAAGTGAATACCATTGATGCAAACCCGGATGGGGGCGATTCAATGCGCAACGGCACAACCGGATGAGCATCGTTTTCCCAAACGAAATAGCATGCTACGAACGGGGCCAGATGAGGAGACGGGTGTACTTTTTGATAGCGCATATACTTGACTGTCAGTATACGAAGCTACCCGACTTTTAGTAAGTACGTGCAACAAAAACCCCGCGCATTAGGTAACGGTAGACAGGATCCTCTCCGGCGCAGACAACCAGCCTGATACGCATGCCTGGGGCGGTCCATTTCACATGAACATTTGCTAATAAACGAGGCCCTGATTTCGTTTAAATAAGGTATTGACGAATGACCCCGCCAAAACGTTATTATCTTGGGCGGGTTAATCTGTTTTGCTCCATTGATTATGAAATTCTATACGCGGGTTCCGCTGCTGATACTGAGTGTCGCCATTGGGCTAAGCAGCTGTAATTCGGCCATGCAGGCCTACAAAAAAGGTGTTCGCCATTTCGATGCCGGCGAATACAATCTGGCATTGGGCCAGTTTACCAAAGCAACAGGAAAGGTCGATGCCGGCCGCCTCAATTACTACACTGCCGAATCGTACCGCCTCTCGAACCATATCGATCAGGCGGCACCGTTCTACCAGAAGGCGCTCGATGGTGGGCTGGGTACGTCGGTAGCAGTTGCCGCAACGACCGATGCCACCGTAAAACCGGCCTTTGCCGACCAGAATCTGGCCGACCTTCGCCTTAACTATGCCTATGCGCTGAAAGCAAACGGCGATTACGCGGGTGCTCAGGCGCAGTTGCAGCAATACATCGATGCCCGGCCAAAAAGTAAGGTTGGTCTGGCCAAAGCGCAGCGCGAGATCGAAACGTTACGGGCCATTAGTGCCATCAGCGGCAAACAGGCCGATTTCCGGGTCACAAATCTAGGAACGATCAACTCAGCCGGTACCGAATATGCGCCGGTGCTCCGCGGCGATGAGCTAATTTTTACGGCATCGCGGAAAGACGTTACCTATAAAAACAATGGCCTGGCCATGACGGGCCTGTACAAGGCAAAAATTGGCCAGAAACCCGACGAAACCGGGGTAGGCAGCGCTGGCCCCCAATTGTTCAGTGGAAGCGTGTTTCAGGGCGACGTTAACGAAGGAACGCCTGCTTTCTCTAAAGATGGCAAGATGATGGTATTTGCCCGGGGCAACAATGGTAAGCGCAAGGGCGGTGCCGATGTTGACCTGTATCTGAGCCGACAAGACCAGAGCGGCAACTGGAATCAGCCCTTCCGCCTGCCCATCTCCGATTCGCTGGCCTGGGATGGGTCACCGGCGTTCTCGGCCGATGGCAAAACACTTTATTTTGCGTCGAACCGGGCGGGTAGCGTTGGCGGTATTGATCTCTATCGGGCCAATATGGACGCGTCGGGCCGGTTTAGCCGCCCGGTGAATATGGGACGCGACATCAACACCCCCGGCGACGAGATGTTCCCGTTCGTAGCGGCTGATGGCAAGCTGTATTTCTCGTCGGATGGGCACCCTGGCCTGGGTAAGCTCGACGTATTCGTAGCAACCCGCTCGGGCGGCGTTATCCGGATCGAAAATATGGGGCAGCCCATCAATTCACCCGCTGATGATTTTGGCCTCACATTCCCCGAGCCGAACAAGGGGTACATGGCCAGCAACCGCCCCGGTGGTAAAGGCGATGATGATATCTATCTGGTCGAAAACGGATCGGCTTCGTCGGGCGATACAACGACCATTGCCCGGAACAACCCGCCCAAGTCAGGTTCGCCGAAGATAGTGCGCTACTTCCTGGCCGGTACCGTAAAAATCAACGCGGCTCCCAACGCCCCGCTCGATTCGGCGCGGGTACGTATTGTTGACGACAGCAACGACGCTACCGTAGCTGAGGCCACTACGGGTCAGCCAGGTACGTTCGGGAAGTTCCCGGTGGTAGAGGGCAAAACGTATAGCGTCATTGCCGAGCGCCCCGGTTATCTGACCCGCCGCGAACCGTTTACGATGCAGGGCCGCAGCATTCCCGAGATTTTCCTGACGAAGCCCGAAACAGACACGACGTTCAACGTGGCTTTATTGCTGGATAAGGTGGAACTGAACAAAACCTTCGCGCTGGAGAATATCTATTATGATCTCAACAAGTACAACATTCGGCCCGACGCAGCCGAGGAACTGGACAAGCTGGTGACGATCCTGAAAGACAATCCATCGCTGAAAATCGAGTTGGGCTCACATACGGATGCCCGCTCACCCGATGCGTATAACATGACGCTCTCGCAAAACCGGGCCAAGGCCGCCGTTGAGTATATTGTTTCAAAAGGCATCGACGCCGACCGCATCACGGCAAAGGGCTACGGAGAAACGCAGTTGGTTGTGAAAAACGCCCGCACGGAGGAAGAGCATCAGCGCAACCGACGTACCGAATTCAAAGTATTGGCGCTGTAACGTACCTACTCCCAAAAAAGGGGCCACTCATGTGTATGGGCGGCCCCTTTTTTTGCAACCTCACAACTAAACTTATAGTTAATCGGTAAATTTGTGACCCTATGCCCGTAAGACTGCCTAAATGATGATGCGCCTCCTGTTGCTCCTTCTGCTGATTTCCCTCACGGCCCAGGCTCAGTTCACCTTGCGTGGCCGGGTTGTTAATGCCGCTGATGGGCAGCCTGTACCCTTCTGCAGCGTATTTCTGGCCAACACAACCAAGGGCACCACGGCCGACGAGAATGGGAGTTTCGTGCTGGCGAACCTACCCGCAGGTCGTTTCGATCTGGTCGTGTCCAGTGTGGGTTTCGAAACGCTGGCGTCGCCGATCAACACCAACCAGCCTGCCTCTCTGCTGATTCGGATCATGCCATCGGCGAATCAACTGGCAGAGGTGCAGGTACGTGCCAACCGCGACCCGGAGTGGCTAGAGCAGTTGGGCGTTTTCCTTAAAAACTTCATCGGCACCAGCAAAAACGCGCAGGAGTGTAAAATCATTAACCAGAACGCACTTTGGTTTGATGATAACCGGGCCACCATGCGTATGACAGGTGGAGCCCGGGAGCCGCTTATCATCGACAATAAAGCGTTGGGTTATCGGATCAGGTACGTGCTGGAGCAATTCCTGTTCGATTACGGCAACAAATCGGTGTCGTATCTGGGCTACCCTGTCTATGAGCTCATGAAGCCTCGTGGCCGCCGGGAAGCTTTGCGTTGGGAGAAAGCACGAACAGAAGCGTATCGGGGCTCATCGATGCATTTCATGCGAACACTCTACGCGAAGAAAACGGCCGAAGAAGGCTTCGAGATTCGTCGGGTTCTGGAGCGAACCGATTCGTCGAAAGTGGCTGGGCAATGGCGGATAAAGAAAGCGCGGTACCTGGTTAAGGATGCATTGCCGGCAACGTTCCTGTTAAGTGAGGAAGCATCGACAGACTCAACCACCGCCCTCTCGTTCGAGAACCTTATTCAGGTTACCTACACACTGGAGAAAGAATCGCCCGAATACGTGCGCTCGCTCTCGCCGTTTAGCGAAAAACTTAGCCCCGGTGGGCCTCAAACTTCGCTCATCTACCTGACCGAGCCAACCGTTACCATTGAACGGAACGGCAACTTTTACAATCCGCTCGGTGTAATTTTTGAAGGATATTGGGGTTGGGAAAAGATGGCTGAATTATTACCACTGACCTATGAGCCCTAACTATCAGGTACGTGCTTCGTGAACACTTGACGAGCAACGTCGGTTGTATCACCAATCAATGCTACAGTATGTATGATGAATGATCGTTTACGTCAGGTTTTGGTCGTGGTCGTAACTGTCACGCTGATTGTGATGAATGGCCTCTCAAATGCGCGCGTGTTTGGTCCGCAAACCAACGGCGACGTGTCGAATAAGTACACTACGCTGATCACGCCTGCAGGTTATGCCTTTGCCATCTGGGGCGTCATTTTTCTAGGGCTACTGGGTTTCGCCATTTATCAGGCCTTGCCATCGCAACAGCATAATCCGCGTTTTCGGGCAGCGGGTCCGTGGTATATCATCAATGCATTGGGCAATGCTATCTGGAGCCCGATCTTCAATCAGGAATGGATTGGCGGAGCATTGACGGTCATTCTGATCATGTTTGCCAGCCTGTTTATGGTTATGGAAGCATTACGGATCAACCCACGCACGGATATGGCCATGATGCGGCCTGTAAAAACGGCCGAAACGTGGCTGGCGCGCGTGCCGTTCTCTATTTATTTCGGCTGGCTCACCGTTGCCACCATCCTGAATATTACGTTGTGGTTCCGTGCCCACAGTTTCGATCTGTCTGGCATTTCTGAACCAGTCTGGGCTGTTGGCGTACTAGTATTGGCGCTGGTTGTAGGGGCCGTGCTGTATAATCGCTACCGGAGCGCCGCGTTCATTTTGGTCTTTACCTGGGCCTACACGGCCATCGCGATGAAGCAGGCTGCTACGCCAACCGTTCAGCTTGCAGCCGGGGCCGGTGCTATTGTTGCGGTTTTATTGGCCATCTACGGCCTTATTGCCCCCAAACGAAGGCAGGTATCTTTTTAAATTAAGAGTGAAGAATTAAGAATGGCTCCGCTTGCAGTCTAATGTATCTGCAAGCGGAGCCATTCTTAATTCTTAATTATCTACCCGTTCACCAGTTTCATCATCATAGCAGGGTAGCGCTCGCCGGCGGCGGCACCTTTGGGCGAGATGGCTTCGATGGCGGCCAGATCAGCCGGCGTGAGTGAGATGTTGAGCGCGCTAAGGTTTTCCTGTAGATACGATCGGCGTTTTGTACCAACAATGGGGAGTAATTCATCGCCTTGCGCCATGATCCAGGCTAAGGCCAGTTGCGAGGCGGTAACACCTTTTTGAGCGGCCAGCGCTTCGATCTGCTTTACCACGTCGAGATTCTTCTGGAAATTTTCGCCCTGAAAACGAGGTGAGTGCCGGCGGTAATCATCAGCGGCCAGGTCATCGAAGTTCTTTATTTGCCCGGTTAAGAATCCTCGGCCAAGCGGGCTGTAAGCTACCAGCGTAATGCCCAATTCACGTACGGTGGGTATTACGTCGTCTTCAATATCCCGGCTCCAGAGCGAATATTCAGATTGCACCGCCGCAATTGGGTGAATGGCATTGGCCCGGCGAATGGTATCGGCACCCGCTTCTGACAAGCCAATAAAACGAACCTTCCCTTCGTCGACCAGTCGACTCATTTCGCCTACGGTATCTTCAACAGGCGTGTTGGGGTCTACGCGGTGCTGATAATACAGATCAATGTGATCAACGCCCAATCGTTTCAGGCTACCTTCGCACGCCCGACGTACGTAGTCGGGTTTTCCGTTGATGCTTCGCTTTGCGGGGTCGTTTGGGTCGCGAACAAATCCAAATTTGGTGGCCACGAAAACAGCAGGACGGCGGTCCTGAATGGCTTTTCCTACCAGTTCTTCATTCGTAAACGGGCCATACATATCGGCCGTATCCAGAAAGTTAAGCCCCTCATCCAGCGCCGCATGAATCGTGGCTATCGATTCGGTGTCGTTGCGCTGACCGTAGAAATCGGTCATTCCCATACAACCAAGGCCTAAGGCGGATACTGTCTGGCCTGTATTTCCGAGTGTTTTCGTTTTCATAAAAGCAGTTTAATTGGTTGAATTGGCCAATACAATACAGGCAGATGACGTACTCAGCACGCTAATAGTTTTGGGTAATCTGAATTGTTATCGTGCGTGTAAATAACTACTCATTCTGTGCCCATTAACTGGAATCGAGTGGCATTGTATCTAAATTTTCTATTTATGTCGTTACCTTATAGATAAGCTATGCGTATTGGTTAATAGCTTACAAACCCAATTAATAACGTTGCTTAATGCAAGTACCTCCTTTCAAAGTGAACAGTATCCCTACTTGTCTGATCGTTTCAGTTCATGTATACTGTTTGTTGCTTTTCGTCACGAATCCGATTCAGGCGCAGGATCCGGCCCGGATAAACCAATATCATCTGGAATCAGGTAGTTTACTGGCCACTGACCAGACACCCTTCTGGCTCCGGGCCAATCAATATGGTATTGTACCACTAAAAGGCCCTGTTATTCGCTTTCAGGGCGGCATCCGGTCTGATTACCGGCTGGCCGATAGCACCGGTCATCGGCGCAAAACAGATTGGGGGTATGCCGTTGATGCGGTAGCCAATATTGGGGTCACCAATCAGTTTATTCTTCCCGAAGCCCACGTGAAAGCCCGTTTAGGGGCTTTTGAGCTGTATGCTGGCCGGAAGCGTGAGATCATCGGGCTAGTCGACACCTTGCTGACGTCGGGGGCATACGCCTGGTCGGGTAATACGTTACCAATACCAAAGATTCAGATTGGGTTGTATCAGTATACAGCTGTTCCGTTTACGAAAGGTGTTCTCTCAGTGCTGGGTGCCTATGCCCACGGTTGGTTCGAAAACAGTGATCGACTAGTAAAAGGGTCGTACCTGCATCAGAAATACCTGTACGGCCGAATCGGGAAGCCTAACTGGCCATTTCGGTTATATGGCGGATTCAACCACGAGGTAATCTGGGCGGGTCAGGCAGCACCGGGCGTATTAAGTGACCTGATTGCGGTAAATGGAAAATTGCCATCGGGTATCCAGTATTATCTGCCAATGGTTCTTGGTCTACGTGGGCAGGGCGACCGGAACGACCCCAACGTAACCTCGCTTGAAGACAACCGGATTGGCAACCATCTGGGGTCGATCGACCTGGCCGCCGATGTAAACCTTCGAAACTGGAATCTGTACGCTTATCGCCAGTTCCTGTACGACGACGGTTCGTTATTCTACGGCACAAACCTGGCCGACGGGCTGAATGGGCTACGACTGAAAAACCGACGCCAGCCTGCCGGGGAGCCATTCTTTTTACAACAGCTAACCGTTGAGTACCTATACACGAAAAGTCAGGGCGGTGACGATTTTGATGTCATTGATCCTGAACGCAGAGGGCGTGATAACTACTTCAACCACGGCCAGTTCCCTGACGGGTGGACGTACTTTGGCCGTACAATTGGCTCACCTTTTCTAACGCCGACCGCCGAGGCTCGTTCGTCGCTGCCAATTAACCGGGGAATTGTAAACAATAGGGTCAGCGTAGTCAACCTGGGTGCCAGTGCGCTGATTTCAGGAACGGTTCATATAACCTCTCGCCTATCGCTGTCGCAGAACCTGGGTACGTATTCCGTTCCTTACCCGGATGCGCCCACGCAATTTTCCGGGTTGCTGACGGCCGCGCTGCCCATCTCTGCCTTTGGCGGCACCATGCTGAGTAGCTCGCTTGGTATAGATGTGGGCGGTTTATTACCAAATAGCGTTGGGGTTTATGTTGGTCTCCGCAAGACGGGGTTGCTGGGTAACAGTAGCAGCTCAAAAGTGGTAAGCACACGATTCGCACAGCGCTGAGCATCGGTCAGGTACGTATTTTTACGCCTTAAATGAATGCATGGCCGTGAGTAAGGAACCACCACTTAGCCACAATCTTTACCTGCTGCTTGGTGCCAATCTGGGCGATAAAGCGCAAACGGTTGCCCTGGCCCGCAGGTACGTTGCCGAGCAGATTGGCTCAATCGTCTTGGAATCAGGGCTATACGAAACGGCGGCCTGGGGAATAACCGATCAGCCATCCTACCTGAATCAGGTATTGTTGGTGGTAACGTACCTGACACCCACCAGTGTATTAACGCATACACTGGCTATAGAAGAGCGCCTGGGCCGGGTTAGGGCAGAAAAATGGGGTGCCCGCGTGATTGATATCGATCTGCTTTTCTATGATGGTCTGATCCTCAATACGCCTACTCTGACGTTACCCCACCCGCTGCTGCACAAACGGCGTTTTACGCTGGTACCCCTGACAGAAATTGCCCCTGGCTTCGTTCATCCTGTATTGAAACAGACGATCCAGACATTACTAGATGACTGCTCTGATGAGGGTGAGGTAATTAAATTCTCCTAACAAGTCGGCTTAACTGCGTTGAAGTCACTAATTTTGTGGCCGTTCAGTTGCCAAATTTTCAATAAACACATACCAATATGGCTATTGCCGTAGAAAGTCCCGCCAGTATGCTGGCCGACCGGATCAATGCACTTGAAGAATCGTCTACGCTGGCCATGACCAAGATGGCTCGTGAGTTAGCCGCGAAAGGCCATAAAGTGATCAGCCTAAGCGTAGGTGAGCCCGATTTTAAAACGCCCGCCCATATTTGCGACGCCGCCAAGAAAGCCATCGACGACGGTTTCCACGGCTATAGCCCAGTAGCTGGCTACCCCGATTTGCGGAAGGCCATTGCCGATAAATTCAACCGTGACAATAACCTGCCCTGGAAGCCCGAGAACGTAGTTGTCTCAACCGGTGCCAAACATTCATTGGCCAACGTGTTGCAGGTACTGGTGAACCCCGGCGACGAGGTAGTGATTTTTTCGCCGTACTGGGTAAGCTATTCCGAAATGGTGAAACTGGCCGAAGGCGTGTCGGTGGTGATCGACGGAACGTTTGAGAACGATTTCAAGGTGACACCCGAGCAGTTTGAAGCCGCCATTACCGACCGTACGAAAGTGGTAATGTATGCATCGCCCAACAACCCAACCGGCTCGGTATATTCAGAAGCTGAACTCCGCGCCATTGGTGAGGTAGTAGCCCGCCACGAGAACGTGTATGTACTGGCCGACGAAATCTACGAATACATCAACTTCACCCCCGAAGGTCATTTTAGCATCGGTTCGATTCCTGAAATCGCCGAACGGGTGATTACCGTTAACGGCGTGGCAAAAGGTTACGCCATGACGGGCTGGCGCATCGGTTACATCGGCGCCGCCAAATGGATTGCCGATGGCGTCGAGAAACTCCAGGGACAGGTAACATCGGGGACGAACTCGATTGCCCAGAAAGCAACGGTTGCCGCTCTGAATGGTTCGCTGGATGCCAGCCGCGAAATGGCGAAAGCCTACCACCGCCGGCGCGACCTGGTAGTTGGTTTGCTGAAAGAGATACCTGGCTTTAAGGTCAATACACCGGAAGGTGCTTTCTATGCATTCCCGGACGTAAGCGCCTACTACGGCAAATCAGACGGAACAACGGTGATTAATAACTCCGACGACTTCTCAAACTGGCTGTTGAATACTTGCTACGTTGCCACCGTAGCTGGCTCAGGATTTGGTGCTCCTAACTGCATCCGTATCTCTACCGCCGCCGCCGACGAAGCCCTCGTCGAAGCGGTACAGCGCATCCGCGACGCCGTAGCAACGCTAGCTTAAGAGTTAAAAATTAAGAGTTGCTTTGCTAACAGCAGAATACGTTGTTAGCAAAGCAACTCTTAATTCTGAACTCCCTAAACCAGTTCCTGGATTTCCAGCAGGTCGGCGGGGAGTTTGATTTTGGCTAAGAGTCGTTCTTCGAGCAGGTTAGCCCACTCATTCAGGTACGTCACTACGTCGTCGCGGCGGTTATGTTTCAGGAAACGCTGCTCGATCGGGAATCGGCGGAGCACGTCGCGGTCGTCCAGTTTTTCGAGGTGACGCAGATCTTCCAGCGAAAGACCCGCCTGGAGCATCTGATTGATAATCACATCGAACGGAAGCTGGCTGGTTTCGCAGTAATCAGCCACCTGCTCGTTCCAATCGCCGTAGCGCTGCATCGCATACTGATGAATCTGGTCTTTGGTCATGCGGGTCAGTTCCTGGGCTAAATTGCCGCAGTTGCAACTGCCCATATGGCCCCACTGGTAGGGGGCGCCCTCAGCCACGTTACGGGCCGTGCGGCGCAGGGCGTCGATCAGTTCGGGGGTTGGTCTTGCCATAATATTGGTTGACTAGGTTTATTGGGAAAGCCGATTAACTCGTCAGAATGAACCGTCGAAGCTACACGTTTTGCTGACCAACTGGTGTGGAGAAGGCAAAAAATGCGCACGAATTACAGTTCGCATTGACAACGACCCGTTCAGCCGATTTGTTCGATGACTGAAAGGTACCTGATTGTACCTTTGGTGACCCGTTCAACCTATTCGTTTGTGATTGACTCCACACTGAAACGAAGCCAATACAGGCTATTTATCTTTCTCTTTTTTCTCGCAGGGCAAGCAACTGGCCAATCGGTACTGAATACACCTTTGGTCAAGGTGTATTCAGTGGCGCAGTTACGCAGCGATTTCCGGCTGATCCGGCAGGCAATGGAAGAAGCGCATCCCGGCCTGTACCGTTACCATTCCCGCGATAGTGTGTCGCACTGGTTCGATGATACCGAAGCCCGCCTGACAAAGCCGATGACCGAACTTCAGTTCAGGCGAACGGTTGAGCCCACCATTGATCGTATTGGTTGTGGCCACACAGATCTGTACGGCTCAAAAGCGTTTGTGAAGTACCGAAAAAAACACCCGTTCAGGCCCTTTCCGGTTGATGTGTTCGTACTGGACAATAAGCTGTATGTTCGTGAGAACCGCAGTACCGATACCACCGTTCAGCGCGGGTCAGAATTGCTGGCCGTCAATGGTCGATCGGCAGGTACGTTGCTCAGCCACTTTTACCAGTACATCTCATCCGATGGCTACAACCAGACGTTTAAGCCCTACGTGCTTAATACAGGTCTTTTCACGACCTACTACACGCTTGCATTTGGCCTCGATTCAACGGCTCAACGGCTAACCCTACGCGATTCGACGGGAAAGATTCGCACGCTGACCTTTCGGCCACGCCCCGATAAACTCAAAATCAGCACTGATTCAGTAGAAAAACGGGTGATTCCAGCGTCGAAACCCAATAAACCCAGCCCTCGAAAACCCGTACCGCTGGAGGAAGAACCCCGCACGCTGACCTTCTCTGACCGTGATTCATCGGTGGCTATACTGAAGGTCAGTTCGTTTACGGGCGGTGGTCAGCGCGCCTTTTTTCGTCAAAGCTTTAAGGCCATTGCCAAACGGAAAATTGTTAGCAATCTGGTTATCGATGTCCGCGGCAATTTGGGCGGGAACTCCGCAACCTCGGCAAAATTGGTCACTTATCTGGCCGACAAACCGTTCCAGGCCTACAAGGAAGTAGATGCACCCGTCAGGCAGGTGTCGTTCAACCGATATCTCGGCTGGAAATTCTGGCGGTTCTGGATCCGAAACTTCTTTACCCATAAGACTCCTGAAGGCGCGTTCCGCCGCTCGGGTGTAACCGGAATCTTCAAGCCAATCAAAAAGAACAGATTTAGGGGAAAAGTCTTCGTGTTGACCAACGGGGGGACGTTTTCGGCAGCGTCGATCTTCACGTCGCTAGCCAAACATAACGCCGTCGGCAGAGTTACGGTGATTGGTCGGGAAACGGGCGGTGGTGAATATGGCTGCAACGCCTTCACCTCTCCGTATATGACCCTCCCCGAAACAGGTGTGCAACTCCGGTTGCCGCTTTACAAAATTGTGCTGGCTATTCCCGGAACCGACAAAGGCCATGGCGTAATGCCCGATGTACCGGTTACTTATACTGCTTCGGCCATCCTGTCGGCACAAGACCTGGACATCGAGAAGGTGTATGAATTACTGAAAAAATAAGTGGTCATTACACTGCGCTGTTATTGGTTGTCATGAAGCGATCATCTGTCAGAAAAACAATGAATGAGCACGACAACCAATGACAGCGCCGCCGTAATGTCCGCTGATCACACATTTGTCAATTGACCAGCTACAGTCTGTAGCGCTGCGCCCAGGGCTTCAAGGCGGGTGGCCATGTCTCCCTCCGGGCCAACTTTTACGCCCATTTCATGGGTGTGCGTTGCCAGATCGACCAGAATCTGTTGCAGTTCGCTAGGGTTAGGCGAACCGCTCTCCAGCTGGGTCTTCAACTGCTGAAGCAGGGCAACAACTTCTTTGGTGTTCTCCGACTCGCTCAGGGTGCTGATCCATTGATCGATGACCCCTTTTCCGCTTTGTGGCGTCAGGTCTGTTACGTCTGTGGCCAACGCCCCCATAGTGGTGTCGAGCAGATCGGTTGCTTCTTCGTGGTTATCCATAATGGTATAAAACAGAGGTGCTCCACGGCCAGGTTAGCCACGGAGCACTAAGTCATTGATTATACAGTTGTTGACAATTGTCCCGCAAAATTGCGCAGTGATGTGCTCAGCGTGCTCAACCGCGAGGGAAGATCCCCTCCCGCCGACGTACCCAGCGCATCTGTTTGGTCGGCCAGCGTCAGTAGCAGGTCGTGCATTTTCTGGTTGCTGGGCGAACCGCTTTGCAATTCGGCCTGCAGATCATGCAATGGCTGGATCATCTTGCTGGCATTATGGTCACTTTTCAGTGATGAAAACCAGTCGGTAATTAACGAAAGGCCTTCCTGTGGCGAAGCCGCCTGACCTTGATCAAATGCTTCGATAGTAGCGTCGATGAGCGTTGATGCCGATGACCCGCTCGATTGTGAATGTTGATTTGCCATTGTTTTTCTATTTACTGTTCTTTTTTGTGTCCTCTGTTGCGCTGCTCTCGGCACTATACGTACCTAGGTAGCACATATTTCTGTTAGTTGCCGTAACCTGAGTTGTAAGGGCCGCCATCTTGCTGGGCTGCACCGCTGGCACCGATCGAGTCGTCGTCGTTGCGGGTACTGGTTGAGGCACCCACACTCGGCGCAACCGTTGCACCAGCACTACCATCGCCTGATCGTTTGCCATCGAGCCGTTCCCCAAAGCCTTTGAGCGCATCTGACAACTCGATAAGCGATAGCTGTTCACCACCGTCGACCGACTTTGCCGCATTTCGGGTTTGCTCTGTTAGCTCTTCCAGAATTGTCTGAATCTGCCCAACATTAGGCGTACCGTTCTGGAGTTGCATACGTAGCTCGCTCAGCGTATGCGCAATTGGATTCGTTGACTCGTCGCCTGAATGAAGGGCACTGATCCAGTTTTCGATCAATGAAATACCGTCTGTAGGCGATACCGTTTCGGCTCCGCCGCTAAAAGTTGTAACAGTCTCGTTAATGAGTGCCGTTGCAAATTGTGATGATTCTGCCATTGGGATAGGAGAGTAAACCAGTTGGCTGTGGCAGTAAGCAGTTGCTTACGAGAACTACATTAGCGTAAGTAATTGCTTACTGCCGCTGCCAACTACCCTACTGGTTATTTAGCTACTTGTTGATTAATGTTTTCCAGGGTAGATACGAGCCGCTGCAATTCCGTTTGTTGTGCGCTGGCTTCGGGCGATTCCATCACGCTCTGGGTAATATCGATCAGGTCTTCGAGGTAAGCCTGGATAACTGACGATTCGGGCATAACGCCATCTTTCTGACTTTCTTCCAGTTCAGCCTTCAGATCTTCAAGCACATCGGCAATTTCGTCGGTTTCGTCGTTACCATTCTGGTCGAGCAAATCAAGCCATTGGTCAATAAGGGCAAGGCCATCTTTAGGCGTCGATGGCTGAAGACCGCTATCGAACGTAGAGATCGTCTGTTCGAGAAGCGCAGTTGTTTTAGGATCTTGTGATGTAAGGGCCATTTGAGTAAGGGGTTGCGGTTAACAGTAGCGAAAACAACGCCATCGAACTGGCGGAAAGCGCTGTAAACGGTTGCTTATTTGAGTTCTTTAGCAAAATCTTTAAGCGATTCGCCCAGATCTTTCAGCGAGTCCTGATAGGCTTGGTCGGCCTTTTTGGCGGCTTTAGTGGTCTCGTCGCCTAGCTTCTTTACCAGTTGGGCAATCTTCTTTTTGTCAGGCGACTGCCCGCCGAGTTGATTGTGCAGTTCCTGAAGCTCATCGGCCACTCCACTGGCCGTTTCCTCTTTCTTTACCAGCGCAATCCATTCTTCAATTAGCGAAGCACCGTCTGTAGGATTTACGCTATCGAGGCCGTTGTCGAGGGTTTCGATGGTAGAGGTTATGAGCGTATTGGCTTTTTTAGGGGCCATTTTTTTAAGCTGATGAGTGTGAATTAGATCTCCGTGCCCGAAGGAGATGGCACAGGAATAGAACTCGACTAAATCTGTATTGTTTATAGAAAAAATGACACGTGAGCCAGTGGGTCACCTTCCGCTTTACGAATGGCCGATTTGGTCGGCACTGATAATCAGGCCCTGAAGGGTATTGGCCAGGCGGCGTAACGCGTCTGGGTTTGATGTCGCTTCCTGTGCTGAAAAGGCTTGTGTATACTGAGCAAGCTCCATCAGCAACACCCGGATCTGAACGGGGTCAGCTTCATTCAATAACGCTTTCTGAAGGCTGCTGAGTGCTTCCCGAACGTTGGCCAGCCCATCATAGTGACTCAGTGCATTAAGCCAGTCATCAACCAGGGCAGGTCCAGATTCGGTGGTATGTTCACCGTTGGTCAATGCCTGAATCGTTGTTTCGAGTAGCGTCTCGGTTGTTTGTTGTGTGTTCATTGGGTTGCGTTTTATAACGTTTTTCAGAACGCGGATTTAGCGGAACTGGCAGGTTGACACGATTTCTACCGTACGCTTGTGCCAGCCTTTCATTCGCCTGTCTGTGCTGATCCGTCAAATCTGTATACCATCAGAATCTGTCGTGTATCAGATAACTAGTTTGGCGGGATAATGGCTGATATTTACCGCATGAATCCGCAACTCGAATGTCTGTATCAGCTGGCGCAGAAACCCGAACGCCGAATTATTGGCCTTATGTCAGGTACGTCACTCGATGGCCTCGACATAGCCCTTTGTCGCATTACCGGCAGTGGACCGGCCACAACCGTGGTGGTGGAACAATTCACGACGATACCGTACGACGACACCTTTAAGGATAGTATCCGGGCCGTTTTCGCGAAAAAACAGGTCGATTTTGAGCACCTGACCCTACTGAATGAGCAAATCGGGCGACGGCATGGCCAATGGGTGGCTGATTGCCTGCGTTCCTGGAGCGTACCCGCCGAAACAGTTGATCTGGTGGCCAGCCACGGACAAACAGTATATCACGCGCCCCGGAAACAGCACCAGCGGCCAGACTATCCGAATGCTACGCTACAGATTGGCGATGGCGATCATATTGCCGCCGAAACCGGCATTATCACGCTTAGCGATTTCCGGCAACGGCATATTGCTCACGGTGGCGAGGGCGCTCCGCTGGCTGTTTACGGTGATTATTTTGTTTTTTCGCAGGCGGGCGAAAACCGGGTGCTGCTCAATATGGGTGGTATTGCCAATTTCACGTACCTGCCCGGTTCACTTGATGCCAGCGTTGTATTCACAACCGATACCGGACCTGGCAACACACTTCTTGACGCGTACGCCCGCCAGTTTACGGGTAAGCCCTACGATGAAGATGGGCAACTGGCCGCCGCCGGTACCATTAGCGCTCCACTGCTGACTGCCTTACTCGATCACCCGTTCTTTGGCCAGCCTTTTCCGAAAACCACAGGCCCGGAAGTATTCAATACCGGGTACGTTCGAGATGCACAGCAGCGCAGCCAAACGGATGGTCTGCCGGCCGAAGACCTGCTGGCTACATTAACCCGATTTAGTGCCGAAAGCATCGCACAGGCCATTAGCAAAGCGCTGGCTAACGTACCTGAGGCAGACCGGCACGTTCGTATATATATGAGTGGAGGCGGGGCCCATAACCCCGTGTTAACGCAAACAATAGAAGCGTTGCTTCCGGGTTGTACCTTTGCAAAAACCGATGAGCTGGGTATTGCCGGCGACGCTAAAGAAGCCGTACTTTTTGCCGTGCTGGCCAACGAAGCCGTGGCTGGTTCAGGTACGTCATTCGGCGAACGACAAGGCGTGCCCAGTGTATCGATGGGGAAAATTAGCTTTACTAAATAGCGTTTACTGTTTACCGTTTGCTGTTTACTGTTGCTCCACTATTGGCAGCGCAACAATGAATAGCAAACGGTAAACAGTAAACACAAAACCATGATTGACGTAACTGTAATTGGCGGGGGTATCGTGGGTTTGGCCACAGCCCTACAAATCAAGCAGCAGCGACCAACCTTGTCGGTGGTGGTGCTGGAAAAGGAAAATCGGGTGGCGGCGCATCAGACCGGCCATAACTCAGGCGTGATTCACTCGGGGCTGTATTATAAGCCGGGTAGTCTGAAAGCCACCAATTGCATCGAAGGCTATCGGATGCTGCTCGATTTCTGCGACAAGGAAAGCGTACCCTACGACCTGTGCGGAAAAATTGTAGTGGCCACCAAGCCCGAAGAAGTGGGTCAGTTGAACACGCTCTTTCAACGCGGTCAGCAAAACGGATTGGGTGGTCTTCGCCGTATTTCGCTGGCCGAAATGCGGGAGATTGAACCGCACGTAAATGGCGTAGAAGGCATCTTCGTTCCGCAAACCGGAATCATCGATTACACGCAGGTGTGCGAAGCCTATGCCCGCAAATTCCGTGAACTGGGTGGCGAACTGCACCTTGGCGAACGAGTTGAAGAGCTTACGCCGGGTACGTCGCTGAGCGTAGTGGTAACCAACAAAAGCCGCTACGAAACAAAGCTGGTTGTGAACTGCGCAGGCCTGTATTCCGATAAAATTGCCCAACTAACTCAGCGCGAGCCTATTGGCCTTCAGATCGTTCCGTTCCGGGGCGAGTATTTCAAGATCAAGCCGGAGAAGCACTACCTCGTCAAGAATTTAATCTACCCTGTTCCCGATCCGAACTTTCCGTTTCTGGGTGTTCACTTCACCCGCATGGTCCACGGCGGCGTTGAGGCCGGACCAAATGCGGTGCTCGCCTTCCAGCGCGAAGGATACAAAAAGTCGGACGTGAATTTGAAAGAGCTTTTCGAGACATTAGCCTGGCCCGGTTTCCAGAAGGTAGCAGCTAAATACTGGCAAATGGGCCTCGGTGAAATGTACCGTTCCTTCTCAAAATCAGCCTTTACCAAAGCCCTGCAGGAGTTGATTCCCGAAATTCAGGAAGATGACCTGATCGAAGGCGGCGCGGGGGTTCGTGCACAGGCCTGCGACCGCACCGGCGGCCTCCTCGACGATTTCTCGATCATTGAAACCGCCCGCGCCGTGAACGTCTGCAACGCCCCGTCGCCAGCGGCGACGTCATCACTGTCGATTGGCAAAACCGTATCAGAGAAAGTACTGGCTCGGTTTTAGGAGTTGATAACCAACTCGTTGATCTGTAGGGGCGGCCACGACGGGCCGCCCCTACAGATCAACGAGTTGGTGCCGGTTGGCAATGGATATCGGTCGCGTCAATGATCCGTAAATAGTGCTACCGCTCCAGTTTGAAGCCGGGATCTACTGGCGGGCGGGTTGGGGCATTAGCCACTTGCCAGGCCGTAACATACATCCAGCGGGTCATGTTGGCCAGTTTCGCGTAGTCGATACGGGCGGGTTCGTCGCGGGGCGTATGGTAGTCGGGGTGAAGCAGTGAGGTGAAGCAGATCGCAGGTACGTTGGCACGGGCGTAGGGCAGGTGATCAGAACGGAAGTACCAGCCTTCCGGGTGGTCGGGCCGATCCCAGAGCGTATCGAGCTTGAACTTCGCCGTTGCCTGATTTGCCGCCATGGCCTGATTAACCAATTCCGTAGAATTCCGGTGTGGCACCTGCGAGCCCAGCAAGGCTGCACTATCGGGCGAGTTTCGGCCCATCATTTCCCCATTCAGCACCGCCGCGATGCTCGATTTAGGTACCGTTGGGTGATCAACGAAATACCGTGAGCCCAGCAGGCCCCGCTCTTCGGCCCCGTGGAACACAATCAGCAGCGATCGCTTACCTGGTTTTTTTGCAAAAGCCCGACCAATAGCCAGGGCAGCGGCGCAACCCGTGGCGTTATCGTCGGCCCCGTTGTAGATGGAGTCGCCCGCCACGGCCCGGCGAATACCGTCATGGTCCTGGTGGGTGCTGATCAGTACATATTCCTCTTTCAGTTTAGGGTCTGTTCCCGGCAGCTTCGCCACAATATTTACCGACGGGTAGCTGAAGCTTTCTACGTTCACGACGTTGGTAAACTGCTGATTCGGCTGCTGAATCATCGCCAGTTTACTGGCCGGAAGCCACAGCAGCGGTGCCTGCGCAAACACGCGGGTATTGGGGCCGCCGGGGAGATCGTAACGCCCCATTTCCATAGCGCTGCTCCACCAGTTATAAATTGCATCGGCGCGTGAGTCAGACACGAAAATGGTGGCTACGGCTCCCGCTTTCACAAATTCAGCCGCGCGGCGATTCATGGTTGTCAGCATAAATCGGCGGAAACTGAGGTCGCCCGGTGGTGTTCCTGAGAACAGAATGGCTACGGCTTTCCCTTTTATATCTACTTTCGCCATTTCCTCCGGCGTGCCGGTGCCCACATATACAAGCGGTGCATCGACCGAGGCAATAGCCGGTGCCAGCGCAATCACATCCGGGCCGTAGGTCAGGGCCTTACCTCCCACAATAAACCGGCTGGTTTCGCTCACGCGGGTGCGCTGAATGTGGAAAAACTGAAAATATGTGCCGTCGTCGCCAGCGGGTTGAAGACCCATCGCGCGAAACTGCTCGGCAATCCAGGCTGAAGCTTTCAACTCGTTGAGCGACCCAGCAACCCGACCCTGAAAATGATCGTCGGCGAGTTTATATACATCGCGTTTAAGGTCTGCCTCGTTAATGGCTGCCCGGTTGTCGGCGGCCTGTTTCTGAGCAAGAACGGCGGTAGACACCAGGGTTAGTAGCAGGGTTATTCGGCTGATGAAGCGGGTAATTTTTATCACAGCAGCTAGTCGGTTAGATGATAAGCTAAAGTACTACGGATTTAGGCGCAATTGGGGCGCTTAGGTCCATAATTGCGCCTGGATGCCATAAGATTAGCGCAGATCCAAATCGAATGGATACAGGGAAATGGCAGACAGACTTATTTCCATATGAAAAGGACGCAGCCTGAAAGAGCCCTCTGTATGTCGGAAGCAACCTGTTTTCCAACACGTCCCGCTCACTGGTATGTTCAGCGGGCGTTTTTTTGCAGGCCCTGCTATCAGAGGGCCTGTTTCAGTTCTTTTATATCGCTTACCGAGAACTTGAAAGCCAAGGTTAAGGCCCCGTAAACAGCCCCGCCGATACTAATTTCTGCAATGGTGTTGACGATACCCTCGTAGCCGAATAATGCCTTATAGGCCGCAATAGAAGCCACCATGAGTACACAAAACAGTACCGGACGGACCACGTTGCGTAGGAAAACCCCCATAAAATTGCCGATCAGGTAATGAACAACGGCAAAGTTGGCCAGCAAATTGAAGAGGGTCGCCACCAAAAAAGCCGTTGCCGCACCCGTAACGCCGTAGGTACGGCCCAGCCAATAGACCAGCGGAATCTTGACGATCAGCGTAACCAGGTTCAGGTAAAACAGAAGGTTCGGCTTGCCTTTGGTAAACGCCAGCGTGAACAGCGGATGGCTCAGGCACATCATCATACCCACAAACACGAAAATCTGGATCAGACCAACGGTGCCGCCCCAACCGGGACCATAAAAGAGGGGTACAACGCTATCAGCGGTGATAAACAGGCCCGCCAGCAACGGAAAATTGCAATAGCTCAGGATGTCCAGGATTTTCAGATACGACCGTTTCAGTTCGGCGTTGTCATTCTGCATCTTCGCCAGTACCGGATAGGCTACCTGCAGGATGATTGGGTTTAGCTTGGTGATTGGGAAGATGGCCAGCTGATAGGCGAGTGTATACAGCCCCAGCATCTCGTTGCCCAGAATAAAGCCGATAAACAGGTTGTCGTAGTTCGACTGAACGTACCCAAGAATGCCATCGCCGAGGTTAAAAAAGCCAAATCGAAGGTGTTCGCCTACTTCGTTGAACGCAAAGCGAAGCACGGGTTTGAACAGCGAACTGCCCAAAACAACCTGTAGGGTGGTCTTTATGGCCTGCGTAATCAACTGCCCAATAACCAGCGACAGCTCGTGATAGCCACTGTAGGCCATAATCAGGGTCGTAGCCGTGCCAATGAACGTACCTACAATTTCAATGATGGCAATAGTGCGAAACTGAAGTTCCTTTTCCATCAGGAACAGGTAAATCTGCCCGAAGTAAACAATCAGAAAATAGCAGGACGACAGGTGCAGCACCCGCTCGAGGCGAGGCTCTTCTTTAAAGGCAACAATAGACGGCGTAGCCACCTGAATAATACCGAAGATGAGAATACCCAGCGTGATATTCAGCAGATACAGCGTTGACAGAACCGAGCGGTCGCTCTCCTGTTTATAAATGATCGAGTTAGAAAATCCGAGGTTAGTAAAAAGCTGAAAGAACGTGAGAATCAGGTTACTGAGCGCCACCAGCCCAAAGTCGCTGGGCGTAAGCAGGCGTGCCAGAACAACCATCTGACCAAACTGGAAGACAGTTGAGATCACCGTTGCGATGGTGATCCACTTCCCCCCGTTCATGGCCGCACTTTTTGTATTCATTAGTTACTGATTATGAGGCTAAAATCGTATCTATCATTTCCGTGATCGTTCTGCCGGAAGCAGCGCAAAAACAGGTGTTTCGCTAACGGGAATCTGAACGCTACCGTTTAGACTGACAAGCATTCGTTTTGTCATACTCTCCTGCCCCTTCGTAGGTACAAATAACTGAACCGTATCTCCTTCAGAAACAGGCAATGTGTAGGTAGCGGTGCGACCGCGCTCGTCAGGAACAACCAACACGTAGGCTGTCTGTCTTTTTCCGCCGGGCAGGCTCTGCTCGTACCTGTCAACGATCGGCTGGGCAGGGCTGGTCTGGCGAAGGGTCTCCTGATACGTAAAACTACCAATTAACCTCGTTGCCTGATAGAGATAATCGGCCGCAGGTTTGCGGGTCTTATTGCCATTGATAAGCCCCATTGAACTAAACTGGGTTGGGTCGGCCGGATTTTCGTCGTACATCTGGTAAAAAAATACCCGATCGATGCCCTTGCGCAGGTACAGCAACGCCGTACGCAGGGTCCAGTCGGCCTGGGTTTGTTCTACTGATTTTGAGCCAATGGCGATAGCGTGGAACGGGCTGCCGGGATTGGTATCATACCCCGCTTCAGTGATCCAGACGGGCATGTCGTTGCATAACTCGTGCGACAGCCTCACGAAAGCCACGGCCTGTTCACCAACACCCGCCAGTTCAGGCGCGGCACCGCGCGAAGCAGCCTTACCGCTACCGAGTTGCGACGTACCCACGTCGTTGGCATACAGGTGCTGATTGATCACATCCCAGCACAGATTCACACGCCCGTCGGGGTGGTAGCCCCGAAACTCGCGGCACCAGTCAACCATCGCGCGCACATAATCGGTCGTGTGGGCGGCCAGCCCGCCAATGACCACGGTAACCGTAGGGTCGGCATTTTTTACGCCCGTGGCAGGGCCCAGCGTATTCTTGTGTCCATCGTAGAACGCCGATAAGTTGGCGGCATATTCGCGGGCGGTCTGGTAGCCCTGGCGGCCTTTCCAGGTTTTATCACGCTCGTTTTCGCACTCAATGTACCGAATCAGCCCCATCCCGATCTTTTTCTGGTTGGCTGGCGCCCAGCTGTTATGTTGTGCCGTTACGCTGACCAGCGCGGGGTCGATCCGTTTGTTGTAGCCGTAGCGGGCCATATACTGAAACGCCACACGCGCCTGTTCGATGTACGAAGCCGGTTTCGACAGATCGGCACCGTAGCGAACCGGGTTGTTGCCGTAGTCGCGTTGATCGGCGGGGTACAGGTTTTCGAGCCACTTCGGAATGGTTTTCAGGCAGGCCAGCACATCAACGTGTTCGGCTTTCAGTCGTTCGTACATGGCGTCGTAGTTCCAGGCACCGCTGAGCGTGAGGTTATACGAATACTGGCCCGGTTGTGCTTCCAGCTTTTCCCAATCCATATAATGCCGTACCGCCGCAAAACTGCGCAAGGCCGGTATCCGGTTCTCATCCACCTCCCACGATCGGGCGGCCTCTTCCATATTCCATTCGAACATGTTCACGCCCACAGCTTGCCGAAATGGGGTATGACGTACCTGAATGGGCAACGTGGGTCTGTTGCCGGGTGTGTAGCTGCCATATAACTCTATTTCCGACGGATACGCGCCCGAGGTATTGATAAGTAGAAAACGCGCACCCGTCACCGGTGTTTTCAACCGGAACGTACCTGGCTGCCTGGGGTCCGGGCCAACCCATTCCTTGTATTTATCGCCCACAAACCGGGCAATCGGAATCCGTTTCCAGTCGGCGGTGATGATCGACAGCGTCATGGGCTTGTCGAGGTTCTGGTCGGCGTAGTCGTAGAGGCGGATGCGGTCGATGGTCATCTGCTCACCAGTGCGGAGGGGGTAATAGGCGTCGTAATTATCGAGCAGTTTGCTCCATCCGGTATTGACATTCTCTTCCGTAACACCGTCGAAAAGCCCTTCCAGGCCACTGCTGGCATTCACGACCTGATACCACCGTTTAGCATCGATTGGAATTCGGCCCGCCGTATCGAAATGGGCAGTTGGCTGTACGTCGACCAGTTGCGGCGGATGCGAAGACGCGCTGTTGGGCCGGTTTAGCAGCAACAACGTAACGCTTAAGGCCGCAACAGAAAAAAAGAGAAGTGGTTTCATTACGTAGTGCCGATTGGGCGGGGGGTATACCTTGCCCAGCGTCGGTTCTGGCCATGTTGCTGTTGATTACCGATGCTGACATGGCTCGTTCTTCAGGTCGGTACTACAAATCATCGTACGAACAGTACGCGGCTCACATACGAATAGGTTACCATGCTGAGAGAACCTGTTTGTGGTTTGAGCAACCGATTGTATGGATGCGGGTAAAAATGCCTGTTCAGTATGTTGATTTAGACCTAAAAGCTGCAACTTCGTCACGTAACCCGCTCGTTCATATCGTCTAATGCCTACGCTTCTCATTGATACATTGCCGGTTGTGTCCTGGTATCAGTGGCCCGCTTCGCTCACACCGCCCGACGTGGCCGTTTTTCGGTACAGGCTATGCGCTGCAGACCAGCCCTGGCTGTACGGCCTGTTGCACCCAGATGAACGGGAGCGCGCCGAACGATTTAGACAATTGGATGATAAGCAACGATTTGTGGCCGGGCGCGGCTGGTTCCGATACGTGGCAGGTCAACTGCTTGGTCAGTCTCCACAACAGGTCCTGCTTACAACGGGGCCGTCGGGTAAACCTGAGCTTATTCGTACCACGGGTTCGCAGCCTGGCTGGCATATCAACGTGTCGCATTCGGGCGAGTGGGTGCTTTTGGCCGCTGGCTACGTACCTGTGGGCGTTGATGTGGAATGGATCAAACCCGGCTGGCCTTTTCAGGACCTGATCGAATCCAGCTTTAACGCAGACGATCAGGTCCAACTGGCTGCCAGTCAGCACCCGCGCGAGTTGTTCTACACGCTCTGGACCCGAAAAGAAAGTTTGTTTAAAGCAACAGGCCAAGGGTTAACAAATGACTTTATGCGCATTTCGGCGTCAAAAGGGGTACATCAGGTCAAGTATGGCCTGCCAGCCGGGTCAGGTACGTGGTCGATTCTGAGTTTTGCGGTTACAGATAGCTACATTGGCGCTGTCGCCTGTCAGGAATCGCCGATGCCTGTTCGCTTTTTTACGCTTGAAACGGCCTCATTGGGTCTTCCATTCTCCGCTTCGGATCATCAATAAGCAGGAGGCGTGTACACAATATGATCATTGGCATTGAAGCCCAGCGGCTATTGCGGCCCCACAAACACGGAATGGACATTGTTGCCCTGGAGACAATCCGGGCGCTGGCTGCTCACCGTGACCACGAGTTTGTTGTTTTCGTAAAACCCGATACCGACCGCGCCTGCTTGCCCGATGCCCCCAACTTGCACGTGGTTGATTTGCACGGCGGGCCATACCCGGTTTGGGAACAGTGGGCGTTACCCAAAGCCGTTAAACAGGCCGGTGTTGATTTGCTTCATTGCACGGCCAATACGGCACCACTCCGATCATCAGTGCCGGTGATAGTAACGCTGCACGACATTATTTTTCTGGAAAAAGCCATCGTTGGCGGCACGGCTTATCAACAGTTTGGCAACGTATATCGCCGCTGGAACGTACCCAGTGTTGTGAAAACCGCCGACCGTATTCTGACCGTTTCGCACTACGAACGGGAACGAATCATTGATCATCTCCGGGTTGCACCCGAGCGGGTAATTACCGTGCATAACGCCGTTAGCCCAACATTCAGGGTAATCGACGATTTAGTGAAACTAGCTGATGTTCAGGCGAGTTTTGCGTTACCCGACGAGTTTATTTTCTTTCTGGGCAATGCCGATCCGAAAAAGAACGTACCCAACGTGTTGCGGGCGCTGCTATTGCTCAAACAGCGCGGACAGCTCACCCTCCCGCTCGTAATGGCCAACGTGTCGGCCGGGTACGTTGATAAAGTGCTGGCCGAAACGGGAACCACAGCCCTGAAACCAGACATAATCCTGTGCGGCTACATTCCGAACCCGTTGCTGCCGGCCGTTTATAATCTGGCTACGGTGTTTCTGTGCCCATCGCTGCGCGAAAGCTTCGGCCTGCCCATTCTGGAATCGATGGCCTGCGGAACGCCTGTACTGACGGCTAGTACATCGGCTATGCCCGAAGTAGCAGGCGACGCCGCACTCCTGGCCGATCCTGCTTCGCCTCAAGCCATGGCCGATCAACTCGCTCGCCTGCTGACCGATACCGATCTATGCCTTAGTTTACGGCAGCGGGGTCTCGAACGGGCCGCCTTATTTTCGTGGGCCAATACGGCCAAACAATTGCTCGATGTCTATGCAGGCGTTTTGTAGCGGCTGGGTACTATGATTCAACAATTACTTCTCAAATCGCTTTACCTCGTTGCCGCCCTGCGGTATCCCCGTTTCCGGCCCGATCTGCGGTACTTTGTGCGCGATAACTACTTCGCCCGAATAAGCCAGTTTCGCTTCTGGAAGGCCGATTTCGTGACGAAAAAGCCCTATAAAGTGATCGAGTTTTATGGAGAATTTGATCAGGAGGTGCGGTATGCCATGCCGTTTGCGTACTGGCATCATCTGAATGGAACACTGAAACAGACCATCGCCGCTAAAAACACCCGGCCGTTTTATTTCTTTAGCCCCGATCACCTAGAGAAGCATGATAAACGGGTTTGGGAAGCGGGCTACGGCAATTACAGCATTCCAAATATGACCCACGCCCCCACCTACGACTTTTCGAAGTGGGCGCGGGTGCCGTTTAAGCAACACTATAAAAACGAGTTGTTTGTCTACGGGAAACCGCTGCTGGTGATTGCCAATAAGTACAATATCGAATGGGATAAACCACCTATCAATTTCCTGGACATTCCGGCTCTCGATCGACTGATCAACGGGTTGAAAGACCGGTATCAGATTATCTACAACCGCCCGCTGGGGGGGCAGATCGTGCTCGATAACAGCGAAATCATGGATCTGGGCGAGCATGTCTGGCTGAAAACAAATCACCCGGACGTGCTGTTAATGAACGACTTATTTGAGCAACACTGTCATCGGGTCGACAATTTCAATCACCTGCAACTAATGGTGTACGCCAACTGCGACCGCTTCATTTCTATGCATGGCGGTACGGCGGCGCTGGCCAGTTGCTTCGGTGGCATCAACACGTTACTATCTCACCCCGGCGGCGGTTTTGAACACGATTTCGACGAGTACACGAACCTGTTCCCGGCCCTGTCGGGAGCCAGAATCCTCCACGCCAAAAACCGCGACGAGTTGTTCAGGTACGTGGAAATAAATTATTAGTCCACCCTCTTTTGTCCTCTGTCTTCAGTCTTCCGTCCTCTGTTGCGCTGCTTTTTAAATCCAGGTACGTTAGTGAGCAGCGCAACAGAGGACGGAAGACTGAAGACATTTTAACGGTTTTATGGTTATTGCGAAAATTACATCGGGGCTTGGTAATCAGCTATTTCAGTATGCACTGGGGCGGCATCTGGCGTTGCAGAACAACACGTCGCTCTGGTTCGACCTGCGCTATTTTCACCAGGAATACGAAACCGATACGCCCCGAAAATTCAAGCTCGACCGCTTCAACGTGGCCTATAACCTGCTCGATAAGTCGCCCTGGCTATACGCATCGAAGGCCACCCGGCTGCTCCCCAATCGGTCGTTACGCCCGCTTGTAGAGACTCGCTACGAAACCGAGTTTCATTTTGAACCCCGCATGATCAGCCCCACTGCGCCGCTGACAATCTTGTGGGGATTCTGGCAGTCGGAACGGTATTTCGAGGCCAGTACGGCGCAGATTCGGCAGGAGTTGACATTCCGGCGCGCGGAAGGAGATACGTTCCGGGCGTATAAACAACAGATCGAGCAGGCTAACGTACCTGTTTCCGTCCATATCCGGCGGGGCGATTACGTTACGCATCCTGAGTTCAGCCAGTCGTTCGGCTTTCTGGGGCTCAACTATTACCAGACGGCCATCACATACCTAACCAGCCGGTTACCGAACGCAACGCTCTTCTTTTTCAGCGATGATCCCGACTGGGTACGTGCCAATCTGAACACGGCGCATCCAAACGTGCTGGTAGCTAATACCGGCCCCGACGCCGACGTGGATGACCTGCAATTGATGAGCCTGTGCCATCATCATATCATTGCCAATAGTTCGTTCAGCTGGTGGGGCGCCTGGCTCGACCCTCGGCCCGATAAAATCGTGATTGCCCCCCAACGCTGGTTTGCCAACAAACCCTGGGATACCAAAGATCTGGTGCCCGCATCGTGGCTACGAATGTAAGATACCGTATCTGCCGATTTACGTATCTTATTGTCACAGACCTACGCTACTGCCAGCTTCTCAAAAATGGCTTCGAACTCGTCTGCCCGATGGGCCCATGAATTGGCGCGGGCCATATCGACGCGGGCCTGAATACGGTCGGGGGCGTTGTCGGTAAGGGCGTGGCGAAGGGCGTCGGCGAAGGCGTCGGGCGTATCGGCCAGTTCGATGATGCCTGCAAAATCATTGAGGATCGAGAACGGCGTTGACACGACCGGCAGGCCGCCAGCCAGATACTCATTGATTTTCAGAGGATAGATCGTGTACGTATGCGCATTGCACACAAACGGAATCATGGTAGCCGATAGCCCGGCAAGCAGCGGCGGCAAGTTGGCAGGCTGGTGCGGCGGCGTGAACAGAACGTTGGGGAACGTACCCAGCCGCTGCGTAATGGCCGGTTCTTTAATTTCACCGATGAACTGGAATGTCACGTCGGGCATCGTCCGAACGCAATGTTCCACGATATCGATATTCACCCGGTCGTCGGCCGTGCCGAGGTAACCAACTACAGGGCGCTTCGGATCTGATAGTGGGGATGGTGCTTTCTGCTCAATCAGCTGACGTACCTGGCTGAAAAGCGGAAAATCTACCCCGTTTTTTACGCAAAAGGTATTTGGCTGACTTATCGCTTTAGACTGCCGCAGCGCTTCTGACGTCGTGATCACGCCATTGACCCGTTTCATGTACTCGGGCTCGAACCGCCCCCCGTGTTTACTCATCCACTTGGCAATGGTAATCTCGTCGAAGCAGTAATAAATGGTGCCCGCTTCATTGAGTTTTCCCAGCATGGCCAGCCCTAAAACGGGATGCATACCATTGATAATCAACGGATTTTTGAAGTCGATTTCGTGCATAACCCGCCGTAGCCCGGCAATCAGACGGCCAGCGTTAACCCTCAGCAGTTTATCATGAAGAGCAGGAGGCAGAAAATTGATCGGCAGCATAACGGGTGGCTGCCAGACATGAACCGTACTGCCTTCCTTGCCTTGTCTGGTTGTCAGTGGGTTTTCAAGCCTGAGCATAGACCGTACGGGTACGTTTTTCTGCCTGCCCAATGCGCCCATGATCAGATCTTTTGCCGTATGCTGATAGTCGACATACAATACGCGGCGGCGCACCGATAGTTCACACATGAGTTGAACTACGGCTTTCTGAAAGTCGCCTTCCCAGGTTGTCTGACCTACGCAAATGATACTATCGAATGGAGGCATAGATGAGTTTACTGTTTACCGTTTACTGTCTTCTGTTGCGCTGCTAGTCATTGTCGCGATCCATAGGCAGCGCAACAGAAGACAGCAAACGGTAAACTATTTTTTCTTCTCCCACCGGTTGGCCGAGGCGAAGAGCATGGAGTTGATATACAGCATGGTACTGGTTGGAAACTGCCCCAGAATTGGGTTGGAGTAGCTCACGACGCAGATACCGATGAATTCGCAGAGGAGAATGAGCATCATCGTTGTCAGCCACGGGTCTTTTAGCTGCCAGAGCTTCCAGATTCCCGTCATAATAATACCAGCCAACACAAACAGATAAACACTAAGCCCCACAATTCCCGTTTCGATCCAAAGCTGAACGTACCAGCTATCGGGCGGGATCTGCGCCGCCCAGTGCCAGGGCGTAAACCGAACCCCCGCCCCCGACGAACTACCGATACCGGTACCAAACGGCAAATCTGCCAGATAGGCCTTCAAGCGGTTCTGATTTTCTAACCGAACCAGAAACGACTCATCCTGCGTGGGATGTAGGGCCGTACGAATACGGTAAATCTGGTAAACGCTATCGCCAATGTGGGTGAAATACAGGATGCACAAAATCGGAATGCCTACTGCAGCACTGTAGATGATGGGCTTCAGTTTTTTCTGAAGTACCAGAAAAGCGCCAAACCCACCTACGAGTACAAAAAGAGCCGACCGTGTTCCTGATACGGCAAACCCCCAGAAGATGACAAGGGTCAGGCCCAAATAGATGAACCGATAGAACCAGTTTTTCTCGGCCATGAACAGGATAATGCAGATCAGCGTAACGCCCGCCATCTCCGCCCCAAACTGCCCTGCATCTGAATAAAACGAGAAGCTGCGTAGTTGCCCCCATAGAATGTGGGTACGTGCACCGCCCGCTGCCAGCCAGTTTAGTTCAGCCTGTTCAAGGTCGCGAAGGCCGATAGCATGGCCATACTGTTGCTTGAAGCCCCAAATGGCGGCTATCACCGACCAGACGATCCAGGTCCGGATCAGCAACCACACGTCGGTGCGGGTAATGGGGTTTACCAGCACGATCAGTGACAGAAAAGACCAGCTCAACGAAAACGAACGGGCATGGTAGAACCAGGCAGGCGGATAGGGCGAATCAGGGTTGAAATATTCGAGAATGGTGTAGAACAACCAGAAAAGAACCAGATAAAAAGCCGGATTTTTCAGTCGATGCCAGTCCATCCGGCTGGCGTTGAGCAGCGTACCGGCGAAGGTGAGCACCAGCAGCCCATCGAGGCCGAGGCCCACCTGAATATCACCGTCCAGGAAGCGGGCGGCACCAATCATAAAGCTCAGGTTCGCATAGATATACACCCCGATTTTCGGCTCCAACAACACAGCGACCAACGTAGCAATGCCAACGGGTAGCCCGATAACCATCAGCCCGCCCATAACGCCGAACCTGGCAATGAGCACACCCGCCAGTAGAGCCAGCACAATACCCAGCACACCGTATATCCACGGATTATAACGCCAGCGGCTGGTCAGTATGGAAAGTTGTTCGCGCAAAAAAACAGTCAGTTTACAGTTTTCTGTTTACTGTCTTCTGTTGCGCTGCTAATCACAGTCGCGCTCCGTAAGCAGCGCAACAGAAGACAGTAAACAGAAAACTGTAAACTTTTTTTACACCGCAGAAGCCGTGCCATGCTGCAGGTTCCAGAAGGTTGCTTTCAGAAACGCGCTGGCATGCGCGAAGCGGCCTTTAACTACATACGAAGCTACGTGTTTAGGTAGTACGGCTACCATGAAAAAGCCATAAAAAACCCATCGTTGCACCAGCGAACCATGACGCCGAATAAAAAGAATGCGGTTGCGGGTCAGGTAATAGGTACGGATGGTGCTTTCGCGGCCCACCGACGCCGACTCTTTGTGCCAGATGGTAGCCGTGGGCTGATACTGGATCAGAAAGCCTGCATTACGAATCCGTTGCGACCAGTCGAGTTCTTCATAGTAGAGAAAAAAACGATCGGCAAAACGGCCCACCCTGTTTACTACCGCCCGGCTGACGAGCATAGCGCAGCCATGGGCAAACGGCGACGTACCTGGCTGATCGAATTGCGGGCCATCGGGCTGGTTGAAACCAACGAGGTGTGCCGTACCGGTGAACATGTTCATGGGGCCATACCCCGCAAACTGCACCAGATTGGGCGCGTCGAAAAAGCGGATTTTCGGGCATACCACGCCTACCTGCGGGTTTTCCAGAAACGGCTTGATCAGTTCCGTCAACAGGTTTGGCTCCAGTTCGGTGTCGTTGTTAACGATAAAAAAGTAATCCCCCTTCGCCGCATCGATACCGAGGTTGTTGCCCCCCGTGAAGCCCATATTCTGCTCACTTCTGATAAGCCTGGCAAACGGATACTGGTTCAGATCAAGCTGCGTACTGAGCGCCGGTGACGAAGCATTATCAACCACGATTACCTCAAACGCCGGGTACGTTAACCCCCGCGCCGACTCGAGAAACAGCCGGGTCATTTCGGCCTGGTTGTAATTGATCGTGACCAGCGAAATAAAAGGAACGGCGGGGCTCATGCGTTGTGGGGCGTGTGCATGAACGATTTAAAGGCCTTCCGCATGTTGAGCAAGGCCCGCCCAAAGCTGATCATCAGGGTGAAGACCACGCCCAGGTCGCGAATGGAGAGGCGCTTCCAGAGATAACCGGGAATCGATAGCGCCATGCTGAAGCATAATGCCAGTAGCAAACTAACCGACAGCAGCAGCGAAGACAGGTGCCCGATGAGCAGGCAAAGCAGCGTGACGATTAGCAGAATACCGAGCAGCAACACTTTCGGCAACGCCATTTCCTGCACCAGTTTGATACCGCTAAGCCATTGACCAGCCAGCAGATTGCGCATACCGGGTTTGAAATAATCGGCCACAAACTGCCATTGTGCGGCGATCCAGCGCGTACGCTGGTGCTCGAAAACGGCCCGTTTGGCCACTTTCTCATCGTACACATACGCTTTTTCGAGGTAGCCGATCTTGTGATTGCCAACGGCCAGTTTCATGGCCAGTTCCTTATCAAAGCCGCCAATGGTAGTCAGGTTATTCATGGCCGCTTTCATTAAACCCAGATCTATGGCCATACCCGAGCCAATGATCGTGGCCGAGACGCCCGCTGCCCGGTAGCCTTTACGGGTAATGTGGTTATTGATTTCTTCGCTAACGGCATCAAGTACGGCCACACGCGTGTTCGTATTCTTGGCCACCCGGTGCCCCTGTATGGCCTTCCAGCCCTGCGCAAAAGCAGAATTGACCCGGCTCAGAAAATCGGTAGCCAGGTGATTATCCGCATCGGCAACTACCACAATATCGTAGTCGCCAGCCGACAACGTACCCAACGCGGCGTTGAGGGCTTTGGTTACGGTTGACACCTCGAATGAAACGGGCAGTACCCGAACGGGCATCAGGGCGAGCGCATCGAGCGTGTGTGGCTGAAATGAATCGGCAATGACAATCAGGTCGTAATGAGTGTCGGGGTAGTCCTGGTTTAGATTGGCCTGTACGGATTCTAAAATGACAGCATCCTCTTTATACGCCGGCACCAGTACCGCAATCCGTTTTTTCGGCAGATCGGCCGCAGGTGGTACATCGTCGGCCCGACCGAGGCGGCCCAGAATGGCGTAAAATAGGTAGTGTAGTGTATTGAGGACCAGAAAACCGAAAAAGAGGCTAACCAATAGCCAGAGAACTGTTTGCATGAGAGTAAACATATAAGTCATTTCCGAAGACCTTATATGTTTGGATGTTCAGCTATTTAGACGCAAAAAAAGCCGTTCAGTAACACCAGCTGTAAGATGGGTTGTTTTTGGCAGGATTAATACCGCCCCTACTCTGGATCGACAGCGTTCTTCTTTGTTTGAGCGACACTAGCGCGAGCACAAAATCCTGTCAATATTCTCCAAAAAAGGTCGTCAAGAAAACCGATCTACTCCTCCTGCTTCTTGTAGTACCGGATCATTTCGCCATAACCCATTCCCATCGAAAAACCCGTGATGGCCTGCGCAATACGTTTCGCCTTTGTTGGTGCCGTTTTGGCGCTCTCGATCCAATTGGTGTAATACCGCTGGTGCCCCGGTGCCAACGAATCGAAAAAGGCCTGCGCAGCCGGGTCGTCGGCCAGGCACTCCAGCAAGTCGGCCGATTGGGTAAATGGCTCGTCATCGACCTCAAGCGTGACCTGCACCGAGGCGCTCTCTTCCTTCCGAATAGCCCGGCGCATGGTGGTATTCACAACCAGGATAAAGGTATCGTCGCCCATGGGCAGTAGCGCAATCTGCCGGATCGGGTGTGCGTCGAGTGTACCTTTCACCCGATAGGAGGTGCGCTGGCCGGGTTTAAGGGTTTCGGTTAAGGCGAGTGGTATCTTAATGTATGTCCAGCCCGTTTTTTCGCCGTTCCGGCCAAATTTCAGTAAAGTAGCTTTAAACGTGATAGGCATAGGTGAATGTCATTACGCTGCGCTGTCATTTGTTGTCTTTCAATGTCATACGTCGTTGAGCAATGAATGACCATCCAATAACGCCAAAGGCAAATGGCCATTAACGACAGCGAAGCGTAGTGACCGTTCAGTTATTCTACTTCCGTCATCGAGCGCCAGATTGACTTGGCCGCCGACTGAAGAAAGCCGGGGCCTTCAGATTTGCCTTCGTTGAATTCAAACACATACCCGTCGGGGTCTGAGACAAACAGCGACGATTTGCCGCCTGTCTGCAAATTTTGCCGGGTAGCGGTAACACCCCGCTGTCGAAGTTGCTGCTCCGTTTTCCGTAGTGAGCTAACCAGTAAGGCTATGTTCATTCCGGTTGATCGGCTGGCTTCGGGACGACCTTCAACCAGTCGAATTTGCTGGCCACTGCCAATATCGAACCAGGCTTGTGAACTGGCTATACCGCTGGGAACCGCTACGGCTTTCAGACCCAGCACGTTATTGTAAAAAGAGATGCTGGTTGCCAGCGATTTTACGGGAAGCACTACATGACCATACCGTTGAATACCCAGCCGTTCCTGACCGACCGCCAGCAGCGAAACAAACATTAATAAGACCGTCAATCGTTGTTTCATGCGTTGGAATTATTTCGTTGAGCAAGTTAGCGGTAATGCAGGTACGTTGTCGATACCACCACTTTGCAAATAACAGATGCTAAAAGGGTACGTACCCGTTGCATCAATGAACGGTGGATTTGTTGATTGGTGGACTGGTTGATTGGTTAGTCAGTCGTACAATCATTTGCCTTACAATCAACTACTCAACGATATGACCAACAAATTGCGCGGTGTTATCGATCACGGCTCCACCCCGCCGGAAGCCCAGGCCGCACGCTTCGCCCGCGAAAAAGACGCCTGCCTGATACTGGTTACCGGCCGCATCCTGCGGGAAATCAACGTATTGCTGGTAAATCGTATCCTGGTCACCGTAATCGCCATCAACGCTTTGCGTAACTTGACCGGTGGCGTCGAGAATACGAACGTTGGCTCCTTCGCGCCCGAATAAAACTTTCTCGACCGACGCTTTTCCCAGCAGTGGTTCGGTGGTCGTTTCAAGCAAAAGCGGGCTCTCCGGAAACAGTTCCCAAAGCACTTTCAACATGTATTTCGACTGAAACAGCAGCGCATAAGCCGGGTTCAGAATCACCACTTTACGCTCCTTCACCAGTTGCGTCAATATCGTTGCGAGTTCGGGTTCGTCATGACCGATATATTCCCAGGGAATCAGTTTGAACCAGAAGTCGAAGCGGGTAAATGTTCCATCTTCAAAGCGATAAATGCCTTCGGTGGCCGAAAATTCAACCTCATCGATATAGGCGAATGCTACCTCAAAACCAGCTTCGCGGGCGGCCTCGCCCAACAGGGCTACGTTGGCGTCGTCTTCCGGTGAGTCGCGCATGGCCGAGAGTAAGATCGTTGGCGTGAGGTCGTCGTTTTGCGCTTTTATTTCCTCAAATTGAGCCACCAGTGCTTCAAAAACAGCATTAACCTGCTGGCTTTCGTCGAGACCATTGGCTTTGAGGTGAGCGTACTGAACCACCGCTGTTTCGGGTAAACAAGTGGCTGTATCGGCGTTGAACTCGATCAATTTAACGGGCGCATCATCGATGCCACCGGCCAGATCAAACCGGCCGTAGAGCAGAATATTCCGGTCATCGTCCCACGAATGGCGGATGATGTCGATCAGATTGGCCGGAATGCCGAGTTCGGCAAACCGGTCCTGATCAATCACGTGCTGCCCTGCCTCGACCAGCATTTCGAACAGGCGATTGGCCGCTTCGGCATAGCCCATTGCCTGCTGCACGTTGAGCTGTACAACTTCATTGGTGAGGTAAGGCAGGGTGTCGGTGCCCAACATCCAGTCCCAGCCAATCTGCCGAAGTTGCGCATCGGGCGATTGTGGTAGCGATTTAAGAGAAATCATTCGATTAGAAAGAGGGAAAACTAACGTTGGGTACGTTGCTGGTAACTGGTAGGGGGATTGGATCAGTTATTCTGGCTTTGAGGTACCCCCTTCAGGGCGGGAGCTACCCCAAATAGAAAACAAAAAAATTACCCTGAAAAGCCTCTACCACCAGAGCCACGGCTGAAAAATCCGCTACGGCCACCTGATGGGCGACTAGTTACCACACGTGACGAGGTAATCGTTCGGCCAAGTTGCTGCGAGCGATTATAGGTATTCTGGTTCGTGTAAAAACCCGAACTGTAGCGTTGGTCGTTATAGTTCGGCGCTGTACTCCGGCCCAGCATATAGCCCATGCCCCCCCACAGCAGCGCGTTGGCAAGGCCATTTGAGTGGTGCTGACCATACGAACCGGGATCATTGAAATACCGGCTCGTCGATGGATCATTCTGCACCAGTTTCCGGGCCGCTTCCACACTCAGCGTGTCGGAATGACCATCTTTATACTTCACAATTGCCCCTGATTCGCTTGGCTCGGCTTCGGTCTCGTCAGTGATTTTGAATTCGCCGGGAGCCGTTTCCGTAATCACCGACCGAACGCCTTTTTTAAAGGTAACGGTTTCTTCGGCGGGGCCATCGCCATAGCTGCCCCCCGCCTCGTCGGACCGGTTATTACCACAGCTTTGCAGCATCACGGTTCCGTTGAGGAGGGCAATGGTGAGCGTGGTGCCCAAGGTTATGTCTTTCACACGCCGTAACAGCGTGCCTTGTTTGAGTATGGTCATGAGTGTTAACGGCCTGTATGTGTACACTAAACTACAATCAGCCAGTGCTGGTTGCAAACCGCTTTCGGGCAGGCGGTTCCCGGGCTGTGCAAACGTTAGCTTAGCTGGGTGAGTGGGGTTGGCAGCGTACCTGTTACTCGACCATATTATCTTTTTTGTCATCCCGCCTGCCGTCGGGATGACAAAAATCCTCAACACGACAAAGAGCGTTTACCCCGCCAACTCCATGGCCAGGAACTTACCGGTATAGCTGCCTTTGGCTTGCGCTACTTTTTCGGGGGTGCCTTCGGCGATGATCGTACCACCTTTGTTGCCTCCTTCAGGGCCGAGGTCGATCACGTGGTCAGAGACTTTGATCACGTCGAGGTTGTGTTCGATCACCAGCACTGTGTTGCCTTTATCGACAAGCTTTTGCAGCACGCCGAGCAGTAGGGCAATATCCTGGAAGTGGAGGCCCGTAGTGGGTTCGTCCAGAATATACATCGTCTTGCCCGTATCCTTCTTCGACAGTTCTTCGGCTAGTTTTACCCGCTGGGCTTCCCCACCCGATAGCGTCGTGGCGTGTTGGCCGAGCGTGATGTAACCCAGACCCACGTCGCTAAGCGTCTGTACTTTACGGATGATCTTGGGTTGGCTCTGGAAGAAGTCAAGCGCTTGCTCAACGGTCATGTCGAGCACATCGGCGATGGATTTGCCTTTGAAGCGTACCTCCAGCGTTTCGCGGTTGAAGCGTTTGCCTTTGCAGGTTTCGCAGGGTACGTGCACGTCGGGCAGGAACTCCATTTCGATCTTCTTCATGCCTGCGCCTTCGCAATCTTCGCAGCGTCCGCCTTTCACGTTGAATGAGAAACGGCCCGGCTTATAGCCCCGTATTTTGGCTTCAGACAGTTCGGCAAACAGCAGACGAATTTCCGAGAACATACCCGTATAGGTAGCCGGGTTAGAGCGCGGGGTACGTCCAATCGGCGATTGGTCTACCTCGATCACTTTATCCAGAAACTCCAGCCCTTCCACGCTCTTGTGCGGCATCGGCTCGCGCTTTGACTTGTAGAAATGGCGGTTCAGCACCGGAAACAGCGTATCATGAATCAGCGACGATTTGCCACTACCCGACACGCCCGTGATGCTGATCATACGACCTAGCGGCAGTTTCAGCGTGGCGTTTTTCAGGTTGTTACCCGTTGCACCTTTGATGATCAGAAATTTACCACTACCCTTACGCCGTTCGGCAGGTACGTCGATGTTGGTTCGGCCACTCAGATAATTGGCTGTGGTGCCGCCTTTCTGAATGAACTCGGTAGGGGTTCCGTAGCTGACTACCTGCCCGCCATGCCGACCCGCACCGGGACCAATATCCAGGATATAGTCCGATTCGAGCATCATGTCTTTGTCGTGCTCAACGACTAGTACGGTGTTACCCAGATCGCGCAGGTTCTTCAGCGACTCGATCAGTTTTACGTTGTCGCGCTGGTGGAGGCCAATACTTGGCTCGTCCATAATATACAGAACACCAACGAGTTGCGTACCAATTTGCGTAGCCAGCCGGATGCGTTGCGCTTCGCCGCCCGACAGCGTTTTCAGCGACCGGTTCAGCGTCAGGTAATCCAGGCCAATGTCGACCAGGAAGCCGATGCGCTTGCGGATCTCTTTCAGAATCTCTTTGGCAATGGTATTCTGCCGGTCGGTCATCCGGCTTTCTACGTCAACGAACCACTCGGCCAGTTCGGCAATGTCCATGTTGGCCAGCTCGGAAATATTCTTCTCGGCCACCCGGAAATACTGTGATTCTTTCTTCAGGCGCGCTCCATTACATTCCGGACAGGTATTGACAACCAGAAAATCGCGCAGCCATTCCTGTATCTTCTCGGAACCCGTTTCCTGCTGCCGTTTCAGGAAGTTGACGATTCCCTCGAACTTGAAATTGTAGTAATCTTCCCCCGGATGCTTTTTCGACGGAACTGCCGCTTCTTCTTCCGTGCCATGCATCAACACATGCAGCAGTTCGGGTGGGTATTTATGAACCGGTGTGGTCAGGTTCATCTTGTATTTTTTCAGGATAACCTCCACTTCCTTGAAAAACCACAGTTCACGGTATTCGCCCAGCGGCGCAATAGCTCCCCGACTAATACTCAGCGACTTATCGGGAATGACAGACTCTTCGGTGATCTCTTCCACCACACCCAGTCCCTGACAGGTAGGGCACCAGCCGTAGGGCGAGTTGAACGAAAAGGAGTTGGGCGATGGCTCGTCATAGCTGATGCCCGATTCGGGGTCCATCAGGTTTTGCGAGAAGTAGTGCAGCTTGTCTTTGTAATCGAGCACCTGAATGGCCCCTTTTCCCTGCTTTAACGCCGTAGCCACCGACTGGCTCAACCGGAAACGATCTTCGATCGTCGGAATCAGCCGGTCGATCACAATTTCGATGTCGTGGACTTTATACCGGTCGACCTGCATCTTGGGCACAATGTCCTGAATGACGCCATCGACCCGCACTTTGGTATAGCCGAGCTTGGCAATCTGTACGAACAGTTCGCGGTAGTGTCCCTTCCGACCGCGAACAACCGGAGCCAGCAGCGTTGTTTTCTTGCTGGCGTGTAGCTCCAGCAGCGTATCCACGATCTGGTCCTGCGATTGCCGAATCATTTTCCGACCCGTCACATACGAGAACGCTTCACCCGCCCGGGCGTAGAGCAGGCGCAAAAAGTCAAAAATTTCGGTAGTGGTTCCAACCGTCGAACGGGGGTTCTTCGAGGTCGTTTTCTGCTCGATGGAAATCACCGGGCTCAGGCCGTTGATCTTGTCGACGTCGGGCCGCTCCATGTCGCCCAGGAATGAGCGGGCGTAGGCCGAAAAGCTTTCCATATACCGCCGTTGGCCTTCGGCGTAGATGGTATCAAATGCCAGCGACGACTTGCCCGATCCGCTGATGCCCGTTACGACAACCAGCTTGTTTCGGGGAATAGAAACGTCGATGTTTTTGAGGTTATGTTCGCGGGCACCGAGCACGTCGATCTGCTCATAGCCGGTTAATTGTACGTCGGTCAGCGGTGAGCGATCAGACTGGATCGATGGCTCGGCTGTTGGCGTAGTATGGTTCGTTTGTTGTTCCTGCGTCACGTGTTGCTCATTGGCCCAAAGCGGTAGGGCTATTCCTAAGATCAACACCCAATGAGCGGGGGGAGTTTCCGGCCAATTTTATTTGTGCAGGATTGCTGCTCAGGTACGTTGTCTAAGCGCTACTTAACCGAGCCAGCACCGTTCAGAAGCGCGCCGGGGCTGATAGTACCAGGATCTGGTGGCGCGATGACCGACGAACTGGGTTGGTTACCCATCACGTTTTTCAATACCAGTTCGTACGACTCTGATGTCACGCTGACGTCGCCCCAGTACGGATGGTCGAGCGCGGCCAGCAGAAACACCAGCAGGCCAATCATACCCGCCAGTAAACCGGTCATGCGAGCGTGGACCCAGAAGTTTTTCAGCGAAAAGTAGTAGGAAGAAATCAGCGTGATAATGGCACCGATCAGCACGACCGACCACAGAACCCCTGGCACACTGCCCCGCACCGACTCGATCCGCTGGCGACGCAGTTCAACCATGTTGTTGAAGGCCCGCACGGCTTCGGTATGAATGATTTCCTGCCCCGTCGTTTCGGGTTCGGTATTAAGCAATTTCTCCTGAAAATTGGTCAGTAGCCCAGCCTCACCGTCGCTGATTCGTCCCCGCCGTTGGATGGGCCACGACTTATTGATGATATAAGCGGTGTAGTCTTTCAATAACTGCCGAAGCTGTTGCTGCTCAGGCTGTTTGTAGCCGCTCAGGTCTCGGTAGAGCACCGTTATTGTGGCCGCCTCGTTGGACGCGATGGAGGACGCCTGCGAAAAATTGCTCCAGGTAGCCACGGTTATCAGGCCAAGCGTGAGGCCGTAAAGGACAGTGACCGACGAGAAAAACCAGCCAATAGTGCCGTTATCGAGTAGCAGGGCCAACTCGCTTCGGTGAATACGGCGATGAACAAACCCAAGGCCGATCAGCGCGGGGACCACAAACACCAATACAGTGAGCAACCCGAAAAGCCAGGTTGGTAAATCATAGAGCCAGAGCATAGGCAACAGTACATCGTCGACCGAACGCCCGGTTTCATCGTTCGTCAGCATAGGTTCGCGTATCCATAACAACCCCAGGCTTGGGGTGTAGGTACGTCTCCTGTAGAGACTAGCCTTTCTGGCAGATGTTTTGTAAAGCGAGTTTGAGGCAGTACATCGGAGCCTCTGCACCAAGGGCTAATGTGTGCCACCGTAGGTCAGTTCACCCGCTTTTATGGGTATAACCAGGCGGTTGGCCGCGGGTGGAATCGGGCAGGCATAGCCTGATTTATAGGCACAGTACGGATTATAGGCTTTGTTGAAATCGAGCACGAGTCTGCCGTTCTGAATTTGCCCGGTCCGAAGGTCGAGATATCGCCCGCCGCCGTAAGTTTCTTTGCCGGAAGTGGCGTCGGTGAAGGGCAGGAATAAGTAATCGCGATAGAGCGGGTTATTTGCCAGGCTTAGGCTTCTATACACCGTTAACTGGCAGGGTTTCCTGTTAATGACGAACGATAAGGTAGCATAGGGGACTTCGGTCGCTGTTCTGTTAGCCATCGACGTAGGCAGATCGACCGGCACGGAGCCGGGGGTACGTTGCACGGTAGCCGTAACGCGATAGGTAGAGTCGGCCGGATAAAAACGAAGTAACGATACAGCCTCCTTCGATTGTAGCGGGCTGCTTTTTGTACTCAGAAACTCAGCTTTATACTGCTCCCGATGATCGGCAATCTGCTGATCAAACGGCGTTTGCGCAAAGGCTGGCAGCCTGAAGAGAGCGAAAAGAAGGAGGTGATGTAAACGCATAGGTACGTAGTTTTTGTGGCTGCCGTCGGCTCAATAGGTAGTTCATCTACGACTACTCACTCCCTTGAAGAGTCAAGGCAATTTGCCGGTTAGTCGTTACGGCCTGACCAGGTTCCAGCGACTGCCCAACTACTTTGCCATGCCCCTGCGCAATGACGTGGAGCCCCCGGTTTTCGAGTAATGGAAGAGCATCGCGCAGGGGTAAGCCCCGTACGTCTGGAACACGATCTTTCCGGACGGGGATGCTCTGCCATGATCCACCCGAACTACGACGTACCCAGCCCTCGGCAGCGGGTTGACTGTCGATGTTCAGTTCTGAACCGATCGTGTGCAGATCATCGGCATAACCGGCACTAGCCAGCATGGCGCCCTGCGGACGAGAGGTAACGTTCTTGCGAACCCGCATCGGCGCATGAATGTCGATGTCGTACGCGTAAATTCGGTCGGCTACTTCCTTGAAAACCGGAGCCGACACGCTACCGGCATACAGCAAATTGACGTTTTCGCCGTGCGGATTGTCCACCATCGTCAATACGCTGTATTTAGGTTTATCGGCGGGAAAATAGCCGATGAATGAGGTATAGTAACGCCCCTTCTGATACAGCCCGTTGACGATCTTCTGCGCGGTACCGGTCTTCCCTCCGATCGAATAATGTGGATTCTGAATGTTGCGCGCCGTGCCGTGGGTGACCACACCCTCCAGCATTTTCTTCACCAGCCGAATAGTTTCGGGTTTGGCAATCGGGTTTGGTGAAATGTACGGTTGCGTTTCCTCAACCACTTCACCGGCCAGTTTCACCTGCTTTACAAGCATGGGACGTACCCAGTGCCCGTCATTGGCCACGGCGTTGTAGAACGACAGCATCTGTAACGGCGTCAGTTGCATCTCGTAGCCGTACGACATAAACGTAAGCGATGTTTTGCTCCAGCCCTTCATGTCGGGGTTACGCATAATGGGCGGCGCTTCGCCTTTCATATGAATGCCTGTTGGCCGGTTCAGATGGAATTTGCGCAGGTACTGGCAGTACAGGTCGGGGCGGGCGTAGAAGTAGCTCTGCATCATCAGGTGAATGCCTACATTCGATGATTTTTCAAACACCTGCTGCGCCGTAATACTACCCGACGCCCCCCCTTTCGAATCGGCCACTTCAACGCCATGATACCGAACAGCCCGGTCGCCGGTATGGATCATTTTGTTCGGAGTGATCGCTTTTTCTTCCAGAAGCGCCATCATCGTGGCCAGCTTGAATGTGCTGCCGGGATCAGTACGGCCAGCCAGGGCGTGGTTGAAATTCTCGACATACCCATCACCCTGCCGGGTGAGGTTGGCTAGTGCGCGGATCTCGCCGGTCTGTACGTCCATCACGATCACGCAGCCCTTATCAGCATTGTATTTGTTCAGGGCGTTTTTCAGGGCCGTTTCGGCAATATCCTGAAAATTAACGTCCAGGGTTGTATGCAGGTCCAGGCCAGGTTCGGGTTTCATATCGGGGCCATCGTCAACGGGCTTTTTTACGCCGCCCGCCAGTACTTCTACCAGACCCACCGCGTTTTTTCCGGCCAAAACGGGCTGAAATGATGCTTCAAGGCCCATTTGCCCCTGCATATTCTTCGGGTTCAGGTCACCAACGGTTCGGAGTGCCATTTGTCCATAGGGGTGATACCGCTCATAGTAGGCCCGCAACCCGCCGCCCCGCGCCGAGAGTTTTTTGGTGGCCCGGAAGAAAGGCCAGGTTAACATTTTTTGCCGTTCAACAAACGAAATACGCCGGTGATTGAGCAGCAGGTACTTTCGGCCACTTTGCCGGGCCGCCCGAATCAGACTCGTGTATTCATTCGCCGATTTATCGCGAAACAGCCCCGACAAATGATGACCCAGCGAGTCGACCTTACTATTGAAATATGCGTCTTTGGCCACGCGTGGGTCTATACCAACCTCGTAGGTTGGTAGCGAGGTAGCCAGCAGGCTTCCATCGCGGGCGTAGATGTCGCCGCGTTTAGCCCGTAGCGTATCCTGCCGGATCTGAAAGCCTTCAATCCGGTCGTGCCAGTACTTGGCCGTTGTTTCGCCTTTTTTCTTGAAGGTGGCAAAGTACTGCATGTAAATCAGTCGGGCGGTAATGGCTGCGCCCAGCAACACCAAAAAATAGAAGGCGTGCCGCGACCGGATAAGGAATTCTTCTTTGATGTTCATGGGAAGGGAGTTCACTGTTTGCAGTTTGCTGTTTACCGTTGCGTTGCCGATTCAATAATACTTGCCTTAGCAGAGCAACAGCAAACTGTACACAGTGAACAGTAAACGTATTTTACTCGCTGACAATCAGTTTCGTTGGTGGGCTCTGGCTATCCAGCAGGCTATCGGCCAGAACGCGTTTACTGAGTTCAGATTGCTTGCTGCTGCGGGCCAGATCAGCTTCCAGCGTAGTGGCCTGGGCGCGAAGCTCGTCTACATCTGTGCGGGTGCGGTGAATGCGCCGGACGAGCCGTTCGGCGTTATGGTTCAGGCCGATGTACAGCACCAGCAACAGCGTTACCCACAGGATACGGTTGATGTTCCGGATGGGCCAGGAGTTGTCTGAACCAAAGAGCCGATCGAATCCCATCACCTCGTTAATCCAGATAGCGAGGCGGTTGGGCCTCCGTTTGCGCCGCGTTGGCTTCACTGGCGGCTGATGCTTGAATGTGTTGAGGGCCATGGGAAGGGGGGAGGAAAGAGAGGAAGGGAGGAAAGGGAGGACGGAATTGTAGCAGAGCTACCCTTTCCTCCGTTCTCCCTTTCCCGCTTCCTCCCCTTTTTCTGCTATTCTCAGTTTTGCGCTTCTGGCTCGTGGGTTACGGGCTACTTCGTCGGTGCTGGCTTCAATGGGTTTGCGTGTAACGGAGTGCAGGGGCTTTATTTCATTGCCAAAGAGGTCTTTCTCTACCTCGCCCGAGAACTTGCCTTTGTTAATGAAGTTCTTCACCAGCCGGTCTTCCAGCGAATGATAGCTCATCACCACCAGTCGGCCGCCGGGCGACAGCACCTCGGGGGTTTGTTCCAGAAACTCTTCAAGCACCTTCAGTTCGTCGTTCACTTCAATACGCAGCGCCTGAAACACCTGCGCGAAATACTTGTTTTCTTTCCCTCTTGGTGCACAGCGCTTTAACGCATCTTTCAGGTCGTTGATTGTCTGGATCGACTGGTTGGCGCGGCCCGAAACCAGCGCGGCGGCGGCGGTGCGGGCGTTGGTCAGTTCACCATACATGCCCAAGATGCGGTGAAGCTCCGCTTCGGGATACGAATTGACAACCTGCCTGGCGGTAAGGTCGCCCTGCTGGTTCATGCGCATATCGAGGTCGGCCTCGAAGCGGGTCGAAAAACCACGTTCGGGTGTATCGATCTGGTGCGACGAAATACCCAGGTCGGCCAGAATGCCGTCTACCTGCCGAACGCCGTAGAGGCGCAGGTAGCGTTTCAGGTTGCGGAAATTGGCGGCAATGAACGTCAGTCGGGGGTCGTCGATGGCTGCGGCGTTGGCGCGTGCGTCCGGGTCCTGATCGAACACCAGTAGCTTGCCGGCATTTCCTTTTGCATCGGGCACCATCGCGTTGAGAATTGCCCGACTATGCCCGCCGCCGCCAAACGTCACGTCGACGTAGACTCCCCCCGGTTTCAGGGCGAGGCCATCGATGCATTCGGCCAGCATAACGGGATTGTGGTACTCGGTAGTCATAGGGCGGGGGGTTAAGGCGGCTCGTTGAAAAAGCCTTATACAAACTTAGCAAAACCCGCTCACCCGACCAGCCCTATTCTTATTGTTGCGCCGAATTCATGCCCGAAATAATGTTGTCTTCTTTGAGCTTCCGCACAACTACGCGCGGGTCTAACGCATCCTGCCTGAAGGATTGAATGGATGTTAGACCCTTCCAAAAAGGGGTATGATCGGGCAGCGTTTGCATTTCGAGCACAACGTCATTTACGCTGGCAGCATACTTTCCCTGACTGATCAAGCCGCTTTGCCCAACGTTCAGGGTTAATATGACCTCACTGTTACACTCCTTACTCTTCGCCCGAATTAGTGAGTCTATATTTCCGAAAGCCAATGGACCTGCATCGACGGTACAAACAGCATAGTTTTTAGGAAAAGCCCGCACATACTGGGCCATGTAATTGGGCGAGGTGCGAGTCAGCTTTGACACCACCAGGATGCGGGTAAAGTCGGGTGGCGTGCCATTGATGTTGCTTTGAAAAGAGACACAACTGGCCAACAGGCTCACGAATAAGCAGTAAATCAGCAGTTTCATTGGTTGTAACAGGGTTATGTGATAGGGAAATTACCGTTTTACCAGATAGTCAATAGATTGACGTTCAATGAAAGTTGACTAGATGCTATAGTATTGATTATGTGCCGTTAGACTCAGAACGTTACTGTAAAGTTTAATCCATGAACATTTTTTCTACGTGAACGGGAAAGACCTGTTTTGCTGTTGCCCATGTTGAAAAACAGAGCATAGCCGTTAAGCCGGTATCGCATGAAAAATCGACTGACGCACGTCGTTACGACCTTACTTATTATACCCTTTCTGGCAAACTGCCAGTCGGCCACAACGGTGAAAACGGGCGTATGGCGGGCTACCCTGGAAACGAGCGGTGGCCAGCTTCCTTTTGGCCTGGATATTAAACCCGCCGCGCAGGCGGGCAAATACACGGTATTCGCTATCAACGGAGCCGAGCGCCTGCCCATGGACGAAGCAACGCTTCAGGGTGATACCCTGCGCATTCCGATGGGGCTGTTCGAGTCAGAACTGGTGGCGAAGGTGGATGGCGATAAGCTGACCGGAACGTGGCGGAAACGGCGCGTGAAAGATCAATATCAGATCGTCCCCTTCAGCGCCCGGTTCGGCGAAGCCAGCCGCTTCAACGTACCTGCGGGCGTCTCCCCTACTAGTGACCTGTCGGGCAAGTGGCAGACAGTGTTCCGGGCCGAAGGAGGCGACGGCACACCGGGCGACACAACGGCGGCCGTAGGTGTATTTGCGCAAAAAGGGAATGAGGTGACAGGTACGTTCCTGACCCCTACCGGCGACTACCGATACCTGGCCGGAAACGCTTTCGGTGATAGCTTGCTCCTCTCCTGCTTCGACGGTAGCCATGCGTTTCTCTTCAAAGCAAAACGCGGACCTAACCAGACGTTAACGGGCGTTTTCCATTCCGGCCCAACCTACCGCGAAACCTGGACAGCACGCCTTGACCCCAAGGCTTCGCTGCCCGATCCGGCCAGGCTAACGTACCTGAAACCCGGCCAGAAATTCACGTTTGCCTTTCCAGACGCCACGGGTAAAACCGTTTCGCTGAACGATCCGCAGTTCAAAGGCAAAGTAACCGTAGTGCAGATTATGGGGTCATGGTGCCCGAATTGTATGGACGAAACCAGGTTTTTGGCGCCCTGGTACGCGAAAAATAGGGCGCGCGGCGTTGAAGTGGCAGGTTTAGCCTTCGAGAAAACGGCGGATCTGGCCGAGTCGGGGCCAAAACTGAAACGGATGAGCGAGCGGTTCCAGATTCAGTATCCCGTGTTGCTGGCCGGTATCAACGATAAGGCCGAAGCGGCAAAATCATTACCAGCCCTGAGCAGCGTAGTGGCCTTTCCGACAACGATCTTCGTGGATAAGAAAGGAACGGTGCGCCATATTCACACGGGGTTTGCCGGGCCGGGAACGGGGATTTATTACGATCAGTACGTAGGTGAATTTAACCGGCTGATCGATAAACTTCTGGCCGAATAATTGCTTAGGCTTCGCCGGTTGCCGCTTCAGCCTTGAGCAGTAACTGTAGATGAAACAAGTTTGTACGTCGGCACATGAAACTTATGTATCGACACATATTTTTTTCTATCAGAAAGTAATCCGTCTTTTGTTCCAGAATCTAACTTCTTTTAATCGCATGAAATTTTTACTCCTCCCCGTAGCAGCCCTGCTGACCCTGTCGGCTGCCAATGCACAAACCTGGAATGTTGACAAGTCGCACTCTCGGGTTGGTTTCACGGTTACTCACCTTCTGCTCTCAGAAGTTGACGGTAACTTCAAAACCTTCGACGCAAAAATCACGTCGGCCAAAGAAGACCTGTCTGATGCCGTTATCGAACTGACTGCCGACGTTAACTCGATCAACACCGACAGCGAGCGCCGCGACGGTCACCTGAAAAGCCCTGATTTCTTCGATGCCGCTAAATTCCCAACCCTGACCTTCAAGAGCACGTCGTTCAAAAAAGTAGAAGGCAAAAAATACAAACTGACGGGCGACCTGACCATGCACGGTGTAACGAAGCCAGTTACGCTCGACGCCTTTGTAACGGGTCCCGTTAAGATGAAAGGTATGGGTGGCAAAGAGCAGGAGAAAGTAGGCCTGAAACTGAACGGTACCATTAAACGGACCGACTTCGGTGTAGGCACGCCAGGCGGTACTACCGTTAGTGAAGAAGTAGAACTGAAAGCTGCCGGCGAATTCGCCAAACAAGCTGCTCAGTAGTAGCTGGCTAATCCCGGGTACGTCCTCATAAGGCAAAGCCGATGCGTGAAAACGTGTCGGCTTTTTGCTTGTTGGTGTAGCTCTCGCCCCAAGGAGAGCCTGCTGGCGCTAAAGCATCCCTGCCCCATCGGCAGAATCATGCGCCAGCGGGCATCCTCCAGGGTAGGGATCTACGCCGATTAACAAGCTATTTATTCGTATTTTTGCGGCCTTAACGCGGCCCCGGCCCTACCAGACGGCATGATTGCAAAGACATATTCACCCACCGATATTGAAGCCAAATGGTATCAGTATTGGCTTGATAATAAACTGTTTACCTCAACGCCCGACGAGCGTGAGCCGTATACAATCGTGATTCCGCCGCCCAACGTAACGGGTGTGCTGCATATGGGCCACATGCTCAACAATACCATTCAGGACGTGCTGATTCGCAAGGCCAGAATGGAAGGGAAGAATGCCTGTTGGGTGCCCGGTACCGACCATGCCAGTATTGCCACCGAAACGAAAGTGGTGAATATGCTGAAAGAGCGGGGAATAGACAAAAAAGACCTGACCCGCGACGAGTTTCTGGCTTACGCCTGGGAGTGGAAGGAAAAATACGGCGGCATCATCCTGCAACAGCTCCGCAAACTAGGCGCCTCCTGCGATTGGGACCGGACCCGCTTTACGATGGACCCGGCCCTCTACGAATCAGTGATCGACGTATTTGTTGATCTCTATAATAAAGGACAGATCTACCGGGGCGTGCGCATGGTGAACTGGGACCCGCAGGGCCTCACCGCCGTGTCGGATGAAGAGGTGAACATGAAAGAGGTTCAGCAGAAGCTGAGCTACATCCGTTATGAAATTCAGAGCGACGGCGGCGAGAAGGAATATGTAACGGTTGCGACCGTTCGGCCCGAGACGATCATGGCCGACTCGGCTATCTGCGTGAACCCGAACGATGAACGCTATACCCACCTGCACGGTAAATCCGCCCTGATTCCGCTGATCAACCGGCCCATTCCAATCATCACCGACGAGTATGTAACGATGGATTTTGGCACGGGTTGCCTGAAAGTGACCCCTGCGCACGACCCCAATGATTACGAACTGGGCATCAAACACCGTTTGCCCGTCATCGATATTCTGAACGACAACGGGACGCTGAACGAGAAAGCCCAGATTCTGATCGGGAAAGATCGGTTCGTTGCCCGGAAGGAGATTCTGAAGCTGCTGGAGGAATCGGGTAATCTGGTCAAGACGGAAGAGTACAAATCGAACGTAGGCTTTTCGGAGCGGACCAATGCCGTTATTGAGCCGAAGCTGTCGTTGCAGTGGTTCCTGAAAATGCAGGACATTGCCAAACCAGCTCTCGACGCCGTCATGACCGACGATATTGCGCTGGTGCCGCCCAAGTACAAGAACATGTACCGCTCGTGGATGGAACAGCCCCACGACTGGTGCATCAGCCGTCAACTGTGGTGGGGTCAGCGTATTCCGGCTTTCTACATGCAGGATGGTACCGTCATCGTGGCCAAGAACAAGCGCGAAGCCCTGCGAAAGGTGCAGCACGAGAAACTGCTCTTCGCCATGACCGAAGCCGATCTGACCCAGGACGATGACGTACTCGATACGTGGTTTTCGTCATGGCTCTGGCCTATCTCGGTATTCGATGGTATTCGCTACCCCGACAACGAAGAGATCAATTACTATTACCCGACCAACGACCTCGTTACAGGCTTCGACATCATTTTCTTCTGGGTTGCCCGGATGGCAATGGCGGGCTTCGAGTTCCGGGGAGAGCGGCCGTTTAAGAACGTATACTTCACGGGGATGGTCCGCGACAAGCAGGGCCGGAAAATGTCGAAGCAACTCGGCAACTCCCCCGACCCGCTGGTGCTGATCGATCAGTTCGGCGCCGACGGCGTACGGACGGGGATGCTCTTCAGCGCTGCGGCCGGTAACGACTTGCTGTTCGACGAAAAGCTCTGCGAGCAGGGCCGTAATTTCTGCAACAAGATCTGGAACGCCTTCCGGCTGGTGAAAGGGTGGACGGTATCCCCCACCGCGAAAGCAGGTGACAGTCTGCCAATTCAGTGGTTCGAAGCTAAACTGAGCCAAACGCTGATTGAGATCGAAGATCATTTCAGCAAGTTCCGGATTTCGGATGCCCTTCAGAGCATCTATAAGCTGATCTGGGATGATTTTTGCTCGCAGTATCTCGAACTGATCAAGCCGACGGAATACACAGAAAAAGACGCCGACGGTAACTACAGCGGTATCATCGACGAGGCAACATACCTGGCAACGATCAATTTCTTCGAGCGGCTGATGGCCCTGACGCATCCGTTTATGCCGTTTATCACCGAGGAAATCTGGCAGGATATTCGTGAACGTCAGCCTGGCGAAAGCCTGTGTACGGCCACGTTCCCCAAAGCAGCATCGATCGATACGGCTATACTGGCTGATTTTGATACGCTGTTCGAGATCGTAACCAGCATTCGCAACATCCGCAATGCCAAGCAGATTGCGCCAAAGGTAGAACTGCCGCTCTCGATCCGTACTGCCACGCCCGACCGGTTCAAAGCGCTGGAAGGCTTGATCCAGAAAATGGCAAACGTACCTGCCATCGAGTATGTATCGGAGAAGCCGGAGAATGCGACTTCATTCCTGATTAAAGGCGACGAATTTTACATTGATCTGGCCGATCAGCTAGACGAAGAGCAGGAAAAAGAGAAAGCACAACAGGAATTAACGTACCTGATCGGTTTCCGCGATTCGGTGTTGAAAAAACTGTCGAACGAACGGTTTGTGGCCAACGCAAAAGCCGATGTGGTCGAGCGCGAACGCCAGAAAGCCGCCGACGCTGAATCGAAAATTGCGTCGCTGCAGGCGTTTTTGCACAAGTAGGAACGAGACGTATCAGATGTGACAAAAAATGCCCAATCCGTTGCTGGTTGGGCATTTTTTGTAAAATGAATTTCACCGTTTCCCAGTTAAAAACTGCCAGAGAGAGCGTCGTTTAGGTTGCTCCTGCCGGGTAACTACCAGGCCACCGCCAACAATAGTACGGCTTGGTACAGGGGCGTATACGGTGATAAGTAGCGGTGCTTGTTCCTGCCTGGTCGACACATTGATATACTGCCGATTGGAATAGATAATGCCCACCCGAATTGAATCCTCTTTCTGGTCGTCTGCGTAAACAGGTAATCGGAATCTGCCGTCACTATCTACCGGTACTGATACGCCGGCCGATTCATGCTGCACAACAATCTGGTTGTACGGTTCCCCATCCTCATCAACGACTTGTCCCTTTATGTAAAATACTGGTTCTGGTCTTATCAGAGGTCGTTGACTATTAACCAGGGCTCTTCTAGGCTGAATGGTAGCTGGTTGTGGAACAGGTATACTTGGGGCTGCCTGTCCCCTGGCCGTCTGCCAGCCCAGCACAAGGGCCACCGCCCAACGTACCCAGCCACCATTTCTGGCTTGTTCTGAACGTACCTGAACCTGCTGGATACGTCTCTCTAACTGATCGGTACGGAGTCGGCCACAGACTGCTTCGCCGGTATACGTTGCCAGCCAGTTGGCCAGTTCACGATCCGAGAACGTTGATAGATCATGAACCGTTTTTTGGCACAATTCGCAATGCCGTCCACCGCTCACGGCAGCCATTTGCTCCCAAGACTCAGGGCAGGGCGAAGGAATAGAAATCAGAGCGGATTGTGGCATACGATAGGCATTTAAAGCAAGGTATAGCAATTCCATTTCTGATACATTAAGTCTTCTTTAATGGCCCCGACCACGGCTGTTGCCTTTGTGTATCAGTCTGGTACAACCGCAAGTCCAATACAAACCTGTAAGTATGTAGTACCCCCGTTACTTTGATCACTTGTTAAAGTCAAAGTCACAAACCACCATTTCACTACATACTTATGGATTTCACTAAAATTTCGGATCAGCTCCTAACGCTGGTAACGCTCTACGGCACTAAGCTCCTGCTGGTTGTTGTCACGCTGATCGTAGGTCTGTGGATCATCGGTCAGCTGGTTAAATTTCTGTCGAAACTAATGAACAACCGGCACGTCGACCGCGACGTGCAGCCGTTTCTGCTGTCACTATTCAGCGGACTATTGCGCGTATTATTGCTGTTAAGCGTAGCCAGTACGCTGGGGCTCGAAACAACCTCGTTTGTAGCCATCATCGGCGCGGCAGGGCTGGCAGTTGGGTTGGCCTTACAGGGAAGCCTCTCCAACTTCGCGGGGGGCGTATTAATCCTGATTTTCAAGCCATTCCGGGTAGGCGATCTGATCAGCGCGCAGGGCTTTACCGGTCATGTCGATGCCATTCAGATCTTCAACACCATCCTGGTTACACCCGATAACAAAACCATTATCCTGCCGAACGGGCCATTGTCTACTGCGCCCATCACGAACGTATCAACGCGTAACCTGATACGGGTCGATATGACATTTGCCGTTGGCAATGATAACGACCTCAATGCTACCCGGGCTTCCGTGCAGAAGGTCATCGACGCTTGCCCGTATGCGCTGAAAGACCAGACACATGACATTCTGGTCAATCACCTGAATGATAATGGCGTTGCCTACGATGTCCGCGTCTGGACCAAGCCCGAAACGTACTGGGAAGCGTATTACTATGTGCAGGAAAACGTAGCCAGCCAGTTCAGAACAGACGGTATTTCCGGTCAGAAAAACGCCGTGCTTATCAGGCAGGCCTGATTGCTGTTAGTCTATAAAAGCCGAAGGGACGTTCCTGAGCAGGAACGTCCCTTCGGCTTTTATAGACTGGCGTTACTTTTTATCAAGGCTAGTTGGCGTACCTGGTTTATTTACCGTGACAGCACCTACCCTCAACTGCAAACCAGGAGGTAACTGGATGACTGTGTTCAAGACAGTAGGCTTGAGCGTAATTGTAATGGGCGGGCGTTCCTCCCTGGTCGAAACCCATACCTGTACCTGAGAACCAAAATTGAGCAGCACTACATCGTTACGCTGGTCAGACAAATAGATCGGAATGGTAAAATGACCGGTTGAGTCAGATGCAAAAAGAGTCTGATCGTGGCCTTTCTTGATATGTACGGTTGCGGGCTTGCCGCCATCATGAATTACCTGACCCCGAATGTAGAGAAGAACGGAATCTGGCGTCATTACTGGCTGTTGGCTGCTAGCCGGAGCAACCGTTTGTGGAGCTGCGGTTTTAACTAGTAAGGCGTTTTGTGCGCGTGCTGTTTGCCAGCCAAGTACCAAAGCCAATGCCCAACGTACCCAGCCGCGAACGCCCGTTGGTGCAGCAGGCTGATTCGTATAAAGTGGCAAATCCAATTGATCGGAGCGGAAGCGCCCACAGGTGGGTCCGGTATGGTTAGCAAACCAGGCCACCAGTTCAGCATCCGAAAACTGGGTGAAATCATGAACTAGGCGTTGGCAGGATACACAATGCCGCCCACCAGAAACAGATTGCATAGCCAGCCATTCCTGCGTGCAGGCTGCCGGCATCGAAATCGATTGACTCATAATCTGTTTCTTACAGAGGTGTGTATGCGATGATGCAAATTGCACAAAAAAGCCTCGTTCCAAACGGGCGTAGTTTGGAACGAGGCTTTTTTAGCGAATCCGAAGAAACAGGGGCGCTTATTTGCCGTACTTCTTGCGGAACTTGTCAATACGACCAGCGGTATCGAGCAGTACGTTCTTACCCGTGTAGAAAGGGTGCGATTGTGAGCTAACTTCGATTTTCACCAGTGGGTACGTTTGACCTTCGAACTCCATAGTGTCTTTAGTCTGGACTGTTGAGCGCGTTACAAATTTGTAGTCGGCCGACATGTCGTGGAATACCACATCGCGGTACTCTGGGTGAATGCCCTTTTTCATTGTATCTATCTGATTATCTGCCAAAATTCGGTTTCCGTCCGAAAAGGACTGCAAAAATACGGGCTTTTTCGCTGACACACAACACTTTCTGTCAACGAATTATAGAATTAACCGCACCCTAATATTAATGATGTAAAACGAGGGCAGAGGTTGGGATTTTCGGCAGTAAATCGGCTATTTTGATCACGTTCGCCGAAAAGCCATCCTTGTTTAAATACCAATTCTATATACACAGTAGCTTTTATAGCATAAACGCTATATGACTATTAGGAGTAGTACCTTTTTTAGGCCATCTCCCCGGTAGAGTATTGTAAGTCGTTTACGGTCAGCCATCAACGGAGCAGCCGGGCGGCTGGCCAAGTTTCATTTTTCGAAGGACTTCTTGACGAAGCGAATTTTTCGGCTGGTTTGGGGTTACCTTTAACAGTGGCTTAACACTCAATCTGGCCACCATATGTTCCTGTATTTATCTAATTGTCAACACATTGTATCATAATTGATTAGCTCGTTGCGGAACGGTTTCTACTGATCATTCCACAGCCCTGTTAATCGTAAAATTCACGGCAAAACGCGTATCTAACCCCCTACAAGCACCATGTATGTAATTAAACGAGATGGCCACCGGGAGTCGGTCAAATTTGACAAGATCACCGCCCGTATCGAAAAACTGTGCTACGGCCTCGACCCGGCTTATGTACAACCCGTTGAAGTAGCGATGAAAGTGGTCAACGGTCTGTATGATGGTGTGAAAACCACTGAACTCGACAACCTAGCCGCTGAAACGGCCGCGTCGTTGACTACCCGCCACCCTGATTACGCTATCCTCGCAGCACGTATTGCGATTTCCAACCTGCACAAGGAAACGAACAAATCATTTTCGGGGACCATCAAGCGGCTTTACAACTACATCGATCCTAAAACGGGGGAAAATGCGTCGCTAATTTCAAAAGAGGTATACGATATCGTTCGGGAGAACGCCGCCATCCTCGACTCAACGGTGATTTATGACCGTGACTACGGCTACGATTACTTCGGCTACAAAACACTCGAGAAGTCGTACCTTCTGAAAATGGAAGGCCGCATTGCCGAGCGTCCGCAGCATATGCTGATGCGCGTGTCAGTTGGTATTCACATGGACGATATCGATGCCGCCATTGATACCTATAACCTGTTGAGCGAACGGTGGTTTACGCACGCTACACCAACGTTGTTCAACGCCGGCACACCGAAGCCGCAGATGAGCAGCTGCTTCCTGCTGACGATGAAAGATGACAGCATCGAGGGCATTTACGACACACTGAAGCAAACGGCCAAAATCTCGCAGTCGGCGGGTGGTATTGGCCTGAGCATTCATAATGTGCGGGCTACCGGTACGTATATCAAAGGCACCAACGGTACCTCGAACGGCATTGTGCCGATGCTGCGCGTATTCAACGACACCGCCAGGTACGTTGATCAGGGCGGAGGCAAGCGGAAAGGCTCGTTCGCCGTTTACCTGGAGCCCTGGCATGCTGATATCTTCGACTTCCTGCAGCTGAAGAAAAACCACGGCAAAGAAGAAAATCGCGCCCGCGACCTGTTCTATGCTCTATGGACGCCCGATCTGTTCATGAAGCGGGTAGAAGACAACGACGTTTGGTCGCTGTTCTGCCCGCACGAGTGCCCGGGCCTGTCTGATGCCTATGGCGACGAGTTCGAGGCGCTATACACGCGCTACGAGCGGGAAGGACGTGCCCGCCGCACCGTAAAAGCGCAGGATCTGTGGTTTGAGGTACTGGAAAGCCAGACCGAAACCGGTACGCCGTACATGCTGTATAAGGATGCTGCCAACCGGAAATCGAACCAGAAGAACCTCGGCACCATCAAATCGAGTAACCTCTGCACCGAGATCATGGAGTACACCTCGCCCGACGAAGTGGCGGTGTGTAACCTGGCCAGCATTGCCCTGCCGAAGTTTATCTTGAAAGGAGACGACGGCGTGTTGCGGTTCGACCACCAGAAACTGTATGAGGTAACGCGCACAGCTACGCGCAACCTGAACAAAATCATTGACCTCAATTACTACCCCGTTGAAGAAGCCCGTCGCTCGAACATGCGTCACCGGCCAATCGGGCTGGGTGTGCAGGGGCTGGCCGATGCCTTCATCATGCTCCGCATGCCGTTCGAATCAGACGAAGCGCGGCGGTTGAACGAAGACATCTTCGAGACGATCTACTACGCCGCCATGACCGCTTCGCTGGAACTGGCCAAGCAGCATGGTCCATACGAAACGTGGAAAGGCTCACCAATTTCGCAAGGTCAATTCCAGTTCGATATGTGGGGTGTAACGCCAAAATCGAACCGTTGGGACTGGAACGCACTGCGCGCCGAAGTAATGGAGCACGGTGTACGGAACTCACTGCTGCTGGCTCCGATGCCAACGGCATCAACGAGCCAGATTCTGGGCAACAACGAGTGCTTTGAGCCTTATACGAGCAATATCTACACCCGCCGCGTATTGTCGGGCGAGTTCGTGGTGGTAAATAAGCACCTGCTGCGTGACCTGGTGAAACTGGGGCTGTGGAACGAAAACATGAAGAATAACCTGATCATCGCCAACGGATCGGTGCAGGACATTCCGAACATTCCGCAGCATCTGAAAGATCTCTACAAAACGGTGTGGGAGATCAAGCAGAAGCACATCATCGATATGGCCGCCGACCGGGGCGCGTACATCTGCCAGTCGCAGTCGTTGAACATTCATATTCAGGATGCCAACTTCGGTAAACTGACGTCGATGCACTTCTACGCCTGGCGCGCCGGCCTGAAAACAGGTATGTATTACCTGCGCACGAAAGCCGCCACCGATGCCGTGAAGTTCACTGTGGTACAGCCACAAGCCGAGCCACAACTCGAACCTGCCATGGCCGAAACGGCCCCCGTCGAAAAACCGCTCGACTATGTAGGCTACGCTAAAGAGCACGCCGCCCAGAACCCCCAGCAGGTCAGCGAAGCCGAACAGGCTTACGCCGCCATGATCTGCTCAATCGATAATAAAGACGATTGCGAAATGTGCGGATCTTGATTTATCGGCTGACTATCAACTAATTAACGCTCCCGGCTATGTCTGACATAGTCGGGAGCATTAGTGAAAAAGAGAATTAATTACAGAGTTTTAAAGACATTAATCTAAGATCTGATATCTATTTGTGAATAAGGATAAGGAGTATTACGAAAATTGGTTAAATTATATTGAAACTAGTCAACTTGAAGCAGTAGGCGATCTGCTCAATGTCGAGATGGCAATTTATGAAGCCCGTAAGATAATCCGAATGTCGCGTGAATTGAACGAATACGATAACCTTGCGTTTGAAAAGGTAAAAGTTCTTTTGACTGGACTTAAGAGTAAACAAAAGATATTAGCCGAATCTATCGACAACCATGAGTTAGACATTACTCATTGTCGGTTTATGATCGAATTATTAAGCAGACCAACTAATGAAGGCGGATAAGCAACAACTAATAGATGAATTGGCTAAGCGAGCAGAGGCCATTCTTGAGGATGGTATGATTAAGGCTGATGGCCTGCTCATCAAGAATGCTAGCTTACATACGCAACTAGACCAGTTTAAACGAGAAGTAAGTGAACGACTCGCTCAGCAGGGTAAATCTGAGTCTTTTCATCCCTGAAAACGCTTATGAAAGCTTTGGCACTTAGTATAAAGGACGTTGTGATAACAGAAAATTCTGACCTAGGTCGCTTTTTGGGAGGCCGTGTTCTTTTTCCGGAAAAGAATGAACTGGCCAAAGAGCACGCCGCGCAGAATCCACAGCAGGTCAGCGAAGCCGAACAGGCTTACGCCGCCATGATCTGCTCAATCGATAATAAAGACGATTGCGAAATGTGCGGATCTTGATTTATCGGCTGACTATCAACCAATTAACACTCCTGGCTATGTCTGACATGGCCGGGAGTTGTTTTTTTTTACTGGGTCTTATAAAAATGTATGGGCGTCTCTTTATCAGCAGGCTCTATTCGTCCGCTTCATTCTCCTTCCCAGGCCGATGTCCAGTAATACTGGCTGAACAGCCAGCCTGATGCCAGCAGATTCGCCGTGGCCAAGCCCCAGAGCGGAATTCGGAACATGACGAAGAGGAAATAGGCAATCAGCATGATGTATACAACGGTCATGCTACGGTCGGGCGTCCGGTGAACGCGAAACAGCAAACCCTGTTGCACGCTTAGCAGGCTCACGCCAAACGCCCACGCGCCGATTGTTCGCCACAGAGGCTGGTCGGCGGGGAGGTGATAGAGCAGGAGCAGGGCTTCGGGCAGGAGCAACAACGCAAACTGGCCAACGTACCCAGCCCATCGCCGCCAGTCGGGTACCGGCATATTTCGGTAAATGGGTAGCCAGCGATGCTCGAAACGGTACTGCTCATACACCACAGTAGCATGGCCCAGTCCAACCAGCAGGCCTCCAAGACCAATCAGACGAAGGTCATAGTCGGGTGTTCGGAAAAGGTTGATCTGGTAATGGTCGGTGGCGTAGAGCTTCAGAATACCGATCCAGACCAGGCCTGTTCCGAGCTTGGTTCGCCAGAACAGGGTACCCTGTTCGTTCAGCAGGTAACGCAGATAAAACAGGCTATAGGGTGTGCGAACGTACCTGCGGATCCTGTTGACCCACGTCGCCCACCGGCTTACCGGGTTTGGATGGCGTAGCGCGTATTCGTACCAGGAGATACCTGCCGCCCAGATCAGCAACAGACTTCCACCAATCGTTGCAATGGCCCAGACCTGCTTCTCCTGCCTGGCAATACGAATAACAAACCATGCATAACCCAACGCCGGCCCCATCAGCAGGAGTTGGGACGTACCCAGCCCCGCCCAACGGTTGATTGGCGAAAATAGCCGCAAATGCAGCAGCACATCGTAACGGTTGATCATGCTGACGGCGAAACGCGTAGCCAGCAGCGTGTAGAGCAGCCAGATAGCCACATACAGAGCCAGCACCGTTACAGACGACACCGCGTAGGTAGCCAGCGCTACATGGTCGCTCTCCCGCATGAAACCGCCTGCCAGCAACCCGGCTATCCATAATAAGCCAGCATTCTGCCTATAAAAAGGATACACCAGTGTTTTGGCCAACACGGTATACATTACTTGAAACCGTTTCCAAATCATACCGAAGCAGGCGTTACGGTCTGGTTGGCTACCTGCCAAACTGAGTCGATGGGGAGTTGCGCCGTTTCCATGGCCTGGTGTGATGACAGCAGGAAATTTACGCCAGCCAGGCGCGCTCTATCGATCAGTTCAGCCACGGTTTGGGTAGCAGCCACATCGAGTGTGACCAGCGGCTCATCGAGCAGAATCAACGTTGGCTGGCCCAGAAACGCCATAATCAGCGACGTCTTCTTCAGCATCCCGCTCGAATACGTACCTACGGGCGTATGCTGATACGTACCTACGCCAAATTCCTCGGTCAGCCCCGCTGCCTGCCCGGCGGGTGCCTGCTTGGCATCGGCTACCCATTTGATCAGCTCATGCGCCGTCAGGAAAGGAGGGAAGGTGGGCTCCGCTTCGGCATAGTTGACCTTCAGCCGATAGGCCACTACATCTTGCCGACTGTCCAGCTCGTTCAGCCTCACCGACCCTTCGTGGGGTAACATCCCCGCAATAGAGCGAAACAGGGTTGTCTTCCCGGCACCATTCGGTCCTTTCAGCCAGTGAATACCGGTTGGTAACTGCCAGTCAGGAATCGTCAGAATAGGCCGTTCGCCGTACGATTTCTGGAAATTATGGAGAGTAAGCATACAGTCAGAACGCAGTTTCGCCCTAAAGATTAGGATTGGGGTTGATTGCCAAGGGCTTTTTGGGATGAGTGGCGATGAATTACGGGTACACGGATAAGGCGGATTGAGTAGGTGTTTGCGGGTCTTTGGATTTAAGCAGATGCTGGCTGACGCAAGGGTAAATCCACTTAAATCCAAAGACCCGCAAACACCCATTCAATCCGCCTCATCCGCGTACCATTATCATTTGTTGTAATTCACTCAATCCGCGGTATTCGTGTTCCCATTTCTCTTCTCCTTAATCCACACTCGCGCCTGCGGAAAACGGCGTTGCAATCGCTTTCGCTGACTGGGCCGCGCTACGCTGAATACCTTCGTGAGCGCATCAGCATACGTACCGGTAGGCGCTTGCACGGTGGCTTGCACGAAATGGCGTAGGCCCAGACCCGTTCGCGGATTCATAATGTGCGAATACCGACGGCCATTAATATCCAGATGCCGCTCCGTATCACCTGATGTTGTAATGGCCGCATTTTTCAGTAGGATAATAGAGTCAGCTTCGGGTACGTTGCCTTTGGTCAGACTAATTCGCCAGCCTTCGGGACGGCCGGGGGGAGCATCGCCAACGAGGATATCACCGCCAATATCAAGCAGAAAAACGCGAATGCCGTATTGGTGAAGCACCTTCTGCGCTTCGTCGATGGCAAATCCCTGTCCAATGCCACCCAGATCGAGCCGCATACCGGGCTTCTTCAACCGAACTGACTGGCTATTCGAATCCAGTTCGATATACCGCCACGAAACAGCCCGCCGCGCTTTCCGACGTTCTTGAGCAGCCGGAAAGGCGAACCCGCCCCGGGTGCGCTGCCGCACCGCCCGCCGCCACAACTGCGACAGCGGACCAATCGTCGGGTCATACCGCCCACCTGACTGTTGAGCAATCTGTTTAGCCTTCTGCAAGACATCAAATAGCGTAGGCGAGACACGTACCCAGCGATTCTGCCCGCTTGTCGCCGATAATAGGTTCACTTCTGACCCATCCAGATAATCGCTCATGATCTGGTTCAGCGTATCCATTCGCGCCGAAACGGCGTCATAGGTACGTTGTGCGGTCAGGCTGTCGGCAGCATACAGCGTCACTACAAATGTTGTCCCCATCAACCCACGGCGGAATTTGTAGGGCGGCTGCTCTTGCTGCTGGATGGTAGATATGTAGGGGCGGGCCACAGTGGCGGCCCCTACATATCTACCATCCAGTATCGTACCTATACACCATACATACGATACCAATAGCCAAACTTTACCCAAAAAACGTAACGTCATAGAATCAAACCCCCCGTAAATGCGTTTTCTACTTTGCAGATGGGGCCTACTTGCATGACACCAAAATTAGCCCCACTTTCGCGACCCGTTTTTTTACTAACCACGAACAAATTCTTTATGCGCTGACCGCAGGGATGAAGACGTACTACGACCTGATTGACCAGACCTTTGAATTCCCTACCTTGGAGTTCAACGTCGAGAACAACCACCTGTTGTTCAACAATGTACCCCTGATGGACATTGTAAAGCAGTATGGCACCCCGCTTAAACTGACCTACCTGCCGAAAATATCGGAACATATTGATCAGGCTAAGTCGCTGTTTAAGAACGCGATGAAGCGCTATAATTACAAAGGCAATTACACGTATTGCTATTGTACCAAATCGTCGCACTTCCGGTTCGTGCTCGACGAGGTCCTCAAAAACAACGTTCACCTCGAGACCTCATCGGCGTTCGATATTCCCATTATTCGGGAATTACATCGGAGCGGAAAGATCAATAAGAGCACGTACATCATCTGTAACGGCTATAAACGGCCGCTCTACACGCAGTATATCAGCGAGCTGATCAACGAGGGCTTCAACGTATTCCCGATCCTAGACAACCTCAAAGAAATCGAGGCATACGAGGATTCTGTAACGGCCGAATCGGTGAATCTTGGCATCCGAATTGCAACGGATGAAGAACCAAACTTCGCGTTCTACACGTCGCGGCTTGGTATTCGGTATAGCGACATCAACGAGCTGTACAAGAGCAAGATTCAGAACAGCAGCAAGTTCAAACTGAAAATGCTGCATTTCTTCATCAATACGGGCGTGAAAGACAGCGCGTATTACTGGAGCGAACTGAGCCGGTTCATGTACAAATACTGCGAATTGCGGAAAATCTGCCCTGATCTCGACAGCATCGATATCGGCGGCGGACTCCCCATCCAGACCTCGTTCCAGTTCTCGTACGACTACCAGGCCATGATCGACCAGATCGTGGAATCGATTCAGTGGATATGCAACAAGAACAACGTACCTGTTCCGCATATCTTCACCGAGTTCGGTTCGTATACGGTAGGGGAGAGTGGCGCCGTTATCTACAAAGTAATTGACCAGAAGCTCCAGAACGACAAGGAGTTGTGGTATATGATCGACGGTTCGTTCATTACGCAGCTGCCCGACTCGTGGGGACTGGGACAGAAGTACATCATGCTGTCGGTGAATAACTGGGATAATCCGTACCAGAAAGTAAATTTGGGCGGGCTAACCTGCGATTCGCACGATTTTTATAATACAGAAGTACACTCGGCTGACCTTTACTTGCCTATTTTCGATCAGGAAACGGAAGATCAGTATGTGGGCCTGTTCCACACGGGTGCGTATCAGGAATCGCTAGGCGGGTATGGCGGTATTCAGCACTGTCTGATTCCGGCGCCACAACACGTCATTGTCGACAAAGACGAGGAAGGCAACCTCCGCACGCGCCTGTTTGCGCCGGAGCAGCACAGCGAGTCGATGTTGAAAATATTGGGCTATACGCCCACCAATTTACCGCAACCAACTGAGCTGGAGGCGGCACAGGCCGCTGAAGAAGCAGAGGAAATCGCCGACTTACAGCCTGAATTAGTGAAAGAAGATAATTAACCAAATCAAAATCATGAAAAAGGTAGTGATGTTGGCGAGTGCTGTTCTGCTGCTGTCGATGGGAGCCTGCGCTCGTAAAGGCGTTTGCCCGGCTTACGGAAGCACTAAGCAAGTCAAGCCCGCCGTAACACGGGCGGCGTAAGCGGTTACATAGCTAGGAAAGAGGGCCAAAGAGCTGATTCGTCAGTTCTATGGCCCTCTTTTCATTTAGCCAAAATCAGTATGCATGCATACTATTTTTGAAAATTTCGTAGTTTTGTCTAACTGAACAACCATCTGTTGGTCAGGCGACATCCGCTATGAAGAAAGAGAAAACCGTTGATTTTCACCTGAAGTGGGGTTGGCACGCCATCTCACGGATGTACAATGCCTATGCGGCCCGGTTCGATCTGACGATGGCGACTGGGTACGTACTGCTGAACATCGATGCCGAGCAGGGTACACCCGCTACTAAAATCGGTCCGCTGCTGGGTATGGAGCCGCGCAGTCTGGTCAGGATGTTGAAAACGCTGGAAGAGCGCGACCTGATCCGGCGTGAAACAGATAAGTCAGATAAGCGGTTTGTGCGCATTTACCTCACCGAAGAGGGCAAAGCCAAGCGCGAAATGGCTCGCGAAGGAGTGATCGAATTCAACAAGATGGTTCGCGAAAAAATACCGCTCGACAAGCTCGTGGTCTTCTTCGATGTCATCAAGGAGATCAACCTCATTGTGGAAGAAGAAAACACCAAGCTGAAAGCCAGCAACACCCCAATCGAAGACGTTTTATAAACGTGACCTCTCTATGCAACCGACTTACCCCGTTATCGCCCAGCCACTTTTAGACCGCTTCGTTGGTCTGATGCAGGTGGCGAACGCGTTTTACCGGGGTAACTCAGTCAATCCAGCCAAGACGATGGATATTTCGCAGAGCGACGTGCAAAGTCTTTTCCGCAGCCTGAACCGGTTCGGGGTGCAGTATCTGCTGGTTGGTGGCATAGCCAATATTGTCCACGGTTATATACGGGCAACGGAAGACCTTGATTTGTGGATCAGGGCCGATGATGCCAATAAAACAAACCTCGTGCAGGCGTTGGCCGAAAACAACGTGGCTGGCGCCGAGTTGCTGATGAACGTCCCTTTGCTACTTAGCTGGTCAACAGTAACGGTTGGTAAACAAGGCTTTACGCTAGACATGGGTCATTCGCTGAAAGCATTTGCTGATACCGATTTTGATGCCTGCTATGCTCGTGCCCGCGACGCGACCTTTGATGATGTCCCGTTTAAAGTCATTCACCTGAATGATCTGATCACGGAGAAAAAAGCTACTGGTCGCCCCAAAGACCTTGGCGATGTTGATGAACTCACTAAACTTTTAGATCGCAACCAGTTATAGAGTGCTGACGATGCCGATTGAACTCATTCATCTACACCTTTCAACCGGCCAGTCAGCGTTTCAATCTTACCCTTCTCATGGAAGCAACACTCGAAAAACCCAAAACAACCCAAAAGAACCGTAGCATTCGGCGTGTAGCCGTGCTGGGATCGGGCATCATGGGGTCGCGCATTGCGGCTCACTTCGCCAATATCGGCCTCGACGTTCTGCTGCTCGACATGGTTCCGCGCGAACCAAACGCCGCCGAAGCTGCTAAAGGCCTTACTACCGACAGCCCCGCCGTTCGGAACCGGATGGTGGGCGATGCCTGGCAAACGATGCTGAAAGCCACGCCTGCGTCGCTCTATAGCCCCAAGTTTGCCGACCGGGTGAAACTGGGCAACTTCGACGATAATCTGAAAGACATCGCCAATTACGACTGGGTGATCGAGGTCATCGTGGAGCGGCTCGACATCAAACGCTCACTGTATGAGCGTGTTGAGCAGTTCCGTAAGCCAGGTACGTTGATTACCAGCAACACGTCGGGTATTCCGATGCATCTGCTGACCGAAGGCCGTAGCGACGATTTCCGTCGGCATTTCTGCGGCACGCACTTCTTCAACCCGCCGCGTTACCTGCGCTTGCTCGAGATCATTCCCGGCCCCGACACCGACCCCGCCATCGTGGATTTCCTGATGAGCTACGGCGATCTGTATCTGGGAAAAACCACGGTTCTCTGCAAAGACACGCCCGGTTTCATTGCCAACCGGCTCGGAATCTACGCCATGGTGCAGACCATCCGCGTGGCCGAAGAGATGGGCCTCAGCGTAGAGGAAGTGGACAAACTGACCGGTCCGGTGGTTGGTCGGCCGAAGTCAGGTACGTTCCGGTTGTCGGACGTGGTAGGCCTGGATACGACCGTCAACGTGGCGAGCAATCTGGTGAAGCTGGAGTATGACGAGTCGCACAAGGCGTTTGAACTGCCGTCGGTGATGCAGAAACTGAGCGATAACAAATGGCTCGGCGACAAAACCGGACAGGGTTTCTACAAGAAGACGAAAGACGAGAAAGGTAAGACGGTCATTCTGGCCCTGAACCTGAAGACGTTTGAGTATGAACCGTCGCAGAAAGTAAAATTCGCGACGCTTGAGAGCACCAAAGCCATTGAAAGCCTGCGGAAGCGTTTTTCAGTACTGCTGGCGGGCACCGACAAAGCGGGTGAATTCTACCGCCGCACGTTCTCCGATGCCTTCCAGTACGCCACGAATCGTATTCCGGAAGTAGCCGACGAACTATATAAGATCGATGAGGCCATCAAAGCGGGCTTCGGCTGGCAGATGGGTCTGTTCGAAACCTGGGATGCCATTGGGCTGCAGGCTGGTATCGATATGATGGAGAAACTGGGCACGAAACCTGCGCAGTGGGTTTACGACATGGCGGCCAGCGGTGCCACCAGCTTCTACAAAACCGAAAAAGGCAAGAAGCAATATTACGATATCGCCACAAAGTCGTACAAGACCATTCCGGGCACCGAGTCGTTCATCATTCTCGAGAGTCTGAGCGATAATGTGATCTGGAAAAATGCCGGTGCCGCCATTTACGACCTGGGCGACGGCATCATCAACCTCGAATTCCGCTCGAAGATGAACACCTTCGGGGCAGAGGTAATTGAAGGCCTCAATAAGGCTATCTCGCTGGCCGAGAAAGATTTCCGGGGCTTGGTGATCGGCAATGAATCGACCGAGGCGTTCTCGGCGGGGGCCAACCTGGCTACGCTGTTCATGTTTGCGCTGGAGCAGGAATACGACGAGATCAACCTGATGATTTCGCAGTTTCAGCAGAGCATGATGCGGGCGCGCTATTCATCTATTCCAGTAGTGGGCGCGCCTCACTCGCTGGCGCTTGGCGGTGGTTGCGAGATCAACCTCCACTGCGACCGTGTGGTGGCCCATTCAGAAACGTACATGGGCCTAGTTGAAGTAGGCGTGGGCCTGATTCCGGCGGGTGGTGGCACCAAAGAAATGGCCGCCCGCTGCTCGGACCTCTACCAAACCGGCGACCCTGAGCTGAACATCCTGCAAGCCGCCTACATGAACATCGCCACGGCGAAAGTGTCGACTTCGGCGCAGGAGGCCCGCGAGATGAATTACCTGCTGCCCTCGGCGCAGATCGTGTTGAACCGCAGCCGTCAGATTGCCGAAGCCAAGCAGGTAGCGATTGAACTGGCCGAGAACGGTTACACGCAGCCCAAGCAACGGAATGATATTCGCGTGCAGGGTAAAACGGGTATCGCCCTGTTCAAAGCAGGTATCACCGCTATGAAAATGGGCCGATTCATCTCAGATCACGACCTAAAAATTGCCGACAAATTGGCCTACGTCATCTGCGGCGGCGACCTGAGTAGCCCACAAAACGTAACGGAAAAATACCTCCTCGACCTGGAGCGCGAAGCCTTCCTGTCGTTGACCGGTGAGAAGAAAACCCTGGAACGTATTCAAAGCCTGCTGCAAGGCGGCAAGCCCCTGCGGAATTAAGGATGGGTACACGGCTAACGCGGATTTAAATGGATCTACGCAGCAAATCAAAAAAGGCCATTCCTTACCGGGAATGGCCTTTTTTATTGTTGACAGGTACGTTGTACGTTACTCCTTCGCGCCGGTGAAGGTGATGGCGGTTTGCGGGTTGGCGTTGGTTTGTACGCGTAAGACGAGGGCTTGCCGTTCCATGCCGTTGGTGTTGAAAGCGCGATCGGTCTGGACGGTGCCGAGAACCTGACCTTGCTGGGTTAGCTGAATGCTTTTATCGGCAAGGCGGGTAAGCTGCAGGTGGGTAAGCGTCTGCGATTGGGCCGTCGGATACTGGCGCAGGTACGTTAGCGTAACGGCGGCTTCCGTCTCGGGCGTTAGCGTGACGGCAGGCATTTGATTGGCGGGGAGAGCAATACAGAGTATGTCCAGAAAGCCGTTGGTCAGGTACGTTCCTGCCACTTCACTTGCCAGCGTGGGCGCTACGTCATTGTTGCGGCTACAAGCGGCCGACACGAAAAGTAAGGTACTGAACAGTAAGGCTTTTTTCATAATCAGATGCGCTTCATTCCATAGACGCGAGTTAGGCTGTAACCGTTGTAACAGCAAGTTATTTTTTCTTAACGTCTTCTTATTCTGACGGTTTCATCAGGAACGTACTGATCTTTCCCTCAGCGTCGCGGCTGATATAAAAATCGAGGGTGGCGTTGGTGAAGGTGGCTTTGTACTTAGCGATTCCGTCCTTAATACCAACAGGTTCAGCGGCAGTCCATTTACCCAGTTGGCCACTTACCTGCGAGGCCACCTGCTTCATCATTTCCGGCGAAATCTGGCTTTTAAACGTCGATCCCATCAACGCGTACAGTGAGTCTACTTTTTGTTCGTTAAGAAAACGTTGTGACAGCTTCGTGAGCGAATCGAGTTTCACCATTTCGGGTGACGGAGCCGTTGGTACACTAGCCGTTTGAGCGGTGGCGGTGGCGATGATACACGTTAACAGAGCGGCAGTCAAGATAAATTGTTTCATATGACAATAGCACATTTTTGGACCGTAAAGTAGAATGATTTGTCTATTTTTTCATCAATTGATGTTCTTCTGGCAGGTCGCTCAAACAATAAACGGCCTATCTCACATTTATTAACACAATCCAATGAAACAGTTTTTTGCACTGTGCGCCGCCCTTCTGCTGGGCGTCTCAGCTCAAGCTCAGGAGTTCAAACCATTTAAAGTTAACGTATCAATCGGCGCTGCCATTCCAAGCGGTGGTGGCGGTGTTTTGTTTGCCGTTGAACCAAAGTACGGCATTAGCGACCAGATTGACGTTGGTATTCGCCTTGAAGGAGCTGGTATGGCCCGCAATGTTATTGTAAATGGTAATACAACGTCGGGTAACGCCCAATTCGCCAGTTCGTTTATTCTAACAGGTAACTATATGCTTTCTACATCGGGCTTTCGGCCTTTTGTAGGCATTGGTGTTGGTGGTTATGGCGTTGGTAGTACTGGTTTTACATACGTAGGGTCAGGCTCGAACGGTCAGTCGTCTAACGGAACAATCTCGGCAGGAACAGTCTTCGGAGGTATGGCGCGGGTAGGCTTCAAAACCGGGCATTTTGTGTTAGGCGTTGAGTATAACCTGATTCCAAGCAGCAATGCCGCTGTATTTGACAACAGTGGTAGTACTCAGATCGGTACTACTGTGCAGAGCAAAAACTCATATGCAGGCATCAAGGTTGGCTTCGATATTGGCGGTGGCCGTCGGTAGAGAATACGTCTAGTTTTTCAAAAGAACGCCCTTCAGACATCATCTGAAGGGCGTTCTTGTTTACCCAACCCCCTGAAGAGGGGTTGAGGGGCTTATACTCTCACTTATTCATCGTCAGATTACCCACGTCATTGTAGCGGAGTTCTTCTTCGGCAAGCATTAAGCGGACGGTCTGGGCGAGATCGTTTTCGTCGGTCTGACTGAAATAGTTAGACAGTTGTTTTGGCGTAACGCCTTTATCGCGGGCCAGCGTTACGTACTGACGAACCTGATCACGTACCTGCGGGTCGGGACCGGCTTTCTTTTTCGCTTTCAGGCAGTTATCACAAATACCGCAGGCTGCATCAGTTTCCTCACCAAAGTAATTTTGTAATAGACGGGTTCGGCATTGTATCTGATGGCGGGCATAATCAACCGATGCCTGGGCTTTGGCCATTGCATGGGCGCGACGCTTTTCCAGACCATGCACATCGAAGGGGAGCTGGCGGGCGTCTTGCCGGGGTGTCAGGTACGTTAGCTGAGGCTTGTCGGTCTGCTTTTCATAGATGATCACTTCCCGCTCGGCCAGCTGCGTCAGTAGCTGGATGATCTCGTTTTCCGACACCATAAACGCCCGCGACAGGTTGCCCTCGGAAATGGCCAGAAAGTCGGTAAAAATTTTGCCGCCGTACATCCGTAGCATCAGCTTGATGAACGGATCGAAACGGGGATTCATGACCTGAAACTCGTAAATAGCGCGGTTGTCCATATTCATCATCACCCGCGATGGCCGGAAATAGGCTTCGCTGAGGTCGATGTAGCCTGCTAGTTGAAGCTGCTTTAGCGCATAATGCGTGTCTTGCGGCGGCAATGAATAGGTCTTGGTAAACTGAGCCAGGTCAAAGTCGAATGTCTCGAATTCACCGCTGCCAACGGGCACTTTCGTATAGTTGGCCAGCGCCTGGTAGGTACGTCGGATCAGATCGACAGAGGGGTACTGTTGCTCCGTTTGAACCAGTACACGCGCGCAGTCGGCTTCGGTATACAGTAACACGGCGTAGGCCTTCTGCCCGTCGCGACCAGCCCGGCCAGCTTCCTGATAGTAAGCTTCGAGGGTATCGGGTGGGTCGAGGTGAATCACCACGCGCACATCGGGCTTGTCGATACCCATTCCGAAGGCATTGGTCGACACGATGACGCGGGTTTTGTTGTTGATCCAGTCTTCCTGTTTCTGCGATCGTTCGGGCGTGCTGAGGCCAGCGTGGTAGAAATCAGCAGAGATGCCCTGTTTCACCAGCCATTCGGCGATCTGCTGCGTTTGTCGGCGACTGCGCACATATACGATGCCCGTGCCAGGTACGTTGGTCAGAATCTTCAACAGGCGGGTTTCTTTGCCTTCTTCGAGCATCGCCGAGTAGGATAGATTAGCCCGCGCAAACGTTTGCCGGAATACCTTATAGCCAGTTCTGAAATCCAGCTTCTCAACAATTTCCCGCTGCACATCGGGCGTTGCCGACGCTGTCAGCGCCACGGTAGGTACGTTGCCGGAAAGGTGTTCCCGAAATTCAGCGATTTGCAGATAGGGGGGGCGAAAATCGTGCCCCCAGGCCGAAATGCAGTGTGCTTCGTCAACGGCCAGCAGGCAGACGGTCATCTGCTTCGCCCGTTCAATCATAATCTCGGTACGCAGCCGTTCGGGCGAGACGTATAGAAATTTCAGATTTCCGTAGATGCAGTTGTCGAGAATCGTGTCTATTTCCCGGTAATGCATGCCCGAGTGAATAGCCGCTGCCGGTATGCCACGCCGCCGCAGTTGAAACACCTGGTCTTTCATAAGGGCAATCAGCGGCGTGACCACAATACAGACGCCGTCCATACCGAGGGCTGGTACCTGAAAACAAACGGACTTACCGCCGCCCGTAGGCATCAGCACCAACGCGTCGTGGCCGTCGAGTAAGGCATTGACAACGTCTTCCTGCAACGGCCGGAAAGTCGAATATCCCCAATACGTTTGCAACAGTTGTGGCGCAGTCATACGTATTACAAAAATAACAGTAGCTGTCCGGGTTTCAGTAAGACAATTCGGCAGTGTTGTTCGTTTATGAGAATAAACCCCGATTCGTGGGTAAGAAATCATTGTACTATGGAGAAAGTCATCAAAACCGATGAAGAGTGGCGCCGGATTCTGACGCCCGAGCAATTTCGGGTTACCCGGCAGAAGGGCACCGAACGGGCTTTTACGGGCGAATACTGCGAGTCGAAAGAGCCGGGTACGTATGCCTGCGTCTGCTGCGGAACGCCTTTGTTCGAATCGACCAACAAATTTGAGTCGGGTACAGGCTGGCCAAGTTTTACCGAACCGCTTCAGCCCGATGTGGTTCGGCTCGAAAAAGATTACAGCTACGGCATGTATCGGGTAGAAGTGCTTTGTAACGTGTGCGACGCGCACCTGGGTCATGTGTTCGACGATGGACCGCAGCCGACGGGCTTGCGCTATTGCCTTAATTCAGTATCTTTAGTACTAATCAATCCTTCTTGACTCTGACTCAATTCTACGTGTATGATGCACCGATACGCATTGCGTTTGCTGGTCGTCCTGTTGCTGGCCACAGGCTCGCTGATGGCCCAGAAACGAACAGCTCCTCCCAGGCTCAAAACGCTGACAACCTACGAGAATTTCGCCATGCGGAATCGGATCGTAAAAAATGATTCCATCATCTGTTACGCATCAAAAGAGAACGTGTTTTCGCGTATAGGCCCACCCGCTGGTTTCAACGATTCACGCGCTCGTAAGGCAGCTACGGCCAAGTTTGTGGTGAAATACATTGGGTATCCAGATAGCGCCCGAGCGGCGTTTCAACGCGCTGTGGATATTTGGTCTACCCTGCTTGTCAGCCCTGTAACGATCAACATTACGGCGGTTTGGCAACCACTGGCAACCGGCGTATTGGGTAGCGCCAGACCAGCCGATTACGTGGGAGGCCCCGATGGATCGCAACGGGCTACAACCTATTATCCGATGGCGCTCGCCGAGAAAGTTGCGCGCCGAAACATCAATCACCCTGACTCTGCCGATATCATCGCCAGTTTCAGCAGCACCAACAACTGGTACCTGGGACTGGATGGTAAGCCAACGGCTGGCAAATATGATCTGGTAACGATTGTGCTACACGAATTGGGTCACGGTTTGGGCTTTACGGGTGGTATTCGGGCCGATGCAACAAGCCGGGCGGCCGGCGTGCAGTATTCGACAGTGTTTGATGCTTACGTTGAAAATAGGCTGGGCACCAAAATTCTGAATGATGCTATTGCCGGTAGCTCGTCAGCCCTTTACACACAGCTCACAGGCCAGAACTTATACATCAATGGCCCAACGCTGGTTCGTAAAACGGGCGACAGGGCTAAACTCTACGCCCCAACTGCGTATTCGCCTGGGTCGACACTGTATCACCTCGACGAAACAACCTACCGGGCAAGCACGGCCAATTCACTGATGACTCCCTTCATTGGAGCCGCCGAAGTTGCTCAGGACCCAGGCCCAATCGTTTTGTCCTTTTTCGAAGATCTGGAATGGAAGACCACTTCGCTGCTTCATACTCCCATTACAGATACAGAATCGACCAGTGCCGTGACGTTCACCGCCCGGGTTGTCAGCGACACAACGCTGGGTGCCGATCCGCCTAAATTGTTCTACCGCACAGGATTTCCTACTCAGACGGATAACTCCTATAAGCAGGTGAACATGGTTAGGCAGGGCACCACCGATACGTATTCGTATACATTACCTGCCAGCGAAATGCCGGGCCGTACGGTGTATTATTTGCAAACGCAGGATGGAACGGGCAAGACATACACCAATCCCGGAAAAGATAACGGCGGTACTGTCCAGTATTACTATTCGTTCACAATCGGCCCGGACCGCGTTGCGCCAACCATCGTGCATGCCCCTGAGCAGACAGTGATACTCGAGGCAAAAGTAGACTCACTCCTGATTGTGGCTAAAGTGTCAGACAATCGGCGGCTAATCAACGCAGCTCGCACAAAACAGGGAATAGATACGGTATATGTTGATTACCAGATCAATGGCGTTGCAAAGCAAGCCCTTCCGATGTTTCTGCTCGACCCATCTAGATACAACGTACCTGACAGCACTTGGGCGACTGTTATTCCTATTGCAACCCGTTCGCTTAAAGCTGGATCGGTCATCAGCTACCGGATTATAGCCCGCGACGTATCAGCCGCCCGGAATCAGGCCATAAGTCCGGTCACTGGCTTTTACTCGGTCAGTGTGGTGGCTCCCCAAACGACGGTCAGAACGCAATACACGAATGATTTTAACGTGGCAGCAACGGCGGCGGCTGATTTTGCGGGGAATGGATTCAGTATTCAGCAGCCAGCCAGTTTTACCAGTGCCAGCATAAATTCTGATCACCCCTATAAAAACGGCTTAAATGCGTTCTACGAAAGCAATTACACGTATACGCTGCTTGCGCCTATACGCGTGAAAACCAACCCTGATAGCGCTCGTATCCAGTTCGACGAGATTGCCCTGGTTGAACCCAACGATGCCGGAGCCGCCTTCAATGGCGAAGGTTTCTACGACTATGTAACGGTGGAAGGCAGCAAAGACAATGGTCTGAACTGGTTCACTCTGCTCGATGGCTATAACGTCAATGCGTATCCGGAATGGACGGCCACCTGGAATTCGAGCACATCGACGGGGAGCGCCGGTGAGCCAAACTCAACCGCTGTTGGTACGCAATCGCTACTGAAAACCCGTACGATTGGCCTTCAGGCAAACGGAACATTCAAGGCGAACGACGTCATCCTCATTCGGTTCCGGCTCTTTGCCGATCAGCTAGTTCATGGCTGGGGCTGGCAGATCGATAATCTGAAGATTCAGGTGCCGCCACCACCCGTTGTTCTGGCTACTGAGCCGTTGCCGCTGGCTTCGTTCTCGGTATATCCAAATCCGGCATCGGGTTCGGTTCGGGTAATGGCCGAACTGTCGCAAACGGCTACAGAAGGTACTATGACGTTGAGCGGGCCTACCGGCCAAACATTACGTCAGCTGCCCGTAACGGTGCGTAATGGCAAGCAAATCAGCGAACAGCTCGATGTTAGCCAGCTACCAACCGGCATGTACTTCCTGCAACTGAACGCCGGGGATGCCAAGCAGGTGAAAAAGATTATGGTTACCCGTTAATCAGCGATCAACGAGTTTAAAGCTCAGCATATAGAGTTCAGGTACGTTTTACGCGTATTTTGGCTCTGTATTCTGAGCTTTCTCTTTTTTTGGCTGATGAACCAGTACGTACTCGTTTTTTTAGGCGGTGGCCTTGGCAGCATGCTTCGTTTTAGCCTGGGTAAGGTGATTCCCATTACCTGGCTAGGTACGTCCTTCCCAGCTAGCATTCTGACGGTCAACGTACTTGCGTCTGTCGTATTAGGCGCCGTAATGGGTTGGGTGGCTGGCCGACCCGAGGCAGAACCGTGGCGGTTACTGCTGGGCGTTGGCATTTGCGGTGGGCTAAGCACGTTCTCCAGCTTCAGTCAGGATAATCTGATGCTGCTTCAGCAGGGTAGGGCAGGGGCCGCACTCCTGAATATTGCGCTCAACGTGTTCGGCTGTTTGCTTGCCTCAACAGGTGGCTGGTGGCTGACTACCAAATAAAAAGGCTTTACTACTGACATTAACTTACCCATGAGCGCATCATTTACACCAGCCACCCTCAGCAGCCACCAACGTATTTCCTGGCCCTACAGCGTGTTTTTTTACGCGCCACATACGCTCTTGACTTTACTTTTGTATATGACTTTGTTGACCTCAACACAGGCGCAGGAGCTGTCCAGGCAGCTTCATGATGCCCACGATACCTATAAAGATCCTTCGTTTACCCATCGTCGCTTCAAACACCGCGATATAGTACCCGTCATTCAGCAACTGGGTGAGCCGCTTTCTGTGAGCCAGGTAGGTACGTCTCTTGAGGGGCGAAGCATTCATCAGGTGAAAGCCGGAATGGGTTCTATACCGGTACTGCTTTGGTCGCAGATGCACGGCGACGAAGCCACGGCTACTATGGCCATGTTCGATATTTTCCGTTTCTTACAAGCATCGGGCGATGGATTCGATGACATGCGGCAGGCCATTCTGAGCAAAACGACGCTCTATTTCGTACCCATGCTTAACCCCGACGGTGCCGAACGATTCCAGCGACGTACCTCGGCAGATATTGATTTGAATCGCGATGCGCTACGCCTGCAATCGCCTGAATCGGTATTATTGAAAGGCTTGCAACAATCGCTGAAACCGCTCGTGGGCTTCAACCTGCACGACCAGAACCCGCGCTACAGCGTGGGCAATTCGGGGCGTCAGGCGGTGGTTTCGTTCCTAGCCACCGCCTACGACCCCGCCCGGAGTGTGAACGACATCAGAAAGCGGTCGATGCAGTTGATCGTGGGCATGAACCGGGTATTGCAACAATTTATTCCCGGTCATGTGGCGCGGTATGATGATGAGTTTGAACCCCGTGCGTTTGGCGATAACATCCAGAAATGGGGAACCACGCTGATCCTGATCGAATCGGGCGGGCAGGTTGGTGATCCGGAAAAAATGAGCATTCGCCGCCTCAATTTCGTAGCTATCCTGACCGCTTTGCACGCTATTGCTACAGAATCGTATACGGGCGAGAAAACGGCCGAGTATCAGGCTATTCCCGAGAACGGCCGTACCCTGTTCGACCTTCTGATTCGCAACGCCACGGTTACGCGCAACGGCAAGCCCTACACCGTCGATCTTGGCATTAACCACTACGAAGTCAGCACCGATTCGGCCAGAGCCTTCTCGTACCGCAGCACGATCGAAGACCTTGGCGACCTGTCTACGTTTTACGGTCTTAGAGAGATTGACGCGACTGGCCTTACGCTCACGCCGGCTCGGTTACATGCCACTACGCTGGATTCACTGGCAGACCTCCGCAAACTGGATATAGCTCAGCTTCGGCAAGATGGCGTGGTGGCTTTTAAAGTGAGCAAACCACTAAAAAAGAACAGCGTTCCAACATATCCGGTGCATGTGCTATCCGAGGGAAAACTCCCCGGCCGACCCGGACTTGGCCAGATTCCAACCTTCCTTCTGAAAAAGGGTAGCCAGACGAAATATATCTTCGTCAACGGATTCAGCGATGAGCAGTTGGGCAATGGCGTAGTTGATTAGCGAACGTTGAGCCAGTTGATAGTTGATACAAAAAACCCCGCCAGAAGCTGTTCTGGCGGGGTTTTCACTGTTATTTAGTCTCCTGCTTATCTATCGAACAGCAAAAGCACCTGAGCCAATCTTGAATCCTTCACTGTATAGCTCTACTGTGTATTTACCCGGCCGGTAAGGTGTTCCGCGTGTGTACAGCAACTCAACGTTTTTGCCATTGCGGTCATAATCTACGGTCTGCTTAACGGTGTAAACCATTTCATCGCTACCCGATTTGAATGTACCTGAACCGTTGGCCATATCAGAGATTACAGCCCCATCGGGGTCCAGCACACGGATGAACACGTCTTTAGGTTCTTCCTGCGTAATTGGGTTATCGGCCAGAGCGTAAACCAGTTTAATTTTGTCCAGTCGTTTCGCTTTGTAAGCGTCATCTTCCTTCTCTTTCCCCTTCGGATTTACCGACAGCACCTTGATATTCTGCGCTTTAAGTGCAGACGCCCGGGTTACTTTCGAGGCAAGTTCCTGGTTTTGAGAGGCAACAACGGCGACTGTGTCTTCCAACTGCTGACGACGTGTTTTCAGCGTAACATTCTCCGTATTCAACGTCTGATTGTCGGTAGCTAACACCTCTTTCTCGCGCTGTAACACAGCAATGGCGGTGTCTTTTTCGGCCAGGTAGGCCATGTATTCCTGAATCTTGAGCTCATATTTGGCAATGTTGGCCCGAGACAGCTTAGCGCCCCGAGACAAGGCCAGTTTATCGGCTTCCAGATCGGCCTTTACCTTTTGTAACTCTGTAATATCGCCGCCTAAGCGTTGTACTTCAGCAATTTTAGTATCAAGGGCGGTTGAGATCGAATCCAGTTTCACGCGGGTATTCGACAGTTCTTCTACACGCTCAGCGATGGTTACTTCCTGCGTTTCGGCCACTGTCTTCTTGTCGAAATACAGGTAGCTCGTCACCCCGGCCAGACCCGTCATTAATATTAGGGCGGCTAAAAGTGCTCCGTTTGCCTTCGGCTTCTGCTGATTACTCTCCATAATGATAGTACGGATTTAAGTTGAACAAACACAAATTGAGGTACTATGTAGAGTAAGCCTATAGAATTGGATTTTTATGTGAACCAATGATGATATAACGAAAAACCTCTGAAAATAGTGCACACCCTTAGCAAACGGCCCGCTGAGTGCCTGACAGGCAACACATATTTTATGGCAGGATTCGCAAAACGGCCAGGATTTATAGATAACCGAGGCAGATAAAAAATCTCATTCCTCTGGCAGATGCTGTTGAAAATGGCCTGCAAAATACACTCCATCAGGCCACGTTCCCCTACCTGTACTCAGTTAGGTACGTCAGATAGTCGGGATTGTTGTAGCTTTGACTATTATACCTTTCGGGGATAACCGTCTAGTTGCCTACCGTAGAATCATGCTTGCAAAAACATTTGGCGCGGCCGTTTATGGCGTCAACGCCACCATCATTACCATTGAAGTGACCGCCGGCCAGGGTATGAAATTCTTCATGGTTGGCTTACCCGATAGTGCCGTAAAAGAAAGCGAACAGCGGGTTGAAGCATCGCTGAAATATTCGGGTTACCGAATGCCTCGCCAGAAGGTAGTGGTCAATCTGGCCCCGGTCGATATTCGGAAAGAAGGCTCTGCTTATGACTTGCCCATTGCGCTTTGCGTACTGAAAGCGTCAGAACAGGTCAATCTGGAAAAAAACCTGGAAGAGTATGTCATTATGGGTGAACTGGCACTCGATGGTACGCTCCGGCCAATCAAGGGCGTATTACCCATTGCTATTGAAGCCAGAAAACGGGGGTATAAAGGGTTTGTGTTGCCCGTTGAAAACGCCGAAGAGGCCGCCATCGTAAATAACCTCGACATTATTCCGGTTCATAACATGATGGACGCACTCGAGTTTTTCGAAGGTAAGCGGTCCATCGAACCACTTGTAGTTGATACGCGCGATTTGTTCTTCAGCAGCCAGAATGCGTATGATGCCGACTTCGCGCACGTTCAGGGGCAGGAGAATATCAAACGGGCGATGGAGATTGCCGCTGCCGGAGGGCATAACGTCATCATGATCGGCCCACCGGGGGCGGGGAAAACCATGCTGGCCAAGCGCCTGCCCACGATCTTACCACCCATGACGCTCCAGGAAGCGCTGGAAACAACCAAGATTCACTCAGTAGCGGGTAAGCTTGGAGCAAAAGCGACGCTGGTATCACGGCGGCCCTACAGAGCACCTCACCATACCATTTCTGACGCTGCATTGGTAGGAGGGGGAAGCTTTCCGCAGCCCGGCGAGATCTCGCTGGCGCACAACGGCGTCTTGTTTCTGGACGAGTTACCTGAGTTCAAACGCTCGGCTCTGGAGGTGATGCGGCAACCGCTTGAAGATCGAAAGGTCAGCATTTCACGGGCTAAATGGGCCGTTGAATTTCCGGCCAATTTCATGCTAATCTCGAGCATGAACCCATGCCCTTGCGGCTACTATAACCACCCCGACAAAGAGTGTGTTTGCGGCCCCGGTGTGGTACAGAAGTACCTCAACAAAGTCAGCGGTCCCCTGCTCGATCGGATTGACCTACACGTTGAAGTAACGCCCGTCTCGTTTGATCAGATGACTGGCAATCGCCCCGCCGAGACCAGTGAAGCCATTCGCGAACGGGTAGTGCAGGCCCGTGAACGCCAGACAAAACGTTTTGAAGGGCATGAAGGCATCTATTCCAACGCCATGATGCCTTCTCAAATGGTCAAGGAAATCTGTGAGATCAACCCCGCAGGACGTATTCTACTCAAAACAGCCATGGAACGCCTCGGTTTGTCAGCCCGTGCCTATGACCGTATTCTGAAAGTATCACGCACCATCGCCGATCTTGCCGGCACCGACGAAATCAGGATCGAACACTTAGCCGAAGCTATTCAATACCGCAGCTTAGACCGAGAGAACTGGGCGGGGTAAAGCATGTTTAACACATGACACAGCAAGAACGACGAGGTTTGCTTGATTTAACGTTGGCACAAACGGAAGAGCAGAATAGCTTGTATCCCATTCATGCCAGCGATCAAGAGCACCGTTCATTAATCAATGAGATAAGGCCATTTATTACTGCGAGCCCCTTAAGCAGATTCATACCAAACAAAACTCGGCTAGCTGATGATGCTAACAACCGACCTTGCAGACACGTACCTGAGCTGTATTCAGCAACGCAGCTACTGACAAGGAACGTAAACATATTACGGATGACCTGCTCTTGTTTTATTATCGCCCTGACAATGAAAAACAGGAAAGTATTAAGAGGTTGAATACAACCTATTCTGGACGAATTAGGCCAAAAACTAGCCCAAGTAGATCCGCTTGTACAAAGAGTACAGCAGCTTCTGGGAACTCCTACTTAACCGAATCAGCGGGAGCAACGGGTATCGGCGTTCCGTTCTTTTCAGCTTCTTTCGCGGCTTTTGCTTTAGCTTTTTCCTGCTTTTTGAAATAACCCCGGAACAGGAAATTGCTCTTCAAGGCTTCCAGATTCTGGTCGAGCTTCTGCGTACTGCTGTTTAGGTTGCGAACGGTACTTCGAATATCATTACCGACCGACAGATCGCTGGTCAGTACGCCTAGCGCGCTGTTGCCATTCTTCAGTTTCTCCGTTGCCTGCTTTACATCAGCCACCACGTCATTTGCCGATACAGACGCCCGCTGCAAATTTGACGTTGACGCCCGAACGCTACGCATAATGGCCGTATCCGAAACCAGATCATTTGCCAACGTACCTGGCCGGTTTAGTTTAGCTGTGTAGGCGGTTAGCGAACTGGTCATTTGTGAGGCGTTAGCTGAGGCTTTTTGCAGGCCAGTCATTGTTCCCCGGAAGTTCTGAACGATCGTTGTGTCATTCAGAAGTAGGCCGGCAAGTCCCCGACCGTATTTCACTTTATTGACAATGCTGCCAATATCTGTAGTGATTTTCAACAGGTTCCGGTTCGTAATCTGTAGCGTATCGATGATCGATTCCATACTGAGCGATTCGCGCGCCCGGAGCATATCACCATCTTCTACCGGAGCCGAACTTGGTGAACCGCCCACAATCACGATCAGCTTGTTGCCAATGAGCCCGTCAGAGCCGAGTGTAGCTTGCGCATCTTTACGGATATACTGCGCTGATTTTTCTTCGATGTTCATGTCTACCTCTACTTTCGAGGAGCCCACGAAACTAATGCGTTTGATAGTGCCGATTTTGACACCCGAAAACCAAACATTATTACCCGTTTTCAGCCCGCCAACATCGTTAAAAACGGCTTTGATCTGCAGCGTCGACACGAATCGTTTCTGCTGACCACCCAAAAACAGGATGCCACCTATTAAAATAGCCAGGCCAATAAGGACAAACAGGCCAACAACTACGGCACGTCGATTTGATTTCATTTGCTTTCAGTAAAGTTGTAGTGATAGAATTGTTGTACGCGTTCGTCGTCTGTGGCAAACACCTCGTCGAACGTACCCATGCGTTGAAACTGCCCGTCGAAAAGCATGGCTACCCGGTCGCCGACGGTTTTAGCGCAGGTTAGGTCGTGGGTAATGATGATCGACGAAGCCCCGTTGCGTTCCTGAACTTCGTTTATCAGACTGTTTATCTCGGTACAGGTAATTGGATCTAGCCCTGCCGTTGGCTCGTCGTAGAGCATTATTTCGGGCTTCAGAATCAACGTACGGGCAATACCAATCCGTTTGCGCTGCCCGCCCGATAGTTCCGACGGCACCTGATTGATCGCCTGTTTCAGTCCTACGTTGTCGAGCGCCTCTTCTACCTGCCGGTCTATCTCGGACCGGGTTAGATTACGAACGTTGCGAACAAGTGGAAACTCCAGGTTTTCACGCACGGTCATGCTGTCGTAGAGCGCGCTGTTCTGAAACGAAAAGCCCACTTTCAGCCGAAGTTTATCTAACTCGATCGAATCGAGGGCCATAACGTCTTCGTTGAGCACAGTTACGGACCCCGAATCGGGCTTCAACAGGCCAACCAGCATTTTAATAAGCACCGATTTACCCGTACCTGACCGGCCCAGAACAACAAGATTTTCACCTTTATATAGATCCAGATCCACCCCGCGCAGCACGTAATTGTCGCCAAAGGCAACATGCAGGTCTTTTATCTGAATAACTGATTGTGGCATAGCTAAGTGGGGGATATTTGCCTACATATCCCGGATGGCTCCGACGATCTGTAGGGCGAGTAATTCTTCAACAAACACCAGGAACATTGAGGTAACTACCGAAGCGTTGGCCGCTTTACCAACGCCCTCCGTGCCCTTCGATGAGTTATATCCCTGATAGCACCCAACCATACCAATAGTGAAGCCAAACACAACTGACTTGATCACCGACGAGAAGATGTCGAGAAAGGTAATGGTGTTGAACACTTCACTGATGAACGACTGTAAGCTGGTTGCTTCGCTGCTACTCACGTTCAAAAATGAACCGAGTAGACCTACCGCAATAGCATACATTGTCAGCACTGGAATCATAAACGTAGTAGCCAATACGCGGCTGACTACCAGAAACTTAAACGGATTGGTAGCCGACACCTCCATAGCGTCGATCTGCTCGGTTACCCGCATGGAGCTTAATTCAGCACCAATATTTGAGCCTACCCGACCCGCCGCAATCAACGACGTAACCAACGGACCAATGGCCCGAACCAGCGCGATCGATACCAGCGAGGGTAGCCATGACGTAGCACCAAACTGTGATAGTGAAGGCCGCGATTGGTTGGTAAATACGATACCCGTGATAAAGCCTGTTAGCGAAATCAGCGGCAGTGAGCGTACCCCAACTTCATAACACTGCCGGATGATCTCACGCCCTTCATAAGGAGGCAGCACAACCTCACGGAAAAAGCGACCTATAAACGTAAATACGTTGTAGAGTGACAACAGTATATCGTCGAGGCGCTTACTCAGAAGCGGACGTTCAGTGGTTGGCGAAGGGGGATTCATTACTGTGATTGGTGGACAGTGATGTAGTGTCTTGAGTAGTAAACGTTTCAACAGGCTAGTGGTTTAAATAGCCTACGGTACGGGATAATGGGTACTCGACGTTGAACGTCGGGGTATTGGATGTAATCGATCATACCGTCTATCGCTGCTTATCATCCGGTGCCTAATTGTTGACATCCGTTTTCCGGATTGAACGAATTCCGTTTATTAAATGTATCAACATTAAATACAAGTGAAAATAAAAAAACTTAACCATGAGCACACTCATTAACGGCCTTCACCACGTAACCGCAATAGCTGGTGATACGCATCGCAACGTTGATTTCTACAGACATGTATTAGGGCTGAGGCTCTTGAAAAAAACCGTCAATTTCGACGCGCCGGATGTGTATCATCTGTATTACGGCGACGAGACAGGCTCACCTGGCAGCATTTACACGTCTTTTCCTTACGGCAATATCCCACGCGGTCGGAAAGGAGTAGGGCAGCTGACCTACACGGCATTCTCAGTACCCGTAGCCGGGATGAGTTTTTGGCTTGATCGGTTGCATGAGTTCCAGATTGCCTACGCCGGGCCCAATAAACGCTTCGACGAAATGTATGTTCGTTTCGAAGATTACGACGGCATGGGCATTGAATTGGTCTTCACTGATGCCGACAACCGTCCAGGCTACAGTAATGGTCAGATAACGCCCGAGAACGCTATCCGTGGCTTTCACACGGTCACGCTGGAGCAGCTAAAACCAGAACGAACTGTGGAGCTTCTGACGGGCGTTATGCAACATCGGTTGGTGGCTGAAGAATCCGGCCTATTTCGCTACGAAGCTGGCGTAGGCGGGTCGGGCAGGTACGTTGATATTCATGTGTCGCCTAATCCGGTTCGGGCGTTGCAGGGCGCGGGTTCAGTCCACCACGTGGCTTTTTCAACAGATACAGATGAGACACAGCTGATCATTCAACAGCAACTGGCCGAAGCCGGTTATCAGGTAACGCCCGTTCAGGATCGTAACTACTTTCACAGCATCTATTTCCGCGAACCTGGGGGCGTTCTGTTCGAAGTAGCTACCAACCCGCCCGGATTTGCCATTGATGAAGCACCTGAGTCGCTGGGTACGTCTTTGATGCTGCCTCCACAGTACGAAGCACGCCGGGCTCAGTTGGAGAAAGTTCTGCCGGAAATCAACTAAACCAGTTCTCGGTCTTGTGTTCTCTGTTGCGCTGCTATACCACGATAGGTCCTGAGAGGCTGCGCAACAGAGGACAGAAGACCGAAGACAGAGAACATTTTCTACGATGATTCACAACCCAAACAATATCCTCACCGCCGGGGTAGCACTGGAAGAGGCAAAGCGCGTCATGATTATGGTGCATGGCCGCGGTAGTTCGGCGCGCGATATTCTGTCGCTGACTCAATACCTGAATGCCAACGATATGGCCTTTGTGGCACCGCAGGCAACCGATGGTACCTGGTATCCGTACTCGTTTTTACAGCCTACCGAACGAAACGAACCCTACCTGTCGTCGGCGTTGACTACGCTGGAAATGGTCAGAGCGCGATTGCAGGCTGATTTTAACGTGAAGACCACGCAGCTGTACTGGCTTGGTTTTTCGCAGGGAGCTTGTCTGACGCTTGAATTCCTGGCACGCAATCCGGCGGTTTATGGCGGCATTTTCGGACTAAGCGGCGGGTTGATTGGCCCGGATACGACACCTCGTGATTATCCGGGTACGTTTGCCGGAACGCCGGTTGTGCTGGGTTGCAGCGAGCCGGACTCACATATTCCGAAGGCGCGTGTTTTGGAGACGGATACTGTTCTGACTCGGATGGGTGCTAATGTTCTGACACGAATCTACCCAAATGGTGGGCATACAATTAACGAAGATGAGTTATCTTTGGTTAATACCGTACTGGCCGGGTAATCTGGCCGAGCAATTAACTACTAGTCGATATGAGTCAATTCATGGTCGAGTTTTCGCTGGCCAACATGGACGCCGCCTTTATGGCCAAAGTTCCGGAGCAACGGGCTAAAATCAATGAGCTGATGGAGCAGGGGCACATTCTGTCTTACTCGCTCGCCGCTGATCGGTCTAAATTATGGTGCATCGTCAACGCTGACTCGGAACTGGATGTGCTGGAAACGATTGCTGGCTTTCCGCTGATCGACTACATGAAGCCAGAAATTTCTGAGTTGATGTTCAATAACGTTGTTTCACTGCGAGTACCCATGTTCTCGCTGAACTAACCCTATTAGCGCTGAAACGATCAGCCGCTGTGACTGAAGCTTCGGTAGTTGTATCTCGTCATTACACTACCGAAGCTTCAGCTTCGTTGCTACCACCAATGCCCCACTTCCTCCATCGCTATTTCTTTTTCGTTTGCCTTTTTCTGGGTACGTCTCTCTTACTTGATTGCCAGCCTAAGGCACAGGATAATCAAGAAACGGCGCATCAACAGACACGCAAGAAAAAGCACCGGAATCGTCACCACGATCGCGCTGAGCAACAGCGTGACAATCAGCAGCAACGTACCCGGAACTATCAATCCGATCATTCATCGCAACAACATGCTGGTATACGTACCCAAACGGGCTCGATTCCGCAGAAGGTCTACGATGTACTAACGTATGTTCGGGCTAACAAACGTGCTATGGATGGGTACGTTGGTGGCCGACGTTTCGGAAATTATGAAAACCACCTGCCTCGGTCTGATACCGACGGCAAATCCATTCAATACCAGGAATGGGATGTCAATCCGAAAATTCAGGGTAAAAACCGGGGTACCGAACGACTGATAACCGGTTCAGACGGCCGGGCGTGGTATACAACTGATCATTACAATACATTCACAGAGGTAAACTAAGCCTAGTTTCGGCGTGCCACCGCAATCAGGCTCAGTTCCTACCTATCCTTTACTATGGCTGCTAACTTCATTCTTTCTTCATCAGAACCAGCGCTGGCCGAGCGTTTTCCCGATCATTTCGTTGCCCACATTGATGGGAGCAAGGCCCGCACGCTACGTCAGTTCTATGATCAGATCGCCGACGTGCTCGAGTTTCCTGATTTTGGCAACAACCTCGACGCGCTAAACGACGCGCTGAATGATTTGCAATGGCTCGAAGACGAGAAGATTGTGCTTTACTTCACAAACACCGACCAACTGATCAGTCAGGAGCGTGACCCGAAGAAAATTGCTTCGCTTCTGGCCATTCTGGAAGCAACCGCCGAAGATTGGAAATGGATGGCCGACGATGAAACCGATATGGCCGACAAGAAAGAATTCTCTGTTGTTTTCGAGACCAGCCCCCGCATTCAGTCATTGATGGAACAAGAAGGAATTGCGTTTGAAACGGTTGGCTAACTGCTGCTACTTATTACCTCGTTTTTCGGGCAAAATCGACCCTCTGCAGGGTCTGTGTTGCAACAAATCAACGTCGTTCGCTGTTGTTTTTATGCCGCCGGGTTTAATCGCCCGGCGGCTTTTCGTGTTCCCGCAGACCTGATTTTACGCTTTGACAACGACTGCTCTTTTATCGCTTTACGCCGACGATCCGTTCATAAACATCCTGGCGCAACCGCTGCTTAATCGCAGCAAAACAGACCCTACTCGCATTCAGGTGAAGGGTATTACGGGAAGTCTCGACGCTGTGCTGGCCGCTTCATTAACGAAGCAAACCGGTGGCAATCACCTCTTCGTACTGACTGATAAAGAAGAGGCTTCCTACTTCTTCAACGACCTGCAAAACCTGCTTGGCATCTCCGAACGCTCGGATCGTGATCGCGCTGATAGCTCTCAGGCTAAGGGAGCAGCTGACACACCAGGGAACGTCTTGTTGTTTCCGATGTCGTATAAGAAGCCTTATCAGTACGAAGAGGTTGAAAATGCGAATGTGTTGATGCGGGCTGAAGTGCTGAACCGGGTGAACCTTGGCAACAAACAGAGCAATTTACTTATAACGTACCCGGAAGCGATATTTGAGAAGGTGATCAACCGCCGTTCGCTGAAAGCCAATACGTTAGCCGTTCGGGTGGGGGATCGCCTCGATACGAATTTTATTTCTGAAATGCTCCAGAATTATGAATTCGAGAAAACTGACTTCGTCTATGAAGCCGGTCAATTTTCTGTTCGTGGTGGCATCATCGATGTGTTTTCGTTTGCGTCTGAATTTCCATACCGCATTGAGTTGTTTGGCGATGAAGTTGAAAGCCTGCGTCACTTCAACCCGGAAACTCAGCTGTCGACCGATCGCCTCGATCTGATCAGTATCATTCCAAATGTGCAAACGCGCCTGACGCAGGAAACCCGCGAATCGTTTCTGGAATTTCTGCCCAAGGATACCTTCCTGTGGTTTAAAGACATTGAGTTTGCCCTTGAAATTATCGAGAAGTGTTTTGAGCGGGCTGAGCAGAGTCTGGCCCAGGTAGTAGGCGCGGGCGGCAACATTCAGGTAGTTGATGACCCTGAAACGTTGTTCGAAACACGCCGCGCTTTTCTGAATCAGGTGAAAGGATTCACAACTGTTGAGTTTGGCCGGAAATTTTACTTCAAATCAGAGAACAAGCTGGCATACCCGTCGAAACCACAACCGTCGTTCAATAAAGATTTTAAACGCGTTGCCGACGCGTTGAATGACTACCAAAGCAAGGGGTTTACCAACATCCTGATTGCGGAGTCGTTCAAGCAGCTCGAACGATTGAAAACGATTTTCGATGAAGTTGATCCCTTCCTGAAATTTCAGACTCTGCAGATGGGTATGAAGGAAGGCTTCATCGACGAAACCCTGAAAGTTGCCTGCTTCACCGATCATCAGATTTTCGACCGGTATTTTAAGTATCGGGTACGTGATAAGTTTAGTAAGTCGAAAGCATTGACGCTTCGCGAGTTAAAAACGCTTCAACCCGGCGACTACGTGACGCACGTCGATCATGGCATCGGGCGGTTCGCCGGCATGGAACGCGTTGACCACGGGGGTAACGAGCAGGAAGCGATTCGACTCATTTACCGCGACAATGATATTCTGCTGGTAAGCATTCACTCACTCCACAAAATCTCTAAGTATAGTGGGAAGGAGGGAGGACCGCCAACGATGAGCAAACTCGGCTCGCAGGAGTGGGATCTGAAAAAATCGAAAGTTCGCAAGCAGGTCAAGGATATTGCCCGCGAGTTGATCGCTTTGTACGCAAAAAGGCGAAATGCACCTGGCTATCGGTTCTCCGACGATTCTTTTTTACAAGCTGAATTGGAATCATCGTTTATTTATGAAGATACCCCCGATCAGGCCAAAGCAACAGCCGACGTTAAGAACGACATGGAGAAGCCACACCCGATGGATCGGCTCGTTTGTGGCGACGTTGGTTTCGGCAAAACGGAGGTAGCTATTCGGGCGGCGTTCAAAGCGGTGACGGATAATAAACAGGTGGCCATTCTGGTACCGACTACTATTCTGGCCATGCAGCATTACCACACCTTTAAAGATCGGCTCGCTAATTTTCCGGTGAAGGTTGGGTACATCAACCGGTTCAAGACCTCGGCTCAGATTAAAGAAACGCTTCGTCAGGCTGCTTCGGGTGAGTTGGGAATTCTGATCGGAACTCATCGGATCGTGAACAAAGACGTTAAGTTCAAAGACCTCGGCTTGTTGATTATCGACGAAGAACAGAAGTTTGGCGTAAAGACGAAAGATCGTTTGAAAGAGATGCGCGTGGAGGTCGACGTACTGACGTTGACCGCTACGCCCATTCCGCGTACGCTTCATTTCTCGTTGATGGGCGCTCGAGACCTGTCGGTCATTGCCACGCCGCCGCCCAACCGGCAGCCCGTTACAACGGAGACTCATCCCTTCAGCGATACGCTCGTTCGCGATGCGGTTAGCTATGAGCTTCGCCGGGGCGGTCAGGTCTTCTTTGTGCACAATCGGGTGAGCGATATCGAGTCGATGGGCAACATGATCAAGCGACTTGTTCCCGATGCGCGTATCGGCGTAGCGCACGGACAGATGGAAGGCGACCGGTTGGAGAAGGTCATGACGCGATTTATCGAAGGCGAAACGGATGTGCTCGTGTCAACGAACATCATTGAGTCGGGTCTGGATATTTCTAACGCCAACACCATTCTCATCAATCAGGCGCAGAACTTTGGCTTATCTGATGTACACCAAATGCGCGGTCGGGTAGGGCGATCAAACAAAAAAGCATTCTGCTATCTGCTTACGCCACCGGCATCCGTGCTCTCATCTGATGCCCGTAAGCGCCTGCAAACGCTGGAGGATTTCTCTGACCTTGGTGAAGGCTTCAAGATCGCTATGCGCGATCTCGACATTCGGGGAGCGGGTAATCTGCTGGGTGCCGAACAGAGTGGCTTTGTGAATGACCTGGGTTACGAAATGTATCACCAGATTCTGGATGAAGCTGTACAGGAACTACGCGAAACGGAGTTCAAAGAATTGTTCATGGATACGCCCGACGTCTTTAAGCCACTTTTGCCAGATACCGTCATAGAAACTGATCTGGAAGTGTTGATTCCTGAATCATATGTGACGAACATCTCCGAGCGCCTATCTTTGTACACCCGGTTAGATAGTATCGAGAATAAGATTGAACTTCAGGCGTTTAAGAAGGAGGTGTCAGATCGTTTCGGGCCTGTTCCTCGGGGCGTTGAGAATTTGTTCAAAATGGTAGCCGTTCGCTGGAAAGCGGAAGAACTACACCTTGAAAAACTGACACTTAAGAATACGATTTTGAAGGGAACCTTCGTTTCTTCCGAGAAAGACAGTAAAGCCGATAGCTTCTTTTCATCAGACCGCTTTGGCAAGGTAATTGACTACATCAAGGCGCACCCAAAAGAGTGTTCGCTTAAGGACGTCAAAAACCGACTGATCTTTACTCATCAGAATGTAACGAACATCGACCAGATGGACAAGATTCTTGAAAAACTGACTGAGTAGAGACAAAATTTAAAGACCAGAAATGCATGATAGTTAGATACATGACGCAAGACATTGAGCTTTTATCCGTTTAACTCTTGCTTGTAGTTTCTTTACGTCCTGCTACTATAGTTAAAGCCTGCACACAATACACAACAATGATTCAGAAGTATCACCTGAAACACGCGGCTCTCGTGCTTCTCGCTACGGCAGCCATGGCGGCCTGTAAGACCAAACACCCGACGAGCGTAAAGCCGGGTAAAACCAGTACAGCAACGGGCATTGCCTATAACCAGAAGGAAGGGTTTCAGGTAAAGAAATTTGCCGGACCTAAAGCTGGACCGAACCTTGTTTACATTGAAGGTGGCCGCTTTACACTTGGCGCGCTGGAGGAAGACGTGGTGAACTCGCGCGATAACCGCGAACGCACTGTGTCTATTCAGTCGTTCTACATGGACGAGACGGAGATTGCTAACATTCACTACCTCGAATACCTCGACGCCATTCGTCGGGACTCATCGGAGGAAGTCTATACTCGTGCGTTGCCCGACACGACCGTTTGGGCAAACCCACTGTCATTCAACGATGCTTATGTAACCCAGTATCTGCGCTTCCCTGGCTATCGGTATTATCCAGTAGTAGGTGTATCGTGGGTACAGGCTAATGACTATTCGGTTTGGCGGACTGATGCTGTCAATGCTGAACTGTACAAAAATGGCAGTGGTAAAGCTAAAAAGAGCGGTAAAGGCTTCTCGTTGAAGCGTAAATCAAAAGCAGCCGATCCAGCGGCTGAAACCGTTCAAGGCGCAGAAACGGCTACGGCTGCAGCAAAACCAAGCTTAGAAAGTGGCCTTATTCTTCCAGACTACCGGATTCCAACCGAGGCAGAGTGGGAGTATGCAGCCAAAGCACTTATCGGTACGCAGTATGTAGACGAGAACCAGTCGAATCAACGGATTTACCCTTGGGACGGTTCGTCAGTTCGTAACCCTAAAAAGGGCCGTAAGCAGGGCCAGATGCTGGCTAACTTTAAACGGGGTCGTGGCGACTACGCTGGTATTGCCGGCCGTTCGAATGACGGTGCCATCATCACGCAACAGATTTATGCTTATCCCGCCAACGATTTCGGCCTTTATAACATGGCTGGTAACGTAAACGAGTGGGTATATGACGTATATCGTCCGCTTACCTTCCAGGTTGAAAATGACCTGAACCCAATTCGTCGTAACGGATATCTTGATGACGCCAAGAACTACGACAACAAGGGTAATAACTCAATTATTAACGATAAGCTTCGCGTTTACAAAGGCGGATCATGGAGCGATGTGGCGTATTGGTTAGCGCCAGGTACCCGCCGGTTCATGGATCAGGATTCAGCCACAGCGACTATCGGTTTCCGTTGTGCCATGACTGGTGTAGGCTTCAACAAATAAGCTGTACAACCTACTTCTTTTTCGCTTAGCGGCCACTCGTCATCGGGTGGCCGCTATTGTTATAATACCCACCGTGGCTGCGCCAGCTTCGCGTAATTGAACGATACAGGCTTCTAACGTAGCTCCGGTAGTCAAGACGTCGTCTACAATGATTACGTGTTGCCCGCGAACAACGAGCGGTTTCGTAACCCGGAATACATTGGCAACGTTTTTCCAGCGCTCTATTCGGTTCTTGCGCGTCTGTGAAGAAATAAATTGGGTACGTTCCATAACATCAGGCCGACTCACAATTCCCATACTCAACGATAATCCCTCAGCAATCCATTCGCTCTGATTATAACCCCGTTGCTGCCGTCGTAGTGAATGGATCGGAACAGGGATAAGCATATCTGCCCTCATTGGCATTCCTTTTAACTCAGCCAGTTCCTGCCCACACCACTTGCCCAGTTGCAGACCCAGATCGCGTTTGCCCCGGTATTTCATCTGGTGAATCAATCGTTGAACTATGCTTTTCTTCATGAAGTAGGCGTAAGCATATACATAATCGACCTGGGTACGTCCCCCGAATTTATTGAGCAGCACTGATTGTTCTTCACCTGTGTTGATGTGGGGTAATTGCATCCGGCAGGTCGAGCACAGCCCTTTCTCTTCACCGTATAGCATCGTCTGACAGCCTGCGCACAATGTAGGATAGAAGAGATAAATAAGGTTCTCGAAAGCCGATCGAATAAACGTAAGCATCCTCATTCAGCGTTTTATAGATACACGCTAACTATATCAGTTATTGCAGCTTATAAATAGGTTTTAGCCGTCTTAGCCCTATTCTGCTTTACAGGAATTCGCGTAATTTTAATAAATCATTATCAACTTGTTATGCATACCAGTACAGCTTCATCTATCCTCGATGATAAATGGGAAAACTTACTCGACACGCTCGAACAGATCGTTGGCAAACGGCCCTCAGATCTGAACGGCGTGTTGTTCCTGATTGGTATGCAAGAGTTGGGGCGGGGGCCTAAGCGCTATTCGAAAGAGCAGAAGCAGGATCTCCTGCATGTTGCCGTCTGCACTGTTCTTAGCCAATCAGGTTATTATATTTCTTCAGGTTTGGATAAAGATAACTGGCCCCAATTCGACCTTTTAAAACCGTTGCCTTCTGGCGACATTCTTGCTCAGGAAGACTTATTGAAATCACACGTATTGCTCTATTTCGACTCGATGCTCAACAGCTAAACTCATGGTCACTCAATCTTCTTTTTCCGCATTAACGCAGCAGATCGACGAATACAAACGCCGGTACTTCCAGAATCAGCTGATTAAAGGTTCATTGCTCTTCCTGGGCATTCTTCTGGCAACGTACCTGCTGTTGAATATTGTCGAGTATTATGGCCGGTTCAGCACGCCTGTGCGTGCCTTCATGCTGTTTAGCTATGTGGGGCTATTTCTGGCTGGTATGTATGGCTACGTACTGAAGCCGCTAATGGGCTTATACGGTCTTCGTAAACCAATTTCCGATGAAGTGGCAGCCGAGCAAATTGGCCAGTTCTTCCCCGAGATAGGGGATAAGCTGTTGAACACGCTTCAGCTTCGGAACCTGACGAACGCACAGAGCGATTTGCTGAAAGCAAGTATTGAGCAACGCTCAAGCCAATTGCTGATCACCCGTTTTTCATCGGCGATCCAGTTGAATAAAAACCGGCGCTTTATCAAATACGCGCTTATTCCAGCTTCAGTGATTGGTGGTATCCTGCTGTTGTACCCGGCGTTTTTTACCAAAAGCTCGTCTCGAATCGTTCAGTTCGATAAAGAATTTGTTGAGGAAGCTCCCTTTCGGTTTGTACTCGATTCGAAGCGTCTGGAAGCTTTTCGCAACGAAGATTTTACACTTAAGCTCCATCTTGAAGGGGATGCCGTTCCCGATGCCGTGTATCTCGTTTTGAACGACACGCGCTTCAAGCTCGAAAACGTGGGCAAAAACGCTTATGCCTACACGTTCGATAACGTACAGCGCGACCTTGATTTTCAAGTTTCAGCGGCGGGTTTCAATTCGCAGACATATCAACTCGAATTACTTGACCGGCCTTCGGTACTTTCGTTTGATGTATCGTTAACGTACCCAGCCTACCTGGGAAAGCCCGCAGAGCAACTGTCAAACGTTGGAAATTTGCTGGTACCCGAAGGCACATCTATACAGTGGAAATTCCTGGCCGATCATGCCGATTCGCTGGCAGTTCAGTTTGCGCCGGGCGGTACCGTACGGGCCTCTCAGGTTGAAGATAACGCGTTCGGTTTATCGCATCGGGCAACGCAGTCAGGTACGTATTCACTAAACCTGATGAACCGCCACGCCCGAAATGGGGGAGACCTGACTTACTCTATCCAAGTCATTCCTGACCGATTTCCTCAGATTAATCTCCAGAAAACGCAAGACTCTGTCACCTACAATTACATCGGCCTTTATGGCTTGATAACGGATGATTATGGCTTTTCAAACCTAAAACTGGTTGCCACAGTCACCCGGGCTGATAAGGCTACGAAACAATCGTTCACGCGGTCTATTCCAATTACCACCTCGACTACATCTCAGAACTACGTGTATAACTGGAGCCTTGATAGCCTTAAGCTTCAACCCAATGATAAGCTGGATTATTACGTTCAGGTAGCCGATAATGATGGCGTTCACGGCCCTAAAACAACCCGCTCTTCTGTAATGACGTTTGCTGTTCCTTCGCTTGATGAGCTGCAGAAGCAGGTGGAAGAATCGGCAGATAAAACTGAACAGCAGATGGACGAAGCGATGAAAACAGCGCAGGCCATCAAGAAAGAATTAACTCAGTTAGAAGAACGGATGCGCACGAAAAAGTCATCCGATTTTCAGGACAAGAAGCAACTCCAGGACATTTTGCAAAAACGGGATGAGTTGATGAACGAGATTGAGAAGTTGCAGGAGCAGTTTAAGAAAACGAACGATACCCAGCAGCGCATGAACCCGCAGCAACAGGAAGCGATGAAGCAGAAACTGGAGCAGCTTCAAAAGCTATTTGATCAGATGCAGGACCCGGAATCGAAAAAGCTATATGAAGAGTTGAAGCAAATGATGGAGAAAAAGCAGGACGAGCGTGCGTCTGAGCTGATGAATAAACTGAATCGGAAAGAGCGTAATCTGGAGAAAGAGCTTGATCGAGCTTTAAAAATGTTTAAGCAGATGCAGCAGGATCAGAAGGCCGAGAACGCCATCAAAGAGTTGGAGAAGCAGGCTGAACAACAGGAAAAGCTGGCTGAGAAGAATGAAAAAGAAGACGCCAAGAAAGACCCTGCCGCCCTAGAGAAACAAAAAGAAGAGCAGAAGAAAGCAGAAGAAGACTTCAAGAAGCTTCAGGAACAACTAGATAAGTTGAAGCAGGAAGCTGAGAAAGATAAGCTTTCATCTCCTGATCCACAGAAAGAGGAGCAGCAGGAGATCGAGAAGCAGATGGATGAGTCAAAGAAAGAACTTGATAAGAAGGAACAAAAGAACGCAGCCAAGTCTCAGAAGAAAACGGCAAAATCAATGCGTAACATGGCGAAGTCGATGGAAGAGTCGATGGAAGGTCAGGATATGAAGAGCATGAGCGAGAACCTTGATGACCTCCGGAATCTGCTTGATAATCTGATCACGCTATCTTTTACCCAAGAGCGATTGATGCGCGACTTCAGAAGCATGAGCCTTCAGGATCCACGAGTGATTAAATTGTCTCAGGAGCAGATTCGTCTTCAGGATAATGCGAAGGTTCTTGAAGATAGTCTTAATTCGCTCGCCTCTCGGGAACCTCAAATTCAGCCCTTCGTGACTCGTGAGCTAACGAATATGCGGTATTACATGGATGAGAGTTCACGGTTTTTGAAAGAGCGTAGACTCAGTATGGCATCTGCCCGTCAGCAATCGTCTATGACTTCCATCAATAATCTGTCGCTTATGCTTAATGATGCTTTCAAACAAATGCAGGCACAGATGAACGCTATGGCGATGCCTGGTTCAGGGAAGAGTAAGGGGAAGAGCAAGGGTGATCAGCCATCGCCGGGCATTGGTGAAAAGCAACAACAATTGAATGAGCGTATTCAGCAACTCTCTCAGGGAGGAAAGCAAGGGCGTGCTTTGTCGGAAGAGCTTTCTCGTTTAGCTGCTGAACAGGGCGTACTTCGCGACATGCTTAAGGAGCTTCAGGATAAAGCGAAAGGCACTGAAGCAGGTAAACAACAAGCCGAGCAGGTTCAGGATTTGATGAAGAAGATGGATGAAACAGAGACGGATCTTGTTAATAAGCGCCTTAACCCGGTTGTTAATAACCGTCAGAAAGACATTCTAACTCGTTTATTAGAATCAGAGAAAGCACTTCGCCAACAGGAGGAAGATCCTAAGCGGCAAGGCGAAGCAGCGAAGCAGCATGCAGTTAGTCAACCCACGTTTATCGTTCCCGATTCGCAGAGTCGATCACGCCAGGTTGAAGCACTGCGAACTGTTTCGCCCGCTTATAACTTATTCTACAAGCGTGAGTCGAATCGTTATTTGCAGAAGCTTACGAAGTAATTGAACTGGCTTTCCATGTTTTTGTGAAAGTTTCCACGTGGAACATTTTTAAATTTTCACCAATGTTTAATGAATATGATGTTATCGTAGTAGGTGCAGGGCATGCAGGTTGTGAAGCCGCACATGCAGCCGGAACAATGGGTTCCAGTGTCTTGCTCATCACGATGAACATGCAAACAATTGCCCAAATGTCGTGCAACCCAGCGATGGGCGGCGTTGCGAAAGGGCAGATTGTTCGTGAAATAGATGCTTTAGGTGGACAATCTGGGATCATCAGTGATAAAACGATGATTCAATTTCGGATGTTGAACCGATCGAAAGGTCCAGCTATGTGGAGCCCTCGATGCCAAAGTGACCGTCAATTATTTGCTCAGGAATGGCGGGATACCCTCGAGAGGAACCCAAACGTTGACTTCTGGCAGGATACCGTCGACGCAGTTATCGTAAAAGATGGCCGTGTGACAGGCGTGAAAACAGCCATGGGGGTAGAAGTTCGGGCTAAATCTGTTGTACTAACAAACGGTACATTCCTGAACGGGCGTCTTTTTATTGGCGAGAAAACATTCGGTGGTGGACGAACCGGCGAACGTTCAGCCACGGGACTAACGGAACAGTTGATCAGTTTAGGTTTTGAATCGGGCCGAATGAAGACAGGTACGCCTCCGCGCGTAGATGGACGAAGCCTCGATTATTCAAAAATGGAAGAACAGCTTGGCGACGAAAGTCCAGGCAAATTTTCATACACAAATACGCCTTCCTTAACTAAACAACGATCGTGTTGGATTACTTATACCGATGAGGCTGTACACGATATCTTAAAGGAAGGCTTCGAACGGTCACCAATGTTTACGGGCAGAATCAAAGGGTTAGGCCCACGATACTGCCCGTCGATTGAAGACAAGATCAACCGATTTGCAGACAAAGACCGACATCAGATATTTGTGGAGCCTGAGGGTTGGAACACAGTAGAGGTGTACGTTAATGGCTTTTCGACATCGTTACCCGAAGACATACAGTACAGAGCGTTAACCAGAATTGCGGGTTTCGAAAAGGCGAAAATGTTCCGGCCCGGTTATGCGGTTGAGTATGATTTCTTTCCACCAACGCAATTAAAGCAAACGCTGGAGACGCAGTTGATAGCCAACTTATTCTTTGCAGGGCAGATCAACGGAACAACTGGATACGAAGAAGCCGCCTGTCAGGGACTAATGGCGGGCATCAACGCCCATCGTAATTCGCACGAATTGGCACCGTTCACGATCAGTAGATCAGAAGGATATATTGGTGTGCTAATCGATGACCTGATTACGAAAGGGACCGAAGAGCCGTACCGGATGTTTACGTCGCGGGCCGAGTTTAGAACGTTACTCCGGCAGGATAACGCTGATCTTCGGTTAACAGAAAAAGGATATGAAATCGGTTTAGCCGACGACGATCGGTTGCAATCTATGCGGCTAAAGAAAGCTGGAATAGAACAATTGACCACTATTTTCCGACGAGCGAAACTCCGTCCAGAAGACGTAAACGATTGGCTTATCGCCCGGAACTCTGCTCCTTTGCGTGAAAAATCGATCGTGTTAAGCTTAATCAAACGGCCGGAAATTGACGCTGTAGATGTTAGGCAATTGCTTGAACTGATAGGCGCATCGGGTGAATTTGTCCCTGCTTCATTCAGTAATGAAACGCTAGAGCAAGCAGTAATCGAGATCAAATACGACGATTACCTAAGCCGTGAACGGCAGAACGCTGAGAAGTTGACTAAGTGGGAATCGCTAGAGATCACACCTATGTTCGACTTCGATAAAGTGAAAGCACTGTCGTTCGAAGGGCGGGAAAAGCTTAAGAAACTTCGACCTAGAACCATTGGTCAGGCAACACGGATAAGCGGCGTAAGCCCATCCGACATTTCTATTTTGTTAGTTTACATGGGTCGCTAATCGTGGAAGAATTACAGGAATGTCCGGCATGTACAGGTACGTTGTTTACATCGTACCTGACCTGTCAGGATCAGTTAGTCAGCCAAAAACAGTTTGCCATTCAGCAGTGTGATCAGTGCCAGTTGTTCTTTACAAATCCTCGTCCCACTGTCGAAACAATCGGATCATACTATAAATCTGATACCTATATCTCCCATGATGACACAAAGAAGGGAGTAATCGACACCATCTATCGAACCGTTCGCTCCTATGCATTAAGCCAGAAAGAAAGCTGGATCCGATCAATGAACGGTGGGGTAGGGGCACTCCTTGACTACGGATGTGGCACAGGAGCGTTCATAAAAGAATGTCAGGAGAAAGGCTGGGCAATTACTGGCTTCGAACCTGACCCGGATGCTCGGCGGCTTGCCGGCGAACGGGTCAGCCAAAAAATCTTAAAAGACAATGACGAGATAAAGAGTCTGGCTCAACTTGACGTTATTACGTTATGGCATGTGTTGGAACATGTGGCTGATCTGAAACAGACGCTGAGCATGCTGACTGAAAAACTTAAAACAGGAGGACATCTCGTAATTGCAGTACCCAACCCTGCTTCGAAAGATGCGGCTATGTATGGTCCGAATTGGGCCGCTTACGACGTACCCAGACATTTATATCACTTCACGCCAACTGTTTTGACAGCTCTAATTGAAACGTACGGTCTAAAACTCCAAAAGCGCTTACCCATGCGTTTCGATGCGTATTATATTGCCATGCTCAGTACGAAGCATCGGGACGGAAAAATCAATTATCTCGAAAGCGTAATGAACGGTATGCGGTCCAATAATGCCGCCAGCAAAACAGGCAATTATTCAAGCCTCACCTATGTATTCAGGAAACTCTAATAAAATGAAATCAAACGCTTACCGAACGCCCTCTTTGTGGGGCGTTTTCTTATTGCTGTGTATCGCCATTTTTGCCAGCAATTGCGCGCAGATTGCCCAGCCACCCGGTGGCAAGAAAGATACATTAGCCCCGAAGCTGATCGATAGCAATCCGAAAATGCGGGCTAAGAATGTGAAACCCAAGCAGGTTGAACTCTTCTTCAATGAATACATTAACGCTGAAAATCTGCCGCAAAAAACAATTATCACACCCGGAAGTGGCATAACGTTCGACTACAGGGCGAAGCCAACAAGTGTAGTATTGATCTTCAACGAACCTTTGAAGGATAGTACAACGTATACGATCAGTTTCACAGATGGAATTAAAGATGCCAGTGAGCGAAACGTAGCAACGAATTTGAAGCTGGTGTTTAGTACAGGAAATCAATTAGACTCCCTGAGTTTGAGTGGTACTGTCTCAAACGTAACAACAGGAACCACTGTTGAAGGGGCACTAGTCGGGTTGTATGCACCACGTGACACACTTGATGCACAACGAAATAAGCCCGTTTATTACACAAAAACCGACACATCGGGACGATTTATAATCGAAAACGTTAAAGCCGGTGAATACGACGTTTTATCATTTACAGACAAGAATAACAATTTCCTGTTCAATCCGAATGGCGAAGATATTGGCTTCCTTAAGCAACGGGTTAAGCTTGATAAATCGGTAAATGGACTAGCTATAGAGCTCTTCGATCAGAACACAACCCCCATACGGATACAACGAACCGACTCAAGATCGGACAGCTATACGCTGAATTTAAACAAAGGAATAGAGTCCTATAGTGTTAAATTCCGGGATACCAAGGATAGTTTACCATCCACTCAGCCGGCAATCAATCAAATCAAGTTCTTTCGAACGAAGGAAACAACAGATACCTTATCAATTTTGCTGACGGCTGTTGACTCGTTGGGCCTGTCGAACACGCTCAGACACACGATCAATTTCCGGCAGAAAAGCAAACGGGAAAAACCAGAAGAATTCACATATAGACCCGACCCAGTCCCAAACGAAGCTGTAGAGCCAAACTTTACATGGAAGCTCCTGTTCAATAAGCCAATAGGGAAGGTAAATGAGAAACGCATTCAATTCTCAATCGATAGTCTTTCATCTGCCGATCTTAGTTCATTTACATCCACCACTGGGAAGCAGCAGACAGAATTATCTACCAGAGTAATGACTAAGGCTCGCAAGTTCATCAGGATCAAGTTGAATAAGGATGCATTCGAGAGCATGTTGGGCGATACCATTACGGCTACAACAATTACGTACCCAATTCTTGACCCTGAGAATTTCGGTGTGCTGCGTGGCAGAATCACTACAAAAGAGCCCAATTATATATTGGAACTGATTGATGACAGAAAGGCTGTAATACAGCGGCTTAAGAACGTACCTGTTTACGAATTGAAAAACATTAAGCCAGGAAAATACAGATTACGGCTAATCATCGATACGAATAACAACGGAGTTTGGAATACTGGGCGGTATGAACAACGTGTTGCGGCCGAACCAATTGTGTATTATCCGGGCGTCATCCTGATTAAGCAGAACTTTGAGTCCGATGATATCAATTTATCGTATTAGAAAAGGTCAATGAAAACTATATTTTTCGCCAGTTTCTTGTGGAGAATGGAGTGGAAAACGTACATGAAAATGTGGATAACAGTATATAGTGAGAAACCGTAATGTGGATGAAAGAAGCGTTCTTCACAATTCGTTGTTATCCACAGCAGATAGTGTGTAGAACGGCCCGGTTATGAACGGCTCCCGAACAAGTTATAAGTCTACAGAAATGTGGACAGACCTAATCCACAAATGAACCCTGGCTAATTGTGGGAAATGTTGATAACTTGTAGGGAAGCGTTAAACGAACGTCAGGAACGCCAAAATAGCATGGATAACCTCGTGGATAACCTTAACATCTTATTCACACTTGGCATAGATTTTAGTGGAGAACCATGTTGTTCACTTATGCACAGGTATAATAGAGACATTAAAAAGGTTTAGAAACCAAAACTATAAAATGAAAAATAGGGCTTGTGGAAAGATTTTGCTGGGGTTCCTGCTTTTGGTCAGCCAGCTATCGTGGGGTCAATCTGAGCAGGACTTGGCTGACGAGTACTTCAAAAATGGAGAATTCGAAAAAGCTGCCGCAGAATATGGAAAACAAGTTCGAAAGAATGAAGAAAATGGCGGGCCAGCCTGGCAGACAGTGTACAGGTACGTTGTTAGTCTGAAAAAATCCAAAAAAGCAGACGAGGCCGATCGGCAACTGAAGAGGTGGGCCAAGGCAGAGGGCAATCTAAAAACATATGCCCTGCTATTAATCGGACAGAATGCCCAAGAAGCAGGTGATACCCTAACTGCAAAGAAACAATTCAGTCAGGTGTATGAGGCGTCGAAGAGCGATCCAATGAAGATTGCCCGTGTTGGCGAGTTATTTGAGGAAATAAGTTCGTCAGATTGGGCCATTCAGGCTTACCAGAGGGGCCAACAGCTTACAGAAGATCCAACCTTCCACGCGGAGGATTTAGCCACCTTATACCGCGGCAAAGGAGATACCAGACGGTGGATAGAAACGCTACTACCGTTATCGCAGAAACCAGACCAGCGTGAGCGCGTCCAAGGCGCTTATCAGGCACTTATCAACACGAAAGAGGAGGCATTGTTGGAAACTGTGCTCTACGAGCGTGTGCAGAAAGAACCCGAGTCGATCGCTACCAACGAAATGCTGACCTGGTACTATCTCCAGAAGCAAAAATTCAGTCGGGCGTTATTACAAGAGAAGGCAATGGACAAACGCCTCAAACTATCAGGTGCAAAAGTGTTTGAACTGGCCCAACTGGCAATGACAAACCGGGAGTATAAGACTGCTATCGACTCATACGAGTACATCATTCAAACTTATCCACAAGGAACGTTCTACCCCTACGCCCGACGGATGATAATCAATGCCCGGGAAGAACAGGTGAAGAATGTGTATCCAATCGAAAAGGCTGAGATCAGGAAACTCATCTACGATTACCAACGCGTGTTGAGCGATGTTGGGATTACACCCAAAACGCTGGATGCCCTCCGTAATTCGGCAAACCTCTACGCCAACTACCTGGATGAGAAAGATTCAGCACTGGTTATGCTGGATAAAGCGATCACAATGGGGAAAAGTGATCCACTATTTGTGGATAAGTGTAAATTGGATAAAGGGGATGTGTATCTCCTAAAAAACGAACCCTGGGAATCGACCCTGCTTTATTCACAAGTGGAGAAGTCACAGAAGGATGATTTGCTGGGTTACGAGGCAAAACTGAAGAACGCCAAGTTACACTATTACCGGGGTGATTTCACGTTGGCAAAAGGCGTTCTGGACGTGCTGAAAATGGCCACAACGCGTGAAATAGCCAACGACGCCGAACAGCTAAGTATGCTTATTCTGGATAACACCGGTCTGGATAGTACTGAAGCGGCAATGAAGGAATATTCGGCTATTGATCTGCTGCTGTTCCAGAACAAGCTTGACGAGGCTACCAGCCAGATCAATGGCATGCTGAAAAAGTACGAAAAGCATACGCTGGCAGATGAGTTAATCTGGCTTCAATCGAAGATCTACATGAAAGAGGGGAAGATCGACGAGGCAATTGCCAACTTGAAAACGATTGTTGATAAATACCCATTAGACATATTAGGCGACGATGCGCTATATGAAATGGCTAAACTTACCGATGAGCGTAAAAAGAACACCGTAGAGGCATTAAAGCTGTATCAACAGTTCCTGACAACGTACCCAGGCAGTTTATTCGCTGCAGATGCCCGCAAACGCCTCCGTCAGCTGCGTGGTGATCAGATCAACTAGGAATTTGAATTAAAGAAAATAGCAACGGGCCGACTCTTCATATCGAAGGACCGGCCCGTTGCTGTTTGTGTATAAATAATCCTAAGCTAGCTCAAGCAAGGACTCTTTAAAAGCAGCGAACGTACCTGGAATGGCAATAGCATGTTTCTCGCGTTGAGCCAGTACGGCTAAGCGCTCAGGTACGTCGACAGAATGGCCAAAGATAGTGTCCACAACTGGGCTGAATTTGGCTGGATGAGCAGTTGCCAACGCTATACCGCAGTTATCCACATGCAATTGTTGATAACTTTCTAGGCCAAGCAGACCAACTGCTGTATGTGGGCAGGCGATATAATTATATCTGTCGCGTAACTTTATCATCTCATCAACTGTCTGATCATCAGTAAAGTAAACGCCAGAAACAAGGCTACTCAGTTGATCAAAGTCTTCTTCGAAAAGACGTTGAAGTCGCACAAAATTGCTTGGATTCCCAACGTCCATCGCATTCGAAAGCGTAGCCAACGATGCCATAGGGGCATACTGTCCAGAGGAAAGATAATCGGGAACAACCTTGTTCAAATTAGTCGCTGCAACAAACGCCTGAACGGGTAACCCCATACGCCAGGCCAACACACCTGCGCTCAAATTGCCGAAGTTTCCACTAGGCGTAGAGAAGACAGCCGGCGCATGATCAGCCTGTAGTTGAGCAAGCGCCCGGAAGTAGTAAAAGCTCTGTGGGATAAGGCGGAAAATATTGATCGAATTGGCAGAGGAGAGTGAAAATGCTTTGGTAAGGTCATTATCCAGAAAAGCAGCTTTAACCATCGCCTGACAGTCATCAAAAGACCCGTCGACCTCAAACGCGTGAATATTGCCGCCCAGTGTTGTTAACTGCTTTTCCTGAAGCTGACTAACCCGGCCTTTCGGATACAGAATGGATACCCGCACGCCAGGAACGTTATGGAAACCCATCGCAACAGCCCCACCTGTATCACCAGACGTGGCAACCAGAATATGAACCTCGCGAGACTGTGTAGCTGAATAAATGGACATCAGGCCCGCCATGAAGCGTGCCCCAACATCTTTAAAAGCTAAAGAGGGCCCGTGGAAAAGCTCAAGAACATATTTCCGACCAGCTTCGAGTTCGACTAGGGGGGTGTCAAAAGGGAAAGCATACGTAACCAGTTCTTCGATCTGAGCAGGAGTAAGATCATCATGTAGCCAGAGCTTGGTCAGCTTATACGCAATTTCGGCCAGCGACTGGTTGGTGATACCATCTATAAATCCGTCCGGTAACTGTGGAATAGAGGTAGGCATGTAGAGGCCTTTATCCTGGGGAAGACTATTAAACAGCGCTTCCTGAAGAGAGACAACGTTGGCCGAATTATTTGTACTGTAAAAGGTCATGAGCAGCGAGTAGCAAGAAAGTGGTTGCAAGTTAGGAGTAAAGCCCCTGAAACTGAAAGCGAAAATCAGTCTAGCTTCATCATACCGAGTTATGAGAGAACGCTTACAGGGTAGCTATTTGTTAAGTTTGTAGGAGACAAACTAAAAACGATGATAAACGGAATTACGGGTGTACCCCAGCCCCAGAACGAACCGGTAAAAGAATATCGGGTTGGCTCACCAGAGCGTAAAGCCCTTCAGGACGCCTTGAAAGCGGCAAAATCGGAAGAGCAGGATCTGCCCATGTGCATCAACGGGAAGGCGGTATTCGGTAGCAACAAGGTGCGGGTTTCGCCTCCACACGAGCACGCACACACCTTGGGCTATATACATGAAGGTGATGCATCCCATGTGCGACAGGCAATAGACGCTGCCTTACAAGTTCGCGAAAACTGGTCATCAATGCCTTGGGAACAGCGGGCCAGTATATTTCTAAAAGCTGCTGATCTGCTTGCCGGTCCTTATCGGGCAAAAATCAATGCCGCAACAATGTTGGGCCAGTCGAAAAACGCGTATCAGGCCGAAATCGACTCAGCCTGTGAATTCATCGACTTCCTGCGGTTCAACGTCCATTATATGACCGAGATCTATTCGCAGCAACCCTACTCACCACCGGGGGTATGGAATAGACTGGAATACAGAGCGTTGGAAGGATTTGTATTCGCACTAACACCATTCAACTTCACCGCCATTGCCGGAAACTTACCTACATCGGCCGCTCTGATGGGAAATGTAGTTGTCTGGAAACCGGCCTACACACAAGCGTATTCAGCCCAGGTGATCATGGAAGTGTTGCAGAAAAGCGGCTTACCAGATGGCGTTATCAACCTGATCTATGTTGATGGCCCTGAAGCTGGTGAGGTGATCTTCCAACATCCCAACTTTGCCGGAATTCACTTCACAGGAAGCACCGGCGTTTTCCAGACTATTTGGAAATCAATCGGTGAAAACATAAGTAACTACAAGACGTACCCGAGAATTGTAGGGGAGACGGGTGGTAAAGACTATATCCTGGTTCATAACACAGCCGATGTCACAGAGTCTGTTGTGGCTATGATTCGGGGTGCGTTCGAATATCAGGGGCAGAAATGTTCGGCAGCCTCCAGAGCCTACGTACCTGCCAGCTTGTGGCCAGCAATTAAAGAACAGTTGCAGGAAGAACTCGCCAAACAGACTATGGGAAGCGTAGAAGACTTCAGCAACCTCTTCAATGCGGTCATCGATGCGAAGTCGTTTAAAAAGATCACGAGCTACATCGAAAAAGCCAAAGCCGATGGACAAACGATTGTAGCGGGGGGGAATTACAGTGACGAGATAGGCTACTTTGTTGAACCAACCGTAATTGAAGTAAGCGACCCGAAATATCAAACCATGTGTGATGAGTTGTTCGGGCCTGTACTATCAGTCTACGTATACGACGATGCGAAGCTAGATGAAGTAGTAGACCTGATCGATACTACGTCACCGTACGCGTTGACGGGTGCAATTCTGGCCAAAGACCGGAATGTGATTACGGAGCTAACTACAAAGCTGGTGAACACAGCCGGCAACTTTTACATCAACGATAAGCCAACTGGAGCCGTCGTTGGGCAGCAGCCTTTCGGTGGTGCTCGGGCTTCCGGCACCAATGACAAGGCTGGATCAGCGGTTAATTTGATGAGATGGGTATCGATGCGAACAATAAAAGAAACCTTAGTTTCCCCACGTTCAGTGAGTTACCCATTTATGGAAAAAGATTTTTAAATTATTTTCAGTCTAGGGCTTGCGTAAAGCTAAATGTCGCCCTACCTTTGCAGTCCCAAATCGATAGAAACAGCGCACAACGGTGAGCGAGTTTATCAAACAGGGATCAGTTCTTTGGCGTATTGGCAGAATAGTAAAGCACAAATCGTGCTAAAAACATAGTAGTTACTTTCGAGTAGCTACGCACATATTTACGATGGAGAGTTTGATCCTGGCTCAGGATGAACGCTAGCGGCAGGCCTAATACATGCAAGTCGGACGGGCAGCAATG
>NZ_JAFMYW010000049.1 GCF_017353175.1 Fibrella forsythiae | reverse complement strand
TTGAACCCCTGAAAGTGATCCAGTGATAAGTAGCGTAAAAAAACTAACTTTCACAGGTTTACAAAAGGGAAATGAAAGCAGCACGATTCACCGAATCGCAGATTGTAGCTATTCCTGAACAGCAAGATAGCGGGCAGACAATCGCTCAGAGCACTCGTGAGCATGGCATCAGCGAGGCCACCGCGACGGCGGACCCTTTTTATAATTGGCGAGCTAACCAGGGCGGCAGGCAGGTTTAGGAAGTCAAGCGCCTGAAAGAATTGGAAGACCAAAACCGCCGACTTAAAAAGATGGATGCCGAACTGAGTTTGCAAAACGAAATCATCAAGGAAGCCCTAGCAAAAAAGTGGTAAGGCCTGCCGAGCGTCGAGAAGTAGTCAGGTGGATGGTTGATCAGAAACGGATTAGCCAACCGCGGCGGCGGACCGGGTAAAGCCTGTGGTTGGCGGTCCCGCGTCTAGGTGGGCCTGAGCCGCAATGCGCTAGCAGAACCAGCGGTCATCAAGCAGAGAGATAAAGTGCTCAGCAGCCGGATCGAGCAGTTGGCTCGGTGGCACAAGCACGGGGGTGTGCTCAAGATTGATCGCCGGTTGCGTAAGCAGGGCGAGCTGGTTAACCATATGCGGGTCAGAGGGTTGTATAGAAGTTTAGGCTTAAGCTTACGGCGAAAGACAAAGAAACGCCTACCCGATGCTGTGCGTCAGCCGCTGGCTAAAGCAAGGGCCTGTAATCAGTGCTGGTCACTAGATTTTACGTCGGATACCTTAACCGGTGGGCGTAAGTTTCGTACGCTGAAGGTGGTCGACGACTACAATCGGGAGGCCTTGGGCATGGAAATCGATTACTCTTTACCTGCCCGCCGAGTCACTTGCCTAGTAGATCAGTTGGTGGAACGTTTCGGCAAACCCGAACGGCTACGGAGTGATACTGGACCGGAGTTTATTAGCCAGGCCATGGAGGATTGGTGTAACCATCCGTGCATCGAGTTATGCTGGATCGAACCGGGCAAGCCCACTCAAAACGCGCATATTGAGCGCTTCCATGGGACATCTCGCAGGGACGTATTGGACGCTCACATATTTACAAGTAGCCGACACGTACGCCAAACGGTGGATGCGTGGCTGGTGGAGTACAACACGGAACGGCCTGATCAGGCCTTGCCGTTTATGACACCGGTTGAGTACCGACAGGTGGCTTAAATTCCAGTCAAAACTGGCTCACCAAACGGGGTAAGGACACCAGGAGGCAGGTTATTGAAAAACGTGACCAAATGTTTGCA
>NZ_JAFMYW010000048.1 GCF_017353175.1 Fibrella forsythiae | reverse complement strand
GCCGGATCGATCCTCGAAGAACAGCCCATGCTCATGTTCATACACATCGATACCAAGGTAACCAAGCTGTCCGCTTTTTAAGGCCTCAATGGCATCGGCCGTGTCAAGAACGCCCCCCCGCCCCGTGTTGATTAACATGGCCCCAGGCTTCATCTGCCTGAAGGTGGCCTGGTTAAACAGACCCTGAGTGTCGTCGGTTAGGGGCAAATGTAAACTGATGATGTCCGATCGGGTCAGTAAGGCTCCCAAAGAGACCGATTCCACAGCTACACCTGATTCGGCCTGAGCTGAATCAGGGGCTGAATCGTAAGCCAGCAGGTGGCAGCCAAAACCTGCCAAAATCGAGGCCAGTGCCTGACCGATGTGCCCGTAGCCAGCGATGCCTACGGTTTTACCCCGCAGTTCAAAGCCAACTAAATCGGGGGTGAGCCTGAAGTTAAACTGGCGAGCGTTATCGGTGGCCTGCTGCACGTGCCGACCCAGCGTGAGCATGAGGGCGACGGCATATTCGGCAATCGCACCGGGTGAATAAGCGGGAATACTTTTGACATCGATTCCCAGCTCACTGGCGGCCGACTGATCAATGTGGTCCATGCCCGCTGATCGGGTAAGTACATAGCGAATGCCGAGTTGGCTAAGGCGGGCCAGCACGTCTTTGGTGGCCTCATCAGTGCCAAAAATCAGGGCCGCTTCGTAGCCTTTGGCCTGCTCAACGGTAGCCAGATTGAGTTGGTCCGGGACCAGGGTTAGAACGTGGTCGGTAGTCCGGAGGAAGGGTTCTTCGAAGGGTCCGACGCTAAAGGCAATGGCTTTCATAAGCGGGCGTAAAAGGGGAGAGTATGCCCAATTAGTACTGCGTGTAGCAGATAAATGTTTACTAATTACCAGGAGCCGACCCCTCTGCCAGCTGGCTATTGCCAATTCTCAGGGATAAGGTAGCGTTATCATCCGTGAGCCCGCCAAACCAATTGTAGCCACACCTGTTGAGTATATGGTATATTTGACTAAACCGAGCGCCTTATGGTAATCACACGAGTAGACCAAACGATTCTGATCCAAGCCAGTGACTCCGTCATCATGCAGGCGATTCAGAAGCTGATTGATTACATCAACGTCCTGGAGATCACGGCCCAAAACCAGGGCACCGAGGAGCAAGCGGCCGAGTTGGCCCGGCAGATCGACCAGTCCTGGTGGCAGGCTAATAAGGCCCGGTTTCTGCCATTATCGTGGTAGTGGATACCAATATTCTGCTCAGCGCCTGTATCTCACCCAATAACCGAATTACCGAGATCCTGCTCAGTCCCCTGCCCGCTCTGGAGCGGGTGAGCTGCTACTACGCTTTTGCCGAGCTCTTCAAGCACCAGGCTAA
>NZ_JAFMYW010000046.1 GCF_017353175.1 Fibrella forsythiae | reverse complement strand
GGCATTCTACGGTGTAGCCCCAAATGCGGCGTTGCCTATTCAGAGCACGCCGGTTAGCTACTCGTTCAACGTGAACCTGTCAGGTCCGCAGACACTGGCCCAGGATGTAACGGTGAATCTGGCCGTTGACCCGACCGTACTGACAACGTATAATGCAGCAAACGGCACTACATATAAGGCGCTTCCTGCTTCATTATATCAGTTAGTAAGTACCTCAACGACAATCAAAGCAGGTCAGCGTTTGGCACCAGTATCGATTAATTTTTCGACAGGTAGTGATAAGATTGCCGATCCGGTAGCTTTCAACGATGCCAATTATGCCTTACCGGTTCGGGTAACGGGCACCAGCAATAACCTGGCCGTGAGCAGCAACTACGGCTACAAGATTATCCTGCTGAAATTGAAGAATAAATACGATGGTGTTTATACTCCAACCGGAACACTGGTTGACGTGACCAACCCAGCCTTTATAAGCTTAGCGTCTGCCGGCAAACCTGTCGAATATACCCTGGAAACGGTTTCCGCTACAAAGTGTGTTCTGGTCGACAATCAGTACTTCACGCCCGGTACACGGATTGCTCTTTTCTGGACAGGTACAGCGGTAAGCGGATACGGAAGTTTTTCACCAGTTATTGAATTCGATCCGGTGACTAATAAGATCGTATCGGTAACTAACTACTACGGCGTTCCAGCTAATACACGTACTGCCCAACTAGACCCAACTGGTGTCAATACGTTCGATCCGGCTACAAGAACGATCAGAATCAAGTACCAGATGCGTCAACCAAGCGTTGTGGCAGCAGCACCAAACATTCGCACGATTTGGAATGAGACCTGGACGTTTCTGAGGGAGCGTTAGGGTTTTACCCTTCTTTCACAAAAAAGCCTCAGCTATCTAGCTGAGGCTTTTTTGTGAAAGAAGGGCTCGAATGAGATACGTTCACTAGTAAAATTGGTTTGGATCGAGGTCGTCTCTTTTAGAATAAATGCAGTTTCACCGACGCCATACATTATCTCGATAATAAACCAAACGGCCAACCAAGAGTGCTTGAATCACTCCAGGTACGTTGTTATTGATTAGCACAACGACGTACCTATTACTTAACCAGCTTATAGTGCCGGAGAAGCGGTGCCAGACCAAATCTGGCACCGCTTCTCGTTTCCATCAATCCAGGCGTTGTTGCCTGACAGCACACGTGCGCAGAGGCGATCAAACCTGCAGAAGAAAGCGATTATTCTTGATTTATATACGTAAAAATCAAACAAACTACTTAATAGTTTTTTAGTAATTATCCTATTCGTTACCAAATTACAATTAATTATAAATTCTTAAAACAATTTGTTAGTAGGACAACTACTTAGTAGTTTAGTGAGCTTAAATTGTATTTTTTCACGTAAACTAATCAACTTTCTAACAATGAGAAAACTTTTACTGATCGTGCAGCTACTGCTGTGCTTCATAAGTGTTCCTCTACTAGCG
>NZ_JAFMYW010000045.1 GCF_017353175.1 Fibrella forsythiae | reverse complement strand
AATCCGTATCACTCCATTTCCATACCTGATCGGCACCTTCCAACGACTCATAAACCTGACCAACCAGATCATCAATATCATCTGCAACAGCGTGGAGTCCTCCAAATGGTTGAATAGTTCGCCGTCCCTTCATAGCTAGAAATATCACGTCCATTCTATCAGCAGGATATAGTTGCTTATCGTGATCTGCAGTTGAAACAATAAGCTTCGTAAAATACTTGAACATCTCCTTGAGACTGTTCTCATCAGCTCGTCGATAGTTCTGAGCCTGGGCATCAGCGACACCTTTCAAACGAGTGAGCCATGCGTCAATCAACCACTCAGCATTTTCTCTTCCATCAACGATCACATGATAGTGAAAATGGTAATGATTGTTAGGTCTGATGGTGCACTCACCCTTACGAATACCCTTAATCTTTCTCTTCTTATTGGCGTCGCTTCGTAGTATTTGGCGCCACACCTTCTCCATCAGGTCCATGCTCGCCACTAAATCTTTGTCTGGGACGGTCTGCTTAGTCAAGGTAACAAACTGAGGATCCTTCATGCCCTTCAGCGTAGGAAGGTAGCCGCCGATGAGTTTGGCGGTACGTATACGATTACAGACCGCGCACCAGCGTTGCTTGCAATAAGACGTTGTGATTCTTTGACCAGCCTGATAAAGGTTGTGAGAGCACAATAAAGACCCGTAGTAGCTGTTTTTTAGGGGGGAGTCGGGATTCTTACGAAGTAAGCTCGATGAAAGACTCTTGGATATATATTTAGCCCTTGCACGCCTCAGAAGCGTGGCTTTATCTTTGTGCATAAGATTACTCCTTGGTGGGGGTATTTATGAAATCCGAGCATTGTGGGTTGCAGCCCGTGATGCTCTTTTTTTTGGCTAATATAGGTAATATCGGTAGTTTGTACAACTGACGGGGTCCACTTCAACTTAGTGCACTACCCCCGTCAGTTATGCTTTCTTATCAAGAGTACTGAGTGATGTCAAAATCAAGATCGATATTTGCCTATCGATCGAAACGGAATGCAGCTCTGTGGGGACACAACTGAAACAGGGATAGATCGATCCGCGGACACCAGTCCACAAGACCTTCGGATTGATAGCTCAAAGCCTCCGAAGGTCTTTTTGTGACGTTCCGTCACGGATTTTCTTAGGCATTTTACCGCCCCACCTGTCCGGGGGAAAAATGGATGGTGTCCCAAATGGTGTCCCAAATGGTGTCCCAAATGGTGTCCCAAATGGTGTCCCAAATGGTGTCCCAAATGGTGTCCCAAATGGTGTCCCAAATGGTGTCCCCGACCCCTCATTTGAAGGGGCATTTTGGGGGGCATTTCAGGGAGCATTTTTGGGGGCATTTGCACCGCGATAGTATCAGCCCGTTAAAGCAAAAAAAAACTAAGCCCCGTTATAGGGCTTAGCCAGTTACTTCTTCTTCGGAGTGGGGACATTGACTCGTTCTCGCTCCGTGGTTTTAGGGTGCTGAGTGGCGTACTCGCGTGTGGTTAACTTGCCTGACTCAGAGTCGCGGTAGATGATGCGTTTAGACATGGTCATTAGTATAGTTGGTGAAGCATAAATATAGTAAATTCCAACCGTAATTACTAATAGATCAGCGCATTATCTACTAATATTTCACAAAAAATTTTTGGGAATTTTGTGGCTTTATTAGCAAGGTAACAGGCAGATAGGTCAAGCCTCTGTAGGCTTAAAAAGAGCTTTGAACTTGTCTGTGGGTTCGTAACCTGTCAACCTATTTCCATCCTCGTTGTACC
>NZ_JAFMYW010000044.1 GCF_017353175.1 Fibrella forsythiae | reverse complement strand
GGGTGTAGCCATACAGCAGGGGGCGAACTTGTCCCTGCACCCAGATGCGGGTGTAGTTGTCCGCCGCCTCAAAGCGCAGGATCTGACCCATGGGCACGGGTCTGCCCAGCCCGCGAAAATGCAGACTGGGCAGGGGCGTAGGCAAGCGCCGGGCAGGGGTCATGGAAGGGGCAGCGATGGGGCAGGCGGATTAGGTAGTGATAGACGCTCAGCCGTAGGTGGCAGTGGCACGGGTGGCATTCGCCGGGTGAGCTCCCGGTTGATCAGCTGTAGCGTATGGAGGCAAATGGCCTGCCCCAGGGAAGAGCGTTCCAGGCGAATGGCCCGCTCGTAGTGCCCCCGGCAGTCCAGCAGCGTGGCCAGGGGCAAGCCTTTGATCTCCTCGGCTAGGCTCATAAGGGCTTAGCCTTGATTGAACTTGGTGTACAAGGCCTGGGTGGCCGCCTGCGTAGCCTGGTGCTCGCCTCCCGTGGGGGGAGTCTGCAACAGGGCCGGGCCGGGCGTGGTCAGCTCGGGCTGCATGCCCAGGTGGGCATTCCACCACTTGGCCATGCAGGCCGAGCCATGCTTTTCCACCATCGAGCGGCAGAACACCTTGAGCTCCTCCTGATTGGCAAAGGTGTATTTGCTATGGTCCAGCTCGGGAAACCAGACTTTCTTGCGGGCGTTGGTGGAGCGCTCCTGGGGCAGACGGCCCGTGGCGTTAAGCATTGTGTAAAGACTATTGAGGTGATCCAGCAGGGGGTCGGTGTGGCGCACCCAGCTCAGGGCTTTGTAATTGGTCCGGTAGAGAATCAGAATGCACACCTGATCGGATTTGGGCACCTGAAGGAGCTTGCCGGTAGGCAGCTCTTTGAGATTCTCATAGACGCGGATCTCATCACTCTTCTGAAGATAGGGCGAGAGGGGATTGGTGATCTTGCGCATTAGCAGCTCGGCTTTGTTGGTCAGCTCAAAGCCCTGGCCTTTGGAGTAGCCCTCGATCAACGAGACCCTATTGTGGCCGTCCTGGGTCAGGTCGATCTCCCAGCGAAAGGAGCTGGCCTGGGGGTCGGATTTGAATTTAACGGGAGAATAGGCGCGGGGCTGGGGGCGATTGGAGGCGTTTGAGGCGGTCATGGCTATCGGGGTTGCGTGTTTGTGGCCGGATGAGGCCGGGGTTGGACATTTTTTGTTCGCGTTTTTTTGGGTGGTTAACAGGTTAACCAAGGAGTAACGGGGAGTAATCAATAGAGTAACTTCTGTCACATTCGTGTCAGGACAACAGGACTCCTAACCGAATAACTGCGGTTTGGGGGCTGAAAAAAACCGGTTTTGCGACCGGGGCATAGGGGGGTTGGTCAAGCGCTAAAGGGGTGATTTTTAGCGGTATAGCGGGTATAAATCCGGCGGCTGCTTGCAATCAGCATGAGGATTTGGGGAGCGGTATGGTCCTTAGCGGGAGGGCGGGGGGCGGGAGCAGGCGGCAGTAGTCATCGGGGAGAGGGAAAGCGGGTAAAGGAAGTTAGGAAGTCAGGGGGGCAATGATCGGGGCGATGGATTGGGTGAAACAGGTCAGAACTGAGTCTTGTGATCAGCTAGGCAAGTAGCTGGCGGGGTACGTTCCTGACGCAGGCCAGGTGGCGCAGCACCAGGGTGGGCTCTGTGCCCTCCAGGATGGGCACGCTTCTGAGCTGCTCCTGGACAATCTCGTAGGTGATCAGCGCGTGGGAGATCGTTACCCAGGCCTCATGCGTCAGCACCACCATGCCGTACTCGGGAGGCACCAGCCGCTCCACCACCAGCAGGAGCCTTTCGGGCACGTAGGTG
>NZ_JAFMYW010000043.1 GCF_017353175.1 Fibrella forsythiae | reverse complement strand
TACGTATGTACCCCCTAAGTTGCTACTAGTCGTAGAGCGCCTGGTCCCCCAGGAGTACGGCATGGTGGTCTTGACCCACGAGGCCTGGGTGAAGATCTCCCACGCGCTGATCACCTACGAGATCGTCCAGGAGCAGCTTCGAAGCGTGCCCATCCTGGAGGGCACAGCGCCCGCCCTGGCGCTGCGCCACCTGGCCTGCGTCAGGAACGTACCCCGCCAGCTACTTGCCTAACGCCAGCTACTTGCCTAGCTGATCACAAGACTCAGTTCTGACCTGTTTCACCCAATCCATCGCCCCGATCATTGCCCCCCTGACTTTCTAACTTCCTTTACCCGCTTTCCCTCTCTCCGATGACTACTACCCGCGCCTCTCGCCCCCCGCCGTTCCGCTAAGGACCATACCGCTCCCCAAATCCTGATGCTGATTGCAAGCAGCCGCCGGATTTACACCCGCTATACCGCTAAAAATCACTCCTTTAGCGCTTGACCAATCCCCCTATGCCCCGGTCGCAGAACCGGTTTTTTTCAGCCTCCGAGACGCAGTTATTCGGTTAGGAGTCCTGTTGTCCTGACACGAATGTGACAGAAGTTATTCTATTGATTACTCCCCGTTACTCCCTGGTTAACCTGTTAACCACCCAAAAAAACGCCAAAAAAATTTTTCCAACCCCGGCCTCATCCGGCCACAAACACGCAACCCCGATAGCCATGACCGCCTCAAACGCCTCCAATCGCCCCCAGCCCCGCGCTTTCTCCCCCGTTAAATTCAAATCCGACCCCCAGGCCAGCTCCTTCCGCTGGGAGATCGACATGACCCAGGACGGACACAATAGGGTCTCCCTGATCGAGGGCTACTCCAAAGGCCAGGGCTTTGAGCTCACCAACAAGGCCGAGCTCTTAATGCGCAAGATCACCAATCCCCTCTCGCCCTATCTTCAGAAGAGTGATGAGATCCGCGTCTATGAGAATCTCAAAGAGCTGCCCACCGGCAAGCTCATGCAGGTGCCAAAATCCGATCAGGTCTGCATTCTGATTCTGTACCGGACCAATTACAAAGCCCTGAGCTGGGTGCGCCACACCGACCCCCTGCTGGATCACCTCAATAGTCTTTACACAATGCTCAACGCCACGGGCCGTCTGCCCCAGGAGCGCTCCACCAACGCCCGCAAGAAAGTCTGGTTTCCCGAGCTGGACCATAGCAAATACACCTTCGCCAATCAGGAGGAGCTCCAGGTGTTCTGCCGCTCGATGGTAGAAAAGCACGGGTCGGCCTGCATGGCCAAGTGGTGGAATGCCCACCTGGGCATGCAGCCTGAGCTGACCACGCCCGGCCCGGCCCTGTTGCAGACCCCGCCCACGGGAGGCGAGCACCAGGCTACCCAGGCGGCCACCCAGGCCCTGTACACCAAGTTCAACCCGCGCTAAGTCCTTCTGATATGTCGCTTGCCCAGGAGATCGCTAGTCTGAGTTTGGCCACCCTGCTGGACTGCCGGGGGCACTACGAGCGGGGCATCCGCTGGGAGGCCTCCCCCCTCCGGCAAGCCATCTGCCAATACACCCTGAGGCTAATCAACAAAGAGCTCACCCGGCGAATGCCTCCCGTGCCACCCTTGCCGGGTGAGCCTCTGTCATTACCCACGCTGCCTGCCCTATCGCTGCTCCGTCCATGACCCCTGCCCGGCGCTTGCCTACGCCCCTGCCCAGTCTGCATTTTCGCGGGCTGGGCAGACCCGTGCCAATGGGTCAGATCCTGCGCTTTGAGGCGGCGGACAACTACACCCGCATCTGGGTGCAGGGCCAGGTCCGCCCCCTACTGTATGGCTATACCT
>NZ_JAFMYW010000042.1 GCF_017353175.1 Fibrella forsythiae | reverse complement strand
GCTCGCGATGTAACCAGTGGATCATATATCACCGGGAAAGTGCATTACAATTGTAATGCAGGGGTAGTGCGTGGCGGGGTCCTGTCTGGGATTTGGCCCTGAGTGAGCGAAGAATTTGGACTTAGTTGGCTTATGGTGAGCGAGTTGACCGATTTTTGCGGTAGAAAAGTTGGAACATTGTGTGCTGACCTGGCTTTTGTGGGAAATACACTGGCTCAGCAGGGCGTCAGACCGGCGGTAAAAGGGACGAAAAACGCCTTGTTAGCTCTCTTTTTGGCGGGCCAGTGTTAGCGGGAAGGGCGGCTCTATGAGGGCAACAACCAGCCACTTGTAGTAACCCTGGCTCGGGTGCGGAGTTACATCAAAAGGCGTTAGCCGCGCTACCGAACCAGGACTCAACAGGCAATCGTTGCCGCCGGGCAAGCTAAGCCCTAAAAATAAAGATTCAGAGCGGGCCTGAGCGCCCCGTTACCGGCTGGAAAATAACGATAGCTCACCAGGCGGGCCAGGTTGTAGTGCACCTGATTGATGACCACAAAATCTTCTTCGATCTGCAGGCTGTTGGCCTCCCCTTGCAGGGCCTGGGCAGTGGTATAGGCCCGGACGACCATATCCGTATTCGAGCCGGTAACCCGCTGAATTTCCTGTCGAATGCGGACGGCCTCTGAGACAACTTCCTCCTTTTTGCAGGCGCTAAGGAGGGACAAACTCAGGAGTATAACAAGAAGGGGTCTCATGGCTAGCGCTGGTTTAAGAGTTTGGTTATGCCCCTTAAAGCATATTGCCGGTTTTTTGTTAGATACGACTCTCTATAGGGCCATGCCGCTCTTGACGGCACGCCTACTCAGCAGGGAGCCAAACAAGATTTAAACCCACCTTCTTGGGCCACTTATCAAGTGGCGCTGACAAGCGGCTAGTTCATTCGTTATTACCGCGTCACACCGCCGTTATTACCGCTCAAACGAATCGTGCGATTCGTTTGAGCGATATACGCCAGGGCGGCTTAAGGAGCCACAAACAAAAGAGGACCGCCCCAACGGAACGGCCCTCTAGCGTACTACACGCAACTTTGGCAACAAACGCTTACTATAGGATCAGGCAACAGCTAATGAATCAGTAGGAATATCCGCAGCTCCGGCGCTCTCGCTCCGGTGACGGGTATAGTGGCGAATCGCCGCGCTCAGGGGGTAAGTATCCTCATCTACGCCCCAGCGGGCCAGGGCCAGCTCAGCGGCCTCTTTGAGAAACCGGGTGGTCTCCAGCCGCAGCTCGATCTCTTCGCGCAAACGCTGGCGAAACGAATTGGTCACAAACGTGTTGAAGGCCACCGCCCGCGCCGGGGTAATCCCTTCAATGCACCCCGCGCGCATCTGCCACTCGGGGATCTGGATCTCCAGGCTTTCGGTCAGATGCTCATCGGCCATGGCCTGCCCATCGGCCGCCCGGCGCTCCCGCTGAAGCAGGGCGAAGAGATACGCCGAATAGGGATTGAAGGGCTTGCGCTGCTCGCGGGAGACAAACAGAGCCTGCCCTTTTGTGGAAGCCAGGATGATGCGTTTGACCAGAGGCGTAACGGGCAAAGACAGACTACGGCAGGAAGCAGAGGAGGACATAGAAACCAAAAGCGGGGCTGAATCAAGAGGACATAAAGCTAGGATCTCCCCAGGGGGGCTGACAGGTCACCACTCTCACGCCGTGATAGTGATGACCTGTCAGCCCCCCTGGGGAGATCCTAGCTTAATCCAGATCGTAGGGCTCATCGGGGTAGTCCTCCTCGTCTTCATCCTCCTCAATGGAGCGGTGGCGATCCTGATAGGTGGCCCGGATCGATTGGCAACCCTCCAGGATGGCCTGCATGGCGGGGGTAAGCTGGTTCACAACAGGTCCGGCGGCAATGAGCAGCTGACCCGTGGCGGGCTCAAAGCTGGCGGCAACGAACTCGTCATACCCATGCTGGCGGCAGAGCGCGCCCAGGGCCTGGGTAAAAGCGGGAGTTGGGGAGAAAGAGGGCATAAAAAGAGGGGAGTTAGCTTCGTAAAGGGGAAATGGATAGCGGTGTCCACAACCCGCTTACGAAGCTAAATCACCGCTTTTGTTACATCACAATAACTTGAGGATAATGCACCTGTTTTTCATAAGTACCTATAAACCAGCTATCTTTCT
>NZ_JAFMYW010000041.1 GCF_017353175.1 Fibrella forsythiae | reverse complement strand
GCGTAGCGCCGATATAAACTTCTTTAACCCCTCACGGTAGAGGGGGCCTATTTGTAATTCGGTGCCGTTAATTAGCCGAATGAGATTGCCATCGATTGAGCGGATCGCTGCCCGCCGAACAATATGAGATCGGTGGATTCGTACGAAAATAGGAGGGGGAAATAACTCCTCCGCCTTACCTATTCGCAGATGCGTCATAATCATTTCATTTTTAAGATAGACTTTCACGTAATCTTTCATTCCTTCTATGTACAGTATATCCTCATAAGGAATTTGCAGAATGCGTTTTTCTTCTCGTAACCAAACAGAATTATCGTCCGGCTGAGTCATTTTTGCATTACCCGATTGGGTAGTTTCGATAGCCGTCCAGCCCACTGAGTCAGAGAGTTGAAGGCGCTTGTCTTTAAACTTGATGATAGCCTGCATAAATCGTTCAAAAGCGATGGGTTTCATCAAGTAGTCAATGACCGCATACTCATAACTTTTCAGAGCAAACTCAGAAAAGGCGGTTGTGAGAATAATATCTGGCTGAACAGGTAGGCGTAAATTCATCAAGTCGATGCCAGTCATCTCAGGCATCTGTATATCTAGAAAGACCAGATCAGGTTTTAGCCGTTGGATAGCATCTAATGCCTGATGCGCATTGGCACAGACGGCGACGCACGTTAAATCAGGAACACGGCCAACAAACACTTCAACAATAGCCCGTGCGGGCGGTTCATCATCCACGATGATAACTTGGTAGGGTGGGTTCATGTAGTTGTATTTGGAGGTTTACACGAAAGCTATTCGCGACTTCGTCAATTTGTAAGTGATAATGTCCACCATAATAATGGTTTAGCCGTTTACGCACATTATTCAACCCTATCCCACCCGTAATAATCGTGGCTTTGGGCGGTAAGTTGTTTTCCACTTGAAATCGCAGTATATGTTGTGTAATAGTGAGCCGAATATGGACGCTGCCTCCTTGTGCACTTGCCTGTGGACCATGCTTAAACGCATTTTCAACAAAGACAATTAACAAGAGGGGTGGAATGGAAGATGTGCCAGGTTGCCCATGAACAGTGTAGGTTAATTCCACATTCTCATCATGCCGAATGCGCTGGAGCTGCACATAGCTGTCTAGAAAGGCTAATTCTTTGGCTAGAAGAACCTGTTCTGCTTCTGTTTCATACAGGGCATAGCGCATTAAATCAGCCAACTTTAGGATAGCCCCTGCTACTTTCTCCGGCGACTGGATAGAAAAAGAGTAAATATTATTCAGCGTGTTGAATAGAAAATGCGGGTTGATTTGCGCCTTGAGAAAATTGAACTCGAGTTGTAGATTCTCCTGTTCTAATTTGTCCTGTTGTGTTTTCATGGTGAAAAGGTCCTTAAAAACCTTAAGACCAACCGCGTACAAGAGGTAATTGTAGAATAGCGAAAATGAAAACAAGCCCACGATGATTGAATCAAATGGCACTTGCCAGACTGGCATCTGGATAACATGACCAGCATAGACCGAGTACATGCGAGGTAAATTGGCGAGCGTCAGGTAATGGATGAAAAGCAGAAAATGCCAACGTACGAGTGCCGATGTTAATATGTGAACCAGCAACAGACAACCGATAAATAGATTGAATCGGAACCTGACCAAGATATAGTTACGCGTCAACCAGGTTATTAGAAAGTAAGCATTAACGGTTAAGCCACCGAATATAATTGTCGATAAAACAGCATAAACCTGTTGGGCGTCTCGGTCAGGAATAGTGAGCGCTATATATTGAAAGCCCCGATAGATTAAGAAGATTGCTGTTGACCAGAGCACGACGTGGCGTCCGAGCCGGTAACCAAGAGCAGGGTTAGTTAAGAACTGAAATAAAATGTTCTTATCCAGATTTGTTTCCATACGTAACTTAAGCCTACATACACGAGAGCAGCACAGTCGACACTTATACAATCAACTGATCATACATTTATCTGTTGACTGAGTAGTAACACGAGGATAACTGACTGACGTCCTGTTCTCCGTTAAAAATAGCCGAAAAGACCTTTACAATCGACTGGAAGCATAGCTAGATCGACAAGTGCTCCAGAGAGGTAGCCACTGGCTAAGACATAAGCAGCGATCTCCTGCTTATATATCTGGTGACTGCCTCCTTACAGGCTATGTCAGTACCGGCTCTTTAAATCAACACTCTTTATCGGCTAGGCCAAGTTTGATTGATTTGTATCGATGTTACGA
>NZ_JAFMYW010000040.1 GCF_017353175.1 Fibrella forsythiae | reverse complement strand
TCTGGCCAGGCTACAACGGTTTATCCCACCAACATTGTAGTAACCTTGCCTCGGCCCACGGGTGACATAGACGACCTAGGGCCTAAGTCGATACGCAGGCCATGGACAAGCTGGCGGGGCAGGCTGGGGCACCCGTCCTAGCGCCCGTTTGCCCCCTTTGCGGGCCGGTCACTACTGAAGCAGTGAGGCAACGGTACGGGTGACTGCCCCTGCTATGTAACCCCTCTATCATATATCACCGGGAATTGCAAGTACAATTGTAATGGCCCGGTAGTGCGTGGCGGGGTCCTGTCTGCGATTTGGCACTAAGTGAGCGAAGAATTTTGGGTCATCTGCCTCTAAATGAGCAAGATGACCGTTTTTTTGGGGAGAAAAGTCGGAAGATCCACTGCTGACCTGGCTTTTGTGGAAGATGCACTGGCTCACCAGGGCGGCAAACCGGCGGTAGAACGGGCTAAAAACACCTTGTTTAGCCCGCTTTTTGGCCCTTCACTGCCATTAAGAAGGGCGGCGCTGGGCGGGCAACAACCAGCCAATTGTAGTCACTGGCTTTCGAGTCGCTGGTGACAGTAGTCAGCCCAAACTCAGTTGCCTAACGGTTAGCTCTCAACTCAGCAATAAACTCGGTCGGCTATAAATCCTGAAAGAAGCCAACCCCGCCTTTAGCCATCGTATATAGCAAGCCGTTAGCCCTATAGCGGGTGAGGTAGGCACTCGGAAGCGTCCCTGATCCAACTGGAGCCTGGTCTGAAACTAAATAAAATCAATGGTTAACCTGGGTAAGCAATCTAAGGAGCCCCATAAAGAGTAAGGTATGTAGTCCATTCAGGATTCAGCTGTACGCCCCTGTGAGCCGCCACTAAGAACTAGTGACCCACCAGAGGGCGTACAGCTCGACAGCTGGCCGCTTGGCGCCTGGCTATCGTCGTTTTTAGTTCGTTCACGATATATGACTAATGGTTTATTAGTCTACCTACGGTCTGTCTTTACCCCTTCGACCGTCAGTAGGCTAACCCTGGCTTTAAACGAAAAAGCAGCACCCGTCCAGAAAGCACTCGACAGCCTGCTGCCCGCCGTGGTCGGCGGGGTGCTTTACCAGGCTTCCAGCCCCGAAGGGACGGCTGCGCTCTACCAGCTACTCACCACTACGCCGCCCGGGGAAGCACTGCCGGCCAGCCAGCTACTGGACACCGATGCCTACCGGCAGCAAGCGGCTGATTTGGGCATTGATCTGCTGTGGCAGCTCTACGGCCCGCAAACCTACCAGTTAATCGGAGCAGTGGCCCAGCATAGCCGAATCAACGTCGGCTCAGCTATTACCCTGACGGGTGTGGTCACCTGGTTGCTGAGGGAGGCGCTTCATCGACAGCTTGCTGACCACTCGCTTGCCCAGGCGCACTGGACGATCCGGCTTGAAGATGAAGTCGAACCGGTTTGGCGCGCCCTCCCCCCCGACCTGGCCGGTTCGCTGGGTTGGTTTCTTGGCCCGGATCCCCGTGAGCCAGTCAGGCCGGTAGCGCCACTGGCTAGTGAGCCTACTGGCGAAGCAGTAACTGGCTTGTCCTGGCTGCGCTGGTCACTGTATCTAGTGGTTCCGCTGCTACTGCTGCTGCTCTTCTTAGGCCTGCTCCGAGCGCTAATCGGTTGAGCAATTCCGGACCAGTCAGCGCTCGGCTAGGCTCATCCTGGCGGTAGAAAACGGTAAAGCGGGCGTCCCACTTCAGATAGCCATAGCCAGGCATGGCCTTGTGCTGGTCGACCAGCGGGCCCACATCAAAGACCTTTACCGGCCGGTAACGCCGCTGCAAAACACTGCTACGCTGGGCCACCCGCTTGATCTCGTAGTCCCGCAGCACCACCCAGTCGGGCCGAAGCCGCTCCAGGAGCGGACCAAACTCATCGGTGTATTCCTTAGGCCCGGGGGGCAGTTGCCGCCGCACGCTGATAACCTCCCGGGAGGACAGACCCGGATAATCCAGCGTTTTGAGCCCCGAGTAAAAGCCGATGTAGCCCAAACATTCCATAAACACGGTTTGGCCGGCCTTAGCGTGCGCCCGCAGCCAAAGGCCAATCTGTTTGCGATGGTGGGTTTCGATCAGCTCCTGCTGCAGGCGCATCTCATAGCCCATGGCCAGCAGCAGCGTCAGCTGAAGCAGCACCAGGCTCCCCGCCCCCAGCCGAATCAGCCGCGGCAGGCGGGCGTAGCGCTGGCCCAGCTGCAGCAGTTCATCCAGCAGCATGGCCAGGGCGTA
>NZ_JAFMYW010000004.1 GCF_017353175.1 Fibrella forsythiae | reverse complement strand
TTATAGTTGGAAAAGTTTATACTTGTGGCTCACTATTTTGATAACTAGTCTTTTATCCAAATAACTGAACAAATTTGATTTAGCTGATTACTTGCTCTTTCGGACAAAAATAGGTTGTACGACCTCCTACCTCAATCACCTCAATTTTGGTGCCGCAGCGAGGGCAGAACTTGTAAGCTTCCGGGTCATCGTAAGGGGATGCATCCCATTGGCGGGCATGAATCAAAAAAGAAGGGGGAAAATCTCTGTAGTTTGCTTCCCGAGCAATTGCTGTTTCTAGCACAAAATGAATCGCATCGTGAATGGCTTTAACCTGCGTGTCTGATAAATCAGCACTGATACTTGATGGATGGATCATTGCCTGAAATAGGACTTCGTCGACTATCCAATTACCTAATCCAGCTGTAGTAGCCTGATCAAGTAGAACGGGTTTAACAGGGGAACGACGCTTTTTTAACTTGTCAGACAACGTACCTACGTCTATTGAAAGCGCATCAGGGGCAATCTTTTTCTGCTTTAGATACGCATCGATATCAGAAACCAGCCCAATGCGCTCGAATTTTCGGGGGCAAACGAAGCCTAGGCAAAAGCCATTTTTAAAATAGAAAACTATGCGAGCGTGACGGGGGCGGTCGATCGAATTGTGGTAATACACTAAATCGCCAGTCATACCAAAATGCATACGGACGATTACGGAGGGATTATCCGTGTAAATGAAGAGGTTTTTCCCAACCCGTTTTGTACTCAGGAATCGGCGGTTGTAAAGGCTTTCCTGTAACGTGTTGAAATCCGTCGTTAAGAGCTTCTGGTCTTCTACGGTGATTGAATCGATGGGTTGATCAAATGAAGTTGCTTCCAGGTAAAGCCGACGCATCTCAACCTCCGGTAATTCGGGCATATAAGAATAATGAATGTCAGTTATATAACGAATCTGCTGCCGTTTGTTCGCAAAAAATTACGGTTATCGTTTCAAAATCAGACTGAATAACTATTTTTGTGCTCCGGATCGGGGTGTAGCGCAGCCTGGTAGCGCGCTACGTTCGGGACGTAGAGGTCGTGGGTTCGAATCCCGCCACCCCGACATTCAAATAATGCTAACGAAACGAGGCACTAAAACTCCAGGTTTCTTCATAAAGAACATGAATCAGATTACGAACAAAGCATGGTGGTGGCACTTTTCCTGCGAAGGATGAGGGTTGCCCTGTTGTGTTCTGTAAAAACACTATACCTAAAGGCTCACCGTCATCTCGGTGAGCCTTTTTTATTGTCCGAATTTCCGTCTAACGCCTGTCAATCATGACCATTTCGTCTCAATCCGTTCAACAGTATTCAGTTTATACAACGCACCGGCGTATGCTGGCTGACATTATTACGCCAGTAAGTAGCTATTTGCGTATTCGGGATAAGTACCCTAATAGTATTCTGCTCGAAAGTGCTGATTATCATGGAAACGATAACAGTTTCTCCTATATCGCTTTTGACCCCGTGGCACGGTTTACCTATAATGAGGGCGTTATCAGCACGCTGTTGCCAGGTAAGGAGGAGACACACCGGACTGCAAGTGCAGATGAGTTAATGCCAGCATTGCGGCATTTCAAAGATCAGTTTGCTTCACAGTCATCAGGATTCCCTTTTATTACAAATGGCCTATTTGGCTATTTCGGTTTTCCAGCTGTTGAAGGTTTTGAAGATATTCAGTTGAGTGCACCGGTTCCGGAAGAGAATCGTATTCCGGCGGCTGTGTTTCAGGTATACAGGTACGTTGTGGCGATCAATCATTTCAAAGATGAACTGCATCTGTTCGAGCACCAATACCTACAGGCGGAAGAAGAACCAGCCGAAAGCCAACTCGAAGAAGTAACTGCCTTTTTAACGAGTCGAAACTACGCGTTGTATTCGTTCTCAACCACGGGTGACGAGACATCTAACTTTAGCGACGACGAATTTCGGGGTGTCATTCAGCATGGTATTGATCATTGCCGTCGGGGCGATGTATTCCAGATTGTGTTATCACGGCGTTTCCAAACACCGTTTAGGGGCGATGAATTCAATGTGTACCGTGCGCTACGGTCGTTGAATCCATCGCCTTATCTATTTTATTTTGATTACGGCAATTTCAAACTGTTTGGCTCATCCCCTGAATCGCAGATAGTAGTGAAGAAAGGCGAAGCTACGATTTATCCCATCGCAGGTACGTTCCGCCGAACAGGTGATGATGCGAAAGATGCTGAACTGGCCCAGAAGCTATATGATGATCCGAAAGAGTCGGCTGAGCACGTAATGCTGGTTGATCTGGCCCGTAATGATTTAAGCCGGAATTGCGACATGGTGAAAGTTGAGACATTTAAAGAGGTTCAATACTATTCGCATGTGATTCACCTGGTTTCTAAAGTCGTTGGCCAGTTAAATGAAGGAGTTGATCCGCTGCAAATCGTGGCCGAAACATTCCCCGCAGGTACGTTGTCGGGCGCGCCAAAGCATATGGCGATGAAGCTTATCGACCGCTACGAAAACCAGAGTCGTGGCTTCTATTCAGGTAGCATTGGCTATATGGGCTTTGACGGTGAATTCAACCACGCGATCATGATTCGCACATTCATGAGCCAGAACAACGCGCTGTATTACCAGGCCGGAGCAGGAGTGGTGGCCAAATCGGTGGTCGAAAGCGAGCTGCAAGAAGTCCATAATAAACTGGGCGCATTGAGGGCGGCTATTCAACAGGCACAAACAATTTAAAAAAAGTCCTCTGTCTTCCGTCTTCTGTTGCGCTGCTATATCAAATTACCTGCTTAATAGCAAAGCAACAAAAGACGGAAGACAGAGGACATAGATCTGATTTCCATGAAAATTCTCGTTTTAGATAATTACGATTCGTTTACCTACAATCTCGTCTACATCCTACGCGAGTTGGGACATCGGCCCGACGTAATTCGGAATGATAAACTGACAGTTGACGACGCTGCCGGGTACGACAAAATCCTACTCTCACCAGGGCCGGGTATTCCTGAGGAAGCCGGTATTTTGAAACCGCTAATAGCTGAATATGCCGCTACTAAATCAATTATGGGTGTATGCCTGGGCCACCAGGCTATTGGTGAGGTGTTCGGCGCGACGCTCGAAAACCTGGGCGATGTACTTCACGGTGTGGCCCATTCTGCCCATATACTAGACCGTAATGAATCGCTGTTTAATGAATTGCCGGATGATCTGACAGTTGGGCGATACCATTCATGGTCGGTGGTACGAGATAGCTTACCCGCTGATCTGCTCATAACAGCTGAAGATGAAAATGGCCGTATCATGGGCCTGCGCCATGCCCGATTTGATGTTCGAGGCGTACAGTTTCATCCAGAATCAGTATTAACAGTGGGTGGCGTACAGATGATGAAAAACTGGCTAACGAATTAAAGAGTGCCTAGGCGTTGAGACGTACCTAGAGCTTCCAGTCATTCTCTCCTCAGTTTAGTCAATCTTTATCTCATTCACTCTTATGAAAGCAATCCTGAATCACCTTTTTGAATATAAAACCCTGACCACGCCACAAGCAAAAGAGGTGTTGCTGGGTATCACGCAGGGGCAGTATAATCAGTCGCAGGTGGCGGCGTTCCTGACGGTTTATATGATGCGGAGTATCCGCGTTGAAGAACTGGAAGGATTCCGCGACGCGATGCTGGAACTGTGTTTACCCGTCGACCTGTCGGGCTATGATGCCATGGACGTTTGCGGCACGGGCGGCGACGGTAAAGACACGTTCAACATCTCTACACTGTCGGCGTTTGTCGTGGCAGGAGCGGGTCAGCGAGTGGCCAAACATGGTAACCACGGCGTATCATCGCTGACGGGATCGAGTACGGTGATGGAGCGGCTGGGCTACCAGTTTACTAATGACATCGGCGAACTTCAGCGTAAAATAGAAACGGCGGGCATCTGCTTTTTGCATGCGCCCCTGTTTCACCCGGCCATGAAAAACGTGGGGCCGATCCGGAAGGAACTGGGCGTAAAAACATTCTTCAATGTGTTAGGTCCAATGGTAAATCCATCGCGTCCCAACAAGCAGTTAGTGGGGGTATATAGCCTTGAATTGGCCCGCCTTTATGCGTACCTTTATCAGCAGACAAACAAGCAGTTTATGGTACTTCATTCACTTGATGGATACGATGAAGTGTCGCTTACAGGCCCATTCAAGGCTATTACGCATCACACTGAACTGATGTTGAATCCAGCAGATATTGGCTTTGAGCGACTATCGGCCGAAGCATTATCAGGAGGAAAAACAGCGGAGGAATCAGCGCAGATTTTTATAAATGTGCTAAATAATAAAGCAACCTCTGCGCAAACGCAGGCCGTACTGGCAAACGCTGCCATGGCACTGTTGGCTGCCGGAAAAGCAGCCACGAATGAAGAGGCTGTAGCCCTGGCTCGCGAGTCGTTAGTAAGTGGCCGAGCCAGGCAGTCGTTTGATATATTGATGAAGTAGGTTTCAGTTATGACCATTTTAGATACCATAGTAGCCCGTAAACGGGATGAGATTGCGGCGCGAAAAGCTGCGATTTCAGCGAATGATTTGCGAAATATGCCGCTCTTTGATCGTTCGGTTAATTCGGCGCGGGCGTCGATACTGGCGACAGATTCTACAGGCATCATTTCCGAATTCAAGCGTAAGTCACCGTCGAAGGGTATCATCAATGACCAGGTAGATGTAGCCGAAACTACACGTGGGTACGTCGCTGCCGGCGCTGCTGTGTTATCAGTGCTGACCGACGAACCATTTTTTGGCGGCACACCTGCTGATTTGCAGGCAGCGCGCACAGCTAATCCGCATACCCCAATTCTACGTAAAGATTTTGTAGTAGATACCTATCAGCTTCTGGAAGCTAAAGCATGGGGGGCTGACCTAGTCTTGCTGATTGCTTCCTGCCTCAGCCCTGAACAGGTACGTTCCCTAAGCGAATATGCGCACGAACTTGGGATGGAGGTGCTGCTGGAAGTACACGATGCCGAAGAACTGCAACGTTCTCTATGTGAAAGCGTTGATCTGGTTGGCGTAAATAACCGAAACCTAAAAACCTTCGTCACAGATATCGATACGTCGGTGCAACTGGCGGGCCTGATTCCAGACCAGTACGTGAAGGTAACCGAGAGCGGGCTGCACGATGCCGCTACGATGGTACGCTTACAGGAAGCTGGCTACCAGGCGTTCCTGATTGGCGAGGCATTTATGAAAACAGACGACCCGGCAACGGCTTTGCGTCAGTTAGTGACCGATTATAAAGAACAACTTGTTACGTCTAAAAACAGTCATCAAATCGTATGAAGATTAAAGTATGCGGCCTGCGCGACGTGGCCAATCTGGAGCAAGTGGCGGCTCTGAATCCGGATTTTGTCGGCTTTATCTTCTACGATCAATCGCCTCGTTTTGTGGGCGACGAACTGGATGCAGACGTGGTGAAAGCGTTACCCCGGTCAATTCGAAAAGTGGGTGTGTTTGTCAACGCAAGTCCGGAGTATATTCTGCGGTCTGTAAAGAAGTACGATTTGCAGTATGTACAACTTCACGGCAACGAAGCCCCCGATTATTGCCGGAGCCTTCAGAATCGGGGTGTTAACATCATCAAGGCCTTCCGGGTCGATGGGTCGTTTAACTTCTCGATGGTGAATAACTATAAAGCTTACGCCGATCTGTTTCTGTTCGATGCCAAAGGCGATCAGCCCGGCGGTAACGGACATACATTCGACTGGAGCGTGTTAAAGAATTATGATAACGAGAAACCATTCTTCATCAGCGGTGGTATCGGCCTGGAAAACCTCGACCAACTCGACCAACTGAAAGGCATGAAGCTGTATGGCGTCGATGTGAACAGTCAGGTTGAAGTATCGCCGGGTGTGAAAGACGTGGCGAAAGTGAAGGAACTCATAGACCGCCTGCGGCCTATCGAAGAAGAAGAGGAAGCGTAGAGAGAAACAATGTAAATGATAATCGACTGGCCACTTCAAAGCTACGTCTGATAAAGTACTAATGTCATGCAAACGACAGTTGATACCCAGTCCTCATTTGAGGTAACAGATAAAGGCTTCTACGGCCATTTTGGTGGTGCATTTATCCCCGAAATGCTGTACCCCAACGTAGAAGAGCTACGCCAGAATTACCTGAATATCATTGCCGATCCGGCGTTTCAGGCTGAGTTCTGGCAGTTACTGACCGACTATGTGGGCCGCCCAACGCCGTTATTTCTGGCTAAACGGCTATCGGCACAGGTTGGCGCCACGATCTACCTGAAGCGGGAAGACCTGTGCCATACCGGAGCGCACAAGATCAACAATACCATTGGTCAGATTCTGGTGGCGCAGCGGCTCGGAAAGAAGCGTATCGTGGCCGAAACCGGCGCGGGGCAGCATGGTGTGGCAACAGCTACCGTTTGCGCCCTGATGGGCCTGGAATGCATCATCTACATGGGTTCCATCGATATCGAGCGGCAAAAGCCAAACGTTGACCGTATGCGGATGCTTGGCGCTGAGGTACGTCCTGCCAAATCGGGCAGTCAGACATTGAAAGATGCTACCAACGAGGCCATGCGTCACTGGATCAATAACCCGGTTGATACGCACTACATCATTGGCTCGGTGGTTGGTCCGCACCCATACCCTGATATGGTGGCGCGTTTTCAATCCGTAATTTCGGAAGAAATTCGGAAGCAGTTGCTGGAGAAAGAAAGCCGCGAAACGCCCGATTATGTAGTTGCCTGCGTAGGTGGTGGTAGTAATGCTGCCGGGGCATTCTTCCATTTTCTGGATGAACCTCAGGTACGTCTGATAGCGGCCGAAGCTGCTGGGCAGGGCGTAAACACGGGTCATTCTGCCGCTACAACGGCGCTGGGTAAACCTGGTGTGCTACACGGCTCACGCACGATTCTAATGCAAACAGAAGATGGTCAGGTAACGGAGCCGTATTCAATCTCGGCGGGGCTCGACTACCCTGGCATTGGTCCGCTTCACGCCCACCTGTTCGATTCGGGCCGGGGTGATTTCTACAGCGTTACCGATGACGATGCCGTGAAGGCCGGTTTTAACCTTAGCAAGCTGGAAGGCATCATTCCGGCTCTCGAAACAGCCCACGCGCTGGCAGTACTGAATGAACTGCCACTCAGAAAAAGCGACGTAGTTGTCGTTTGCCTGTCGGGCCGGGGTGATAAAGATTTGAGCACGTATACCAAGTATTTATAATGACTACGTCTACCATACAAAACCGCATTACCGACCTGTTTTCGACCAAAAGCGATCGGTTGCTCAATGTTTATTTCACCGCGGGCTTTCCTCAGCTAAACGATACACGGACGGTGCTCCGTGGCTTGCAACAGGCTGGCGTTGACCTGGTTGAGATTGGTATGCCGTATTCTGACCCGGTGGCCGACGGCGAGGTGATTCAGCAGAGCAACGGGGTTTCGCTGGAACATGGCATGACTCTGCGCATCCTGTTCGAGCAATTGGCTGGCTGCCGCGATGAAATCAACGTACCTATACTGTTGATGGGCTATATTAACCCGGTGCTGCAATTTGGTGTCGAGGCGTTTTGCCGGAAATGCCAGGAGGTGGGTGTCGACGGGGTAATTTTGCCCGATCTGCCGTTTGATCTGTACGAAGCCGAATACAGGGACACGTTCGAGCGGTATGGCATTCTAAATATCTTCCTGATTACACCGCAAACCTCCGATGAACGAATTCGCCTCATTGACGAAGCGTCGGAAGGGTTCATCTATATGGTATCATCTGCGAGCATTACAGGCTCTGTATCAGGTGTTAGCGACGTCATGAAGGCCTACTTTGAGCGAATAGCCGGAATGAACCTGCGCAATCCGCGGCTAATTGGTTTTGGCATCAACAACCAGGAGACATTCGACGCGGCAAGCGAACACGCTAATGGGGCAATTATCGGCAGTGCATTTGTAAAGCATTTGCAGAAAAACGGCCCGGGCGCTGAAGGTATAGACGCTTTCGTGAAAGCGGTAAGGCCTTGAACGTACCTGATTAGATAATTGACACGGTAAAAGCCGGTAGCTGTTTGTTAAGACGAACAGCTACCGGCTTTTTTTTACATTTGATTTTATGAATTCAACCCAATGTATGCGTGCGGCATTGCTGCTACTTTGTATGCTGACAACGAGCTCACTTTCTGCCCAACCGGCACGTACCTATGACTTACAGGGGCACCGCGGTTGTCGGGGACTGATGCCTGAGAATACGATTCCGGCTTTCTTGAAAGCGCTTGAGTTGGGGGTAAACACGTTGGAAATGGACGTGGTAATCAGTCAGGATGGGCAGGTGGTTGTTTCGCACGAGCCCTATTTTAATTCCCTATTTAGTACTAAACCGGATGGTATGCCAGTGACGAAGGATGAGGAAAAAAACCTGGTTCTGTATAAAATGCCGTATGCCGAGATCAAGCGGTATGATGTAGGTGCTAACGGAAATCCGCGATTTCCGGAGCAACAGAAACAGAAGGTGTACAAGCCGTTACTGAGCGAGGTACTGGCTTCAACAGAAGCCTATCGCACCGAAAAGAACCTGCCCGCTTTTTCGTATAACATTGAACTGAAAAGCGAAGAATCAGAATACGACCGAAGTCAGCCCCGTCCGGCAGATTTTTGTAAACTGGTGAACGCCGTGCTGACAAAAGCGAACGTACCTGCCGACCGGATTATCATTCAAAGCTTCGATTTTGCCATGTTGCAGGAGTGGAATCAACAGGTTCAACGCAGGAAAGCATTGCCAGTCAGGTTAGCGGCTTTGGTCGAGAATATCCGTGGGGTAGACCATAACCTAAAAAAGCTTGGGTTCAAACCCGCTATTTACAGCCCCAGTTATCAGCTTATCAGTCGTGAGCGTGTTGAGAAATTACACCGGCAAGGGATACAGGTTGTGCCCTGGACAGTGAATAATCCCGCTGATATGCGGCAAATGCTCGATATCGGTGTCGACGGCCTGATCACCGATTATCCTGACCGGGCTAAAAAACTCTGAAACAAGGCGGCCTAACCCGTGTTTGTACTTAGACTGACAAACGGTTAAGTTTATAGCCTAAACGCCAGCTCGTACTGTTTGTATGACCTTTCTGAACACAACGCTCAGTTGGCTGCTCCGTCGTCGCCTGCCCCGCATTGAAAGGCTGAAGGCGAACCCCGGAGACGCGCAACAAACCGTATTCCGATCGTTGATCAGACGGGGGCGGCGTACCGAATGGGGTCGGAAATATAGCTATGGCGCTATTCGATCAGTCAATGATTTTCAACAACAGGTGCCTGTTTCGGGCTACGAAGATCTGTTTCCATACATCGAGCGGGTAATGAAGGGCGAGCAGAACGTGCTTTGGTCGTCGCCAATTCACTGGTTCTCCAAATCGTCGGGAACTACCAACGCCCGCAGCAAATTCATTCCCGTATCGTCTGAAGCCCTCGACGACTGTCATATTAAAGGAGGTAAAGATATGATGGCCCTGTATATCGCCAATCGGCCGGATACGCGGGTGTTCGAGGGGAAAGGATTATCAATTGGCGGTAGCCTGCACGCGAATCCGTACGGACGTGATAGCGCAACAGGCGACATATCGGCGGTGGTTATGAAAAACCTGCCCGTTTGGGGTCAGATAATCAGAACGCCATCGCTCGAGGTAGCCCTGATGGACGAATGGGAGGCCAAAATTGACCGAATGGCGCAGATCACCGCGCAGGAAAACGTAACCAGTATTCTGGGCGTCCCTACCTGGACCATGGTGCTCATTCAGAAAGTTCTTTCCCAAACCGGCAAAGATAGTATTCTGGACGTATGGCCAAATTTTGAGGTGTTCGTGCACGGAGCTGTAGCATTCCAACCATACCGAAGTTTGTTCAGCGAGCAGATTTTTGGCGGTAGCCGTGTTGGTTTTCAGGAAGTATACAACGCATCGGAAGGATATTTTGCCATTCAGGATGACATGAGCCGGGCCAACGAAATGATGCTCATGCCCGATTATGGCATTTTTTATGAATTTGTTCCGGTAGAAGATGCCGATAAAGCGTTTCCGAAAGCCTATACCATCGAAGAAGTAGAACTGAACCGAAACTACGCGCTGGTTATCACGACTAATGCCGGATTATGGCGATACCGTATTGGCGATACCGTTCGGTTTACGTCATTGTATCCGCATCGAATTCGGGTGAGCGGGCGTACCAAACATTTTATCAATGCGTTTGGCGAAGAAGTCATTGTAGAAAACGCCGAAACTGCCATTACTCAGGCCTGTGTGGCCACAGGTGCGGTTATCTCTGATTATACTGCCGGCCCCATTTACATGCAACACGACCGGGTAAGCGGACATCAGCAGGGAGGTCATGAATGGGTAATTGAGTTCGCCCGTGAACCAAACAGTATCAGCCAGTTTACGCAGGTGCTCGACGACACGCTTCGGCAGGTAAATTCAGATTACGATGCCAAGCGGTATCACGATATGGCGTTGGTTAGACCGGTGGTACGTTCCGTGCCTACAGGTACGTTTTACGCCTGGATGCGGCAGCGCGGTAAAGTGGGCGGGCAGCATAAGGTTCCTCGCCTGAGCAACTCCCGCGAATATGTCGACGACCTGTTGGGCGGGCGCTATGGAGGTGTGTACAGGTAAGGTTTCGTTACCCCCGTACCAATTTTCTTGCTTTCAGGTAATCATTCGTGAGAACCGCCTTACCGGGATTCAACACGACCTGCTTTAGCACGTCGCAGATAAAAACGGCATGGTCGCCGCCATCAACGCTATCCAGAACCCGGCATTGAACGTACCCAACGGCCTCGGTCAGATAGGGGCAGCCACGTTCATCATATGCGTGAGGTAGCCGAGTGAATTTATCCACGTCACGACCCGATTGTCTTCCCAGTTTACGGATCAAACCAGTCTGATCCTGAGCCAGCAGATTTACATTCAACAGGCCACTCTCGCGCACCAGGTCAATTGTGTAATCGACCTTATAGAGCGCTACGGCCAGCCGGCTTCCGCCCAGCGCCGTTTGCATAACCCACGTGGCAATATTGGCATTCTGGCGTTGGGCCGACGTACCTACACCGGCAACAGACGTGATTGAGTGCACATCGTAATTCTTATATTTCAGCAGGCGCTTCGGCATCAGCTCGTTGATTGATTAAATAATGGCGGGTGTCCAGGATGAACAGCCCGTAAACGATGCTGTATTCCAGAAGCAGAGAGGTTGACTCTTCGTGAATAGGTGAATGGCGGTAAGCTGAGTAGGATAGCCATGCCAATGCTGACCAAAGCAGGACATACCGAACGGAATAGGCGGGTGAACTGACAAATACAGAAGCCGCCACCAGGGTAGTGATGTACCACGGATGAACGGTGGTTGCCATTGCCAGATACAGGGTCAGCATCCAGAGTATACGTATCGGAACAGGGAACGTCCGAATGAACGCGATCGAAAGCAAACCAACGGTTGTCAGTAAGGATAGCCAAAGGCCAACCCGCCCCAACACATTATACCCTTCTACCCAGTAGCCTACTTCCCGGATCAGATAATACAGACTGGCATTGAATTCGAATTTCCGGAAATACAGATCAATGCTTTCCAGCATGTTCATCAACAACGACACATTGAAAAAAGGAATAAACAGCACCACCACGAATCCAATAACCAGCAATGAATAACGTAGCCCACGTTTCCAGCCCGCATAGGCAATTACAACCGGAAGTGCAATCAACGGAAGTAGTTTGGTGGCAATAGCCAGTGCCAGCGAACCGGCCGAGAGGAGTTGTTTATGCTGCTGCCAGAGATAAACGGCCAGCATCGCAAAGAAAATCATGACGGCCTCGAAGTGCACATTTCCCGTCAGTTCCAGAATAATCAGCGGGTTCAATCCATAAAGCAGGGCCAGATTCGGGTTTCGGTTATTCTGCTTCAGCAACTTCGCCATCAGCCATAACGTACCCAGATCGGCCAGGATAATGGGCACCCGAAGAACGATTACGCTCCCAAGTGAACTATCCGCCCAGGCCGACAGAGCGAAAAAGAGCTGGTTAATGGGCGGGTAAACCGTGTAGTAATTAGGTGAATTCAGAAGCTGGTATAGCGCCGGATCAACGTAACTGGCTGGCACTACACCGCCGGCCATCAGCTCAACAGGCAGGTACCGAAACGGATTAATGCCGTGAAGCAACAGACGGCCATCCCAGATAAACCGGGCATAGTCGTCAGACAGGGCAGGCATAGCCAGCAGCAGTAACAGCCGAAAAATAGCGGCCGATCCAAACAGAAAACGGTCGGGGTTAACCTCATGCGCATCAGGAGCAGAAAATAACGGCCGTATCCGCAGGCTGTATCCCCACATCAGCAGCACGTACAAACCGATAAGCATCGGAAACTGCTCGCGGGAGGTCGTGTACCCCAGCAATCCATACAGGCAGGCCGATAAAAGAAGCCATCCCCAGCGTGTAGCTGATGTGGCAAAGAGGGGAGAAGAGCGGGTCATGCAACCGCACCAGCTGGTCGGCGCTCGGTGTTGGGGGTGTCAGCATCAACCGACCGGGGCCCTGCCGATAGGCGAACTGTGTGCAGCAGCGAATATACGAACACCATGCCAAAGCCCACCGTTAACATACAGTGGAAGAACAGCATCCGGTAATCGTGCAGGTATACGCCCAGCGTAATACCACCAATGAAATAGAGTAGCATGCCTCCTTCCAGCAGCGTAAGCCAGGGAAACCCAGCCGCCATATACACATTGGTGCGCCAGCTATCAGATTTTTTCTGTACGTTGAATTTAGGCGTTCGTACGAAGGGGGTTTTCCGGCCAATGTAACCCTCCACAACGGCAATGGCATTATGCAGCGAAAGCCCCATCATCAGTGACGAATAAGCCAGGAAATACCACGGGAACAAAAAACGGTTTTGGGTATTCGATCGCCAGAAAGGAATACCGTAGAACAACAGCAGAATGATCAGGTTGACCTGAAAAAAATTGATAAGATAATACACCGTTGCCCATTCGGGGTGAAGGTTGTGAATGTACAGAACTGGTACACTCAGAAAAGCCAGCACAAAAACGAGTAAGAACGTGGAGCTACTGAACAGGTGGAAAAACGCATGAATTTTGTTAACCACAGGTACGTTCGGTGAGCGCAGTACGCCCATCATCAGACGACGGGCACATTCAGCAGCACCTTTCATCCAGCGATATTGCTGCGATTTCAGGGCGGCCATGGCCACCGGCAGTTCGGCGGGCGAGCCAATATCTTCGCGATACACAAATTTCCAGCCTTTCAACTGCGCCCGGTAGCTCAGGTCAAGGTCTTCGGTGAGCGTGTCGCTGCTCCAGCCGCCTGCGTCGTAAATGGCCGCTTTGCGCCACACCCCGGCGGTGCCGTTGAAATTCATGAAGAAATCGGCGGCGTTACGGCCTCCCTGTTCAATGAAGAAGTGCGCATTCAACCCGAAGGCCTGTAGTTGCGTTAACAACGAGTAGTCTTCATTAAGGTGTGTCCATCTTGTTTGTACAATACCCACAGCCGGGTTGACAAAATGCGGAATCGTTTTGAGCAGAAAGTCAGGATCAGGTACAAAATCGGCGTCGAAAATGGCCACAAACTCGCCCGTCGCCCGATCGAGCCCATAGGCCAGCGCGCCTGCTTTATACCCTACCCGCTCGGGCCGCCGAACCAGTTGAATGTTCAGGCCAAGCTGCCGGTAATACGCTACCTTCTTTGCGCTCAGCTCAATGGAATCATCCATGGAATCATCGAGCACCTGAATTTCCAGTTTTTCGGCCGGATAGTTTAAAGCAGCTACGGCATCAATGAGGCGTTCTACCACATATCGTTCGTTGTACAATGGTAACTGAACGGTCACTGCTGGTAAGGCCGACCAGGCGGCAGAGTGAGGCGCAACAACTTCGGCCTGCTGTTGTCTGCCCGATCGGAGGTAGATAACAATCAGACTCAGTTGCCCCAGGTTGTAGACAAAGAGCAGCAGCAGCGAGAGCGCATAAAGCGCAAGAATAGCCTGTTCCATACATACAGACAAACCAGTCTGTGCTTAATCATGTCGTTGATGAATGTAAATGGCCAACTAAGCAACGCACCTACCAACTGCCTGTTGCCACTTACTTATACTTTGCAATCGTACTCAAAATTTTATAACCGGCCAATACGGTGCCACGTAACGTACCTGAGATCTTGGAATGGCCAATTCGACGCCGATACCGAACAGGTACCTCCACACTCCGAAGCCCGAGTTTAGCGGCTTTCACCTGCATCTCCACTGTCCAGCCATAGGTAGTGTCCTGCATACCAATAGCCACCAAGCTATCATAACGAATGGCCCTGAATGGGCCTAAATCGGTAAAATGAACTCCGTATAACCAGCTGATCAGCCGGGTTGCCAACCAATTGCCAAACACCTGTTGCGGCGTCATGGAGCCACGCTGCCGTTCTCCCAACGCCCTCGACCCAATTACCAGATCAGCCTCATTGGCCAGAATTGGCGCAACAACATTGGGTAGTTCGGCGGGGTAGTCAGAATAGTCGGCATCGAGGAAAACGATGATGTCGGGCTTTTGTTGACGATTGTGAGCGTATGTGAGCCCCCGGAGACAAGCCCGGCCATACCCTTGAATTGGTTCGTCGAGTACAGTAGCGCCCGCAGCAGCGGCCTGAACCGCCGTTTGGTCGTTGGAATTATTATTCACCACCACTACTTCGGCAACGAGATCCGCCGGAATCTCACGAATTACGTTGCCCACCGAGTTTTCTTCGTTGAAGGCAGGAATAATAACCAGTATGATGGGGGCGGGGAGGTGTTGCACAGGAGTATATACGAAAAAAAGCCGGTCAAGGTCGATCCTTCACCGGCATCACAGCGCGCTGTGTCTAGTCTTAGTCAATCTCGATCACTACATTTTTAGAGGCCGGATGCGCCACGCAGGTGAGCACGTACCCAGCTTTAATTTCTGATTCCGACAGGCCATCTTCTTCATCGAGCTTCACTTCGCCCGATATGCACTTACCCAGACAGGCAGTACACATCCCGGCCTGGCACGAGTAGGGAAGATCAATATCCTGCTCAAGTGCAGCTTCCAGAATAGTTTGGTGGGGCTCAACTACGAATTTGTACTCATTGCCTTCATACAATACCGTAACGTCCTGTGTGCCATTATCATCCTCGTCGTCGCTTTCGCCTTCAACAACGGTTCCAACAGCCTGCGCTGTAGTAGCTGTTTGGAAGCTTTCGCGGTGAATTTTGTCTGACGGCACGGCCAGCAAATTCAGTGCCGAACGCACTTCGTCTATTAACCCATCCGGCCCACATAAGTAATATTCTGCCTGGCGTAACGAATCTGGCTTGTGTGTTTCAAGCAGTTTTAACAGGTTAGATTGATTAATCCGACCCGAAAAGCCCGTCCATCCTGGGCTTGGCTGACTCAGAATATGCGTAACGGTTAGCCTGTCTGTATAAACCCCCGAAATGGCGTCGAGATGGGCCTTATAGATAATCTCCTGTTCGTTACGATTACCGAAAATTAACCAAACTTCGCTGTTCGGTTCAGTATGTAACATCGATTTCATCATTGAAAACAACGGCGTTATACCGCTGCCTGCACCGATCAATATATGTAACCGGTTGGCCGTTGGAATAAGGTTGGGTGTGAACGTACCCATTGGCTCGAGAGTCTCAAGTACGTCGCCCTCTTTTATTCTGTCGCACAGATAGTTAGATACCAGGCCGCCTGGGAGCCGTTTAACCGTTACCGACAACGAAGCATCTACGTGCGGGGAACTGGACATTGAATATGACCGGCGAACTTTCTGGTTACCAATGGTCAATAAAAACGTCAAAAACTGGCCGGGCTGATAACGGACTACTTCATTAATAGGATGCCAAAATTGTATGGTGATGGCATCGGGAGTTTCCCGCACCACTTCTTTCACTTTCAAATAATACCGATTAGCCATGAATGAGTAACGCCCGAAAGACGAACTTTGTTGATGGATTTTTGACCGTAAAGGTCGTTATAAAACTGATAGTATATTGTCCGAAGTAAGCCGCTAGGATAAACCGTCTGGTTATCTTTGTCTTGGGTCTCTTTGTAATGTTAACATATGATTTTGCAAGTATATCTGTTTTACGGTATCCTATATCCTCGCACGATAATTGTTACACGATTCGACAAGGTCCCTTTAGATGTACATACATTCCTTAAAAGTGGCCCTCAACTAACCCAGACGATAAGCGTACCTCTGTTCAGCCCGGTGACAGCCTCCCGATGGCCGACCAGGATTATTGTGCCTACAAAATCCAACTAAGAAAATATGCAACGATCTATTACGATTGGGAGGCTGCTTGTTTATTGGTTCCTTCTGCTGACATGCATAGCGCAGACGGTACCAAGTTTTGCTCAGGGTTATGTTGATGATGGAAAACGGTTTGCCATGTATACGATCTATCACTATGGTGATCCTGATGGGAGCATGCAACGCCGTCAGATTGCCGGTATGGAAGATGCCATTGCGCATGGTTGTAACTCTGTGTGTATTGGTATTGCCTGGGATGTGGTTCAGCCTAGCCTGAACAGTAATCCCGACTGGGCCTATATTGATCGGTTTGTTGACGTGGCCCAACGGAACAATGTAAAAGTTGCGTTCCGCATACGAACGATCCGTAAGGACCGAACCGGCTACTGGCCCGAAGAGCAATCCATGAAGGATACCAGGGGGAATGTTCTGAATCTGGAAGGGGGAACCCACGTCCGGTTTGGCTATACGCCTGCTATCGATAAAATTCAGGATTTTGTTCGCTCGGCAACGCAGCGTTATAAATACCTCAACGACCGTGGCGATTTGCTTTTTATGGCGGTTACGTTCAACCCGGGTTGGGAAAACGAATACTGGGGAACAAACTTTCCTGATCAGTACGCTACGTCGTATGATTTCAATGAATTCACGATCGGCGACTTTCAGCGTTGGGCCGTAGCCAAATATAACGGTAGCCTCGATGCCGTAAATAAAGCCTGGGGTACTAACTACCAGACTATAAGCACTATTCAGCCAACCTATCCTGATGCTTCCAACGGCTCACTGTATCTGGGTAAGCGCGGTTCTGACTGGTACTCGTTTCGTCATTCACAGTTGAAATCATTTAATGACCGGTTTGCTAAAACGGTAAAGTCCGTTGATCCAACCATTCGGGTAATTACCGAGCAGGGAAGCGTAATTGACACACCAAACCGGGGTACGTTGGGTTTCAAGAGCCTGTCTGAGTTTGCGGATGGTGTAAAAGTGAACGATTCGCCGGGTTTCCTGTACCAGTTCTCGATGGATCTGTTGCGGAGCAACGTTAAGCCGGGTGGCTGGGTACTCAATGAGGTAGATGGCCTATCGTCTTACCGGGATCAATCGAATCTGGAAACAATCGCTGACCAAATCGAAACCAGCTTTAAGTACGGCGCCAAAATCGTTACGTTTGCCAACTATTTCCTCGATTTCAATCAGGAGGGCCAACTCAGAACATTGCTCGACGGAATGAAGGCCAAGCGCCTGCTGGAGCAACCTGTGCCAACGATAACACCTGTTGGTACAATGACCTATAAATTATCGACGGTTGTTCAGGGAAACTTGTATTCAAGTGGTGTATTTGGCCAATGGGCTACAATTCGCGGCGGAAACCAGGGTCCGGTACGAATTCTGCTTGATGAAGATATAATTGGCAATGGGTCTACGGTTCCACAAAACTCGCCACCTACAGTCGTCAACCGGGTGCCCAACCAGACGGCGGTGGTCAGTAAGTCGTTTTCATTTAAAATACCCGATAACACGTTTACCGATTCGGATGGACAGATTACCGGGGTGGCAGTTTCGGGTTTGCCTGCTGGCTTAAATTATGACCCGGCTACGCGCACAATTAGCGGAACCCCATCGCTGATCGGCTCAAATGAGATAACCGTAACCGCTACCGACAACAGTAACGCTACGGTAACTGATTACTTTGTGCTGGCCGTAAAACGGACTACACTTCCTCTCCAGTTGCTGGAGCCAATCCTGGATTGCTCTACTGGCCGGTTTGAGTTCCGATCAACGGAGGGTGATGGATCGGCGGTTGAGTATTCAATTGACAACGTGTATTCATGGAATACGCAAACTGTGTATACGCTGAGTGAGGCGCTTCGGTCGGGTAGTACCCTGTCGGTTCGGGCCCGGCAAAGCGGCACGGAGGTTACGTTCAGTTACAAGACTACGTGTCCTGTTGTTGCGTCTAACAAACCGCCGGTCGTCAACGATGCCCTGGCCGACCAAACGGTTATAGCAGGTCAGGCGTTTAGCATCGTACTGCCTGAGAATACGTTTACAGATCCAGACGGAACAATTGCGTCGGTAAATCTCTCTGGTTTACCGACGGGAGTCACTTACGTGCCGTCTACACGTACCCTGGCGGGAACGATTGGCAGTGCGGGTGTCTGGCCGATTACGGTAACAGCAACTGATGATAAGGGAGCTTCGGTATCAACTTCATTTAAGCTAACAGCAGGCGCTGCCTCGAATACTAAGCCGTTACGACTGCTAAATCCGCTTCTGGATTGTACTACGGGCCGGTTTGAGTTTCGCTCGGCCGATGGCGACGGAACGCCTGTAGAGTATGCGGCCGATCAGTTATACTCGTATAATACCCGGTCTGTTTACACCCTGACCGACCTATACAGGTTCGCCACGGTTCCAATCACCGTCAGAGCCCGTCAGAGTGGCGTGGAGCAGGTATTGTCCTATACGGTCACCTGTTCGGTTGAGAATAAAGAGCCAGTAGTTAGTGTGCCGATAACCAACCAGACGGCAATTGTAAACAAATCCGTTTCGATCCTTATTCCGGTAGGTACGTTCGCCGATTCGGATGGCACCATTGCTTCGGTTGCGGTTAATGGGCTACCCCCGGGCTTAAGTTACGATGCGGGCACCCGCCTGATTACCGGTACTGTATCAACTACCGGTGTATGGACTGTAACCGTTACTGCCACTGACGATAGAGGGGCCACGATAGCGACCACATTTACCATTAAAATTGGCCGCGACGTAAAACCACTCCGCTTCCTGGAACCGCTGTTGGATTGCAACACGGGATTATTTGAGTTCAGAACGGCCGATGGCGATGGTTCACCTATTGAGTACAGCATTGATCGCGTTATCGCGTGGTCTCCGCAGTCATCATTCACACTGTCGGTTGACTTGCGAACCAATTATCAGCTGGATATCAAAGCCCGGCAGGGAGACGAGGTTATTTTTGGCGTCTTCAGAACAAGCTGTCCGCCGCCTAATCAGCTTCCAACAGTAAAAACACCACTGGCCGACCAGACGTTAACGCAATTCCGAAACGTATCATTGCCAGTTCCTGTAACAACATTCAATGATGCCGATGGAACTATTGACCATGTAAGCATTGCCGGTATACCCCCGGGGTTGATCTACGCCGATAACACGCACACATTAAGCGGTGCGCCTACAGCTACGGGCGTTTGGACGCTCACTGCCATTGCCACTGATAATCGGGGAGGCACGGTCTCTACCACGTTTGTCGTTACGGTAATTCCTCAGGTAAAGCCATTACGTCTGCTACCTCCGGTAATAGACTGTGTTACCGGCAAACTGGAGTTTCAAACCGCCGATGGCGACGGGACGACGATCAGCTACAGTATTGATCAGGTACTTAACTGGACAAATCAGGCTGTTTACACACTGGCAGAAGGCCCGCGCTACGGTACGGCATTGGTGCTTCGGGTACGGCAAAGTGGCACTGAGCAAATGTTGACCTACACAACGCCCTGCGTTAGGCCAAACAAACCGCCGGTAGTGGCAATCCCGGTAGTTGATCAGGTACTGATTGTCAATACACCTGCTTCATTTACAGTACCGGCAGGTACGTTTACCGATCCTGACGGCACCATTGCTTCGGTAACCTTAACTGGTTTGCCGGTTGGCCTGAGTTATGATCCCGTCAAACGGGTTGTTCAGGGAATACCTACGCTGATTGGTACAAGCCCCGCCGTTGCCAAAGCCACCGATAACGCGGGAGCATCGGTCAGCGATACCTTTCTGATTACGGTGCGTGCCGCACCACGTTTTGCGGTCACAACCACTCTGCTCGATGTGCAGGGAAAAGTGTTGAAAGATCTGGTAGACGGCGACCTGCTCGATAGCAAAAAAATGCCGGTGTTGGTTAACCTGAGCTGTCAGCCCAAGGTGACAACGGGAAGTGTATTGATGGAATTAACCGGAAAAGCTAAACGGACCGTCTATACTAATGCCGCTCCATATTTGCTATATCCAACCGGGCAGGGCTTTAAACCTGATATTGGCTCTTACCAGCTGAAAGTGTCGGTTTTCTCGGGTGCCAATGGAACAGGTGCGCTGCTGGGAACGGCCACGGTCAGATTCGATATCACGCTTACCAACGAAGGTGGTTGAGCGACGACGGAGTAAAAAATTGTCATGAAGAAAGTCGTAACTCAGGGGCGTTTATTGCTTGGGGGTTACGACTTTTTATGTGTGATAAGCAACCAGTCCATCGATCGGGACGCGCACAAAATGCCCTGTCTGCAGGTGATGATCGGCCAGCAACTCCCGTAACCAATCGTTGAAATAATACGCTACAGAGCCAACAAAATGGATGGGATGTTGCGTATAATCCGGTATTCGATAAACGTAAAGTTGCAGGAATTCAGAGAAAGCCGATAGTACCAGGTTCCGCACAAATCCGTTCTCGCGGTTTTCAGATAAAAACGGTGTAAAACTGGCAAAATACCGATTCGGGTAGGGTTGATTGTACGCATGATCCAGCACCGTTAATCGGTCGAGCCCGTACTGATCGGCAAAGGCACTGTGCAGATTGGTAGGAAGTTTGCCGTGTAAAAAGTTAGTGACCAGGCGCTTACCCAGGTTGCCTCCGCTACCTTCATCGCCTAGCCAGAAGCCAAGCGAATAGCTGGGCGTGGTGATCTGCTCACCGTCGAAAAAGCAGGCGTTAGACCCTGTGCCCAGAATGCAGACAATGCCGGCTTCATGGCCAGCAGCCCCTCTGGCGGCCCCTAGCATATCGCTGGCTACGTGAATAGTAGTGGTAGTTGGCAACGTTTTCCGGATAGCCCGGGTAATACGTTCATTACTGGATTGGCCCGTACAACCTGTTCCGTAGAAATAAACGGAGAGTGGAGTAGTCAGTGTGGGGAGTTGAGGCAGTAATTGGTCGTGGAGGGTTTGCCCTAGTTGGTCTTCATCCTGAAAATAGGGGTTCAGCCCGTCTGTTCGAATGGAGATCGCTGGCTGGTTAGCCTGAATTAATCGCCACTCAGTTTTGGTGGAGCCGCTATCGGCAATTAAGGTAGAGGTCATTCGTTATTGAGCAAGAATACCTACGGCTATAAACCGCTGAAAAACAAGTTCGGTATGGGGAGCATCGGCCAGTTCATCGGTAAGGTCCTGCCCGGCCCAGTGTTCGTAATGGGTACCGTTGCGCCATAAACGGGACGTACCTACATCGTAGATCAGACCCTGGTAAGCGCACCAGATTTCGTCGCGGTCATTACCGTTTCGAAGGGCAAGCTGGGCTCGCGAATAAGTAGGTAAATTGGGTGGGGGTGTCACAGAATTGGCCGTTTAGTCACTCACGCAAAAATAACAGGAACCGGCGTTGTCTATTTAACAATTATACATGTACCTTTAACCTTCGAGTCAGATGCAAAAAAGGCTTATGAAAAAGACCCAATACACACTCCTACTTGCGCTTAGCGTGTTTGCTTACGTCCTGACGGGCTGTAAGTCGCCGGCCCCTGCCGTTCCTGTTTCTGACCAAATTAAAAACGCGTACGTAGCCCAATCAGTAACTGAAGGTGGTACAACCGTTTATACGGCTGGTGGTACGTCAAACACAAAGCCTGGCTATTCACAGTTCCGCCTCAACCTGGCGAGTCCTCCAGCTGTTACGTATACAGCCGTAGATGGTACTGTGTTTACCGGAACGTATGCCTTAGTAGGTGACACCCAAATTGTATTGAGCGGATTAACGAGTTCGGCGGGTCCATTGACAGGCGGTACCACGATCACCTTTAACATTACTAACCTGGCCGATGGCACAGTGACATTAACCCGCACTACGCCCGACCCTAAGACAGGCAATACAACAAACGTTTATAACCTCAAGAAGGGCTAGGCGTTCGCAACTTATTCAATACAGAAGCCGTTCCGTTAAACTGGAACGGCTTTTTTGTTATGACTACACTCGATACACTTGGCGAACTCGGTTTGATCGATCGCATTCGGAAAGAAACCCCCGCTGCTATACACCCCGGCACTATTCGGGGCATTGGTGATGACGCCGCCGTTTTCGCCCTGTCAGATTCTGAATTCGGCCTGTTATCGACGGATATGCTGCTGGAGGGTATTCATTTTGATCTGACCTATATGCCGCTTCGGCATTTGGGCTTCAAAGCCGTAGCCGTGAATGTGTCAGATATTGCGGCTATGAATGGCTTACCCACGCAAATCACTGTTAGTGTGGGCCTCAGTAGCCGATTTACGGTTGAAGCGGTTGATGAACTCTACGCGGGTATTCGAGCGGCCTGCGAAGCCTATAATGTTGATCTTGTTGGGGGCGATACTACCTCGTCGCGCTCGGGACTCGTTATTTCGGTGTCTGTGCTCGGGAAGGTAGATAAAGACCGCATTACCTACCGCAACACGGCCCAGCCTAATGATGTGATCTGCGTAACAGGCGATCTGGGAGCGGCCTATTTGGGTCTGCAACTGCTTGAACGCGAGAAGCAGGAGTATCTGGCTAACCCTGACATGCAGCCGTCACTGTCGGAAGAGCGGGCGTACCTGATTCAGCGGCAGTTACGCCCGGATGGCCGCACAGATATTATCCACGAACTGCGTGACCTCGATGTGGTACCCACGGCCATGATCGATATTTCGGATGGACTGGCATCTGAGCTGCTTCATCTGTGTACACAATCGGGTACGGGAGCGGTCATCTTAGACGAGAATATACCGGTCGATGACCAGACGTATCTGGCGGCCGAGGAGTTCAAGATCAGCCCGATAACGGCAGCGCTGAATGGGGGCGAAGATTATGAGCTGCTGTTCACCGTGAAGCCACAGGAGTTCGAAAAATTACAGAATCACAGCCGAATCACTGCCGTTGGCTACATGACCAGCACTCCCGACCGGATTGTACTGGCTACCAAAGCCGGTCAGCAAACACAGATCAAGGCCCAGGGTTGGGTTCGTTGATTGGTGACCAATCAGCCGGTTACCTGAACCATCCAGCATACATAACGTAGTTGTTTGCGGTGCGCATGAACACCTCTGCCTGCTCGGGCGATACGGCTTTGAGCAGGCGGGCAGGGTTGCCCGCATAGATGCTGCCCGGCGGTACAATGGTATTCTGCGTAACAATGGCTCCGGCTGCAATGATTGACCCTGTGCCGATCACGGCCCCATCCATAATAATTGCCCCCATCCCAACCAGTACCTGATCTTCGATCGTACAGCCATGTACAACGGCATTGTGCGCAATTGACACATAATTGCCGATAGTGGTGGCCGTTTTCTGGTAGGTGCAGTGAATAACGGCCCCATCCTGCACGTTACAGCGATCACCCAGGGTGATCCGGTTCACATCGCCCCGCACTACGGCGTTGAACCAGACGGTACAGTCGCGGCCCATTGTGACTTCTCCCACAACTGTGGCGTTATCGGCAAACCAGCATGAATCATCGAATTGAGGCAAAATGCCCCGCACAGGTCGAATTAAGGCCATTATGGTAAGCAAATAAGCTGAGTTAACGTCAGGTAATTGTGTAACAATAGCGTTACTGAATATGAGTAAACGAAGGGCATGGGTTACCCGATGTACCGCTTAATGGATTAAACTACACCGTTTTTGTCTCATTACAAAGAATAAGTTTATTTAGTCTGTAGCATAATACATACTCTATAGTACTATGGTTGGTAATTTTACTCACAACATTGTAGATAATCAAGGTCTTTTTGGCCGCCATTGGCGCGTAAAATCAGTCTGTCTTCTGTTACTGTTAGTACTTGTATTCCCCGTAGGATTGAACCTCGATAAGTTTCGTATGTTCATCGGATTCTACTGGATCGCTATAGGTCAGCCTAATCCAGATTACTGCTGTTATTATTGGGCTGATATTGCTTACCAGACAACCGACTGGTTGATGGAAAGGCTGCAGGTGTATAGTCATTTCCATATTGCCAGTATGCGCTTTCGGCTTTTCCAGCCGGTTCTCTACACCGTCTTTAGGTCGCCACTAGCCATGTACTCAGTGCAGGTAGTGCTGGGGATAGGCTATTTATACATGGTGCTTGGTGAAGCTTACAAACTGCTCAAGGATCGGCAACTCGCCTTGCTGTTTGCGGCGGGTTTCGTGGGCCTATATGCCGGGGCGGCTTTCATCCTGGATGTATCAGGTTTTGGCGACGCGTTTGCCTTTACATTTATGATGGGCGCCATTTATTTTAGAAACCCGCTACTGATTGGTTTATGCGTATTTCTGGCGTCCTGGGTCGACGAGCGAGCTGTGTTCAACGTCACCCTGATACTTGCGTACCATCTGCTGGCCCCTTATAAAACAGAGCGACCAATAAGCCTGACTACGCTTACCGATCTACGGCTAAACAAGCAGGTGATAGCGGCCTTGGTTGGTTGTTCAACGTACCTGGCCATCCGATTGTACTTCATTTATAGATTTAATCTATCATCGCCAACCGGCGGCGAAAGCGTATTCTTCGCCGTATTTGGCGCTATAAAAACAGCCGGTTTCCGATTATGGTCAGGGTATGAGGGTTTTTGGCTTTTGATTTTGGCCATGCTTTTCTTACTGTGGCAGCGTCAAAAATATCTGCTGTTGCTTATTGTAGGTGGCCTGACGGGCGTAACAACCTTTACCGTACTGATGCAGGGCGACTACATTCGTACAATAGCCTACGGTTTTCCTATTCTGTTTATAGCGCTGGCTCTGGTTAGCCGCGAGATCAGCCAACGAGATCTGTTCTGGATGCTAACGGCAATAATCATTACAACGCTGCTGTATCCTAGTCCATACTAATCGTCGGAAACCAGAACAATCCAGGTTATTCCAGTCATCACATACAAAAAGAGGCCAACAATCATGTTGGCCTCTTTTTGTATGTGATGACTGCTGATCTATTTCTTATCCGCTTTCTTCATCATCTTCTCCAGCGAATCGCTCACATCATCGACCATCCGATTTGTTTCGCGACGTACCTGACGGAAATCGTTTTCCGACGTGTGCTGCACTTTATATACTTGGTCAGTCAACTGGCGGCGTTTATCCTGAAGGTCCTTCTGAGCATCTTCCCGTGCTTTGCGAGCCGACCGGTTTTCATTAGACCCGTCACCTTTCATGCCATCCATTTGCTTATCAATGTTAGCAATCTGCTCATCGAGCTGCTCAATCAGATCCTGACGATCATTGCTGAACCGATCGTTGTTTCCGGTCCGGCCACCTGAGTTCGAGTCGCTACGCTGACCGCTGTTCATGCTCTGGCTGCGGTTCGGATCGTTCTGGTTGTACGAGCGGTCTGTCTGCGAATACGAGCGATCCATGTTGTTCCGGTTCTGATTGTCCATCATTGACGAATCGTTACTCGATCCGTTCATGTTCCGGTTATCCGAACCCTGACCTTGCTGGTTTCGCGAATAATTGCCGTAGCTATCGTTGCCATTGTTTGACCGGCTATTGTATGAATCGTTGCCGTTCTGCTGGTTAGACCCCATCCGGCTATCGTTATTCATCCGCTCGTTGTTGTACCGATCGTTGCCCTGCGAGCTAGGGTTCATATCCTGGCGCGACTGGTTTCGGTCATCGTATGAATTCCGGTTATCGTTTCGGTCTGAATATGAGTTCCGATTATCATTCCGGTCAATATATCCGTTCCGATTGTCATAGCCGCTATTGTATGAATCGCGGCTGTTTAAGCGGTCATTATTTGAGTTGCGGCTGTCGTAGCGATCGTCGTTCCGGTTCGACCGGCCGTTCATGTCCGAACCGTTCCGGTTATCATTCCGGTCATCGTATGAATTCCGGTTGTCGCTGTACCGGTCTGAGTTGTATGAGTAACGGCCATCACGGTCGGAATCAGAGCGGCTATACCGGTCATTCGACGAGTAGTCAGAACTGTAGCGGTCATTGTCGCGGCTATATCGATCATCTGAGTCGTTACGATCCGAATTTGAGTCAGACCTATATCGGTTATTATAGGAGTCAGAATTCCAGCGGTTGCTGCTATTCGAATCTGACCGATACCGGTTATTGTATGAACCTGACCGATCGCGGCTCGTCATGCGGTCGTCGTCCCGATCACGGTCACTATCGCGATTTGAGAACAAGCCTTTCCGCGTTTTGGTATCATCGTCCCGATCGTTGCCATTGTTCCGCCGATCACGATCTGAATTGCGTTCATTGCGTGAAAACAGGCCGTTGCGGTCATCATCACGTCTACGGTCGTCATCGCGATCTGAGCGACGTGCCGAAGCAGGAGCCCGATTGACAGAATTAGAGTCTTTGTAAAGCCACCCTTCTACAGTGGCGCAGGATGATAAACTGGTAATGGCCGCCAACATGGCGCCTACTACCCACACCTTCTTTTTCATAACGTTGAGATTTTCACGAAAAAACGGCCCAAAATTGGTGCCAATGCCAATTTTGGGCCGCTAAGGGCATTTTTACCGATAGGTGGTGTAGAAGTATTCTACAAAAACTGTAGAATATATTACCTATTTCCCGGTTTAGGGTACCACCTGGTAAGTAAGGTATTAGAGCGTCTGATCGTCGATTGTTGCGTCGAATGCGTTCTTCTTCACCGACTCAATACCGTTGTCGCGGGCCGATACGCTTTCGTACATCTCGCTGGAGCCAATGATTTGCCCATTGGTGGCTTTGAGATTGAAATAGGGCTTCCCGCTCGACGATTCCTTACGATCGAACCGGTCATCATCCTGCGAATTGCGCTTTACGGACTCGATGCCGTTTTCGCAGCCTGCTTTCGAGGAGTAGCCCTCGCTGCTTAGAATTGTTTGCCCGTTACCGGCTTTCAGGCTAAACTGGAACTCGCCATTGGTACGGGCGGTGATTACGAATTTTCCCATTGTTTTTTAGTTAAGGGTCTAACGGAGGAATGAGTAGAAAAGAAATGACTTTTTTCGCTGAATATAGGCGTTAAAGTTATTCGTTAAGTTGATGACCAACAACCTTTTAGTGCCGATGTGCAGGCTTCGGCCGGGCTGGTTCGCCGTCAGTATCACCGGTAAACTCAGGGTGTTACCAGGCGGCGTGCTGTTCAGTCGAGCAGGTGTATGACGAGCCTCGGTACGTATTGTCACCATGCGCTTACCGGGCGGTATAGGTCGCAATGGAAACAGCACGAAGCCAGGGGCACGGTCAGCGTTTAGGGGCAGCATGCTTTTCCAGCAGGTGCAGTGTATGTGTCAGCGATTTGGTATCGCCCCATTCCTCATGCCCCGGAACCACAATCTTGGCCGTACCGAACTGAGCCATCACCCGCCGCATCGACGTACCCCACGCTTTCAGGTTCGCATCGCCTACGAAACCCATCCCGAATGCGGCGACGCTTTTCACGAAACAGCCGCCGTGCAGAATCTGCTGCTTTGGTAACCAGACCACGATATTATCGCTGGTGTGGCCTTCGCCCGGGAAATAACACCGAATAGGTACGTTGCCAATGATGAAGGTCGTATCAGCTGGCAAAATACCCTCGGGCGACACGTACCCATCTTTACTTGCCAACTGAGCTGTTCGAGGCGTACTGATGACCCGGATACCCGCTTTTTGCAGCGCGCCCGTGCCGCCAACGCGGTCGCCGTGGGCGTGGGTGACAATACATAACCGCACGGGCTGATGCAGACTGTCGGCTACCCATTGCAGCAATTGCCGCGTGTTGTCGGTGTTCTCTCTGGTGTCCCAGCCCGTATCGACCAGCACCACGCCGTCGTCCGTCCGGATGATGAGGCCATTTGACGGAACAAAGTCTTTCTGGTATTCACCATAGGTAACGTGTACGTATACCCGGTCGGTCAGGGGCGTAACGGCGAGTTTGGGTTTCGATTGTGCGTGCGCGAAACCAACGTAAAAGAGAGCGAAAGAAAGAGCTGCCAGAATACGCATACTGAAAAGTGGTAGCTGAAGGATCGTATTGTTTGCGAAGAACGGAATAAAATGGCTTTGGTTTTGCTGGTGCCGCCTGCTTTTGTACTCCCACCATGCGCTCTGCTACAACCGTACGCCCTGGATCAGGATGGCCGCCCGAACAGATTGTTCTTTCAGGTGCAAAAACTGCTTGCGGCTCTCATCCTGCGAAAAGGCCCTGAAATCCTGCTCGGTCTCAAAACTCACGAAATGAATTTCGTACGGCTTCTCCATCAACTGCTCATCAATATATGCCTCGTCGGTGGGACGTACCCGGAGCAGAAGCTGCCCATTGTACTTCGCAATAAGCGGAATGGCTATGTTCTCAAACTCGTGAAACACAGACTCCTGCCCTTCATTGACAAAAATCAACTGCGTGAAATAGATCATAGCTGTGGAGAGATTATGGGCAAGTTAACCAGCCAATCGTACAATTCCGTTGCCCAGCGGCTTAGTGCCTGTAGAAACGTATAGGCAAGGTAATCAGCAAGGTACGCAACAGGCAGAGGTTGTTAGTGGACCCACAGTATGAATTAATTGAAGGTACGTTGATAAACTAAAACCATTTCGATATCAGGCAACTCAGTTGCCTCTGAGACGTACCTGTTAAACACATCGAAATACAAATAAAGTATCATATATGTTGGTGACCGCATAAGTAGCTCACTGTCCTAACGATACTGGTACTATCATGGGTCGTCGGCTACCCGATTGCGCTATGTATGTGGCTACTCTGCTTCGCTCCGAGTCTGCCGGAATGCGTATGCTATTCCGTGTTGGTAACTACCATTTTCAAACTCAACCCCGTCTATCTATTCACACATGTTTACGTACATTCTGAGGCGGCATGCCGCTTATTACACCCTTTTCAGCGGCCTTCTGCTTTGCTTGGGTGGCCTGACCGCCACAACCAGCCTCGCAGCTAACCTGTCGCAGCCCGGCTCTGTCTCCACCATTGAACCGAACAAGTGCTACCGGCTGGTGTCGCGGCTGAGTGGTAAAGTGTTGAGCGTAGAGAACAACTCGCCAAATGATGGTGCCCAGCTTCGCCAGACTACCGATGCTAATCAATTAGCCCAGGGCTGGCAGTTCACCGCCGACGGGAGTTACTACCGCATTTCGGTGTTGCATAACCAGAAAGGCATTCAGGTACGTAGTTCCGCCACGGCCGATGATGCGCTGCTCGAACAGTGGACGTATTGGGGCGGAAGTTATCAGCAGTGGACCGTTCAGCGTAACGCCGAAGGCTACTACAGTTTCGTGAACCGCAATTCGGGCAAGGCCATCACGGTGCGCAACGCCAGTATGGCCGAAGGGGGCGAGATCAGCCAGCAGACCGTGGGTACAGGTCAACAGCAGCAGTGGAGCGTCGAAGAACGTAGCTGCACGGCTGCCCCTGCCAACCGCCCGCCTGTTGTAGTGGCCTCATCTACGCCATTGACAGGTACGTCGCCGCTGAGCGTAACCTTTACGGGCAACAAATCGTCGGACCCGGACGGCGATCCCATCACCTACCAATGGGATTTTGGTGATGGCACCTTCTCCACCGAAGCCAATCCGGTGAAGGTCTTCACCATCAGGCCGGGTGCACAGGGCGTTCCTCAACGGAGCTACAGCGTTAAACTGACGGTTTCTGATAACAGAGGTGGCATTGCGACCAGTCAGACTTTCGTGGTTTCGCTGAATAGTACGGCGCCAACGGTTCAGATCACCAACCCCGTCAACAACGCCAAGTACGCGCTGGACAAGGCCACCAGTTACACCTTCGCCGCTACCGTTACCAACGCCTCGAGCAGCCTGACGTACCTCTGGCAGGTGAAGCTGCGCCATAACAACAGTGAGCAACTGGTGTCGACCACGTCAGGAGCCAATCCCGTTGTCGAGATTTCGCCGGCAGGTTGCGATGGGGACACCTATTATTACCTGGTCGGACTCAAAGTGACCGATGCCACTGGCGCAACTGCTCAGGATTCTGTCAAAATTTACCCCGATTGTACTTCGCCCAAATTAACGGTCACCGGCCTGACGGCCACCACCGCCTCCAGCGGCAACAGTAGCCGCGTGCTGCTCCGGTGGACAAACCCCACTGTCAGCTTCGATGATGTACTGGTGGTCGGAAAAGTAGGGTCGGGTTTCACGGAAATTCCGCTCGATATCAACTATGTGGCCAACGCCAGCTTCACCGGCAACGGGTCAGACCTGTATGGCGGCAAGGTGCTCTATCAGGGTACGGGGACTTCGTTACTAGTGACCGAACTGACGGCGGGACAACGCTACTATTTCCGGGTCTATGCCCGCAAAGGCCGTGGCTGGAGCGGGGGCGTTGAGGTGAGCATCGTTCCGACGGCCGCCAACCGCCCGCCCGTTGTGGTAGCCACCTCTACGTCGCTGACAGGTACGTCGCCACTGAGCGTGACCTTCACGGGAAACAAATCATCGGACCCCGATGGTAACCCCATCACCTACCAGTGGGATTTTGGCGATGGTAGCTTCTCCACCGAAGCCAATCCGGTGAAGGTCTTTACCATCAGGCCGGGTGCACAGGGTATTCCCCAATCGAGCTACAGCGTCAGGCTGACGGTATCCGACGATAGGGGCGGCATTGCGATAAGTCCGATTTTGCTGGTCTCGTTGAGTAGTCCTTCTGCTGCGATCGAACCCGGTAAATGTTACCGCATTCAGCCACGGGGCAGCGGGTTGGCGTTGAACGTACCTGCCGGATCGGGTAGCGACGGAACCAAACTACAACTGAACACCGACGCCGGGCAGCCCTGGCAGAAATGGCAGTTCACCGCCGACGGAAGTTATTACCGCATCTCGGTGCAGCACAACCAGAAAGGCATTCAGGTGCGAAACGGCTCTACGGCTGATGACGCGCTATTGGAACAGTGGACGTATTGGGGCGGCAATTACCAGCAGTGGACAGCCCAGCGTAACGCCGAAGGCTACTACAGCTTCATTAGCCGTAATTCGGGCAAAGCCATTACGGTGCGCAATGCCAGTGCGGTAGAAGGGGCCGAGATCAGTCAGCAAACGCTGTCGACAGGACAGATACAGCAATGGGGCCTCACCGAGACAACCTGCCCAACAGGCGGGCGAATTGCGGTTGCTGAACCTGGCACCACATTCAGCCTGTGGCCCAACCCGGCCCGCGACCACGTAATGATCGACCTCAGCCCCGCTCGTGGCCAGTCGGTAGGTTTGCAACTGAATGATCTGCTCGGCCGGCCGCTCCAGCAAACGCAACTGGATAGTGCCCCCACGGAGCCGTACCGCGTCAACACGGGCCAGTTACCCAACGGTTTGTACCTGCTTCAGGTGGCGCCTTCCGGCCAATCGCCAACGACACTACGGCTGTTGATTCAGCGGTAATGCACAAGCCCCGCCTTCAGTAGTTATCTGAGGGCGGGGCTTACACAATGTGGTGAACTAATTTGGTCAACAAGGAAACCGATCTGCGACATCCGTCGCTACTTTTCCACCGGTTGCGCTTCGTTGAGGCAGACAAATACCTCCCGATAAAATTCGGGGTGTGATTGCCAGGTCTGGCCCGTAACTATGTTCTGGTCACGTACGGCTTGCTGGGTCGAATACGTGCCACCCCCCATCTCGATTTCAGTGCGTACATGTTCATAAGCCGTGAGCGTTCGGTTGGCGGCTAAACCAGCCGTGACCAAAATCTGAATCCCGTGGCAGATGGCAAAGACCCATTTACTCTGCCGGTCAAATTCGCGGACAATCTCCAGCAGAACGGCATGGTTACGCAGGTATTCGGGAGCGCGGCCACCCAGCAGCAGAATCGCATCGTAGTTCTCGACGACCACATCCTCTATAGCCAGGTCGGAAGCCAGACAATAGCCGGGCCGCTCAATGTAGGTGTCCCAGCCCGGTTCAAAATCGTGCATAACCAGGTTGAGCCGCCGTTTACTGGGCGCGGCAATGTGGGTTGTGTCGCCCTCCTCCTGAAAACGGTGAACGGCGTAGAGGGTTTCGTAACTTTCGCCACCATCACCGGTAACGATCAAAATGTTGCGATTCATAGAAAGCAGATATTGGGAATAGGTCTTGAAAGATAAGCATTATCCCGAACAATGGTCCACCAGATGTAGCCTGACTGTCATCTGATCGCTATTCTTGCTTTGGGCCAAACTGATGCTGGTATTTGGGCCAATAGAATGTAATGCCCTCAATGAAGTCGAAATCTTTCTTGTTGAATGTAAACAACTCGACAGGGTAGGTCAGTGCCATTGCAGCAATCAGCATATCGGCAATGCCAGGGCGTTTTGTGTGGTGTTCCCAAGTCAACCGAAGAAGGGTGCGGGAGATTTCTGCGTCAAGGCCAATGATATTGAACTTGCTAATGGTCTCAGTAGTCTTTCGCCGCTCCGTTCGCCTCATACCGACGTACATCTCCGCCTCTGAAATCACGCTGGGAGCCAGCCGGGAAAAGCCGAGTTCATCAAGTTCTTGCAGCATAACGGGCGTACCTCGAAAATACTCAAACAGGACGTTTGAATCACAGAGAACTATCTTCTTTTAGGCCATGCTGCCTTACGAATAGACTCCATTGTACGCTCATCCTTCGCCCATATCCCGCCGAACGAAGCAGGGGTTTCGGTAGGGATGGCATTACCAGTACGCAGAAATGGAATTGGCGTCTCTACCTGAGCTTCTATACCATTCTCGCCCAATAACTTAAGGGCTTTGGCGAAATCATTGTCGCTGACGAGTAAGGTCTTCGTTGGTCTTTATGCTATGATACAAGTATACAACAAATTTCGCCCCGTTAGGGGCAAAACAGCGCAGCGTCGGTAGCCAACGGGTATCGTGGCAAAACCCGTTGGCGTGCCGTAGGTACGCAACTGCCACGCTTTACTGCACCGTTATAGCTTTCCTATAAAAATGGTTGGTCGCTTAATTACGTTATGCGTCAGCAGTTTCTATGCATAACCTGATGAGAAGCCCTGAATTCACCGCGAGACGTCTTTACGTATAAATTTTATTCTACGTTCGTCTTTTGGAACTCTTATATTCCATAAAGTTTATTAATACTTAGACATTTTAAACTCTTGATTTTCTAAAATAAATATTGAATCGCCCCCCATAGCTGTCAATCCACCACGGATTTCGCCTTCAGTATATATTAAGGTAATTGGGTCCATAAACGTATATGCGATCGCATTATATTTATGATCGTATAGCCCATCTTTGCTAACTGGATAATTCTTAAATAATTCTTTGTTATATTTTGGTTGCATCGCTTTAATTAGAGCTTTTTCAGCATCAAGAAAGACTGTGTCTTGATTAGGGTAATTTTCTCCTTTCAACGCAGCTACCATGCTGTCAGTATCAGACTCAAGTCCAAACGTTTGCATTTGTAAATTGTCCTGAAATTTAAAGGGCAATACAACTATTTCATTTGCAGGAAGTTGTTTATCTGTTACAGGAGACTCCAATGAAAGAATGTCCTGTAACGTAGAATGCCCTTTCAATCGCTTTAGTATACTCTGCTTTGTTGCCTTACCAACATAATGCACAGTATACCGAGTGAGCGATTTCCAATCTCCTTCAATCGTGCAGTTTATACTTCCCGTCCACCAGTTCTGTAAAAGCTTTTCTGGCGAGAACCAGATAATGAACTCCTTTCTATCAGGATTGTGCCTTGCTAAAGAAAATCCATGAATATTATAAAGAGGAGGGTGTTCTTGTTCGGTGGATTTGTTGAGAAAATTAAATGCCACATAAACAGCGCTAGCATCGTTCAATTCAAATACCTCTTGGTCAAATGGCAATGTGCATTTTATGATATTTGGGTTGCCTCTTTGATGTATTTCAAAATTTAATTGATACAAAGATTTGTCAGGTATTACATTTTCAAATGTGATAACAGGTCTTTGTGCAAGTAAATAGAGGCTTGCGTCGCAAAGCGATCTTTCAATTAATATATCATCTTTTACAACTGCAAACTCGTATGCAGTCAAAGGCGCATAAGCCAATTTAAGTTGATTGAAGAGACTTTTACTGCTCATAATAGTTGCGTAAAACTCTTCTTGTGTTGAAGGGTTTATATCCTGTTTAATTTTAAGCTAAATTATTTACTCCACCACAACCTTCCCAGCGCCGTTGTAGCTTCGGAGTTCGGGGTTGTACATGGCGTCGGCGGAGGCGGGGCCTACGATGAAGCGGCCTTTTGAGACGGCGCGGACCATGTAGTAGACGGTTTTGGTTTCGGAGCCGCCTACCGAGAGATAGTAGTTGACCCGGTCGTCGCGGATGTAGAAGTAATCGACCGGCAAGGAATTTTGATTATGCGGGTTGTAGGCCTCTGTCAGGCATAGTGAAGTGCTGAATGAGGGCGCGGTTCACCTTCTTTTCGGCGTGCCACAGCTCGTAGTTTTTCTGGAGGTTTACCCAAAATTGGGCGGTGTTACCGAATGCCTCTGACAGTTTTACCGCAAGTTCAGGACTGATGCCCGCCCTCTCGTTCACTACGGCGGACAGGTTGGCGCGGGCAATACCAATGCCTTTCGCTACTTCGGTGACCGTTAAGCCGCGCTCTTTAATATAATCTTCCCGCAGGATTTCGCCGGGGTGTACAGGTGCCAGATTGCGTTTCATAAGTTGTGTATGTTAATGGTAATCAACGTAGTCTACATCATAGACGTCCCCGTTGTCAAATCGGAAAATTACCCGATAGTTTGGTGTGATAGTAATCGCCCAGAAGTCGGCTAAGTCGCCCGTCAGTTTATGAATGCCTGAACCCATCTGCTGAATATCGCTGGTCGATGTTACAGCGTCCAACTGGTCAAGAATCCGGTTGATCTTTCGCAGGTATTGAGCGGGCAACTTAGCACCGTTACCCTCCTCGTAATACTGCTGCAAGCCCTTATGACGGAAGTTTACAAGCATATCGGTGTGTATCGTGTAATACTACACATTACAACTGGAAAAGGCAAGATTAGAGCTTAAAGCTGTTCAGGTATTTGCTGCTGTTTTTTTGTCATCCCGACGAGAGCAGGGATCATGGCGTTTTACTCAAAAGTGCCGGGCACTATCAGAAAGAACGCCAAGATCCTTCCTTCGTCGGGATGACAAAAAAGGTGATTCGGATTACTCCACCACAACCCGGCCAGCGCCGTTGTAACTGCGGAGTTCGGGGTTGTACATGGCGTCGGCGGCGGCGGGGCCTACGATGAAACGGCCTTTCGAGACGGCGCGGACCATGTAGTAGACGGTTTTGGTTTCTAAGCCGCCCACCGAGAGGTAGTAGTTGACCCGGTCGTCGCGGATGTCGAAATAATCGACCGGCGAGGCGTTTTTGATCCAGTCGAGGGTGCGCTGTTCGGCTGTGCCGTTCTGGGCGGTAGCACCGCTGAGACGTGGGTTCTCTACCTCGAAACCGGCGGGGAGCAGGTCGGTCAGCACCACGTTCTTCACCGGTAAGCCCGATTGGCTGCTCAGGGTCAGCTTCACCACAATCAGGTCGTTTTGCTTGAAGCGCGTCTGCACGGCCCCGTCGCGGTTCAGGTACGTCCGGCGCACGATCAGGCCACGGTCTTCGTCAGGTACGTTGCCTGATGTCGGTACGCCTTCGCTTTGGCCGAAATAATACAGGTTTCCGCTGCCTTTGGCGGTCAGCGTCAGCGGTTGGCCGGTGGGTAGTCGGCGGAGGGTAATGTCGGTGCCGGTGAACGTACCCAGGGCCTTGCCTGCGCCGGTCAGTGTGGCGGTGGCGGTGCTGTTGGCGTTCTGTTTGGCCAGCTTGCCGAGGGCCAGAAACGCGAAGGCGGCTTCCTGCGTGTTCAGGTAATCGGCCTGTTGCACCGCGCCAGACAGTTGTCGGGCCAGCGTCGGAATCTGCAAATTGTCGGGATCGGTGTCGACCAGGTTGCTCAGCACCAGCGCCACGTTGCGGATCGGCGAGGCGTAACTGTCGCCGGTTTCGCGGCCCATCGTGCCATCGGCAAACTGCTTCGGCAGGAGGGAGGCGCTGCTGGCCTGATCGCCGAGGCGGGCGTAGGTCGTTGCCAGCAGGTACCGTCCGTCGGTGGTGAGCAACGTACCGGCCGATTCTTTGTAGACGCTCATGGCGGCGCGGTTGGGTTTGTCGGCCAGCGCCAGCACGTACAGGCCGTAGAGGTTCGTCCGGCTGGCCACGGTGCGGTCGGTGCGTGACCCGTCTTCGTTCATCACCGATACCGTTTCGATGCGGTTGTTCCCCGTCAGCGTCGTGAGGCGGTCGATGAGTTTGCTCTTCACCGTGGCGTTGGCCTCAAAACCTGCCTTTTCGGCTTCGACCATGAAATGCAGCGCGTAGGCCGTGGCCCATGGATCTTCCACGTTGTAGCCCGGCCAGAGCGTGACGCCACCGTTGAAGAGTTGCCGGTTTTCGATCTGCTGCAACGCCTGCTGAATGTTCGTCGCCGGGTTATAGTCCGACTCGCCATTGCGGACGAAATAGACCGTGCCCTGCCGAACCGTTTTGGTCAGGTCGGCGAAGTAAAGCTGCGGAAACGCTTTCGAGATGGTCTGTTCCGTGCAGCCGTGCGGGTAGCCCAGCAGGTAGCTCAGCGTTTTGGCGTACTGCACCACCGGTGACCGGCTGATGGTGAGGCTGCTGCGCGTGGTGCCCGGCAGGAAATTACCCGCCAGCGTCAGGGCTTGGGTACGTCCACCCGCCACAACGCCTGCTACCGTGGTTTTCTGCAACGGCGCGGCAGGGCGTACGGTGATATCGGTTTTCTCGACGTAGGTTTTGCCCATCGCATTCACCGTCACCGTAATATCGCCCGGTCCAACGCCGCCCGTAGCCCGGATGCGGAAGGTCGTGCGGCTTTCGCGCCCCGGCTGAACGGTCAGCGACTGCGACACGCTGCGCCCCGAATCGGCCACCACCTGAAGCGGTCCGCTGACGGTAACTTTGGCCACCACCCCGGCGGCTTTGCTGGTCGTATTGCTCAGGTTAACGGGCATGTTCAGTTCATCGCCGGGCGAGAGGAAACGCGGAATGCCGGGGCTGATCACGATCGGGTCCGATACGGTCATGCCCTGCTCGCCCGACCCGAAGGCGTTGTCTTTGTAGGCTACGGCCATCACGCGCAACGTACCTGAGAACTGCGGAATGTCGATGGTGTATTCGGCCTCGCCCGCGCTGTTGGCTTTAAGCACGCCGCTCCAGAGCGCCACCAGTTGGACGCGCTTGTTGCTCAGCGGATTCACGCGCCGTTCCAGGTCATAACCGTCACCGCCACTGCTCGACCGGCTGCGGAGCGATAGTTCGGGATACAACAGTGCGTAGCCATCGGACGGGATCACTTCCAGTGCCCGTTTCTGGAAAAAATAGCCGTGCGGATCGGGTGTCTTGAAGTTTTTCAACTGCAAAATCCCTTCGTCGACCACTGCCACCGTCACCGAGGCGTTGGCCTTCGTTTTCACGCGGATGGTTTGTTTCGTCTTGGAAAACGACTTCGCCACGGCCTCAATCGCTACCGGCAGCTTCGTGTCGGGGTCGGTTACGGCTACCGACGCGAAGCCGTGGGCCACGGTCAGCGGCAGGTCGGTGCCGTCCATGGCGCGGATGAGCGTGGCCGTGACATAGGCGTTGGGCAGATGCTCCTCATCGACGGAAAAAGTCCATTCGGCGGCTTTGTTCTCGGTCGTCAGCCAGCTGTGGGTCAGCACACCGCTGCGCTCTACCGTTACCAGAATTTTCCCCTCGAACGGTGCTTTGAACAGAACCTTCACTTTATCTCCGGTTTCATAAGTCGGCTTGTCGAACTCCATCAACACCTCGCCTTCGGTGCTCACTTCAAACGACGAGGCCGACGTGCTGCCCCAACCATAGGCGTAGAAATCAGCCGCCGTGTAGCCAACAGCACCAGGCCGACGTACCCGCACCTCATACTCGCCCGACACCGTAGGCACGTACCTGAACGGCGTGGGTTTAGCGCCGAGACTAAGCGTGTTGGTGTATACGATCTTTTCGCGGCGTTTGCTGCTGTACTTGATCTGCCCGTCGGCCTGCTTTTCGGTCACGGTCTGGTAATCGAACCGCACCACGTCGACCTGCGCCTTCGCCGACTGCGGTTGACCGGCTGCGTTCAGGCCCACGACCTCAACGGCCAGCGGTGTGTTGGTGGTCAGGTACGTATCGGCCAGCCGGATGCCGTAGAACACGTCCTGCGTTTGCACGTCGAGGCGGCGGAGGCGGTTTACGGGTCGGCCATTTTCGTCGAATACGGTCACGAACAGCTTGGCTTCGAGCAGCCCAATATCGCGGTAATCGGCGGGGATGGGGAAGCTTTCGGTAGCTTGTCCGGCGGCGTCGGTGCGGCCCTGGCGCAGCGTTTTCTCGAACGACGTGGGTACGCCCGTCGCCTCGGCGGGAATGCTGAACGTGTAGGCTCCGTAGCCTTTAGGCGCAAAAACGCGGCGTTTCAACTGCAATTCCACTTCGTAAGCGCGATCAGACGCGGGTGGCCCGAACAGGTTTTGCGCCGTGGCTGATAGCACAATGGTTTGCCCGGCTTTATAGCTCTCCTGCGCCGTTTTTACATCCACTTTGATCCGGTCGGGAATAAACTCTTCGATGCTGATGGCCTGCGAGGTCAGCAGCGTATTGCTGGCGTTCAGCACCTCCACGGTGTAGCTGCCCGTAACGGCGGCGGGGTCTACCGGTACGTCCACTGGCGCGGAGCCCTGCTCGTCGGTCACCTTGCGGAACACGCGGTACTCGCTGCCGTTGGGCATCAGCACCCGCACCGACAGCGGAACCTCGGCCACGGTGGTTTTGCTGCCCGCTTCAGGGCGGATAACGGTGTTCAGGTGGATGGTCTCGCCTGGGCGGTAAATGTTGCGGTCGCCATAGACGAAAGCGTTCAGGCCCGTTGCGTTCGTGCGTTTGCCATCCACCTCGAAGCGCGACGTTTCAACCTGCGTGTCGGTCAGGTGCAGGAAGTTGAAGTCGTCGCCCGTGCGGGCCGTGAGCATGGCGATGGTGAAACCCGGCGCTTTTTCCTGGATTTTCTCGAATTTGACAAAGCCTTTGCCGTCCGTCTTCAGCGTATACACCGACTGGTTATTGCTGCTGATCAGCGAAATCTCCACCCCATCGAGCGGCTCGGCGCTTTGGATGGAATTGGCCCAGACCAGCAAGTCGGTATCCGTTTGTCGGGCAATCAGGCCGATATCCGAGATCGACACCAGCTGCGTGGCCGACACGTAGGCCTCGTCTTTCGACTGCACCGATACCAGGTACGCGCCGCGCAGGGGCCGTTCCCGGTCGCCCGTTGCCTGATCGGGAATGGCCAGGTTCAGCGCCGACACGCCGCGTACTTTCGGCAGATCGCTCGTCTGCACCGTCTTATCGACCAGCACGCTGCTCAGGTCGCCTTCCTCATCATTGCCGTACGAATAGGTACCCGACGGCCCCCAGGTGGCCTCTTCGCCGGTGCCTTGCTGCGCGTAGTCTTCGTAACGGTTGTTTTTCAGGTAGTGGAGCAGGTTGTTTTCGTACAACCGCGCAATTTTTACCTGCACCTTGTCTACGTTCGTAATGCTCAGCCCCACATTCCGCGACCCTTTCGACGACAGATAGAGCGCATTTCGGGTGGCGAACTGCAGACCGGCGGGCATTTTCCCGAAGAACACATCACGTGAAACAGGCTCGTCGAGTTTGGTGTTCAGCACGCCGCGCATCTGGTCGGTGAAGGTGATGACGTAGGTGTCGGTTTCGTTGAAATCGCCTTTGATCAGCAGGCCATTGTCGGTCAGTTCGGCGGTGGTCTTAACGACGGGCTGAATGGTGTAGTATAGCCCCAGGTTCTGATTGGGTTGCAGCGTTTGGGTTGTCACCACGCGCACCGTGCCCTGTTGATTGGTGAAGCCCGACTGTACGTCTACCACCTCTAGTTTCGAGCGGGTAGGCAGCGTGGCGGTTTGCTGAATGGTTTCGGTGCTCGTGTACGCCGTGTTGGGCACCTTCACGCCTTTATCGACGGTCAGTGTCAACGGCTGTTCATTGTCGGCATTGGGCGCGTCGGTCAGCGTCACGATCAATCCGCCGCCCGACAGTGCATCTCCCTGTGCTTGAATGGGTCCTGCCGTCACGGTCGCCTCGTCCGCTTTGATTCCCAGCCGCGAAGCCACCTCCGCCGCCGACACTGGGTAGTTGAACCGAAGCCGCGTTTTGGCCACCGGCTGTCCCGACGTACCGGCAGTGTTGCCCGCCGCGCGTGTCCACCAGGTTTCGGTGCCAACGAGTTGCAGGTAGGGCGTGTGGAACTCGATCTCATCGCCCGATACGCTCAGGCCTTTATCCGTCGCATTCCGAAGTAATTCTTTCGACAGCTCAGCGCGGTAATTCGTAGCGGGGTCGAAGGCGGTGGCGGGCGAAAACACCAGCTCGCTCGGCGATGTCCATTTGAATTGCCCTTTCACGGCAGGCTTGAAGGTGATATACGGCGTTGATTCCCATACATCGGCCTGTGCGCCTGTGCCATCCGGCCCGACGTTTTTGTTGAAGGAAAAAACCAGGTTTTGCGACTGCTGAATCTCGTCGTCGAAGTTCCGGCCAACCACCGAAACAGTATTCGATAAACGGGCGCAGTGCGACAGCGTCAGCGTGACGGTGAGGAGTGCCAGCCACAGGCGGGCGGGGGCAGAGAAAGACATGAATGGCAAGGGTTTACGCCGCTAATAAACGCAGAATTCCGGTGCCTTTTATATGTGGGAAGGCGATTGTATTTTATGCGGTAAATCAAAATGCCTGGTCGTTACCAAGCAGCGCTTTTGTCATCCCGACGGAAGGAGGGATCGTGTCGCTCTTATCGAAAGTGCCGGGCTCTATGTGAAGGAACGCCACGATCCCTCCTTCCGTCGGGATGACAAAAACCTACCCCCAATTCTACCGGGGAGCCCGCCAGCCTCTACTTTCAATGATAAGCCAGTACGCGTTCAGATGCCTTCAGGAGGTTATCAGCGCTACAGTCGCCGGCAGTAGGCTCGGTGGGGGCGTGGGTAACGTGAACCGTTTTCACGCCCACGCGGCGACCGGCAATCATGTCGCGCAGGGCATCGCCGATCATCCACGATTTAGTGACGTCGATGTTGTATTTAGCAATGGCTTTTTCGAGCATCAATGATTCCGGCTTGCGCGTCAGCGAACGCGTGGTGTAGTCGGGGTGGTGTGGACTGTAGTAGATATCGTCGATCAGGTTGCCGCACTGTTCCTGTAGGTACGAATGACAACGCATGACATCGTCGCGGGTATATAGTCCTTTGGCAATGCCCGCCTGATTGGTGATCACAATCAGCATGTAACCAGCTTCCTTGAGCCGACGGAGACCTTCAACTACGCCATCGGGAATGATGAAGTCTTCGACCCGGTAGACATAGTCGGTTCGGTCTTCGTTCAATACGCCGTCACGGTCAAGGAAGATACACTTGTTCATGGTTGAGTTGGTTGCGTAGTCAGAAGTTGCGGGCAATATACGTAAGTAATTACACTATTTCGTTAATCAATTGTAATTAATCAAGCAAAAATTCGGCCGAAGTTGTCTAATAAGGTAGTTTGCTTACAACATTCCTTTTTGCCTGTACGTGATAGACAACGTTTTCTATGGTTCGTTTAACAAGTTTACTGATCCTTTTGCTTTCTCTTAATGGGCTTTTGGTAGCCCAGAACACCGAATTTGCCTCCTATACGCAGGTTATTACGGGTAGTAATCAGACTTATCCGATGCAGGCTATTCCGGGTGGAACGTACCTGATGGGCAGCCCTGCCACTGAAAAAGGCCGCAAACCAGATGAGGGCCCGCAGCATAAGGTCACCATCGAGCCGTTCTGGATGGGTAAATATGAGATCACCTGGGACATCTACGATCTGTTCACCACCAAAAACATCGAAAAGGAGATGGCCGCCCGCTATCCGGAAGGGGCTGATCTGAGTAAGACCGATGCCACCACCCGGCCCAGTCCGTCGTATGTTGATATGTCGTTTGGTATGGGCCGAACAGGGTATCCGGCGATTAACATGACACAGTATGCGGCAGTCAAATTCTGTGCCTGGCTTTACGACAAAACGGGTGTTTTTTACCGATTGCCTACCGAGGCCGAATGGGAATATGCCTGCCGCGCCGGAACGACCACACCGTTCTCGTTTGGCGCCGACCCGAAGTTGCTGGGTACGTATGCCGTGTATAAAGACAACAGCGGTGGCGGCTATAAGAAGATCGGCACCAAAAAACCCAACGCGTTTGGCCTGTACGACATGCACGGAAATGTGATGGAATGGACGCAGGATCAGTACATTGCCGATTATTACGCGCAGGTGGTCAAGGGAACGGTGAAAGAACCCTACGCGCCCCGAAAAACACTCTATCCGAACAGTGTTCGGGGTGGTTCGTGGGATGATGACGCCACGGTGGCCCGTTCGGCCGCCCGCACCCCATCAGACCCTGCCTGGAAAGTCATTGACCCGCAAAGCCCCAAATCAGACTGGTGGATGACGTCGGCTTCCTTCTGTGGCTTCCGGATCGTGCGTCCGCAGAAAACACCGCCTATCGAAGAGATCAGGGCGTATTATGATATCAAGCCGATCAAAGATTATTAAGCACAGTTAGCGCCCCATACCGGGCGCTATTTTTATTTATCGAAATACTATACAAAATTTATCGATCAAAAGTAGTGTTATAGAGTACGGCCCCATTCACACATAAACTGGATTTGACGTATGATCTCAAAAAAAGCTAAATACGCCATCAAGGCGTTGAAGGCCCTCACCGAGTTGTATGGGGAAGGCCCGGTTCTGATCTCCCAGATCGCGGCGCGCGAATCGATTCCGCAGAAATTTCTGGAAGCAATTTTACTCGAACTGCGTAATCAGGGAATGCTCCAAAGCCAGAAAGGAAAAGGGGGTGGTTATTCGCTACGGGTCGATCCCGAACGCATCACATTGGCGCAGGTAATCCGCATTATCGACGGACCAATCGCCCCCACGCCCTGCGTGTCGCTTAACTTCTACGTTCGCTGCGACGACTGTGAAGATGAAGAAACCTGCGCCATCCGGCCAATCATGCTCCAGGTACGTGATGCGAACCTGGCCGTTTACGAAACAACCACGATGCAAATGCTGGTCGACAGAGCCCAACCCGCGCACCTTATTGATGTCATAAAATAACATCGCCCAGGCTGGGATAGACCGGGCGATGCTTGGGTTAGGCTGTATGTTGCTATATTTTAGTGAATTGCTGACGCATGGCCCTTCGACAGGCTCAGGGTGACAGGACACTCAAGAATGTGAATGACGAACTTGGGTGAGATTGTCACCCTGAGCCTGTCGAAGGGCCATGCGTCAGCAATTCACTACAGCGCGAATTCAAATCACCCCCACCAGCTACTTAAGCTGCCTTCTGGAACGGTACCACCACCTGAACATCTTCCCAGGTTAGCAGCATGTTAATGCCGCCGGGTTGCGGTTCGAAACTAATGAAGAACTGCTCGGCCGTTGGGCTGTAAGGCCGGGTACTGGCGGGAAAACGCATAACGTCAGCCGCTTCCTTATAGCTCACCCCCCACTGACCCGTCCGGCGGTTAATGATGATTGTCCAGTCGTTCGGGGTGGGAATCGTGTACAGCGAGTAACGCCCTTTCGCCAGCCGGTTGCCGTTGACACGCACATCCTGCGACAACTCGACGATTGTGGCCGCGTTGGCTCCCGTACGCCATACTTTATCGTATTTCACGACGCCGCCGAAAATGGTGCGGTCTTTTCGGCTGGGCTGGCAATACAGCACTTTCACCGTAATGCCATTCTGCGTAGCCTGCGCCACTGCCTTCGGGCTTCTCTTCGCCGATGCACGTAGATAAAGGGCAACGCCAAAGATGAACAGGAGTATGCCTCCGATGATGAGCCAGGTAGAGGTGTCAATTGTTGAAAGAAATTCCATTGTCAGGTTGTTGGTAATTGGGGATTGGTTGATTGGTTGGCTGGGCAATTCGTTGATTGGTAGGATTGCGTTGGCAGACGAAGTCAACCAATGAACCAGCCAACCAGTTAACCAGCCAACCAATCAACCAATTCCCCGCTGAAAGTTACTGGATTAAGCCGGAATCCGTTCGTGTAAAATAATAGTATGCATGCATACTACCTATGGAATTAATTCCCATCTTTGCACGTAAATAGTATGCACGCATAACAATTCCTGAACAATGATTGCGACCGACAATAAAGCTTCGATTAAAGGCGGCGAGTTTTTGATTAAAGACACGGACGCCTCGCAGGTGTTCATTCCTGAAGAGTTTACCGAAGAGCAACAGATGATTGCGGCTACCTGCCGTGAGTTTCTGGCCAAAGAAATCTGGCCTCGTCTGGACGAAATCGATGCCGCCAAATCGCCGGATTTGATGTCGTCGTTGATGGACAAAGCGGGTGAACTGGGTTTGCTGGGTACGTCGGTTCCTGAAGAATACGGCGGTTTCGGCATGAACTTCAACACGTCGATGCTGGTGGCCGAAGCTACCGGTGCCGGTCATTCGTTTTCGGTAGCCCTGTCGGCGCACACGGGTATCGGTACGTTGCCGATCGTGTATTACGGTAACGACGAGCAAAAAGCGAAATACCTGCCTAAACTGGCTACGGGCGAGTGGAAAGCGGCTTATTGCCTTACTGAGCCCGATTCGGGTTCAGATGCCAACTCAGGTAAAACGAAAGCCAAACTGTCGGAGGATGGTACGTTCTACACCATCACCGGTCAGAAAATGTGGATCACCAACGGTGGTTTCGCAGACTTATACATCGTCTTCGCTAAAATCGACGACGACAAAAACTTGAGCGCATTCATCGTAGAGCGTTCGTATGAAGGCATCACGATGAACGAACCGGAACATAAGCTGGGTATCAAGGGGTCAGATACACGTCAGGTGTTTTTTACTGATGTGAAAGTACCCGTTGAGAACCTGCTGTCGGAGCGCGGTAACGGTTTCAAAATTGCCGTGAACATCCTGAACATTGGTCGGATTAAACTGGGTATTGCCGTAGTAGGTGGTGCCAAGCAGGCGATCAACGACGCGGTTCGCTACTCGAATGAGCGCAAGCAGTTCGGTATCAACATTTCCCGGTTCGGTGCCATCAAGCATAAGCTGGGCGAAATGGCGATTAAAGTGTACGCCTCTGAATCGGCCAGCTACCGGGCCGGACAGAACATCGACGATGCCATTGAAGACCTGAAAGCAGGCGGTATGGATGATGCAACGGCCAAGCTGAAAGCCCTGGAGCAGTTCGCCATTGAGTGTGCCATCATGAAAGTACACGGTTCAGAAGCGCTCGACTACGTAGTCGACGAAGGTGTTCAGGTGTATGGCGGCATGGGTTACTCAGCCGACGCGCCCATGGAACGTGCCTACCGTGATGCCCGGATCAACCGGATTTTTGAAGGTACCAACGAGATCAACCGGATGCTGGTGGTGGATATGCTGTTGAAGCGCGCTATGAAAGGCGAACTCGACCTGATGACACCCGCCATGGCCATTGCCAAAGAGATCATGTCGATTCCTGATTTCAGCAGCGACGAAGACGAGTCGATGTTTGCTGCCGAAAAGAAAGTATTGAAAAACCTAAAGAAATCGGTGCTGATGATTGCCGGCGCGGCTGTTCAGAAATTCATGGGCAAACTCTCGCACGAACAGGAGATCCTGATGAATCTGGCCGATATGGCAATCGAAGTATACGTAGCGGAGTCGGTGCTGTTGCGCGTTGAGAAGTCGATTGGCCTGAAAGGCGAAGCGGCGCTGGCGTTGCAAAAAGACATCGCGATCACGTACCTGCACGAAGCCGTTGAGAAAATCAGTGCGGCGGGTCGGTCGGCCATCACTAGCTTTGCCGAAGGTGATGAACTGCGCGTGATGCTGATGGGCCTGAAACGGTTCACCAAGATCGAGCCGATCAATCTGAAAGATGCTCGCCGCCGCGTGGCCGATGCTATGATCGCCGAGAACAAATACATTTTCTAAGTGGCTGCACGTCGCTAATTACGCTTTTTACAACAACTGAAGAATCAAAAAGCCGTTCCTGGTTCAGGAACGGCTTTTTTGTGTGCCGGGGGGTGAACGGTAATTGTACCGCAATGCCCTGATACATAGCCAGCTTTTACCTCGCGAGCCCATCCTGGCGGGCGCGGTCACGAACGCGTTTGGCGCGTTTGGCGCTGTCGGGGTGGTCGGAAATAAATTCGGGGCCACCACTGCCGCCAAGCTTGGCGAGTTTCTCGAATGAAGTGGCCAGTGACAGTACGTTGTACCCGTTTTTCTTCAGAAACTGGTAGCTGAAATCGTCGGCTTCCGTTTCCTGTTGCCGACTGAATTTGGCACCGAGCAGGTAATCAGCTGCCGCACCGAACTGCGACCGGGCTACCTGACCAACGGCTCCCGAACGGGAAGCTAGTCCATCACGAACGGCCGACCGGCGGAGGGCGGCTTTCATACCATCGCGCGAGTCTTTATTGACCACGTGCCCCATCTCGTGCCCCATGACCGCCAGCACTTCCTGATCAGTCATGATATCCATGAGGCCTTTGAACACCCGAACGCTGCCATCGGCTGTAGCAAAGGCATTCACGTCTTTGGTCAGGTACACTTTGTAGTTGACCGGAATGCCGCTAATGGTATGATGACGAGCAACAATCTTATTCAGACGAACGGTATAGGGGTCGCTGGGGCCAGCCACCGGGTTTTGGGCGTCCATCTGTTGCACGGCCTGTTTCGACGCCTCGACTACCTGCGCGTCTGAGAGTGTAACAGAACCAATAAGCTCAAGCAGAGCTTGTGGAAGACTACCCGTGGTCTGGGCTTGAGTCAACGTCGAAGTAGTTATCAATAACCCCGACAGTATGATTGAAAAACGATTCATGGTTGAGTCTATTTAGTGAACAGAGCCGCGATTTACTACGCAGGCATATACCTATTGACAAACTATAGACCTTATGGTTTAGGCAGAGAATCTTAACGAATGGATAAAAGACTGTCTTCAGCCTGTGTCCTCAGTCTTCTGTCTTCGGCCCTCTGTGGCGCTGCTAGATCACCATCCTCGTTGAGAAGCGAAGCAACAGAGGACTGAAGGATGAGGACTTAAAATAGGACTTCATCGACCCGGCCTGAGCCAATACGTTGCACCACCCACCGCCACCACCGCCAGTCCGATCAGGCTTTCGCGGGGGCGGTCGGTCAGGATGAATCCCAGCACAAACAGGCTGAATGTGATGTAGGCCCATTGCAGCCACGGCCGCCATGGACTTGGGAAATCGCCGGGTTGGCGGGGGGTACGTAGCAGACTGGCCACCGCCAATGTACCCATCAGTTGCAGCACAAACGAGGTGCAGAGCAAGACCTGTTCCAACGTACCCGAGAACAGCAGCAGCAGCGTAATGCCCACTTGTAGCCAGATAGCCCGCACCGGGATCTGCTGCGCCGACTGCTTCCCGAAAAAGTGCCAGAGCGGAAAATCCTGCGCCATGCGTTGCGTCACCCGTCCGCCTATCCAGACGTATGAACTCATGGTAGCAATCAGCTGAAAGGCAATGCCCGCGCTGACCCACCGCCCGCCCGACGTACCTAACACGTTTGCCAGCGGGGTGCCGCCCAGCGAAATAACCGCCACATCGACCTGCCCCTGTAACTGCGCTACAGACGCAAATTTGAGCAGCACCAACTGCAGGCTAACATAGATAACCGCTACGCCCAACGTACCCAGCAGCAACGCACGGGGCAGATTCCGGCGCGGATCACGAATCTCGGCCACGATGTAAGCCGCCGCATTCCAGCCCGTGTAAGCGTAAGTAACATACAGCAGCGACACCGCGAAGGGCGACGTAAAGACTTCGGCCTGGTAGCTGGTATCCCACCGCAATGCATTGCCGGGAATAGCTGCGACGAACACACCAATCGCCAGAATGGCCGCGATAAAGCCAATTTTGACCAGCGTAGTTACGTTTTGGAATACACTGCTCTGTCGCAGGCTGAACGAGTGCAGTAGCCCGATTAACAACACTAACACGACCGTCAGGAGTCGCAAATTCGGGATTCCGAACGGGGCGAGGTACGATTCCATGGCTTTCCCCGCAATAGCCACCGGCGCTGCAAACCCGCCCACCAGCGACACCCAGGCCGACAGATAACCCAGAAAGGGATGTAGGCCTTTGGATATGAATACGTAGTCGCCGCCATTTTCGTGGGCGTAATGCGTGCCCAGTTCGGCAAAGGTGAAGGCACCAATCAGGGCCAATACGCCGCCCAGTACCCACAGCAGCACGATCGACCAGGTGTTTTGCACCACGGCCAGCTGAAAGCCCAGGCTGGTAAAGACGCCCGTGCCCACCATATTGGAGATAACTAACGCACAGGCCGTTCGCCAGGAAATCTTCATCAGTTTTTTTTGACAGCGCTACGATGTTTCAGATGTACAAGATTAGCAGGATTCTTTGTTTCGGGCGCAGGCCAAAGGCATATAAACAGGTCTGGTCAGTCATGCGGATACGTTTTAGAGCGTGAGAGGCTCCCAAACGTACCCGCATGACTGACCAGACCTGTGTACTTTTATGATTCTTCGAGGACTTCTTTACGGTTATGGACCCAACACTGATCCGTCACCATAAACCCGACATCGCCTGACTATAATCCAGATTGCAAGGCAGTCAGTACGGCCTGATATGCTTTCTTTTTTACGCCGGTCGACTTATACAGAAGTGGGTAATCTGCTCCATTTCTATATCGCCAGCTTTGGTTATCCAACAACCCCCAAATAGTTATGCCGTGACGCTGTGATTTAGGTACATTGCGCATGTAGGACATGACGACATAATTGTACATTTCAGCCTGAGTAGTTTCTAATGCATCCGTCAACACCAGGCTCGTCGCATTGGTGGTATTAACGCCTATATCCAGTTCAGAAATATGAACCAATAAACCAGTAGCCGCCATTTTCCTGAAATGGGTATCTATCTGAGCCTTATTGGTATTGATGCTGATGTGCATCTGAGTGCCTATACCGTCCACTTTGGCGCCCTTACTTCTGATTTCTGCCACGTAGGCAAGCAGTGAGTCCAGCTTGGCAGTAGAAGACTCGAGGTTGTAATCGTTGATAAACAACTTAGCTCCCGGATCAGCTTCGGCGGCATACTTGAACGCTTTTACCCCAAAATCACGGCCTAAGTAGTTGCTCCATACAAAAACATCACCGGCGGTAGCATTGGCGGTATTCGTGTTGTTTCTAATAGCCCCGGCAGGGCCGTCAGAAAACATTTCATTGATCACATCCCAGCTGCGCACTTTTCCTTTAAAATGCCCGGCGATCTGTTGTATCGTTGTTTTGAGCAGACTATCCACTTTTGCATAATTGTTGGTGGAGCCAGTGGGAGTAATCAATTCATTGACACTTACATCATCGATATAATAGGTATTGATGTTGCGTCCCATGTCAAACACAATACGGGTTTGCGCATCGTTGGCGGTGATGAGCCAGGTTACCTGCTGCCAGGCAGTACCTATCGTCTGATCTGACTGATACTGGGCGGTTGGTTGAGTTGAGAGCCTTATGGAACCATTGGCAGAGGCGGCTTTTACCCAATAGCTTATCTGGTATTGTTTACCCACCGTAAGCGGAATAGGATCAGTAGCCACCTGCACCCGCCATTGCTCTGTCGTGTAAGCAGTAGGATTGACTACTTTCATGGAGCTGGTACCGGAGTGTACTTCTGCTGCGCCCGAACCTGCCGTTATTGTAGCCGTTCCGGCAGGATTACCGGTATTCAGGATGGTGAAATTAGCAAAGCCAGCCGCAACTTTGTTTTCAAAACCAGGATTTTGAACCAGGTTTATATCGCTTGGACGGGCAGCACTCAGAATGCTTCTGTAGTATGTGCCCTGTGTCTGCGAGTGCCAGGCCAACACGTGCGCATGAACTTGAATGTTAGCTGCTTGCGCTGCAGCTAACATGGCATCGGCCGTTGTGAAATTATACCTCCCGGAACTGCTGACGAGGGAACTGTTTTTCATTTCATTCTCAAACGTCATGCCATTGAAGTCCCTCTTTATTATTGAAGATGAGGTGACATCGGTTAAGAAAGTCCCATTATTAGCCGCTAAGGCAATGGGAAATGTAGCAACCGATTTCAACGACACTGAACCATCCACAGTCGGTGTGGGGGGGTCACCCACATCTCTGTGGTCCATACATGCAGACATGACTGCCAGTAGCAATACGAATCCTAATATTCTTCTTTTCATAACTTAAGTGTTTGATTTATTGATAGCAGTTTAACCTATTCGAGGCATAGTGCTGTGATTTTTTATAGAAATTACTCGAATAATGTAATGACTAGTTAAGAATGGTCACTTTGCCGTACCGGGGCTACGTAAGTAAAGCTGGCGGTTATATCGTGGCTGAGGGAAAAGCACCTGCCTAATTGAAGTGATTGGTTTAAATTACAGGCGTTCAATTGGTCGTTCGACTGAAAAATCAGTATCAAAACTACTCGCAACTAAACTGCATGTATCGCCACACCGTTGGGCAACGTACCTACACTTTCGCTGATCTGAAAACGCTGCTGGCGCGCGCGTCGCCCCGGCGGGCGGGCGATGAACTGGCTGGCCTGGTGGCGTCGTCGGCCGAAGAGCGGGTGGCGGCGCAAATGGCCCTGGCCGACTTGCCGCTGGGTACGTTCCTCAACGAAGACGTCATTCCCTACGAACAGGATGAAGTGACCCGCCTGATCATCGATACGCACGATACCGCCGCTTTTGCGCCGATCCGTCACCTCACCGTTGGCGATCTGCGCGATCATCTGCTGGCGGCCGAACCAGCTCACTTGACGAGCCTGCATTGGGGCTTAACCCCCGAAATGGTCGCTGCCGTATCGAAACTGATGCGCAATCAGGACATGATCAGTGTGGCCCGAAACTGCCATGTCGTTACCCGGTTTCGAAATACGCTGGGTGGTCCCGGTCATTTTCACACGCGCCTTCAGCCCAACCACCCAACCGACGATCTGCGTGGCATCACGGCCAGCCTCATCGACGGTCTCTGCTACGGGTCGGGCGACGCAGTAATTGGCGTGAACCCGGCTACCGACAACGTACCTGCCACGATCAACCTGCTTCGTATGCTCGATCAGGTACGTGAGCGGCTGGCCATTCCTACCCAAACCTGCGTACTGAGCCACCTGACCACTACCATTCGCGCCATTGAGCAAGGCGCACCGGTCGATCTGGCGTTTCAGAGTATCGGCGGTACCGAAGCCGTGAACCGGTCATTCGGCGTCGATCTAGCCCTTTTACGCGAAGGCTACGAAGCCACCTTGGCGTTGGGGCGGGGTACCGTGGGACAAAACGTGATGTATTTTGAAACGGGGCAGGGGAGTGCCCTATCGGCCAATGCCCATCACGGTGTCGATCAGCAAACCTGCGAGGTTCGGGCCTACGCCGTAGCGCGGGCGTTCGATCCGCTGCTGGTCAATTCGGTGGTTGGGTTCATCGGTCCCGAATATCTCTACGATGGCAAGCAGATCATCAGGGCGGGCCTGGAAGATCACTTCTGCGGAAAACTGCTTGGCTTGCCCATGGGTGTCGATGTATGCTACACCAACCACGCCGAAGCCGATCAGGATGATATGGATACGCTCCTGACGTTGCTCGGTGCGGCGGGCGTCACCTTCGTAATGGGCCTGCCCGGTGCCGACGACGTGATGCTACACTACCAAAGCACCAGTTTTCACGATGCGCAGTACGTTCGGCAAGTGCTTCAACTGCGGCCTGCGCCAGAGTTCGAGTTGTGGTTACAGAAAATGGGAATTATGAACGAACGGCTACAACTACAACCAGTTCAATTGGGTCATCAGGTCGTCAAACTGTTATCAACTTCCTGACCTACTCGTTTATGAAACGCGCTATAGGCTTGTCTACTTTATGGCTTCTTCTGATAACCGTTTTTTCATGTGGAAAGGAGCCAGTCAATCCAGAGTTTATTACGCTGAAAATCGCCAGCTCGACGAAAGACTGCAACGGGCCCTTTCCCCGGAAATGCCTGCAGGTTCAGGAAAATGACTCACCCAACTGGCAATACTTCTACGGTTACATTCAAGGGTTTGTATATCAAGAAGGCCACGAGTATGAGGTACTGGTAATTCGTAAACAGATAGAAAATCCACCAATGGATGGGCCTGGCTATGACTACTGGCTGGTTAAAGAGATCAGTAAGCGTAAGCCATAACACGTAGTATATAATGCAAACCGACCCGTGGGATTTTCTGCAAACCTATACCGCTGCCCGAATCGCACGCGGGCGTACCGGGCATAGCCTGCCAACGCGCGCCCTGCTCGATTTCCAGCTCGATCATGCCCGTGCGCGCGATGCAGTGTATTCGACACTGGAAACGGGACGGCTTCTGGCTGATATAGATCGCATTCAGCCCCGGCCCGTATTGCTGCAGAGTCAGGCAATGGATCGCAAAACGTACCTGCAACGCCCCGATCAGGGCCGACGACTGGAGGCCGATTCGTGGCTTCGGCTAAAAACCCTAAGCACACGCCCCGCTGATCTTTCTATTGTTATTGCCGATGGGTTATCTGCCACAGCGATCAACACGCACGTGATACCGCTATTAACCCAATTGGTGCCGGAATTAGTGGCGCAGGGCTGGTCACTGGCGCCGATCTGTCTGGTGCAGCAGGGCCGCGTGGCCATTGCCGATGAGGTAGCCCACGCCCTGAAAGCCAGCGTTACCCTGATGCTCATTGGCGAACGCCCCGGCCTGACGTCTCCCGACAGTATGGGGGCTTATCTCACCTACGCCCCCCGCCCCGGCCTGACGGATGAATCGCGCAACTGTGTGTCAAACATCCGCCCCGAAGGTATGCCCTACGAGTTTGCGACACAAAAGCTACTATATCTGCTCACCGAGATGAAAACCCGCAAACTCTCCGGCGTAGAGCTGAAAGACGAGATGGGCGGCATAATAGAGAGTTAAATACAGAGGAGAAGACAGAGCAGGGATTTCTCATAGAATAGAGCCACTAAAAAAGCTTCGCGCTGCGGTCGAAGGGCACGTAGCGCGAAGCTTTTTAGTGGCTCTATTTTAGCTAAGTGCAGGTCCGCTGCTGCGGTGTGATGCAACGCGGTCGATGGTGCTACCACCCGACAGAGGCAAACCCATGAAGTTTGGAAAATAATACACACGAAACGTGCCGTTATCATTAATGGTCCAGCGTTCGCGGGTGGCGATGCGAAACAGCCACGACGATACTTCAGATTGACCCGCCCGGAAACCCCGGTCGCGGAGATATAACTTGACGTTTAGGGTCGTCGTGCTTCCTTCCGCCAGCATTAATAGCGTGGCTGCCATGCGTACAGACTGCCGGTTCAGTGTTTTCAGTTTCATGATTCTCAGCTGTTTAGGTTGTTACAGTTTCACGCGGACCAGATACCGGATTGTACTCTGATCCTGATTATAGACAATGAATTCGTTCTTTAACAGGCTTTTGCCACGTTGAGCATAGACCGAGTCGAGACTTGGGTTGCGTTTTGCCAGCACATCGCCCGTCAGGGTACAATGCCAGCCCTCATGTTGGCGTACTACAAACTGCTTGCCAACATGTACTTCATAGATAGCTAAATACGCTTCGCGCTGCTGTCCACCCGCCCAGAATGAGCCGCTCAGCGAGGTGTAGTTGAGCGATTTGCTGAATTGATCGGCGAAGTAGATGCCGTAGCCAAACATTTTTCCGGTAATGATTGCGTTGGTCGGGCGAAGCACTAACCCACTTTTCAAAATAGAGAGCCAGTTTTCAGAGCGACTCCCATGCCAGAGCAATTGCGTCTTCGGCGTTTTAGCCGTCGACATGTGTTTCACGAAAGCAGCCTGTGTACGAGCCTGTTGCACAGCAAACGCTGCATCGAACTTGGCGGCATCGTCGCCCATCATCCGCTTGATCAGGGTCAGTACGCGATCATCAGTAACGGGTTCCATAGTCAGACCCAGTGAGTTGAGCAGTGAAGGTGGGGCTTGCTCGGGGCTGTTGGCATCGGACTTTGGCTGGTTCAACTCAACCTGACTCCGCATCACATCGAGGGTGTCTTGCTCGGCGGCGAGTCGGTCGCGGAGGGTTTGCAGATCACCCGGTGCTTGTGGACTTTGTGGGACAAGGTGTTGACTTACCTTCCCCATTTTTCGTGGAATTGTTTTGAACAGACTGAGCAGCTTATCATTATACCGGCTCACGTCAAGTCTCGCGTCGATCAGCGTGGCCAGTTCGTTTAGCAATTGCTGCGCCGCGTCGACCTGCTGTTTGGTCACCTGTTGCGCCGATACCACGTAATTCTGAAAGATCGACTGGTTGGCGTATTCCATCAGTTTGGCCATCAGGGCACGTACCTGATCGTTCTCGATGGAATCGGTGCTGGTCATAGCGGGTTTATCGGCGTATAGATGCGTCTGGTCAACATAGCCTTTCGCCACTTTCTCGCGAAACTTCTTGTCCCACTGATCCATTGGGTACGTTGCCGTACTGACTGAACCACCCACGCGGCCATAGCTGACGGTGAACGTACCTGAGGCGGTTTCGTGCATTTCGTAATACTTGTTGTTGTTGGCCGCCGTTACCATGATCAGCTTTACCGTGCGTAACGCTGGTGCCGTCGAATCAGTCGTTGATAAGGGCGCGGGTGCGGATGTCGACGTTGTCGTTAGTACAGGGGCCGTAACCGTTTTAAGTGCCGCCGCCGGATTCGCCGCGCCGGTGATATGTTGGATGAATTGGGAGAGCATAAAGAAGGGGTTTTACCCCACCCCTAGCCCCTCCCCTTAACCAAGGGTAGGGGCTAGGGGTGGGGTCTTTTCTAGATCATTGCCCGCCAGAACAGGGTCAGGCGTTCGCGTTGGGTGTAGCTGCCTGTTTGGGCGTTCTCACTTTCCGAGATGCTGCCGTACTGGCTCAGGCTATACATACGGGCCTGGGCGGGTAACGACGCATACTTGACCAGCGCCTGGAACCACGTAGCCCGATCCTGATACGGAGCCAGCAACGTGCGGCCACGGCTCAGCAGACGGTGCTGCTTCGGCGACCATACAGGCCGACGCAGGTAGATCAGGCCGTTACCCGACAACAGATCGGGCAGGGCTTCGGGTGGTGCGTCGGGTAGGAGTTCCGTGAGTAGAAAAAGACCTAATTCAATATTCAGAAGGCGATTAGCCGATTGGCCCGCCAGGTTGTACTGATGCTTCAGGCGCGTAGCCAGGGGTTCCTGCCAGCTGAAACGCGTACCCGGAATGGGCAGCGAAGGCAGTGGGTTGGAAGCTAGGGTGAAAGCAGTCATGTTCATCTTCTTTGTTGTTGTTCGAGCAAGGGACCTAGGCCAGCAGCTGGCGAAGGGTAAAGACGCGGTTGCGGAAAAAACCAACCGACTTCTGGTTGAAGTGGCTGCGGTCGTTACTGATGTCGAAGGCCTGCATCTGGTCAGTCAGGCGGCTGTATCGGTCAAGCAGATCGTTCCAGAGTGTGCTTTGTTGAAAAGGCCGGAGCAGGTCGCGGCCGCGGTTCAGGCAGCGGCGCTGTTTGGCTGTCCAGCCGCCATTATGTGCCAGCGTGTCGTCGTTGAGCAGGGCAGGCAGGTGGTCGGGCGAGGCTGTGGGCATGAGCTGGCTCAGGAGCACGAGCCCCAGTTCAACATCAAACAGCTGGCGGGCCGACAGGCTGGCTCTCAGTCTGGGTGCGGCTACTGGCGAATCGGCCAGTGCGGCGGGGTAAGTTGCGTTCGGTCTCGGACGTTGCGTAAGGTTCATGATTATCGTTTCTGTATGTCCGTTACAAATATTTAACTAGCAAGACGTAACCTTTTTACGTTGATCTTTTTTTCTGAAATTTTTTTTCGGGAGCTTTACCCCACTCACCTCACCCCCGGCCCCTCTCCTTCACAAGGAGAGGGGGGTGCTCGGCCCATTCGTCGGCTAGCTACGCCAAAGCGGCTCCCCTCTCCCAGCGTGGGAGAGGGGCTGGGGGTGAGGGTAAACCCCAACATCCCCCTATGCCCATCACCCGCTCTGCTTTTCAACGTTACCGCCTGATCGACGAGGTCATTAGCCGGTATCCACGTCAGTACTCCAAGGAACGCCTGTTCGAACTGTGTCAGGAAACCTGCGGTATCCGGTCGATCTCGTCGTTGGAAAAAGACATTCAGCGCCTGCGCGAAGACCATGACGCGCCTATCGCCTACGACAAGCGCGCCAATGGCTATTACTATACCAACCCGCAGTTCAGGCTATTGAAGCTGATGCTCACGCCCGATGATATGGAGGCGCTCGACTACGCCCGCGAGGTGCTGGCCGCCACGCAGGGTGCATCGGTAGCCGATGAGCTGACCAGCGCGTTGCAGAAAGTGCGGCAAAGCCTCGACATCATCCGCGAAGTGAAACCCGGTGATGGCCCCGAAGGTATTGGTCGGCGTGTGGTGTATGTGGAAGAGAAAATTCTGGGCGGTAACCGGCAGTACGTACCCGTACTGATTCGGGCGGTGAACCAGAACCGGCAGATCATGTTTCGATACACCAAACATGAAGCCGCAGAGCCCGGCGTGGTCCCCGTGTTGCGCACCCTGCACCCCATTCTGCTCCGTGAAGTGTGGGACAGTTGGTACGTAATTGGCTATGATGAACGTACCCGGAAAGAACGCACCTTCGCCCTCGACCGTATGAGCGACCTGTCTATCCTCGACGAGCCCTGCTACGTACCTGAAGAAATCCTGACCAACGTCAGCGAGCTCTTCGAGCACATCTACGGCATTACCGACAGCAGCGGTCCGGTCGAAGAGATCCGACTATCGTTCAGCCCGTTGTTTGGCCGCTACGTAAAAGCAAAACCAATCCACCAGACGCAGGAAGTCATTTCCGATACCGATACCGAATGTGTGGTGAAACTCAGACTTGCCCCCAACCGCGACCTGCTCATGCACCTGCGCTCGTACGGTGAACACCTGCGCGTACTCGCTCCCGCCAGCCTCGCCGAAGCTATGGTTTCCTCCCTGAAAGCCACACTGTCGCAGTATTGATGTTTTGGGTTTACCCCTAAATCCCCTGAAGGGGACTTTGCTTCGCTGGCTCACCATTCGTTAATAAGCAGCGCAGAGTCCCCTTCAGGGGATTTAGGGATAAGCCGAGGCCAGCCCAAAAACATCAACCTCACCAGCCAGTTATTACAGTACTACCCCAAGTTCCTAAACCCTTTTTCAATGACCATTCAGTTTATGGGTGCCGCCCGCACCGTGACGGGCAGTAAACACCTTATTACCACCGCCGATGGCTTTCGTATCCTGCTCGACTGCGGCCTGTTCCAGGGCATCAACACCGACGAACTGAACCAGGATTTCCGCTTCAACCCCGCCGACGTCGACGTGCTTATCCTGTCGCACGCGCATATCGATCATACGGGACTGGTGCCTCGCCTGGTTCGTCAGGGGTTCACAGGGCCGATTCTTTGCACCCCATCTACGCTCGATCTGTGTCAGATCATGCTCATGGACAGCGCGCGCATTCAGGTGAAAGACCTGGAGCGGGTGAACAAGCGCCGCCGCAACCGGAACGAACCGGAGTTGGAGGTACTCTATGAAGAAGACGACGTGAAGCAGGCGCTGAGCCAGATGAAGGCTGTTGAATACGGTAAACGGACGTACCTGAACCCCAATGCCAGTTTCCTCTACACCGACACCGGCCACCTGCTGGGCAGCGCGGCCATTAGCCTGACCCTGAGCGAAACGGGTGCCGATGGGAAGAAGGTCGATAAAAAGCTGTTTTTTAGCGGCGATATCGGCCGTCCCGACGATAAGATACTGCGCACGTTCGAGACCTTCCCCCAAGCCGATTATATCCTCTGCGAGTCGACCTACGGCGATAAAGTGCACGAAAATGAGCCTGACATGAAAGCGCATTTGCTGCGCATCGTAGAAGAAACCTGCGTACAGAAGAAAGGTAAACTCCTTATCCCCGCCTTCGCCGTTGACCGTACCCAGGAACTGATCTACGCCCTCGACCAGCTGGCCAGCGAAGGCAAACTACCCACCCTGCCCGTTTATATCGACTCGCCCATGTCGGTCAGCGCTACTACCGTGATGCGTCACCACGAAGAGGATTTCAACCCCGAGATTCTGGCCTACATCAAAAAAGACGGCGACGCCTTCGACTTCCCGAACCTGCACTATATCTCCGATGTGGAGCAGTCGAAAGCCATCAATGGTCGACCGGGACCCTGCATCATCATCGCGCCGTCGGGCATGGCTGAGGCGGGACGAATCAAACACCATATCAAGAACAACATCGAAGACCCCAGCACCACGATCCTGTTTGTGGGCTACGCCTCGCCCAACAGCCTGGGCGGCATACTGAAGCGCGGCGACAAACAGGTAAACATCTTCGGTGAGCGTTACGACGTCAACGCTACGATCGAGATCATGGATTCGCTCTCGGCCCACGGCGATTCGGTGGAGATGCTCCAGTTTTTAAGCTGCCAGAACCCCGCCGCCGTCAAAACGCTGTTCCTCGTTCACGGCGACTACGACGCGCAGCAAGTCTGGCGCGAAAAACTACTGGCCGCCGGTTTCCCCAACGTTGCCATCCCCGACATGTACGAGAAGGTGGAGCTGTAGACCGAAAGGGATACGCGGATTGAGGTGGATTTCAATCGTAGGTAGAAGAGTTGGATTTAGACAGATTTGCTTACGCGAGCGTATTGCTGACGCATGGCGGGCAGGCACGACCGATTCGGCGAGGGATCGCCCCTACATATCAACTATCCAGATGAAAATTCACTGCCGGGGTCAGGATGTGTAGGGGCGAGCCCTCGCCGAATCGGTCGTGCCTGCCCGCTCTCGGACACGCAGTGGCCGCCTGCTACACCATCTCCCTGCTGTACAAAAAATCGCGACAAGCTGAATGACCCACGCTTTTTTTCAATAAACGTTTGCAAAACGTGTGTATCGCCCCTTATCTTTGCAGTCCCAACAAGGGAAAGCGTACCTGCCGAAGTGGTGAAATTGGTAGACACGCACGTTTCAGGGGCGTGTGTCTTTACGGACATGCGAGTTCGAGTCTCGCCTTCGGCACTAGCCTGCAAATCATCGGTTTGCAGGCTTTTTTATTTGGTCGATATAACCAATTCAGTCACGACGGGGATGTTCGCCGTGTTCTTGCCACTTACGTACAGCTTTTGCCCGTTGGAAAAAAGATTACCATAGGCGGGTAGATCGGTAAATGTAATGGGGTTTACCGCCCAGACATCGTTGGCGATATCGTATACATACACAGACTGTCCCTGTAACAGATAGAGGTAATCGCCCAGAACTGCCGAGAAAACATTGCCATAATTGCTGGATACCTCAAAGGGAATGTCTTTTACAATCGTCCAGGTATTGGCAGATGTTGAAAAGTAAGCCATTTTCTGCTTAGCCCCCTGGCCTCCCAGCACATAAATTCGGTCTTTATAAACAGCCATTTCGCTGCTTGTTGTGGCATACAGATAATTGGGCACCGTAAACCATTTATCCTGACCGATGGAATAATATTTAAACAGCGTGCTGGGTGTGCGACCACCTACGAAGTATAAATTACCATTGTAGTAGACCACGCCAGCTTCGCCAGCATTGTCTTTCGCGGTGGTTGGATAAGTTAGGGTAGACCAGGTATTTGATGAGGCGGTGAACTTCGTGGCATCGTTGGCTATGTAAAAGACATTAGTCCCATCGCTGACCAGATGGCTGCTATATCCACATCCGCATACGTTTGACGATTTAGCCAACGCCGATGAAAACGCATTAGATATAAGGTCATACCGAACAAAAAATTGAGTCTTTGCCGTGTTCGACCAGTTGCCGAAATAAATGGCGTTTCCTACCAGAACAGACTGGATCGGGTAAGCGCCCGCATCATATGTTGTGATGGGCACATTCAAGGCCTTAGCTGTTAACACGACATCATTCACCGTTTTCAACGAAGCATCCGTTCTTTTGCAGCTCAGGGCAAACAGTAAAAACAGGCAGATCAGTACAGGTTTCATGGCTGAGTAGATCGATAAGTGGTGTGTTTACGCCATTATTGGCCAAAACAAATGTCCATCTTCCGCTCAATCGATAGTAGCGTATAATTACTGAAAAGTGGCCGTGAAATCACGTAAAGAGCTATAAGTCAGTTTATTCTTGATCCAGACGAGTAGCCTGCCTGCACAGGCTTAAACAGTTGACCCCCGCTAACAACATTAGCGGGGGTCAACTGTTTAAGCCCTGAAACAAGTCAATAACCAGACTTACTCAGCTTTCAGCACCTTAATGGTCTGACGCTCAGTGGGTGTGCTTACCTGCAAGAGGAAGATACCGGCACCCTGACCCTGAAGCGAGAGCTGTTGCTGCTCGGTAGGTTGTGGGCTGAGCACCTGCTTCTGATCTACCAGTTTACCCTGCGCGCTGATCAGTTGTAACTGTAGCGGTTGAGCCCCGGCACCTGTAATTTGCACCAACACGGCATCATCCCGCACTGGGTTACCCAATACCGTTACCTGTAGCCCCGTATTGGGCTCGGCTACCGCCATACGGAACGCAGCTCCCGGCTCCCGGCCCCACAGCCGATCAGCTCCGGCGTAAACCACCACCTTGCTATTCGAGCTCGACTCGGCGGGTTGCTCCTGATACGAGTAATCGTTGGTCTGATCGAAACGGCCACCATCGGGTTTGCTGATGCGGTAACGCACCCGGCCTGTGCTGGCTCCTGGAGCCAGTTGACCACCCTGGTTGTAGCGAATTTCGAGGTAATAATTAGCCCCACCTACGGCTGGGTTGAGCGCCACCAATTGCGTTTGCACATTTCCCTCGTCTACCTCCACCTGTAGCCGCTCATTGCCGTCTGAAGTGAAGTAGTAGCGCGCTTTGATATCGCTGTAATTCACAGGTACGTTGCCTTCATTGCGCACGTCCAGATACGTGCTGATCTGCGTGGCCGAAGGGCCATTCTTGCTTTCCGTCAAGGCCCGTAGCGCCCGAATCTGGGTCGTGGTACCTGGTTCTATGCCGGCGATCAGTACGCCGTTGTAGTAGGCCGTGATTCGCAGGTTGCTCACCAACTGGTCGCGTACCGTGGCGTATGAATAATCGTCCCGCTCGTTGAGGCCCGAATAATCGCCTTTGGCAAAGTAAGTCTGGATAGCGCCTGAGCTTGCCCCCGGGGCCAGGCTGCCGGCTCCTGACGTAAAGCTATACTCGACGTAACCCGCTGCTCCTTGCTGTACCGGTGAGAGCGGCACATAACGCAGCCGTACATTCTGGTTGCCTATCTGCGCGTAATTGACCGATAGATTGCTCAACGCCGAAGCGCCTTCCACCGTTAGGTAGTAACGGACCGTCAAGCCCGAGAGGGGTAGGGCACCTAACCCTTGGTTTTGCAACACAATAAGCGGCTGAATGGCATTGTTGTCGGCGTAGTTATCTACATCGCGGTGCAACACCGTCAGGCGACCACCCACGGTCACCACAGCCGTAGCCAGTGGGCTGGTGCAGCCATCTACCTGGCAGCTGGCCCGATAAGTGAACGTACCTGGCTGGTTGGTGGCCACCATAATAGTACTACCCGCTCCCGAACTGTTGTTGGGGCCGCTCCAGCTGATAGTGCCCGCACAGCCGCCTACCACCAGGTTAACGTTACCCGAATTAACATCCACCGTCACGGCTGACTGGCTGGCCGGATAAGCCCCTCCGCTCTGCGTCAATAGGGTAGGCGTAGGCGGCGTGGCTTTCACCCGAACGATCTGGGTGGCCGTGTTTGAGCAGCCGTTGGCATCGGTATAACGATAATCGACAGTGCGGTTGCCCACCGCCAATATAGCGGGGTTGAACTGAGTCGCCGGGGTGCCATCGATGGCGAAGCTGCCCCCTGTTGGTGTAGCTGTCAGCGTAACGGTGCCCGCATCCTGACAATAGGCAGTGGCCAGCCCCGTGATCGACAGGAACGGCAGCGGGTTGACCGTTACGTTCTGCGTAGTGGCGTTGGTACAGCCGTTCCCATCCGTGTACACATAGCGTACCGTATGCGATCCGAGGGCGATGGTTCCCGGCGCAAACTGGGTAGCCGACGTGCCATCCACGGTGAAGCTACCGCCCGCCGGTGTGCCCGTTAGGGTAACGGTGGCGGCATCCCGGCAGTAGGCACTGGCCAGGCCTGTGATTGACACCACTGGCAAGGCGTTAACTGCTACCGATTGGGTAGTGGTATTGGTGCAACCATTGTTATTCGTGTAGCTGTACAGTACCGAATGAGCACCCGCTGTCAGGTTGGCCGGGTTGAAGCTCGTGGCCGGGTTACCATCGATGGTGAATCTACCGCCGACGGGCGACCCTGTCAGCGTGACGGCCGAAGCGTCTTTGCAATAGGCACTGGCTAAGTTGGTGATCGATACCACCGGAAGCGGATTGACAATCACGTTCTGTATGGTACTGTTTGTGCAGCCGTTCCCATCCGTATAGGTGTAGTATACCGTATGAGAGCCATCGGCGAGCGCAGCCGGGTTAAACTGCGTCGCCAACGTGGCTGCATCGATGTAGAAGCTGCCGCCCGCAGGTGTAGCCGTTAGCGTAACGGCCGCCGCATCTTTGCAGTAAGCGCTGGCCAGACCCGTAATGGCTACCACCGGCAGAGGGTTCACCGTTACGGACTGGGTAGCCGTATTGGTGCATCCATTGCTGTTGGTGTATCGGTAAACTACCGTGTGGCTGCCTGTGGCAAGCGTAGACGGATTGAAACTGGTTGCCGAGTTTCCATCAATCGTAAAGCTACCGCCTGTAGGCGAACCCGCCAGCGTCACGGCTGATGCACTTTTGCAGTAAGCGCTGGCTAAACCGGTGATCGAGACCGTGGGAAGGTCGTTGATCGTTACATTTTGGGTGGCCGTGTTAGTGCATCCGTTGCCGTTCGTGAAGGTATAGGCTACGCCGTGTGAACCTGTGGCAAGCGTGGCCGGATTGAAACTGGTGGCCGATGTGCCATCAACGGTGAAACTGCCACCTGTTGGTGAGCCCGTCAGGGTGACAGCCGCCGCATCCTTACAGTAAGCGCTGGCCAGTCCCGTGATTGATACCGTTGGCAGTGGATTTACGGTTACGTTCTGACTAGCCGTGTTGGTGCAGCCACTGCCATTCGTATAGCGGTAAACGACAGCGTGCGAACCCGTCGCGAGCGCGGCTGGATTAAAACTGGTCGCTGTTGTCCCATCTACGGTGAAGGTGCCACCCGAAGGGGAGCCCGTCAGCGTGACGGCCGCCGCATTTTTACAGTAAGCGCTGGCCAGGCCGGTAATAGAAGGCGTTGGAAGGGCATTCACCGTCAATAAAGCCCCGCTTGAATTGGTTGAACCCGTACTGTTGGTGGCCACCGCCCGGAAATATTGCCCATTTACCGAGGCATTCGCGGCAATACTCAGCGTACTGGTGACACCCGACGCTGACCCGGGGGAGATGTTCCCGCTAGCGATCGTAGTTGGTGAGCTAAATCCTGCGTTGTCATCCTGCTGCCATTGAATATTGGTAGCGCCCGTAGTTGTAACAGTGAAGGTGGCCGTATTGCCCGTACAAACGGCCGTTGATGCAGGGGCTTGTGTGAAGCTGGGCGCTGGCGTTGTCGGCGCTTGTACCGTGGCGGTAGCATACCACAGCTTACGTGTATTTTGAGCGCTGCAAGCATTGTTGCCCGTGGTCAGATTATCGAACAGGATAATGACCCGGCCGCTGTTGGATAAAATAGCAGATGGAAAATTGCCGGCTCTGGCTTCAGCCGGAGCGGTGTAGGCCAGCGCCGTTGCCCAGGTACCGGTACCGCCGGGCTGATAAGCAAAGCCTACCCGTAAATCTCTGGAATAATAGCCAAAGGATTTACTGCCATTACTGTTTATATGAAACGAGCCGTCGATAAGATCGCCCGATAGGTTACTGTTAACCTGCTGGGGTGCCGAGAAACTACCCGAGGTATTGTCGGAAATATAAATCTGGTCGAGATAGTTGGAGTAAACGATGTATACTTTGTTGTTGGCATCAGTATCGATACCCAGCGTATTGCCCTGTGTCTGGTCCTGAGCGCCCTCGGCAACCACGGTGAGTGGTGACCAGCTACCTGAACTGTTGGTCATATAGACCAGGCCTCCATTTCGGCCCATATTGTTTGTCTCCCGCTGAATGGCCAGGTGTGCTTTTCCTGCGCCATCAATGGCCATGTCGAAATTGTTGACTTCATTGGCTGGCACGCCACCATTTATGCTCAAAGCCGTTTCGCCAACCCATTCCGTGCCCGTGTAACGATAATACCGGATGCCGTACGTCCGGGGGCTGTTTACGTCAGATGTAATGAAAGCAACGTGTGGTCGATTATTGGCATCCACCTCAATAACCGGATCATTGGTGCCTTTGAAGCCACTGGGATCAGAGAAGGTCTGGACCTCGGTAAAGGACCAGCTGGTGCCGTTCGTGCTCAAGCCGTACCAAACGCCCCGAACGCTGTCAAACCCCCCGCCCCGTGAGCCTCTGAAGGTGACGTGAAACCTGCCCAGCGCATCAATGGCGATATCGACGTCATCCGTGGCATTATCAAAGTTGGGGATGTTGATTGGCGAGCCGCTGTTGCCCGTTGGGGCGAACGTGCTGACGGTTGTCCAGCCAGTGCCATCAAACCGGATCAGTTTGTAGATGGCCTCCAGCCCAGACCCTTTGCGCCAGAATCCATATACCTTTCCGTCGACGGGATTAACGGCCAGCGAACTGAAGGGCCAGTCGCAGCCCGTACCTGTCTCGATCTGAGCCGTCGTAAAAGTGGAAATCTGCGCTTTCGCTGACGAAAAAGGCAGTATGACCATAGCGAGCAAGAGGAGGCTCGCCACCCAGGCGTTTCGTACACCCAACCACCGGCTGGCCGGAAAGAGATGGATATTGGGGGATAAAGTAAAGTTTAACATATGTTGATCTGTTAATTATTGAAAACAAGCGGACACAATTCGTACGTACTTTCTATACTATGATCTGGATCGATAGCGGGAGATTGGGCCGTCATGGAGAGGCGTATCTGTTATCTGGCAAATAACATATACACATAATCATATATTAATTAATTAATCGAAGGTACTGCCATCGCGAAACGGATCAGTAAGAATAAGTATATGTTTACTAGGCGGTAAAAATGGTTATTTATTAAACGGTAAATGTCGGCTATAATCGTGCCTTAAATAACTAGGGCAAGGACCAGGCTACCAGCAGGACTGGCTCGTTTTATGCAGTCTATGCATTGACAATCAATGGCTTGTGTACGTATAGGCCGGTGCTTCCCATCACTGCTGCTGCTGAGTTGATAAGGCTTCTGATATATGTCCGGGCAAAAGGCGGACTTCCAGCCAGTTTATACAGGCATGTACACTGTTACAGGCATGTACACTGTTCGCGCAAAGCATAATCAGACTTAAGGCGAATGCCTAGCCGAACGTCGCTGTTCGTAAGTATTCAGCGACGAGCAGACCGCAGTAGGTGCCGATGGCGTTGCCCAGGGCCCCGGCCAGAATGCCGGGTAAGTGCAGATCGGGGCGATTCAGGCTTTTGCTGAGGGCCAGACACGACGCCGAACCACCAATATTTGCTTGCGATGCAATACCCAGCACGTCCCAATCCTGCTTCAGCAAGCCGCCAATGCCGAACTGGAAAAGTGCATGAATCGGCACGGAGATGCTCACGAACAGGAGCATGGTCAGCGCCAGTTGACCGTCTTTAGCCAATACAGCCAGGTCGCAGAAAGCACCGATAACGGCTAGAAACAGGTAGATGCAGAAAATGCCGACAACGCGTACGCCACGTAACTGTTGCACTTGTGGGAGTTGCGCCAGAATAAGGGCAAGGGTCGTCAAGACCAGAATCTTAGGAATAGCCGGAACGTACCCAGCCACGAGTTGAGCGGCATACAACGCAAGCACACCCAGGCCAATCAGAATGGCTAAATCCTGCGGATTGATCGTCTCGACGTCGCTGATCTGGTCGTTGGCTTCCTGTTCGTAACGAAGCGTTTCGTCGGCGCTCATTGTGGTGGCCAGTCGGCGAGGGAAATAGCGGTTCAGCAGCGGCGGCAATAGGAGGGGGACTCCCATCCAGAGGGCCGTAACGATGTTGTCGGTGGCAATGGTGGCCGCATACACGTTCCCCGCTTTGTTGACGCCGTAGTGCAACGCGATGGCATTGAGGTTACTGCTTCCGCCGGTATGCGTGCCCGCAAACATACCGCCTACGGCGTAGAACAGTGGCCCGAGGCCCTTGGGCCCGCCTACTACCTTCATCGCCACAATAACACCAACCATCGTACCTGCCGCACCAATCAGGAAATTAATGACCATTGGTGCACCCGCCCGCCGAAGTCCTTTCAGGTTGACGGCCAGCAGCAGGTAGAAAATAGAGATTGGTGCCAGGTACGTAAAAATGCCATCATAGAGTGGTGGCGGATCCGTTGAGGCTGGAATCAACCCCAGATTAGCTGTGATGGCGGTGATGATGATCACGATCAGCGATGTACCCAGCGCCTTGAAGTAGGGCAGTTTCGCGAGCTGTTCGGAGATGATAATGTTAAGCATCAATACGGCCAGAATGGCCAGTGGGTCCTGTAGAAAGGGCATACAGCAGAGCGGTCAGCAGGCAATATGCGTTTTATTCGGAACAGAACCACACGGGCGGACCGTAAAGTATAGGCACTGGTCAACTGCCAATAGGCTACCTATTGTTCGTCGCTGCCGTTGTTGTACTCGAAGGGCGTTTTTGCGGCGTTGTTGTTGGTCCCGAAATCGTGATTTGTCCGTTTTTGGCTTGCATGCGGTCGATAAAAACGACTCGTTCGTCGCCGGTTTTGGCAGTTCTGCCATGATACACGCAGAACATTTCTTTACCATCGGGCGAATAGGTGATACTGTTATGCCCCGTTCCCGTTACGGAGCCGCCCTTGTCGGTATTGCGCTGCAACACAGGGTTATTAGCCGCTTTCTTGAAGGGGCCCAATGGCGATTTGGCGGTGGCATAGCCGATGGCGTAGAACTGCCCACCGAAATGATTCGCCGAATACATAATGTAATACGTATCGTCTTTCTTGAACATAACTGACCCTTCTGTCCAGCGGCGGTTTACTTCGCGGGCGGTGACCGACCGGCTTTCCCATTCGGCCTGCTTGTCGCTGAGGCTGACGGGTGGTCTCAGCAACAAAACGGGTTCACCAACTACGCCGGAAAAGTCGGGCTTAAGTTCGACACCGTATACCCAACTTTCTTCAATCTCGTTGAACCAGCCTTTTTCCTTCGCCAAATCAGCCACATCGCTCTTGACCGGGTGTTTGTAGCAGCAACGGGAATAGTACAGATACGATTTGCCGTTGGTGTCGGTAAACACATTCGCATCGATGATGGGGTAACCCGGGTCGAAGATGGGCTTGTTGGTGAGGTCTATAAAAGGACCGGTGGGCTTATCGGCCACCGCTACGCCAATCCGGAAATTCTCGGCCTCCTTCGTAGGGTTCACCTTCCATTGTGCGCTGTAGAACAAATAGTATTTACCCTTCATTTCATACACTTCAGGCGCCCAGTACGCACCGCCCCAATTCGCTTTTGGGTCGCTCCAGCCATTTTTGTTGTCGTGAAAATAAACCTGCCCTTCCGACTTCCAGGTGACCAGATCGCTGGATGAATAGGCCGAAAAGCCCTTGTCGGCACCGCCACCCGTGCCATACATGTAGTACATACCCTTAGTATGTAGAATGTAGGGGTCGCCGAATTGCACAGGCAATGGGTTTGTATAGGTGGCTGTTGGCGCAGCAACAGATTGAACCAGCTGCGCTATCGAAAAATGAGAAGCCTGTGTAACGAAAAAGAAAAACAGGAAGATTGATTTTTTCATTGTACTACTTTTTAAGTCTTGGTACTGCCAAAAAGCCAGCAAGATGTCTTCTGCGATGAGTAGGCCAGTGCAGACCGCAGAAATTCGTATAACTCGACGTCAACGTTGAGGAAGCCTACTCTATAACGTAAGATGGTTTCTCTTTTACTACGTATGCGCACCAAAATGCCAATCCCTTAGCCTGTTCAAGCTTATTTTTGCGGAATGAAACAGGTCTTGGTTTTCGTGTTGGCACTGACAGCATCTTGTGGTAATGCTCAGGCACTGCGCCACAGAACGGTGAAGCTGATGGGTAGCCGATTCGACATCACCCTTGTAGCCAATGACTCAGCGCAGGCTGAACAAAACATTGATCTGGTAATTGCCGAAGTGAGCCGGATCGAGAATTTAATTTCAGACTGGCGCCCCGATACGCAGATTTCGCAGGTCAACAAAAACGCCGGTATCGCTCCTGTTCGCGTCGATCCGGAAGTGTTCACGCTGACTGAACGGGCGCTGCAGCTCTCCAGGCTCACCAACGGCGCGTTCGATATCAGCTTTGCCGCGATGGACCGTATCTGGAAATTCGACGGGTCGATGACGGAAATGCCTAAGCCTGAAGCGATCCGGAAATCGGTGGAGAAAGTGGGGTATCAACACATCGAGCTCGACCCAAACCAGTCGACTATTTTCCTGAAACGCAAGGGGATGAAGATTGGCTTCGGAGCATTGGGCGAAGGCTACGCCGCCGATCGCTGCCGCGCCATGATGCTGGCTAAGGGCATCAACGCCGGCATTGTCAACGGGTCGGGCGATATGAGTGCCTGGGGCAAGCAGCCCGATGGTAGCGACTGGACAATCGGCATCACGAATCCGCTGCACAACGACACGATTTTTGCCATCGTGCCGCTTCGCCAGCCTGCCGTAGTGACGTCTGGCAGTTATGAGAAATTTGTGGTTTTCAACGGCAAGCGGTACGCGCACATCATCAACCCCCGCACGGGCTATCCGGCCACCGGGCTGAGCAGCGTTACCGTATTCGGCCCCAGTACAGAAAAGGCTAATGGGTTCAGCACATCCATCATGGTTCTGGGTAAAGAGGCCGGGCTGAAACTGATCCGGCAATACCCCGAGTATCAGTACATTTTGATTACCGACAAGGGCAACATTACGTCTTCTCCGAGTTTGAAACTGAAGAAACGCAGGTTGTGAGTGGTGTTGCTTGCCAGCGATAGAATTTCATTTGCGTGTGCTGTTTGGCGCCTAAAAGCCCGAGCGCGAAGCAGCACATGCAAAAGCACTCTGGCCGAACGTACCCAGCCAGACGCCGTGAGCAGGCGTGGTATATCATTAGTAAGGCCAAATTTTATACCATGTTTGGGCCTGGAAGCCGTAGAAAATGGCGTACTTGACGGTTGATCCATCAACAGCCCCGCAGGCTCTAGCTCATTCTATGTTCCGTACAACTTTACTTCTTTTAAGTACAGCGCTGTTCCTGTGTGTATCAGCGCAGGCGCAAACCGTACCGACGCCGAAAGATCACTTCGGCTTCAACATTGGAGACGACTATCAGCTCGCCACCTACACCCAAACCGAAGCGTATTTCAAGAAACTGGCCGCTTCGCCCCGTACCAAGCTGACCAGCATTGGCAAAACGGAGGAAGGCCGCGATCAGTTTATGATGATCGTCACCTCGCCCGAAAACCACAAAAAACTAGCCCGCTACCAGGAAATTTCAACTAAAATGGCGCGGGCCGAGGGGTTAACCGAACAGCAAGCGCGGGCCATGGCTGAAGAAGGTAAGGCCGTTGTCTGGATCGATGGCGGGCTGCACGCGACCGAAACCGTAGGTACGCACCAGCTGATTGAAACGGCCTACCAGCTTGTGAGCCGCACCGACCCCGAAACGATGCGCATTCTCGATAACGTGGTCATTCTGCTGACCCACGCCAACCCTGACGGGCAAGAGATCGTCTCAAACTGGTACATGCGGAATCCGGCTCCCGAAAAACGGTCGCTGGATAACCTGCCGCGCCTGTATGAGAAATACGCCGGTCACGATAACAACCGCGACTTCTACATCATGAACCTGAAAGAATCGCAGAATATCGGGCGTCAGCTGTTCGTCGACTGGATTCCGCAGATCATGTACAACCACCACCAGCGCGGCCCGGCCGGGTCGGTGCTGGCTGGCCCGCCCTACCGTGATCCGTTCAATTACGTGTTTGATCCGTTGATGATAACGGGGATCGACGCCCTGGGAGCTGCTATGTATAATCGTCTGAATGCCGAAAATAAACCCGGTTTTACCCGGTTGGGCGGCTCGGTTTTCTCGACCTGGTATAATGGCGGTCTGCGGACCACAACGCACTTCCACAACATGATTGGCCTGCTGACGGAGATCATCGGCGGCCCAACACCCGAGAACGTACCCCTGATTCCGTCGAGGCTGATTCCGAACGGCAACACGCCAAACCCGGTAACGCCGCAGCGGTGGCGGTTCCGGCAGTCGATCGATTACTCGGTGTCGCTCAACTACGCCGTACTGGATTATGCAGCCCGGCAGCGCGATCAGTTGCTGTACAATATTTACAAAATGGGTAAAAACTCAATTGATCGGGGTAGCGAAAACTACTGGACGCTTTCACCCAAACGGGTAGAGACCATCAATGAGCTGTATCAGGCCGACTTGAAAAAGACGGCTCCCGGCGTGGCAGCGCCTGCCAACGCTACGGTTACTAGTGCTGCCAGCAGAACAGCCACCGTCCCGGCAAGCGCCACGGCCCTCGGTAGCACCACGGCCGTAACAGATGCCGGATCGGCCCCGCGTGGCGAAGGGGTTCCGATGAAATATTTTACCGCTGTGCTTCGGGATACCACCCTGCGCGACCCGCGTGGCTATATCATTCCATCGAGCCAGACCGACTGGCCTACAGCGGTGAAATTCGTGAACGCGCTCATCAAAACGGGTATTCAGGTACTGCAGGCTACGGCAGATTTCAGTGTAGCGGGCAAGACCTACCCAGCGGGTTCGTATGTTGTGAAACTCGATCAGGCATTCCGCCCTCACGTTCTGGATATGTTCGAACCGCAGGATCACCCCAACGATTTCCAGTATCCCGGTGGCCCGCCCGTTCGCCCCTACGATGCCGCTGGCTGGACACTAGCTTACCAAATGAACGTGCAATTTGACCGCCTGCTCACCGGGTTCGACGGCCCATTCAAGAAACTGCCCTACGGCGAATTGCAAGCGCCCACTGCCAAAATCAGCGGATCGGGTGCCGGATATGTGCTGAACAGCCAGGTCAACAACGCGTTTCTGGCGGTCAATGATCTGATCAAAGCAGGTGTTGAGGTATACCGGATGCCGACTAGTTCTGCTGCTGTAGCGCCCGGATCGTTCTACGTACCTGCGTCGGCCAAAGCCAAATCGATCCTCGACGCGTCGGGTATGACAGTGACGAGTATAGCGAAGCGGCCAACGACCATGAAAAAAGTGACGCCCATGCGCATTGGCCTGTGGGATACCTACGGCGGCTCGATGCCCTCGGGCTGGGTACGTTGGCTGATGGAGCAATATCATTACCCCATGCAGCTCGTTTACGCGAAAGACATCGACGCGGGTAATCTGAAAAGTAAATACGACGTGATCGTTTTCGTCACCCGCGCTATTCCGGCCGTGGGTAATGGTAATGCACCAGCGCGGGGCGAAGGCGAAACGGGCGGCTTCCGCGAGCCCAAAGCCGAAGAAATTCCTGCCGAATACCATCCCTCGATGGGGCGAATCACGGCCGACAAATCGGTACCGCAGCTCAAAGCCTTTATGGAAGCAGGCGGACAGGTCGTTACCATTGGTACCAGCACCAACCTAGCCTACCATCTCGGCTTGCCAGTGCGTAACGCCCTGGTCGAGATGGGCCCGAACGGCCAAGAACGGCCATTGAGCAATGAGAAATATTTCATTCCCGGCAGTATTCTGCGCGTGGCCCTCGATTCAACCCAACAAGCCACCTGGGGAATGCCTACGCAAACCGATGTGTATTTCGATTCGAGCCCGGTATTCAAAATAGCACCGGAAGCCATTGCCAAAGGGACGGTTAAGCCGCTGATGTGGTTCCCAACCGACAAACCGCTCCGTAGCGGCTGGGCCTGGGGACAGGCGTATCTCCGCGATGGTGTAACGGCCTTTATGGCGCCCATCGGAGCGGGCAAACTCTACGCATTTGGCCCCGAAATCACATTCCGCGCTCAGGCACAGGGGACATTCAAATTGCTTTTTAACCAGTTGTATGGCTTGGGTGAGTAGTTGACTGGTTGGTTGGATAATTGGTTGATTGGTTGGCTGGTTCATTGCAGTCAACCAGTTAACCAATTACCCACTCAACCAGTTATCCAATCAACCAGCCACCAGCTAAAACAGCTTCTCCTGCGGTGGTTTGGCACCGGCAAGGCGGATGTAGACGGTGGTTTGGCCACGGTGGTGCGTCTGGTGCTCGAAGGCTTTAGCCAGTGCCATGCCCCGGCTCATGTCGAAACGCCCAAATAACTTCACTTGCTCGTTTAGTTGGGCAGGCGTCAGTTTTTTTACCCCGGCAATCACAAAATCGTAGCCGTCCAGCACGAGTTTAGTGATGTTGGCTTTCGACTTATCTGTCGTTGACTTCTCCAGTTCGTTCACGCTGTCTGGTTTTTTCTCGCCTGTTGCTGCTGAGGCAAAGCCATAGCTGCCGTCGGTCAGGTGCAGCATCTGCTCAGCAAACGAGCGCATTTCTGGTGTGGGCTTCAAAGCGTAACCCGACTCAGGCATCGCATCCAGATACTCTTTGGTATAGGCTTTAGCCCGTTCCCATTCCTTCACCGTTTCGTCAATAGATGCCTGCGCTTGCGCCATCTGGCTGATGCCCAATACAAGGCACAGCACCATTAGTAAATTAATTCGTTTCATCGTTCAGCTTGGTTAAATGCTCTGTAAAGCTGGTGAGGAATGCGCATGACTACAACATACCAGGCTATTTTTGCCTGTACAAACATAAATAGCCTCCTGGGAAGCAGGTAACGTACCCAGGTTTAGTAACAATCCATCAGAAGTTGGCCGTGGGCCTGGTAATAGCTAACAGCGTTGCCCAGTTTGTTCTGGCAAAGGGAATCCAGTATATCAAGCACATCTTTCTGCATGGCTAGCGAGCCGCAGATCATCACTACCCCGTTCATCATCAATACGTTGGTGATGAAATCGGCGTCGCGGATGAGCAAATCGCTGACATACTGCTTATCACCTTCCCGCGAATAAGCTATGTGGAGGTTTGTCAGCTTTTTAGCCGCCCGGCTTTCTTCCAGAAAATCCCCGTACATCGCCAACGAGGTACGTTGCCGGAAACCGCAGTACAAATGGCAGGGCGTTTGCTGTCTATTCTGGCTAATCATACCCAGAAATGGAGCAATGCCAGTGCCGTTGGCGATCATAATAACGACAGGCGCTTTTTTCGGAAAGTGAAAACTGGCGTTGCTCACAATCCGCGCGCGAATGGCTTCGCCGGGTGTCAGCTCATGTAAAAAGCCGGAACCTAGCCCGCCCGGATGCAGCCGAACACTAAGCTGAAGTTCGTTCTCCAGCACCCCAATCGAGTATAGCCGCTCGCGATGATCGTTGGCCGGATAAATAGCCAGCCAATCACCCGACGCAACGTTCCGCCGACGTGAGCCTCTCATCCGAATCAGAAAGGTACCATCGGGTAGTGCTGTGCGGGTATTACCAGTAACGGTCAGCTTGTCGAAACGGCGTTTCGGTGCCTGTAGCAGGTCTGCCGAAATAGGTATAGGCAGGTTAGCTTGCTGCGACCAGGCGTCGGCCCACAGGCTAAACTCTTCCGGCGACCGGTCATTGACGGTGTGGATATCAACCAGCGGTGCTGCCCAGGCTTGTTTGGCCAGCAGCTGATTGACGTCAAACGCAAACTGGCAAAAGTCGGGATAGGCGTGCGAGCCAAAGCCAACCACCGAGTAGCGGACAGACTGTGGCTGCGGGTATTTTTCAACCAACGCGGCGAAACGCCGGGCGTTGGTGGGGGCCTCGCCAAGCCCGTAGGTCGCTGTCAGCACGAGCAGGTGTTCCGCTTCCGGAAAAACGCCGTAATTGTTCAGGTCTGTCAGGTAGGCTTTTTTGCCTTGTTTGAGCAAGTGCTGATGAACAAGCTGGGCAAACCGAAAGGTGCTGCCGTTCTCGGAACCGACCAAGATAATAAACCGGCTTTCGGTGGCCGTGTACTTGTTTTTGGCGCGGTTGGCCAGCCGTTTCCAGGTAATGGCAAAACCGGAGTAAATGAAGAAAAGAATATTTCCCGAAGCCACCGCCAGAATAAGCGCCCAGATGAGGCTGCCCCGACCGGTATGCAAATCCAGACTCAGGCTGGTTAGTAGTACGGCGGTTGGGTACGGCTTCTCGCTCAGGATCTCCCCCGTAAGCTGATTGATTGTTAGCTCGCGGTCTTTAAGTTTCAGCGTATAATAGTCCTCAACATCGTCCGAAAAAGGAAATTCGATGCTCTGTACATCGACCAGACGCGTATTCTGAAACACCGCAAAATCGGCGGGCTTTCGTTCCGGCTTCGACTGAAGGGCGTCGAGGTCAATGGTAGGCGAAACGATGGTTGCTTCGCCTACCAGATTGAACCGGGCCAGCGACAGGTACGTACCTGACAGGGCAATAACGATGATCGGGATGAGCGACAGCCGCCCCAGCACCACATGGTAATATTGAGCGAAGTTGTCGCGTACGATACGGGTAAAAAAACGCTTCACGCCCCGCTGCCGCTGAATGATCAGCATGGTGCCGGAAACGGTGATCAGTAACAGCAGAAAGGCGGTGAGGCCAACAAAAAACCGGCCTGCCTCGTGCAGAAACAGCGACCGGTGCAGGGCCGTGACCCACTGGAAAAACTCGCTTTGTGGCGTAGGCGTGCCCAGAATGCTGCCTGTTCGGGGGTCAACGTAGGCGGTCAGATTCTTTCCGTTGGCATCGGTTCCCCTGAGCTGGACAAACTGATTGGCATCGACACTCAACTCCGTAAGTTCTTCATAACCCTTCTTAAGAACGGGTAACGTCTGAGCCAGCGTAAGTTGACCAACATTATCGGCCCGATATGGCTGAAGCTTTTGCGATACGGGTTCAAACGCCAGAATAATTCCCGTTACCGAGGCCAGAGTCAGCAGAAGAAAGGAAGATACAGCCAAGGCTAAATGGCTATATCTCCAAACAGAAATGGTCATAAACGTTGGCCTATGAGATGTTGGATTTGGGATTTCGGATTGGGGATTGTTGCTGACGCAAGCGCAAACTCTTGCGTCAGCAACAATCCCCAATCCGAAATCCCAAATCCGACATCCAACTAATTGCTGGTGGTGGGGCTGAAACGGACGTAACGGATGTAGCCGGTACCCTCGTTCTTGGCGGAAAGGGCTTCCGTCGTGAGCGGGATTTCCAGGTCTTTTACGTAGTACGGCTTGTCTTCGACCGCACTCTCGAACCGCAGTTTATACTCCTTGTTGATCTTGGCATTATCAATCTCCAGCACGGTTACACTACGGTCGCCACCAGCCACTGATGCCCCCGTAATAGCGCTGATGTTGGGTTTTTTCCTGCCCAACGCCTTGTGCCACTCTTTCACATCCGGATACCATTTTTTGTCGGAACCGAGCACGTACAGTGTTTTCTCGTAAGCTCCTTTACTGTTGATCAGCGAAACAACCACATACGCTTTTTCGCCCATGTAGTTGGTCATCTGAATCATACACTTGTACTGGGATGTTCCGGGTTGTTGGGCAATTGAAGCGGATGTGCCGACATATATCAGAGCCAGCAACAACAGGCCTATTTTTGGCAAACGAGACATACTATTTCAGGAAGTTAACAGACACATTGTTTTTCGACAGCGACTCATTTTCACTGGCCAAATCGAAAGCAGTTTCTTTAAAGTTGGTAGCGATGTCTTTTTTCGCCCCAATCGACAGCAGGTATTTCATTAGGGTATCGTCTTTCGAAATCATCGCTGCTTTGTGTAACGCGGTGATTCCCTCGTTATTCTTACTGTTTACGTCGATCTGAAGGGGTTCCAGCCGTTTCACCAGCGACAGGTCGTTTTTGGCAACCGCCAGGTGATAAAGGGTATTGCCATTCTTTTGCGGTGCCTTTACGTCGAGTCCTTTCTCCTGAAGCAAATTCAGCTTTGCCGTGAAATCATCAGGGCGGGGAGCACCGTCAGGCCGGGGAGCGTTGGCCGCCTGGGGTGAACCGGCTCCTTCCGGACGAGGAGCGCCGCCCATACCACCCGGACCTGGACCAGCCGGACGGTAGCCCTGCACCAGGTAGGCCGCCAGGTTATCGCCTGCCTTATCAGTTACTTTGCTATCAGCGCCTTTGTTGAGCAGGTACGTGACAACCTCCGCCGAGTTGCCCTGCACAGCCATGGCCAGCGCTGTGGCACCTTTCCGGTTGCTCTGATTGATGTTTTTCACATTTTGCATCAACAGGGCTAACGTACCCAGGTCGCGGTTGCTGGCGGCGGCATTCATGAATGGCGTATTGCCATCTTCATCGGCCTGATTGACATCGGCACCTTTGCCCAGGAAATACTCAATCAGTGCCGTTTGTCCCGGCCGACGCACTAACGAGTGCAGTGCATTTTCGCCATTTTTATTCACGGCCGCCGGTTTCACCCCCGCGCTTTCCAGATACTGAAATACCTCAATAGGAGCAGGTCCCCGGCGCGAACCCTGTGCGGCCATAATCATAGCATTGGGGTTTACCGGTACACTTCGTTGTTGAAGGGCTTTCAACACGGTGAGGTTACCACCCCGGGCTGCGTATGCGAATGCGTTGTTACCTGCCGCGTCGGTGCTTTTCAGATCCAATCCTTTCGAGACGAAATAATCGGTCAGTTTAAGGTCTTTATCGCTGGCGATGGCCAGTAGCAGGGCGTTGGCACCGTCGTGGTTGACGTCTTTTTTCAGATTAGCGCCGCCTTTGATCAGCAAATCATACAGTTGGGTGTCGGGTACACCGGCACTGGCCGCGAAGTTCAGCGGAGTGCTGCCGTGGCTATCTTCCACGCTTGTTTTGGCACCTTTTCCGATCAAATAGTCTACTACCTCCAGATTCCCCCGGTTGGCGGCCCAGTGCAGGTACGTGCGGCTGTCGTGGGTAATCTTGTTTACGTCATTGCCTGGCTGCGACAACAGGTATTTTATCGACTCGTTGGGCGCCTGCGCATTGATCGCCATCACAACGGGATCGAAACTGTTCGGGTTGAACTGCGATGGACTATTACCTTTTTCAACCTCGGCCTTCACCTGGTTTACGTCTGGCTTACCCTGCCAGAACGATTGCTCCAGCAGCACATTTTTCTGAGCCTGGGCTGAGAAGGTGATTCCTGCCAGAAGCGCGATAATGACTTGTTTCATGCGGATATACTGAGTTGACATGCTGATGCGATACGGCTAAACGGATGAACGCATCAAATGGCCTGCAAGTTAATGGTATTTAGTCTAAATAAGACTTTGTATCACTGTTAAACTTGGTAACAAATAGAAAATCAGGGACTGGCTGGCTGTTGGGGGATGGTTGAAAATACGTTTGCCAAAAAAAATCCCTGCACCCGTTGATATGAGTGCAGGGAATGGAAGAAAGAGGAAGGTATTCGAAGTAGAACTAAGGCTGGTTAAAACCGGTAAGACAGGGTAGTCACAAATTGCCGGGGCGGAATTGGCATAATGCTGTAGCGGTCGTGAATCAGGTAATTCAACGTGTTGGTGAGGTTCGATACTTTAGCGAGGATCGACACTTTCCGGTAGGTATAGCCCGCCGACACATCGACTGTTGTGAAACCGGCCAATGGAATCAGGCGGCTGAATTCCGGCGTTTGGCCATACGTATTGTTGTTTCCACCAAACCGGTTGCCCGTGTAGAAAGCAGAGGCACCCAGTTTCAAGCCCCGTAGTTGCGGAAGGTCAAATGTGTAGAAAATGGTGGCGTTTGCCGTGTGGGCCGGATTGTTGGTTAGCCGTTCGCCTTCGATCGGTGATCCTTTTATCAGCGATGTTCTGGTGTACCGCATGTAGTTGTAGCCATAGCCGGTGATGAAGAAGAAGTTCTTCGAAAAATTACCCGTCAGGTCTACTTCCAGTCCGTCGCTTGTTGTTTGACCGGTGAATTCCTTCACATTGGCGTCGGCGTTGGCAGTACCATCGGCTTTAAGCGGGGCCATCTGGGCGAAGTTGCTGTTGACAATGCGGTATACGCCGAGGTTGGCCGTGATTCGTCCGTTGAACAATTCGTTTTTAACGCCCGCCTCAAATTGGTCAACAATAGACGGCTTCAGGATCTGCCCGTAAATATCGACGCCCGTGTTGATGGTGAAGTTGTTTGAATAACTGCCGAAAAACGAGGTCATCCTGGTTGGCTGATACATCAGGGCCACTTTGGGCGAGAAGGCGGCGTCTAGCTTGGTCTCTGCCGTACCCCGCGTTTCAGCCTGGGTTATCATATTCAGAATGGTTGTCTGCACCGTCCGTTGCTGCGACCACCGGATACCGGCCAGCACTTTAATCTTATCGGTCAGGCTGATCAAATCCTGCGCGTAGACACCCAGGCGGGTAGATGGCGACGTAGTCCGAGTTGTTGCGGTGGCATCGGGAATATCGGTGCGTGCTTCGTACAGGCCTGGGTTCAGAATGTTGATTTTGTCGTACGATGTCTTGCCGACTCCGTAGTTGACCGTGTAGGCCGTACTCTGACTCACAATACCGACCAGATCGCTGCCGACCAATACCTGATGGCCGATAGAACCTGTGCTGAATCGTCCGTTGAGGTTTACCTGCCCGGTGGCGTTGTTTTCGCGGGTCATGGTCCGGCTGAGAGTGCGCGTCCAGTCGCCGGTTGCCGATACGTTATTATTGGGTACACCCGCCCCGTACGCGCTTACGCCGGTTCCCTGCGCTGAGGCAATGGCGGTTAGCTTCCAGGTATTACTAAACGCATGGTCAATGTTGATTGAGCCCGAGGTCTGATCCACTTTGTTGTAGGCCCAGGGCGTGTTGATGAATCGCGACCGGGGTACGTTGGGTATGATGGCATCCTGATTCTGGTTCAGCGAACCAATACCGTTATCGGGAGTCAGATCCGATTTCAGGTAATCGCCCTGAAGCAGAATGGTGGTTTTCTGACCTAGTTTGTACAACAGCGACGGATTGACGTACACCCGGTTAGTTTTCACCACATCCCGGTAGCTGTTGGCTGTTTCATACGTACCTACTACCCGGAACGCCAGGTTTTTGGCCAGCGGTCCGTACAGATCAACGATGGGCTTGATAAGGCCGAAACTGCCAAACCGCATCGACACTTCGCCCCCGCGCTCGAACTTGGGTTTCTTGGTGACCATGTTGATGATCAGCCCGCCCGACACGTTGCCGTACAGCAGCGCCGAACTACCTTTCAGCACTTCCACCGACTCCAGCGTACTGGCTTCGGGGAAGCCCATGGTGTTGGAGATAACCCCATTCTTGAAAATGCTGCCCCCCGCACCGGCAATACCAATGCTGTAGCCCCGCGCTGAGAATGTTTCGGCCACACCGCCGCGCTGCTGCGTAAGCGAAACCCCGCTTACGTTTTTCAGCACATCGCCCAAGCGAGATGCCTGCTGATTGGCGATGACTACACTGCTCACTACCCCCGACATCTGGGGCAGGTCTAGAGGGGCCAGGGTTGCTTTACCCAGGGTAACGGCTTTATTGTTGCCCGTTACCTCTACCTCGGTCAGTTGAATGGCACTTTCCGACAGCGAAAAATCGGTGGTCGTTGCCCGGCCGGCCTCTACAAGCACGATTTTCTCCTGCGTGCGTAGACCCACGAAAGTTACCTGTATCGTATACGTACCTGGGCTAACTCCTTTCAGTTGGTATGTGCCGTCTTCGGCCGTGGTCGTTGCTTTACGAGTTTCCTTCAGACTGACGTTCACGAAAGAAGCAGCGTTACCATCGCTGGTTTTTACGCTACCTGAAATAGACCCCGTTGACTGAGCCTGACTATGTTCAGTGCACAGCGTTACCAGACTTAGGCACAGGAAGAGAGACGAATAAAAAAGCTTCATTTTATTTAGATCAATTCTAATTTGATGCAAATTTGTGGTGTGAATCGGTAGAGTGGGTATCGTAATCGGGAGTATTCGTATTGTAATCGGGCTAACATGGAAATAATACTACGCGCTAATGGGGTCGATACATGCTTGCGGCAGGAGGCACTGAAAGGGATTGATGGGCAGCCCGTACCCTTTTGGGAGCGACAGGTGAAGGTGCAGGAGGCTCCATTCGGGAGCCTTGTAGATACCCAGATCACAACGGGCGATTTCTTCCTGTCTCATTCCGTTTTTCAGCTGAATCAGCCTATTCAGCTGCTTAAAGAGGTGGAGCAGGAGGTTATTCAACTGGACTTTGCGTTGCAGGGCGACTGTCTGGTTCAGCCGGGTGGCAAGACACCCCGGCAACGCTTCTCAACGGGCCAGCACAATAGCTGTTACCTGCCCCAATCAAAAAGCCTGTATACCTATCAGGCAGCTGGCCTGCCTCTGGATTACAGCGCGGTGCTTATTCCGATAGACGTTTACCGGCGGTTGGTGCCCGTTGAGGGCGGGTCAACTCAACCAGTTGATGCGCTGATAAGGCAGCAGAAAGCCGGTTTCGGTATGGCGAAAAACGCACCTGTCACCTCGGCGATGGACCGGTTAATTCGGGATATCTGGTCAAGTCAACGCACAGGTACGTTGCAACGGCTGTTTCTGGAAGCCCGAGTTCTGGAACTGCTGATGCTTCAACTCGAACAGATGCAGGGCGTACAACCCGTTGATCGTACGTCGAAACAGGTAGCTGATCGTAAAATACAGGAAGCACGTGAGGTACTTGATGCCAGCTACGTCAATCCGCCAACAATCATTGAGTTAGCGAAACTGGTCGGTCTGAATGAATTTACCCTTAAGCGAGGATTCAAAGAGCAGTTTGGCACAACGATTCTGGGCTACATTACCCAGCGCCGGATGGAAGATGCTAAACGACTGCTGCTGGAGAGCGACGAGACCATAAGTGAGGTAGCATACTGGGTAGGTTACAAAAATCCGGCTCATTTCACGGTGGCCTTCAAGCAGTATTTCGGTGCGTTACCCAGTGCTTTTCGGATACAGGGGGGCGCTGGTAGCCCGGCTCTGATGCCGATCAATCAGTAGGTTACCGTAGGTGGCTGGTTATGACGGTACCGCTGCCATCTGTTGCCCGCCATGTCGCTACTCGTTACCATTCTGAGTATTATCCTGCTTGTGTTGCTGATCTCATACGTTCGGTTACACGCTTTTCTGGCTTTTTTGCTGGTTTCGCTGGGGGTGGGGCTGGTATTGGGTATGTCGCCGGTTGAGCTGGTCGAGTCAATTCAAAAGGGAATTGGAAGTACACTTGGCTCCATCCTGGGCATTATTGCCTTGGGGGCTATGCTCGGGAAACTGGTGGCGCAAAGCGGTGCTGCACAGCGGATTGCGGCAAGTATGATTGGGTTGGCCGGAACCGGCCGTATTCGATGGGCGTTTATGCTGACGGGCTTTTTGGTGGGGCTGCCGCTGTTTTACTCGGTGGGTTTTCTGCTGCTGGCTCCGCTGGTGATTACGGTGGCGCAGCGGTACAGGCTTCCGGCGGTGTATGTGGGTATTCCGATGCTGGCGTCACTGTCGGTCACGCAGGGCTACCTGCCGCCGCACCCGGCTCCGCTGGCAATTTTAAAGCAGTTCAACGCCGATATGGGCCTGACGCTGTTCTATGGGATACTGGTTGCCATTCCGGCCATTCTGGTATCGGGTATTTTGTTCGGGTCAACGCTGAAACGCTACTCTACGCTACCGAATCAGGCCCTGATTGCGCCGGCACTCACCAACGAGCAGATGCCATCAACGACGGTAAGCTTCCTGACGGTGTTGCTGCCCATTTTCCTGATCAGTCTGGGTACGTTGCTCAACCCGTTTCTGATCGATGGGTCATTCACCAAACAGGCACTACTCTTCCTGAGCGAGCCCGTAGTGAGCATGCTGGTTTCTGTGTTAGTGGCCATGTATACGCTTGGCGTTCAGCGGGGTAAGTCGCTGGTTGCCGTAACCGACTTGCTGGTCGATTCGGTGAAGGAAGTGGCTATGCTCTTTCTGATTTTCGGCGGTGCCGGTGCGCTGAAACAGGTATTGACCGATGTAGGTGTGAGCCAGTCGATTGCCGATATCATGCAGGGTTCGTCGTTGCATCCATACGTCATTGGGTGGGGTATTGCTGCCATTATCCGGGTTTGTGTAGGTTCGTCAACGGTGTCGGGCATTACCACAGCGGGGATTATGCTGCCCCTGTTGAAATCGACAGGCGTGGAGCCTAATTTGATGGTACTGAGCATCGGTGCAGGCAGTATGATGTTTTCGCACGTCAACGACACGGGCTTCTGGCTGTTCCGCGAATACTTTCAACTCTCGATGGCCGACACGCTCAAAACCTGGTCGGTGATGGAAACGCTGGTATCGGTCTGCGGCTTGGCCGGGGTCATGGTGCTGAGCCTGTTTGTAAGGTAGAAAAATAGTGGATTTTAGCTTCCGGACGCGAAGTGCTGGCGCAAGCGCATTCAGGCAAAGAGCGCCCCGATCAGGAGCCAAGCCGACATCCGCAATTCCGAGTTCGATCGCTCTTTATCCCTGATTGATATCAACCAGGTTCGTTGGCGTATTCACTTTCTTAATCTCGGGCTGGCGATACAGTCGGTAGAGACCCCACAACGTACCCAGCCCCAGTAAGATCAGAATGACCAGTTTGTCGTGCTGACGAATTTGAACATACACCTGCTCGGCGGCGTGGGCAACGCTATTCCCGGCCAATGCGACCACCACCGCCCAGATGATCGCGCTTAACGCGTTGATTGCCAGAAAGCGCGGGCGGGAATAGCCCGCCAACCCCAATGACGCCGGAATAACGCCCCGCAGCCCATACATGGCCCGGTAGCCAACTACCAAACCAGATCCGTAACGTTGAAGCAGCGTCTGCACGCGGAGAAACCGCTGTTGCCATTTCGGACGTTTCGCAATGAAAGTTGAGCCGTATCGATGCCCGATGTAGAAGCAAAACTGGGCGATGGTAAATGACGAAAGGGCGGCTACCGCAATGACGATTGGCAGCGAAAAATAGCCACGATGGGCCAGATAAGCGGCTACGATCAGGAATGCTTCGCTCTCAAGCATCACTCCTATAAAAAGAATCGGGTAGCCGTAGGTCAGCATTAATTCCTGAAAAGACATAGCCGGACGAGTTAAACATAACGTATATGTCTGAACAGGCTATGGCGATCAGTGTTCAGTTACCTACTCAGTGGGAGTTGACACAGCTTAGATTGAGCGATAAAACCACATCAACTTCCTCAAAACCAATCGCTATGCATTTCCAGCGTTACATGATCCGTAGATTGGAGGCGGTGGACCAGGGAAAGCGTTTTCACCAGTTCGTATTCGTAGAAATAGCGGGCAGCCATGAGCTTGCCCTGATAAAAGGCCTGATCGTCGCCCTGGGCGGTGGGCAGCGCGGCCTGCGCTATGGTTGCCTGCCGAAGCCATTGCCAGGCCAGCGTAACGATGCCAAAGAATTCGAGGTAGAGTGTGGCATCGGCCAGAAAAACGGTTGGGTCGGCGGCGAGGCCAAGCAGGTACGTTGTCACCGTTGTCAGGTGGCTGATCGCTTCGCCTAACTGGCTGGCCAGGTACGTTAGTTCCGGGTGCGTTTTGGCGTCGGCGATGGCTTTCTGCATGTCGGCAACCAGCAATTGCACGCCTTTTCCACCGTGTAACGTCACTTTCCGGCCTAACAGGTCGAGGCCGTGGATGCCCGTGGTGCCTTCGTGGATGGGGTGGATACGGGCTTCGCGGTAAAATTGTTCCACCGGAAAATCGGTGGTGTAGCCCGCCCCACCCAGCACTTGCACGGCTGCACTGGTTGTCAGGCAACCCATTTCCGACGGGTATGATTTGGCGATGGGCGTGAGCAGATCGAGTAATAGGGCCGCGTTTTGGGCCACTTCGCCATCGCCTGCATGGGCCAGATCGGCGTAGTAGCTGCATTGCAACAATAGCCCCAGCGAGCCTTCCAACACGGCTTTCTGAAACAGCAGCAGTCGGCGAACATCGGCATGGCGTATGATCGGCACTTGCGGCCGAGCTGGGTCTTTCTCGGAAATGGGGCGGCCCTGTGGCCGTTCGCGGGCGTATTCCAGCGAGGCGTAATAAGCAGCGGTGCCGATAGAGACGGCGTTCATGCCCACCCCGACCCGCGCTTCGTTCATCATCTGGAACATGTAGCGCAGGCCCTGATGCGGTTCGCCGACCAGGTACCCAATGGCCCCCGCGCCCGAGCCTACCATGAGGTGGGCGATTGGAGCACCTTTGTAACCCATTTTGTGGTAAATGCCCGCCGTCTGCACGTCGTTACCAACCAACGTGCCAGATTCGAAACGTTTCTGGGGCACCGCAAAGAGCGAAATGCCTTTTGCTCCAGCGGGGCCCCCTTTGATCTTGGCCAGCATCAGGTGCACTACGTTTTCGCAGGCGTCGTGGTCGCCCGCCGAAATATAGATTTTCTGCCCCCGAATGCGGTATTCGCCTGGTACGTCGGTGGGTTCGGCAGAGGTGGTGATATCAGACAGTGATGAACCCGCGTCTGGTTCGGTCAGGGCCATGGTTCCCTGCCAGCGACCGGCGTACATCATGGGCGTAAACCGGTCGACGAGTTCTTTTGAGCCGAATGATCGCAGCAGATTGGTCGCACCGGTGGTCAGAAACGGGAACACGCTCGACGAGTAATTGGCGGCACCAAAAATGAATGTCGCCGCGTTCATGATCGTCGCCGGCAGCTGCTGACCGCCTTCGTCGTAGGTAAACGGCGCGTTGATCCAGCCGTCATCGCCGAAACGTCTGATGATTGCCCCCAGTTGCGGATGCACCCGGATCTGCCCGTCTACCAGTTTTGGTTCGTCCCGATCCATGACCGTCAGTAACGGTCGCAGCAGCGTTTCGCTGATTTGCGCGGCGGCATCCAGAACCATATCGAACGAGGTTCGATCGTGCTCGGCGAAATAGGGCAGTTGAGTCAGCTTTTCGGCCTGCATGACTTCATACAGGTGAAAACGCAGGTCGCGGGGAGAGAAAAACATGTTTTACTGTCTTCAGTCTTCCGTCATTAGTCCTCTGTTGCTTCGCTACATCTTCATACTGGCGAAGAAGCAGAGGACTGAAGACGGAAGACTGAGGACTCTTTAGATATCGAGTTTCGCAATCCTTGCCAGATGGCGGCCGCCTTCGAAGGGGGTTTCGAGGAATATATCGACGATGCGGAGGGCGAGGTCTTCAGAAATCTGGCGGGCACCCATCGAGAGTACGTTGGCGTCGTTATGCTGGCGCGTGAGGCGGGCGGTTTCTTCGCTCCAGCACAGGCCGCAGCGAATGCCTTTAAGGCGGTTGGCGGTCATGGCCTCGCCATTGCCCGAACCGCCGAAAACGATAGCGCGTTCAGCTTCGCCATCCAGTACGGCCTGAGCCGCAGGACGGATAAAATCAGGATAATCGACCGGATCGGGCGAGAACGTGCCTTTGTCGATGACGGTGTGGCCAGCCTGCGTGAGGTGGTCTTTAACCAATTCTTTGTAAGTAAAACCAGCGTGGTCGGTGCCAAGTGCAATGATCATAAGACGCAACGAAGAATAGCGAACGAAAAACGTTCAAATATCGGCATCAATTTGGCAACCGCCTGTTATTTCTGACGTAGTTAATTCTGCGGGAACTTCCCGATACAAACCGCTTACTCAATTCGATTCGTGGAAAGTCAGACAATGGCTATTTTACGTGGGCTATCATTAACCCGTTAGCGTGTGTCTCCGCGCTGACGAGTAGCAAGTTACAGGTTTGGCAGTTGTTTTCTTGTGTGCTACCCTAACTCTGTTCGCCCATGCCCGTTGTTCATATTCACGGCGTTGCTACCCGAAACCCAACCGATCTGGAGCAACGCGAAGCCATGCTCCGGCGCTATATTACCGACGAGCTAAAACAGGACAATGTGCCGGGCGACGTACCTGTACGCCGCGTATTCTGGGGTGATCTGGGCGCTTCGTTTGCCTGGGATCTGCGGGCCTGCCCAACTCCACTCTGGACAATGGGCGCTAATGTAACGCCACCACCAGCCGAGCAGGCACCAATGCTGGCCGAGTTCAACACCGAACTGAAAAACCTGCCTGGGGAAGTGCCACCAGTTGTGCTCGCTGGCCCGGTTGCCACCGGTTCGAACCTGATCATAGCGGGGTCAACAACAGGCTCTGTGTCAACCGAACCACGTACCCGGCTCAAAGACCTGCTCCCCGATCAGCTTAGTGAACTGGCCGTTGCAACGGTGCTGGCCAAGGAAACCGGCAATTGGCAGGAAACGCTGGCCATTATGGCTGCCGACGACGTCGCTCGTGACAGGGATACGTTCATCGAGCTGGCCGCCCAATCCGATCTGGACGCCGAACTGGCGTTGCTGCAACAGTTAATAGAAGACCGCTACACATTCCTTGAACAGACCCGTACGGGCCTTATCCTCCAGGGGCCGGGTTGGTTAGGCGATCTGAAAGACCGGGTTAAAGAAGCGCTGACCCGGGCCGACCAGTCGCCAGGCTATGCCCTCACGCGGGTACTGAATCAGGTACGTCCCAAATTGAATCGGGGGGTGATGCTGTTCTTCGGCGATGTGTTCACGTACCTGGAAGGGCGGGGTACTCCCAAGCAGCCCGGCCCAATCATGCAACGGCTATTGGACGCATTACTGGAAGCCCGTACCCTGCAACAACACCGGGACGGCGAACCGATTGTGTTGCTCAGCCACAGTATGGGCGGACAGATCGTTTACGATGCATTGACGCATTTTCTGCCTAACATGCCCGCTTTTCAGGATGTGAAGGTCGATTTCTGGTGTGCGACGGCCTCGCAGGTAGGTGTTTTCGAGGAAATGAAGCTCTTTGCCGAAAGTAGCCCCGCCTATAGCCTGGCGTTGGGAAACAAGGTGCCGTTGCCCCCGGCGGCGCATCTGGGCCACTGGTGGAACGTCTGGGACCCTAACGATTACCTGAGCTACACCGCCAAACCAATCTTTGTCGACATCGACGACGAACCGTATAGCAGCGGGATGTCGGTAGTTCAGGCGCATGGCGGCTATCTGCAACAACCCAGCTTCTACCGGAAATTCGCCGAAAAACTGCGTGATCACCTAGCCGCTAACTGGTACAGGCCATGACACTCACTCCCAATGCCACCCAGCCCGGTTTGTGGATAAATCCTGACTGGACACCCGGTACGCCCGGTACCTTTGCGCTGCTGATCGGGGTAAGTACCTATGATCACCTGACAGGTGGAGCAGGTAAAAAAACTGAAAACAGTTACGGACTGGGGCAACTGGCCGTGTCGGCTTGGACTGCCTACGCGCTCTTTAACTGGCTCCGTACCTCGTATCAGTATGGCCCGGCCCCACTAGCTCATTGCTGGTTGCTAATGGCTCCAACTGCCGATGAAGCCACTAAAATTGCGCAGGCAGTAACCAGTGGAAATGGGCCAGATGTGTTAGCGCACAATTTATTGCCTTCGTTTGCGAACCAGGAGATAGCGATTTCATTCTGGAACGACGCGATGAGTAGGTTGCCTAAGGGAGCTGCTGCGGCAAGCCGGTCGCTGTTTTTCTTTAGTGGCCACGGCCTGGAAATTCATCTTCGCGAACAGATACTGCTGCCGGCCGATTACCTGGGCCTGCCCAATACGCATAACCGTGCCCTGAACGTGCGTAAACTAGCCGATGCCATGACCAAACTGGCCGTATGCGATCAGTTTTTCTTTGTGGATGCCTGCCGCAATACGCATCCTGATCTGGCGGTACTCAACGTGCAGGGAACCGGCTTTCTGACTATCTCCTCAACTGAACTGGTTAATTCGGCCTGTAACTCGGCTATTCTCTATGCCACGGCCACGGGTATGCCGGCTCACCAGCACAATAGCCCTGGTAATGGCTACTCACTATTTGGGCAAGCGCTGCTCGACGGCTTACAGTCGAAGGAGGGCTTTGTGCCCGAATGTATGCCAGCTCCCTGTTCGGTGCAATTGGCTCCGTTGCAGCGCTTCATCGGGCAGCGGTATAACCAGTTGCTGACAGCGTCGGGGTGGAATACGAAACAATACATCAAACTGGGTAGCGAACCGCTCGATCTATACTCGGTCGTTACACAGGTAACGTCACCTACCGTGCCAGCACCGACGCTCCCCTCTGTCAGGGAGCTGGAGCTGATCAATTTCACTAAACGACTGGATATAAGCCTGGAACGGGGAAATACGTATAGTGGCCCTTCCTACCGAATTAATCGTGAACAGTATACGCATTACGCAGACACCACAAACCCACTGACCAATGAACCTATGCCAATGGCCCCTCCGTCATACCACGAGGTTGGTAATGAGGCTGATTCAGGCTACCCAATAAGCCTTCCTGAATCAGGAGCGAGCCTACACCGCATACTGGGGCGAGAGTCGGTTACGGCATTTTGGAGCGAATCCCGACTTTATTCATTAGATACCAAAAGGTGGCTGAAGAATAAAGAATTACCACTAAGCCTGGTTGAACAGACAACCTATTCGGCGGTCTCTACCGGCTACCGGCTTACGTTCCAGCTGAATCTGCCGGGGAACCGCTACTGGCTTCAACTCAGCGACGGCGAAACAACCTATGGCATTCCTCTGCCGCCAATGACTATGTTTCAGGCTGGGAACGTACCCAGCTACCGGCTCGATTTTACTGTCACTGCCGACGGGCATGTTCCTGATCTGCAGGCCAATCTGGCGCACGGGAGTGGAGGAAGCCTTTCCCGAATAGCCGATCTATGGGAGAAATACCAGACTGTCGACGTATCATCGGCGGCCGATATGGTCGATATGGACTTCTTACACGGCGCGCTCCAGCAAAAAATGGCTTCACCCTTCGCCGCGTTAGTGGGGGCAACGGTGCTGTTGCAAGCCCGACGCTACGACCTGGCCGAAGGTGATTGGCTACGAAACCTGGCCAACTGGTTTCCTGAACTGCCCGACGGTTTGGTAGTACGCAATCAATGGCTGGCGCAGACCAGTGCTTCAGATTCAAGGGATGAGCAGATTGCCAATGTGTTGCTGCTGCACGGCCGGGGAATACCCTACACCGGCGAGGCATTCAGTCTGGCTGTATTGCAGCTCGACCGCCTACTCGAATCAGACGTACCTGATGCCCGCCAGCAGAGGGCACTTAAACGAGTGCACGGGCAACTGCGCGAGGCCCTGCGGTATTTTCGGCCGGGTGGGTTATTGGCTGTTTATGCAGGCAAACCTGGTTCGTTTACCCCGGCAACGCTGGGATACGTCTGATGTGGGTCAGGCAGGGGCGTCTGACCCATCGTTGCGGAGTTGTCGAATCTGGTCGGCTTCCCAGGCGGCATAGCCGGTAGGGTTGGTCAGCAACTGGTTCCAGGCTACATTGAGCAGATGAGAAACCGGCACGTTGATAGCGGCTTTTTTTAGCTGGTCGTGGTAACCATGAAGCCCAATTTCATGGCAACATTCGTTATAAACAAAGTCGGCCAGAGCGTCAATGAGTGCGTTGGGTGCAATAGCGGTATAATCGGCAGGTTCTACATTGAGGCTCAATAGCTTGTGCTTCTCCCATGCTTTTTTCAGAGGCATCAGGTCGTTTTCGGGCCAACCACACCGGTCGAGCATCGTCAGAATAGCCCGCATGCGCGATTCATTCGGTGGGTGGGTGATCTGGCTGGTGTAGATATGCCGCGAATTATCGTCTGGAATGATTGATGACAGGCGAAAGTTGCTCCAGGCATAGGCCTGGCCGGTCAGGTACGTAGCAATCAGGTCGCATGAAAACTCCATAAGCCAGTGTTCCAGCCAGTGCGCCCGCCGGTCGGTCCATTGGGTAACTGCTTCAGGGGTGGTTGCATTGGCAATGTAGGGCGCAAAATGATCGTTTACCAGGCGGGTCATCTGCCCGTCACCCAGCAGGAAACGTTCGTGCCTTTCAAAGATGAAGTGCCCGATTTCGTGATACAGATCGGGCCAGTTCAGCAGGTGGTGTTCTTCTTCGATGGGAGCCCCAATCACTCCCTGCGGGCAGTAAGCCCAGTAATAATCGTGCGCGTTACTGATAAACGATACTACTGGCAGGGGCTTGGTCAGGTTTATTTCGTCGTAAATACGAGCCAGGAACCGGCTAAATTCGGCTTCGGCTTCTCCATAGCGCCGGATAACGGTATAATTGAACTCGGCCTTCTCCAGCGCCTCGCTGAACTTGGTGTAATCAACCACCTGCCCAACGTTATAATCGTCGTAGAGCCGTTCGGCATCAGCAGGCGAAATGCTGGTTAGGTCGTTGAAAAGCTGAAGGTGATCGTTCAGTATTTTGTCTAGTTTCTCGCTTAGAAAATCAAGTTTCATACAGGTGTCTTCCACAAAGACAACGGGGAGAGTGGGTAACCGCGCCAGCCGACTTAATTCGTCGCGCATGCGCATGGCCCGCCCCCGTTGGTCCCAAAATAACCCGTTGAGAAACTGTCTCATCAGCTGCCGTATTGTCTAAGTTTTCGAAAAATCTGTTTGCGGCTATTGTTTAATGTAAGGACCAGGTCGTCTAAGGCCGCTTTACCGGAGTCATCGACAGGTTGGTCTGATTGCAGCGTATCACGCAGTTGTTCAAATCGTTCGCGGGCATTGGGGTTATTATCCAGCCGGGTTCGGTAATCATCGAGCAGATTGTCGGGTAGGTGAACGTGTGATTCATCGCCAGTTGGCTCGTCGATGTTCTCGTCGATCAATGCGCTAACCAGGTCGGCAACGGTAGTTCGGGCCTGGTTAATCTGCTGTTCAGATAGATAAAAGCTTGGACGGGTCGACAGTTGCGGGTACTGATGCACGTGCTTTTCTTTGATAATAATATTGACCGATTCATTGATTAGGTCAGTTGCAGACGCCAGTTGTTCATACTGGTTGGCCCAGGTTGATGATTGTTGCATGGCAAGAAAGGGAAACGCCATCGCCGAACGTATACTGCGGCCCAGAAGGCGCCGGTTGATACGTTCTGCAACGGAGAGATGAGAGGTCTAGGAAGATGGTTAAGTAGTAGATTCGCTAGCCAACACATCGCCAAGCCGATTCAGGTACAGTTGTAAGGCTTCATCGCTCTCAAAAAGGAAATGCCGACCCGTTGAGGTTGTAGTTGAGGCGGGCCGGTCTGGATGCGAGAGCCGACCCATTTGTGCGTAACTGAAGGTAGAGGGGCCAGCCTGCCAGTTGTACTGGTCGGCTGTTTTCTGAAGCGCAGCAAACGCCTGCTCGGTCGAGAGTCGTAAAAAATGGATCAATCGTTTCATCCGCATGACCGGCACCGACGTGGGGTGAATGGCGTCGTTGCACAGGTCGTTCAGCGTTTCGGCCGAAAAACCAGTCTGTTCCTGTTGCCAGATTACGTCTTTCGCCTGGGTTTGCTGCTGGAGTAACTGCCCGAGCGAAGGGGTAGTAAGTCGAATCTGAAGGCGGTCGAGGGTGCGTTGTCTGACCGTATCGGGCAGGTTAACAGCGGGTTCGGTGTCCAGCAGATAAGCTGTTGCGGGCGTGTCGGCCTGATGGTCGGGTTGGTTGACCCAGACCTGCCGGAGCGCAAAAGCCAGTGATTCATTGTGCATTTTCATAGTTGTGTTTGCTTAGCATGTTCTGAAAACCATTTAATAACGCGCTGCTTGGCCCGGAAACAGCGCACATTCAAATGCTGTGGGTTTAGCCCCAGTTTTCCGCCAATGTCGGAATACGAAAAGCCTTGCGCCCAAAGCAATAATAAGGACCTGTCCTCGGGCGGAAGGGTGGCCAGCGCTTCGTCCATCTGTGCAAGTCGTTTATGGTCATCCGACGAATCGTCTGACTCGAACCAGATGTCGAGCGGTTCTGTGCGTTCATCGCCTTCGTCAGCGTCGTCACTGTTGACCGGCTCAAGCTGATCGATGGGAATGTATCGCTGCGCCTCACGGTTCCGTTGCCGGTGCGCTTCGCGTAGCTTGTTGATAAATATCCCAAAAACGAACGCATCGAACTGTGGTTGTGCTTCGAACGAAAGCGTACTGGCCGACGGAATCGTTGGGTCGGTCCGACGCAACAACACATCGAATGTTTGGTAAATCAGTTCAGAGGATTCCTCTGCTGAAAATTGCCATTGCCGTTGTGCATACCCGACCATCTTTCCCCCGTATTGCTCCAGCAACGCGGCCAATACGCTGGTATCGCGCTGACGAAGTTTTTTCAGGATTTCGTCGTATGGTAGCAGGGGTTTCATAACAAGTTGGCGCGACTGTTCGTGAGGTAGTTAGGTGAACTATACGACCCTATCTATACTATATGCAGGGAAGGGGCCCGGCATTACCGGCTTATGTGAAAAAATAGTAAAAAAAGCCCTGGCGCGTTAAAATCGCCTACAAAAAAGCGTTCTGCCACTTTGCCTGAAGCTACCGGAGCTTTAGGCAAAGTGGCAGAACGCATACATGTAACCTCTAAAAACCTACAGCGCCGGGTCGGCTGGGGTGCTGGTGTTGTTGTCGCGTTCGGTGCGCGGGTACGGGAAATAATTCCGGTTTCGTTCGGCACCCGTAGCACCCGCCGCAGGTCGGCCAAACCGTCGGCTATCTTCGAGCCGGAAACCCTGAAAAGCCAGTTCCACGAGGCGATTCTTATAAATATCCAGTAGAATATCCGCTGCGGTGTTCGCGCCTGAATAAGCCGGTAACGCCGCGCCCAATCCAAACACATCGGCGGTAGCAACTTTGGTACGTACCCGGTTCAACTGCGTCACGGCGTTGGTCAGGTCGTTTTTGCGTGCATAGGCTTCGGCCTGAATCAGGATCATTTCACCAGGTACGTAGACCGGAATGGCCGCGCTGTTGGCGGTATAATACGCCGTGGCCACCACCGGCGTTACGGCCGTGTTGCTGCTCGTTTTGGTCAGGAAGGTAAGGCGTTTGTCGGCCGGGTCGGGAGCTAACGTACCTGTGAGGCCGAGGTTCGCGTTGGTGGGCTGAAACACGTTCAGGTTGCCAAAGGTGTAATCGAATAACGGGTTGCGGGTGTTATCGTCGAAGTTAAAGACCGACTTGCTGCTGAGGTTGACTTTGGCCGCTGCAGCCAGGGCTTTGTCGTAGTCACCAGCAAACAGCGCATAGCGGGCAATTAACGCCTGAATGGTATTCGGGATATCGATGCCCGGCACCACCTTGCCCGTGAAGTTGGCCGACACGGGCGTGGTTGTTACCTGCGTAGCGGCTGTTTCCAGCGTTTTGATGGCCTCCTGCAACACCTGTGCCCGAGCCACAAAGGGGGCATTGGTGCCCGTCGTGATGGGTGACTGCTCGAAGAATTGAGCTAACGTACCCAGCGAGAGCGCCCGAAAAATCGACGCATACCCAACGATACCGCTCTTGGTGCCGGGGTCGTTGTCGACCACCGTTGTATTGGCCAGGATCAGTTCAGCGTTGGCCCTGACCAGGTGCGATTGCGTCCAGAGGTTCCGTACTACCGCATTGCCGTTGTTCACGGTGCCACCGCCCGTAGCCAGGTTAGCCTCTTCGATGTTCCCGACGTTCAACACGCTCAGCTCGCGGGTGGTTAGCCCACCGCCAGCGGTTGCATTATACAGAACACTCAGGGCACCGCCGGTTGTATAGCGGTATTGAAGCCCGTTGGACAGTGTGATCAACCCATCGGCTGAGCTAACCGCCTGCGACTGGCTGATCGAACTGGGGTTCAGGTATTCAGGCGATTTACAGCTTGTCTGCGACAGCGCCACCGCCAGTATGGTGGGAAGGATGATGTATCGTTTCATGATTTAAGGAGTTTACTGTTTACTGTAAACGGCAAACGGTAAACTGTAAACATTTTTAGAATGATGCCGTCAGTTTGAGTTGGTAGGTACGTGGGATAGGTACGTTGCCGAAGTCGACGCCGCGGATCAGATCGTTGTTACCACCCGCGTTCGTTTCAGGATCGAAGCCCGTGTATTTATCCCACGAATACAGGTTACGGCCAATCAAGGCGAGGTTCAATGAGCGAATTGCTTTGGTGAACGTAGGCAGTGAATAGCTCAGCGACAGTTCGCGCAGCTTGGTGTAGGAGCCATCATCTACCCGGAATTCCTGGGTGTTGTAGATACCGAAGATATAGCCGCGTGGCAACGTACCCCGCAACTCCTGCTCGGCATAGTCGCCCAGGCCAACGCCCTGCCGGGTACGTTTGTCGGCGTTGAATACATTCAGGCCCTGAACGGCGTCGAGCAACACGTGCAGCGTCAGCTTTTTATAGCTCAGGTTGGTGCTGAATGAGCCTGTCCATTTCGGGTTCGGATTGCCGATAATCAGGTTGGCCAAAGGCTTTGTTACGTCGAACGAGCCATCTGTGTTACGCGCCGGAGTAAAGTCGACTGAGCCGGTAGCCTGCTGCGATGCCCGCTCCGACTGCGGGAAGCCGGACGAGGTCAAAATGAGTGAACCGTCTGTGTTGCGCGCATAACCCGTACCGAAGAAGACGCCCACGGGCTGATTCAACAGCAGCCGTACGGGGGCGCCCGATGTGCCTTCAGCACCTACGTCGACCACGGTCAGGCCGCCGAGGTCGGTGACTTTGTTACGGTTCTGGTTGTAGAGGATGGTGAAATCCCAGTTGAAATCTTTGGTTTTGATCGGATTCACATCCAGCATGATCTCGAAGCCAGTATTCTGCATGGCCCCTACGTTGTTCACGATGCTGGTACCGCCCGTTGAGGGAGCCAGCGTGCGGTTCACGATCAGGTTGCTGATCTTCTGCTGGTAAGCCGTAACACCCAGATTGATCTTTCCGCCCAGAAGGCCCACGTCGATACCACCTTCCAGTTCAGCCATGCGTTCGGGCTGCACTTCGGGGTTGGCGAGTTGGGTGCCGGGCGTAACGGTATTCTTTCCGAGGAACCCAACCGGGTTGAACTGGTAGAAACGCGCGTAGGAGCCAATGCCCGACAGGTTACCGGCTTCGCCATAGCTGGCCCGAAGTTTCACGCTGTTCACCGACTTGCCAATGCCCGCACTCTTCCAGAAATCCAGGTCCGACACAATCAGCGAGCCGCTCACTTTTGGGTAAAACTGGTTGGTCTGCGTGGGTGAGAACTTGCTCGACTGGTCGCGACGGATAGCGCCGGTGATGAACGCCAGATTCTTGTAGCCAAGCGTTGCCTGCCCGAACAAGCCACTCAGCGCGTAACGGTCCAGGCCGTAGTTCAGGCTGTAGGTCGTGTTGCTGGCACCGCTAACCGTTTCGATGAAAGGCGACAGGTTCTGACCACTTTGAGCCGTGTAGTCCGACTGGTAGTATTGGTAGCTGTACCCGGCAACGGCGTTCAGCTTGATGTTTTCACCGAAGAATGTCTGGTACGATACATTGAGGTCGTTGTTGAACTGCATGACCTGATTCGTGGCGTTAGCAGCGAAACCCTGCGGATAGCGAGCAGCGGGCAAACCCGCCACCGCCTGATAGGGATACGGCCGGATGTAGTTCTTACCAAATTGCGAGTAGGCATCAACCCCGGCAATATAGTCGACAGCAAGGCCTTTGAACGGGGTCAGATTCAGCTGGAAACTGCCGATGGTGCGGCTCACCTGCTGCGAAAACTTCATGTCTTCGATCGTCGACAGGGGGTTGACGCGGGTAGGTTCAACAGCCAGCAGGTTACCGGCGGCGTCGCGCTGGGTGATGTCGTAGATGTTGTTGGTGATGTTCACCGCGTTGATGGGGCTGTAGAACACGTTGCCGTTTGCTTTCTCGTTCGAAAGGCTATTGGCGTAGCTGAGGCCCACGGTCACTTTGGCCCAGTTGGTCAGGCGCTGATCGACGCGGGCGCGCAGGCTGTAGCGTGAGAAATCGGTGCCTTTGATGATGCCCTGGTTCTGCAAATACCCCAGCGACACGTAGTACTGTGTGTTATCGGTACCGCCGTTAACCGAAATGTTGTTATCGGTGCCCGTTCCCGTCCGGAAAATCTGGTCGAAATAGTTGTAGCGCGTTACGTCGACCAGGTTGGTGGCCAGCGGGGTGAGCGTGCCGTCGCGGAAGATGTTGGTCGTAGTGGTGCCGGGGTTAGCGGCTATCTGTGCGGCCGAAATGCCGCCGATAGTGTAGAGGCGAAGACCCGCAAAACCAAATTGCTTGCCGTAGGTGTTTACCGGCACCATCTTGCGCAACTCATTGACGTTGAACGACGTGGAGAAACTCACCTGTGGTTTGCCGCTCGCGCCACGTTTGGTGGTGATGATCACCACGCCATTGGCGGCCCGCGAACCGTACTGAGCAGCGGCGGCGGCCCCGTTGATCACGTTCAGTGTAGCAATATCGTCGGGGTTAATGTCAGACAGGCGGTTTTGCCCTACGTTCGACGTACCCACGTCGTTGGCCAGCGCCAGCTGCGATACGTTCGTACTGGCATTGCTGACAATTACGCCATCCACAATGTACAGCGGATCAGACGAACCCGACAGTGACTTGATACCACGCAGGCGAATGGTGATGCCACCGGCCGGATCGCCCGAGTTTTGGGTGATCTGCGCGCCGGGTACTTTTCCCTGCAAGGAGTTGATCAGGTTGCCCGATCCCGACTGCACCAGGTCTGATGCCCGAACGGTGCTGATGGCATTCCCCAGTTCTCGTTTGGGGGCCGACAATGTTGAGCCGGTCACCACCACTTCATCGAGGTTCGTGGGCGCGGCTTTTACTGTGAGGTTCAGCGTGATCTGCTCGGTGGAACCGAAGGTGATGGCTTGCCGAAGGGTTTCGTAGCCAATGGCCGAAATGACCAGTGTAGCCGGGCCGGGTTTTACCGTAGCTGCCAGCGTATAATTACCCTCCGAATCTGACGACGTACCTATGGTTGTGCCGGCAATCAGTAACGTGGCGCCAGGAAGCGGCTGACCGTCATCTTCCGTGATACGGCCTTTGATGGTGTAGCGAGTGGCTGACTGAGCCAGTGCGTTGAGGCTAACCAACGTCAGGCACAGCAAACCGAACAGACCCCGTACAATTGACGGTCTGTATGTTCTGTATAGTTTGTCCATTGAATAATGAAATAAGAGGTAAGTATTGATACCAAAATACGCGTAAAGAGGCAATTGCTGACAGATACTTGTTTAAAGTGCATAGAAGGCTTTTGCTAGGTTGGTAGATATACTCTGCTGTAAATCATCCTGTTGATTAGTTAAACAGCGTAGTAATACACTTACAAAAAAGTAGCTGGCATAGTAGTTGGAGCGTATATATCGATACGCGCTTTTTATCCAGCTTTTATGCGTAAATACGGTTATCTGATACAGATTATTTTTATAATTATACGACTGGCTATCAGTGCGTTACTCATTACGGGTCCGTACTTGGCTCAGGCACAGACAATAGAGATATGCAACAATGGCATAGATGATGATGGTGACAAACTAATTGATTGTCAGGACCCTGATTGCCCGGAGTGCGATCGGTTCCAAAGCTGTGTGCAGCCCAACACCTGCTACATGCCGCCTATCTGGGGGGTGCCCAATGGCGGTGGGGCCGATGTGTACGGATCGCAGGATCTGGTCTTGTCAACATCTGCCCCGTATACAACCGTCACCATTCGAAGCGCCGACGGTTCATACACCAAAACAGTAGCCGTAACCTCTACCGGAGCAACGATAGTGTCGTTACCCCTGTCGGTAGTGATGTCCGATCAGGTAAATACGAAGGAACTGAATAAAGGGTTGATTATTACTTCTGGCGAACCGGTACAGGTTACCTATCGGCTAACGCCGAACCTCAACCAGGATATCGTACCACTGAAATGCCGTGCTGCGCTTGGATACGCTTTTTATGCTGGCAGCCAAACCAGATTGAGCGGCAACAATATCGTCAATGAGCGCCATTTCGTATCGGTTATGGCCACGCTTGATGGAACCTCCGTTACCTTCAACAGCCCGATCGACCTTGAAGGCCACCCGGCCAATGTTCCGTTCACCATCACATTGAATGCGGGCCAGACGTATATGGTCACGTCGAAAGTGATCAACAACGGCGCCAGCACCGAAAACAAATCGGTAGCAGGTACACTCGTTACGTCTGACCCCGATCATCCGATTGTTGTTAATTCGGGCTCTCAACACACCGCCCAGCCGTATAGCAGTAACCGCGATGCCGGTATTGATCAGCTGGTGCCCGCCCGTACGGTAGGTACCGATTACGTGGCCGTGCATAGCCTGAATACCGCCGCAAACTCGGATTATGTGTTCGTGGTGGCCATTGAAAATAACACGACCGTTACTATTTCCGGCCCAACAACCGTGGCGGGTACGTCGTCGGTATTGGCAACAACAACTTTGCAGGCGGGCCAGGTATACACCTACAACCTGCCCAATGCTGCCCAGAACCGCGCGTTCTACATAAAGACTGGCAAGAAGGCGTACACATACCACGTATCGTCGTATGCCCAGAACGAATTCGGAATGGGCCTGCTACCGGCCATCAACCCCTGTAATGGCAGCAAACGCATTGATTTTTTCCGGACAACAGCCGTTTCCAACGATCAGGCTCTGGTCACGATTCCGTCGTCGGGTACGGCTAGTTTAACATTCCGGGGGCAGCCATTTTCCGCTTACGGAACCGTCATCGACCGCATTACGGTCAACGGAGTTCAGCAAAGTATCATTAGCTTCCCAAACAGTTCTATTGCGTCGGTTGATAACGTCAACACGTTGACGTCGACCGAGCGTTTCCATGTCGGTGTGGTTTCCAACACGGGTGGTGCTTCTACAGGAAATTACGGGTATTACTCCAATTACGAAGCCCGTGTCGATGTCATCAACGGCCAATCTGGCCAGCCCGACGATTTTATTACTGTAGCTCAGGTGACGGTAGGTAGCCCCGTTGATTATTGCCTGACATTGACCAGCTGCGGAAATACCAATACGATCAAGAGTATCTTACCGGGCAAGTACACCAAATCAGCGACGTTCAACGGCCGGCAGTGCATCACCTATACAATGAGCACAACGGCCCCAATTTGCGCCCGTGATACTATCCGGGTGATTGTGCAGAACGAGTTAGGGCGCGAAGGACAGGTTTGTCTGGAATATGTCAATAATAACAACGATCTGATAGTCAGTATACTGTCTAGTTCATCGATTGTCTGCCAGCCAACAGGGAGTGTCTCGCTGACTGTTGTGCCTATCAGTTCGGGCGGAAATTTTCGGTATGAATGGATCACGCCGGATAAGCAGGTACTGACAACAAAGATCCTTCAGGGCGCAGTGCCGGGGCGTTATCTGGTCAGCGTCAGCGATGGTAATACTTGTACCGATACAACCTCGATTGTTGTGAAGGCCGATACGCCCACGGTGAAATTTACAGGTACGTCGGCTGGTAGTACGTCATTTTGCGCGGGTACGTCGGTGCCATACACGCTGTCGGCCAGCGCAGGTACGTATACCTGGAGCGCTACGAACGGAACGATCACGTCGGGTGGCGCGCCGACCAGCCAAACGGCTACGGTACGCTGGGGCTCGGCCGGAACGGGTACATTGCGGGCTGTGGTAACGAGTGCCAATGGCTGTACGGCAGCCGTAACGCAGACGGTGGCTCTTCAGGCCGCGCCGGTCTTATCATTTTCTGTACAAAATGCCGCCTGTTTCGGTCAGGCAACGGGCTTGGTCAATCTAACGCCCAGCGGCGGTACTACGCCATACACCTACCGCTGGAGCAACGGAACGACGAGCGAAGACCTTACCAGCGTTACATCGGGGGCCTACTCCGTAACGGTAACCGACCGGGGGGGGTGTATTGCGTCGGGCAGTGCCACGGTTGGTCAATCCACAACGATCAGCATTGCGTCGAGTGTCACAGGCGTGTTGTGTAACAGCCGGAATACAGGGGCAATCAGCCTGTCGGTGTCGGGTGGTGCACCGTCATATCGCTATTCCTGGACTAACGGTGGCAGTACGCTGGCTGCGACAACGCCTGCTATGACGGGTATTACGGCAGGTACGTATGGAGCAACAGTAACGGATGCCAATGGCTGCGTGGGTAGTCTGACGGTGGTGGTAACGCAGCCTCCGGCCATTACCCTGGCCCTGACCCAGCAGGATGTAGCCTGTACGGGGGCAGCAACGGGCAGCATCAGCCTGACGGCTACCGGAGGCACAGGCGCATTCACGTATAAATGGACTGGACCAACAGGTATCGGCACCACTACCAAAGATCTGTCGGGCCTGGTGGCAGGCACCTATTCCGTCACGGTAACCGATGCCAACGGCTGTACCGCAACTACCTCGGCCACCATACAGCAACCACTTGTACTGGCGCTTTCAACCACCCGCGTAAACCCGGTCTGTAATGGAGCCGGTACCGGTAGCATCGACCTGAGCGTATCGGGAGGAACGGCTGGGTACGTCTACCGCTGGGTTGGTCCGCTGGGTACCGGGCCAACCACACAGGATTTGTCGGCGCTGGTGGCGGGCACATACTCTGTCACGGTGACGGACGCCAGCGGTTGCCAGAGTGTAACGGCGGTAACGTTAACGCAACCATTGGCCGTATCGGTCAGTGTTACTCAACAGGATGTTAGTTGTTTTGGCGGAAATAACGGTAGCCTAAGTCTGTCTCCGGTGGGCGCGACAGCCCCATTCACCTACGCATGGGCTGGCCCGGTGGGTGCTGGCGCTGCAACCCGGAATCTCGCCTCGCTGGTGGCTGGTGCGTATTCAGTGACCGTGACGGATGCCAACCAGTGTAGCGTAGTGCAATCCTACTCGATTACCCAACCTGCGGCTCTTTCGTTGACGGCTGTCAGGCAGCAGATTGCCTGTAACGGAGCCTCTTCGGGCAATATTGACCTTACGGTGTCTGGAGGGAAAAGCCCTTTCCTGTACGCCTGGAGCAACGGTGCTACCACGCAGGATATTATGACATTACCGGCCGGTAGCTACTCCGTTGTGGTGACCGATGCCAACAACTGTGTGGTTACCCAGACCTTTAGCCTGACGCAGCCATCCATTATACTACCTGCTCTGGCTAAACAAAACGTGGCCTGTAACGGAGCCGCCACTGGCAGCATTACCCTGGCCCCAACGGGGGGCACCGGCGCATACACGTACCTGTGGATGGGGCCGGTCAGTAACGGAGCCACCACGCAAAACCTGACCGGCCTCGTTGCTGGCACGTATTCAGTGGTTGTCACGGATTTCACTGGTTGTACGGCCACGGCTTCGGCGATACTGACCCAGCCAACGGCAATTACGCTGACAGCGGCGGGCCAGAATCCCGCCTGTTTCGGAGCCGACAATGGCGGTATTGATTTAACTGTATCGGGTGGAACATCGGCGTATTCCTACCTATGGGCCGGCGGACAAACAACGCAGAATCTGTCGGCGCTGGTGGCTGGTGCGTATTCGGTAACCGTGACGGATGCCAATGCCTGTCGGGCCGTTTTGAGCACGACACTCACGAACCCACCCGCGCTTAGCGTCGTTACGGCGGGTCAGAATCCGGCCTGTTTTGGCGCATCAACAGGGAGTATAGGCCTAACAGTCGCTGGGGGAACGAGGGCCTATACATATCGGTGGAATACGGGTGGTACAACCGCCAGCATATCCGGGCTGGTGGCTGGCACCTATTCGGTGACGGTAAGTGACGCCAATTCCTGTTCGCTCGTGCGGTCAGTTACGCTGACGAATCCGCCTGCCCTGACGCTAACGGCAACAAAACAGAATCCAGTATGCTTCGGTACGGCTACCGGTAGTATTACCCTGGCTCCGGCGGGTGGAACGGGCACATATACGTACCTGTGGACAGGCCCGGCCAGCAACGGCGCAACGACGAAAAACCTGACTACTATCCCGGCAGGGACGTATCAGGTAACGGTGACCGATGCCAGTGGCTGTAGCCAGACGCTGACCACCACCCTGACCAATCCGCCGGCGTTGACGCTGGCGCTGGCACCGGTGTCGGTAGCCTGTAACGGAGCTGCCACCGGGCTGGTCAGCCTCACAACCACGGGCGGAACAGGTACGTATACCTACCGCTGGAGTAACGGGTCAACCAATCAGTTGCTGGCAGCCGTAGCGGCGGGAGCCTATTCCGTTACGGTGGCTGATGCCAACGGGTGCGTAGCGCAGGCGCAGGCAACGTTAGGGCAACCACCCGCGCTGACGGTATCGTTGCTTCTGCGGCCGGTTTCCTGCTTTGGCGGAGCCGATGGCGGCGTTGGTCAGCTGGTGCAGGGTGGAACGGGCGCGTATTCGTACCGATGGAGCAATGGCAGTTCAACATCACTGTTAGCGGGTATTACGGCCGGAACATACTCGCTGACGGTCACCGATGCCAACGGCTGCACGGGCACGGCTACCACAACCGTTACTCAGCCAACGGCCCTTTCTCTGACGGCCACGACTCAGCAGGTGAGTTGCTTCGGCGGTGTGAATGGGGTTATCAATGCAACCCCGTCGGGTGGTACTGCGCCGTATTCATTCAGTTGGTCAGATGGTAGTTCTGCCGAAGACGTGTTGGGACTGACCGCCGGTACGTATTCGCTGACCGTCACCGATGCTAATGCCTGTTCCGTTACGATCAGCCGGTCGCTGACCCAGCCCCCGGGCCTGACGGCAACGCAAAGCCATACCAATGTGAGCTGCACAAATGGTGGCAATGGTGCCATTGATCTCACACCCGGCGGGGGAGTAGCGCCATATACGTACTTATGGAGCACCGGGGCTACCACTCAGGCTCTTTCCGGACTGACATCGAATACCTACACCGTTACCATTACCGACGCCAACGGCTGCCAACTAGCTGCTTCTGTGCCCATTACTCAGCCTATTCCGCTCACGATCCAGCCAGATCCGTCGCTGGTGCTGTGTAATGCACAACCCGCCAGCGTTGTTACTGATACCCGCGGCGGCACGTCGCCGTATAGTTACCGATGGAATACGGGTGCCACAACAGCATCGGTCTACGGGCTGTCTGCCGGGTCGTATTCGGTAGTGGTAACGGATGTGAACGGCTGTACGGCCACCACGTCGGCTACGATTGTGGAGCCACCGCCGTTTGGTGTTGCGGCCAGCGTAACAGCCGTAGCCTGTAATAACCAGTCGACCGGGGTTATTTCGCTGAAAATCGAAGGAGCCACGCCGCCTTACGCGCTCACGATGACCAACGCCGCCAACACGGTAGTGAGTAATAGCACACTGACCACGGGGTTGCCGGCCGGTTCATACATTATTAAAGTGGTTGACAGTAATAGTTGCGTACAAAGTACCACCATCGCCATTACCGAGCCCCCCGAACTGACGCTGGCGGCGCTGGCAACCGATGTACTTTGCTACGGCGATCAGCAGGGCGTTATTAGCCTGACGGCTACGGGGGGGCGAATGCCCTTTGCGTTTGCCTGGGCTGGCCCAATGGGAAACGCTACCACACAAAACCTGACCAACCTGTCGGCCGGCAGCTATAGTGTGGTGGTGACCGATGCCAATGGCTGTACCGCCACCACCACCCGAAGCGTAACCCAGCCGCCCCTGCTGACCCTGGGCGCCAGTTATGACGACGTGACCTGTTTTGGCGGCAATGACGGACAAATCACGGTTTCACCAGCGGGAGGTACGTTGCCCTATTCGTATTCCTGGACGGGTCCGGTGGGAAACAATCAGACAACAGCAACGCATAGTAACCTGATTGCGGGCGTGTATTCGGTTACGGTGACCGATGCCAATGGTTGCTCCGATGAGCTGCGCGTCACCATCGCCCAGCCCTCGGCTTTGTCTGTGGCGGTTTTTGCCGACAATCTGACCTGTTTCCAGAACGCGTCGGGAAAGATTGAGCTGGCGGTTGCTGGTGGCACGTTGCCCTATGCTTATTCGTGGGCCGGACCAACAGGTAACGGCGCATCGACCCAAAACAGGTCGGGTCTGGCGGCCGGCATCTATTCCGTAACGGTTACCGACGGGCATGGTTGTTCGGAAATCAGATCGGTAACCCTAACCGAGCCCGCTTTACTGACGCTCACCAGCACAACGCAACCGGTTGTTTGTTTCGGCAATGCAACCGGCAGTATCAGCCTCACCGTTTCGGGCGGTACCGGCCAGCCCTCCTTTGCCTGGAGCGATGGCGGAACGACAAAAGACCGGTCAGGCTTGATAGCGGGTGCGTATTCAGTCTCCGTAACTGACGCCAACCAGTGCGTAGCCAGTCAGTCGTTCACGATCACACAACCACCGGCGCTGACCTCGGCCGCGAGTAGCCTGAGCGTTGCCTGTTTTGCGGGAACGACCGGTAGTATTAACCTGACAGCTACGGGCGGTACTGCACCTTATTCGTACAGCTGGAATGATGGCTCAACGCTCCGGAACCGGGCCGGGGTGGCTGCCGGGAACTACCTCGTTGTGGTGACCGACGCCAACGGCTGTCAGACAAGTAACAACGTTACGCTGACTCAGCCAACACCGCTTGTGGTTGCTCTGACGCCAGTACCCGCCCGCTGCTTTGGGAGCGCCGATGGAAGTGTAAGCGCCAACGTACAGGGAGGAGCACCAGCCTATACCTACGTCTGGGCTACCGGCGCAACGGCATCGTTGATCACCACCCTCATTGCAGGTACGTATAGCGTGACAGTAACAGACGCAAACAGTTGTACGGCTCAGGCCCTGGCTACTGTACTGCAGCCAACGGCCCTGACGATCACTGGTGCTCAAACAAACATTCTCTGTAACGGAGGCACCAACGGGCAAGCCAACATCACCGCTTCGGGCGGTACCGGCCCGTATGTGTATCTGTGGACGACCGGCGCCATGACCTCAGCCATCGACAACGTACCTGCGGGTGTTTACACCGTTACAGTGACCGATGCCAATGGCTGTGTGCAGGTCAATTCGTTTACGCTGACGCAGCCGCCGGCGTTGTCGGTAGCTGTATCGGGTACGAACATCAGTTGTTTTGGCGGCACAAACGGTACGGCCAGTCTGACCGCCAGCGGGGGCGTTGGGCCATACACGTATCAATGGATCAGCCCATCCGGTGCACGATATGCGGCGCCGGAAATCAGTGTATTGCGGGCGGGCGTGTATTCGGTCACGGTGACAGATGCCAACCAGTGTTCAGCCCAGACAAGCCTGACCTTAACCCAGCCCGATGCCCTGACAGGACGCCTCAACGGCCTGCCGATTAGTTGCTACGGCGGGTCAGACGGTCAGCTTGCCGCAATTGTAGGCGGAGGTACCAGTCCATACGCATATAGCTGGATGGATGTTGGGTTGAGTAGCCCCAATCGGATGGGACTGGCCAGCAATACCTACGCGGTGAATGTCACGGACGCGCAGGGCTGTCGCCTCACGCTGATTGAATCATTAACCCAGCCCATAGGCGTTGTGCTTATGATGCACGTTGTGCCTCCCCGTTGTAACGGGAGTGCCGATGGGATTGTATCGGCTACGGCGCTGGGAGGAACCCCGGCCGTGGGTACAGCCGCCTACAGATATAGCTGGGATACTGGCATTGACGCGCAGACACTTTCGTCGTTACAGGCAGGGACATATGCAGTAACGGCTACCGACGCTAACGGGTGTACGGCAACCGTTTCGGCGCTGGTTGACGAGCCCGCGAGCCTGACCCTGACCGCTACGACCGTAGATATCCTGTGTTTCGGTGGAAAGAACGGCCAGATAAACATTGATCTAGCCGGGGGTACGTTGCCTTACTCGTATGCCTGGGCTGGCCCGGCCAGCAGCGGCGCGTTTACCCCGACTCTAACGAATTTACCGGCCGGTGTGTATTCCTTAACCGTGACAGACGCCAATGACTGTGCGCTGGTGCGCTCCTTTACCCTAACGGAACCTCCGGTATTATCGTTGGTTACCAATACTCAAAACGTCGCCTGCTTCAACGGTTCAGCCGGAACGGTCAGCCTGACGGCGGTGGGTGGTGCTCCGGCCGGGGGCTCCGAAGCCTATGAGTTTGTCTGGAATACCGGCGCACGAACCGCTGACCTGACTGCTCTTCCGGCGGGCGTGTATTCGGTTACGGTGACTGATGCCAACCAGTGTACGGCTACTACCAGCGTAACGGTAACCCAGCCGCTGGCCTTATCGATCAACGCGGCAGCGACCAATATTACCTGCTTTTCCGGTGCCGATGGGGCCATCAGCCTAACAGTGGCCGGTGGTACGCAGCCATTTAGTTATAGCTGGACCGATGGGGCGACCGAAGCTGATCGCAGCAGTTTGAGCGCCGGTTTATATCAGGGGGTAGTGACCGATGCCAACGGCTGTCAGATTGCCCTTGCCCGAACCCTGACCCAGCCGGATTTGCTACGACTACAAATCAATATGGCCGACGTTAGCTGCTTTGGCGGGTCAGATGGAGCCTTATCGGTTGTTGTTACTGGCGGCGAAACACCCCTGTCGACTAACCAACCCTATACGTATCTGTGGACCGGTCCGACGGGCGTTATCGGTACGTCGACCTCGTCGGTAACTGGTTTGGTGGCGGGCACCTATATGGTCACGGTTACCAACGCGAGCCAGTGTAGTCAGATCATCAGCGCAACCATCGGTCAGCCTTCGGCCATGTCGGTTACGGGTACCGCCACACCAGCCTCCTGCGCGGGCGGGCACGATGGAGCCCTCAGCCTGACAGTTATGGGGGGCACTCCGTTATATGGCTATGCGTGGGCTGGCCCATCGGGTAATGGCGTAACAACGCCTGACCAAAGCAGTTTGGTGGCGGGGCTGTATTCGGTAACGGCTATCGATAAGAATGGATGCTCGGCCCAACTGTCGCTGTCCGTTACAGAACCGCCGCAGTTGACAATCGCGATGGCAATGCAGAATAACCGGTGTAACGGCGATACCACCGGCCGGGCTGAGGCCACTGTGACGGGCGGTACAGGCCCTTACAGCTACACCTGGACTGGCGGCGAATCGACCACGGCCTTGAGCACAACTAATGTGCTTCAAAACGTAGTGGCAGGCTCCTACACACTATTCGTGGCTGATGCCAATGCCTGTCGCGATACGATCACAATCACGCTGACGCAACCCCTTCGAATAGCGGTCGAAACCAGTTTGACCCACGTCAGCTGTTTTGGCGGTGCCGATGGCGCAATCAGGTCAACGCTTACAGGCGGCACCCCCGGCTCCACAAGTCAACCGTATAATTATACCTGGAAAACCAGTTCGCTGGGCATTTTGCCCACTACGCCAACCCAGCAGGGATTATCGGCAGACGCTTATGTGCTTCGGGTGACCGATGCCAATAATTGCCCCGCTGAATTTGTTGTCAGTATTGGTCAGCCTGATGCCCTGAGTATGACCGGGCAGGTTAGCCCGGCTCGCTGCTTTGGTACCGCCGACGGCGCTATTCGTGTAACGGCGTCGGGTGGAAAAGAACCGTACAGGTACGTATGGCAAAACACCACAGGTACACAGGTTGCATCGACATCGATTCCCAGCGGGTTGGTGGCCGACATATACAGCGTAACCTTGATCGATGCCAATGACTGTTCACTGATCCAGTCGTATACGGTTACGGAACCACCGGCCATGAGCATCACCGGCACTAGCAACCAGGTTGCCTGTTTTTCTGGTGCCGATGGTACCATCGGCCTGACCGTGGCGGGAGGCATACCCGGCCCGACGAGTCAGCCGTACACATACGCCTGGAGCAACGGCCAGTCTGCCTCTACGCTGGCCGGTCTAACCGCAGGCGCGTATTCTGTCACGGTAACAGACGGTACTTCCTGTAGCACAACCAGCTCGTTTACCGTTGGTCAGGCAACATCATTGTCGGTTGTTAATATCATAACGGATGCACACTGTTTTTCAGGTACAGATGGGCGCGTGAGTCTGACAACCACGGGGGGCACCCTGCCTTATTTATACTTGTGGAGTACAGGCGCTTCCACGTCTGCCATCGATGGGCTGACTGCCGGGGTATATTCAGTCAGCATTTCTGATGGGAATGGTTGTTCAATTCAAACGTCATTCAGCGTATCGCAGCCCATGGCGTTAAGCATGTCGGCCACGATACTACCCGTTTCCTGCGCTGATGGCCACGATGGAAGCGCCAGTCTGACGGTTGTCGGAGGAGTGAATGCCCCCAACGAACCGTATACCTACGCCTGGAGTAACGGCCAGTCTGTTTCGGGCGTTAGCGGGCTTAGTGCAGGTACGTATTCGGTTACGGTAACAGACGGAAATGGCTGTACGCTCGCCAGGGCACTGACAGTTACAGAACCTGTTGCCTTAAGCCTGGCCGCCAGCGTAACAGATGTTCGTTGCTTCTCCGGTACGGATGGTACGGCAAGTCTGACGGTGAGCGGAGGTACGTTGCCCTACAGCTATTCGTGGAGCAACGGTCAGTCAACGTCCCTGCTTAGCGGACTTTCGGCGGGCCTGTATAGCGTTATGGTCGTGGATGGGAATGGCTGTTCAATGGTGAGTGCGCTGACGGTGAGCCAGCCTGCTGCCCTTTCGCTGATAGGTCGCCAAACCAACGTAAACTGTTCGGGTAGTGCCGATGGCACCATCAGCCTGACTATTTCCGGAGGTACTTCCTCGTCAGGTACGTTCCCCTATACTTATGCCTGGGTCAATGATGATGCCAGCTTCATGGCCTCAACATCTATGGTTTCGGGCCTGGCGGCGGGGGCTTATTCTGTTACGGTCACCGATGCCAACGGCTGTAACCAGACCGATCGGTTCGTGATTGAGCAGCCCGATCTGCTTACCGTTTCGGGGTTGCCCACGTCTGTTTCCTGCGCGGGGCAACCGGCTACGGTTACAACCGAAGTGCGCGGTGGCGCAGGGCCTTATAGCTATTCGTGGAGTAATGGCACAACCACCGCTACGGTCGTGAGCCTGACCGCAGGTACGTACTCGCTGACTGTGACCGACACCAACGGGTGTACCGCCAGTGCGGCTATTTCGGTAGTACAACCGCCACCGTTTGGCGTGAATGCTATTGTGAAACCGGTTATCTGCAATGGATCGGCCACGGGCAGTATCAATGTGACCCTTGAAGGTGCCACTCCAGGACCAGCGGCTCAGCCGTACAGCTATTCGTGGAGTACGGGTGTTGTAACAGAAGACCTGGCTAATCTGGCAGCAGGTACGTATTCACTGACTGTTACTGATGCCAACGAATGCCGCGAGGTTGTCAGTTTTACGCTGACACAGGCCGATGACCTGACCCTCACCGCACAGGCAAGCGCCCCGAATTGCAGCGGACCAACGCCCCGGCAGGACGGGCAGCTGTTGCTCACGAATTTTGATTCAACCTGGCGCTTTGCCATTTCGGAAGGAGAACGGTTTACCGCCGTTATTGCCGATCCAGGTACGTTGCCGGTTGTTCCTGCCGATGGTGTGTTGCGACGAGATCTGCCTAATCCCGGCAGGGTTACAGGGCAACCGTACACTGTGCGCATCTACACGCCCGACGGTTGTAGCAAAGACCTGACAGTGATCTTACCCCCAGCAGATTGCGTTTGCAAACCCGACATCTGTGCCCCCGTTCGCATTCAGAAAACGAAGGGGCGATAAATGCAATGAAGGATACAAGCACAGGGGACTATGAAAACCTGTGTTTGTACCCTTCACTGGCAACTTATTCTTTCGGAAGCAGGACGAACCGGATCAGGTTGTCGCCGAGGTAGCGATTGGCGGCGGCCTTGGTGCTTTCTACCGTTACCTGCTTCATCAGTTCCGGTTCGCGGAGAAGTTCGGTTGGGTCGTCGCCGTTATAATACTGGTTCGATAAATAGCTTAACCAGAAGCTGTTGTCTTTGCGCTGAACCTCCTGTTCGCGTTGCGTTTCGGCTTTGAACTTGGCAATGTCGGTAGGGTCGGCGCCGCTGGTTTTTAGCTTGGCAATCTCCTTGTTTACCAGCGCGATGAGCTTATCCACATTGTCGGGGGCGCAGCCGAAGTTGATGCGGAACGTGTAGCGCGGCACCGGATACCGGCCATACACGCCACTCGCCGATACACCATACACGCCACTTTCGGCCTCGCGTAATTGCTCAACCAGTTTGATCTCCAGCACCTCGCCCAGCGCATCTACCTGCGTAGCGTTTTCGGGCGACCAGTCGAAATTGCCGGTATAAACCAGTTGCACGCTCGCCTTCGGGTCAACGCCGCGCCGAACGGTTTTACTCAGCTGACCCTGTGGAGCCCGGATGCCCAGGTCACGGAAAGTTTCTTTCCCGGTGGTGGTCGGCAGGCTGCCCAGGTACGTTTCCAGTAGCGGACGTATCTTGGCCACATCGAAATTGCCGACGAACACGAAGGTGAAGTTGCTGGCATCCGCAAAGCGGTCCTTGTAAATCTGAATAGACCGATCGAGGTTCACGCGGTCGAGGTCGGCTGGGGTTAGGGGCTGGCGACGAGGGTTATTGTTGCCCAGCGTAACGGCGATGGTATCCTGAAATACCTTTTGTGGGGTAGGCGTAGCCAGTTGATTGGCCAGCGCACTTTTCTGGTTCGACAGGAAACCCGCCACCACATCGGGGTCGCGGCGGGGCTGGGTGAAGTAGCTGTTCAGGAGCTGAAGTGCCGTTTCAAGATCTTTCGGAGCCGCGCTGCCGCTGATACCTTCGCCCAGTTCCGAGATGTAGGGCGACACGTTCAGGGCTTTGCCGGCCAGGAATTTTCCGAGCTGCACCTGGCTGAATTCACCCGTTCCGCCTAGGTTAACCAGCGTTGAGGCAAAACGGGCCGACTGATAATCGGGTAATTCGTAGAGCGAGGTGCCGCCGAGGCTATTGCCGGTAAACAGCACCTGGTCATTCTTGAACGTCGTTGGTTTCAGAACAACCCGCACGCCGTTTTTCAGGCGCAGTTCCGTCACACCAATCTTATCGATCTTCGTTTCGCTCACCACCGGGCCGGGCGTTGGTGGCGTGGCCAGCAGCGGTTTGTCGAGCACTTTATCATCGTAGGCGGTCAGGTCTTTGCCAGCGGCATCGATGTAGCTGATCACGGTCTCCACGCTGGGCAATTTGGCCTTGTCAGACTCCGGAGCCATGATCACCACTGCCCGGTTTTCGGGCCGGATGAACTGATCAACCAGGCTGTTTATCTCAGGCAGGGCAATGCTGGCGAGGTTTTGCCGTACAAAATTGTAGTAGTAATCAACGCTGATCACGGGTTCCTGATCGGTGAAATTGCCGACGTACTGGCCCACGTAATTGGCCGAACGTGTTTTGTTGCGTTCGGCGTAGGCCTGTTCAGCACCGCGCAGCAATTCTGTTTTGGCGCGGGCCATTTCGGTCGCCGTAAATCCGAACTGTTTCACGCGCGATGTCTCGTTGAGCAGCGCCTGAATTGACCGTTGAATGTTGCCTTCCTTGGCCACGGCGTAGGCAGTAAAGGCGTCGAGGTTGCCCAGAAACGAACCGTAATTGCTGGCTCCGTACAGAAAGGGCGGGTCTGCCTGCTGCGTCAGTTCCTGAATGCGATTGCCCAGCATGGCGTTGAAGAGCTCGCGCGTGATGTCGGCTTTCAGGTCGCCGAGGGTGCGGTCTTTCAACTCGGGGCGTTTATAAATGATCTGGATGACCGTGTTGGGCTGCTCGTTATCTGTCACGATCACCACCTTCGTGTCTTTGTGTGAATCGATCAGGTACGTTGGTCGCGGGGTGGGCGAGGTGGCTTTCGGAATCCGCCCGAACTTCTGCCGGATCATGGCTTCCACTTTGTTCACGTCAAAATCGCCCACGGCAATCACGGCCATCAGATCGGGGCGGTACCAGGTTTTGTAGAACGATCGTAGCACCTCGGGCCGGAACGTACGGATGATGCTGTCTTTCCCGATAGGCAACCGGTTGGCGTAGCGCGAATTGTTGAGGATGTACGGAAAATACTTGTCGCGCATCCGTTGCTGTGCTCCGCGCCCCAGCCGCCATTCTTCCAGCACCACGCCGCGCTCTTTGTTGATTTCGGTGGTGTCGAGGCTGACATTATGTGCCCAGTCTTCCAGAATCTGCATCGACCGTTCGAACACCTTCGCCGAATCGGTCGGAACGGGCAGTTCATACACCGTTTCGTCGAAACTGGTATAGGCGTTCAGGTCGGCCCCAAACCGGATGCCCGACGATTGCAGGAAATTGACCAGCTCATTTTTAGGGAAATTCCTGGTGCCGTTAAAGGCCATGTGCTCCATGAAGTGAGCCAGCCCCTGCTGGGCATCGTTTTCCAGCACCGACCCCGCCCGAACCACCAGCCGAAGTTCGGCCCGGTTGGCTGGCTCGGCATTCTTGCGGATGTAATAGGTGAGCCCGTTCGGTAGCTTGCCCACTTTTACGGCCGCATCGAAGGGAATGGGAGCAGCAGGATTGAAACGGAGAGGAGCAGAAGTAGCGGCTTTTTTTGATTGAGCCAGCGCGGGCATCGATAAGCCGAGCGTGACCGTCAGGATCAACGGCCAGTTACGCAAAGAAATCATAGGGTAGGGGCAAAACAGTATGTATAAAGGTGTAACAAATTGCTGTATAAAACAGATTCGTTGCCCTCAAAATTGTCTTGCCCCCACGGCTGACCACGCTGGGAATAGCTTACACCCCAACCTCCAGTTGCCGGTACGAACCGGGCTGATCGGGATCGGCGATGAACCAGGCGGGGTTACCCTGCTGATCGCGGCCCAGGCGGGCTCCCGGTACGGGCGGATGATCGGCCGACCAAACGCCGGGTACGTTGCTGCCCTCTGTTACACCCGGAATCAGGAAACCGGCCGAGATCATGGCGTCGATGCTGCTCAGGCAGGCCTCGCGGATGGCGGTGATATCGGCGTCGGTATGGGCTTCGGTAATGAAACAGGGGAAACCATCCCAGATATGAATGCCTTTTTCGCGCATCATCGTGAAAAGAAGTTCACCATAGGCCACGTCTTCGGTCCATTTTAACCGCCAGAGTGAACCAAACTGCGTGGCCACGATGGGCAACTTCTGCCGGTCGAAGCGGGCGTTGAAGGCGATTGCCAGTTGCTCGGCATAACGCGTCAGCCGTTTTTGTAGCGATGGGCTTTCGGCCTGTAGATGCAGCAAAGACGCTTTTGCCGACGCCAGCGCCAGCGGATGCCGAACGAACGTACCTGCAAAATACGTCACGCCCACTTCAGGAAATGAGTCGTCACCGTATTGCCAGAAACCGCCGTCGAGCGCATCCATAAACGCTTTTTTGCCCGCAATGACGCCGATGGGCAACCCGCCGCCGATCACTTTTCCGTAAGAAGCCAAGTCGGCCTGAATACCGAACAGAGCCTGTGCGCCGCCCAGGTGCATGCGGAAACCGGTAATCACTTCGTCGAAGATCAGGGCCGTTCCCGATGCTTCGGTGATGGCCCGCACTTCTTTCAAAAATTCAATGGGGCGAAACTCCGGCCGACGACTTTGTACGGGCTCCACCAGAACGGCCGCCAGTTCATGCGCCCGTTCGCGGATGATGCGGAGGCTTTCGTCGGTGCCATAGTCGAGAATAAGCATGTTCTGCACCGCTTCGGGCATGATACCCGCTGCTGCCGGGAACGTCTTCAGTTTCTTCGTTCCCCGAACCAGCACTTCATCAACAATGCCGTGATACGACCCTGTGAAAGCTACGATCAACGACCGGCCCGTTACGGTGCGGGCTACGCGCATGGTGCCCAGTACGGCCTCTGAACCGGTGCTGCACAACGCCGCCCGATCAAACTTGGTGAACTCGCAGACCAGCTGGCAAACCTCGCCAGCCAATTCATGTTGGGGGCCAACCTCATACCCGTTTTCGACCTGCTCGTGCAGCGCCTCCTTGATGAAATCGGGCTGGTGGCCAAACATGGTGGCCCCAAACCCGTTCAGTGCATCGATGTATTCGTTCCCGTCCAGGTCCCAAAGGCGGCTTCCTTTCGATTTGTTGATCACCAGCGGATACACGATCTCTTTGGTCAACGGCCGGAATCCCGATACCACGCGTGGGTCGGCCATTTGGGCCCGGTGTTGTTGCGTGTAGGCTTTGCTCTTCGCCGTTTTCTGGTTGTAGCGGGTGGTCAATTCGGCCAGAAATGTTTGCTGCGGCTCGCTCAGACCGGTTACCTGCCGGTCGATACGGGCGGTGGCACCAAACGGTTTTTTCAGCTCAATGGCTTCTTCCGGCGTAATGTCAGCGGGTAAAGAGACCGACATCTTCGGTGCCGAATGGGCTACAGGTAGGTTCGGTGGCGTTACGGGCAATGGGGCTACGGGTTGTGGAACTGCCTGAACAGGAACGGCTCCAGCTGTACCGCCCTGCATCAGGGCTACCTGTTTGGCCAGAATCTGCAACTGCTGGGCAATCAGGCCAAGTGCCGAATCGCCGCCGGGCTGGCTGGAAAGAGATGGATACGAACCGGGTTGCGGGGCATGCGAAGGCTGCGTGGTCATTGGCACCGGCGCGGCAACGGCCGCTGCTGGCTGATGCGCCTCGGCGGGCAATTGGGCATCCAGGTACGTGGCCAGTTTCTGCGGTGTATCGAACTCGCCGCTGAGCTGCCGGAACGTGATGGGTACGCCAAATGTGCGGCGCAGGCTGATAGAGACCTGGGTTAACAGGAGCGAGTCGAGCCCAATTTCCAAAAACGATGTGGTGGGCGACGTACCTGCCAGATCAATGCCCGATGCGTCTTCGAGTAGTGTATTGATTTGAGTTAGAAGATGTTCGCTTCGCATAGGTATGGATGGCGTCGGGTGGGTACTGTTTTCTGATAGATAAGTATATTGATGATCAGCAATCTGCGTGAGATATTGTTGCTCATTTGATATGCCTGCCGCTTCTTCGTTCGGCATAGCCGTTCCCTGACTGCCCTGCGTAGGAATCAAGGGTACAGCACCAGCGGGCGGGTCGACCCAGCACCGTTTCCGATCAAACGCATAGGTGGGTAACTGCACCCGTTTGCGCGTCTGACTGGCGTAAAAAGCGGTCCAGTTCGGTTCCAGGCCCCGCAGCCATACCGTGCCAAGGGCAGTTATCAGTGCCTGGTAGTCGGTTTGCTCATCACGGCGGTGTAGGCTGGCAACGGCTGTCATTGGCCGGGTTCCGGCTTGTTGGCGGGCCAGTAACGTACTGCTGGTGCCGGGGCCAACTTCCAATAAAAGTGGATTCCGAAGGGCAAAAATCGTGTTCAGTGCGTCGGCGAATTGAACCGTTTGGCGTAGGTGAGCCGCCCAGTAGGCCGGGTCGGTTGCCTGCTGGTCGGTGAGCCACGTACCTGTAACGGTCGATACGATCGGCTTTTGCGGGCGCGAAAGCGCAACCTGCCGGGCCACTTCGGCAAAGGTCGTTACAACCGGGTCCATCATGGCCGAATGAAAGGCGTGGCTCGTCTCGAGTACCCGGTTGGGTATATTTTTCTGATCAAGCAACTGGGCAAAGGCCGCAATGTCTTCGTCGGAGCCTGCCACCACACACAGGCTATGGCTATTGACCGCCGCTACCGACAATGTATCGGGCAAAAGCGCCACAACGTCTGATACCGGCCGACGCACCGACAACATACTCCCCCGCAGACAAGACCCCACGAGTTGTCCCCGTTTGGCAATTAATAACAGTGCGTCGGGCAGGGAGAAAACGCCCGCCAGATGAGCTGCTACAAATTCGCCAAGACTATGGCCGCACAAAATCGTCGGCTCAATGCCCCAGCTTTGCCAGAGTTTAGCCAGGGCGTAGCTCGTTACAAACAGGGCTGGCTGGGTGTATCGGGTATTTTTAAGTAACTCTTTAGCCCCCAGATCAGCCGTTTCCGGATACATCACCGACCGAATGTCTACGTCCAGATAAGGCGTCAGTAAATCAGCGCAGACATCAACGGCGGTGCGGTAAACGGGCTCGTGCAGATACAGATCTTGCCCCATGCCCAGGTATTGCGCGCCTTGGCCGGGAAACATAAACACGACCTCGCCGGGACGGCCATTGAGCGTGTGTGTGTTGGTGTCGGGCTCAGCAAGCGCTTCCTGTGCCTGTGATGCCGTAGCCGCCACCACGAACCGCCGTTGACCCATGGCCGGGCGGGTTATTTGCAGGGTATAAGCCACATCGGCCAGCGAGGCTGCTCCGGCCTGGTGCAGGTACGTACCCAGCTTTGTTGCATAGGACTCGCGGCTTTTCGCCGAACGGGCCGACCAGGTCAATAACTGATAAGGACGATCTGAAGCGGAATGGAAATCGGTTGTTTCCGAAAGTCCGGGTGCTTCTTCCAACACCACATGCACGTTTGTTCCACCTACGCCGAATGAGCTGACCCCCGCCCGGCGTGGCTGCTGGTCGGCCATTTGCCAATCAGAAAGGGTTGTATTGACGTAAAACGGGCTGTTTGTAAAGTCGATGGCGGGGTTTGACCGGTCGAAGTGCAGCGAAGCAGGCAGTTTCTGATGATGCAGGGCCAACACCGTCTTGATCAATGCAGCCACACCCGCCGCCTGCGTAAGGTGCCCCATGTTGCTCTTGATAGAACCAAGGGCGCAAAACTGCCTGTCGGCTAGTGGGCCAAACGCCATCGTCAACCCATCGAACTCGATTGGGTCGCCTAGGGGCGTAGCGGTGCCGTGGGCTTCTACGTAACTGATCGTCGCCGGATCAACCTGCGCGTCGGCGTGTGCCTGCCGGATGGCCGCCGCCTGTCCTTCGGCGTTTGGGGCCGTGAAACTCCCCTTTCCGCCCCCGTCATTGCTGACACCCACGCCTTTGATCACCGCAAAAATCGGGTCGCCATCGCGGCGGGCGTCGTCCAGCGTTTTCAGGAGCACCACACCCGCACCATCACTAAAAACAGTACCGCTGGCCTCCGCATCGAACGACCGACATTGGCCTGTACGACTTAGCATGGCCCCTTCTTCGTAGAAATGACCGCTGTTGATCGGTGCTGTAATAGCCGCACCACCTGCCAGCGCTACGGTACATTGGCCATTTCGTAAACTCTCAACCGCCTGCGTAATGGCCAGTAATGACGTAGAGCAAGCCGAATATACGCTGACGGCGGGACCTTTTAAATTCAGTTGATACGCCGTTCGCGAGGCGATGTAATCTTTTTCATTGACCGTCATCGCCTGAAATGCCCCAACCCGCTCTACGGCCGCCGGGTTGGGTAATACGTTATTCAGGAAATACGTATTGTTGCCACAGCCAGCCCAAACGCCAACGACTTCGGAACGGGCCGATCCGGCTCGCTGCGGCAAATAACCCGTCTGCTCCAGTACCTCGTAGGCAATTTCCAGAAACACGCGTTGTTGAGGGTCCATGAGCTCGGCCAGGGCAGGTGTAAGGCCGAAAAACGCCGGATCAAACTGATCGGCCTGGTCAAGTACCCCCCGCGCCCGCACATAAGACGCATTGGCACGTACCTGAGCCGGAATAGATGGGTCTAGTTCGTCAGGCGTAAAAAAGCGCGTCGTTTCGCGCCCCTCAACTAGCACCTGCCAGAGTTCATCGATCGTATTGGCCCCCGGAAAACGGCCTGCCATCCCAATTACCGCAATGTCGCCCGAGGCATTGCGGCCACGGGTCGGCGTTTCGCGTTGGGTCAATGTGCTTATTGGTTCGGCTGGTTGCAGGAAAGCGGCTAATCCGGCCGCTGTCGGGTATTGGTATAGTTTCGTGATGGGTAGTGTATAGCCCATGGCGGCTAATCCCGCTACGGTTTTCTGCGCGAGCAGCGAATTGCCCCCCAGATCGAAGAAGTTATCGTCGATGCCAACGGGAGATATCTCCAGCAGGCTGGCCCAGAAATCGGTTAGTTGTCGCTCCAGCAACGTACCTGGCTCCCGGAAAAGCGTGGGCAGACTGGGGCGGGTAGGCTCGGGCCTGGGTAACGCCAGTTTATCGACTTTGCCGCTCGTCGTTCGCGGGAATGTGTCAACCACAATTACCTGGGCGGGCAGCATGAAATCGGGCAGCGAATCGGCCAGTTGGTTCCGAAACGCTGGCCCATCGGCCTCCATGCCGGTATGCACAATCACATAGGCAAGCAGCGTTTTCTGGCCCGACTGGCTCTCGTGGGCCACGGCCACCGCCTGCTGCACGCCCGGCAAATGAGCGAGCGCTACTTCGATTTCGCCCAGTTCAACCCGGTTACCCCGAATCTTCACCTGGTCGTCGCCCCGGCCCAGAAAATCGAGACTACCCGCTTCGGGACCTTCCGTAACGTATCTAGCCAGATCGCCGGTGCGGTAAATGATCATCTCGCCCTCCGTCGGGTGATTCCAGCGGATAAACCGTTCGGCGGTAAGATCAGGTCGGTTCAGGTAACCCAACGCCACGCAGGGGCCACTGATATACAGTTCGCCAACCTGTCCGTTCTCGACCAGGATTAACGCATCGGAAAGAATCAGAACGTTGGCGCGGGCAATGGGTGCGCCGATAGAAGGCAGGGCAGGCCAATTTTGCGCATCGCCTTTCAGCTTATGCTCAGTCACCCAAACGCTGGCCTCGGTGGGGCCATACACGTTCATCAGCGTGCAATCGGGCAATTCGCCGAAAAATTGACGTATCTGCGGCGTAATTCGCAGGCGCTCGCCGCCCGTGATCACTTCCTGCAAGGTGGCCGGAAATAAGCCAATTGTTTGAGCGGCTTCGGTCAGGTATTGCACCACCACATAGGGCAGAAATACGCGGTTAATGGCGTTATCCGCAATGAAGCGGAGCAGGCGGGCCGCATCGAGCCGGTACGAATCGTCGATCAGGTAAACGGTTCCGCCGGTGGTTAGAGGCAGAAAAATCTCCTGAAACGATGCATCGAAGCTTAAATGACAAAACTGAAGAGACCTTGTACCTGGCTGCGCCGTTCCATGCCGCGCCTGCCAGTGCAACAAGTCGATGAGCCCAGCGTGACCCAGGCAAACGCCTTTTGGCGTACCTGTAGACCCTGACGTATATAGTATACAGGCAACCGGGTTCTGCTGTGTAACGGGCAAAAATGGTAATGTACCAGACAGGTTGGTAGAAATGGCAAGGCCAAGTTGCTGAAAAAGAGCGGATTCGCTTTCGTCGGCCAGGCAGTACGTTAGCTGGGCGATGTCGACAATCTGTTGAAGCCGGGCGGTCGGATAGGTTGGGTCGAGCGGCAGGTAAGCTTTCCCTGCTTTCAGGATTCCCAGCAAGTGGCTAACCAGATTCAGGCGTTTGCTCGTGCTAATGCCGATAATGGTGGCATCGGGTGCTGCACGCAACAGGTGCTGTGCTACCTGGTCAGCTTCAGCGTTTAGTTGCGTGTATGTCTGCGAATCGGGGCCGAATACGACTGCTGAAGAATCGCCGAACTGCCGGGCCGCACGCGCTACAAGCTGATGTATTGTATCTGCTGAACCGTTGAATGAGTCGATAGGTAACAGCAACGGATCAATAGGCATAAGAAAGAGTAGTTTCGGCAAACCTGAACGAACATGTTCTAAGATTAATACAAATTAGCAGGCCAACAACTTTAGCTACGAGCGCGTGTCGATGTGCGTCTTGTCATTTAGACTAAGCGCCTGTTGTTGCGCCACTGACCGTCTACTAAATATATAGTGATTAGCTAGCTGTAAAGAGTACACGTCTGGCGACAGGATTAACCAGGAATGAATCTTGATATAAGTATACTATATACATATGGCGTTAAGTGATTTTGAACGTAAAATCACTTAATTATTTTGATCGGATACAAGCTAACCAACTGAGAAGGAGTGCGTCAACAGCTTTATATAAAGCGTATAGAAACAAATAAGATAGGTATAATATACTACAATGTTTGTATAAAACAAAGATTTGGTATTGATAAAAAGTGAACTTGTTTTTTGATTCTTTAAAATGCTCGAAAAACTAAATTTAGATTTAGCTTGCCGGTTACGAAACTAAAAGTAAGTGAAGTGAAGGGCCGCGCGCGGAGAGACAGGAAGCGGCGCAAGTAACAAGTTTAGGGCAACAAATTACTTTCTTATCTATCATAGCCGTAGGTAAACAATGTGGCTATGAACATGGAATAATTTAAAACATGATTATTCCTGTGACTATGCATATAGTAGCCTAGTCTAAAGCATTAACTGTCTACACAGGCATGCATATTACCTACATAGTTACCCCGCTGGCGTTGCCAGTTTCGGGAAACATGCAGGGTCTACTAATGAACAAACGAAATTTTTTAAAAATGTAGTTTGTGTCTGACAGAAATTAAACAACAACCGTGCCATCATCGAACTGAAGAGTGACTACCCTGAAAATAATCATGAAAAAAACGAATCGCCAACTTTTATTAATTGAAGAGAACCCCCACATTGCTACCGTGCTGACACAAACGTTACGTACAGATTATGCGATTACTGTTGCCACAAACAGCCGCGATGCGGTCCGTTTATTGGTGCAGGGTCGGCAATTTGACTGTATTGTTACGGAATTGGATTTGCAGTTTTTTGACGGACTAGAGCTGATTAAATTGGTGAGAATGAGTAAGTTATCTGAAAGAACTCCAGTGCTCGTTCTGTCAGATGCGGCTGACAGTGATACCCGCATTGCCTGCCTTGAAGCTGGTGCCGATGCGCACATTGCCAAGCCTTTTAATCCACTCGAAGTGAGCGTGACACTGCGAACATTACATAATCGCTATGCAGTAGTAGCAGAGACAAATGAAACGCCGGTAATACCAATGCACTCATCGTTGCTAAAGCGTTTCTGGTCGCCTAACTCGCTGAACCTGTAGTAGATAACCGGAGTTTTCGGGTCTAGCAAAATGTGTGCCAAAACTATTCGCATTCTGCCTTTCTCTTTACGAAAAGTACATTCAACGTCACTGATATATTTACTCGATTATGATACGTGCGGAAATAAACCGGCAAACGGCAACATGTCTGGTGTTGGTTGAAAAAGAAGAAGCCGTATTTAGCCAGATATCTGCTTTAATCGATTCGTCATACCTTATTCGCTGGTATCAGCGAATAGATGACGCAATCGCCTGGATGCGTGATCGGCAGTCGGCAGCGCTCATTATCGTGAACGAGAATCAAAGCAGCGTTGAATCACTGGCAGCCCTACGGGCTACCACCCTTAATCAGAGTGTCCCCATCCTGTTGCTATGCAGTAAATCAACAAATGAAGCCAGGCAACTGGCACTGCGTGCTGGTGTTACTGATCTATTAACTCTTGCCGATACCGCTCAACTTGAAAAGCGTATTCAGTTTTTCCTGACTCTGATGCGGCGGGTATCCGCCCAGCCCGATGATCAGATTCAGAATAGCAACTTCCGGTTTACCCTGCCAACATGGAAACGAGCCATTGATATTGCTGCTTCCCTTCAGGCGCTGATTGTGTTCAGTCCGTTGATGTTGCTGGTCGCAATGTTGATAAAACTCGATTCGAAAGGCCCCGTCTTTTACAGATCCAAGCGGGTAGGAGCCAATTATCGGGTGTTTGGTATGATCAAGTTTCGCACGATGCGCGTTGAAGCAGATCAGCTGCTCAAACAGATGGCTTCTGAAAATAATATGTATAGTCAGGAGTCTGACAACATAGGTGATCTGGCACCTAGTCAGGGTTTATGCGAACAATGTGCTCTGATTGCCTCATCGTGCCAGCGCAAGTTATTTGATCAGGACCGGTTCGTGTGCGAGCGCGATTACCTGCGGCGGGGCGAGAAAGGAGCCGCGTTTGTGAAATTCCGTAATGATCCCCGCATCACCCGCCTTGGTAATTTTCTGCGTAACAGTAGTATAGATGAACTGCCGCAGCTGATCAATATTCTCGTCGGTGATATGTCTATTGTTGGCAATCGGCCGCTGCCCGTATATGAGGCCGAAAAACTCACCACTGATCAGGCCGTAAAACGCTTTGCCGGCCCATCAGGCTTAACCGGCCTATGGCAGGTGCAGAAGCGCGCCCGGGGCGAAAGTCGAATGGACGAGCAGGAGCGAATCAATCTGGACATAGAATACGTAGAAACCTTCTCGTTTATGAAAGACATGAAGATTATCTACAAAACGTTCTTCAGCCTGTGGCAACAGGAAAACGTATAATATGCTGCTCTCCGTTATAATCATATTGTTCTGGGTGCTGATGGCACTCGTTGTCTACACCTACCTTGGCTATGGGCTGGTGCTCTATACCCTGGTGAAACTGCGACGGATTCTGAACATTGGACAGCGAACAATGCCGCCTGCCGGAGAAGCTGCCGAGGTCACAATAGTAGTGCCAGCCTATAACGAGATCGACTGTCTGCCCGCGAAACTGCAGAACTGTTTAGCCCAAAACTACCCTGCTGATCGCCTGCACCTTCTCTTTGTTATTGAGGGCTCCACCGACGGTTCGGCCGAGTGGCTGGAGGCACAGAAAGCGAACGTACCTAATCTAACCATGTTGTCGGGTACACGACGTCTAGGCAAGATTGAGGCCATGAACAACGCCATGCAGCAGGTACGTACTCCGCTTGTGATCTTCACTGATGCCAACACAACCCTGAACCTGGAGGCGGTAAGCCGCCTGGTCAGGAAGTTCGACGGGCCAAACGTGGGGGCCGTTACCGGCGAGAAACGAATTCAGATGGAATTGGCCGAGGCTGCAACCGGCAGTGGTGAAGGGCTTTATTGGAAATATGAATCGTTTTTAAAACGGCTGGACGCTGAACTGCATACGATTGTTGGGGCAGCAGGTGAGCTATTTGCCATTCGAACAGCCCTGTATGAACCTGTTGAGGCCGATACGCTTCTCGACGATTTTATGATTTCCCTCCGCATCGCCGCTCGTGGATTCCGCGTTGAATATGAACCGGAGGCATATGCCCTGGAGCGACCTTCTCCGTCTATTCGGGAAGAACAAAAGCGAAAAGTGCGCATTGCTACGGGGGGCTTTCAATCAATAAAACGGCTGGCCGCACTGCTGAATATCGTTCGCTATGGCTGGCTTAGCTTCCAGTACGTGTCGCACCGGGTATTACGCTGGGCTGTTACACCATTTTGCCTGCCGCTGCTCGTTTTCGTGAATGGGCTGATTGTAATGCAACTACTTTTATCAGACGCTTCTTCGCTGATGCTGGCTTTCTGGAGCCTGTTACTGGTTGGGCAAGTGTTTTTTTACGGGTTAGCTTATGTGGGCTACCGAAATGAAGATAAACAGACGCGCTGGAAACCGGCTTTTGTTCCGTTTTATTTTGTTTTTATGAATACATGTGTGTTGTTAGGTTTGGTACGCTATTGGCAGGGTGGTATCTCAGGAATCTGGGAAAAAGCCGCCCGGGTCACGCAACCAGCTGATTCATTATCACCTACATCTACACAACATATCGGCTAACTAGTATAGTCAATTGGCAACGCCCTATGCGGGTACGTCCGACGTGAGGACGCCCCGACAACGAGCCTCCCAGGGTATCACGTGACATAACTTGTCAAATCCAGTCAAAAGGAAACAAGGCTGAGTGACGCAACTGCACTGAAGGTTGTGTAACTTTAGTCATGTGTTCGCGTGTTTCACAGTTCAATCGGTTCATTAGATTCGTGGTTCTTTCCCGTTCATTACGTTTACTCAGTTTAGTTATAAGCTTGTTTTTCACGCTGTCGGCTACTGCTCAAAATACCGGTGCCCGGGGAATGGTCGCGTTTGGCCGGTCGGCCGGGCTTCCGGGCGACACACTGTATCTGGATGTGAATCAGGACATCGCTACACAACTTCTACCATTCGATCAGTTGCTGAAAGTGGCGATGGCCTACTCGCCACTCGTCAAATACCAGCGTTCATTAGTTAATGTGGCCGAAGCTGGTACCAGTGTATCGAAATCGCAGATCATGCAGAACCTGAACGGGTTCGGTAATTATTCGTGGGGAAATCAATCGTTGGTAACCACCGGCATACCCGATCAGACTAATCCGCTGGGGCAAATTGCCAATGGCTACCGGGTTGGTATCGATGCCCGCATTTCGTTATACGACTTGTTTGGCCGGAAACACCAAATTCGGCAGGCACAGGCTACCCAGCGTGCTGCCGAATTGCAGGTCGACGTACTTGAATTGCAGATTAAGCAGCAGTTAATTACCATTTATCAGGATATGATTACTGCCCAGCAGATGTTAAAGATCAGGCTGATTGATGAGCAGGCATCACTGACGGCTTACCGACTGGCTGAACTGGACTTGCAGAAAGGGCGTATTACGGCCGGAGCTATGGCCAGCATCACAACGCAGTATGTGCAAACCCGGGCCATATCAGAGCAGGTGAAAGGTGATTTTCTTAAAAATGTCCACTTTTTTGAAGCCCTGATGGGCGTACCCATTCAGCGGCTGAAACGCATATAACGATTCCGTATGAAGCTCGACGTTTTTCTGCGCCTCCTGAAACAGCATGCCATCTGGTTTGTGCTGATTCCGCTTGTTACGGCAGCTACGGCTTTTTACCTGACTCGTAATGAGGTAAAGACCTATAAATCGGAAGCTACGCTGTACACGGGTCTGGCATCGGGTTATACACTACTGACCGATAAACTGGCGTCGTCGATGGATCGCTCAACGAGCGCGTTTGATAACCTGCTCTCAACCCTCGGCTCAAAAGAAACCATGCTTCAGGTGAGTGTGGGGCTGCTGGCCGACCATCTTCAGCTGGAACAGCCCGATAGTCTGGTGCTTGGGGCCGAAGGTTTTCAAAAGCTTCAGCAGGAAATTCCGGAGAACGTCAGGGCTGAACTGCCCATCCTGGCGAGTAATGCCGATTTGCGTATGGCGCTGGATAGTCTGGCTAAGTTACCTACTGCCAATCCCATCAAAAGCTTGCTGCTGAACTCCGATACGTATTATTCGATTTCGCACATAACGGAAAAGCTGAAAGCATCGCCCCGAAAAAACACCAACGATGTGCTGATGATGGAGTATGAAGCCAATGACCCGGCTGTTGCCCAGCGCACCTTGACATACGCGATTGAAGCCCTGAACAAGCGCAATACGTATTTCAAGACGTCGGAAACAAAGTCGGTAGTTGGTTTTTACGAAGAAAAACTGAAGCAGGCTAAAGACCGGCTCGACGCCGCTGATGCTGCCCTGCGCGCCTTTGGTACCAATCATCGGGTGCTCGATTATGATGAAGAGGCCCGCAATGTAGCCGCGTCTCGTGAGGCGCTGATCAGCGAATACAATCAGGAGAAAATGCGCCGTAATGGTGCCAAAGCGGCATTAGACGCCCTGAACAAACGCACTGGACAGCAGAGTGGCGTGCAGTTGGCCAGCGCCGATCTGAATGCCAAACAGCGCAAACTGAGCGAGGCCGAAAACCAATTGGCTAATGCCCGGGCGTATAACCAGCCCAAAAGCGCCATTGTCAGATTACAGGCGGCCGTTAACCAGGCCTCGGAAGACTTAAAAGCCAGTGCGCAGAAATACGATGCCATTAGCGACAACTCTGACGCGCTGCCCCAGCAAACAATCGCCGCCGACCGGCTGGCCAAATCGCTGGAGTACGAAGAATCATCGGCCAAGTTGGAAGTATACGAGAAACGCATTCAGGAATATGAGGCCAAGACCAACGAATACAGCCCGCTGGGGTCGCAGATTCGCCAGTTGAACCGGAACCTGGCCCTGGCCGAGAAAGAATATACCGATCTGCTGGATCAGGTCGATCAGTCGCGGACGCGTGAGAAAGACGTTTCGGTTGGCGGCAAACTGGACATACTGGATGCGCCAAATTTCCCGCTGGCACCGCTGGCCTCGAAACGGAAACAGCTGGTTATCGTCAGCATTGGCGTTGGCATATTCATTGCCCTTCTACTGACTGCTCTCCGGTTCTGGCTTGATAAGCGCATTAAATCACCGGAACAGGCCGAAGAACTGATTGGCCGCCCGGTTACGGCCATGTTCCCAACGGTGAAAAATCCGATGGCTTATTCGAAGGTGACCCGGGCTTCGCGCAGTATGTTCGAGCAATTGCTGAATTCGATCAATATTGAGATTGCTCAGGTTACAAACAAACCGTTCCCCCCCATTATCACGTTGTTCAGCGTCCGGCCCGAACAGGGGAAAACATGGGTTTCCAACGGGCTGATCCGGTTATATGCCGAAGCTGATCTGCGAATTGCCTGCTGTTACCCGCGTAAAACCGGTACTGAGCGCCGCGAAGACAAGCTGGGGGTAACGTACCTGCCCTACACGGCCCGCCCTGATTTTATGAACGTTACGAGTCTGGAATACCTGCTCGACCACGACGCCGATTTCGACGTCACTCAATATGATCGGATACTGCTTGAATTGCCGCCCCTGATCAACCACCAGATTCCGGTGTATATGATGAAGCAAAGTGCCCTGTCTTTGCTGGTTATTGATGCCAACGCTGCCTGGGGCCGAACAGAAAAACAATTGCTGGGTTTGTTTGAACGAGTAACACAACAGCCCATATTAACCGTGTTGAATCGGGTTGGTGGTGATTATCTGGAAAACACAAGTCGGGCCGAAGTTGGCGACTCAGCCCCCGCTCCTAAACGTGCTCTACATCCACAACGCTCTGATCGGTAACTTAGGGTTAATGGATTTTTAATCTATATTTACGTTGCTTGTGTTTCTTACTAAAACTGCCGGGCCGCTTCACAACGGTGAGGCGACCGGTTTTTGCCAAATCCCGAATCAGCCCGGCACAAACCAACTGGTCTACCTGAACTGAGTACGGATGCGTGAAACAACTACTTCGAACCACTCTGCCCCCCTTAATTTCGACCCGTTTGCCGGGCCGCAATTAGCGCGTGTAGTTCCTATAACCGAGCCACAGGCCGAAATATGGACGGCCTGCCAATTAGGTGGCGACGAAGCAAGTCGTTCCTATAATGAATCGATCTCATTACGGCTGACTGGCCTGCTCGATACCGCCGCTTTCACCGAAGCATGGGATAACCTGGTGTTGCGCCACGAAGCCCTGCGAACGGCTACCAGCGCCGATGGGCAGCAATTATGCGTATTCGATGGCTTGTCTGTTGAACTGGTCCAACTGGATGTGTCAGATCAGGATGCAGCTGGTCAAGCCCGGGCAATAGCTGAGTGTGTAGCGCAGGATGCGCAATACCTGTTTGATCTGCTGAATGGTCCGCTGGTAAAGGCAACGCTGATCAGGCTGTCGGCAACGGACTGGCATTTTACATTAACGGCTCATCATATTATCTGCGATGGCTGGTCGACGGGAATTCTGCTTCAGGACCTTGGGAAACTGTATACGGCCTACGTGCAGGGATTATCGCCCATGCTGCCCGCTGCTCCGCAACTTAGCCAGTATGCAATAGATCAGCGACTGGCTGCGAAAAGCAGCGCCTATCAGAAGAGCGAAGCCTATTGGTTAAATCAGTTTAAGAGCAACGTACCCAGACTCGATTTGCCCACCGATGTACAGCGGCCTACGCCACGTACCTACGCGAGTCGGCGGGCCGATTTTTCAGTTGACTTCGCCCTGGTGACAGCCCTGAAACAATTGGGTGTGCGGTCGGGGAGTAGTTTCGTGGGTACGTTAACGGCGGCTTTCGAAGCATGGCTTCATCAGCTTACCCATCAGGACGATCTGGTGGTGGGGCTACCTACAGCCGGACAACCGGTGGTTGATCAGTACGGCTTGGTTGGGCACTGCGTCACGCTGCTGCCCCTGCGCAGTCAGTGCGACCCTACTCAGTCATTCACAACGTACCTGAAAAAGCGGCGCTACGAGTTGATGGATGCCTACGAGCATCAGCAACTTACGTTTGGGAGCCTCTTGCGCAAACTGGCTATTCCGCGCGATCCGTCTCGGGTAGCGCTGGTTCCGGTGGTGTTCAACGTAGATATGGGGCTTGATGAAGGCGTTGATTTCGTTGGCCTGCAACATCAACTGATCAGCAACCCGCGGGCCTACGAAAATTTCGAGCTATCGCTCAACGCTACGGGCTCAGAGCAGTCGCTGGTGCTCGAATGGTCGTACAATACGTACCTGTTCAAGCCCGAAACCATTGCCGGTTTCAATCAGTCGTTCGTTGATCTGATCCGGGCGATGGTCGACAAGCCCGACCAGCCGCTAGGCCGGTTAGGAAAAGAGTCTATCGTGCCCGACACAGCACCTGCACGGGCCGATGCTCCGAATGCCTTGGTTTACCCCCGCGAGAAAGCACTGGGTACGTTACTTGGCGAAACGGCGCAACGCTTTCCTGATAAAATTGCCATTCGATTCAGGCAAGAATCGCTGACTTATAGTGAGTTAGATGAACAGGCAAATCAGGTCGCGCATGCGTTACGGGCTCAGGGCGTGCGTCCCGGTGATCGGGTCGGTCTGGCTGTTGATCGGTCATTACCGATGGTGGTGGGTATGTTTGGTATCCTGAAAACCGGAGCAGCCTATATTCCCGTTGACCCGCAGCACCCAACCGACCGGATCGCCTATATTTTAACCGATTCGGGTTGCGTTGCTCTGTTGACGTCAGCCGCGCATGAAGGGCGGTTCGGCCTTGATAATGTGCGTGAGATTGTGGTTGAAACGCTTTGGCCAACGCTGAATCAATACCCGAAAGCGGCTCCCGATCAGCAACCGACCGGACAGGATATTGCCTACATTTTGTATACGTCGGGTACTACCGGTCGACCCAAAGGTGCCCTGATCCGGCATCACAGTGTAGCCAACGTGCTGTTCAGCGTAGCACGCGAACCGGGCCTGACCGAACACGATAAGACAATTGCCCTGGCTACGATCGCCTTCGATTTGTCGGTGGTTGAGATTTACACGCCGCTGATAGTGGGTGCCGAACTGCTCCTGATCGATCCGGCCACGGCTCGAAACGGGGAAGCCATGGCCGAACTCCTCCGCGACGAATCGATCACGTTTGTTCAGACTACCCCCGCGCTGTTTCGGGTGCTGCTGGAAGTGGGCTGGCACGGGCATAAAAACCTGCGCGTAATCTCCTGCGCCGAAGCCCTGCCCATGGACCTGGCCCGGACGCTGATGGCCTCGTGCCGCGAACTATGGAATTATTACGGGCCAACAGAAACGACCATTTACGCCACTGGAAAGCAGATTTTGCCCACTGATGAGCGGATCACGATTGGCCACGCCATTGCCAACACGCGGATTTACATTGTAGACGAGCACGGCAAACTGGCTGAGCCCGGCCAACCTGGCGAAATCTGTATTGCGGGCGAAGGGGTATCGGGCGTGTACCTGAACCAGCCTGAACTGACAGCCGAAAAATTCATCGATAATCCTTTCTCCAACGTACGGGAGAAGTTGTACCGCACGGGTGATATGGGCCGCTACCTGAACGGAGGAACTCCCGAAACGGCTGATATCGTGTATATGGGGCGTATCGACCAGCAGGTAAAGATCCGGGGTTACCGGATTGAACTTGGTGAGGTAGAGCATGCCCTGACTGCCATTGATCAGGTTAAAGAAGTGGTGGTTATGGCCCGCGAAGACCGCCCCGGCGATCAGCGGCTGGTTGCCTATGTGGTACCCGATCTGAGCCAGTTCGAACAGGGTGGTGCCGGTTGGCAACAACGCTGGGATACGATCTATGACGCCGGGATGCGAAACAAGGATGGCGAGCAAACCGACGTTGACGACCTCGACGTGGTCATTGCCGAACAGCTTTCCAACCAAACCAACATCCGTGAACAGGCCGACGAGTGGTTGGGCCAGTCGGTGCGTCGGTTGAAGGCACTGGGTGCAAAGCGGGTACTTGAAGTAGGCTCTGGTGCGGGGCAACTGTTGTTTGAACTGGCTCCCGACGCTGATCTGTACATTGCGACCGATTATGCCCAAACGGCGATCGACAACCTGAATCACCGGTTAGCCGCTCAGCCGGATAAGTGGACGCAGGTGCGTGCCCAGGCTGCCATGGCCGATGATTATTCGATGGTTGACCCGGCCTCGCTCGATCTGGTGCTGATTCACAGTGTGGCGCAGTATTTCCCTGATCTGCGCTATTTCCTGACCGTGATCGAAGGCGCCGTGAAGGCTACGGCTACCGGTGGTTGCATATTTATTGGCGATATGCAGATTCGCCAGTTGCAGGCCCAGCACCACACCTTCGACCAGTTGCAACGAACCGCCGATGAGCAGCGCGTGGCCGATTTCCGGCGGACGGTAGATCGCCGAATCCGGATGGATGATGAGCTGATGGCCGATCCTGCGTTCTTCTACCTGCTGCCAGCGCTGTTCCCGTCGATAAAAGCGGTTGATGTACAGCTACGTGAAGGCCATGCGATCAACGAAACAACGAAGTACCATTTCGACGTGTGGCTCTACATCGGCGAAGCACCGGCTGTAGCTACCGTGACGGACTCAATGAGTTGGCTATCTGTTGGTTCGCTGGCAACGCTGGAACAGCATTTGCAGCAACAGCCTGCCCAGATTCTGCGGCTTACCAACGTACCCAACGCCCGCACAGCGCCCGATTTTGCGTTGCTGAACGGGTTGCAACAGGCAAGCGGAGACGATCTGGTTAGTGGCCTGAAAAGCCAGCTAACCAACGTACCTGGCGGGGTTGATCCCGATGCGTTCTGGTCACTGGCCGCTCGGCTTGGGTTCAAGGCTTACGTGCGCTGGGCGTCCAACGGCCATGATAATCAGGTCGAGGCTGTTTTCATTCCTATCAGCCATGGCCAGCTATTACCGCCCATGCCAGATGGTATAGCCCTAACCAATGCCGCCCCGCGCGATTTCGTGAATGAGCCCTACGCGCCGTTACCGACCATCACGAAAGAGCAGCTCCGGCAGTGGCGGCAACAGGCGGCTCAAACGCTTCCCGACTACATGGTGCCAACTGATTTTGTGGTGGTGCCGCGCTTCCCTATTACGCCAAACGGTAAAATTGACCGAAAAGCGTTGCCCGCTCCGTCGGCCGATAGAACCAGTGTGTCAGAGCAAACGGCCGATCGGTCAAATAAGCCTACAACGCCTGAAGAAGTGCTGTTATCCGCCCTTTGGAGTGAGGTACTGGGCGTAGAAGACATTGGTATAGATGATAATTTCTTCGAACTGGGTGGCCACTCCATGATTGCCGTACAGGTGATGACCCGGCTGGAAAAACAAACCGGTCGCCGGTTACCGCTTGCTTCCCTGTTCGAGTATCCTACCATTCGGCAACTGGCCACGCTGCTACACGAAGATACGAAACCCGTTTCCTGGAAGTCGCTGGTGCCGATTAAGCCCACGGGTACGCGCCAACCACTGTATATCGTTCACGGAGCGGGGCTAAATGTGTTGCTATTCAATGCCGTAGCGCAGAATCTACACGCCGATCAGCCCGTGTATGGCTTACAGGCACGGGGGTTAAATGGCATCGATGAGCCGTTTTATAGTATTGAAGAGATGGCCGCGCATTACGTGGAAACCATCGTGAAGCATAATCCAGCCGGACCATATTCGCTGAGTGGTTTTTCATTTGGGGGCATTGTGGCCTACGAAATGGCCCGTCAGATGAAAGAAAAAGGCCTGGATGTTGGCCTGGTGGCGCTGTTCGATGCCTACGCCTACGACGCGGGGCGCAGTAATCCGTGGTGGCAGCGCAAAGCACAGGGATTCAACCTCTTCGTCAACAAAGTGGTGCATACGTTGAGCCTGTTGAAAAAACTGCGCGGACAGGGTGTCTCCTATAAAATGGAATCGATTGATCGCCGGCTGATCAAGCACTACTGGTGGTTGAAACCCAGCAAACGGATCGATCATGTGTTGCTGCGACGAATTATCCGGGCTTATTGGGAAATGAAATTCGGACAGGAACAGCAGCAGGAGGCCATTTTCGACACCACGTTCAAGATCGAAGCCATCAATGACGTGGCGCTCGAGCAATTCCAGCTAATTCCCGCTGATCTGGAAGTACACCTGTTCCGGGCCACGATTCAGACGTTCTATATGGACGATTATGACTTCTACGGCTGGCGTGATTTTGCGATGAAAGGCGTTCACGTATACGACGTACCCGGCGAACACAGTTATATCTTCGCGCCACCCAACGATAAGGAGTTTGCCCGGAAGCTACAGGCCGTTCTGGACGCAAGGAAGCCCTAAATGCCTGTTGGCGGCCCATGCCTATTTTTGTCCGTGAACGTCAGCGCCCGCCTTCCCGATTATCGTCGTAGTCTCGGCTACCTGCGAACGCATCGCTGGCCCAAACTACTGCTGGGTACGTTGCTGGGGTTGTTTTTGCTGGATCGCCTGTTTCCGCCACCAACGCGTGTTGCCTATTCCACGCTGGTGACCGCTGCCGACGGAACTACGCTCCACGCGTTCCTGAACCGGAATGATAAGTGGCGCATGTATGCTACGCTCGACGATATTACGCCCCGGCTGCGGCAGGCTATTCTCCGCAAAGAAGACCGCTGGTTCTACTGGCATCCCGGCCTGAATCCCGTAGCGATGGCGCGGGCGGCAGGCCGGAACCTGCTGTCGGGCCGCCGCACTTCAGGCGCATCCACCATCACCATGCAGGTCGTTCGCCTGCTCGAACCGCGCCCGCGAACGTACCTGAGTAAGCTGATCGAAGCGGCGCGGGCGGTGCAGTTGGAGGCACATCTGAGCAAAGACGAAATTCTGCAACTCTACCTGAACCTGATTCCTTACGGCGGCAACGTAGAGGGCATCAAGTCGGCGTCGTTGATCTTCTTCGGAAAACCGCCGCAGTTGCTCAGCCTGGCCGAGATCACCACGCTGGCCATTATTCCCAACCGCCCGTCGAGCCTGCGATTAGGCGACAACAACGCTGCTATTGTACAGGCGCGGAATGCGTGGCTTCGTCGGTTCGAGCAGGCAGGAACATTTGACGAAAAAGCGGTACAGGATGCACTGAACGAACCGCTAGATGCCCGCCGCCGACCCGCGCCCAACCAGGCGCCGCAACTGAGCCTGCGCCTTCGAACGGAGCAGCCCGACCAGCCCATCATCGTCAGTACGCTGCAACCCGCTGTGCAGGCGGCTACCGAACGGCTGGTTCGCCAATACGTGGATCGGGTACGGGGACAGAACATCCATAACGCGGCGGTGCTGGTGATTAATAACCAGACGGGGGCGGTTGAAGCCTACGTAGGATCGGCCGATTTTGCCAACACCTTCGATGGGGGGCAGGTTGATGGCGTGCAGGCGATACGGTCGCCGGGGAGTGCGTTGAAGCCCCTGCTCTACGCGCTGGCGTTCGATAAGGGACTGATTACCCCCAAAGCCAAACTGAACGACGTACCTACAAATTTTGGTGGTTATGAGCCCGACAACTACGACCGGCATTTCAATGGTCCTGTCACGGCTGAATTTGCCCTGGCCAACTCGCTGAACATCCCCGCCGTGAAGCTCCTGCGCGACGTATCGACCCCCAGCTTCGTAGGTACGTTGCGGCAAGCCGGGTTCCGAACCGTTCAGAAACAGGCCGACGACCTTGGCCTATCCATGATTCTGGGCGGCTGCGGCGTTACGCTGGAAGAACTGACGCAGGCCTACACCGCCTTCGCTGACGGTGGTAAAGTTCGCGAGGTCAGGTTTGTTGCTGACGCACCCACGAAAACAGGATCGCCATCTGCTGCTGATGAATCGACATCACCTGCCATTTTTTCTCCCGAAGCCGCTTTTCTCGTTACCAATACGCTAACCCAGATTACCCGCCCCGACCTGCCCAATAATTTCGATAACAGTTATCGATTGCCCCGCATTGCCTGGAAAACAGGTACGTCGTACGGGCGGCGCGATGCCTGGAGCATTGGCTACAATCGGCATTATACGGTGGGCGTGTGGGTCGGTAATTTCTCGGGCGTTGGCGTACCGGACCTGAGCGGAGCCAATACGGCTACGCCCTTGCTGTTTCAGGTGTTCAACGCCATCGACTACAACACGCCGACGGGCTGGTTCAGGGCACCGGCAGGTGGGAAACTGGCCTCTCGGCAGGTTTGCCCCGAAAGCGGTGACGCGCCCGAGCGTACCTGCGAGGGTAGGGCAGTGGATTATTACATCATGGGTGTGTCGCGGGCCAGCCGGTGCCAGCATCAGACAATGGTCTGGACAAACGCCGCAGGTACGTTATCGTATTGTGCCCACTGTCGCCCAACAGGAGGCGACAGCCTGTTGCGGCCGGTAGCCCGGTTGTACCCGAACCTGGCACCGGAGGTGGTGGCCTGGTACGCCGCCAGTAACCGACCATACGCGGCTATTCCACCCCACAATCCGGCTTGTGAGCGTGTATTTGGTACTGGCGTAGCCCCGTTGATTACGAGCCTGAATCAGAACAGCGAGTACTTTATTAACCCCCAAAAACCGGCCGATCTGGCCCTGACCTGCCAGGCGGCCAACGATGTACGGCGGGTATACTGGTACCTGAACGAGAAGCTGTATCGGGCGGCCAAACCGACTGAAACACTCTTTTTTACGCCCACACCCGGCACGCTGACCATCGCCTGCGCCGACGACAAAGGCCGCGTCAGCCGGGTGCGGGTGCTCATAAAGCGGGAGTGATCGCCACACGTCTGAACGTATCTGAGCTTTATGTAGTAGCGGATCTCCATCAGCGCGGGGAGGACGGCTCCATTCATGCCTTGCACGTAGGCGCGCACGTAGAAGGGCGAGGCCGTTTCGGGTGCGTCATCAGCACTGTCTCCATTGGGTGGTCGAGACACCTGTCAGCACCTCGACCAGCTCAATATCGCTTGGGGAGCTTATTAGTACCCGAAAGCGTTCACCGGCGCGCAGACGGTACTGGCCAAAGCGAATTACAACGTGGTGATTTGCCACTCGAATGAGTTGTACGAAACAGATAGCGCCCAATTCGCTCCGGAACAGCCGCCGATCGACCGTGGCTGGCTGAAGCCGATAAACGGGTCAGGTACGTTACCAGGATACAGTAACCTGACCCGTTTATCTCTAGCTCTACTGCCTGTAGGCTGCAGGTAGCACAAATGGCCGGTAACCAGGTGATAATCTTACTTGACGATCAGCCGCTTGTCGTGTCCGTAAACTAGCCTGAGATGGTTGTAACCATAGTTGTGCAAAAGGCGTTAGAGGGTAAGCACTGCCAACACCAGTACTTAGCCATATATGTTCTCTATGCTCCGTAATTTGTCAAGCGTTTTAGTCGTCGCGATTTTTTTATTGATCGATGTCTATGTTTATCAGGCGTTTAAGTTTTTCGCCCGACATTCAACCGAGGCCACACAGCGTACGGTAGCCTGGTGCTACTGGGGCTTTACGGCTCTTTCGCTGGGTACGTATATTGCCCTGCAACTAATTCCCGCCGACTCGATTGGCCGCGTAACCCGTACCATGCTGACGATCGCAGTTTTTATTGCTTACTTCTCGAAGTTCATCACGGTTATTTTTCTGTTTATCGATGATATTATTCGCTTCTTCCAGTGGGTCTGGTCGCTGATTGCCGGAAAATCGTCGGCCCAGGTCAGCAACGTACCCGGAGTTGAAGCACCCGTTGCAGATACGACCATTACGCGTCATGATTTTCTGGTAAAAACGGCCGTTGCTGCCGGGGCCATTCCGTTGGTGGCTTTTTCGTACGGCATCATTTCGGGAGCCCACGACTACCGGATTCGACGTGTAACACTGCCGCTGAAAAACCTGCCCCGCAACTTCGACGGTATGACCATCGCTCAACTGTCGGATATCCACTCGGGGAGCTTTTTTAACAAAACGGCGGTGAAAGGCGGGGTGGATATGCTGCTTCGCGAAAAGCCCGATCTGGTCTTCTTCACCGGCGATCTGGTGAACAGCCGCGCTGATGAAGTGAATGAGTACATCGATATTTTCAATAAAGTAAAAGCACCGCTAGGGGTTTTCTCAACGCTGGGCAACCACGATTATGGTGCGTATGTAAAATGGCCCAGTGCCGAAGCGCAACGCCAGAACGTGCTCGACGTGGTGAAGGCGCATAAATTAATGGGCTGGAACCCATTGATGGATGAAAACCACATTCTGACGCAGGGCGGCGATAAACTGGCCATCATCGGTGTGCAGAACCTCGGTTTTGGCCCGGCTGCGCTAAAAGCGGGAAATCTGGCAAAAGCCTATAAAGGAGCCGAAGCGTATCCTGTGAAGCTCCTGCTATCACACGACCCCACGCACTGGGACGCTGAGGTACGCCCCAATTACCCGGATATCGACGTGACGTTTAGTGGGCATACACACGGCGCGCAGTTTGGCGTTGAGTTTGGCGATTATAAATGGAGTCCGGTAAAGTATTTCTACCGTCAGTGGGCAGGCTTATACCGCGAGGATACGGCCACTGCAAATCCGCAGACGCTGTATGTGAACCGGGGTTATGGCTACATTGGCTACCCTGGCCGAGTTGGTATTCTGCCCGAAATCACGATTTTTACGTTGAAACAAGCATGATAATTTCGGATCGTTGATCGGCGGACCGATCAACGATCCGAAATCCTGCGGCGTTAGAAAAACCACTAGTCGGCTTTTCTGGTTTAGTTAAATGTACCAACACACAATTGATGTATTTATGAAGCTTTCCTTTATTTCCATCATTTCGTTTGTGCTGACCCTGTGGTCGGCACACAACAAGCCCGAAACGGCACCAGCTATTCCGCTTTGTGGGGTGGCTGGTATGCAACAACTCGCCGGCGATCCGGCTTTCCAGGCCCTGCACGCCAGCCCGATTCCCTTTCACTACGAGTCGAAAGCGGGCGAGATGATGACGTTCAGTACGCCCGACGGTAAAACGGCGAATGGCTTCCTGCTTAAATCGAAAAAGCCATCAGATAAGTGGCTGCTGGTGTATCAGGAATGGTGGGGTCTGAATGACAACATCAAGATGCAGGCCGAAACGTTTTACAACGACTTGAAAAACGTGAACGTACTGGCCGTCGACATGTATGATGGCAAGGTGGCTACTGCGCCTGCCGAAGCAGGCAAACTGATGCAGGGAGCTGATAAGGCTCGCCTGGCGTCGATCATGAAAGGTGCCATTGCTTATGCTGGTCCGAAAGCCGAGTTTGCCAGCGTTGGCTGGTGCTTTGGTGGTAGCCTGTCGCTGCAATCAGCCATGCTGGAAGGCAAACAGGCTAAAGGCTGCGTGATGTATTATGGTTTCCCTGAGCAGGATGTAGAAAAACTGAAAGCGCTGGACACCGACGTACTGGGTATTTTCGGTAATCAGGATAAATCGATCAATCCGCAGGTTGTGAATATGTTTGAAGAAAACATGAAGAAAGCTGGTGAGAAAATAGAGGTGGTTCGCTACGACGCCGGCCACGGTTTCGCGAACCCGAGTAATCCTGTTTTCGATAAGACAGCCTCTGCCGATGCCTACAAACGCGCCCTAAGCTACCTTAAAGACCGGTTGAAAGCGTAAAAAAGCAGTCCTCTGTCTTCTGTCCCCTGTCTTCTGTTGCGCTGCTAATTAGCAATCGTGCCTAAGCAGCGCAACAGAAGACAGGGGACAGAAGACAGAGGACTGTTTCTCATGCAACTAAAAATCTCTGCCGATAACCCGCTCGAATGGGTTGCCTTACGGGCCAACCTGGTGCCAGTGCCACTGTTGCACGCCCAGATCATGCCTGTGATAAGTAAGGCGGTGCTTGAAGCGGCCGACAAAGGCGTGTTCGATGCTGTGGCCGATGGGAACGATACCACCGATGATATTGCGCAGGCATGCAGGCTGAATCCTAAAGCTACCGGCGAGCTGATGGGCCTCCTTACTGCGCTGGGCTACTTTACGTACCTCTCAGGTACGTTCACGCTGACAAAGATGGCCCGGAAATGGACGCTCAGGCACGAGCCCGAATCGGTATACGGCATGTTGCTATTTAATAACCGGGTGGTCTGGCCCTGGCTCGAGAAGCTGGGTACGTACCTGCAAACGGGTGAAGGCATTCATTACCACGACCACCTCGACGCCCAGCAATGGAACTACTACCAGCAGGCTATGGTGGCGGCCTCGGGCAGTGAAGCGAAAGAATTTGGGCGACGTACGCCCGTTCCCGAAGCCGTCAAGACCGGATCGGCCGCCCGTATGCTCGACATCGGCGGCTCACACGGGCAGCACTCCGTGGCGTTGTGTAAGCGTTACGCCGGCCTTTCATCAACAATTATTGATTTACCCGCCGCCATTGAACAGGCGGCTCCTCTGCTGGCCCGCCTCGGCATGGGCGATCGTGTACAACATACCCCTGGCAACGCCCTCACCGACGACTTTGGCGAATCGCAATACGACATCGTCCTGATGTCGAGCCTGGCGCATCATTTCACGCCCGAACAGAACCGCGATGTGGCTAATCGGGTAGCCCGTGCGCTGAAACCCGGTGGTATCTACATTGTCAACGAATTCATCCGACCCGAAACGGGTGCCGCTCCCGAACTGGTTGGTAGCTCAACCGATCTGTTCTACGGCCTCACCAGCACCGCAGGTAACTACTCCATCGCCGAAATTCAGGATTGGCAACGCGGAGCCGGCCTCCGGAAAGGCCGCGTCGTTACTTACCGCACGTTGCCGGGGAGGGCAATGGTGATCGGGATAAAGTAGGGTTATCGTTCGCTATCATGATCGGATCGTTGATTTGTTGACATCCGAAACATTCGGTATCAACCGTATCGGGATTTGTATGGGCAAATCCCTCGTGGTTGCCCGCTTTCGTGCGCGGTAGCGACCGCCTGTAGAGCATGCATAACACAAGCACACAGCTTCGTTTGGTAATGGTTAACGTCCTGTCAGCGGTCGCTACCGAGCCCGAAAGCGGGCGGCCCTTCATGGCCGCCCATACAGATTCACGATTTGGTTGATTGGCCAATCACAAGATAAAACCACCCTCTGGTTGACTGGCCAATCGCAATAGTTACAGCGCTACCTTTTCCTCCCCCGCATCAACGGCTTTGATGAATTTCACAAGGCCGGGGAAGTAGTGCGGCTGATCGTCCCACATGCTACAATGGCTGCCGTCGGGACAAATCAGGCTGGTGCCGTGGGGAAATTGCGTTGCCATCCAGGCCATGTGTTTAGGGTCCATGGTGTCGTGCATGCCGCCGATGGTAAGCGTAGGTACGTTGATATTCTTCAGGTCGGCGCGGCGGTCCCAGTTGGCCAGTCGTCCCGAGATGCCGAATTCGGATGGGCCCTGCATCAGCGTATAGACCGTGCTATTCATGGCGGGAAATGCCCGGTCGAATGCATTGGGCCAGGGTTTTAGCCGGCAAACATGCTGCTCGTAGAAATTGGGGGTTAGCAACTCCATGTAGCGCGGGTTCTGGAAATCTTTCCGGGCTTCAATCGCTTTAATTTCGGCTAATACCTTTGGGTTCATTTGTTTGCCCAGCACCTCTTCGGCGTACTTTCCATACTCGGGGCAACTACTCATCATGTTGCTAATGATGAGCCCTTTCAGGTTCTGCTGGTACTTGAGGGCATATTCCGTCGCCAGAATCCCGCCCCAGCTATGACCCAGCAGGTAGAAATTGTCTTTGTTCAACCCCAAGGCCCGACGTACCTGCTCTACTTCCTCCACAAAACGCGGCGTGGTCCAGAGCGTACTGTCGGAGGGATGATCGCTATTGAGCGAACCAAGCTGGTCGTAGTAATAGAACTCGATGTCTTCGGCAGGGAAATAGCTCTCGAACGGTTCAAACAGAACGTGGTTGCCGCCGGGGCCACCGTGCAGCAAAAGCACCTTGATACGTGGATTATTTCCCACCCGCTTTGTCCATACGTTGAACGTACCTGACGGCGTTTTTACCGGAATCATCCTGACCCCGCCTGTACGAACGCCCGTCTCCGGCGATTGATTATACGTGAGGGCCTCGTTTCCCGAAGGCGCTTTGTTACAGGCTACTGCCGTAACTACTAAAGCCGTAAAAAGGGTAGAGCGTAGAAAAGAGAGGGGCATCAGGTTAATGAAGGGGTTTAGAAACCGGTTAGCTAAGTTAGGTAATAAACGGTCGCTTGTGGGCGTAGTTACCCGCTGATTATCAAGTTATTTTCGAGAAGGGATCTCCGCAAATGACAGAGCGAATAGCATCGATGTTCGCTCTGTAATAGCTGTATCAGGCGTCGTCGCGGTGCATAATCCGGTTGCGGATACGGCTGAGGCTTACAGGTGTTATGCCCAGGTAATTCGCCACGTAATGCTGCGGAATACGGTCCAGAATCTTTTTCTTATTGCTGTTCAGGAGAGTCAGATAGCGTTCTTCGGGGCTCTGGGTTAATAAACCCACCATCCGATCTTCCAGGCCGATGGCGATATACTCGGCGATAAGCCGCCCGAATTTCTGCCAGGTGAGGCTCTGTTCAAAGAGCTTGACCAGAACTGTATACGGAAAGACAACGTACCTGGCCAAACTCAGCGCCTCAATTGTCATGCGTGAAGGTTGTTGGGTAAGACAGCTCATGTAAGCGCTCATCAGGTGGTTTTCAAAATAGAAATACGTTGTCTTTTCCTCGCCATCAGTAGTATAAAACTGCCTGAATGAACCTTCCAGCACTAGTGCAACATCATTCGCCAGCTTTCCCTCTTCGGCAAAAAGCTGGTGTTTCTGAAGCGTTTTAACTTGCAAATGGGGCGTCAGCATAGCCCATTCGTCTTCACTTAGTGGCGTAAATCGTTCAATCTGCTGGCGCAGTGTTAACAGGTCTTCAGCGTTCATATACTGTCTTATGTGTGCAATACTAGCAGGATGTATTCTTTATAAAGGCAAAACAGGTCATAATAGTACATCATGTTGCAATGATATAAAACAGAGATTTTGTACTAAACTGCGTTTGAAAGACAGGCAACTCTACGCCAACCTACTAGTATATTCTTTATGGCTCACATCAATTTGACACTTGGCGATAAAACGTACTTTCCGTTTGTGTCAGCACCCATTGCGTACGAAGGTCGCGAATCGGACAATCCGTTGGCATTCAAATTTTACGACGCCAACCGCACCATTCTGGGTACGCCCATGAAAGATCTGTTCCGGTTTGCCGTGGCCTATTGGCACACGTTCTGCGGTACCGGTGCTGACCCGTTCGGGCCAGGCGTGAAGCATTTCCCCTGGGATGCCAGCGCCGGTAATGATCCGCTGGGCGCGGCCTTCAACAAGGCTGACGCGGCGTTTGAGTTCATTACCAAAATTGGCATGGAATACTATTGTTTCCATGATGTCGACGTCTCGCCGGAGGGTAATTCAAACCACGAATTTGAGGCCAACTTCCGTAAGGTGGTCGATTATCTGAAGCAAAAGCAGGACGCCAGCGGTGTAAAGTTGCTGTGGGGTACGGCCAATCTGTTCTCGCACGAGCGGTACATGAACGGCGCCAGCACCAACCCGGATTTCCACGTGCTGACGCATGGTGCCTGGCAAGTAAAAAACGCCATCGACGCTACCATCGAACTGGGCGGGCGGGGCTACACCTTCTGGGGTGGTCGCGAGGGCTACATGTCGCTGCTGAACACGAATATGAAACGCGAACAGGAACACCTGGGCCGTTTTCTGCAAATCAGCCGTGATTATGCCCGCAAGCAGGGCTTTACCGGCTCGTTCTATATTGAACCGAAGCCGATGGAGCCAACCAAGCATCAGTACGATTTCGATGCCGCCACCGTAGTTGGTTTCCTGAACCGTTTTGGCTTGCAGGATGATTTTGAGCTGAACATCGAAACGAACCACGCCACGCTTGCCAGCCACACGTTTGCTCACGAACTACAGGTTGCCGCCGACAATAATATGCTCGGCAGTATCGACGCGAACCGGGGTGATTACCAGAACGGCTGGGATACCGACCAATTCCCCGTCGATGTGTATGAGCTGACCGAGGCCATGCTGGTGATTCTGGAAGCGGGTGGTATTAAATCAGGCGGTGTGAACTTCGATGCCAAAACGCGCCGCAACTCAACCGATCTGGAAGATATTTTCATCGCTCACATTGGTGGTATGGACACGTTTGCCCGCGCGGCTATTGCCGCAGAGGCAATCCTTGGCAAATCGAAATACAAGCAGCTCCGTACCGAGCGTTACGCCAGCTATGACAGCGGTGCCGGTGCTGACTTCGAAGCCGGTAAACTAACCCTCGAGGATCTGCGTGAATACGCCATGACCAATGGCGAACCAAAGCAGGTCAGCGGTAAGCAGGAGCTATACGAAATGATTGTTAATCAATACATTTAGGCGAATAATTAGATTATAGGTTGGGTCGATTGAGCCAATTTTTGCAGATTTGGTAGTCAAAAACTAAATCCGCAAAAAGTGGCTTAATCGGCCCAATCGGCGTTTTACCGGTATGAAAACTCTTCTGCTTCTCCTTTTTCTTCCACTGGCCAGCTTCGCCCAAACAATGGAAACCACGCCACAGGAAGACGTGGCTATTATGCAGGCCGTCGACGATTTGTTCGAAGGCATGAAAAAGGCTGATTCAAGCGCCGTCAAAGCCGCTTTTGCCTCGGGCGCTACGCTGCAAACGGTTACCAATACAGCTGGTTTTGTCAGCGTGCGTACCGAGTCGATCAGTGATTTTGCTTCGCAGGTAGGTAAAGCCAAGCCGGGCGATCTGAACGAAATCATTCAGCCCTACCAGATTCAGATTGATGGTGATCTGGCAACGGCCTTTATCCCCTACAGCTTTAATTACAAAGGCAAAACTGTCCACTGCGGAGCCAATGCCTTTACCCTCGTCCGGTTCAATGGCGTCTGGAAGATTCAGGCGATTATCGATACCAGGCGAAAGTGTTTGTAACCCGCCCAGATGGTTGATGTGTAGGGGCGGGCCACCGTGCCCGCCCGCTTTCGGACGCAACAGCGACCGCCTGTCTGAGCAGGCGCAAAAATCGCACGTCAAACACGACGTTCTTTCCTTCGGTAAAGGTCAACGTCCTGTCAGCGGTCGCTATGACGCCCGAAAGCGGGCAGCCACGATGGACTGCTCCTACATATCAACCATCTGGGCAACCGCCGCCATATCTGAAAACAGTTGATTACAACAGAGCCATATTAACTTAAAACACCACGTTATCGATCAGGCGTACTTTGCCAAGCTGGGCGGCAATGCAGAGGGCTGTTTGGCCCGGGGGCTGTAGTTCGGCTGCAGGTTGTAATGTGTCGGTATTCACTACTTCAATGTAATCTAGAGTAAAGGCTGGTCGGTGAGCCATATAATCCCGAACGGAGGCCTTTGCCTGCTCGGGCGTGTACCCGTCGAGGAGGAGGTTTCTGGCCAGCGTAAGTGCCTCGAATAGGGTAGGAGCCTGGGTACGTTCTTTGGGTGATAACAGGCGGTTGCGCGACGACATAGCCAGCCCGTCTTCGTCACGAACGGTGTCGCAACGGACCAGTTCGAGCGGGAAGTTCAGGTCGCGAACCAGTTGCCTGATAACGGCAACCTGCTGCAGGTCTTTCTGGCCGAAATACGCTTTGTCTGGTCCAACCATATGAAATAACTTACTGACAACCAGGCCAACGCCGTTGAAATGGCCAGGACGTGATGCACCTTCCATAACCGTTTCCAGGGCACCGAAATTGATGCGTATCGTGGCTGGTTCGGGGTACATTTCAGCAACAGACGGCGAAAAGATCACATCTGTTCCAACCCTTTCAAGCAACGCCGAGTCTTCATCAAGCGTACGGGGATAACGGGCCAGGTCGTCGGGGTTATTGAATTGAGTAGGGTTAACGAAGATGCTGCAGACCACAACGTCACACTCCGACTTGGCCCGTTCTACGAGGTTTAAATGGCCGGTATGCAGGGCCCCCATTGTTGGAACGAAGCCAATCGATTCCCCTTGGCGGCGAACAGAGTTGAGATGGTGCTGAAGTGCCTGAACAGTGCTGAAATGGTGCATAAACTACGGAAAATGACTATCAATTGAGAAGAAGGGAAATTGCAATTCTTTGGGTCAGATTGTATTGAAATACGGGGTTTTTTTGCTTAATTTTGCAGGTTTTTAAGGTGAAGCCGTCCAAAATAATTTCCCTCTTGCATTTATGAGCAAACTTCGCATTTTGTACGTAGCCAGTGAAATTACGCCCTTCCTCAAAACCTCTGACGTGGCCGATTTCGTGCGAAAGTTACCGCAGGATATGCAGGAACGCGGCATGGAAATCCGAATTCTGGTTCCTCGGTTTGGGCTTATTAATGAACGCAAAAATCGGCTTCATGAAGTAGTCCGGTTATCGGGCATCAACATTTCGGTAGGCGATGAAGAAAAGCCGTTGATTATCAAAGTCGCGTCGATTCCCACCGCCAAGTTGCAGGTGTATTTTATCGATAACGAAGACTATTTCCACCGGAAATATGTGTTCCACGATAAAGAAGATCGTTTTTACGATGATAATGACGAACGGGCTATTTTCTTCTGCAAAGGCGTACTGGAAACAGTAAAAAAATTAGGATGGTCGCCCGATATCGTTCACTGTAACGACTGGATGACAGCCCTGATTCCGTTGTACCTGAAGACAACCTACAAGAACGACCCGATGTTTAAAGACACCAAGTCGGTCTTTACCGTGTACAATAACTCGTTTGAACATCGTTTCAATGCCAGTGACTTGGTGGAAAAAGCTAAGATGATGGACATTGATGATGCGATGCTCAGCCACCTCGAAACCGGCGATTTCACCGGATTTATAAAAATCGGTTGCGCTTACGCCGACGCCGTTGTCAATGCCGGAACAACCGAACACGATAGTCTGAATACTATTCTGAATGAAATTGCCGAACATAAACTTGACCTCGACGAGGCAGAAACCAACGTTAGCGAGCGTTATTTCAACATCTATACGCAATTGGCCAGTTAAACTGGCTTTTGTTGCCGCTGTATTGCTAACGGCAATTGCCTGTGAAGCGCCAAAAGAAATCGGTCTTGCTCCGTCTACTCCCGTAGATGTTCTGTATACCGATACCCTGACCATTACCCGTACGACCATCCAACTGGATTCAGTGCGGAGTAATGACCAGAGCGTTGCGTTGGTGGGCCACTATACGGATCCCGTTTTCGGTCAGGTCGACAGTAAGGCGTATATTCAGTTACGGCCTACAACAACCTTAATTGTCAATGACTCGGGCACTACAAACGTGACGTCGGCAGACCGAATCATCGTTGACTCAACAAAGGTGCGTTTTCCGGTGAACAGCGTCTGGTATGGTGATACGACCGTTTCGCACGAGATTGTGCTCTCTCAGTTGACAGATAGCCTGCGGAGTATCAACTACGATGTCAGCAGCCCTGGGCCGGCGGTCAGTAAAGTGATTGCAAAGCGTACGTTCAAACCGAACCCATCGGTAGTTGATACGGCGGGCTATGTTAGCCCGGTCACCATCGATAACAGTATTGGTAGTACGATTATGTCGATGGCCAATACCAACGCGTTGCTGTTTTCATCAACTACGGGTGCTCTGGTCGATCCACTGGCTTTCCGCCAGAAGATTAACCGCGATTTTGTGTTGACGTCCAATAGTGTTGCTCAGGCAGCCGTGTTGGGTATTACTCCGTCAGAATCGGCGATCATAACGTATTTCCACGTGAAGGGGGAAACCTTTGCCCGGGCGTATGAGCTTCCGTTTGCGGGTAAACGGTTTAACCAGATTACGCCAAGTCGGGGTGGTACAGCTCTGTCTGCCCTTCGGCCTGGTCAAAGCCTGCCAACGACTACAACAGGCCGCACCTATGTACAGGCAGGCACCGGCGTGACAACAAAATTGCAGTTTCCGTCTCTGACAAATCTGCTGAAATCAGGCCGAGTTGCTATAAACCGCGCCGACCTGGTCATTACACCTACCGCCCCCGATAACGGGAAACTGTTTTTGCCGCCCTACCTGGTCATGGCAGAAATAGATGGCCAGAACAGGCTAACCCGGTCTGTAACAACCACAGGTGTTTCCTCTATATTGTTTACAGTGCAAAATCAGGGTCCGGTATCACGTGTGCCGGGTAGCTTTTCGAGCCCTCAACTAGCTGGCCGTGACCCACGCACCAACAGCTACACATTTCAGTTGGCAGGCTACCTGCAGTCTATGGTCGCCGGTATAAGCCCCAACAACGGATTAGCCTTGTTAACACCCAGTAACCAGTTAATTGCGCAGAATTCGCAAACGGGTGCTTTAGTAGACCAAACCCAGGCCGTCCTGAGCGATCGGGTCTGGCGGATGGTACTGGATGGAAAAGCCAGCGTAAAGCTGATTCTGTTTTACACAAAATCTAACTAACTTTCAGAACCCCGCCGCAGTTGGCGGGGTTTATTGCTTTTTCAAGGCCTGGTCTACGCTTCTGGCGAAATGGCGTCTGTTGCTTGATAGCTTTCAGTTGTATAGCCAGGTACGTTCAACGTACATTCACCCACCAATTAATAACTGCTTACTGTTAACTCTTCACTGTTATGTGTGGTATTGTCGCCTATGTGGGGCATCGGGAAGCCTGCCCCCTCGTCATTAAAGGACTCAAACGTCTCGAATATCGGGGCTATGATAGCGCGGGCGTTGCCCTGCTGAACGGTGACGATCCGACGGCCCCCGGACTGCAGATTTACAAGAAAAAAGGGAAGGTATCGGCTCTTGAACAGGAACTGGTTGGTAAAGCTCTCCACTCAACCATTGGGATGGGGCATACGCGTTGGGCTACCCACGGTGAGCCTAACGACGTAAACGCACACCCACACTACTCCTTCCACAAAAAAATCGCGATCATCCACAACGGGATCATCGAAAACTACGCAACTATTAAGGAAACGCTGGTTCGCAAAGGGCATACGTTTACCAGCCAGACCGATACCGAAGTACTGGGCCAGTTTATTGAAGATATCTGGGAGAATGCCGGGGGGGGGCTGGAAGATGCCGTTCGGTCGGCCTTGCAGGAGGTTGTTGGGGCCTACGCTATTGTGGTGATGAACGCTGCTGACCCCACGCAACTGGTGGCCGCCCGTAAGGGCAGCCCGCTGGTAATTGGCGTTGGAGAGGGTGAATATTTCTTCGCGTCAGATGCCTCGCCCATTATCGAATACACGAAGGACGTTATCTACCTGAATGAATACGAGATTGCTACGGTAAAAGACGGTAAGCTGACCATCGTTACACTTGATAATGCCAAGACGACCCCCTACGTACAGAAGATTGAAATGGAGCTTGAAGCCATCGAAAAAGGTGGATTTGAGCATTTCATGCTGAAAGAGATTTTCGAACAGCCTCGTTCTATTGCCGATTCGATGCGCGGCCGCGTCAATGCCGACGAAGGGATGCTGCAACTCGGTGGCCTGCGCGATTACATGGACAAACTCGCCAAGTCGAAGCGGATCATTATCGTGGGCTGCGGCACGTCGTGGCACGCCGGTCTGGTTGCTGAATACATTTTCGAAGAACTGGCTCGCATTCCCGTTGAGGTTGAATACGCGTCAGAATTCCGATACCGGAACCCGATCATCAAGGAAGGTGATATCGTGATCGCCATTTCGCAATCGGGTGAAACGGCTGATACACTGGCCGCAATTGAACTGGCCAAATCGAAAGGTGCTACCATTTTTGGTGTTTGTAACGTAGTAGGTTCGTCGATTGCCCGAGCTACGCATGCCGGTGCCTACACCCACGCCGGTCCGGAAATCGGAGTGGCCAGTACGAAGGCGTTCACCGCGCAGGTAACCGTGCTGACGCTGATGGCGATAGCCGCGGCCAAACGGAAAGGTACCATTTCTGATACGCTGTTCCGGCAGTTGCTGGCCGAACTGGAGGCCGTTCCGGCCAAAGTGGAGCGGGTGCTGCAAAGCGCCGCGAAGATCAAGGAGATTGCCTACATCTTTACCTATGCCCGTAACTTCATTTACCTGGGTCGTGGTCTCAATTTCCCGGTTGCGCTGGAAGGTGCGCTGAAGCTGAAAGAAATCAGCTACATCCACGCTGAAGGCTACCCCGCCGCTGAAATGAAGCACGGCCCCATCGCGCTCATTGATGAAGACATGCCGATGGTAGTGGTTGCTACGCAGGACAGCTCGTACGAAAAGGTAGTGTCGAACATTCAGGAAGTGAAAGCCCGTAAAGGCCGCGTTATTGCCGTTACGACGGAAGGCGACACGCACCTGCCAACAATGGTCGATTTCGTGATCGAGATCCCGAAAGTGCACGATATTCTGATGCCGCTGATCTCGGTTATTCCGATGCAATTGCTGGCCTACGATATTGCGGTCATGCGCGGCCGCAACGTAGATCAGCCCCGCAACCTGGCCAAGTCAGTAACGGTGGAGTAGCGTCAAATAAACAGGGAGGTTTTAAACCTAACTGACGGTATAATCAACTCGAAAAGACCTGTAGGGCCACCCCTTACAGGTCTTTTTTTATGCCTCAGGCAACCCTCAGCATGTAAACTGTATTTCTATCAGCAGAAAGCGCCACAATACGAACGTAATGCTCCAACAACTGATCGACCAATGCCAGCGCGGGAATGCCTTTGCCCAGCGGCGATTGTATGACCAGTATGTAAATCGGTTGCATCGGGTGGCTTTGCGGTATGTCAGGGTTGAACCGGAAGCCGAAGAAGTGCTGATGACGGCCTTCCTAAAGATTTTCCGAAGCCTACCCGATTTTAGTTACCGTGACGATAACGGGTTCGAAGCCTGGATGCAGCGAATTGTTGTCAACGAAGCGCTGCTACATCTGCGATCGAACCGAACGTTACCGTCGTTTCAAACGGATGAGCTGACGGTAGAGCCGGTGGCTGATGGGCAACTGCCAGATGGCAAGCTGGATGCTGAGCAGATTTATGAACTGATTCGTGAATTGCCGCCGGGCTATCGAACAGTATTTAACCTTTACGCCATAGAAGGCTACACGCACCGGGAAATTGCCGGGCAACTCAACATCTCGGAAAACACGTCGAAATCGCAACTGAGCAAGGCACGGGCTTTACTACAGCACTTGTTAACCACGCACGGCTATGAACGAACAGCAAGGCAAACATCTTGACGAACGCCTCAGGCAGGCGCTGGATACGCTATCCGACGTACCTGCGCCGGGCAGTACGTTCGACGCGGGCAAATTCTGGGAGCAACTACGCCCTGAGTTGGCAGCGGAGACCGTTGTGCTGGTGTCAAAGCGAACGGGTCAGGTACGTTGGCTGGTCGCCGCGTCGCTGGTTGGTATGGCTCTGTTTCTAGGCTGGCTGCTACGCTCGACGCCAGCCCTAAACCAGACACAGATCAATCGGCAAACGGAGAAGGAAGTGGTCAAGCATGTTCCGATACATTTACGGGAACGTACCCAGCCGAAACAGACACCACTGATTGCCTCGTCACGAAGTAGGAAGCGAACTTCTGAAAGCCCCAAAGGGAATGTTGAAAAATCGACTGGTGTATCAGCTCATACTACAGACGCCACGAACAGTCAATTGACAGTGGCGACGGCCAACGTACCTGTCGATTTACCCGTTGCAGAAGCCTTGCCAACGGAGTTGACAGCGGTTCAGCTGCCGCCGACAGCAGTAACCCGAAAGGCCGTGCCAACGTACCCAAAACGCCGATTTGCGGTAGTTCATCAGAACGAACTGCGAGCCGAGGCTGAAACCCGTGCCAAACTCGAACGGAATGACCGATTTGTTCGGTTGGGTAGCGCACCAGTGAGCGACGCCCCGTTGCGGCCTATCGAGACAGCAGAAGAAAAAATCCGTCTGATTATTCCCCTTAACTAACTCGTTTTATGAATACTATAGTTAAAATGGCGCTGTTGCTTACAGGCCTGTCTGGCACCGCTATGGCTCAGCAACCCCAACTGACAGTCCCCGATAATACGCCCAACCGGAAGGAGCGGGCCGCCAGCTATGCCCTGCGGGCGCACCTGGCTATGCCCGGAAACCGCCGCAACTTCGAGGGACGGAGCCATATCGAAGTGAATCTGAGTAAGCAGGCGGCGCTGATTATCGGATTCAACCGCTACGCCCAGGTACGTGCCCGTCAAAATATCGATTCGGTGTTGAGGCTGTTTGTGACCGATTACGCCCAGATCAGGGATAGCACGGCTACAGGTACGTCGGGCCTGCGCTTCACGTACCGCCTTAGCCCCGCTGCCCGCGTCATTGACCAACGAGCTAGCCCTCCCGTTTTTACATCGTTCCAGTTTAACATTGGCGAGCCACCTGCGTTGCTTAAACTTCGGCAGGATACCTTGCGGGTGCTGTGGGAAAATCCCGGCCAGCGAACGACATACCACCAGTTTGCCGTGTATTTGCTGCTCAATTCTATCGATGACATTGCTCAATTGCTGGCCGAGGGAGGCGTAAATGCCCGGATACAAACGGCTTTGGATAATGTGCAGAACTACAAGAATCATGACCTTACCAACCCAAAAATGGCCTTCAATCTGGTGCAAACCAACCAGCGCGAGTACAAATTCATCAACCCCGGACTGGCCAGAAGTCCGTTTATTAGCCTACAGCCTGGTCTAGGTGTAGGGCTGATACGAAACCAGTTGGCTCCATCACTCAGCTTCAGCGCCGAGTTTATTCCGAGCCGGATTCACACCGTGGGGTATTCCGTGAATTACCTGTCTACGTTCTTTTTTCAGAATGCTGCTGACGGGCAGGCCGTACAACGTACTGATTTTTTGAACGTGGGCCTGACGTTCTACCACAGCAAATCCAATAGTCTTGAGGGCGATTTTAGTCGCGTGTTGGCAGGCTTCTATGTTGGTATTCCCGTATACAGATCGGGTAACCAGTTCGCTAAAGATGCCATTCGGTTGAGTGGTACAATGTATCAGAAAGGGTTTATCAAGGTTCAGCCGGAGATTTACATGAACGGCTTCTTCAAACAGGTGTATCCGGGTTTGCGTGTTGGTTTCGGGCTGTAACGTACCTGGGTTTGTGTAGCGCCGAAGCTGGAACCGGGCGGCGATCCGCTTCGGCGCTACACAAACCCAGCTTGCTTTAAACCGCTGGCCTCAATGCGGTGTTACTTCTGGGAACGGTACGGAAGAAAACATGCAATTTTGGGGTAACGAGCAGGCTGAGTTTTTTGAAGCTATTTTGTTTCAACACCTGGGAGAACCGGTAGAAGTGCTCGATACACAGTTTCTGAATGGGGGCGACATCAACACGGCGGCGCGGGTGTTTACGTCGCTGGGGACGTTCTTTGTGAAATGGAACCAGGCGAATCTGAGCGGAACCGGGCGGCAGCGCATTGACGAGGTAATGCCTGACGGTGACGAACTGTTTGCCGTGGAAGCCGCTGGCCTGGCACTTCTGCGCAGCGCGAACGTCATTCGGGTGCCTGCCGAAATCGGTCATGGCAGACAGGGCGATCAGGCGTATCTCATTCTGGAATACCTGGAATCGGCTACGGGTGGTTTACCGGGTGCCTCAGCCGTTTACTGGACAGTACTCGGCCATCAATTAGCCGAATTACACGCTCATACACAGCCGCAGTTTGGCCTCGATCACGACAATTTTATAGGTACGTTGGCGCAGTGTAATACACTGACGACCAGTGGTTATGACTTTTTCTTTGACCACCGACTATTGCCGCAGGCCGGGCAGGCGCTCTATAACGGTCTGCTCACCAAAGCACACTACGACGCGCTTTTCCGCCTTCGCGATCGGTTGCCCGAGTTGCTTCCAGCCGACCGCCCTGCGCTGCTTCACGGTGATCTCTGGACTGGTAATGTGCTGATCACTGAATCGGGCGAACCGGCGTTGGTGGATCCGGCTGTGTATTATGGGCTGCGCGAGGCCGAATTGGCTTTTACTCATCTATTTGGTGGCTTCGATGCCCATTTTTATGACGCTTATACCGAGCTGTTTCCGCTGGAACCGGGCTTTATTGAGCGCATACCGATCTACAACCTGTATCCGTTGTTAGTACATGTAAATCTGTTTGGGTCGGGGTACGTATCGGGCGTTGAACGGGTACTGAACCGTTTTTAGGCCATAGTCAACCCATTTTGCAGGTTTATTGTTCTTATGGTAAATGGTGTAATTTTGGTTGTACCACTTCGATCAGCACTATGTACGAAAAAAATATAGGCACTAAACAGAAAGCGTTGCGTCTTAACCTCGATCGTCGGATTTACGGCTCTTTCGCCGAAATCGGGGCGGGGCAGGAAACGGCAGCGATCTTTTTTAAAGCGGGTGGCGCGTCGGGTACGGTAGCAAAGACGATGTCTGCCTATGATATGACCTTCAGCGATGCGATCTATGGTACCGAAGTAAGTGGTAGGTACGTTGTTGAATCGCGGCTGATGAAGATGCTCAACAAAGAGTATAGCCTGCTTGAAAAACGATTGTCGGAAAAACGTGGTGCCGACACAACCTTCTTTGCGTTTGCGAATACCGTTGTTGCCCTGAATTACCAGAAAACAAACGAAGGCCACGGCTGGCTGGGTTGTCGCTTTCAGAGCGACCCGCTGTCGCCGCCCAATGATGTCGTTATTCACGTACGGTTGCTCGATAACGAGAACCTGTTGCAGCAGCAAACGCTGGGAATCATTGGGGTAAACTTGATTTATGCCTGCTTTTATTACGCTAAGGCGCCCGAAACGCTGGTGCTGTCGCTAATGGACGATCTGTCGCCCGAGCGTATTCAGATCGATACGATCCGGTGCGGTGGCCCTGATTTCGCGCATGTCGACAACCGGTTGATGAGCCTGTATCTGGTGAAGAACGGGTTCACTGATGCCGCGCTTTTTGGCCCCGACGGGCAGGTATTACAGCCGAAAGAAGCGCTTTACAAGAAAAATGTGGTGGTTATGCGCGGGCGGCTTCGTCCGGTAACCAATGTGCAGCTCGATATGATCGATAACGGGCTGAAGCAATTTCTGGAAGAGCCTGATGTAACGCAGGATCGGGTCATGATGCTGTCGGAATTGACCCTACACAACCTGAAAGCGAATGAACAGGGTATAGACGAAAAAGACTTTCTGGACCGGGTAGATATTCTGTGTGGGCTGGGCCAAACGGTGATGATCTCGAATTATCACGAGTATTACCGGCTGGTGGCCTATCTGTCGCGGCTCACCCGGCTCAAGATTGGTCTGATCATGGGCATTCCGAACCTGGAATATATCTTCGAGGAAGACCATTACAACTTCCTGCCAGGCGGCATTCTGGAATCGTTTGCCACGCTGTTTAGCCGGAAGGTAAAGCTGTTCGTGTATCCCACTTTCCGCAACGGGCAGATCTACACCTGCGCCCAGTTTCAGTTGCCACCGCACCTGGAGCCGCTGTTTCAGTATCTGAAAAGCAACGACAAAATCGAGGACATTACCGATTACAACGAGCAAAATCTGCACATCTCGACCGACCATGTGCTGGAAATGATTCAGGCGGGCGAAGATGGCTGGGAGGTAATGGTGCCCGCCAAGGTTGTTGATCAGATCAAGGCAAACTGCCTGTTCGGGTATCCGTGTGAGGTGGAGTACACGCCCATCAGCGTGCAAATTCAGCAGGCCGTTGAGCAGGGTGAATTACGCCCCGAGCCAACCAACGGCCAGCCGACTCCCCTTCCTTCGCCCGTTGCGTCAATCGTTGCAGCACAATAACAAGGCTCGGCGGGGCTATGCTGCTGCAGATAAGGGGGATAATAAGAAACTATAGCGTTTAGTAAACGAACCATGTATAGAGTTATACTTGTGTGATGATCGAACGAAGCAGGCTGGATCTGTTCCTTAGCCGGGGGTATTTCAGGATGCAGCAACAAGTGTTTACATGTCGCTATGTGTACTTCGACGAGGTACGTTATCCCGTACACTGGCTGCGTATCGTGCTCGCGGCTGTTTCGCTCGGTTCTAAGCAAAAACGCCTGTTCCGAATCAATGAGCGATTCGATGCCACGGTTAAGCCATTGGTAATTACAGATGAACTGGAGTCGCTATATGATGAGTACTGGAACAGCCTGGATTTTGATGCACCCTACTCCGTAGAGTCGTGCCTGCTCGAGGGGAGCCCCCGTACTATTTTCGATACCTACGTTATTGAGATTCGCGATCAGGGGAAGTTGATTGCCGCTGGCATCTTCGATAACGGCGATCAAAGTATTGCGGGTATCATGAATTTTTACCATCCGGACTACCGCAAGCATAGTCTGGGTAAATATCTGATGCTGTTGAAGATACAGTATGCCCAGCAGCAACATAAGGCCTACTATTACCCTGGCTATCTGATAGGGCAATACCCCAAATTCGATTACAAATTGTTTGCCTGCGAGGCGGCAACCGAAGTGTACGATGCGCTCAACGGCGATTGGCTCCCTTTTTCGTGGGAAACGGCGCGGGTGCTGGAATCGGCCAACCTGGAAGAGAGTTAAATAGCCAGGCAACGTACCTGGCCTATCGCTGTCAGTTAGTTCCTTTGGCTTCGAGTGCCAGCGTTGCATCGTCCCATCCCTCTTCGATGTGCAGGCTGGTGGCGTTGCGGTCGGCCTGAATGACCCGCTCAAGTTCGTCCATCGATTCGCGGGCGGCCATAAGGTATTCATCTTCGTTACGAATGGCGGATAGCCGCTTCAGTGTCCGTTCGTCGTGAATAAAGAACGTTTTGGCTGCCCGGGATGCTTCGTGCGCCCGGTGACCCAGCAACGTGAGCGCGTCGACGCCAAGGCGAAGGCTGGTGTCGAGGGTTTCGCGGTAAATGTGCAGCATACCGGCGTTCATCAGGTCATACGCGTCGTACCGGTTGGTAGAGCGAACGAGGATGTGCAGGTTCGGGAAGTGCTTTTTCACCGTTTCGATCAGTTCAAGCCTTTTTTCGGGATCGTTGATGGCGATGACGATGATTTTGGCTCTGGCCGCACCGGCAATGTCGAGCAGATCGTGGCGGCTGGCATCGCCGTAATACACTTTGAACCCCATTCGCCGCAGCCAGGTTACGTTGTCGCTGTCTACATCCAGCACGGTGGTTCCGACGTTGTTTGCCTGCAAAAAGCGACCAATCGTATTGCCGAAATGGCCGTAGCCGGCAATGATAACCGGGTTGTCTTCGGCGGCCACATCGCTTTCCCGGTCATCTTCTTTTTTCACGCCAAGGCGGGGTAGTATCAGCTTATCGTTCAGCAGCATAACCAGCGGCGTAAAGGCCATGCTAATGGCCACCACAGCCGTCATAATATCGGTCAGTGATTTTGGGAGTATGCCTTCCTGCGCCGTGAAACTGAATAAAACAAAAGCGAATTCACCTATCTGACACAGACCGAAGCTGAAAATCAGGTTCTGTTCGGTCGATAGGTTGAACGACCGGCCAATGGCCAGCAACACCAAGAGTTTACAGAGCATAATGCTCAGCACCAGGCTGATAATCAGCAGGGGGTTGGCCATGATCAGCTGAAAGTCGATGGAGGCACCAACGGCGATAAAGAACAGGCCCAACAGCAGCCCTTTGAACGGGTCGATATCGCTTTCCAGTTCGTGCCGGTATTCGCTGTTGGCCAGTACGACCCCCGCCAGGAACGTACCCAGCGCCGGGCTTAAACCAACAGTTGTCATCAGAACGGCAATACCGACCACCAGGAGTAGTGCTGTGGCCGTAAATAGCTCACGCATACCGGTTTTAGCTACAACACGGAACAGCGGAGGGGTCAGGTATCGCCCGGCAACGATAATGAACGCGACCGAGCCCAGCAATACGATGGGTTGCAACCAGACAGGCAATGAATCGATCAGGCTTGCGCTGCCGTGGTCACCGCCTGCCTGCGTAGCAGGGGTGGCGGTGGCGAGGAGTGGAAAAAGAGCCAGCATGGGAATGACCGCGATGTCCTGAAATAATAATACGGCGAATGAGCCTTGTCCGGCGGCGGTCTGCATCAGCCCTTTTTCGTTAAGTGATTGCAACACGATAGCCGTTGATGAGAGCGCAATGATAAGCCCCAGCACCAGCGCTTGCTGCCAGACAACGTTGAACAGCAGGGCCAGTCCACCAGTAAGTAGGGCAGTGGCCGCAATCTGAACGCCTCCCATGCCGAGAATCGCTTTGCGGAGGCGCCATAACCGGGATGGCTCCAATTCAAGACCGATGACGAAGAGCATCATCACAACGCCAAATTCGGCAAAGTGCATGATGTCGGTGCCTTCCTGACCAACAAATTGCAGACAGGCGGGCCCAATGAGTACGCCCGCCAACAAATAACCCAGAACGGAGCCTAAGCCCACCTTTTTGGCGATGGGAACCATGACAACGGCGGCGGCCAGGTAGACCATCGCTTGAAAAAAGAAGGATTCTTTCATGTTCGTGGAGTTATGTTAGGCTGTCATTGGGTGGTCGTTAATTGTTTTTGCGACAAATGACGCGAAGTAAATGGCCACTGAATGGCATGAATGACAGCGCATCGTAATGACAACTTTACCGTGTAACTAGCTCATTGATATACTGGATACCCTCAAAGTTGTCGGGCGTAAACCGATCGTTGGCCAGTGCTGATAGAACCGAGCAGTATTGGTTGCCGTATTCGGTCAGTTCATCGGCGGTAAGCCGGTGCGTTGCGTGGATGACGAAGGGGGGCAGGTACGTCATCTTGCACAGATGCGCTGTCTGATCGAAAGGAGCAAGAAACTGATTGATCGTGAAGCGATTGGTGCCTGTTGGCGTGTATGCCTGTCTACTGCCGCCACACGAAATGGCATTCATCATCGACTTTCCCGCCAGCGCATTTCCCCGTGAGCCGTAGGCCCAGTTATGTTCCAGCACCAGATCGAACCACTGTTTAATGATGGCCGGGCTGCTGTACCAGTAAAATGGATGCTGAAAAATGATAATGTCGTGACTAAGCAGTAACCGCTGTTCCCGCTCAACGTTGATATACAAATCAGGGTACTGCTCGTACAGATCGTTGATCGTTACGTTTTTCAGGTTTAAGCAAGCCTGAAGCAGGGTAGCGTGTATTCTGGATTTACTCAGGATTGGATGCGCAAACTGAAGTAATATGCGGGCCATGCTATCGGTTGCTAGTGGTAAAAATGTTAGCTTTAGTTTGCTCAGCTATTGACAATCAGTTGATTGGTTCCGTTTCGTCGGGCAAAGCGGCAGGGGCCATACGGCGATCAAGCCGTTTCATGACAGGCGTTGCGGATATGCCATGCAGAAATACAGACAGTACGATGATCCAGCCGGTTAATGCCCAAATCCGTGCGGAGTCGGCAAAGGCAGCCTGCTGTACCCCATAGGCTATGTAAAATATAGACCCGATACCCCGGATGCCAAAACTGGCGATGATCCAGCGTTTCAGGCCCTTGGCGTTGGTTTTCCACAAGGTGAGCCATCCAACCAAAGGCCGGATCACGAGCACGAGCAGTAAACCCATCACAGCATCCTGGACGGTCAGTGATTGCAGCAGACCTTCGGCAATTGCCCCGCCAAATAAAAGCAGAATCAGGGCAACAAGCAATCGCTCAATCTGGTCGGAGAAAGCGTGCATGTAGGTATGGTATTCGTGGGTACGTTCGTGATTCCGAATCGTGATGGCTGCTACAAACACCGCCAGGAATCCGTAGCCGTGAACAAGTTCGGTAACGCCATAGCTAATCAGTGTTACGGCCAGCGCAACAAACCCATAAGCAGTTGTTTTGATGCTGATACGCTGCGGCAGTTCAAAAATCAGGTACGCCAGTAGCCGCCCGGATAACCAGCCGCCCAATATGCCAACGCCAACCCGATAGAACAGGTCGAAAAGAAACCAGTGCGTTAGATCGACGGATGACATAGTTGCCGAATGTGCCAGCCCTATGGCCAGATACACGAACGGGAAAGCCATGCCATCATTCAACCCGGCCTCGGCGGTCAGGGCAAACCGTACCGTGTCTTCGCCTCCTTCGTTAGGGTCGCCAACCTGCACGTCGCCTGCCAGCACCGGGTCAGTTGGGGCCAGGCTGGCTGCCAGAAACAGGGCCGTAGCTACTGGCCAGCCCGCCCATTCCCAGGCCAGGAGGGTGAAGAGGGCAATCGTTACCACCATCGTCAGCCAGATGAGCCGGAGCGGAATGCGCCAGCCGCGTAAACTGAACCGCCGATCAATTTTAAGGCCCGTTCCCGTCAAGGCTACAATAACGCAAAGCTCGGTCAGATGCATGGTCAGCACCGGATTATTGAGTGGCAGCGGGTCGGGTAGTGCGAGAGGTAAGCGGTACAGGACCCAGCCACCAATGACGAACAGAATGGGGTACGACAGCGGGTGGTTGGCCAATAAAGACGGTAGCCAAGCCACCGCCAAAATGGCCAGAGCGACGATGACTAACCATAAATCATAACTAAACGAATCCATACCGATCAACTGCTTTAATAAATGATGGTCATTTGTAGTCATTATGCTACGCTGTCATTAGTTGCCATTAAGTAGTAATGGTCTGTCAGTTAATCCGTTGAAGTTAATAATACCCAACGGTAACCTGCTGCCAGCGCAGCGTAATGACCACTTGATTTAATGAAGTGGCCGCCCCTTGATCATCCCGCCTTTTGCATCGTCGATGCCGTGGTTGATCACGAAGGCGTTTTCGTCGATACGGCTGATGCTATCTTTAAGCCTGGTCAGTTCCAGGCGGGTCACTACGGCGTAAAGAATGCTGGTGTCTTCTTGCTGATGGCCGCGTTTGCCGTATCCTTTTTCGCCTTTAAACACCGTAACGCCCCGCCCCAGTTTCTCGGTAATCATGGTGCGCAGCGCCTGGTGATGTTCCGACACGATGATCACGGCGGTGTATTCTTCAATACCGTGAATCAGAAAATCGACGGTTTTAGAGGCGGCCAGGTACGTTAGCATGGCATACAGCGCCGTTTCCACGTTCAGCAGAATGGCCGCAGCGCCAAAGACCAGCACGTTGATGACCATGATCACGTCGCCAACCGTCAGAGCCGACCGGCGGCTAACCCAGATGGCCAGTACTTCGGTGCCATCGAGAACGCCCCCGCCCCGAATAGCGAGCCCGATACCGGCGCCCAGGAAAAAACCACCGAAGACGGAGATCAGGAGCTTATCCGTTGTGACAACGGGGTAAGGAACAAAAACCAGACATACGGCCAGCAGGCTGATGGCGATCGTGGTTCGAATGGCAAACCCACTGGATATTTGCCGATAGCCCAGCCAGATGAATGGCAAATTGACCAGGATAACCAGCAGGGCAAGTTGTACGCCCGTTGTGATTTCCAGTAACAGGGAAATGCCCATAGCTCCCCCGTCGATGAAGTTATTGGGTAATAAAAAACCGTTTAGCCCCATACCGGCGCAGAGCACACCCGCAACCAGGAAGGCGCCATCTTTCAGGCGGTGGAGGTTCGTCTGCGACGACGAGACCATCGTTTCTTGAGAAATCATGCTGTTGAGTTGTTAGATTGTTCATACTCGATAGCGCTTCAATGTCAGTAATAGAGCGGGTAACAAGACCAGGTTCGTCAGGCAGGCCATGAGCACTGTTGTGGCCACCAGCACACCCAGTGCGGCTGTTCCGCCAAAACCCGATGCTGCAAACACGGCAAAGCCACCCGCCAGAATCAGGGCGGTAAAAATCAGGCTGATCCCTGTTTCGTGAATTGCCTGCGAAATAGCCTCAGACGGCTCAAGACCCAATTGCAAGTGCCGGCGGTAGCTTGTCAGGAAATAGACCGTTCCGTCTGAGGCCAGCCCGAAGGCGATGCTGAAGATCAGGATGGTCGATGGCTTGAACGCAATATCAGCGAAACCCATAATGCCGGCCGTTACTACCAGCGGAATGAGGCAGGGCAGTTTGGAGAGCAGGATGATGGGAATAGACCGGAACAGGATCATGCCCACCAGCGCAATCAGGCCAATGGCCAGCAGCAGGCTCTCGTAGAGGTTACCCAGCAGATAATCGTTGCTTTGCAGAAAGACCAGGCTATGACCCGTGAGGCTCACCTTGTAGGGCGTTCCGGCCATAAGTGAGTCGAGCCGGGGGCGCAGGTGAGCCAGCAGGGCCTTCAATCGGATAGAGCCAATGTCGGCCATCTGATAGCTGACCCGCGTTGCCTGCCGGGTCGAGTCGACAAAGGAATTGGCCAGCGACGATGATTTGCCGGTCAGGGGCACGCCGTTGGTCAGCTTTCGTAGTTCCAGCGCGGGTGGCAGCACATAATAGCGCGCTTCGCCACCCCGGTACCCCTGATACGCAAACCGGATGGCATTGACCAGCGAGTTTGGTTTCGAAAACTCAGGATAACTGGCCATGACCCGTTCCAGTGCCCGAATTTTATACAGCACCCGTCCGGCTCCGGCGAATACACCGTTCGGCGTGCCGGTATCGATCATCACCTCAAGGGGAAGCGCGCCCTTGAATTGTTGCTCGAAGAACCGCAAGTCTGTATAGACCGGATCATTTTTAGGCAGATCGTCGACCACGTAGCCCTCAACCCGAATCCGGGTCAGGCCCAGGGCGCTCACCAGCGTGATCAGGGCGATGGTGCCGTAAATCAACTGTCGGCGATGGTGCACCCAGTAATCGACTTTGGTGAGCAGTCTGACCCAGCTCTCGCCCTGTAATGTTTGCCGTTCTGTGGTTTTGGGAACAGGCAGGTAGCTGAGGCCAATGGGTACCAGTAGCAGACAGACCACGTAAACCGCCAGCACGCTAATAGCCGCCACCACACCGAATTCCATCAGGAGACGACTGTTGGTGAAATAAAACACGCCAAATCCGATGGCCGTCGTTACGTTCGCCAGCAGCGCCGAAAGTCCGATTTGCTGGATCATGGCCTCCAATGCCCGCTGTTTTTGCCCATGCACGGCCAGTTCCTGATGGTATTTGTTCACCAGAAATACGCAGTTTGGCACGCCAATGACAATCAGCAGCGGTGGCAGCAGGCCAGTCAGCAGCGTGATGTCATAGTGGAACAAGGCCAACGTACCCACGGCAATGCAAACGCCGATGGCCACAATGACCATCGATAGCCACACCACACGACCTGAACGAAACAGCAGCCACACCATCAGTCCGGTTACGGCCGCGGCCAGCCCCATAAACAGTTTCATCTCTTTTGAAACCTTCTTCATCACCTCGGTCCGGATAGACGGGAGGCCGGAGTAATGGATGTCGATATGGTTTTTCTCAGCGAAGGTGCTGCCATACTGCCGAATGGATTCAACCAGGGCAATTCGATCGCGCGAGTTTAGTTTCTTCTCGTCGAACGAAATAGCCATAAGCGTCGACTTCGTGGCTGGGTTGACCAGCAGCCCTTCATAGAAAGGAAGAGAAAGAATGTGCGTTTTCAGGCTGTCTACTGCTGCTTGCGTGGTGGGAATCCGTTTAACCAGCGGGTTGATGGTCCAGGCGGTGTCGCGCTTATCGAGGGTATATAGCCGGGTGGTCGATAAAACCTGCTTCACGCCTGCCAGTTTCCCCACTTGTTCCGTCATCGTGTACCAATCCTGATATACAGGCAGATCGAACCAGCGGTTGCTTTGCCAGCCAACGACCATCAGTGTACCGTCGGCACCGAAGCGCTGCCGGAATCGGTCGTATTGCTGTTGGGTTGAATCAGAGAGCGGTAACACCCTGGCCAGTTGATACGACAGTTGCAAACGGGTGCCAAAATAGGCCATCAGCCCGGTAAGCAGGAGGAGCAACCCCAACCAGAATGCACGATACGAGAGAATAACGCGGGCTACAGAAGACCACATAACGATAGCGGGAAATAACAGAAAAATGGATAAAGTCCGATGATGAGCCACCAGCATCAGGTGGTTGAACAGACAGGTAGCCCGTTGGGCCAACGGGAGCTAACGCAGGTACGTTCTCCACTGAATCAACGGAGGCATACAAGCGTAGAAAAAAAACGTAGCCCTGCGCGTCAGGGGGCGTTGATCGCGATCTGGTGCTCGAAGATGAGCTGTAGAAAACGGAAGGAATACGAAGAGCGGTATAATTGCCCCGGTACACACGTGGCCGCTACCCACTGGCAAGCGGGTAGCCAGCAGGTTGTTGCGTTAAGTGAGGGGCCAAAGGCAAAACCAGTTTGCGCACTGATGCGGGCAACCGGGCCATGACTACAGACCATCGACGCGTAATCAGGATTAGGTGCCGATGGAGCGGGCGAATCGCACGAAATGTAGGTTTTTTGCTCTGTTTCTGAGCTGGCTTCGGCGTTCCAAACGGGCAATAGTATCATTAGCCAGGCGGCGATCATGCCACTCGACCACGTTAGCCATTGCCACTTAGTTGGAGTTGTTTTGCCCATTATTGCCCTTAAAATTCACCTTTTTTTGCGGTACGAGCAACTGGCTGGTTGGTGATTCCTGCCTCCGGTTCGCTCTGCCTTCTGCTTCTATCGACAAAAAGACAGCTAGTTACGTTCAGCAGGGCATAGCATAAAACAAAAGGCATTGTTTTCAGTAGTACTACATACAGCTTACGTATCTCCTGGCATTTGTTCATTATTCTGCCCCTATACGTTTGTTTATTTCCAACCAATCTCAACTACTGAAAAACATGGAGTCGTTAGCCCAAGCCAGTTTCCTTGAATTGCAAGCCATGCTGAAATACGCATTAGAACAGAAAGACATTGCCGATGCCGCCGGTCATTCTGCCATTGGCATTGACTGGACCTCGAAAGTGGATACACTCAGACAAGCCATTGCCGACAAGTTTGCCGCTATCTGATTGGCTGGTCAGCGTTGCGTGCGGCGTGATTGGTTGCCATCGATGACGCCGCACGCAACGCTGTCAGCCAACGACCCTGAACAGATTAGATAGGGAAATAAACGCTAAATGTAGCGCCTTGCCCGGGCTCGCTGCTGGCGGAGATGGCGCCACCATGGTTGGCCGCCACTTTTTCGCAGATAGCCAGCCCAACGCCCGTACCTGCATACTCGCTTTTGCTGTGAAGCCGCTGAAATACCTGAAAAATGCGGTTCAGGTACTTCTCATCGAAACCAATACCGTTGTCTATAACATCAACACGGTAATAGGCTGGCGTTCGGCGGGTAGGCTTTATACCGGTTGGCAGATCGCCATCGGGCAGCTGCTGAGCGGTAATCTGAATGCGCGGATGTTTGCCGGGCTTGGAAAATTTCAATGCATTGTTGAGCAGATTATGAAAAAGCTGGCCCAACTGCGACCTATCGCCGTAGATGACAGGCAACGGGTCAACCCGTATCTGTGCGTTTGTTTCCTGAATAACAAGTTCCAGATCACCCAACACTTGCTGAACAAGTTCGTTCAGCGGAATTGGCGCGGTAGCCTCCTGCCGGGTCGAGATCCTGGAAAAGGCCAGCAGATCGCGAATCAGCGTCGACATACGGCTGGCGGCCGATTGTATGCGTTCCAGAAAATCGACGCCCTGGCCTAGCTGAGGGCCATACTGTTGCTGAAGCAGGTCGCTGAATGCCTGAATTTTCCGGAGTGGTTCCTGTAGGTCATGGCTGGCTATATAGGCAAATTGCTGGAGGTTTTCGTTCGAACGGATCAAATCCTGATTCGATTCCTGAATCTGCCGGGTACGTTGCTGCACCTGTTGTTCCAGCTCTTCCTGGGCCATACGCTGCGACGTTATATCCTGCGTTACGCCGATCAGCTTTATGGGCTGGCCGTTGGGGGCGTAGACAGGCAGGCCCGATGCTTTTATCCAGTGCAGACTTCCGTCCGGATAGTGAATGCGGTATTCAGCGTAATACGTCGTTTTTGTTTCGATGGCTTCGGCTGTTGCCTGTTGTACAAGCGGCCGGTCGTCGGCAATGATGGTTTGTATGAGATCGGGGTAATCAAAGGGCGCGTTGGAAGGGCGCCCAAAATTGAGTTTGCACTGGGCACTGCACGTCAGCGTACCTGTGGCCAGTGCAAACTCAAACATACCTAATTTGCCCGCGTCCAGCGCCAGCGTGAGCCGCTGATTCGTTTGCTCTAAAATTACCTGCGATGCCTCGAGTTGCTGCTGAACAACAATCTGATCCGTCACATCGATGCCCATAACCATAATGGCGTATACATCACCTTCGTGGTTACGTATTGGTTTATAGTGAATATCGAAGTAGAAGGTTTCGAGTACACCATTGATCTCCAGCTTACCGGATGCGGCCCGCACGGTATAAGGTTCCCCGGTCTCGAACCCTTTGGCCAGTCGTTGCATGGTAGGCTGGTCTTTCAGTTCCGGCACGGCCTCTGCCAATGGTTTGCCCACCACCTCTGGCCCCTTACCCCAGTACTTGATAATCGTTTCGTTGGCGATTTCGATAACCAGTTCCCTGCCAACAAACAGGCAGGTGGCAATGGGGGCTTCTTCAATCAAGGCCCTGAATTTAGCTTCGCTCGATTCAATATTTTTTCGGGCAATGACTTGCTCGGTCACCTCATAGGCAAAGACCAGAATACCTTCTGTTTGCCCAGTTGCATTTTTAATTGGCTGATAGATAAAGTTGATGAAAACACTCTGGGTTTTTCCCTGTCCATTTTTCCAGTGAATAGGCACCTCCTTGCCAACGAATGGCTTACCAGTTGTAAATACGGTATCGAGCAATTCGTAAAAGCCTTGTCCTTCCAATTCAGGGAGTGCCTCTCTAACGGGTAATCCCAGGATGTTTCGCCCGCCAATCAGCTCCTGATAGGTAAAGTTGACCAGCTTGTATATATGCGTAGGCCCGCTCAGAATGCAGTGTGCAGCGGGGGCCTGCATAAAAAAATTATGTAGTACCCGGCGTTCTGCGTCGAGGGTTGCGTTACTTCTGATTCCGTTTACCTGATCTCTTATCCGGGCATCCAGCTGTTCGTTTTGAGTCAGTAGCGACGTTAGCAGGCCCAGGTCTGTTGGTTCGTCCAGTTCAGCTTGTGCCAGTGCGCGCTGCTCGGCGGTGATCACCTTGTTTTCTACCTGCTGTAATAGGCTAACGACCTGATCCGCTACGTCTTCCATCTCGACCAATCCCTGCCGGGCTTCATCGATCTGCCCTTCGTGAAACTGCCTCACAAGTTTTCGGGCAACCACATGAATCGACGCGTGAACGCGTTCCAACTCGTGTACTTCCGGCATATGCTCGTAGTCGATCAGTGCCCGGCCGTAGATCCATTTGCCAAGCGAACAGGCATACTGCGACAAAACCGACGATTCGTGTTCGCTCGATTCATTGTACAGAATGGCACGCAAACGGCTTTTAAACAATAAATGCTTAGCTCTGGCTTGTTGGAAGTCGGCGGGAGTAAAGGGCTTCAAAGGAGGCAGATATAGCGTAACGGAGTAGAAGTAAAGAATTCGTCACCTGGTGACTGGTCGTTCGCGCCTGATAGTCTAAAATAAATGGAGTCGACTAAAAGCAAACCGTATACCCAGGTACGTATAGCCACCCAGGGCAACCGTTTCAAAAAACGCTTCGATGTAGTGGCGGCCATACGTGCCGGTTTGTATGTCCTGTAGCCAATCGATCCACATAGTGCAGTAAATCAGAAAGAAACCGAGGCTGGCCGATAGGAGGAGGAATGTTCGTAAATTCTGCTTCATAGGTGGTAGATTGTTGAGTAATTGCCCGGTAATCTGATGATTGCCGGTATGCGTTCGTACTACAAGACAACCAATCAGCAGAATAGTTTAGCGAGTCGTACAAACTAACCGAATAGTATACTATACTTTGGCTATAGGTATGATGGTGACAAAAAGCAGGCCACATATGGCCCCGTTTCCGGGCCTGAGCTTACCTTTACCATATTTGGTCGCCAACGTACATGAAATTAACCTGGACATTCTACCCGCAACCCGGGGTCTCTGTTTCACTAACGGTCATATACGTACCTGAGCTGGATGACGAGCGCCTGCCGTCGGGTGGTTTTTTCAACGCTGAAACGAATACGGCCTACGTTGACTGGGCCACGTACCGCCGATTCGACGACGTTGACGTTAAGGGTCGGAGAGAGGCGTTTCAGCAACTGACGCCGCTGTCGGCACGCGCCAGAGTAAGTTTGTCAACCGGGAAAGAGCTATCGTTTACCTAGCGAGTAGGCGACTACCGGTTTCTACGGCTGGTTAGCCGGTTACTGTTGAGGCGGTGGGCAGATAGATGCAGAATGTGGCTCCATGGCCCGGCTGGCTGCTGGCCGTAATAGCGCCCCCATGGTTAACAACTACTTTCTCGCAAATAGCCAGGCCAATACCAGTGCCAGCATAGTGGGCCTTGCCATGGAGCCGCTGAAACACCTGGAAAATGCGATCGGCGTATTGTTGATCAAAACCAATGCCATTATCTGTCACCATGATCCGATAGTAAGACTTGGCTAACCGGGCGGGTTTTACGCCAGTCGGCAATTTGGCGGCAATAAGCACGTCGTAACTGACGCGTATGATCGGTGTTACGCCAGTCTGGCGAAATTTGAGGGCATTACTCAACAAATTCTGGAAGAGCTGCCCCAGCTGAACGGCGTCGCCGAGTACAGTTGGCAGCAGTTCAATCTTTATCTGCGCCCACGTTTCCTGAATCATGATTTCCAGATCGGTCAACACCAGCCGAATCACCTCGTTGAGCGGCACCATGGCGTTGGTATCCTGGCGGGTCGAGATTCGGGAGAAAGCCAGCAGGTCCTGAATCAAAATCGACATGCGGTTGGCTGCCGACTGCATTCGCTTGAGGTAATCGATTCCTGGTCCCAGTGTCTCGGCATGCTGATCCTGTAGCAATTGCCCGAATGCCTGAATTTTCCGGAGTGGTTCCTGCAGGTCGTGGCTGGCTATATAGGCAAACTGCTGGAGGTTTTCATTCGAGCGGGTCAAAAGCATATTGAACTCGTTCAACTGGTCATTGGTCGTCGTCATTTCATCATAACTGGCCAATAGTTCCTCATTCGAGGCGCTTAACTCTTCATTTGTCGCGGCCAGTTCTTCGGTACGCTGCTCTACCAGTTGTTCCAGCCGGGTAGATAAGGTTCGGTACCGGAGTTCGCTTTCTTCCACTTTCTGCCGGGCCAATACCTGCTCCGTTACATCAAGAGCTACATTAACGATGGCATATACGGCCCCTTGGGCATCGAAGAGGGGCGTGTATGAGAAGCTGTAATACCCGCGTTTCAACACGCCGTGTTGCACAATATCGATCGATGTGTCGAAGGTGCGGTAGGCCGTACCAGAGGTATAAACGTCGTCTAAAATTTTGAAGAAAGGCTGGTTCCCGGTGATTAGCTCGGGCATTATTTCCCGGAGTGGCCTGCTAACAATAGTGGGGCCCTTGCCTGCTATGTCGATGAACGCCTGATTACAGCTTTCAACAACATGATCGGGCCCGATCAGCAGACTGATGGCGGCAGGAGAGGCATCGATAACGGATCGTAGTTTTGCTTCGCTTTCTTCTACCTGTTGCCGGGCCAGTACCTGCGCTGTCACGTCCATCGACATATCCATGATGGCGTATACCTCACCGGCTGCATTGCGTAATGGCTTATGAATGAGGTCGAAATAGAACGTTTTTAGCTGACCACCAACTACCAGATCGGCTCGAAGGTTACGGGCTTCGTAGGTCTTGCCCGTTGTGAAAACCTCCTGTAACAGCTGGAGATGCGGTTGGCCTTCCAGCTCGGGCAGGGCTTCTCGGAGTGGTTTGCCGATCACGCTTTTGTCTCTGCCCCAGTAGCTAAGCATGACATCGTTAACAACCTCGATTCGCATATCCTCCCCTACGAACAGACAGGTAGAGATGGGGGCTTCTTCTATCAATGATTGAAACTTGGCGGCCGTTGCCTTCACTTCATGACGAGCCAGCACCTGCTGGCTCACGTCTGTGCAAACAACCAGTATTCCGGAAATACGGCCATCCGTTTCGCGCTGGGGCTGAATGGTAATATCTGTGTAAATCGTTTCGGGCTGGTTGTTACGAAGCACAGGTATAGCTACCTCCGGGGCAGAGTAAGGGGTACCTGTAGTAAGCACCTGGTTCAGCAGTTGGTCGAATCCCTGTCCAACCAGTTCCGGTAGCGCTTCCGGCAGGGATTTACCCACCAACTGATCAGGATTACGGCCCGACAGCTCGGCAAAAAAAACGTTAGCCATCCGGAACACCAGATCATCGGCGCCAAGAATGGCAATACCAACCGGCGATTGGTCAAACAGCGCCAGTACCTTCTGTCGGCTTTGCTCCAGTGCCTCGTGCTCCGGCGCGGTGTTTGTGGTTTCCGCGCACGTCACCAATACGCCACTTATAACGCCGGCGTCGTTTGCCAGCGGGCTGAAACTATAGGTCCAGCAGGCGAGCCCCATCTGACTATCCCGGTAAAGCGGCAGTTTCTGGTCTTCAAACCAAACAGCGTCGCCGCCTGCCATGATGTTGTAGATCATGGGGCCAATCACCGGCCACGACTCTGCCCAGCTTTCTTCGCCACGCTGTCCTAATGAAGACGGATGCTTGCCATTGTCGTCCAGAAGTGGCCGAAAGGCGTCATTGTACAACGTAATCAGCTCCTGACCCCAGAAGATGAGCATCGGAAATCGGGCGTGCAGCATCATGCTTATCAGCGTGCGCAGGCTCGCAGGCCATTGATCAGGTGACCCCAGCGCCGATTTCGACCAGTCATGCATACGGGTCAATGCGCCCAGTTCGCCGCCGCCCGCCAGAAAGGAATGCGTGGAAGATGTCTCAGGTGTATTCAAGGTAGTCCGGTGTATGAACTACGCAAGTTAGTAGTCCAAACGAATCGACTATAAACTTAGTAGGCTATCCTTTTTACCGGTACGCCATAAGCGGGGAGCCAGTCAAAAAAGCAGGAGAGGCGTTCTAAAGGCACTTTACACCCGCAACAGACCCGGTAGCTTGTAGCGTAAGGCTGAGAAAACCTGTCTGTTGCCGGGTAGATGTATCCCTCATTTGAAGCCGAAGAGGAGCGGAAACAGGAAGGCCACTACGGCACTCCATACACTATAGATTGGCAGAAAAAAGGCCATCGACTGCCCTACCAGTGAGAGTTCGCTTTTGCGGGTTACAGCTCCGAACAACCGTATGCCTACATATAGGAGGTGAAGGAGCATGAGTACATTGGCACCCAACACGGCCGCCCGATTAGGCGTTAGGCCCCACTCCGAAATCCGGAACAGAACAGCCGACAGGGCAATGCCATTGACCAGTACCGTCACGGCCGATAGCAGTAGCAGAACGAGCAGTTGAGCTGGTTTCTTGCTGGTTGGTGTGGCCTCGGCTACCGAGAAGAAAATCAGGGCCATCACGCCAACCAGTAACGCATTATAAATCAACAGAAACTCCCGGTCATTGAACGGGTTTTTACCCGAGAAAAGCGTAGCGCCCAGATACACGACCAGCATAACCAGCGCTACCGGGCTAAACAGGTTGGCAATCACCGGCGCAACTTTATTGACCAGAGCGGGCTGTGCCTGCGTAAGAAAGGTTGCCACGATGGGTACGGCGGCCAATCCGCATACGACCACATTATCGAAATAGAATTGTTCGATGTGCCAGCCGCTCAACCCGAACAGGTTGATAGTAAGAGCAGTTGTTAATCCACCCGAAATAAGTAACAAGGCCGTTACGACCGCCAGTTCTCCGTTATAGCGCAGGAATCCGAGCCAGTTTACCCCGCCTTTAAATTTGCCTCCACCGAAGGTAAAGCCCAGCAATGACCACAGCCATAATGGTAAGTGGATGCAAGACAGAATCAGCGTATCACCCGACTTTCCTGTGTGAATGAAATTTATAAAACCGGCGGCTAACAAAGTAAGCCCCACCAGCCAGGCACCTGTTGTGCGGGAGATTTTGTTTTTCCAGGCGAAATAGGCAATCAGCAGGGGGAAGACAATGAAGCCAATATTTCGTGTATAAAAATAGTCCTTGTCTAACGATAGCAGTCTGGGCAGTTGAGCCATGAGCGCCGCTACCAGCGAAGCGCCGATCATAAACAGGCGCTCGCTGGGCGTGCCCCAGAATGATTCTTCGGGCGTATAGTTTAGCCGCTGATACCAGCCCTCGGCCAGTGGGTTATCCTGCAACTGCGGATACAGAGAGTTAAAATCCGCTTTGAAGGTCGATTTGTTAGTCCAGTACAACGTTTCGAGTTGCCGGGGGTTGTTGATGTTTGAGAGAATGTCGTTGCGCATAAGAGTAAAAGGTTAAAAATGATAAAGTACTTTGCAGTACAGAGTAAAGGGGTAAAAAAAATTTAGTCTTGATTTTTATTGGTCAAAATCAGCCGTTCAAGGGCGTCAAGATGGTTTTTAAACGCTGTAGTTCCCTGTTTGGTGGCCTGGTAGCTGGTACTGGGTTTCCGGCCAATAAACTGCTTTTCAACCTGTAGGTACCCCGCTTCTTCCAATGTTCGTAAATGACTGGACAGATTACCATCGGTTAATTGCAGCGCTTCTTTCAGGTAGCTAAAGTTCACACTCTCCGTTACCATCAGCACCGACATGATACCCAATCGCGCCCGGCTCTCGAAATCTTTGTTGATATGTTTTATGTAATCCTTCACCTTTTCTTAACCAGGGCACAGCAATGATGTTTACGGGTTCACTTTCCGGCTTCAGGCGGTAGCCCGCTCATTGCCTTTTTTCGTACTTATAGTAGAGCAAGGCCCCGTATAGAATGTTCAGACCACCAAAGCCCACAGCCCAGGCTACCAGGCCGTATTCAATCTGAAAACAGGCGAGAAGGCCCAGTGCCACTTCGCACAGTCCTAGATAACGAAGGTCAGGAAAGGCATATTTGCTGCCATTGATCTGGGCAAGGCCGTAGAAAATAAGCATCGACGGAGCCACCAGATATAGGAGGTTATGATACACCAGTACCAGGCAGAATACCCCACCTACCACCAGCGGAAGGCACAGATTAGCAAACATGCGCTGGCCGGGATCTTGCCAGATCGACTGCTGATCCCGCTGAGCCTTGAACCAGGTCAGGCTAATGACCGAGCCTACGGCCAACACCAGGACGAACGCAGCTACCAGCAATAGAAAATTACCTGATTTCTGGGTAAGCGTGCCGTTGTATACGTCTGGGTACGTCATGTGCTGCTGGTTTAGATGCCAGTAGATCAGCCCTACTCCAACCAGTGCCAGTAGGCCTACTACTATACCAGACAGCCCGCTCAGAGACGTAAAACGGGCCGAGCGCTCCATGAGGTTTCGGATTTCCTGAAGGGCCGCGAGTGGATCTTGTTCCTGTGCCATGTAAAGTACTTTGTGTGGCAAAGTTAGAAGAAGTTTTTAACATTCAATAGATACGTTGTTTTTTTATATGAAGTTGTCTCTGGGCTGAAGCGTCTGGGACTACCTTATGGGGAGGGCTATTGCCTTGTGTACTCAACAATTGGCCTTATTATGTACTTATAGGTATATGAATACTCAAACAAAACAAGATACTGGCCTATCGCTGATTGATGATGGTGGACGGAAACAGCTAGAGGCGTCTTTATCTGATTTCGCCGCTTTTTTACGTCGCCAACCTGCCTTTTGCGGCACGCCCGAACAACAGGAAGCGCTCGTAAAACATGTATCGAAAGGGAATGATCTGATCAAACTGGTGACTCAGGAGCGGCTTAAAATCACTCGCGAGCTGGACCATCAGAAACACGATTGGATTGAATTGGAAAAGCAGCTCACGGCTCCTATCGTAGCTGCCCTACAACCCCTGAAAGATGCTGTAGATCATTACAACCGGGAAATCATGCGTGTGCGTGAGCATCAACTGGCCGACAGTGGACAACAGGGTTCGGTTGATCAGGCTGATAAAACAGACTGGCTGGCGGCGAATATAGATGTGATAGACAAACCCAAGGGCGTACGAACCAGGTGGGCGTTCAAGATCACAGATCCGGCGCTAGTTCCGAACGGCTATTGGATGATCAATGAAGCTACGATTAAAGCAGACATCGCCAACGGTGTCCGGTCGATACCTGGTGTGCAGATATACGAGGAAACCCTGACTACGTTTCGTACATAGCACGGCCATTGAGTAATAGTGGTTATTAGGCAACAGACGTCAACCGAGGCTTGCTGGTCTAAGGTGTAAACTGTAGTGTAGACTGGCGATGTCAGTAAACGCAAAACAGCCAGCTAACTAAGCGTTAACTGGCTGTTTTATTATTAATCACAGATTGAGCGGGAAATGGGGTTCGAACCCACGGCCTGCAGCTTGGGAAGCTGCCGCTCTACCAACTGAGCTACTCCCGCCTGGAGCGTAGCAAAGATAGTAGTTTGCCAAACTAGTGCAACACCTTACGATAACTACCGAAGGAGCAGCACTGAGCCGCGTTTAACGGCGGTGGGGCGCTCGGGGAAATATTGGCTTTTGTACGAGATCACATATGGGTATACCATCGTTTGTGCCGGTTCGCCCCGGTACGTGCCGTCCCAGGCTGGAGTTTCGGGCGTACTGGCAAAAATAACTTCGCCCCAACGGTTGTAGATCCGTAGCTCCATTTCGGTGGTATAGGCGTTGAGTGGTACAAAGGTGTCGTTTACCCCATCGCCATTGGGCGAGAACGCATTGGGCGTAAATACGCGCGGTTCGCATAGATCGATTACGCGGGCTGCATCGCGGGCAATACAGCCGTTACTACCTGTTACCACCACCGAATACGTACCTACCTGACCAACCAGCAGCGTAGTTGAACTGGTGTTTGTCGGTGTCCAGACAACGGTTTGGCCCGCTTCCAGCAGTGCTACGCGGAGTTCCGTTTGCTGGTTATCACCCACGCAAATGGCAGCCTCTCGGGTGAGAACGAAGCGGGGAGCCGGTTTTACGTTCACGTCCACGGCGTCAGACTGTTCGCAGCCATCAATGTTGGCCGTTACCGTATAGCGGCCAGTTTGTTGCGGGCGCAACTGAGACCCCTGCGTGCCGTCGCTCCAGCGGAAAACGGCACCCGGCGATCCCGCCGCCTGCAAGACCTGTACGGTACCTGCGCAGAACTCGGCGTCGGGCCCGGCGTTTACTTGTGGCGTTTGCTTCAGGGCTATCTGACGCGGCGCCGAGTTTACGCATCCATTGACTGTAACGGAATAGATCAGGGTTACCACCTGGCCAATGGCCGACGTTGGTGGTGTAAACTGGCCGACCGGGTCAGTGTTTGGCCCAGCCCAGGATCCTCCTGAGGGACTGCTGCCGCTCAATTGCAATGACGTGAGCGACTGCGGCGCGCCCAAACAGAGAGATAAGTTAGGCCCCGCCGAGACCGTTGGCTTTTGTACGAACTGCGCTACTACACTGGCCGTACCGATGCACCCATTCAAGGCATTGGTCGTTGTGAGGGAATACGTACCTGCGGTATTGACCGAAATGGTTCGGGTGGTACCGCCATTACTCCAGCGATAGGCAACGCCTCCCGGTGCGCCGCCATCCTGAGGTGTTAGCAGAATGGTATCGCCAACGCACTTGCTCCGGTTGGGGCCCAGGCTAAGCGCAGATCGCGTATCTATGCCGATTGTTATGGCAGAAAGCGAGGCAACACAGCCAATGTTATCGACCACCGAAACGCTATACACCCCTGCTGCTACGCCCGTCAACGACGGGCTGGTACTGACAATAGCTCCGGCACTATTTCGCCACTGATAACCAGCTGGTGTTCCGCCACTTATACCCAATGTGGCTGATCCACTGCCGGGTACGTCGCATCGTTGCGGGCCGGGTTGCGCAGTCAGCGCCAGCGGAAGGGCTTTCGATCGCAGTTCAAACGATGCATTCGTGACGCAGGCATTCTCGTCGGTAACGCTGACTGTGTAAGCGCCCTGTGTCAGTGCTGAGGCCGAATTGCCGGTTGTTGAAATAGGCGTACCGCTAACGGTTGTCCAGGAATAGGTGAACGAATTGGTTGGCGAAGCGGTACCCGATACTACCAGCGTTGGGGCAGGCTGTACCAGAATGACGCCATCAATGGTGGTGCAACCCGCAGGGTTTGTCAGCGTTGTGGTCAGTAACGGATTCTTCACGCCAATGACCTGAATGGTATCTCCGGCTGAGCAGACGACGCCATCCAGTGTAGAAAACGAACCTGTAACGGTATACGTACCTGGCTGGGTTACGCTGATCTCACGGGATGTTGCGCCGGTGCTCCACTGAAACTGTTGGTATCCCTGCACTTCTGGTACGGCCAGTGTCCGTGTTCCGCTTTCGCAAAGGGTTTGATCTGGGCCCAGATTTAACCTGGGCGGTATTCGTATATTGATCTCGATAACATCTGACTCAAAACACTCGCCTCCATTCGCGATGAAGGCCGTATATGAGCCCGGTATACTCGTTGTCAATACCTTGGATCTGGAGAAAACACGGCCTCTGAAAACCCAGGCGTATTCCTCCGCTTCTGCGTTGATGGTTACCGAAACGGGCTTGTTGGTACAGACGTTGATATCAGGGCCCACGCTGAATGGCTTGGGCTGTTCAATAACAGTCAGCGATGTTTCGGCTGTAGCCGTGGTACAGGTGGCTCCGGTTGATGTGATCACGCGTACATCGAGCGTAGCTGAGTACGTATCGGGCGTGCTGAGCTGAACGGTCTGCGATGTTTGCGTGAACGAAAGGATCTGGGCTACTACCGCTCCCGCGCTGTTCCTGACTGTCAGATTATACGTCTCTTTCAGCTTGGGACAATAGGGCGTAATCTGGAACGTGACAGGGTCTCCTTCGCAAACGTTGCTGGCCGATAAGCCCGCACTGCTCGATGGTTCAGTAAAGTTAACAACCTGGTTAGGCAAGCCCAACTGACTGACTTTCCCGCCTAAATCCTGTCCCGATACGGTAAATACAGGGGGTTTGGCAAAGGGGTTTGTAGTAACGGTGCCGCTTCCGTTTGGATTGTCGATGACGCCCAGCGAGGGTTGATCCTGCACTGCTACGTAGATCTTACCATCAGGGCCAATCTGAAGCGAGCCATACTGCCGGGTGGTGCTCTCGTCGATCAGCGCACTGGTACTGACCGGGTCATCAACGGTGATATCAAACTGAATGATGCGCGATGGTCCTGTCTGGGTCTGTACACCACTGACGCTGGTGACTTCGCCCAGTAAACTGACGTAGACTTTGGACCCGTCGGGTGAGAATTCGACCCCGTAGGCGGTGGGTGGGGCAGGTCCAAGGTCAATTTTCTTGTTAGGACCGGTTAGTATCCCGGTTTCGGTGTTAAACGAGAATAGTTCGACGTAGCTTTTCTGTCGGTCGGGATCTGTACTATTGGGGTCGCCAGGTATGACTACCGCCACCGGTCTGACGGCTGTATTGCTGTTGCCCGCCGTAGCTGTACCAGACACGACTGTTCCTGAGCTAACGGTACCCGACGTACCTGTAGTGGTGACGGGGGGTGTTGGGGCCGGGCCGATCTTGATCTGTCCTTCTCCGCGAGACGGCGAATCATGGGCGGTACCTAAACAATATTGTTGCTGTGTTGAGGCGGTGGCCGTGGTCAGGTGATCGACCCGGAAACAGTTACTGCCGTAATCGTGGGTGAGTACCCAATAAGTCGTGTCTTTGTCATTTCTGACAGCCGCCGAACGCTCGGTGCTGCTGGCCGATGTTGAGGAGGTTACTACGGGAAGGTTCTGCTGCACTACGGCTCCGTTACCGCTGTTCCGGCGCATGTCCACCACGCTATACGTGATCTGGCGCGTTCCGTTGATTTCGGCGGTCGTATACACATAGTAGAGGTAATCGCAACCCCGGCAAACAGGCTTCGGCACAATAATCGCCGACTGAGTTGAGCGCTGGTTTCCGCCCAACACGGCCGAACTGCTGGTCAACGATCCGCTGACAGGGTCATACACCTGCATGGGTTTACCGTCTTTATCGTATACGGTAATACCATCGCTGTAAAACAGAATGTTGCCTTTCGTATCAGTAATTGAGGCCGATCCTTCAATGGTTGATAATTTACCGTCGGTAAGAGGCTGAGGGCTATCACCACCAAAGTCGAGGCCCGCGTTGTTGCCAAAATACCATTTCGATCCCGGCGAGCCGCTTTCTTCCGGACACAGGCTTACCCGTATTCGATCCTGGTAGGAGCAACCCGCTTCGTTCGTCACTTCCACCGAATAACAGCCCGACGCCGTAGTACTGATGCTTTGAGTTGTCTCGCCCTTGGGAAACCACAGGTACGTCAAACTGGTACTCGAGGGAGAAGAGGGAGCGCCATTGGGGTAAGGGTCAAGGGTAATCGACGTACCTTTACAGATGGTCGTATCCGGGCGCCAGTTCTGGAACTGCGACGGAGGCGTACCTACCAATACGGTAAATGTAGTGGGGGGTAGGGCGGTAGAGCTAACTACCGATGTTGAGGCCGCTGTTGTGCTGATTGTGCGGGTAATCGTGATTGTTTTTGTCCCCGGTGAGGTAAATGACGCACTGGCGACCATACCCGTTTGCGGCGAACCTCCATCGATGACCCATTTTGTTTTCGCTTTGTCAGCGGCGGGGTCAACGTCGTAGAAATTTACAGGGTCGTTTCCGCAAGGGGGCGTGCCGGTTGAAGAAACGGGTGTACACAAACTGCCAACAATCTTAATTTTGTTTTCCTGTTCAGTTTGTTGAATAAGGGATGCCGATCTGGGCGAGGTCTGGGCCAAACTGGTAGTCATCCCCATCAAGAGCCAAACCACCGCCCAGGCGATTGAAAAGAGCGCGTATCTTACCTGGAATACCATTTGTTGAGAGAGAACGAAAGTCTGGCCATCATATAACAGAGAAGAGACCCGTTACGTTATACTAAACGAATTCAGCCCCGTAAAATTTTACCTTTAAACCGCTGACTTGATGCCACTTTTTGAAGCCCTTCAGCGTATACCTGTTCACCCACCCATTGCCTGCTAGTACTAATCTATTTTCGACCATTTACCCCATTTGGCAATGAATTTGCGTTGCTTATCCAGCATGGTTATACGATATACGATTCTTTGCCTCCTGGCGTTGCTGCTGACCCCACTCTGTTTTGCACAGGATCCGCAGTTTACGCAGTTTTATGCCGCCCCTCAGTACCTCAATCCGGCTTTTGCAGGGTCGGCACTGGCACCGCGGGCCACAATCAATTACCGTAACCAGTGGCCAGCCATTACCAACTACGTCACTACGGTTGTTGGCCTTGATTATTATGCTCCGAAACTGAACAGCGGTTTTGGTCTGATGCTCGTGAGCGATAACCAGGGGCAGGGGGCCGTGCAGTCTACAGAAATAGCCGGGCAATATGCGTACCAGTTCCAGGTGAGCGAATCGTCGTTTGTTCGGCTTGGGGTACAGGCCAGTTACGTAAACCGAAACGTTAATTACTTTGGCCTCACCTTCGGCGATCAGTTTTCGTCGCAGGGCCTAATCAGCAATACCACAAGCGATGCTCTTATTGCGGCGTTGACCAACGCGCCCAACAACCGTTACGCCGATTTTTCAACGGGTGGCCTGTTCTATTCCGACTGGTTCTGGGTGGGCGCGTCGGCGCACCACATCAGCCGGCCCGATCAGAGCTTTTTTGAACCCAACAGTAGCCGGTTACCCATCAAAGGCTCGTTCCAGGCTGGCCTGCGCATTCCGTTAACAGGCTTTACGGGCTATGGCGATGAGATGGATCGCGAGATCAGCTTTTCGCCTGTAGTAAACTACAAATTCCAGGGTAAGTATGATCAACTCGATTTGGGCGCGTATCTAACCTATTCGCCCATTACGATCGGCGCCTACTACCGGGGAATTCCGTTTAAGAAATACGATCAGCGGATCAATAACCACGACGCCCTCGCGGGCCTGATTGGTTACCGTGCTGACAAGTTCTCGATCGGATACAGCTATGATGCCACGATTTCGACGCTTGGCTTCGCCAGCGGCGGTTCGCACGAAATATCGATCTCCTACATTTTCGACCGTCCCGAAAGCAACAAATCGCGCTATAAGCCGAAGAAAGGAATGCTGTCGTGTCCGAAATTTTAAAAGGTGTTCTCTCTGTCTTCGGTCCTCTGTTGCGCTGCTAAACCACAATCAGGTACGTTAGCAGCGCAACAGAGGACCGAAGAGAGGACACCTTCTAAACCGTCAACTTTCATCCCTCGCCACCAATTGCACTGTGCTGCGGCTTTTCTGCTCCAGTAGCAGCTTTTTGCCTACAAGTACCCGATCGATAGTGCTTTGATCGTAATGACGGATGGTGATCAACTCCAGCGCTTCGTTGTAGGTAACCCGAAAATGGCCGCGTAGGCGTTCCAGCAGGTCGGGAATACGGTCGGGTTTGCTGTCAACGACGACAGAAAAGCTCAGTGCTGTGTTCTGCATCAAATTAATTTTCACCCCCGCCGTGGCGAACAGGCCAAAAATCAGGCTCAGATTATCTTCCGCGATAAATGAGAAATCGGTTGGGTGAAGTGAGATCAGCAATTGATTCACTTTGAAAATAAACGATGGAGTTGTTTTGTCAACAGTGTGAGCGCCAACCAACGTACCTGGCTGGTCGGGTTTCAGAAACGACTTTACGTAGAGTGGAATGCCCTTGTTCTGCAGCGGCTTTATTGTTTTCGGATGAATGACCGTTGCACCGTAATAGGCCAGTTCGGTAGCATCTTGGTACGTCAACGAAGGGAGCAGCACCGTTTCGTCGAAATAGCGTGGGTCGGCGTTCAGAACGCCAGGTACGTCTTTCCAGATCGTGATGCTCTCGGCCCCCAGGCTGTAGCCAAAAATCGCCGCTGAATAATCTGATCCTTCCCGGCCAAGGGTTGTTGTTTCTCCGTCGGAAGTACCCCCAATGAATCCCTGCGTAATGACCAGGCCTGTTTTGTCGTCCGCGAAATCCTGAATAAGCGATTGAGTGGCTGTCCAGTCAACTTTCCCTTCTCGGAAGGTATCGTCGGTACGAACCAACTGCCGGGCATCGGCCCAGCGAACAGTCAGGCCAATGTGGATCAGGTAAGCCGCCACGATTCGGGTCGAAACCAGTTCACCTATTGACACAAGCTGATCGTAGACCGCATCGTAACTGCCCGGCGAAGGTGTAGTAAGTTTAGCGGCTACCGATGAAAACAGATTTCGGATAGGTGCCAGCAGTTCGTCGGGTAGTTCAAATTCAGCGATAATTAGTTCGTGGGCAATAACTACGTTCTGCCAGCGTAACAGGGCTTCATCCGTTCGGCCAGCCATGTAGCTGACAACGATCTCCTCCAGGGCGTTGGTGGTCTTTCCCATGGCAGATACCACCACAACCAGGTCGTTGCCCGCCTCTCGCTGAATAATTGTACCGACGTTGCGGATACCCGCCGCATCACGCACCGAAGCCCCACCAAATTTATAGACTTTCATGGTCAATGAGTTCAGGTTTAAGGTGCCGGATATAGCATCCGTCGTTGCAAGTCCACAGTATGGCTGAATGAAGCAGCGCAAAATCCCATATCACGCACCCTGAATCTGATAGTTACTTCAGTTGTCAACTTTTAGTGGGATCGTGTAGAGCATGGCCACGGGTTCGCCACCCATTTGCGCGGGTTTCCAGCGAGGCATTTTTTCGATGGCGTGGATGATGCTGATCCGGTACTCGTCCATGCCTTTTTCGGCTTCCGGAATAAGCACAGGCTGAGAGTCGACGGTAATATCGTGCAGAGTGCCGTCCGGGGCGATAATGAATCGCACCTTAATGGGGCCGGTTTTGTATTTGATCCGATCGAGCGTACTTGGAAACTGAATGTTTTTGGCCAGAAACATGAGCATGGCTTCCTGGCCACCCGGATATTGCGCCAGCTTTTCAACCGATGTGTAGAAGCGGCCTGGGTACGTTCGGGATGGTTTTTTCTGGGCCCATGTGGTCGCGCCGGTCAGGCAGGATAACAACGTAAACAAGGCTATCCGGTAAATCACGGAAGGCGTTTTCAACGAAAAGTAATTCATGTAATGGTAACTGGTTGCCTGGGGGAAAAGAGGATCATTAAGCCTGAAAATCCTGAACTGGTTTCGTATTAAACGACGAAACGGCTGCGGCAATTTCAGGAAGCAGGTCCGGATTTTGTTCAATACCGTTGCCTATCACAATCAGATCGGCACCTGCTTTCAGGGCTTCATAGGCTTTTTCGCCCGAGTTGATGCCACCGCCAACAACGATTGGTGTGTCTACTGCTTCCCGAACGGCAGCGATCAGGGTGGCTGGTACCGGGCGGCGAGCGCCGCTACCGGCGTCCAGGTACGTTAGTTTCAGGCCGAGTAACTCACCGGCCATCGCCGTGCAGGCAGCTACACCGGGTTTGTCGTGAGGGAGGGGCATCGTATTGCTGATATACGATACGGTTGTTTGTGCGCCAGCATCAACAAGCATGTAGGCCGTCGAGACAATGTCAAGGCCGCTTCGTTTGAGTAACGGGGCGGCAATAACGTGCTGGCCAATCAACAGGTCCGGGTTTCGCCCCGAGATCAACGATAGCAGCAATAACGAATCGGCTGATACGTCGATGTGGAGTGAGTTTCCGGGAAAAATGATGACTGGTGTGTCGGTTTGTTTCCGGATGGCAACGATCATCTCATGCTGGACATAATCGGTAATCAGGCTGCCTCCTACGAAAAAAAAGTCAGCCTGATGCGCTACGGCCCGGCTGACAGTTTCAGTAAAATCGTATTGCCCAACCTTGTCCGGGTCGAGCAATACGGCAAACGATTTCCGTCCCGACTCCTTATAGCTATTCAGAATAGCTGACAGGTTGATTCGAGGCTTTTTCGTGGTATTGAGCATCAGCGGGTTGCGCTGTGGGGTTGATTGCATTATTTGTCCGAATTCGAGTCAGTAAACCACTTATCTGCTCACGCGCGATGTTGGTGAGTACTGACGTCAGTAAACCACCAATTAAACCAGTAGCGGCAGCTGACTTCTGTGTTTCTTTGGCCTGCTGACGAATGGCTCTCTGTGGCCGAGACCGGTAGCTTTCGTCATCATCGTCATCATCTGAATAATCACGATCATCAGGTTCGCCATACTTTTCAGCATACCTGTATTCATCTGACTTGGGTAGAATCAGGCTTGCCAGCAAAAATACACCGAAAGCCACACCTGCTACCAATGCTGTTGTTTTTCCGACCTCAGAGGCGTCTGTTTTTAACGAGTCAACACTGTCCTGAATTGACGATTTGAAACGTTCGGTGGCCTCCATTAGTTGGGCGCGGCGGGCAGTAGTGTCAGCAAAAGGTACTTTAGGGTCTTCCATGAGTTTAACAGGCTAAAAATAAACGAAAAATGTTGAGTATACTGATTTTGTGGTTAGATAGTCAATGAAAATGGTTACCGCAGATACTGACCACTTTCATTCAATGATTTCGACGTCTGCGTCATCAGATCCTGAATAGCCTGCGACTTGTCGTTGGCTTTTTTCTCCTGACTTTCCTTCATTGCCTTATAGGCAATTTTGCGAATTATGCCGGTCATTGAGGGCTTGGAAATGGCCCATATGATAGTCAACACCAGAAAAAGGACGGCCACGATCAGGAAACCAACGTACCTGCTATCAGTGGCCTCGTTGATCCAGGCAGCCAGTAAGATGAATAAAAAGATGGTGGTGATAGTAGCTAAAAAGCCCAAAATCACGCCGTGAACTGCCGTCACGGCTCCTTCCTCTACCTTGCCCCGGGTTTCGAGTGTGAAAAGCTCGATACGGGCTTCTATGTAGCGAAATATATTTTCGCGAATTTCTTCCAGACGTTCTAACATGACGGGTTGTGTGCTTTGTCCATGTACTTATAGGTAATAGACAAATAACGCCCCACTTTGTTTAGAACACCGTAGGTTACGATCAACCGTTTACGTAAGTTGCTGATAAAGAGCTGTAAAAGATAAGGGGTGCGAGAACCGTTCGTTAGGGAATGGAACGAGAAATAATACCTATTTGGCGACGGGAATGTAGAAAAAAGGCGACAGTTGTCACCGGTTGAATAGCTGTTTCAGCTCCTGAAGGGCCGATCGTATTCGGGTTTTTACTGTGCCCAAAGGAAGCGATAACTCCTCGGCAGCCTCCTCGTGAGTATATCCGTTAAAATAAACGAGGTCAATGAGTTGCTTGCGGTCGGGACGTAGTTTATCGACTACGTCTTTCAGCCCAATAAAGTCAGTGTTTTCGGGGGCAACTGAATATTGGCGGTCAACGGTATATGTGCCTTCATCATCAGTCGAAATGGTCTGTGCAGAAGCAGGACGGCTCATAGCCTTACCCGACCGAATACTGTCAATTGCCGTGTTACGGGCAATATTCAGCATCCAGGTAAACAGTCTGCCTTTCTGGGTATCGTAACTGCTGAGGTTATTCCAGATCTTTACAAATACGTCCTGCAATAAATCCTGCGCTTGTTCTTCCTCTCTGACGATCTTTAGCAAAACGCCATATAGCGCGGCTGAGTAGTGTTCGTACAACCACTGAAACGCCTTGTCGTCGCGCTTAAGTAGCTGATCGACAAGAACTGATTCGTCAGAAAGAGGCGAGCTTCGTTTCAAGTTGATGATTGGTTTTGAAGCCAAATATACAGGCTTAGTTGGGGAAAAGCGCAACTACATCCCACGATGTTTCGCCAGATTTCCCTTCTGTAGTGTGGTACATGCTATAACACTCAATCTGGCTATAGATGTTTAGTAAACGAACTGTAAATGTATCCATTGGTAACAAATGAAAAAAGGACAGACTGATAAGTCTATCCCTTTTTCATTTGTTACCAATGGATATCTACCGACTATGCCAGATAAGGCGCTGCAATGGCCAGAACCTGCTCTTTAGTCAGTGGCTCATCAAACGACTCGCGAGCGCGAACGGCTGATTTTCCCGTTAGCGATACCAGGTCAACGCCAGCCTGTGCGGTGATTTCTTCACCTGCATACACCGCTCCGGTATCACCGTCAGTAATCCAGCCACGGAGCCCGCGCAGGCGACGTACCTCAGCTGCATGGCGTGCCTCTACGGAGTGAATCTGGAGTGCTACAGTCAGTTGATCAGTGCCCAGCAAAGCACCTGCCTGCCCTTTGTATGCCCGAACGCCGGTATCTTCAAACGCCTGGGCGGCCGTCAGAAAGGTCTGGTAGCTGCTGAATACCGTGCCAAATTTAAACGCAGGTTTGGCTACGGCGGCGGCACCAAGGGCACCTTTCAGCAGGGCTACGTGGGCTATCTCGTGCTTACTGATCTGACCAATAACTGCCAGATCCGACGCCGGAATGAGGCCCGACGTACCTATGGCCGTACGGTAGTATTCATCTTCAAGGTATTCAAGCGTAAGGGCGAAGTTCAGCGCAGCCACAACGCCGGAGCTTTGGGCGTAGGCATCGTTAATGGTGGCGGCTACCACGGCCGGAGCAGCTACGGCAGCTGACACCCGCTTACCCATTTTCAGCCAGTTACGCCGGCTGTAATAAGCTAACCGTTCGGGGGCGTCGCCGTCAATTTTTTCAATGTCAGAGAATATCTGGAATAAGTTCATGGCTTTCCTGTTTTGACTAAGTTGATGAAGTAGACTACCCTAAGTTGGCCGTGATCCTGTTCTGAACAAATGGTTGAGCGGCAGCGAGTACGGCAGATGGCATTAAGGCACCATCCAGACCAGTAGTGGGTGCAACCACGTCATCACCGGCAAATGCGGCCGTTTTGGCGCTCAGTAGATCCCGGATAGTAGCCGCGTGCCGGGCCTCAACCGAAACGATTTTGCCCGCCAGCAGTAAATAGTTCACGTCTTTGATCAGCTTGCCTGCGCCGTTATATGCCGATACGCCAAGGTCTTCAAACGTACGCGCTGTGGTTAGCACGCTGGTACGGTCGTTGAAATTAATAGCCCCGAAATTGGGTGTCAGGCCCATGATAGCCGCGCTTCCGATGGCTGCTTTGAAAAAATCGCGGTGAATGATCTCGTGGTCACGAATTTCCGTCAGAATGGTCATCTCGTCGGCGCTCATGCCTGAGTAAGGTGTGGCAATGACCTGTGTGTAGAAAGCAGCTTCCAGTTGTTCCAGAGCGTAGGCGTAGTTCAGGATGCCGATGTCGCCAGTACCCAGGTCAACGGCCTGAGGCGAAACGCCGGTAGCTAAGTCTGTTTTGCCACAGGCTGTAACGAGCAGTGTACCCGCCGCAGCCGTATAGCCCGCATAGCGCAGAAACAATCGCCGCCCCAAAATCATCGACGGGTGCTCGGGCGACAGCAGCGTATCGGTGCCCGGTTTTTCATTCTGTTGAGTAAGCATAGGTATCGAAACGTTAATGGTTCGTGTTCCTGCGCAATGCAGAAGCTTCTATGCTTACGGGAAGACGGTATGGCCTGGATTCAAATAGTAGTAAAATAGATTAAGTTGACTTGCTCAAAGGTGCTGTCTGTAGCTTGTATTAAAACAGAATAGGCTGATTTAGAGGAATTTAGAGGCCGTCCTGATGACAGCGTTCAAACTCCTTTAAATCAGCCTATTTTAATGGTATAGGTTTATTTACACATGTACCCGGGCCGCTGTGTAACTTAATTCACGTACGGCATCGGCAATACCATCGGCATCGAAGCCACACTCGTGGTGCAATTCAAGCTGCTCACCATGTTCAACAATAGCATCAGGAATACCAAGGCGTTTTACACGGGCCATATAGCCATGATTTGCCATAAATTCAAGTACGGCCGATCCGAAGCCACCCATCAGACAACCATCCTCGACGGTCAAAATCTTGTTGAAGCGCTGGAAAACCTGATGCAGCATAGCCTCGTCGAGGGGTTTTGCGTATCGCATGTCAATGTGCGCGGGCTTGATTCCTTCTTTGGCGAGGTGTTTCATAGCCGTTATGGCGTAGTTGCCAATGTGGCCAAGCGTCAGGATAGCCACGTCTTCACCATCCTGTACCAGCCGGGCTTTGCCAATGGGCAGTTCTTCCAGCGGCGTTTTCCAATTGGGCATCACGCCTTCGCCGCGTGGGTAGCGAATGGTGTAAGCCTGCTTGCCTTTCTGTACAGTATCAGAAGCGGCGGTGAACATCATGTTTCGTAGTTCCTGCTCGTTCATGGGCGCGGCCACGATCATATTGGGTATGCAGCGCATGAACGCGATATCGTAGGCACCGTGGTGTGTTGGGCCATCAGCACCGGCAAAACCCGCCCGGTCGAGGCAAAAGATGACGGGCAACTCCTGAATGCACACGTCGTGGATTACCTGATCGTAAGCCCGCTGCATGAACGTAGAATAGATGTTGCAGAACACTACTTCGCCCCGCGTAGCCATGCCAGCCGAGAAGGTCACGGCATGCTGCTCGGCAATACCCACATCAAACGCGCGCGTGGGCATGGCCTTCATCATAATGTTCATCGACGAGCCCGACGGCATGGCGGGTGTAACACCTACGATGCGTGGATTCTGCTCGGCCAATTCAACCAGGGTATTGCCAAACACGTCCTGATATTTAGGCGCTTGTGGCGTAGTAAACGTCTTCTTCTTTATTTCGCCGGTCAGCTTGTCGAACAGGCCGGGGGCGTGCCATTTAGTCTGGTCTTTTTCGGCGGGGCCGTATCCTTTGCCTTTCACTGTCAGTACGTGCAGGATCTTCGGGCCGGGAATGGTTTTCAGATCAGCCAGTACATCGGCCAGGCGGTCAACATCGTGCCCGTCGATAGGCCCGAAGTAGCGCAGGTTTAGCGACTCGAACAGATTACTCTGCGACAGCACCGATGATTTTATGGCGGTTTCGACCTTTGAGACAATTTCCTGCGCCGACTTGCCGAACGTGCTGAACTTACCCAGCAGGTTCCACACTTCGTCCTTCACCTTGTTGTAAGTGGGCGAGGTGGTGATGTCAGTCAGGTATTCGCGCAGGGCACCTACGTTGGGGTCGATGCTCATGCAGTTATCGTTCAGCACGATAAGCAGGTTGGCGTCAGTAGCACCGGCGTGGTTCATCCCCTCAAAAGCAAGCCCGGCTGTCATAGACCCATCGCCGATTACGGCAATATGATTACGGATTTGATTGCCCTGAAGCTGTGAGGCAACGGCCATGCCCAACGCTGCCGAAATGGACGTTGATGAATGACCAACACCGAAGGCATCGTAGTCACTCTCTTTCCGTTTCGGGAAGCCCGACAGGCCACCATAGAACCGATTTGTATGGAAATTTTCACGCCGGCCGGTCAAAATTTTATGCCCGTATGCCTGGTGTCCAACGTCCCAAATGAGTTGATCATCAGGGGTATTAAACACGTAATGCAACGCCGTTGTCAATTCAACTACGCCCAGGCTAGACCCGAAGTGGCCGCCATAGATAGATACTACGTCAATGATGTATTGGCGTAATTCATCGCAAAGTTGGGGCAAGCTTGACTTAGGAAGTTTACGCAGGTCTTCGGGGGTGCGAATAGTCGCTAACAGGTTGCCGGGGGTAATCAGCATGATATACTGCGTGAAGTGTTAAATGTCGATTGTAAACAAATCAGTGGTGGGTAATGTTTCCTCCGATTCCTCGCCTGACTGACAAGCGGTTACGCGAGCCTGCAAAACTACGGCAAGATTAGGACAAAACGAATAAAAACCCATCGTCGCAGTAAGCAGAATTGTACTAAAGGGATATACGCTGTGAATTCAAGAACGTTTCTAAACTAATAAACCCGGATGGTCAACGCAGACCAATCCGGGTTTATTAGTTTAGGAGTTAGCAGAATGATCTATTCACCAAACAGTTGGCTCCAAACGGCTTTCGCTTTTTCCTTGGCCGCTTCAACCTGATGAGCAGCCTCTGCTTTCAATTCATCCAGTTTTGCCTGGGCGGCTTCCAACTGCACAGCGGCTTCAGCCCGGACATCGTCGAATTTGTCTTCGGCAATGTCAGATAACTCATCGGCTTTGGCAGCAGCAGTGGCGTAGGCCGATTCAGCCTGGGCCTGCAGGTTGGTTAGCGTTTCGGCGGTAGCAGCCTTAACGGTTTCAACGTGTTCAGCTGCTTTTGCCTTGAGGTCGTCAATGTCGACTTGTTGACCCAGTGCCTGCGCTTTGGCAACCAGCTGGTCTTTCAATTCATCGAGCTGGGAAGCTGCGGCATTCAGGTGCTCGCCAGCTTCATGCTTGAACGCATCTAATTTTTCGGCAGCAGTAGCTTTAGTCGCCTTTATTTGTTCGGCAGCGGTGGTTTTATTGTCCATTATCTCAGTTTGCAGTTTTCTGTTTACAATTTACAGTTGCGATGCCAAGATACACTCTTCAAGGTCAGCGAAGCAACAGAAAACAGAAAACGGCGAACTGTAAACATTTTTCACCCCAACCGCCGGGTTATCAGCGTACCTACAGCCTCGATCAGGTTCATGGGTTTCAGGGTTCGCCAGTTAACGAGATTCAACGTGCCGCCGAAGTTGATGTAATAATCGAGGCGGTACCGTTTCCATTCCTGCTCAATAAATTCGGGAAAATTGATGGCCGCAATCCAGCCGTCTTCAACGTCATCAAACCACTCTTCGTAGTAGCTATCGTCGGAGCCATGGAAGTTGAGTACGTTCTCGCCAATGAGCAGGAAGTACTTGATGCCTTCCTGCACCAGCGGGTCAATGACCTGCCGTTTCAGGTGCATGATGTCGTTATGGAGTGTATCGTTCCACTCGCCAAACAACTCGATGACTACGGCTTGCCGGTCGTAATTGGCGTAAAGGATCTTGCAATAGAGCGTTTCGGAACCGATTTCGTCCCAAAACGGGTGGATGTAATAGCCGTAAATATCGTTCTCATACTGGGTTGTGTTATATGTGCGCTCGTAAAAAGGCGACTGCGGGTCGTCGGATGCGGCATAGTATTTCTCCCAGCCATAGAAAGGCTCAATGTCTTGCATAAAAATAGTTTACAGTTTGCCGTTTACAGTTTTCTGCTGCGCTGCTTAAGCACAAGATTGCTGTTCTAGCAACGCAACGGAAAACTGTAAACAGCAAACTGTAAACTTAGTTTTAGGCTGGCGAAACTACATCAGAAGGCACCATGTGGGCTTCTGCGGTAACCTCGGCGTAGGCATCAGTTGGTACGCATGAGCAAACCAGGTTCCGGTCGCCATAGGCCGAATCGATCCGGCTTACGCTTGGCCAGAACTTGCGGGCACGTACGTAGGGCAGCGGGAAAACGGCTTTCTCGCGTGTGTAGGGCCGGTGCCAGTCATCGGCCAGGGCCACGATAGCGGTGTGCGGTGCATATTTCAGCACGTTCTCCGCTTTATCGACAGCACCGCTTTCGATTTCACGAATCTCGTCCCGAATGGCAACCATCGCATCGCAGAAACGGTCCAGTTCGGCTTTCGATTCTGATTCCGTTGGCTCGATCATCATCGTACCCGCTACCGGGAAGGACACTGTTGGCGCATGGAAACCATAATCCATCAGACGTTTGGCGATGTCTTCTACTTCAATGCCTGTGGCCTGTTTCAACGGCCGGCAGTCGATGATCATTTCGTGCGCCGCGCGGCCATTGGCCCCGGCGTACAACGTGTCGAAATGACCGTCGAGCCGTGATTTGATGTAGTTGGCGTTCAGAATAGCGCGCTTGGTGGCGTTGGTTAGCCCTTCGCCGCCCATCATAGCGATGTACGCGTACGAGATGGTTAAGATGCTGGCCGATCCGTAGGGTGCAGCCGAAACCGCTCCCGAACCTTTACCCGGCAGGAATGGCACCAGTTGCTTCGCTACACCGATTGGCCCCATGCCAGGACCGCCGCCGCCGTGCGGAATGCAGAACGTTTTGTGCAGGTTGAGGTGGCAAACGTCGGCACCGATCGTGGCGGGTGAGGTCAACCCTACCTGCGCGTTCATGTTGGCGCCGTCCATATACACCTGACCGCCGAACTGGTGGATCGTGTCGCAGATGTCAATAATGCTTTCCTCGAATACACCGTGGGTACTTGGGTACGTCACCATCAGGCACGACAGATCGGCGGCGTACTGCTCAGCTTTCGCTTTCAGGTCGGCAACGTCGATGTTGCCGCGCTCGTCGCATTTCACGATCACCACCTTCATGCCGGCCATTACGGCGCTGGCAGGGTTGGTGCCGTGGGCCGACTGCGGAATCAGTGCCACGTTGCGATGCTCATCGCCCCGGCTTTCGTGGTAGGCCCGGATCACCATCAGTCCCGCATATTCGCCTTGTGCGCCCGAATTAGGTTGCAATGACATGGCCGCGAAGCCCGTAATTTCGCAAAGCCAGGTATTGAGGTCGGCAAAAAGTTGCTGGTAACCGGCTGTTTGCTCTTTCGGCGCGAAGGGGTGCATCTTACCAAACTCTGGCCAGGTTACCGGGATCATCTCGGCAGTAGCATTGAGTTTCATGGTACAACTGCCCAATGAAATCATCGAATGAACGAGCGAGAGGTCTTTTTCTTCCAGCGATTTCAGGTACCGCAACATCTCGTGTTCGGTATGGTGCGTATTGAAAACGGGGTGCGTTAGGTAGTCTGACTGGCGAACCAGCCGTTCGGGCCAGGTCAGCTCCAGATTGTCGATCATGCCTGCGAGGTCGTCTTCACTCAGCTGAATGCCGAATACGTCGAGCAGGATTTTTAGATCGTTGAGCGTTTTGGCTTCGTCGAATGAGATGGTTACCCGTTCGTCGGTAGTATCGTAGCGGAGGTTGATTTGTGCTGCCCGTGCCGATTTTTTCAACGATTCGATATCATCGACTTTAAGGGTAACCGTATCAAAATAATTGTCGGAAATGACCTCGTATCCACCCCGGCGAGTTGCTTTAGCAAACAGCCGGGTAAGACCGTGGGTACGTTCGGCAATCTCGCGAAGGCGTTGTGGACCGTGGTAGACGGCGTAACTACCGGCCATAACGGCCAGCAGAACCTGCGCCGTACAGATGTTCGACGTAGCTTTTTCGCGGCGGATGTGTTGTTCGCGGGTTTGCAGCGCCATACGAAGGGCGGGGTTCCCCTGTGCATCGATCGACATACCAATGATGCGACCCGGAATATGACGCTTAAAGGTGTCTTTCGTGGCGAAATAAGCCGCATGTGGCCCGCCAAAACCCATCGGAACGCCAAAGCGCTGTGCCGAACCAACCACTACATCGGCACCCATTTCGCCGGGAGGAGTCAGCATCGTCAGGGCCATCAGATCGGCGGCCACGGCAATGTTTATCCCCAGTTCGTGGGCGGCGGTAATCAGGTCGGTATAATCAAATACCTCACCATCGGTGGCGGGGTACTGGAGCAGCATGGCGAAAATCGCGCCGGATGTCAGATCGGCCATACGGTGATCCCCTACGACCACGCGGATGTTCAATGGCGTGGCACGGGTACGTACGACCTCGATCGTCTGCGGGTGACAGCGGTCTGATACAAAGAACGTTTCGGCGTTCTTACGAGCAGCAGGGCGCAGGCTGTGCAGCATGGTCATGGCTTCAGCGGCAGCCGTTGCTTCGTCGAGCAGCGAGGCGTTGGCAATGGGCATGCCGGTCAGATCGCAAACTACCGTCTGGAAATTGAGCAGCGCTTCAAGGCGACCCTGGGCAATTTCGGCCTGGTAGGGCGTGTAGGCCGTATACCAGGCTGGGTTTTCCAGAATGTTGCGGAGGATCACGTTTGGCGTGAGGGTATCGTAATAACCCTGGCCGATGTACGACGTGAAAATCTTGTTTTGTTGCGCCAGTTTTTTGAAATCGCTCAGAAACTCGTGCTCGCCTTTTGGTGCTGGCAAATCAAGCGGGCGGGGGAGCCGGATATTGGCCGGTACTGTCTGGTCAATGAGTTCGTCGATGGTATCAACGCCCACTGCTTCGAGCATCTGGTTAAACTCCTGATCAAATTGACCGTTATGACGGTCTTCAAAACGGTCTGTTTGGTGAAGCGTTACTTTCATAAAGTGATTGACTCGTACGGCTTTATTTCGGGAACCCAAAGTTACGCCAAAACGTGCCGTGTCGCACTTTGAGAAAAAAGTCTAAAAAAATTAAATCCAACCGGCATCACAATTCCGTACGTATGTCGTCTAAGTCATACGGTAAGGGTACCAGCAACTCAACATCCCGTCTGAGTGCGTCTCATACCGTTGATAGACTTAGCCATCCTGGTAGCAAATTACCCGGGTGGAGGGCAAACATTACCTATCCAACTATGATTTGTAAAAGCGTTCCGGTTGTTTGACCGGAGCGCTTTTTTTGTGCCTTTCTGCCAGGTACGTTCCGTTCACTCTGTTTATCAGCGGCGAGTGTCCGCCTGGCTGCGCTGCTCGTTTAATGGTCGCAATTAGGTTCTGCTGTCGTCGCGCTTTCTTCGTTTAGGTGGTATCTTTCCACGAGATCTCCCTTTACCGTAACCGTAAACCGATGAAGCGCAACGAATTCCTGAAAACGTCATCAATGCTGGTGGCTGGCAGTATGTTTTCTCCCCTTATTTCCTGCACTAGCCAGGCCAAGAACGTCCGGAAAAACTGGGCGGGTAACTATCAGTATCAGGCTCCCGAATACTACGAGCCCAAAACGGTTGATGAGCTGCTGACGGTGATGAAGCGGGCTGGCAAGCGAAAAGCATTGGGTTCGTGCCATTGCTTTAACGACATTGCCGACAGCCCGCTTGCTCAGATCTCTACCAAAAATTTCAACAAGCTCCTATCCATTGATGAGCAGGCTATGACCGTAACTGTTGAAGCCGGGGCGCGCTATGGCCAGTTTGCGCCCGAACTCGACAAAAAAGGCTATGCACTGCACAACCTGGCTTCATTGCCTCATATTTCGGTGGCAGGTGCCTGCGCCACGGCTACCCACGGGTCGGGCGTAAAAAACGGTAATTTATCGTCGGCGGTATCGGGTCTGGAACTGGTCACTGCCAAAGGCGACGTGGTGAACCTGACGCGCGCCAACGATGCGCAACTGTTCAATGGGGCCGTCGTAGGCTTGGGTGCGTTGGGCATCATTACCAAAATGACGCTCGATATTCAGAAAACGTATCAGGTACGTCAGGATCTGTTCCAGGATCTGCCCCTGCAATCGCTGCTCGACCATTTTGAAGAGATTCTGGCGAGTGGTTACAGTGTGAGCCTGTTTACCGACTGGCAGGATAAGAAGATCAGCCAGGTTTGGGTGAAACGCAAGGTCGAAGCCGATACGAAGTCGATGGGTCCTGATTTATTCGGGGCAAAAGCAGCCACGAAAAACCTGCACCCGATCACGAAACTATCTGCCGAGAATTGTACTGAGCAAATGGGCGTACCGGGGCCCTGGTATGAACGGCTACCGCATTTCAAAATGGGCTTTACGCCCAGCAGCGGAGAAGAGCTACAGTCGGAATATTTCGTGCCGAAGATGCACGCTGTTGAAGCGTTTCAGGCGCTCGAAAAAATGGGGAGCATTATCTACCCGCAGCTGATGATCTCGGAAATTCGCACGATTGCGGCCGATAGCTTCTGGATGAGCCCCTGCCGCAATCAGGATTCAGTGGCGTTTCACTTCACCTGGAAACAAAACTGGGAGGAGGTTAGTAAGATATTGCCGCAGATTGAAGCTGAACTGGCACCGTTCAATGCCCGTCCGCACTGGGGTAAGCTTTTCAAGGTAGACCCTAAGGTGCTCAAGGAGCGCTACGAGATGCTACCTGAGTTTTTGCAACTGGCCCGCATGTATGACCCGCAAGGCCACTTCCGCAACAAATTCCTGGATCTGAACATCTACGTGCGGTAAGGGAGGGAATCAGCAGAAGTACAGACGCTAATTGGTTAAGGCCTTTAGCGCCTGCACCTCTGCAGGGCTAAGTTGACGGTTGTAAATACGGATATCATCAAGCTTGCCAGTCATGAAAAAACCATAATTTGGCTCATAGCCAATCTGTGTTCTAACACCGTTATACTTATCCATGTACGTAGGGGCATTTCCTAATACATAGCCTTGACCATTGATATATAGTTTTACAGGTGAACCTGCTTTTACGCTACAAGCAACATGATTCCAGGCCGTTGTGGTGAAGTTGATTGGTACAGAGTAAAAATTGACATAGTGGGGCTGTGCCCATATCTCCAGAAATACTCTTCCTTGCTCATAATAAAGCTGGAACATTCCTTCAGGTACGGAGAGAATTGAGTTCCTGATAGTTGATTCGTTGTAATTTACATCTGGTTTAAACCAGGCACTCAACGAGAATTCACTGTCAACGGAGTTTGCAAAGTTAACCAGTGTATATATGTCTATTTTATCATTTATACCGTCAAAGCTGTAAGCCTTGTTAGGGGTACCGAAGCGATCTGTAGTAAGCGTTGCTCCGCTAACGGTACCATTATGGCCATTGCCACTTGCATCGTTCGCATTACCATTGAATGGATAGTGAGCAATCAGACCATCTGTAAGTGCAGTACCTAATCGTAAGGTCGAGCTGGACGAAGCAAATACTAATACACCTTCTTCTTTCACGCGGTTTGCTCTAGCTATTGTGCCGATAGGAATGGTAATGACATGACCAGCCAGGATTTTTACATCATCGCTGTATACGGGTACCTGGTTACAAGACCATACAGTTGGGTCTGTCCATAAACCGGTTCTGGTCGATACCACGCTAAGGCAGGCAGGAGGCGTATCAACCCGGGGGACCAGTGGTGGCGAAAGTGATAGATTTTCTGTTAAGGCACTGTTTACCAGTAGATTGGTGTAATGTTCCGGGGTAGATGAAAAAGTATATGCCGTTGTGTAGCTAATAGATAAGAGAAAACCCACTACGACCGCAGCGCGTTTAAAAAACGAAGCGTGTACGTAGAACGATGACGTCATGAATAAGGCTGGTCTTGAACAGAGAAGTGTAAACTTATAATTAATAATAATATGCTAATTTGAACATGTATTATTAATTGGCTTCAGGCTCTCCAAGGGGCATATCGAACCGAACTGTTTCACGTAAGTTTTAGTATGCTGGCACGAAAATTGGGGCGGGCCTATTAATCATCAGGTACGTTGCCCTAACTTGCCTGATCTAACCCATAGCGTAGTAGCCCACGCACCCATGAAAGTTGTGATTCTGGCCGGCGGCCTCGGTACTCGTCTCAGCGAGGAAACGGTCGTAAAGCCCAAACCGATGGTCGAAATCGGCGGTATGCCGATTCTTTGGCACATCATGAAAATATATTCGGCCCACGGCTACAACGAGTTCATCGTTTGTCTGGGCTATAAAGGGTATATCATCAAAGAATTCTTCGCGAACTACTTCCTCCACCAGTCTGACGTAACGATTGATCTGAGCACCAACTCGATCGATGTACATACCTCGCAGGCCGAACCCTGGAAAGTGACCCTGGTCGATACAGGATTGACCAGCATGACCGGTGGACGCCTTCGTCGGGTACGTCACCATATTGGTAACGAGCCGTTTATGCTAACGTATGGTGACGGCGTTGGCGACGTTGATATCACGAAACTTGTCAGTTTTCACCAGGCGCACGGGAAGAAATGCAGCCTCACGGCGGTGCAGCCTTCGGCCCGATTTGGCGCCCTTGACGTAAACGATACCGATGGCGTTCGGTCGTTTTTGGAAAAACCCAAAGGCGATGGTGCCTGGATCAACGGCGGTTTCTTTGTTTGCGACCCCTCCGTAATCGACCTCATCGAAGGCGACGATACCACCTGGGAGCGTTACCCTATGGAAACGCTGGCTGCTCAGGGCGAGATGATGGCTTTCCGCCACGACGGTTTCTGGAAGCCGATGGACACCCTGCGCGACAAACTGGAACTCGAAACAGCCTGGACCAACGGTCAGGCGGAGTGGAAAGTGTGGTAAAAAAGAGTTTACTGTTTGCTGTTCACTGTTGCTTTGCCTGATCAACGCAACTTGCCTAAGCAGTGCAACAGTAGACAGTAAACAGCAAACAGCAAACAGACTGTGTTCAACGATATATACCGACATAAAACCGTTTTTCTGACGGGGCATACCGGCTTTAAAGGGTCGTGGCTGGCGTATTGGCTGAAGCAGCTGGGGGCCAACGTAATTGGTTACTCGCTGCCTGCGCCCACGGTGCCCAGTCACCATGCGCTGTTGGCGTTGGACAATGCCGAAACGCTGGCTGATCTGAACAACGTACCTGAGCTGATAAAGGCCATGCAGACCGCACAGCCCGATATTGTCATTCATATGGCCGCTCAGCCGCTGGTGCGCGAATCGTACCAAACACCGCTGGAAACGCTGGAAACCAACGTCCTGGGTACCGCCCGACTGCTGGAAGCCGTGCGACAAACGCCTTCAGTACGGGCCGTTGTGATTGTGACCAGCGATAAGTGTTACGAAAACCCGGAAGACGGTCGGCCACTGCGCGAGACGGATCCGATGGGTGGTTTCGATCCATACAGCGTGTCGAAAGGGGCGGCTGAACTGATAACGGCCAGCTATCGTAACTCGTTTTTCAACCCGGCGCAGTACGGCCGGTCGCATCAGGTATTGGTGGCTAGCGTACGGGCGGGCAACGTGATTGGCGGCGGCGATTGGGCGGTAGATCGGCTCATCCCCGATCTGATTCGGAGTACCCAGGGCAACGATCAACCAATTGAGATTCGGAATCCGCTGGCGGTTCGCCCGTGGCAACACGTGCTGGAGCCATTGTCGGGCTATTTGCTGGTTGGGCAGAAACTCCTGGAAGGCAACGTACCTGCCGCTGAGGGTTGGAATTTTGGCCCCGCACCCACCGACGTATTGCCGGTTCGTGATGTAATTGCCTACGCCCGCGCCGAATGGTCGGCTATTCGGTGCCACGAGCATCCATCGGCCGCTAATCCGCATGAAGCGCACCTGTTATCGCTTGACTGCACCAAAGCCCAGCACAAACTGGGCTGGACACCCGTCTGGAACACCGAAACGGCTATTCAGCGCACCATCGCCTGGTACCGCGATTATTACCAGAACGGAGCCGTGCATACCGATGCCGATCTGCGGGCGTACACGGCGCAGGCCGAAGCTGCTAATCAACCCTGGGCTGTATGACGTTCACCGAAACACCCATCGCCGGGGCGTACCTGATCACGCCCGCCCCCCGTGGCGATCATCGGGGCTGGTTCATGCGTACCTTCGACCGGGATGCCTTTCTGGCCCATGGCCTTTGCGCCGATTGGATACAGATGAATCACTCCATGACCACTACTACGGGAAGCATCCGTGGTATGCATTTCCAGAACGTACCTGCGGCTGAAGTGAAGCTGGTTCGCTGCGTGGCCGGTCGCGTGTTCGATGTGCTGGTCGATCTCCGGCCCGATTCGCCCACGCGCTGGCAGTGGTTTGGCGCCGAGTTATCGGCCGTGAATCAGCAGATGCTGTACATTCCTGAAGGATGCGCTCACGGTTTTCAGACCCTCGAACCCAACTGCGAACTGGTCTATTGCCACAGTACAGCCTACGCCCCCGAATATGAGAGTGGCGTTCGCTACAATGATCCGAAACTAACCATAAACTGGCCCCTGCCCGTAGCTGATATATCAGAACGAGATTTGGGGTTCGCTTTACTCAATGAAGAATTGAGAATGAAAGATCAAGGCTAAAAAGTAGCGCGGTTATTCTTCATTCTTAATTCTTCATTCTTAATTGAAAAATGAACTGTCGATTCTGCCATACCCCGCTTGAACACGTCTTTATTGATCTGTTCAATTCTCCGGCCTCCAACTCGTTTCTGACGGCCGAGCAACTGAATGAACCCGAGACGTTTTATCCGCTGAAGGTCTTCACCTGCCCAACCTGCTTTCTGGTTCAGGTCGACGAGTACAAGAAATCGGACGCTATTTTCGACAGTGATTACGTCTATTTCTCGTCGTTCTCTACCAGCTGGCTGGCGCATTCGAAACGGTACGTCGAGGCCATGACCGAACGGTTTGGGCTGAATGAGAAATCGCTGGTGGTGGAAGTAGCATCTAATGACGGTTACCTGCTGCAGTACTTCGTAGCAAAAGACATTCCGGTGCTGGGTATCGAGCCAACGGCCAATACCGCTGCTGTGGCCATCGAAAAAGGCGTGACGACCATTACCCGCTTTTTCGGTACCGAACTGGCTACTGAATTAACAAGTCAGGGAACCGGGGCCGATCTGCTGCTGGGCAATAATGTGCTGGCCCACGTACCCGACATCGTTGACTTTGTGAAGGGCATGAGCATACTGCTCAATCCTGAGGGTGTGGTCACGATGGAGTTTCCGCACCTGCTGCAACTGGTCGAAAACAACCAGTTCGATACCATCTACCACGAACATTTCTCGTACCTGTCGTTCACCACCGTCAGCCAGATTTTTGCAGCGCAGGGGCTGGTTATGTTCGATGTCGATGAACTGCCCACCCATGGCGGTTCGCTGCGGATATACGCCAAACATGAGGCCGACCAGAGCAAAGCGATCTCGCCTAATGTAGCGGCCATGCTCCGGAAAGAAGTCGAAACGGGCCTGACCACCATGGCGTATTACGAAGGTTTCCAGCAACGTGCCCTGACCGTAAAACTCGACCTCCTTGATTTCCTGACGAAGCAGAAGCGGTCGGGTAAGTCAGTAGCGGCCTACGGCGCAGCGGCGAAAGGCAACACGTTGCTGAACTACTGCGGCGTTAAAAGCGACCTGATCGAGTTTGTAGTGGATGCTAACCCGGCCAAACAGAACAAGTTTCTCCCTGCCAGCCACATCTCGGTTGTCGATGAAGCCACCCTGAAAGCCCGGAAACCCGATTTTGTACTGATCCTCCCCTGGAACCTCCGTGACGAAATCACCAAACAGCTCAGCTACATCAACGAATGGGGTGGCCAGTTTGTCGTACCTATTCCAGAAGTAAAGGTTTTGTAAACAGCAAATAGTAAACGGTAAACTATTTTTGCATGCATATTCTCGTCACCGGCGCATCGGGGTTTGTGGGGCAGCACGTGGTGCGGGCATTGCTCGCGCGCGGGCATCGCATTACGACCTCAGCAACGAAGCCCGACAAGCTGGTTCAGTTCGATTGGGCTGATCAGGTAACTGTTGTGCCGTACGTACTGTCGTTGGCTGGTGATGAGCAGAACCTGTACGACTACTTCGGTCAGCCCGACGCGCTGATGCACCTAGCCTGGCAGGGGTTACCGAATTATAAGTCGTCGTTTCACCTCGATCAGAACCTGTTTCCCCACTACCTATTTCTTAAAAATCTGATTACCAATGGACTGCGCGATCTAACGGTTACTGGCACGTGTTTTGAGTACGGAATGCAAAGTGGTTGTTTATCCGAAGAGTTAACAACGTACCCAGCCAACCCGTATGGACTGGCCAAGTATTCGCTCTGGCGATTTCTGGGTGTGTTGCAGGCTGAACAGACATTTACGCTAAAATGGGCACGACTGTTTTATATGTATGGCCCCGGTCAAAGTCCAAACTCGATTCTGCCTTTGCTGGAGCGGGCGGTGGCGGCGGGCGAGCCGGTATTCAACATGTCGGGCGGTGAGCAATTGCGTGATTATCTGCCTATTGAAGCAGTAGCAACGTACCTGAGTCAGATTCTGGAGCAGAACCGCATTACGGGTATTATCAATTGCTGCAGCGGCCAACCCATTTCGGTGCGTCGATTGGTCGAAGAGCATATTCAACGGCTCAATGCTCGTATTACCTTAAATTTAGGCCATTACCCATACCCCGATTACGAACCCATGGCGTTCTGGGGCGATGCTCAAAAACTACAATCAATCATAACCCAATGACTTCAACAGCCAACCCCGTCGAGGAATTTAAGCAGGAACGTGCCGAGCGCGTAGCCACTTATGCCCAACCAAGTGATTTGCGCGAAGCTGCCGCCGCGTTCAACGTCACGTCGAATCGCGATAAGTATTCGTACAACTTCTCCTGGATGGGTCGCCCCATTATTCAGTATCCGCAGGATATGATTGCCATGCAGGAACTGATCTGGGACATTAAACCCGACCTGATCATCGAAACGGGGATTGCCCACGGTGGTTCGCTGATTTACTACGCCTCGCTGATGGAACTCATCGGCAAAGGCGAAGTGATCGGGATTGACATTGATATCCGGGAGCATAACCGCCGCGAGATTGAAGCGCACCCGATGTTCAAGCGCATTCAGATGATTCAGGGGTCAGCGATTGATGAAGAATTGGTGGCAGAAGTAGCCCGCCGTGCCGAAGGCAAAGAGACGATCATGGTCTGCCTCGATTCAAACCACACGCACGACCACGTCTTGCGCGAACTCGAACTTTACGCGCCTTTCGTGACGGTTGGCTCCTACTGCGTTGTGTTCGACACGATCGTTGAAGACATGCCTAAAGGTGCCTACGAACGCCCCTGGGATGTGGGTAATAACCCCAAGACTGCCGTTTGGGAATACCTGAAAACGAACGATAACTTCGAAATCGATCACAGCATCGACAATAAACTGCTGATCTCTGTAGCACCAGAAGGGTACCTGAAGCGGGTGAAATAATGAACGAACTTGCCTGGTTGTAAACCTGTCCGGAAGCTCCTGTAAGCGTCTCACTGGAATAGAGCTATGCTATCAAGCAGCTTAAGATTTCTCTTCTTATTCATTGTTTTGCAGGGATGCTGCTCTTTATCAGCTCCTGTAAAACCAATGATGCCACCCCCGATCCGATGGCTATTCTGACTGGTAAAGTCTGGCAAATGGATGAGATTCGCTATTTGCAGAATAATACCAACGCTTACTCTAAAAGAGGCGGTTCGACTAACTTGGTTAGCTTCGATGACGCTATTATCAAGTTTAATTGAGATGGAACGGGCACTACTAACTGGCAGGGGAATTCAATCAGCTTTGTGTGGAGTTTTGTAAGTAACGATCGTACAAAAGTCGCGCTTACATTAGGCTCTGTGTCAGTCCGCCTGATTAATTGGGACAGTATAACCTTTTCTGAATCGGCAATTACGTATACGGAAACGTATAACAACAGCGGCACAAACTCGTTGGCCCAGGCAAAAAGAACGCCCCGTTTATGAGTACAGAAACGGCTTTCTAAGGAATAGAGTAGAGCTTGAGCTTTCCCGTTGGTGGAACCACTAGAAGTCCACCTGCCTGATAAAGAACCGACTTTGCCTGAGCGACATAGCTATTCGGTATTGTTACCGTGTGCCTCACCAAAGCCGATTCAAGGCTGGTTGGTAATCTGTTACACGACCAGACAGCCTGCATTGACCATAGGCCGTTTTGAATAGAAGCCTGTGGGGCGTGGGTTCTTATCTCGTAGTTCAGGATAATGGGCGAGCCTATGCATTCGGTATCAGAGTCGTATTGTCGATTATTATTCAAATCGACATAGGTGCGAATGATCAGGTAATTATAAGCACAAGTACATATACTTGCTAATGAATGGGAGTTGAAGAAGAATTGAGTAAACCAGTAGTCAGTATTGTCATTCCACTGTACAACCAGCAACTGACTTACTTTCAGGAAGCATTGGCAAGTGCATTGGCGCAAACCTATGATTCCGTTGAGATTCTGGTTTCTGATAATCACTCGACCAACGAAACACCCGCCTGGCTAGCTACACAGACAGACACCCGCCTGCGTGTAGTTCGGCCAGACCGGTTTTTACCCATGGTTGAGCATTTTCAATTTGCCGCCGATCAGGCTCGGGGCGGATGGATCCTGTACCTCTGCTCCGACGACTACCTGTACCCAACTTGTGTGGAAACACTGGTTGCGAACCTCCCGGCTGACAACAGTGCCGTAGTGGCGTATGGCGAACTGGCCAGCGTTGATTTTCGTGATCTGAACCAGATAAAATTTTATTACAACCGCAAGCCAACGGCCCTGCGAACACCTGCCGAATCATTGAATGAACTCGTTCGGGCACGGCCTTTTTTCGCCTGGATTCCGGGCGGTATGATTCGTCGCGACACGTACCTACACTGCCGCGATGTGTTAGATGGCCATATCACCTACGGATTTGATGTAGCGTTACTGCTCAAAGCACACGAAGCTGGAAACGTTTTGTATGTTGACGAGCCCGTCGGTAAGTTCAGAATATGGACAGCCAAGGATGGCAAACTGGGGGGTAACAGGCTGATAAAGAATATCGTTGATGCGGGCCAATATCTTGGTCTGGTTCAGGATTCGCCCATATTACGGAGTTATCTGATACCGGAAACGATGGCCGAGTGGCGGAGTTATCAGGCTCGTCGCTGGGAGTTAGCGGCCCTTATCGATTTCTTTACAGGCGGATGTACACCTGAAGAGGCTAATAGGGCATTGACTATTGTTTCCGAAAAGGTTCATCCGCCGTCTACGTTTACTAAACTCGTTGCATTTTTATTGGGCAGCCCACAGGCTAATCTGACAAAACCCGCGCTGAACGGAATCTATACCCTGTTTTTGCAGATTCAGAAACTCGTTAAGCGGCCATTTTAGGGTTAAATGGATTGGCCATTTTTTACGACCTTATTTATCGATGGTTAGGTGGAAAACGGCAAGGTTCCTACTTGACAAATACGGTGTTTGTACGCCAGTTACTTTCAGTTCCATACGCACAATGTTGATGCTTTGCTTACTATGAATAAACGAATTGCGTTTCTCCAGCCTCACCTTACGCTGGCTGTTGGGTCAACGATTCTGCTGTTGGAAATCTGTAAGCGGATGGCCCGGAAAGGGTGGGATGTTTCGGTTATATCGTCGCGTTCTGACCTGGCTATCACGGCCACTGCCAGAGAAGCAGGGGTCCGGTTCGTCGACGTAGGAGGGCCCATTTCGTCGTCGCTCTGGTTCTGGCTCTTTTTCCCCTTCATCTACCGGAAGGTTCAGCGGGCTATTCGCCAGACCGGAGCGAACATAGTGGTGTCAGGCGCTTTTCCGGCAGTTTGGTGGGGGTGGCTATACAAATACATTAATCCCAGGGTCTTCCATGTTTTTTACTGTTTCGAGCCATCCGCGTTTATCTACAATCCCGACTGGACCAAATCGGTGAAGCCCTTCTACATGCGCTGGGGACTGATTCTTTTCAAGCCATTGCTTCAATTCATTGAAAAACAGCTCTACCCGCATACAGACCATACGGTAGCCATCTCTGACTTCACGAAGCAGGAGCTACTGCGTGTGTACCCGACCACAAACAGGGCGACCCTGACGCGGATTTACTGCGGTATCAGTCATGACGTTTTCTATGATCCAGAACTCCTGCGGTTGCCCCAGATTGTGATTATGGGTACGTTGACCAGGTTCAAGAATGCTGACTGGGTCATTCGTGCACTGGCTCTGTTGAAACAAGATCCTCAATTTCAGCAGGCAACTCTGGTGATTAAAGGCAAAGGAGAAGAAAAAGCGAATCTGATACACCTGGTCGAAGAGTTGGGCCTCCAGGAGTCAGTGACGATTATTGATACCTACTTTACCAACGATCAGTTGCGGACTCTGCTGGGCAGTAGCCGGGTGGTTGTGCATGCTGCCCACAATGAAGCGTTTGGGCTGGCTCCCGTTGAGGCAATGGCCTGCGGCACGCCGGCAGTCGTGACGGGGTCGGGTGGCACGGGCGAAACCGTCGTGAATGGTGTGTCGGGCTTGTATTTCCAGCCTGGTAACATCGACGATCTGGCGCGCCAGCTAAAAAAACTACTGGGCGATGAATCCTATTGGCGCAACCTGTCGGCAGGAGCTATTGCGCGGGCTGACGAATTTTCCTGGGATAAAAACACCCACGATTTTTGCGAGCTGCTGATGCATCAATCGGTAACTATCTGACGGGGCTTCAGAATCCGGTAGAGAGGCGAGAGAACTGCTCTGGCGAACTGGCTTATTGGGGGTGGTACCAGTTGCTCGAATGGGATACTAAGGGTAGCCCCCGCCATGAGCTGTGTGTCGGTTATCTGCCGGGTCTGTTGAAGAGCAAGATGCTGCTGCCCGATGCTCCGGCGGTGATGCCAGAGCCATCTATAAGTCCTGAACCGGCTTTTCAGATAGGCTAGGCCACGTAGAGCAAACCCCCAGGTCAACAGTTCGGTCAACAGGAGGGCGGGTATTAATTGCTGCCAGGTACGTTGGCTCAGCACTTTACGGAGGGTAAGCAGCCGGTTGCGTTCGAGGTAGTAGAACTTGTTTGGATTCATACCAAGCCGGTAAAAATGTGTGATCACTGCCTCTTGGTCGCATAACAATAAGAAACCCTGTAGCCTCGCTCGCAACGACAGATCGGCGTCTTCGAAGTACATGAAATAAGTTTCATCGAACCCGCCCAACTCGCGCACAATGGCAGTCGGAGCCAAGAGAGCAGCCCCCGATAGAAGAGGTACAGCGGTCAATCCGGTATAGGTTGAACTGGGTTTGTTCAGACCACGGCAGGTGGTGATACCTGTATACTGCATCTGATTGCCACAGGCATTGATAGTCACCATATCCGAATTAACCAGCTTGGGGTTGATCAGCGCCCGCGGATGGGCCTGCGCTGTTTGGAATAGCTGTTGCAACACCCCCGTATGGAGCTCGGTGTCAGGGTTAAGAAACAGCACCCACTGCCCTTCACTATGCCTTAGTCCCAGGTTATTACCCCCGGCGTAGCCTGTATTGGCCGGATTTGACAGCAACATAATGTCTGGGTAATCCCGTTTAACAAACGGAGCAACCCCATCCTGCCCGTGATTGTCGACAATAACAAGCTGAAACCTAAACGAGACCTGTTGGCGCAGAATTGATGGCAGGCACCGTTGCAGGTCAGTCAGACTAGCGTAGGAAACAATGATGATTGTCAGATCGATGGGCACAATAGGTACATTTATCACTCAACTTCCTCAACCGTTTCAGTTGTCGGTGCTTTAGCATTAAGTTCTACTTGCTGAAGCGCCTGTTTGAGGTAGGCCATTTCGTGTGTCAGCGTTTTGATCTGACTTTGCAGCTTGGAATTGACCACTGAGAGGTGAACCAGGAACACAATAATGGCGAATATGGCCGCCAGAAAGATTAGCGATGGCGGGTAATAAACGCCTAGCCAGAGCGAAATCTGTTCCAGCCCTTTCCGCCAGATCGAAAACACGATCAGGATCAGCGTGCAGAGAATCCAGACGATGGAATACTCTTCACGCAGCCGCCCTTTGATGATCAGCCGGAAGATCATGATCATGAAGATCGACGCGCCGACTATGCTGACTAGCTGAATGACAAATGATAGACCTCCCATTTTTAAAAAGTTTACTGTTTACAGTTTTCTGTTACGTTGCTTCTCCAAAGATGCAGGCTTGTGCAGGGCACCGCAGCGGCGGACCGCAGTAAACAGAAAGCTGTAAACTTGTTAAACTGCCTTCAGTCCCTTTCCCCGCAAACGCAGGTAAATGAACAGAATGCCGAGCGATACTTTAGCCATGTAGTAAACGGCGCGGCTGCTGTTGATGCTCGATACACCACCCTGCCGTTCCTGCATCAGTACTGGCACTTCCATCATGCGTAACCCATATAGGCCAAACTGCACAATAGCTTCTGGTTCAGGGTATTCGTCGGGATAATAACGCTCGACAACGGCCAGTGTTTTTCGGTTGAATGCCCGGAAACCCGACGTGCTGTCGTGAATCGTTTGCCCGATCAAAAACTGATTTAGCCAGCGGAAATATTTGATACCCAGCCGTCGGGTCAGCGACGATTGAAACCCTTCACCTGTGATAAAACGTGAGCCAATCACCACGTCTGCCTTATCCTGCAACAGCGGCGTCAGAATCTTCGACAGTTCATTGGCCGGATGCTGACCATCGCCATCCATCTGAACGGCCACATCGTAGCCGTGCCGATAGGCATACTTGTAGCCCGCGTGCATGGCCCCGCCAATGCCCAGATTCACCGGCAAGTCGAGGTATAGGCAGCCCAGCGTCCGGATGATCTGGATCGACTTATCGGTCGAGCAATCGTTTACCACCAGCACGTCGGCATCGAAGCCCTGCTGGCGGGTTGTCCGCTGAATCGTGCGCACTACCTCAGCAATAGCAGCCTGCTCGTTGAAACATGGTATGACGATGAGAATCTTCAAAATCAGTTTACTGTTTACAGTTTGCTATTTACCGTTGCTCCGCTGATGAACCTTGTGGCTGACTAGCAGCGCAACGGTAAACAGTAAAATCGTTTTAGTCGATTCGTTCGTAGATGGTCATTGATCCCAGTTCAACGGCTTTCTTCATGCAACGTACCTCATACGGAATCTGCGGCGCGTGGTCGTAGAGCATGTATTTGACGTTCAGTTTTTTGAACTTCGGCGAACACGGATCTCCTGCAATTACGTACCCGTCTTCATACTGCTGGGCCAGGATCGTGGTGTCGCCCTGCGCGCCGTTGATGTACGTCTGGAACGTTACGTGGGCGTAGCGGTTATAGGCCGAATCGCGCTTCATAGTAGGGTCCAGCACGCTGAAAATCTGCTTGCGATTCGGAATGTACTTCACGCCCGTAATCTGTTTCGCGCCAGTTGCCGTTACCATGTAGGTGACGAACTGACTACCGTTGACAATCCAGCGGGCGTCGGGGTCTTTATCGACCAACGTTTTTACGTTCTGGTAAACAAGGTTCTCCGTCAGTGGCGTAAGTCCTTTCGACAGGGGGTTAGCCTTCAGGTTCGGCAGCAGGAACAGAATAATGCCGCCACAGAACAGCGCCATGCGATACCGAATATTTAGCGAAAATAGCAGAAGCCCATTCATCAGGATGAAGAATAGCACTGGCATAAACGTCTGGTCTGTCCGAAGCATGCCCTCTGCATCATTGATGTTCACGTAGGCTGTATAAACAACGAAAGCCACGATACCAACGATGGCTACAGGCGTAAACCAGACGGGAATAGCCTGTTTGAGGTCGCTAAGACTCACGTTGCGAAGGGCGGCGAGGTAGAGAAACAGCAACACGATACCTCCTACACCCATCGGAATCTGGCCGCGCCGGGTAGGCACCATACTCATCAGCGTAGCTTTGGCGATGGCTTCCGGATAACCTACTTCCATCCAGAGCCACATCAACACCACAAAAGCCATCGCGCCAACCAGCATCCAGTCAATGCGGCGGGTGAAGGCAAATAGTGCAATTGCCAACGGACTAACGACAGGAACAAAGTTCAGGTAATGAGATAGTTCGCAGATGTTCAACCAGCCTTTCGGGAATTGCTGATCGTCAAAAAACCAACTGTAGTATTCTGAATACCAGTTGGCAATAAAGCCTGTACCGCCTGTTTCACTGCGCTTGCCAGGATACACCGTACCGCTCACGGCTTTAACTGTCTCATCAACGTCACTCTTGAATAGATAGGCTACAAAACCGGCTACTAACAGTGCTCCTGCCAGACTGATAAGTTTAACGAGTACTGATTTGGGGGGGAACACCAGTTTTCGTTCATTAAGGACGTACCCAATTAGCAGAAAGATGAAGAGGTAAGCCATCGGGATCTGGTAAGGAGGGTAAAGGGTGATGGCGAATGAAACGATAATCCAGATAAGCCCGAAGGCAACGGGAATATACACTTTGGGATTCGTGCTGCGAAGTAGATATACTGCCCCTACAAATGCCAGCCCACAATAACCAATCATCGAAGACGGAATGAATGACCACCGTACTGTGCCCGACGATAGAAATAATGTAAGCGCTCCTGTCAGTGAAAGCCAGTATTGGTTTTTGGAAACCAGTAAAAAGAACAAAAACGTACCCAACAGCAAAATGAGCGGGCTACTGTTATACATCCAGGAGTACCCACGCTCTACATCGAGAAACATAAAGCCCCAATAGCCTATTTTGAAAATTATAATCGGATGCTTTACCGGTAACGTTAGAAGGGGTGTTTTCAGGCCGCCAACTGCTTCGTTTTCGGTTTTAAACCCGGTATTGGCGTTAGACAAAATCCAGGGAGCTCCCACGGCATAATCGTCCATTCGAATACGTTTTGGTGTACCAGCTACCAAGCCGCGTTTAGCAGGGCCACCATCTGGCAGAATTTCGTTCCAGGCGGGCAGCGATATATAGTGCCATTTGAAGAGCACAAAGAGTAAAAAAATGCCCACAAACACACCCAGCGTAATTTTTACACGCTTATCGAACCAGATTAGCGCATCGGGAGGGGCGGCTTGCGTTGGTTTGGGTGGTGCCGTAGGTGGAGAAGAGGCCGAAGTTACAGGAGCAGACCGCGCTGGAGGCGGCGCCACAGTAGACGCGATAGGACGTGGACGTTCAGTCGCCGGAGAATCGGCTGGTTTTTTGCCTTTTTTACTCATTAGTTCAGTATGGGTCGGGCACTAAAATTGCATTCCACTGCACTGTTAATTACTCATCAAGCCCTGGTTACGCTAAATGCCAGTGTGGTTTACTGATCACTTAATGAGGACATGGCCTGTTAACAGTGTAGCCTAATCAGACAAATTTACCAATTTTGGCGGTAGGGGATTCCAGTCGACCTGTTATTTTCGACCCCTTAAGCCGGTTATAATGTCCCCGCATCAAAGGCTGTGCCAACTCAATCTGTCTCCATGAAAAAGACGCTTAAACAGCTTTTGCCCATCGTTTTGGCGTTTGCATTGCTGGCCTACGCGCTACGGGGAATGCCCCTGGCCAGCCTGCTCGATCAACTCTACAAAGCATCGCCCCTCTGGATCACCGTTACCGCGCTGGTTATGGGCCTTCAGACGTTACTACGCGCCGTTCGCTGGCGGATGTTGCTACAGGGCCTCGGCTATACCCCCTCGACAGGGCGGGCCATGTCGGCTATGTTGGCGGGCAGCGCCTCGGGCCTGATTATTCCGGGTTCGGGTGAGTTGCTTCGCTGCACGCTGCTTCAACGAAGCGACAAAGTACCGATCACAGAAAGCGTAGGCTCGATTATTACCGAACGATTGGTCGATCTGCTGGCAACGGCTGTGCTTCTGACCCTGACTATCCTGCTCGAATCGGGCCGGTTGTTGGCTTACGTACGCCAGTATATGCAACCACCAGCCTGGTTACTGGCTATGACAACAGGGCAATGGATAGGCGTTGCCATAGCCTTTTTTTTGTCTGTCTTCCTTGGAATCCGGGGACTGAAAACTCTGGCGAAGCGAGCCTCAGTGCAACGACTGTCCACGCGTTTCAAGGTGCGCGAACGGGTCAATGGTTTCCGGCGCGGGCTACTGAGTATCCGGATCGTGGATAGCCCATCGCTGTACTGGCTGACCACATTTTTCATTCACAGCCTATCGCTGGTAGTGCTGACGGCTCTTTTCCGTGCTTTACCTGTCACCGAAACACTGCCCAACTCGGCAGCGTTAACCGTTTTTGCCCTGACCTCCCTCGGTAGCCTGACCATTCCTACGCAGGCGAGCATTGGTTCGTATCATTTTCTGGCAAGTCGTGGGTTGGTGGCCTACGGGTTGCCTATTCTGGCGGGCACGGTCTGGGCCACGTTTTCGCACGCCGTTATTACGGTGGTCAATCTGATGTTCAGTGCGCTGGGTTTTCTGGCCGCCCTGCGTTTTCTGCGTGGCAGGCAAACCTATAAGGTGTCTAAAACCTTATAGGTTTATGAATAAGACGCTGCCTATGCCTCGTATCATCTTTTTGCTCCTGCTCTTTCTAACAGCTTGTTCCGACAAAAAGGAACGTACCCGGGCGGTTGCCGACGAGCCAAGCTACACGCTGTTCTTTATCGACAAAAGCTTGAGTAACAACAGCCTGTCAGAAGCACGGGCAACCTATGAACGCGTCATTCGGGAAGCCATTGCCGAAAATGTGCATCAGAAGGGTGATAAGGTGGTGGTGTATTACGTGCACGATAATACGGCCAAAGCCCGCGCGCTCTCGCTGACGGCCCGTACCCAACTCCCCGACTCGGAAGGAGCCAGCCCCACCGATCGCGAAGCCGCCCAGTCGGACTACGAACTGCAACTCACCCGCGAGCAGACCACCCTGCAGCGGCAGGTGCTGACCAAGCTCGACCAGCCCAACACTGATCTCTCCAACCAGCATACCGATCTGTGGGGTAGCCTCGACGTGCTGGCCCGGGCCGATGAATCAGGTAAGCAGGTGCGTGCCTACTACCTGAGCGATATGGTCGAAAGCATGAACGCTCCCGGCCGCCGCGATTTTCACAAAACGCCCCCCGCCAGCAACGAACAGGCCGACGAATGGGCCAAAACCGACGCCAAGAAATTATCGGCCCAATACGTGATTGGTTCGCCCACGATCCGGCTGGTATTACCCTTTGCTGCTACGGCATCGGCCAAAGAAAACAACCCTACCGTTACCCGGTACTGGCATACCCTTTTCGACACAATGGGCGCCGCCGAGGTGGTAGAGTAACGAATACTACAGCACCAACTTCGTAGTATATTTATCCATGACGTCGCTGGGGTGAATATCCAGTACGTTGGCCAGCACCAGAAGCACAAGCGTTCGGGAGGCGATCTTCCGGGGGATGTTGGCCAGCATGGCAAAGGCATCGACCGTGATGGAGGTGTTCTGGCCGAGATGGTTCATTAACACCCGCTCTTTGTCGCCGTAGGTAAAGCGCACGTTTCGGTCGGCCCGTTCACCTTTCATGATCTCCCGCACCTCTTTGCTGGCCTGCACCGATTTGTCGGCCACACGCACATAAACCTTCCGGTTCTCGGGGTCGGCCGGGTCGGGAAGTACATAGTGGGGGCGGTTCGGGCTGCGCGGAATCCGGAACAGCAACACCTCACGCTCGTCGTGGAGCGGAATGCGTTCGAGAGTGTACTGGATAGCCGGAAAGCAGAATTTCTCGATGGCCCGAACGAGCAGATACTCGTCTTCGTCGGCGTATTTGAGGCCCGGAATGGTACCATCATCGCCGACACCGATCAGGAGCGTGCCGCCGTCTGTATTGGCGAACGCTACGATTTCCCGAACAATTTTTTCGGGATGATTTGTCTTGAGTTTAAACTCAAGCGAATGCCCTTCTCCCCGGCGAACCAGTTCCTTGAGCATTTTATAGTCAGTACTCGATCTGCCCACCATGATGCGTTACGATCACACCTAAATGTACAACCTCCAAGCGGAATAGCAATCGGTCCGCCGCCGCGGTTTCACTAATGCTTAACTTAGCCGCTGGATAGTTCGCCAACTTTTCAAGGCCAACGGTCGTTATCCAACCAAACGCGATTACTTTATAAACGCAAAAATGCTCCTAAACGTTGCCATCGCTCTTGCTACCCTGATCACTATGGAAGGGGTGGCCTGGTTCACGCACAAGTACATTATGCACGGTATTATGTGGAACTGGCACCACTCGCATCATAATGCGCATAAAGGTTTTTTTGAAGTGAACGACCTGTTCAGCGTATTGTTCAGCGGCGTAGCTGTTGGCCTGTTTATTGCCGGCCTTGAAATACCGTCATTGTGGTTTCTGGCGCCCATTGCGGCGGGCGTTACGCTCTACGGTATTGGCTACTTCGTTTTCCACGATGTGATCGTACATCGGCGGATTAAGATTAGCTTCAAAACAACCAACCCGTACCTGCTACGGATCATGCGGGCGCATTACGTACACCACAAGGTACACACCCGCGAAGGAGCCGAAGCCTTCGGGTTTTTGTATGCGCCCAGGAAATACGATAAAAAATGAATCGTTCAGCTACCCTCGCCCGACTGAAATCTGACGCGTTCGACATCTGTATCATTGGCGCGGGGGCATCAGGAGCAGGTTGTGCGGTTGACGCTGCCAGCCGAGGCCTGCGCGTAGCCTTGCTCGAGGCAGATGATTTCGGTGCTGCTACGTCAGGTACGTCGACCAAGCTCGTGCATGGTGGGGTGCGCTACCTGGAGCAGGCCGTTAAGACATTCGACCCTAAACAGTTATCGCTGGTTAGAAAAGCACTCCATGAACGCCGGACGTTGCTGCACATTGCGCCGCACCTGTGTCATCCGTTGGCTCTGCTAACGCCGGTGAACAATCTGATTGAAGGCGCTTATTACGCCATTGGTCTGAAAATTTATGATCTCTTGGCCGGCAGTCGACGTATGGCGCCTAGTCGTTGGCTTAGCAAAGCCAATGCACTACGCCACTTCCCCGCGTTCGACCCCAACAAGCTGCATAGCGCGGTGATGTATTATGATGGTCAGTTCGATGATATTCGCCTGAACCTGAGTCTGGTGCAAACGGCAGCAGCTAAAGGGGCAGTAGTAGCAAATCACGTCTTTGTTGAAAAAGTAAGTACTGATTCCGCCGGAAAAATCACAGCGGTCGAGGTCGTTGATAAGCTGACGGGAAACCAGTTTTCTGTAAATGCCAAGGTGTTCATCAACGCCACTGGAACGCGCGCCGATGCCATTCGGCAGGGTGCGAACAACCAGCAGGGCGTTAGAATGCGGGCCAGCAAAGGGGCTCATGCGGTACTGGCTGGTTCAGCCCTGCCCGTTGCCGAGGGGCAAACCGAACCCGCCGCCCTGTTGGTACCGAAAACGAAAGATGGCCGCGTGCTCTTTGCCATTCCATGGCGCGGCCAATGGCTCATCGGCACCACTGACACCGAAGCCGACCCGACCGACGTACCTGCGCTACTCCCCGACGAAGCAACGTACCTACTCGATCACGTGAATCAGTACGTGAAAGATCCTGTCTCTGTTGATGCCCTGACCGGTGGCTTCGCTGGTTTGCGTCCCTTGCTACAGGCCGATCCGAATGCGTCGAGCCAATCGCTGGTGCGTGATCATGAAGTGGAGATCGACCCAACGTCGGGCCTGGTCAGCATCATGGGCGGCAAATGGACAACCTACCGCCTGATGGCGCAGGAAACTGTTGATGCCTGTTGCCAGATTCTTGGCACCGTGCCTCCCTGCCAGACAGAGACCCTGCTGTTGCAGGGGGCGGAGGGCTACAACCGTAAGTACCGCCAGCACCTGACGGATAGTTACCCCGAATACCCCGCCGATGTGCTCGACCATCTGGCCAACACATACGGCACCGATGCCCTGAATGTATTGCGCCTCCTGCGCGAAGAAGCTGACTGGTTAACCCGATTGGCTGCTGGTCACCCGTTCATTCAAGCCGAGGTGATCTATGCCGCCCGCACCGAAATGGCCCAAACCCTGCCCGACGTGCTGATGCGCCGTATCCGCCTCGGCCTCATCGACTGGAAAGCCACGTTGGAAGCCTTGCCCGTCACCGCCAGCCTACTAGCTATTGAACGTAACTGGACGCCCGAACAGCAGGAACAGGCAATGGCTAGCTTCCGGGCGCATATTGAGGGGTTGATGGAAAAGGCGACGGGAAAAGTGGGATCAGTGGTAGGAAATTGATGTGTTGCTTCGCTCGCGAAGCAACAAAATAACATACCCACATACATGACCGAACTTCTCCGGGACATACGTGCTTACCTGCGGGCAGATTTTAAGCTCGGTCTGTACCTCGCAACGGCCTTGTGGGTGGGCTTGTTGATCACCATCAATTACCAGTTTCGTGTGGAGAATGGCCTGATCGACTGGCAACCGTATAGTCCCTGGCGGCCAGTCTGGTATTTCGGTATGTACACCACTGCCTATTATGGTGCGTTCTGGCTCTGGAGCATGTTTCACAACCGACGCGATATCTGGCGAAACCGTTGGTTCTGGCTGCATACACTCGTGGCGCTGATCGCTTATTCGTACTACGCTGGGTTTATTGCCTATTCCGACTGGGCGCAGGCACGCTTCCCCGATTTCGGCCTATACGTTTACGTGTATAAGATACTGGCGAACGTGCACTCGCTATTCACCATCGTGCTGCCACTGGGGCTGTACTACCTGCTAATCGATAAGTCAGCGAACGGGTTTTACGGCATGCAGCCCAAAAGGAAAGGTCTGCTGGTCTATGCTACGTTGCTAGCCCTGATGGTGCCGATTATCCTATACGCTTCGTTCCAACCCGACTTCCTGCAATCATACCCCACCTACCGGGATACCAGCGCGCATACCCTGCTGAACGTACCTGAGTGGGTGACCGCCCTAGGCTACGAACTGGCCTACGGCTGGGATTTCGTGCCAACGGAACTGCTCTTCCGGGGTTTTCTAGTCATCGGTCTAAGCCGCATCCTGCAACAGAACGTACCCACGTCAGGAATAAGTTGGTCGAATTTATCGAAACCCGGACCTGTGTTGCCGATGATTGTCTGGTACGCTACCATTCATTTTGGTCGGCCGGTAGGCGAAACCGTCTCGTCCCTGTTCGGTGGCTATATTCTGGGTGTTTTGGCTCTCTCTACGCGAAGCATCTGGGGCGGTCTGTTCATCCATATCGGCATTGCCTGGCTCATGGAAGCCGCTGCGTTTTGGCAGAAGATGTAGCGACACCGAACGGATGCACCGCTGAACCCCTTACCGCCTCAGCGTGTTCTAGTTGTAATGAGTATCACTACGCTTCAGAACAAATCAGTAACCGTCCGCGACCTTGGCCTGATCGACTACCAAACCGCCTGGGACGAGCAGGAACGTGTGTTTGCCGATACCGTTGCTATCAAGATTGCCAACCGTCAGCTCGTGCCCGACGAGCAGCAGCCGACGCCCAACTACCTGCTTTTCTGCGAACACCCGCACGTGTATACCCTCGGGAAAAGCGGACACGAAAGCCACTTGCTGGCCAACGATGAGTTTCTGAAGCAGATTGGCGCCACCTATCACCGCATCAATCGGGGCGGCGATATTACCTACCACGGTCCCGGGCAGTTGGTAGGCTACCCCATTCTGGATCTGGATAATTTTTTTACCGACATTCACCGCTACATGCGGTTATTGGAAGAAGCCATTATACTGACCGTGAATGACTACGGTATCAATGCCGGCCGTATCGACGGCCTGACAGGTGTATGGCTCGACGATGACAAAGGCCCGCGCAAGATCTGTGCAATGGGCGTTAAGGCGAGCCGTTGGGTAACGATGCACGGTTTTGCCTTAAACGTGAATACCGACTTGAGTTATTTTGGCCATATTGTTCCCTGTGGCATTGCTGACAAAGCCGTGACATCTATGCAGCAGGAGCTAGGCCACCCGGTTCCTGTGGCCGAAGTAGCCCAACACGTGCAGCGGCACCTGGTTAATTTGTTTGACATGACGATATAACCTCACCCCCGGCCCCTCTCCTGCTGAGAGGGGTGCAGATACGGAAAAGCTTTGTTGAAAAACGTAATTGCGGTAGTGCATCTCCCCTCTCAGCAGGAGAGGGGCTGGGGGTGAGGTAAATTTCCAATGAAAAAAGATATTCCTTTTTTACCTGTTGAGGGCATACAGGTAGTTGTGGCCCGCAAATTGAATGAGATTAACGAGTATGACTGGCAGGTGTTCCTCATCAACCAGAATGAGCAACCTATTCATACCGTATTCGTTACCTCGCGTGGGTATGGTGAAAAAGACGGCGAAGAACAGAAAACGGCAACCCTCCGCCACTTCTTTGTCTCCATTGAGCCTAATGCCCACGAACTGGTCGAAACCATTATTCCCGATGTGTTTCACCTGAATAATGAATACTGGGTCAGTTACTTTATTGGCAACCAGATTTACGACAAAAAATTCATCTTCGTGCCCGACAGCATCACCGAGCAACACCTGGTTAATGTACCCGCGCTCGGGTTGGAAGGCATTTTACATGTTTAAAAGTCGGGAGTCGATAGTGGGTAGTCTGGAAAGTCGGTTTGGTGTTGCTTACGCGTCAGAAATACGTTCGCGTAAGCAACACTAAACCGACTTTCCAGACTACCCACTATCGACTCCCGACTTCCTAGAAATGAAACCCAAACAAAATAAATATGCCAAATCACCATCGGCGCAGGGGCAGCAGAAAAGCAGCACCCGCCGGGGTAATTATGGAAAAGAAATCAGAGCGGCAAGTTCGGCTGGTTTCAAACAAGCCACTTCCTATATCGATGAACTGAAGAATGACGTCGCCGCTTTTTTCGAGATCAACAACACGGGCCAATGGAGCACGATGGATGTGGTCGAGAATTTCGATGCGGATGACCGGAAGCTGAAGTTGATGATTCAGGGACTGATTGGCGAACTGCACGACGAGGGTCGCCTGACGCGCCTGCCCGATGGCCGGTTTCAGTTCAACCAGAACCAGAATACCATCCTCGGTAAAGTCGAGCATGTGAACACCAAGTTTGCGTTCATCGTCCCGCAAAACGTCACGCGCGACCGAGACAATGACATCTGGATTCCGGCCGAAGACCTCGGCGGGGCTATCGATGGCGATCTGGTTCGGGTTATTGCCTTCAGCGACTCGCGGCAGCGCGGCACGCGGCAAATGGCCAAGCGCATTGTTGGGCGAGTAGTGAGCATTGCCGAACGTGGCAAACCTGAAATCGTAGGTACGTTGGAAAGGCACGGTAATCAGGTTTTCGTAACCCCGGATAGCCGCCGCATCTACCACGACATTCTGATCCCGGCTGATAAGCTAGGCGGTGCGAGTGAGAATGAGAAAGTGCTTGTTCGTTTGACAAAATACCCTGAAAGCGACGACCGAGACGGTTATTTCGAGGGTGAAGTAACGAGCATTCTGGGCCTGGCGGGTGATAACGATACCGAAATGCACGCCATCCTGGCTGAATTCGGCTTGCCCGTCGAATTCCCGGCTGAAGTGGAAAAAGAATCGGAAGAGATTCCGGTGGAGATCGACGAGGCCGAATTTGCCCGCCGTCGCGACTTCCGGACAACCACGACCTTCACCATTGACCCTGTTGATGCGAAAGATTTTGATGATGCCCTGTCGGTCAAATACCTCGATAACGGCACCTACGAAATTGGCATCCACATTGCCGATGTGACGCATTATGTGACGCCCGGTACTGAACTGGAAGAAGAAGCCTACAAACGCGCTACGTCAGTTTATCTGGTCGACCGCGTGGTGCCGATGCTACCCGAAAAGCTGTCGAACGGCGTTTGTTCACTTCGGCCGAACGAAGACAAACTGACGTTTTCGGCTGTGTTCGAAATGAACGACGAAGGAAAAATCAGTAAGGAGTGGTTTGGCCGTACGGCGATTCACTCCGACCGGCGTTTTTCGTACGAAGAAGCGCAGGATATCCTGAATGCAGGCGAAGGTGATTTCGTAAAAGAACTGACCCTCCTGAACGGACTGGCCCACAAGCTTCGCGACGAACGGTTCCGTAACGGAGCTATCAATTTCGAAACGCCCGAGGTTCGCTTCAAGCTCGACGAGAACGGCGTGCCACTGGCGGTGATTCCGAAGGTTCGGCAAGACACGAACAAGCTGATCGAAGAATTCATGCTGCTGGCCAATAAGCGGGTAGCCGAATTTGTCATGCGTCTGTCGAAAGGCGACGAAGCCAATACGATGGTGTATCGCGTTCACGAAGGCCCGGATGAGGACCGGCTGCGCGTTTTCTCGGAATTCGCCCGTCGGTTGGGCTATAAACTCAACGTCGACGATACGCACCTATCGCGGTCGATGAACAAGTTTATGGAGCAGATCGAGGGCAAGCCTGAGCAGGGCATGCTATCGCAACTGGCCGTCCGTACCATGTCGAAAGCGCGGTACAGTACCGAAGACCTTGGCCACTTCGGCCTGGCCTTCGCCCGCTACTCGCACTTCACCTCACCTATCCGCCGTTACCCCGACATGATGGCGCACCGGTTGTTGCAACACTACCTCGACAAAGGCCGCTCGGTGGATCGGGAAGCGTTGGAAGCGCGCTGCAAACACGCCTCGGACCGCGAAAAAGTAGCGGCCGAAGCCGAACGTGCCAGCATCAAGTACAAGCAGGTAGAGTTCATGAGCCGGATGCCGAAAGACATGGAGTTCGCGGGTGTCATTGCCGGCGTAACCGAGTTCGGCTTCTTCGTGGAAATCCCCGAAAACAGCTGCGAAGGCCTCGTGCGTATGCAGGACCTGACCGACGATTTCTACGAGTACGATAAAGACAATTACCGCATCATCGGCCGTAAATCGAAGAAGATGTACACCTTCGGCGATGCCGTAACGGTACGCGTGAAGGAAGCCAACCTCGCCCGCCGCAGCATCGACTTCGCCCTGATCAGCGACAACGCCAAAACCGCCGAAGCAGGTTGGGAAGGAAGCAACCGCGATTCAGATAGCCGTTCAGGCGGAGGTCGCAGCCGCCGCTCCGACAGCCCCATCGACCAGAGTCAGCGCAACGCCGCCCGCGGTCGTAAAGCCGCTAATACGTCTGCTTCTGCTACGGCGGGTAGCCGCTCGAAAGCCGTCGGAAGCGAAACCAAACGCACAAAAGGCGCGTCGCCCAAAGGCCAGAACCGCCGCGGTGGCCGGGGCAAGTAACGTACCTGAAAGATTTGAGGAGGCGATTAATCCCGCACTTTTAAAAGTGCGGGATTAATCGCCTCCTCGTTGTCGCTTGCCTGTGGCGAGTGACCTACATTAATAAGGGCCTCTGGCCCGTTCGTAGCTAGTGAAACGGATATTTAGCTAAACAACAGGAATACGGAAGGCCCGAGCCGGAGGCCCTACGGTTAAGGTTCACTCGCCACAGGCAAGCGATAACGAAAGGTGTTCAACCAAAAACAACGTACCTGCAACCCAACGGCTTTGTCGCGCGTTTTCAGCTAAAAACACCCTTCGCAATGTCACGCTCTTTACAAATTGTATGCATATCACTCACACTGTTAGCCTGCAATCCTGATCGAATTCAGTATACTGATAAGCTGAAACAGGAAATGGCTGATAAAAAGGTAAGGCGGCTCACCAATGCTGACCTGACCGAAGCCGTGGATAGTTGGGGGCAGCAGATCGTAGCCATTGCCGAGAAAGAAGCGGCCGGTAAACTGGCGAAAGGTGAGGCACCAACCGGTATATGCACCCTGGAAGACCTGCCTAAAACGCAAGCCTTAGCTGCTCGCTATGGCATGATAATTAGCCTATTGGGAGCTGCCGATGTGCAGAATACGAAACTGGCGCAAAAGGAGCGCGAGGTGCTGGATGCGTATGTGTATAACGCGGAGAAAAAGCTGCCGCAGTCGAGTAATATTCAGCGAATTGGCGATACACTTTTTGTGTATAACGCAGCTGTTCCGGCTGATAATGTACTGAGCCAGACGTGTTTTGGTCAGCATAAACAGCCGTTGGCCGTTTGGCGACTGGCTTTCCCGAAACAGGAGGTGATTCGGCATATGAAGCCAAAGAAATAATGCGCGTAATGGTGTAGGTTTGGCAAACGCAGGAGCAAGATGGAAGCAACAACGATTCTGATACCGATGACCCTGGCCGAGCGCGGAGCGGCCCCGGACGAAGTACGCGTTTCCGCTACCTGGGATGAATACGTGGAGCTGGCTGAGGAGATTCCCTACAACATCGAATTCCTAAACGGCGAGATTATCTCCATGAGCCAGGCCACCGACCTTCACGGACAACTTATTGCTCAGCTAATTACCCTCTTCAACAACCTTCTCGACGAGCAACCTGACTACCGGGTGTTGGGCAGTAGCGTGAAAATCTGTATTGCCGAAGGCGGTGCTGAATTCAATGCTGATCTGTCGGTTGTGCGCGGACCATCGGAATACGTGACGTTGCCTGGCGGAAAGGTGTCTACGGCGCGGATCAAAAACCCGGAAATTGTGGTCGAGGTGCTGTCCAAGAGCACAAAGGCATATGACCAGTCAGATAAGCTGGATCAGTACCGACTGATTCCGTCGCTACGGCACATTCTGTTCGTCAGTCAGGATGCGGTGTTTGCCAGGGTGTATTCGCGCACCGATAAGCCCGACCAATGGGTAGATACTGACTACCGATTGTTGACCGACATCATTCTGGTCGGCGAGATGGAGCTACCGATGCAGAAAATCTATCGTAAAACGCCTTTCTCAGCGTAAGCATCAGCCCAGGCGATCAGATCAGCGGCCGTTTTTGCCGGATTATCCTGGCTAATGGGAAGCTGGTTTACCAACTCGGCGTTACGATTGGCGAGACCGTTCAGGTAAGCCTTGTCGTAATAAACCAACGTCAGCTCGGCTACGGTGGCATAATCCTGCTGCTCCAGTGCGGCCAGCGATTGTTTCGCGGCCAGTCCACCCAACCGCCGTTCGATGCGTTTGGTCGCTTCAACCAGTAATTCGTGATCGATACCCGTATACTCTTGCACAAGGCGTTGCACCCGAACGGGCCTGGGTACGTCGATGAAGGCGACCGGCGCGGTGCGCATCTGTTGCCAGAGGGGCAGGGCGATATGACAACGGCCTATGTTCTTGCTTTCGTCTTCCAGCCAGATTCGGCGCGTGGGGTCGAGCCGTCGCCATTGCTCGTAAATCAGGTTTTCGAAGTGTTCGCTCGAGGGCTGCGGCAACTGCCCAATGGCCCCGTACGATGAGCCTTTGTGGTGCGCCAGCCCTTCCAGGTCAATGACCTGTTCGCCCCGTGCGGCCAGGTGCTTCAGAATGTCCGTCTTGCCCGAGCCTGTCTTTCCGCCCAGAATAAGCAGGTTTCGGGGTTCCGCAAACGAAGTCAACACGTCTGTGCGATAGGCTTTGTAGCCGCCGGTCAGCGTGTCGGCTTTCAGTCCTGCGGTATTGAACAGCCACGCCATTGACCCCGACCGCATACCACCCCGCCAGCAATGCACCAGCACCTGCTTCCCCTCCGGATTCAATGCCTGCGCCTCCCGAACAAAGCGGGCCATTTTCGGACCGACCATATCCAGTCCCTGTAACACGGCGGCATCTTTCCCAACCTGCTTATAGGTCGTACCAATCTGCGCCCGTTCGGCATTGTCGAACAGCGGCATGTTCACCGCCCCCGGAATATGGGCATGCGCAAACTCCCCCGGCGATCGAACGTCGATGACGGGTAGCATTTGGGCTTGCTGGAGAAAGTCGTGGAGGGAAAGTGGCATGAGATTGGAGGAAAAACAAGGACTAAGCCAACTGGAAACGCTACAAAACGCCGCTGGTCCTGTAATGAATTTCAGAAAGCTCTCTCCTATACAGTTGAATCGTATTCTCTAACCCGAAATACAGTGCGTCGCAGATAAGGGCGTGGCCGATGGAGACTTCCAGCAGGCCAGGTACGTGCTGAGCAAAGTACCGAAGATTGTCCAGGCTCAGGTCATGGCCGGCGTTGAGGCCGAGGCCCAATTCCTGCGCTTTGCGGGCGGCCAGCACAAACGGCGCTACAGCAGCCTCACGGTCGGTTGGATACTGGGTGGCGTAGGGTTCGGTGTACAGCTCAATCCGGTCAGTGCCAACGGCCTTGGCGCCTTCTACCATTCGTTCGTCGGCATCTACGAAGATGGACACCCGTATGCCGTCTTCCTTAAACGTGTCGATCAACTTGCGCAGGTGGTCGGCATGGCGGATCGTATCCCAGCCCGCGTTTGATGTGATGGCGTCAGGCGCGTCGGGTACAAGTGTTACCTGGGCGGGCTTCACGCGCTTTACCAACTCGATAAACCGCTCGTCGGGGTTGCCTTCGATGTTGAATTCGGTGGTGACCACCTCGTGCAGATCCAGCACATCCTGATAACGAATGTGCCGTTCGTCGGGCCGGGGGTGAACGGTAATGCCCTGTGCGCCGAACCGTTCGCAGTCGAGCGCGACCTGGACGAGATTAGGGTTGTTGCCACCCCGCGCATTGCGGATCGTGGCTATTTTGTTGATGTTTACTGACAGACGGGTCATGGTCAATGAACAATGATCAGGTAACAGTGATCAAAGGTTAGTGATGGTAAGGTAACCACGGCTGACCGGTTGCGGTTCGTCGCTATAGCCCTGCTACCAGCGCCTGCATTTTCTGGTACGATGTTTTAGCCACCTGATCGGCGGGCTGGGCGTAATAGTTTTTGTTAAATACTTCGAGTGATAGAACCACCGGCCGGTCGGGGTTTTGAATGATCTTCAGCATCTCGCGAATCGGAGCGACCCCATCGCCGGGATACACGCGGTCGGCATCGGTGATCTGGGCGGGCGCCAGCGTGGATGGGTAATCGTTGACGTGGAATACCTCGATGGCCGGTTTACCCACCATCGGTAAGGCCGTTATGCCTGAGCCACCTTTGTAGAGGTGATACACGTCGAGCAACAGGCGGGCATTGGGGTGGTTGGCTTCGGCGGCCACATACATCACTTCGGAAAGCCGGTTCAGATTCTTCGAGAACCCCCACAGTTCAAGCTGTGGGTTCACGCCCGTTTGCTGTCCCAGTTCGAGGAGCGTGCGGTACCGTTCGGCGGCCCGGTGCAGGTCGATGATCGGTGCGTCGGCATTTTGGGCACCGATGGGTGGTGTCGCCACGCGTTTACAACCGATTTGCGCCAGTTGGTCCATCTCCAGCTTCATCTGATCGAGCCCTTTCTGCCGGGCTGCGGCATCGTCGACAATCCAGGGGGCGAATCCAATAGCGTTTTCGACCGTGATGCCCAGGTCCGACAGGCGACGGCGGGCTTCGGCGGGTGTGTTGGTCTTCAGATAATCCTGCAACGTACCTACCCATACTTCCACCGACCGAAACCCGGCTTTCGACGCTGCTTCCAACTCACCGATAAAGCCCAGTTTCTGGCCTCTGATGGTGCTCATGTTCAGGCAGAGCGTAAATGGAGCGGCCTTCGGCTTGCTGAGTGAAGGTTGCGGTTTCAGGAAAGAGGTGGCGGGTAACGTACCCAGAGCAGCAAGCGTTTGGCGACGGGAAAGACGGGACATTGGTTTGGAAGAGGTTATTTTCAATTAGTTGGTGTTACTGTCATTCGTTGATTTTCGTTGTCGCTCGCCTGTGGCGAGTGACAACGAAGGAGAAGGTTTTACGTGGTTGTGGGTAAAGCCGGTAAACAACAATTCACCGCCCAAGGGCGACGTGGCTTGTTACAGCAAAAAGCACACACAACGATATGACTACTTTAACAAATGCATTGCTGAGCGGACTAGGTGGAGCTGTGGCCCTGAACGTATTGCACGAAACCGTTCGGCAGGTAGAGCCCGAAGCGCCGCGCGTTGATAAACTAGGGAAACGCGGCATCATCAAAATCACAAAAGCCACTGGCCTGCCTACGCCAACCGGCAATGCCTTGTACGCCACCGCGCTGGCGGGTGATCTGACGTCCAATGCCCTGTATTACAGCCTGATCGGTCTGGCGAAGCCACAGGCGATTTGGCCCGTAGGTGCCGTTTTAGGCGCATTGGCGGGTGCCGGTGCCATCACACTGTCGGAGCCAATGGGCCTGGGTAGCGAACCGGTTCGTCGCACGGCTACCACTGCCTCGCTGACGGTAGCCTGGTACGTCGTTGGCGGGTTGGCCACAGCCGCTATCTTTAGCTGGCTAAACCGCCGCTCATGAACCCGCCCAACACCTTTCTGCTTTACGGAGCCAATGGCTACACCGCCCGACTGGTGCTGGAAAAGGTATCCCAGTTTGGCCTGAACCCTATCCTCTGCGGTCGCGATGAGGGTAAGCTTCGCCCACTGGCCGAGCAATACGGCCTTACGTACCGCGTAGCCGATCTGACCGACGAAATTGCCCTGAACAATGCCATGCGTGATGTATCGGTGGTACTCCATTGCGCCGGGCCGTTTTCAAAAACAGCCTTGCCTATGCAACAGGCCTGCCTGCGCAATGGTGTGCATTACCTGGATATCACAGGCGAGATAGCGGTATTCGAGCAGGGAGCGGCGTTAGACCGGCAGGCGCGGGAGAAAGGTGTCATGATCCTGTCGGGTGTGGGGTTTGATGTGGTGCCGACAGATTGTCTGGCCCTGTATCTGCACAACAAACTGCCCGATGCGACGTACCTGCAACTGGCCTTTGCCAACGATGGTGGAGCCTTGTCACACGGAATAGCGCAAACGGCTGTAGATAACCTGGGGCAGGGTGGTCTGGTGCGCGAGAATGGAAAATTGACTGTGGTGCCCTACGCACACAAAGTGCTGAACGTAATCTTCGCCGATGGACAGACATTGCCCTGTATGAGCATCCCTTGGGGCGACGTGTCAACGGCCTATTATACCACAGGCATTCTGAACGTCGAAACGTTTATCGGCAGCACGTCGGCCAGCATTCAGATGGCGAAGCTGGGCAACTCGCTTAACTGGCTGTTACGTCGGAAAGGCGTACAGAAATGGGTGAGCGGGCAAATCACGAAACGCGTGACTGGCCCGGATGAAGCCACCCGGAATAAGGCGAAAACACAGGTATGGGGCCGTGTAGGCAACAAAAACGGTAAAACCGTTGAAGCCAGATTAACCGGCCCGGAAGGCTATACCCTTACTGCCCTCTCAGCCCTGATCATCACTAAAAAAGTGCTTCAGGGAAACGTCAAACCCGGTTTTCAAACGCCCGCTGGCCTCTACGGCGCCAATATGGTGCTGGAAGTCGAAGGCGTCACGCGGGAGGGGTGATGGTAGTTAAGTAGGTGGGTCGATCAGGTTGTGTGTTTTGTCATCCCGACGAGAGGAGGGATGACAAAAAAACGTAATCATGATTATTATGCTTTTCTGACTAGTGCGATTTAGCACCTAAACTCAACAGTATGAACCCACTACACGAATGGCCGGATAGCCCGGAGGCGGCAATTGCCATACAGCAGCAGATACGCGGTCAGGTACGTATTCAGCCGTTGACTGGGCCGGTTGAGACCATTGCGGGCTGCGATATTTCGTTCAACAAGTTCGAGGAGACCGTTTATGCCGGCATCGTGGTGCTGCGGCTCGATACGCTTGAAACCATTGCTGAGGCCACGGCCATTACCACCACATCGTTTCCCTACGTACCTGGCCTGTTATCGTTCCGCGAAATACCAGCCCTGCTCGAGGCCTGGAACAACCTGACTATTATGCCCGATGTGGTTGTGTTTGATGGTCACGGCATTGCGCATCCACGCCGACTGGGTATCGCAGCCCACGCGGGCCTGTGGCTGAACCGGCCGACGCTGGGCTGTGGCAAATCGGTGCTGGTTGGTCGCTACGAAGAGCCCGCGCTCGAACGGGGTTCCTGGTCGCCAATGCTGCATCGGGGCGAAATAATTGGGGCAGCGCTGCGCACGAAGAACAAGGTCAATCCCGTCTACGTGTCGCCAGGTAATCTTATCGATCTGGAAACGTCTGTCTCGCTGATGCTGCAATGCGATGGCGGCTACCGAATTCCCGAACCCACCCGGCGCGCACACAACCTGGTGAACACCGTGCGGCGGGCCTATCTGAATGCATAAATTATGATTGGTGCTATAGTGCACTGCTTCGCGTACGGTCGAAGGGCCTGGCTCGCGAAGCAGTGCACTATAGTGCAAAAGCGTACCTTTGTCTATTCGCAAGTCATTCATTCGCTAATTCGCAATCTACATATGTCGCTTAAGCAACAAATTGATACGGACGTTAAAGAGGCTATGAAAGCCAAAGATCAGGATCGCCTTCGGGCCTTACGGGCTATCAAGTCGATGATCCTGCTCGAAGAAACCAAAGAAGGGGCCGCTGGTGGTGATCTGAAACCGGAAGACGAGATCAAGCTGCTCTCGAAAGCCGTTAAACAGCGCAAAGATTCGGCGGATATCTACCGGCAACAGGGTCGCGCCGATTTGTTGGCCACCGAAGAAGCCGAAATCGCCGTGATCGAGAAATACCTGCCGAAACAACTGTCGGAAGATGAATTACGGACACAAGTGCAGGCCGTTATCGCTCAAGTAGGCGCTACCGGTCCCGGTGACATGGGCAAAGTCATTGGCGCCGCCAATAAAGCACTGGCCGGACAGGCCGACGGTAAGTCCATCGCCGCGATGGTGAAGAGTCTGTTGTAGGGCATAGGGCATGGGGCTTAGGGCATGGGGTGATCCCGCGAAAACAATACCCCTTCCCCTAGGCCCCCTTCCCCAAGCTAAAAAGTGCTAAATTGAGGTACGTTAAACGGCCGTGGATATGATCACTGAAAATCCTGTTTCTCACCAAGCGCATCAGGAGATACCCAATGCGCTACTTTACGAAGTGCTCAACGGAAAACCTCTGTATTACCGGGGCTATAAAGATGTATTGGCCGGCGTATCAACCATCGAGTCCGTTATGGGGAGTAGTGATTTACAGGGTTCAATCGTATCGTTGTTGAATGCGGTTATCTGGAACGGAATTGATCGAAGCAAGTACCGGACCGTTTCAAATGAGACAGGATTACAGCTTGGCAAAGGCGATTATGTGTCCGTTGATATTGGTATTTTCGAGAAGAGTCTGGTGCCTGTTCTGAAGGGCAGGTATTTCGATGTTCCTCCCAGCGTGGTTGTTGAAGTCGACATAAAAATTGACCTTGATGTGGTGCACGAATGGGATTATGTTGCCCAGAAAACACGCGAGTTATTTCAGTTTGGCGTGCAACGTGTTCTCTGGATTATGACCAAGTCACGTCAGGTGCTGGTGGCCGCTCCCGGGCAGGATTGGCTGATCACCGATCTGACAAAAGATGTGCTTATTATTGATGAGTTCAGTTTGAATATCCAACAGGTATTTGATGAAGACGGACTGGTCTTTTAACGTACCTGCGCCTGTGGCTACCATCGATATTCTTATTCTGATTCCGCTGCTATGGGGGGCATATAACGGGTACCGGAAAGGACTGCTTGTCGAGATTGTGGCCATCATAGCCTTTGTGGTGGCCCTTATCATTGGGTTTAAGTTTCTGCAATTCGGCATTGACCTGCTGGCTCCCTACATCAGCCGCGAACTGGCCCGGAAATTTTTGCCCTGGCTAGGCTTCTCCATTATCTTCTTCCCCGTCGTTTTCATGATCAACCGCATGGGCTATTCCCTGCGGCGATCGCTCCGGTACACCCTGCTGGGTACGTTCGATAGCCTGGCCGGTGCAGCCGTTGGCATATTCACCTGGGTTTTTGGAATTAGTGTGATTCTCTGGCTGTTCAGCTTTATGAACGTCCGCATGCCGCCCAACCAAACCCGCGACAGTTTTATGTACCCATTGCTGCGCCCCGTGGCGCCGAAGGTCATGAACGTTGCCACGGTCTGGATGCCGAAAGGCCTGGAGGCGGGACGGAAATTTAAGAAAGAACAGTTACCAACAACGCCATGATAACGACCGAGGAACCTGCTCAAATCCTGGCCCCGGCTGTGCCCGCCCAACTGATTCGCGAAACACTGAACGGCAGACCGCTCTATTACAAAGGCTACCGCGACGTGCTGGCTGGTCGGGCCAAACCACAGGAAATTATGGGAGGTAGTGATTTACAAAGTGTATTGGTAACGGCAATTGTTGCCACCTTATGGAGCCGCGTTGACCGGAAGCGATATAAACTCGCTTCGAGTGAAGCCGGGCTGCACATGGGCCAGGGCAACAATTTCGCGGCCAACATTGCCATCTTCGACAAGGCAACGCTTCCCGCCCTGAAAGGAAAATACTTCGATGTGCCACCTAAAGTGATGATCGAGGTGGATATCAGGATTGAGTGGGACGGACCGACCGATAGTGTGAATTACCTCCTTGAAAAATCGCAGAAGCTGTTCGAATTCGGCGTTGAACGGGTACTGTGGGTGTTGACTACCTCACGTAAAATCGTAGTCATGCAGGCGGGTCAGGATAGCATCATTACCGATTGGAGCAACGACGTTCTGGTGCTGGAAGACTGCACACTCAACATAAAAAATCTCCTCGATGAGGAAGAGATCGTCTACTAGTGAAACAGGATATTCGAAAATATAGCCCCGCGCAACTCACCGACTGGTTTAAGCAGCATGGCGAGCAGGCCTTTCGGGCCAAGCAGGTACACGAGTGGTTGTGGAAGAAATCGGCACGGTCATTTGGCGAGATGAGCAATCTGGGCCTGGCCCTGCGCGAAAAACTCGATACCCACTTCGCCATCAACTCACTCTCGGTTGCTACCGAGCAACGCAGCAACGATGGCACCATCAAATCGTCGTTCAAGCTGTATGACGGCAATCTGGTCGAAGGCGTGCTCATTCCGGCCCTGCGTACGGATGACCAGGATCGAATGACGGCCTGTGTATCGAGCCAGGTGGGTTGTTCATTGACCTGTAAGTTCTGTGCAACGGGCTACATGGACCGCAAACGCAACCTCGACGCCGCCGAGATCTACGATCAGGTTGTCGAGATTGACCGGCAGGCCAAAACCACGTTCAACGCGCCCCTGACCAACATCGTGTACATGGGCATGGGCGAACCATTACTGAATTACAAAAACGTCATCGAATCGGTTGACCGCATCACCTCGCCCGACGGGTTGGGTATGTCGCCTAAACGTCTTACGATCTCAACGGCGGGTATTGCCAAGATGATCAAACAACTGGGCGATGATCAGGTGAAGACCAATTTGGCCTTGTCGTTGCACGCGGCTAATGATGTAAAGCGCGACCAGATTATGCCCATCAACGAGAGTAATTCGCTGAATAACCTGGCCGATGCGCTCCAGTATTTCTATCGCAAAACCGGTACCCGCGTTACGTTCGAGTACATCGTTTTCTACAATTTCAACGATACGCTGCAGGACGCGAAAGAACTGTACGAGTTTACGAAGCGCGTACCGGCCAAAATCAATATTATCGAGTATAACCCAATTGCTGAAGCGAACTTCAAGAACACCGATCCACAGACGCTCGACAAGTTTGCCGGTTTCCTGGATAGCCGGGGCATTACGGTGAATATCCGCCGGAGCCGGGGCAAAGATATCGACGCGGCCTGTGGTCAACTGGCCGGAAAAGAAAAAGTAAAAGACGAGGCTGCTTTGTAAGTCATCTGGTCGATATTAACTGGTCAAAGAAAGGCTCCTGGTTAAACTATGGAGCCTTTTCTGTACCTTATTCTTAATATCTACTGTTTCTGTAGATTTTATAGAACAACGAAAGCGTGGGGTGGTTAGGCGGGTAGTACTACATGCAAAACCAACATACGTTATGATCCTGAAAATGGACCGGCTGCCAATTGAGCTGTCAACACCAACCAACCCTTCGGCCAATGATGCGGCCGCCGTACAGGAGCTTTTGGGTGGGAAATTCGGGGAAATGTCGACCCTGATGAACTACACCTATCAGTCGTTCAATTTTCGGGGACGCAAAAAATTACGTCCTTTCTACGATCTGATCTGCAGTATTGCTGGTGAAGAGTATGGCCATATCGAAGTGGTTTCGTACACAATCAACCTCCTGTTGACCGGCGTATCGAAACGAGGTATCGATCCAACCATTGCGCCCCTGGCCGATGGTGTAAACGCGCGTAATACGTATCATTTCAATAACAGCGGCCAGACGGCTCTGCCAATGGATTCGATGGGTAAGTTCTGGTCGGGCGATAACGTATTCAGTAGCGGAAACCTGAAGCTCGATCTGCTCCATAACTTCTTCCTGGAATGTGGTGCGCGGGCAGGTAAAATGCGTACCTACGAAATGGTATCTGACCCAACCGCCCGCGAAATGGTGGGTTATCTGTTGGTTCGTGGTGGTTTGCATGTGGTGGCCTATGCCAAAGCGCTGGAACTGTTGACGGGCGTTGAGGTAACGAAATTGCTGCCTATCCCTGACTTGAGCAACGACAAATTTCCAGAAGCGAAGAAGCATATGGAAAATAAGATGCACTTGAAGTTGTATACCTTCAGTCAGGAAGATTACACGCAGGTTGGTCAGATCTGGCACGGTAATCACCCCGAAGATGGTCAGCCGCTCGAAGTGATTCAGGGAGCTATTCCTGGTCATCCTGTGCCGGACCTCGACGAGGAACCACAGCTCAATGCCCCTGGCTCAGATGAGTATGAATACGACCCACAGATGTTTGCCGATATGGCGAAGAAAATGGGCATAAAGCCATAAGTTCACTGTTCTGAGCCTGTCAGGAATCGCGGCGAACGAGCCTGGTCGAGGGGCAAAGGGAGAAATACTCCGTTCTAACGCAAAAAGCAGCCTGTTTTATCAACAGGCTGCTTTTTGCGTTAGAAATGCTAATGCTAAGAATATACCACTTCGTCAGTTACTTCAACGAATCTTTACGGGCCTCTTTGGCCGCTTCGTTATATTCTTTATTAGCCGAATCCAGATCGGCTTTATCGTCACGAATATCACTGGTGTCGCCCTCGGCGCGTGATTCGTTCAGGTCTTCTTTTGCTTCCTGCACCTCTTCGGCTTTGTTTTCCTTCTTCGAATCGCAGGCTACAAATGATGTTGTTGCCATGAAGGCTAATGCTAAGCCCAGTACATACTGTTTGGTTTTCATAATCTGATTTTTGGTGAAAATAACCAATTTCACAAACCCGAAGGTTAGGAAGGAAGTTAGAAAATTTGAGCCAGTGGCCGTTTAGGGCAGCGTACGCGTCAGCCGTTTTTCGTAGCAGACAAATCGCAGGCCAGGTCTGAAATCGAGGCCAATTTCACCAGCATACACGTACCCAAGCGCGGGGAAGAGCCGTTGCGTGGCTTGGTTCTGCGTGTTGGTATCGATCCGTAAAATGGGAATATCGCGTTGCCGGGCAACTTCGTCTGCCTGTAAAAGTAGTGCCCTGGCTACGCCCTGTCTGCGAAATGCCGGGTCAACGGCCAGCCGGTGCGTTACGATAGCCGGTTCGTTAATATCCCAGCCTACTTCAGCGTATGTTGGTTCCTGATCGGTCGTGATGGCCGATACGCCCGCCAGTTGCCCGTCAACGTCGGCTACCCAAAGCTGCTGTTTGGCAACGTCGTCGATGAAAACGGCCTCGTTCGGGTACGTATCGTCCCACTGGAAATTACCTGCTTGCTGCATAAGCGGAACAACCCGCTTTACCAAAACCAACAAGGCAGGTACGTCGTCGAAAGTCGCTAATCGAATAATCATTGAATTGAAAGTGCCCTTATTATTATTGCTGGCTATTTGTTGCAAACTAACCAACGAATAGCCAGCAATAATAATAAGGGCACCGTAGCTGAATGACTTTCGGGTCAATCCAATCCGGGCCGTTTAAAGGCGCGGGCGTTCGGGAAAAGCATTTCGATCTGACGGCCCAACCGGCTCAGGATTGATAGGGTATTCAGCAGGTCGTCTGTTGTTTCGGGATAGTAAGCCATCACAGTTTGCCAAGCCTTCAGCGACTGATCGATGCTAACCAATACCAGCTTGGCTTTACCGTCATAATAGGAAAGCAGGTATTCGTCGTCTGTTTGTTCTTCTACTGCTCTAAGCGCGGCCTTAGTCTTGACCGGGATCAGCGTACGATACCAGCGAATCTGCTCGTAAGCATCGCGAAGGTTGTTTAACAGAATCATGGCCTCATCTTCAGTACGGATTCCTAATTGTACATCGCGAAGCTGCTGCTGACCAGCCCGTTCGAGCAACCCTTTCTCAATAAGCAGCCAGGAGCCGGTTTGTTTTAGATACGATGTTGCCAGTGTGGCTACCGGATGGTCTTTCGTTTGGTGCCGACGATTCAGAACGGCTTCTTCCAGCGTCATTTTTTCATCTGATGATGGAGTTGCCGGTAAAAACGAAGAGGAAGCTTTGTGTAGCGTGTCGATATACTGCTTCGTCATGTTAAGTGCTTCGGTCAGCTGTTCGACTAGCGACGTGTTGGGGTCCGGCGCCTTAATCCCACTTTCCTGTTGTAACTGAAAGCTGCGACAACGGTTTGTAAGCGGGCAGCGTTCGCACCAGGAATCGCAATAATTGTAGATGCCAGGAATCAGATCCGGCTTTGTTGGAAGCTCAGCGTTGGCAATCATCTCGAAGTAGGTTTTTGTTACGGTAGTGTTAATCTACCGTAAATATAGACAGCTGGATTATAGTAAGGTTTATCTTATATCAATATTAATTAGACTTAATTTTAGTCGACTAGTTTATATTAGTTGACTGAGTTATAAATAATCAGTGCATAAAACGTACCAACATGTCATCATTTAACAAACAAGTCGTTCTCATAACCGGCGCTGGGTCGGGCATTGGTCGGGCTACGGCGCTGGCCTTTGCGCAGGCGGGGGCGCGCATTGTCGTGTCGGACGTAAACGGCTCCAATGGGCAGCAAACAGTGGAGCTCATCAGGCAGGCGGGTGGAGAGGCTACCTACATACATTGTGATGTGGCTGATCCTGAACAGCATACGGCGGCGGTTGCATTTGCCGTAGGTACGTTCGGTCGGCTCGATGTGGCCGTAAACAATGCCGGAATTGGTGGTCGTTTTGCCCGGTTGATCGATCAGACCGTGAGTGACTGGGAGCAGATGATGGCCGTGAACCTGGGTAGTGTTTTCTATGGCTTACAGGCTCAGATTCGCCAGATGGTGCAGCAGCCAGAAGGGGGCCGAATCGTAAACGTGTCGAGTATTGCGGGGGTAAAAGGCATGCCAATGGGGGCGCCCTACAGCGCTGCCAAGCACGGCGTAATTGGCCTGACGAAGACGGCGGCGCTCGAATACGTAAAGAAGAATATTCGTGTGAATGCGATCTGCCCGGTGTACACCCACTCGGCGATGGTGCAGGAACTAATGAGTACAGCCCCGGAAATGGAAGAACGGATGCGGCGCGTTATTCCAATGGGGCGTTTTGGCCAACCCGAAGAGATTGCGCAGGCTATTATGTGGCTTTGCGCCCCGGAAAATGATTTCTGTACTGGCCAGGCCATTCAGATGGACGGCGGCATGACGGCGGGATGAAAAAATAGTTTACTGTTTACAGTTTGCCGTTTACTGTTACTTCGCTAATTCAAGAACTTTGAGCTAGCGAAGCAACAGTAAACGGCAAACTGTAAACAGTAAACTATTTTTTAGTATCGCTTCTTCTTATCGCCGTTGTTTCCCGACTCGCGAGGCTTGTCGAAACGGTCGGGCGACGTAGATAGAGAGGCTGTCCAGGGCTTCCAGCGCGAATCTTCGGCGCTGGTTGAAGCGCTTTGGGTATTCCGGTTATCGCGGCGTGGGTTGCGGTTACCACCAGCGGGCCTGTTTTCAGGACGTGGGCTATTGGTCCGATTTGGATTCGACGGCTGACCGGCCGGACGAGCTGGCTGCTCGGCGCGAGGCTGACCCTGTGCCGGGCGTGCTCCGTCTCTGCGACTGTCGTTGCCGCGACCTTGTGGTTGTCCGTTACGACCCCCACCAGTCTGCCCACCCTCACGTGGGCCACGGCCACCGCGACCCTGCTTAGGCTCTGGTTTTGGTGGTTTAGCCCATTCAATTGGGTCCAGGTTATCTGATTTATATGGGTTTTCCTGTGCCACGGGCACAACCTTGCCAATCAGCTTCTGAATGTCTTTCAGGTATGCCCGCTCATCGGTTTCGCAGAACGAAATAGCAATGCCACTGGCGCCGGCGCGACCCGTACGGCCAATCCGGTGCACATAGCTTTCCGGAATGTTTGGCAGTTCGTAGTTAAACACGTGCGACAGGCTGTCGATATCGATACCCCGCGCGGCAATGTCAGTGGCGACCAAGACGCGGGTAGTATGATCTTTGAAGTTGGTCAGTGCGCGTTGACGGGCGTTTTGCGCTTTGTTACCATGAATCGCCTCGGTTTTTACGCCGTGCTTGTTCAGGAATTCGGCTACTTTATCGGCGCCGTGTTTCGTGCGGCTGAACACTAGCGCAGAGGCAATGCTTTTGTCTTCGAGCAAGTGGAGCAGCAGGCTGCGCTTGTCGTCTTTCTCCACCATATACACCACCTGGGCTACCGTATCGGCTGTCGACGAAGCGGGCGTAACCTCCACTTTGGCGGGGTTGGTCAGAATCGTGTCAGCCAGCTTCACAATTTCGGGGGGCATGGTGGCCGAGAAGAACAGCGACTGCCGCTGGGCAGGCAATTGGGCCAATACCTTCCGAACATCGTGGATGAAACCCATGTCGAGCATGCGGTCTGCTTCATCGAGTACAAAAAACTCGATATGCTTCAGGTTCACAAAGCCCTGATTCATCAGATCGAGCAGGCGGCCCGGTGTGGCGGTCAGGATGTCGATGCCATTACGAAGGGCATCTGTTTGTGATTTCTGACCAACGCCACCGAAAATAACGGCATGGCGGAGGTCGAGGTGGCGGCCATAAGCGGCAAGGCTCTCATCGATCTGGATGGCAAGCTCGCGCGTTGGCGTAAGAATCAGGGCTTTGATCTTGTTCGACCACTGACCTGACTGCTTTTTTGTATAGAGCCGTTGAAGGGTCGGAATCGAAAAGGCGGCGGTTTTTCCGGTGCCTGTCTGGGCGCATCCGAGCAGGTCACGGCCTGCATTGACTAACGGGATGGCTTGTTCCTGAATCGGGGTTGGGGTAGTGTATCCTTCTTCGGCGAGGGCCTCAAGGATAGGCGAAATAATCGCTAATTCGTTGAAATTCATTAAGTTGGGGTGATGCTGAAAAGGGGGCTGCAAAAGCCATGCCTAAACCCCACCACGGAGTGTATAACACCTTAACTACGAAGTATCTGGCTGGTTAGTTCCGTATACCACATGGGGTTGGGTACGTTCTACAGGCCTGAAAATAAGTAAAAGGAGGTTCTTCTAATGAATCGCGCACGATCCACTGGGCTACCTGCGCTTTTTCAATCCACGACAGGCGGCTCAGTAATTGATCAATTCCCAAAATGGCTATGCTCATGGAGCAAGGCTGACCAGTTCTTTCAATTCATCGTCGGAGAGGTCGCCGAGCCAGGTTTCGCCGGTCTTAACGCTGAGGTCGGCCAGTTCTTTTTTCGATCGGATCATGGCGTCGATCTTCTCTTCCAGCGTACCCTGATTCATGAGGCGATATACCAGCACGTTTTTGGTTTGGCCAATCCGGAAAGCCCGGTCGGTGGCCTGATTCTCAACAGCAGGGTTCCACCACAGATCGAAGTGAACAACGTGGTTGGCCTGCGTGAGGTTGAGGCCGGTTCCGCCTGCTTTCAACGAGAGAATGAACGTATGGTCTGACCGGTTTTTCTGGAACTGTTCTACCATCTCGTCGCGGTCGGCGCGCGACGTACCTCCGTGCAGGAAGAGGGGCTCCTGGCCAAACGCCTGCTGGATAAACTGCTGCAGTAGCTCGCCCATTTCGCGGTACTGCGTGAAGATCAACACCTTTTCATGGCTGGCGTAGATCGTTTCGAGCAGGTTCAGCAGCAGCGTTACCTTGCCCGACAGCGCCGGGTTCTGATTCCCTTTTTTCAGATACTGATGCGGGTGGTTGCCAATCTGTTTCAGGGCGGTCATCAGCTTCAAGACCAGACCACGCCGGGCAATGCCGTCTTTTTCTTCGATAGCCCGCATGCTCTCGGCCACTACGCTCTGGTACAATGCCGCCTGTTCGGGCGTAAGGGCACAAAACTGGTTGTTCTCGATCTTGTCGGGCAGGTCGCTGATGATGCTTTTGTCGGTTTTGACACGGCGGAGCAAAAACGGGCTGGTCACACGTCGGAACAACTCGAGCTTGTGCTGGTCGCGCTCCTGCTGAATGGGTTTGCCAAACTCCTCATTGAACTTGCTGGCCCCGCCCAGATACCCCTTGTTTACGAAGTCCATGATGCTCCAGAACTCCGACAGGCGGTTTTCTACGGGTGTTCCGCTGAGGGCAATACGTACCTGACCTTTCAGCGTTTTCACGGCTTTGGTTTGCTCGGTATCGCTGTTCTTAATGTTCTGCGCCTCATCGATGATCAGTACCGACCAGGTTGTCTTTTTCAGCGTTTCCAGGTCGGAGCGCACCACGCCGTAGGTGGTCAGAATCAGGTCATTCGCGGCGGCCGCTTTTCCCTCAGGCATCTTGCGGTTGGGGCCGTGGTACACGTGTGCTTTCAGGTCGGGCGCAAATTTGGCGATCTCCTTCTGCCAGTTTGTCAATAGGGTTGTAGGCAACACCACCAGCCCCTTTTGCTTCATAAAACGGCCTTCCTGCTTAAATTTCAACAGCAGCGAAATCACCTGAAGCGTTTTGCCAAGGCCCATATCGTCGGCCAGGAGGCTACCCATGCCGAGGGTAGTGTTCTTCAACAGCCACTCGTAGCCGCGTTGCTGGTACGGGCGCAACTGTGCATTTAACCGGTCGGGGAGGGGCTGGGTTTGGGCTTCGGTAAATTGCTTCAGTATACCCTGCACGTCGGCGCTGATACCAATGCGGTTGCCCTGGTATTCTTCGGCCATCGCCGCCCGCAGCAAGTCGGTTCCACTGAGCTCGGCGGGGCGCGTCAGTTGCTTCTGGAGTCGGCCCAGATCAGTGGGGTCAATCAATACATACTGGTCCTTGATCTTCACCAGGCCGGTGCGGTTGTTCACCAGCGACTCAAATTCCTGGTAGTCGAGCATCTGATCGCCAACGGCCACCTGCCAGTCGAAGGTTAGCATATCGTCGAGCTTCATGAAAGCCGTGCTGGCCGCCGCGGTAGACTTGGCCTTGAGGCGGCCACCCACCTGCGGACGTACCCAGTGTTGCAACGAACGCGGCAGCATGAGCGAGATACCGAGTAACTGCATCCTGGGCAGCTTCTCGAGCAGAATTTTCACAAAATCATCTGGCGCATAGCTGAGATACGATGGGCTGTTTTTCTTTGTCAGTTTGGCCAGGTCGGGAAAATGCCGCGATAATACCAGCAAGTCCTGCAACACGGCCATACGAATGTTCTGATGTGGTTTTTCATCCAGAATCTCGGTCAGCGGAATCGGTGTCGACAGGCCGTCGGCGGCTTCGCGGTCGCGGATGAGCAGGCTGAGTTTGAACACCTCGCCAAACTCCGCTTCTTCGATGGCCAGAATGGGCACGAAGCGTTTTTGCGTCAGAAAGAAGTCGTTGAGCCACAGCTGCATAGCCAACGGTTTCTCGCGCTTGCCAAAGCCTTCCAGTTTCAGAATTTCCTGCCCGAAGAATAGCCGGTCGGCATCTTCCAGCGGCCAGCGCTCCCAGAGCTCAACAGTGGGTTGCTTCACGGGCTGACGCAACAGTAATGAACAGAGCATCAGTACGTGCTCGGCGGGCGAGCCCGGCGACATAATGTCTTTCTGCCAGCGAACCGTCAGCAGTTCGGGCGGTAGCTGGGTGGCCAGCGCATCGGTGAGGCGGCGAATGGTTTCGTTGAGCGTAGCGGGTAACCAACGTACCCGGTATTGATTGCCATCGGTGCCCACACGCAGGATCTGCGGGACCACGGCCCCCCGGCGGAGCAGCGCGGCCGTAAACTGACGCGTCAGGTAAAGAGCACGTACCGAATCGCTCATGTCGGGCCAATCGGTTTCGGTGAGGTCACCGAGCCAGCCCATCAGATCGGCAATGGCAAAATGGGGTAGCGGGCGCGCCTCGCCGTGTTCACTGAAAATATTGATCTTCCGCAGATCGAGCAGTTCGTCGAGCTGTAGCTCGATACTATCGCTGGGTTCGGGGTGGCTTACCACCACTTTATCCACTACGGGTTTACTGAATAGTTTATACGCTTTGCCTAGATCCTTGTGGAAGTTGCTTTTCGTAAACGTCACTTCGGGTTCCAGCAAGCCAAGCAATGAATCGCTTAAGGTTGGAATGGTAGCGAAATCAAGCTCTGTGCGAGCGGTTTCATTGGGCGTCCAGTCTTCATCATCGGGCAGGTCGTCGGTATACAGATCCGTCACTGTCAGTACTGATTCCATACCCCCCGCCCCGAAATTCTCCGTTGCCAGTTCGGCCAGCAGATCAAGGCCTTTCAGCAGAAAAACCAGAAACGGATTCTGATCGATTTCGTTGGCAATGAGATAAATAACGGCTGCCAGATGCTTGCAGGGCATGGCATAATCGGGGCACGAACAGCCCGCCTGCAGCTCGGTGAACGAGCGCGGAAACAACCGAATGCCGCGCTGGTCGGCAAACTGGATCAGTTCGGGGGGGAGTTGCCGGTTTAGCAACTGCGCCAGTAACGCGGGGTTCTGCCTGATTTCGGCCAGAAGCGCGTCGTTCTCGGATTTCTCGAAAAGCCTGACCGTCAGTTTAGTTTTATAGGGGCGTGGTTTGCTGCCCTGCACCTGAGCACTGATCTGGTTGGTCTCGATTTTCAGCGCTCTGACGGCTCCTTTGTTGGCGTATGTTTTACCCCGTGGCAGACGGTTCCCTTCATCGATACTGGTCAGTGCCTGAAGCCATTGCTGACCCCACCAGGTTTTACCATACGTAATGCGTTCGGCCATTTAATTAAGTCTACTGGTTAGTTGATCAGAGCAAGAAATGCCGGTAGTGAACCAACCGTCACTTCAGCTAAATCGACACTCTTCAAAACGGCGAAATGGGTATCGCTTGTGATTAGATAATCGACCCTTGCTGCTACAGCAACGTCGACGGGCTGATCATCGTCGTGACCGAACGGAGTAAGCTAACCTGAAATGAGTTTCGTTTTCTCTGGGGTGCCGCTGCTATCTGTTCCATAAACCGGGTACGTTGCCTAGTGTAACAAGAAACGAACAAAATCTGGTTCTATATCGATGTAACAACCCAAAACGCTGCGACCGACCCCTACACATCCCAACTGTAATAGTTGTGCTCTTCGTCGAGCACAAAGCCCGCTCGGGGATATAAACGGTTGCCAATCAGGTTCGTTTGGGCGGTTTCCAGTATCAACCCGCAGGCCTTGGTTTCGCGACAAAGTTGCCTGGCTGCATCGATCAAAGCGAGCGAATGGCCCTGACCGCGGTGATCGGCATGGACAAACAGGTCGTTGAGCAGCCAGAGCCGCTTCATGCGGGTCGAGGAGAAAAGCGGATAGAGTTGCACGAAACCCGCCAACGTACCTGAATCTGTTTCAGCCACAAAGACGACAGACTCTTTACGGTCCATCCGGTCGGCCAGAAATTGTCTTCCTTCAGCCAGGGCAGTCGGTTTTTCGTAGAAGATGCGGTACTCGTTAAACAAATAGGCTACTGAGTCGAGGTCAGCGGGAGTGGCAGGGCGGGTCATTCAGACGGAAGTGGGGTAAGTCAGGACAGGGCAGAAATGCCCCCATCAATCCAGAGCGCAAGTTGGGTCGCTTCTCGCCGAATACCATAGGGGCCATTAACGCAAATTGGCGCGTTGAGCGTCAACAAAACATTGGGTTCGGTCAATAATGCCATGTTGAGCAGGCCATTCTGGCGCACGGGTTTTTCATGGATGCTCACAATTGCTGCGATCTGGCTGAGGGAGATGGTTGCCTGCCACCGAATGCCAAGACGGAGCTGCAAGGCGTCGGCGGTTTTATAGGAAGGACGTCGGATGGTGGCAACAACGTCGGCAACTACAAGTAGCAGGCTATAGGCACTAGCCAGGGTTAACCAGAAAGCCATATCTGGACTCCAGCGAGCTACTAACAAGTGCATACCCATGAGTTCGATCAGACAGACAACGCCAAGAGCAACTGTGAGGGCTACCTGGCCCGATTCGCGATGGGTAGTAAGCGGTAAGGCCGTTGCTGGTATATCAGACTGTTGTCGCCATCCAACAGTAACGTACCTGACCAACTGCCATTCGCTCAGGATAACTCCTGCTGCCCGTTGTCCAAAGACTACGGCAAGTGATAGGTGAAGTGCCTGGTCGGCGGAAGTTGTGGGGCGAAGGGTCAGGTACGTTTGCCGGATCGTTCTGATACGAACCATAATCAGCAAAAGAGCGGCGGCTTCGGCCAAAGCAAGCAAAACCGGCCCATCTACCAGTGTCAGTTGGGTGTTGGCTGGTAAAATAAAGAGCCCGATCCGCAGCATAAATAACGCAATGAGCCCTGTACGGCCAATCGACCAGCCCTTGGGCCGGGCCAGCAGCCAATAAAACAAGGCCGATGACACAACTGTAAGGTCGAACAGTACGGCTAACGAAAGGAGTGCCGGTGCCCGTGCGAAAACAGCTGAACGAACGACTAACGCTTCACTACCAATCAGTAGCAGAATGGCTGTGAAGACGAGTATCGCTCTGTTGGGTGGATGAATAACCATGGTGGTGCAAACTTATTTGTTTTAGATGCCCGGCTGCATACATTTGAAACGGTTTAAGGTAGAAAATTACTTAGGCCGTTTGCCCTGTCGGACCCGCCAGTTCGCAGGGCTTTTCAGTTTGCACGTTGAATGTTTGGTTAGTAGCAAAACTAATTATCTAAGTTTCAGGAGCCCGTATACTAACAATTGAACCACTATTTATTCTTGTAAAAGTTATATCGGCCCGTTCTTTCCCTTTGTGTGCTGGTTGCGAAGAAAGAAGAGTATACCTGGCTCAAGATCGCATAAATCTTTCCAGACTACTCTAAATTGATTTACTTTGCAACCACATAAAAATAGGCTTCTGTATTGAAAAGCCAAAAAATGTATGTCAAAATTAAGATAATGCTTTATTAATTGTTTGTTTTTAATGAATTATGCCAATGATTAGCTATGGGTGATTTAGTTGATCAGTTGGCAAGCTACACAGTCACGTTTTAATACAATTTGCTTTTATGACTACCGCCGGATCGATCGATGTATTACCAGGCGAAACTCCCCTGGGGCGGGCCATTAAACTGATTGGTATCGGTAAGTATGGTAGTAAGCCAATGCCGCCCGAACTAATCGCCGAATGCCGTGCAAGCCTTTTGTCGGGAACGGCCCATCCATTGCAGGTCGGCGCATTTATTGGTGCGTTGCTGACGAAGGGCCTTACCGACGATGAACGCACGCTGGAAACCTGTTTCGGGCGCGACGCGTTTTCGCACCCCACGTTTCTGGTCAATAAACTCTGTCCGGAACTGCCGGTCAATTTGTTGCCCATTGCTACCAAACTCCTTCGCGGGCAACACCTGCAGGTGAGCGAAGCCCGGCAACTGGGCGATTACCTGTTTGGCGATTTCGACCCCAACCAGGATTGCGAAACGTTTCGCGGGCTGGCGGCCAGTATTATGCGGGTTCGGCACGAAACCAACGACGAATATCAGGGACTCTATCAGGCCGTTATGGAAACGTTGGCACCTCGTTTTCACGATGACGAACCCATCGGGCCAACCCGGCCAATTGTTCAACTGGCCGAACCCTTCGATGGCGCTGAACACTCCTATCTGATTACGCCAATACTGGCCAATTTTTTTCAGGAACGTGGCTATGGGGCTTTATCGATGGTAGGGCGAACGCCCGGGCCGAAATATACGCTCAACGCGCACGATCTGTATATGCACATGAACTGCGAGTTTGTGTTCAGTTTGCCCGAGTTTAGTGTGCAGCCGCCCAGTGGCTACGGGTGGGTGCTGGATCAGAAAGCTCTGTCGCCATCGTTGAATCGCTGGGTCGATCGCCGCCGTATTCTGCTGAAGCGGCCGTTCCTGTCAACGCTCGAAAAAGTTCTGAATCCGGCTCGTGCCCGTATCCTGGTGACGTCGGTGTTTCATATCACCTACCAGATGAAAATGGCAGAGCTGGCGCTGATGGCCGGTTTCGATGCGGCTATTGTGCTAAAACGTGGCCTTGAAGGCTCTCTGGCCCCCTCAACAGCGCGGGCTACCGGTGTGCTGTGTGCCGTACGCACGCCGGAAAACCACCTCTTTTACCAGCATTTCGATGCCGACCGTCCGGCTTTTGCGCAATTTAAAACAGACGTCGACGACGAGGTTGCCAATCCGCAGGCAACCGAGAATGCCCGGCTAGTGAAGACGTACCTGGCCAGCCAGCAAACGGGCAATGATGATTTCGATAATCGGGTCCGGTTTGCGTTAGCGCTCTATAGCCGTGGCCTCGACTGGATCGAAGGGCAGTTGGGGTAGAAGGTTGACTAGTTGATTGGTTAATAGGTTGGCTAGTTCATCAGTTAACCAGCCAACCTATTAACCAATCAACCTTCTATTTCCTGATCAGAATCCGCTGGCCTACTTCGATGGTATAATTGGTCAGGTTGTTCCAGCGCATCACATCCTGAACCCTGACCTTATTGATCAGGGCTACCCGGTATACGGTTTGGCCTGGCTGAACAACGTGGTAATACGAACTTCCGTTAACTTTCGGTGTCTCAACGCGTACCTGATTGACCAGTCGCTGCGGTTTGGGTCTGGCCGAAACGGGGGCGGCCGGGGCAGGCGCTTTCACAGGCCGATCAACGTCAACGGCCGACTCAGCATATTCCCGCGTTCGGGTGGCCGGCGTGGTTGGTTTGGGTGGGACTGTTGTCTTCGGCGCGGCCGCGGTGACTGGGGCCGGTTTCGAGATCGATGGCTCCGGGCCGGCCACAGTTTCTGGTGATGGCTGGGCGGGCGCAGTGGGCCGGGGCACATCGGCGGGTTTGATGGCTGATGGTTTGCCCACAATTAGCCGTTGGCCTGCTACGAGCGGCTTCCGATACGACAGGTTGTTCCAGGTCATCAGGTCGGCCAAGGTCAGGTTGTACCGCTGGGCCACGCCCGAATGCGTATCTCCCTCTTTGACCGTGTAATACGTAACGGGTGGCACTGCCGGGGCTGGTTCGGAGGATGTCGTCGTAGCGGCTGGCTCACCCATAGCCGGCTGCTTACCATCTGCCGATTCGGCTGTGGAATCGGTTGCCGGAAGCCGCCAGTTTGGAGGCCCCGGGCTATCAATGACCGATTCTTCGTTTTCGCGGGTCAACTTTCGTTGGGCTACCGTAGGCTCGGGCTGCGGTATGGCTTCCGGCAACACCTGGTATTCGGCAGGTACGTTGTTTGGGCGTTTTTCGCGAAGCCACAGAATCCGTCCTGGTTGTAGTCGCTGGGTGGCTTCCAGGTGGTTGTAGCTCAGCAGGTTTTTCATCCGAATGCCATACGTTGTTGATACGTCGCGGAGCGTTTGGCCAGCCTGCATGACATGAAACGGTATTTTGGCTTTGCGCGCCTTCGATTCCAGGTAATAGATTTCGCCGGGACGAACCAGATCCCGATCGGTCATATCATTGATGTCGAGAAATGACTTCACAGACAGGCCGCCGTAGTAGGCCAGCGTTATCACATTGTCACAAGCCTGCGCCTGAATACCTTTCCGGTCATTGATTTCATAGAACAACGCCGCGCTGCGGGTCAGCGGGTCTTTTGAGGTGGTAGCCGGCAACTTGCGTAAAACCGGGAAACCAACATCTCGTCGTGACCCTGGCTGCGTTGGCTGGCCCAACTGAACTGTGGAGTTAACCTGCCCTTTCACCGTGAGGTATTCGGTAGATGTTAGCCGAATCAGCACAGGATATACCTTGTCTGTTGGAATAACCCGAACACGCAGCCACTCGTTGAACGGCATGAACCGGGGTTGCTCAACGCCTAGTTCACGCGCAATAGTGGCCAGAGTTTTGCCGCGTCCCTGGCGGTAATCGTACAGCAGATAAGGTTGGCTATTGGGGCGTAGCAGCGGGATTTCATACTCGAAAGCGATCTTTCGTGCCAGCGCTGCCCAAACCAGCGACGGGCTATCGGGCGTTAGTTGGAGCTGTTCGTTCGGCAATACTGCATCGGCGGGATCGTTGGCGCGCTGCCCAACGGCGTAATTCAGCAATACGCGCATCCAGTTTGGCGATTTTGCATGTAACGCAGCCAGTTCGCCCAGCACTGCTTCAGACGACGAAGCGACGTTTAAGCGTTCATCAATGCTGTTGTCGACGCGCAGGTTCAACCGGCTGGCTTTTCGTGCATCGAGTCCCCAGTAAGCGCCGTTTGAGGCCGGGGTAGGTAAACATACGTAGCGAAAATCGGCGGGGATCGAGCGTTCCTCCAGCATTGGCCCCAGTACCGACTCTACATATTGCAACTGTTCAATGGAGTTGCGCAGCGCCGCGCGGTCGGCATATAAACTGTTTATTTCTGTTTGTAATCGTTGCTCAGACAGGGCATTTATGTAGACGGTTACACCTCCAAAGCTTATTTCTGTTGGAATGGCAGGTAAACGTTGAGAAAGTGCCAGCTCGGAAAGCAGGCATAAAAAAAGGAGTAGTGTATGACGGGCAATGGGTGACAGCACAGAATCTTTCGTTGGTAAAGCGTATGGAGTGAATCGATAAGTAGTGATCCGATAAGTCCCTCGAAAAGTAAGCAAATTAGGTAAGGTTACCGGTTTGATACATAACGTGTATACTGGTAACATATGCAACAGTCGTGCCTTTTCGATGTATAAATAGGGAATATACCTGATATATAGACAAAATAGGCAAGATGTTTATTGCGTGAATAGTTCATACATCCACGTGGGGCAGCTACCCGTAGGTAGTTTGATTAAGTTTTTCCCAAAGAGTGTACACCAATAGCGGGCCATTTACCTGATTAATGAATGCTTCATTGGTAGGCTGTTGCCAAGGCTGTATTCTTGCAAAACGAATCACGCAGGTACACATGCATTTAGACGATCAAGACCCCCAGGGGTTACAAATTTATCTATCCCGGAAAGGATGGATATGTGACGATGAACCCATTACCAGCCTTAGTAAGCCTGGCGAGGGCAACATGAATTATACACTCCGGGTACGTACTGCCAGCCGTTCACTTATTGTAAAACAGGCACGTGGGTACGTTGAAAAATACCCGTCTATTCCTGCTCCAACGGAACGGGCTACCATGGAAGGGCTTTTCTACCGTGAGGTCGCACAAAATCCGGAACTCCGCCAGTATATGCCCGAACTACTGGGCCTCGATGAAGCCGAAAACCTGCTGGTACTGGATGATTTGGGTGAGGCATCGGATTTTCTGGAATGTTATAAAACTGGCCAGTCACTGCAGCCCGGCGAACTGACGGCTCTAGTTACATACCTCTCGGTACTCCACAATCAGTTTCTTACTGACCGGCTTAATCCTGCCTTTGCCAACGAGGCTATGCGCACGCTAAATCATGAGCATATTTTTGTTTATCCATTTCTGGCTAGCAACGGATTTGACCTTGACGGGATTCAGGCGGGGTTGCAGGATGTAGCAGCCCCCTACAAAAAGAAGCCGCTCGCCGACGCTGCCCGCGCGTTGGGAGAGCGTTACCTGGCCGATCAGGTAGGTATGCCCGCAACATTGCTTCATGGCGATTATTACCCGGGAAGCTGGCTGCGAACCCAATCGGGCGTGAAAATAATCGATCCGGAATTCTGCTTCTATGGCCCCGCCGAATTTGATTTAGGCGTGATGCTGGCTCATATGCATCTGGCACAGCAACCGGAAACCGTTCACCAGCAGGTACAGGCTGAGTACGTTCGGCATGCCAGCTTCAACGAACAGTTGCTGCGGCAATTCACCGGCATTGAAATCCTGCGCCGATTGATCGGTATCGCGCAACTGCCGGTAAGTTTGTTGCTGGATGAAAAAGCCCGCTTACTGGAACTGGCCGAACGCCTGGTGATGGGCTGACTCAGATGAAAATGAACAAACAACAAACTGTATGGATCCTGGTGCTGGGTACGTTGCTGATGTTATCGTGGCAGGGTATGGCCCAAAACACACTTGGAACGAGCCAGAAACCGGTTCAGCAAACGGGAACCGTCAGCAAACAACCCCGCCGGATCTGGCTGGATACCGACATTATGGTGGGAATGCCCGATAAACGCGGGGCCCGCGAGGTCGATGATGCCATTACGCTGATAATGGCCCTGCGGTATGCCGACAAGGTGCAACTGGTTGGTATCAGCACGGTCACCTACGCCGAATATGGGTATAACGTGACCCGCAAACTGCTGGGCTGGTACAACAGGACAGGCCGGAAAATTCCGGTGTATCGTGGTTCTGATACGCTGCGTGACATTGGCCTGGAAACGGATGCCAGCCTGGCTATGGCGGCGGCGCTTCGACGCGAGCGCCTGCCCATTCTGGCCATTGGCCCGCTAACCAACGTGGCAACAGTGCTTAAAAACCACCCCGAACTTGCCAAACAGATCGAGGAGGTCGTGGTGTGTGCCGGCCGAACACCCTCGCTGCCGTTTCGGCCCGGTCTTGAACTGGTTACGGTTGGTGATTATAACTTCGAGATGGACCCGGAGGCCTTTCGGGTGTTGTTCAATTCGGGCGTGAAGGTGGTGCTGTCGGGCTATGAGTGCAGTGTATACACGTTTCTGGGCCGTACCGATCTGGATTTTCTGGCGGGCGGCTCAGAGGGTGATAAATGGCTGAGCAAGACGCTTGGCCCCTGGCAGATGCTCAACAAAAACGTATTTGGCGTTGATGGCTTCGTACCCTGGGATACCACGCCGCTGGGTTACCTGACGCACCCCAATTATTTCAAGTATTACGAAGCTATTCCAGTACGTATCAACACGCGGGCCGACGATACCGGTGGCAGTGGTCAGAAGCCCTTTCTGGAAGTATCATACGATTACAAAGACACGCCCTGGCGGGCCACATACGCCTACAAGACGTTGCCTGGTTTCGAGGAAATCGTGATCGGGAGTTTGAAGAAATGAGCGAAAGGGCTGCAGGCGAGAGGCATTGCGCTTGCGTGAGTACCTTTGCCTCAATCCCCCTTCGCTTAATTCTCTACCTCGTGCCACTGCGTTTGCTGGTATGTACGGAACAGTACGACGGCCACACCGATCATAACGGGTAGGGCTACCCAGCGCCCGTAGGGTATGTAGGTAAGCCCCCAGTGGGCTACGCCGATCAGGCCAATAATGAACATACTGAGCAAACTGCGCGACGTGGTGCTGTTGCGTACTACATCCTGGGCCATGGAGAATGGTAAATGCCGCTTACTCATTACGGCCGTAATCAGCAACATGATCAGCGAGTTGACGCAGGCCAGGAGCACGTCAGGAATAGCGCTTGTTCCCTGGACATACAGCACATAGCCCGCCAACAGGCAGAAATAAGGAAGCATTAGTTTGATAACCAGCGCTTTAATTCCGCCAGCCAGCAAGAGGCCGGGCTGGCTCATCGGCGACGATTCGTAAATCCAGGCGGCTTTATAGTTATCTGAAATGGCAATCTGCATCAGCGCCGTCATGATGTAGATACCGCCGAAATATAGAATAAACAGAAAGAAGCTGCTTCCCTGCCGCCCCATGCTCGACTGGTGGTTAAGACCCATCACAACGGCATATGCCAGGCCGAAGCCTAGACCCGGATAGGTACGTAGTTTGAACTTCCGGTCGCGGCCTGTAATGAACCAGACAAACGTGAAGCCTGCATGTTCCAGCGGACTGCTGGTAAGCCAGCTGGCTAATTTTTCAGCTAAGGGTAATGAAGGGGCAACTGGCTGAGAAGTGCTGATTGGTCTGGCAACGGGCTCCGCTTTTTCTTCCTGGTCCAGGGTGGCTAGTTTACTGCTAAAGATTGGCGCCAATACGCGGGTCATCAGGTAAAGGCCCGCAAACGGAACAACCAGCGCCAGGCCAAGCAGAATCAAATGCCGGGCGTCGATTTGTCGATTTACAACCAGATCGAGGCTGCCGGCGCTCCAGAGTGGTGGTAGTGCATAATGCCATGTTTGCCAGACAAAGGGTTGCAGGCCCGAGAAGCCATCGTCATTCATTAGCCGCGGAAGCAGCTGGTAGCCGCCGTAAAAAAAAACGACCATGCCAATCTGCACATAATTGATCACCTCGCGCAGTCGATCGTTACTCACGAACTGCATGAGCAGGAGGTAGATCACGTTGGTCAGAAAAACAGCCAGTATGGCCATCATGAGGCACAGAACCAGCGATAATAGCCCCGCTACGGCCCCAAACCGATAGCCGATAGCCACTACGCCCAAGGCTCCCACGGCCAGCGCAATCGTGAAGAGGTAGCTGATAATATGCACAACCCGGGCTGTCAGCATGGTTCGGCTGTCAACGGGGCGAAACAGCATGATCTGGTTATCCGACGAATCGAGTACTACCGATGAGAAATCGCTGATGAGCGACATGGTGCAGACGATGAGGACGTACCCAAAGAATAGCGTAGCCGGTTTTACAATCCCGGTAGCCGGAGCAACCGTGAGCAGAAAGGCGAACACAGCGCCGAACAGGGCGTATAGAGCGAGCGAAACCCAGTATGCATTGTTGGTTTCACTTGCTTTCTTCCACTGGTTGAAAGCCACCGGGCGGCGGTTGTCGAGTTGGAGTTTAACCGCCAGGATAGCCCGTAACTGTCTGTAATTGACACCCAGTAACCGCCAGAGAAACGGTAGCCGGTCGGTGATGAATAGTGTAGGAGGAGTCATGTGAAAGTGGCAGGGGGCAGGGGGCTTGGGGGGTGCTCACGCGAAAGCAATACCCCAAGCCCCCTGCCTTACGCTCATTGATTTAGCGTGTGGATAAACTCTTCGGCGGTGGTGTTCTGGCCATCGCTACCGGTCAGCTGACCAAAGAGCTGTTCAAGCGAGCTGCCGGTTTCGCGTTGTGCCTGTAGTTCGGTAAACGACCCATCAGCAATGATTTCGCCCGAGTTGATGATGATGACCCGATCCGAAATCTTTTCAACCACGTCCATGATATGTGAGCTGTAGAAGACCGTTTTTCCCGAATCAGCCAGTTGGCGAATGATCTGTTTCACCAGCACAACGGCATTGGCATCGAGGCCCGACAGTGGTTCGTCGAGGAAAACCAAGTCGGGGTTGTGCAGCAGGCCTGAAATGAGCAGGACTTTCTGCCGCATGCCTTTGGAGAAAGTCGTCATCCGGTCGTTGGCCTGGTACTCAAGGCTAAACAGCCGAAGGAGTTCCAGTGCCTTTCGTTCAACGGCCGTGGAGTCGAGTTCGTAGAGCTGCCCCACAAAATTGAGGTATTCCATCGGTGTCAGCAGGTCGTAGAGCGCGGCGTTTTCGGGTACGTAGCCGATGCGCCGTTTTATCTCCATCGCCTGGGTACGCAGGTCAAGCCCCAACACAGATACCTCGCCCTGAAAATCGGGCAGGAGGCCAATCAACGTTTTAATAGTGGTTGACTTGCCCGCGCCGTTGGGGCCAATGTAGCCCACCACCTGCCCCGGCGCTACGCTGAGGTTTATTCCTTGCAAAATCCTGGTACTACCGTAATACTGAATCAGGTTGTGGGTGTCGATGACGGGCGTCATGGCGATAAAGTCGGTTTTAATACGTACAGCAAGATACGTGGAATGGCGTAGGTACGTAGCTGTTGGTTGGATAATTGGTTACAGGAGCCAATTATAGGTTATTTCCGGCCTGCAGGCGGAGACATAGCTATGGTAATTGGGAAAGGTACTATTCTTGTGCCCGAAACAACGAACTACCCCTTGCTGTCGTTAGTCAACACATGATACCACGCCGTTTCTGCGCCAGCTTCCTCGCTCTGGCCACGCTCGCGTTTGCCGCCTGTACTTCGTCGGAACAAGCCAGTTATGTTCCCAAACCCAAAGGCTACCCCCGTATTGACCTGCCTGCGGTGAGCTACGTACCTATTCCTGCCGGGCATCCATACCAGTTTGAGGTGAACAGCGCCGCCCGTGTCTTGCCCGATACGTTTAAAAACGCCGAGCCTCACTGGATATATATCTATTACCCCACCCTGAAAGCCACGGTCCAGATTACGTATAAACCTGTGTTGAACGACGTGAATCGGCTACGGGGCCTGCTGGCCGACGCGTATAAGCTGACGGCCAAACACAACGTAAAAGCGTCGATGATTGAGCAGCAACAGGTACGTCTGAAAAACGGTCTGGCTGCCAGCCTCATCACGCTCGAAGGCGAAGTGCCCAGCCAGTTCCAGTTCGTTACAACCGACAGTACGCGGAATTTTCTGCGTGGCGCGCTTTATTTCAACACGGCCACCGCCAACGATTCGCTGGCCCCGGTTATCAACTACGTCCGCGCCGATATGATGCAATTGCTGAATACATTGCGCTGGAAATGAGCGTGTAGCGCTTTCTGAAAGAACGCTACATCCTGGTCGTCTCGCTCTACACGTAAGCTAGCACTCCCTACACGACATGAATAAATATAAATTTCTGACCCAGATAAAAGAGCAGTACGATCAGGGGAACAATGTAATCGGGTTTTTGAAAAAGCTGGAACATAGTACGACCAACTCGCTGGAAGACATCCTGATCAGCTACGATTTCCAGGCCGGGTCATACGTGAAAGGCTACCGCTTGAACGCCGGTCTGAAAGAAGCTTACTGTCAGAGCATTATGACGGTGTTGCTGGGCCTGGGTGAGTTCAATTCTATTCTGGAAGCAGGCGTTGGGGAGGCCACAACGCTCGGGCGTGTGGTGCCGCAGTTGCCCCGCCCCATTGATCATGTACTCGGGTTCGACCTGTCGTGGTCGCGTATTCACTACGCGCTGGGCTTCATGCGTGAGCAGGGTATCAAACAGCCAACCCTGTTTACCGGTAATCTGTTTCAGATGCCCCTGGCCGATAACTCGGTCGATATCGTTTACACATCCCATTCCGTGGAGCCTAATGGGGGGCGCGAGAAAGAGGCGTTGGCTGAATTATATCGGGTAGCCAACAGGTACGTTGTGTTACTGGAACCCAGCTACGAACTGGCGGGCGAAGAGGCGCGGGCGCGGATGATACACCACGGGTACGTTACCTGTCTGGTCTCGTCGGCGCAGGAGCTGGGCTATACAATCCTTGAACACAGGTTATTTGATGTGTCGATCAATCCGCTGAACCCCACGGGCTTACTGATTATTGAAAAGAATGGGGCCAACGCCAAACCGGCCGAACCGTTTCTGGCTTGTCCGCACACCAAAGCGAAATTAAAATCGTTCGATGATTCGCTCTTCGCCGAAGACAGCTTACTCGCTTATCCCAAAGTTCAGTCAATTCCGTGCCTGTTGCCGCAGAACGCCATTCTGGCCACGCACTTCCTGAATGCCTACGAGTCGTTGGCATACCAGTAACTCTGTGCCTTAACGACAAAGGGTGCTGCCTGATCAGGCAGCACCCTTTGTCGTTAGAAATAAACCAATCAATAGTTTACTGTTCGTTCAGTTCCCAGTTATAGGTCTGGTACGAGATTTTGGTAGCGTCAGTGATCTTTGTTTTCGAGAACTGATTCACCACGTCTTTCACCGACTGGCCTTTCATTTTCTGGAAATCGCCGCCGTACCAATCCAGAATTTTAGACAGGCTGGCCTGCTTAGCTGTGATCGAGTTTTTGGCAGGGTTATTCAGAAAATCAACGCCCTGATCGTCCAGTTGCGCGTCCAGCTTTTTGCCGTCAAACGCTTCGTTCCGTAACCGTGGGCACGATTTGGCCGCGCACACCAGCGCAAAGTGAATCCGTGGCTCCGAGAATTTCTTACGGATGATGCCATGCTCGATATTATTCAGGTCATACGTTTCGCCGCCAATCTTGATGAATTTGATATCCCAGGGCGTGTTGACAAACGGAATCTTGATCTTCGAACCAATGTCTTTGATGCTCTTTACGGGGTAGTGGTCCAGAATCAGTTGGATCGTGAAGGCATTGTAGGCATTGATCCAGTAGGCCAGTTGATCGTCTTTGCTCCAGCTGTCCGACGGCGCATTCTTGCCCAGCATATCGGTGTAGGCTTTCAGGTCGGCCTTGTCTTTGATGAATCCTTTATAATCGACCATGCCCGATCCGTTCACGTGGGCTTTCAGGAGCTTATCAAAAGCGGCATGACTCGGGGCAGCGGCTACGGTAGTAGTAGGAAGATTTACCGCGTTATGATGCGCCAGATAACTGCCCGACAGGCTGATGGCTAGGCAAAGGCAGACACTAAATACAAACAGAAGTTTCATGTTGTGTGATGGTTTTAGATAGATATACGCTCAAGACGGGGTAAAGGTTTTTCAGGTACGTGGCTGGGTACGTTAACTTTACCCGCATGAATCTCGATCTAACTCAGAAAACGGCCCTGGTCTGTGGCAGCTCGCAGGGAATTGGCCGCGCCACCGCCGTGGAACTGGCCCTATTAGGTGCTAACGTAATCCTGATGGCCCGCAACGCCGAAAGTCTTCAGGCGGTGAAAAATACGCTTGATACCAGCAGAGGCCAGCGACACGCACTAGCCGTGGCTGATTTCAGCCAATCAGGCAGCGTAAAGGCCGCTCTTACTGAGTTGTTAACGATGCAACCAGTTATCCACATACTTATCAACAATACCGGCGGTCCGGCGGGTGGCCCGTTGATCGAAGCGACTGAGGAGGCATTTGTGCAGACGTTTCATAATCACCTGATCAACAACCAAACGCTGGTTCAGATGCTGGTGCCGGGTATGCGTGAGGCTGGCTATGGTCGAATTGTAAACATCATCAGCACGTCGGTGAAGCAGCCAATTGCAGGACTGGGCGTGTCGAACACCATCCGTGGGGCGGTGGCGCAGTGGGCCAAAACGCTATCGCTGGAGTTGGGACCCTGGGGTATTACGGTCAACAACGTATTGCCTGGCTATACGCGCACCGCCCGTCTGGATGCTGTACTGGACATGCGGGCGAAATCATCGGGCAAAACAACCGACGAAGTGGCTGATCAGATGGAACGTGAAATCCCGATCGGCCGATTCGCAACGGCCGAAGAAGTAGCGGCTGCCGCTGCCTTTCTGTGTACCCCGGCCGCGGCCTCAATCTCGGGTATCAACGTACCTGTAGACGGAGGAAAAACAGGTGGGTTGTAAAATGTATTGATTTTGTTATATTCAAGTATTGCAGAATTTTATATGCTATAACTTGTAATTAGCTATATATTATTTTAATTTGTAGGATGATCAACAAAAGATTACCTATGAATAGTCAATACAACACCACTTATTTCATTACACTATTAACTTGCTTATTGCTGACAATCAGCACTGTATTTGGTCAAACAATCCGGGGGAAAGTACTCGACAGTGGATCGGGTAATGGCATTCCCGGAGCAAGCATTGTGGCCAAAGGAACCCAAACCGGAACCAGTGCCGATGGCGATGGCAACTATGTGCTCAAACTTACACCGGGCAGCTACCAGCTTGTAATCAGCTTTGTGGGGTACACAAGCACCACGGTTCCGGTAACGGTACCAGCTACAGGCGAGGTGACGTTGACCACTAAGCTTCAGGAAAGCCAGTCGAACCTGAATGAACTGGTCGTTATTGGCTCGCGGGCTGCCACGGCCCGGACAAACATCCAGAGTGCAGTGCCCGTCGATGTGATTTCGACAAAGGAAATGAAAAGCTACGCGCAGGTCGACGTCAGCCAGATTCTGAACTTCGTGGCGCCTTCGTTCAACTCGAACCGGCAAACTGTTACCGACGGCACCGACCACATTGACCCGGCCTCGTTGCGTGGGCTTGGCCCTGACCAGACACTGGTACTGGTGAATGGAAAACGTCGGCATAACACGGCCCTGATCAACATCAATGGTTCGGTGGGCCGGGGTTCGGTGGGTACCGACATGAACGTAATTCCGGTAGCAGCCGTAGAGCGCGTTGAAGTACTGCGCGATGGCGCGGCCGCTCAATACGGGTCTGATGCCATTGCGGGCGTGATCAACGTAGTGCTGAAAAAGAACTACGAAGGGCTAACGGCTTCACTGATGACCGGCGGCACCTTTTCGACCATGAACTACAAAGCACCGCTACTAGGTGGTGGCACCATTGACAAGAGCCAGACACTCCGCGACGGCAAGACGTTCCAGTTCGATATTTCGAAAGGGTTCCGCCTGGGGCAGCGCGGTTCCATGACGATCTCAGGCCAGATCGTTGACCGCGAGCGGACAAACCGGTCGGCCGAAGACAATACGCCTACGATTTACCTGGGTGCGTCGGGCGGTTTCCCGGCCACAACGCTGGTGCCGGTGGCTAATCGCCCTGCCTTGTTGGCTGCCGACCAGACGCTGATCGATCAGCGCCGATACAATCGCCAGAACATGGTGGTGGGTAACTCATCGGCGCGGAACTACGGCGTGTTTCTGAACGGATCGCTGCCCGTATCCACCAATTCAGAAGTGTACTTCTCGGCGGGTGTGACGCACCGGACGGGAACAGGCTACGGCAATAACCGGATTCCGGTATCGCGAAACCAGCAGCCGTTAGCCTCCGACGATGGCACGCTTCTGTACCCCGACGGCTTTTTGCCGGCTATCAGGGCGACGCTGGATGATCAGTCGCTAATGGCGGGTTATAAGACTAAACTGGGCGGGTTCAACGTCGATTTGAGCAGCGTGTATGGTCGGAACACCATCCGGTTCGATGTGGAGAATTCGGGTAATGCCACCTTGCCAAGCAGCCCGACACAGCAGACTAACTTCTACGCAGGTACGTTAAAATTCAACCAGAGCACGACTAATCTCGATTTCTCGAAGCTGTTCACCAAAGCCCTTGGCTTTAACTCGATCAACCTGGCATTTGGGGCCGAATACCGCCGCGATGAATACCAGATTGTGGCTGGCGAAACAACATCCTATTCAGGCGCATCAAAAGCCCTTCCGTTGGCACCGATCGTCATTGGTGGCCCATCATCGGGCACAACAGCCGCTGCGCCGGGCGCGCAGGTCTTTCCTGGTTATCAGCCTGACAACGAACTGGATAAGTCTCGACATAACGTCAGCCTTTATGCCGACGTAGAATCGGAGATAACCAGCAAATGGTTGGTCGACCTGGCTGGCCGTTTTGAAAATTATTCTGATTTCGGGTCGAAGGTGACGGGTAAACTGGCCACACGGTATCAGTTCGCCGAATTCTTTAGTCTGCGGGGGGCTATCAGCACGGGTTTCCGGGCACCAAGCCTGCAACAGCGGTATTTCAACAACACCAGCACACAGTTTATCAACGGATTGCCGAACAATACGCTGACGGTCAATAACGATAGTCCTATTGCCCGTAACGTGATCGGCGTCGATGCCTTGAAACCCGAAACATCGGTGAACTACAGCGTAGGAGCCACCAGCCGGATTGGCCGTAACTTTACCATCACGGTCGACGCGTACATGATTGACATCAAGGACCGCATCCTATACTCTGGTCAGTTTAGTCGTGCCTTACTGGGCTTTGCAACAACGGATTACCCGGGTGTAAACGGGGTGCGCTTCTTCGCCAATGCAGCAAACACCCAAACGAAAGGACTTGATGTTGTAGCCACAGAGCGCCTCAACCTGGGCAAAGGTCGACTGACTTTATCGGCAGCTGTGAACTTCAACCAAACCAAGGTGACGGCCATCAACCCGTCGGCGTTCCTGAACAGCACGGCGAATAACGAATCCCGTGGTGGTAACCCTGATAACTGGCCCCGCACGCTGTTCTTCGACCGGTCGCAGGTGGCGTTGCTGGAAACGGGTTTGCCCCGCAGCAAGTTTAACCTGAGTGCAGCCTATACTGCAGGCAAATTCGACATCTCGTTCCGAACGGTTCGCTTTGGTGAAGTGACCAACCTGACCACGGCTGATCCCTACACGATCAACGCCGCTACGGGTACCTACTGGAACACACAGTTTGCCCGCGATGTGTCTGGCCACGCCCTGCTCGACCAAACGTTTAGCCCCATCTGGATTTCTGACATCACGATCGGCTACAAACTGACCAAGATGCTGAACCTGCAAGTGGGTGCCAACAACGTATTCGACGTGTACCCCGATCAGATTTACATCGACCCACGGAACGCCGTCGGCTCGCTCGATTACAACTCGGGTCGTGACCTCTCGAACCGGGGCCGTTTCCTGTACCCATCAAACCAGGGCGGCTATAACGGCCGTTTCCTCTTCGCCCGCCTGTCATTGGCGCTGTAAGCGGAGAATCAAGCACAAAAAGGCAACGTACCTAGTACAGAAAAGCCCTTCCGACAGTCGGAAGGGCTTTTCTGTATTAAAACAGCTTCTGTGTAAAGTTGTGATTCAACTATTTTTGTTGACTTACAATGAAGTCGCGAAATGTGCCGACTACTTCTCCTAACATCGGATGATCGGTACGGAGACTCATCGCAGTGAAATAAGCTTGGCCGGTAGAGTCCTGACCTAAGTGCATGTCAATTTTAAGGAATGCGCTTCCTTTGTACCAGTCGAACCACTGATTAAACTTTCGATTTCGTGCTGAAGCCCGACCATCGGATGTTTCGCAGATGTAAACGACGATCTGCTCTTTATGTCGAAAAAAATCAAAAAAGATAGCCGCAATAGTCGCTGGTATTAACCGATCCGAAGGCGGGGTGGCTCCTGTTGGGTTATCAGCTACGAGAATGGAAAACTCAAACGTATTCTGCTACAATAGCGTGTACTGTTCGAACAGATAACCACTTGCTTTGAATGTTACTTCATACGTAATCCCATGTCTCGTTTGAAAAACATACGTGTTGAATAATCCACCAACGAATAGGTAATCATACTGGGGTGATAATAGGCGCTCCTCGCTGCTCATTGCGCTGTTTCAACTGCTCAAAGGCGCGTTGTATATCAGGATTCGTTTTGAATTCATAAAGGGCATCCTGTTGCGTTTGATGCTTGCTGGCTAATAACCGTTTAGCAACAGCAACACCCGCTGACTCTTCAACTCGCTTTTCCATAATAGAACTAAGTCAACGTCTGAATAACAGATAGATCCAGCTAATCATTCACACTACGCGCTGGTGCCTTCTTTCAATCGTTCGGCGTTTTCGGCGATGCGGAGTTGCTCGATGAACTGGCCGATGTCGCCTTCCATCACGGCGGGGAGGTTATAGACCGTCAGGCCGATGCGGTGATCGGTGACGCGGCTTTGGGGGTAGTTGTAAGTACGGATCTTATCCGACCGGTCACCGCTGCCGACCATCGTTTTGCGTTGCGAAGCAATGGCGTCGTTATGGGCCTGGAGTTTGATCTCGTACAGGCGGGAACGAAGCACCGTCAGGGCTTTGTCGAAGTTTTTCAGCTGTGAGCGTTCGTCCTGACACTGCACGACCAGCCCCGTTGGCAGGTGGGTAAGGCGCACAGCCGAATACGTCGTGTTTACCGACTGACCACCCGCACCCGACGAACAGAATGTATCCTTCCGGATGTCGTTCATGTTGATCTCCACGTCGACCTCTTCGGCTTCGGGCAGTACGGCCACGCTGGCTGCCGAGGTGTGAATGCGGCCTTGTGTTTCGGTAGCAGGCACACGCTGGACCCGGTGAACGCCTGACTCGAACTTCATCTTGCCATAGACGTCTTCCCCTTCAATTTCGGTGATAATCTCTTTGTAGCCGCCCGATGAGCCTTCGGTAAAGTCGACGAGGGTCATTTTCCAGCCCATTTTCTCGCAGAAGCGTTGATACATGCGGAAAATATCGCCGGCAAAAATGGCTGCTTCGTCGCCGCCGGTACCGCCACGAACTTCCAGAATGATGTTCCGGCTGTCGTTGGGGTCTTTCGGAATCAGCATTTCTTTTAGCTGTTCTTCAAGTTCATCGCGGCGCGGGATGAGTTCGTCGAGTTCGGCTTTGGCCATGTCGCGAAACTCCTCGTCTTTTTCCGTGGCAATGACCTCGCGGGCATTTACGATTTCGGCAAGTGTCTGTTGATAAGTCCGGTACTGCTGCACGATCTTATCAAGCTCCTTATATTCCTTGCTCAGCTTCATGAAGCGCTTGGGGTCCGCAGACACCTCAGGCTGCACAATCTGTTGTGCCACTTCGTTAAAGCGTTCGCTGATCGATTCAAGTTGTTCAAGCATACCGCAAAGGTACAAAAAACAGGGCGAAGGCGGGAAGGGTTAGGCGTTGTGACAGTAAACGGATTAAGCTTTGTTACTTTGTACACGAACCAGAATCAACCATGAGTCAATCGCGAAGAACATTCATTAAAACCACGCTAAAAAGTAGTGTCGCTGTAGGCGTCGCTGCAAACTTGCCCATGAGCGCTCCTAAAGAAACATTCGTCCATCACGTACTTTTTTACCTGAAAAACCCTGGTAACGCCACCGATAAGGCCAAACTGCTGGAAGGCCTAAACATGCTGGCTAAGGTGCCATCTATCAAAATGGTGCATATCGGCGAGCCCGCCGCTACGAACCGTGCCGTGATCGAACGTACCTACACCTATTCGTGGCTGTGCCTGTTCGACAGTGCTGCCGACGAAGAAGTATACCAGAAGCATCCGATCCACGACGATTTCCGGAACAATTATGCGTACCTCTGGGAAAAAGTCGTGATCTATGATGCGATTGGCCCGAAGCGGTAAAGAAGCTGGGTACGTAGTACTTCGTGATGTAGTGTATTGTTTTCGCGTGCGGTCCCTTCGACAGGCTCAGGGTGACACTCTCACCCAAGGTTGTCATGCACCTGCTGGATGTGTATTGTCACCCTGAGTTTGTCGAAGGGACCGCACGCGAAAACAATGCGTACTACGTACCTAGGCATACCACAAAAACGGCCTCTGCATTGTTGCAGAGGCCGTTTTTATGTTTAGCTATACGCTGGTTTATCGATATCCGGTTTTCCGCCGTCATTTCGGTTGGGGTGTGTCATGGGTACGTTCTCGGCGGGTTCATCACCGTTCATGTACGTGTCCTCCATTTCGTTGGCAGGTAGCTCGGGGGCGTCTATCTCAGCACCAACACCACTATTGCCTTCGGCTGATTGATCGCCCAGACCGGCGGGGCTGATGGCCTGTTTGGCCCGGATCTCATCTTGTTTATCCTGATTTTCCATAATGTTGTTAAGTTGTCTAGTTATTTACTAGGCTAAACCCCGCCTTAGCCACTTTGTTAGCCTGCCCCCAAATTTTTACGTAAATTTGATTGTTATCTATAGCTGGGTAAAGGCTGATAAACCGGTTAATCGGTAGTCTGCTAATCAGCATTGAACATCCATCGTCTTTTCATGATTGACTATATAGCTGGTCTGAACGACCCGCAACGAGAAGCCGTAACTCACGGCGACGGCCCGATGATGATCATTGCCGGAGCCGGTTCGGGCAAAACGCGCGTGCTCACGTACCGTATTGCGCACCTGATCGACAAGGGCATTGATCCATTCCGGATTCTATCGCTGACCTTTACCAATAAGGCCGCCGGCGAAATGCGTCACCGGATCGAAAAGGTGATTGGCAATGAAGCGCGTAACATCTGGATGGGTACGTTCCACTCTGTGTTTGCCAAAATCCTGCGCATCGAAGCCAAAGCGCTGGGCTATACCAGCAACTTCTCGATCTACGATACCGACGACTCGAAATCGCTGCTCCGCTCTATTATTCGGGAACGGGGCCTCGACGATAAGCAGTATCGCGCCAATGCCGTATTCAACCGTATTTCGAGCGCGAAAAACCGTCTCGTGGGTGCCGACGAATATATGAACAACGCTATCATCCAGGCCGATGATGCGTCGGCGAAGATGCCGGAGGTGGGGGCGATCTACAAGGTCTACAGCACGCGCTGTTTTCAGGCCAACGCCATGGATTTCGACGATCTGTTGTTCAACACCAACGTCCTTTTTCGCGATCACCTGGACATTCTGCACAAGTACCAGCACAAGTTTCAGCACGTGCTGGTCGATGAGTTTCAGGATACCAACGTGTCGCAGTACCTCATTACACGCAAGCTGGCGGCGGTGCATCAGAACATCTGCGTGGTGGGCGACGATGCGCAAAGTATTTACGCGTTCCGGGGGGCCAACATCGAGAATATCCTGAACTTCCAGAAAGATTACGGCAAAGACACGGTGAAAATCGTGAAGCTGGAGCAGAACTACCGCAGTACCAATACCATTGTGCAGGCGGCTAACTCCGTAATTGCCCGTAACCGGAATCAGCTGGAAAAGCGCGTCTTCACCGACAACGAAACCGGTCCGCTGATCGAGGTCATCAAAGCGTCGTCGGATAACGAAGAAGGCCGACTGGTGGCAACGAACATTTTCGAAGCCAAAATGCGCGACGGCCTGCGGAACAATGATTTTGCTATTCTGTACCGCACCAACGCCCAGTCGCGGGCGTTCGAGGAAGCCCTGCGCAAGCTGAGCATTAAGTACCGGATCATCGGTGGTCTATCCTTCTACCAGCGCAAAGAGATCAAAGACCTGATCGCTTACCTGCGCTTCACCGTCAATCAGGCCGACGAGGAGGCGTTCAAACGGATCATCAATCTGCCTAAACGCGGCATTGGCGACACCACGCTGGCCAAGATTTCGGTGCTAGCCTCGGAGAAGAACGTACCTATCTGGGAGATCGTCAGCAACATTACCTACCACATCACGGGCCGCGCATCGATAGCCATCGAGGGCTTTGCGGAGCTGATCAAAAGCTATACGCTGCTGATCGACAAGAAGGATGCCTATGAAGTGGCGGCGCACGTGGCCAAAACGTCGGGCATTCTGAAGGAACTGTACGAAGACAAGACCGTGGAAGGGCTGGCCCGCTACGAGAACGTCCAGGAGTTGCTGAACGCCATCAAGGAGTATGTCGATAATCCTGACAACGAGGAAAAGAACCTCAGCGCCTTCCTGCAAACGGTGTCGTTGCTAACCACCGCCGACGAAAAAGAGGAAGATGGCGACAACGACCGGGTAACGATGATGACGATTCATGCCGCCAAAGGGCTGGAGTTCAAGAATGTACACATTGTTGGGCTGGAAGAAGACCTGTTTCCCAGCCAGATGATGCTCGAAAGCCGGGCTGATCTGGAAGAAGAACGCCGCCTGTTCTACGTAGCCATCACCCGCGCCGAGAAGCGCCTCACGTTCTCGTTCGCCGAATCGCGCTACCATTACGGCCGACTGAAAATCTGCGAACCGAGCCGGTTCCTGATGGAGGTAGACCAGGGTTATCTGACGATGAGCAAGACCGTGACGCCGCCCAAACCCCGGTTCAAAGGTGACGATACCTACGCCAGCCGTAGTAAAGACGAGATGCCCTCTGCCGGCTCGATGAACTTCGTGCGGTCGCTAGCCCAGAAAACGGCCCAACGTCAGGTTCCGCAGCCCACCGTCACCCACACGCCCTCTGCCGATTTTGCCCCCAGCAACACAGCCGAACTAGCCGAAGGGATGAAGGTAGAACACTCGAAATTTGGCTTCGGCGTCGTGAAATCCCTCGACGTGAACGGCACCGAACGCAAAGCCGTCATCCAGTTCGACGTAGTGGGCGAAAAAACGCTGCTCTTAAGTTTTGCGAAGCTAAGAATAGTCTAAACCGTACCTTTGCAGCATATGGCGCGAATCGTGGCGATTGATTACGGAAATAAGCGGACCGGACTGGCCGTGACCGACCCGATGCAGATCATCGCAACGGCGCTGGAAACGGTGCCGACCCACACGCTGTTCGACCGGCTGAAAGCCTACGTAGCGGCCGAACCGGTGGAGGCTTTTGTGGTGGGCTGGCCAACCAATACCGACGGTACCGATACAGACACAACGGCACCGGTTCGCGGCCTGATTAAGAAATTGAAAGCGGTGTTTCCCGATCAGACTGTCTATCAGCACGACGAGCGGTTTACGTCGCGGATGGCCTTGCAGTCGATGATTGCGGGCGGCACCAGTAAGAAAGACCGGCGGGTGAAAGGCAACATCGACATGGTGAGCGCCACGATCATCCTGCAGTCATTTATGGAAAGCAAAAATTAGTTTCAAGTTTCAGGTTTCAGGTTCCAGGTACTTTGCTGATCAACGATGTGGTGAGTTAGCGAAGCACCTGAAACCTGAAACCTGAAACTTGAAATTTAGAAAAACATGATTCTCCCAATTGTAGCTTACGGCGATCCGGTATTGCGGAAGAAGGCCAAAGACATTGAAAAAGGTACGCTCGACGTGAAAAAGTTGAGCGAAGACATGTTCGAAACCATGTACGCCGCGTCGGGTGTAGGGCTTGCCGCTCCGCAGATCGGGCAGAGCGTACGGATGTTCGTGGTAGATGGACAGCCCTTCAACGAAGGTGAGTCGGAAGAAGATATCGACCCGACACTCGTTGGCTTCAAGAAGGTATTCATCAACGCTGAAATCCTGGAAGAAGATGGCGACGAATGGGCATTTGAAGAAGGCTGCCTGAGCATTCCCGGCATCCGCAACGACGTGTACCGGCCTGAGTTTATCGTGATTCGCTATTTTGATGTCGACTGGAACGAACACGAGGAAGAATACGAAGGCACCGCTGCCCGGATCATCCAGCACGAATACGACCACATCGAAGGCAAGCTCTTTACCGACTACATGTCGCCGCTGAAACGCCAACTCCTCAAAAAACGCCTCGCCGACATCACGCGCGGCAACGTAGACGTGGAGTACAAAATGCGGTTCCCAAAATAAAGGAGGAAAGGGAGGAGGGAGAAAAGGAGGAAGGGGGTTGCTTACGCCCACGTAGCTACTCCTGAGTAAGCGACTTCCTCCTTTTCTCCCTCCTCCCTTTCCTCCTTATGAACATCACCCTCATTCAAACTGAACTGCACTGGCAGGACCCTGTGGCGAACCGGGCTATGCTGGAGGAGAAGCTCTTTACCCTGCCCGAACCGACGGATCTGATTGTGCTGCCTGAGATGTTTACGACGGGCTTCACAATGGATGCCCGTGCTGTGGCCGAGCCGATGAATTTGACCACGTTCAAGTGGCTGAAACAGATGGCGGCGCAGACCAACGCGGTGGTAACGGGTAGTTATGTGGTGAAGGAAAATGGCGGGTATTACAACCGCCTGATCTGGATGGAGCCCGACGGGCAGTTCGCCCATTACGATAAACGGCACCTGTTCAGAATGGCGGGCGAAGAAAAGACCTATTCGGCAGGCACGTCGCGACTGGTGCGCGAATGGCGGGGTTGGCGTATCTGTCCGTTAATCTGCTACGACCTGCGTTTCCCGGTCTGGAGCCGCAACAAACAGATCGCCCCCGACCAACTCGATTACGATCTGTTGCTGTATGTCGCTAACTGGCCCGCCCCGCGCCAACAGCCGTGGGATACACTGCTACAGGCCCGCGCCATCGAGAACCTGAGCTACGTAGTGGGCGTCAACCGCGTAGGCACCGACGGAAATGGGCACCCTTACCGTGGCGGCTCAGCCCTGGTCGACTTCAAAGGCGACGTTCTTTTCCGTCAGTATGATACTGAAGTTATCCACCAGCAAACGTTATCGCTGGATGATCTACAAGCTTTCCGAGCCAAGTTTCCGGCCTATCTGGATGCGGATGTTTAGCTAAATAAGGGTGCTCTTCTTCTATAGGTTGCTTTCGCGTGGCCCTTCGACAGGCTCAGGGTGACAAGCTCACTCAAGTTGATCATCCACATCCGGATGTGTCCTGTCACCCTGAGCCTGTCGAAGAGTCACGCGAAAGCAACCTACAGCAATAAGCAGTTAATCCCCTTTATTCATTCCAGTATTTATACGCCAGCTACCTCAACGTCCGGCGCGATCTTCTTCACCAAGCCTTGTAATACTTTACCAGGGCCGCATTCGGTGAAGAGGGTAGCCCCGTCGGTAGTCATGGCTTCGACCGACTGTGTCCAACGGACGGGGGCGGTGAGCTGCGCAATCAGGTTGGCTTTGATTGTGGGTACGTCGGTGGAGGGCTGCGCGTTTACGTTCTGGTAGATTGGGCAGCGGGGCGACTGGAACGGTGTGTTTTCGATGGCCTGGGCCAGATCGGCACGGGCGGGCTCCATTAACGGCGAGTGGAATGCACCACCCACCGGCAGCGGTAAGGCCCGTTTGGCACCGGCAGCTTTCAGACGTTCACAGGCGATACGGATGCCTTCGTTACTGCCCGAAATCACCACCTGACCGGGACAGTTGTAGTTGGCTGGCACCACAATTTCGCCCGTTTCGCCGTTCACTTCCTCGCAAATTTGTTCGATGATGGCATCGGGTAGGCCCAGGATGGCGGCCATTGTCGATGGGTTCAGTTCGCAGGCGCGTTGCATGGCGTCGGCGCGTTGAGCTACCAAACGGAGTCCGTCTTCAAACGAAAGGGCTCCCGCGGTAACCAGCGCTGAGAATTCGCCGAGCGAATGGCCTGCCACCATAGCAGGCGCAAAATTTTCGGCCGTAAGGGCTTTGGCTACCGAATGCAGGAAGATAGCCGGCTGCGTAACGTTGGTTTGTTTCAGTTCCTCGTCGGTGCCGGTAAACATGACGGTAGTCAGGCTGAAGCCCAGAATCTGATCGGCCTGATCCATCAACGATTTAGCCTGTTCTGACTGTTGATACAGGTCGTGGCCCATTCCGGTAAACTGGGAACCTTGGCCGGGAAAGATGTATGCGTTCATATATGAGTCAAAAATAGTCAATAGTCGGCAGTCGATAGTCGCGCTGCTAAGCAACAAACGTTCAACTAGCAGCGCGACTATCGACTGCCGACTATTGACTATCGACTTAGTTTTACTTAGTTTTACCTTAATTTCAACGTCGCCAGGGTCATGACGGCGAGCATGATACCGACGATCCAGAAGCGGGTGACGATTTTGGCTTCGTGGTAGCCTTTTTTCTGAAAATGGTGGTGAAGCGGCGACATCAGCAGTATTCGCCTGCCTTCGCCGTACTTTTTCTTCGTGTACTTAAAGTAGCTCACCTGCGTAATAACCGATACTAGCTCGGCCAGGAAAATGCCGCACATGACCGGAATCAGCAGTTCTTTTCGGATCGTAAGGGCCAATACCGCGATTACCCCGCCCAGCATCAGGCTGCCCGTATCGCCCATAAACACCTGGGCGGGGTACGAATTGTACCAGAGGAAACCCACGCAGGCCCCCACAAAGGCGGCGCAGAAAATTACCAGCTCGCCCGAATTGGGGATGTACATGATGTTCAGATAATCGGCGAAACGGGCATTACCCGATACGTAAGCCAGGACGCCGATGGTCAGGCCGATGATCACCGACGTACCTGCAGCTAGCCCGTCGATGCCGTCAGTGATGTTGGCACCATTGGACACCGCCGTAATAATGAAGATGCAAACCAGCGTATAAACGACCCAGGTGTAATCGGTAGAGACCATACCGAAGAGCAACGAACTATAGTCGAACTCGTTGTTTTTCAGGAAGGGAATCGTTGATACCGTTGAGTGAATATCTTGATAACGAGTAAGCTGGCGGACGATAGCGCCGGCGGCAGGCTTGTCGTAAATCCGGATTTTCACGTATTGGTTGAACGACAGCGTCAGGCCAACGATCAGGCCGAGACCAATCTGCCCCACCACTTTAAATTTCCCTTCCAATCCTTCTTTGTTCTTCTTGAAGACCTTGATGTAGTCATCGATAAAGCCGATGAGACAGGTCCAGATAGCGGATACCAGCAGCAGGATGATGTATACATTCGAGAGTTTGGCGAACAGCAGCACCGGAATAACCAGCGAGGCCATGATGATAAAACCGCCCATGGTTGGCGTACCGCGCTTTTGCATCTGCCCTTCCAGCCCCAAATCCCGAATCGACTCGCCGATCTGTAGTTTCCTAAGCTGGTCGATGATACGCCGCCCAAAAATAGCCGCGATCAGCAGCGACGTGATCACTGTACCGAGTGCACGAAACGAGATATACTGAAATACCCGCGCGCCGGGAAAGTCAAATGCACGGTCGAGATACTGGAAGAGGTAATAGAGCATTTTTTAAAGAGGGAAAAGAGGGAAAGGGTGAAAGCGGAACGCCGTCCGGAGTAAATGAGTGAAAAAGAGACTATTGGCAAAGCCTAAACCAGCGTTTTACAAAGCAACAGCCACTCTTTCACTCATTCGCTACTTCACTCTTTGGCCCTAAAGTTAGCACTTTGAAATGCCTCGCGAAGCACCTGCCGGTCATCAAAATCATGTTTTACGCCCTGAATGTCCTGGTAGGTCTCGTGGCCTTTGCCGGCAATCAGGATGATATCGTTAGGACGAGCCAGTTTTACGGCCGTTCGGATGGCTTCGCGCCGGTCTTCGATCGTTTGCGATTTTTTGTAATCAACGGGCGAAATACCGGCCTGCATCTGCTCCAGGATGACCATTGGGTCTTCAAATCGCGGATTGTCGGACGTTAAAATGACCCGGTCGCTGAACTTGCCTGCTATCTGCGCCATGATTGGCCGTTTGGCTGCGTCGCGGTTGCCGCCACAACCAACTACCGTTATGATATTGGGAAGAACACCCTGCTCATTGTCATGACGCAGTTCGGTGATCGTCTCCAGTACGTTTTGCAGTGCGTCGGGCGTGTGGGCGTAATCCACAATTCCCACGATCCGGTTGTCGGAAATGACCTGTTCGAAACGACCCTGCGGCGGTAACGTTGCCGATAGTTCGGTCAGTATTTCTTCTTCGTCTTCGCCCAATAATACGGCTGCGCCGTAGACCGCCAGCAAGTTATAAGCGTTGAACCGACCAATGAGCTTGAACCACACTTGCCGTTCGTCGATCAACATTTCCAGCCCGAATAGCCCATCAGCCAGGATTTTCCCTTTGAACGTACCCAGCGTTTGTAGCGAATAGCTTTCCTTACGGGCCAGCGTATTTTGCAGCATCACCAGTCCCCGTTTATCATCGGCATTGGTCAGTGCAAAAGCCGAGCGGGGCAGTTGGTCGAAGAAGCCTTTTTTCGCCTTAATGTAGTTATCGAATGTACCGTGAAAATCGAGGTGATCGTGGGTGATGTTGGTGAAAATGCCCCCGGCGAAATGCAGCCCCGCAATGCGCTCCTGCACCACGGCGTGTGAACTCACCTCCATAAACACGTGCGTACAGCCCTGCGCCAGCATCTGCGTCAGCAGCTCGTTCGTCGTGATCGAATCCGGTGTGGTATGTGTAGCCGGAATGACCGTCTCACCAATCTGGTTTTGCACCGTCGAGAGCAGGCCGCAGCGATAGCCGAGCGACGTGAACAACCGGAACAGCAGCGTCGCTACCGACGTTTTGCCGTTGGTGCCCGTTACACCCACCAGCTTAACCTTTTTCGACGGCTGCCCGTAGAAATTAGCCGCCGCCATACCCATCGCCTGCGGTGTATTGGCCACCTGAATGTAGGTGACTGTTTCAGTGCGGTTGGCGGGCATTTCTTCGCACAAAATCGCCGTAGCACCCAGATCAATGGCTTTCTGAATGAACGTATGTCCGTCAGAAACGGTACCGCGCACAGCAATGAACAGGCTCCCGGAACGTACCTGGCGCGAATCCATGGTCAGGTGCGTCACCTCGGCGTTCATATCGCCTGCCGTGGCTAGAAGAGAGACTTTATAGAGAAGATCAGAAAGTTGCATAGGAGGGAGGAAAGGGAGGAAAGGGAGGAAAGGGAGGAAAGGGAGGAAAGGGAGGAAAGGGAGGAAAGGGAGGAAAGAGGAAAGGGAGGAAGGTGCTTGCGCGTTAGCCCCTTTTCTCCGTTCTCCCTTTCCTCCTTCCTCCTTTCTTTCCCTTACTCCTCCGCCAAAGTTCGCGAAATGTTCATCCGGTATACGCCGATAGCGGGCAGGGCGGCGGCTACGAGACCAATGCCGATGGCGACGGCCAGCAACCACCATTCGTCCGGCAGGATGCTGGCGTCGCTGAAGCTGTAGTGGTAATTGCCTTCTACAAATTGGGAGAGTAGCCACAACCCGAGGCGGCTCAAAGCCAGGCCCGCCACAAAACCGATCAGGGCCAGCACCAGGCCTTCAAGCAGCAACATACCGAAGAGTTGCGCCCGCGTGGCACCCATCGAGAGCATCAGGGCCATTTCGTAACGGCGTTCTTTAAGGGAGTTGTAGAGCGACACAAATACACTGATGCCCGCTACGATGATGATTGCCAGGGCCAGACCGCGTAGGGTTTGTACACCAACGCCGAGCAGATCGAACAGCCGGTTTACTTCAATGGCGGGAAGTGCGGCCTGTAGTTTCGAGTTGTTGTCGATACCACGTTTGAGCATCATACCCATCGGGTTGCGGAATTTCACAAGCATACTCGTAATCTCGGGACCAGCTTCGGGTCCATGCTCGTCGTCATGGGCTTCTTCGCCGTTGTGATGCTCGGCAAGGTCGTCTGCTGTAGCGCCACCAGCAGTGGTGGCCTCTTCCTCATGATGATCTTCACCATTGGCCGAGTCATGATTATGTACCGCCCAGATGCTCGATACGTTGGTCAGAATCAGTTGATCGCAGACGCTGTTGCTAGGGGCCAACGTACCTACGACCTTGTATTTTTTGTCGCCATGTGCCTCACCGTTGCCGTCAAGCCCATGTTGACTGGCGAAGCTATCGCCTACTTTCAGACCGGTTGCCGCTGCAACCCGTGGACCGATCACCACCTCGAGGTCATCTTTGAAAGGCTGACCCTGCGCGATTGTTGCGCCAAAATGGTCGAGGTATTTCTGGTTTGTGCCAACAATCCGGAACGACTTGTAGCTGTCGCCCATCGCCAGCGGAATCGCCGTTTTGATCATCGGATTGCGCGTCAGGCGGGTGGCTTCGGCGAGCGGAATATTACCCACGGGCGAGTCGATCTGATAGATGCTCGACAGGATCAGTTGTAACGGTGAGCCTTTCGCGCCTATGACCATGTCGATACCCCGAATGTTGCGGCTAAACTGATCCTGCAACTGCTTGTTCAGCAACAGCAGCAGCGAGATAATGGCAATGCCTAGTGTCATCAACAGTCCGCTCAGGAAGCTGCTTAGCGGCTTATCGACCAGGTTACTCCAGCTTATTTTGGCGAGGTTCATGAGGGAACTGATGACTAATTCGGCATTCTGGCGGGGGCAGGCCAAGTGCAGAACTAGTCAACTAGATTTAGTGAAAAATGATGACTGGTGATGTTGAATCGTTTATTCAGGTAAAGCCGATGCGCATCGTATCGGGTCGGATTTTGTCCCGAATCTAATGAAACGGTCTGGTAACCCATTTGCCGGGCCTGCGCAATCACGAAATCGACCAGCGCACCGGCGTATCCCTTGCCCCGAGCTTCCGGTGACGTCGATAGATCGTCAATGTAAATTGTCTTGCCCGACACCAACATCGTCATCCGACGGAACGTAATCACGGCGGGTGCAGGAACGGTATCGCCGAGATCAACAAAGGCTACGCTGAACCGGTCGTTGGCCAGTTGTTCATGCAGCAAGGCCAGCGCGGTTTCGTCGGTTAAATGCGGCCGCAGCGCCAGCAAAGCCGGCAGGCAGCGGCGTAAGTCGATGTCGGTTTCGGCAAGGCGGATGGTCATGGGAAGAGAGTTTGCTGTTTGCCGTTTACTGTTTTCAGTTACGCTATTAACACATAAATGACCTGTTAGCAGCGCAACAGTAAACGGCAAACTATAAACCGATTTATAACGCTGCTCGAATGCTTTGCAAAATTTCGTCGCCGCCACGGGTCAGCAGGGCTTCGGCCAGGTCATGACCCAGCTGTTCAGCCTGGGCGGGTGGGCCGCTGAAAGTTTCGCGGAGAATGTTGGCACCGTTGAGGCTGATGAGCCCGCCTGTCAGACTAATTTCATCGCCTGCCCAGGTTGCCAGGGCGAACACAGGAATGCTGCACCCACCTTCCAGTCGACGGAGAAAAGCCCGTTCGGCTTTCAGGCAGGCTTCTGTCGGTTCATGGTTCGTCAGGGAACGTACCTGAGCCAGTTTATCGAGCGGCAGCGTGTCGGCGGCTTCGATGGCTACGCTGCCTTGGCCAACGGCGGGCGTAAAGTCGCTGATCGGCAGGTGTTCGGCAATCAGATCGTCATAGTGCATGCGATGAACACCGGCGTAGGCCAGCAGCAGAGCATCGCAGTGGCCCTCGTCGAGCTTACGGAGTCGTGTTTGCAGATTACCTCGCATATCCACCACGTTAATATGCGGACAGTAATGCCGAAGCATCGCCACCCGCCGCGTCGACGACGTACCTATGGTGAATGACTGTCCTGAGGTCAGTGATAGCGATCTGTTCCGGCTTACCAGCACGTCGTTCACACGTTCGCGCTCGGTAAAAGCAATGATACTAAGATCGGCGGGTAAGCTCGACTGTAAATCTTTGGCCGAATGCACGGCAATATCAATCGCGCCCGACCGGAGCTGATCTTCCAGTTCCTGCGTAAAAATGCCTTTACTGCCAATTTTAGAAAGCGACCTATCCAGAATCTGATCACCTTTTGTTTCAATCAATACTAGCTCGGAGGTAATGCCTGCGGCTTGAAGCAACTGCTGAATATATTCGGCTTGCCATAGGGCCAGTCGGCTGCTGCGGGTTCCAATTCGAATATGCATAGTGCAAAGGTACAACCAGACGGTCAGTTTCGAGGTTGTAGACTCCCTTTCCCCACTTCCCCCGTCAGTGCGTAATTTTTGCTACAGGTTATCGATACCTGACAAAATTTACCAGAAGGCCAGTTGATCCGTTTAGTGTGCCAAACCGTCTGAAAATCGCCGATTTTGCCGGTTTTTGCCTGCCACTCTGGCACACAAAAGGCTCTTTAAACCATCAGGCACAGCTTTTGTCTATAAACCAGTGAACAGTAAACAACACGTACTATGAGAACGGTAGATCATGTGTTTAAAGGAACAGGCGGACAAATCGATTTGCTCAATACACTGTATGGTGGATCGAGCCTGACGGAAATGAAAGTAAAACGCGAAGACGACCGGTTGGTCATTCGCTTGTCGGCCCCAGGCGTTAGCGCCAACTCATTCAACGTGTTGGTAGAGGGTAATAAATTGGTTTTATATACGCTGCTGGTTCACGATAGTGAATCGGCTGGCCAACGGTTAGCAGTGCCCATGTTTTTGAAAGTGATTGACATTCCCGATTTTATCGACGCCGAGCATATCGAGGCCGAACACGAATACGGTCGGGTAACAGTGAATTTGCCTTTCAACGACGAAGAGCACGAGTATCGCAACATCGACATTAAGAATCTTTTCTAATGCTTCCTGTCCAGGGTTACTAGGCCCTGTTACATATAGATGCGTGCGGCCCGGTCTTACGAGACCGGGTTTCTTTTTTTGTGGTGTTATGACTCCTCGTTGTCGCTTGCCTGTGGCGAGTGACAACGAGGAGTCATAACACCACAAACACTACTTCAGCCGCGCCCGCACCACCGGCCCGAATGTGCTCCATTCCACTGCTACGACACATCCCAAAAACAGGCCAAACAGCGCCACGTGGTACGGGACAGATAACCAGAGGTTACTGATCTGGATAAACGACGCCAGGTAAATCAGTAGCCCGCCGCCGAGGATGTAGCCCGCCGCAGACAGCAGATCGTAGGGAACCGGGTAATACTTCTCGCCCAGTACGTAGCACATCACCGTCATCACCACGCTGGAGATCAGAAACGCCCAGGCGCAACCCATGAAGCCCAGTATCGGAATCAGCAGCCAGTTGAGACCGAACGTAACTGCCAGTCCCACAGCTGTAATGATTGTGCCAAACTGCGTCTTGTCCGACAGCTTGAACCAGAACGAGATGTTGTAGTAAATTCCCAGAAACAGATTGCCCAGCATTAGCAGAGGCACAACAACCAATCCCGCCCGCCGTTCGGGGTTGATCACCAGCCCGATGAGGTCCATGTTAAGGCCAATGGCTACCCACAGCGCTACGCAGAAGATGATGAACCACTTCGTGACGCGGGCTAGCAGGTCGGGTGCGTCTTTGTCGTTGGCCTGCCCGAAAAAGAACGGCTCGGCCGCAAACTTGAACGACTGAATAGCCAGGCTGATAAGCACCGACAGCTTGAAGCATTGTCCGTACACATCAAGTGCCCATTTAGACGAGTGGCCTGGATAGAAATTTTTGGGCAAAAACGCCTCCAGAAATAGTCGGTCGGTGAGGTTGTTGAGCACCGCCGCCAGCCCCGTCAGCATAATCGGGAAGGCATACACGACCAGCGTTTTGGCTTCGGGCCATTCAAACGTAAAGCGAAAACCCCGAAAGGCCTGCCGCAGAATCAGGAAATACAGGGCGTTGGCCAGCAGGTTGGCGAGCAGAATATAGCCGGGGCCTATTGTGGGGTTGTAGAAAAGTTCGGCGATCGGGCGTAGGCGAGGCAGGTAATCGCCCTCGGTGATGTCCTTGCAGACAACAATAAAGAACACGTTGAGCAGCACGTTGAGCCCAATGTTGATGAGCTTGGCCACCACAAACTGCTTCGCTTTCCCCTCGACCCGCAGTCGTGCAAATGGAATAGCCATGATGGCGTCGATACCTACGAGCAGGGCCGTCCACTGAATAAACAGTACCTCGTCGGGGTAACCGAGCGCCACCGAGATTGGCTTTGAAAATACCAGAATCAACGCCGTACAGACTACGCTGATCGCAGCCACGATGGTAAGTGTCCGGCTAAATACCTTCACTCGTTCGGCTTCGTTTTCTTTCCCTTTGTTGCGGGCGGCGAATCGAAAAAAGGCCGTTTCCAGCCCCAGCGTATAGACCGTCAGCAGTACGCCGATCCAGGCGTAGAGCGTTACGTTGGAGGCCAGCGTACCGCCCTGCCTGAAGGCGTAGTTCTGAATGGGGGTTAACAAGAAATTCACCGACCGTGCCGCAATCGTGCTGATACCATACAGGGCCGTGTCGCTGGCTAATTTTTTAAAGGTGCTCAATGTGTACGTGGGTTACTGCAACGTACCTGGAGCCGGATTTCCCGTCAGGTACGTTGCGAAGATACGGCCTGCGGGTCTTCTGTTGGTGAAGAACATGCTTAGGGGTAATGTATGAGCTATTATGGATAGGCTATTCTAATTGCATCATTTCTCTAAATCACGTCTATGAAAGCCTGCTTACTCATACTGTGTTCGCTGCTTGCCAATCTATCGCTGGCACAGGATCACCTGACGCCCGCTGAGGGCTATTTTTCAAGAGCTGCTCAGGATGATAAGTATTACTCCTTGATCCAGAACAGATTGCTGAAAGGCTTGAGCGCATGGCCGCTGGCAAAAGTGGTCGTGCTGCCTTCTTTCGAGGAAGAGTATGTTGTTACGGTAGACTCGGTCAAGGGCAGCTATTACGTTATGGTCAGAAGTATGGAAAATGATCTGTGGTCCATCAGAAACGATTCTGCCCGTGTGCAAACGGCAAAATATCTGGAAACGCGTCGGCGGATTAAGCCTGACCTGGCTAAAGAACTGAATAGGCTGTTCTTCGATGCAGTCAGCCAAACCCGATATCCACCTATAAAGTATGATACACTTGACAATGGGCAGCTAGAAACGATGACTGTTACTATCGCTGACGGCGTGAGATACCATTTCACCGCCTATGGATCTGGTTTTGGCGTCCGTGGTGGTGAAACACATTCACCAGAAGAAGGGTCGCTTATGGGGCAACTGGTTGCGCTAACCGGACGCATGGTCACTATTGCCGAAGGCAATACCAAAGAAAGCGAACAGACCTTGAAACAGGCTGCACAGGCTTTACATCGAAAGTTGCTTAAGCCATTACGCTAGGGCTGTTTTTGGGCAGAACAATGCCATTCGCATTTTGCCGTGTACTTTTGCAGCCATGTTGGTTGCCGCTGGAATCGACTCCAGCGCTACGTACCTCGTTCAATATCAATGAAAATTTCTGCTGCGTTATTGTCGGTCTATTACAAAGACGGCCTCGAACCCATTGTCCGGTTGTTGCACCAACAGGGCGTTACGCTCTATTCAACGGGCGGTACCCAAACGTTTATCGAACAACTCGGCATTCCCGTTATTCCCGTCGAGTCGCTGACCGGCTACCCGTCGATCTTCGGCGGTCGAGTAAAAACCCTGCATCCGGCTGTGTTTGGCGGCATTCTCTACCGGCGCGACAACGAAGGCGACGTAGCGCAGGCAAAGGAACACAACATACCGGCCATCGACCTAACGGTGGTTGATCTGTATCCGTTTGAAGAAACGGTAGCGTCGGGTGCCTCAGCCGAAGACATTATCGAGAAAATCGACATCGGCGGTATCTCACTGATCCGGGCAGGTGCCAAGAATTTCCAGGATGCGCTCATCGTCTCATCACGTACCCAATACGCTGATCTGCTGCAGGTGCTGACCGAAACCGATGGCCAGCCCGACCTGGAGACGCGTCGCCGCTACGCCATGGAAGCTTTCGCCACCACTTCGCATTACGACACGGCTATTCATCAGTATTTTGCCGGTGAAACGGCTCAGAAGAAAAGTGAACTGCGTTACGGCGAAAACCCGCACCAGAAAGCCACTTTCCACGGTGACCTCGACGCTATTTTCGACAAGCTGCACGGTAAAGAATTGTCGTTCAATAACCTGGTCGATGTTGACGCCTGCGTTGGCCTGATCGACGAGTTTACACCGGACGTACCTACCTACGCCATCATTAAGCACACCAATGCCTGCGGTATTGCGTCGGCGGCTACTCCCGCCGAAGCCTATGCCAAAGCCCTAGCTTGTGACCCGATCTCGGCGTTCGGCGGTGTGGTGATCACCAACGTACCTGTCGATCTGGCTACGGCGGAGGAACTGAACAAGCTGTTCATGGAAATCCTGATCGCGCCCGACTACGCCCCTGAAGCACTGGACCTGCTGAAATCGAAGAAAAACCGCATTCTACTGAAACGGAAACCGGTCGAATTACCTACTACACTGGTAAAAACCATTCTGAACGGTGTACTGGAGCAAGACAAAGACAGCGTGACCGAAACCGCTGACCAGTTCACGACCGTGACCGACAAAGCCCCGACCGATAGCGAAGTACGTGCCCTGGAGTTTGCCCTAAAAGTGTGCAAACACACCAAGTCGAACACCATCATTCTGGCTAAAGAAGACGTGCTGCTGGCCAGCGGCGTAGGCCAAACCAGCCGGGTCGATGCCTTGAAGCAAGCCATCGAAAAAGCGCATGCCTTCGGGTTCAGCCTCGACGGTGCCGTTATGGCTTCGGATGCGTTCTTCCCCTTCCCCGACTGCGTAGAGATTGCCGGTCAGGCGGGTATCACCGCAGTAGTGCAGCCCGGCGGTTCCATCCGCGACAAAGACAGCATCGAGTACTGCAATCAGCACGGCATCGCGATGGTCACCACCGGCGTCCGGCATTTTAAACACTAAATCAAAACAACTATGGAACCCTTGTTAGACCGCATTACAGTTGACCCTACTATCTGTCATGGTAAGCCTACAATAAGGGGTTCACGGTTGATGGTAGCTACCATTCTTGAGCTGTTAAGCGCCGGAATGACACATGAAGAATTAATTGCAGATTATCCTACGCTACAGGAAGAAGACATTCGATCTTGTTTGGTGTACGCGACTCGGCTAGCTAATTTTCAGTTTGTTCCGTACAACAAAGCCGCCTGATGCGTTTCCTGGTTGACGAGCAGTTGCCATCGTTGTTAGTGGATGTGCTGATTAGTAAAGGCCATGAGGCTATCCACGTGAGTACATTGGGTTCAGATGAGCGTGTATCTGATTCTATGATCATTCAGGAGAGTATGGATGGCGATTGTGTCGTTATTACGAAGGATAATAGCTTCCTGATTACGAATCAATCAAAGAAATTAGTTTACGTTGTTACAGGAAATATAAAAAATAGAGAATTGCTTAATTTGTTCCGCCTTCTCACGAACTGGTTGAGCAACTCGCTATACACAGCGTAATTGAAATTGACCGTACGGCAATGCGAATTCTACATTAGTGTGTTTTTAACCCCTCTAACTCGTGCTGAAATCCTGGTTCAGTTTACTCTACACGGTTTGGTGCGTGTTGGTATTTGTGGTCTTCTTTTTGTTAATGTTGCCTTTCATTTTGGTAGGAACATGGCTGTCGAGCAATAAAAGCAGATTTGGCCTGCAACTGGCACACGGCGCCGTTCGGACGTGGGGCGTGCTGGCGTTTCTCTTTATGGCCATGCCCATCCGTGTCGACTGGCGATTTCGGCCCGAGCCTGGAAAGGCCTACGTGTATTGCGCCAACCATTTTTCGTATTTCGATATTGCCGTAACGGGCGTTGTCGTGCCGGGGCTTTACGCGTTTATCGGGAAAATCGGCGTCAGAAAACTGCCGTTATTTGGTTACATGTATGCCAAGCTGCACATAATGGTCGATCGGTCTAGTGCACAGAGCCGGGCGTATTCGCTGGGTAAATGCATGCGTACGCTGGCGCAGGGGCGTAGCATCATTATTTTTCCGGAAGGCGGGATAAAGGCCGAAAACCCGCCTGAAATGGTCTATCCATTTAAGGATGGAGCCTTCACGATGGCTATTCAGCAACAAGTGCCCATTGTGCCGCTGACATTGGTGAACAACTACCGGATTTTACCCGATGGCAAACCATTCCGCGTGAACTGGGAACCGGTTCAGGTCGTTTTTCATGAACCTATTTCCACCGGCGGTCTGACCCAGGCTGATGCCGATGCACTTCGGGAGCAAACGTACCGAATTATTGAGCGTGAATTGAATAGAGAAAAAGTTAATGGTCTGAAGTCCAGCGTTTAACGTCGCTGATTGCGATCTGCTATAATGAAAGTTGATACCGAAACCTTACAAAAAATAGCCAATCTGGCCCGTTTGACCGTTAACTCCAACGAAGAAGCTGGTTTGCTGAACAGTCTGAACAGCGTACTCGACTGGATGGAACAACTCAATGAGGTTGATACCACGGGCGTAACCCCGCTCATGCACATGTCGGAAGAAATTGATAACGTGTTGCGGGCAGATAAAGTAGCCAATCAACTGCCTCGTGATCAGGCACTCATCAATGCGCCAGACCACGACGAACAGTTTATCAAGGTTCCGAAAGTGATGGAATGATGATTTTTTTTGCAATTAGACTTGATTTGAGAGGCTCAGGCTTCGTATATTTGCACTCGCAATTGCGAAATAGCTCGATAGTATAAGGGTAGTACATCAGATTTTGGTTCTGTCTGTCTAGGTTCGAATCCTGGTCGAGCTACTTACAAAAAGCCGATTCCTCACCGAGTCGGCTTTTTTATTTACTAGACTTTGGACCCTGGGTATCAGACGGTAGACTGGTCGGTTATCCAATAGCTAATGTCCTGTATCCAGCATCCTACTATGAATTACCTATCAGCCGAAAATCTTGCCAAAGCCTACGGCGACCGGACGTTGTTCCGTAATATTAACTTCGGCATCAGCCGGGGCGATAAAATTGCCATTGTCGGCGCCAATGGATCGGGGAAAACGTCACTACTCGAAATTCTGGCCGGCGCTGCCCCGCCCGATCAGGGCCTGGTCAGTGTTCGGAAAGACATTACCGTTGGTTACCTGAACCAGCAACCTGACCTGAACGAGGCGCTCACCATTCTGGAAGAAGTGCTGGCGGGCGAAAGCGCCCAACTCGATGCCGTGCGTGCGTATGAAAAAGCCCTCGCCAACGAAGGTGACCATGACGCGCTGGAAAAGGCCATGAACCAGATGGAAAAGCTGGAAGCCTGGGACTATGAAGCACAGATTCGGCAAATCCTGGGCGAATTGGGCATTCAGGACGTTGAGCAGCGTGTAGGTACGTTGTCGGGCGGACAGCGCAAGCGGGTGGCCCTGGCACGAGTGCTCATCCAGAACCCCGACCTGCTGATTCTCGATGAGCCAACCAACCACCTGGATCTGGAAGCCATCGAATATCTCGAAAGCTTCCTGAATACCAATAACGGTACCCTGCTGATGGTGTCGCACGACCGGTACTTCCTCGATCGGGTGTGTAACCAGATCGTAGAGATGGATGCGGGCCAGCTATATGGCTACAAAGGTAACTATGCGTACTTCCTCGAAAAGAAGGCGGAACGCATTGCCATTGATGCCGCCGAATTCGAGAAAAACAAGAATACCTACCGCCGCGAGCTGGAATGGATGCGCCGACAGCCGAAAGCGCGGGGGACAAAGGCCAAATACCGGGAAGATGCGTTTGAGGACCTGGAAGGCAAAGTGAAAAATCGCCGGAACGACGGCGAGCTCGATCTGAACCTGCGCGTATCACGCCTGGGCAGCAAGATTCTGGAGGTGGAGAATCTGAGTAAACGCTTCGGCGACAAGATTCTGCTCGATCACTTTACCTACACCTTCAAACGGCAGGACCGTGTTGGGTTGATCGGCAAGAACGGCATGGGCAAGACCACGCTGCTTAATATGCTCATCGGCGAACTTCGCCCCGATTCGGGCAAGATCACGGCGGGCGGAACCGTCAGCTTTGGCTACTACACGCAGAACGAGTTGAACATTGCTGATAATCAGCGCGTGATCGATGTGGTACAGGAAGTGGCCGAGGTGATGAAACTCGCCGATGGGCAGACCATCACAGCCAGCCAGTTGCTCCATCATTTCCTGTTCGACCGGCAAAAACAGTACGACTTTGTGGCTAAGCTGAGCGGCGGCGAAAAACGACGCCTGCAATTGCTCCTGGTACTGGTGCAGAACCCCAATTTCCTGATCCTCGACGAGCCAACAAACGACCTCGACATCACGACGCTGAACGTGCTTGAAGAGTTTTTGCTTAATTTCCCCGGCTGCGTGATCATCGTTACCCACGACCGGTACTTCATGGACCGGCTGGTCGACCACGTATTTGTGCTGGAAGGACAGGGCAAGGTGCGCGACTATCCCGGTAACTATACCGATTACCGCGAATGGCGCGACGCCCAACCTAAGAAAAATGCCATTACAAAAGAGTCGGCTTCAGCCAGCCATAAACTAACCCCGGTTAACCTATCGGCTGAAAAGCCAGCGGCTTCAAGCCAGAAAAAAAAGTTAAGTTTTAAAGAGCAGCGTGAATATGAAGCGCTGGAGTCCGAAATTGAGACCCTCGAACAACGTAAGGCAGAGGTCATCGACGCGCTGAATGGTGGTGGTCACCACGAGCAGCTGACGGCCTGGGCCAGGGAGATTGAGGAAATTGAGGCCCTGGTTGCCGCCAAAACCGACCGCTGGCTAGAGTTGGCGGAACACATATAATGGGAGGTAAGAGTTAAGGATTGAGAGTTAACTCTTACCTCCATTCCTAAAATGGATGCTATCCTGGATTTTTTTCGCTACCTGCTCAACTCAGAAGAACTCATTCGGACGGGTGGGCTGGTTGTTGTTACACTGATCGTGTTCGTTGAAAACGGGGTCATTTTCGGGTTTTTCCTGCCCGGCGATTACCTGTTATTTCTGGCTGGCGTTTTTGCGGGTACCAAGGTGCTGCTCGTATCGCTCGGCCTGTTGATCAGTTGCATTTTTGGCGCAGCCGTAACAGGGGCTCTATTGGGTTATGGGATAGGCTATTTCTTTGGCGTCAAGCTGCAAAACAGACCAGATTCTTTATTATTTAAGCAGGAGTACATTACCAACACCCGGAAAACCTTCGAACGATATGGCAATCAGGCGCTGATCGTTGCCCGGTTTTTGCCCGTTGTGCGAACGTTTGCGCCCCTGCTGGCGGGTATTATCCATATGAATCTCGCCCGGTTCATGGTTTATAATATTGTGGGTGGTGGCTTATGGACGTGCGTACTGGTGGGTGGTGGTTACTACTTTGGTGTACAATTTCCCGGAATTATAAACTATGTACACTGGATCATTCTTTTCTTTCTGGGGGTTACTACATTCACGGTTATTCGCGGTTACATCAATGCTCGAAATACTACCGATAAATAACAGATACAGCGCTTTGTTCTTTACAATCCCAAAAAGCTGACTTTCTTTGTCCCAAGTTTCACGAAAAAGAATAGTCCACGATGAAAAAGTTTTTCGCTATTGTCGCTTTATTCAGCTTAACCCTGCTGACTACATCAAGCTTTGCCCAACTGGCAATCGATAAGGGTACAAAGTTCGTTAACCTTGGTATTGGCATAGGTGGCTCATACTTTTATGGTTCTGGATTGGGTTTCAATGCCGCAGCTGATTTCGGCGTCGCTAAAAATATTACAGTAGGTGGCAGCGTTGGCTACAGAAGTTTTGGTAACAGTGTTGGCGGATATGACATTGGCGCTCGTGGCTCTTACCACTTCAATGAACTACTTAACACTCCTGAAAATGTTGACCTGTATGCCGGGTTAGGGCTAACTTATTTTGGCTATACAGGATTGAGTGGTGTTACCTATGATCTTTCGTTTATCTCAGTGCCAATTCATATCGGTGGCCGTTACATGTTCGCTGAGAAAACCGGTGTATTTGCAGAACTTGGCTCTTCGGTATCAACGCTTAAGCTTGGTGTCACATTTAAATTAGGTCAATAAGCTTACGCTCTCTGCACTAAAAATGCCCCGGCCAGACGGTCGGGGCATTTTTGCGTTAAAGCATGCCTAGCTGCTACTTACTAGCCATTTCTTTCAACGTACCTACGCCCATATTCCAGAGAATGAACGAATAAATATCGGCGGTTTGCTCGATGTTCTTCTTCGTGTTGCTGGCCCCGTGGCCTGAATTGGTGTCAATTCGGATCAGCATGGGGTTGGGGCCTTTGTAGGCTTCCTGCAACGTAGCGGCGTATTTAAACGAGTGCGCCGGCACCACCCGATCGTCATGGTCAGCGGTGGTAATGAGCGTGGCGGGGTAATTCAGACCAGGCTTGATGTTGTGAACCGGCGAGTAGGGATAGAGGAACTTGAACTCGTCGGCGTTGTCGGCGCTACCGTAGTCGGCAATCCAGTTCCAGCCAATGGTGAACTTATGGAATCGGAGCATATCCATCACACCTACCTGCGGAATAGCCACCCGGAACAGGTCGGGCCGTTGGTTCATAACTGCGCCTACCAGCAAACCACCGTTTGATCCGCCCCGGATCGCCAGTTTGGCCGACGACGTGTATTTCTCCTTGATCAGGTATTCGCCAGCGGCAATGAAATCATCGAATACGTTCTGCTTTTTGGCCTTCATGCCTTGCTCATGCCATTTTTCGCCATACTCGCTACCACCGCGTAAGTTGGCTTGCGCATACACGCCGCCCTGCTCCAGAAACGGAATTAAAAACGACGAGAAAGAAGGAGGCAGGCTCACGTTGAACCCGCCGTAACCGTACAGAATGGTTGGGTTGGTGCCGTCGAGTTTTGTGCCTTTCTGATAGGTGATGAACATCGGGACTTTCGTACCGTCTTTGCTGGTGTAGAAAACCTGCTTCGTTTCGTAGTCGGTTGGTTTGAAATCAACCTCAGGCTGGCGGAACACAGTGCTTTTCTTCGTGGCGATGTCGTAACGGTAAATAGTGGGCGGGAAGGTAAACGACGTAAAGGTGTAGAACACAAACTTGTCGTCGCGCTCGCCACCGAAGCCACTTGCTGTGCCAATACCCGGTAGCTGGATCTCGTTCTCGAGCTTACCGTTCATATCGTACACGTACACCCGCGAGGTAACATCTTTCGAGTACTGAACAAACAGTTTGCCGCCCGAACTACCAGCGCTGGTCAACGGCTCTGGTTTTTCAGGAATAATAACCGTCCATTTTTTTGTGGCCGGGCTGAACCGCATCACCTTGCTATTTGGCGCATCGGCATTGGTTTCAATCAATAAATCCCCACCGATGTTGTCAATCACGCCGTATTGCGAGTTTGTGATCTCCGATACAACTGGTTTAAAGCCCTCAGCTTTGGTGGTGGCGTCCAGGTAATACAGGGCGTTACCATCTTTCCCCTTTCCGCGGTCGCTAACCGTCAGGAACGCAAATCGCTCATCGTCAGACGTACCCAGGGTATGGAACCGCTGCGGATTTTTAGCGTCTTCGAACACCAGCCGGTCGGCCGACTGGGGCGTGTTGAGCTGGTGGAAAAACACCTGATGGTTCTCGTTTTTGGCGGCCAGCGCCGACCCTTCGGGTTTCGGATACCGGCTGTAATAGAAGCCATTTCCCTGCCAGGCTGCGCCCGACACTTTTACCCACTCCAGCTTTTCGGGCAAATACTGCTTCGTTGCCAGGTCCATGATCTGGTATTCCTGCCAGTCAGAACCACCTTTCGACGTGCCTACCACAGCGTACTTGCCATCTTTCGACAGCGAAAAAGCTCCAAGACGGGTTGTACCGTCGGCCGACAGTTTGTTGGGGTCGATTACCACTTCCGGTTTGCCATCGAGTCCTCTCTGACGGTAAAGCACCGATTGATTTTGCAGGCCGTCGTTCTTCGAGAAATAGAAATAGTCGCCTTTCCGCGAGGGAGCCGAATATTTGGGGTAGTTGTACACCTTCTCGAGCCGATCCTGAAATTGTTTCCGGTACGGAATCTTCTCCAGAAAGGCGTTGGTGACTTCGTTTTCGGCTTTCACCCAGGCGGCTGTTTCGGCCGAGCGATCATCTTCCAGCCAGCGGTACGGATCAGCTACGCTGGTGCCGTGGTAATTGTCGACATGATCGACTTTACGAGCTACTGGGTACGTTAAAGACGGCCCGATGGGTGGGCCGTTCTGGGCCAGAGTGGCGGTTGTGCCAATCATAAGAGAGATACTAATAAAGGATAGCTTGTTCATTATGTGATACCAGTTAAGAGAACAACTCTTAAAGTTCGCACACACAAGACAGAAATGTGTGTTAATCAAGGTTAAAATGCGCCAGCCGTTTTCGATACCTTTGCGATTTGTTTTCCCCCACCCGCATGAGACTACGTTTACTCATCAGTGCGTTTTGCCTTTTCAGCCTTACGGCCTGGTCGCAATCAGCCACCGATACTACGGCTTATCCGCGCAAAGAATGGTTTCCCAAGAATCATCTGTTTGCGCCCATCCTGCTCGATCCCCTCGAAGCGCAGGTGTACGGCAGTGCGCTGCCCTACTTCAATACCAGCGGTGAACGGAGAGTGGGCTTTACCGAAACGGATACCCGAGATAAAGATCTGAATCAGGGAACCGTTGTTCCGTTTGCATTCGGTTTCCATAAACCCTTTTATCGCGTTACTACGGCACCCGGGCAGGCCCATGAGTGGGGGCTCGACGTAGGCTCGTTCACGCAGTTCCAGGTGTTTAGTGACACAACCAGATTCGCCAAAAAGCCGGGTCAGGTGGTTTACAAGATCATCAACAACGATTATAAGCTTAGTTTCTGGTATAACCTCCGAAAAGGCCGTAACAGCTACCGCGTTCGTCTGTACCACATTTCATCACACCTCGGCGACGATTACATTGTTCGGTACCAACTCAACTACTACACGCCAAATTCCGTGAACTACGAACTGCTTGATTTTACAGCTAGTCGTGATTTGCCAATCGGCCTGCGGGTGTATGGAAGCGCGGGCATTTGCCTGCGCGGACAAAGCGAGCGGGAACGGTTTAATGTAGAATTTGGCGCTTATTATCGTGAATCGGGCAACAAACGACAGCGACTGGTAGGCGGGATTGACGCAAAATTCTGGCAGCAGACCAACTTCAGGCCCGGTATTCACGCGGGTGTGGGTTATGAATTAGGCCGTTCTACCCAAAACCTGACCGTGCTGCTCGATATGTATTATGGCTACCGGCCCTACGGCCAATACGAATATCAAACCGTTTCATGGGCCGGTATTGGCCTTTACTTCAACCCATTTTAAAAAATAGTTTACAGTTTTCTGTTTGCCGTTGCGCTGCTAATTCAGCAATACGTAACTAAGCAGCGCAACGGCAAACAGAAAACTGTAAACTCCCATTTTATGTCCCTCACAGCAATCTCTCCCATTGATGGCCGCTACGCCAAACAGGTATCGGCGCTTGCTCCATATTTCTCTGAGCTTGGTCTGATTCGCTATCGGGTGCGAATCGAAATTGAGTACTTCATTGCCCTTTGTGAATTGCCATTGCCCCAGTTGGCGGGCGTTGACAAGGCAACGTACCCAGCGTTACGCGCGCTATACGAGCAGTTTTCGGAGGAAGACGCGCAACGGGTGAAGACGATCGAAGCCACGACCAACCACGACGTAAAAGCGGTCGAGTACTTCATCAAGGAAAAACTGAAGGGATTATCGGTTGAGCCGTTCCTGGAATTTATTCACTTTGGCCTTACCTCGCAGGACGTGAACAACACGGCCATTCCGCTGCTGTTGCGTGAAGCACTGGCCGAGCAGATAGAGCCCACATACCGGCAAATCTATATGCGTTTGCAGGAACTGGCCAACCAGTGGGCCGACGTACCCATGCTGGCACGTACCCACGGGCAACCCGCCTCGCCAACGCGTCTCGGCAAAGAACTGATGGTTTATTGCGAACGGCTGGAGAAGCAACTGCTCATGCTGGTCGACGTACCTGCTGCTGCTAAGTTTGGTGGTGCCACGGGTAATTTCAACGCGCACAAAGTAGCGTACCCAGATATTGACTGGCAGTCGTTTGGCAATGAGTTTGTGGGAAGCCTGGGACTGGTTCGGAGCCAGTTTACCACGCAGATAGAGCATTATGATATGCTGGCTGCCCTTTTCGATAACTATAAGCGTCTGAACACCATCCTGATCGACCTTGACCGTGACGTTTGGACATACGTGTCGATGAATTATTTCAAACAGAAGATCAAGGAAGGGGAAGTGGGCTCATCGGCCATGCCGCACAAGGTTAACCCGATCGACTTCGAGAATTCGGAAGGAAATTTGGGCATCGCCAATGCTATTTTCGAACACCTGTCGGCCAAGCTACCGGTTTCGCGCCTGCAACGCGACCTGACCGATTCAACTGTGTTACGGAATATCGGTGTGCCCTTTGCTCATTCGGTGATTGCGCTAAATGCAACACTCAAGGGCTTGAATAAACTGGAGTTGAACCAGGCGGCCATCAACGCCGATCTGGAAGCCAACTGGGCCGTAGTTGCCGAAGGAATTCAGACGGTATTACGCCGCGAAGGTTATCCGCAGCCTTACGAAGCGCTAAAAGCCCTGACCCGCAAGAACGAAGCCATCACCGCCAGCACAATCAGCGAATTCATCAATGGCTTAGACGTGTCAGATGCTATCAAATCCGAGTTGCGAACCATCACGCCATTCACCTATACAGGCGTGTGAATTGATTGACGATTTACGACCTACGATGTACAATTTATCGCTTACGTCAGTGCGAACGGTCGCGTGAGCAATGCATTGTACATCGTAACTCGGAAATCGTAACTCGCTTTATCCCTTCGATAGCTCTGTGGCACGTACCTGGGCGGCGTGGATACCGGCTTGCAGTGTGTCTGACAACGTACCTGCTTCGAACGTGCGCAGGGCGGCTTCCGTGGTGCCGCCTTTACTGGCTACAGCCTTGATCAGGTCGTCGAGCGATTTATCGGCGTTGTTGATCAGGTGATACGAGCCGAGCATGGTTTGCTTCACTAAGAGCGAGGCTGTGCCTTCGTCGAAACCCATTTGCTTGCCGGCTTCTACCATCGCCTTCACCACGTAATAGAAATAGGCCGGGCCGCTACCGCTTAGTGCCGTAACAGCATCGAGCATGGCTTCGTTTTCGAGGAAAATAGACCGCCCCGTGGCGTTGATCAGGTTCTCGACTTTTCGCAGACTGGCGGCATCCACTTCAGGCGAAGCTGTAAAACCGGTAATACCCATACCGAGCATGGCTGGTGTATTGGGCATGGCCCGAATCACCATCCGGTGGCTGAGGCGCTCCTGGATCAGGCTGATCGGAATACCCGCCATAATAGACAGAACAACTTGCCGGGGCTGAATCACGGCTCGTAATTCGTCCTGGGCCGACGCGAAATCCTGCGGTTTTACCGAGAGAATAATCAGGTCGCTTTCGCCAACGCGCGGACCGATGGTTTCAACAACGACGCCCGCTTTTTCGGCCCGTAATGTTTCAGACCGTTCTGCGCTTTTCTCGATCAGCGTCAGGTTTTCTTTTTTTACGAGGTCGTATTGCAAAAAGGACTTGGCGAAGGCCATGCCCATGTTACCACAGCCAAGGATAGCTATTTTCATAGGAGGAAGGGGAAATGAAGGGAGGAAAGGGAATGAAAAGGAGTAAAGGAAGAAGGGGAGAACGGAGGAAAGGGATTATTGCGAAGACAAATACACTAGCGTCAGCAATTCCTTTCCTCCGTTCTCCCCTTCTTCCTTTACTCCTTTTTTATTTCAACATTTCAGCCAGCTTGGCTTCCAGCGCGTCGCCGCGCAGGTTTTTGGCAATGATTTTGCCGCTTGGATCGAGCAGGAACGTGGCCGGAATGGCGCTAACACCGTACTGCTGAGCAGCAAATGACTGCCAGCCTTTCAGGTCAGACACGTGTGTCCAGGTGAGATTGTCATTGCGGATGGCACGTACCCAGGCTTCACGCTTGCCCGGGTTATCGAGCGATACACTGTAGATGGCAAAGCCTTTGTCCTTAAACTTGTCGTACATGCGAACCACGTTTGGGTTCTCGTTTCGGCAAGGACCGCACCAGCTAGCCCAGAAGTCGATGAGCACGTATTTACCGCGCAACGATGAGAGAGGCACCGTCGTGCCGTTCGTGTCGGTCAACGCGATTTCAGGGGCTTGTGAACCAATATTTACCCCGCGAATCCGGGCGATGTTTCCTATAAACGATTTAGCGTGAACACTGTTGGGGTTCTCTTTCTCGAAGCGACGGGCCAGCGTATCCAGCGTAGGGAAGTCGGTTTCGGTGCTCAGGAAATTGGTGGCATATAAAGCCGCCAGCGACGTACCCAGCTCAGGCAGCATAGCCTTCACTTTCTGCGTGTTCTCGCGCGAGGCCTCGTCGAACGTCTTTTCGATCTGGCTCATCGTTTTGGCATCGTTGCGGGTCTGGGCTTCCTGATACGATTTCATCAGGTCCTGGCCTTTTGCCTGCAAATCAGTTTGCATCTGATATAACACCCGGAACTGGTCGTTCGTTTTGGCGCCGCTCATGGTCACTTTCGGCTTGGGCGTTGGGGCGTTTTTCTCTTTGCCTTTAATACCTGGTTCAACCAGCACGTCAATTGTTTCACCGCCTTCCAGCAAGACGGGCATTTTGGTTGCGCCCCCCACATTCACAATGTAGATGTTGCCGCCTTCAGGTACGTTGGTCTTTACCGAAAACCGCTTGTCTGGTCCAACAACTGTCGAGTCGAGCCGGACGGTAGGGGCGTTGTTCGATTCCAGATACACTTTGCTGCCCGGAGCGGCGTTTTTCAGCAAGCCCGAAACGGTTGCCTGCTTCTGTGCCTGAGCGGCCACGCCAACCAGCAGGAGGGCCAGGCCAAGGAATACTTGTTTCATGTTTGGTTTCAGTTGACTCCTTCGACGGGTTTGGCCGGGAGTCGTTTAATGAGCAACAAAAATCAGCCCAACGTTTTAATCACTAATTGATTTACCAATTTCGGATCGGCAGACCCTTTCGACTTTTTCATCACTTCACCCACAAACAGACCCAGCAGGTTCTTTTTACCCTTCCGGTATTGCTCCACTTTGTCGGGCCAGGCCGCGAGTGTCTGGTCTATTAACGATTGTAAGGCGTCTGTATTACGGTTCTGTAACAAGCCGTTAGCCGTTGCAAGTTCAGCAGGGCCGGCATCTGGCTGGGCTACCATCAACCCGAAAATCGTTTGCGCCGCCGTTTGGCTAACCGTGCCATCGTCGATGAGGCGAATCAGCGAAGCAAGCGCCGGTGCCGACACCGGAAACTGACCTTCGCGGGCCATCCGTTCGGTGAGCTGCGCCTTCAACGGACCCATCACCCAGTTCGAGGCGGCTTTAAAGTTCGGCGTTTCGGCGCAAACGGCCTCGTAGAAATCGGCCAGTTCGCGGGTGTCGGTCAACAGAGCGGCGTCATACTCGGGCAGGCCGTACTGATTAGTGAATTTCAGATACCGTTCGCGGGGAAGGGCGGGCATCTGGGTACGTATTTCCGCCATCCACTCGTCAGAAATAACCACCGGCATCAGATCAGGGTCGGGGAAATACCGGTAATCGTTCATGCTTTCCTTTTCGCGCATGCCCAGCGTTTGGCCGGTGGCAGCATCGAACGTACGGGTTTCCTGAATAAGCTTCCCGCCCGCTTCAGTAACGGCTACCTGCCGACTGAATTCGCTATCAACCGCCCGCTGCACGTTGCGAATCGAGTTCAGGTTCTTCACTTCCACTTTCGTGCCCAGTTCAGTAGCACCACGGGGACGGATGGATACGTTCACGTCGCACCGGAGCGAGCCTTCTTCCATGTTTCCGTCGCAAATGCCGAGGTAGCGAACCAGCCGCCGCACTTCGGTCAGAAACTGTCCTGCCTCATCGGCCGACCGTAGGCACGGTTCGGTCACCATCTCGATCAGCGGTGTACCGGCGCGGTTATAATCGAGGCAGGTGGCCGTGGGGTCGGCATCGTGAATGCTTTTGCCGGCGTCTTCTTCGAGGTGAATATGATGGAGTTGAATGATCGTGTCTTGCAGCACCCCGTCGAAATCACGCGCTTTTACCAGGATGCCGCCGCCTACGCAGATGGGCCCTTTATCCTGCGAGAGCTGATAGCCTTTCGGCAGGTCGGGATAGAAGTAATTCTTACGGGCAAACACATTGCGGCGGGTGATTTCGCTTCCACAAGCAATACCCATCCTGACGGCATACTCTACCGCTATGCGGTTGGCTTTGGGCAGCGCGCCCGGATGCGCCAGCGTAATTACGCTCACCTGCGTGTTGGGGTCGGCCCCGAACGCGTTGGCATCGGCGGCAAACATTTTGCTTTGGGTCAGCAACTGGCAATGCACTTCCAGTCCAATAACGGCCTCGTATTGGGTTGTGGGTGTGTAGACTACGGTCGATTCGGTTTGCATTACGGCAAAGATAAGGCTGTAAAGGGGTTTCAGGTTTCAAGTCTCAGGTTTCAAGTGGTTTCGCAAAACAACCAGACGGTGAGTTTGCGAGGCCACTTAAAACCTGAAACCTGAAACTTGAAACGAGTTACCCTGAAACTTGAAACTCATTACGCACGTTGAAGCACCTGTAACCCGTCATTCGTTTTGCCTGCATGGAGTGTCAATACGTGCCCCTATCGGCCACCGGCCAGTTTTCGTCTCTATTTCTCGATTATTTGGCCCAGAAAGAGGCAGTTAAGCCCTTTTACGGTGAGTTTCCCTCCATCGATGCTTTTCCCCGACAGATTCAGCAGAAACAGTTTTCCGACGAAAACCGGAACACCTTAGTCGACGTCCTGACGCGGCAATACGCCAGCCTGAGCAACGTACCTGATCTGGACATCCTGCGGCAGCCCAACACGTTTACCGTCACTACCGGCCACCAGCTGAATATTTTCACGGGGCCGTTGTACGTGGTCTACAAGATCGTAACGATCCTGAACCTGGCGAAGAAGCTCAACGAGACGTACCCAGACTACAACTTCGTACCGGTATACTGGATGGCGACGGAAGATCATGACTTCGCCGAAATCAATCATTTCCGCCTGTTCGGACGTACCCACAGCTGGGAAACCGAGCAGCGTGGCGCCGTTGGCCGTATGAATCCCCGCGAACTGGCCGATCTGTTGAAGACCATTCCAGAGAAATTGCTGCTGTTTGAACAGGCCTACCTGAACCACGATACGCTGGCCGATGCCGTTCGGTATTATATGCACGAGTTATTCGGTGCCGAAGGGCTGATTTGCCTGGATGCTGATGATACTGATCTGAAGCGCATATTCTCACCTATCCTGCGCGACGAATTGCTTCAGCAAAACACGAGTGCACTGGTAAATGGCACGACCGAAACGCTGAACGAATTAGGCTATAAGACGCCGATCTCCCCTCGTGATATTAATCTGTTTTACCTGCTTGATGGCCTTCGCGAACGGATCAGCCGTACGGATGATGGTTATGAGGTATTGAATACGAAGCTACGGTTCACTGAAGCCGAATTACTGGCCGAACTGGAGTCGAATCCTGAGCGGTTCAGCCCCAATGTGGTGATGCGACCATTGTATCAGGAAGCCATTCTGCCGAATCTTGCCTACATCGGAGGCCCCTCTGAAGTGCCCTACTGGTTGCAACTGAAGGCCGAATTCGATCACTACGGCCTGGCCTTCCCGATGTTGATTCCCCGAAATTTTGCGCTATACGTACCCAGAGTGGCCGCGCGGCGGATCAATAAACTTGGTCTGACCGTGACGGATATGTTTCAGGAGGTGATAGCACTCAAGCGGGCGTATGTGGAGCATCATACCGAACACAGCCTCAAATTCGACGCAGAAAATAAAGCGGTTAACAAGGCGCTGGCTACTATTTTGCAAAAAGCGCAGTTGGTTGATCCGACGCTTGAAAAGGCCGTACTGGCCGAAACCAAGCGGTTTGCCAATGCGGTGGTGAGCCTGGAGAAAAAAATGCGCCGCGCTGAAGAGCATAACCAGGAAACGGGCGTTCGGCAATTACTGACAGTGAAAGAGGAGCTATTCCCTGGCGGAACGCCCCAGGAACGAGCCGATAATTTTCTGACGTTCTACCTGAACGACACCGCGTTTCTGCAAAAACTGCTCGCCAATTTCGACCCGCTCAACTACCAGATGCAAGTTTGCCTGGAGGGGTAATGGGTTGGCAAACAGCTATTTCCGTCTAATCCAGATGCTGCCTCCTTTATTCTCCATGCAGAGAGGCATGTGTGCTTCGAAGCGTTGCGCATGAAACTCTTCCAGAAACGTGTTGAAGGCAACGATTTCGAAGTCAGGATTATGACTGAGGAAAGCGCGTAGGATGTAGGCTTCATTCCAGCCAAATCCTTTGCTGTTCAATACCCAATCGCGCGGGTATTCGAAGGGATAGAAAATGTCGTGAAAATGAATGAGCACGCCTGATGGCAGGCTGGGTAGAATCTCAAAAATAACCCGGTTTACGTCGCTCCCCGTTTTACTAACGTGTGTGGAATCGATAAACAGAATATCGTTTGTCTGCAAGGTTGAAAACAGAGCCGCATCAACTGCCTGAATACCCGTTTCAATAATGGTACACCGGTCGAAATCGGCAGGCCGCATATTCGCTTTCAGCCGGTCTGGATAAGGTTCGATGAATGTCAGTGAAACGTCGGTGCGGCCCAATGAGTCGAGCGTATCGAGCATGCAGGCTGAACTAAAGCCTGATCCGACTTCAATGATGCGCTTAGGCTGAAACTTACGGATGATCGAGTACAGAAAAATGCCATCCGATTCGCAATAGAACTTATTGTCGTAATAATATCGGTACCCTGGTTGTTTTGTGGTCTTGAACGGTATCTCGGGATAAAACGCCTCAAACTCACTCAGCAGTGATAATTGACCCACTTCGTTAAGGTCTATTCCAGCAACGGTACGGGCAGGTGGCGCAAAAAGCTCATCGGCTCGACGACGCATGTCTACTTTGTCGACTATAGGACTGTAGTAATGCCCCGGCGGTGGACTGAGTAATAAGCCACGCTTCATACCTACTAGTCGTTCGCCAATTTCTTTAAGCGTCAGTTCCATTATATCGTATAATTTGCGGGTACAAGATAGAAAGAAGATGCAGAAAAATGAGGCGAGAGCGTGCTACATGACGAAGCGCAAGGCGCTGGTAGCAACTGAGCATTTACTCTATAGTCAGCAAATTCTCGCTCAATTTTTCAGTGATACTCTCATACTTAGCTGCTTAGCGAAGCACAACACGGTCGTACATACGTACCTGCCTATTCTTCGGAATAATGAGGTAGACACCTGGCCTATCATTCAACAGCTCTGGCGTGATTTTCCCTCGCTACGTATCTGGTCGTCTATAACGGACTCGAAAAGCCATACGCTACGGCACTTCCAGTTAACGGCTGATACGGCCCTGACTGAAACAAAATGGGGGATACCTGAGCCATCAGGTGCGGTTGAATTCGTGGTGGGCCAACCCGATCTGGTCATTGTTCCGCTCCTGGCTTTCGACAACGCGGGAAATCGTGTTGGGTATGGTGGCGGTTATTACGATCGCTTTCTAGCCGAGGCTGGCCCTGACTGTCTGAAAATCGGTCTGTCGTTTTTTGACCCTGTCGAACACATAACTGGAATCGAAGAAACAGACATTCGGCTAGATACCTGCATCACCCCGGAAGCGGTTTTCTCGTTCAGATAAGTAAGTAATTTAGTCTATTGATTTTATCAGGAGATATCTTTGTTTCTGGTAAAATCACACGTATGAAACTACTTCTCCAGTCCATTTTTCTTGCTCTTTTTCTAACTACCCAAGTTTCTCACGCTCAGATTGGTATCAACGGGTCAGCCCATCCTTCCGCCGCGCTCGACGTGAAAAGCCCCGGTAACGATAAGGCTTTTTATCCACCCCGGCTCACGAGTGCTCAACGTAAAGCGATTGCTAACCCGCAAGCAGGTGCCTTCGTGTATGATACAGACAAGGGGGCTATGTACTTGTATGATGGCCAAAATTGGTTACCCCTCGTTACAACAACGTCGAATCTGGCATCTCCCGCAAGCCGAACGGCCAGTGATGGCGGGGGGTACGATTATTTTGGTAGTAGCGTAGCTATCTCGGGCGATTACGCTGTTGTAGGAGCGCCCACGAAATCTATGGAGAGCAACGTGATTGTAGGCGCGGCTTACGTATTTGTACGATCTGGAAATGGGTGGAATGAGCAACAAAAACTTATGGCAAGTGACTGGGCAGAGTATAATCGGTTTGGTCAAAGTGTAGCTGTATCGGATAACTATATCATAGTTGGGGCATCGGGTAAAGCCATAAATGGTATTACACAGGGTGCTGTTTACGTCTTCACCCGATCTGGCTCAACCTGGAGTCAACAACAGCGACTTTTGGCTAGTGATGGAGCAGGCGCTAACGAGTTTGGTAGAAGTGTGTCTTTATCTGGTGACTACCTTCTCGTAGGAGCGCCTGGAAAAAATGTGGGCAACAACTCCGCCCAAGGTGCTGCTTACGTTTTCTTGCGGTCAGGAACTACATGGACAGAACAGCAGCGACTCGTTGCGATTGATGGAGCCGCCAGTGATTACTTCGGTTCCAGTTTGGCAATTGACGGAACTACTACGGCCATCGGTGCCTACAACAAAACAGTTAACAGCAATTCTAGTCAGGGAGCTGCTTACGTGTTTACTCGTTCAGGGAATGTCTGGTCTCAACAGCAAAAACTGCTGTCATCAGATGGTGCGTCAACGGATTACTTTGGCGGGAGCGTTGCTTTGTCAGGTGACTATATAGTTGTGGGTGCATACGGCAAAACATTTGGAAGTAATTACTACCAGGGTGCTGTTTACGGATTCAACCGTTCAGGCTCGGTTTGGTCTCAGCAACAGCAATTTAAAGCAAGTGATGGGGCCATGAGCGATTATTTTGGAACTAGTGTAACTATCTCAGGGAATTATATTATGATCGGCGCACCAGGTAAGGCTGTGGGCAGTAATACAGGACAGGGGGCCGCCTATTTTTTTAAAGTTTCGTATGAACAGTTTCGTGTAACAGATCTCTCGGCTGCAAACACTCGATATGGCCATGCAGTGGGGTTATCAAACGGTACCTATATCATCGGCTCCAACTTTGGCGTTGGAAAGGTTTTCTTCGGTACTGTAGACTAACTAACACCCTGGGTTTTACAAAGAAGCGGGCAGATGGATTGGCATCTGCCCGCTTCTTCCGTTTTTTGTGGGCATAAAATCAGCGCAAACCAGGTTATGAGACGCTTTAGTTTAATCATACTACTTTTCTTATCGGCCGCCCTCAGCGCCACCGCGCAGGTACGTTACGGCCTTATGGGCAGCGTGCAGGCTTCCAACGTTGCCTCTACGGTCGATCTAACGTCGCTGGGACCAACGCTGGGTACGTTGACGGTGCCTATCAACCAACGGGTTGGATTCAGGGCCGGGCTGATGGCCGATGTACCTGTGACTGATCGACTATCGATCCAACCGCAATTGCTTTACTCGGTGAAGGGCGGCAACGTCGATGTAGGTACGTTCGTTGGCACAGTTCTGACCAAGTTCGGTCTGCCAAGTACAACCTTCCCGATCGAGACGTCGATCTCACGAGTGGTGGTCAACTATATCGAATTACCCGTACTGGCTTTGTACAGCATCGATGCGGGGCCGGGGCGTTTACGGGTAGGGGCGGGGCCATATGCGGCGGTTGCGGTTAGCGGAAGCGTCAACGGTGCTCCTATTAACTTCAACACCGATGGTTTTCATAAACACGACCTCGGTGCCACGGCCTCTGTTGGATACGAACTCCCCCTTGGGCTAAACGTCTCGGTTTATTACGCACATGGACTAACCAACTTCTCGAAAAACGCGACGCCGAACCTGTCTTCGCTTAATCCGACAAACCCAACGGCATCGCTCGACCCGTCGGCTTTTGGTGGTACGTTGCGCAACCGTAGTTACGGTTTTTCAATTGGCTATTTCATTAAGTGATTGATTTAGTAACTTTTAATAAATAAATCATCCTTAGAAAATATACCTGTATTTGTATTTTGCTTATTTTTGAGCAGTTTTACTCCTGTTTTTATCATAAAGAAGCAAACTATTCACACAGTATGTTACGTAATCTACTTACAATCTCAGTATTCACGTTGCTGAGCAGTGCCGTTTCATTTGCTCAGGTAAGTGTTGGCATTAAAGGCAGTGCTCAACTGGCCAACCAGAAGTACTCCTCATCGGGCATTTCAATTAGCGGCGATGATATCGTCGGTTTTCAGGCTGGATTACTAGTAAATGCGCCCTTGACAGACCAACTGTCTCTTCGTCCGCAACTTCTCTATTCAACCAAGGGGACGAAGCTATCAGGTAGCCTTTTAGGTGGAGCAGGTGAAAGTAAAACTGCGGTCAATTACCTCGAGCTACCAATTCAGGTCGCTTATTCGCTTGAAGCGGGTAATGGCAACGTTGTAATTGGTGCCGGTCCGTATGTGGCCTATGCGCTCAATGGAAAGTCTAGTGGTACGTTTGGCGGTCAGACGGTTTCAGAATCAATCGATTTCAGCGCATCAGATGCCCCCAAAAGGTTTGATTATGGTCTGTATCTGTCAGCTGGCTACGAACTGTATTCAGGTGTAGGACTCTCTTTTTACTATGCGCCAGGTTTGGCTAATTTGACCAACAGTGCTAGCAGTGCTGATGTGACGGTCAAGAATACGTCTTACGGAATTTCATTGAGTTATTTCTTCGGATCAGGCAACTGATACACCCTGTAATCAGGCTTGGCAACGTACCCGGTTCTTCATTGAGCTGGGTACGTTGTTTTTAACCCTAATTGACTGCCATGTATCGAAAAAAGGCTGTACTTTTGCGGTCAATTTTTCAATAAAACGTCAAAAATTCTATGAAAATCGCAGTCGTTGGGGCCACGGGCTTAGTCGGTGGCGAGATGCTGAAGGTACTGGCCGAACGGAATTTCCCGGTCACCGAACTTATTCCGGTCGCGTCTGAGCGGTCGGTTGGTAAACAGGTGATGTTCAAGGGTAAACCCGTAACGGTGGTCGGCTACGACGAGGCCATCGCCCGCAAACCCGCGATTGCCATCTTCTCGGCTGGCGGCAGCACATCGCTCGAACTGGCCCCGCGTTTTGCCGAAGCTGGTATCACGGTTATTGATAACTCGTCGGCTTGGCGCATGGACCCCACCAAGAAACTGGTGGTACCTGAAGTAAATGCCGATACACTTACCGCCGAAGACAAGATTATTGCCAACCCCAACTGTTCAACCATTCAAATGGTAGTGGTATTGAAACCACTGCACGAGAAATACAAGATCAAGCGGGTAGTGGTATCGACCTATCAGTCGGTAACGGGTACGGGCAAAGCGGCCGTTGATCAGTTGTTTGCCGAGCGTAACGGCGACGACTCGGTAGCTAAAGTGTATCCGCACCCGATAGACCTGAATGTACTGCCACACATCGACGTGTTCCTCGATAATGGCTATACGAAAGAAGAGATGAAGATGGTGAAGGAAACGACCAAAATCATGGGCGATGACTCTATCCGGGTTACCGCCACGACGGTTCGTATTCCAACCATTGGCGGGCACTCAGAAGCCGTAAACATCGAATTTGAGAACGACTTCGATCTGGCCGAGGTAACAAAACTGCTGAGTGAAGCCGAGGGTGTTATTGTTCAGGATGATCCTGCCAACAAGGTTTACCCGATGCCACTGACGGCTCACGGTAAAGACGAAGTGTTTGTTGGCCGTATTCGCCGCGATGAAAGCCAGAACAACACATTGAACCTGTGGATTGTGGCTGACAACCTTCGAAAAGGAGCCGCTACCAACGCTGTTCAGATTGCTGAGTACCTCATGAAGCACGAACTGGTGGGCGAAAGCGCAACCGTTGTATAGAGAAAACCGAGTGTAAAGGCAAAGGCGCCGAGCACACAGAACTTGTTAATAATCGAACGAATAGATTATTAACAGGTTCCGTGTGCTCGGCGCCTTTGCCTTTACACTCGGTTTTACATATTAATTCAGCCGCTCGAAGATACCGGCTACACCCTGGCCGCCGCCTACGCAGGCCGACACCATACCGTACTTCTCGTTACGACGGCGCATTTCGTTCAGCAATTGAACCGATAACCGCGCCCCGGTCGAGCCAAGTGCATGGCCGAGGGCAATAGCACCACCGTTGTGGTTAATCTTGCTCTTATCGAGACCCAGTTCCTGAATAACGGCCAGTGACTGCGCCGCAAAGGCTTCGTTCAATTCAATCTGATCAATATCATCCTGTTTCAGACCAGCTTTTTGCAGCGCGATAGGAATCGCTGCTACCGGGCCAATGCCCATGATGCGAGGCTCAACACCAGCCGAAGCGTATGACATCATCCGGGCAATTGGCTTCAGGTTCAATTCATTAACCAATCGCTCCGACATGACGATTACGAAAGCGGCGCCGTCAGATGTTTGTGATGAGTTGCCCGCCGTAACGGAGCCGCCCGCTGCAAAAACAGGCCGCAACTTGGCAAGTCCTTCAGCGCTGGTATCTTTCCGTGGGCCCTCATCCTGCGACACGGTCCATTCACGGGTCTTTTTCTTACCTGCCACCTCGTCGAAATAGGTTTCTTTCACAGCAATCGGTACGATCTCATCCGTGAATTTACCCTCTGCCTGAGCTGCCAGCGCCTTCTTGTGCGATTCCAGGGCAAACTCATCCTGGGCGTCGCGGCTGATATTGAATTGATCAGCTACCTGTTCGGCGGTCAGGCCCATGCCGATATAGTAGTCGGGATGCGCTTTGGCGATGTCATAGTTCAACGCGGTTCGCCAGCCCATGGTTGGCACCATCGACATTGATTCCGTACCACCGGCAATGATGCAATCGGCCATACCCGCGTGGATTTTAGCCGAGGCAATAGCGATAGCTTCCAGCCCAGATCCACAATAGCGGTTGATGGTCATACCCGGCACGCTACTTGGTAGCGATAGCAAGGCGATATACCGTGAAATCTGCATGCCTTGTTCGGCTTCAGGCACGGCATTACCTACAATCAGGTCTTCAACACGGGCGGGGTCAAGGTTCGGTACCTGGGCCATCATGTGCTTGATCACGTCAGCAGCCAGATCGTCGGGGCGTGTCAAACGCAAGCCGCCACGAGGCGCTTTGCCCACGGGGCTACGAAAACCAGCAACAATATATGCGTCCATAGAAAGGGCGTTTAATGGTTCGAATTAGAGACAGCCAGTCTGTGATGTCTTTACCTCGTTAACAAAAGTTGATTCGGAATAGTACAAAGATAGAAAAAATAGTATGCGTGCATACTATCTCATTTATTGGCCCGAAAAAAGCCGCTCAGAAAAGCGGCTTTTGGTATGGTAAATCGTCGATCCTGTTTAGTATAGATCAGAAATGCGGGTCGCCAGCTTCACGTTTCCCGAGCATTACGGCGCCAACCATCGCAATCAGAAACAAGACAGAGGCTAGTTCAAAGGGTAGAATGTAGTCGCTGTAGAGTACAATACCGAGCCGCTCTACCATACCCGTCTGGGCGTCGAATGTACCTGGATTATACGTACCTACGGGAGCTGCATTAAAAATAGATAGCAACAAGACCATTAATACGCCGCCTACTATGACGCCTGCCGTTTTGGTAAGCGTCACTTTCGATTCTTCGTCGTCCTGCTTCAGGTTCAGGAACATAATGGCGAAGAGGAAAAGCACCATGATGGCCCCCGCATAAACGATGATGTTTACTATAGCCAGAAACTGCGCGTTCAGGAGCATGTAATGGCCTGTAAGACAAAAGAACGTGAAGATCAGAGCCAGTACGCTATGGATAGGGTTACGGGCCGTAACAACGGTAATGGCACTTAATAGCGTAATAAAACCAAGCCCGTAGAACATGTACCCTGCAGCAGTCAGGGTTTTAAGGTGAGCCAGGAAAGAGTCGAATTGGTTCATATGTGTAAGAGGCTAACGCTTAGGCTACTGACCTCGATAAAGTAGGTTCGGTTGGGGTTGCTTTAACGTCCGGGTTATTACGAACATACCTATCGTCGAGTTTTTCAACCAGTTTGTCTTTACCATAAATTACGCCGTCACGGCTGGTAACTACAGGCACCATGCGGTCGTGACGAAGGTAAACGGCTTGTTTGGGGCAAGCTTCTTCACAAAGGCCGCAGAAGATGCAGCGTAGCATATTGATTTCGTACACAGCCGCATATTTTTCCTCGCGGTAGAGTGTTTCTTCGCCCTTCTTACGTTCGGCAGCTACCATCGAAATAGCTTCGGCCGGACAGGCAACAGCGCATAAACCGCAGGCCGTACAACGCTCACGACCCTGCTCGTCGCGTTTCAGTACGTGATGGCCCCGAAAAACTGGTCCCAGATAGCGCTTCACTTCGGGATACTGGATAGTAGCCTTCTTCATGAAGAAGTGCCGGATCGTGATGGCCAGACCACCAAGAATGGCGGGCAGATACATCCGTTCGGCCAGCGTCATTTCTTTATTGCTGACCTGTTTTGATCGGTTCGTTAACATGGTAAGGTGTTTACTGTCTTCTGTCTTCTGTTGATCCGTCTGAGCGCGCATTGGCGCTAAAGGAAACAACGGAAGACAGTAAACGTTGTTGAACTTAAACTTGTGGTACGGCCACTGGTTTTCGGCGAGGTGCCTTGATGGCATTGGTTGCACCCAGTACAACCATTACCAAAACGATGGCCCAGGTAGCGTACTTAATGTTATAGAGCAATCCGGCGCCAGTCAGAATGACATTCAGGATTGAGAGCGGAATCAGCGACTTCCAGCCGAGGTTCATCAACTGATCGTAGCGGAAACGCGGAACTGTCCAACGTACCCACATAAAGAAGAAGATGAAGAAAAAGATCTTGGCAAAGAGTACCACCGTACCGATCAGCGTAGCTACGTTATGGCCAGCTACATCACCTAATGAACCAACCAGTGCATCGTGCACCTGCGTCATGAATGGGTAGTGGAAACCGCCAAAGTAGAGCGTTGAAATAACGGCCGATGAGGTAAACATGTTGATGTACTCTGAGAACAGGTACAAACCCAGCTTCATGGAGCTGTACTCGGTATGATAACCGCCCACAAGCTCCGTTTCGCACTCGGGTAGGTCGAATGGAGTACGGTTACACTCGGCGAAGGCGCAGGTCAGGAAAATGACGAAGCCCAAAGGCTGTGTGAAGATGTTCCACTCCCATACATTGGCCTGCTCGTTTACAATATGCCGAAGCGACAGAGAGCCCGTCATCATCAGGATGGCGATGATTGATAAGCCCAGCGCTACCTCATAACTAATATTCTGCGAGGCTGCACGAATAGCCCCCAGCAGTGAGAACTTGTTGTTCGATGCCCAGCCGCCAATCATGATGCCGTAGACGCCCAGCGAAACCACGCCAAATACGTACAGAATGCCAACGTTTACGTCAAGACCCTGTACAGGTACATCATAGCTAGCGTATTTGATGCTGTCGCCGAAGGGAATAACGGCGCTCGACATCAGGGCTGTAAGCATAGCCAGGCAAGGGCCGAGGATGAACAGCCATTTACTGGCCTGAGCAGGAATAAAGTCTTCTTTGAAGAACATTTTACCCGCATCGGCAATCGGCTGAAGTAACCCCAGTGGGCCTGCGCGGTTCGGGCCGATGCGATCCTGCAAAAAAGCCGCAACTTTCCGCTCGGCGTAGGTCGAGTAAGTAGCAATCAGCAGTGTGATCCCGAAAATAGCCAGGATCACGAGTGATTTGATAATGAGAACGGTAAGATCCATAAATTACTGTTGAAACGTTTTCTGTCTTCTATCTTCTGTTGTTTTTCGCGAATTACGGCGAAGCAGCAAAAGACAGAAGACAGAAAAACAGTTAACTATTCTTTTGCCGAAGGCAGTGTTTTGGCGAAGCGCTCGGGTGGCAATTGCTGAATACCCAGTTGCGACGTATCACGTTCATCATTGATGGGCTTGTATTCAGCTGCGGCCAGTCTTGCGCCAAACGAAGAAACCGTCAGGTTCTTCGGATACTTATTGGCTGAAATCACCGACGCCCTAGAAATCTTCGTTGGCCCTTCGATCACCCAATCGGCGGTATCTTTTTTGTCGAAGCGGCAAGTGTTGCAAATAAACTCCTTCACCTCGTTCCACTCATTTTTGCGAGCCGTTACCCGAATCACTTCGCTACCCCGGTACCAGAGCGATACCTTACCTGAGCAGGTTGGGCAATCGCGGTGCGCGTCAACAGGCTTGGAAAACCACACCCGGTTTTTGAAGCGATAGGTTTTGTCGGTCAGCGCACCTACCGGGCAAACGTCGATCACGTTTCCTGAGAAATCGTTGTCGATTGCTTTTTCGATGTACGTACCTATTTCCGACGCATCGCCCCGGTTCAATACGCCGTGAACCCGTTTTTCGGTGATCTGATCGGCCGTATACACGCAACGGTAGCACAGAATGCAACGCGTCATGTGTAGCTGAATGAACGGCCCGATGTCGGTCTTCTCGAACGTTCGGCGTTCTTCTTCGTAGCGGGTCTGAACAGCGCCGTGCTCAAACGCGAAGTTTTGCAGATCGCATTCACCGGCCTGATCGCACACCGGGCAATCGAGCGGGTGGTTGATGAGCAGAAACTCAACGATACCCTTGCGGGCTTCCAATACGGCCGGGTTCGAGAAATTCTCGACCACCATACCGTCTTGAACCGGCGTGATGCACGAGGCAACCAGCTTAGGCATTGGGCGCGGGTCTTTAGCTGACCCGGCTGCTACCCGAACCAGACAGGCCCGGCACTTACCGCCACTTCCTTTCAAGGGCTCGTAGTAGCACATGGCCGGAGGAGCCACTTCTGGTCCAATTTTACGGGCTGCCTGAAGAATCGTTGTTCCGGGCTCGACTTCAACCTCGATGCCGTCGACGGTTACTTTAACTAACTGAACTTGATTATCAACCATGTTATGAAGGCAGTTCGCTTGCCCAAAAGGGGGTCGCCAGTATGTATAACGATAGAAATGTTGCCTACCCTATCGAACGACTTTTCTTTATTGTAAAATAACGACAGAACCGTCAGAAACCCAACTGTTGAATGTCGGCTACCCAGGCTTCAACCAAGGGCATTTCGGCCTGACCCACGTAGTTTTTTCTGGTTAGTAACCGGTAGCACCGGAGCAAGTTATCATGGATATGCTCGATGCCGTGTGGTAAGTCCAGTTCGGCCAGATCGCGACAAATTTGCAGATTCTGCGTATACCCACTGACTTCATCTTCAAAATCACGCATCAGGTTGTGTTCGTTCCGTTCCTGCCAGACGGTGGCATTATGAAACAGCACGCTCCAGCCGCAAGTCCAGGCTACACGTTGAGCCACGTAGCTGCGCCAGATGTCGGTCATGCGGAAGCTGCAATGCGAAGGAAGATACAACAGCGGAAAGGCTTCCGGGAACCAGGTAGTATTCTGGCTATTGAACGCACACCAGGCCCCGTTACCCAAAGCTACGTTGTCGCGCTGGTCAAAGGATACAGGAAGGGGTAACGTTAGCCGATAAATCGCATCTACGTCGGGGTTCTCGTCGGCCAACCCTTGCTGAATCGGGCAAAGCACATCCGTCATGCCGGGTAGTTCAGGGAGCGGATCGTGCAGGTGTTCCAGCGCATAGCCGCGAGGCCAAATATGCTTGTCGGTGAAGTATTTGTAGACGTTTGTCCAGCCAGTCTGGGTCAGATTATGTGCTTTCTGGGTACGTTGCCGACCCTCCCAGAAAGGAGCGCGGGGGTAATTATCATCATCTGTTTCCAGAATTACCTGAGCTCCCTGTTGCATGGCCACCAGATAACCGAGATTTTTTCGACCATAGTGACGGGTTGGCAAGTTGTTGACCAGTGAGAAGGGAAGCGCCACCTGCCGGTCAATATCCCAGAAATCGCATCCGGGCAGGTCAAATTGTGCGGGTGACTTTGTATCGCCCATCACTACAAAACGGACCCCATTCACTACTGATTGTTCAGCACAGTCTTTCAGTACAGCGTTAGGAGCCGATATAGAGGTGATGACTAGAAATGTATTATCGTTCATGTTTTTTACTCAATCAGTGCTGCTTTCCCCGCTAGTCGCAGCTTGAAATAATACCAAAGTGTTGACAGTGAATTTTTTATAGCATTCTCTGACACGCTTGGCGATGGCGCGCGGTAATGAATGGGAATTTCCGCAAACCGTTTCTTACGTAATAAATAGCGTAGTTCTGTCTGGTAGAAATGGGCCTTCGATTTCAGTGGGTAAGCCGTAAACTCAGCCACTGTACTGGCATGGAACCCCTGAAAGCCCGATGTCATATCATGCATGTTGCTGCCCAGCAAGACATTCGACATGATGGTACCAATCTTCGAGAGGAAGGTGCGTTTGAAATTCGACTTATAAATAGATCCTCCATTGATGAAACGGCTGCCAAATGCACACTCATTTCCTTCATTTAGTACGCGAAGAAACATAGGAATGGCCCGTGGGTCGTGGGAAAGGCCGGCATCCATCTCAATAATTATATCATGCCCATTTTTGAGTGCTTCGCGGTATCCTCGCAGATAGGCATCAACAATATTACGGTTTTCGGGTGCCCAAATGGTTACAAATCGCTTGTCCTGAGCCGATAATTCCCGGGCCAGGTCCAACGTCCGGTCTTTAGTCACTCCGTCGATCACCATATAAACACAGCCACATTGAAGCTTGTCTAATTCGGTGGCTAGCGCCGAAGTATATTCCGCAAATTCTTTTTCTTCATTCGCCATCGGGGTAACGATCGCGAAATTATTTTCGTAGAAAAGCACGTCAGTGAGGGTGAGGGGTATGTACTACTGATGGTAATTGCTGCTGAACAAGTACGTATTGGTCGGGCTTGCTAGTGTTATACCGAACAAAATCTAACGCAGCCGGATTGGCAACAAGTTGGGCAAAAAAGGGGTCCTTCCTATATATTTCCAGCATCTCGGGCCGAACGTGAATACAGTTGACTTTGAACTCATTAAAGAACGACTGCATGTTAGTTGGATGATACCGCTCTAAATACCAGAACTGCCAGTTGTCGCCCAGATACAGATCGTACATGAGCGGGGTATTGCCTGTCATACTGATTGATCCCTGCACGGGTAATTTCTGTAAAAATCGTAGCAAATCAACCGTTGGTGTTGGTTTGGGTTCATTAGCTAACCGCCAAAACGGAGCAAGAAAAATTAATAATACGGCACCAAACGCAGCATAATACGCTGGCCATGGAACAGCTGGAACCGGTACTGGACGAAAGACAACTGATTGCAGGAAAATTCCTGCCAGGCTCAGGTAAAGTGGTATCTGAAATAATATATAATGCTCGCGCGGGAAGATCAGAATACACGAGATGTAGGTAGACAGCAGCATTACGGCAAGGCACAGCCAGTACCAGCCAGTCTGTTTCATGTGGTGCCACGCGCTACGTACGGTTTGTGGCCAGTTGATTAACGCAACCAGAGCCAGAAACAGAAGACCCAATACATAACGACGTCCTGGAAAAACGAGACGAGATAGCCAGGGGGTAACCAGCATATCTACCAAATTATGGCTCGTAATGAGAACCAGATTGAGAACATTAGTGCTCAGGTGGCGAATGAAGAGGGGCGGATTCAGAAAGAAAGCATCAGACAGCGAGGTTACCTCACGCCCAAACCCATGCTTTATGAACGTACCTGAATGCATCCAGGGAGAAGCCGGAATTTCGGGGTGCCAAACTGAATAATTCAGCGCGAAATGTTGCCCGAAAGCAACTACGCTACGCCCGCCCGCCAGGGGAGATCCGAAAGCAATTACCAGCAAAGCGGCGGCTCCCATAACTCCAAATAACGCATAGGGTAATGGTTGCGTTGTACGTCTGCGTTGCCAGAAATAATAGGCTAAGGCAAGACCGCACAGGAGCAAAAACGACAGAAAGAACTCTGGGCGGCCATAGGCGGCGAGCAACGCACTTAGCGCAGCCACTGTGAACTTAGCTACCGGTTTTGTCTGATAGTTGGCTGCAATAAGGCCACCCATCAGAAAAAGCATGGTAAAAACCGACACTTTAGGCTGTAAGGGCAAGTTAAGCTGGCAAAACAGAAAGCAGATAGATAGGGCTGCACTGACCAGGGCACCGATCTTGAGGCTGCGAAAGAGAAAATAAAAAAGCAGACCGGGCAGGATGGAGAGCAACGTACAACTCACATAATATGTGGTAATTGTATCGCCTGTAAAACGGTGGATAAACAGGTACCAGGCACTAAACAGCGGAGCCATCTGAATAGGAGGCAGCTTCTGCCAGGTAGCTAGTAGCCCGTTATGGAAATACACATCGTCGTCGGTGGCAACCACGTCGATACGTTGGGTAATGTTATAGGTCAGCACTAAGCTACTTAGCAGTACAAAAAGGATGCCCGCAAAATCCTTCACTCGTCCAGTAGGCATAATGGGTAGTGGTAATGGAGTTGCAAGTTAATGCTTTCCCAACATTAGGCGGATAATTATGATCGTTCGGAGGGAACCGTAGCTCGGTTCAACTGGTTTTGAGCCGGTAAATCTGATAGCCATCGATGACTGTTTCGAGCGTGTATTTCGCCGGATCAAAGTCGTAGTTAAAGGCATTAAAGTGAAGCGGACCGGGTTCTGGGAGGATAATATATTTCACTTCACCACGCGCCACGAGCGTATTGAACGAGCTGTAATCGAAGGTTTTAGCTTCGTATAATAGGCGAACTACATCATCCTGGTAGGCAAGCTGATTGCGGAATAACATTTGTTGAAGCATCCAGCCGCGTGCATTTGCGCCCATCACAACCAGTGCCTTATCCTGGCGAGTAATACGGGGCTGGATATATTCCTGCACGTGCTTCTGCTGGATATACTCGCTGGTTAATTGCGGGAAACTGGTTGTTATAAAGAACTCTGCCTGGCGGCTTGTTACGTACAGCATACCCGCCATAACTAATGCCGGGAGGAGATAATATGAAAGGCGACGTACCTGTTGCTCCCTAAGATACTCATAAAAGAACCAGGCAATAGCCAGATGGCTCACATAGGCGAACTCATGAAAGTAGCCGATGCCTGCCCCGTATTTGAAGGTGGTGCCGAACGAGAAGCCGAAAAAGAGCAAAGTGCTGGTCCCTAAAAACGCTTTGCGGTTATCAGTTGCTTTCATGAACCACGGAATAGCAACCAGCAGGCTGGTAATAAGCATTAAACTATAAGCCGGAACCATGTGCTTGAATGTACTTGTGTAGAACCAGCCCGGCATGATCGGCACGGCAATACTACCAAACAGATTCAGGAAGAATAACCGGGGTTGAAAGTCGCTGAAGAGCAGCATCAGTACCATGAAGACCCCCGCCATGATGGGAATCAACTTTATGAACGATGACCACCGTCTCTGGTAAACCAGAAAACCCAGGATAACGATGCTATGAATGATGCCGCTTTGCTTCGAGAAAAAGGCGAAAACGGCAAAGATGCCCGCCAGAACAACGTACCTGTTCCAGTCGGTTGGCTCTTTGGCGGCCTTCAGACCAAAATAAATGAAGCACGCCGTGCTGAAAAACAACAGGCTATCTACCCGAGAGTTGGTCAGTAACCACTGTTGAAGCAGGGCAAACAGGCTACATACCATCAGTAGCGCGAATGTTGTCGATATACCTAATACGCGTCGGGCGGTATAGAACGCGATGCCCATTGCCAGCAACACCAGGCCAAATGAGATCATGCGGCTGAGAAACTGAATCCGGTAAATATCAGTTGGGTCCCAGCCTAATAAACGGTAGGGAACGCCTACCAGATAATAATAGGCTGGCGAGTACTGAGCGATAAAATAAGGTGGCTCTGCTGGCTCCGCGAAAAGCGGCATTCGATCAGCCACAATCTGTACGCCATATGTACTACTCCGCTCACTCCCCGAGAGATCGGGATGGCGACTAACCGAAAACGCGGTTTTAATAAGCAGCAGAACAACGACACAGAGCAGGCTAAACCAGAGCGCAATCTGATAGGCATTGTTCTTTGCAAACGTGTAAATAGACGTTACAAAAGCAGGTGGGGGGGTATACATTGCGTTGAAACAGCAGGTATCTACAGAAAAATAAGGGGCAACTTACGCATGTAAGCTGCCCCGGCAAAGTGACTGATACTAATAAAGCATGGCCATCAATTATACCAACGCCATATGACCCTGATACACCGCTCCGGGCTGCGTGGCCTCAAATGGGTTAGTAATGTGCCACTCGAATTCGTCGCGGAAATGGCGAATGGCGCTGGCAACAGGCCAGGCAGCAGCATCTCCCAACGGGCAGATCGTATTGCCTTCAATTTTCTTGGCTACATCAACCAGCAGATCAATATCGTGCATGCTACCGTGACCGTGTTCAATTCGGTGAAGAACTTTCTCCATCCAGCCTGTGCCCTCACGGCAGGGGCTACACTGCCCACATGACTCATGGTGGTAGAATCGGCTGAAATTCCAAGTATTGCGAACGATACAGGCTGTTTCATCAAAAACGATAAAGCCACCAGACCCCAGCATAGTACCCGTCTGAAAACCACCTTCCGACAACGATTCGTAGCTCATCAGGCGGGGGTCGCCGTTGGCTAGTTTCAATGACAACTCGGCCGGCAGAATGGGAACTGACGACCCGCCAGCTACCAGCGCTTTCAGGTGGTGACCGTCGCGAATACCACCACACCATTCATCGGAGTAAATGAACTCTTCGACCGGAACGCCCAGCTCAATTTCGTAGACCCCCGGCTTCTTAATATGACCAGACGCTGAAATCAATTTCGTGCCCGTGCTGCGCCCAATGCCAATACCTGCGTAGGCGTCACCACCGTTATTTACGATCCAGGACGTGGTAGCGATCGACTCTACGTTGTTTACTACGGTTGGGCATTGATACAGCCCTTTTACCGCCGGGAAAGGGGGCTTGTTCCGTGGGTTACCGCGTTTTCCTTCCAGCGATTCAAGTAAGGCCGTTTCTTCGCCACAGATGTAGGCACCTCCACCTGGCTGAACAACCAGTTCGAGGTCATATCCACTGCCAAGAATGTTTTTCCCCAGGAAACCGGCCGCTTTTGCTTCAGCAATCGCTTTTTCAAGAATCCGGATCACATACATTAATTCGCCTCGTACATAAATAAACGATGTGTTGGCTCCAAGGGCAAATGATGAGATGATCATTCCCTCAATAAGTAAGTGAGGGATATTCTTCATCAGGTAGTGGTCTTTGAACGTACCCGGCTCTGACTCATCGGCATTACAGACAAGGTAACGGGGTACGCCTTCAGGCTTGGCCAGAAAGCTCCATTTCATGCCCATCGGAAAACCCGCACCACCACGGCCACGAACCCCCGCTTTTTTTACCTCTTCCACCACACCCTCCGGTGTCATGGTTTTTAGTGCCTTCTCAACGGCTGTGTAACCGCCTTGCTTCCGGTATACATCAAACGTCTCTATACCAGCTACGTTAATGTGTTCGGTTAATATCTTCTTGCCCATACTAAAGGTTTATAGGATCGATGAAAAATGGTTACCAGGCAGCTCCCCCCGCCAACTTATCCTCCTCGGCTGCATTTTCGGGGTTTACATAAATGGTAATATCATTGTAATAAGTTGCCGCAGATTTGTCGACCTCTGGTGCTTCAAATCGGTGTCTTGAGTAAGAACGGACCGTAGAATAATGGCAAACAAATGATTTACGAGTGAGCGTCGCGTCGCCGATTCGGTTACCTCCGTGAGCCAGCCCGCCATGCCAGAGCAGCAGATCACCCTTTTTGAGCAATAGTGTTTTCTGTGGAATACCGAGTTTCGCACAGGTTTTGTCGAGATAAACTGAAAACTCTTCAGGCGAATAAAAAGAGTCTACCTGATGCAGGATACCTGTGCCGAAATCAAACTTAGGCATACGGTGCGAACCTGGGTAATAATAGAGTGGACCCGCATCTATATGCACATCTTCAAGCGGAATCCAGGCGGCAGCTAAATGAGAGGCAATTTTAGAACGTACCCAGGGAAAATCCTGGTGCGTATCCTGCTGACTACCGTATTTAAAAATCAAACTTTGTAAGACACAGACGGGCTCATGAAAAACGGCATCCAGAAAAGTAGCTATATGCCGGTGCGTCATGACCTTTTTAGCCGCTACCGACGAGTTATGATACTCCAGTAAGCGAGCGCCAATACCAGCCAGTTTTTCTTTGGGTACGTCCTTTATCGGTGTTTCCTTCTTGTCATTAAACTGGTAGACCGACGCTTTCAACGAATGTTGTTCGTGTTGATCAATGGTTGTTTCAACCTCCTGCCAAAGGCCATCTACCCAACTGATTGGCAAAGCGCCTTCCAGAATAACGTACCCCTGGTCGCGCCATTGGGTCAATAGAGACTTTAGATCATATGGAAAGTCAGACGGCGTCTTGTATGTAGCCAGAAACGCGTCAATGTCGGCACCTGGAAGATCAATCCATGGTAACGTAGCGACGTCGAAATCACGCTGCGGGTCATTCAGCTTATGCTTGGCCATCCGGTATAACCGGCGTAGTCTGTCTTTAAACTTACTCTCCATGTATCACTGTCAGTTTAGTGTCAAGCTATCAGGCACTCAGGTCGCGGATGATCTCATCAACGCGCTCATTAGTCAGGTGCGTGTAGTACTGTTCCCGGATCTGAAAAACGGGACCCATGCCACAAGCAGCCAGGCACTCTACTTCTTTCACGGTAAACAGTCCATCAGCGGTAGTTTGCCCCGCTTCTATGCCAAGTGTTTGCTTTAAATGGGCATACACTTCTTCACCACCCATCAGGCAGCAAGGGCCTGTCCGGCAATATTCAATAACGTGCTTGCCAACTGGATCCAAGTGGTACATTGTATAGAAGGAAGCCACTTCAAACACCTCAATAGGCTGAATATCGAGCAAACTGGCCACCATATCCATTCCCTCCGGGCTAGTCCAGCCCTCCTGCTCCTGGAGCAGATGGAGTAGTGGCAACAGAGCCGATTTTTGTTTGCCAGCCGGGTAGCGGGCAATAATTTCCTTTGCCAGCGTCAGCCGCTCTGGCGTAAAGGCAATAGTAGGTTTCGCTTCGGTGGTCATGAATAAGGATCTAAGCGTCTAATTCACCTGCAATTACGTTCAGGCTACTCATAATCACGATGGCATCTGACAGGGTTGTGCCTTTACACATTTCCGGGAATGCCTGGTAATAAATAAAACTTGGCCGACGGAAGTGTAACCGGTAAGGCGCACGACCTCCATCACTGATCAGGTAGAAACCCAATTCGCCGTTGCCACCTTCTACAGCATGATAGACTTCACCAACCGGCGCATCGATCTCGCCCATCACAATTTTGAAATGGTAGATCAGGGCTTCCATATTTTTGTATACTTCCTGCTTCGGAGGCAGGTAGTACTCCGGTGCATCGGCATAGTAGGGGCCATCAGGTAATTTGTCCAGGGCCTGCTCAACAATGCGCAAGCTCTGCCAGATTTCCTCATTACGCACCATAAACCGGTCGTACGTATCGCCGTTCTCACCAACGGGGATCTCGAACTCAAAATCTTCGTACGATGAGTACGGATTCATCGCCCGTACATCATAGTCAACGCCAGCCGCACGCAGGTTTGGTCCGGTAAATCCGTAACTAAGCGCTCGTTCGGCCGTAATCGGGCCTACGTCGACCACACGGTCCATAAAGATCCGGTTCCGGTTAAAGAGCTTTTCAAACTCTTTCATGACCGGCGGAAAATCTTTCAGGAACTTACGGATCTTACGGATAGCCTCGGCTGAGAGATCTCGCTCCATACCGCCAATACGCCCCATGTTAGTGGTAAGGCGGGCACCGCACATCTCCTCGTAGATCTCGTAGATGTTTTCCCGCTCTTCGAACAGGTATAGGAAGCCGGTAAAAGCACCGGTGTCTACCCCAAGGATGCCATTACAGATAAGGTGGTCCGAAATACGGGCCAGCTCCATCATAATTACCCGTATGTAGTCGGCCCGTTTAGGAGTTTGTACGCCCAGTAGCTTCTCAACGGTCATCATCCAGCCAAGGTTGTTGATTGGCGATGAACAGTAGTTCATCCGGTCGGTGAGCGTCGTTATCTGGTAAAAGGGCCGTCTCTCTGCAATTTTTTCGAATGCCCGGTGGATATAACCAATCGTTTGTTCACCCGACACTATTTTCTCACCATCCATTTGCAGGATGTTCTGGAAAATTCCGTGTGTGGCCGGGTGCGTAGGGCCCAGGTTCAGCGTCGTCAACTCATTGACGTACTGAATAGGACCTTCTGGGGTGGCCGGGGTATTACGTGCGCCAACGGCGTCTATACTCAGATCTTCAGTGGTCATAACAAATTCAGTTGTCAGTTTGCTGTTTCCCGTTTACTGTTGCGCTGCTAATCGCCGGTAACACAACAGCAAACGGGAAACAGCAAACTGACAACTGCTTTAGTTTATCGTCCAAACAACGCATCAATTTTATCTTCCCGGGTACCATCTTCCAGCGGATACTGTTTGCGCATCGGGAAATAATCCATTTCTTCCATATTCAGGATTCGGGTCAGGTTGGGATGGCCATCGAATTGAATCCCGAAAAAATCGAACGTTTCCCGTTCCATCCAATTGGCGGAGGCATATAATACCGTCATGCTTGGAATGTGGAGATCAGCCTCTGCCAGAAACACCTTTATACGTACCCGGAAGTTTTCAACCATACTGTGTGCGTGGTAAACAACACAGAACTCGCGGCCTGGCTCATCAGGATAATGAACGCCCGTGATATCAGTCAGAAAGTTGATTTGGTACGTTTTGTGATCTTTTAAATAAAGCAGGATAGGAACAATCTGCTCCCGTGATGCCGACAACGTAAGGAGGCCGAAAGGCTCATCAAAGTCGTACACGGCTGCACCAAACTGCTTAATCAGGTCTTCGGCTACGGCCTGGTTAGTGAGCATAGGAATGGGATTTTAGAGAGATACAAGAGACTATTGAATGCCGTACGAATTCAATAGCAATTGATACTCGTCTGTGTTACGGCGGCGGGTCGATTCATTACGAGCCATTTCCTGAATTTGCATCAGGCCTTCAATGACTTGCTCGGGGCGGGGTGGGCAACCGGGAACATACACGTCCACCGGGATAATACGGTCAATTCCCTGCAAGACACTATAGGTATCAAAAATGCCACCGCTACTGGCGCAGGCCCCCATTGCCATCACCCAGCGGGGTTCGGCCATCTGAAGGTATACCTGTTTTACGATCGGCGCCATTTTCTTGGCAATCGTCCCCATCACCATCAGCAGGTCGGCCTGCCGCGGCGAGAAGCTAGGCCGTTCAGAACCAAACCGGGAAATATCGTAGTGTGACCCCATCGTGGCCATGAATTCAATGCCACAGCAAGAGGTGGCAAATGGTAAAGGCCAGAGCGAGTTAGCCCGGGCCATACCAACAACTTTATCGAGCGAAGTAGCAAAGAATCCTGAGCCTTCATGGCCTTCTGGAGACTCTACCATCTTGACAGATGATGACATAATCTTTTTTGTTCGAAGGGGCCTGTAGACGGTTTCAGCACGAATAGCTCAAAAACGTCATCTACCTACCCTGGTTTATTCCCAATTCAAAACGCCTTTCCGAATTACATAGTAGAAGCCAGCCAGCAGCAGGCCCATAAAAAGGATCATCTGAATGAATCCGGCGGTACCTAGCTTTAGAAAGTTAACAGCCCACGGATACAAAAAGATTACTTCTACGTCGAATAAAACGAATAGAATGGCGATCAGGAAATACTTGATTGAAATTGGGGCGCGGGCATCACCCTGTGCTGGAATACCACACTCAAACGGGTCATCTTTCTTCTGGCTATGTCGTTTCGGACCGATACTATGGGTAACGAGCATCGTTGTGATGATGAACCCTAAAGCCAGCGCCAGCTGAATAAAGATAGGTATGTAATCGGAGGGTAAGTAAGATGCAGTGTTCATGCGTTGAACGGGCTTTAATACGTCTGCAAGTTAGGCATAAAACAGCTTACTGAAGAATAAGAACACGACGTGCTACGTTGAAGCCTGCTGTTTTTAAACGAACAATATACTGCCCTGACGTTAAGCCAGCTATGTTGATGAGCTTTCGCTCATCGAACGAAGGAACTTTAGCTGAATAAACCAGCTGGCCAGCCAGTGTGTGTACGGTTAGATCAACGTTTTGCAGGTTCTCTACTGTCTCAACTGCTATGTAACCATTCACCGCAGGATTCGGGTATACGCTGAGTCCTTCCGAGTTTTCGGATGACACGAAGGGAATCCCGCTCGAGAAGTTGGAATAGCAGGTCAGGTTTGGCGCACCAGCCAGGGTAAACGTTGCTTTTGCCCGAGCTGAATACGTACCTGAAATTACGGCTTTGGCCACGGGCCCATTCTGATTGTTCAGTAGAGTTGTGCCACGCCGCCAGTCGAACTGCTCGTTGTTGGGGTAGCCGGGCAGCGTTGCCTGTAAGGTGTAGACTCCTGCCTGCTCTACTGTTGGTGTCACCAGCTTAGGACGTACAGTTAGCGTAATGCCTGGCGAACTGGCCGACCGGCAACCATATACATTAACGCCTCTGACACTGTATGTGCCGGCACTACCTGCATTCAGCACACGCTGGTTTATACCGTTGCTCCATTGAGCAGCTACTTGTGTAGGTACGTTGGCTACGAGCGATAACACTGAGTCTGCGCATATCTGCTGTTGTACCCCGGCAACCGCACTCCCTTGTTGAGCCAAAGAAACAGTAGGGACAACCGGTTGGATGGGGGCACGTACGTCAATTTTCGGCGATAGATACGTATTGCCATATGCATCTTTCATCGTTGCTTCATACTGACCTGGCTGCGTGATTGTCAGGGTGCGGCTTGTTTGCCCGGTGCGCCAGGTATAGCTGTTATAGCCTGAAGGCAGGCTTACGGTGATACTATTGTCTGACGAGGTACAGGCTACAGTTGCGGTTGGCTGCAGGGTAGGCAAGAGCGGAATTGAACTGGCAAAAAACACAGGGCTCATACTCTGGTACCACGCATTGGCCAACTGAATGAGGCCTTCATTCCTGAAGTGGACACCATCTGGTCGGTTGGGCTGGATATTGTCGGTAAACGGGCCAGCGTAAACGTTGTTATTGAACGAGTTTATAACGTCGTTCTGGCCCAGAATAACTTTATCGGAAACAAACGTGGTATCGCCGCATAGTTTCTCACAATCTAGGTTTCCTTTACACTTGGCAATGCAACTCGGTAATGGAAAACCTGTCCGCGAGGCACGGGCCAACATCCAGGCTGGATACCGGTTGGTATCAAAACGGGTTTTGGCTACCAGGCTTTCAAGCGCCTGCCGGTAGGCGGTACGTTCGGTCTGAAGCGGGAAGTTGTCGAACTCGCCCTGATGCCATAATACCGCTCTCAATCCCTGTAATGAACAGTAGTAACGGAGTGCAATACGCAGATTAGCGTAAGGCATCCCTTTAGGCATGTTTTCATTTGGCGTACCGAGCGCGAAAATGTTCTTCGTTGTTTTATCGTCGAAGCTTTCGATCCAGTTCTGAATAGTGGTGGCTGCCCAGGCTGTATTGATAAAGAGCACAGGTACGTTATACTGCTGAGCCAGTAGATCGCCAAGTCGGCCCCAGCACCAGGCACTTTGCCCGCGCATACCAATCACGGAGGTAGCACTTAGCTGCTCGAATACAGGCGCAGGAGGGTCTGCCAGCGAATTCTCAAGTATGTTATTATAGCTTACACAGTTTACTCGGTCATCGGCAGCACCCACCGCGCCAAAGTCCTGAAATCCCTGCGCATTCGACTGACCGGTGATAATGAAGACCTCGCCAATGCCCACTTTACGAACCACGTCGCTGGCTATCACAGACCCATTATGGAATGCCTGCACTTCCAGCCGGTACCAGCCACCCGTGCCTTTGATCTTTCCCTGAAAAATGCCGCCCTGTACTGCTTTCTGAAGGGTTCGCCACTCGGTGTTGATCCCCTGGCCCGCTACTTCCGCAACCAGGCGGATCTGAAGGCTATCTACAGGTTGATAGTATGACCCTGAAACATAAATTGTGCTAGTGTTATCGTTGTCGCGTTGAAAAACGGCTCGCGTTTCAGGATATGTTACATCTATGCCTGTGGCTACTGTTTGAGCCAGTGCTGAAGAAGTAAATAAGCAAACTATTAGTCCGTAAAGAATCCAGCGTATAGATGTACTGTTCATAAGTTAGTTGGTGGGTAATAAGGAAGTAATAGTTACCCAACTATGCTATTGGTGATTATGCCAATAGATCACAAAGTTAACGTGTTCAGTCGGTGATTATTACTGCCCGATTTGTACACGTTTCGTTACTTTAATGTCTCCCGATTGAACCATAATGAGATACTGACCCGGAGCCAGCACTGATAACGAAAGCTGTTTCCGCCCGTCAAGCACTGTAGGGGTTGTGCGGTATACCTGCTGACCGGAAAGCGTGTAAACGGTAATGACAGTATTGCTTAAATCGACCAGCGTTTCAATGAAAAAGATACCGTCAGGGTTAGGGTTCGGGTAAAGACTGATATTCTGATTGTCGGTGGGCAGCTGGTACGTATAGTTCGCGGAGGGTGCAGACAAACACACTAGAGCTGGCGAGTACGTAATGGCTGTTCGCACACTGTACACGCCCGTTTGAGCTACCCGTAACTGCGATGTGGCAACAGCCAGCGAATCGGTATCACGACGCCAGTAATAACGTTCATTGGCAGGTGCGCCGCTGGCTTGAAGCAGGTACGTACCTATCTGAGCAATTTGTGGCGCTTGTGGTCGGGGGCGTGTGTTTGTAGCAACGGGCAAACTATTCGGAGAAACGCATCCGTTAGCATCGCGAACACGGGCGGTGAAGATACCTGCCTGTAAAACAACCAAATTTTGCGTTGAGTCGCCCGTCGACCAGAGGGTACGAAGCGTTGAGTTAGTCACCAGCGTTACGTTTGTTCCTTCGCAAAAGGTAAGGGATCCTCTGGCTGTCACTATAGGAGCTGCCGGTAACGGATTGACAAGCACAACAGCCACATTGGATTGAGCTGATTCACAATTGAACTGATTGCGGGTTCGTAACGAGTAACTGCCCGATTGATTAACGCCAATGCTACGGGTTGTCTGCCCTGTACTCCATATGTAACTGGCTTCAGCTGTTGAACTCAAGGTGACAGATTCGTTTGCGCAGAAGGTTGTGGAACTGCTCGCTGTCAGCCTCGGTGTTTCCGGAAGCGGATTGACCACAACTGATACTATGGCCGAAGGCACCGAGACGCAGCCGTTGGCGTCAGATACAGTCAGCGAAAAGTTACCACTTTGAGAAATGGTCAAACGTTGCGACTGATTGCCGTTACTCCAGTTGTAAGCCACCGCTGGGCTGGCTACCAATACTGTATTGTCTCCCTGACAAAAGGTTGTTGACCGCTCATTAGTAATAGTGGGCTGGGCAGGAAGCGGATTGACCGTTACGTTAATTGGACCCGACCGTTCAGAAAAACAGTTGAACTGGTTTCGGGTACGTATCGAGTAACTACCAGATTGGGCTACCGTGATGCTTTGGCTCGATTGACCACTGTTCCATTCGTAGTTGGCCTCCGGGCTCGATGTCAGCGTCACTGATTCGTTGGCGCAAAAGATCGTTCGTCCACTAGCCGTCACCTGTGGAGTAGCAGGAACGGGGTTGACCAGAATGTTAACGACGTTTGATGGTGCCGATACACATCCGTTCCCATCCGAAATGGTTAGCGAATAACTGCCCGATTGCGTAACCGTAAGCTGTGGCGTGCGCGACCCGTTGTTCCAATTATAGCCAGATGCCGACGTATTGGTTACGGTCAGCACTGTATTGTCTCCCTGGCAAAAGGTAGTGGCCCGATCGCTACTAACGATAGGAGTAACAGGTAAGGGATTTACTGTTACTGCAACTACATTCGACGGCGCCGATGGGCAATTGAACGAGTTGCGGGTGCGAACGGTGTAATTGCCCGACTGATTTACCGAAATGGTTGGCGTAGTCTGTCCATTGCTCCATTCATACACTGGCGCAGAGCTGGCATTGAGTGCTAATGACCCCGTGGCACAAAAGGTAGTAGGGCCTGAAAAATTAATGGAAAGAGGATCAGGCCGAGGGTTCACTGTGGCATTAACGATGGCAGAAGCGGGCGATTGACAGCCGTTTTCATCAGCAACAATTAACGAGTAACTACCTGTTTGGCTAACAGTTATACGTTGCGTGGTTTCGCCGTTACTCCACTTATAGCTAGCTGCCGGGCCGGCCGATAGCGTGGTGTTGTCACCTAAGCAGGAGGTGAGAGACCCTTCCGTTGTAATGGTGGGTCTGGCCGGAAGCGGATTGATGGAAACCGTTATGGCGTTTGACGTGAATGTGCAGCCACTTGCATCTTTTATCGATACAGAATACGTACCTGAACTGGTTACGTTAATAGTTTTGCTGGACTGCCCGTTGTTCCAGACAAAATTTTGATCGGTACTGCTGGTAAGGTTTACACTCCCCGTTACGCAAAATCGGGTTGGTCCGTCGGCCTGAATGGTAGGTGCTGCAGCAATGGTAATAGAAGGTGTATAGTAAACATTGCCGAGGGCGTCTTTCACTTTCGCGCGTAACGTACTTCCCGCGGGCTTGGTGATCGATTGCCCTGTTTCACCCGACTCCCAGAAGACTTGCTGATAGTTGGTAACAGAGTAAGTTACTGCGTTGTTTCCGGCACAACTGACCGTTAGTATTGGCGCCGCCGCCGGACTGATAGGTACAGCATTATTGAAAAAGTTACTGTTCAGGCTGGCGTCCCAAGCGGCGGCTACTTCCCGCAACCCTGGATTGTCGAAATGCACGACATCAAATAGGGGAGCTCGCGAACGAGGAATCTGGATACCATCGGTATTGGGGCCGGCAAATGTGTTAGGCGAGCTGGCGATAACCTGGTTCTGGCCATCAATTACTTTCTGGTCAGTTGAATAAAAATCACTGTAGGAGGCCCGGGCAACTACCCACGGTACGTTTTTGCCAAAATCTGCCCGGCTCTGGTCAATAACAGTCCGTAAACGTTCAGCATACTGACTTGTCGTCGTTTCAAACTGATTGTCGGCTTCGCCCTGATGCCAGAGAACGGCCCGCACCCCCAACATATGTGTGTAGTTCTGGAGCGCTAGTTTTAATGGGAAATAAGGATGTTTCAACTCGTAAAAGCGTGGCTCATAATCGCTTAGTGTTCGCTCGCCTTTAGCTGTTTCCGCCCAGTTTCTAACTGATGTTCCGGTGTAGGCAGCGCTAAAAAATAGTACAGGTACGTTCAGGCGGGCAGCCAGCAGATCACCAAGTCTGCCCCAACACCACGACCCTACGCCCCTCGGAGCAATGTCATTAGGGCCATCCAGATGAGAGAACGCCGGAATAGGAGCATCATTCGGATATTGCGTGGGAACGTACCTGTAGTTAACACAATTGACCCGGTCATCCTGAGCGGATTCTCCGTCTCGTCTGTTGTTATCGTCTATTTGGCCAGAGTTAGACTGGCCGGCAATAACAAATACTTCACCTACCCCAACCCGTTCAATCGTTTGTGTGCCTACCTCCTGGTTGTCGCGCATAAGCCTTACCGACAGGTTATACCAACCACCCTGGACGGTGATTGCTCCGTTGAAAACACCACCTTGCGGATTACTGGAAATGGTCTGCCAGTCGGTAGTTGTACCCTGACCATTACGGGCCTCCACACGAGCTTCAACCCGGGTAACAGCCGTTGAATACGTACCTGTAATGGTCACTGACGCGTTATTAGCAGTATTGCGCTGTAAAACCGCGCGGCTCACGGGAAAAGACACCTGTACTTGTGCCAATGCGCAAAAAGAAGTGAGCAAATAGAAAAGCAATAAGCAACCGAACGCGAGTTGTTTCATGAGCAAACGTGAGAGCCATTGTGGTAAGCGAGGTTGTTATGTGTCCGCGCTCGGGAGAGTTGCGTTTGCCAAAAGCATATCCGTAACTCGTGAAAATTTCTATTCAGGTTGGGTTAACAGGTGAAGTGAGCGTTTTCCAGAGTAAATCCTTCAACTCAACAAGCCCATACTGTTGAACCGACGAAATAAATACAGTTGGTACATTAACTGGCAGATTACTTCGTATCTGGTTCAGTATCTCGTCGTCGGCAAGATCTACCTTCGTAATAGCGAGTACTCTGGTTTTATCTGCCAACTCAGGATTAAACGCTTCCAACTCGTTTGTCAGTATCTGGTATTCACCCGCTATATCTTCGCTCGTGGCTGGAATTAGAAATAGAAGAACTGAGTTACGCTCTATATGTCTTAAAAAGCGAAGACCAAGGCCTTTCCCCTGCGAAGCTCCCTCGATGATGCCAGGTATGTCGGCAATCACAAATGATTTATAATCCCGATATGCCACTACGCCCAAGTTCGGCACCAGCGTTGTGAATGGGTAATCAGCTATTTCAGGCCGCGCTGCCGATAACACCGACAGCAAAGTCGACTTACCAGCGTTAGGGAAACCAACAAGTCCTACGTCAGCCAGTAGTTTTAATTCTAAAATAACCCACTCTTCGCGTCCGGGTTCACCAGGCTGTGCATGTTGTGGTGTTTGCTGAGTAGCTGATTTGAAATGGGTATTACCCATACCGCCGCGCCCACCGGGTAACAGAATAACTTCCTGTCCATCTTCGGTGAGTTCAGCCATCACCTCGTTGGTTTCAGCATGGCGAGCTATTGTACCCAGGGGTACGTCAATAAAAACGTCTTCGCCTTCAGCTCCAGTTCGGCGGCCACCTTCGCCTCCGTTGCCTGAATCTGCTTTAATGTGCTTCTGATACTTCAGGTGTAGTAAGGTCCACAGTTGCGAGTTGGCCCTCAGAATGATGTGGCCTCCGCGTCCGCCATCGCCGCCATCCGGTCCGCCTTTGGGTACGTGCTTCTCGCGCCGAAAGTGCATAGACCCCGCGCCGCCATGTCCCGATCGGCAGTTGATTTTTACGTAATCAATAAAGTTGGATGAAGCCATGTATTTGTTTAACCGCTAGATTTCGGTTGGTTAGCTAAGCTGTGCCTGCTGAATTTTTTGGCAGACCAGCTCAAAAATGTCATCGATGGTACCAATACCACTGATGGCAGCATATTTGCCCTGCTGTGCATAGTGCTCAGCGACCGGCATTGTTTCACTGTTATATACGCTCACTCGGCGTCTTGCCGTTGCTTCGTCTTTATCATCCGGTCTGCCAGATGTTTCACCCCGCTTTAGTAAGCGCCGAATCAGTTCTTCTTCGTCAACAACCAGTGCTACCATGGTTGTAATTCCGGTTCCATGTAAGGTCAACAGGGTGTCTAATGCTTCTGCCTGTTTCACCGTACGGGGGAATCCGTCGAAAATAAAACCGGGCGCTTGCTGATTCTCAGTTAGTTTATTTTCAATCATGCCAATCACGACTTCATCAGGAACCAATAATCCCTGATCCATCAATGATTTCGCCCGCAGACCTAATTCGGTTCCTGCCGCGATCTGTGACCGTAACAAATCGCCCGTCGAGAGATGAACAAGTTGGTACTTCTGAATTAATTTTTCACTCTGTGTGCCTTTACCGGCACCCGGCGGACCAAACAGTACAAGATTTAGCATACGGCTACGAAGGGGGATGCAAGGTTGCGTTTGAAAAAAGCAACGGCGACAAATTTACAAAACGAAAGGGCGCGGACAAACCTGCCCGCGCCCTGCGCACTAACTCATTTCCACCAATTACTTGGCCGACCCCTTTTTAGGTGCAGGTTTCGCGGCTGGTTTTGCCGCCGGCTTAGCTGCCGGAGCCGGAGCGGTTGGATTCAAGAATTCTTTTGCGTCCTTATCGTTCGGATCTAACTCAAGCACCTTGTTGGCATACTCTTTTGCCTTTGCATCGTCTTTTTTGGCGATGCTGTTATTGATCAGATAGCGATACGCTGTGATCAGGTATTTCCGGTTCTGCTCACGAGTTGTGGCGCCCGTTTCTGGGTTTGCCTGTGCAGCAAGTGCCTGCTCAATGAATTTCTCATAGAGAGGAACTGGCGCTCCACTTGCTAACGAAGCATCACGACCATTAGCGAAGTAATTCGACTGTGCCCGATAATAATAGGCCAGTGGGTACGGTGTGCCAATTTTCTCTGCATTTTCTGCAAGACGAGCAAATGATGAGTCAGCCTGCATAAAGGCTAATTTGCGGGCCGCAGTCTGCTGTGCTGTATCGGCAATGATCTTTGGCACCTGTAACCCATAGTTGTAGTACGACAAACCTAATTTCAGGTAATCGTTGTTGCTTGGCTTTTTATCGGTGCTAATAGCCTGCTGTAGGTACGTTGCCGCCTTATCATAGCGTTTGCCAGCATAATACCGGTCAGCTACCTCTTTGTAGAGGTTCTCCGTTGTATCACTCGGTGCCGCTTTCAACAGGTTAACGATGCTCAGTGAGTCACCTTCAGGCGTACCTAATTGGGCCTGAGCACGACCCAGATATTTGTAATCATCGAAGATTACTTTCTGGGGAGCTGTGCTGATAAATTTATTTAGTGACTCAACGGCAACATCGTTTTTACCCAAGGCGAAGCTCGACCAGCCCGTCATACGGTCAATGATCGGGTCTTTAACCTGGCCTTTCAGCTTATCGAGGTAATCGAGCGACTTCTGGTGATCACCCGCCAGGAAGTAATACTTTGCTACGTTCAAAAGCAATTCGGGATCTTTCGTACCACTCTTCTGCACATAGGTATCGTAGATTCCTGAGGCTTTCTTATACGCTTTCGAACCAACTAGCGCATCAGCATACGAGCGGTAGGTAGGTGCGAATTCCGGGTCAGCAGCCAGGGCTTTCTCGAAAAATTCCTGAGCAAGTTTATACTGCTTACTGCGCAGGTACAACTGACCAATTTTGGCGTTGGATTCGGCTTTCGTCGTGTTGTTTGCTGCACCAGCCAGCGCCCCGTCGATTACTTCTTCGTAACGGCTTACAGCTGGTCCGCCTTCATTCCGCAGGGTATAGGCATCACCCATCGCCATTGGAATTTCAACGTTCTGATTCTTCTTGTCTAAAACTTTGGCGCGCTCCAGCAACTCAATGGCACGTGCAGGGTCGTTGGCTCCTTTGTCGCCTTCAAACAAGGTGTACATTTCACCAGCCCGGAACAATACGTCGCCGTTTTTGCCCTTAGTAGCTGCAATAGCCTCGTCTGTTTTGGCTTTGGCCGTAGCCAAGTCTTTCTTGGTCAGGGCAACACCTGCCAGCCCAACGTTGTTGAGTTGGTTTTTAGGGTCTGCCGCTATTCCTTTTTCGAAAGCCGCTTTTGCTTCATCAGGCTTTCCTGTTTTGAGGAGGAAATAACCTAGATAAAACTGATTGTCGGCGGTCGGAGCCGTAGACGCCAATTGCTTGAACGTTTGCTCCGCCTTCGGAACGCGCTCAGCTTCAAGGTCTTTCAGACCTGATGCAATATCCTGAGCGGTGGCTGGTACCAACGTTGCGGCCCCTAAGAACAAGGTGGCCAGCAGGGCGTTTTTGGGTTGGTTCATTCGCATTCGTAGGTTGTTAAAAAAACGAAGGTTGCTTTAATCATAAAACAAACCGCAAAACTAAAAAATTGCGTCTAAACAGAAAAAATTGACTGCTCATCTGAAGCGAACTTCTCTATTATACGGTACTTGAGGCCAAAGCCCCAATTTTTCAATTAGTAAACTACCAGCGTCCCGAATCAGGTAATTGGTAAGTCCACTGCCTAAACCAGGGTGTGCTTCACGGCTCAAAATATACACATCACGCCGTAAAGGATAGTCTTTTAATCCTAAAGCTTGCTGAAAAGGCTGAAAATAATCAGCCCGTGAACCTGGATTCTCTTTTTCAGAAAGTCCAACAACCCGGATATTTTTTGACAGCTCTGCCGAAACAGGGCCATCGCCATCGCTAATCCAGTTGACGCCGATAAAACCGATGGCGTCTGGATGCTGCCGAACATACTCAATAACGCCCCGATTCGAGTTGGCGGTTGTAATGCGTAATCCGTCGAGGGCTTTCACACCAAACTTGGTCAACATATAATCCAGGTTACTCGAGTTAGGGTTATCAAAAACCAGGGTTACCGGTCCGGTCTGATTCCCCCCCTTCAACTGCGACCACAGGGTAATCTGTTTGGTAAATACCCCCCGTAATTCGGCCACAGTCATCAGCGAATCTGCATTAGTCTTGTTGATGATCAGGGCTACACCGTCTGTTGCAATCCTAGTGGCCGAACCAACAATCTTATGCTGATCCAGGCCGCGCTGTTCATTTGCATTCAACTTACGCGATACAATACAAATCCGGGCTTTGTCTTCAAGCATTAGACGTATTGCCTCCCGCTCTGGTTTAAAGACTAGCTTAAATTTTGTTCGCGGATAGAGCAACTCATACGTCCGCGTAATTTCTTCGGTCAACGGCTGATACGATTCGTCAGCCGCGACGGTAATCTGACCCTGCGAAGGGCTGTCCAGCTTTTTCTCTTCTTTACACCCTGATACTATGAGTCCAAGGGCGAAGAGGCTAGACAAGAGATGTGTGCGTGAGATCACTCGTATTGGCGATAAGACAGAGAAACCGCTGCCTGTACACCCGTTAGATGCCCTGACAACGGTTTTTCCATACTAGATAACAAAAAAGTACGCAAGCTATTGATCACGAAACTGTTGAAAAGCCCGAAAGCCCCGAAAGGCACCGTAAACAAGTAACAGAATAGCCAGTGCGTAGCGCAGCGGGCCTTCTAAAGCGGCGATCCCAAAAGACTGAGAGGAGGCTATCAGTGCGATGCCTCCTCCCAGATATGCGACCGATGCCAAAACCGACAAGTAAAGTCGAAGCGTTTCAGCAATGCGATTATTGTCGCGGTTCATGCTTATTCCAACTGGAAGCTAATTGGCAGGTTGTATTTTACCCGGACTGGACGGCCAGACTGCTTACCTGGTTTCCAACGTGGCATTGATTTTACAACCCGAACGGCTTCTTCATCTGTACCAAAGCCAAGGCCTTTCAGAACTTGTGCGTCGGTGATTGATCCGTCTGTATTTACTGTGAAGCTGACAAACACCTTACCCGAAATGTTGGCCCGTGAGGCCGCTGCTGGGTACTTGATATTTTTGCTTAACCAGGCATACATGGCTGATTGACCACCAACGAATTCCGGGTTTTGTTCTACCACCGTAAAGACTTCGTCGTCTTTAGGAGCAGGTGCTTCAACCACTACTTCGGCTTTCGATGGACCAGCAGATTCTTCTGGTGCAGCAATTACTTCTTCAGCATTTGGGTCACCTTCCTGTGTCTTCTCGGCAGCTACGGCTTCTTTCAGTTCTTCAACCGCCGGAGGTGGCGTTTCTTCAGGAACCTCTTCGTCAGGTTTTACTTCTGGCGGAAGGAATTTAACCGTGTTTACCTTCGGCAGTTCAACCGGTGGTGGTGGCGGTGGCGGTGGCTCGTTCGGGTCGATTGGCGGCGGTGGCAGCTTCATCAGATCCACTTCAACCATAGCCTCTTCCGTTTTTTCTGGAGTTAGAATGTCGAGCAGCGTTGGTGCAAATAGGGCCAGCGCTGTAATCGCCGAACCGATAATAAGTGCACGGGTAACAACTGCAGGATATCCTTTCCGTAGGGCATAGGCACCATAGGCCTTATTCCGGTCTGCGAACACGATATCATCGAGTGTCGCCTGATTTGGGTTTTCTGCCATGGGTCTAGATCTCTAATTTTACTTTGTCTTTCAACAGCGCTTTCTCGTCGTCTGTCAATACATCAACCAGCGCATACCGCTTGATTTTGATGATTGCCATTTCGTCCAGAATATCTACCATGTTTTTGTAAGTAGATTCCTTCGTTGGCTTCAGTACCACCACGAACTTGTCGGCTGGGGCTAACTTCGCGCTTTCCTGAATCGCTTTACGAAGGTCATATCCCATCGAAACAGTTTTTACTTCTGGATCTTCCGACGCAGCTTTACCCATGATGTAGTAAGCTTTGTTGTCTTTTCCCAGGAAGACCGTCATTACGTTGGAGGCCTTGAGGGGCTCCGTTTCTTCTTTCTGTGTTTTATCCGGTACGTTCAGCGTCATCGATGATGGTTTGCTGAGGGTGGTAGCCAGAATGAAGAAGGTAATCAGTAGGAATCCGAGGTCAACCATCGGCGTCATATCGACGCGGGTTGAGGCTTTCTTGGACCGTACCTTACCACCATCATGCTTACCACCACCACCACCGGTGTTAATTTCTGCCATGAGAAAAAATGTTTTAGGTGTTTATCTCTTTCAACTTTTTATCTGTTCATTGGATGCGCCGAAGTGGCGAATTCCATAAATCAGCTCAATTAAATTAGATAAACCACGTTTTTGTTAGTCTGCCTTCCAGCCTGCTGGTGGAGCTTCCGTACCGGTGATTAGGTTGAACTTGTTGATGTTCTGAGCCTGAAGGGTAGTCAGAACGTTCTTGAAGTTCGTGAACTTGGCCAGATTGTCACCCTTGAGGGCAATCCGAAGGTCGTTATTAGCTTTACGGCTATTATAAACCCAGTCTTTGAGCTCGTTGGTTGGGCCTGCACCCGTCGTATCGGTTGGAATACCGGGTTGCTTTACCTTCGCCTGCTGTTCTTTAGGCAGGCTGAGGTATGACTTCAACTGGGCGATAGGCATACCGAAGTTGCTCATCAGCGCAAACTCTTTCTTCTCCTTGTCGCTGAACGTGATGCCTTTTGCGGCAGCTACGTTTTCGAGCATGGCGATACGAGTTGGCTGGCCATCGACACCGAAGTATATCTTGCCTTCTTTGTCTAACGCGATGGTCATGATGTCTGTATCAGGCACTTTGATCGACGAGATAGACGAAGGCGTTTCGATCGCGGCAGCATCCTGCGACCGGAACTGCGCCGTCAGGATAAAGAAGGTGAGCAGCAGGAAGGCTACGTCACACATCGCTGTCATATCGACCGATGAACTGGCCCGTTTAACTTTAACTTTTGGCATTGATTTGATCCGTTAAGGGTAGGCCCACCCGTCTGAGCGGGCCACCCGTGTTAACTAACGTCAGAAGCCGGCTTAGTTATGCGCAGCAAAGTTCTGCTGGATGCTCAGGCCGATTTCGTCGATGTTGTAAGTCAGCGTATCGATCCGGCTCGTGAAGTACGAGTACATGATCGTTGCGATAGCCGCTGTACCGATACCGATAGCCGTGTTTACAAGGGCTTCAGAGATACCGGTCGACAGGGCACCCGTGTCAGGCTGGCCAGTTGCACCCATGGCCGCGAAGGCACGAATCATACCAAGTACCGTTCCGAGCAGAGCGATCAGGGTAGATACCGACGCCAGCGTAGCGATGATCGTCAGGTTTTTCTCCAGCATAGGCAGTTCCAGCGTAGTCGCTTCTTCAACTTCTTTTTGAAGGGCAACCAGTTTCTGCTCTTTGTTCAGTTGCGTGTCTGTAGCCAGTTGCTGATACTTCAACAGGGCTGTTTTTACTACGTTACCGATCGAGCCCTTCTGCTTGTCGCACTCAGCGATAGCCGCTGAAACTTCATTCCGGTCGAGTTGGCTTTTTACTTTGCGAACGAAGTCATCGATAGAGCCCGAACCGTTGGCACGGCCGATCGTGATAAAACGCTCAATTGAGAAAACGAATACGCAAAGGAAACAAGTGAACAGAATGGGTACAATAAAACCACCAGCGTAAACGGTTCCAAAGTAGTCACCAGGTAGGGGTAACTTGTCGTGATCGCCATCCTGGAAGTGCTTGCCATCGCCAAAGATGAAATGGAAAACCAATTCAGCGATGATGAACAGAATCGGGATAACGAATACTGGGTTCAAACCACCTGACGATTTCTTCGGTGCGGCTGCCTTAGCGGGTGCGGGGGTTGCAGATTGTGTCTTCATTGAACTGTGTACTGTTGGGGTTGAATTGAAAGTTAGGTTTTGAACGTAAAAAAAGTGAAAATTTTACAACTGTGGCGTTTCGGGAAATAAAATTCCGGTAAAGCCCACTAAACACGCTTACAAATCTACGTTTTTTCTGTCCATATACAGATACGATACTATTGTAAAAAAAATGTGAATTGTAATTTTCTCACTATTTCATTGGACAAAATCCCTTAAGCAGGAACCCAGTCTGTGCACTTTATAGATTGACTGTCAGGGCGATGTCAATATCTCATAAAGAGGGTAGTAAAATACAAGTAATTGTATTTTTGGGGGAGCGCGTCGTTGCATACTTTAATCGAGTAGTCTTTACCTAGTCTATTACCTTTGATTTTTAATAGATGCAGCCCCCGGCATTTTTGCATAACACACTGTTTGAATTCGGGTAGAGGTTTGGTATTGATACTTCCCCTGCCTGTTTAGTTAGATTGATTTTGATGAGTTGTCTTCGCTTTTTCCTGCTGGTTTGTGTGTTGTTGGGCGGTTATACGTCTGCCATGGCTCAATTATCTGTTCAATTTCCGACAAGTCGATTTGTGACGCAACGGGGAGTTGATAACCAGGGTAAACTCTATATAGCAGCCCGATTGACCGAAGCGGCAGATCGGCTGGAAGCACAATTAACGCCTGTTAGCGCGGGACAGGGAACGGCTACAGCATGGCAACTGATACAGGTAAATCCGATTGCCGGCGTTGTTATAGGCTCAATAAACGGAGCTGGTGGGTGGTACGTGTTGACCGTTCGTGCTGTTCGCAATGGCGTAAGTATAGCAGAAGCTACAGTTCAGCCGGTGGGTATTGGCGAGGTATTTATTACGGCCGGGCAGTCGAACTCGCGTGGCTTCGGTATTGGTGATAACGATTTGGGAGCATTCTCTGATCGGGTAAGTTCAATCGATACAATCAACCATTATTATCCACAGGGATTTCCTGCCTTGCTTTCGTCGGGCGATCCAATGCCTTACGCTACCTATACACCATTGACTGCCGGTAAGCGTGTATTTCCAATGGGAGAGAGTTCGTGGGGCTGGGGCGAACTGGGCGATTACATCGTGAACCGGTTCAACGTACCTGTCATGTTTTACAATGCCGGCTGGGATGCGTCGACTATCGATAACTGGAGCAATACGGCGAAGGGGGTTCCCGGCTGTAATCTCTTCTATTGCGTTGTTAACTGGCCCAACCTACAGCCATACACCAACCTACGTCAATTGATGAGCTACTACGGCGCAACAGGGGGCTTCCGGGCGGTGCTTTGGCAACAGGGCGAATCAGAGAATGCTCGCCCATCAACCATTCCCCTATACGCAGCCCGTCTCGACTCATTGATCCGGAAAGTTCGGCAGGATTTCAATAATCGGTCAATGCCCTGGGTGGTTGCGCGGGCCTCATTTACAGGGCAGGTGACCAATCCGGATGTTGTTAACCAACAACTACAGGTAATACAGACCCCAAACTTTAATGTGTTTCAGGGGCCACTCAACGACACAATTATGAACCGCCTTGGCGGTAATGTAGACGTGCATTTTGGCAACGTGCTTCGCCCGTCTCCGCATCCAAGATATTACCTGGTTCCCCAATCCATACCTGCCAATATGGGGCTGTCGCGGTTTGCCCGTAATTGGAATAATAGCCTGACGGATTCTTTTTTCCAGACGGCGTCGCCCATCCTGCCGGTTTTGTTTGCAGGAACCGGTACCGTCACGGCAACTGGCGGTAGTAGCTTCTCGGCGGGCGATAGTGTGCAGGTGGCCTTTACACAGTTGGGTACGTTCAATGCGGGAAATCAATGGGATGTGCAGATTCTGGATGCTAAAGGGCGTTTCAGGGCAACTGTGGGTCGTGGCAGTGTGTCGCCTGTCTCTGTACGCTGGCCAGATTCGCTGAACGCAGGCGCCTATCGGGTACGTGTGGTGTCAACTAATCCGATCGTGGCTGGAGCGCCTACTCCCTTTATTCAGGTATTTTCCAGAGCAGATCTTGAGCTGATGGGGGTGGCGCATCGGCGGGTGTTTGCGGTAAATGACACTACCACTATTTTTCTTACCGTGAGAAACAATAGTTCTGCTCGTGCGCTGAATGTAGGTTGGATATGCCGCCTGCCGCCAGCTATGAGTGCAACAGCCCTATCGGACAATGTAGCGGTTGTGAATGGTGTGGTGTCAGGTACGTTGCCTGTGCTGGAGCCCGGGCAGCGGATAACAAATGCGTTTCGTGTTAAGGCCACTGCCGATGGAACATACCGACTAGCAGCCGAAATCGACCGGAGCGATAATCTGGATCCCGACAGTCAGCCAGGATCGGGAACCGGCGACGGACAGGATGATACGGTTCAGCTCGACGTCAGGGTAGGAACGGGTGCAGGTACGTTTGACTCACCAAACCCTAATCAAAAACCCCTGCCTGCCGTTCAGAGCAGTCAGCCAGTGCCTGTGGCCAATTTAGCCGACCTCAGCCTGCGAATGCAGGTGAGCACTCGTACGCCACGGCTCAACGATCTGGTAAGTTATACTCTGATCATCAGTAATGTGGGAGGCGCAACAGCGACCAATATCAATACCACTGCTTACCTGCCTACCGGTGTACAGTTTGTCGACAGTGATACAATGGGGCCGGGTGGTGGCGGTATTACCGGAACTACGTTATCCCTATCTCCAGGGGCATCCAGTTCGATCAGTTTTAGGGCGCGAGTAACAACCACCGGCCCAAAGCAGGTTCAGGCACAGGTACGTGTTGCTGCCCCCGGCGATCCAGACAGCACGCCCGGTAATGGCTACCCTGTATCGAACGGAGAAGATGACGAAGCTACCGTTGATTTACGGGTTCAATGAAGCTGCTGCTGGGTCTGTTCACGATGATCTTAGCCTAACTAGTGTATGGGCTCGGGCTATGAACACATAAGTAATAGGTGCACCTGATTCTGCGTGAACTGCTGATCGTCAACGAATAATAGATTTCCGTCGATTAACTACACTACTTAATCCAATAATATAGGAAAAGCAATGTAGTCGGCCTACCTATGATTTCTAAACGAGAAACGATATGTTCGATTCAGAAGAATTCATGGAAGAGGCCAGGGCACAGGTCTGGATTAGGTCTAAGTCAATGCCTCATAAAATTGGTACAATGGTCTGGTATACCGGAAGGAAAAAGCTTATCGGTGGACCCAAGCAGTTTGTTAAGTCAGTAGGAAGTGCTGTGCCTGTCCCAGTTGTAAGCAGTATAATTAATGCGGCTATTGGGGCTGGCGTTGATAAAGTAGCCGCTGCCCGCCGGAGAGCGAAAATTGAAAAAGGTCGTGGAGTAGCGCCTAAGGAGGATTCTACCTATACGGGTAAATTAAGAACAATTGCCAAGCATGAGGCAAAAGGACTAAAAGGGGTTGTGGAGAAAATCGATTCTAATTTTCCTAAACTTAGAGACTCGAAATCTACCCTTGTCAATCACATAGCGATTGTAAACAATGTAGACCCTCCTACAAAAGCACAGTTATGGAGTGTGGCTCTGGCAATCTACGAGCGTGAGCGGTACGAAGATAAATTAGAGTTGCAACTGGAAGCGGCACGAGCGGCCCTCGCCGCAATTGACGAATACGTAACGGCAAGTCGTAATGAGACCGCAGAAATAGAAGCTCAGTTCAGAGTTAAGTTATTGGAGGCAGAGCAGGGTCTGGATGAAGTGTCGGGTTCACCGCTGCTTTTGCACAACAGACGTAGCGACCAGTAAATGGCGGGTCTTTCTCACAGCTAAGGATACCCCGGGGCATCAGCTGTGAGAAAGAGCCATTCAGGCAAATTAAGCTATTTCGGCAGTCTGTTTGCGTTTCTTGCCACCCCGGCGGGCCGTATGTGTTGTATTTCGATTGAAGAAGCGGTAAATGATCGGGAAGATAAGGAGCGTAAGAATTGTGGCCGTAATCAGGCCGCCAATTACTACAATCGCCAGTGGTTTCTGAGTTTCAGAGCCGATGCCACTACTTACGGCTGCCGGGAGTAGCCCGATGGCGGCCATCATGGCGGTCATTACTACTGGCCGGATGCGCGACTGTACCCCATCGGCAATAGCCTGATCGAGGCTCATGCCTGCCTTCAAGTTGGCGTTAAAGACGGATATCAAGATAACGCCGTTTTGTACGCAGATGCCGAACAGCGCAATGAAGCCAACTCCTGCCGATATGCCGAAGATGGTACCTGTAGCGTGTAGGGCCAGAATACCGCCAATCAAGGCAAATGGTACGTTAAGCAAGACTAGTCCAGCATCTTTGGCATTGCCGAACAGAACGAACAAAATAACGAAAATGGCCATAAGGCTCAACGGCACCACCTGACCAAGCCGCTTTGAGGCACGTACCTGATTCTCAAACTCACCAGTCCATTCGGGCTCGTATCCTTTCTCGAACTTTACCTTTTCGCGGACCCGGTGTTGCGCATCGGCAATCGTGCTGCCGAGATCGCGCTCACGGACCGAGAATTTCACGCCGATAAACCGCTTGTTCTTATCACGATACACAAAGGCCGGGCCCGTAAGCGTCTTGATTGTCGAAATTTCTTTCAGCGGAATCTTATCCCCCCGAATGGTTGGCACCATCAACAGGCCAATATCTTCCTCATTCTTGCGGTAATCGGGCAGGTACCGAACGCGAATGTCGAACCGTTTTTCACCTTCGTATAACTGTGTGGCCGTTTTACCACCAATTGCCATCTCAATCACGGCTTCCGCATCGCCCACACGGACACCGTAAAAAGCCATTTTTTGCTTGTCGACGTAAATGCTGAGTTCGGGTTGACCTACGTTTCGCAGAATACCGACGTCTTTGATGCCGGGTACGTCGCGAATGGCCTCAATGACTTGGTTGGCGTACTTGTCTAGTTCGGCCAGATCGCTGCCAAAGATTTTGACGGCGTTACTGGCGTTCATACCCGCCACGGCTTCGGCTACGTTGTCGATGATGGGTTGCGAGTAGTTATAATTGATGCCCTGAAACTGCTTCAATTTGGCATCCATTTCTTCAATCAGCCCGTCGGTAGTGATTTTACGAGCCCATTCCTTTTTGGGTTTCAGGTTCACCTGCATCTGCACATAGTAAAACCCTGAGGGGTCGGTACCGTCATTTGAGCGCCCCGTTTGCGATAGTACGCCCCTCACTTCAGGAAACTCCATGAGCTTACCCCGCAAGGTATGTACCATTTTCACGGTCTCGCCGAGCGATGAACTCATGGGCAACTTAGCTTCTACCCATAGCGCTCCCTCGTTGAGTTGGGGCAGGAATTCGGTACCCAGTAAAGTTGCTGAAGCAAAGCTCAGGCCCATGAATACCAACGCTGCCAGCATGCTGGTTTTCTTGTGGGCGTAAGTCCAGGTGAAGCCGCTGGTAATGGTTCGGTTGAAGAAGTTAACGATGAAGTTATTCTTCTCCTTTACGTTCCTGTTTAGCAGCATCGAACATAATACCGGCACTAATGTCAGCGTAAAAATCAGCGCGCCGAGCAGGGCAAAGCCGAGGGTCCAGGCTAATGGGCTGAACATCTTGCCTTCCACTTTTTCAAACGAGAAAATAGGGAGCAAGGCCGTGATAATGATCAGTTTTGAGAAGAAAACGGCTTTGCCGAGTTCGGTGCCTGTTTTGCGGATCAGCCCAAGCTTTGCCAGCTTGTTGAAGCGCTCCATACCGACTTTATGCGCTTTATGATCGAGCACCACGAAAATGCCTTCGACCATTACCACGGCACCGTCGATGATAATGCCGAAATCAACGGCGCCCATCGAGAGCAAGTTGGCCGACATGCCCCGAAGGCGCATACACAGGAAGGCAAACAGCAGCGCGAGTGGAATAATAATGCTCACAATGACCGTGGTGCGCCAGTCGGCCATGAACAGAAATACAATGACGGTTACAAACAGGATGCCCTCGGCGAGGTTGTGGAGCACTGTTTCGGTACAAAACGTCATCAGGTTATCACGGTCATAAAACGTTACCATCCTGACGTCGTCGGGCAGTATTTTGTCGTTCAGCTCTGCAATTTTTTCCTTAACACGCCCTAATACTTCCGACGGATTTTCTCCCTTCCGTTGCACGATAATACCTTCAACAACGTCGTCGCTTTTATTGAGCCCCACCTGCCCTACACGCGGCTGATTCGACTCGATAACGTTGGCTACATCGCGAACCAGAACGGGCAACCCCCCCTGCTCGTCGACAATGATGTTGTTGATATCGTCGATGTTGTTTAACAGACCAATGCCGCGAACGACATAAGCCTGTCCGTTCTTCTCAATGACATCGCCACCTACGTTCAGGTTGTTCTGGGTAACGGCGTTATATACTTCGGAAGGGGTGATGCCGTACTTCTGCAGCAGCAGCGGGTTTACGCTGACCTCGTACGTTTTTTCGCGCCCGCCAAATGCCACAATATCGGCCACACCCGCCACAGCCCGTAACTGACGGTCAATGACCCAGTTTTGAATAGTCAGCAACTCGCGGGTATCACGGGTGGGTGACGTTAGGGTATAGCGGAAAATTTCGCCGGTTGGGCCATAGGGTGGTTGAATATCGGGCTCTACGCCTTCGGGTAGCGATACCGTGCGAAGCAGGTTGTTGACCTGTTGCCGGGCGAAGAAATCCTCGACATCATCTTCGAAAATAATCTTCATGACCGACAGCCCGAACATAGTGATCGATCGCACGTTGGTTTTGCGCTGCACCGAGTTCATAGCCACCTCGATCGGTACGGTTACAAACCGTTCCACTTCTTCTGCGCTGCGGCCGTTCCATTCCGTCACCACGATAATCTGGGTGTTCGTAACATCGGGAAACGCCTCAATAGGCGTTTTCAGGTAGCTGATGACCCCTGCTATCGTGAGCGCACCCACCATGAAAAACACGAAAAACCGGTTCTTCAGGGAAAACGTGAGGATCGACTTGATGAAATTATTCATACGAAAATGAGTGAGCAGACAGCGAATGAGCGAATGCCTGGCCAGCCTGTACAGACCGAGGTCAGTATTCACTCATGCACTCATGTACTCTTTCTCTTATTAGTCGTTTAGCGCGTCATAAATCAGTAACTGCGACTGGGTAATGACCTTATCACCCGCCTGTAAGCCACTCTGGATATAAGCGATATCGCCCAGCGAGCGGTATACCTGCACCTCGCGTGTATCGATGTGCGCCCGGTCGTGGTAGACCATCACAAATTGCTTGTTCTTGTCGAAAATGAGCGCGCGGGCGGGAATAGTCGGCATTGATCCGCCTTCGTCGAACGCCAGCAGTACGGTGGCGTTCATGCCGGGTTTGAGCTTCATCTGCTCGTTGGCCAGCCGCACACGTACCTGCATGGTTTTGGTTGCCGGATCAAGCACGTTATAAATTTTGTCGACAACGCCCCGGAATACCTTGTCGGGGTAACTGAGCGTACGTATCTGAGCGGGAAGGCCCAGACGAATCTGCCCGATGTCTGATTCGTTGACGTTGGCCATCACCCAGATTTCGTTCAGCTGCGAGATCGTGAATACGGCATTGGCATCATCAGACCGGAGCTGCATGCCCCGATTGATGTTCTTTTCCAGTACATACCCTGAAATGGGAGCTTTCACCACTGATTGCGACCGATTATCGGCTCCATAAATCTGTAAGACTTCGCGCAGACGGGCCAATTCGGCCTGTTCGCGTTCTACCTCTTTCCGGGCGGCAATAACGTCACGCTCTGAACTCAGCTTATCGGTGAAGAGGTCCTGCGCTACCTGTAGATTTTTCTGGGCAAGCCGAAGCTCGGCCTGCGCCTGCGCCAACTCGCTATTATAACCGGCTACCTCGCTCGATTGAATAATGGCCAGCGTTTGGCCTTTCGTTACGAAATCGCCAAGCTCGGCCCGCACGTCGCGCACATTTCCACCAACCAGCGGAAAGACCCGAATCAGGCGGTTCTCGTCAGGAACTACGCGACCGATCAGCCGGAGCTGACTGCGGATCGGGGCGGCTACAACGGCTTCGGTCTGAAGCCGACTAGCCATCGTATCGGTTAGCGTAAAAGCTGTTTTGGGCGCTTCTTCGGCTACTTTCTGTTCTTTTGAACAAGCGGCCAGCGACAGAGCAACAACTAGAAAATATGGTTTCATGACTAACAGTTACTTGAAGAGGTCTGTGCCTATTACGTAGGTAAGTTGTTCGTAGGCAGTAATACGGTCGGCCCGAAGGCGGTTGAGTTGGCGGACGTTTTCCAGGTACGTTTCGAACAAGTCGACAAACTCGATTAGGGCGATGTTGCCTTTCTCGAAGTTCCTCAATACGTTCTGGCTCAACTCATCGAATTGCGCCGGAAAATTCGGATCGATGCTTTGGAAGGCGGTGTTGGTCTGCTGAATTTGTTCCAGTGACGCCCGAACTTCGTTTTCAACAATCGTTTGCTGGGTACGTTGCCCAAGCCTCGCGAATTGCCCCTGCGCAATGGCTGACCGAATGTTGCCCTGATTCCGGTTGAAAACGGGTAGGTCCATACCAACCGTTACGCCCAGGTAATTGGTAACATAGCTGGCATTCTGGTCGTAAAGTGCCCCTATGCGCAGGTCGGGGCGGGCCAGGGCTTTTTGTAGGTTCACGTTGGCATCGGCCTGCTGAATGGCTACGACACTTGCCTGCAGGTCGGGCCGATTATCGTAAGCCATCGCCACGGCATTCTGAAGCGTGGGCAGCGGCCGGTTGTAACGGGCCGTATCGCGCACGGCCAATACAGGGCGGATAGACTGTGTGGTCTGTAGCAGGATGCGTAAATCGCGTTGCTGGTCAATAAGCTGATTTTGCAGTTCTAACTGGTCGTTGGTTAGTTGTAAAAGCAGGGCTTTCAAACGGACCAGCTCTTTCAAGGCTACATTGGTCTTGGCATATTGGCGTTCAAATGCGGCTATCGTTTCGGTGAGCCGAACGCGGCGCTGGGCGTATACCTGTAAGGTATTGGTTGTGAAAAAGACGGAGAAAAACCGGCTGTGTACATCGAAGCGCAGGATACGCAGCAAGTCGGTAAATTGTAGTTCGGTAAGGCGGGCCTGTTGAGCAGCCACCGCCACCCGTTTACTGCGTTTGCCTGCTAAAAGAATGGTTTGTTGAACGGCCAGGGCTTTTTGGCCATTACTCCCCACATCAAATGCCTGCCCAAGGGTTGGATTGAAGGCGTTGAATTCAAGCGATACAATCGGGTTTTCATAGAGTTGTGCCTGAACTATCTGGGCTTGTGCAGCTTCTATCTGAAATCGCCCGGCCAGCGCCTGGAGGTTATGCTGAAGAAACAAGCTATCTGCCTGAAACAAGGTGAGTGATAACGTATCCTGCGCCGTTGCTGCCGTTGTAGCAACTGTAATACTTACGCCCAAGAAGAGGGCGACTAACTTACCAATCATGTTTAGCGGATAAAATGCTGCTTTTAACCTCTCTAAAACATAGAAAGAGCAGACTCTAACTAATTCAAAACGTACTTATATGTAGGTATAATCTGCATCGGGCAAGGAAGTCCACATATAATTACAAATATCATTTTTCTCAAACAGACTTGTAATTAAAAGGTAGTTAATACGTGAACCTGCGGTTGAACAAGCCAGTACTAATTAGGAGGTAGACTCAACGAATGATGGATAAAAAGACGACTAAATGGCTGTTTTTCAGCCTGCTTTTTTTAGGAAACACGGTTGCATTGGCGCAGGAGTCATATTTCAACGTACCTGAATCTGATGTAGCCAAAGCCCGTAAGCTCACGGTTCAACAGCAATTCTCCATTCAGGATTACTACCGTTCCCTAACAACATTTGATTATGGTCTTGGTAAAGATTGGGAAATAGGTGCCAACCTGCTGAACCTCGATTATTACCCGGTTAGCAAACAAATTCTTCGCAACGATTCTACAAGTGAGCGGGCATACTCGCCGCTGCTTATGCTGAATGGCCAAAAGATTTTTAAACTGCCGCATGGGTTTCACGTTGGCCTTGGTGCTCAGGTGGGCTATAATCTCACCCCCACTAAAAACCAGCGGCGGCTGGTGAGTTATGGATATGCCAACCTGAACAAGCAATTTTATAAAGAGCACTATAAACTAACGGCCGGGTTGTATTCGGGGCACACGCGATACCTGGGCGCGGGGCCGCAGGTGGGTTTTCAGGCTGGTTTCGAGGCGGGGATATTTTATCAGAAACTACACCTGATAGGCGACTGGATTTCGGGACAGCATGATGTTGGGCAACTAGCCCTCGGCCTGGAGTTATTCCTGTCGAAAAGTGTACCACTGGCTATTGGCTGGCAGCGGAGCAACCAGAACGGTACGTCTGCCCTGATCGTACAGCTAACCTATATGCCTGACTAGCTACTGGGTGATATGTGATGGCTTAAACCGATCCGTCGGAAGGGAACGGATAAAAAAACTGGTCATTTCAGTGTGTGCCGACAACTTGTCGGAGACTACTGTGATGACCAGCCTTTTAATCTGTTTACGGATTGGGTTTCTGAGTCGTTAGGAGCAAGTCCCGGGTGACTTCTTTGTCGATGTCGATATAACCAGGATACTTAATCTGTTTATTGCCTATCACTAAGGTTGGTCTTATTTTAAGCGTGATACGAGACGATATTGCCTGAGTGCTACCCGCCAGATTACGAACTAAAGCAACAAAGGCATTCCGGGTGGCTGAGTTTGTCACGAGATCATATGCATTCGTGTTCACAGGAATGGGTACAAGTACTTTTCCCCCGCCCGGCGCAATTTCAATTCGCTGCTGAACGGCACCTGTAGCCAGTTCATTTCCATCAAGCAATAAGCGGTAGTCGAATTGATTGATAGCGGCAAGGTCGTTTGTCGGGTTAACAACTTCCAGGTTGATATTTGCCCTAAAGGGTATGTTTTTGCTGAGTAGTCCGGCCGCAATTCTAGGGTATTTAAGCGGATTTACCTCATCCAGTTGCCGAATATCTTTGAACTCCTGAATGTCGTAGCCAGCTACGGTTATATTATCGGCAGAACGAACGGCGTAATTACTTTTGCCCAGCATTTTTGCTTGCTGCACTTGCCTGTTTACCCCACACTGAGAAAACAGTAATGGTGCTACAAGGAGAGCCAGCTTGATTGATGATCGCATAAATTTATTTTTCGGGTTAGATAAGTAGCGAAACGGCCAGTAAACAGGAGGTTTAGTACGAACAAAAATTCGTGCTGACGAGGTTTAGAGGCAATTTCCCTGTTCAGGATGGAGTATAACCGCTGAGTCACACCCATTTCATCGAAATTGGTTTCTAGTTACTTGTGTACTAAGCAAATGGTGCCCGCATGTCAAATGAGAGATACCTACGAGCAGAAAAGGAAAGCCCTCAAAGACATGTGTATTTTCAGGGTGTTAAATAAAAAATACTGATGTATAACCAGCACGCTACTGAAACAGAGCAACGTACTGGTTATACATCAACTAGTGGCTCAGACGATACGATCGAGTGAATTCATACCATCTTTCGATTCAGTGCCCATTTTAGCGCCAAATCCAGATGCCACGACGCCTATCAACAGGCCAAAGAAGCTAAAAATAGCTACTTTCGATGCCGCCGATGCGGCAGTATCAGCTGCCTGCCTTGCTTTTACTTCGGCTTCCTGTTTTGTCTGTTCAAATTTGGCTGCTGCCTGTTTGTAGGTGCTGATCCAATTATCAACGATCTGTTCAGATTCGGCCCGGCTCTTGCCTGTTCGCTTCATAACCACGTTAACGGCATCGTCACGGTCTACGCTGTTTACCGTTGCCTGACCTTGCTTGAACAGTCTGCTAAACAGCCCGCCTGCAATATCATCGGCTGCCTGTGGATTTTCTGATGCCTTATTTACCGCTGTTTTCGCCTGCTGACCTGCCTGATCGGCTTTTCGTTCCAGTGTGTTTGGGCTCAGGTTCACATCGCCTGTTTGCCGTAGTAGCCGGTTCGCCTCCTGCTTTAAGTCAGTTAGATCTATGTTTTGTAGATCAATACCATTTTCTTTCAGTTGGCCTTCTACAGCGTTACCAATGCCAGGAGCAGCAACGGCAACAGCTGAACCAGCGGTCCGAACCAGGCTGCCAACCAACCGGCTCGCCCCACCAATCAGACTACCAATCGTTGTCGTTAGAAAATAGATGGTCAGCAACGTAGCCAGACACCAGGTTAGCACACCGTGAATGACGCCGTCGAACAGGCGGGGAGCACTTGCTAACCGGCCCGCAATCCATCCGCCAAGAAATAAAGACAGCAAGCTGCTAATGATGTACCAGATAGCGCTTCCTGTGCCTAAACCAGTGGTAGAGTTGGCTTCCGTTGCCGGGTCGATGGTGCTCAACCCAATACCAAGGCCCAGCAGGGTCAATAGTATCTGGCCGACAATTGCCACCAGAACGCCAGCGAAGACGGCACTCCAGGAGATGCGTTTTATGAAATTGATACGGTTGTATGCCGGATCGGTCGAGTAAGAAAGTTCGCGTTCCATATTGTTGAGTTTTGAATGAGAATAGATATCGACAAGGTGCAGACCAACTAAGGCACATACCTGTAGACTCTGGGTGATAAGGCGAGTCCCCAGTTCGTTGCGAATTGGGGACCCTTTCATGGTTGTTGAATAAATCAGAAATGCCGGGAGGCCAGGTCTGCTTAGAAAAATTTAGCGATGTTCTTCAGCTTATCGAAGCCAGATTCGGTATCGTCTGCCAGCTGTTCGGCCTTGTCCTTTACTTCTTCAGCAGCAACACCCACGTTGGTTTTAACGGTATCAATGGTGTCTTCGACATTAGATTTCGTTTTCGCCCATTTATGCTGTGCTTTATCCGCCTGTTCGTCAAAAGAATCTGAAAGTTGATCGCGCAGGCCTTTACCCGAGCGTGAGGCCAACAGAAGGCCAACGGCCAAACCACTTGCTATTCCAGTTAATAAACCTGCCAGAAATGTTTTGTCCGTGAGGTAGTCTTGTGGGTGCTTTCTTGTTTTGAAAAGCATGGTATTGAGTTAATTATAGTTGAATAGATTATTAAGCGACTTACTAGATAAAATAGTGTGCCAATACATTTATTGCTAAACTAACAAGTTGATTATAAGTATATTGTCCGAGTAAATTTCAGGCATTAGTTCGCTGGTATTGTGGTTATTTTACTCAGTTTGGGGCGTATTTACTCCGGTAGTTAGTCGATTACACACGCCGTAACCCGTACTGTATTTGAGTAATGGCTCTGATTTACGGGGGCATAATTAAGCTGGTTGAATAATTTACTCAGGGGTAATCTGTGGCCTGTATGATAAAAGCCTGGTAACACCCTAGTTAACTGCTCAGCCTCGGCAGGCTGCTTTGCCATGCACAGATATATATCTTTATTTAACGTTATATTGCTACTATTTTGACCAAAACCAGTTTCCATGAGAGGTAGCCTACTTACTCAAATTAGCCTGTTAAGCGTAGTGGCCTGCGTAACAAGTATACCCGTTAGCGCTCAGTCTGCCGATTGGCAGATCGCAGCACAGACTATTAATCCCGCCAACTATTACGGAATCACCGTTGCCAATGGCATGATTGGGCTTGTGTCGTCGCCCGAGCCGATGAAAGTGAAAGACGTAGTACTCAACGGTGCATTTGATACCTACGGCCGGGGTCGTGTGTCGAATATTCTGAAGGTGTTCAACTTCGCCAATATGAACCTCGACGTTGACGGGCAGCGGATCGACCGGCGCACGATTGCCAACTACCGGCAATCACTTGATATGCAAAAGGCAGCTTTAACCACCACATTTGATTATAAAGACAAGGTCAGCGTAAAGCAGACCGTTCTGGCCCTGCGGCACCTTCCTTTCTCGGCATTGACTCAGGTAGAAATTACAGCTAAAAAAGACTGTGAAATCATTCCAATGTCGGTGCTTGAATCGCCTGAAAACCTGAAGGAAGTAAAGAATTTCTATTCCGAGATCGACCGTCCTCACGTAACAATTCGGCTGTTAACGTCAGTGGCGAAAAGCCCTACCGGCCGGCATACAGTAGCGGCATCAACATCATTCATTTTTGACGAGCCGCACGGTCAGGAACCAGACGTGATCCATGAAGACTGGGATTACAATATGCATCTGGCCAAATTCAAGAAGCAATTGAAGGCTGGCCAGACGTACCGCTTCAGTGTAGTAGGGTCGGTTTCGTCGACTGCTCATACTGCAGACCCCCACAACGAAGCCGAACGGTTAACCATTTTCGCAGCGCTGGAACGTACCCAGCGGTTGCTGACCCGCCACAATGCCGAATGGGAGAAACTCTGGCAATCTGACATTATCATCGACGGCGATCCCGACGCACAACGGGCTGTTCGGCAGGCACTGTATCACCTGTATTCATTTGCGCGGGAAGGCTCTGCCTACAGCCTGTCGCCAATGGGCTTGTCGGGACTTGGCTATAATGGGCACGTTTTCTGGGATACTGAATTGTGGATGTATCCACCGCTGGTGATGCTGAAGCCCGAACTGGCTAAGTCGTTGCTTGAATATCGCTACGAACGGATGGCTATGGCGCGTCAAAATGCGTTTAGCCACGGGTATACCGGCGTTATGTTTCCCTGGGAGTCCGACGCTGATGGGCAGGAAGCTACACCGGTCTGGGCATTGACAGGGCCGTTTCAGCACCACATTACAGGTTGCGTAGGCTGGTCTTTCTGGACTTACTATCAAGTAACAAAAGACAAAGAATGGCTACGTACCCGCGGCTACCCGATGCTAAAAGAGGTGGCTGATTTTTGGGTGAGTCGGGTTGAAAAAGGCACTGATGGTCAATACCATATCAACAATGTGATTGGTTCGAACGAATGGCAGGAAAACATTGATGATAACGCATTCACGAACGGAATGGTAAAAACAGTGCTGGGCATGGCCACTAAAGCCGCTCAGGAACTGGGTGTTGCTCCCAACGCGCAGTGGAACGCTGTTGCGGCCGGCATTCCTATTCTAACCTTCCCGGATGGTGTCACCAAGGAGAACCGGACGTACGACGGCGTAATGATTAAGCAGGCTGACGTAAACCTGCTGGCTTACCCGTTAAAGATTGTGAGCGACGAGGCAAAGATTCGCAAGGATTTAGCGTACTACGCGCCCAGGTACTCGCCGGATGGTCCTGCTATGGGCTGGTCTGTCTTGTCAACGCTCTACACGCGAATGGGCGATGCCGAAAAAGGGTATGAATGGTTTGTAAGGAGCTACAAGCCAAACGAAGTACCTCCCTTCGGTGTGCTATCTGAAACAGCGGGCGGTACTAACCCTTACTTTGCTACGGGAGCCGGCGGAATGTTGCAGGCTGTTATCAGTGGCTTTGGGGGCCTGGATATTACCGATGCCGGTATTGGTCAGATTAAAGGCAGACTTCCTAAAAAGTGGAAGTCATTAACAATAAAAGGCGTGGGTGTAGACCATAAGACGATAGTGGTAAAATGATTTGTATCCGGCAGTTGCTCGAACCGGATAAGGGCAACTGCCGGATACAAATTATTTCCACTGGATATCCATTGTACTTGGCGCTTTTATGAAGCTTACAGCATCTGATTGAACTGCTTTTTCGCTGAGGGCCGTGTAAATTAGCTTAACAGCCAGTTCAATTCGCTTCCAGCCTTCTTCGCTTCTCAGATCAATACCAGCCATTGTTCTGTTATTGTCGGCCATTAAGGTCAGATAAGACATGGCGCCAACTGTAACAGCAGATATGGCTTCATTGTCAACATTGTCGACAAATGAAAACTGATTAACCAACCGGGTAATTTCTTCATCCTGGATCTGGCTGGCAATGTCGGCAATAGGGTCATTCTCGATCGTATTGGCTTTCAGAAGCTCACGGCTCGCTTTGTTGTTGCGAAACTGCCGGAATAACTGAGTTAGTTGCCGATACCATAACCGGCTCAACTCTTCCTCGTTGTTGGGGCGTAATTGTTCCAATACAGGTTCTGTGAAGTTGGGGTACAACCGCCCCATTCGTATGTAGTGCGAAATCAAGCCTTCCAGTCCACCGAAATAGCGGTAAATAAGCACTTTACTAACCCCTGCTCTTTCAGCAACACGGTTTACACCGACGGCCTGCAGGCCGCGTTCCGCCAATACCTCTTCGAAAGCGTCAATAATTCGCTGTGTTGTTTTGACACGGTTCCTCCTAACTTTTTCCATAATAAAAGGCTCAATAGCTAATATTTTGTAACTCAGACGTACCTTTTTCGCTGAGGTCACTACTACATGTCATCAAACACCAGTTGCGAGGAAAATACGAGCCGATATAGTCTTTTTAGATGCCCGAAAGCCATTTTCTTTCCCCAATTGAACCCTCTAAAAAAAGGCGTGTCTAAAAGAGCTATGAAAATTATTTCTAAGTATAATTCAGGAAGAATTTGTAGTCTTATATATGTTAACTTATTTGGATATATAAAAATTAGGTGGACGGAATTTTTATTGACGTCTGTGACGGGCGAAGTTTTCGGTCGGCATAGGGGAGCGGGAGCAAAATCATGACCGATGTGCCTTTTTCATGTTCGGTCTGCCATTGAATTACGCCCTGAAGCATAGCCACGCGCGACTCAATGTTGCCTATCCCTAACCCCTGCCGAACTCGTTCGTAGTTGAAGCCTTGCCCATTATCGGCATAGGTCAGGTAGATCCGGTCGTCGCGGTATTTGCAGGTAATGTCTATTTGGCTGGCGTTCGCATGTTTCAGAGTGTTATTGATTAATTCCTGCACGATCCGATAAAGCATAATTTCGGTATCGGTGGGGAGGCGGGTTAAATTTTCGTCCAGGCTGACGTGGGCCATAATCGCGCCTGTTGCGTTTATTCGATCCAGCAATTCTTCGAGAGCAGGGCCAAAGCCGTATTGTTCAAGGGTACGTGGATTTAGCTCGCGGAGCAGATCACGCACATCACTGATGGTGTCGTTTATTAAGCCGTTTATGGCATTACGTAAGGTGCGGGGCGCTTCCTCATCGCCAACATACCGGGCAATCTGCGAGGTATACAACTTTAACGTCGCCAGCCGGGTACCGATTTCGTCGTGTAAGTCGCGGGCAATATCGCGTTTTACCTGTTCCTGTACATCGAAAGCCAGCCGCAACTGTTCTGCCTGACGGTCGCGTAATAGATTCTCGCGTCTGCGTACCCAGATAAGAACAGCCCCGCCCACCGATAACATGAGGAGTAGTATGAAGGGCACGGTGCGCCAGAAAGGAGGATCGATCTGGATGGCCAGCCGATGAACCCGGTAACTCCACTGCCCATCTTTGTTGGCCGTTCGAACCTCCAATACATAATCGCCTGGCGGTACATTGGCGTATCGAACGTAATTTTTCTCGCCGGCCTGTACCCAATCAGCATCGTAGTTACTCAATCTGTATGAATAGCGGTTATGGCTGTTGCTGAGGTAATCCATTGCCGCAAACTCAAGTGAAAACGTATTCTGCGCGTAATCAAGCTTTAGGCTCGACTCATTCAGGCTTGCATCCGTACCATAGGGTTCATCGTTTATACGCAGATTATACAGGTGCACAGCCGGGTTTGTGCGGCTGGTACGGTACAGCTCAGGCTGGCAACTATTAAACCCATTAACGCCACCAAATAGCAGGTTTCCACTTTGAGTGCGGAACAGTGCATTTCCGTTGAACTCTAATCCTTGAAGGCCATCCGACAAGCCAAAATTTTTAATTTGTGTGGTGGCCGCGTCGAGTCTGGATATACCTCGGTTGGTGCTCATCCAGAGGTTGTTCCGGGCATCGGGCAGCACACCATAGATGAATGAATTGGCCAATCCGTCACGTTCGGTGAAAAATCGTATTCTGTTCGTTTGCCTATCCAGTGCCGCCAGGCCCCGGTCGGTAGAGAGCCAGACGATATGTCGGGCAGGGTCGTCGTGGATATGAAGAACAGTGTACCCTGACAGGCCCGTCATGAGCTGGCGCCATGGTGCCGGGGAGCCATCGGCAGGAAGCTGATAATAATGGAAACCGTTCAGGTACGTTCCTACCCATAAGCGTCGGGTATGTGGCTCCCAATGAAACGAAAATAAGTTTTTCGTGGCTAGTTCGGCTCGTTTACGCCATTGCCGGGTAGCTAAGCTCAGTTGAAAAATGCCTTCTTCCGTAGCAGCAAGCATAGTGTCGGCGCTAACCGCCACTAAATCGCGGGCAAAGTTTTCAGTTACGTCGGCCTGATAAGCATGTGTGGGTGGAAACGTCAGCAGCTCAAACGATTCATCGCGCGGATGAAACAGGTAAGCGCCGCCAGTTGTACCAACCCACATCCGTTTATACGGGTCAACGTACAAGCGTTTGATTGGGTTATGCCTGGGTACGTCGCTATGGGGGGTTGCTGTTAAATAATGCCGTAACACCCGCCACGATGACTGATCCAGTACGTTGATGCCTGTTTCTGTACCAACCCACAACGGTGGTTTGGTAAGCGCTTTATCTGCGGGAGTAACGGCATGCTCCGCAAAGCCACGAATAGTGAAGTTGGTTAATTGTTTATTCGAAGGCGGATGCCCGGATTTGTAATTCTTACTTACTCCATCAAACGAAAATACTTCGGGCACCAGCTTTACCAACCCGTTGGGGTCAATGTTGGCCCAGACGATTCCCTGGTTATCGACTATTATTTTGTTGATTTCAAACTGGCTAATCAGAAGTGAACTGTTGGGCGGGCTTTCGATTGTTCCGAACAGGCGGGCGCGTTTATCGAAATATAAAATACCCTGCTCCTGTGTACCCAACCACAAATGCCCTTGCTGATCTTCAGCGAGGCTGTAGATAGGCCCTAGTTTACTGGATCCGACTGTATTGTAAACGCGTGATATACCGGCTTTGTAATCAAAACGAATAAGGCCGTTGGCCGTACCAATCCAGGCTATGTTATCGGTATCTACATGAAATGAAAAAACAGTCTCTGCCCGCCCGAATTCATTGGCCGTATGATTACTAAAATAGCGATGTAGCTTTTTTTCGGCCAGGTTGTAGCGCAGTAACCCTACCGACGCATGAAGCCACACATCGCCCGCTGACGTTCGGGTGGTTGAGCTTTGTAGATCGTATTCATGCTTTGGTTTTAAACTGGGGTGAATAATTCGTTTCCGGCGTAGGCGGTAGTTAACTGAAACCAGCCCTTCTGCATCGCTCAGGTAAAGCAACTCAGTATCGTCAGCAAAAAAAGGTAGCGTGCGGGAGGGAATAGGACGCACGCCCGGTTTAACGGCTGATGTGTAAAAGCAGGTGAACTGGTTTGTCCAGCGGTCATATCGGTTCAGGCCTCGTTCCGTACCAATCCAGATGGCGCCCTGCCTGTCTTCAACAATACCGAATATATTCACGCCCCGAATGCTGCCGGGCCGGTGGTCATCGGGGCGATAGGTCAGAAACCGGTGGCCATCATAACAGTTCAGGCCATCCTGAGTGCCGAACCACATGAAACCGCGTGAATCTTTAAGGATGAAGTACACAGACCCCTGAGTCAGGCCATCGTCTACGCCAATATGGTCAATTCGAAACCGAACGGGAGGTAATAATGGATCAGCAAAAGCAGGACCAACCAGCGTTGTCAGGCTATAGAGGACCATCGTCCACCACCGTGCTGTACGCATAGTTGTTTGTCCCATCGCTTAGGCTAGTAACCCGCTGTTAATGAGTCGAATTATACAAAAAAATAACTACACTAAGCAGAGCAGTATAGTCTATTTTCGGTACTCGTGTAAAACTACTTATAAATTGATGAATATGAGTAACAAAAAAGCCTCCCTGTAAGGAGGCTTTCGATGCAGGTACGTTAAGAAAAACGGTTATCCTTTCAACGCAGTATAGTGCTTATAGAAGAAGGGGATGGTTTCAATGCCCTTATAGAAATTGAACAAACCGTAGCTTTCATTAGGTGAGTGTAGCGCATCGGCATCAAGGCCAAAGCCCATCAGGATGCTCTTGATGCCCAGTTCTCTCTCAAACAAAGCCACGATTGGAATACTGCCGCCACCACGGGTAGGAATCGGTTTTTTACCCCATGCCTCTTCAAATGCGCGGCTGGCGGCTTCAAACTCGATCGAATCGGTGGGTGTTACATACGGAAAACCACCATGATGAGGCTTTACTTTCACCGTTACCGAAGCAGGAGCAATTGACTCAAAGTGCTTGGTGAATAGAGTAGTTATCTCATCGGGTGTTTGATTAGGTACCAAGCGCATGCTGATCTTAGCCGATGCCTTTGAGGGCAAGACGGTCTTGGCTCCTTCGCCAATATAGCCGCCCCAAATGCCATTTACATCCAGGGTTGGCCGGATTGAAGTACGTTCATTGGTTGAGTAACCAGCTTCGCCAAACACATCGCCAATACCCAGATCACGTTTATATTCATCAAGATCAAAAGGTGCTTTGGCCAGTTCGGCACGTTCATCATCAGTAAGGTCAACGACGGTGTCGTAGAAACCGGGAATGGTGATGCGTCCGTCGGCGTCTTTCAGTGAGGCGATCATCTGGCACAGCACATTGACCGGGTTATCTACCCCTCCACCATATACGCCGGAGTGCAGATCACGATTAGGGCCAACAACTTCTACTTCCACGTAGGATAAACCCCGCAGGCCCGACTCTACCGAAGGTACATCGTTGCTGATGATACTCGTGTCGGAGATCAGTATCACATCAGCCGCAAGCTTTTCGCGGTTGGCGGCCACAAAGTCGCCCAGATGGTCTGAACCCACTTCTTCCTCGCCTTCAATCATCACTTTCACATTACAGGGTAAGTTGCCGGTTGCCAGCATGGCTTCCAGCGCCTTTATGTGCATGTAAAACTGCCCTTTGTCGTCGCAGGCACCCCGCGCATAAATCCGTTCGTTGCGGATCGTTGGCTCGAAGGGCGGTGTGTCCCAGAGTTCGTAGGGATCGGCCGGCTGAACGTCGTAATGCCCGTAAACGAGCACGGTTGGCTTGGCCGGATCAACGATCTTCTGGGCGTAAACGATCGGGTGGCCCGGTGTTTCGATCACCTCGGCCCCGTCTAGACCAGCGTCGCCAAGGCGATCACGAACGAATTCGGCTGCACGCCGAACATCGTCTTTAAATTTAGAATCGGCGGATACCGATGGAATCCGGATCAGATCGAACAGTTCATCGAGGAACCGTTGCTTGTTATCGGCCAGGTACGTTGCCAGCATAAAATTGCGAGTTTGTGTGATGGGATACTATTGCGAATACGGATGTATGCAGCCCTGATTTTAACAAATTGTCTTTATACTGCTGCAATCAACTGAGCAGAGTTACGCTTTCTTCTTCAGCTTGATTAATACCGTTCGACTTTCATTTCCCTGAAGTAGACGACCGATGTTTTTTTTGTGGGTGATCACCACAACCAGAAAGATGACAAACCCGAAAGCAATCAGTAGTGGATTCTCTGGCTGACCCGAAATGCGAAGCAGCAACAGTACCGGAAAAGCCAGTGCCGCCAGAATTGACCCCAGCGAAACGTACTGAGACGCAATAACGACCAGCAGCCATACGCCGATGCAGATAGCGGCTACCTCGGGCTTAATGGCCAGCGCCATACCCAGCAATGTAGCCACGCCCTTGCCACCCCGAAACTGAGCAAAAACAGGAAACAGGTGCCCCAGTACAGCCAGAAAACCGAAAAGAAGCTGGCACCCCAATACTTCATCCACGGATAATGTACCCAGCGCGCTAAGGATATGGACTAGTGAAGCTGCTGCAAATCCTTTCAGAACATCGACCAGCATAACAACCGTACCAGCTCGTTTCCCCAGAACCCGGAATGTATTGGTAGCACCAGCGTTGCCGCTGCCGTGTTCACGGATATCTATCTTAAAAAAGGCGCGTCCGTACCAAACGGCTGTCGGAATCGATCCTAGTAAATAGGCCAGCAGGGCTGCTGGGGCAATAGATAAGGTCATTAGCGCGATCTTGTGTAGGGCTATATCAGACCGATTTCGATTGATCTGACATCAAATTTAGGAAAAAACTAACGAACGCTTTCCAACGCTGTCGAATGGGTTCTTTAGTTACCTACTGGGCCAGCCAACAGCTATTTATTGCCTGCTATTACTTCCACCAGCGATTCTTGCGTCAGGTACGTCTGCGCTATCTGTTGCACGTCATCAACGGTAACCGCTCTGATCCGGCTGATGTAGCTGCTCAGGAAATCGACAGGCAGCCCATCGAGCAGAATAAGCTTATACCGGTCGGCAATCTCAAACGGCGTGTTTAGCGATCCGACAAATTCGCCAGCCATGTAGTTCTGGACGGTCATTAGCTCATCGGCTGGTACAGGTTCCGTTTGCAGCTTATTTATCTCCTTCCAAATCTCATCGATGGTCTGTTGGGTGAATTCGCGCTTTACGTCTGTCCCGATCAGAAATTGACCGGCCTCCCGGAAGGCGCCAACGTTTGAGGAAATACCGTACGTAAAGCCTTTGTCTTCCCGAATGTTCTTCATCAGTCGGGAGCCAAAATAGCCACCCAGTATCTCGTTCGTAACCAGCATTTTATAAAAATCGGGATGGTCACGTTTAAACAGTACCCGACCCAGGCGAATTGTGGATTGCAGACTGCCTGCTTTTTCGATAAGCTCTGGCGTAGTGTCTGTTACGATGGCAGGCGCTTTCAGCACTGTATCAGGTACGTTGGCCCGAATTGGCAACTGTCCCAGAATCTCATTGACCAGAGCTGTCTCTGTTAGCGTTACCTGCCCGGCCAGCAGTACCCGAAACGGTTGCTGGCGAATGAACTGGTTGTAGAAAGCAATGGCTTCAGTACGCGGCAACGTACCTACCGTGTCTGGGTGTTGGCTACGGCCATAAGGATGAGCCGATCCATATAGCTTCTGCCGGAAACGTACGCTGGCCAGGTGACTCGTTTTTTCGTAGCTGACTTTCAGGTTTTGCAGCGTAATGGTGCGCAAGTCTTCGAACTCTTTCTCGGGGTACGTTGCCTCGGTCAATAGTTCGGCCATAAGCGGCAGTACGCTGGCCAGATGCTTGGGCTGGCAGTACACAACCAGACTACCCCGATCAAAGCCACTGTTCAGTTCCAGAAAAGCACCGTAGCGATCAAACGCATCGCTGATTTGAGCCGATGACCGCGAGGTAGTTCCCTCGGCCAGCATCTTCCAGGCGAAGAAAGCAGTAGCGGGCTGGGTCTCATACCAGGCACCGGCATCAATATTGACTTCAACACGGATAACTGGCTGCTGATCAAAGGCAACGATGTAGAGTGGAGCGCCGTTGCTTAATTGTTGGGTGTCAACGCTGGCGAGCCGGATGTCCTGAACAGGCTGATAATCCGGGGCAATAGTTCGGTCAAGTAATATCATCTGGAAATGAAAAACCGGCAACCCACCGTGATGGATTGCCGGCATAAGAACTGGGTAGTATCGAAATTAATTCTCGCTGCTGGCAGTTTCTGTGTCTTCGGCAACGCGTTGGCTCTTATTGAAGTTAAACAACAGCGTTACCCGGAAGGTGTTGGCCAGCGGGCTACCCGAACGAACAGGAAGCAGGTAGGAAAAATCAACGCCCAGTGATGACAACCGAGCGCCAATGCCAGCTGTGGCATATTGCCGACCACCTTTCTCAACCGACTCGCCGAAGTAACCGACGCGAGCGGCAAACTGATCGTTGTACCAGTATTCAGCACCGAATGAACCGGTAATCTCTTTCAATTCTTCGCTGAAGCCATTAGGCGCATCGGCAAATGAGCCAAACACGGCACTCAGATAGGGTCTGTTGGGATCCTGGCCAGATACAATCACCTTCTGGCTGCCAACGATTTGGTAAACGGGTGGCGTTGGCACCATCAACTTGTTCAGGTCAAGAACAAAGTTGAACTTGTTCACCTGATCGGCGTGGTAGGTGAACATACCGCCTAACCGGAAGTTGGTGGGAATAAAATACCGTTCGGCGCTGCCATAATTGATCCGGCCGCCCAGGTTGGAGATCATCAGCCCGTAAGCCCAGCTTATTCCTTTACCCGTGACATCATCACGAATGGAGTTGTTGTAGTAAGCGCTCAGGTCAAATGCCGCCGTAGAGCCCGCCTGGATTGGCGTTTGTCCGCTTCCGAAAGGAGCGCCCCCGCCAAGATTAGAGTTCAGATATTTGACATTGACACCCATCGAAAAATTACGAGCCAGTTTCTGCGAGAAGCTGGCTGTGAGCGCATATTCCCGTGAGTTGAACGAACCCGCCGAAACGCCCTGATTTGTCGTAAAATCAATAGTGCCCAGATCGAAATAAAGCAGCGATAGGCCAATTACCTGATTCTTATTGAGCTTTTTATAGCCTGAGAAATAGCCATAGTACATATCGCCGATCAGATCGCGTAGCCAGGGGGTGTATGATACAGACGCGCCCGAATTTTCTTTGGCATATACCAGCTTGGATGGATTCCAGAAAATGGCGTTAGCGTCTGGGTTATCAAGCGCTACGCCTGCGTCACCCAGAGCGCCGGAGCGGGCGTCGGGGGTGAAGTTCAGAAAAGGCACGGCAGAATTGGGCACCCGTTGCACCTGACCAGCCAGATTGGTGAACGCCGACGGTGTTGTTTGGGCTACAGCCGCTAAGCTTGTTACGAGGAAGCCTGCGCTAAGTAGCAAGCTAAAGTACATACGATTCATAAATCCGTTTTAATGGTCTGTCAGTCTGGTGGCCAACGGGCTGCTGTACTGCATGACCGTCAAAATTACGAGGTTTCTGCGTGTAGAAAAAAAACGTTTCGATTAGTCGGCAAAAAGTAATCGGTTGGTAGCTTTCGCGTGTTCGCCCGTTTCCGGGTTTGTCAATTCAGCCTGTAATATATAGATACCTGTTGCCAATGGAAACGTCAACCGGTCATACGATCCAATCGTCACTGTTTCTGAGCAGTCATAACATTCGCCCCGCTGCTCAATCAGGCTTTTACCGCTCATCGAGAGTATCCGCCAGGTCCAGGTAAGCGGTTGGCCCGGACGGTTGTGGGTCAGTAGCCACTGACTTTGCTCGCGTACGGGGTTTGGTGCTCCTACCAGTCGCTGAATAGTCATGGCTGGCCGGTCAGAGACTACAAATGCCAACGTAGCCTCGGCCAGATTATTGTTAAGATCATAAACCCTGGCTCTCACTACGTAGTTTCCCGGAGCCATATCGCGCAGAGGAAACGTAAATTCTCCCGTTCGTCCGTCGGCTGACCCCGTAAAATAATCAGCAATCCGCACCGGTGTTGCTGCGTCTACCTGGAGCGTTGGACCGTGGTTCGCGGTTGTTTGGGTTAAATTAATACCTGTTTCGTCGGCTACCCGTATGTGTATCGTTGCCGTTGCGCCGGCAACTGATGGTTGTTTGGCTGAAGGGTCAGCGCCTGCCAGCGTAAGCGTCAAGGTCGGGGGCCTGGTATCAGCGGGTAACGTACCTGTGCCACCGATGACTAAGTTCTGGTAGCCGCCAACGGCATCGCTGAGGCTATCCGTCTGAACGGCGTAGGCATATACCCGTCCAAAACCGAATGTCGGCAATACGTCGGTGGGTACGTTGAAGCTAATCTGAAAGCGACCTTGTTGCACTTCCGCCTGTCCGGCAAACAACAGACTCTGATAGGCTTTATAGGAAAACGGTCCGCTTTCGGTACCGTGTGTTTTCAGTGATACTGGTTTATCGTAGACCATCACGCGAACGGTTCCTGTAAAAGAGCCTACTGCCAGCGTACTGCTTTGTGGACGTACCTCGCCTTGCAACAGAATGCGTTGCCCGGCCCGCAATGTATCAACTTGTTCCGGCTTCAAAGCCTTGTCGTTCAGGCGCGTAAAGGTTACGTTTTGCTGGGGGTAAGCCAGCCGCATCGATGGGTCGCCGAGGAGCGTAAAATTTCGGTTCTGCACCCCACTGATACTGTTATTTTTGGTCGCGCGCATAACATCGCCCAGACGGGGTAACCCGCCTTCAACGGCGAGGAAGATAGCTTTGTAAAAGGCGTCGTTCAGCAGATAATTGGTGTTGGCGTATACGGGGCGCGTAGTTGTCAGTAAACCGATTGCCCCGCCTGCCCGGTCTACTTGTGCCAGTTCAGCGCCAGAAACGACGTTTGGGTTGTCGTAACGCCCAAACTGGCAAGTAGCGGTAATAAATAGGGGCATCCGGCTGTTCGTCCACGACAGGATATCCTGAACTGTCAGTATCTGCTCCTGCGCCCATCCATTTTCGCCACCGTGCCCCGCGTAATTGATCAGGAGCCGACCTTCGTCAATGGCTCGGTTTATAGCCTGATTGACGGTTGGTGCCCGCTCGGTAACCAGGTTTGGTGGTTGTCCGGGAAGAACGATTGTATCCTGTTTGAACGTATCTAGGAAAAGTCGTTCGGGCCTGAATTCAGGATGACGCGCTTCAATCAACGCGGCCAACCTGTCTTCATCATTTTGATGGATATTCCCGTCGCCATCGTCGGCTACCAGAAGAATTTTGGTCCGCCAGTCGCCCAGCAGCCGTTTATCCGATGCATATCGAATCAGCTTATCAACAACGCTCCGGGCTTCGGCCGGGGTTTTAACGGCCAGTCGCCCCACGCCAATGTCGAGTCGAGTGCTATCGGTGTCTGTTTCCGGCCATTCGCCATCTGTATCTTTCAAAAAGCCGAAGTAATCGTCTGACGAAAAGCTAAAAACCGGGTGGAGCGATTCCCTACTTTCATAAGTCGGGATCAGATTGGCCATTTGAGCGGGCGTAAGCGATTTTGTTTTTCCGCGGTAATCGTACGAAGCGTCACCAACCAGCAACAGGTAATGCAACGTACCTGGCTGCTTTCTGGCAAAGAACCGGGCAATATCCCGAATGGCGGAGACATCAGGTTGACCCGACGAGAATTCGTTGTAGACCTGAGCCGTAGTAGCCACCAGCACCGTTAACTTGTCATTGGCCCGCCGAAAAGCGGCCAGCCGCTCGGCCTGATCACGCCACGCTGCCGGGGTAATAATCAGCAGGTTCGGCGTTGCTTCTGCCCGAATATTCTGGTTCGGAATGGCATAGGCAGCGACGGGTGCGCTAATCGTACGGTTCGTGTAGAGATAGAAGGCGGCTGTATCGGAAGCTGTCCAGGTGGCCTGCGTTCCCGACAGCGTGTACGCTTGCTGTACGGGCGAAATCGGGTTCGCCACATCCCAAATCAGGAGATCGTTGGTCGCCTGTTTGGCGGTATAACTCCCGCGACTGCCTCGCACAAGCGTAGGTACGTCGTATTGGCGAATTTCGCGGCGGGTCTGAACGGCAACATAATTGAGATAAGCTACCGCGCCGCTTCCGCTCTGCCGGTCGTAGGTCATTGTTAGCCGAAGTTCGTCGGGGGCGGTGGGTAAAACGGCCTGTCCCGTTACTGTTTTGGCTGAACCCCGAGCGGTAAACTCATACCCACTGATCGCGTTGAAGGTAGCGCTGGTCAGTATCGTATTGTCGAGCGAGACATAAAAGACAGACGGTGAAAGTGAAATGCCTACTGCGGAAAGGGTTATGTAGGTTGGCGAGCCATCAACACGCCCTGGCAGCTGAAATGGCACAAACTGCTGAGGGTAGGTTCCGTAATAGTCGCCTATCCAGTCGCGCCCTGAGTTAATCAGGTTCGTTGTATCGTGTTCGTAGTACGCGTAATGATCAAACGTGGTGATGGTTGGTAACCCGATGGCAGCACCTGGCTGGCGTGTCACAATTCGCCGACCAACGCCAGGGCTGATCGTCAGAAAATAAAAGGTGGTATCTGTGTAAGGATTTAGCTGGTGTGTGAACCGGCCGGTCAGCGTATCACGTGTAATCGTCTGTGGGCCCTGTGCATAGAAACGCACAACATCACCAGTATCAAAACGTCCGTCGTCCTCTCCGGTTACCTGTATGGCGTTCTCGAGCAGATCAACGGGGCGGGGCATGGCATTGGCTTGTGGCAAGGGGGCTCCGCCATTGCCATATAACCTGAACGTGCGTGGATCTGCCGTTTTAAAAGCCGGATCGAGGGCCGTCAGCGTGGCGTAATCGAGTTGATAAACTCCTGTTCCGAGTACTCCGATCTTATACCACGTACCTGTCTGCAATACAGACTGTGCGTTTGCACCATGAATACTGCCAAGGCCAATGTATACAAAGAGCACCAAACGTAAACTGACCGACACCAACAAATCGGATTTTGGGCGTAACGTTGGCGTTTGGCGACTCAGTAACTGTTGGGCACTACACATTCTTCATTTGATTTTCATTGACCGGCATAACCAACACATCGGCCAGCACTGCATATGAACGACCAGACTGTATGTCTTTACAAACGATACGAGTACGCCGTAACTTACCCTTCATGTAGGTTTTTTTCTGAAGTAGAAAGAGTTGACCTTCTGCCAGTTGACGAAGTACCAGCTGCCCTTGAACGGGTGCTGCCGGTGACTGTACATTATACCGGCGTAATGCCTGCATTAAAGCGGGTTGGGCAGCTGTTGTAGCCGCCGGACGACTCATATAATACCGAAGGGGTGCCAGCACATCGGCCGGAAAAATGGATTCGGTTAACAGGGGAGCCATAAGCCGCTGAAATTGGCTTTGCCAGATGGGGCCGTGTGGCTTACCAGCCCGCTTGTAGGTATGGTAAACAGCGCAATGGGCTACTTCGTGGACGTACGTGATGAGGAATGCGTACGGGTTCAGATCAGCATTGACCGTAATGTGGGCCGTACCGTTGGGCAAGGCACGAAAGTCGCCGAGGCGGGTACGTCGGGGTTTCACAATGCGGAAACCGAACGGGTACTGTTGCTGGAGTTGTTGACAGTAAGTAACGGCCAGCGTAGGTATGTGTTGAGTGAGTTGACGAAGCACGGGGGTATAAAAACAGAAAAGCCCTACGAAAATAGGGCTTTTTCTGAGTTGCCAATGAGCAACTTGATTACTTCGTCGTGCTGCTAACAGAGTCGATAACGGCAGTAGCTGAATCAGCAACGGCATTGGCTGAATCGACAACGGCTGAAGCCGAGTCAACAGCAGCAGCAGCAGTTGAATCAACAGCAGCTTCTTCAGTTTTAGGTTTGCTTTCGCAAGATGCAAGTGTCAGAACGCTGCCTACAAACAGGAGGGCGATAACTTTTTTCATGGTAATGTGTCTTGGTGGCTTTAAAGTTTCCGTCACAAATGTAGACACCTCCTTGATAATGTGCAATATAGCAGGTCTAAAAAAAATAGTATGACGCTTTTCGTCTTGAAAAAGTCCAGTATATTATCTCTATAGAAATAACTCAGAAAACGTCTTCATTCTGGCGACCCGTGCGTGCTTTGATGCGGTCATACACCCCCGTGCTTCGGAAAGTAAGGAGTTTGTGGCCAAAGTAGTTGGCCAGGAAGCTAAAGCCCATACCCACTACATGGGAGAATTTTTCACGCCAAAACATAGACAGTTTACCCGTAAGGAAGGGATCAGCTATCCACTTGAGCGTAGCAGCGGCAATGCCAACCTGTACAGCCCAGGCCACCAGTGCAATGACTAAAAATTTGATGGCTTCCCTACCTGAATTGCCGGTACCTTTAGCAGAAAAAGCGAATAACTTGGTGGGAATGAAGCTTATAACTGTAGCCGTCAGGTAGCCAAGGAATACACTCGTTCCAAAACTGAAATAGTCACGGTAATAGATCTGACTAAAAAAGTTTACTGAAGCACCGAGCAGAGCCGTTAGAAAGAAGGAAACAAATTCCCTCTGTGCTTTGTATTTCTCTGTTTGCACGATGCTTATTTCGACAGGCTGCACGTTTATTGGATTCTTGATTGTGGGCGCAAAAGTACGCAGCGTCCTTTTGTTCTGTTACTTTTAACCTATCTACTGAGTAAACGGGTCTATCACAGAATGGTTATAGTAACCGTTGAAATAAGCCCGGCACTACGCCAAGTACAATAGTTAGTACGGTAGCAGCGATGAGTACGAACCGATAGAAAGGAGCTACGCGTATGGTTTCGGCATGGCCCTCCCGGAAATACATGGCAATTACAACCCGGAAGTAGTAATAGATTCCAACCGCTGACATCAGAACGGCTACGACCAAAAGCCAGACGAGCCCCTTGTCTACCGCTGTTGAGAATAACATAAACTTACCCCAGAAACCAGCTGTGAGCGGAATGCCCGCCAGAGAAAGCATGGCAACCGTCATTACAAAACCGAGAACCGGGTTTTGGCGGGCTAGTCCGTTGAAGGCTTCGTAGCTTTCGTCGGGGCGGGTTAATGTGGCTTGGTTACCCACGAGTGCATCATTGATTGGCCGACTTTTTACAACCAGCAACAGAATACCAAAAGCGGAGATCGTCGATAGTGAATAAGCCAGTGAATAAAAAGCAATAGCGCTCTTCGACTGTTGTGTGAGGCCTACCAGACCGATAAGCAAATAACCCGCGTGCGAAATGCTTGAATAGGCCATCATGCGCTTGAAACTGGCTTGATATACCGCCGTTATATTAGCAATAACCAAGGTCAACACGGTAATGATCGTCAGAACCTGCACCCAGTAGCCGTAAACGGCGGAGGCGTTGAAGCAAACCAGTAAAACGCGTAGTAACGCCGCAAAGCCTGCTGTTTTCACCACCGTCGACATAAACGCAGTGAACAGCGTTGGTGAGCCATCGTATACGTCGGGCGTCCAGAAGTGAAACGGTGCTGCTGACACTTTGAAGAGCATACCGATCAACAGCATGAACATACCAACGTAAAGAAGCAGCGGTGAAGTCTGCGCCTTGATCATGGCGTTTACGGCATTACCGATACCGGTAATCGTGAACGTACCTGTAGCACCGTATAACAGGGCCATACCGAACAGCAGAATGCCTGTTGCAAACGCGCCCATCAGGAAGTACTTCAGCGCTGCTTCGTTCGACCGCAAATTTCGTTTATCGCTACCAGTCAGGATGTACATGGCAACCGACAGAATTTCGATGCCTACAAATAGCATAAGCAGGTTTTCGTAGCCGATCATCATGATGGCGCCGACCAGCGAAAACAGCATAATGGCATAATATTCGGCCGGTTGAGCATCCTCATCGTCGAGCAGACTTCCCGATAAAGCCACCACCATAAACGCTGATAACAGCACGATACCGATAAAGACCATCGCCAGGTTGTTGATAACCAGCATGTCATTGAAATAGACGTAGGTCTTGTTCCAGTCGTAGAAATTGGCCACCGTCGCTATGACGAGGCAGGCCAGGGTAGCAGGCAGCAGAACAGCCCGCGACTTCAGGAAGCCCAGAAACAGCAAGACTATGCCAGAAATTGAAAGGACAACGATGGGAAACATAATTCGATAGTTTGCAGTATGTAGTGGCAGTGGGCAGTTCAGGATCCGCTTGCGGAGGGCTACTGCCAGCCGCTACTTTATTTTATGTATTGCAATAAATTGGCAACGGCGGGTTCAGTCAATTTCAAAAAAGATGCCGGGTAAAGGCCCATCCAGAAAACAAAAACGCAGAGAACCAGAAGCGTGTAACTTTCAGAACTGCTCACGTCGGCTATTGCCTCCGTGCGGGTATTGGCTGTACCGAACATGCTTTTCTGATACATTCGAAGCATATAAACGGCTCCGAAAATGATGGTCAGACCGGCTACCAGGCCCAGGTAATGGTTGTACGCGTAGATGCCCGCTAACAGCAGGAATTCGCCAACAAACCCGTTTGTCAAGGGGAGGGCCACACTGCCAAGCAGAATGATCATGAAGTAGACAGTCAGTTTTGGCGTGTTGCGGGTAATACCACCGAGCTGATCAAGCTGACGGGTGCCGGTGCGTTGCAGAATTAACTCGGCGATAAAGAACAGACCTACTACGTTGATACCGTGGGCCAGCATTTGGATCAACGACCCCTGCAACCCCATTTCTGAACGAGAGAACACACCCGCTGCCATCAGCCCCACATGGGAGAATGAAGAGTAAGCAATGAGCCGCTTCATATCGCGCTGACGAATGGCAATGATGGCACCATACACAATGCCGATGATCGATAAGGTGATAGCAAGGCTTCCCCAACGATCAACACCTGCCGGAACGATAGGTAATAACAGGCGGATGAGACCGTATACACCCATTTTCAGCATAATACCCGCTAGCAACATGGTGGCTGGCGTTGGCGATTCAACGTAGGTGTCTGGTTGCCAGGTATGGAAGGGGAACACCGGCATTTTGATAGCGAAAGCAATGAAGAATGCCCAGAAAATCCAGCCTTGCTGAGCTTGGCTAAGATTTAATGCGTACAGATCGGCAATAGCAGCACTATGTACGCCGGTTGTGGTGGTAGGTGTATTGGCATACAAATAAACCAACGCGACCAGCATCAACAAGCTGCCGAAGATCGTGTAGACAAAGAACTTGAACGTGACCTTCACGCGGTTCTCGCCGCCCCACATGGCTGCCAGGAAGTAAATTGGAATAAGGGCAGCTTCGAAGAAGAGGTAGAACAGGAAACCGTCGCGGGCTACAAATACACCCATCAGCGCAGACTGCATGAACAGGATCAGCGCATAAAAGGAGTTAGCGCGATCATAGGTCTGCTTAAACGTCGATAAGACGATCAGGGGCGTAACCAGACCAGTCAGAACGACGGGTAGCAGGCTGATACCATCGATGGCTCCGCTAAAGCGAATACCACTTTTGCCGTCAGTTGCGTTAAACAGCCAGGCATAGTCGAAACCGTATTGGAAATCAGCATTGGCAGTAAAGTAATAAAAAGCATGGGCTGCCAGGGCCAGTTCGACCAACGTACCCACCAATGCGGTGATTCTGGCCGTTTCACGGGACGAGAACAGTACCGCTATGGCCGCTACGATGGGGCAAAGAATCAGGGATAACGTAAGCATGGTTAAGTAGCTGTAACGGTTATTTTCCGCCGATGAAGGGGAGTGTAAAGAAGCGAAGAGCAACAAGGAGCGTGATACTGAGCACCATGATTAGCACATACAGGCTGATGGAACCACTTTGTACCCGCCGCAGGGCTGTTGAACTCCCGCGCACGGCGAAGGCTACGCCACCCACAACCGCGTCGATTGCGAATTCGCCCAGACTATAAAAGGCATCGCCCAGCGCCCGAACAGGCCGGACAATCAGGCTCTCGTAAAACTCGTCGATGTAGTATTTGCCGTAAACGACCTGCTGGGGCAATGACCGCTCTGCCGAATCCGGAGCAGGCACGGCTGCGTTCCGAACGTACATAAAGTAAGCGCCAATGGCTGCTAGGATGGCAATACCAGCCGAAACGCCCATGAGCATCATCTCGGTGCCGTGGTCAAGTGCATTGGCTTCGAAAATGGCTGGGTTAGCCTGACGGGCTTCGTCGAATAGCGGTGACATGAATTCGGCCAGGTGAGCTGAACCACCCAACACTTCAGGTACGTTCATCAGACCACCCAGGGCTGAAAGAACGGCGAGTACCATCAGCGGTAGTGTCATACTCAGCGGCGATTCGTGCAGATGATGTTTCTGCTCCGACGTACCCCGGAATTCGCCGAAGAACGTCAGGAACAGCAGGCGGAACATGTAGAACGACGTCATGGCTGACCCGATCACGCCCAGCACCCACATTACTTTGCTATGCTCGAACACATGCGCCAGAATTTCATCTTTCGAGAAGAAACCGGCGAATGGTGGAATACCGGCAATGGCGATAGTACCGATCAGGAACGTCCAGAACGTAATGGGTAACGATTTGCGCAGGCCACCCATATTACGAATATCCTGCTCGTCGGACATGGCGTGAATGACGCTACCCGCGCCCAGGAACAACAACGCTTTGAAAAACGCGTGGGTGATCACATGGAACATGCTCGCGGTGTAGGCCGTGGCACCTAAGCCCATGAACATGTAGCCCAGCTGTGATACGGTTGAGTAAGCCAGTACTTTCTTGATGTCATTCTGCAACAGACCGATCGAGGCGGCCAGCAGGGCGGTGGCAATGGCAATGCCGCCAATGATGTCGAGCGTGAGCGGAGCCAGTGAGAACAGGACGTTGGCCCGAACCACCATATAAATGCCTGCCGTCACCATCGTTGCGGCGTGGATCAGCGCCGATACGGGCGTTGGGCCCGCCATGGCGTCGGGCAGCCAGGTGTAAAGCGGAATCTGCGCTGATTTGCCCATTGCACCAACAAACAGCAACAGCGTAATGGTCAGGATCACTTTATCGTTGACCTCCATGCCTACTGCCTGCGTAAACACGTCGGTGTATTCAACCGAGCCAAACGTGGCCATGATCGTGAAGATGCCAAGCAGGAAGCCAAGGTCGCCAATGCGGTTCATGACGAATGCCTTGCGGGCGGCATTGTTATAACTTGTGTTGGTGTTCCAAAAACCGATGAGCAGGTATGAGCACAGCCCAACACCTTCCCAGCCAATGAACATGATGACGAAGTTCGATCCCAGCACCAGCAGCAACATGAAGAACAGGAACAGGTTCAGGAAGGCCATGAACTTACCGAAACCTGCATCGTGGTGCATATAGCCGATGCTATACAGGTGAATCAGCGAACCAATGCCGGTTACGATACCCAGCATCAGCATGGTCAACTGGTCGATCTGAAAGGAAAAGTTGATGTGGAAATCGCCTACGCTGATCCAGTCGAACAGGACGGACTTAATAACAGCGTTATCACCCGCTTTAAAGGCGCCCCAGAGCAGAAAAACGCAAATGAACGCCAGTACGGGACCCGCCAAACCAATAATGCCTACCAGCGAGGTGGGCACCTTGCGGAAACCAAGACCATTGATCAGAAAACCCAGAAGGGGAAGGAGGGGTATTAAAAGACAGAGTAGATCGGTAGACATAAGAACCTGAAGGTTCGAGTTTCAGGTTTCAAGTTTCAGGTTTCAAGTGCGCTGCTACATCGAAAATAAGGTGATAAGCGAAGCACTTGAAACCTGAAACTTGAAACCTGAAACTCTTTTTACCATTTAAGTTTATTCAGCACGCCGATATCCGTAGTGCGGAGGTTACGATAAATCATAACAATAATGGCGAGACCGACTGATACTTCAGCGGCGGCAACGGCCATGATAAAGAAAACGAATACCTGCCCCGCCGGATCAGACCGGTACGATGAGAAGGCGATAAGGAGGGTATTTACGGCATTGAGCATCAGCTCGATCGACATGAACATGACGATGGCATTTCGCCGGGTCAGCACACCGATGATGCCGATGACAAACAGAGCGGTGCTGAAGATGAGGTAATAATTCAGAGGAATCTGCTGGATTACTTCCGGAATGGTAGCCGCTGCGTCAGTTGGTTGCATAAAAGCTGTGAATGGAACGTTCGGGCAAAGGTAGAAGAAAATCTATTTTTTCCCGTTTAAGGCACCAGTGAACATCCGTAATCGTATTTCAGTAAAACGGCGTTTAGTGTCCAGGGAGAAATCACCTTTCTGAATCCAATCGTAAAAGGAGGGTTCTGTTTTAAGTACGTCGAGCACAGATTTGCCGGCGTGTTTGCCAAAGTTGATGATCTCTTCGCCTTTCTCGTTGAAGACCATCCGTCCGGCCAGATCTACATTGTTGGTACGGGCAATTGAATCGAGCACTTCCATATCGTTGTCGATAGTGAAGTTGATCTTACGTTGCTCATCACGAATCGTCCGACCTGCATGATTTTCTACAATCGATCCTAGCACCTCAAAGGTAGCCAGTGTGTCGGCTTCGGCACCGTGCGCGCCCACCAGCTCTTTTCCGCAGAAATGGCGGTAGGCGGCCGTTAGGTTGCGGGGCTCCATCAGATGGTAAATCCGCTGAACATCAACCATCCGCCGATTTTTGATGTCGAAGTCGACATTAGCGCGCAGAAATTCTTCAACCAGTAAGGGAATATCGAACCGGTTGCTGTTGAAGCCGGCTAAGTCGCAACCATCCAGAAACTGCGCCAGCGTTTTGGCAACGCTTTTGAAGCTGGGCGCATCTTTTACGTCGTCGTCGTAAATACCGTGAATCAGACTGGTTTCAATGGGAATAGGAATACCCGGGTTGATCCGATACGTTTTTACCACTACTTCGCCTGGTGCTTTATCTTTACCGGGTAAGGCTTTTGCTACGCAGACCTCCACAATCCGATCTTTGGCAGGGTTGATCCCTGTTGTTTCGAGATCGAAAATGGCCAGTGGTTTTTTCAATAAAAACGGATGAGTCATAAGACACGGGAGTTGCGCCGAGTTTCTTGGCAACCGCAAAAATAGCGACACGTTCGACACATCTGCGATTAAACATCCGAACCCACCCCCACTGAACCGTGTTTTTTCTCTATGACCGAATACCTCAAAGATGCGTTGCGGAAGGCCGCTTCATTCTGCGCCTACCAGGAACGTACCCAGCAGGAAGTCCGCAAACGGCTGGACAAATGGGACATATATGGCGATGATGCTGAGGAAATTATTGCTGAACTCATCACCCAAGGCTACCTGAGCGAGGAACGTTTTGCCACGGCTTTCGCGGGCGGAAAATTCAGGATAAAAGGGTGGGGGAAGCGGAGAATTACGCAGGAACTGTCGCAACGGGGTATTACGGGTTACAACCTTAACAAGGCATTGGCCGATATCAAGCCTGATGATTACCGCGCAAAACTAACCGACTTGTTGGAGAAAAAGCGCCGCCAGATACGCGACGATAACCCACTGGTTGTGAAGCAAAAATTGGCTCGTTATGCCCTCAGTAAAGGCTACGAGCCAGCGTTAATCTGGGAGGTGCTGGGCGCTGAAGAAGAGTAAAAATTAAAATTCATCGCGAAGAGGCCTAAGAATACGCAAAGGGCGCAAAGAGTTATTTCCTTGCGCCCTTTGCGTATTCTTAGGCCTCTTCGCGCTGGAAGAAACCTTAAAAGTCTTCTTCCAGCGAGAATTTAGAGCCGTCGTTTTCTTTCATCGAGGCCATTACACCCGATTTCTGGTATTCGCCGACGCGCTTTTCGAAGAAGTTGGTTTTGCCCTGCAACGAGATCATATCCATGAAATCGAATGGGTTCGCCGCGTTGTATACTTTGTTGAGATTCAGCGACATCAGCAGATGGTCAGCTACGAATTCAATGTATTGCTTCATCAGTTCGGCGTTCATCCCGATCAGCGAAACAGGGAGCGCATCGGTGACGAATTCCTGTTCGATGGCTACGGCATCACGAATGATCTGGTAGACAGCTTCAGGATCCATCTGATTTTTGATGTGATCTGTATAGAGCAGGCAGGCAAAGTCGCGGTGGAGGCCTTCGTCACGTGAGATCAGTTCATTCGAGAAGGTCAGACCAGGCATCATGCCGCGCTTTTTCAACCAGAAGATGGAACAGAACGAGCCTGAGAAGAAAATACCTTCTACTGCCGCAAACGCGATGAGCCGTTCAGCAAACGTACCGTTCTCGATCCAGCGGAGAGCCCATTCTGCTTTCTTCTGCACACAGGGAATCGTATCGATGGCATTCAGCAGCCGGTCTTTCTCAACGGGGTCTTTGATATAGGTGTCAATCAGTAGCGAATAGGTTTCCGAGTGGATGTTCTCCATCATAATCTGGAACCCGTAGAAGCACTTTGCTTCGGCATACTGTACCTCCGACAAAAAATTAACGGCAAGGTTTTCATTCACAATCCCATCTGAAGCCGCGAAGAAAGCCAGAATATGAGAGATGAAGTGCCGCTCGCCATCGTTCAGGTTGTTCCAGTCTGTCATATCCTGGCCCAGGTCAATTTCTTCGGCGGTCCAGAATGAGGCTTCATGCTTTTTATACATCTGCCAGATATCGCTGTGCTTGATGGGGAAAAGCACAAACCGGCTTTTATCTTCTTCTAGAATAGGTTCAGTTGCAGTTGCTGTAAGCATGCGTAGGTAAGGTTTTTATACAGTTGAAAGCGCCTGTGCAAAAGGCACGGCCCTGATTGTTTACGTGCTAACAAAAATAGCCCATTCACCCGCCCGAAGTGCCCTTGACCACTAATAAATTTAACGGCCCCGGTTCTGGTAAGAACCGGGGCCGTTGGCTTAATGTGCTGTGCAGTAACAGCGTATGGAACTGGCAACGTACCTGACGTCGAATCCTTTTTACTGTCCGGCCTTTAGTTTGTCGGCCATGCGTTTCTTGAACTTATTCACTTTCGGTTCCGACACGCTTACGATGTAAGCCTCGTCGGGATGAGCGCGATAGTAACCCTGATGATAGACTTCGGCAGGGTAAAACACCTTGAACGGCACAACCTGGGTCACCACGGGATCATGATGTTCACCGGTAGCATTAAATCGCTTGATGGCCGCCTCGATACTTACTTTTTCTTCGGGTGTGCGGTAGAAGGCAACCGACCGATACTGCGTACCCACGTCAGGCCCTTGCCGGTTCAATGTGGTAGGGTCATGAGCATATAGGAAAGCCTTCACGAGCGTGTCGTACGGAATGATTTTTGGGTCGTAATATACCTGAACCGACTCTGCATGGCCTGTTTCATTGTTGCCCACCTGCTCATACGTTGGGTTTTCCTGCTCGCCGCCTGCGTAGCCGGACACTGCCTCACGCACGCCCCTTAGTAGTTCGAATTCCTCTTCAATACACCAGAAACAGCCCGCCGCAAACGTAGCAACGGCCTCACCCGGTTTTAATTCGGGCAATTTGGCAGGAGAAGTGTCTTTAACATCCGACTTGTTATTCTCGTCAGCGCTTTTCTTGGTAACGCAGGAAAGCAGGAGGGAGACTAATAGCAAAGCCAAAAAGTGACGCATAAAAAACGTTACGAAAGTGAATAAGTGCCGAATACCACGCATGAATTATACCCAAAGACCACGACCTCTGTAATACTCGCGACCAATTTCTTCGATATCTTCAATCGAATACGACAGCCAGCCGCGTTGCTGAAACTGCCGTAACCGACGTTTCTCGAACCAGGAAATACCTCCGTCGATCAGGACGCCGAAAATGATCAGCCGTTCAAGCGGTCGGCGTACTTCGGGCGGTGCTTCGGAAAGCCGGTCGAGGAAATGACCTGTCGGCTGGATGACCTGAAGGCCGAAGCGATCCATCAGGGTTTCGGTCAGCAATAGGTGCGCATAATTGTATTGACGTTTCAGAATAGCCACATATTGTAACGCTTCAGGAATCAGCTCGCAGAAAGCCTGATTATGCTTCCATTCTTCGTGCAGACTATCTACAAACTCACGGATCGTGAGCGGGGCCATTACCCGAATTTTTGCTTCATGAATAACCTGATTAGACGCCCAAATATTCCAGAATGCATAGATCGGCATGCCAGCCAGATCCGTTACCTGACGAATAATGAACCGGCCAAAGATGCGTTTCAGGAGAAATTTCAATACAACGTTACTCAAGGCAGCCTTCAGCTTGTTAACAACGAAAAACGCCGTAAGTCCCCATTGCGGCAGACCGAGATACGGATTTATACCGAAGCGCAGAATGCCCTGGTTTTCTTTTTCCTGAGCGGCGTCGGCCAGCGCATGTAGATGCCGCTCATATTGGGCGTCGTGTTGTCGGGGAAACTGACAAACGGCCATAACATAGCGTACTGCCCTTAAATTGATGTACAGAAGCGCGTAAATTTCGAGGTACACCAGCAATACACCGTAGAGCAGCGTGATTAGTGGTAACTCGTAAGTCGTGTCAAGAAACGTCAGTAATGTGGGTTCAAAAAAGGCTGGCCAGAGGTATTGGGGTAGGTAGAGAAGTAATACGCCGAGTACGCCGAATGAACCGGCCATAGCCAACGTCTGCCAACGAATTTTTGCAATGACATGACTCTCCCGGCTGTTCATCACAAACGGCTCATCAGTTGGATGCGGCGATTCCAAAGCTCCCCGCAAGTAGCGCAACGCTAGCTGGTCTATAGGACCAGGTGTGTTGTCGGGCGGTTGAGTAGACATCGGCAGAGTAGCTTGCATCAGAATGGTTTGTAGGGTATACAACTGAGAAATAGGCAGTCGTGTTTTGAAACGCGATACGGCTGTTTGCTTGTTGGTCACCAATACGGCTCATTATCCAATACTTACATTTGTAGTTGAATATGTGTCAGTGTATAGCATACGACTTTTTAATTCAGACCGAATGGAATGACCGTTGATGATACCTTTCGCACCCTGGTTTCTCCGACCATGGGTGAATTCCGCGACAGGGGTAGTAAATTTTTGGCGTTTGCCTACCCAATCAATACCGAAGCCGATAGCCGAACGTACCTGGACATGCTACGTACCCAGCACCCGAAAGCCGTTCACCATTGCTACGCGTACCGCCTCGGAACAGACCGAAACAACTACCGGGCCAACGACGATGGAGAACCCAGCGGCTCGGCCGGACGGCCTATTCTGAACGTTCTGTATTCGCGTGATCTGACGAACGTACTGGTCGTGGTAGTCCGTTATTTTGGGGGTACATTGCTAGGCGTTCCGGGTCTGATCAACGCCTATAAAACAGCGACTATTGCCGCTCTCGACGCCGCCAAGGCAACCGAGAAAACGGTAAACGAGCTTTATCAGGTACGTTATCCCTTTGAGCAAATGAACCATGTGATGCGCCTTGTGAAAGAGCAACAGTTACCCGTACTAAAGCAAGGCTACGACACCGCTTGTATCCTGGAAATCGAAGTACGCAAGTCGTTGGTCAACACCGTGCTGGAACGATTGGGGAAGATGGAAGGGGTGGAAGTGTTACCTCACCCCCAGTCCCTCTCCTGCTGAGAGGGGAGCTATTTTACAAAATTTTTACGAGAAGACACAGGCTACTCTGAAGCGGCTCCCATCTCAGTAGGAGAGGGGCTGGGGGTGAGGTTAAACCTGCTGCAAAGTCTGTAACCGCCAGTAGAAGCCACCTTCGTTGGCAAGGAGTTCCTGATGATTGCCCTGCTCGACGAGTTGACCCTGATGGACAACCAGAATCTGGTCTGCGTGCTGAATAGTGCTGAGGCGATGTGCAATAACGAGTGTAGTACGGTTGGCCATCAGGCGGGTGAGCGCTTCCTGCACTAGCTTTTCCGACTCCGTATCGAGTGCCGACGTGGCTTCGTCGAGAATTAGGATGGGTGGGTTACGCAGAACGGCGCGGGCAATACTAATCCGCTGACGTTGTCCGCCTGATAGCTTACTGCCCCGATCGCCAATGGTTGTTTGATACCCGTTGGGCATATTGCTGATGAACTCATGCGCATTGGCAATCCGGGCCGCCTGCTCAACCTCTGCCTCGGTGGCATCACTACCAAAAGCGATATTGTTGAAGACGGTATCGTTGAATAGGATGCTCTCCTGCGTTACAATGCCCATCAGGTTTCGTAATGAGGTTGTCTGACAATCACGCAGATCATGACCATCGATGCGGACAGCACCCGCAACAGGGTCGTAGAAACGGGGAACCAGATCGGCCAGCGTTGATTTACCACCACCCGACGAGCCAACCAGAGCTACCGTTTGCCCTTTTTCAAGCCGGAAATTGACATTTTTCAATACAGGCGAACCTTCCTCGTAAGCAAATGAGACATTATCGAACGTAATATCCCGTTCAAAGCTGGTTAGTTGAATGGCGTTCGGCTTGTCGGTAATGGCAGGCTGCGTATCGATCAAATCCAGTACGCGTTTTCCTGAAACCAGGCCCCGTTGCGAACTGCTGACGGCATTGGAAATGTCTTTGGCGGGGCGTGTCACCTGAGAGAAAAGGGCCAGGTACGTTACAAATTCGCCGGCTGTCAGGTCTGATTGGCCTGATAAGACCATCGAACCCCCATAGAGCAGAATACCCGACAGCACCGTAACACCCATGAATTCGGAGAAAGGTGAAGCCATTTCGCGGCGGTTGGCCAATGATCGGATCGCATCACGGTAACCATTGTTTTCGGCCTGAAACTTACCCAGCGTAAACGGTTCGGCATTAAAGCCTTTTACCACCCGCATACCACCAAATGTTTCGTCGAGCACACTCAACAGGCTACTTAACCGCTGTTGACCCTGCGTAGCGTCGCGCTTCATTCGCCGCACCAGCGTAGCGATAATGCCGCCCGAAATAGGAATGACCAGAAAGGCCACGAGCGTTAGCTTTGCCGAAATGGAAAACAGGGTGATCAGGAAGAAAATAAGCGTGAACACCTCCTTCGATGCGGCCGACAGGGTGTTCGCAATTGAATTCTCTACTTCCTGTACATCGGTAGTGATACGCGCAATCAGATTGCCTTTGCGTTGATCGGAGAAGTAGCCGAGGTGCAATTGAATGGCGCGGGCAAAAACCGTTTCCCGCAACGTAGCCACCATGCGCGCTTTAAATGATTCGAGCTGCCTGACAGACAGGTATTTGAACACGTTACTCAGCAATACAGACACGACTACCGTGCCACAAACCAATTTCAGAGCACCTAACTGCCCATATAGTTGAAATTGCTGCGCGAAGTAGTAATTAAATACATCAATGGGCGACGTACCCAGCGAAAGCGCTGGCGCTGGCTGATTCAATACAGCCTGTAACTGCTCGGGCGATGATTGTTTGAAGAGAACGTTGAGTAGGGGGATCAGCAGGGTGAAGTTCAGCGTTGCAAAGAGCGCCGCCAGCAGCGACGTGAGCATAAACGGCACTAAAAACCGCCCTAGCGGCCTGCCATAAGAGAGTAGGCGGAAATATGTGTTCATCTCAAGAATTAAGAATCAAGAAGTAAGAAGAAAGAATGGATCTGCCGGGGCATGGAAACGATTATTGGCAACGTTTATTCTTTCTTCTTACTTCTTAGTTGATTCAAATATCACCTAGCTGCGGCCGCATCAGAATTTCTTCAAGGACGGCAGTTTTGGGTAATGTGCAGGCTGCCCAGACGGTTTCGGCTATGTCGGTAGCCTGCATGAACCGGTCGGTGGGTAGGTCGGTACCTTCCCAACTGGCGGTTAAAGTGGCACCAGGTAGCAAGGCTGTAACACGCACACCGCTAGGTTTTAGTTCTTCGCGCAACACTTTGCTCATGCCAAGCAGGGCGAATTTCGAGATACAGTATGAACCACCGTTGGTGTAGGCCGTGATACTGGCCGTTGAACACATCATGATAATATGTCCGTTGCGCCGGGCGATCATGTCGCCAACCAGGCCACGCGTGAGGTGGTAGGCACTGGCTACGTTGGTGCTCATCAGCGTCTCGAACGTACCCTCGGCCTCGTTCTGAATTTGCCCCGGCTGGAACGTACCTGCGTTATTGACCAACACGTCAACGGGGCGATTCAGGCTTTTCAGGTACGTTACCAGCGCCTCAACACCGCCGCGGGTACCAAGGTCGGCAGCGAAGGGAATCAATCCCTGTCCTTCGATTCCATCAACGTTGCGGGCGCAGAGCACGGCGTCGAAACCACGCGCCACGAACGTATCGACAATGGCCCGGCCAATACCTTTTGAGCCGCCGGTTACCACGATGAGTTTTTTCATGCCGCAAAGTTCGCCCATTCGGGCATCAAACGGAAACAGGGCCCGAAACCATTCACTCGCTATGGCCGTTCATTGCCTTAGTGGCCGCGCTGAACAGATTGTTCCGGCCCCCTTTTTTTCTCCATATGGTTACCCTCGGTCGGTATTTTATATTTCTGGGTACGTTGTTTCGTGATCGCGAGCGTACGTCGGTTTACCTACGCCTGATTCTCGACGAATGCGTCAGTATTGGTGTTAACTCCGTGTTTATTGTTGCGATCGTCTCCTCCTTTATTGGGGCTGTCACCTGTGTGCAGACGGCGTATAACCTTGATAATCCGTTTGTTCCGCGCAATATTATCGCCTTTATCGTTCGTGATAGTACGATCCTGGAATTTGCGCCCACTATCAGCAGTATTGTTCTGGCGGGTAAGGTGGGGTCCAGCATTGCCGGTCAGTTAGGCACTATGCGCGTGACCGAGCAAATCGATGCGCTGGAAGTAATGGGCATCAATTCGAGTTCGTATCTGGTGCTTCCCAAAGTGCTCGGGGCTATGCTTATGTTTCCGCTTCTGACCATGATGGCCGCCTTTCTGGGCATTCTGGGTGGTTATCTGGCGGGCGTACTGGTTGGTGTAATTTCGCACGAAGACTTCATCTCGGGGCTTCGTTTCGATTATAACCCATTCGGCATCAAATTCGCACTCATCAAAACCGAGGTGTTCGCTTTCCTGATCGCCACAATATCGGCCTACCAGGGCTTCAACGTGAGCGGTGGCGCTCTGGAAGTTGGTAATGCATCCACCAACGCCGTAACGGCTAGTTGTATCTCGATTATTGTGGCCGATTTCGTGCTAACTCAACTCTTATTGGCCTGATGGACAGATGATTGAGATAAAAAATATTCAAAAGAAATTTGGTGACAGGCAGGTTCTTGCCGGAATAGATGGTTGCTTTCAGCCCGGTGAAACCAGCCTGATCATTGGTGGTAGTGGCACGGGAAAGAGCGTATTGCTGAAGTGCATGATCGGTCTGGTACAACCCGATCTGGGCGAAGTACTTTACGACGGTCGTAATTTCCTGACGGCCGATGACGATACCCGCAAAGCCATCCGCCGCGAAATGGGTGTTCTGTTTCAGGGCTCTGCTCTCTTCGATTCCAAAAGCGTGTTCGACAACGTCCGCTTTCCCCTCGATATGCTGACGACCATGACGGAGGAAGAAAAAGTGGAGCGGGCGCATGCGTCGTTGCAGCGTGTGGGGCTCGAAAACGCCGAACAGCGGATGCCATCAGAGATTTCGGGCGGTATGAAGAAACGCGTCGGTATTGCCCGGGCTATCGTGATGAACCCGAAATACCTGTTCTGTGATGAACCCAACTCTGGCCTCGACCCGCTGACGTCGATCAAGATCGATCAGCTCATCAAAGAAATTACCGACGAGTACAAGATCACGACCGTTGTGATCACACACGACATGAACTCGATGATGGAGATCGGTGAGAAGATTATGTTCCTCTACGAAGGGAATAAACTATGGGAAGGCAACAGCGATACGCTGGCTCATTCAGACGTAGATAGACTCAATGAATTCATCTACGCCAACAAGCTGCTGCGTGAGATGGAAGGGAAATAAATAGAATTTGTCTGTAAAACGGTATAGGTATACAAGCAAAGGGCTTCGCCAATTCAATTAGCGAAGCCCTTTGCTTGTATACCGTGTGAGATTATATCTACTTCACTGCTACGCCGCTTTTGCGGGTTTTAGCTTTTTCCAGCACATACTGGCCAACTTTCTTACCCATAACCGACCCGTTTTCGAGCGCTGACCGGTAATGGATACCGCCGTATAAACGGCTGACCGACGCCTCATTGGCGGCATCGTAAAAGGATTTGAACGAACGTACCCCGTGACCGTATTTGTACTCCGTTGAATCGGTAAACGGAATGCTGTCGCCAATTAACTGGGTCAGCACGGTCGCCGCTGCGGCTGTGATCGTACTGTGCCCGCTTGGGTACTCCGGAAATGGCGGTGTTTGCAGGAATGGTGCCCATTTCGGATCAATCGACTTGTTAATCACCGTTTCGGGACGAACCGTTCTGCTGCGGTATTTCTCGTCCCAGCAGGCAATGAATCCGTCGGCAAGGGCAAAAGACGTTAGCGTGTAAGCCTCGGCCATCCGCATCAGGCTCAGTTTCTGCTGACGACCAACCGTTTGGGCAATGGCAATCCAGTGGCCACCCGGCGTCATTTTTTTCGACGCGTAGCTCACATGCCCGGCTACGTTCATCACGAACGCGTTATCGTCCCAGAAGTAGGCGATGTCCGACTGTTCTTTGCTTAGTTTTTTGCCGGTTTCATATACTTCCATTAATTCCTTTTCGTATGGGCTTCCTTTAGCCATACTGTAGGCAAACGGGCGTGGCGGCATAAACTGGTTGCAGGTATCCATTACCCAGCAGCGAATGTTGTTCCACTTTGGCTCGGCGGCATCCATGTAGGCAGGCGGGGTGGGCACCCAGGTTCCCTCGTCGTTGGTGACCGTGTGTTTGAACCCGCGTGTCTGCTTATAATGGTCTTTCGCCGCAAAGTCGAGTACGTTTTTCGCAACAGCTTCGCCGTAGGCCATCGACCGTTCAATAACGTCGCTGGGAACGCCGTCTTTCTCGAACTGCTTGTAAAACTCAGGCTCAAAATCGTCGTAAAAATTGGTCGAGAACGTCAGCGCGTGGGCTACCGTCAAAAAGGCCTTGGCACCGGCAATGGGGTAGCAATACTCTTTGCCTACCTCTGGCTGCGGTCCTGACTTGAACGTTTTCACCTTACCGCCCAGCGATTCAAAGCCGGGGTTGAATGGGGCCATGGCTTCATAACCCGCCAGATTAGCGTAACTATAAATTCGACTGGCAACCGGCGGCGAAAAAATATCGTGAATAACAACCTCGGTTAATTTATTGACGCAGGCGTTATAGCGTTCAGGGTCAGATGCTTTGGGCATATACTCCTCCGGCTTCGCCGATTGACAGCCCGCCGCACTCAGCAATACAAGCGCCAGAAGCCAGTTGCAGAGTATTACTTTATTGATTTTCATGAGTTGGTTATACAAGAGTACGTATGACAAAATTAACAGAAAATACAGGTAGAATGAAACGTTTGTAAACAACAGAAAGCGGCCACTTCCTTTCAGAAATGGCCGCTTTCTTCGGCTCACTGTTTTCTGTTTATCGTTTTCAGTTGCGCTGCTAGTTCAGTATAACGTACCCATGCAACGCAACTAAAAATGGTAAACAGAAGACAGAGGACTGACTTTAGTTGCTTGGACTCACATCCCCTTTCCAGGTATTGTTTTTCGAGTTGTAGTCGGGCAGTTTGCCGTCGGGGTCGATCGTTACCTGCGAGATCGTCGATGTGGTGTTGGCCTGGAAGCTCCAGGTGCCGCCCCGTTGCCAGATTTCGACCGGTAGTTGAACGCGGGTTTTCTTACCGTTGCTTTCCTGAATTTCTACTACGGCAGGCATGGCCAGCTTATCCAGGTTTTCAATGGTGATGATGCTGCCTTTTTCAGGAGCCGAATCGGTGTATTTAACACCTTTCACGCTCTGGTCGAGTTTCCAGGTCTCGAAGAACCAGCCACGCCAGTACCAGCCGAGGTCCTCACCAGCCCCGTTTTCCATGCTGCGGAAAAAATCGTGCGGTGTTGGGTGTTTGAAGGCCCAGCGAGCCACGTACTGCTTGAAGGCGTAGTCGAACCGTTCAGGACCAAGAATGCTTTCGCGCAGGATACGCAGACCCATACCTGGCTTGTAATAGGCCAGAATGCCCAGATTACGCGCCGCCTGTACGTCAGGAATCGTCATGATTGGCTCAACGGGCGAGTACAGCGCAGGGGCTACGTCGTGCATGGTGCCGCGCTCCCGGTTGTATTCTCCTTTGTTGAACGCCGCCGTCGACAGGAAGTTGATAAAGGTGTTGAAGCCTTCGTCCATCCAGGCGTATTTCCGTTCGTTGTTACCCACGATCATCGGGAACCAGTTATGGCCAAATTCGTGGTCTGTTACGCCAAACAGGCCGTCTTTCTTCGAGTTGTGCTGGCAGAAAACGATGCCTGGATACTCCATACCACCCACAATACCGGCCACGTTGGTAGCAACCGGATACGAGTATTCATAGACGTACCCAGAATAGAACTCGATGCTGTGCTTCACGTACTCCGTCGACCTGTTCCACGAATCAGCCGTAGCGCTTTCAGCAGGGTAAGCTGACATCGCCAGTGATTTTTTGCCGCTTGGCAGATTAATCCGGGCTGCATCCCAAACAAACGCTTTGGATGAGGCCCAGGCTACATCGCGCGTGTTTACGCACTTGAAACGCCACACCTGCCGACCCGACTGTTTAGGCCGCGACGATGGATTTGTTACTTCTTCCTTACTGCGAATCATCACCGTCTGATCGCTCTGTTTCGCCTGCGCCAGCCGCTTGATCTGCTCGGCCGTCAAGACCTCCGTCGGGTTCATCAGTTCGCCCGAACCAACTACGATATGATCCCAGGGGACGTCGATGGCGTATTCGATGTCGCCGTATTCGAGGTAGAACTCACCCGCACCCAGATAAGGCAACGTGTTCCAGCCCTGAATATCGTCATACACACACATGCGGGGGTACCACTGCGCGATTTCGTAGATAATGCCGTCTTTCCGCTTCAGCTGCCCCATCCGGTCTGAACCGTACTCAGGAATTTTGAACGAATAGCCAATCTTGATCTTCACCACATCGCCGCCCGGCTTCATGGGCTCAGTCAACTTAATCTGCATCCGGCTATCACTGGTGATATTGGCGGCGGCTGTAAACTTCCGTGCTCCCTGCTCAACCTGAACACTGGTTATGCCGTAACCACCCGCAAAATCTTTGTTTCCGAAACGGCCGCCCTGGATTGGGGTAGTCTTCGCCGCCCGCGACGAATCGCTGAACGCGTTCTGGTCCAGCTGAAGCCACACGTAATTAAGGCTCTCCGGCGAGTTATTCTTGTACGTAATCTCAACCTCGCCTGTTACGGTTTGGGCCACGTCATCGAGCTTGACGTTGATCTTGTAGTCAGCCCGGTTCTGCCAGTAGCGTGGTCCCGGTGCGCCGCTGCCCGTCCGGTAGTCGTTGCCGGGCTGCATGTTAAATAAAGGGTGGAACAACACACGTGGGTCATAACCAGCCGTGGATGTCGTTGATGAAGTTTGGGCCATGCCCTGCCAGCTAAGCAGACAAGCGACACCAATCAGGAGTTTTTTCATGAACAAAAATGCAGGAATGTCACCCGATGGGCAACGGACGTATTACTGTGTAAAATTAACAGGCTTACAACGAAATAAAACCCGGTATTGGATAGGCGGCGAACGTGCCACCTTTGGAGCATTTTGTCTATAGCAAATTTTGTCATCCCGATGACAGGAGGGATGACAAAATTTGCTATAGACAAAAGGTTAACAGATTCTACCGCAACGCTTCGTACAAAATCTCGGCTGGGTGCTTGGCCGTACGGTGTGCCCCATCATGAATCTGGTGGCGGCAGGACGTACCTGCAGCAGCAATGATTACATCGTCGGCCTGCTTCCGGACGGTTGGCAGCAGCACCAGTTCACCTACCTGCATCGATACGTCGTAATGCTCTTTCTCGTAGCCGAACGACCCCGCCATACCACAACAGCCGGACGGGATAATCTCCACCGTGTAATTTTTAGGCAGCGACAAAATGCGCTTACTCGGCACAAGCGACGACACCGCTTTTTGCTGGCAGTGGCCGTGCAGCTTGATCAGCCGTGGCTCGTCAGTGAACAAGGCCGGATCGATGCGTTTGGCATCCAGTTCGCGGGCAATGAATTCCTCGAAGGTCAGGGCATGTTTAGCCAGCTCACGCGCATCATCGGCCAGCGACGCATCGACCAGATCGGGATATTCATCGCGGAACGTAAGAATCGCCGATGGTTCGATGCCGACCAGCGGTGTTTCGTCGGAGATCAGCCCCCGCAAATCACGCACGTTCCGGTCGGCCAGCGTTTTGGCGTATTTCAGCATGCCTTTCGAGAGGGCCGCCCGTCCGCTCTCGCCGTGAGTCGGGATGATGACGTCGTAACCAAGCCGTTCCAGCAGCATCACCGCTTTCTGACCAACCGCCACATCGTTGAAATTCGTGAATTCATCACAAAAAAGAAAGAGCTTAGGGCGTGGGGCGTGGGGCGTGAGCTGCGTTGTATGCCCCTTTGCCCTACGCCCCAAGCTCCACGCCCTAAGCGTCGTTTTCCCCATTAGCGGCATTGTCCGGTCGGGGTGGAAACCGACGAGGCGGTTGGCAATACGGCGAAGCGAGGACGTACCCAGCACGGCGTTCCAGGCCCAGGGTACATAGCTGGCCAGTCCCGACAGACGGGCAAAATTGGCAATTAATCGCGACCGGATAGGCACACCGTTCGCATCATAGTAATGCTGCAAAAACTCAGCTTTCAACTTCGCTACGTCTACGTTCGACGGGCACTCCGATTTGCAGGCTTTACACGAGAGGCAGAGGTCGTATACCTCTTTGATCTCTTTATTATCGAAGCGGTTTTCTTTCGGCGACCGCGTCAGCATTTCGCGTAAGATATTGGCTCTAGCCCGCGTAGTGTCTTTTTCGTTACGCGTAGCCATATAGCTGGGGCACATCGTTCCGCCAGATAGTTCCGTTTTACGGCAGTCGCCCGAGCCATTGCACTGCTCGGCATGTTGCAGTACAGTTTGGTTGGTGTACCGGAAATACGTCTGGAAATCGGGCGTTCGCTGATCGGCCTCGTAGCGCAGGTACGTATCCATCGGTGGCGTATCCACGATCTTTCCCCGATTAAAAATGCCTTCCGGGTCCCAAAGCTGCTTTACCTGCCGCATCAGTTCGTAGTTGTGCTGGCCAACCATTTGTGGAATAAACTCACCACGAAGTCGCCCGTCGCCGTGTTCGCCCGAAAGCGAGCCATTGTATTTCTTCACCAGCGTAGCAATCTCCTCGGCAATCATTCTGAACTGGCGGTGCCCTTCGGCCGTCTTCAGATTAATGATGGGCCGTAAATGCAATTCGCCCGACCCGGCATGGGCATAGTGCACCGATGCCATATTATGGGTTTTCAGAATCTCGTTAAACTCCCGGATGTAGTCGGGCAGATCGTGTACGTCAACGGCTGTATCTTCAATCACAGCTACCGCTTTTTCGTCGCCTGGTAGGTTACCAAGCAGGCCTAGCCCGGCTTTACGGAGTGTCCAGATTTTTTTGGTGTCTTCACCAAAGAGCAACGGGTAATGATAGCCCATGCCTGCGGCCCGCATTTCGGCTTCCATCTCGGCGGCAGTCGACTCAATTTCGGCGCGTGTCGGCTTCGATAGGTCGACGACCAGAATGATGGGAAATCCGTCAGTCGGTGTTTTCTGGACGAAGAAGCTGTTTTTGCGTTGTTCCGGGTTCGAGTCGGCCCGTTCCAGAATGATATCATCGATCAGTTCAACGGCCTGCGGTTTGTATTTCAAAGCAACCAGCGTGGCCCGAAGCGACTCGTCAATACTGTGGCAATGCACGCAAACCAGTCCCTGTTCTTTGGGTGGAAGCGGTACTAAATTGAGCGTTATTTCGGTCATGAAGCACAGCGTGCCTTCCGACCCGGCAATCAGCTTACAGAAATTGAACGGTTCGCCGCCCGGTGTAAACGGTTCGCAATTGAGCAACTCATCCAGCGCGTAACCCGTATTACGCCGTTCGATGCTTGCTTTGGGAAACTGGCTGCGAATCTCCTGCTGATTGGCGGGGTTGGCCAGCATGGCGTTTGTTTTCAGCAGAATCTGATCGGCCAGCGTGGTACTTCCGTTTTTCCAGCTCGCTTCGCCAACGGCCTTGGTAAAATCCCAGGCAGTCTGGCTGCTAAACGCCACTTCTGACCCATCAGCCAGTAATGCTTTCACCGATAGTGTATGCTCGCGGGTGGCCCGATACACAACTGAGTTGGAACCGCAGGAGTTGTTCCCGACCATACCGCCAATCATAGCCCGGTTTGCCGTCGACGTTTCTGGCCCGAAATACAGGCCGTACGGCTTCAGGAACATGTTCAGTTCATCGCGCACAACGCCTGGCTGCACACGTACCCAGCGTTCGTCCGGGTTGACTTCCAGAATTCTGGTAAAGTATTTCGATACATCGACTACGATACCACTGCCTACCACCTGCCCGGCCAGCGACGTACCTGCCGTTCGCGGAATGAGCGATACCTTCTGTTCGTGTGCCAGTTTGATCAGTGCTTTCAGATCTGCAACAGATTTGGGCATCGTAACAGCCAGTGGCATTTCCCGATAGGCTGAGGCATCAGTCGCGTATAGGGTTCGGAGCGTAGAGTCAGTGAAAAAATCACCCTCAAAACCGGGCGGGGGCACTAGAGAAGAAGCAGTACGTGTCATGTAACCGAAACGGCTTTAAACGCGACTGCCCGGTAGGTCGTTCTGTGCGTTTATCAGCCAAATTGAGGGGATAAATTTAACGAAAACTTGGGTCAATGCAGAAATTGACTCATTTTGTAATGGTATTATTCCCAGATAAATAATGAATTGACTGATGTATCTTAAATTATTGTGAATCAGTTGATTGTAAACACTGAATAGATACGGAATACACTTGATTACGTATAAATACGGCTAAAAAATATGATATATTTAAGTATTATTTTGCCATACGCTTATACCATATTGACGAAAAAGAATTTGTACCTAAAGGATTATTTCTTGTAATTTGTCGGTCACTTCATCTATATACTCAATATTTTCTGATTGGAGTGCTATAAGTAGCCATTGTTAACGGTCATTTGATGAGCTATTTGAGTCTGTTATCATAGGGTATCGAGAGCGTATAGAAGAAGCGTATTTACCACTACAAAAACTTTTACTAACCAATCAAACAAACCTATGATGGACAACTCCTACTCAGTAGGTTACGCCACTCTTAACAGGCGTATGCAGTCCGTTCGGTCGTCTCTTCAGTTGGGACTACTGTCGGTGCTCATGCTATTCTTTACGCTGAGCAGCCAGTTAACGTTTGCGCAGGACAACAGCGTAACGGGTAAAGTATCAGATAACACCGGCCGCGGATTACCCGGTGTGAGTGTAAGTGTGAAGGGTACAACACGTGGTACCAATTCAGATGCTGACGGAAACTTCAGAATCAACGCACCGGCCAATGCGGTCTTGGTGTTCAGTTTCGTAGGTTTTGAGAGTCAGGATGTAACAGTTGGCAATCGGGCTACGATCAACGTGACGCTTCTGGAAGACAACAAGACGCTGAACGAAGTAGTAGTTATCGGTTATGGTACAGCCAAAAAGAAAGACTTGACTGGCGCTGTAAACACAATCGGTACCAAAGATTTTAACAAAGGAATTATTACGTCGCCTGAGCAACTGCTTCAGGGTCGGGTACCCGGCGTGGCCATTACGCAGAACAGCGGTGAGCCAGGGGGTGGTATCAACATTCGTATTCGGGGTACGTCATCGGTACGGAGCAACAACAACCCACTGTTCGTAGTGGATGGCGTGCCACTGAGCGGTGGTGAAACATCGGCCGGTGGTGATAACTCAGGTATCGGTTCAACGGCTCCTAAAAACCCACTGAACTTCATGAACCCGGAAGATATTGCCAGCGTCGACATTCTGAAAGACGCCTCGGCAACAGCTATCTACGGTTCGCGCGGTGCCAATGGTGTGGTGTTGATCACGACCAAAAAAGGTAAAGCTGGCAAAGGTAGCCTCGAGTACTCGCCTTCGATCGGTTTTGCTACAATCACCAAGCAGTACGACCTGCTGAGCGCTGATGAGTACGCTAAATTGCAGCCTTCACAGGATCTGGGGGCTCGCGTAGACTGGCAGGATGCTCTCTTCCGTACGGGTGTAACCAATCAGCAAAACCTGGCTTACGGTGGTGGGGATGGTGCCGGCGGTAACTACCGTTTCTCATTGGGTTACCTCGATCAGGAAGGCATTATGGAGCGTAGCAAGATGAACCGGGTATCAGGTACGTTCAATGGCAACAAAAAGTTTATCAACAATAAGCTGAACATTGGTGTACAGGTAACGCTGTCTGAAACGAAAGACAACAACATTCCGGTAACAGACAACGCCGGTTATCAGGGTGACCTGCTAGGCGGTATTCTGAAGTCGAACCCGACGCGGGCAATCTACAATGCCGATGGTTCATTCAACCAGTCGAAAAACATTGCGGAGCCAAACCCACTTGCGCTGATCGGTCTGTCGAAAGACAACACCAAGACGCTCCGTACACTGGGCAACATCAACGCTGAATATGAGATCATCAACGGCTTGAAATTCAAGGTTGTGTATGGTTTCGATAAGTCGATGTCATCGCGTAAGGCTGCTTTCTCACGTGACCTGTTATATCAGGATATTCAGAACGTTGGTCGGTTGGTTATGAGTGATATCGAAATCGACAACACGTTGCTGGACGGGTATTTCACGTATGATAAAGAGTTTGGCAAAGTATCGGTGAACGCCCTGTTGGGTTACGAATACCAAAGCTTCGACAACTACTTTAAACGGACTACTGCTTCGAACTTCCGGACGAGCAACCTTGATCTGATGATCAACAACGCGGCGTCGGCTGATAACTCGAAAGGGTTTGGTAGCCTGTTGGCCAACTCATCGTCATCGCGCGATGAACTGCAGTCTTATTTCGGTCGGGTAAACGTTGGTTTTGGTAAATTGATGGCTACTGCTACCCTGCGTGCCGACGGTTCAACCCGTTTCGGTTCTGGTAACCAGGTAGGTTATTTCCCATCAGCGGCAATTGCCTACAAACTGAGTGACGAAGCCTTCATTCCGAAAAATATTTTTTCTGACCTGAAAGTACGGGTGGGTTACGGTATCACGGGTAACCAGGAAATTCCGCACAATCTGTATCAGCAGCGTCAGCGCTACAGCGATTGGGGCACAAACGCCGAGGCAAATAACATCAGCGGTGGCGGTCTTAACGACGTAGCGTTCCCGAACCCAAACCTGAAATGGGAACAGACAGCGCAGACAAACTTGGGTATCGACTTCGGTATTGCGGGTGGTCGCGTAACGGGTAACCTCGAATACTACCACAAAAACACCACTGACCTGCTCATTCAGGTAACGTCAGCTCAGCCAGCGCTTTCGCCGTTCGTATGGAAAAACTTGGACGCCAACGTAATCAACCAGGGTGTTGAATTAGGCTTAAACGTAGCCGCTATCGACAAGCCACAGTTTGGCTGGGACGTACAGTTCAACGTAGCCTACAACAAAAATGAAGTGCAGAACTTCGCTGGTCTGATCAATACAGGTGCTATCAGCGGTCAGGGTCTGACAGGTGCGTTTGCGCAGCGTATTGCTCAGGGCCAGCCTCTGTTTGCCTTCTTCCTGCGTGATTTCGGCGGATATGACGAAAACGGCAATACCATTTATACGGGTGGCGACGTACAGAAGTTCCTGGGTAAAAGCCCACTGCCAAGCTTCACGGGTGGTCTGACCAATAATTTCCGCTACAAGAACCTCAGCCTGAGTCTGTTCTTCAATGGTGTGTTTGGCAACTACATCTATAACAACACGGCCAACGCTTACTTCACGAAAGGATCGTACAACAACGGTCGTAACGTAACGCGCGACATCCCAACGCTGGCCGAAGGTCCGTTCAACGCGCCCGACGTGTCGACCCGCTTCCTGGAAAACGGCTCGTTTGTTCGGTTGCAAAACGCCAGCCTGAGCTACCGCTTCAATACGGGCAATTCAGCGTTGTCGAACCTACGTGTGTTTGTAACGGGTCAGAACCTGTTCCTGATCACCAACTACAAAGGGCAAGACCCAGAAGTAAACACGAACAAAGCGATCAACGGCGTACCATCGCTGGGTATCGACTACACGGCGTACCCACGTGCGCGTACGTTCACGATCGGTGCTAACCTTGCTTTTTAATCAGTAAACACGATAAACCAAATGACTAAGAGAGGATCTTTAAACCTCCTAACACTCGGTTTGAGTGTTGGACTTGCAACCCTGTCGGGTTGCACCGATCTGGTAGTACAGGAAAAAGATTCAGTGGTTGTAACACCCACTGACCCGACTAAACCAGATCCCAATTTTAACGCAACAGAAGCGCTTCGGTCGGCTTATAACGACTTGGGTGCTTTTACTGACCAAGGTAGCATGTACTCGCTGGGTCAGCATACATCAGCCGAAATGATCCCACCAACGCGGGGTGTTGACTGGGGTGATAACGGGGTGTGGCGTACGCTCGACCAACACACCTGGGATGCTACGCATTCGAACGTACTGACGGCATGGAACCAGCTTAATCAGCGGGTATTTAAAACTACCCAGTTGATTGCATCTGGTAAAACCACGCCACAGCAACTGGCCGAAGCCAAATTCCTGCGCGCCTGGAACATGTTCCACGTGATGGATTTCTGGGGTCAGGTGCCGTTCCGAGAAGTAACTGAGGGCGTCGATGCAAATCCTAAGGTGAAAACGCGGTCAGAAGCATTCGACTTCATCGTGAAAGACCTGACAGAAGCCCTGCCTAACCTGCCCGAAGCCAAGCCAGCTCAACAGGATAATTCGGTGGCCTCGAAAGCAGCAGCTAACTTCCTGTTGGCCCGCCTGTATCTGAACAAAGCCGTTTACAAGTCAGCTAAAGCTGAAGGTAGTTACACCTTCGACAAAGCCGATATGGACCTGGTTGTGAAGTACGTTGACGCTATTACAGCGGCCGGTTTTACCCTCAGCTCTGATTATTACAAAACGTTTACTACGACTGGTGCAAATGAAGTAGTTTTTACCAGTCCTGAAGGAACGGCTCAAAACCGGTGGTACATGACTCTTCACTACGACCAGAACCCTTCTGGTTGGAACGGCTTTGCTACGCTGGCTGATTTCTACGATAAATTTGAAGCCAATGACGTTCGTAAAGGGCAGGCCGCCAAGAAAGATGGTACCAACTACTCTGGTATTGGTAAAGGCTTCCTGATCGGTCAGCAGTTCGACGACAAAGGCGTAGCGATCACCGATAGCCGGTCTAAAAAGCCACTCGTGTTCTCACGCGATGTATCGTTGGCGGGTACGCCAACTGAAAAAGGTATCCGGGTTATCAAGTACCACCCTGCTGATGCGGGTAAGTACATCCTGATGCGTTATGCCGATGCGTACCTGATGAAGGCCGAAGCCCTGCTCCGTAGTGGTAATGCACCGGCTGCCCTTACGCAAGTGAATGCATTACGGACCATACGGAAGGCATCTGCACTGACTACCCTTACCAACGACGCGATGTTTGATGAAATCGGCCGCGAAACGTATTGGGAAGGTGGCAAGCGGACTGTTGAAGTTCGTTTCGAGAAGTTCTTGACGGGTACGGGCGTAGACCGCAAAGACCCAGGTACGGTACTGTTCCCGATCCCATCTGATGCTATCACGTCGAACCCGAACCTGAAGCAGAACGCAGGTTATTAATCTGAATTCGTATTTTTGAGTACCAAAAAGGCTCGGCTCTGTCGAGCCTTTTTGGCTTTTACGTATCCTGAAACCTATAAGGTCTCGAAGACCTTATAGGTTTGTTTGCACAACTACCTGGCTATGCGTACAATCATTACAACCACCTTTGTCGGTTTATTTTTCGTCCTCGTTCTCTGCACCTGTACAACAAGACCAGATGCCGACGCAATCTATCAGACATTGAAACCCGGCGAAGCCCAATTCGTTGTTAAGATGGATGGCGAGTCGTTTTATGCCGACGAGAGCCGATTTAAAGGCGAAGTTACCGTTAGGCCCGAATCGATTCGGCTTAACCTTTTCGATCAGTACGAAAGCAATACCATCGTCACGTTGGGTGGAAACGAGCTGTTTAAACGTCCCATTGTTCAGCCAATTACCCTTGATAACCAAAATACTGGCAGCGTGATGATTGGTAAAGTGCGCGATAAAGCGCAACGCACCGGCGATGGTTTCATCATGACAGAAGGCACCGTGACGGTTGACCACCTGTCGGACGAGAAAATAGTGATACGGCTTGCCGGCAAGACCGGGAATTTCAATACCATGAATAACCGGGATACCTGGAAACGGCTGGAAGGCTTGCTGGTATACAAACGCCCTAAAATTATAATGCGTGGCGACGCAACAAAAGCTTTGCTGTATTAAGCCTCGCTAAACTTGTAAGTTTCCCCGACCGCTATAGAGTTTTACGTGGTAACTTTGGGTTTAGCGTGCCGTAACTAACCTATGAACAAGACAGTATCAACGTACCTGAAACTTACCATTAGCGTTTTTGCCCTTCTCTGCCTGGTAGCCTGTTCGTCGAAAAAAAGCGATACCCTGTTCGAGAAAATGGACAACGAGGCCATTGGCGTCACCTTCCAGAACAAGGTCGAAAACCGGGCCGATTTCAACATCTTCAACTACCGGAACTTCTACAATGGAGGCGGTGTGGGGGTGGGCGATATCAACAACGATGGCTTGCCCGATATCTTTTTTACCTCAAACATGGGGTCGAATAAGCTGTACCTGAACAAGGGAAACTGGAAGTATGACGACGTTACGACCAAAGCAAAAGTAGGAAGCAATGGTAAATGGGGTACAGGCGTGGTTATGGTCGACATTAATAACGATGGCCGACTCGATATCTACGTTTGCTATGCCGGTTATCAGAAAGGCGTTGACCAGCGGAAGGAACTGTATATCAATCAGGGTAACGGCCCCGATGGTGTGCCTACGTTTACCGAGGAAGCCAAAAAATACGGTCTCGACGATAATGGTTACACGACCCACGCCGCCTTTTTCGATTACGACAAAGACGGCGACCTCGACTGTTATATTCTGAATAATAGCTTCATTCCGGTAAATACGCTCAACTACGAGAACAACCGGAACGTGCGCGCCGAAGACTGGCCCGTAAAAGATTTTCTGAAAGGGGGCGGCGACCGGTTGATGCGCAACGACAATGGCGTATTTCACGACGTCTCGAAAGAAGAAAATATCTTCAGTAGCCTGATTGGCTTCGGCCTGGGCGTGACAATCGGCGACGTGAACGGCGATAACTGGCCAGACATTTACGTCTCGAACGACTTCTTCGAGAAAGACTATCTCTACATTAATCAGCACGATGCGGCTGGTCGACATACCGGGTTCACGGAAGAGATTGAGCAGCGGATGAAGCACCTGAGCATCGCGTCGATGGGGGCCGACATGGCCGATATCAACAACGATGGGTATCCTGAGATCTTCACCACTGAGATGTTGCCCCGCGACGAGAAGCGGCTGAAAACAACCACCTCGTTTGAGAACCATTACGTGGCTAATCTGAAACGGGATAAAGGCTTTTATAATCAACTTCAGCAAAACTGCCTGCAACTGAATAACCAAAACGGTACGTTCAGCGAGATCGCCAACTACGCCGGTGTGGCTGCCAGTGACTGGAGCTGGGGAGCCTTGCTGTTCGACGCTGACAACGACGGATACAATGACATTTACGTTTGTAATGGCATCTATAACGACGTGATCGATCAGGATTTTATCGACTTTTTTGCCAATGAACTTGCCCAGAAAATGGTGCTGTCGGGCAAGAAACAGGAGTTTGATGAGATTGTGAAAAATATGCCTTCACGGCCCATTCCGAACTACTTCTTCAGTAACAACAAGAACCTGCGTTTCACTGAAACGGGCGACGCCATGGGCCTGGCTGATCCGTCTTTCTCAAACGGGGCCGCCTACGCTGATCTGGACAATGACGGTGATCTGGATCTGATTGTCAACAACGTGAACCAGCCCTGTTTTGTGTATCAGAACCACGCTGAGAAAAAGGCAACGGCGAACCAGTTTTTGCGGGTGAAACTTCAGGGCGATGGGCAGAATACATTCGCGATCGGGTCGAAGATCGAGGTGTTTGCGGGCAAGCAGATTTTTAGCCGGTACATCGCTCCATCGCGCGGGTTTCAGTCGAGCACCGAATATATACAGACGATTGGCCTGGGCACTAGTGACCAGATCGATTCCGTGCGGATAACCTGGTTCGATGATAAAGTGACCCTGCTCCGTGCACCCAAAGCCAGAACAACCTTAACACTGGCTCATAAAGACGCCCGCATAGGTACGTCGGGGCAACGTATCCAGGCCACCAGCCAACCTGTCGGGCCGCCTCAACCCGCTGCACTTTTCACGAACGTACCTGCCTCCTTCGATGCCCACGTTGAAGACAAGTACGAAGACTTCTTCGATGAGCGAAATATTCCCATGAAGCTATCATCTGAAGGCCCGAAAGCGGCTATCGGTGATGTAAATGGCGACGGTCGGCAGGATGTATACATTGGTGGTGCCAAAGGGCAGGGTGGTCAGCTGTATATGCAAACAGGAGCGGGCTTTACCAAGTCGAATCAGCCTATTTTCAGGGAATTGAGTGATTTTGAAGACACGGCCGCCCAATTCTTCGACGCTGATAAAGACGGTGATCTGGACCTGTTTGTGGGTAGTGGTGGCAATGAGGTACCAACAGGCTCAGGTACGTTAATGAACCGATTGTACCTCAATGATGGAAAGGGCATATTTCAACTCAATACCCGTGCGCTGCCCCAAACCACCATGAACACATCGGTGGCCATTCCGTATGATTACGACCGTGATGGCGACCTGGATTTGTTCGTTGGCAGTCGCAGCTACCCCAAAGAATATGGGGTCAGCCCGCCAAGCTACATCTACCAAAACAATGGTGCTGGCGAATTCATTGACGTAACGAAGCGAATTGCTCCCGAGTTTGCTGATCTGGGTATGGTTCGTGACGCCGTTTGGGCCGACCTCAATGGTGATGGTCGTAATGAACTGGTAGTTGTAGGCGACTGGATGGCCCCGCAGGCATTTAGCTATACCGGGGGGCAATTCACCAAAATGAGTACGGGCCTTGCTGAACTCACCGGCATGTGGGGCGGCCTGGCCGTGGCAGATATCGACGGCGATAAAGATAACGATCTGATTCTTGGCAATATCGGCGAGAACTTCTCGCTCCAGGCCGATGCAGAACACCCGTTGAAACTATGGGTCAATGATTTCGACAAGAACGGAATTCTGGATAAAGTGATGACCAAAACCATCGACGGTAAGGACGTACCTGTATATCTGAAGCGCGAAATGGCCGATCAGTTTCCATTCCTGAAATCTAAAATTCTGAAACACAGCGATTACGCCACAAAAACGTTGCAGGATCTTTTCCCGGCTCCCGTGCTGGAAGCTTGCCAGAAAAAAACATTGACCTACCGCCGGTCAATTGTGGCAATAAATGATGGCAAAGGAACATTCACAGTACGTGATCTGCCCGATGCGGTGCAGATGACCTGCGTTAATGCAATTTCGTGTGAAGACCTGAACAACGATGGCCGTAAGGACATGATTCTGGGTGGTAACTTTACTCATTTTACACCTCAACTCGGTATGATCGATGCCTGTCAGGGCGTGGTATTATTGAACCAACCTGATGGTGTGTTCCGAGTGTTGTCTAGCAGAGAGAGCGGTTACCTGACCAGCGGCGAGGTAAAACAGATTAGCCCATTGATTATCAATAACCAGCGTTACCTGCTAAATCTGGTTAATAATGCGCCGCCACTGTTATTTAAACAGCGTTAAATTTTCTCTGTTTAAGGAAAGCTCTACAAAACTTACCTATCTATAGATGTAGATAAATACACTGGTTAAGTAGCTCATAATAAAGGGCCTGTCTTCGCAAAGACAGGCCCTTTTGTGTCAAATTAATACAATTAATTACACTATATAAACTCTATTGTTAAAATATATTAAATAGAGAAGCTTGTGTTTTGTTGAATTATTCAATCTTACTATTGTAATTTGCCCTATCGATCAACCCTTCTTTGTCCTATTACAAAGTAGAAGGAGTCAATACTCAACGTGACCTATTTACAATTGCCTCATTACCAACGTCATTGTTGTTCAGTTGATTTAGTCTATTTGTCTGTAGAACAAAGAGATAGGAAGGTGGTCAAAAACCATTTTTAACAAGTCAACCGTTTTATGAACGACAAACCCTACTCAACAGTGGGTCAGGTTGTTGACTCCAGCCACAAGCCGGGAGTCAATACACCTGCTAACCTATGGAAGGCAGTTTTTACGCTGCTGATGCTCTTCACTGTTTCCTTCGCGTTTGCCCAGGAAGCGACCGTTTCCGGTAAAGTAACCGACGCAGGGGCCGGTATTGGTCTGCCAGGCGTTACTGTACAGGTTAAAGGACAGACACGGGGTATAACTACTGATGCCGATGGAAATTATAGACTAACTGGTGTTGGCCCAACGTCGGTGCTGGTATTTAGCTCAATTGGTTACACGCCGCAGGAAGTAACCGTAGGCAACCGGCAAACAGTTAACATCTCGCTCGCTGAAGATAACAAGACTCTGAGCGAAGTAGTGGTGGTAGGTTATGGTACGCAAAAAGCCAAAGACGTAACAGGATCAGTAGCCACGCTAGGGCCCAAAGATTTTAACAAAGGGGTGATCACGTCGCCTGAGCAACTGTTACAGGGCCGCGTGGCGGGTGTACAAATCACGCCAGCCAGCGGTGAGCCAGGTGCGGCCAACAACATCCAGATTCGGGGTGCAGTATCGTTGCGTGGTGGTAACACACCTCTGTACGTTATCGATGGGGTTCCCCTCGACGGTGGCGATTTCAGCAGCGGTACACCCGACTTCGGTACGGGTACTACAACGGCGCGTAACCCATTGTCCTTCCTGAACCCGAGCGACATCGAGAACATTTCGGTACTGAAAGACGCCTCGGCCGCCGCTATTTATGGGGCACGGGGTGCCAACGGTGTTGTGCTGATCACAACGCGCAAAGGAAAGGCCGGTGCCCCACAGTTAAATTTCTCGGCGTCAGGCGCGGTTTCGTCAACACTGAAGCGATACGATCTCCTCTCTGCTGCTGATTTTCTGGCGGGTGTAACGAAAGCCGGCGGCGACGCTACACTCGCGACGGTAAACGCGAAAGCTAACACTGACTGGCAGAAAGAGATTCTGCGGACCAGCATTTCGCAGATCTATAACGCCAGTTTCGGCGGTGGTAACGATAACACGCGTTATCTGTTCTCATTGGGTTATCAGGATCAGCAGGGTTTAGTGAAAGGTACTGGTCAGCAGCGTGTTACGGGTCGTATCAACGCCTCGCAGGATATCTTCAACAAGAAGGTAACACTGGCTGTAAATGCTACTACGTCGAACGTAACTGACCAGTATGCCATGACCGGTAACCAGGCTGGTGCGTTGGGTAACCTGTTTGGTGCCATGATTGGCGCTAACCCAACCTACCCTGTTTTCCGCAACAGCAGCGATACGGCTTCATACTATCAGCTAGCTGGTGGTTCGTACCGTAACCCACGCGCCATGCTGGATCTGTACCATGATAAGAGCGTAACCAACCGCACGCTGGCAAACGTTAGCGCCACCTGGTTTGTAACAGACGGCTTATCGCTGAAAGCAAACTTCGGTGTTGATAACTCAACGTCGACCCGTACTACTTCGATCGATTCACGGTTGAACGGTCAGTTTTCTGTACCACTTGGTTCAGTGACCAACCAGGTTTTTGCCGATCCAGTAACGGGTCTGGGCGGAGCAGCGTATATCAATAACCTGAATCGTCTGTCGAAACTGGTTGAATATACGGCGAACTACAACCGGAAACTCGGCCCTGGTACGCTTGATGCCGTAGCGGGTTTTGCTTACCAGACATTTGGTACAACAACGAGTTACCTGGCGGCCAGCCGGTTCCCCTTCAACGAATCGATTATCTCATACACCGACAACATCGGAGCTGCCAACACCCTGACTGGAACGGCCATTGGTGGTGGTTCATCGCGTGGGCAGAACGACCTCCAGTCGTACTTTGGCCGGGCCAACTACAACTGGAATGAGAAGTACCTGTTGACGGCTACCGTACGGGTCGACGGATCGTCACGTTTCGGGATCAACAATAAATACGGTACGTTCCCATCGCTGGCCGGTGCGTGGCGTATTTCGCAGGAGAGCTTTATTCCGAAAGGGGTTTTCGATGACCTGAAAATCCGGGCCAACTATGGTATTGTGGGTAATCAGGATTTTGCCGGTGGTGCGTCGAAGATCATCTATACGTACAACAACACAGGTTCGCAGATTCAGCAGAACAACCCGAACCCTGACCTGAAATGGGAGCAGAACACCACAACGGGCGCTGGTATCGATTTCAGCGTGTTGAAAGGTCGTTTGTCGGGTTCGATCGATTACTACCACCGTGCTGGTTCGAACACACTGCTACAAGTGTTCTACGCACAACCTGCACCAGTTAGCTACAAATGGATCAACCTGCCAGGCGAAATTGTCAGCCAGGGTATCGAGTTGAATCTGATTGGTCAGGTGGCACAAACGCAACAATTTGGCTGGGAAGCCGTGTTCAACCTGACTACGCTTGACATCAAAGCAAACGGTATCGGAACAAACCAGGCCGTTGGTGCGATTAGCGGTCAGGGTCTGTCGGGTGCCTATGCAGAGCGTATCACCGATGGTTATGCACCGTTCTCGTTCTTCATTCCTAAGTTCACCGGTTTTGATTCGAACGGCTATTCAACCTATGCCGATAATGGCGCAGCCACGTATCAGGGCAGCCCATTTGCCAAACTGCGTTTAGGTTTGACCAACAACTTCACATTTGGCCTCTGGACAGCCAGCCTGTTCGTGAACGGTCAGTTTGGTGGTAAAATCTACAACAACACGGCCAACGCCCTGTTTGCTAAAGGTGCCCTCAAGAACGCTCGTAACGTGACCTACGAAGTGGCCAACAGCAATGAGAATGGCTTGAACCCGGCTTCGGTATCGACTCGCTTCCTGGAAAGCAGTGATTATGTTCGGATCACCAACCTGACGCTATCGCGCCGGTTTGAATTGCCGAGCGGTGGTTTTGCCAAGTCGCTATCGCTGTCACTGACCGGTCAGAACCTGTTCATTTTCACGGGCTATACGGGTCTGAACCCAGACGTAAACACCGTGACATACAATGGTAACGGCAACGGTATTCCGTCACTGGGCATCGATTACACGCCATACCCAACGCCCCGCACGGTTACGCTGGGATTAAATGTTGGATTCTAAGCAACCAGTATGAGCTCTGTCTCGTATGTATAAATAGTATTATTTTCATATTATCTGGTACATACGAGCAGGCATCAACAGAACATTTTAGTCAAAAAAAACATGAACTTTTCAAAATATCGGACCATTGGCTTGCTAACTGCTACCGTACTGGTAGGTGGAGCGGGCATCAATGGCTGTACAAATCTCGATGACAAGGTGTATGGTGCCTTATCATCAACCGATGCCAAACAGGGGTCTATCACACTGGACCCAACAGCAACTTTACAGGGGGCTTATCAGGCCCTAAACGTCATTGCCAACAGCCAGGGACGTACCTACGCGCTGGAAGAGCATTCGTCGGATGAAATGATGGGACCAACCCGTGGTACTGACTGGGATGACTTCGGCGTATGGCGCAAACTGCACCAGCACACCTGGGATTCGCAGCACACAGAAGTACTGAATGCCTGGAACGACATGAATACGGGTGCTTTCCGGGCTACGCAGGCTGTCTACGCTGCTGGTTCAAACGCCCAGTTGGTTGCTCAGGCTCGTTTCCTGCGTGGTTTCTTCACATCGTACATCGTCGACTTATTTGGTCGTACGCCTGTTCGTCAGGTAACCGATGCCGCTGATGCCAATCCGCAGGTATTGACTCGTCAGGCTGCATCCAACTATGTGATCAGCGACTTGCGGGCTGCTTTTGCTGTATTGCCAACCTACACAAAAGCAACAGCAAACGTGGCTACGAAAGAAGCGGCTGCTGCTATGCTGGCTAAAATGTACCTGAACCGGGCGGTATACAACCAGAACCCATCATCGCCAGCCGGACCCTATACGTTCGCGAAGGCTGATATGGATTCGGCGGTTTACTTCTCGAATCAGGTGATTGCCAACACGGCTTTCGCCCTGAATGCGAAAGGGAAATACTTCGATAACTTCCACTGGGATAACGATCAACGCTCAAGCGAAATGATCTTTACCATTCAGAACACGTCGACGGCTCAGCCTGGTAGCGTTCAGAACCGGTACTTCATGACCGAGCACTACAACCAATACATTGGTGCCTGGAACGGTTTCACTACGCTGGCCGATTTCTACAATAGTTTTGAAGCCAATGACGAACGCCGCTCAGCGCAACCATCTGACCTGACCCCAATCACTGGTTTAACAGCTGGTTTCCAGGTAGGTCAGCAGTATGGTCCGCCTGCTGCCGGTACCACAGCACTGGTTCCTTTGAAAGACCGTAGCGGTAACCCGCTGGTGTTTACACCGAACGTGAATATTGGTTTGGCCAATGAGGTGAATGGTATCCGGGTTATTAAATACCTGCCTAACCCAACAACCTATAACAACCCAACCAACGATTACATCCTGCTTCGCTACGCCGATGTGCTGCTGATGAAAGCTGAGGCCATTGCGCGTGGTGGTACTGACCCACAAGGCCAGACTGCTACTACGATCGTCAATAACCTGCGGACAACGCGCGGTGCTACAACACTGGCAACGGTTGATCTGACGGCTATTCTGGCCGAACGTGGTCGTGAATTGTACTGGGAAGGCTGGCGCCGGAGCGATGCTATTCGCTTTGGTACGTTCCTGAACCCGGTTGATCAGCGCCCAACAAAGTCGCCTGATACAGCTGTGCTGTTCCCATTCCCACAACAGGCAATCGACAGCAACCCGAACCTGCAACCACAGAACGCAGGGTATTGAAAATAGGTCGAATCATTGATGTGTTGGCCGAATCGTTAATATGTAGGGGCGGCCCTTGCGACCGCCCGCTTTCGACCGCGGCCGCCCACCTCGCGACAGCAATTGTTTAATAGAAAGAGCCGTTACACCAGATGTAGCGGCTCTTTTTGCATAACCTTAGGTACGTTGCTGTCGCGAGTGGGCGGCCCCTCGGTCGCGTCCGAAAGCGGGCGGCTGCAAGGGTCGCCCCTACATATCTACAATTCAGGCCGTATCTTTACGTACCTATGAAACCTGCCGTATTTCTACTGATTCTTGTTGCCTGTCTCGGCTGTAACAACGAAAGCACGCTGTTTGAAAAAACTGATCCGGCGCAGACCGGGCTTTCGTTTGCCAATATGTTGCAGGAGACTGAACAAGAGAACATTCTGTCGTTCGAGTATTTCTACAACGGTGCCGGTGTAGCCGCTGGCGACCTGAACAACGATGGCCGTGTTGACCTCTACTTTACGGGGAATCAGGTACCGAATAAGCTATTCCTGAACGAAAGCGACACTGCGAAATCGGGCAAGGCAGTACCCTTAAAATTTACGGATATTACCGCAACAGCAGGTGTGGCCGGTCGGGCAGGAGGCTGGAAAACGGGTGTCACACTGGCTGATGTAAACGCCGATGGCTGGCTCGATATCTACGTGTGCTACTCAGGCATGCGGCCCGATTCGCTCCGCCGGAATCAGTTGTTTATCAATAATCATACTGGCCCCGGCAACCAGTCCGCCGGTGCGGTACCTACATTTACCGAACGTGCCGCTGAATACGGCCTTGCCGATTCGGGCTACTCCGTACAGGCCAACTTCTTCGATTATGACCGCGACGGTGACCTTGACTGTTTCCTGATCAATCATAACCTGAAGAATTACCAGCGGAAAGAAGCCGCCGTCATGCGTGCCGAACGCGACTACAACGCAGGCGATAAACTGTTTCGGAATGATGGTGGGCATTTCGTTGACGTTTCTGAATCGGAGGGCATTAAGGGCAATCCGCTTGGGTTCGGGCTTGGCGTGTCGGTGACTGACGCCAATGGCGATGGCTGGCCCGACGTGTATGTGGCGAATGACTTTGTTGAGGACGATTATTTGTACATTAACCAGCGTGGTACAAACGCTACCGGGTCGGCCTTCCGGGATGAACTTCGTGAACGGATCAATCACACGTCGTACTCGGCAATGGGCGTCGATATTGCCGACGTGAACAATGATACCCGCCCCGACATTTTCACGCTCGACATGTTGCCCGAAGATAATGCCCGCCAGAAACTGCTGATCTGGCCCGATAACTGGCAGGTATATCAGGCGCAACTGAAAAACGGCTTCTGGCATCAGAACATGCGGAATATGCTCCAGATCAACCAGCAAACGCCGGGTGGCTCGGGCCACTTCGCGGAGGTAGGGCAATTGGCCGGTGTATCGGCAACCGACTGGAGTTGGGGCGCACTGCTCGCCGATTTTGATTTGGACGGCCGTAAAGATCTGTTCGTCAGCAATGGCCTCGGTCGCGACCTGACCAACGCCGACTTTACCAAATACCTCAGCGACGAAGAGCAGATGCAGAAAGGCACCTCGCTGCTGGATCAGTTGAAGCAGATGCCCTCGACGCCTACCAAGAACTACATTTTCAGGAACGTGAGCGGCCCGCAGCCTGATAGCGTAGCGTTTCAGAACCGACAGAAAGAGTGGGGTTTCGACGAAAATACGCGCTCGAACGGCTGCGCCTACGCCGATCTTGACAACGACGGTGACCTGGACCTAATCACCAATAACCTGAACGAGCCCGCCCGCATTTACCGCAACACGGAACGTGACCAGAAGGAGGGCCATTTCCTGAAAATAAAGCTGAAAGGCCCGCCCGCCAATCTATTCGGCATTGGCGCCACGGTAACAGTTGATAACGGTGGACAGACGCAAACACAGGAAAATTACCCCACACGCGGTTACCTGTCGGCCAGCCACGACGCGCTGCTGTTTGGTCTTCCCGCCGGCGAAAAACCAACGCGCATCCAGGTACGCTGGCCCGACGGACGTATCGACAACGTACCCAACGCCAGCGCTGACCAAACGCTAACGATCTATTATGCAAAAGCAGGCGCGTCTCTCGCACAAGCGGCTGCCCCGCCAGATAGCCCTACGTTGTTTACGGAGCTTCCTGCCGCCCCAGACTATGTGCACACCATTGCTCCGGTTAATGATTTTGAGCGGCAGTTGATGCTGCCTGAGCAGTATTCGTATGCTGGTCCGCGCATGGCAGTAGGCGATGTGAACGGCGACGGGCAACCGGATGCGTACGTATGCGGCACGCCCGAAAAGCCAGGTACGTTGTTGCTTGAGGCGAAGGGTACTTTTACCCCAAGCCCCCTGCCCCAAGCCCCCGGTACTGCCCCCCGCAAAAATGCTGATGCGGTGTTAGCTGACTTTAATGGCGACAAGCGACCCGATCTGTTTGTCGTGAATGGCGGGTACAGTATCCGGGATTTTAGCGAACTACCCGATCAACTCTGGCTCAACGAAAACGGTAAGCTTGTGCCAGCCGCGCTGCCGGAAGACAAAATCAATGGTTCGTGCGTGACAGCCCTTGACGTTGACCGTGACGGTGATATGGATCTGTTCGTCGGCGGCTTCGTTCGGCCAAACCGATATCCGTTGGTTGAGGAAAGCCTATTGCTGCTCAACGACGGCCAGGCCCATTTTACCCCCAAATCTTTAGGCAAGCTGGGCCTGGTGACCGACGCCATCACCACCGACGTGGATCACGATGGCTGGCCCGATCTGGTTGTCGTGGGCGAGTGGATGCCCGTGACTGTGTTGCACAACAGCATGGGCCAACTGAAAACAGAAGACTCCGGTGAGCAAAAGACGCTCCTGGGCTGGTGGAACCGCGTGGAAAAAGCTGATCTGGATGGTGATGGCGATGAGGACCTGATCGTCGGGAATATTGGTCAGAACACGCAGTTCCGGGCTACCACCGCTGAACCGGCTACGATGGTGTACGAAGATTTCGATCAGAATGGGGTTATCGACTGTTTCATGACCTACTACATTCAGGGTAAGGCCTACCCGGCACATACCCGCGATGAAATAGGTGATCAGGTAACGAGCCTGCGCCGGACGTTTCAGACCTACGCCTCGTATTCAACCGCCACACTCGATCAATTCTTCGATCCGTCGGTGCTGGAACGGGCTCAGAAACGAGAGATAAACGAAACCCGGACGCTGGTGCTGGAAAATCAGAATGGGCAGTTTGTACCGCACAATTTACCCCCATCTGCTCAATACGCCCCCATCTTCGCCATCCTGGCCGACGATCTGGATCACGATGGCAAAAAAGACCTGGTGCTGATGGGCAACAACTCGAAACTTCGCCTGCGCCTGGGTAAAGTAGACGCGAACCACGGCCTGGTGCTGCGGAACAAAGGCAATTTCCAGTTTGAAACCGTCCCCATGACCCAATCCGGCCTATTCGTCAACGGCGATATCCGCGACGTAAAGCGTGTAGGTAATTACGTGCTTGTTGGCGAGTGTGACGGTCCTTTGAAGACGTTTAAAATGGGTGGTGCTGTGCAATGATGATGCTGACTCCTTCACGCTGATTTGCTTAGTATGAGTATTGCTTTCGCCCAGCCTGTCGAAGGGCCAAGCGAAAGCAATACTCATACTAAGCAAATAAACCCTGTACTAAGACAACAATCCATTACCCATCAATTCATTGAAACCCATACAATACATCTTCTTCCTTCTTCTCTCCACCATCTGGGGCTGTAAAACCGCGCCTGGCGAGCCGAAGCTATTCGAGACACTCGATTCGGCGAAAACCGGCGTGACGTTCGTGAATCGACTGACCGATACGCCGCAACTGAATATCATCGACTACCTCTACTACTACAACGGAGCAGGCGTGTCGGCGGGGGATGTGAACAACGACGGGCTGACGGATCTGTATTTCGTTTCAAATCAGGGCGCGAACAAACTGTACCTAAACAGAACGAAAAAAGGCGAATCACCCCATTTCGACGACATAACCAACAAGGCGGCCGTAGCTGGAAAAGCCGACTGGCAAACCGGCACGACGATGGCCGATGTGAACGGTGACGGACTGCTCGATATTTACGTGTGTGCGGTTAGCGGTTTTAAAGGCAGTGCGAACGTACCTACGAAGGGTCGGAACGAGCTGTACATCAACAACGGCCCTGGCCCAGGCGGAGTGCCGACCTTTACCGAGCAGGCCGAAGCCTACGGACTGGCGTTCGCGGGCTATTCGACCCAGGCCGCTTTCTTCGATTATGATCACGACGGCGACCTCGACTGCTTTCTGCTCAACCACGCGGTTCATTCGGTGCGATCGTATGACAAGGTTACCTCCCGCAGTCAGGCCGATTCGCTGGCGGGCGATTTCCTGTTCGAGAATAAAGGCGCAGGGAAACCGTTTCAGGATGTGTCGAAGAAAGCAGGCATCTTCCAGGCACCGATGGGTTACGGGCTGGGTGTGGCGGTGGCCGATATGAACAACGACGGCTGGGAAGATATCTACGTCTCGAATGATTTTCACGAGGACGACTACCTGTACCTGAATAACCAGCACGGCCAATTCTCGAACGTGGCCCCGCAGCGATTGGCCCATACCAGCCGCTTTTCGATGGGGAACGATGCTGCCGATGTGAACCACGACGGCTACACCGATCTGGTAACCCTCGACATGTATCCGGAAGACGAAACCGTCGAAAAATCATCGGCGGGCGAAGATCCGCTGGATATCTACACGTACAAACTGGCATATGGCTACATGAATCAGTACAGCCGGAATTGCCTGCAACTGAATCAGAACGGCCAGCGATTTGCCGAAGTGGCCGCGCTATCGGGCATTGCCGCTACCGACTGGAGCTGGTCGCCACTGCTGGCCGATTATGATCTCGACGGGCAAACGGATCTGTTTATTGCCAATGGCATCGTTCGTCGCCCCAACGACCTTGATTACGTCAAATATGTGTCGAATGATTCGGTGCAGGCAGCGATGGGTACGTCAGCCGAGGCGTTACAGAAGACGATTCAGGTTATGCCGGAAGGGAAGGTGCATAACTACCTCTACCGGGGAACGCCCACGTTGCAGTTTCACGACAAGTCGCTGGCCTGGGGGTTCGACGTACCGAACTGCGCCAGCGGAGCCGCCTACGCCGATCTGGATAACGACGGAGACCTGGACCTGATCACCAATAACCTGAACGACCCGGCCGATATCTACCTGAATCAGACAAACGTGTTGTTCCCCGATCATACCTACCTGAGCGTTCAGCTACAGGGCAGTGGTGGCAACACCGCCGGGGTAGGGGCGAAGGTGATTGTGCGCTACGGAAAGGGCGGCGATAGTCTGCAACTGCAGCAATTGATGCCAACACGTGGCTTTCAATCATCAGTGGAGCCGCGCCTGACCTTTGGGCTGGGTACCCGGAAAACCATCGATTCGCTGATTGTCATCTGGCCGAACCAGCAGATGGAGGTGCGCACCAACGTACCTGCCAGCCAGCAATTGGTGCTGAAACAAACCGACGCGAAACTCGACGGAAGCAGGTACGTTATCGCCTCGTCGACAAGAGCGCACGTTGCCCAATTGTTCACCGAAGCTACAGATTCAACGATCGTACCGTACCGCCACCGTGAGAACACCTATTATCAGGATTTCTCCCGCGAGTCGCTGATGCCGTTTAAAGTATCCACCGAGGGGCCGCGCCTGGCGGTGGGTGACGTGAATGGTGATGGACTCGACGATGTATATGCCGGTGGGGCACGTGACCAGCCAGGTACGTTGCTGCTGCAAACGCCAGCGGGTCGGTTCGTAGCCAGTCCGCAGCCAGCTACGGCCGCTGATTCTGCGTCGGAAGATGTGGACGCGCTCTTTTTTGATGCCGACGGTGATCACGATCTGGACTTGTACGTGGTGTCGGGTGGGAATGAATTCTCGAAAAATGATCCGCCGCTGGCCGATCGGTTGTATATCAATTCGGGTGGGCAATTCGCGAAATCGGCTGGCCTACCCAAATTAGCGGGTAACAAAAGCTGTGTCCGTGCCGCGGACATCGATGGTGACGGCGATCTGGATTTGTTCGTGGGGGGGCGCGTGCTGGCAAAAAATTATGGCCAGACGCCCGACTCGTACCTGCTGATTAATAACGGCAAAGGGCAGTTCGTCATAGAAACAGATCAGCGGGCGCCCGGTCTCCGTCTGGCTGGCATGGTCACCGACGCCGTCTGGGCCGACCTGAACAACGACCGCCAGCCCGATCTGGTGGTGGTGGGCGACTGGATGGCTCCGCGCGTATTCATGAATCAAAAAGGGAAATTCACCGAGGCAGACAAACCGTTTGGCGACGTGCCCATGAGCGGTTTCTGGCAATGCCTAACCGCCGCCGACTTCGATAAAGATGGCGATACGGATCTGATGGCGGGCAATCTGGGCCTGAATACCAAATTCCGAAAAGGGCCGGATGGACAACTACACATGTGGGTGAAAGATATCGACGGTAACCAGACTACCGACCAGGTATTGGCTTACAAACGGCCGGGTAATAGCGACGACTGGTTCCCCGTGGCGACCAAAGATGAACTGGGTAAACAGATGCCTGGCATCATCAACAAACGGTACGTAGCCTACAATAGCATTGCCGGAAAACCTATTTCAGATATCTTCAAGCCAACTGACCTAGCCGATACCGACGAGCGAAACGTTGATCAGTTTGCGTCAGTCTATCTGGAAAATGTAGGTGGAAAAGGCGAGTCGCCCACCTTCCAGGTACGTCCGTTGCCAATCTTGGCGCAGGTTTCCAAAGTATTTGCCTTAACGCCTTTCGATGCGGATGGCGACGGTGATCTGGACGTGCTGGGTGGTGGGAATTTCTACGGAGTAAGCACGTATCAGGGCCGTTACGATGCCAGTAGCGGTTTTATTCTGATCAATACGAATGGCCAGTTCACTGCGCCATCGCCGTACGAGACTGGTTTCGTGCTAAACGGCGAAATTCGTTCTATCGTACCGGTTCAGGGCCGCACCGGTCAGTTTGTGCTGGTTGGGCGAAATAGTGGCCGGGTGCAGGTGTTTACCACCTATAAGGTCGGCACGGAGATCTTATAGGTGTTTACTAGTCTGCTTTGCGTTTCCGTGTATTGCTGACCCTAAGCCTGTCGAAGGGCCCAGCGCCAGCAATACACGGAAACGCAAAGCAAAAAGCTAATTATCCACGCCCTTCACCGTTGGCCGCCCGTCATTAACGCGCTTCTCGTAGGTTACCTTAAAGCGCGACAGATCAGGTTTGTAGGTACGTTTTCGACGTAGCTCGTGCTGGTAAATCGTTTGACCCAACTGGTACAGGAACGGCCAGCCAACGGTTTCATCATCGTATTTGTCGTCATTCAGAATACCGTCGCTATTGACGTAGATCACGGCAGTAAGCATGTACTCGACCTTGTTTTTGAAATCAGCTACGTACGACGCGTCGGTCAGGAAACCGTAGGCCCAACCCACTTTGTTGAACACGCGAACGCCGTCGGGCATGGGGTGCAGGGTATCGCGGAAGAAGAACTTGACGTAGCTGTCGTAGTACATTTTCGGGTCGTACTTGGGGTAGTTCGTTTCGCCCGGTGTCTGCGACAGGTACTGGTACAGGAAGGAGTAATCATCTTGCGTCAGGTTGAAGCGTTGCTTTTCGGGTACTGATTCCGGAAATAATGTCGATTGTAGAATCTGTTGCAGCGATTCGAGCGGGAGCTTGTTGCGCATCGTGAAATCGAAGGGTTTTTTCACCAGACTATCGCCTACGTAGTGCGCATTGCCGAGGCGGGCTTCGCGGCGAAAATCGAACGGGTCAGTATTGTAGGCGGCGGGTTGGGTGTAAATGGTGGAGCCGTCTTTGTCGATGAACCGAACGGGGTTTGTGTGGCGGTTTTCCTCGGCACTCATGCGCACGAAGCGATGCGTAATGCGCGTGTCGGGATACCCCTTAGCGTGTAGCGACCGGTTGATCTGCTGCTGACCCACAAACTCATACATCCGGCTGTATGGATCATTTTCACTCACCAGAAAGGCTTTTCTGATCAGGTGCGCTATCGACGGATAGCCCGATTCAGCGGTTTTGTCGGTCCATTCCCTGGTCTGTTTGCTATAGGCACTGTCGAACTGCATCGGCGTGAATTTGGTGAGGCGCGGGTTTTTCAGGCTGTTTAGCTTCTCCAGTGAGAGCAGGGCCAGCGGCAGTTTTACCGTCGAAGCCGGATTGAAGTACTCGGTGCTATCGACCCGGAAATAGTAGTTGGTGAACGAGGGCCGGTTTGCCTTGTCGCGGTCAATCTGCGTATAGATGATCTGCACCCGGTACTCATCGGGCCGTTGCATCACCTGCTGAAAAATAGGGCTTTTATTCGTTTTAAGCAGATTGGTCAGGTGTGTGTCTGTTCGGGCCTGGCCATGAGCGGGCAGGGTAAACAGACTGGCGATAAGCAGGCAGGTGAACGTGTTGATAAGAAGGCGCATAGCCCAAATATACGGTCAATCCGGCGTAAGCGGAGGTCCGACGAAATGAGTATCGTTTTGGGCGGCTAATGCCCTTCTTGCTTCCGGACTCTGATCGGGTAATTTACTGGCTGTTAAGAAGTACTCTTCCATCTTACCGGCAGGCTGGTGCATAACAATCAGGCGGGCCACGCCTTCGCTTGTCTTCACAAAGGCATGCGCCATACCCTTTGGGATCATCAGCGAATCACCGGGCTTCAGCCGAAGCGTTTCATCACCCGCCTGAAACTTGAACTCGCCATCGACGATCCAGAACCACTCATCGAGTTTTTCGTGAACGTGTAGGGGCGGACCTACTTTTTTGGGTCGTAGCGTATCGAAAACAACGAATTGACCCTCCGTGTCTTTCCCCGATACTTTAATGTCGAACTGAGCGTCAAGAAACGTAAACCGGTTTGCAAACCGGTCTTCGCCTGCCCGAACCATAATTGCTTTTCGTGGCTCTTCGGATGACGCAACTGCTGTTGATGGTAGAAGAAGTGGCGCTACCGACGCTAAGGCAGGTAGTTGGAGGAAAAGTCGACGTTTCATATGCGATTGAGTTAATAATCAGCTACTTGTTGAAGGTAGAGATTCTACCTGCGTAGCCTGCCAATCGTTTAGGAAGCGGTTGGTAATCAGGTAATCTATTCGTTATCGGTCGTGGTATTTACGATGTGAATTACGGATAGTTGCGTTAGCACCTCGCTTCGCGCTGTAGTGTAATTGCTTTTTGCACTAAGCCCTTCGACAGGCTCGGCGCCCCCGGCTCAGGGTGACAAGCCCACTCAAGGTCGTCATGCACCTGCTGGATGTGCATTGTCACCCTGAGCCGGGGGCGCCGAGCCTGTCGAAGGGACCGCGCGCGAAGCAGTTACACTACAGCGCGAAGCAATATATGTGCGTCAGTAAGACATCACCCAATCTTGATCGTGTGCTGGAAAGGCGTCAAGCCGGTCAGGTACACGTGCATGCCGGGGGTGCGGAGCGTGCCGAAATGGGTGGCGTACAGTTCGCCTTCCAGGCCGGTGAGTTTCGGTTGTTCGAACGTACCCGGCCCGAAAGTGATGGAGTCATTCCCTGCCTTGTATTCGCCGGTGCCACTTTCCAGGGCGTAGTTATCGGTGCCGTCGTCGAGCTTTTTTACGCCGGTCAACCGCCCGCCTTCCCTGAAGCATAACTCAAGTGTGACGTGTACGCCTGCTATGCCCGTTACGTTGAAAGCCAGTGTATTCGCGCCGTTCGTTTCTTCGACGCCGACTGTTACCGTCAGCTTGCTGATGTTACTTTTAGGGCGGTGCTCAAAATCCATCTTGTTCCAGAACCGGCCGTCGGTGCTGGGGCTGTGTTTGTAGTTGCCATCAGCCTTTTTGAACTGAGCGGTCAGTGGCTGGTAGTACGGCGCTTCAATGGTGCGTTGCAACACGTACCTGTTACCCACCTTCGTAATGCCTTCGCTGTGGAAATAGCCGGTACTGAAAAAGTCCGTCGACAGGCGCAGGTAGTTCAGGATGGCCGCTCCTTTACGGAAAGCGAAGAAATTGGGGCTGTTGGCCCGGCCCGAGGCAATGAGCAGTGGAAAGTCGGTGCCGCCAAACAACGTGGTGGTCGTATCATTCCGGCGGATGCGCACCAGGCTTGTCTCCCGAATGAACTTCTCGAAGATTACCGGCGGACTCTTCGGCACAGGCGGTGCCTGTTTGAATACGGGCTCTTCCAGGTAGTACGGAAGCAGGTCTTTCAGCACTAGTTCATCGAAATCCGGCATGGTTTTGATGAACTCGGCTATCGCCGCAAATTCAGGATTTTTGTCATGAATGGCCATGAACGTGTAATCCTGAAAATAGTGGTGATTCAGCAGGTTGATGGTCTGGTACTGATCCTGCCGTCTCGACGCGTTCGTCACCAGCTCACCGTTGGGCTCTGTCTGGTAGTACACCAGGTTCAGGTTCCTGCGAACGGGTTCCAGCAGCTCGGGTCGTTTCAACAGGCTGGCCATTGTAATCAGCGACCGGTCTATCACCTCCGAGTAGATCATGCTTCGCTCCAGGTAATTGCCCTCCCGGTCGCAGTAAATGCCTTCCGACAGCCACTCGTTGATGCGCTTAACGTACCCAGGATTGGGATACAGCGCGTTGATTTTGGCCAACGCGCCCGACACCACCCAGCGGTGATTGGGCGTATGTACACCGCCCGTCCGCATGGCCTCGCCAGCCTTCACGATGAACTGTTTCAACAGCGTTTTTACCTCGGTCAACGCACCTGACGAATTCGCGTTCAGGATGGTAGCACCAGCGCATAACGGCTCCATAATGAAGGCCGTATCGGGCGGGGAGGCCAGATTGCCCAGATCAAGTGTACCGTCTTCGTGCTGTGATTTCAGCAATGCCCGAACGATCTTTTCCAGGTACGGTACCAGCTCGTTTTTCTGGTAATAGCTCGACGTAGGTTCGCAGTAGGCAGCAGCCAGATTGGCCATGTCGAACCCCAACCGCCGCCTCACTGCGGTTATTTCCGGCTTAAGGGCTTCTACTAGCTTCCTAACCTCTTTGCCATTGGCGGCAACGATCCGTTTATAAAAATCGTCTGGTGCCGAAGCGGCAATAGTTGCGTAAGGGGCCAGACCAATGAGGGTACCGTAGGCGATGCATTGTTTGAGGAAGAGCGCTCTCGAAAGTGGGGGCATAAAGTGTTGAGTAGGGAAAGTGGGTGACTTATTAGAGTGCCGTTGTCGCTTGCCTGTGGCGAGTGACCACTATCAGTAGGGCCTCTGGCCCGTTGGTTGAATGATACCGAATGTTGATCGTCAACTGGTTCATTAGCTACCAACGGGCCAGAGGCCCTGTTGTTAATGGTCACTCGCCACAGGCAAGCGACAACGAGCGGATGTTAATACCCCGGATTCTGTGTCAGGGCTGGGTTTACGGTGAAGGCACCAGTTGGAATTGGGAAGATGCGTCTGTAGGCGCTTGCATCAGTCTTGAATCCCCATTTGCCTTCAAACTTACCAAACCGGATCATGTCATTGCGGTGCCAGGTTTCCCAGGCGAACTCACGGCAGCGTTCGGCGTAGATGTCTTCCAGGTTTACACTCGTCAAGGCCGGTGAGGTAGTCCGGTTGGCCCGTAGCTGGTTCATCAGCGACAGCGCCGTTTGGCCCTGCGTAGCAGCACCGCCACGCAGAATAGCTTCCGCTTTCATTAGAATAATGTCTGAGTACCGGAACAGCGGCACGTCGTTGTTCTGGTTACGCGAGGTCGATGACGCATCGGGATAGAACTTAACGTTCCGGTAGCCCATATTCCAGGCAATCTCGTCGTTACCACAGTCGTAGGTTGCCTCATCTTGCCGGAGCACAACGTTGGGTGTCAGGTTCACCTGATACGTGAAAGCCGTTCCCCCGTCTGAACCGGCGTAAGTCTGGTCGTACCCTTTTTTGGTCGTTGTTACCGTCAGCGGCGTTACACCATCGGCCAGGAACTGGGGTCCGGTGAGCCACTGATTATTCCGGATGTCGTTCGGGTCTTTGAAATTGACGTAGAACTCGGGCAGTGTGCTTCTCGGCGCGCTCGGCGTAAACGGCAGGTTGAACCGTTTTGTGTGCGAACGGGGTACGTCGTACCGGGCGTGGTACATGTTGCTGTTCGTACCCGGTAAAGCGCCCGCCGCCGGGTCGTACGGAATGGCGAAGATGAATTCCTTCATCTGCGGACCATTGTTGGGGTAGAACATTTGCAGGTACGTCGACCGGGGTTCAATGGCGTACAGGCCCGAGTTGATCACGCTGTCGCAGGCCACCACGGCATCGCTGTATCGCTGGGTGCCGGTGTAGTATTCCGAGTTCAGGTACATCTTGGCCAGCAACGCAAAGCCCGTGAATTTGTTGGCCCGGCCGTAAATAGCCTGTCCCGATGCCCTGCTCAGATTAGGTAGCGCCGCCTTCACTTCTGATTCGATAAACTTGAACACCTGCGCTCTGGGTACGTTCGGGTGCGCCGAAAAGTCGCCATAGGTCGTGTCGAGGGGTACGTTGCCATACAGGTCCATCATCATAAAATAAGACAGCGCACGGACCATTCTCAACTCGGCCAAGTTCATTGCTTTGCCGGGTGTCGAGGCGGGTACGGTCGTGCTCAGGATCGACATGGCCTGGTTGGTGGTACCAATTACGAGCGAAAGCCAGTTCCAGGTGCTGTTTGTCGTTCCGTGGTCTTTGGTCCAGTCGTGGTAATGGAGCATCCGGTAGCCCTGGTTATCGTACCAGTTGCCACCCCGGGCAGGCAAAATGGCCTCGTCGGTACTCAGCGACTGCATGAACCAGTAATCGAGCGAGAAGTTACCGCGAAGGGCGGCATAGGGTGGGCCAGATGCCTGAATGAACTGCGAGGTATTCTGGGGGAAAATGTCGGGGGTCAATGAGGTCGTGATGGGAACATTGACGTCATGACAGGCCGAAAACAGGTAAGTGATCAATACCAGTAACGTGCCGTAGGAGAGGTGCTTTTTCATTGGTTTTCCTGGCTAGTAGATTAAAATGACACGTTTACGCCCAACAGAAAGGTGCGGGTTTTGGGGTAGAAGTTGTTCGAATCAACACCCGGTGCAAGCCCGCCCTGATTTACTTCAGGGTCAATGCCTTTGTAGTTGGTGATCACAAACGCGTTATTCACCGACGTGTAGATCCGAACCGTTCTGAGGTACTGGTTCAGGTTTTTGAGGGTATAGCCCAGCGTGGCGTTGTCGAGCCGTACGTAGCTGCCATCTTCGATAAAGCGGCTCGAATACTTGAACGAGTTAACGTCCGTTGCTTTCTCATCAGCGGCGTCGACCAGGATGTTGGTGAACTGAGCTGTGCTTGGTCGGAACAGGTCGGCACGGGTAGCGTTGAATATTTTGTTGCCAAATACCCCCCGGAAAAAGATGTTCAGGTCCAGATTACCGTAACGCAGGGTGTTGGTCCAGCCCAGGAGTAGTTTCGGTTGCGGACTCCCCAGATACTTGTAGTCGGCGCCAATGACGGGGGTTGTTGTGAGCGCGCCGCTACGGTTTACATATTGTGATACACCCTTGTCATTCTTACCTGCGTATTCGAGGGTGAAAAATTGCCCTACCGGTTGCCCTGCCTTCAGAATCTGTAACGTGCTGCCCGTTTGTCCGCCACCTTCAGGCTGCGTGATACGCACCGAGTCGCCGCCAACAAACAGCGGATTCGTGAGGCTGATAATCTTGTTCTCGTTATGGGCCAAGTTCAGGCCTGTTGTCCAGCTGAATTTGCCAGTTTGTACCGGCGTAGCGTTCAGGCTCAACTCAACACCTTTGTTGCTCATGCTGCCGCCATTGGCAATAATACTGCCGGCCGGCACCAGCACCGGATTTACCCGGTACGAATAGATCATGCCGGTGGTCTCCTTATTATACCATTCAACGGTGCCGCTTACTTTCCCTTTCAGAATCGTAAAATCGAGGCCAACATTAGCCGTTGCCGTTTTCTCCCATTGCAGATTCGGGTTGGCGGCCTGCGTTGGGCCGTAGGCTGCCGTTTGCACGCCATTGTAGTAGTACGTACCCAGGCTACCCGAAATGAACTGCGCGGTGTAGGCATTGAAACCCGATGAGTTACCCGTTACGCCGTAGCTGGCCCGAAATTTCAGATCGCTGAACAGGTTCTGGTTCTGCATGAACTTCTCCTGATCGATGCGCCAGGCTACACCCGCCGCCGGAAAATAACCCCATTGGTTGTTCTCGCCGAAGACCGAGCTGCCATCGCGCCGGAGCGACCCCTGCACGAGGTACTTGTTCTTGTAGTTGTAGTTCAACCGGGCGAAATCAGAAATCAGGCGTGTCTCCTGGTAAATGCCATCGGGGCCGAAGTTGATCCGGTACGACGAAATGGCGTATGGGTTACTCAGGGCGAAGTTGTTATAGCCAATATTGTCGACGGGGAAGTTCGTGCTCGACGTTTGGAAGCCATCGCCCGAGACGTTACCCTGCCACGAATAACCCAGTACGGCGTTGATCGAGTGGTCACCGAATTCCTTATTCCAGGTCAGGAACGTTTCCAGCACCTTGCGCGTGGTCTGGTAGGTATTGCGCAGGGCCGAGCCGTTGGTACCAAAGTTCAGCAGGCTATGGACGAGCGGTGGGTCGGGGTTATTATAAAAGTTGGCACTGTTGTACTGCGTGTAATAACTGGCGTACGATTCGCCATGGAGCGAGGTATTGTTCTGGTACGACAGGTTAATATCATACGACAAACCGAAGGGCAGTTGCACCTGTGTGAACAGCGAGCCAACCAGGTTATTGTACTTCGTATTGTCTTTGGCGTAGTTGATCATCGCCACGGGGTTGAAATAACCCGTATTCTGAAAATTCTCGAAATAGGTGCCGTCTGCGTTGGTTACCGGCGAAACGGGCAGGTGGTTCACCATCTGCAACAGCACGTTGTTCCGAAGGGGCGTATTGTTGGCGTTGCTATTCGAGTTGGTGATGTTCAGGCCGAACTTAACCTTGTCGTTGAAGGCCATTTGCTCAACGGCGAGGCGGGCAATAACCCGGTTCAGTGAACTTCCCTGCAAAATACCCTGCTTGTCGAGGTAGTTGATGCTGGCGCTGTAGGTACTGTGGTCGGTACCGCCGCTGATCGAAATGTTGTGGTTCTGCGAAATGGCGGTGTTGCGCTGAACGGCTGCCTGCCAGTCGGTGTTGGCGTTGAAATCGTCTCTTGGTGAGAAAGATTGCCCGTTTGCTGTTAGAAAGGCCCGCAGCTGAGTGGCGTCCATCATATTCAGCTTGCTGGATACTTTCTCCAGGCCAACGTACCCACTATAAGTGATCTGGGCCAGCCCTTTTTTGCCGCGTTTAGTAGTCACCATGATCACGCCGTTGGCTGCCCGGTTACCATAAATGGCGGTAGCGGCGGCATCTTTCAACACGTCAATAGAAGCAATATCGTCGGGGGCAATGATCGAAATGTCGGCACCCGGTACGCCATCGATCACGTAGAATGGTCCCTGCGAGCTGTTGATCGTGGATGCTCCGCGCAAAATGACGGCGGCGGGGGCGTTGGGATCACCGTTGGCCGAAATGTTCAAACCCGGTACTTTACCCTGTAACAGCTGACCCACATCGCTGATAGCACCCCGGTTCAATTCGTCGGGTTTAATGGTGCTCACGGCGCTGGTCAGGTTCTTCCGCGACTGCGTGCCGTAACCAACCACCACCACTTCGTTCAGTTGCTTGTTATCAACGCCCAGCGCCACGTCGACCGTGTTGCGGCTGCCAATAACAACTTCCTGCGTGGTGTAACCAATGAATGACAGTACCAGTGTGGCGTTTGCGTTGTCATACTGCGTTGGAATGGTGAGGCGGTAATTGCCTTCGCCATCGGTTACAGTACCGAGGCGGGTTCCTTTCAGTAAAACGCTAACACCGGGCAGGCCGCTGGCATTGGCCCCGTCGGTAATGCGGCCCGAAATGCCCCGGTCAGCCACTGCTTTCGCCTCCAACTGATTGACCGTCATCTGCGAGCCACCGGGGCCTTCACCGGTCGTGCTGCTCGTTGCCGGGTTTTTGAACAGCGCAATCTGCTTGCCCGATAGTTCGTAGCTGATGCGGAGCGGAGTGAGCAACTCACTCAATAGCACTTTTAAGGTGGCCGAGCGGGAAGCCAGGGCTACGCGCTGATCGGCCTGAATCTCTTTCGGGTTGTAGATGAACCGAACGCTGGTGGTGCGTTCCAGTTGGGCCAGTACGCTTTTCAGGCTTGTGTTGCTGGCTTTGATCAGCACCTGCTGATCAAGCACTTCCTGACCATGCGCCACGTGAGCCAGACTGGTACTCACGAATAAACTAGCGATCAGGAGTTGTGAAACCGATAGTCTCATGAGGCGGATCAGGGACGGGAAGTTACTATAGAGTTTATCCATGAGGTTAACTTGTTAGTTACTCAGGGATAGCATAGCCACTAGTTAGATACTGTATGGATTGTAATTATTTTTATAATTACTTTTCAGTAGCTGGCAGCTCCAACCAAATATACCTACTTATTATCACATCCCAGGCTGTGGATAATGATCTGGCCATCAACAATTTCGTAGGTCGATCGCGAGATTCGGCAGATAAGGTTTAGCTTCTCGAACAACGATTCGCCGGAAAGATTGGCCGTAATAAAACAGTTGTTGACCGTCAGTGGGTCATACATCACCGTGAGGCCGTAGGTCGTTTCGAGTTGCTTAAATACTTGAGCAATAGGCGCTTCGTCGAAAACGTACGCGTTTGTTTCAATAGCCTGCAGAATAATTGGCTGTGGCACCACCGATTTCACCAACCGGTTGCCCTCTTCGATAAAAGCTACCTGCTGATTGGCCGTCAGCACTACACCCGCCGATTCATTTTTCTGCAACTGACGAGCCTGCCGGATGTCTTTCCGGGTATACACAGACACCCGTCCCGAGCGCACTTCTACACTGGCGTTTTTACCTGTTGCATTAACCAGAAACGACGTACCCAGCACCTGCGTCGAAATACGGTCGGCATGGACCCAGAAGGGGCGCTTTGGATTCTTCGTGATGTTGAAGAAGGCCTTTCCGCTAAGGTATACTTCGCGCATGGAAGATGTGAACTGCCTTGGATACCGGATGGTGCTGCCCGGATGTAGGGTAATAACACTTCCATCCTGAAGGGTTAGTGCCTGTGGTGCTTTGCCGCTATTGGTCAGTTCGTTGTAGTCGGTGGCCAGCACAGGGCTGATTTCGGCCAGTCGGGCCTGCCGGTCTGTGGCGGGCTGATATACCAGAAACAGATAGCCAAGCCCAAGGATAACCGCTACCGCCGCCGCTACGGCAAACACGCGCGTCGGCCAAAGCGAACGTACTTGGTGCTTTTCCTGCTGAAGGATCGTAGTGGTCAACTGCGTTAGTTCATCCTCCGATAGATCCGCATTTTTTTCTTCCAGCGCATACAGGAATGACCGGGCCAGTTGAACCTTACCGGCCAGATCAGGGTGAGCGTCCATCCAGCGTAACCAGAATGCTTCACTCTGCGGATCCCGATGAATGACCCATTGCCGAAAGTGATCATCCCGGGTAAAGTCTTCAACGTTAAATTTCTGGTAATCGGGATTCATGAGCTGTAACTGTCAGGTTGGTAGTAGATAGCAGGAAGTCGGCTCACATACTTGTTTTTAGGCACTAATTAGAAAAAGATAGACCAACTAACAGGGGCAACAGGATCGTGGTGGTCCAGTTTTCCCGGAAACTCTTAAAGGCAACCTGCATTAAATTCGATACCGACTGCGGATTGACATCCATAATAGCCGCAATTTCATCGCGTTCCAGGTTCTGATAGAAACGCAGGTAAATGACCTCCCGCTGCCGTTTAGGTAGCTTGTTCAGGGCATCGGCAATGCGGTGGGTTGTTTCGGCCAGACTTTCCTGCTCGATCAGCGACCACTCAGGCGAGAATTCAACAAAGCTGCCGTCATTTCCCAGGCCAACCGATTCGTCTTTTTTCAAAATACGCTGCCGGTACCCTTCCCGAACGACCCGTTTTCTGACGCAACTCAGCAAGTAGGCCCGTACGCTATCGGGTGTGCTGATCCGAGCACGGCGGTTCCATATTTCAATGAACACCTCCTGCACGCAGTCTTTAACGAAGGCTTCGTCCTGCACAAACTTGTAGCCGTAGTTCTGCAACGGGTTGAAGTAGCGCGTCAGTAGCTTACCGAAAGCCAGCTCGTTGCCTTCTTTCAGCTGTTGCCAAAGCTGAACATCGAGGTTGACAGGATATGGGTTAGAACGTATGGCCATAGGTGGGTGCTAAACGACATTACTCAAACTGAAAGGCAAAGTACGTACACGGTTTTTGCGTATTGTTAGTAATGTTATGCGGCACGTTCGATTCCAGGTACGTCAGGTCGCCCGTTGTGTTCGGAATAAGCTTGCCATCAACACTCGACTCAGCCGCGTTATTTACCATGATCAGGATCTCGGCGGCGCGGTGCGTGTGCGGCGGGTGACTGGCCAGACCGTTGTTCAGCGTCGTTACGTGCATCTCGAACCGTTTGGTCATGGCCGTGGCCCGGTCGAACATGCGGCGAATACCCCCTTTGTCGTGCGGCTGAAAAGGCACTTCTTTCCAGTCGATCATCAGCGAACCGCCCGCTTTCTGTCCCCGTTCGGCGTCGGCGGGTGTTTTCGATTCGTAGCGCATGACGTAATAGGTTGCCGGTATGTTGCCTTTGTTCTCGAACCCGTGTTCATCGCCCGGCATGATCAGCGCAATACTGTTGGGGCCAAGCGTGGTCGTTTTTCCTGCAATGGTCACCGTCAGTTCACCCTCTTTGATGATGATCAGTTCTTCATCGTCATGCTTATGCGCCGGGTGTGGGGCCTGGTGTGCCGCAACTGTTGTAGTGTGTACTTCGATATGCTTAAAATCTGTGGCACTGCCTTCCAGCATTTTTCGCTGCTCGGTTCCCGGCTTCTTTACAACGGGGGCATCTTTCCAGGCATACACGGTAGACGCAATTGGCTGGGCCAGTAATGGAATAGCCGGTAGCAGGAAAAGGAGAACAACGAGGAGGCGGGGCATTGAGGGGAATGTTTAAGGTACGTTCATTAATTCGGTTGTGCTGCTCTATGGTGTATTGCTTACGTGCGCGGGCCCTTCGACCGCACGCGTGAGCAATACACGCTCCTCAAAGCAAAGGCAGGTTACGAATCTAATCGTTGTACTTCCGACAGTCCACTTACTTCTCCTATTGCACCGCCTTCGTCAGTGGCGTAAACAAGCCAGATATCGAAATGCCTGTGGCTGACTTGATATACAGCTTGTTTAACGGCTGGTTGGGGAAGAAAATATCCGTCATGACCGTGAGTCCACCATCGGCAAATAATTCGACGGAGGCGACGTCGGCCACCAAGGTAAGCGATAAGGTATTGCCCGTTGCAATGCGTGGGGCGGTGTGTCGTTTGCCGAATCCCTTCTCAAAATCCGTTTTTCCTGACTTTGACCGGTCGATGTAGTAGGAGTTGGTGCTTTTTTCGTAGCCGATCACCAATTCATTCCCCTGTTCATTGGCGAGCACAACGCTGAAGTCGTTGACCGCTGGCACTGATAGGGCGAGTTTGAACAGCGCCGATTTCTGGCCAGTTTTGGCCGAGACATCATACTGGCCCTTCACAGGTACGTTGCTCAGCGACGTTGTTTTGCCATTCAGCTTGTCCAGTTCCTTAATGGGTGTTGATGTTAGGTACAATTCCTTGTCTACTTCTCGCAGGCTCAATTCGCGCGGAACGGTGTTGGCGCTGCGCCACGGGTCGGTAGGTACGTCGCGGGCGTATTGCCAGTTGCTCATCCAGCCCATCAGGATGGTCCGGTTGCCTGTATTCGAGAACGTCACGCCGGCGTAATTATCGGTGCCGTAGTCCATCCACTTCGTTTTGGTAGAATAGGGTTTGAATGTTTTACCATCAAAATCACCCACGAAATACTGGGTGGCCGACCCGCCGTTTGGCCCGCCGGGATTAATGCTGACGAGCAGTACCCAGGCCTGTTTACCGTTATGGGTCATGGGCAACAAGTCCGGGCATTCCCACACGCCGCCGTGTGCGCCAAGATCTTTACCAAAGTCACTCTCGCGCGTCCAGTTCTTCAGGTTTGGCGACGAGTAGAAGGTAATACGATCTTTCGTCGCCAGGGTCATGATCCACTTTTTCTGTGGTGCGTACCACCGCACTTTAGGGTCACGAAAATCGGTAATGCCGGGGTTCGGTAGCACTGGATTTCCGGCGTATTTCGTCCACGTTTTGCCTTCGTCGAGGCTATAGGCCAGGCTCTGGTACTGAAACTTGTCCGACTTCGCCTTCTCCAGTTTATCGTTATGGTGCGTAAAAATGGCAACCAGTGGCGTCTTCCCGTCCTTTCCGAAACCACTGGTGTTGTTAACGTCGACAACGGCACTGCCCGAGAAAATCCAGCCGAGGCTGTCGGGGTACAGGGCAATGGGTAGTTCCTGCCAGTGAAGCATGTCTTTGCTGGTTGCGTGCCCCCAGTGCATCGGGCCCCAGACGGTAGCATCGGGGTAGTACTGGAAGAACAGGTGATACGTCCCGTTGAGGTACAGCATCCCATTCGGGTCGTTCATCCAGTGCGCCTTGGGCGAGAAATGGAACTGCGGCCGGTGTGGCACTGAACCAGTTTTGGCCTGTCCCAGCGCTACGTGGCTGAGGATGGCTAATAGCGGAATAAGGGTGAGTACGTTTTTCATGTTAGGATACGGTTTTTGTGAAGAGGTGTGAATGGTTTTTGACAGTAGGTGCTCATTGACGCTTGTCTGTGCGAATGACAAAAACTCGTCAACGGGAAAGCCCGTGGCAAAAAGAAACGTGGACTGTCTAAGGTCCACGTTCTCACTCTTCCAACTACTTCATCATAGGTTACTAATAAACAACTGAAGGATTTGATCAGGCGGCACTCGCCACATTGTATTGACGGAGAATCGTTTGTTCGGTGAATGAAGGCGTTGCGCCGGGCTGTGTCCCCACGTAGGCCCCCGCCGCACAGGCAAACGCAAGCGTTTTCTGCGGCGTTTCGCCCTGTAATGTCTTGTGGATATAAGCGGCCAGAAAGGCGTCGCCACAGCCGATGGTATCCTCCACATCGATCGGAAAACTTTCCTGGCGGGTGAAGCCGGCGGCATCGAGCAGGATGGCCCCATCATCGCCCAGCGTTACGCAAAGCGCTTCCAGATTGAACCGGTCGCGGATTTGCCGCATGGCCCGTTGCAGGTCCAGGTCGTAGCCGTACCAGTCTGACAGTTCAAGGATTTCGTGTTCGTTCAGCTTGGCAATGTCGGCCTGGTGCATCAGCTCATCAACCGTCTCCCGGTCGTAATGCGGGGCGCGGAGGTTCACGTCGAATATTTTCCGGGGAGCCACGTCGAGCAGTTCACGCAGGGTTTCGTAGGTACGTGAACTACGGGCCGCCAGGCTGCCGTAGATGAACAGATCACTTTGCTGAACCGCCTCGATCATGCCGGGCTGTAATTGAATGTAATCCCAGGCAACAGGCTGTACAATCGTGTACACCACGTCATTACTGTCCGACACGTTGGCCTGCGCCACGCCCGTTGGGTACGTGTCGCTCACTTGTACCAGATCAGTTGGGATGGCCTTTTGTTCCAGAAAATTGAGCAGCTCACGGCCCAGCGCGTCATGTCCCACGGCGCTGATCAACTGAGCATTCAGGCCAAAGTTGCGCAGGTCGGCCGCCACGTTCATGGGTGCGCCACCGGGTTGTTTGCTGGTAGGCAGGACATCCCACAGGATTTCGCCGAAACAGGTGATCTTTTTCATGACGTTAGTGCGCAAAAACGGTACGTTCGATTTTCTCCAGGCTGGTTCCTTTCGTCTCAGGCATAATGCGCAGTACGAATACGAGTTGCAGCACCATCATGACGGTGAAGAACAGGAAGGTATTGCCGCCACCGACCTGTTCAGACAGATACGGGAAGGTAAACGTGATAATCGCGGCCATGATCCAGTGGGTAAAGCTGCCGAGTGCCTGCCCACTGGCCCGCACCTCGTTCGGGAAGATTTCGGAGATGAACACCCAGATAACGGCCCCCTGCGAGAAACCAAAGAAAGCAATGTAGCCGAACAACAGGAAGGGAACGGTCATGCCGCTGAAGTCTTCGGTGTAAAACGCCCGAGCCACCAACCCGAGGGTGATGATCAGACCCACCGAGCCAATCTTCATCAGCGTACGCCGACCGTAGCGATCGATCAGGTTCATCGAAATCAAGGTGAAGATCAGGTTGATCAGGCCAATTCCTGCCGATGACAGCAGCGACGAGCTTTTGCCTAGTCCCGTCATTTCGAAAATGCGGGGGGCATAATAAATAATGGCGTTGATACCCGATACCTGGTTGAAGACCGCAAACAGCACGGCCAGCATGACGGGCGTTTTATAGTTGCCTGAAAAAAGCCGGGCCGATGCTGTCGACTCGGTGTTGCTGCGCTGAATAGCCAGCAGCGTTTCCTTCGCCGTGTCTGGGTCGATCATGTCGAGTACCTGACGGGCTTCTTCAACGTTACCCTGCTTAAGTAACAACCAGCGTGGACTTTCAGGAATCTTCAGCACGGTTACCAGGAAAATCACTGACGGAAGGGCCTGTACGCCCAGCATCCAGCGCCATGGCTCGGCACCAACATCAGCGAGCAGGAAGTTGGAGAGATAGGCAACCAAAATACCCAGCACAATATTGAACTGGAACATACCTACCAGCCGGCCCCGCGACTTGGCGGGCGAAATTTCGGTGATGTACATCGGGGCGGCCACTGATGAAGCACCAACGCCCAAACCACCCAAAAAACGGAAAATAAGGAAGATCGACCAGTTGGGGGCCAGTGCCGTGCCAAGCGAAGCCAGCAGGTAGAGAACGGCAATCCAGAACAATGTTTTCTTGCGGCCCAGTGCTTCGGCTGGAATGCCGCCCGTCATGGAGCCAATCACCGTGCCGACCAGCGCAATTGAAACCGTCAGGCCATGTTCCCACACGTTCAGGTGCCAGAGCGATTGCAGCGACTGCTCGACGCCAGAAATAACAGCGGTATCAAAGCCAAAGAGGAAGCCCCCCAAAGCGGCCGTAATCGACCAAAAGAATATGCGTTGTTTCTGACCCATGATTGACTCAAACTGTCCGTAGTGGACTTTGTTTATGGCTCAAAACTAACGCAGGTACGTCGTGTGCGCTTTCAGTAATTGTTCAAATACTTTCGATGTTCAATTGTATTGATAAGTTGTTGGTAGTGAATCGGTTGGATTGGTCGATGCCGGGGTGTCTTTTCGGTTTTGAAACGCCGTTTTCTGATTTTGTTGCACGTTGTGGGCTGGCTAGGCCTCGTGCTCCAGTGTAGTTGCTTCGCGCTGTAGGCCCTTCGACAGGCTCAGGGTGACAAAGCACATCTAGATGTTGATGATGAACTTGAGTGGGATTGTCACCCTGAGCCTGTCGAAGGGCCTACAGCGCGAAGCAACTACACTAGAGCATAAGTTAACTCACAGCTGCGTCAGTTGAATGGCAAAGCCGCCGCCGTTAGCCAGGCGTAGGTTGAGTTTTGTCTTGCTGGTAACGCGCTTCTTTTCGATGGTGTATGCTTCCGGGTTTTCGTGCCAGTCGGCGTTGTCGGCATCGCGGTAGATCGTGGCTTCGTAGGTTTTGCCGGGTTCCAGAAAGTCTAATGAGAGCGGCAACGTCCGGCTGTTTTCGTCGGTAATGGCACCAACAAACCAGCTGTCTTTGCCTTTCGTTTTGCGGGCAATCATCAGGTAGTCGCCGGGTTCGGCAGCCAGCACTTGGCTATCGTCCCAATCCACCGGTACGTCGCGGATGAACTGGAAAGCGTCCATGTGTTTCTCATAGTTTTCGGGCAAATCAGCCACCATCTGCAGCGGGCTGTAGAGGGTGATGTACAAGGCCAGTTGTTTGGCCAGCGTGGTTCTTACGCGTTGCGTGCGGCTGCTATCGAACTGGTTTAGCTGAAACCGGAACAGGCCGGGCGTGAAATCCATGGGGCCGCCGAGCATCCGGGTGAAGGGCAAAATGGTCGTGTGCTCGGGCGTGATGCCCAGCGTGGGGGCATTGTTGAACTCGCTTCCCCGTGCGGCTTCGCTGGCCATCCAGTTCGGGTACGTCCGGTGAAGACCGGTTGGGTGTGCCGACTCGTGCGAATCGACCATGAGTTTATATTTCGCGGCTCTTTCGGCCACCCGCTGGTAATGGTTCACCATCCACTGACTGTCGTGATGTTCGCCTCTTGGAATGATCCGGCCAACGTACCCAGTCTTCACGGTATTAATGCCTTTATCGACCATGTATTGAAAAGCGGCATCCATCCGGCGTTCATAGTTTGTCACCGAGCCCGACGTTTCGTGGTGCATGATCAGCTTGATCCCTTTTTTCTGGGCGTAGGCCGTCAGCGAATCAATGTTGTAATCGGAATAGGGCGTTACGAAATCGAATACCTCTTCTTTCCAGTTGCCGAACCAGTCTTCCCAGCCTTCGTTCCACCCTTCGACCAATAGCCCGTCGAACCCATTTTTCGCGGAGAAGTCGATGTATTTCTTTACGTTTTGCGTGTTGGCAGCGTGTTTGCCAAGGGCTTTGGCCCAGTTGCCTTTGCCAATATGCATTTCCCACCAGACACCCATGAATTTTTGCGGCTTTATCCACGACGGATCGGCAATGGTCGACGGCTCATTCAGGTTCAGGATCAGTTTTGACCCGACGATATCTGTAGCCTTGTCGCTGACGATGATTGTCCGCCAGGGCGTTTTTGATGGTGTTTGCAGATAGGCCTTGTTCCCGACGGCATCGGGCGTCAGTTGTGCTTGTAGCCTCAGTGTCTTCTTATCGAGTTGCAGGTGCATGATGGGGTAATTCAGCACGGCCGCTTCGTAGAGGCTGATATACAGGCCATCGGTCGTTTTAAACAGCAGCGGCGTTTGAATGGCATTATCGCCGATTACCGACTGGAGCGCGATGTCTTTCTCTTTCCTGATCGCCGCCAGCGCTGCTACCTCGCTCAGTTTAGTGGTGTTGTACAGGTATTCGTTGGAATCATAATCGCCCGGCATCCAGAACGTCCGATGATCGGCCGACAGCCTGAATTGGGTCAACTCATCGGCTACGACAAAATGGCTGAGATTAGGTTGCGTGGGAAATTCGTACCGGAAACCCACACCGTCGTTGAATACCCGGAAACGTACCTGCATCTGGATGCCCGACCCCGACTGATCGGCAAGCGTTACGCGCAACTCCTTGCAGTGGTTCCTGATCTGGCTGGCTTCGCCCCAAACGGGTTTCCAGGTCTCGTCGATGGTCGCCGAATCAATGGCTGCAATGGTGAACCGGGTCAACGATACCTGCGGCTTACTGAGCGCAAACCCAAGCGTAGATGGCTCAATGACCTTCTTTCCTTTGTAGGTAACCCGGTAGGCGACTTGCCCGGCTGGTGTGTTGCTCACCGATAGAACAACAGCTTTGTCGGGTGAGGAAATCGTAGTGGTCGTCTGGGCAGAGGTTCGGTTGCTTTGCCAGCAAAGGGAAAGGGTCAGGAGGAAGGAGAGTGTTGCTTTCATAGGTTTACATAGGTTGGTAATTGGGGAGTAAAGTAAGTGCGTTGTGGTTTAGCAAATTGATTGGCTGACCCTCATCGTGAATTAGCAGCACCATTGTTATTCCGACGGAAGAAGGGATCGTAGCGTTCCCTCTGATAGCACTTGGCACTTCTGAATAGAACGTCACGATCTCTCCTGACGTGGGGATGACAAAAGCGCTGCCCGAGTACCTGCTTTATGCTGTACACAACTTGAAACCATACCAATGCACATCAACTACGCCTTCACCGACGACTTTCGGTAGTCAGAGGGCGTTTTCTGAGTGTGCTGTTTGAAGAACGTGGTAAAGTAAGCGGCCGAATTGAAGCCTGTTTCGTCGGCGATTTCAGCCATCGGCTTGGTGGTTTCGCGAAGCAGGTGTTTGGCGCGTTTCAATCGTACGTCGGTCAGGTAATCCATCACATTCATGTTGAGTAACGCCTGTACTTTGCGGTAAAGTTGTACTCGCGAAAGCCCCATGTCGCGGCTTAACTTTTCGACGCCGAACGCCGGGTCGCCCAGGTTCTGTTCTATCAGCGCGGTTAGCTCGTTCAGGAACTTCTTGTCCTGCCGGTTGCCGCCCCCCGACTGAGACAGAAAATCGGAAGCGTAGCGCCGTTGCCACTTCTCACGATTAGTCAGCGTAGTCCGAATCGTTTCGAGCAGGTATTGGGTATTGAACGGCTTCGTAATGTACGCGTCGGCTCCAACCCGGGTTCCTTCTATCCGCTGTTCCATCTGGCCCTGAGCCGTCAATAAAATTACCGGAATGTGCGAGGTGCGCAGGTCGGCTTTAACGCGCTGAGTGAGTTGCAGGCCAGTCATGCCCGGCAGCATAACGTCACTGACGATTAGGTCGGGAATGACATCGAGGATTCGTTCCCAACCTTTCTCCGCCGATGCTTCGGCAATGATCTCAAACTCGTTGCTCAGGCGGGTGCTTAGAAATGCACGCAGGTCATCATTATCCTCAATGACCAGCAACGTACCCAGCTGTTTGGCTGGCTTGCTGTCAGTCGCATCGATATCGTCATCATCCAGGTCGATCAGCGATTGCTGGCGGGTGGGTGAGCCATTCATTTCACTGGGTGATAAGTGCTTGTTCCCCAACGGTAGCAAAATGGTGAACGTGGTGCCTTTGTCTTTCTCCGACTGGACGTTTATGTCGCCCTGGTGCAGCTGAATGAATTCCATCGACAGGGCCAGCCCAAGGCCTTTTGAGAGGTTAAACGGTCTACTGCCGCTGAAAAAGAGATCGAAGGCGTGGGCTTGTTCATCGGGCGTCATACCCTCGCCATTGTCGGTCACCTGAATCTGCACCTGCTCGTCGATCACACTAAGCCGAACGTGAATTAGCCCACCGCCGGGCGTGTACTTGAAAGCATTCGACAGTAAGTTGACAATAACTTTATCCAGCTTTTCACTGTCGAACCAGACGGGCAAGGTTTGTTGAGCCGGTATGAATTGCAGGTCGATCCGGCGTTTTTTGGCTTTGGGCAGGAAGTCCTGAACGATATCCCGGATGAACGCAATCAGGTCCTGTTCGGCCGTGTGCAGGCGTTGTTTTCCGGCATCAGTCTTACGCAGGTCCAGCATCTGATCAACCAGTCGAAGCAGGCGATAGGCGTTTTTCTGTATCAGCAGCAAGTTGTTTTTCAACTCGGAGGGGTTAACTGTCTTTTTCTGAAGCAGCTCTTCCGTAGGTGTTAAAATCAGGCTCAGCGGGGTATTGAACTCATGCGAGATATACGAATAGAACCGGAGTTTTTCTTCGGTTGCCAGCCGTGCCTGCGCCGATACGATCTCAATCTGATTTTTCTGGTCCAGAATCTCCTGATTCTGTCGCTCAAGGGTCTGGTAAGCAATCTGTTTGGAGCGGTACAGGTAAAGCGCCCAACCGCCCAACAGCATAACGATCAGCAGACTAGCCAGGGTGAAATAGAGCGTATTTTTTTGGTTACTATAAATCTGGTTCAGGTCGTTGATGCGCCGTTGCTGCTTCTCAATATCGACCTGCTGCTCTACCACCTTTTCATTCTGAAACTTCATAATGCGCACATTGGCCGAATCGATGAGCGTAATGGGCAACTTGTTTTCCCGTTTGAATGGCTGCTTCTTCAGAATGGCCATGGCGGTGCGAATGGCTTCTTTGCCGCCCGTTGGGTACAAAACCGTCGCGCTCAGAATGCCCCGATCAACCAGGTCGATGCCTTCATTCTGCCCCGGCAGGCCATCAACACCGATAATCTTGACCTGCTTCTCCAGCCCTAATCCGCGGCAAACCTTATAGGCTTTCAGGGCTGTGCGGTCATTCTGCGCAAAGATGAGCTGTATGGTCGGTTTTGCGGTTAGCAAACTGGTCAGTCTGTCTGCAAACGATCGCTTATCCCAGTCACCTTCGAGCTTGGTAATCAGCCGGATACCTGGGTGGACGCCGATTGCTTCCATGAACCCCCGATGCCGGTCTATATCGGCAGAGGACCCCGGCGACTCGCCAATCTCTACCACGTTACCTGTTCCCTGAAGCAACTGATTCGCATATACGCCGGCCGTGCGCCCTACGTCCACATTGTCAGCGCCAACGTAGGCGGTATATTGGTCAGAATCGGTTCGGCGGTCGAGAATAACGACTGGAATACCCTGCTGATAAGCTTTTTCAACAATGGGCGTGATGGGGCGCGCCGCGTTTGGTGATACGATCAGAAGATCAACTTTCTGGTCGATAAGTTCTTGTATTTGCCGGGCTTGTCGTTCGCTCTGGCCACCAGCATCTTTAACAATGAAGTCGACATCGGGATAAAACGAGAGCTCGCGGTTCATGCCGGCCCGCATCGTTTTGCGCCAGGTATCGGCCTCGGTGCGCTGCGAAAAACCGATTCGGTACGCCTTTCCCGAATTTGTTTGCCGGCAGCCACCCATGAACACGCAGAGTAGCACAAACAGGCAATAACGTAGTTGTCTTTGCTCTGGGGCGAGCTTATGCAGGTACGTTAAGCTGTGACTGGCAAACCCGGCAGGAAGGCTGTTCATGAAAGGGAACGGTATCTCTTGTGCTGCCTAAATATAATTTATAATAAACTAACTATAAGACTATATAGGGAGGGTTGGCAGATGTAGAGCGTCAACAAGACGCACCAGTTACCAAAAATCGGGTTATTACTGGCGCGAAGCGTTTGGCTAATCGACAGCAATAACCCGATTCTACAACTGGCTGATCCAGACCATCTTTTTAAACCTCAATCAGCATGGCACCGTAGGAATAACCGCCACCAAAGACAGTTACAACGATACGTTCTCCCTTTTTGAAGGAGTCCCAGTGTTCGGAGAGGGCGATGGCGCAACCGGCACAGCCTGTATTGCCGAGGTACTGAATATTAGAGAGTAACTTCTCTTCGGGAAGACCAAGCGTCTGCATTACGTTTCGGCTAATACGCAAATTGGCCTGGTGCGGTAATACGTAATCGACATCGGCCGCCGTAAGGCCGTGGCGCTCCAGAATCTGAAGGCTGGCTTTGGGCATATAGATGCAGGCATTCTGGAATACATCGCGGCCGTAGGGCATGATTACCCCTTTGACCAGGGGTTGTAACACCACGGCTTCAACGGCTTTACCCGCATGAGCCGCGCCCCCCGTCAGCAGGCCTTTGATTGTAAGATCGCCCTCAGACTGGCGTTCTTTGGTAATCAGCAAGGCCGCTGCGCCGTCGCCCCAAAGGTGGCCCGAGACCGTATCTTCTTCATTGTAATAGGCCGTGTTGTGCTCTGCAACGACCACCAGCGCGCGGCTGGCTTTATTCAGGGCAAAATACCCCTCAACAATTTCAATGGCATTAAGTAACGATGAACAGGCCGACGACACAGAAACGGTTGGAATGTCGGCTATATTGAGGTGATGCTGTATGGCGTGAGCCAGCGTTACAATGGTATCGTGAGGCGTATACGTGGCACCAACAATCAGGTCAACGGTCGAGAGATCGGTTTTCGCCTGTAAGCGAGACACGACTTCGATCGACATAGTATTGGTATTCTCCTCGGGGCTCGCCTTACGGCGTTCACTAATACCCGTGCGGGTAGTGATCCACTCGTCAGAAAGTCCGTTGAGCTGTGTAAAGTGGTCATTGCCGACTATTTGCTCGGGCAAATAGTGGCTGACTGCGTGAATAAACATGTGCCGGTTAACTTGGCTTCGAAGACAACAACTGAAAATATCCCGAAAGTTAAAATCTTCCTGGAAGACGTAGTAGATATAATGAGTATAATGTAAAAATAACTAAAAATAGTGCAGTATGTTCGAGCGAATGGCCACACCAAACGGGTTTGTATACATTTCTGAATGGGTTTGTCTGTCTGCTTTTTTAGGCAATGGGTCATCTGGCATCACAGCGGCAGAGGGCTGGTCAACCTACGTATTAGCTGTTTAGGCAGATTGATTATCGTTACACTTGTGCCAGGGCAATTGTAGGATGTGGCACTTGTAACACCTGCCTGTAGAACGCCAGTAGTTTGGTTGCTTCGGTAGCCCAGTTATACTGTTGGATTACGGCGTTGCGGCCGCGCTTGCCCATTTCCTCAGCTTCGTCCGGGTTATTGATCAGGTACGTTAGCGCCCGGGCAACGGCATCGGCGTCGTATGGGTCAACGCAGAAACCGCAACGATGGTGTTCAACTACATCTTTATAGAGTGGAAAGTCGGCCGTAATGACGGGTAACCCGAGTGCCATGTACTCAAAGAGCTTGGTTGTATATGACTCAGGATAATCGCCAATGGGTTTTAACAGGGCCAGCCCCGCTATTACCCCTGCGGCATTGTGCAGGGCCACTCGCTGGTCTGCATAACCGTGAAAGTGGAGTTGAGAACGTACCTGCTGATAATCGGCGTTCGCTTCCAGCGTTTTCTGCGAGAATGTCTGTCGGCCAAAGAGATGCACAAAAAAATCAATGTGATTGGCTTTCAGTCTGGAAAAAGCGGCCAGCAGCGTATCAACGGCGCGTTCCATGCTAAGCCAGCCGATGTAGAAGAACGTTGGTGGCTGTTTCCGGGGTAAATACGGCTTGCGGAAAGGCTCAAGCAGCGGTAACGATGCGTAGTTGTAAATGACAGCCGATGGCTTACGCAGGTTGGTATACGTTGTCAGGTAGCCGTGTTCGGTGAAGATGCAGTAGCAGTACCGGCGGGCTAGCTGGTCGAGCAGGGAAAATGCTTTTTCCAGCAGCCAGCCCCGGTTTTTCGTTTTTAAATGCAGTTTCTTGAACAGGTTTTCCTGTACTTCATAGATTAATCTGGCCCCTCTTAGCCGGAACAGAAACGCAAACGGGATAAACTCAGGTACGTAGAAGTGGACCACATCGGGCCGAAGTCGCCAGCATCGCCAGATGATGAGCGGGCAGGTGATCAGAATGCGCCGCATAACGCTCTCATAATACGGCAGACGAATGAACTGAACGGTAGGCGCAACCGCTGGGTCGGCGTCTGGAATGGCGCACCAAACCTCGTAGTCGGCCGTCAGCGTTGGGCATTGTTTATAAACAATACGCGGGTCGTGGGGTCGGTGGGCCGTGGTGACGTGTAATACTCGCAAGGTTAGTAGGCTTCGCTGTCATTGATGATCTATGGCAGCGAAGCGTAATGACGTTTCACTTGAGCCCAAAAGTACGTAACTCCGAATCAAGCCGGTTATTCCAGCGGGCCTGTACGCCCTGGTTAATGCCGTGGGCAGTTTCGTCGTCATATTGCTGTTGCCGTAAACTCAGCGCACGGTACATCTCAATGTACTGATACTGAATGTTGCTGTTGTAATCATTGAGCGACAGACTATCAGGATTAACCCGCTTCCTGAAATCTTCCATAGCCAGCCGCGCAATGTCGAAATGGCGTTGCTCGTGATTCAGGGCGTAGTCGTTGTGGCCAATGGCTTTTACCCACGACTGGCTTTTGAGCATGAACACCTTCAGCTTCAGTTTCACGTCTATGCTTCCTTTCTCAACATCGCTATGGCCCTCATACGCTACGCCGGGCATAATCTGAGCAGCATAGCGGCTGGTAGTGGGCGGAATAGCCCGGAAATCGTCCCAGGTGAGCGGTCGGGCAGGATCATAAAAAACGGTGTCGCTACTGGCCGGTGTGCGCGTGGTGATGTTGTTGAAGGTAACTGAGATCTTACTGGCCAGTACAGGTACGTTGTCTGACTCTTTATTTATGAAATTATTCAGGAAACGAAGGCCTTCGTTTACGCTTTGCCGAATCACTTTTTCAATGACCTGCGTTTGCCCCGGCGGGCGCTGATACCGCGCATTCCCCTGATAGGTCACGAGCGAAAGCTGCTCATCTTCACGTTTCACATCAAATGCCAGCGATAGGTTCAGCCGACCATTGATCATGCCTTTCGGACCCGCCGTTTCAGTGAGGTTACCCACCGTTATACGCAGCACAATGGGCCGAAGCGACCGGTTCTGTTTCAAACTTCGTGAAATGTATTTGTAAATAGCGGGGCCCGTGCCGCCATCCAGATCAACCGGTACAGTAGGCTTATCGGGACGGATAATCAGGCTGGCAAAGGCTTCGCGCTGCTGGCGTTTGTCCTGCACGCTTTCGATGTAATAGCCCGTTGGGGTAAACGGTAAGGTTTCGGGTTGAAGCGCAATAACTGCATCGCCAGCCAGATTGGCAGGCCCGAAGCCTGTTGCCAATAGAAAGAAGAAAGAAAACGGCACCAGCCGGAGAAATAGCTTCATTGTTACGGTGAGGCCGAAGCTCCATCTTCGCCCCTGCCTGTTAAACACGAAAACCGGGCCAAACGTGCTGGTTGTAGAAGGGGCAGCTGAGGGGCAATTTGAGTAGCAAGCGGGCGCACACTGGTTTGTTCTCTGATTGGTAACCAGCGCTTTTAGGCCTGGCATACCCCATGTCGTTTTTATCCGGTTTTTTTACCTCAATCAACTATGTTGACCCGATCAATTGCTTTTAGCCTGCTCGTAAGTATTGCCTTCACCGGGTTGCAGGCGCAACCGCTCAATGCATTGTCGGCGCAGGAAAAGAAAGAGGGGTGGAAACTGCTCTTCAATGGGCAGAACACCGCAGGCTGGCACAAGTATGGTGCACCAGGAACTAAAGTTGGCTCGTCGTGGCAGATTGATCAGGGCGCATTGCATCTGAACGTACCTACCCGGGCGGGAAATAAGGCCCCCGACGGCGGCGATCTGGTTACAGACGCACCGATATCCGGCGATTTCGAATTTAAAGCCGAATGGAAAGTCGACAAGTTTACCAATAGCGGCATTTTCTTCTTTGTGCAGGAGCAGCCTCAATTCAAGAACGTCTACGATACCGGCCTGGAACTTCAGATCGAAGACGATGCCATTCTGGCCGGTGTTGGCGAAGACAAGCAGCAGGGCCACCGGGCGGGCGATTTCTTCAATCTGGCGGTGGCCCGAGTGCGCGAAGTTGAACCCGTTGGCGGTTGGAACAAGGTGCATTTTATCCTGAAAAAGAACCGACTGACGGTCTCGCTCAACGGCTATAGCATTCAGGAACATGAGCTGACCAGCGCCGACTGGAAAAAACTGGTAGCTGCCAGCAAGCTCAAAGATTCGCCCATGAGCAAAGGGAAATTCAGCGGTCGAATTGGCCTGCAGGATTGGGGCAGCAGCGTCTGGTTTCGGAACATAAAGATCCGTCAACTGTAGCCGGGTCGACCGCTAGCCGAAAAGCATTGGTTCTTACATCAGTGACAGCGTATTCGCCTTGCGTACTTACCGGCTTTATGCCTGATTTTGCGTAGCTTTAGCAAGCTCATATCAGTTTAGGCGTCAAGTGTTTAGCGCGTATTCAACTGCCTGGGTGGCTCTGATGACACTGCTAACAAACCTGTACCACATCGTGTGTTCAGAACTCCGTTTCTGGCTGCCGACCTGTGTCCTGGTATTTGCCGGCGGTGTAGCTATGGGGCAGGAACTAATTCCCAATGGGAGCTTCGAAAAATACCAGAACTGCCCCCGGCAGGATAATCTGCTGGAAGAGGCCGTGCCCTGGTATAACCCCAACCTGGCAACCCCCGACTTCTATAATCAGTGTTTCCCGACCAATCAGATCGAAGTGCCGCCACGCACCGGCGTTGGGCTGGCCCGGCTGTTTCTGGATCAGGGCTGGGCCGAATACCTGGCAACGCCGCTTACCAAACCACTCGAAGCCGCCAAATGCTATTACTTCGAGATGTACGTCAGTTCCCGCAACCCGAACCAGTATATCGCCGGTACGATAGGCGCGCATTTCTCGAACCAGCCGCTGACCTCAACGGCCAAAAGCCTGTTATTTGCCAAACCGCAGGTGCTCGATGCCCAAGCCTCGACGGTATCGGGGTCGTTCAAATGGGACAAGATAAGCGGCACGTTTGAAGCTAAAGGTGGCGAACGGTTCGTGACAATTGGTAGCTTCAACAAGCTACCCGCCATGCTGGCGTTCTATTACGTTTTCATCGACGACGTATCGCTGGTGCCGATCGAACTGAACCTGGGAAACGATACGACGCTCTGCGGCCGTAAAAGCACGTACCTGCTGAACGCCAAAACGCCCGGCGCCACCGATTATCGCTGGAACGACGGCAACACCTCACCAACGTACCTGGTCACCAAACCCGGCAAATACTGGGTAACCGTAACCACGCCCTGCAAAATACTGAGCGACACCATCGTGGTTGATTATGCCCTGAACTTTACCCTGGGGAGAGACACAACGCTTTGCAACGCGCAGTCGCTTACGCTCAGAGGCCCCGCCAACGCCCCAAACTACCGCTGGCAGGATGGCTCCGGTCAGCCCAGCTTTCAGGTGGCGCAGAACGGAACGTATAGCCTGCGCATCAGTCAGGCGGGTTGTGTGGTTACCGACACCATTCGGGTCAGCTTTATCAAGCCGCCACAACTGGACCTGGGGCCAAACAGGGAACTGTGCGGGGCCGAGGTATACACCATCAAACCCATGTTTGCCGAAGGTACATTCGCCTGGCAGGATGCCTTTCCGCAAACCGAACGAACCGTTGGCCGCTCAGGTACGTATCTGGCCACGGTGACCAACGCCTGCACCACCATACGCGACTCGATCGATATCGACTACGGAGAGTGCGGCTGCGTGGTGTACACACCCGACCTGTTTACCCCCAACGCCGATGGCCTGAACGACCTGTTTCAGCCGATTGCCTGTGGTGATATCACCCTCAAATCGCTATCAATCTTCAACCGCTGGGGCGAACTGATCTTCCATACCCAAACCGCCCCATTTCAATGGGACGGTTTTGTCAACGGCTCCGTTTGCATGGGCGGTGTCTACGCCTGGCAGATCGACTATGAATTACAGCAACGCGAGAAAATAAGCCAGAAGCAAAAGCAGGGACGGTTGATTGTGGCTTATTGAACGTACCTATACCGCCATCATGGCCTTGCGCTCGCCGATCTGCTGACGCCACATGGCGTAATACAGACCTTTGTGTTCCAGCAGTTCGTTGTGGCCACCCTGTTCTACGACGTGCCCTTTTTCGAGCACGAAGATCCGGTCGGCGTGGAGGATTGTACTGAGGCGGTGAGCAATCAGGATGGTCATCCGTTGGCGTGATTGCGACAGTTCACGAACTGTATTGGTAATTTCTTCTTCCGTCAGCGAGTCGAGAGCCGAAGTGGCTTCGTCGAATACCAGCAGCGCGGGCTGGCGTAACAGGGAGCGGGCAATGCTCAGGCGTTGTTTTTCACCACCCGATACCTTCACGCCGCCTTCACCAATTACCGTGTCAAGGCCTTGCGGGGCGCGGGCCAGCAGCGAATCAGCCGCAGCCTGGTGCAGCGCTTTCAGACAGTCATCGTCGGTGGCGTTGGGGGCCACGAATTTCAGGTTTTCGCGGATGGTACCGGCAAACAGTTGCGTGTCCTGCGTTACGAAGCCGATCTGCTCGCGGAGTTCGTCGAGATTGATGTTGGAGCCGGGAATGCTATTGTACAGAATCTGTCCCGACATGGGTTGGTACAAACCAACCAGCAGCTTCACCAGCGTGGTTTTTCCTGAACCCGATGGCCCGACAAACGCGATGGTTTCGCCCACTTTCAGGTCGAACGAAATGCCTGCCAGCGCAGGTACGTTGGCCGAAAGGTGTTTGAACCGTACGTCGTCAAACGCCAGTTGTTCGATGCGGTGAATAGGCTGCGGGTGTTCGGGTTTCTTGTCGCGGGGCGTGTCGAGAATACGCTGGAAATTGGCCAGTGATGCCTCCGTTTCGCGGTATACGTTGATGATGTTGCCCAGTTCCTGCAACGGGCCGAAAATGGCGAAGGAATAGATGAACAGCGAGAAGAATTCGCCCACCGTAATTTTGCCCTGCACCACCAGAAACAGCATCAGCAGCATAATGGCGTTGCGCAGCAGGTTCACGAACGTTCCCTGCACAAACGACAGCGACCGGATATAGCGGACCTTTTTCAGCTCCAGCTTCAGAATTTTGGTGGTAGTGCCGTTCAGCCGTTCGGTTTCCTGTTGGGCCAGACCCAGGCTTTTCACCAACTCAATGTTGCGCAGGCTTTCGGTGGTTGACCCCGCCAGGGCCGTAGTTTCGGCCACGATGTTCTTCTGAACGACCTTGATCTTCTTGCTCAGCAAGGAGCTTACGAAACCGAGCAGCGGGATGGTCAGGAAATAGGCGGGAGCAATAGGCCAGTAAACCGTGGTGGCATACCACATCACGAATACGATGCCGACGATCGACGTAAACAGGACGTTCACGAACGATTGAATTAGCTTTTCGACATCGGCCCGCACCTTTTGCAGAATGCCGAGCGTTTCGCCCGACCGTTGATCTTCAAACACCTGGTAAGGCAGTTCGAGCGAGTGGCGCAGGCCATCCGTGTACAGTTGCGCGCCCATGCGCTGCGTGATCACGTTGACGTAGTAATCCTGAAAATTCTTGGCAATCCGGCTGACCATAGCCACGCCGAGGGCCTGGAGAATCAGCAGACCGGCACCATCGCTCAGGAAGCCCCAGAAGTCGGTTCCTTTCAGGATCGTGCCTGATTTGACCACATATTGGTCAATGATCTTACGAAAAATATAGGGGTCGAGCAGCGAGAAAATCTGGTTGATCGAGGCCAGCACAAGGGCCAGCGCCAACAAACCCCAATACTGACGCAGGTACGTGTATAGTAACTTCATAAATGATTGATTGGTGGATTGAGAGGGAGGGGCAGTCAGCAGCGACTACCTGTCTGGTAAACCACCAAACGAAAAAAATAGTGGCAGCTTATCAGTATCATCACGTTACTGATAGTCTACTTTGTCTCAAATGCCATCGCCACGCCGTTCATACAGTAGCGCAGGCCGGTAGGGGCGGGGCCGTCGGTGAATACATGGCCCAGGTGCCCATCGCAAACGGCGCACCGAACTTCCGTGCGGCTTCCGTCGGCTTCGGTATAGATGGCGTTGGTTACTATCGGTGCGTAAAAACTGGGCCAGCCCGTGTTCGATTCAAACTTCGTGGCTGATGAAAACAGCGGATTACGGCAACCCGCGCACACGAACGTACCTGGCCGGTGTTCGTGCACAAGCGGGCTACTGCCGGGCCATTCAGTGTCGCTTCCCCGCAAAACGTTGTATTGGGCGCGCGTCAGGTTTATTTTCCAGTCATCATCTGATTTCTCAACGCGCCGATTGTTGGGCGAGGTAGCACCTGCCGGGCGACGATGTGGCGGTTTGGGTATAGCAACGTATCGGCCATACGCCCACAAACCGATGGCTATCCCTATTGCCAATACTAAAAAGAGACGGTTCGAATTCATCGCGGAAAGGTCATTATACGTAGCGAATGATGACGCAGCGTTTATATTTGGCTAACCAACTGACTCGTCGACGAGTTGCCCTGATGAAATTTATCCAAGCTACGAAGGTCGCCCCGGCGGGTGGTCATTATTCTCCCGCTGTTGTTCATAACGGCCTCGTCTACGTCTCCGGTATTTTGCCCGTAACGCCCAACGGTGACAAACTGAGCGATGCGCCGCTGGCTTTACAGGTTGAAACGGTTTTTTATAACCTGCGGGCCGTTTTGCTGGCGTCGGGCAGTGCACCCGACCAGGTAATTCAGGTACGTATCTACGTAACCGACGTGAATGACTGGGGCGATGTAAACCGTCTGTACGCCGCCTTTTTTGGTGATCACAAACCCGCGCGTGCTGTAGTACCTGTACCGGCACTGCATTACGGGCTGAAGATTGAGGTGGAAGCTATCGCGGCTGTATTGCCCACGAAGCAGGTCGTATAGGACTATGAAAATTGCTGATTTGCACACTTTAATGGCCAGCGAAGCGGCAGACTTCAGTTGGTTTGCTGCACCATTAACAGAAAGCGAATTTGCGAACCGGCCCAATGGCCGCTGGTCGGTGGGCGATACCACGCAACACCTCTTTTTATCGGCGAGGCCGGTACTTCGGTTGATGACTGGCCCGCGTGAGGTATTTGCGCAATGGGGTTACGCCAAAGGCCCTTCACGAACCTACGAGGCTATACAGGAAATGTATAAGCAGGTGCTTGGAGAGGGGATAAAAGCGCCCGCAAATTTGTCGCCACGAACCGACGACGTACCTGCGGATAAAGCCACTATGCTGGCCAGACTCGCTGATACGTGCCTGGCGCTTGCCGAGCAACTGACCGGCTGGTCAGAGGAAGAGTTGGACCGGTACCAGATTCCGCACCCGGCATTGGGGCTGATCTCGGTCCGGGAAATGCTGTACTTCGTTAAAATCCATACCCGGCACCACATGGCTGTGCTGGCGGCCTATTAATTCAATACGTTAGACAACTGCTTGATGGCGTCTTCCTGCGATTCGAGCGACTTCCGGGTCTTCTTGCCGTAGGCCTGTACTGCTTCGGTTGTTCCGTTATCGTCAAGATCATCCGCTACACTGGCCGACTTTTTCGATACTTTCCCCAACTCATCCAAATATTTCAGATCAAACTCGGTGCCGCTTTTCACACTCTTCAAATCGGCCAGACGATCCTGTCCTTCCGACGACAGCGAGGCAGGCAACTGCAGACCGAGCGATCGGGCTAGTTGCATCAGTTCATTGTCGGCCTGCCGGTTACCGTCGAGCACCTGCCGGGCGTAGTTTTTAACCTGCGGATTGGTAGCCCGTTGCAGGGCTACCTCGCTCAGGCTGCGGGCAGTAATGTTCATGCCAGCCAGATCAACCATCTTCTCGGCCATGTTCATGGCGTCTTTCTTGGCATCGCTGCTTATCGCCGCCGACTGACTTTCGATTTTCTTCTTGTTCGCCTCATCTACTTTATCGGTGCTGTCTTTAGCGCAACTCGACATAAGTGCCAGAATGCTGATGGCCATTAAGAGCAGGCCCACCGTGCCAATGCCAATCAGGCCGGAACGGGTTGTTGAATTATTCATGGTTGTTCATCACGTTGTTGTACGTCAGGAACACTACGAAAAACCTACTTGTTTGGAAGACTATTTAGTGGTTACCAGCAACAGTGAAAGCCACGCTTCACGTACGTTATTGCCGGCCAACAGCTGATGGGCACGATGGTGCATTACATCGGGCAAATACTGGCAACCGGTGCGGGCTTCGCTGGCGAGTTCCTGCAGTGCCGGAGTTTCTCCATATGCCCGTACTTCATCATCAGCAGGCAACGCTTCTAAACTGGCCAATTTGCCTAAGTCATTGCCGGTCAAAATGTTACTATTCCGGAGCGGGGCGGGTAGTGCATCATAGCCAATGCCTGCTTTGGGGCGGGCAACCTCAAATAACGCTTCGCCATTGGCGCGAACATACCAGTCGGCTCCCATCCGGCCTATCAGGTCAATCCTGCGGGGGTCGATCAGGCCTTTATCGGTGAAAATATCATCCCGGAAATGACCAACCAGCACTTCGGCCAGTACCAACGTACCTGCGCCGGGGTTAGCACCCGTAGGAATGATCTGCCGCACGACGCACTCAAACGCGGCGGGTGCCTCAGCTACACGCGGCGGACGTACCTGACTCGATGGGACTTCGGTAAAACCGGCTTTCTGAAACTCGTTCACGTGTCGGTCGTATTCCGCGCTCGACAGCGACATCTGCTCAACCATGTTATAGTTGACAATGTTGATCACTACCTCGCCCGTTTCTTCCAGATTCAACAGCGTATGCTTCTTATGCCCGTTACGGTTCAGGTTGGGCGACAGCATCAGCATGGGCGGGTTAGACCCAACCACATTGAAGAAACTGTACGGACTGAGGTTGACGTGACCTTCCAGACTGATGGTGCTGGCAAAAGCGATGGGGCGCGGACCGACGGCTCCGATCAGATACCGATAAAATTCAAGTTGTGGCAGGCTGTTGGCGGCAATGGTTTTCATGATTTCGTAAACGCCAGTCGCTGCCGGAAAGTTACCAATCGTGATTGGTGCCTACAGCCGAAAAACCAGATTGGCCTGTAAGCTACCGCCCAGGCTCACCTGTTTTTCGCTTAGCCAGTCGAGGCCGGAAAGATGAGGAGTGCGCAGGTTGGTTGTAACGCCCATCAAGGTAGCCCGCAACGCCATACGTAGCGATAGTCGGCTGCTGAATGGGATAGCTGCACCGACATGCCCCTCGCCGCCAATGGCTATCCCGCCCCGTTGGCCGATTGACTCCTGATAATCGCCGAAGGTGGGGCCGTAGAACACGAAAGATGCCTGTCCCAGCCAGCCCGATACAATGCCGCCGTAGCCCAGAATCAGGCCTCGTCGAGTGTGTTCAATGCCGGCCCGCACATGTATGCCGCTACCAGCCTGGTAAATATTTCGCTGTAAAATGCCCCCGTAGGCAACGTACCCGGCATTGATATACACGGACTGCCCCCGACCAGTTAGGCTCTTGTTGGGAAGATAGACCGTCACTGATACCGGATAAGCATACGTAGCGGGTGAATCGTGCTTACCGGCCGAATGAATAAACCAGACAGCCTGATACAGGTCCAGACCAATACTGGGGCGGAGCGTCGCGGCTCGTTTGGCAATGGCATCTGAATACAGCGGGATCGAATCCTGAGCTTGCCCGACCGCAGAAAGTAGAAGACATCCAAGAACGAATAAACTGGTTTTCATGGCCACCTGAGGGTTACATTGATACCTGTGTTGGTGGCCATACCTCCGTTGAGCGAGATGATCTGGTAAGGAACCGTTCGGGTAAAAAAGACCGACGTAACCTCCCCAATCGTGGATTGAACGATACTGGTGTTGGAAATAGGGCCGGAATTGGCAGGCTGCAGGGGCATAAGATTGATGATGTAGCCACAGTCAACATCTTCATACGTAAATACACGCTGATAATTGACCGTCACCGTATCGCGGCGTGCCCCGCTGCTCAGTTCATACCGTGATTGGTTGGTGTTCAGGTTCACCGGCAGTTGTACCTGCAACGAGGTAGCTACCTGCGATGACGTGTAACCGTATGGTAGCGTAATGGCCGGTGCATCCGGGCGGGCATTTAACGCACGTATACGGCTGATCATTAACGGACTCTTACTCTGAAGATTGAGTTGGAGAACGGGCTCGCCGGATGGGCCGCAGTTTTTCCGGCATCCGGTTACCAGCCCAATTAACATGATAAATGCTGGAAAAAAATAATTTTTCATGCCCGTTGAGGGTAACGACGATTCAGACTGTCTGCTTCGATTCCAACGTAACAAAAAGGGTTGGAAGCGGTACAAATTGTCTATCGTGTGGCTGTATAGGAGGTTTTATATATTGCAGCCTTTTACCGAAAATTCGTTGCCATGAAAAAACCATTTTTCTATACCGGCCTGGTACTACTGGGCACCGCCGCGCTGACGGCCTTCCTGCCTAAACCCAAATGGACGAGCCTGTTCGACGGAAAAACCATTACGGGTTGGCACAGCTACCATAAAACAGGGATCGTAGGCTGGTCTGTTGAAGACGGTACCATGACCTCCGATGGGTCGGGTGGTGATCTGGTGTCTGACAAAGAGTACGAAAACTTTGATCTGGAGTTTGAGTTCAAACTTCCCAAAGGCAGCAATAGCGGCGTTATCTACAAAGTGCAGGATAGCCCCGACATTGCCAGTACGTATATGTCGGGTCCTGAATACCAGGTGATCGATGACCGGGGATACGAGTGGTTTGATAATGCCGGTAAGCGCCTCTCGCTGGCAAATACGCAGCTAACGGGCGCCGCCTATGACATGTATGAACCCACCGACAAAAATCAGATCAAACCGATTGGCGACTGGAACAAAGGCCGGATTGTGGTGAACAATAACCACGTCGAACACTTTTTAAATGGAAAGAAAGTGGTTGATTACCAGTATGGTAGTGAAGACTGGAAAGCGAAACTGGCCAAAAGTAAGTTCAGCAAATGGCCTTATGCTACCCCCCACGCCAAAGGTAACATTGCGCTCCAGTGCCATAGCCCCAAAGAGAAGGTATGGTACCGGAACGTTCGGATAAAAGAATTATAGAGCAGCGTTCAAGGCATATAAAAGGGTCTGATTCGGTAACCGGTTGGTTAATGAATCAGACCCTTTTATATGCCTTGAACGCTGCTTGAGCCTGGTAACTACTGGTAATCAGCTAGCTCGCGAAGGGGTGTTTCAATATTGTCGATCAGCCCTCTGTAGATAATCCGTTGCGAGGGGTCCAGAATAATAACTGTGGGGTAGGAATCAACCTTGAAGAGCGAAGTAAGTGATTTGTTGGCTGCCAGTAATACCGGGAAGGTATAGCCGTCGTCTTTTATAACCCGAGCCGCCTGCCCCGGCGCATCGCGCGAGAGCGGAACATTGACAGCGAAGAACTTAACCTTTGAGTTGTTCTTGTACCGTGTGTGGTACTGCTCTAACTGGGGAAATTTCTTGAAACAGACCGTGCAGCTTGTGTTCCAGAAATCGAGCACCACGTAATGTCCCTTCATCGACGACGACGAAATTGTTTGTCCGTTGGCCGTGACGAGCGAGAAAGGCGGAATCGGTTCGTCAACAGCTCCGGTAAACGTACCGTAAAAGGCTTTATTGGCCCAGAAACTATAACCAGAGGTAGTGATCCAGAGCGAAGCAATAGCGAAGAACGAAATAAAGGCTGCTTTCCTGGCAGTGCTAGCATAGGTCAGAAAAATGCCCGCACAGATGCCCGTGAGGTGAGCCGCCGAGCTTGGCAGCGCGTATAGGGTCTCGAGGAAATGCAGGCTATGTAGTGGAACAAACAGAAGCAGAACAGGTAGGGTAATGGCGCCAATGGCCTTGAGTCTGCTGGCCGCATCCGGCGCGCTTCTGAGTAAATAAAAGGTGAAGCAGCAATAAACCAGGTTGACAATACTGAATTTGATCGGGTGCCCCCCCAATTCATCCATTCCTAATGGAACGAGACAGATGGTCAGGAGCAGGGATGAAGTGGCAATAAGCAGGTATTTTTTCATGATGAAGATACGTCTAATGCTACTTATTTATGTCCACTTTCAGTCTAACTGAATGTATAAAAGGTTTCTTATTTAGCTTGATAACCACATTTTTATAGAGAACGCCGAGAAACTTTCCTTCGAATTTACTGCTGTAAGTAGCATTTATCGTGCCGGTTTGCTGTGGCCTTAATTCCGTTGGATAAGTATTTATCGTAATGCATTCGCAGCTTCCTTTTATATCCAGGATCTTCAGAGTTTCGTCGGTCGGATTGACTAGCGGAATAGTAAAGTTTGCCGTGTCGCCAATGGTAAACGCACCTAAATCAATGTTGTCCCTAGCCACTATTTCGGTTTGCTCCGAAACGGAATGACAACTGCTAAATCCAATACACATCAGCAAACAGCCGACGTAATAACGTGCGCTCAACAAGTTCATGATGCGTATTGGATCTAGACAGGTCTGCCCTGAGAAATATAACTCAGGGATCTATGAAAAAACGCTGATAATCAGGTTATTGTGTGGCTAGGTGCCAGCCTGTAACAGTGTGGTTGCTTCCCTATGTTTACAGGGTTCTGTCGCAGGAGCCATTGCAGGTGTAAGCGAACAACGTACCGCAACCAGGCGAATTGCACGAGGGGATATAGGTGCAGTCGTAGCCTTCCTGGCAGTAGGTCGACGAGGTCGAGCAACCGCACTTAGCTGCTGATGGTGGCGCTGTTTTGTTGGTGGCCGATCCTCCTTTACTGTTTTCCAGCGAGCCAACGATATCGTATAAGGTACCCTGCTCAAAAAGATCTTTCCCCTTCCTGGTCCATTGGCTCAGGAACTGGATGGTCTTCTGACTTTCGGTCGAGCCCACCGCATACAGATCGGGTGTCAGGTTGGCCAGCAGCAAATCGAGGTGATCGCGTTGCGCAGGCGTTAGCGTTAATTCCTGTATTTTTCCGGCAATCCGCTTTTTGAAAAAGTAAGTCTTTTCATCCTTACTCAGCATCTGGGTGAACGCAATTTTCTGGACCTGATACTCAGAAATAGCCTCTACCTCCTTCACGAGTTCCAGGTTGACACCTTCGGTAGCCAGTATAGATGGCTTCGTTTCCTGAATGCTACATCCGAACAGGCCTATCAGGAAAAGGGCCGTGGCGGATACTCTTAAGTTGATGCGTAAAAAATTCATAATCTGGGCTGTTTATGGTTAACTCAACGCGTACTTTTAACTTAGTAAGTTTTGAAAATTTACAACATCTAAGTTAACACAATCCAGATTCGATAAAACAAAAGTTTATGAGTTATTTATCCAACGGTAAGATTGGTGACGATTCATTGTATTTTGTTGCCTTGGCTACGTAGCCACATATCTGCCAGCACCAATGCCGCCATTGCCTCAACAATTGGCACAGCACGAGGCACCACACAGGGGTCGTGACGGCCTTTTCCGCTGACAATCACTGTATTACCATCAGAGTCGACACTTTCCTGATCCTGCATGATCGTAGCAACGGGTTTAAAGGCCGTTCGGAAGTAAATGAGCTCTCCGTTCGAGATGCCACCCTGAATTCCGCCCGACAGATTCGTACGGGTACGTACCCGGCCTGCTTCATCTGTGTAGAATTCGTCGTTGTGCTGAGAGCCGTATAACTCCGCTCCGGCAAAACCGCTGCCATATTCAAAGCCTTTTACGGCATTAATACTCAGCATGGCCTTGCCCAGTTCGGCATGTAGCTTGTCGAAAACGGGCTCGCCCCAGCCAGCCGGAACACCGGTAACCACGCAATCGACCACGCCGCCGATGCTATCCCCGTTTTTGCGCGTTTCGTCGATCAGCGTAAACATACGTTCAGCGGTTTCCGGGTCAGGGCAGCGAACGGCATTTTCTTCGGCCAGCGCCAGATTCAGCTCCGTATATGCCTTTTCGAGCGTCAGTTTACCCACCTGCGACACGTACGCCTGAATGGAAACGCCCTGTTGTTGCAGCAGTAACTTAGCCACGGCACCAGCCGCTACACGCGCCGCCGTCTCGCGCGCCGATGACCGCCCGCCGCCCCGGTAATCACGGGTTCCATATTTGGCCTGATAGGTATAGTCGGCGTGGCTTGGCCGAAACTGCTTGGCAATGTGGCCATAGTCTTTGCTGCGCTGATCGGTGTTCCGAATGATCAGGGCAATGGGTGTTCCCTGCGTTATCCCGTCGAAAACGCCCGAGAGTACTTCAAACTCATCGGCCTCGCGGCGTTGGGTGGTAATGCGCGACTGCCCGGGTTTCCGCCGGTCGAGTTCCGCCTGAATAAAATCCGTATCAAACGCAAGGCCCGCCGGGCATCCGTCGATGGTAACGCCAATAGCCGCGCCATGCGACTCGCCGAACGTGGCAATTTTGAATAGTGTACCGTATGTACTGCTCATTTCTTTAGAGGTGGCTTCAGTCGTCTGTTGCTTAACCACGAAGCTTGGTAAGCAACAGACGACTGAAGCCTATTTTTATTTGCGTGCAAAAACAAACAACGTACCCAGAATCATCAGGATGATCACGACGTTGGCGGTGGCTCGGATCAATACCGGCCAGTTGATTGATTTTTCTGTGCTGTCGGTCAGTTCCAGACCTGCGTAAATTGACGGGCGGCCCAGGCCATCGAGGGTGTCGGAAGGAACAATGCCAACCGTCGGCCCATCCGATGCTTCCCCCACGTTTAGTACTGTTTGTGGACGTAATGTATCGTACCGGCCCAATTGGGGGTCGAAGTAAACCCAGAAAAATCGTTCGGCCAACGCCAGCGTGCCTTTTTGCTTCGGAATCAGGAAATAACGAAACGATTTAAAACCACTCACCTGATCGTCAGTACGCCCTATCTGTTCCTGCACCTGCGGCGGAAAAATGTCTACTTCCGGGCTCGACGCCTGCGCCTGCGGTGCCTGAATGCTCGCGATGTTTCCCCGCCCTTCTATGCGTATATCATACCGTACCGATTGCCCAACCGATACCCGGTTATGATCTACTTCTGTACTCATACGGAACGTACCTACGGCCATCTGGCCGGGAATCGTTACGCCTGGTAAGCGGGGCAGAGGACGTACCTGAACTACAACCGGCTGACTGACGAACGTAACCATCTCGGCCACCTGCGACGTTGATGTGGGGCGATACGCCGGGTTGCTGGCTGAGGCAGGCGTGACGGGTGTTGTGGCAGGTGCCAGTTTGCGGATAACGGTCAACGGAACGGCAGGCAGGTTAATTTGTCGGGCTATGCCAGTGCGGGTGGCCAGAAGAAAAAACGTGGCCTGATAGATACGATATTCAATGTATTTTCGGCCGTTCCGTACCGTGGGGCGCGGGGTCAATTCGGTAATATTGTCACTTTCCTCCCAGGCATTTACTGGCCTTATTTTCCGCACGATGGCGGCTACCTGCTGTTCTAGCTGGTCGAATTTGAGCTCGTACGGATAATTTTCGGCCACGAAAAAAGATACCCTGATCCGAAGCCCTTCACCAGTATATACGCCTGGCTGGCTAACCGATGTCTGGAGAAAAGCCGCCTGTTTGTCGTTCTTCAGCTTAACCAGTGCCGCCGCCGCTGCTGCTTCGGCAGGCGATACAACGGCCCGAACGGTTAGGGTAAGCCCCGGTGCCCGTACTGATTGATTATTGACGGATATTGTGAAGGGAGCAATGCGGATAGCGCCGGTTCGGGTGGCTAGGTACGTTTGTACAACCAACTGGTTTGTCACTTCGCTGCCACCAGCTTCGCTTCTGGTGGTACTGTACGAGGTTCCCTGTTTAACCAGCCCGGGTATGTCTGGAAAAGTGATCGTTGGCCGGGAATCGCTGTTCCGAATTAGTAACGAAATGGTAAAAGGCCGTTCGATCAAAAAATCAGTGGCGCTATAATCAATAACTAATGGATTATCAGCCGGTTGAGCAATAACGCGTCCGTTTTCATAGAAATATAATACAAGGAATACTATAAATACTACAAGTCTCATGTAAATTTGTTGGCAACATTTGAGTATGACCCCCGTTACAATGATAACGGGTATACCTGATTCGGCACCATTATTCCTCTACCTTACTGTTTAACCAAAAAACGACGAATGCAGTATGGCTTCCATGCTTGAATACGTTAAAATGATTCTGCAAAAGGTCAGTTTTGACCGTCAGTTGTTCGAAAAAGAATTGAAAAAAGCCCTCCACACGCTGGTGGGCGACGAGGTGAAACAGCTAAAAGCCTGGTGCTACGCCCAATTTGGCCGCATGTACCGCGTTGTGTTGAATCGCTGCTTCTCGCGTTATCGCTTCGGCCGAACAGGCCTGGCGTAACCTCCAGTCTTCGTAATCAGCAACGCCTTCTCAACCATGGGAAGGCGTTTTTTTTTGACTGACAATCTGTCTGGTAGCTCTAGTTTGGGATAGTTTTTGAACTGGCACGGGGCGTGGAGCTTAGGGTATGGGATGGCCTCGCGAGAGTAACCCCCCTTGCCCTAAGCTCCACACCCCGTGCCTCCGCGCAACTATTCCTTTAGAACTACGGGCATTATCCGTTAATTTTGTAAAAAAAGTAAACACGAGTTGGTGCGTTGCCTGTTTCATTGGTAGCGAGTTGAACCGGCCTTATCATACCCAATGAGTAATTTCATCACCAAGAGTATAGCCAAGCTGTTTGGCACCAAGTCGCAGCGAGACTTGAAAGAGCTGTTGCCCTACGTGGAGCAGATCAACGCTGAGTTTGCGCGGCTCAAAGACCTTAGCAACGACGAACTGCGTGCGGTATCGGCCCAGCTGAAGGCACACATCGTGGATGAACTGCAGGGCATCGACCAGCAGATCGAAGGCCTGCGCCAGCAGGTGGCCAGCGATCTGGATATGGACGTTGACCAGAAGCAAACGATCTTTACCCAGGTCGATCAGCTTGAGAAAGAACGAAACAAAGAACTGGAGCGGGTCTTACTGGCTATTCTGCCGCAGGCATTTGCCGTTGTGAAAGAAACCGCCCGCCGATTTGCGCAGAATGAAGAGCTCGAAGTGTCGCTTACGGAGTTCGACATTGAAATTGCCCGTTTCCGCAAGAACGTTCGTATCGAAGGCGACAAGGCCTATTGGGCCAATACCTGGGATGCGGCCGGTAATACCATTAAGTGGGACATGGTCCACTACGATGTGCAACTGATTGGTGGCGTGGTGCTGCACACCGGTAAAATTGCTGAGATGGCCACGGGTGAAGGTAAAACGCTGGTGTCTACCCTGCCTGCCTTCCTGAATGCCCTGAGCGGCCGGGGGGTACACATTGTGACGGTCAATGATTACCTGGCCAAACGTGACTCGGAATGGAACGGTCCGCTGTTCCAGTTCCACGGCCTGCGCGTTGATTGTATCGACCGGCACCAGCCGAACTCCGAGCAGCGTAAAGCCGCCTACGCCGCCGATATCACCTACGGAACCAACAACGAATTTGGTTTCGATTACCTCCGCGACAACATGGCTCGCACGCCCGACGAACTCGTGCAGCGGAAACACCACTATGCCATGGTCGATGAGGTCGACTCCGTACTGATCGATGACGCCCGGACGCCCCTGATCATCTCTGGCCCGGTTCCTCGCGGCGACGAGCAGGATTATGCCGAATTGAAGCCCCGCGTGTCGCGCGTGGTAGAAGCGCAACGCCGGTTGGTGAGCGATCTGCTGATCGAAGCGAAGAAAAAACTGACCGCCAATCCCGACGATAAAGAGGGCGGTCTGGCTTTGTTCCGTGCATTTCGTGGCCTGCCCAAGCTGAAACCGCTGATCAAATACCTCAGCGAAAACGGCGTTCGGCAGACCCTGCAAAAAACCGAGTCGATCTATCTGGCCGAGAACCAGAAGCTGATGCCCGAAGCCGATTCGCCGTTGTACTTCACCATCGACGAGCGCAACAACAGCATCGACCTGACCGAGAAAGGCATCGACTTCATCACCGGTTCAGGCGAAGACCCAAGCTTCTTCATCCTGCCCGACCTGTCGGTCGATCTGAACGCGATTGATAAGCACACCGATTTCAGCGAGCAGGAAAAAATTCTTCACAAAGAAGGCCTGATCCGTGATTATTCGGTGAAAACGCAGCGCATCAACACGGTGAACCAATTGCTGAAGGCCTACTGCCTCTTCGAGAAAGATGTTGAATACATCATTCAGGAAGGCAAGGTGAAGATCGTGGATGAGCAGACGGGCCGGATTATGGAAGGTCGCCGCTGGTCAGACGGGTTGCACCAGGCGGTGGAAGCGAAGGAAGGCGTGAAAGTGGAAGACGCCACGCAGACCTACGCCACCGTGACGCTCCAGAACTACTTCCGGATGTACCACAAGCTGTGCGGCATGACGGGTACGGCCGAAACGGAAGCCTCTGAATTCTGGCAGATCTACAAACTCGACGTGGTGGCCATTCCGACCAACCGCGCCATTAGCCGGAAAGACGAAGAAGATAAAGTGTACCGCTCGGTGCGCGAAAAATACAATGCCGTTGTTGACGAGATCGTTGAACTGGTGGCGAAAGGTCGTCCGGTGCTGGTGGGTACAACCTCGGTAGAAAACTCGGAGTTGTTGAGCCGCCTGCTGACACTGCGCAAGATTCAACACCAGGTACTGAACGCCAAATACCACCAGCGCGAAGCCGAAATCGTGTCGGTGGCTGGGCAGCCCGGTACCGTAACGATCGCTACCAACATGGCGGGCCGGGGTACGGACATTAAGCTCACGCCTGAGGCCAAAGCCGCTGGTGGTCTGGCTATTATTGGCACAGAACGTCACGAATCGCGGCGGGTCGACCGGCAGTTACGCGGTCGGGCAGGTCGTCAGGGTGACCCGGGTACGTCGCAGTTTTTCGTATCGCTGGAAGATAGCCTGATGCGGCTGTTTGGCTCAGAACGGATCGCCAAACTGATGGACCGGATGGGCCTGGAAGAAGGCGAAGTCATTCAGCACTCGATGATCACCAACTCGATCGAACGGGCGCAGAAGAAAGTTGAAGAAAATAACTTCGGCGTTCGGAAGCGGCTGCTCGAATACGACGACGTGATGAACTACCAGCGTACCGCCATCTACGACCGTCGCCGCAACGCCCTGTTTGGCGAACGTCTGCCGCTCGACATTGCCAACACCATGTATGACGTGGTTGAGGAGATCGTGAATAATGCCGAAGGGGATTTCGATGTGGTGAAGCTGCAATTGCTGACCGCGTTGAGCCTTGATACCAAAATGACGCAGGCCGACTTTGCCAAGCTGCGGAATCCTGAGCGGATACAAAGCCTCTACACCGAAGCTGAAGCGAGCTACCAGGCCAAAAACCACGCCATTGCCGATAAGGTAACGCCGGTACTGACTCAGGTTCAAGAACAGCAAGGCCAGTTTATCCGCAACATCGTGGTGCCATTTACCGATGGGCTCCACGAAATGCAGGTAGTAGCCGAACTCGCTAAGTCGGTTGAAACGGGGGGCCGTGAAGTGATCACCGAAATGGAAAAATCAGTGGTGTTATCGCTGATCGACCAGGAGTGGAAAGAACACCTTCGCGAAATGGACGATTTGAAGCAATCAGTACAGAACGCCGTATTTGAGCAGAAAGACCCCTTGCTGGTCTACAAATTCGAGTCGATCGAGTTGTTCAAGCGGTTCCTGAACAAGGTAAACTTCGATACCATCAGCTTCCTGACCAAGGCTGATATTCCGGCGCAGGATGAGCAGGAGGTGCAGCAGGAAATTCAGTCGGCCCCGGCGCAACGCCGCCCCGAGCCGATGCCCGAACTGCACACCAATATGGAAGACTTCGACGACGATCATCTGGCCAGTGGCCCCGAAGAGTACGCCCGTCGGATGGCGCAGAACAACGCCATGGGAGCCGGTGCGCCACCCATGCCGAAACAGCAGCCGATCCGTAATTCAAAGATCGACCGCAACGCCCGTGTGAACGTTCAGTACGGCGACGGCACGATCAAGAAAGACGTGAAGTTCAAAAGTGTTGAGAACGATGTGATGTCAGGCAAAGCGGTAATTATTGAGTAGTCTGAACTTGGTTTTTAGGATTTAAAAGAAGTTCAGAATACAACCAAAACGCCCCAATTCGTACGGATTGGGGCGTTTTGCGTTTGGAATTACATCAAAGTACGTTCTATTTTGACATGGACTGGGCGTCTCCAGCACAGGCTCGCACCAGCCCAAGGTTTTGCATTCGGTAAGCAATTCGCTAGCTAAAATCGTTAACTCAACCGTTCGTTACTGAAATACACGGATGTAATCGACGATCAGGTGCTGGGGTAAAACCGTTGTGCCATCTGGTTTGCCGGGCCAATCGCCGCCGACGGCAAGGTTGAAAATGAAGAAGTACTCTTCCTGAAATTCGCTGAGGCCAGACGGAGTCGTGTCAATGACATGGAACGGCTTGTCATCGAGATACCAGGTGATTTTTTGAGCGTCCCAAATGATGGAGAACACGTGGAATTCATCGCCCAACACGCCCGACGTTACTTTCGTGCTGCCACCATACTGGGCATGGCTGTTGTTGTTATCCCAGTGAGCCGTACCGTAGGCGGTATCATCACGGCCTGTAGCGCCGCCGCCAATCATCTCCAGGATGTCTATTTCGCCGCATTTGGGCCAGCCCACGGTGTTTATATTCTTCCCCAGCATCCACAAGGCTGGCCAGATACCTTGTCCCTTAGGCATGGCCGCCCGAATATCGACCCGCCCATATTTCATGTTGACTTTCCCCTGCGTGGTGAGTCTCGATGAGGTGTAGGCTTTACTGCCGACAGCCTCTGACTTTGCCTGAATGATCAGGTAACCATCTTTCACCGACGTGTTCTCCTTCTTGTAATATTCCAGTTCATTATTACCCCAACCGCAATTATTTGGACAGCCATCGCCCAACTCGTAGTTCCAGTAAGTCTCGTTCAGGGCCGTTCCCGTGAATTCATCGGCCCACACCAGTTTTAATCCCGAATACGTGGTTGGTGTGGTGTAGCCTTTTGTGGGAATGATCGACACTGGGGCGGGGTCATCGTTATCATCGCTGGAGTTCGACACGTACCCAATGGGCTGATCGCAGGCTAGGTACGTTTTGTTCGGATTGCCTTTGCCGTCTTTATCGGCGTCGAGATACCAGGTTTTTTCGGCACAGGGCTCGCTGGAGGTTTTGCAGGAATTGATAAGGAACGTACCCGAAAGAAGTAGGGTGATCAGGCTGATACGTAGTTGATTAGAGCGCATGCTGACGATTTTAGGAGTGGTTGGTAGGTAGGCGACTGTATTATTTCACTAAATATAATTGATTGCATTATATCAATATTGAATTGTCTTGATGAATGAGCGCCATGTAAAAAAAATATATCGTAATATTGCGATTATGGATGTGCGCTTTACCTTTGTGCCATGGGCGCTACAAAAACAGAAGTATTTACTGAGCAGCAAAACCGGATTGCCGATTTGGCCAAGGCATTTGCACATCCGGCGCGGGTAGCCATTTTGCAGCATCTGGCCAAAACGCAGTCGTGCATCTGTGGCGATCTGGTCGATGTGTTGCCCTTATCGCAGGCTACCGTGTCGCAGCATTTGAAAGAGTTGAGCCGGATCGGCATCGTTAAGGGAAACGTTGATCCACCACGGGTTTGCTATTGCATCAATGAGGTAGTGTGGGCCGAAGCCAAAGAGGCTTTCGGTAAGCTGCTCACTCAATTCGAGGGGAATTTCTGCTGCTGATTTTTTTTGCCATCATTCATCGTAATAATACAATAGATAAAACCATGAAAACAGATAACCAATTGAAAGAACTGGTACGGGAAACCTATACCACTGTGGCCGACCAGTCGCGCGAAATGAACGCGGCTTCCTGTTGTGGGGTAGGCGGATGTTCACCCCTCGACGATGCCGCGATCATGGCAGATGACTACAGCCACCTGGCTGGGTACGTCCCCGACGCCGATCTGGGTTTGGGCTGTGGCCTGCCCACGCAATTCGCCCAGATCAAACCCGGCGATACCGTAATCGATCTGGGTTCGGGCGCTGGAAACGACTGTTTTGTGGCGCGGCACGAAACAGGCCCGACGGGAAAAGTGATTGGTATCGATTTCACGCCTGCGATGATTGACCGGGCCTGCCGCAACGCCGATATGTTAGGATACAACAACGTAGAATTCCGGGCAGGCGACATTGAGCAGATGCCCGTTGCCGATAACGTCGCCGATGTGGTGGTGAGCAACTGCGTGTTGAATCTGGTACCCAACAAAGCAAACGTGCTGGCCGAGATAGCCCGCGTGCTGAAGCCGGGTGGCCATTTCAGCATTTCCGACATTGTCCTGCAAGGTGATCTACCTCAGGGTCTGCGGCAGGCCGCTGAGATGTATGCGGGTTGCGTATCCGGCGCTATTCAGCACGACGAGTATCTGCGCCTGATTCAGGAAGCAGGCTTTGCGCAGATCACCATTCAGAAAAGAAAAGCCATCAACCTGCCCGACTCGATCCTGGATAATTATCTGACGGTCAACGAAATAGCTATTTATCGGCAGGGGGGCGTCGGAATTATGAGTGTGACGGTCTACGCCGAAAAACCAGGCGCAGTTAACTCCGTTGAGTCGACAGCCAAACCGAAAATCAAGTTAACCGATCTAACCAACTCATCAGCACAAGCCTGCACGCCGGGTGGCGGTTGCTGCTAACTCTTAAACCGATGATCTATCGCCTTGCCACCCCAACTGACCGCCCCGCGCTGACTGAGCTGCTGACACAGGCTAAGTTGCTGACAGATGATTTGCCGGAGAACCTGGGTACGTTCATACTGGCTTTCGATAACGATACGCTGGCAGGAACTGCGGGCGTAGATATAATCGAGTTGACCGGATTGCTGCGATCAGTAGCAGTAGCGCCGGCCTACCAGCATCAACACATTGGTCGGCAATTGATTGCTGCTGCCGAAAAGCTGGCTTCTGATAAGGGCATCATGAATCTTTACCTGATCACCACCACCGCCGACAGATATTTTGATCGCCTGGGATTTGAGCGGGTCGATCGCAACAACGTACCTGAGGCCATTGCCACAACCCGACAGTTCAGCGAGTTGTGTCCGGCTTCGTCGGTGGTGATGAGTAAATCAGTAACGCCGAAGCTCCAACTTCGGTAGTTGAACTAGCTACACTACTAAAGCTGGAGCTCCGGCATTATTAAACATGAAACGAATCTTAGTACTCTGCACGGGTAACTCAACCCGCAGCCAGATGGCGCATGGCTATCTGCAACATTTCGCCGGCGATAAGGCCGAAGTGCTTAGCGCCGGGGTAGAAACACATGGGTTGAATCCCCGCGCGGTGAAAACGATGGCCGAGGATGGTGTCGACATCAGTCATCATACCTCAAACCACGTTGACGAATATGCACATCTGCCAATCGATTACGTGATCACGGTTTGCGACAGCGCGGCCGAACGCTGCCCAATCTGGATCGGAAAAACCAACCGGTTGCACCACAATTTCGAAGATCCGTCGAAAGTGACTGGCCCCGATGAAGAAAGTGTAATGGCCAACTACGCCCGCATCCGTGATCAGATCAACGCATTTTCACAGAAGTTTATCCGGGAGAATATCGGCTAATGACAACTGATAATTTACTGGCCACGGCCTCTTCGCGCCCGAAACTCTCGTTTCTCGACCGGTGGCTGACGGGCTGGATATTTGGCGCAATGGCGATGGGTATAGTGCTGGGTAATATTTTCCCACAAATCGAGCAGACGCTGAACCAGTATCAAAGTGGCACTACCAACATTCCACTCGCTATTGGGCTGGTGCTGATGATGTACTCACCGCTGGCCAAAGTGCGCTACGACCGACTGGGCGAGGTGTTCCGGAACACCAAAATCCTTATCTTATCGCTGGTACAAAACTGGCTCATTGGCCCCGTACTCATGTTCGGTTTGGCAGTCTTGTTCCTTCCCGATAAGCCTGATTACATGACCGGACTGATTATGATTGGTATTGCCCGCTGCATTGCCATGGTCATAGTTTGGAATGATCTGGCCCTTGGCGACCGCGATTACGTGGCCGGACTGGTAGCGTTTAACAGTGTATTTCAGGTGCTTTTTTACTCAATATACGCCTACATATTTATCACGGTGCTGCCGCCCTTGATCGGCCTGAAAGGTGCCATCGTCGATGTCGGTATTGGGCAAATTGCCGAAAGCGTGGCCATTTACCTGGGCTTACCGTTTGCAGCGGGTATGCTGTCGCGGTTTGTGCTGGTGCGGGCTAAAGGGCTTGACTGGTACGAGAAAACGTTTCTGCCCGCTATCAGCCCCATCACGCTGGTGGCGCTGCTGTTTACGATTGTGCTGATGTTCAGCCTAAAGGGGAAACTGATTGTACAAATTCCGTTCGATGTGCTGCGCATTGCCTTGCCACTCGTGATCTATTTCGTGGTCATGTTCTTCATGGCCTTTTACCTGGCCAAACGCGCTGGGGCCGATTATCCGAAAAGTACGTCGCTAGCTTTCACGGCGGCGGGTAATAATTTTGAGTTAGGCATTGCGGTGGCTATCGCCGTTTTTGGTATCAACTCAGGAGCTGCCTTTGCTGCCGTCGTTGGGCCACTGATCGAAGTCCCTGTGCTAATTCTACTGGTCAATGTGGCGCTGAAGCAACGATCAAAATTTCCGGTTTCAAGCCAGTAAAACGACTCCCTGATGAAAACCTTAGCCGACCTGTTACTATTAGGTGATCCGCGCCTGTACGAAGTTTGTGAGCCTGTGAGGGCCGATGAGCAGCCGTTGGTGGCGGGTTGGGTGACCGACCTGCACAATGTAATGCAGGAGGTACGTACCCGCTACGGTTTCGGACGGGCCATTGCCGCCCCACAACTCGGTATCATGAAACGGCTGATCTACATGAACATAGAAAAACCCATTGGCCGCGGACCAGTCGTATTCATCAACCCAACATTGACCAACCTCAGCGATGAGCAGTTTGAGCTGTGGGACGATTGCATGAGCTTTCCGAGTCTGCTGGTGCGTGTCAGTCGGCATAAATCGCTGACCATCAATTATCTCGACGAACACTTCGTGCCGCAGCAATGGCACATGACCGATGACCTGTCGGAACTGATTCAGCATGAATACGACCACCTCAATGGTATTCTATGTACCATGCGCGCCCTTAACGACAAAGCGTTTCAGTACAGGGTGCTTTAAGACTGTTTTCAGTTTGCTGTTTACCGTTTTCAGTTGCGCTACCCATTAGCGGAGCAACTGAAAACGGTAAACAGCAAACTGAAAACAGTCTTCGTGCGTTAAACCCAAAACGTCAAACGTACAGATATGCAAGCTGCCCTGCGTCCGCCGGTGTCAATTTATACGGAGCAAAGCCCCAATCCTAACTCGATGAAGTTCGTGCTGAACCGCGAACTCGTTCCCGATGGCCTTTCGTTCGACTACGCTGAACCGTCGGAAGCGTTGAAAGAAGGTAAAAATTCACCGTTGGCTGTGGCCCTGTTCGGTATCGACGAGGTACGTCGGGTATTCATTGCGGGAAATTTCGTTACCCTGACAAAAGACGAAGATGTTGACTGGGGCGAAATCATGTTCGAGGTCAAAGTCTTCCTGAAAGACTATTTCGAAGCTGATAAACCTGTTTTTGTCAAGCGCACAATCGATTTGAACAGCACTCGTGTTGAGGCTGATTCGGAGACAGTGCAGCAAATAAAAGCCGCCTTGGACCAATACGTCCGGCCAGCGGTAGAGTCAGATGGCGGAGCGATCAATTTCCACGCGTTCGATGAAGAGACTGGTACGGTAAAAGTGTTGCTACAAGGCTCATGCAGTGGTTGCCCTTCATCGACACTGACCCTGAAAGCGGGGATTGAAAACCTGCTGACCCGACTGGTTCCCGGCGTAAAGACCGTTGAAGCGGAGGGCGTTTAAGATTGGAGCCAGCGTTTCGGATACGTTGATTTTACCAATTCCGAAAGAAGTTAACGTACCTGAACCGGCAAACCTGTAACGTTAAGCTTTATTCGTTATCCGTTGAGTCAGAAAAGACAGGGGTCGCCAACGCTTTTTCGTAGCGTTGGCGTTTTTTTTGTACCCACATATAGGCATACGGCTTTATCGACGCATTTTTGCGGCCTGTTTAACAACACCACCATTGACTATTCATACTACACTGTCTCGTGTATGGCTGAGCGTTCTGAGTTTGCTTCCCATCACGACATTCGCTCAGAATCTGCTGGGCCTGACAACCAGCCCCAACGGCGGGATTCATCGGGCCTACCAGAATCCGGCTTGGCTGGCCGATTCACCGCATCGGTTTTACCTTAGTCTTGGTGCCGTAAATATTCACGCCAATAACAATTTCGTACGGTATCAGGCTCCTTTCTCGTTGTTACGGCTTGTGACCGGACAGGTGCCTAACCAATACCGTCAAGCCAATGGTGGTGTCAGGTTTGAGACCAGCTACACAGAAGAGATTCTGGATGGGCAGCCTAAAAATGGAACCGTCTGGGGCGAGTTCAGGGGGCCGGCGTTGCAAGTTGCCGTTGGCGAACGTACTGTCATTGGCTTATCGTCGCGGTTGCGGGCTAGCGGGCAGGTATGGGGCGCATCAGAACAGTTACTGTCGGCGGTTCGGGCCAGCCTGAACAGTGATGTATTATACAGTATTCCCAGTCGAAACAACGCTTTCAGCACGAATACCAATACCTATGCAGAAGTAGCCGCCAGCCTGGGGCACACGGTATACGATGAAGATGGCAGTAGTCTGATGATCGGCGTAACGGCCAAATACCTGGTTGGTTTCACGTCAGGTTACTTTGTCAACCAGGGGCTCAGCTACGAAATCTTGCCTGATCCCCTAACCCCGAGCCGGGGATACATGAACGTGAAAGAGATTGCCGGCGAGTTTGGCTACACAACGTACCTACAGAATCAGAACCTGTCGCTCCGGTCGCTGGTAAACGGTAACCCACCGGGCCGGGGCGTTGGCTTCGACCTGGGTATAGCCTACCGGATGCAGCCTGACCCCTATGGTGCTACGCTGAAAGCCGGTGCTGCCATCACCGATATTGGCTCAATCAACTACACCGGCGATGCCTACAAGATCAACCAGCAAAACCTGCGGTTCGTCAGCGAAGACTTCAATGAAGTACGGAACAGTGAACAGATCATCAATGTCATTCGCCAGAAACTGAAGGTTGACCCGGCCAACAACATCGGGTCGTTTACAAGTGGCCTGCCCACCTCGCTGAATCTGAATGTCGATTACGAACGGCCAGGCGGATTGGGTCTGCAGATAGCCTACTGGCAGGATTTGCGCGGAACGAGTGCCGTTGCCATGCACCAGCCCTCAGTGCTGGCCCTTGTGCCTCGTTTCAATAGCCGTTGGGCGGGTGTCTCATTGCCAGTTTCGTACGTGAACGGAGCGGCGCAGGTAGGCGTGTCGTTTCGGGCTGGCCCTGTCTGGGCAGGATCCGATAACGTGTTCGGCTTGTTGGGAACCAGCAAAAATGGTATCGCTCCCCGTGGTGTCGATGTCTATTTCGGACTGGCAATGGGCTTTGGCTCGCGTACTGGCACCGATAATGACAACGACCGATAAGTCAGGTTGTAGAACCTTCCGAATCTGTCTATTTTTGCGCCCAAATAGGGAGTTGGGAGTTAAGCGTTAAGAATCAAGAGTGGCGAACTACGCTTAATTCTTAACGCTTAACTCCCAACTCTTAACTCTTCCTATGTTAAGAACACATACCTGTGGCGAACTGCGTTCGTCGGATATAAATAAAACGGTCAGCCTGAGTGGCTGGGTACAAACCATTCGTGATAAAGGCGGCGTGCTTTGGATCGATCTGCGCGATCGCTATGGTATTACGCAGGTAATTCTGGAAGAAGGCGTTACGCAGGCTGATCTCTTCAAGACGGCGCGTACACTGGGTCGCGAGTTTGTCATTCAGGCAACGGGCACGGTAACCGAACGGCAGTCGAAAAACCCGAACATTTCGACTGGCGATATCGAGGTACGTCCTACGGCGCTGGTTGTGCTGAACCCGGCCAAATTGCCCCCGTTCCTGATTGAAGATGACACCGATGGCGGCGACGACCTGCGCCTGCGCTACCGGTACCTGGATCTGCGCCGTAACCCCGTTCGCCGCAATCTTGAACTACGCCATCAGGTAGCCCGCCGGACCCGCGAGTACATGGACGGCCAGGACTTTATTGAGGTGGAAACGCCGGTGCTGATCAAATCGACGCCCGAAGGTGCCCGCGATTTTGTAGTGCCAAGCCGCATGAATCCGGGTGAGTTCTACGCGCTGCCCCAGTCGCCGCAGACATTCAAGCAACTGCTGATGGTGTCTGGTTTCGACCGGTACTACCAGATCGTGAAGTGTTTCCGCGATGAAGACCTGCGCGCCGACCGGCAGCCCGAATTCACGCAGATCGACTGCGAAATGTCGTTTGTGGAGCAGGAAGACATCCTGAACATGTTCGAAGGCTTGACGCGTCATCTGTTCAAGACGGTGAAGAACATCGATCTGGCCGAAGTGCCCCGGATGACCTACGCCGACGCCATGCGCCTGTACGGTTCTGATAAACCTGATATCCGGTTCGACATGCAGTTTGTGGAACTGACCGAGCAGGTTCAGGGTAAAGGCTTCCCCGTGTTTGATAGCGCCGAGCTGGTTGTAGGTATCTGTGCTACCGGTGCGGCTATGTTCACGCGGAAGCAGCTCGATGAACTGACCGAATGGGTGAAACGCCCGCAGATTGGTGCCAAAGGTTTGATTTATGCCCGCGTGGCTGAAGATGGGAGCGTGAAATCGTCTGTCGATAAATTCTATTCCGACGACGAGCGCAAAGCCTGGGCAACGACGTTTAACGCGAAGCCGGGTGATCTGCTCTTGATTATGGCGGGCGAAGCCAACAAGGCGCGTAAACAGATGAACGAGCTTCGTCTGGAAATGGGTACCCGTCTGGGCCTGCGCAATCCCGACGATTACAAAGTGCTGTGGGTGCTCGACTTCCCGCTGCTCGAATATGGTGAAGAAGAAGCGCGCTGGTTCGCCATGCACCACCCGTTTACCTCGCCAAAACCCGAAGATATTCCGCTGCTCGATACCGATCCGGGTGCCGTGCGGGCCAACGCCTATGACCTTGTTATCAACGGGACGGAAGTAGGAGGGGGCTCTATCCGGATTTTCAACCGGGAGCTGCAGGCACGTATGTTCAGCCTGCTCGGTTTTTCTGACGAGGAGGCAAAAAATCAGTTCGGCTTCCTGATGGATGCGTTCGAGTTTGGTGCGCCACCACACGGTGGTATCGCCTTCGGTTTCGACCGCCTTTGCTCGCTCTTCGGTGGCGTCGACAGCATCCGCGACTTTATCGCTTTTCCAAAGAACAACGCCGGCCGCGACGTCATGATCGATTCCCCATCCATTATCTCCGATAAGCAACTCGACGAGTTGAAGATCAAAACAACGGTAGCGTAGGCGTAGTGCATTGCTAATGAACTGGTTGTATATTAACTATGCTTTTGATTCACTAAAGCCATGCAGGAAAAATATATCAACCCGTTTACCGATTTCGGTTTCAAGAAAATCTTTGGGGAGGAAGCAAATAAAGACCTCCTCATGGATTTTTTGAATGAATTGCTGCCCGATCGTGGCCGAATTACGGACCTGACGTTTCTGAAAAATGAGCAGTTAGGGGTTTCGCCCGTCGACCGTAAAGCTGTCTTCGATCTGTATTGTCAGACAGACACGGGCGAGCGGTTCATCGTTGAAATTCAGAAAGCGAGGCAGAAATATTTCAAAGACAGAAGCATTTATTACGCTACGTTTCCTATTCAGGAACAGGCACAAACCGGCGACTGGGATTTTAGGCAAACGGGCGTATATACTGTGGCCGTGATGGACTTTATCTTCGATGAAGATCCGGCCGAAAGGAACAAACTGCGGCATGATATTCAACTTATGGATATTGAAACCCACCGGATTTTCTTTCCGAAGTTGCGGTTCATTTATTTGGAAATGCCCAAGTTCAGCAAGTCAATCGATGAGTTGGAAACGCGATATGAGAAGTGGTTGTATGTGCTCAAAAACCTAGCTCGGTTGGAGCGTGTACCCGAGCGATTGCAGGAACGGATTTTTACCAAACTCTTTCAGGTGGCAGAATTAGCGCAGTTTAACGAAACTGACCGTTGGGCATATCAGGACAGTCTAAAACATTACCGGGACCTGAAAAACGTAACCGATACCGCGACTGAAGAAGGCTACCTTGAGGGGAAAGCTGAAGGAAAAGCCGAGGGAAAAGCTGAAGGACTGGCTGAAGGACTGGCTGAGGGACTGGCTGAAGGTCAGGCAAAAGCCAATCGCGAAATAGCTCTTAATGCTATTCGTCGAGGGCTTGATAACTCGCTTATTTCAGCATTAACGGGCTTGGCCGAGTCGGAGGTTGAACAGTTGCGTACCAGGCGCTGATCGCGTTACGCCAGCCGCTTGCGATATACGAACGCCAGCATGTGCATACCCGCCCATTCGTGAATGATCACCAGCGTCATGGCTAGCGCGCACAAAATGGGTTGTGTTTCTGCAAAATGGCGTATGGGTAGCCAAGTAGAAAGTTGTAATATCCAAATGGTCGATTGAACCATCAGAAACGTTGGGGCTGAGGTCGCCTGTAATGAGAATGTACCTGCTTGTATGTGCCGATACATGGCTATAAAGGCATAAATAAAAACTCCTGTAAACAAACAGAGGATGCCGAAAAAGGCAAAATCGCTGAGGATGTCCAGTTTATCCGAAATAGCGGCGAACGGGAACGTGCGAACGATGCCGTAGCAAATCGCCCAAACCAGCAGGGTGTAGCCAAAACCGGGTAGCTGGAACGCTTTTTTAAACGCATCACGGTACACACGCGAATTGGTTTGCGCCTGCGTTTTCTGATAATTCTCCTCCATGTTCAGCAGTCCCTTTCGCCCACCAAATGAGCGGTGCACATCCTGTAGTGCTACCTCAAATGGTACGTTTTGGGCCAACTTATCTGAAATGGCATCAGCGTAGTGATCCGTTAATTCAGCGATCAGATCGTTGTTGAGCAACCAGTTATCGCTGCGCAGGTGCTTGTCGATAAGGGTGAGTTGGGCAGGCGTGAGCATCGTTAGAAGGCAGGTTTAGGCGCTGGAAAAGCGGGAGCCAGGATCGTTTGCAGGTTTTGCATAAACGCCATCAACTCATCGACTCGGTTGACAGCTTCGGTTTTGCCGGTCTTCGTCAGCGAATAGTATTTCCGCGCCCGTCCGTCGACCACTTCAGTTTCAGTCGTAAGCAGTCCCTCCGCTTCGAGTTTGTGTAGCGCGGGGTACAGCGCACCTTCGGTAATGGCTACGCCGCCCGCCGTGAGGGCTTTTACCTGCTGCGTGATTTCGTAGCCGTACATCCGCTCGCGGTTTTCAAGCAGTTTCAGGATAATTACCGACAGGCTTCCCTTCAATAACGGTTGATTCGCTTTGTCATTCATGGCCCAAAAGTGCATAAAAAAAGTATACCTACAACTTCTAGATATACTTTTTTTATGGGTATCTGGATGGGTTAGTCGATTGCTTCGATAAGGTATCTGACGTTGTTGAAGATCGCCGTGTCGCCTACGCGCTTGCCGCGAAGGGCCGTACCGATAGGCGAGGCCGCCGAAACGGCTATGTAGTCAGCGCCATCCAGCGAAATACGCCCGGCGCTGATGCTGATGAAGAAGGTTCCCCGCGTTGTTTTTACGAGGCTTCCCGCCCGAACTACGGTTGCTGGGGCTAAATCAATATGCTGGAGTTCCTGGAGTGTTCGCTGCGCGTCGGCCAGCAACTGGGCGTGGCGGTCGCGTTCAAGCTGTGCCATGGCCCGGCCGGTTTCGTATTTATCGCCCGCCGAACTCTTCGACTCTGAATTGGCCGACTCCTGAGCGGCACGCATGGCCTCCGTAGCGGTGTCGATGCGCTGCTGTACGTAAGCGAGGCACTGATTGTATAAAAACTGTTTACTCATGGGTTGGATCGGCGGCTGCACATGGTGGAAAAACGGGATGCTGGCCTCATTCAGTTTGGGTACAACAAAAAAACCTGACAAACTGCTCACGTCGAAAGCGAGCAATTTATCAGGTTTAGTGTAAACCCAAAAGTTAGTACACTACAGTTTCTCTTTCACAACTGCCGCGTCTTTTTTAACCTGGTCTTTCACCATTTTCTTATCGGCCTGGTACGTCTTCTTGCGGTCAGCTTTCAACGCTTCTTTGTCACCATTCATCTTGTCGGCCTTGCGGTCGGCTTTCAATGATTTAAGCGCCTCTTTGTCGGCGGCCACTTCGGCTTTCTTCTCAGCCGTTACCATTTTCTTCGCCGCTTTATTGTCTTGTGCGCTGGCGGCGCCAAACACAGATAGCGTTAGCGCTATCGCCACTACAAATGCCTGTTTCATAATCGTTTCGTTATGTTGGTTTATGCGTCGTTCAACTAAGAACGTACCCACACGGGTCAGCTATGGTGAGCGCGCAGGGTAAAGCTATCCGGTGCTGGTTAAAGGGCCGTGAAGCTGCAGTTAAACATCAGTTAAACCGATTATGAGCAGAGCAATCCCGCTATTTCAGCAAGGGGCCGATCACGCCTTTCCAGACCTCGTAACCCTGCGGGGTCATGTGCAGGCTGTCGGCTTTGAATAACTCGGGACGGGGCTGCCCGTTGGCACCGAGCATAGGCGTGTACACATCCGCGAAAGCCGTATTCCGCTGACCGGCCAGGTACTGTTTGATCATCTGATTGGCTTCAGCCGAAGCGGGCATAGATTTTCGTCGCGCCGGGCTGGGCTTTATCGCAATGTAGGTGATGTTGGCGTTGGGCAATTGTTTCCGCGTCAGCATAAAGAAGGTCAGAAACTGGCTGTATACGTCTTTAGCCGATCTGTTCTGCTGGCCAATGTCGTTATCGCCTTCGTATACCACAATCTGCTTGGGGCTATACGGTAACACCAGCTTGGGTATGTAGCGAATCAGGTCGCTCATGGTGGAGCCGCCAAAACCGCGCTGAATAATAGGTTTGCCCGGAAACGCTTCTTTTAAGCCGTCCCAGTAGCGGATAGACGAGCTACCTACGAACAGAATACCATTGGCTGGCGGGGTCTTGTCCTGCGCTTCCATCGTGGCAATTTCGGCGTCGTAATTTGTTTGTGCCAGTGCCGGTAGGGTCAGCATCGTCAGCAAGACCGCCAGCGAAAAGAGTGTATTTTTCATGGTTGAATGGAATTTGTTTGATAGTAAGACTAGCCAGACTGGAAAACGTTTAAATGAACTGCACCACACTCTCCAGACCCATGCCACGCGATCCTTTGATCAGGATGTTGGTGTTGGTCAGCGGATTGTCGGCAATCCAGTTGTGGAGCGAAAACTTGTCAGGGAAATAATACGCTTTAGGTAAAGCTGGTAAAGCGTACTTCATGTCTTTCCCCGCCAGAATGACCAGATCGAAATGCTGTTCGGCCACCAACGTACCCAGCGCGGCATGTTCGGCGGGGCTTTCGTCGCCCAGTTCGTACATATCACCCAGCAGCACGGCTTTTCGTGGCGCGGGGCCGTCGCCGGAATGACGTTGCCCAAACTGCTTTATGGCAGCAGCCATCGAACTGGGGTTGGCGTTGTAGGCGTCGAGCAGAATGGTATTGGTCCCCTTCACCATCACCTGCGACCGGTTGTTGGTTGGATTATACGCCGCCACAGCCTCGTTGGCCTCCGTTTCAGGTACGTCGAAATAAGCGCCGATAGCGAGTGCAGCGGCCATATTCTCAAAATTGTACCGGCCCGGCAGATGCGTCTGGATGGTATCGCCGTTGGCCGATCGGTATACGGCAACGGGGGCTTCGAGCAGCAACTCAGGCTGGTTGTTGGTCAGGTAAAAAACGGTGTTGGCCAGCGTACGTTCGGCGTGCATCGATACCAGCGTTTCATTCTGCGCATTCACGAAGAACGTGCCACCCGTTTCGGCCAGGTAATCGAGTAGCTCGCCTTTACCTTTCCGTACGCCCGCCAGCCCGCCGAAACCTTCGAGGTGCGCTTTGCCTACGTTGGTCAGCAGGCCGTGGGTAGGCTCGCAAATCCGGCAGAGCATGGCAATTTCCTGCTGATGGTTTGCGCCCATTTCTACCACCGCCATCTGGCAGGTAGCCGAGTTGATGCGCAACAGCGTCAGCGGCACGCCGATGTGGTTGTTCAGGTTACCTTTAGTGGCCTCAGTAACGTACCGGCGGCTCAATACGGCGGCAATTAGTTCTTTGGTCGTGGTTTTGCCGTTGCTCCCCGTCAGGCCAATAACCGGGCAGGTGAACTGCTGACGGTGGTGCCGGGCCAGGTTCTGAAGCGCGGTCAGCGTATCGGCGACCAGCAGGCAGCGGTCATCGGCAGCAGCCACGGCGGGGTCATCGACAAGGGCGTAGCTGGCTCCGGTTGCCAGGGCCTGCAGGGCAAACTCATTGGCGTTGAAGGTGTCGCCGCGCAGGGCCACGAAGAGGCAATTGGGCGTAATTTGGCGTGTATCGGTAGATACGCCGCTGCAAGTCAGAAATTTATCGTAGAGGAGGGTTGTTGATGTCATAAGTGGCCCCTGATTTCGTTCAAAAGTAAGATGAAAAACTGGTTTACGACGGTTCTGTGCTTACTGGCAGTAGGGGGATCACCCACAGGTGTGATGGCTCAGCGTATTTCGTTCGAGTACGATCAACGCGCCTCAGTAACGGTATCGGGTCGAGCGCTGCCCAATGCCTGGGCTGGTGGACTGAATACCTGCCAGTTCAATACGATTGCCCTTAACGCCGACGCCCGGCCCGATCTGGTCGTGTTTGACCGCACCACCGACAAAATCAGCACATTTCTGGCGGCTACCGATGCCACGGGTGCATTCGTCTGGCAATATGCCCCGCAATATGAAAAGCAGTTTCCCATTTTCATTAACTGGATGGTGCTGATCGATTACGACGGCGATGGCAGGAAAGACCTGTTTGCGTCGGCTCCGTCGGGCGCGCAGGTATGGCGCAACACGTCGACCACGGCGGGTACGTTAACCTGGCAACTGATTGCTTCCCCGATCTATCAGGAAGGATTATCGGCCCGAACAAACCTCTACGTGGCCGGGCTGGATACCCCCGTTATTCAGGATTATGACGGCGATGGCGATGTAGACGTAATAGCATTCGACGTGGGCGGCAACCTGGCCGTGTATTATCAGAACATGAGTAAGGAACGCACCAGTACCGTAGCTCCCGCTGGACTGGATTTCAAGCGTATGGGTACCTGCTGGGGTAACTTTCAAAAAGAGTTCTGCAATGATTTTCAGTTCGGTATCAACTGTGATGCCGCTGGCGGTCGGCAGGGATTACCCAATGCGCGGCCGTTGCATACGGGCAACGCCATTTCCATGTTCGATACCGACGGCGATGGACTGAAGGAACTGCTGTTTGGGTACGTTAGCTGCCCGAATGTGGCGGTACTTTATAACCGGACGAGCAACTCGGCCAAGGCTGATTTTTACAAATTCGACGCCAATTTTCCGGCAAAAAATTCGATTCAGTTTCCCGCATTTGCCGCTACGTTTTTTGAAGATGTCGATGGCGACGGGCGCACCGACTTGCTGGCCTCGCCGAGCGTATATACTAACGATGGTAACGTATTCGATTTCCGGGCATCGAACCTGCTGTACCGAAACGTAGGTACGGCCGCAAAACCTGATTTTCAATACGTCAAGCCCGATTTCCTACAGGCTGATATGATCGACCTGGGCGAGAATGCAGCCCCGGCGCTGGCTGATCTGGATGGCGATGGCGATCTGGATTTGCTCGTAGGTCATAGCGGAAATGTAGGCGCGAAGGGCTTCCGGGCCAGCCTGTGGCAGTTCGAAAACCGGGGCACGGCTACCAGTCCGGCGTTTACGCTTCTGACGACCGATTACCTGGGTCTCATGCAAAGTGATTCGCTAACTAACCTGCGCCCTACGTTCGCTGACCTTGACGGCAATGGCTCGCTCGATCTGGTGCTGACGGGAAGCGGTATTACAGGGTCCATCATTCAGTGGTGGCCTAATGCGGCGGTGAAGAATGCGGCAGTGCAGTTTAACCGCTTGTCAGTAAAGTTGCTTACGTTACCCGGTTCGGTTGGTTATTCGAGCAGCGAGGCCATTACGTTCACGGATATTGATGCCGACGGGAAGCTTGATCTGCTGGTTGGCGGCTCGGCGGGGAATATAACGTACCTGCGCAATTCAGGTACGTTGGCGGCACCGGCTTTCCAGCTTCAAACCGATTCATATGGTGGATTCGGCGTTGATCTGCTGGCTCGAAACCCTTCGTTAACCATGCTCGACGTCAATGCCGACAAACAGCCCGAACTGCTGGTAGCCACGCGAGCCGGCAAGTTCAGACTATACCGCCCGGCGGCGCAACCAACCCAGCGGGGTACGTTGCTCGACACGCTGGGTACGTTGGGTTATCCCGGCATTGGCCTGGCTGTAGCGGCGGGTGATCTCGACGGTGACGGCCTGCCCGATCTGGTTATCGGCACGGCCTCGGGCGGGTTGCGGTACGTTCGGAATACATCGGAAAAAGTGACCGTGCTGGCTGTTGAGGAAACCGAAAAAGCATGGGCTTTCCCGAACCCGACGGAGCGGTACGTGACGGTTCGTGCGCCCTACGCCGGGCGGATCGACGTGCTGAGTCTGGATGGTCGGCGCGTGACTGTGCCGCAACTTGTTGGCGGCAATAGCGATGCGTTACTTGATCTGGGTACGTTGCCGGCTGGCGTGTATCTGCTCCGGCTCACTGCCGAGGATAAACCAACAAAAGTCAGTCGGGTGGTGTTAGTTCGCTAAACACTTGACGACTATGAACAACGAAGACGACGATCTGGATCTGAACATTCCTGATCAACAAAGTGGCGATATGCCCGGTAACGATGTCAACAGTGAATCAGCCATTTACGCTGATCTGGGCATCGATGGCCAGCCCGATAACATGAATCCAGGCAACGAAGAGGCCTCTGACACGATCCTGTACACAGATAACGCCGTAGCGACCGACATGACCGATATGGTGTCGGAAAAAGCAAGTTACGACAGCGACCTCCCTGCCGATCTGTATAACGATCTTGACAATGTAGACGAGGCAAAGATGCAGGCGGAAGTGGATCAGTTATCCGACGAAGAAGGCAACGCTTAATGTAGGGGAGGATTCGATCGCTTGCTGGTGAGTGGAGTGAGCATAATGTTTCAAGGTCAATTGTTCAACTACATGACAAAGCGCTGCTTAACTCAGCATGTTCGAACGACTAAACTGGTAAAGCACTAGTGAAGCAAAATGCCAGAAACTTTTCAGGCTGAATCCATTACCCGAGAGTAAGTACTTATACGCATAAGCCCTCGCTGAACAGGCGGGGGCTTTGTGTTTTGGTTAACAATTTCTTAACGGAATGATAGCCGAACTCCTTCAAACAATGGTCAACTTTGTAACAGCTTACTCGTAATAGATTAAGTGTAACTAACTCACTATCTGTATGTTCGGCTTAGAGACCGGCATTTTCGTTCTTCTGGCCCTGTGCCTGTTAGCGGCCTGTGCTTTCGAATTTATCAACGGTTTCCACGATACGGCCAATGCCGTGGCCACCGTCATCTACACCAATTCGCTGCAACCCACCCAGGCCGTGGTCTGGTCGGGCATCGTCAACTTCATCGGGGTTATCACCGGGGGCGTGGGCGTGGGCATGAGTATTGTCAACCTGCTGCCCGTCGAGCTGCTCATTGATCAGAACGTGTATCACAGCATTGCCATGGTGCTGGCCCTGCTGTTCTCGGCTATCATCTGGAACTTCGGCACCTGGTATTTCGGCTTGCCCGCTTCCAGTTCACACACCCTGATCGGGGCTATTCTGGGTGTGGGGTTGGGCTATGCGCTGTTACCTGAGAACACAATAGGTGTCGCGGCCGTAAACTGGGACAAGGCGAAAGAGGTGTTTGCGGCCCTGTTGCTGTCGCCCCTGATCGGTTTTAGCCTGGCCATTATCCTGATGTTTGTGTTGCGGCGCACGCTGAGCAAAGATCTTCGTAAGCAACTGTTCGACGAGCCGCATCCCGGTCAGCATCCGCCGTTCTGGGTACGTGTGTTGCTGATTATCACCTGTACGCTGGTTAGTTTTTTCCACGGCCGTAACGACGGTCAGAAAGGCATCGGTCTGGTCATGCTTATCCTGATCGGTATCCTGCCAACATATTTCGCTATCGATACCCGGCTGGATATCAAAGAGCTGGCTCCTGATCTGGCGGTTGTTCAACAGAAGGTGAGCATGATCGATAAGAGCCAGCTGTCTGCTACTGATCTGGCGCGGATTCAAACCATCAATGACAATCTGGCCAGTTTGCAACCGGCCATTACATCGGGGGCTTACGCGCAAAAAGACGCTATTCAGATCCGGAAAGCCCTCCTGACTATTAGTAGCAGTACCCGCAAACTGATGGATAGTGACGCCGTGAAACTAAGCGTTGAAGACCGTTCGGTGCTGGCAAAATCAGCTACTGTTGAAGAAATAGGCTTACGTCGGTTCACCGACCATGCGCCGTTTTGGGTCATTCTGATGATCTCGCTGTCGCTAGGTTTTGGTACCATGATTGGCTGGAAACGGATCGTGGTGACGGTGGGCGAGAAGATCGGCAAGTCGCATCTGACCTACGCACAGGGAGCCTCGGCCGAACTGGTTGCTGCTGCCACGATTGGCCTGGCCTCGGGCCTGATTCCAAACTTCAAAGCGCCAGTGAGCACTACCCATGCCTTGTCGTCGGGTATTGCCGGGGCGATGGTAGCCAGTAAGGGGATCAAGAACCTTCAGGCCAAAACCGTGCAGAGCATTGCGCTCGCCTGGGTACTGACCCTACCCGTTGCCGTTCTCCTTTCGGCTACCCTGTTTATGCTTTTCCGCTGGATACTGGGTTAGAAAAGTCCAGGAATAATCGTAGTCCCTCACGATCCTGTCTGCAAGGATCGTGAGGGACTTTTTTGTGGGTATTATCTGAATATTACCCTAATGTTAACAACATAACAATCTGTTAATATTGATTTAGCCATTCTGATTTCTAATGTACTCAATTTTGCACCACTCAATCGTGAGTACAATTCGTAACTAACTTGCAATCTGTATGTTCGGCTTAGAGACCGGCGTTTTTATTCTTCTCGTCTTCTGTTTACTGGCGGCCTGTGCTTTTGAATTCATCAACGGTTTCCACGATACGGCCAATGCCGTGGCCACCGTCATCTACACCAATTCGCTGCAACCCACCCAGGCCGTGGTCTGGTCGGGCATCGTCAACTTCATCGGGGTCATCACCGGGGGCGTGGGCGTGGGCATGAGTATTGTCAACCTGCTGCCCGTCGAGCTGCTCATTGATCAGAACGTGTATCACAGCATCGCCATGGTGCTGGCCCTGCTGTTCTCGGCTATCATCTGGAACTTCGGCACCTGGTATTTCGGCTTGCCCGCTTCCAGTTCACACACCCTGATCGGGGCCATCATTGGCGTAGGTCTTGGCTACGCGCTGTTGCCCGACAACGCAATGGGGGTAGCTGCCGTGAACTGGGATAAAGTAAAGGAGGTATTCTCGGCCCTGTTGCTGTCGCCTCTGATCGGTTTCAGTCTTGCTATTGTGCTGATGTTCACGTTGCGCCGCACGTTGAATAAGCAGATCCGGAAGCAGATCTTCGACGAGCCAACGCCGGGCGAAACTCCTCCGGGCTGGATTCGGATGTTGCTGATCTTCACCTGTACGCTGGTTAGCTTTTTCCACGGCCGGAATGATGGTCAGAAAGGGATTGGCTTGGTCATGCTCATTCTGATTGGCGTTCTCCCCACATTCTTCGCACTCGACACCAGTATCGACATCGCCCAGTTGAAGCCCGATCTGGCGAAGGTTCAACAGATTACAGCTCGCATCGATACGGCTCATTTGTCGAAAAGCGATATGGAGCGGTTGCAGAAAATCAACACGAGCATCACTAATCTGGCACCCGTTGTAGCGGCCAATACGTACAAGAAGGAAGAAGCCCTCCTGATTCGGAAGGCGCTGTTGACGATCAGCAGCAATAGCAAAAAACTGATTGCCAGTGAAGATGTGAAGCTGAGCGCTGCCGATAAAGACGAGTTGAGAGCAACGGCGGTAAAAGAAGAAAAAGGCATTCGCAAGTTTACCGACCATGCGCCGTTCTGGGTCATTCTAATGATTTCCCTATCGCTGGGCTTTGGTACCATGATTGGCTGGAAACGGATCGTGGTGACGGTGGGCGAGAAGATCGGTAAGTCGCACCTGACCTACGCGCAGGGGGCTTCGGCCGAACTGGTCGCCGCCACAACAATCGGGCTGGCATCCTGGTACACACTGCCCGTTAGTACGACCCACGCGCTATCGTCGGGTATTGCTGGGTCGATGGTGGCTAGCAAGGGGATCAAGAACCTTCAGGCCAAAACCGTACAGAGCATTTTGCTGGCCTGGGTGCTTACGTTACCGGCGGCGATCCTGTTGTCGGCCACGCTGTTCATGCTCTTCCGCTGGATACTCAGCTAATTCATCACCCACCTTCATGAATAGGGCACCGCTTTAACTGGCGGTGCCTGCCAAACCCTCACTATGACAAACCGTTATGGTTAGGATTTCTGTTGCCAGTACCCGCCCAATATGAACCTCAAAGATGAAAAAGAATCAAGTACACTGGCTGTTTATACTGCTGTTAAGTAGTGTGCAGGCAATGGCTCAGCAACAGGGGAATCTGTCGGAGAGTAGCATTGACACCACAAGGCAAAAGGCCCTGCAGGCGATCGTCAACAAGTACGAGTACGTGAACATCTCCGGCTACATTCAGCCGCAGTTTCAGATCGGTGAAACGCCAGGGCAGCGTAGCTTCAATGGCGGCGACCTGCCAGCGGGCGTGGAAAGTCGATTCAGCGTGCGCCGGGGACGACTTCGGATCGATTATGCTCATTTCGATGCACAGAAGCGGCCAACCGTTCTGTTCGTCTTTCAATTCGATGGCACCGAACGCGGCATGCAGACCCGCGATTTCTGGGGCCGTTTTTACGAGCACAAACTGGATCTGTTTCATGTTACGGCCGGTTTATTTGCCCGCCCGTTCGGGTTTGAAGTCAACTACGGATCGGGCGACCGTGAATCGCCGGAGCGGGGCCGGATGTCGCAACTGCTGATGCGTACCGAACGCGATCTGGGTGCCATGCTGACGTTTGAACCCCGTAACCCAACCCATCCGTTACGCTTTTTAAAGGTCGACGCAGGTCTGTTCAACGGGCCGGGTTTGGCCAGTGTCAGCGATTACGACGGCCATAAGGATTTTATTAGCCGACTGACTGTTAAGCCGCAACTGCTTGGCAAATCAGGCGTGCAGGTGACGGGCAGTGTATCGGGTTATTGGGGTGGTATCGGCCAATTCACGAACGATATTTACCGCATGAACGGCTCGGCAGATTCACCCGCTTTCGTGGTCGATGGAACGGTGGTGTCGCCGGGTACGATAGCACCCCGCCGTTATTACGGGGCCGATCTCCAGGTACGTATCCCAAACCGGAGAGGACGTACCGAGTTCCGGGCCGAATACATTCAAGGCACGCAGACGGCCAACAAGGCCAGCACCGAAACGCCGGGTGTTGTTCCGAACCCGGTATCAGCGCCAACGGCCAGTCCATTATATGTTCGGCAGTTCAGCGGCGCGTATTTTTATTACCTCCAGCATCTGGGCAGCGAGAAACACCAGTTTGTGGCTAAGTACGACTGGTATGACCCCAATACACAGGTAGCCGGGAAGCAGATCGACGGGAAGTTCGGTTGGGCTGATATTCGCTACAATACGCTTGGCCTGGGGTATCTCTATTACGTAAATAGTAACCTGAAGCTGGTGCTATGGTATGATATTCCTGTCAATGAATCGACGAACCTGCCCGGTTATGAAAATGACGTACCTGACAACCTGCTGACTGTTAGAACCCAATACCGCTTCTGAAGACGATGCCGTACGGGGGGCTACTAACTGTTCTGCGTTCAATTGATAAAAATAACGCCACGATACTGTGCCGGAAACGGTTGGCAGAAGCCAATGTGTCCGAATTTTACTCAACGGACTCTCTGGTAAGGAGCTCGTTTTTTTGTGGTTTATATGGGTGGATATCTGCCTGATAAATAGTGTTTTATTATTAAAAAGTGGCTTTGGGGAACCCTGATGCCAGTACGGTCTGCAGAGCCCGATTACTCTGGTTCTTGTACAACCGTCTGGCTGGCGTGTTTTATTAACGTATATTGCTTTACGTACACGCTTGGGCACAGTTTGTTTGTGCCCATAATACCGGCAATGTGCCCTAGTAACGAATGACTGATTTCAACGTTGATCTGATAAATTGCGAGCAGGAACCCATCCATATTTTAGGGAATATTCAGTCGCATGGTTATTTACTGGCTTTGTTACCAGACACCTATACGGTTGTTCACGCCAGCTCGAACCTGCCTGATCTGATTGGTCAACCCGTTGCGGATATACTCGGAAACTCGCTCGAGACCTTACTGGAAAAGACCGATTTGCCCGCCTCCACCCTGGTTGAACTATTGAACGTCGGGCGCCGTAACGAGTCATGGGAAAACATCAATCCGCAGCAGATACGGCTCAACGAACGTACCTGGAACCTGATCATCCATGAACACGATGGCCTGCTTTTGCTCGAATGGGAGCCTGCCAGTACGTTATCGCAGGCACCGCTCAACCAACGCCTGATTGCCGAAGCGCTCACTGAAGTGCAGGCCAGTCGCCAGTTGGTTGACCTGCTGCAGAATACGGCGCGGCGGGTCAAGACTATTATCGGCTTCGATCGGGTTATGGTTTATCGCTTCGCTGACGACTGGCATGGGCAGGTAATTGCGGAGGAAAAGGAAGACCATCTTGAGCCTTTTCTGGGGCTGCATTACCCCGCTTCTGACATTCCGAAACAGGCCCGCGAGTTATACAAAACCAATCTGGTACGCCTCATTGCCGATGCCGCAGCGCCTACCGCCGCTATTCTGTCGCAGCCAGACGGGCCTGCCAACCGGCCGGTCGATCTCACGTATTCAACATTGCGGGCCGTGTCGCCGGTGCATATCGAGTACCTGAAAAATATGGGCGTAGAGGCATCTATGAGTATTTCGCTCATTTACCGGGGCGAACTTTGGGGCCTGATGTCGTGTCATCATTACTCGCCTCGTTTCGTTGATTTCAGTTCGCGGCAAGCGGCCAAGTTTGTGAGCCAACTGCTGTCTGCGGCCCTGGAATTTCGCAAAGACGAGGAAGATCAGACCCTGCTTCGGGTTAGCCTGGAAAACGGGAAGCGGCTCCATGAGCAACTTCTGGCCGACGAAAATGTTGTTCGTGCTTTGACCCGGCATGCCACAACAGCGCTGGCCTTGACCAAAGCGACTGGTGCCGTGCTCCTGTTCAACAACCAGCAGTATCATATAGGGCAAACGCCCGGAGAAACGGCTGTTCAGAAGCTTACCGACTGGCTCAGGCAGTCAGACACGGATACGTTTCTGGAAACCAGCAGGCTGGCCAGCCTATATCCCGATGCCGAAGCGTTCCGCGAAATTGGCTCCGGTATACTGGCTATTGTATTATCAAAGGAGCTGAACGAATACCTGATCTGGTTCAAACCCGAACAGATCCAGCAGGTAACCTGGGCCGGCAATCCCGATAAACCCGTTACTGTAACAAATGACGGACAGGTCCGAATCAGCCCGCGTAAAAGCTTTGCTGCCTGGACTGAACTCGTACACAACACGTCTGAACCCTGGACTGAAGCCGAAGTGTCGGCCGTGATCAAACTTCGGGAAGATATTCTGCAGGTAGTCAACCGTCAGGCTAATGAAATCAGGCTATTGAATCAACGGTTGCAGGACGCTTACGAAGAGCTGGACGCGTTCAGTTATACGGTTTCGCACGATCTGCGTACGCCTCTGTCGTCTATCCGGTGCTATGCTGAGATTCTGCTTGAAGAGTATGGAAACGAACTTAACCCCGACGCCCGGCTGCTGTTTCAGAAAATCGTTGATTCGACCGACCGAATGCGGGCGCTGATTCGGCACATCCTCTATTATTCGCGGATGGGCCGTACCGAAATTACTACGCTGCCTATCGATATGAACCATCTCCTGGACGAAATTCGGGAAGAAGTCATGATCAACGAAAAAGATCGGGCGATTACTGTACAAATTGAGGACATACCGCCCCTGTCTGCCGATCCGATCATGATTCGGCAGTTGTTTACAAACCTGATATCGAATGCGGCCAAATACACCCGTCTGGCGCCTGAGGCGCATGTACGGGTAACCGGCCAGCAAACAGAACAGGACGTGATCTATACCGTGTCTGATAATGGCATTGGTTTTGATATGAAAGATGCCGGTAAGCTATTCGATCTGTTCAAACGCCTCGAAAATGCCCGCTCATTCAAAGGGTCAGGCGTAGGGCTGGCCATTGTTAAACGCGTTGTGAACCGGCACGGTGGAAAAATCTGGTATCATAGCGAGCCCAATCGGGGCGCTACGTTCCACGTGTCGTTCCCACTTGCTCAGCCGACCGAAAAATGATTGACATTTTATATATAGAAGACAATGCCGACGACGCCGATATTTTTAGTCGGTTGATCAAAAAGCTGAATCAGCCGGTCAAATACACCATACTCAGCAGCGGAACAGAAGCCATTGCCTACCTGTCTGGTAATGGGTCGTATCATGATCCGGCAACAGCACCCATGCCTAAACTAGTGTTGTTAGACCTCAACCTGTCGGGTATGAGTGGGCTCGATATTCTGGCCTGGGCCCGGTCAAGGGAACGTACCCGCTGCTTGCCAATTGTGGCTTTCAGTACATCCGATAACCCAACGGATATTCAGCAGGCGTATGCTGAAGGGATCAATGCCTATATCGTTAAACCGGGGAGCTATCAGGAGACAGGCACATTGCTCCAGCGGCTTTGTCAGTTTTGGCTGGCCGATAATATTTGTACCGATTACAAATGAGTGACCTACTGGAACGCCTGCGGGAAGAAACCCGCTCTTTACATGAGCAAACAGAACACCTGCTATACACTGAATCACTTCGTGGTGGTACGCTCTCTGTTGATGAATACGTCCACTTGCTCCTAATTCATGGCGCTTTTCATCAGGCTCTTGAACGGGCAATTGACTCGCAGGCAACTTTTTTTCAAGCCTATACGCCAGATATTCGCCGGAAAACCCCCTGGCTCCTGGCCGATCTGGCGCAGGTCAACCAAGCAATACCTTCTTTGCCCGGTCTATTCACCAACTGGTTGCCTGCCGAACTAGTGGGGGCTGCTTATGTAGGCGAGGGGTCAATGTTGGGTGGTAAAACGGTTTGGCATTACCTTCAGCAAAGCCCGGTGTTGCAGCCACTGCTTGGCCAGGCCCGGTTCTACCGCGGCTACGGAGCAGATACAGGACCTAACTGGCGTGCGTTTGGTGCGTTCGTGACCAACCAGCCAACTACCGACAGTAATGCCATAATTGACGGAGCCAGACGGGCGTTTCTGCTTTATGGCGATCTGTTTGAACGTACCCGGCGTAGCCTGATAATACCCTAGTTTGCCGCTTGCTGCATGGGCAGGAAAATAGCAAACGTGGTGCCCTCGCCAAGGCGGCTACTTACGTCGATGGCACCGTCGTGGCTTTCAACAACCCGCTGACAGATGGCCAGACCGATTCCCGTGCCGCTATACGAGGCCGAATCATGCAGCCGCTGAAACAGTTGAAAAATACGGTCTTTATACTTTTCATCGAAACCCATACCATTGTCGGCCACGCGAATGAGCCAATAGGCTGACGTGGCGGATAAATTATTGGGTAGTTGGTCGGGGGGAGCAGGCTGGCAGCTGATCTGAATGACAAGTGGCCGGTCGCGGCTTCTGAATTTCAGCGCGTTGACGATCAGGTTTTGCATCAACTGCCGCAGGCGGGACGTATTGCCGGGTATAGTTGGCAATGATGATACCTGGATGGTGGCGTTTGCTTCGGTGATTGAAATTTCCAGATCGCTGAGAACGTCACTGACGACTTCATTCAGCAAAACAGGTACGTGTGGCTCCCGGCGGGCTGTCACCTGCGAATAGGCCAGTAAGTCTTTGACTAACTGCTGCATCCGGTTCGCCGATTTTTGTATTCGCCGTGTCATGTCGCGTTCCCCGTCCGACAGGTTGTCCTGGAACTGATTCTGCAGAATATCGCCAAACGCCTGAATTTTCCGGAGCGGTTCCTGCAAATCATGACTGGCTACGTAGGCAAATGATTGCAGGCTTTCGTTCGACTGTTGCAACGTACGGTTGAGCGCCTCAAGTTCATGCCGATACTGCCGGTCGGTGGTAACATCAACTGCCGACACAACGATATTTCCACCGGCACCGGCAATTGTAACAACGTACTGTCGACGGTTCTGGGTAATCTCAAACACGTCGGGTTCGCCGGTTTCGATTACCCGAACGTACCTGGCGAATTCATTTGTCTCCCGGGCTTCGGGGTGCAGGGTCAAAAACGATTTAGTCAGCATGTCGCCAGGTGCCTGTTCCCAGTTTAGCAATGCCTGGCGGTTGGCTCGTATCGTCTGAAAGTCAATGACTTCTCCCTGCCTGTTACGGATAGGCTCGTGCAGCGAAATGGCCGTTTGCGAATGGTCGAGTATCGCCTCAAGCACCTGCGCCTGTTTTTGCTGGGCAAGCTGTTCCTCCCGTTGAGTAGTAATGTTGTTGAATGTCAGGACAATTAAATCTTCGGCCCGTTGCACGGCCGACACTTCGAACCAGCCCTTGAAACCGTTGGCATCCTGGTAGTAGTATTCGGCTTTTTCAGATTTGCCCGAATCGGCCACGCGGGTATACAGGGCGAAAAAACCGGATTCTACATTACCCGGAAACATGTTGAGCAGCGTTTGGCCCATCAACTCATCGGGTGTCTTAAACAGGCTGTTAACAACCGCCTGATTGGCTGTTTCCATCCGAAAATCCACGATCTGGCCGGTGGCACTGTCGCGAATAGCCCGCATGAGCAGGATGCTGTTCAGAGAAGCATCCAGCGTAGCCCGCATTTCGTCGGCCTGTTGGCGGGCCTGTATCTCGGCATTCTTCCGGTCGGTTATGTTGACCAACGAGATAACAAGGCCTGAGCTGAGCGGCTCAGCTGTAACCATGTACCAGTGATCGTATGTATCGGTAGGAAGCAGGCACTCGAATGTGGCCGTGTGGCCGGTTTTTAGCGTATCAATATACCGTTCCAGCAACCCGTTTTCTATGCTGCTCGGGTCTAGCGCCGTCATGGTCTGGCCAGGAATTGCCTCAATGGGCTGTCCGATAAGATGACTCATTCTGGCATTAACAACCCGGTAAACAAGATCGGTATGGTACCCTGTCGGCACCCTGGCCGAAGGAACCTGTATCGGCTCACAATACGCAACACAACCGGGCGACGCATTAAGTATTCCCTGAAACAGGCTTATGCCGGTAGTTGAAGACACTGGCGATGTGGAATAACTATTATTACATTGAGCGTGATCTAACACGGGAGAATGAAAGGTAGATACTGGATTGAAACGTAATATAAGAACGAACGCATGAAGCGAAGTGAGTCGCTAACCGAAAAAAATACTCTGCTTACCAGTGTAGCGTAAACGTGTAACCCAAACACAACTACGTTGTTAATGCTATACTACGTAGAGATAGCTTATTTACATCAATTGGCGGGTTAACCTTATCGATTGGGCATTGAGGAGATTTATCCATAGCTGGCGCATGCCAATATGAACTAATAGGTTAGTTGCACTTAATCGAAGGCGGCTTTGAAACAGGAGGCTGCTTATCCGTTGCTATTAACAAATAAAAAAAAGCCCGGCTTCAAGGTGAGCCGGGCTTTACTATAAATACTTATCTAGCATTAAAATCTTTGTATATCAGGAATATGAATATAAGCAGATGTGTTAAAGCCTATTGTATTAGCCGGTGTCAACAAGCAGTCAGTAGCCTGTCTGCCGATGTATAACCCGTTTAACTTGTCCTTAAAATTAAGCAAAAGCGAAGCGGTACATGGCAAACGGGTCGTATTGAGTGGATGAACAGGATGGATAGGTTGACAAACGACACCGGTAAAGCGTACTGTTGCCAATCAATTCTAGCCACCAACGCAGAGAGAGGCTGTACTACCGGACCAGGCTATACGTTAAATCGGGACGTATATGGTGCCAGAGGGGCCATTGGTATTGCGTCTGACAAAGTGGCGTTGATCCGGTACGCTGGCTGGCCGCAATCAATGGAATCGGGCCTGTCGGAAGATGTTTTAAAAGTATCCGAACGTGTTTGCTATGTATCTGGGCGCGGAGCAACGATAGACTTGACGATGGCGTAATGATTCCAGTACCTACTCTCCCGTTTAGCTATGCGTATTTCGCTCACGTTACTTGCCTGTATCCTCATCAGCAGCTTCTGGGTAATCAGTTCATGTCAGAAGAATGAAACAACCGTAACGCCTGTGTCGGCTACGGTTTCGGCTCTCTCCTGTGGGTCAGCTACGTTCTCAACTACGGCGGCTAGCGGTATGGCCTACACCGGAACGGCCATTGTGCCCTATACGGGCGGTACGGGCCTTGCGTATGCGGCAGGCAGTGCCGTTGCATCGACAGGTGTAACCGGGCTGAATGCCACCTTACAGGCAGGTACGTTGTCCAGCGGCGCTGGCAATCTGACCTACGTCATCAGTGGAACGCCATCGGGAGCGGGAACGGCTACGTTTGCGCTCAGCTTCGGCGGACAGAGTTGCAGCCTGGCTTTAACAGTCAGTGGAACCAACTCAGGTACTGCGTCGAGTGGGTCAACCACGATAACGGGAATGCTCGCGGCCACGGCGAGTGCAAACACAACCTGCGCCACCACTACCGGCCTGACCCGTGTTGTGTGCCTGGCCGAAGCGTTCAAGGCCACGCTGAGTAGCAGCCAGGTGGCCGCTATGCAATTCACATACAGTAAAACCAACGCGCAGAAGTGGTCGAACCTGCCAGCGGCGCTCTCTGCCCGGATAGGAATCAATCTGAGCACGCTTAGCACAACGCAACTGGCCGCCTTCCGGGATTTGATGGTGGCCGTTCTGGCCCTGAACACCACCGACGAAGGGTACGACGAGATGCTGGGTAACCTGGTTGCTGATGACTATCTGAATACGATTGGCGGCGGCTCAGCCTACGGCGCGGGCAATTTCTATATTTCGTTTCTGGGTACGCCCAGTACCACAGGCCTATGGGAGATTCTCTTCACCGGGCATCATTACACGCAGCCCTATACGTTCAATGCCGGCGTACTCACCGGCGTTACGCCTGCTTTCCGGGGAGTTGAACCCGCCGCGGCCGTGAGCGCCAATAGCCGGTCGTATCAGCCCTTTGAGCAGGAACGACAAACATTTGCCACAATGCTGGCGGGGCTCAGCAGTACAGAGCAAACTACTGCCAGGCTCTCGGGTACGTTTACCGATCTGGTGTTGGGGCCTGGTAAAGACGGCCAGTTTCCCGTCACCAAAGTGGGTATCAGAGTGGGTACTCTTAGCGCGGCCGAACAGGCGCTGGTACTGAACGCAATCAAACTATACGTCAACGATCTGGATGCTGCTACGGCGGCCCCGATTCTGGCGAAGTATACCTCAGAGCTGACTGATACGTACATTGCTTATTCAGGCACCACAGCCGTAGCTTCTGCCAACGACTATGTTCGTATCGATGGGCCGGGCGTCTGGATCGAGTTCTCTTATCAGGGCGGCGTAATTGTCAAGACTGCTCCACACCCGCACTCCGTCTGGCGCGACCATGCTAGCGATTATGGTGGCAATTAATCGTTCAGCTGTGGAACAACCCAACAACGTACCCAATAGCTTTCTGGTCAGGAAGCTGCTGGGCTTTTCTCTATATCTGGTACTGTTCTCGGGCACGTTACTGGCCCACCCGATGCCTAATTCGGTCGTGCTGCTTACGGTTCACGCAGACCGGATCGATGCCGACCTTCAGATTCCACTCAATGAGTTGCAGGCTGCATTCGGGCATGCCGTCAATGATTCGTCTGCCGGGTTGGTGGCGCGGCTCGGTCCGCAGTTAACGGCCTACCTGCTCCGTCATATTCATCCCCGAAGCGCCAGTGGGCGCAACTGGGCCGTATTGGCAGGTACGTTGGCAGTGCACGAAACCCAGAACGCCGTTAACGGTACTTACCGCGAATTAACAGCGCAGCTTCAACTCGTTCCTCCAACTGGCGAAGCGGTTCGGCACTTTGTCTTTCAATACGATGTGGTGTTGCATCAGGTGATGACGCACAAAATTCTGGTGTCGGTTCGCCAAGACTGGGCGCGTGGCCAACTGGCAGAGCAGCAACCGACGCAGGTGGGCGTTATTGAACTGGATATTGTCAATAACCGAATTGCACCTCTTACCATTAATCTGGAACAGGGGAGCGTCTGGCGCGGTTTTCGGGCTATGGTAGAGCTGGGGATGCGCCATATTTCGGAAGGAACTGATCACCTGCTTTTCCTGCTGGTGTTGCTCTTACCCGCGCCGTTGCTGGTCAAAGGTAGTCGTGCGCAACGAAGCGGGTGGGGGCGGTTTGGCGGAATGCGCTACAGCCTGAAGCGGTTGTTACTGATCATTACCGCCTTTACCATTGGTCATTCTATAACCTTACTGGTTGGAGCCATGGGCTGGGTACGTTTGCCAGCGCAACCCGTCGAAATCCTTATTGCCCTCTCTATTCTGGTTTCGGCCGTTCATGCGCTTCGTCCCCTGTTTCCGGGCCGCGAGGCCTGGGTAGCGGCCGGCTTTGGCCTTGTTCACGGTCTGGCCTTTGCTGGTACGCTGGCCAATCTGCGGCTCGATGCCGCACCAATGGCGCTGAGTATTCTGGGGTTCAACCTGGGCATTGAACTCATGCAGGTGGGCATTATCGCCCTCGTTATTCCCTGGCTGATTCTACTAAGCCAAACCACGGTCTACCCGGTTGTACGAATTACCGGTGCTTTTGTGGCGGGAGTAGCTGCGCTGGCCTGGGTGTTTGAACGGGTGTCAGGGCAGACCAACGGGATAACAACGCTCGTTGCGCAGCTAGCCAACCGGGCACCCTGGCTGCTGGCCACTCTGGCAATCATCGCCGTTGCCACCTGGTTCCGGGGGAGGTTGCGGCCTTCTGCGACCATGGACGATGAGTAACCAACAACGTACCTGCTGCCTGCGCATCAATTGAATGACTGCCGAAATTCCAGGGGCGACACGTTGGTTTTGTTCTTAAACAGGCTACTAAACGACTGCGAATGCTCGAAGCCTAATTCAAACGCAATTTCGCTCACGGTCAGATTGGTTGTTGATAGTCTCTCTTTGGCTTTCTCAATCAATTTGTCGTGGATGTGGTGCTGGGTTGTATGGCCCGTCAGTACTTTCAACATGGCGCTCAGGTACGTAGGCGATACGTTCAGAGCATCGGCAACGGATTGAACCGTAGGTAACCCATTCTCCGACAGTGCATTGCTGGTGAAATAGTCTGTAAGCACCGCCTCCAGCCGGTCGAGCAGTTTATGGTTGGTTATCTTTCGGGTAATAAACTGGCGGCGGTAAAATCGCTCGGCGTAGGTGAGCAGTAACTCAAGCTGGGCAATGATGACGGGCTGGCTGAACTCATCAATTCTTGACCGATACTCCTGCTGAATGTGCTGCATGATTTCCTTGATAACGGCCTCTTCCTTATCTGACAGGTGCAGGGCTTCGTGAACGGCGTAGCTGAAAAAGTCGTATTGCCTGATGGTTTTGGCCAGCGGCGTATTCCATAGAAAATCGGGATGAAGCAGCAGCAGCCAGCCCGTATGTTGCAGCTCGGCCTCAGCCTCGACCGAAAAAACCTGACCGGGTGAAATGAAGATCAGAACGCCTTCGTCGAAATCATACTCCTGCTGCCCGTATTTCATCTTGCCATTGAAATTCCGTTTTAACGCAATGGAATAGAAATCATGAATCAGGCTCTTGGGCTTGTTGCCGGTCATTCGCTTGATATCGGCAAAATTGACCACGCTCACCAGCGGATGCTCGGGCTTGGGTAACCCCACAAGCTGATGATAGTCTGTTATGGTCTTAAGGCGAGTAGGCTGCTGGTTTTTCATAAATGACGATTTGCCGTTGAGAAGCTAATGAATATGTTGATTATCAGACCGTGAGCCAACGCCATAAAGGCCTGATTTCCATGCGTCAGGAACAAGGAAGAGCCTCCTACAGGTTGTAGAGCATTGCCAGCCCTTCCTGAAGCGATGCCGGCTTCCGCCCCAGCAATTCTTCCAGGTCGGTACGTACCTGAGCTTCCTGGCCGTTGGCAATATCGGTCATGAAGCCGGTAACTCGACGAACCATCTGTTCGGGCAAGCCCCGGGCCAGCATCTGGGCCTCGAATGCCGATTTCTCAACGGGTGTGTAAATCACGTTTTTCCCCGATATGCTGGTTAGAGCTGCTGCTACGTCGGCAAACGAATACGATTCGCCGGCGGTAAGGGTGTAGATGGTCGACGAATCAGATTCGCCAGCCAAAACAGTGGCCATTGCTTCGGCCATATCATTGCGTAGGGCAAAGGCTACGCTTCCCTGTGCGGCTGGCAAACGGATACCAGTTTCAAATACGGTTGGCCCTACAAACTGCGGAATGGCATCCATATACAGGATATTACGAAACAGGATATAGGTCAACCCGCTCGCTATCAGGTAATCTTCAGTAAGAAAATGCCCTTCCATGAGCTCGTTTACCAGCGTATGCCGATCAGCCAGCGCCCGGCTGGTATAGGCCACCAGTTGAACGCCCGCTTTTTTAGCGGCATCGATCACGTTCATATGTTGTTGAACGCGCTTGTCTTCGTCTGTGCCGGCAATCAACAGCACCTTATCAATTCCCTGCATGGCCTGATCAAGCGAGGCCGTATCGTCATAATTGCCAACTCGAATGGTCACGCCTTTTTCGGCCAGGTCAGTGGCTTTGTTTGCATCACGAACGAGCGCTACGATCTGGTCAGCCGGGCGTTTTTTTAACAGAAACGAAAGGGTGGCAGAACCGAGTTGGCCTGTTGCACCAGTTAATAAAATCATGATTGGTCGGCTTAAGCGGTTAGTGAGAATGGCTAATCAGGCGTTAAACATAGCCGCAAACTCTTTTGCGAATTCGTGCAACTTCACGTTACCCATTATCGCTGGCGTATGCCGGTCGTAATCCTGTCGCATGGCACCGCTGTGAATGCTGGCGCCCAGATCAACAAAGTCGGCGGCAATAGAAGCAGGCATGCCGTTTTGTTCCATACCGTTCCGGGATTGCTCATCGGTAAAAACAACCCAGCTCAGATCGGGCTTACCAATGGCTGCACCCAGAGTGCGGGCAATTTCGTTGCCCGTGTGCTCGTCGCTGACGATATACCGGACGTCGTTGCTGACAACACCCTGTTGTACTGCCGGTTTTTCCAGTTCTTCGGCCGCAACAGCGGCAATATCGACCGGAGCCACCATGACCAGGCGATCATCGCCGCCGTAGTTTGCACCAATGAAGCCCACCCTGCGGATCATCTCAACGAAGGCGTAGAGATTATAGTAGAAATAGGTGGGGCGCAGGTGTGTAATAGCCACGTCGGGCAACCCGTTCAGCATCTTTTCGACATCGTGAGCGCCCAGAATAATGCCGGTCCCTTCGGCTAAGTCGGCGCCGTAACTGCTCAGATTAACTACCCGTTTTACGCCTGTCCGCCCAATTGCTTCCACGTAGTTGTGGCCAAGTTGTCCGTAGTAGGCCCTCATGTCAGGTACGTTGTAATTGGGGGGCACCATCGTATACACGGCATCAGCCCCAGTAAGGGTAGCTGTCAGAAAATCGACGTCGCTGAGTGAACCGATGGCGGCATGGGCACCTAGTGCTTCGATGGCCGATTGCTTATCGGGGTTACTGCTGATCACAGTGACCATATGCCCCTTTTCTACGAGTTGTCGGGTAAGGGGCTTGCCAATATGCCCCAAAGACCCGGTTATAGTAATGTACATCCGGCTGCTTTTTTGTTGATACAAAGGTCTATGGCAACAAAAAAGCCGTTGTAGGCGAATCTATGGTTGTTGTAGGCGAATCAGGGATTTGTGCAACGTGCGCTACCGGGAACTGTGAGTCGTTTTTTCGGATAGAGACGGGACATTAGGGATGAGGCAAGTGGTTGTACTCCGCATCCGTCACGGGCTGTAACCAATTGACGGCTCCGCCTTTGCTCACATTGGGGTTAATGGCCAGGTGGGTCATGCGGCTATTAGGCGAGGCACCGTGCCAGTGTACCAGATCGGGCGCGATGTTAACGGCTTGCCCCTCCTGAAGGTGCCGGATTGGTTTGCCCTGCTCCTGATAATAGCACGTACCTGCCGTAACGATCAGAATCTGCCCATTCGGGTGGGTGTGCCAGTTGTTACGGGTGCCCGGCTCGAAGGTTACCTCACTGACGGTGCAATCGGTCAGGTCGTTGGCCGGAACGAGCGATTTTATCCAGGCTATGCCGGTGAAGTAATCGGCCGGAGCCTGGGTAGCGCCTTGTGGGGCGGTTGGTTGTGATTTATCGGTCTGGTCCATGTTCATTTCAGTTGGCGAATAGTCATCTAACCCGATTTAGCCGATGCTGGTTAGATCAAACGGCATGTTGCGGATGCGCTTGCCCGTTGCGGCAAAAATGGCGTTGGCCAGGGCAAAGTCAGAATATGCACATTAACAGGAGGAGTTTTGACGGTCTCATACCAAGCGCATCCGCCTCTCTTATAATCCTGTCGATTTCTCCATTTGCTCCGTGTAGCGCGTGCCCACTACCTGAATCTGTGCCGAGGCTGTTTCAATCTCCCGGAGTTCATCGGCAGTGAGTTGAATGGCTGCGGCTCCGTTGTTTTCGGTCAGGCGGTGAATTTTGGTGGTACCGGGAATGGGCACGATCCACGGCTTTTGCGCCAGTACCCAGGCCAGGGCAATCTGAGCATTGGTGGCCTGATGCCGTTCGGCAAACTGATTCAGCAGATCGAGCAGGGCTTTATTGGCCACGCGGGCTTCTTCGGTGTAGCGGGGTAACGTGTTCCGGATATCACCAGCGGCAAACTGCGTGGTTTCGTCGATCTTACCCGTCAGGAAGCCTTTGCCCAGCGGGCTGTAGGCCACCAGGCCAATGCCCAGCTCTTCGATAGTCGGGATGATCTCCGCTTCGTGCTGGCGGGTCCACATCGAATATTCGCTTTGCAGGGCTGTAACCGGTTGAACGGCATGCGCCCGGCGGATGGTCTGCGCGCCCGCTTCCGAGAGGCCAAAGTGTTTTACTTTACCTTCCTGAATCAGGTCGCGTACGGTGCCTGCCACGTCTTCGATCGGTACGTTCGGGTCAACGCGGTGTTGATACAGCAGGTCGATCACATCAACGCGCAGGCGCTTCATGGAGGCCTCGGCTACCGCCCGAATGTTTTCAGGACGGCTATTCAGCCCGGCCATTTTTCCGTCCTGAATGTTGAAGCCAAACTTGGTGGCAATGGTCACCTTGCCTTTGAACGGTTCGAGGGCTTCGCCAACCAGTTCTTCATTAATATAAGGGCCGTATACTTCAGCCGTATCGAAAAAGGTAACGCCCTGTTCAACGGCGGCCCGAATAACCTTGACCATCTCCGTTGTGTCTTTTGCCGGGCCGTAGCCGAAGCTCATGCCCATGCAGCCCAGCCCGATGGCCGATACCTCAAGTCCGTTGGTTCCTACTGTTCGTTTTTGCATCGTTGTATGTGTTGATAAAACGGGTTTAATCACAACACAAAATTGGTCCGTATAGCTCGCAGGAACTAATGAAATACAAATAGGAACTTACGAAAATCAAACAGAAAGAGACTAGTACGTACCCGAGCTTCATGATAATGGATCGCCCTCCTTGTTTACGTGCGCGGCAGCGCGCGCTGCCCGTAGAGCAGGAAGGCCGATGCCGGCTGCGTCGAACCCACCATCAACGGCAATCATCTGCCCGGTAACATAGGCCGCTTTGGGCGAGCAGAGGAAGAAGATAGTTTCGGCAATGTCGAGTTCAGTAGCCGAGCGGTGTAGCGGAATGCCGTCGTAATACGCTTTTATAATCTCGGGCGAATGAACGGCCTCGGCCAGTTTCGTCTTCACCGGGCCAGGCGAGACGCAGTTTACCCGGACTCCATAGTCGCCCAATTCAACGGCCAGTTGTTTGGTCAGGTGCACCACGGCTGCTTTCGACGTGCCATAGGCAACCCGCAGTGTACTGGCCCGGACGGCCGAGATAGAAGCAATGTTGACAATGCAGCCATGACTCACTTTCAATGCCGGTAAGGCGGCCATAGAACAAAGGAAAACACCGTCCAGATTGGTGGCCATAACCGTCCGCCAGGCCTCAAAATCCATGTCTTCGAGCGGTTTGAAAATAGCTACCCCGGCGTTGTTGATGAGGGCGTCGATACGGCCAAAGGTGCTCAGTACGGTCGTTATCAGGTCGGTAACGCTGGCCGGAATTGAAACGTCACACATGAACGGCAACGTACCTGGCAGAACTGCCGCTGCGTGCTGAAGTTCCTGTTCGTCGCGGTCAACCATCACAACTTGCCAATTATCTGCCAGAAACAGTTTTGTTGTGGCCAGGCCAATGCCCCGGGCAGCCCCCGTTACAATCGCAATTTTGTTTGTCATCTCGGTGATGGTTCAGTTGGTGCCCCAGGTTGCTAGATCTGTAATAGGCAGCCAATCGGATGGGTTTTACTGAAAGTACCTGCGGGCGCTGATCTATCGGGCCAGGCGCATACAGGTCCGGAAACGACCGTTCTGGCTATCGGGCAACGTACCTGATGCGAGCCTGTGTGCGCAGGCCATCGCAATTTTGCCGACACGAACTGGCTGGGCACTACCCTGCGCAAATCAAACAGCGCGGAACTTCGTCGGACTTAGCTGTACGTGCTTCTTGAAGTAGTTATTGAAATAGGTCGGGTATTCGAAACCGAGTGCGTGGGCGATGTCGCCAACACTCCAGTCGGTATGCTGCAGGAGGGCTTTTGCCTCGCTGATCACCCGGTCAGAAATGTGCGTGGTGGTCGATTTGCCGGTGACTTCGCGCACCGACCGATTCAGGTGATTGACGTGAACAGACAGCCGCTGGGCATAATCCTGAGCAGCTCGCAATGCAAGTGGCCGGTCGGAACTCTCGATCGGGAACTGCCTTTCAAGTAATTCAAGAAACAGTCCCGTAATACGCGACGACGCATTCTTAGGCTCAACGAAACTGTTGGATGGTTTCAATTTCAGCGTTTCGTGAATAATCAGGTTGATGTAGTTCCGGATCAGTTCGTCTTTATAGGCGTAGTCTGCGTCTTGCTCGACCATCATTTTCTGAAAGAGCGCGCTGATAAACGCCGTTTGTGCGGGTTCGAGCAGAAAAGCGGGTAACCCGCCTATTTTGAACAAAGGTGATTGCAGCAAGCTCTCCGAGCGATCGTGCGATTTCAGAAATGATTCGGTGAAGAGACAGGCATAGCCCGTCTGCCTGGTTGTCAGCACTTCCGACGAATACGGAATATGGGGGTTGGCGAAGAACAGAAAGGTACCATCGAGTTCAACGGCCCGGTCGGCATAATAGATTCTGGTTTTGCCCGTAATCAGACAGATCTTATAAAAGTCCCGTCGGCTATACGTTGGTACCCGACTAACCGTTGTGTCAACTTCGTAGACTGTGAAACCTTTCAGTGTCAAATCGCCCGTATTGAATTCGGTATGTGTGGGAATTACCTGCGTATCCATACCATAAAGATAAGAAAATCAAACAGGGTGATGGCAGGAAACGATACGTCTGGTTGATCAGAAGCACTACTCAACCAGACGTATAACCAGGTTTATGCCAATGCTTTCCGGGCCTCCCGATCCGGGTCATTGACCAGCGCGGAAGTGTCGTCCAGAATCATGGTTTCACCGTTTTGAACTGTATAAGGCTTCCAGTTGGGTAAACCGCCCCCGTTTGGGTTGCCGGTCTTCACGAAATTCAGGAACGAACCTGCCATCTTTTCTGATAACGCCCTGGGCCGTTTGCCACCGCCGGTGTGCGTCAGCATCAGATCGGTATTGTAAAACCAGAAGCAGATATCATCGCAGTGGAACGCCCGCATCCGACCATCGAATAGCGGTGGTTGCCAGCCAAACCAGGCTACGTAAACGGGCGCTTTCTGGCCCGAGACTTTTGCGTCGGCGGTAGCAATGGCATTTTTTCGGTTAGAGACAATCAGAGCCCAGATCTCGATGGGACGTGCCTTCGGAAAGTTTTTAGCGTACGCCTCCACAATCTGGCCTGCTTTATCGCCAAAACGCGGCTTGATTTTCTCCTTAACGCCATCCAGCGAAATGCTTTCCAGACTAGCGTCGGTGCGGTCGGGGTTTTGCTCATGGAAGGTAGAGCAGATCATCAGGGGAATATTGGCCGAGAAGTGATTCGGATCTGTGAAGAATGGGCCTTCGCTCAGGTACGTTCCGTCGGCTACGGGCGAATACCCCCCCCGTTGTATCCCCATCTTTTTGGCATCGTCGGCCAGTTTATCGACGGCCCGGTTGGCAATGTCGATGTATTGGCGCCACGGAATCTGTTGCAGTTTGTCGATCTCGCCCGGTTGCAGACCCGCCTCTTCCATGATGTTAAGCCCGAGTTTTTCGGCATATTCTTTATTGGTGCCGGTCAGCGAACTGCCGCTCAACGCCACCGCCTTGTGAAACAATCCCTTTGCGGAGGGCATGTTCATCAGCGTGGTTACCTTGGCTCCGCCGCCAGACTGCCCAATGATGGTTACGTTACCCGGGTCACCGCCGAAATTGGCAATGTTTTTTTTGACCCACTCGAGAGCCGCCACCATATCCAGATTACCAACGTTGCCTGATGCGGCATGGCCGCCAGCCGCTTTCAGATCGCTGTAGCCAAGGGCACCGAGCCGGTGGTTGATCGAACAGAAAACAACGTTGCCCAGCCGCGACAGGCTTTCGCCATGATAGCCATCCTGCTCGATGGCATTTCCGTTCACGAATCCGCCGCCGTGGAGCCACACAATCACCGGCCGCTTCTGGCTATCCAGGGCAGGTGTCCAGACATTCAGCTTCAGGCAATCTTCCGATACATCATCGTAATTCCAGTGGTCAACGAACGAGGCGTAGGTGTTGGCGTATCGTTTTTCCATAATTTGGGGGGCAGAGTTCCCCCACCAGAGGGCGGGGCGAATGTCGGTCCAGGCGGCGGGTGGTTGCGGTGGCATGAACCGGTTCTTTCCTGCCGTATCGGCTCCGTAGGGAATGCCCAGAAACTGGTTGATGCCCCGGAGAATGAACCCCCTTACTTTCCCGTATTGTGTGGTGGCCACGGCGATGTTGTCGCCTACAAACAGAACCTGATCGTCTGCGGCAGGCTTCGTTCCTTTTGGTGGCTTCAGGCCAGCGGCAATGGACTGATGTGACGTACCCAGACCAGCCACGCCGATTCCCAGCGATTGTATAAAATTTCGTCTTGACGGTTTCATGGTCGAACCTTCGTTAAGGGTATAGTAGGAAACTTGTTTATGAGGTAGCCCTAAAAGGGTTTCGCCAGCTTGTTTTACTACTGATAACCAATTGGTTCGTTTGCTTTGGTAGCCATGCTAGCCCGTTAAGGAGCCGGTTGCTTCTCCCGAAATTCCGTGGGCGAGAGGCCGGTATGTTTCCTGAAAAAGCGGGCGAAATAGTTTGGGTACTCGAAGTGGAGCAGATACGCGATTTCAGATACGGAATAGCCGGTATAGATCAGGTATTTGCAGGCTTCGCTCAACACATATTCCTGTACCAACTGGCTGGCCGATTTACCCGCAATAGCCTGACAGATGCGGTTCAGATGAACGGGCGTGATGGCCAACTCGTCGGCTAACTGAACAATGCTATGTGTGGTGCCCACCTGCCGAACCCGTTGCTGAAACTGGCGGAAATGCCGGATCGCGATGCTGTTGGCGCTGGTTTGTACCGACTCATTTTGCCGACTCCACAGTCTGTAGAACACGATGAACAGCTGTTGCAGTCCCAGATGAAGCATCGTCTGCTTTTCGGGCTGGTCACCAATTAGTTCTTCGTTAAGTTGCCCCATCAGGTGCTCGATGGCCTGCGCTGAATACGGCTCGTCGAAGGCTTGTATGCACTGTATAGACCCCAGCATCGTTGTCAGGGCTGACGTGTTGGGAAACAGGGCGTCGATCAACGTGTCGGAGAGGGTAAGAATCCGCCCTGTTGTATCGGGGGTGTAAACGAAACCGTGCAACGCCATGAATGGGATCAGCAGCACCACCGGTCCTGATAGCTGGCGTTTCTGGGTGGCTTCCGAAAACTCGACCCCGCCCGTCTCCAGAAAAAACACCTGAAACAATCGGGCGTGGGTATGCGGCTGAATGACCCAGTCGAACGTACGGCTGCGGGTTTCAATCCGCTCTGAGAACAGATAGTCGCCATTGGGTCGCCGGTTGGGCAGATCGGTATCGGCTTCACCATACAGCCCGTCGAACTGAATAATACGCTTCATGCAGACAAAGCTATAACTGAGCGGGTTAATCGGTTAGCGGTTCAGCGTGTTTTCTCGGAGGTGCTTGCCTGTCAGTTAATGCTGCCTCTTTCAGTATTTTATTACGGGAAAGGGCCCACTCAACATCTGAGTGGGCCCTTTCCCGTAATAAAATAAGAGTACTGCTTGCCAGGCTTTCTATTCGGCTTTGAGCACGCGCACCGTCCGGCTTTGTGTTGGAGTGCTTACCTGCAGCAGCAGAACACCTACCCCCTGGTTACCAACCGACAGGTCGTGCTGCTCAACGGCTTGTGGGGTGGCTACCTGTTTTTTGGCAATCACCTGGCCCTGGGCCGTAACCAGCTGCAGTTGCAGTGGCTCCGATCCGGCTCCCTTTACCTGGAACGACACAATGTCATTCCGAACCGGGTTGCCCAGTAACGTTACGGCTAGCTCCGACCCTGGCTCAGCCGAGGCGAGACGGGCAGCGCCCGAGGTCGGTTCATTACCCCATACCCGCGTTCCGCCGACGTAAACAACCAAACGGCTGTTCTGGCTACGGTCGGCAGGCTGTTCCTGATACGAGTAGTCGTTGGTCTGGTCGAACCGGCCGCCATCGGGCTTACTGATCCGATACCGGATGGTACCTGTGCTGGCGCCTGGGGCCAACTGTCCGCCCTGACGGAAGGTGATCTCCAGGTACGTATCAGCCCCATTGAGTGGCTGGTTCAATTTTACCAACTGGGTGCTTACGTTCCCCTCGTCTACTTCCACCTGTAGCCGCTCGTTGCCGTCAGCCGTGAAGTAGTAGCGCGCTTTCAGATCGCTGTAGTTGACAGCCGTATTGCCTTCATTGCGTATTTCCAGGTACGTGTTGATTTGCGTAGCCGACGGCCCATTCTTGCTCTCGGTCAGGGCACGCAGAATCTGACCCGATGCCGTTGGGGGCGGGCTGCTGGTGCCTGGCTCGATACCAGCAATAAGCACACCGTTGTAGTAGGCTGTGATACGCTGATTACCTACCAGTTGATTGCGCACGGTAGCATACGAATAATCGTCCAGTTCGTTGAGGGAACCGTAGTCTCCCTTGGCAAAATAGGCCTGGATAGCACCCGACTCGGTGCCTGGAGCCAGACTACCTGCTCCCGACGTGAAGCTGAATTCAACATAACCCTGAGCGCCTTGTTGAGCGGGCGAGAGGGGTACGTAGCGCAGCCGCACATTCTGGTTACCTATCTGGGCGTAGTTCACAAACAGGTTGCTCAGTGTTGCGGCGTTTTCTACGGTCACGTAGTAACGTAACGTCAATGCTGAATAAGGCAAAGACAGGCTGCTGTTGTTTTGTAATACCAGCAGTGGCTGAATAGCATTGTTGTCGGCGTAGTTATCCACGTCGCGGTGCAACACTGTCAGCAACGGCGTAACCGGCGCTTCGATCGTGATCACAAACGTAGTAGAAACCGATAAGCCACCTGGATCAGTAGCGGTAACCGTCACGGTAAATGGCGACCCGGCAGCGGTTAGTGGGGTTCCACTGATCGTAGCTGGGGCCGTAAACGTCAGGCCTGGTGGCAAACCCATCACTGACAGCGTCAATGAATTGGGCGTCTGAAAATCGGTGAACGTGTTAGCTGGAATCACGTACGTGAAAGACTGACCAACTTTTCCTGATTGACCCGGAATCGTATTGGCTACCGTTGGCGCTGTGTTACTGGCGGCCAGCGCTCGATCTGCCTGAATGAACCCGTAGCCGGTTCCAAAGTCGAAACCCGTATCAAAACCTGCAGTAGCCGGGTCGTCCATATCCAGGGCCGTTTGCTCCAGTAATGACAAGATGCGGTCTGGCGACAGTTGATTCCTGTTGAATTGCTGCATCAGCGCGGCAACAGCGGCGGCGTGTGGTGCTGCAGCCGATGTGCCGAAGAAGTTGGGGAATCCGTCGCCTTCAACATCGCTGCCAAAGAACGTTGTGTTACCACCATCAACTGCCGTGATCTCCGGCTTCTGCCGGACAACCGTAGCGATCCGCTGACCAGCCGTGTTGAACAGAATAGGCGTACCCCCGGCCGACGAAAATCCTTCAAGTGTAGCCGTTGCCGCCCCGTTGTAAACGGGTGTCCGGCGGTAATCAGCAGCGCCGGTGGCAATGGCACCCGCTGCGTTAGCGTGGCCAAAACAGGTTGAACTCCGGGTTGGGTACTCAAAGGCGATGCTTTGCCCGTTCGTAAAGGCAACCCACTTGATCAATGATGGAGACGGACCAGCATAGTGAGCAATGATCAGTTCAAACGTGGCCGACGTTGTGCCGTTATTGGTGAGCGTTATCAGCTCGAGCGGATCACCACCTAGGTTGTTGCTAAAGCCGGATAAGCTAGACTGAAACACGCCGTTTCTGTATACTAGCAGGTCCATGTCTGTCTGAGCACCAGCACCGCCACTAACCGAAGCGAACGGATTGTCCCATTGCATGCCCAACCGAATCGAACTCCGGGCTGGTACAGCTACCGAATGACGAATGTCGCCGCCGCCAAAGTCATGTGCGCCAATGTAGGGGTCATTCGCGAATGGTCCGGCAAAGGGAGTAACTTCCGAATACGTACTCTGGTATGAGTTCCGGGCGTTATTCCCTGCCGAAGAGAAGTAGCTGACATTTCTGGTCGTCTTCACTTCATCGACTGCCTGCGCAATGATGCCATCCTGAAAGAAAGGCTCCGCGAAGTAGATCACGTCGTCGACAATGACGTTACAGCCTGCTGCGGCCAGATCCCGGATACCTTTGGCAAAACCAGCCTGGCCTCTGTTCGCCGTATTGAAAGCAACAGCTGCATCCGGGGCTACGTCGTGAACCAGCTCAACCATAGCACGTCCTTCGTCAGTTGCTGACGTAACGAGGTAGTCATCGATCACCTGTACATTGGCAGGCAAATCACCTGAAGCCACGCCCGCAGCTGCGCCCCCTTTAGCATTGTACGAATCGGATATGACACCGATTTTGGTGCCGCTTCCTGTTACGTTGTTGATCTGCCGGGCAACATCAGCTTTCATGGCCCGATCACCCTGCGACGTTACGTTTCCGATGTTGTGAATGGGCTCGTAGGACGGTCGGGCAAACCGCAGTGCGCTGAGGTTCTGCAATTCATCAATCTTATCGATGGGCAGGAGGCCCCAAACGATTCTCTTTTCGTAGATGCCTTCCGTTAAGCCCAGCGACTGAAGCTGAGCCAGAAGTGTTGCGGCGTTCTGCCCATCAACGACGATGGCCTCAATAGCAACCCGGTTTTCGTCTACCCGAAGAAACTGATCCTGTTTGCCAAATCCCTTTGTTTTTGATGAAGTAGACGAAGTGCCTGTGCCTTCCTGCTGTATTCGCAGCAGATCGACGGTAATTTTAGCTTCGGACGCCTGCTGTTTGTCCGATTTCTGAGCATACGTTGCGGTAGTTAGCAGCAACAATAAGCCGGCTGATAAGCAGCCATGCTTTAATCTGGTAGAAATGTTCATTCACATATATGGGTTATAAAAAAAGAAAAGAATTTTCTCCACGAATAGGAGAGGTACTGCTTGTCAGATAGCCGGTGGCGGCCTTAGAAGCTCAAAATCAGCGTATGAATTCATGAAGTTTAATATGATAAGATGATGAAAGCTTAATATTAATAGCGAGATGATAAACAAGCAACCTTATTTTGCGTGCGGTCCGCCTAAGGTAGTCTTCTCAGTTCATAGAACTAATATGGATAGGCAGATTAGCTATCGAAAAGACTTGGGTAGCTACCTGGTAAATGGTGCCTGTAGCCCTTTGGGCTGAATCCAGACATGAAAAACGCTAACCCGTTAAGGATTAGCGTTTTTGTGCTCCGCCGATTGTAAAAAAAGTGCTCCCGAAGGGACTCGAATTGTATCTGACAATCAACTAGTTAAATACGAATTTTTGGCTGGGGGACGGAATAGGGAGCGGATTTAGAAAGTATTAGTCTTTGACATGTAATTACTGACAATCTGCATAATCGTAGCTATCCTGTTTAATATAATCTGGTGATTCCGAATGCTTCATGATTGTACTCGTCAAAAAACCTTTCGCGTTGTAGGCGTGTGTATATGTCCAAGTACTACTCTGCGTAAGTTGGCCACCAAGATTGAGATACCCGAATGTCACTTTGGCTAGATTGTTATACGAAATATCGGTTGAACCAACCGGTACGAAAGTTGGATGCCCTTTAGCGCCTCCAAAAATTAACCCGCCTAAGAATGGATTAAGCGCTCCTTCGGACGGTAAGGTAGATTTGGGTTTATCATCGTACTCATAAATGGTTACAGGGTTCAACGTAAGGCCAGCTACGTTCTCACTCCTGAGCAGATTACCACGCGAATCATAAGTGTAGCGGGTAAGTACCTTTCCATTATTTTTTAGAGCTATGGCTAACCCTTGCGCATTTAGCTCATACGGCTCTTCTGCTACGGTGCCTCCCGGTGGTACTTGAGTGAATTTAGTGGCGATACCATTGGTAAAAGTTGTTTCCTTCCGTTCTATTTTAGCAGGCGTAGATTTATCACTTGGAGTAGACGTGAAAACTTGGGTGAAGGTTTTCAATTTTCCGGCTGCATCATACGTATAAGTTATCTTACCAGTTCTAGACGCACTGGCAATTTTCACGCTCGATACCAAGTAATCATCATTATCCACTTGATTGATTTCGCTGATGCGTCCGGTTGGATCATAAGTCAGTGTCCAGTTTCCAATATAATTGTTAGTGTTTAGTTCGGATTGGCCATATGTTTTGTAATCATACGAGCCAGCATATGTTCGTTTGATGACGTGTCCATTTACATCATACTCATAATTATCAGAGTAAGTGGAAAGGGTTACCGAATTAGGGTCGGTTATGACTCGTTGAGCACCTGTCAATCTTCCCTGTACGTCATAATTCATCGAGTAGGTCGTTAGCGTTTTGCCTTGATAATCGACCTTGGTAGAAGTGAACACACGCAACCGGCATGCCTTAGCGGTCTCATCGCCTTTCGGATCAACATCAGTCGGATTAGGCTTACACCCAAGGATGCACGTTAAAAAGAATAAAGCAAAGGCTAGATGTTTTGTCATTGACAAGTAGTCTTTTTTCAATTGGGCGGGGGACGGGTTTAGTCTACGGAACCATATTGTTTTCGATAAAGTATCGAAAACACACAAAAAACGCTAACTCGTTGAAAGTTAGCGTTTTTTGTGTGTCTTATCGCATAAAGCTAGATAAGTAAAAAGTGCTCCCGAAGGGATTCGAACCCCTATCGTCGGTACCGGAAACCGAAATTCTATCCATTGAACTACGGAAGCAGATACATGCCCAGAACGGCCGATTGGTCCGGTTTGGGAGTGCAAATATAGCGGTTCTGCCGGGTTAAGCGCAAGCCTAATCCGGAAAAAGGAGCAACGTACCTGAATTCTATAGCAGTTTCATGGTTTCATAATCACCCACTTTTTGCAAATACAGAAAATGAATAAGCAGCCCGTTCACGTTGTTTACGAGTTTGTGCGCTTCCGGAATGGTAGTGATGACGGACGTAATCCGCTCTAATTCAGACTCACTATCCATCTTCTGGAGGTGAAACCGCATAATTTCTTCGCGCGGCATGGTCTTCTCAACGAAGTAGTAGTGCATGGCCTCGTCGCTGGTGCCGGTGCTGGGATACCATAGCCTCGGATTTAGTTTCGTTAGTTCATCGGGAGTAATGCTCAGGCCAATTTCTTCACCTACCTCGCGGGCGGCCGTATCCGTGGGGTCATCGTCAACGTCGACCATGCCGGCGGGGTGCTCGTAGGTTTGCGAGCCGTCGGAAATGCGGCGCTGGCGGACAAGCACTACGAATTTTTCGCCGGTTTTCTCATCAATCAGGCACACAAGCACCGACGCTGCGTGCCCTTTCAGGAAACAGACCGGCGGAATTTTGTCGCCTTCGGGCGTATCGGCATCAACCGTTAGCATGGCGAAGAGAACTTCGCCGTTATGACGGCGGCGGATGAAATGATCGCTAATTTTGTGGATGGTCAAGCCGTTGAGTTCGAGCTGCTTTTTCCAGAATTTGAATTTTGGGGCGTCGTGTAACTGTTCCATGTTGTTTCGTCAAAAGGCGCCGTCAATGGCGTCTCTCTGTACATTATGCTCTCAAAGATACTGCTTGGCCTGTTGGTCGTTCTGGTTGTATTCGTGCTGGTGGCCCTCCTGATTGGTTATATGATCTCGGCACCGCATTATAAAGGCCCCGTTTCCGATCATTTCAACGGAAAAACGTTTTTCACCCCCGGCGCCGAACAACCGCGTGGCCTGGCCGATGTGCTTAGATGGCAACTCAACCACGACATTAGTGAACCCTGGCCCGCCTACCACAACGACCCCGTTGGCAACGTACCTGAAGCACGCGTAATGGCCAATGCAGATTCAACGAAGTTGTCGCCGGTGCGCGTCACCTACGTGAATCACTCGACTATGCTGCTGCAATTCGACGGGCTAAATGTACTGACCGATCCGATCTACGAGAAGCGCGTTAGCCCGTTCTCATTTGCCGGCCCGGCCCGTAATTGTCCGCCAGGTATCCGGTTCGAGGACCTGCCGAAAATCGATCTGTTGCTGCTGAGCCATAATCACTGGGACCACCTCGAAATTGGCACGGTAAAAAAACTGGCCGCCCGCGACAAACCCCGGATTATTTGCCCGCTGGGCGTGAAAGCCTTCCTGCTCCAGGAAGGCGTTGCCAACGTTACCGAGATGGACTGGCAACAGGCCGTGCCGGTCAACACACAGACCAGTGTTCACTGCGTGCCGGCGCAACATTTCTCGGGCCGCGGTATGTTCGACCGTGACGCTACATTATGGGCTGGGTACGTTATCGACAATAAAGCGGTTGGAAAGCTGTATTTTGCGGGCGATTCGGGCTACGGCCCGCATTTTAAGGCAATTGGTAGTCAGTTTGGGCCCATTCGGCTGGCGTTGATACCAATTGGAGCCTATAAGCCCAACTGGTTTATGTCGCCGGTTCACGTCAATCCGACCGAGGCTGTGCTGATTCATCAGGATGTTCGGTCGGTGCAAAGTGTGGCCATTCACTTCGGCACGTTTCCGCTGGCCGACGATGGTGAAGGCGAACCCGTCACGGATCTGAAAAAAGCGTTGATGGACAAAGGAGTTGATTCAGCGCTGTTTAGGGCGTTAAAAAATGGCGAAAGCGCAAATTTTTAAGCCTTATTCCAACGTTCTTATGAAAAGTAGGGTACTAGTATATAGTTAACATAGGATGTCGGTCCTCAGACATCAACTCGGAAACCAATGCGTAAACTCAGTCTGGCGTTTGTCGCCGCCGCTACCATAGCGATTTCGTTCACCTCGTGTAAGGATGCATACGTTGATCCTACCCAGGATACGTTTGTGAAAGATACTACCTCCATTGGTACGTATGCCCGGAAGAATGGCCTGGCCGTGACCGAAACAAACTACGGCGTACGCTATGTTATTACAAAGGCTAACCCATCGGGAAAATTGCCTTCAGTTGCCGATGAACTGGAGTTTCTGTACACAATCTCCAAACTCGATGGTACGGTGATCGATATAGCCGCCCGCGATACGGCTATCTATTTTCCGTTTGGCCTGAATGCGATGCTGCCCGGCCTGGAAGCGGGTTTTGCCAAAGTGCGCGAAGGAGAGAAAGCAATCTTCCTGATTCCATCCTACGCTGCTTTTGGTAGTTCAGACGCCGTTGGTGGTAAGCTGCCTGCCAACACACCGGTTCGGTTCGATATTACCCTCAACAGGGCCCGTTCCGAAGATCAGCAAATCGAGAGTTATATAGAGCGTAACAAATACACCGTTTCAGAACTGCAAACCAACGGCTTGCGGGTGATCAAAACACTGGCTGTACCAACGGGCGCTCCGCTGATCGACGGACAAACCGTAACGATAAAATATTCGGGTAGCCTACTGCGGGCCACCAAGCCATTTGATGATGGTGGCGGTAAGACCCTCGACGTACCGCTTGGCCGCGGCAGTTTTATTCCCGGTTTCGAAACAGGGCTGAAATCACTGAGAGTAGGTGAGAAAGGCGTACTCGTCTTTCCCTCATCGCTGGGCTATGGCACCACAATCAAGTACGATGCTGTCGGCAACGTAGCCATTCCGCCCTATTCGCCACTAGCGTTTACGGTAGAAGTCGTTTCGGCCAAGTAAGAAGGTTGTCCGATACACAAAGAGCCCCGCCAGATGGTCTGGCGGGGCTCTTTGTGTATCGGACAACCTGACGCCGACGTGCCCGGACGATGGCCTTTCGTAACCATTTAATGTGCGACGTGTTGAGTAGGTACTACTAAAACAACGGTATGAACACATCCTATCTCCGGTCTTTTCAGATTGGCTTTATCGCTGGCATGCGCGCTATGTCGGCCCCTGCCTTACTCAGTCACAGGCTTTCGCAGACAATTCCGGTCGAACATCCCCAAACGCTTCTTCACTATTTGGCTCAGCCCACTACGGCCAGGGTGTTTAAAGCGCTGGCAGGCGGCGAAATTGTTGGCGATAAACTGCCGAGTGCCCCTAATCGCACCTCACCGCCCCAGTTTCTGGGCCGTATCGTGATGGGCTCAACCTGCGGGGCAGTCGTGAGCGAAGTGGAGGGCCAGCAGGTGCCGGTTGGCGCCATTCTGGGTGGTCTGGGAGCGGTGGCAGGTACGTTGCTCTTCTTTAATCTGCGTCGCTGGCTCGATCATGATCTTGGCCTGCCCGACACTATTGGGGCTTTGGTTGAAGATGCGCTGGTGGCTGGTGGTGGCCTTGCTGTTGTCAATGGCATTAACCCTGTAGCCCGGCTGGCTTAACAACGTACCTGGCTTTATCATCACACGCATGAATAATGACCCTGTTGAACCCTTCGACGCCCTGATCATAGGCGTTGGGCAGTCTGGAAAACCGTTGGCAACGGCGTTGGCAAAAAAAGGCTGGCGAACCGCCATCATTGAACGAAATCAGGTGGGTGGTTCCTGCATCAACTACGGTTGCACACCCACCAAAACGCTCCTATCGTCAGCAGAAATGGCTTTTCAGGCCCGACGGGCGGCTGAGTTTGGTATTGACATTGCCGACATAGGCGTTGACTTTAAGGCGGTAATTGAGCGGAAAGATAAGGTCGTTCAAAAGTTTCGGGATGGTATCAATGACTCGTTTGCCGAAACTGAAAACCTGACCTTTATTCAGGGCGAAGCTCGGTTTACGGCACCCAGAGAGATTGCTGTAAAATTACCTGCCGGAGGCCAACGGAATCTGACCGCCAACTACATCTTCATTGACTGTGGTACGCATCCCAAAAAGCCCGACTTACCCGGCCTGGACACGGTTTCCTGGGTAACATCGACGGAGCTGATGGATGCGACTGAGCTGCCTGAACACCTGCTGATTTTAGGCGGCGGCTACATCGGTGTGGAGTTTAGCCAGATGTTTCGCCGATTCGGCAGCGAGGTGACCATCATTGAGCGGGGCGACCAGTTGCTTTCCCGCGAAGACAAAGACATTGCCGACGAACTGACGAAGATTCTGGAAGATGAAGGTGTGCGGGTGATGACCAACACCAGCGTTGAACAGGTCAGCCGAAGTGGCGATAATGGGGTTACGCTGGCTTTGAAAACGGATAAAGGCCCTGTCCTGCTCACTGGAACGAAGCTGCTGGTCGTGACCGGCACTACGCCCAACACCGCAGCGCTCAACCTGACGGCGGCTGGCATAACAACCGATGAACACGGATTTATTCAGGTAAACGACAAGCTGGAGACCAGTCAGCCGGGTGTTTATGCGTTGGGCGACATCAAAGGTGGCCCGGCGTTTACCCACATTTCGTACGACGATTACCGGGTAGTTAAAAAGAACCTGCTCGAAGGCGGCGACGCGTCAATTGTTGGTCGGCCGGTACCCTACACCATCTTTACCGACCCGCAACTGGGCCGGGTTGGCCTTAGCGAAACGGAAGCACGCCAGCAGGGTAAATCGATCAAAGTGGCGTCGATGCCCATGTCGAGTGTGGCGCGGGCTATTGAAACCAACCGGACCGGCGGCCTGATGAAAGTAATCATCGATGCTGATACGGATCAGATTCTGGGCGCGGCGATTTTGGGAATGGAAGGCGGCGAGGTAATGACCATGCTACAGATTGCGATGATGGGCAACGTAACGTACCCACGCCTCCGCGACGCCGTTTTTGCGCACCCAACCCTGGCCGAGGCACTCAATAATGTATTTAGTAGAGTGGAGTAACGGTGAACGCTCACTTAATGAGGCACAACACCTGAATAGGAACAACCTTGCTACACTAGACAATCTAATTATTCTATAGTGAAAATAGATTGATATGTTCTTATTTAGACGAGCGTATCAAGCGAAGGGAGCAAACCGGTTGTTTTGGTCAGATTGATTGTGAGGAGACGGGGTACAGGAAAGCTACTGATCGTACTGCTAGGGTTGATACACAACCTGTTTGGGTACGCTCAGTCATTACCAGCCCCCATACTTATTACCGAGCAACAGGGACTACCTCAGGCGTTTGTGTCGGCCATTGTGCAGGATAAAAAAGGATTTATCTGGGCGGCTACCCGCGACGGCCTCTGCCGCTTCGATGGGCAACACTTCCGGGTGTTTCAGCCCCGGCCCGATGGCCCGCCATCGTTATCCTTCGCCGGTATTACGAACCTGATACCAGACCACCAGGGATTCATCTGGATTGTTTCTGAGCTGGGCGATATCGATCTGTTCGACCCTGAATCTGAAACGTTCGTCAACTTCTCCCGCCAACCGGCCTACCAGAAAGCCATTGGCCAGCAGAAAGACCTGCAACTGTTTATTGACCAGCGAAACCGGCTATGGCTGATCCTGGCTGACCAGCGGCTGATCCGGTTCGACCTGGATGGACAGCACCGGATTGGGGCTAGTCAATCGTTTCCGGAAACTATTCAGGCATTGGATCTGGTAGAAAGCCGCAACCACACCATCTGGCTGGCCACGCGAACGGGGCTTGCCAGCTTTGATGAACGAACCGGTCAATGGACGTTCGGTCGCCAACCCGTTGACAGAACAGGTAAGCCGCTGATGATCAATCGCCTGTATACGCGGCCAACCGACGGGGCACTGCTTCTGTTTAAACCGGGGCAGGTAATCCGCTTTCAGCCCGCAACCGGGACAGGCCAGTCTTATGACTTCAGTATACCCCCGATCGACTGGCCTAAAATGAGTTTTGCTACTGATAGCCGGGGCTGGGTGTATATCAATTGGGGAACCGGGGTCAGGCCAGGTTTAGTGCGCTTTACAGATCAGAAAGGCGTTGAGGTACTGGCTCAGATATCCCCGGACCGGCCTCAGGACAACGGAACACGTATGTGGATTGACCGGTCGGATGTCTTGTGGGAAGGAACCGGTGGGTCAGGCATCAGGAAGTATGACCTGCGCCCCAATCCTTTTCAGACGGCCCAGTATCGACAGTCTTTCCATGCCGACCTGCTTGGTCCGATTGGCCTAAACATTCCGGCCAGTCGGTGGCCAACCAGCTATCTGGACGGCCACACCAGTTACAATTTTCGGTACACGCTTGACCGGAGGGGCCTGATCTGGTTCAGTACTAAGTATGCCACCATTCACCGGTATGACCGGCAGTCGGGTCAGCTCACCGCGCAGCGCCTGCCCAACCACGTTACCAATCCGGTAGTTGGCGATCCGCCCTGTCCGCTGGCCACTGACCCGGCTGGGCAGGTGTGGGCCCTGAGCGGTTCGGTGATCTGGTTTTATGACAATGAACAGGCGCGCTGGATTCTGTTCACGCATCGTATTCCTACCGCCAAAATGGGTGGGGTGCTGTCGTTTGTAGTTGATCGGCAATACCTCTGGCTGGCTACGGAGCAACAGGGACTGTGGCAAATGAACCGGCAGACCGGTCAATTGCGGCAGTTTGCCAATCAGCCGGGTAAAGCCCAATCGCTGAGTAACAATGCGCTGCTGTGCCTCAGCGACGATCCCGCCGACCCAAACCGGCTTTGGCTGGGTACGTTCGGCAACGGCCTGTGTGCCTTTGACAAACAGACAGGTACGTTCCGCCGGATTACACAGGCCGACGGTTTGCCAAACAACGTCATCTATTCAGCTATTCCCGATCAACAGGGGCAGTTGTGGCTGGGGACGAATAAGGGCCTTTGCCGCATGGATCGCCGGACGTTTGCGACAAAGACCTTTACGCAACATGACGGGCTACTGGCCAATGAGTTTAACCGGTTTCACTACATACACCTGCCCGATGACCGCATCATCATGGGTGGGCTGGAAGGAATTACGACGTTCTACCCCCGACAAGTAGTTGACGACACATTTGAGCCAACGGTTGAACTGGTTGAGTTACAAATTAATAATCAGCCTGCCCCGGCAACGCTGTTAGATTCTCTGCCGGTGCGGGCCATTGACCGGTTAACCTTGCCGTACGACCTGAATTTCGTGACCGCCCGGTTTGCTGCGCTCCAGTTTAACCGGCTTACTAAAAACCGGTTTCGCTATCGGCTCGATGGGCTGGAAGAGACCTGGAAAGAGACCGACAACCCCGTGGCAACGTATACCGGCCTGCGTCCGGGAAGCTACACGCTGCTGTTGAACGCATCGAACACGTCGGGGCGATGGAGCCGGTACGTTCGTCGGTTGCCCATCACGATCCGTCCGCCGATCTGGTCTACCTGGTATGCCTGGCTGCTGTATGTCGTTACACTTGGCTGGCTGGCAGTTACCATAAACCGGTCGTACATCAACCGAATCCGGCTGCAACAGTCACTGGTGCTGCAACGACGCGAAACGGCCCTGAAACAGCAGGAAACTGAGCAGTTAAAGGCCGTTGACGAACTGAAATCCAACTTCTTCGCCAACATCACGCACGAGTTTCGCACCCCATTGACGCTGATTCTGGGGCCCGCCGAGCAACTGCGCCAACACCTGAACGCGCCCAACGAACGGCGGCTGCTGACCACGATAGACCATAACGCCCATCAGTTGCTGGGCCTGGTGAATCAACTGCTCGACCTGTCCCGGCTGGATGCCGGTGCCCTGCCGGTGGTCAATGTGCGGGGTGATCTGGGGGCGGTAGTGGCCCAAACGGTCGACTCCTTTCGCGATGCCGCTACGGCAAAGGCAATCAGCCTCGACTACAGCACCGGTGGCCTGGCTGATGCCTACTGGTTCGATACCGATAAGATGGAGCGGGTTCTCTATAACCTGATTGCCAATGCCCTTCATTTTACCGACGCCGGAGGTGAGGTACGTGTGCAGTTAAAGCCCATCGAAACAGGGGTACGACTGACCATTACCGATACCGGGCGGGGCATTTCGGCCCGTCAGCTTCCGCATATTTTCGATCGCTTTTATCAGGGTGAGTCCACAGGGCTGGCTGCAGAAGTAGTCAGAACAGCCCATAACGGCTCTGGCTCTAAAACTGGCTCTGGTATTGGCTTATCGCTGGTGAAAGAGCTGGTCAGGCTCCAGCAGGGGCATATTGCCGTTACATCGGAAGAGGGGAAAGGCAGCACTTTTACCATTGAGTTACCCTACCGCCCGGCCGAGCCCGGCGCTGAGGAGCGTTCAACGGCTGGGTACGTTCCCAACGGACAGAAAACCGCTTTGACAGAAACCGATGACGACGACAAGCCGCTGATACTGGTGGTGGAGGACAACGACGAACTGGCCGGGTTTATCCTTGACAGTTTGCCCACGCAGTACCGGACACAACGGGCTGTCGACGGCCAGGCCGGGCTGGAGCAGGCACTGGCTGAGTTGCCGGACCTTATCATCTCCGACGTGCTGATGCCGGTGATGGATGGGTACGCCCTCTGCCAGCACCTGAAAACGGATGTCCGGACCAGTCATATTCCGGTAATGCTGCTAACGGCCAAAGTCACCCTCAACGACCGGATAGAGGGTCTGACGCGCGGTGCCGACGAGTACCTGACCAAACCGTTTGTGGTGGCCGAACTGCAACTGCGGGTGCGGAATCTGCTCGCCACCACCCGTAACCTCCGCGATTGGGTACGTGCCGACCTCAGCCGCCCAACTCATCCTTCGCCTTCCCCAGCTAACCAGCCACCTACTACCGATCCATTTTTACGCACCTTCTACGCGCTGCTCGACGACCATCTGGACCAACCTGCTTTCGGGGTCGATGATCTGCCGCCTTTAGTGGGCATGAGCCGCATGAGTCTGTTCCGCAAACTCAAGGCACTGACGGGGCTATCTCCGGCTGATGTGATCCGGCTGTACCGACTCAAACGGGCCGCCGAGCTGTTGCAGTCGGGCCTGAGCGTGACCGAAACCGCCGAGCGGGTGGGCTTTCAGACGGCTTCGCATTTCGGCAAACTGTTCCGCCAGCAATACCAGGTCAGCCCCGGCCAATACGCCCGCCAGTCGGTCAACTAACCGAATGGGTCGTGATGGTTCACTTGGTCAGGCGCTCACCCTGCCGAAGAGGCCCTTATGAGCCGAAATTGGGCATTCTGCGCTAGTTTTTGGGCAATTGGCGATACTGTGTCCGGGCGATGTCAGCCAATTTTGGGGAGCCGTTTCACCTCAGAAACAGGCTTGACAACTAACGTTTATTCGCTAATTCAACTCAGTATTGCCTCAAACTTTTATGAAAACGTTTCTCTCTCTCTTCGTGGGCGTTGCCTTATGTTTCGCCACCAGTTTCTCTTTCGCACAAGGAATCACCCTGGAATTATTCAGAGGGTCAGGCCCATCTCAGGTGCCTGACTATACGACGCCGATTCCGTTGACCAGCGCGCAGTACAGCTTCACAAACACAATAAACATCGGTTCGCAATCGACAGGTACCGGGGCTGGCAGGGCCGGTTTCCCGCCAATGGTTATTACCAAACAGATAGACCCTTCTACCGCCGCCTTTCAAAAATCGCTCTTCTCTGGTGGATACTATCGATACGCCCGGCTTAATTTTTATCGCGCCGATGGGTCACTGGCTTATCGGGTTGTGCTGGGTCTTGTTGTCGTGTCCAATTATGCAGCGAGTGGTGTGCCAGGATGCCCTAGCGGTTGTCCGTCACTATCCGAATCTATTTCGCTCGAATATGGACAGGTAGCTACCTACAATCCGGCAGCACCAGCTAACCTTCGCCTGGTTACCTGGAACAGAGTGACGAACACGTCAAACGTCGACTCTACGATACCAGCCTCGGCCATCACCGATTAGGTACATCCTCACTCATCCGCTAAATAGCAAGACCATGAGCCAGCTATATCGAATAGCCTTGCCTGGGATTGTCGCGCTTTGTTGGCTGGTTTCGTCGGTTCAGGCTCAGGTTGGCCCCGCTCCGGCCAATAGCTATGCGTCGGCCGGTCGCCGAACCCAACAAATCGTCGACAGTCTTCAGCGATTAACCCAGCCGGGGTATTACCGGGCGCTTTTGACGGCACCTTCGACATCCTCGCCCAATGCCCGGATAGCCGCCACCGACCTGTGTGATTCGTACCTGTGCAAGTCGCCTACACCTACGAATACGGCACCAATCTCTACGACCAACGCTGATCAGAATGCCTCGGTCAATACGCCGTTTTCGTATACGGTCAATGCCTTCACCGACGCCGAAACGCCTAACAGCCTTACCTACAGCGCCAGCTTTAGCGCTGCCAATGGGTTAAGCTTTAACCCGGCCACGCGCGTTATCTCGGGCACACCCACCGCGCCCGGTTCCATTAGCGTCACCATAAAAGCGACCGATCCGGGCAGCCTATCAGCTACTACCAGCTTTGTGATCAACGTGACCCGACGGGTGGGTGGTGGCGGCGGTAGCCTAAGCCTGACGCTGACGGCTACGCCTACCCGGCTGCTCACCACGGAGGCAACAAGTTTGTCGGCTGCGGTGACGGGAGGTACGGCTGGGGTGCCATACAGCTATACCTTCAGCGGACCGGGCACCATCAGGCCTAGTGGCAATACCGCTCAGGTATCGGCCTTGCCTGCCGGGGTACAAACGTTTACCGTGGTGGCAGCCAATGGCGACCGAACGGTGACTGGTACGGTCAGCGTGACGGTTAGCGCACCAACCCCAACGACCGCGCTGACGGTGCTGCACCGCGATGTGGACAACTACGCCGATAATAACGCCATTCAGCCCCTGATCGAGTTGCAGAATCAGGGGAATACGGCCTTACCCTTGTCAGCCATTACGTTGCGCTACTACCTGACGGTGGAAGGCGCGGCTGCGCTGAGCAACCTGTCGATCAATTACGCGCAGGTGGGTAACGGGAATGTGCGGCTGCGTTATGTGCCGCTCTCACCCGCCCAACAGGGCGCTTCGGGCTATGTAGAGTTTAGTTTTACGGACGGAGCGGGTAGCCTGGCTGCCGGAGCCAGTTCAGGACCTATCCAGGCCTACTTTGCCAAGAGTGACTACGCCGGGCTGAATGAACTGGACGATTACTCGTATGCCCTTGTCCGTAACCAACTGGTGGGCAATCTGCGTATTACGGCCTACTACAACGGCGTGCTCGTTGCGGGTGTGGAGCCAGGCAGCACCACCCAGATCCGGGCGCTCAGAGCGCTAACCGAGAGTAAGAACGGTCCCTCGGCTACTCAGATCAATACGTACCTGACCATACGCAACGAGGGCAACGTAGGGGTGAACTACAGCGAGCTGAAAGCGCGCTACTATTTCACCGCCGATGGCACTGAGCGATTGCTGGTAGAGGTTGACGAAGGCAACGTTCGGGCCCAGCTGGTGAAATTACCTCAGGCGCTGGGGCGAGCCGATTATTACCTGGAGATCACCTTCCTGCAAGACGGGCAACTCGCTCCCGGAGCCAGCACGGGCCGGGTACGTTACCGGATTTCCAAACCCGATGGGGGCCGTTTCGATCAGACCAATGACTATTCGTATCAGGAGCAGCCCGCTGAGTCGGGTTCAAACAGCCGGGTGGTTGTCTACGTAGGAAATGAGCGGGTATGGGGCACGGAACCGGGAGCAGGCGTACGACTGGCCGTTGACGAGCCACGAGTTCCACTGACGGTGACGGTGTTGGGTAATCCTGTCTCGGGCGCAACCATCAACCTGGACATTCGGGGCGCCGAGGGTCAACCCCTGCGAATTCAGCTGATGGATGTGACGGGGCGGGCAGTGAGCGAACGCTTGGTAGAGCGGGCTGGCAGCGTAGAACGGCAGCAGTTGCCGGTTGGCCAGCAACCGGCAGGCATCCTGTTGTTGCGGGTGAGCACGCCGGACCAGAACCAGACTGTCAAGGTTATTCATTAACGCGTTTCACCTAATCCATATCCCTATGTACGCTCGAATTGTTCAGGTTGCTCTACAGCCCGATGCCATCGCTGAAGCTACCGATTACTTCCGCGAGTCAGTCGGCCCCGCACTCAAAGACCACGCCGGTTTTCTAAGCAGCCGTTTTCTGGTCGATGACGAGAAAAACCGCTGTTTGATGGTAACCTTGTGGGAGACGGCCGAGGCCCGCACCGAAGCGGAAACGAATGGGTTTCTCCAGGATGTGCTTCAGCACATGAAGAAACACTTTGCCGGCCCGCCCACGGTCGATTACTATCAGGTGCCTGTTCAGGTGATTTGACGAGAATAACGGGGTGGCTGGGGCATACTGACTGGTCATCCCGTTGTCAAAAATAGTCCATTGATTTCCACTATGATACCGTGACTAGTGGCCTCAGGGTCAAACTGCGTGTCGATTCATTTTCCGGATACTAACCCAATCTACTGTTTGTCATGTCAACTGAAGTGCAATCCGGTTTGCTGGCCGATGGCCCGGCAATGAATCAAGCCAAACGCCGTGCCTTGCTGGTGGGCAGTATGCCTTTTTCCGATGAGGAAACCTGCATGGAACGTGCGCTGAGCGCTCTTGGTCCAGCCCTGTTTTGCTTGCCCGACGGTGAGATTGGCGAGAAGACGCCCGCTTTCCCCAAAGGCAACCGTATTGCCTGGGTAGTCTACGCCATCGAGAAGCTAACGCAGGATCCGCAAAGCTGGAAGGTGGTAAAAGAGCCCGTGCGTAGTACCGTTGATGGCATGGCCGTTAATTACGATAGCTTCCAGAAGCTGCAACCCCGTTACTCGCCTGCCGACATGCCCGCACACGTGCAACTGGGTTATGATGAGTTCTTCCGGCGTAGTTACCCCATCTTCCAGCGGTTACGTACCCAGCATAATTTGCCCGACCTGAAGTTTCAGCTGGGCGTTCCAACTGGTTTCGCCATGGGCTTCGCATTTGCCAATCCCATCACCTGGTTGCGATACACCAATGCATTCAATACGGTTATTGCCCGTGAGGTCAATGCGGTGCTGGCGCAGGCAGGGCACGACGTGGTAGTGCAGATTGAAGTGCCGCCCGAGCTGTACGCCGCTTATAAATTGCCCGCTCCGCTGATGGGCCTGGCGCTGCGGCCCATTCTAGATCTGCTAAGCAAGATCACGCCCGGTGCCAGAATTGGCATGCACCTGTGCCTGGGCGACTTTCATAACGAAGCGCTCGTTCACCCCAAAACGCTGGACAAGATGGTCGCGTTTTCGAACCGACTAGTACAGGCATGGCCTGCGCAACACGAACTGATTTACGTACACTATCCTTTTGCTGAGGGCATTACGCCGCCTACCACAAAAGCTAGCTACTACGCTCCCCTGCAAACTATTGTACTGCCGGAGACGACGCGCTTTGTAGCGGGGTTCGTGCACGAAAAATGCACACTGGCTGAAAATCAGCATATTCTGAAAAGCATTGAAACAGCGTACGGGCAGCCCGTTGATGTTGCCTGCTCGTGTGGACTTGGCCGACGAACACCCGGTACCGCTACTGAGTTGCTGGCAACAATGGCCCGTTTGACAACAATGTGAGTTAAACCGGCAATGACCTGATTTAACTCACACGTCGTGCAGTCTGTTCTTACCCCAGTCGACGTTCGCGCCAACGGCTTTTTGAGGGTGCTGTTACCGATTGCACGGTTGCTGCATTCGGCTTTTGGGTATTCAGCAGGTAAGCGGCCAGCACGGCGGCCAGTTCGATTTCCTGCGGGTCGGCCTCGGTTTTCAGCACGTCGGGGGTAAAGTAGTTGGCGACGAAACCGGTGTCGAACTGGCCGGAGCGGAAGGCATCGTGTTCCATCACGAATTTGCAGAATGGCAGCGTGGTCTGTACACCCGTGATCTGGTATTCGTCAATGGCTCGGATCATCTTCTGAATGGCGGCCGCGCGGTCGTTGCCGTAGGTGATCAGCTTGGCAATCATCGGGTCATAATAGATTGGAATCGCCATACCCTGCTCAAACCCATCGTCGACGCGCACGCCGTTACCTTGTGGGCGAACGTAGGTTTCCAACGTACCTACGTCGGGCAGGAAGTTGTTGGCCGGGTCTTCGGCGTAGACACGTACCTCCACGGCGTGGCCCTTTATTTTCAGGTCTTCCTGTTTGATCGTCAGTTCTTTACCTTCGGCGATGTAGATCATCTGCTCCACCAGATCGACACCCGTAATCAATTCAGAAACAGGGTGTTCTACCTGGAGACGGGTATTCATTTCGAGGAAATAGAAGTTCAGGTTCGCATCGACGATGAACTCCACCGTACCGGCGCCGTAGTAGCCGCAGGCCCGCGCCACGTCGACCGCCGCCTGACCCATCGCCTCCCGGATTTCGGGCGTCAGAATGGCTGAGGGGGCTTCTTCCACCACTTTCTGGTGCCGACGCTGTACTGAACATTCGCGCTCGAAGAGATGAATGATGTTGCCGTGCTGGTCGCCCAGCACCTGAATTTCGACGTGCCGGGGCGAGGTAACGTACTTCTCGATAAACACCGATCCATCACCGAACGATGAAATAGCTTCGCTGACGGCGCGGTCCATCTGTTCGTCGAAATCGGCTTCTTTTTCGACCACCCGCATGCCTTTACCCCCGCCACCCGCGCTGGCTTTGATCAGAATGGGGTAGCCGATTTTGGCCGAAATAACCTTGGCTTCTTCCCGGTCGTCGATGGCGTCAGGCGTGCCGGGAACCATTGGGATGTTGTAACCCGACACGGCGGCTTTAGCGGCCAGCTTACTGCCCATCACCTCGATGCTTTCTGGCGAAGGACCAATAAAAATCAGTCCAGCCTCCTGTACCTGCCGGGCGAAATTGGCGTTTTCCGATAAGAACCCATAGCCCGGATGAATAGCATCGACGCCCAGTTTGCGACAGACTTCGATAATGGCATCACCCCGCAGATACGACTGTGCTGAGGGGGCCGGCCCTACGCATACGGCTTCGTCGGCGTAGCGAACGTGGAGGGCATTCCGATCGGCTTCCGAGTAGATAGCCACGGTTTTGATGCCCATCTCGCGGGCAGTACGCATCACACGAAGGGCAATTTCGCCGCGATTGGCAACAAGCAGTTTATTGATTTTCATAGGGTTCAGAAGTAATAGTACACAGCGGCGGACCGTGCGGATTTAGGGGGCGTCTTTGTCATCCCGACGTTAGGAGCGGTTCGCCGTTGCGAAATCTTGGTGGCCTTGTTGAAAGCGCCAGTCGCTACATAAAGGAACGCCACGATCTCGCAACGGCGAACCGCTCCTGACGTCGGGATGACAAAAAACGGCAGATGTGTTATTCGCATCTAATTCTATACTGCAACTTTAACCATTAAACGATTACGATTGGCTTATCTGAGAAGTAACTTTAGGAAAGTAATTTTGCTCCATGTCCATCAACAAACACATACTCTGGCTTCTTCTGGCCGCTGCAACGCCAACGGTTACGCCAACCGTAGCGCAAACGACCAAACCGCGCTACGCTGACCTGCAACAGGCATTACGCTCTGGCGGGCAACTGGCGGGTGCCAATGGCCCACGTTCGGTAAACTGGATCAATGGCGGCACGCGTTTCTCCTTCCTCGACCGGTCGGGAACGATCAAGGTGTTTTCGCCCGCCGACAAGAGTGAAACAGTGCTTTTCGACGGTAAAGCGATGAAGTTTCCGGGCACTGAAAAAGCGTTTGATTTCGATTCGTTCCAGTGGTCGAAAGACTCAAAAAACCTGTTTTTCCAGACCAATTTCCGGCCTGTTTACCGTCGGTCGGGTATCTCGGATTATTACGTGTACAGCCTCGCCGATAAGGTGCTGAAACTCGTGGCCAAAGACGCACAGACCGCCGAACTCTCACCCGATGGCAAACAGGTAGGCTACGAGCGCGGTGGTAATTTGTTCGTGTTCGATTTTGCCACGCAGAAAGAAACGCAGCTCACCGGCGACGCGAAGCCGGCGTTCTACAACGGTCGTTTCGGCTGGGCGTACGAGGAGGAATTCGGCCTGGCACAGGCCTGGGCCTGGTCGCCCGATAGCAAGTTCATTGCCTTCTGGCAGTCTGACGAACGGAACGTACCCATCTACCGCCTCACGAATTACCAGGGGTTCCGCGAGACCTACGATTCGCTGCCATACCCCCGCGTAGGCGACCGAAACCCAAGTGTTCGGATCGGTGCGATCGAGATTGCCAATGGTAAAACGGCGTTTATGAATGTGGAAGGTCAGCAGGGGTATATCCCCCGCATCTACTGGACATCGCAGGAAGGGCAACTGGCCTTGGTGCACCTGAACCGGAAACAGAATGAATTGAACCTGTACATGGCCAACGCCCGCACCGGCGACGCTAAAGTGATCATGACCGAGACCTCGAAGACCTGGGTCGACGTGTTCGATTTCTTCGCGGGTGTGAATCACCTGTTCGAGTTTCCGCAGGGCGTGAACGAGTTCTACTGGGTGTCGGAGCGCGACGGCTGGGCGCACCTGTATCGCTACGATTACAGCGGAAAACTGCTGAATCAGGTCACGAAGGGCAACTTCGAGGTATCAACGATTCAGCACATTGATACGAAAGGAAAGAAGGTCTATTTTACATCAACCGAAGCCTCGCCGCTGGAACGGCAGCTTTACGTGATCGATGCGGACGGCAAAAACAAGAAACGCCTGACCACGCCAGCCGGTCGGCATGCGATCAACATGTCGGACAACGGGCAGTATTTCATTGACCGCTATTCGAACGTGCAGACGCCTACGCAGGTTGAACTGCGCGATGTGAAGGGTAATCTGGTGAAGACCCTGGAAGACAATGCCCGCGTGAAAGAGTACGTCAGCACGAATACCTATTCGCCGAAAGAGCTAAGTTCGTTTACGACGAAAGACGGCCAGAAAATCGACATTTCGATCATCAAACCCGCTGACTTCCAGCCCACGAAACGTTATCCGGTGGTGGTCGATATCTACGGTGGTCCGGGGTCGCAGTCGGTGTATAACGACTGGCAGGCACAACCCTGGCATCAATATTTGGCGCAGCAGGGCTACGTGGTGGTGGGCGTAAACAACCGGGGAAGCGGTGGTTACGGCAGCCAGTTCGAGAAGATGGTCTATGAAAAGCTGGGCTACTACGAAAGCCTGGATTTCTCCGAAACGGCCCAGTACCTGGCCACGCTGCCATGGGTCGATGGCGCTCGGATGGCCATTCGCGGGCATAGCTACGGCGGCTACATGAGCAGCTACACCATGCTGACCCATCCCGGTGTGTTCAAGGTGTCGCTGGTGGGCGCACCCGTCACCGACTGGCGGTTATACGACAGCATTTACACAGAGCGGTACATGGGACTGGTGCCTGAGAATGACGCGGCGTACCAGAAAAGCGCGGTAACTACCTATGCCAAAAACCTGGCTGGTAAGATGTTCATCGCCCACTCAACGATGGATGAGAACGTACACGTGCGCAATACGTTCCAGCTCATGAACGCGCTGGAAGACGCCGGTAAAGATGCCGATCTGCGCATTTATCCGCCTGGTGCCCACGGCGTAGCTTACAGCCAAACCACCTACCAACTGCTCTATCAGCAATACGTCGACTACCTGAACGAGCATTTGAAAGGAGAAAGCGTGGTTCGGTAAATCCTCCGTTTGCTGTTTTCAGTTTACTGTTGCTTCGCTACTCAGCAGCGCAACAGTAAACCGAAAACAGAAGACTTTTGCCAAACAAGCGGATGATTGAGCGGGTTTTAGAAAGAAATCGCTCAATCACCGTTTATGGAAAACACAAAAATCAGCCGCATTGCTACGGCCGCATTGGTCATTGGTAGCATCGTGGGTACGTATTTCTTTGCCGGGCCACGGAACAAAAAACGCCGGACCGATGTGGTTCCCGAGTATCAGGACGAGCTGGAAACCAATCTGATAACTCCGGCTGGTGGTACATTCGCCACTGTCTGGCCGGTGATCTATACTGGCACACTAGGTCTGGCCGTGCATCAGGCGTTGCCGTCGCAAGTCGATAATCCACGTTATGAGAAAGCCGCTCCCTGGCTGGTGGCCAATTACCTGCTGAACGGACTGTTCGGCGTTTTCTTCTCGCGAGGCGAGAAAGAGGCGCGGGTAGCGGCAAACGCCATTACGCTGGGTACGTTGCCAACGGTACTGGCCCTGCACAACGCGCTGGGTGTTGGACAAACGCCTGACGTACCACAACCGGAAAAAACATTTCATCAGGCAACGGGCATTTACGCGGGCTGGATCACGGTGGCTACAGGTGTGGCAACCACGAATCTGCTCATTGAAGCTGGTTACCGGGTGAGTCGCGAGCGGGCCGTTCCGTTTGCTATCGGGTTGCTTGGTGTGCTGGGGGCCATTGGCGTCACGGTGTCGAAGAAGCTGAACGATCCGTATTATTTGCTGCCCTTTGTGGCTGGTTTTACCGGTGTGGCGGCCAAACAGGGTGGCCGAAATGATGCCGTAGCCGCAGTAGCAGGTACGTTGGCGCTGGTGAGTGCCGGTGTGTTTGTACGGCAATTGCAGGCGCAACAACCTCAGCCAGCCCTTTCAGAGCCAGAACAGGCTCAGTTTGAAGCTGCCGAAGAAGCCCGCGAAGAGATGGACCACGAGCCGTATTATATTGATCTGGATTAGCGTATTTGTTGAAACCTATAAGGTCTCCGTGACCTTATAGGTTTATCATGCAGTACACTCTTTCCGTTGCCGAACCGGGCAGCCATTACATCAACATTACCTGTCGTATCGACGAAGTAACAGGCGATACGCTCGATTTTCAGTTGCCCGCCTGGCGGCCGGGTCGGTATGAGCTACAGCACTTTGCGAAGAACATCCGGTCGTTTGCCGTTTTCGATCAGAACGATCAGCCGTTGGCGTACCAGAAAGTGACGAAAGATCGCTGGCAGGTGAAAACCAACGGCGCTACGTCGGTGCAGGTACGTTACACCTATTTTGGTTTGGTGGCGGGTGATCACAAGCTTGATGCCGGGAGTAGCTACGCCGATTCGTCGCACTTCTGGTATATCAATCCGGTTAATCTCTGCCTCTATGCCGAGGGTCGACTACACGAAGCATGTTCCCTTACCCTCCACATTCCTGACGGCTGGCAAATTGCCTGCGGACTTCTTCAGCAAGACAGCAAAACACTAGTCGCCAGTGATTACTATGCGCTGGTCGATAGTCCGCTGATTGCCTCAGGTACGTTGCAGGCCGTTCGTTATACCGTTCAGGAAGTGGATGTTACGGTTTGGGTGCAGGGCTGGAATTACCGAATGCCGCCCGCCTTCGACCCGGCTCAGATAACCGCTGACTTTACCCGATTCACCGAAGCGCAAATCAACCTATTTGGCGATTTTCCGGAATCAGAATACCACTTTCTGACACTTGTTCTGCCTGTTCCGTATTACCACGGCGTTGAGCATCGGAACAGTACCGTGCTGGTGCTTGGCCCTGAACTGGAAGGGCTGGCCGCCGATGGTGTCACCGTTGAAGGAGCGGGCCTGTATACCGATCTGCTGGGCGTGGCGTCGCACGAGCTGTTTCATGCCTGGAATATCTGCCGAATTCGCCCCGCCGAATTGACGCCTTATGATTTCACGCGTGAAAACTATTTTACCACCTGCTTCGTGGCTGAGGGAATTACCACCTATTACGGCGATTTGATGCTCCGTCGGTCGGGTGTGTTCGATGATGCGGCGTACCTGAAAGAGTTACTGGTGGTTCTGAAACGCCATTTCGAGCAGGCTGGCCGCGCGTCGCTGTCGCTCACCGAATCGTCGTGGGATCTGTGGCTGGATGGGTACGTTCGCGGTGTTCCTGACCGGAAAGTGTCGGTGTATCATAAGGGGGCTATCGTGTCGCTGATTCTCGACCTGCACCTGCGCCGAAAATTCAACCACGAACGCTCGCTCGATGATGTGATGCGGCTTCTCTGGCAACGCTTCGGTCCAACAGAAAACGGTCAACCCGCCCGCGGTTATACCTACGACGACTACCGTGCCATCGCCGCCGAGGTTGCTGACGAACCCCTCGACTGGTATTTCGACACCTGCATCACCGGCAATGGCCCCATCGGCCGGCTGCTGAATGAGCACCTGACGTTCATCGGCCTGCGCATGGGCTATGATGATGCCGGCCTTGTGGTACTAGAGTGGATTGGCCAGGCGCAGGAGCGCCTGGAGTGGGAGCGGTGGTTTGCGTAAACGTTTTTCAACGTTTTTTCATCTTTATAACGTCCAGCTCTATTGGTAGTACTAGCAGTAGTGTACAGCTGTGCTTATTTATTTTTGACTAGTGCTGCCAGCCAAGTGCCAAGGGTAAATAGCAAGGATAAAATCAGTAAAGCGTTCAATGACATTTTTGCTTGCGTTGCCAAACTTGCTACTGACACAGTAAGATGATCTGAAGAGGGATAGTCAGAGAAAGCTATGGCGATAAAAATATTCTCAATATAGTCTACAAGCCCTGTGAGAAGTGGAATCAAAAACAACCAATTTGACCAATTTTTTCTTTTACGGAATATTAAAAAAATAAGAGATGAAAATGTGAAAGCGTAAATTGAAGGAAAAAAAATATCGCAAATCATGAAATTTTTATAAATGGTTCTTCCTTCTATACCTAATTCGTTCAAGTCATTGGTGAAACTATCAACATTATATCCTTTAGCTTGTAAATCAAAAGGGGTAAAGGTGGGTGAAATGTTTTGCATTGATGGCGTGCTGGTTGGTAAGCCAGGCGCATTCATTAAAATATTGAACACGACTAACAACCCAATCAAAATAAAAATGAAAGGCTTACTGCCCGTTTTGCCTATCAGTGAATGTATTATATTCATAATTATTACTTTGATTGCAGTTGTTTGAGTAACCCTAAGGCGTCCCATGAACCTTTGCCCATGCCGTCAATAACTTGTCCATTTTTAAAGGTCCAAAACCATGAGCCTTTCCATGTTACCTTTTTGTTTGTTGGGCTGACACCAAGGAATATCCCTTTTTGTGTACCATTGGCTATCCACCTTGCCGCAACCATATCCTTCTCTGCAACGAGAATATCTACAGTGATTAGCAGATCAGGAAACGCTGCACGGATTTGTTGGGTAAATGCCTTTTCTTCTCTGGCAAATTCGGGCACAAAATAGCTGTCGGCATAGGTAGTGTCGCCTTTATTGAACAGATTGTCGACAATATTGAGCAGGAGTTTTTTATTCGCAGAATTGGTATTCCGTACTCCTTTAGTTTGAGCGAAAGTTGCCATACTAGTGATGAGTAAAACAGCAACCAAAGAAAGGACTCTATTTTCCATTGTTCTTATCATAAGGTAAAGGTAGAAATTCGAGTCTTTGTGTTATAATGGAACTACTATAAACTACTTACCACATGGTAACCACTCAAAAAAAGAAAAGCTCAGGAAATCCATATAACTGCCCACTAACGGCAGCAGTAGATAAAATTGGTGGTCGCTGGAAGCCAATAATTTTATTCTATCTGTCTAACGGAAATAAAAGGTTTGGAAAGTTAGCCGCTGTTGTGCCTATGATTTCTAAAAAAGTCTTGTCTCAACAATTAAAAGAGTTGGCAGACGATGGTCTTATTGTTCGCAAACAATTTGATGAAGTGCCGTTAAGGGTTGAATATTCACTGACTGATTTTGGTAAGTCTGTCCTGCCAATACTGGATAAAATTTGCGAATGGGGAAAGCAGCTTGTTGATCATGATGTGCCCGTGCAAGATCTCGTTTAACATGACGAGTAGCAGGGTGAAAAAGCCTCCCCTTTGTGTCTGTAAACTTGGGATGCCTTGCGCGATAACTATAAAAACCAATGAAGCTCTACAGTTAGTAGCCATTAGCTACAGGCGAGCGGCACTATGTATTAGTCAGTTCAACTTATAGATAGTGGCTCTACTTTCTGTCATCCCAATGAGGGTTGGGCTAACAGAAAGTAGAGCCACTGCGCAGGCAGGCGTTGTTCTGGAGCGAACCGGGCATTAGTTTTAGGCTTTTGCCAAACTAAAATCCTCTCATGAACAAACGACTAGGGCTTTTGACCGTACTGACGCTCTCGGCGGGCGTTATGCTGGCTCAGAATAAGCCTAAAGCAGAAGACGTGCAGACGTTCACGCTTAAGAACGGCATGAAATTCATGGTCTTGGAAGACCATTCGATTCCCAACGCAAATTTCTATTCATTCTGGAAAGTTGGCTCGCGCAATGAAGTGCATGGCATCACCGGCCTGTCGCACTTCTTTGAGCACATGATGTTCAACGGGGCCAAGAAATACGGCCCCAAGCAGTTCGACCGGGTCATGGAAGCCAATGGCGGATCGAACAACGCGTATACCACTGAGAACACAACGGTGTATACTGACTGGTTTCAGAGCGGCGCGCTTGAAACGATCTTCGACCTGGAAGCTGACCGGATTCGGGACCTGGCTATTGACCCAAAAATGGTGGAAAGCGAGCGCGGCGTGGTATTATCAGAGCGGAGCACCGGTCTGGAGAACAGCAATTACCGCGTGCTGAGCGAGCTGGTGCAGTCAGTAGCGTTTGTGGAGCACCCGTATATGTTTCCGGTCATCGGTTTCGAGTCGGACATCAAGAAATGGACGCAGGCCGATCTGGAGAAGTATTTCAAAACGTATTACTCACCCAACAATGCCGTGGCGGTAGTGGTTGGCGATGTAACGGCCGCGCAGGTGAAGAAAATGGCCGAACAGTATATTGAGCCAATTCCCGCGCAGAAATTGCCCGATAGCCTACGTACCGTTGAACCCCCGCAAAACGGTGAACGGCGCGCCACAACATACAAAGACATTGCGACGCCCAACATTTTGCTGGCCTACCATACTCCTGCTACCCGTCACCCCGACTATTATGCCATCGATCTGCTTAGTGGCGTGTTGAGTTCGGGCAATTCGTCGCGGCTGGTGAAATCGCTGGTGCTCGATTCAACCATTTCGTCGCGGGTGTTTACCAACGCCGACATGTCGTTTGACCCGAGCTTGTTTTCTATCTACGCCATTGCGGCCAGTGGTGTTACGGCTCCACAACTAGAGCAGGCCGTGTTGCGCCAGATCGATAAGGTGATCAACGAAGGCATTACGGATGTGGAATTGCAAAAGCTGAAGAACCAGAAGCTGATGGAGTTTTACCGGACTATGGAATCCATCAACGGGAAGGCTAATTCGCTGGGTACGTATGAACTGTATTTTGGCGATTACAAGAAGTTGTATGAGGCCCCTTCGCTCTATGAAAAGGTGACCAAAGAAGACGTGCAGCGCGTGGCCCGAACGTACCTGACCGAGCGGAACCGCACAGTGGGTTATCTGTTGCCAGAGCCCAAGCCAAACCCAGCTAAAAACAACTAAACGGATTGGGATATCGGATTTGGGATTTGCTCCGCTGAGGAACAGTCACGAAGCTCAGCGGAGCAAATCCCCAATCCGATATCCCCAATCCGACATCCGATATCCCCAATCATATGAAATTCGTAGTCACGTTTATAATTGCCTTGATTACAGCGGGTACGTTGTTGGCCCAGACGTTTAAGGTGCCGCCTTATCAGAAGTTCAAGCTCAAGAACGGCCTGACGGTTTATCTGATGGAACAGCACGAAGTACCGCTTGTCAACATCTCGGCCGTGTTCGATGCGGGTGCCGTGCAGGATGGCAGTCGCTACGGACTGGCCAATATGACCGCTCAGGCGCTGTTGTTTGGTAGTTCGAAGTACACGAAATCGCAGCTCGAAGAAAAGATCGAGTACGTGGGTGCCAGCGTTGAAACGTTTGCTGGTAAAGAAGTGGCTAAAATGACCGCGTCGTTTGCCGTAAAAGATCAGGACCTCCTGTTTGATATCATACAGGATGTGCTCACGAAGCCAACGTTCGACCAGACCGAGTTTGATAAATACAAGCAACGTCAATTGCTTCAGTTAACCCAGCAGAAAGAAACGCCGCGCGGGGTGATTGGCTCGTATTTCAATACGTTCGTGTATGGCGCACATCCCTACGCTAATCCGCTGACAGGTACGCCCGCCTCGGTTTCGGCCATCTCGGCGGCTGATGCGCGGCAGTTTTACCAGAAAAACTTCACCACCGACCGCGCCGCCATTGCCATTGTCGGCGATTTCGACACGGCAGCGATGAAAAAGCGCATCACCGATTTGTTTGGTGGCTGGAAAACGGCTGCGGCCACGTCGCCCGCTTTAGCCGAGCCGGCGTTTACGTTCGATAAAAACCGGGTGTTGCTGGTGAATAAGGATGATGCACGCGAAACCACATTTCTGATCGGCGGTAAAGGCATCACGCAAAATAACCCCGATTTTATTCCTGTCACGGTGGTCAATACGATTCTGGGCGGTCGGTTCACGTCGTGGCTCAATGATGCCCTGCGCGTGAATTCAGGCCTGACCTACGGTGCCAACAGCCGGTTTGGCACGTTCCGGAAAAGCGGCACCTTTGCCATCTCGACCTTTACGAAGAATAGCACTACCACGCAGGCTATCGATATGGCGCTTCAGGTGCTTGATAGCCTGCACCGGACGGGCATCGACGAGAAGACGCTGACGTCGGCCAAGAACTACGTCAAGGCCGATTTTCCGCCCCGCTACGAATCAGCCAGCAGCCTGGCGAATCTGCTGACGGATATGTTCAGCCTGGGCTTCGATGAGTCGTTTATCAACAATTTTCAGAAGAACGTCGATGGCCTGACGGTGGCCAAAACCCGGCAGATCATCGACCAGTATTTCCCGAAAGATAAGCTGCAGTTTGTGCTCGTCGGCAAAGCTGAGGCCATTCGTGATAAGGTAAAGAAATACGGTATCATCACGGAGAAGGAGATCAAAGCGGAAGGGTTTTAGGTTGGCTGGCTGAGTTAGTTAATTGGTTGGCTGGTTGATTAGGTAACCAATTAACTAACTCAGCCAATTAACCTACGCCGGCCGTGCTATCTCCATTCCCTCGGCTGCGGGAACACCGAAATCGGGTGAGCCGTTGTGGTGCCAGTGAATTCGCTGGAGGCGCGGGGTACGTTCGTCTTCGCATCCCTTATTGGGGCCGGGATTGGCGTGATAAAGTAGCCACGTTTGTCCGGCTTCGGTGTGGAAAACGCAGCCATGACCGGGGCCGAATACGCCGTTACGCATCGACGTTTTAAAAAAGGGCTCCTGAGCTTTTGTCCATGATGCGGCTCTCATTAAATCGCTGTCGATACGGGCCGTCAACAGGCCCATAGTGTACTCGTCGGTCCAGCAGCCGCTGGCCGAATAGATGATGAATAGCTGGTCTTTATGGCGCATGAAAGCGGGCGCTTCATTGACTAGTACGTGGTTTCGTCCGCTGTTGGGGTCTGGATCGTGGTTGTGGCGTTCCCAGGGTAAGGTGGGTTCTGATAGGAGTAGCCGGTTTCCCACGCAGGTCCAGGGGTTGCTCATGCGGCATAGGTAAATATTCTGCTGCCGGTTCTCGTCTCCTTCCCAACCCGACCAGGCCAGCAATAGTTGGCCATCCAGATCGATAACGGTTCCGTCGATACCCCATTTGCTGTCGGGTGTTGTAAGTTCGCATTTCACCTGCCATTCACCTTGTAAGGGGTCGCAATTCCTGTTTTCCAGCACCCATATGCGCTGGTCGCCCGCATCCCGATCCTCACCCGCGCTTAGGTACGCATACCAACACGTTTTGCCTGTTCCATCGTCCAGATAGTGGAGTTCGGGCGCCCACATATTTTTTGAGAACGGCCCGTCGTCGGGTACGGTCCAGACTACCTTCTGTTCAGCATGGGCCAGCTCGGCGATGTCGCGCGTTTTCCAGATCGTGAGGTTGGTACGGGTTGAGTGCGTGTAGTAGTAAAAACCGTCGTGACAGGCTGCCCAGGGGTCGGGGCCATAGGGCAGCAACGGATTGGTAAACGTAGGTTTTGTCGGCATCATGATTAGGCTAAAGGCCATAATCAAACAACCTGGCTATCACAGTCAGGGTTGGCGAATGGTTAGGCAAGGGGCAACGTACCTGGAATAGAGCGAAATCAAATGCGTCTTTCTAAAACGACCTTGCCTGTTGGCTGGTTTATTCGTAAATTGGTGGATTACGCCAACTCGTAGCAACAACGCTGATGAACTTTGAATTAACGTCTGAATTTCAACCAACCGGTGACCAGCCAAAAGCCATTGTCGAGCTGGTTAAAGGGGTCAATAACAATGAACCGGCGCAGGTATTGCTTGGGGTCACGGGGAGCGGTAAGACCTTCACGATTGCCAACCTGATTGCGCAGACAAACCGGCCAACGCTCGTTCTGAGCCATAACAAAACGCTGGCGGCGCAGCTCTATGGCGAGTTTAAGCAGTTTTTTCCGAACAACGCCGTCGAGTATTTCATCTCCTATTACGACTACTACCAGCCAGAGGCCTACATTGCCACCACAGGTACGTATATCGAGAAGGATCTTCAGATCAACGAGGAAATTGATAAGCTTCGGCTGGCGGCCACATCGGCGCTGATGAGCGGCCGGCGCGACGTGATCGTGATCGCTTCGGTGTCATGCATCTACGGCATGGGTAACCCAGAAGAGTTCAAAAACAGCATTATCCGCATTGCAGAGGGCGAACGGATGAGCCGTAATCAGCTGCTCCATAAGCTGGTTAGTATTCTCTATAGCCGAACAGAGGGTGATTTCGAACGGGGTAATTTCCGCGTGAAAGGCGATACGGTCGATCTGTTTGTGTCCTACGCCGACTTTGCCTACCGGTTTATTTTCTTCGGTGATGAGATTGAATCCATTCAGCGGATCGACCCGGCTTCCGGCAAAAAGCTATCGAATGAAAAGTCGGTTACCATTTTCCCCGCTACACTCTTCGTTACGGGTCGCGAAACCCTGAACGGGGCTATTCATCAGATTCAGGATGATTTGGTAGCGCAGATCAAGTTTTTTGAGAGCGAATACCGCGAGCAGGAGGCCGAGCGTATCAAGGAGCGCACGGAGTTCGATCTGGAAATGATGCGCGAACTGGGCTACTGCTCCGGCATCGAGAACTACTCGCGCTATTTCGATAACCGGCAACCGGGCCAACGGCCATTCTGTCTGCTCGATTACTTCCCCGATGATTTCCTGATGGTGGTCGACGAAAGCCATGTAACCATTCCGCAGATCCGCGCTATGTGGGGCGGTGACCGGTCGCGTAAAGTAGCGCTGGTTGATTACGGCTTCCGGCTACCCTCGGCGATGGACAACCGACCGCTGACGTTCCAGGAATTTGAAGACCTGACGCCACAAACCATCTACGTGTCGGCTACGCCATCTGATTACGAACTGCGGAAGAGTGAAGGCGTGGTGGTGGAACAGCTTATTCGCCCAACGGGCCTGCTCGACCCCGAAATTGAGGTACGTCCGAGCCTGAACCAGATTGATGATTTGCTGGAGGAAGTAGATGCCCGCATTAAGCGGAATGAGCGGGTTCTGATCACGACCCTGACCAAACGCATGGCCGAAGAACTGAGCAAATACCTGGAGCGTGTCGGCATCAAAACGCGCTACATTCACTCAGAAGTAAAAACCCTCGACCGCGTCGAAATCCTGCGTGACCTGCGCCTCGGCAACTTCGACGTGCTGGTGGGAGTGAACTTGCTTCGCGAAGGCCTTGACTTGCCCGAAGTATCGCTTGTGGCCATTATGGATGCGGATAAGGAGGGTTTCCTGCGCGACATCCGGTCATTGATTCAAACCATTGGCCGGGCTGCCCGGAACGCGAACGGGCGGGTGCTCATGTATGCCGACCGGATCACGGGTTCGATGGCGAAAGCGATTGACGAGACCAACCGCCGCCGCGCCATTCAGCTAGACTATAACATTGCAAATGGAATCACGCCCAAAACGGTGCTCAAATCGCGCGAATCGATCATGGGACAAACTAAAGTGGCCGATTCGAAACCGAAGCAGTTCTACGTGGAGCCCGACGAGATCAACATTGCGGCCGATCCGGTTGTGCAATACATGGGTAAAAACGACTTGCAGCAGCTCATTAAAGAAACCCAGGCCCGGATGGAGCGCGCCGCCAAAGACCTCGACTTTATGGAGGCCGCTCGCCTCCGCGACGAGCTTTTCCAGCTACGCGACAAACTGAAGGCTGAAACGGTGTAGGTCAACTGACAAGTCGATACTTAGCAGATAGTTAATAATAGTGCTGGCTGTATCTTCGTATTGAATGAGGAGAGATCTCCGCCCACGACCTTGAGGTGATGTGACCGGCCGGTTTAGCGTCACCTCATTGTATTTTCTACCATCTATGTTCACCGACGAATACTTCATGGAAATGGCCCTTGCTCTGGCCGAAGACGCGGCTGAGGCAGGTGAGATTCCGGTTGGTGCATTGGTTGTTTGCCAGAACCGTATTATCGGAAAAGGGCGTAACCAGACCGAGCAACTCAGTGATGTAACGGCCCACGCGGAGATGATTGCCATTACGGCGGCTACACAGATGTTGGGCGGCAAATACCTGACAAACTGTACGCTGTACGTTACGCTCGAACCCTGTGTAATGTGCGCAGGCGCTATTTTCTGGGCGCAGTTGGGCCGTTTGGTGATTGGTGCTGACGATCCAAAACGTGGCTTTTCGCGGCTGACTCCTTCACCGATGCATCCGAAAACGCGCATTGAAACAGGCGTTTTGGCAGACCAAAGCAGGACGTTGATGACGAACTTTTTCGGACGCCTAAGAACATAAAGCAAAAGCGCGGTGTTAGTCCGGATGAATTAAACCTTAAACACAGATATGGCTTTCGTACTCGATCCACTGCCTTATTCAAGCGATGCGCTTGAACCAAATATAGATAAGCAGACCATGGAAATCCACCATGGCAAACACCATAACGCCTACGTAACGAACCTGAACAACGCCGTGGCAGGCACCGAAATGGAAAACCTGTCGATCGATGAGCTGGTAGCCAACGTGAGCAAATACCCGGTTGCTGTTCGTAACAACGGCGGTGGCCATTTCAACCATACGTTCTTCTGGAACATCCTGTCGGCAAACGGCGGCGGCCAGCCTTCGGGCGAACTGGCTACGGCGATCGATCAGAAATTCGGTTCGTTTGATGCCTTTAAAGAAGAATTCACGAAAGCCGCTACAACGCGCTTCGGTTCAGGCTGGGCGTGGTTGATCGTTACGGCCGACGGTGAACTGGCCGTTACATCAACGCCAAACCAGGATAACCCATTGATGGATGTTACCGAGCAAAAGGGTACGCCAATCATTGGTCTTGATGTATGGGAGCACGCCTATTACCTGAAATACCAGAACCGGCGCCCCGAATACATCGCTGCATTCTGGAACGTAGTTGACTGGAGCGCCGCCGATGCACGGTACAAACAGGCGAAAGCAGCGTAAGTAATTGAGAGTTAAGAGGTAAAAGTTATGAGTTGGCAGGAGCAAAAAAAAACTCTTAACTTTTATCTCTTAACTCTTAATTACTTCTTACCTTTGCATTCTCAAATTAAATGGTGCGCGTAGCTCAGTTGGTTAGAGCGCTGGTTTGTGGTGCCGGAGGTCGTGGGTTCGAGACCCATCGTGCACCCACCATTTGAAGTCCTGACATGTGTTGTCAGGACTTTTTTTTTGCCTGGTCCGCCTTAATTGCTAGTAACTTGCTATCACCAGCCCCGATCATAAATGACTGACCACCCTGTACCTCGTTACGATAACCTCATTCGTACCATCCTGATTCTGGCCTACATCGCCGGCTTGATTGGGTTGCAGGTGCCAGCCGTTGCGCCACTTTTCAAACAGTTGACCGCGCTAAATCTGCTGGGTACGTTGGCAGCGTTACTCTGGTACCATACTGATTGGCGGCCCGCTTTCACGTTCTATATCGCTCTGGCCGTTTTAACGGGATTTTTTGTGGAGTTGCTGGGTGTACGTACCGGGTACGTGTTTGGCGGCCCTTATGCGTATGGCGCAGGTCTCGGCCCTAAACTCTTCGATATTCCGCCCATCATTGGCGCTAACTGGCTGTTACTGACCTACTGCTTTGGTTCGTTTTTTGATCGCTTTACGTGGCCAGTGTATCTCAAAACAGCTATTGCGGCGGCTGGTATGGTTGCACTCGACTTGCTGGTTGAACCTGTTGCTATTCGACTCGACTTCTGGACGTGGTTTGGACACCCCATTCCTATCCAGAATTATCTGGGTTGGTGGCTTGTTTCGGTGGCGTTACTTAGTATCTGGTATGGGTTGCCATTTCGAAAAGAAAACCGGCTGGTGGTACTGATAATCAGTTTGCAAGCGTTCTTTTTCATTGGCCATCAGCTCCTTTACCGGTTGTCCATTGGCTAAACAATTATGCCTTACGGTGGGTTATTTGATAATATTTCATGCTGTGTTATTGCATATTCCATCGAAAAGTTGCAAAGCGATAAATAGGTGCTTAGTTTAGACGTTGCGTTCAAGAGCGCAGGGTTAAAATGGGCTCATTTAGCTTGCTTTCACAGCGACTGTTATCTGCACCAACTTGTAATCTGATCATCCCATGAGTAACTACTCGATTAAAGATTTAGAGCAGCTTTCCGGCATCAAAGCCCATACGTTGCGGATCTGGGAGCATCGGTATAATATCATTCAGCCTAAGCGGACTGATACGAACATACGTACCTACGATGATCAGGATCTGAAGCTGGTCCTGAACATCTCGTTACTGAAAGATCACGGTTACAAGATATCCGAAATCTCCAAGCTCTCGGTTGAAGAGATGTATCAGGAGGTAATCAAAATATCTGATAAACAGCTCAACTATCCCGATCAGATCCACGCGCTGACGATCACAATGATTGATCTGGATGAAGATCGTTTTGAGAAGATCATCAGTACCAACATCCTGCAGTTCGGTTTCGAGAATACGATGATCAACATCATCTACCCATTCCTGAGCCGTATAGGTACGTTGTGGGTAACCGGATCGATTGGCCCGGCTCAAGAACACTTCATCACCAATTTGATCCGTCAGAAGCTGATTGTGGCTATTGATGGCCAGGTGAGCAAGCAGCGGCCCAACGGGAAAAAGTATATGCTGTTCCTGCCTGAAGGCGAAATGCATGAGATTAGCCTCTTATTTGCCAATTATATCATCCGGGCGCGCTACAACAAAGTCGTTTATTTAGGCCAGAGCCTGCCGTTCAACGAACTGATGTTCGCTTACAACGTTCATAAGCCAGACTATATCTTTTCGGCCATCACGTCGGTACCGTCTAACAGCGAGGCACAGGCCTACGTGACTAAACTAGGCGCCCAATTCCCCGAAGCACATCTGTTGTTAACCGGCTACCAAATGGTTGGTCAGGATATTCAGATGCCGGAGAATGGCACGATTATCAACGGTATCGACGACCTGATCCGGGTGGCGAGCACATAAAAGGGAGTTTATAGTTTACTGTCTTCTGTTGCTCTGCTAGCTTACGTATTGTGTAATAGCGGAGCAACAGAAGACAGTAAACAGAAAACAAAAAAAAGGCCCCCGCTAAACAGCGGGGGCCTTTTTTCGTACTACGGAAACTTAAACTTTGATTTCTACATCGACACCGCTGGGGAGTTCGAGTTTCATCAGTGCGTCAACCGTTTTAGAGCTGGTTGAGTAGATATCTACCAGACGCTTATAGGTGCAAAGCTGGAATTGCTCACGCGCCTTTTTGTTAACGTGTGGTGAACGCAGGACGGTGTAAATCTCTTTGTCGGTAGGCAGTGGAATTGGACCACTCACCATAGCGCCCGTTGATTTAACGGCCTTTACAATTTTTTCAGCCGATTTGTCAACCAACATGTGGTCGAACGACTTCAATTTGATGCGAATCTTCTGATTCATAAAAAGCGGTTCGTTTAGTTAAATAGACCCCAGCCGAAAGAACCATTTACTCCGGAAGGGGAAAGATTTAAAAGAGTTTACTGTAAACAGTCTTCTGTTTACAGTAAACTGATTTTTCTACGAAAGGCCGCCTTTTTCTTTCTTCACTACGGTGTCGGCGATGTTATTCGGCACGATTTCGTAATGAGCGAAAGTCAAGTTGGCAGTGGCCCGGCCCGACGACATCGTACGGAGTTCCGTAATGTAGCCGAACAGTTCTGACAGAGGCACATCGGCTTTGATCACCTGCGAACCAGCGCGCGTGTCCATACCTTTCATGATACCCCGGCGACGGTTCAGGTCACCCGTAATCGGACCTGTGTATTCTTCCGGCGTCAATACTTCAACGGCCATGATTGGTTCGAGGAGTTTCGGACCAGCCTGACGAGCAGACTCGCGGAAGCCCATCCGAGCGGCCAATTCGAACGACAATGAGTCTGAGTCAACGTCGTGGAATGAACCGTGGAACAACCGAACTTTCATTGAATCGACAGGATAGCCGGCCAACGGACCCGTTGACATGGCTTCTGCGAAACCTTTCTGAATGGCAGGGATGAATTCACGAGGAATAACGCCACCTACGATCGCGTTATCGAATTGGAGGCCAGCTTTCACTGAACCATCTTCTTCCGGGTCACGTGGCATCAGTTCAAACACGATGTCGGCGAATTTACCGCGACCACCTGTTTGCTTCTTATATACTTCGCGGTGTTCAACCTTCTTGGTGATGGTCTCTTTGTAGGCCACCTGAGGAGCACCCTGGTTCACTTCAACCTTGAATTCACGACGCATCCGGTCGATGATGATCTCCAGGTGAAGTTCGCCCATACCACGAATGATGGTTTGGCCAGTCTCTTCGTTCGACTCAACTTTCAGGGTTGGGTCTTCTTCGATCAATTTACCAATGGCTTTCGAGAAGTTGTCCTGGTCGGCTGTCTTCTTAGGCTCAATGGCATAACCAATAACGGGATCAGGGAACACCATCGACTCGAGAACGATTGGGTTCTTCTCGTCTGACAGGGTATCACCCGTTTTGATGTCTTTGAAACCAACTACAGCCCCAATATCACCCGCCTCAAGACGATCGATCTGGTTTTGTTTGTTGGCGTGCATCTGGAAGATACGCGAGATACGCTCTTTGTTGCCCGACCGGTTGTTCAGGATGTATGAACCTGACTCCAGCACACCCGAGTATGAACGGATGAAGCAAAGGCGACCAACGTAGGGGTCAGTAGCGATCTTGAACGCCAGGGCCGAGAACGGCTCTGTCGTAGATGGTTTGCGTGAAATCTCTTCGCCCGTGTCGGGGTTGGTACCCACGATGCTTTCTTTGTCGAGTGGTGAAGGCAACAGGGCCATCACGTAATCGAGCATCGTTTGAACGCCTTTGTTTTTGAACGACGAACCGCAAAGCATCGGCACGATCTTCATGCTGATAGTAGCCTTACGCAGCGCCGCCAGGATCTCATCTTCCGAGATCGAGGTAGGATCTTCGAAATACTTCTCCATCAGCGAGTCGTCGAATTCGGCAACGGCCTCCAGCAGTTTTTCCCGCCATTCGGTTGCTTCGTCCAGCATATCGGCTGGGATCGGCACCTCACGGAAGGTCATTCCTTTATCTTCGTCGTTCCACTCGATACCGCGGAAGTTAACAAGGTCAACCACGCCACGGAATGTATCTTCTTCACCGATTGGCAACTGAAGAGGCACAGCGTAGCTACCCAGCATTTCCTTCACCTGCTTGCACACGTTCAGGAAGTCGGCACCAGAGCGGTCCATTTTGTTTACGAAGCCAAGGCGGGCAACGTTATAGTTGTTGGCCAAACGCCAGTTCGTTTCCGACTGAGGTTCAACACCATCAACGGCACTGAAAAGGAACACCAGACCGTCAAGCACACGCAGAGACCGGTTCACTTCAACAGTGAAGTCAACGTGACCTGGGGTATCGATGATGTTGATGTGGTATTTCTGGTCGCGGTAGGTCCAGTCAACGGTAGTGGCGGCCGAAGTGATCGTGATACCACGCTCTTGCTCCTGCTCCATCCAGTCCATTGTGGCAGCTCCATCGTGAACCTCACCGATCTTGTGACTTACCCCGGCGTAATAGAGAATACGTTCGGTAGTGGTCGTTTTGCCTGCGTCGATGTGGGCAGCGATACCGATGTTTCTCGTCAATAATAAATCGCGAGCCATTAGCTTGTTATACAGAAAGTTATGTAATTCTAAGACAGTGGAAAGAAACCAGCCCGGTAAAACCGGTTGGCCTTTCATGAATTCAGGTCGCAAAATTACTGACTTCCAGCGGTAAAGTCAAGTTAAAGTGTTAAGTCATAAATAAGTCAGCAGTCGATAGTCTGCTGACACCCGAATACGCTTACGTCAGCAGACTATCGACTATTGACTTACGACTTATTTATGACAATAAACCAGCCATACTGGGTAGCAGAGGCGACTGTTTATCGCGGTATATGGCCTGATAGCGCATAGGCGTAGTGCCTGTCTGCTGCTTGAACTGCCGATGAAAATGCGAGATATTATTGAATCCGCACTCGAACCCGACCTGACTAACGCTCAGGTCGGCCTGTGTCAATAGTTTCCGGGCGTGGCTGATGCGCAGTTCATTCAGGTATTCGACAAACGATTTGCCCGTTCGTTTTCTGAAATACCGGCAAAACGCCGCCGGGGCCATACCGGCTACTGAGGCGATCTGTTCAATACGTATTTCTTTTCGGAAATGCTTGAGTACGAACTCCAGAACCCGCTTCATACGCTCGGTTTCAGCCTCGCTGGCTGTAAGCTGATAACTATCGGAAGCCAGCAAGATGGCGTCGCGATCGGCTGCCAGTTCGTTCAGGATACCTAGCAATTCAAGCACCTGTGCCATGCCTTCGAGGTGCGGTAGCTGAATGAGGCGAGGCGCCAGGCGACCTACCGTATTAGCGCTAAAACACAAGCCATATCGTGACCGTTGAAGCAATTGCCGAATCTGACCCGACTCGGGCAATACACTCAGCAGGTTTTCGTCTAGTGTAGCCGGAAACTGTACAACGATGGCTTCAGCGGGCAGTTCATCGTAGCGGTCGTCATCATTTCGCCAGAAGTGGGGAAGGTTTGGTCCGATCAGCACCAGATCACCCACCTCGAAATTGGTGACGTGGTCACCCACAAAACGCTTGCCGTTGCTCTCCAGAATGTAGGTGAGTTCGTATTCAGGGTGGTAATGCCACAGCGCACCAAAAGCGGTAAGACGAATGTGTTTTACGAGCAATGAGTGTTCCTGATCAATAGTTACCTTTTCGTAAAGCGCTTTCACGGAGTGTTACATTTTAACTGTCTGGGCTGTAAAATCCAGTAAAAATAGTCAGGATTTCACATAAAAGGAACAAATAGTACACCGCATTTTTAGTGAAAGGTTATCTGTTGCAACACGGCACGTCCTTTGCAACGTATGGTCTTTACGATCCACTCGTCAGACACTCACCAATAGGCAACCATTTTCTGATTAAATCGCGTTACCTCCGTAACCTATTAGTTGTACCTACACTGTATGAATCGGTTTATTGCCCCGCTGGGCTTGTTGCTTTGCCTGTTTACCGCCATTACGACCAGTTTCGGTCAGTTTGGCCAGAATAACATCACTAAACCCACCACGTTTGCCTATAGCGTTTCGCCCACGAAAGCGAAGGTGGGTGATGTTGTCGAGATTCGTATTACGGCCCGGTCGAAGGAAGGCTGGCATATGTACGCCGCCAAAACCAATCCGAAACTGGAAATGGGCCCGCAGGCAACCACGTTGGCGCTCGAGAAAAATAAGACCTTTCAGGCAGTTGGCGAACTGATGTCTATAGGCTACGAAACCAAGTTCGATGATGTCTGGGAAGGTGATACGTATATCATGCCTAACCCGGCGGTTTTTACGCAGAGAGTGAAACTGCTGAGCGATAAACCCGTCATTAAAGGCACTGTTGAAGGCCAGACCTGCTCGACTGTCTGCGTACAGGTAAGCGACGATTTCGACGTATCGTCTATGCTGACGGTGGCAGCGGGCTCAACGCCGCCAACAAGTGTAACGACTGCCGTTGCTTCAGTTCCAATCAGTACCACTACGGTAGCGTCTGCTACTGCCAACGTACCTGAATCGATATCAGCTACTGTTGACGTGGCTGAAATCGATACGGTAGCAGCGCTAAATACGTCGGTGGCGCCAGTCGTTAGTGAAGTTGACCCATTAGCAAAGTTGGAAGGGGAGCAGGGCGGTTCGCAGTCGCTGTGGGGCTTTGCGCTTACGGCTTTTCTGGCGGGATTAGCCGCCTTGCTAACACCCTGCGTGTTTCCGATTATTCCGATGACGGTTAGTTTTTTCACGCACCAGAAAGGGGGCTGGTGGAAAGCGTTGCTCTATGGCGCGTCGATCATTGCCATTTATGTCCTGATAGGTACGTTGGTATCGCGTATCAACGGCCCGGCTTTCGCCAATTTCCTGAGCACGCACTGGTTGCCCAATCTGCTTTTCTTCGCGGTGTTCTTCACGTTTGGTTTATCATTCCTGGGCCTGTTCGAGATTACGCTGCCTAGCTCGATTGTCAACAAAGCCGACGCGGCTTCGGAGCGGGGTGGTCTGGCCGGTATTTTCTTTATGGCCTTCACGCTGGTACTGGTTTCGTTCTCCTGCACCGGCCCTATCGTGGGAAGCATTCTCGTGGCGTCGGCGGGTGGCGAAGTGGTGAAGCCGATCGTTGGTATGGCGGCATTCTCGTCGGCGTTTGCCATTCCGTTTACATTGTTTGCGCTCTTTCCGCAGTGGCTGGCTAAGCTTCCTAAATCGGGTGGCTGGCTAAATTCTGTGAAGGTGGTGCTTGGCTTCCTGGAACTGGCCCTGGCCCTGAAATTCCTGAGCATTGCCGATCAGGTCTACCACTGGCATCTGCTCGACCGGGAGGTGTACCTGTCGTTCTGGATCGTAATCTTCAGTCTGCTTGGCCTTTACCTGCTGGGTAAAATCCGGTTATCGCACGATAGCCCCGAGATGATGACGATTGATACGGCTAACGGCAGCATGCGCTTACCGGTGGCGAATTCAAAAGTGAGCATTCCTCGCCTGTTGCTGGCCATCATCACGTTTACGTTCGTGGTCTACATGATTCCAGGTCTCTGGGGTGCTCCACTGAAAGCGTTGGCGGGCTACCTGCCTCCCGAAACCTCGCAGGATTTTAACCTGCATGGAGGCGTTGGACAAACGGCACCAGCTGACAAGCGTACAGTTCGGTATGGCGACTTGTTCAAATTGCCGCACGGTATTCAGGGCTTTTTCGATTATAAAGAAGCACTGGCCTACAGCAAAACCGTTGGTAAGCCTGTGTTTATCGACTTCACCGGTCATGGCTGTGTAAACTGCCGCGAAATGGAGCAGCGCGTTTGGAGTGATCCGGCGGTACTGGCTCGCCTACAGACCGATTACGTAGTTGTGGCGCTATACGTCGATGATAAAACCGAACTGCCGGAAGGAGAATGGTATACGTCGAGCTACGACCAGAAGCAGAAGAAAACGATCGGCGCGCAAAATGGCGATTTGCAGATTACTCGTTATGGCAACAACGCTCAACCGCACTACTGCCTCGTCGATGGCGACGGCAAGCTGCTGGTGTCGCCCATCAACTACGATCTGAACGTCGAGAAATTTGGCAAATTCCTGGATTCAGGCAAAGCCGCTTTTGCCAGGAAGTAGGTGGCTCAGGTACGTTGCTGCTGAGTTGATCGCATTTTTTGTCATTCTGAAGAATTGAGGGATCGTGGCGTTCTTACTAAAAGCGCCACGATCCCTCAATTCTTCAGAATGACAAAAGCTTACTTCTTACCGGTGTCAGCCGCTCCGTTCAACTTTTCGATAGCGAGTAGCTGCTTCATGGTTTTCTCCATGCCATCGGTTGAGCCGTCGAGGAAGATGACGTTGCCTTTGCTGTTCTCGGCGAAATGCTTCACGGCTTCTGTCCAGATCGAGAACAGGATCAGCGAGGCGTCGAGGTCGGCTTCACTCATGACTTTAGCTGATTCAGCCATACCCTTGGCTACTTCTTCGCGGAAAAGCGCCACACCCTGACCACGGAGTTGCGCCGCCGTTTTCTCCGCTTCGGCCGAAATTTTGATCGCGTTCCCTTCGGCTTCAGCCGCTTTTGTTTTCGTTATCAACAGCGCCTGCCCTTCGTTCTCGGCCGCTGCTTTCAGGTTCGACGACGCTACCACCTGCGCCATCGATCGCATAATCACTTCATCGAATGCAATGTCATTCAATTGCAGGTCGGTGAGGTGGTAGCCCCAGCTTTCGAGAAGCGTATCGATCTGCGATTTGACGTGTTCGATAATTTCAGAGCGAAGGCCCAGAATTTCAGACTGCCTTTTGGTTGCTACGAAACTACGGATCGAGCCTTCGATCGTGCGGATGAGTGCCTGCATGAATGAGGCTTCGTCAATGAATTTGAACGCCACATTCTTGATCGTTTCTTCTTCCTGATTCAACACCGAATAGACCAGCATTGCCTTGAAATTGACGTTGGCCTGATCGGCGGTGATGGCCTGAAACGCCAATTCGACAGACCGGTTCTGAATCGAGATCTTGCGATAAATGAGCTCGATAAATGGAATTTTGAAATTCAGACCCGGTGTGAGTACCCGGCTGTATTTTCCGAAGATAGTTATAACTGCCACCGTACCCTGCTGTACGATGACAATGGACAGGAAGGCGACAATCGCGACAATGAATAGAAAAATAGGAGTGAAGAGCATAGCCTGCATGGTTTAGGTGGTGGCAGGCCGAAGCTAGTTATTTCCTGCTGTCAATTAGCATACTAAACGGATAATCGGCTAAATGGACTCCCTGCGGCCCAATTGCGCTGATGAACGTACCTGGAAAGGGGTTGCCCTCTGTACAGCACCAGTTGACCTGTCTGGTGTAATCAGGCAATAACCTCGGCGGGCATATCTACATCGATCACGGTTGGCCGGGTACCATGTTGACGAAAATACACCACAACCGCCAGCAACAGCCCCATGAATGCCATAGCGGCACCAACCCATTGGGGCGAGGCATAGCCTAGTCCGGCCGCGATGGGCAGGCCACCCAGAAAAGCACCCAACGCATTGCCGATGTTGAAACCCGCCTGCGTGATTGACGAAGCCAACATCTCGGAGCCATTAGCCGCCCGGATCATCAGAATCTGAATAGGCGCACCAAGCGAGAACGAAATAGCCCCGGTTACAAACGTCATGGCCAATAGCGGCCCTTTGAACGGCGATACGTAATAGACCACAATCAGGCTAACGACCATCAAGGCCAAAAACAGCATCGTTGCTTTGATAGGCGAGATCCGGTCGGCCACCAGGCCGGAAAACAGATTGCCCACGGCCATACCAACTCCTGCCAGCACCAGAATCCAGGTGATCTGACCCGCCTCGAAATGGGCAACCTCTGTCAGCAGCGGGGCGATGTAGCTGAACCAGGCGAACAGACCACCCGTGCCAATAGCAGTCACGCCCAGAATAAGCCAGGGTTCGGCGTACGTAAACAGCTTCAGGTCTTTACGCAGGTTCGATTCGCCTTCAACCGGCATTTCAGGCAGCAGCTTGTAAATGCCCATCAGCGTAATTAGCCCTACCACGCCAATTAGAACGAACGTGATCCGCCAGCTTACCTCGTGGCCAATATACGTACCCAGTGGAACACCGATGATATTGGCAACGGTGAGTCCGGCAAACATCATGGAAATGGCCCGCGCCTCTTTACCCGGACCAGCCAGTCGACTGGCCACTACGGCCCCTACGCCAAAGAAAGCACCGTGCGGCAGGCCCGACAGCAGGCGGGTCACCAACATGATCTCGTAGGTAGGCGCAAAAGCCGAAAGGATGTTGAACACTGTAAACAGCGCCATCAGGCCCAGCAAAATTTTCTTCGGCGGGTAATTACCGGCAATGGCGACCAGCAGCGGCGCGCCCAGAACAACGCCCAGGGCGTAGGACGAAATAAGATGACCCGCCACCGGAATAGATATATGGAGTGTTCGGGCCAGATCGGGCAGAATACCCATCATTACAAATTCGGTCATCCCGATTCCGAAACCACCCATGGTTAGCGGCAGCAAATTCTTTTTCATAACTGGAGAAACTACAGCAGGTGCAGTACAATTTGAGCCTGCCGAATGAATCCAGAAGAGCCCTGTTTCCTGAAAAAATACAAATCAGCCAAATTCGTTTCACCACCTGCGAATGTTCTAATTCCTTACTGGCTGAATGCAATGGATGACCCTGACAAACACTATTTTCCTGATTTATCAGTTTGTTACTGATCCTTGCCGAACGACGTGCGTATTTTCGTCAGTAACCCTGAACGACTACCCGATGAAACAACTTGCACTTCTGCTAACAGCCTTGTTAGCCACCAACCTCACCTACGCCCAGAGCGAGCTTACGCTGAAAACACGTACCTACCGCCAGCAACATGAACGTCAACTGCTCGACGAATTCATGGGTCTGCTGGCCCTGCCCAACGTGGTGTATGATACAGTGGGCATTCAGAAAACAGCCGATTACGTAGCGGCAATGCTGAAACGACGAGGCATTGAACCACAGCGGCTCGACGGGAAAACGAACGGTGTTCCACCAGCTATTTATGGCGAAGTTATAGTGCCGGGCGCTACTAAAACGGTGGTCTTCTACGCCCATTACGACGGGCAGCCCGTGAACCCGAACCAGTGGGCCGACGGCCTGAAACCGTTTGAGCCGACGCTCTATAGTGCCTCACTCGATGCGGGTGGACAGGCTATTCAATTGCCCAAGGCAGGGACTTCCATAGACCCTAATTGGCGCATTTACGGGCGTAGTACGTCAGACGACAAAGCCGGGGTATTTGCCATTCTGGCGGCGTATGAGGCCATGGTGAAGCTGAACATAAAACCCACCGCCAACCTCAAGTTCTTTTTCGAAGGCGAAGAAGAGGCCGGGTCGACGCACCTCAACGAGATTCTGGAACGCCACAAAGACAAGCTGAAAAGTGATCTCTGGATCATCTGCGATGGGCCGGTACACCAAACGGGCCGTAAGCAGGTGCTGTTTGGCGTGCGGGGCGATGTGAATCTGGAGCTGAAAGTATTTGCCTCGAAACGCCCCTTGCATAGTGGCCATTATGGCAACTGGGCACCCAATCCCGCCATGATGCTGGCCCGCCTGTTGACATCAATGAAAGACGATGACGGTAACGTGCTCATCAAGGGATTCTACGACGATGTGACGCCACTGACCGATCTGGAGAAGCAGGCGCTGGCCAAAATTCCGCCGGTTGATGAGCAGCTAAAGAAAGAGCTGGGCTTTACCGTAGCCGAAGGTGGTGGCAAACCGCTAGCCGATCTGCTGATGCGTCCGTCGCTGAACATCAACGGGTTTGCGAGTGCCAATGTCGGGAAACTGGCTGCCAACGTTATTCCAACGTCAGCCACGGCGGCTCTTGATCTTCGTCTGGTGTTGGGAAATGATGCCAAACGGCAGGTCCAGAAAGTGATCGATCATGTGGTGGCGCAGGGCTATTACGTAACCCAGCAAGAAAGCATCACCGACGACGAACGGGCCAAATACCCGCGCATCGCCCGAATTGTGGCGAAGTCGGGCTACAATGCGCAACGTACCCGGATGGATCTGCCCATTGCCCAGACGGTGGTGAAAGCCGTTCAATCGACGGTAAGCGGTGATATCGTGCTACAACCCAGCCTCGGCGGCAGTCTACCCCTTTACCTGTTCGACCAGATACTGAAAACGCCCACGATCACCGTTCCGATTGCCAACCACGACAACAACCAGCACGCCGAAAACGAAAACCTGCGCCTGCAGAATCTCTGGGATGGCCTGGAAACCTATGTGGCCCTGATGCGGCTATGAATTTTGTTGCCGAGAGGTTCAATGTATATACCTTATAGATACGTTGCTAGAAATCAGCAACGTACCCAGCTAAATTCTCTAGTCTATCAAAGCAACGGTTAGCCTTTCTGAATGCTCTTCTGTATTTTTGTACTTTCCTAAGAAAGCAGGCTGGTTCGACTGAACTGGCGCGCTTTGTGTTCTACGTAACACAGAACATCGTAATCAAACCAACCGACGTCGTTTAATCGATATGCAAACGTCAACATACGTCCCCTACAAAGTTAAGGACATCGCCCTCGCTGAGTGGGGCCGGAAAGAAATTCGCCTGGCCGAAGCCGAAATGCCTGGTCTGATGGGCTTGCGCGAAGAGTTTGGTCCAAGCCAGCCACTGAAAGGTGCCCGCATTGCTGGCTGCCTGCACATGACAATCCAGACCGCCGTACTCATCGAGACCCTGGTGGCTCTTGGTGCCGACGTGACCTGGTCGTCATGCAACATCTTCTCAACACAGGATCATGCCGCTGCTGCCATTGCTGCTGCTGGCATTCCCGTATATGCCTGGAAAGGCATGAACGAAGAGGAGTTCAACTGGTGTATCGAGCAAACGCTGTTTTTCGGAGAAGATCGTCAGCCCCTCAACATGATTCTTGATGACGGCGGTGATCTGACGAACATGGTGTTTGACGTGTATCCAGAGTTGATCGCGGGCATCAAAGGTCTGTCTGAAGAAACGACTACGGGTGTTCACCGCCTCTATGAGCGCATGAAGAACGGTACGTTGCATCTGCCTGCCATCAACGTAAACGACTCGGTAACGAAATCGAAGTTTGATAACAAGTACGGTTGCCGTGAGTCGCTGGTCGATGCCATCCGTCGCGCTACTGACCTGATGCTGGCCGGTAAAGTGGCCGTCGTGGCTGGTTATGGCGACGTAGGCAAAGGCTCGGCTGAGTCGTTGCGTGGTGCCGGCTGCCGTGTACTGGTTACTGAAATTGACCCGATCTGTGCCCTACAGGCGGCGATGGACGGTTACGAAGTTATTCCGATGGATGAGGCCGTAACCCGCGCCAACATCTTCGTAACGGCTACCGGCAACATCGGCATCATCAAAGATCGCCACTTCAAAGCCATGCGCGACAAGTCGGTGGTCTGTAACATCGGTCACTTCGATAATGAAATCGACATGGCCTGGCTGAACGAGAATTACGGCAACACCAAGAGCCAGATCAAGCCGCAGGTTGATATGTATGAGGTCGACGGCAAAGAGATCATCGTACTAGCCGAAGGCCGTCTGGTAAACCTGGGCTGCGCCATGGGTCACCCATCGTTCGTGATGTCGTGCTCGTTTGCGAACCAGACGCTGGCGCAACTTGAACTGTGGGAAAACCCCGACAAGTACGAAAACAAAGTATACGTACTGCCTAAGAAGCTCGACGAGAAAGTAGCCGCCATGCACCTTGCCCACGTTGGCGCCCGTCTGGAGCCGCTGGGCCAGGATCAGGCTGACTACATTGGCGTATCGGTGTCAGGTCCGTTCAAATCGGAACTGTACCGGTACTAGCGTTAAGAGCGGTCCGCCGCTGCGGTTAAGAATGGCTCTGCTGAGGTATCAGATGGTACTTCGGCAGAGTCATTCTTTTTGGTGAAGCTCGAAAGCAGCAACGTACCTGGCTATTAAAAAGGGCGTCGTCAGTTTCCCGACAACGCCCTTTTTAATAGCCAACAGTCTAAGTTGGTGACTGCTGTTATCGGTAATTACATTGGAACTGCGAAGTAGATCATGCGTGAACTGTTGGGATACATACCAATCAGCAGCAGGCCTTCACCTTCTTTCACCGTGCCTACAATGGTTTCCAGATCTTTTACAGACTTCACGTTTTTGCCATTGGCTTTCACGATAATGAAGCCTTCTTCAATTTCTGTTTCGGCCAGTTTGCCATCCAGGATCTTGCTGACACGAACACCACCGCTAACACCCAACGCCTGACGTTCTTTGTCGCTGAGATTGGCAAATTCGCCACCCAGGGCTTTCATGGTCGATGACGCAATCTCTTCCTTCTTGATCACATCGCGACCACCATTGCGGTTACGCAATTCGAGTTTCACCTCACGCTCGGTTCCACCCCGGTTGATCGTCACGTTAAGCACATCACCTGGCCGGCGGCGACCTACGATTTCACGCATTTGCGCGTCGGAATCAAGGGGCTGACCTTCCATCTTCACAATTACATCGCCTTTTTGGATACCGGCCAACTTAGCAGCACCATTCTCGGTCACGCTTTCTACGTAGATACCACGGCCAACTTTAGCGCCAACTTCCTGGGCAATTTTGCTATCCAGTTCGCGGGGCAGAATGCCGATGTAACCACGTTGAACATTACCGAATTTAACCAGGTCGGCAGTTACTTTTTTCACCAGCGATACCGGCACGGCAAAACCATAGCCACTGTAATAGCCTGTTTGTGAGGCAATAGCCGAGTTAATACCCACCAGTTCGCCACGCAGGTTCACCAATGCACCACCTGAGTTACCTGGGTTAATAGCCGCGTCGGTCTGAATGAACGACTCGATAGGTGTATCAACTGGCTTAGCGCCGGGTTGTTGTGGTTGTTGATTGCGGCTCAGAATACCGATACCGCGACCTTTTGCGCTCACGATACCGGCGGTTACCGTCGATTCGAGGTCGAGCGGATAACCAACAGCCAATACCCATTCGCCGAGTTTCAGACCGTCTGAGTCTCCCAGCGTGATGCTTGGCAGGTTGGTAGCTTCGATTTTCACCACGGCCAGATCAGTCAGTGGGTCAGTGCCGATCACTTTTGCCTTAAAGCTACGCTTGTCGGTCATGATCACTTCAACCTCGTCTGCATCCTGTACTACGTGGTTGTTGGTAACGATGTAGCCGTCTTTCGAAATAATTACGCCCGAGCCTGATGCTTGACCCTGCTCACGGCGTGGACGACCGCCACCCTGGCCCTGACCACCGAATTCGTCACCGAAGAATTCGCGGAAAATATCGGGCATCTGTTGCTGACGAACCGTACGTGTCATTGTGGTACGAATGTGAACGACCGTAGGAGACGCTGATTCAGCGGCGTAGGAGAAATCGCCTGGCGCTCCAGTGGGGGCATTGCCCGTCAATGAAGCCAGCCGGCTCAGGGGTGAGCCAGTCGACGATTCGGTAAACACGACGTCCCGCTTGTTGAACCCAAGCAGGTTGTACGCGCCCAGTGTTACGGCGCTCGAGAGGAGGGCGATCAACACTAAAACTTTCCAGTTGCTTTTCATGGTATTGGGGTACTGACAGTTGTTTTTTTATGTAGGATTATGGGCGGCGAAAAGGCGTCGGGTTAGTCGGTTAAGAGGGTGCCTGGCCTGCCGCTTCTGATGGTATAACGAGGAGTAGACGGCGAAAAATTCGATTGCCAACACCCCCTTAACGATTTTTAACAGCAGTTAGTTATGTTAAAATAAGAGGCCAAAAACGGAACCGTGAAACTAGCTTCCCAGATAAAGTTTCCAGTATTGTTTGCCTGTGTTTTCCCAGCTAAACCGATTGGCCTGCCATTGTAGTCGCTGGGCTTTCAGCGGGTCGTCGTAATAATCGCGCATACCGGCCCGCAGGGTTTCAACCACGACCTCCGGGTCAAATGAATCGAAGTAAAACGCTTCTCGCCCACCAACCTCCGGCAGGCTGGTCAGCCGCGATAAAAACACGGGCTTTCCTACACTCATTGCTTCAACAACCGGAAGGCCGAACCCCTCGCTTAGAGACGGGAAGAGAAAGGCTTCGCAATGGTTATAAAGCCACGATTTGGTCAACTCATCAACTGGTCCGGTCTGGAGCACGTTATCAACACCAAGTTGACTTGCCTGCTCACTGATGTGCCTGGCATATGGGTGATCGTTGCGACCCGCCAGCACCAGCTGATAGTCTGGAAAGGCCTGTGCCAGCGCCAGTAATACGTGAATATTCTTTTTAGGATGTAATACGCCCAGATACAGAAAGAAAGGCTTGCCGATGCCTGTTAACGCCGCCGGCTGATCAGTCGGCGGCACGGGCAACTCGGATACGCCAATGTATACGGTTTGCAGGGGCGTGGTTTCAGGTACGTTCAGATGCCCGCGCACGATTGTACCGGTGTAGTCGGAAATGGTTGTCAATACCTGCGCCCGGTCGATTCGGCGTTGTACGGCGGCCAGTTTCCGCTTTTTTTTGGCTTCCGAATAGTCGGCTCGTTCCAGAAAGTTTAGGTCGTTGATCGTCAGAATCAGCTTTCCCGGTCGCTGCGCGGGCCAGTAGGCACCATCCTGATGCAGGTTATGCCACACATCGAACTGGCCGGGGCTGTAAAGTTTATACCGCCAGCCAGCTTCGCGGTAATGCAACGTACCTGACGGTTCGCCAAAAACGCCCGTTTGTCCCGGTGGTACCAGAAAGGTCAGCGACGTACCTGTGGGTTGCTGACGAACCAGCTCCTGACCCACATGCAGACACGTTTGACCCAGCCCGCTGTTGAGGTCCCGAATCCGTTCGGTGTCGACGAAAATGGTTTTCATATAAAATGCCTAACGGTTAAAGCCCAATGCTCAACGTTGCGCCGCGAAATAGCGAGGCAACGTTGAGCATTGGGCTTTACCGGTACACGTTAAGGTATCGTTCTACTCTTCGAATCGTTTGAACAGTACGGTAGCGTTGTGGCCGCCGAAACCAAATGTGTTGCTCAGCACCACGTTGACGGTCTTTTTCTGCGCTACGTTGGGCGTCAGATTCAGGCCCGCAGGTACGTTCTCATCGCGGTCGTCGAGGTTGATCGTTGGCGGAATCAGGCCGTGCTGCATAGCCAGAATACCCGCAACGCCTTCAATGGCCCCCGCTGCACCAAGCAAATGACCCGTCATCGATTTAGTGGCGCTGATGTTCAGGTTGGTTGGGTTCTCGCCAAACACTTTCACAATCGCTTTTGCTTCCGATACGTCGCCAATCGGTGTGGAGGTGGCGTGAACGTTCAGGTAGTCAACGTCTTCCGGCTGTAACCCAGCTTCGCGCAGGGCTTCGCGCATGGCATTGGCTGCGCCGAGGCCTTCAGGGTGTGTACCGGTCATGTGGTAGGCATCGGCGGTAGCGCCCGAGCCCACGAGTTCACAATAGATTTTAGCGCCCCGTGCTTTAGCATGCTCATACTCTTCCAGAATAATGCCACCACCGCCTTCGCCCAGCACGAAACCATCGCGGTTGGCGTCGAAGGGGCGGGAGGCCCGCTGCGGGTCGTCGTTGCGTTCTGAGAGGGCTTTCATGTTGCTGAAGCCACCCAGTGCCGAGTCTGTGATAACGTATTCAGAACCGCCCGTCACGATGGCGTCGGCTTTACCCAGGCGGATAAAGTTGAAGGCATCGATCATGGCGTGCGTGCTCGACGCACAGGCCGACACGGGGGCAAAGTTGACGCCCATGAAGCCATGCCGGATAGAGATCATACCGGCGCCCATGTCGGCAATCATTTTCGGTATAAAGAATGGGCTGAAGCGTGGAACTTTACCACCTGCTCCGTAGGCCAGTACCTCCTCCTGAAAGCTATGCAGGCCACCAATGCCCGACGCCCAGATAACACCTACGCGTTCCTTGTTGATACCCGGGCTTAACAAGCCGGCATCTTCAATGGCCTGGTCGGCCGTGACAATGGCGTAATGAACGTACCCGTCCATCTTCCGCGCTTCTTTCCGGTCAAAATAATTAAGCGGATCGAAGCCCTTCACCTCACAGGCAAAGCGGGTTTTAAACAGGGACGCGTCGAATTTAGTGATGGGTGCAGCTCCGCTGGTGCCTGTGCTCAGGCCCTGCCAGAAGGCTTCGACAGTGTTTCCGATAGGGGTAAGGGCACCCAGGCCCGTCACAACAACTCGTTTCAACTCCATAATAGGGGTATGCTTTTATGCCGCAAAGATGGGTGGATTCGGGGAATTAGAAAAATTGTTGAGAAGCGACAAGGGCAGAAGATAGGCATCGGTTCTTATTATTCCAACGTATGCCTCGCCAGGTGTCACTGTCTGCGGCCTGGCATTCGATGATTGCATACGGCCAATCTGGCCTGAGCGTGTGCTTTCGGTTGTTCTGTTACAGAAGAAACGGCAGATACCCATCGCGGGATTGGTTAGTAGACAGGCTGCATTTATATGCTTATTTTTGTCTATGATGAAGATCAAAGCTATTGTGACGGGCGCCACGGGAATGGTTGGCGAAGGTGTATTGCACGAATGTCTAGAAGATAGCCAGGTTGAGCAAGTGCTAAGTGTTAGTCGAAAACCGTGTGGCGTTGTTCATCCAAAGCTCCGGGAATTAATTCTTCCTGATTTCTTTGATCTTTCGGCAGTAGGTGACCAACTGACGGGCTATAACGCCTGTTTCTTCTGCCTCGGCGTATCGTCGGTAGGCATGAAAGAGGCTCAATATGATAAACTTACCCACACGCTTACCTTGACCATGGCCACGCTGCTAAGTCAGCGAAACCCCGATATGACATTCTGTTACGTGTCGGGGGCCGGTACGGATAGTACCGAGCAGGGAAGTTCGATGTGGGCGCGTGTAAAAGGGAAAACGGAGAACGATCTGATGGCGCTGCCGTTCAGGCAGGTGTTCAACTTTCGGCCGGGTTACATTCATCCTGCACCGGGAATGAAGAACACCAGCAAGTACTACGCGTATGTAAGCTGGCTATATCCGGTGGCGAAACTCCTGGTGCCTTCGTTCGTGATTACGCTTCACCAATTGGGCCGCGCTATGATTAATGCCGTTAGCAAAGGCAAACAACGGCGGGTGCTCGAAGTAAACGACATCAAGTTATTGGCAGAGGAGCGGGAGAATTAAGCATTGCTTCGGCGGGCTCGCTTTAGGGCGGCGGCAAAACCGAAGCAACGCTTAATTCTAAATTCTTAACTCTTAACTCTCTCGCTCTCCCGATATTTGCAGCATGAAGTTACAAAACGATTTAGTGCTCCGGGCTGCACGGGGCGAGGCCGTTGAGCGGACGCCCGTATGGCTGATGCGGCAGGCCGGCCGTATATTGGCCGAATACCGGGCGGTTCGGGAAAAGGCAGGCAGTTTTATCAAACTGGCTACCACACCAGAACTCGCGGCTGAGGTGACCGTTCAACCCGTTGATCTATTGGGCGTTGATGCTGCCATTATTTTCTCGGATATCCTGGTTGTGCCCGAAGCCATGGGCCTGCCCTACGAGATGGTGGAGCAACGGGGGCCGGTCTTTCCCCGTACCGTTCGTACGATGGCCGACCTCGACAGTCTGCACATTGCCGATGCTGAACAGGATCTTGGGTACGTTCTCGAAGCCCTGCGGATCACAAAACAGCTGTTGAACGGCCGGGTGCCACTGCTGGGTTTTGCCGGTGCACCGTTCACCATTTTCTGCTACATGACAGAAGGGAAAGGCTCGAAAACCTTCTCGGTTGCCAAAAAACTGCTCTACACCGATCCGGCCTTTGCGCACGCCTTGCTTCAACAGATTACCGACAGCACCATTGCTTATCTGAAAGCGCAGGTACGTGCCGGCGCCGATCTGGTCCAACTGTTCGATTCCTGGGCAGGTATTCTCTCTCCCGAGCAGTACAGTACGTTTTCGCTGCCCTACATCAAGCAAATTTGCGATGCCATCAAGGCTGATGCTGAGGTGGGCCATACGCCCGTAACCGTATTTGCCAAAGGTGCGTTTTTTGCCCGTGAGGCCATCGGTCAGTTAAACTGCGACGTAGTTGGGCTTGACTGGAATATGGACATTGCCGAATCACGGACATTGATTCCCGGCAAAACCCTACAGGGAAACCTCGACCCCTGTGTGTTGTATGCTACTCCTGATCAGATCAGGGCGGAAGTTCGGCAGATGCTGAACGCGTTTGGGCCACAACGTCATATTGCCAACCTCGGGCACGGTGTGTACCCGGATACGAACCCCGATCATGTGCGCGTGTTCATCGACGCGGTGAAGGAGTTCTCGGCTTGATCAAAGCAAACGAGGATTAGAAGGTGATCGCCGTCTTGTCTGTGATTTTTACCGCAACGCCCTTGGTGCAATTCAGCTGTGTGGGCATGTTATTGCCAACCGTTGAGCCGGTAACGGTTATTGTGCGTCCCGTGTTGGCTTTGGCGAATTCGTACACGTCGCGGCCTGACTGAGTGGCGGGGTCGGCGGAATAAATTTCTACGAAGCCGCGCCCGCCATCGTCGTAGAGCCAGAACTTACCCGTAAACAGGTTAAGTGATTCGATATGTCCAGTCACCCTAACCGGTTTGCCTTCCCACGGGTGTATAACCTGACAACTGCCCGTGGCCTGCGAGACCAGTTCGGTGGGGGTGTAAGTCCTGGCTGAATCTATGTTGAACGGTAAGATCGATTGCTTGCATGCAGGCAATATCAGTAGGAAGGCGAAGGAAAGGATAGTCTTCATACGTGTTGATTTGTTGATACTAATGTATCTAGAATAATAACAGTCTGCCATTACTGATGATAACGTATCGATTTGCCCAACTGCCGGATGCGCAGGCGATTGCTGCGCTGCACACTCAAAGCTGGCGGCAAACCTACCGTGGGATTCTTCGGGATGACTACCTCGATGGAAATATCAGCGAAGACCGCTTCGCGGTTTGGCATAAGCGACTGGCCACACCGGCCACCAATCAGCGTATTCTGGTTGCTGAAGAAGACGGGCAACTGCGCGGATTTATCTGCCTGTATCTTGATGAAGACCCCGAACTGGGAACACTCATTGATAATCTGCACGTGAGTCGGGCAGCAAAAGGGCGGGGAATCGGGCTTGGCCTGATGCGCGAGGCGGCCCGGCGGGTGATACCGGAGGCGAATCATCCCGGTTTTCATTTAGTCGTGTATGAAGCCAACGGGCCGGCTATTCAGTTCTATAACCGGGTGGGCGGTATGAACCTCAGGCCCGAACAATACGAAACGCCGGGTGATGGTAGCACAGCAATTATTCTCCGTTACGTCTGGAAAACGGCTGATGATCTTCGGTAACGTACCTGGACTTTGCTGCTTCTGATGCGCTAAAAAACGGGTGATGGCTTCGGTCATCGCCCGTTTTTGTGTACCGGTGGTACCATCCCCCCTGTCATTATGGATGATCCACAGCGGCGTAATGGTGGTACCAAACTGCTATGGTCTTACAACTAACACTGCACCGGGCTCGTAAAATAGGGTTCCGGTAGCGCCATACTGGATCTGTTGAACCTGATTGAGCTGGTCGGGGGCCATTTTTAACGGGTAAGTCACCAGAATACGATCGCCGGGTTTGGGGATTACGCCACAAGACCACGTGGAGGGGACATGCCAATAGCCTGCCTGTACGGATGTAACAGTACCATTTCTGATACCCGTGCCATTCGTGCAGAAGGCAGTCCAGTTGCCCCCGCCAGGTAATTTCGGGTTATATCCCAATCGAATATCTTTTCCACACAAGGCAGAAAACGAACCGGGTATACAACCAGATAGGTCATTGCTTTCCACAACGAGTGTAATCAGTTTGGGCAAAGACCCTATTGATGGAGGAATAGCTCCGACGAATTGGTTGTTGTTTAATACAATGGCCTCGAGTTTAGAGAGAGAGCCTAGGAATGAGGGAATTGTCCCCTTCAATGAATTGCTGCTCAAGTAGAGATGTCTGAGGTTGCTGAGGGTATTTAATTCTGCAGGAATAGTACCCACAAGGTGGCAACCTGCCATTGACAAGTCTTCGAGGTTGATTAACTGGCCAATGTCAGGAGGAATCCCGCCGCTGGCAAACGAATTAAATGCAAGGTCTAACGACACTAGATTTATCAGTTTATGCCATGAAGTCGGTATGGGGCCACTCAACAGATTACTTCTTACCCAAAACTGAGTCAGTGCAGTCAATGACATCAGGCTAGTTGGAATACTGCCAGTCAATCTGTTGTCTGCGACGTTGAAAACACTGAGCCTGGTCAGCCGGTCATACCGCTCAGGAATAGGTCCTGTCAGTTGATTGTCCTGTACCCATAATGAACTGAGATTCGAAAGGGAAGACAGACTGACAGGCAGTGTTCCGGTGATTTCATTATAAGGCAAAAACAACCCTGTCAGCGCTTGCAAACGGCTGATCGTTGGTGGAATAGGGCCCGATAACTTGTTGAAAAGCAATGACATACGGGAGACTCGTCCTTCGTTGCATGATATACCATACCAGCCACTGCATGGATCACAATTAGAAAGCCAACCCGTCTGATTTTTCCACTCCTGCCCCCTGGTTGACTTAAAGAAATCGACGAGCGGGAGGTAGTCTGGATGCAAACTGCTGTTCACCGCTACGTTCGATTCAAACGCACAAAGACCACCTGCACTGACAGCCGTTACGCTATAAGCCCCGTCGACGGTTACGCTGGCAACGCCAGTCGTGTTCAATAGGGTGAAATTGTTGGGGCCGCTGAACGTAAATGTTACATCCCCTGTGCAGGAAGAGGTAGCCGTAATGGTGGCGCTTAACTGGCTACAGGATAAACTATTGCTGACAGTTAAGGATAAGCCCGGAGTTTGTGCGAAAGCAGTTGGTGTTGCCAACGGGCCAGCTAACAAGAAGAAAGCTAACGCAATAAGTTTAGAATATGGTGTACTAACTGAATGGAATAGTAACGGATAACAAGCCATAGAGAACACAACATTGGGCCGAAATCGAGTGGAAATCGACCGCAAAGATATGTGTATACTATCTCTATAGATTTTAACTTTTAAGAAGTTTGCTTGAAACAAACTAGACGCCCAGTCGCACAGCCTCCTCGAACAGGCGGGCCTTGTCGACGGGTACCACGCCAACGCTTTCGCAGACGAGGCCGCCACCCAGGTTCGAGAGGCCCGCAATTCGGCGGGGCGATTGATGGAGGGCTACGCAACAGGCAGCAATGCTGATGACGGTATCACCCGCGCCTGATACATCAGAGATTTTCCGGACGTGAGCGGGCAGCTTGGCCTGTTCGCCGTTCAGGTCTATGTACACGCCGCGCTCCGAGAGGGTAATCAATGTACCTGACAGGTTCATCCGGCTCTTCAGCTGATTTACTACGCGAGCCAGTTCGCCGGGCTCATCAACGTTGAAATCAACTTTGAGGCCTTCTTTCAACTCTTTCAGGTTCGGTTTGAACAGCGTTGTATGTTCATAGTCGAGGAAGTGCCGTTTCTTGGGATCGACTACCGTAGGTACGTTCTGTTCATTAGCAAAAGCAGTGATGTCGGCAATGGCTTCGCGGCTCAGTACACCTTTGTCGTAGTCTTCGAAAACAACGACCTGGCAGCCCGGAATCAGCGATTTGGCGGTTTTGATAAGCTGGGTACGTTCGGCGTCGGTGATGTATTTATCGGTCTCGGTATCAACCCGAACCACCTGTTGCGACCCGGCAATGATTCGTTCTTTAATAGTGGTGATACGCGAGGCCGAACGAATCAGACCGTCGCAGTTGAGGCCACGCTCAATTAATTGCTGCTGAAGCTGATCGCCGGCCATATCAGTGCCAATGACTGAACAGACGATAGCTTCGGCACCCAGCGCCTGTACGTTGAGCAGCACGTTGCCTGCCCCGCCCAGCCTGACCTCCCGCCGATTTACGGTCACGACCGGAACGGGTGCTTCGGGCGAAATACGGTCGACCCGACCCCACACGTAGGCATCGAGCATTACATCGCCGATAACGAGAACGCGGAGGGTATTGAACTGGTCAAATAAGTCGGGAAGGGCAGTAGTCATGGGGCAAAAATAGTTTACTGCTTGCTGTTTACTGTCTTCTGTTGCTCCGCTAACCTAATTGAACGTTGGCTTAGTGGAGCAATAGAAGACAGTAAACAGCAAGTAGTAAACTATTTAGATTCGCTGAATCAGCTCGTTCACTTTGTGAATTTCCCGGCCCATCATGTGATCAATGATGGCCTGAGCGTGTTCCCGACCATTTTCAATGAAGACTTTTTCAGTGAAAATACCCGCCAGCACGGTGCCGCACACATACAGCCCAGGCACGTTGGTCTCGAACGTAGTGCGGTTATACTGTGGGATCTGTGTGTCGGGGTCAAGTTCAATGCCGCAGCGCTGCAGCAGTTCGGCGTCGGGGGTGTATCCGGTCAGTACCAGCACAAAATCGGCCGGGATGTTGGTGATCTCGCCGGAACTCAGGTTGTGCACGCGAACGAAATCGGGGCCGATCCGGGTGGCGCAACTACCAAACAGCGTATTGATCTTGCCTTCTTTTACCCGGTTCTTCACGTCAGGAATCAGCCAGTATTTCACCGTCGAGCGGAAATCCTCGCCCCGGTGCACCACCGTTACGTCAACATCATGGCGGTAGAGCTCAAGGGCTGCTTCCACCGCTGAGTTCGATGCACCGATGATGACCACTTTCGTAAACGAATACTTAAACGGCTCATCGTAGTAGTGCGATACCTGTGGGCCGTCTTCTCCGGGAATACCCAGCCAGCGTGGTTTGTCGAAATAGCCGGTGGCCAGGATCACCTTGTAGGCGTAGAACGTATCGCCCTTTGTGGTCAGCACCCGGAATACGTCGCCCTGTTTCACTACACTCTTTACTTCAGTGAAGACCTTGGTTCTCAGGTGATAATAGGCCGCTACTTTGCGGTAATACTGAAGGGCTTCATTTCTGTTGGCCTTCACACTCGACACTGGAAACGGGATGCCCCCGATCTCGATGTTCTCGGCCGTTGAAAAGAAACGCATCATTTTCGGGTAGCGACGGATAGACTCCGTAACACTCCCTTTTTCTAAAATCAGATGACTCAGCCCACTTTTACTGGCTTCGATGCCTGCTGCCAGGCCGCAGGGGCCGGCACCCACAATAAGGACGTCGAGAGGTGGCGAGGTTGTTGTCATATTGGCTGAGATGGAATCGTACATTCCAGAAGGTAACGCAAAAAAACACCCCAAAGGTTTGTCCTTTGGGGTGTTTCGCTATAATCGAAGCCGAAGTTATCTAATTCGTACGGCATCAACGCGGAGACACTCACGCGGCGTAACAGATACCGTCAGCAATACGGCTGGCAAACAGATTGGCTGACCGACCGTTTGGGGTGGCGTGGGCTTAATGATCGCGTAGATATACAGCGTCTGCGCCGTAGCTGAGGCGAGTTGCTGCGACAGGACGGTAGGCGAGAGAATGGCCTGGTTGGCGGCAGTGGGGGTAACCGAACTGATAACTGTACCGCCCGTATACATGGCTGTACCGGATTGTGGTGAGCTGAACTGCACAAACTTCACCTGCTGACCCGAACCGAACAAGCTACCGTTACTGGCCGTGACAACGATAGGCGGCACCTGATCGCCCGAGCAGATCGTCAGCGAAGCTGGCGCAATGGTAAGCACCGGGCATGGATCAGATGTTGGTCCTTCTACAACCACCTCCGAGAAGTCTGAACAGCCCGTTTGCAGATCGGTTACAGTTACCTTGTAAAGGCCTTCATCCTGAACTACCGGGTTTTGCTCCGTGCTGGTGAAGTTGTTGGGGCCCGTCCAGAAGAATGACACGCCACTTGCATCAGCCACCAGGGTGACCGAACAGGTTGGACACAGTTTAGCACCACCAAACGCATCGACAAACGGAGGGGTAAGGTCGGCCTGGGTTACATCGCCGGTGTTGGGCCCCGAAACCACCGTACAACCGTTCGGGAAGGTGACGTAAGCCGTGAAGATACCGGCGTTCGATACGCTGATCGGGTTGCTGGTGTTAAGGAAACCGGCTGGCCCGGTCCAACTGACGGGATATGGTGAAGTGGCGCCGTTCACGCTTGCCAGCAGCGAAACAACCGTAGTGCTACAGGTGAGCGTGGCATTATTGACAGATACTGTACCAATGCCTTTATCTTCCAGGATCGTTACCTCCCGGGGTTCGCCCACGCAGCCGCTCAGTGAGCCGGTAAGTGTGTAGACACCGGGTGCGCTCACAACCAGACTCGTTGCGGTTGTACTGTTGGGCACCACCGGGCTCAACCAGACATACATGGCTCCGGCTGTTGGGTTGGTGGCTGATAAGGTTACTGATGGTTTTGCGCAGGTTAACGTAGCCGATGAAATGCCGGTTACGCCATCAACGGAGATGTCGATGAACGGTGGCGTATTGAAGCCCTGCTTTACCCGAACCGTAGCTGAGGCTGCCGTACAACCGTTCGGGAACGTGACGGTAGCGGTATAGTCGCCTAACAGGCTGGTCGAAAGTGGATTGGCGGTGCTGGTAAACCCACCGGGGCCAGTCCATAAAACGGGATATGGCGAAACAACCTGATCAACCAGTGCCGTTAGTGATCCTACCGGGCTGGCGCAGGATACTTCCGAATCAAGCGCGGTTACGCTGGCTGTTACGTTGTTTTCGCCAACTACAGCCGTAACCGCATCACCAGCGCAGCCATCAAGCGTACTGGTGAGTGTATAAACGCCGGGCGAACTGACCGCAATCGTTGAACTGGCCGTGCTGGTGCTTCCGGGTGGGCTGTACCAGACGTATTCGGCGCGGGGCGTGGGATCTTTTGCCGCCAGAACGGCGATAGGCTGTGCGCAGGTCAGCGTAGCCGAGGCTGTAGCCGACGAAATAACTGGCTTAGGCAGTACCGTTAACTTAGAGAGCGAAGATATCCGGCAGCGGGGGTCGCTCGGTGTGGGGTAAACGATCCCGTAGACGTAGTACATGATGGGCTCGCCCGATGCGTTGGCCGTTGGAATGGCCGGTGCCGTCAGCGATGTAACAAACGAAGCCGGATCGGCAGGCGAATAAGTACCCAGTACAAGGCCACCCTCATACATGGCCGTACCGCTTTGAGGGCTACTAAAATACACGAACCGGAGGTCATCAACCTGCGAGAACGCCAGCCCCGTGACCGGAATCTCTGGTATGGTACCCACATCAGCGCAGACAGATAGCGTTTCTATAGTACCAATAACGGAAGGGCACGAATAAATAGATAGATCGTAGTTATAATTGTTCTCACCAAAACTACCCGTAGTGATCGTGATTACAGCGTCTGACCCAACAACGGCGGCGTCGCTATCCCGGGTAGCGCTACCCACGGCCGTGCCCTGGGTTTGTGGCGAGATGTAATAGTCGCGGGTTACGGCTGCTCGGCGTGCGTTTCGTTTCGGTCCACCCTGCGGTGTGGTAGCCGTCAGGTCAAGGCTTGGTAACTGGGCCATATCCATACGGATCTGGTAGTTCTGGTTGACCTTCATACCCGTGGGTACGTTGCTGTTGTTGAACACGTAAAGACCTCCGTTGGCCGTGGTAGTGCTGGCTACCAGCGTACCTGTACCGTTGCTCATATCGAACAGCCGAAGCACGATGCCATCAACACCAGGTTCATATGCATCCTGAATACCGTCGCGGTTATCATCGAACCAGACCCGGTTACCAATTTCGATTGGCGCCGGATCGCAAAGGATTTTACCGTCGCCCAGGCCTGACACCTTACCGAACGTACCTGGCGTATTGAAGCCGAACAAGGCATAGTTGCGCCGAAGGGTTCCGTCCAGGTTACTCATGGTCCGTAAGCCTCCAGACTGGTACACGTCAGTGATTGGGTCAAAGACAGAAGTCAGAATTTCATTACTTCCCGGGCGCACCATCAGCGAGCCGTTGGTGATTTCGTCGTGGCCAGGGTTGTTGGCCGGGTTGAAGTACCACTGGTCATTGAAATAAAACTCACCGCCCCCGGGCCCCTGGTTGTTGCCAACTCCCGAAACAGTATAGGTACCCGTTGTTGGGTTATAAGGCGGAGACACAGTTATGCCAGATCCGGGGATGGTGTTCGAGCCTGCCGTGCGGCCACCCACCGAGCCATTGGATTCTAACTGGTACGCTGAGTTATCGTTCGCCGTCACGCTGGCCCGTAGTATATCGCCACCGGTAAATCCGTTGAAAGAGCCCTGACCCGCAGGGTTATAGTTCTGAACGCCAGCCAGGTGTCCGAAACGGTCGAGCATTCCGATGATCATGTCGCCGTTGTCGTCGAAAGCCAGATCGGTAACCATTGGCTGCGGCCACATAACAAATTGCCCGGTACTGTTACAGCCCATCGGAAAGTCTGAGTTCCAGGGAAGCCAGTACTTGAAATCAGCACAGTTTTCGGTCAAATCGGCTGAACCACGCGGAAATGTTAATGGAAAGCTCAGGACGGTCTGAAACGTGGCGCCGGCACCCTGCCGCGGGTCAATCCGCATGATGATGGCCTTCAGACCAGCGGTATCGGGCAGTGTGGCGGCCAAGGCCTCCGATGCCGAACCTGATTGAGGGATTTTCGATACTTTGTTCTCGCCCGAGCAAACGCCGCCTATATACACACGGTTACGGTAGTTGTAAATGGCCCAGGGCCTGAAATCACCGTTGGGGCACCCCGACTGATCGATGGCCCACGATTTGACATCGGACGGGCCAGGCTTGCGGGCTGGGGAATCAATGAAAACGCCGTACAGTTTCCGATCGAGCATGTTGACGGCATATAGTGTTTTGCTGTCATCTGAGAGATCAATGCCCCCCAGGCCAATTTTACCCAGTACGCTCATGGGCCCGGGGTCTACACTAGACTGGGTTTTATCGGCATTTAGCCCCGAGTGCGGGTCGGCTCCCGTTGGTATGTTCAGGTCGGTCTGGAAATCGAAGAACGGGGCCGATGTAGCCGTTGCCAGATCAGTGATATATATTCCTCCGCTTCCTAACGTACCCAGGCCTGTGTGGCGCTTGATGGTAGCGCTGCTCAATACCTTCTTTTCGGCCCGCAGATAAGCCACGCCCCATACAGCACCTATGTCGCTGCCCGATGCCAGGTGGGTTGGCGGGAAGTTCGACGCACTGGCCAGGCCAGTTGCATCAATTGCGAACGAAACCAGCACGTCGGCTTTAGCTGCCTGATTACTGGGGTCTACCGGGCCGCTGGCATTTGTCGTGTTCAGCGGGTCGCCGTTCACGAAACAGGGAATGACAACTTGAACCGGCCCGTTCTGGCAATAGTCAGTGGGGTAGTTAATCCCGCAATCGACGCTGGTGGAAGGAGCAGTTAGGAAGCGGATGTTCGTTTGGCTGCTGGGGCCAACGGGGCCAAAAAAGAAGCCCTCTTCGATCGTGGCGAATTCTATCCGTACCTTCGCTAAGGGTGGCACCTGCGCGGCCGTGAAGGCATATGCACCAGCCGCATCCGTTTGTACGCTGATCGGCGTGGTGCTGAAATTAACATACGCATTCACCGTGACGCGGGGAACACCCGGCTCGGCTGGTAGGTTGCTTGTCTGTGTACCACTAGCGTCGAAGTCCCGATAAACGGTACCACTTATTTGGGCCTGACCTGTTACGGAGACTAGTAATAATACTATCCCCAGCAAGAACTGATTAAGTTTGATTAAGTAAAAATCTTTCATTTAACAAGGCTGTTTCACTACGAACTAAATGCATATATGATCACGGTTAAAGTGGCCAGGCATGAGTACGCTGGCTGCCCCCTAACTGAGGAGCAGCAAACACGTATCAGGTAAGGCGCTTTAGTATGGGTACGGGTAATGCTCTCGTATCTGTCAATTTCCTTGCCAGTTAGTGTGCCTTCTACACTATTGAGTCACCGCTTGTTTATTACAGTAACTATTTGTTTTGACTGACACGCTATTTTCATACACAGATGCAGAAGAAGTCACATTGTTCGTCGACTTGGTGCTGCCTATACCCGTTCCCCGTCTATTTACCTATAGAGTAAAGCGGGATATGGCGGCCCTTATCAAAATCGGGGCCAGAGTTATCGTTCCGTTCGGAAAAAGTAGAGTAATCACTGCAGTGGTAGCCAGTCTGCACAACCATCCGCCGCAGAATTATCAGGCCAGGTACGTCCTTGAGCTGCTCGATGAATACCCGCTCGTGACGGGTTATCAGCTCCAGTTATTTGCCTGGATGGCCGAGTATTACATGTGCTGCATTGGCGAAGTGATGAACGTAGCGCTGCCGTCTGGCCTGAAGATCACCAGCCAGTCGAAGGTGCAGTATAATCCTGATTTTGAGCACCCTGACCTACTTACTCCGCAGGAAGTGACCTTGATGGAGGATCTGAAGAAGCACCCCTCCTTATCATACGAAGAGCTGGGCCGGCTAGTAGGTGAGGTGAACGTACCAACGCTGATCAAGTCGCTGGTGGGAAAACGGGCGGTCATCGTGTTCGACGAAGTGAAAGAAAAGTATGTGCCAAAAATGGTGCGCAAGGTGCGCCTTCACCGAAACTACGAGCAACCCGAACAATTGCTGGCGTTGCTTCAGCGACTCGATAAATTACCTAAGCAGCAGGAGGTGGTGATGCGCTACCTGCGGCACGTACCCATGCAGCGTAACCCCGCCCTCAACGAGCAGGGTCTCGAAAAAGGGATCCTGAATCAGGACGACGAACTATCGCAATCATCGCTGGGTACGTTGGTAAAGAACGGCGTTTTCGAAACGTTCGAACTGATACAACCCCGTTTCTCCGATACGTTTTCACCCCAGAAAGAGATTGTGCTCACGGCCGCCCAGCGCACGGCGTCAGACAGTATCATGGCCGAGTTTGCCCAGAAGAACATCGTGCTCTTTCACGGCATCACGGGTAGCGGTAAAACGGAGGTCTATATCGATCTGATTCAGAAAGTGCTGGCGGGCGGTTCGCAGGTGATGTACCTGCTACCCGAAATCGCCCTCACGACCCAGATCGTTGTTCGCCTGCAAAAGGTGTTCGGCGATAAGATGGGCATCTACCACTCGAAGTTCTCGGATAACGAGCGGGTGGAGGTTTGGAAGGGCGTTGTCTCGGGTCAATTCCAGTTCGTCATTGGCGTACGATCGGCCGTGTTTCTGCCGTTCGATAACCTCGGCCTGATTATTGTCGACGAGGAGCACGAAACATCCTATAAACAGCACGACCCGGCTCCCCGCTACCATGCCCGCGATGTGGCCATGATGCTGGCACATTGGCAACAGGCCAAGGTACTGTTGGGCTCAGCCACACCCTCGATCGAGACGTATTATCAGGCCAAGCAGGGTCGCTATGGGCTGGTCGAACTGTTTCAACGCTATGGCGACGCCAATCTGCCCTTCATTTCGCTGATCAACACAAAGCAGGAGAAGAAGCAGAAGACGATGAAAAACGAATTCTCATCGGCGCTCTACAATGCCCTGGCCGACAACCTGGAGCGTGGCGAACAGAGTATCCTGTTTCAGAACCGGCGCGGCTATTCACCCTATCTGCAATGCGAAGACTGCGAATGGACCAGCCAGTGTCTGAACTGCGCCGTCAGCCTGACCTATCACCAGCGAGCCGCCGAGCTGCGTTGCCACTACTGCGGCCATAAAGAGGACGTACCTAAGGTATGCCCCACCTGCGGATCAACCAAGGTCAGAACGGTTGGCTACGGGACCGAAAAACTTGAAGATCAACTACAGATCCTGTTTCCCGCGGCCCGGATTCAGCGGATGGACCTCGATACTACCCGCGCCAAGAATGCCTACCAGCAGATCATCAGCGAATTTGAACATGGTAATGTCGATATCCTGGTTGGTACACAAATGATTACCAAAGGATTGGACTTCGACAATGTGAGTCTGGTCGGCATATTTGATGCCGATCGAATCATCCGCTGGCCGGAGTTCAGAGCCACCGAGCGCGCCTTTCAGATGATGACGCAGGTAAGCGGCCGGGCGGGGCGCCGAGCCGATCGGCAGGGGCGGGTGCTGATTCAGACGAGCGATCCGTCGCAGGTGGTGCTGCAGAAGATCATTGACAATGATTACCTTGGCCTGTATGACGAAGAGATCGTGGAACGCCGTGATTTTAATTACCCCCCGTTTTCGCGGCTGATCAAGCTCACCGTTCGCCACACCGATCAGCGCGTGAGCAAAAAGGCTGCCGATGTCCTCTGCGCCAGTCTGGCCGCTCAACTCGGCGACGAACGCGTACTGGGCCCGGAACAACCACTCGTTGAGCGCATCAGAAACCAGTTCCTCTACGATATACTGATCAAGCTGGAGCGCGAAAAGATCAATTTTAAAGCCGTGAAAGCCTTCATTCAAAGCTGCATCACCGATATCCTGACCGACAAAGGCCTGCGCGCCGTCAGCGTCATTATCGACGTAGATTGTCTGTAACTACCGCATCAGTTCTTTGATCTGACTCTCCAGTAAGGCGGCTTTTTCTCTGGCTTCCTCGAGCGGGATGCCGATTTTCATGCCGGGGCGTTTATGGCCGGTGGCGGTTAGCCAGGCATCTTTCATAAGGAACTGCCGTTCTGAGATGAGCTTCAACAAGTGGGCTGAGTTTGGAATGGCAGTCATGGCCGACTGAATAGTTGGCGCGTTGGCAACGGCCTTTTGCCCCAGACCAAGCAGAACGCTTCTGGCCATGAGCCAGTGCCCAACCTCGCCCGGATGAACACCATCATCGGCCAGCGCAAACGTGGAGTCAACTTTCCGGTGCGCTTCCAGATAACGCTTCATCGGATAATGCACATCGATGACTGACCAGTTTTGCGCCGTTTTCTGGTTGATGAGCCAGTCTGAATAGCGGTCTAGCACGGCAGCGTAACCGGATTTATGACCGCGTAATTCGTCGAAAACGGGCGGCGTGAGGTGAATGATCTGCGCTCCGGTTTTCACTACTTCGCTATGTAGCCAGTTGATGCCGTCTTTGAACTGTTGAAACCGTCCTTCGTCGAACGGTAGGTAAATGCCGTCATTCATACCGTAGCTGGCCAAGACGAGGTCCGGTTTAGTGAGCGTAAGCACCCGTTCCAGCCGTTCGTGCAGGTCGGGCCGGGGAAATTTGCCGCCTGCATGCCCTTCTTCCGACAGGCCCGAAACGGTTTCGCTGGGGAGGCCAACATTGATGAATTCAACACCCTGCTGCGGGTAACGTGTGCTCAGGTACGCGTCGACGTAGGTGACATACGTACCTGCGTAGGTGATGCTGTTGCCCAGAAAGACCACCCGGCGAACGCTGTCCGGAAACGGCGATTGAGCCTTGCTGGCAACCGAAATCAGTGCCGCCAGCAAGGCGTAAAGCAACAGGCGGCAGGCCGATGGGGCGGGGTGTCGCCTGTGAACGTGTGATGATATGTTCATGAGCCAGAAAAAGTATTGGGTAGTGGCTATACAGATCGGCTATGAGAAGCCGGGCGCACTTCGCGCCAACAGGGCATTTTCGGGGAGCCGTTGACCCAGAAAGCGGCCATTGTCGGCTTTACTACTAGTGAGGTTGCCTTAGCCTCGAATCACCGCCACTGACAGGGTTTTCAAAGCGCTGATTGATTCCATCTGGAAGTTCGCCAACGAAACGCCGTCGCGCGTGCCGCTTACGGACCGGCACGAGACCATCAATGCCAGGAAAGTTGGTTTCCGGGCCCACTCGGTAGTAGGCGGCTATTTCGTCAAGATGCTGGAAGAACGTATGATACAGTAAAAGAAGAAGTAGCGGTGTTTGGTTGCTTTTCGTTGCTGATGCGTAATGTGCTTCGCGCTGTAAGCCCCGCCGTGCGAAGCTCATCTCTATTTCTGCGCGGCCAGTTTGCTTTCAAGCATTTTTATATAATATCCACCGACGACTGAGCGCGCCTGAAAACCGACCTGTTTGGCGTTGGTGGTCTCGTGCCAGTCCGTGAGCGGCACGCGCGACGGCGTTTCATTGGCGAACTTCCAGATGGGCGCTACGAAGGCCTGAAAATCCTTGTTCGATTCAGCCATTGTAGCTGTCCAGATGATCCAGTCTGATTTGGTGTAGGTCTTGCGGCTATCCAGCGGCAGGCCGTAGGGCTTTTGCTTAGTAAGGTAATAGGCCACTTCGCGCTGGGCCAGGCCTTTAGGGAAGATTTTCATAGCTAATAGCTTATCCCAGACCAGGTTATATTTCTGGCTCCATGTATCGTCGTCGTTCTCGAATGTGAGGTCATAATGCGGTTTCGAGCCATCGTTTCCGGCATTCAACGCCAGCTGCTGCCATCGCTGGGCCATGTCTCTTGCTGCGTTCAGGTACGTTGCCGCCGTCTTTTTATCGCCCATTCGTTCGGCTATTTGCCCGTAGGCGGCAATACCCAGAATTGCTTTCAGTGAGAGGTTGGCGTTGCGGGCCAGGTGACCGGCGAAATCGTCGGTACACAACTGATTGGCCGGGTCGAAGCCGTCTTTACGAAGATAGTTTACCCAGGTGGTCAGTACTTTCCAGTGCTGCTTGGCGTAGCTGGTGTTTCCCTCGGCTTTGGTAATAGCGCCCATTAGCAGCAGCATATTACCACACTCTTCTACCGGCATGTCTTCGCCGTAGGTCTGACCATTGGCAATTGGGTAGGTGCCCACGTCATGAGCGGCGAATGGCTTTTTCCATCGTCCACTTTCCGAATACTGAAAGATCGGCTCCATCATACCTCTCAGTAGCGCAGGATTATACAGCAGAAACAACGGAGCCGACGGGTACGTAATGTCGACGGTACCAATGGAGCCGTTGGAAAAATTCTCTTTCGAGAAGAAGAACAGTTCTCCTTTGGGGCCCGCCACCAGCTTATGAGCCGAAATAGCCTGCCGGTAGGCCAGGGCGCACAAATCGGCGTACTGCTTCCCGCCCGCCAACTGGGCATCGGCGTATAGCTTAGCGTCGAACGCAGTGCTTTTCTGCTTCAGGCGGGTGTAATCTTTTTCGGCGGCCTGAAGCAGGGCTGGCATGGTCATGTTTGCGTTCCGATGCCACCAGGGCCGCAGATTCTTGCCAAAATACTGCACCGAATACAGATCGTCGTAGGCCAGCATGATGTGTTTCTGCACCGCCGACGTACCGACCGAACCCAGCGGAATATTGACCGCGAGCCCGAAATTGCGTGCCGCTCCCAGCGATGCTTTCCCCGGGGGAACGGTACCCTGACTGGCAAATCGCCGTTTCAGGTCGGTCAGCGAGCCTGCCGTCAGTTGCGCGTTCGTCTGTCGCGGAACGGCCAGATAGGCATAACCCCAGTCGATCCGAACGTCGTCACCTTTTCGGCCCAATACCGGTTGCTGTTGCGTGCCGATAGTCAGCCAGTTCAGGCCCGCCGTATTGCCCACATCGACCACAACTTCCTGATCGGCATTGTTGGTGGCCAGCGTTCCGGCCGCCCCCACATATACCTGCACCGTATGGGGTTTCCCGTCTGCCGATTTGGCGGCGAAGGTCAGGTATGTGATCGGGCGGGCAACTACCTCCAATTCATCCAGCAACAGGGGCGAGAGGAAATTGACGTTCAGCACAACGGGCCCCGCCCTGAACGTGTAGTCGGTCTGGGTAGCCGACACCTTCACGTTGGTTTGTGTGGCGGGTGTCATGGCGCTCGAAACGACCGGATTCACAATGCCCACGTCGATGAACGAACCGGCGTAGGGGCTGATACAATGCACCGCCAGCACGTTCTTGCCCGTTCGTAACGCCCGCTGCCCCATTTTCGACAACGGTAAGTAGATGTAGTCGTTGCGGTAGCCCGATTTGGTCAGGATGCGAATACCGTTCAGGTAGATTACCACCTCATCGTCGTGATTAAGCGACAGCATCAGCTTGGCGGGGTCGGTCCGACCATCGAAGGTGAATTCGCGCCGGTAATAGATGCCGTTTTTATGCGTATCCCGGTTTTGCCAGTTTGTTTTTGCTTCGGGCGTGTCGCCAAATGGACCGGGACCGGTTTTCCAGCCCGTCGCATCGAAGGTAAGTTCGTTCCAGTTGGCGCCGGGCTGGTCGAACGTGTATTTGGTGGTGTAGGCTTTCGCTTCGCCGCTGGGCAGAATGGGCTGGTATAGGGTAGGCGTAGCGCCAAGAAACTGGTAGGCTGTGCCGTCGACCCGAATAACACCTTCCAATGATTGTGTCTTGCCGGTCCAGTGGCGGGTAGGAGCGTCTGTGAGTTTGTCGGTCATGCTCCAGACACTGAAATAGGGATCGTGGGTGATGAGGGGGTAAGCGGGTGGCCGCAGCGTTTGGGCATGACTAAGACCGGCTAAGGACAGTGCAGCTACCAGTAAGAATTTGACGCACATTTAAACGTTGATCTTAATTAAGAAAAAATATAATTTAAAACGGCTTTAACACCCGATTGTGCCAACAACTTTATTTAACGTACTACAGGAAAGGCCACTATACGGAGTTTAGAGCAACCATATGGAATTAGTGTGAGGGTCTCTTCTTTATCTGAAACCTCGCCTTTGTAGAACCCATCGCGGGCCGAAACAGGTTGATGTGCCACGCCGTTGGTTGCCTTCCAGCCCGGAATTTTGCGGCCTCTGGTAGTAATCACCACAGGGGCGTTCCCGGCGTTCCAGACAAAGCCTGCCGGGTTTTTCAGCGTAACTGTTGTGTTGGCCACCGGATCTTTTACGAGCGATTGTGGCAGACCGAAATTCCAGTCGCCTTTCGGTTTCAGCTCAACATACGTACCTTCTTCTTTCAGTTCGTGTGTTGAGGTAGCGGCCGGTACATGCAGCGCATACACCAGTGGCCCGCGCTCAACCGACCGTGAGTTTTTGGCCCAGTTGCTGGTGGTCACGGTCATGGGCAATTGCAGGGTCAGTATGTCGCCGGGTTGCCAGGTACGTTGGAGCGTTATGATCTGACCACCTTTGTCGGTTCGTAACGGTTTTCCATTGAGCAGCAGGCTAGCCAGCTTACACCAGCCCGGAATGCGCAGGTCGAGCGGGAACGCCACGGCCCTGGGTACGTCGATGGTGAACTGGATCTGGTCGGTGAAGGGGTAACCCGTTTCTTCACGGATGGTTACGGTTGAGCCGCCCGGCAGTTTGGTGGTCAGTGTATTGGGAGCGTAGGTCAGGGCGGCCAGTCCTGTTCCGGTGCTGTACCAGAGGTGGGTGCTGAATTTGGTCCAGCCCTGGTGCATGTTCACTGTGCAGCAGGTATAACCCGCATACGGCCCGAACACGTTGTTCATACCCCGGTCGAACGGCAGCGAGAAATCGAACACGCCCCGGCTCACTTCCACCTGATTGGCCACCTGGAAATACTGCCGGTTGTTGTAATCGTCGGTGGTTTGGGTGGGCATGGCGTTGAAGGTCATTCGCTCCAGCGCATCCATATAGGCCGGGTCACCGGTGATGCTGATGGCCTGTTCGAGCGAGAACATGGTTTCCACGATGGCGCATAGCTCAATGCCCTGCGTAGGATCGTTGCCATGCAGGTCTTCATCGCCCGAGAACATGCCGTGGGGCAGGCCGTGCAGGAGCATCAGGTCATTCCATCCCGTCTTCAGCGTTTGCAGGAGTTTTGGGTCACGATTTCCCAGATACTGAACGGCGGGCAGTTTCAGGCCCATGCCCACGTTCACGGCGTGGCGGTCCATCCAGGCGGTGCCGTTTTGCTGCGCCGCTGCCTGCATCACCCAGTTGCGTCCGCCAAAATACTGCGTCCAGGGGGTGGTTTGCTGGCTGATGAGCTTGCCCAGTTCGAGCAGAAAAGTCTCGCCGGTCTGATTATAAAGCCAATACACTGACATCAGATTATCGCCCCCCCGTGCCGTCGACCACTCCGACCATTTACCGAGCGGGCAGGTTTTCAGGTTGTCGTACTGGTAGCGCAGGTACTTTGTCATGAACGGAATAACGCGTTTGTCGCCGGTCGCCTGGTAGTGCTGCTGCATCACTTTCAGCATCACCATCCGTGGCCACCAGTCTTCGCCCTGATCGCAGGCAGTCATGGGTTTTCCGTCGCGTTCGGTCTTTGTAACTGGCCCAAAATAACCTGACTTTCGTTGCGAGCTGATCGACCAGTCGATGTAACGTTGTACCTTGTCTGTCAGTGGTTTATCGTCGATCAGGTGCGCCAGTGGAACAGCCCCGTCGAGCCAGTAGGGCGTTTCTTCCCAGCCGTCGCCTTTGCCACCGAGCCAGCCGTTGTCATTCTTTAGTTTCCAGTAATATTCGTCCAGATGTCCGGTTGTTCCGTCGCGCATGACCTCGAGCTGGGTACGTAGCCAGCCCTGCGGTTTAATGGCACCGAGCGGCAACTCAACATACCTGAGCGGAGCGAGCGGTGGCCGTGCCGAAGCGGTTTTGACGGCCTGTGCATTCAGCGTGCCAGCAAGGAGAACGGCGAGAACGGCAAAAGAGAGGGCACGCATAAGGTGTGTGGTGGGTAGGTAATGCTGCTTCACATTGTTGGTCGTTGGCGCGCTATGAGTTGCTTAGCGCTGTAAGCCCTTCGACTAGGTACGTCTGATTCAACAAAGACGCAACTTTATCAGATTATACTTTTATCATACTTACTCAGGTAACCTATCTGTTGACGCTCAGAATTGCCCGTGAATACTCATTAACAAATCGCCCGTCCGGCGGCGCATCTCGCCCACCGGCTGCGTGAAGTTATTGTGCATGATACTGAAATACAGTAGTTTGCCGCGCTGAGTCAGTAAATAACCGCTCAGATTGTAAACGCCCGTCATTGACCCTGACTTGGCAAATACATACGGTTTGTTGCCCGACCTGATCGAACGCAACGTACCTGACTGGCCAGCGGCGGGCAACAGCGTAAAGAGACGTTCCTGCGGCACAAGTGCTTTGATCTTCTTAAGCAGTCCGATCAATACGTTGGGTGTGAACGCATTGTAGCGCGACAGTCCCGACCCGTCAACCCATCGGGCGCTGTTGGCCGGAATGTGCAGGCTATCGGCCACGCGGCGCAATTCCACCAACGGGGCAAGCTGGGTCGGGCTTCGTTCGGCCGAGGCCATGAACAGCACCTGCTCGGCAAACTGATTGTCGCTTACGTGCAGCATCCGCTTGTAGAGCGAATCGGTCGGGTAGCCGCGCACCAGTCTGGCGTCGGCGGGAACGGGCATCTGCACCACCCCAACCGACCGGTGAAGCGTATCGGCCAGCAATTGAGCGGCGAGGATTGGCGACCAGCGAAACGGCACGTCCTGACGGATGGCCTTCCCGGTGGCAGGTCGTGTAAACTGGTTAGTGAACTCGTTCCGGCGAACGTTACTTCCTATGCCCGCCACCCGAACGCTATCGGCGAACCGGCGGGGGGTTAGTGCATACGATGGTGCCGTAGTGAACCGAGCTACATTGCCGAACAGAGGCAGCGAGGCTAATTCGGGTGAATAGTCGTCGTTATAATCATCCCAGGCCCAGCCCGCACCAAATCGGGGACCGCTGTAGTTTGCCGGGGAGAAAAAGAGTTGTTCCGGCCGCTTACGCAGAAAAGCCAGCAGCGTGGTGTCGGGCAGATCGGGGTGCAGCGCCAGCGGATTGCCCGTACCCCAGAAGATCAACGAATCGGCCTGATCGACGCCTTTTCTGATAACGTACCTGAAAGCCGGTAGCGAGTCGTGCAGCGTGAGCAGGCCCGCATAAAAACTGAATAGTTTCGTGTTCGAGGCTGGCGTAAAGGGTTTGTCGGCATTGTGCGCAATCAGCGTCTTTTGCCCGTCAGGATCGTAGAGCACTACGCCTGTAAAATGATCGGTATAAAGGATATTCGTCTGTAAATCGCGGCTGATCCGCCGGGATGGGGAGCAACCAACAACGACCAGTAATACCAGCCATAGATATATTTTCATAGCAATTGATAGTCCAGCGTCATTGCCCCGGCGTAAAAAGCCCAAAGCTATGCACCGATTTCGGTAATCGATTGCGCTGGTGGAAGGAGAATTCAGGTACGTTGCTAATGAAAGAAAGTTGCTGACGCGTGATGCTTCAGCAACTCATCATTAAGAAGCTAGTCTATGGCGTCGCAACGGCGCATGGCTCTTAAGCCGGCACGTTCAGGTGTTGATTCACGGCGGCCAGCAACTCCTCAGGCCTTTGAGTACCAATCAATAACCGACTTCCATCTGTCTTCTGCACGAGAAGACCAACGTTTCCTTTCGCATTGTAGACGGTTCCATACTCGGCGGTAAACCGAACGCCGTAGCCAACAAAACCATAGTTGATAATCTGAACATATTTGACCTCATGCCACTTAACCGACGTGCTCCATATAGGGAAATACCGTAGCCGAATTCCCTCCGCGGTTACGTCAGTGGTTAGGGAAAAGGCCAGCACAAAAATTACAATTGAAGCGGGAAACAAGGCTATGAACAACAACTCTGTATTGGTAGCGGGTTTATCGCCGATGGGATGCCCAAAACCAATTTGCTCGACAAGCACCCATGTGCCACCCCCCAAAGAAATAACCAGCAGCAGTAGAAGCCACCGGTAGTTCATCCGTTGTGTTTCTTTATACGAGCTCATAGCAGGTTAGGTACGTTGTCTGGCTATACGCAGTCAATCGGTAACCCGGTCCGTCTGCCAGTTTGAGAAAGCCACCACGAAGAGGGCAATCAACACACCCGCGCCTGGAATGAACGCCAGTAGGCTCAACCACGGATTCTGGCCCGATTTTTTGAAGATTACCCAAAGCGGCACGATGGGCAGTAGGGGCATAAGCAGGAAAGCGATAAAGATTAGGAGCAATTCCTGACCGCCAAGGCCCATGATCGCTAATACGGTGTGGTGCATAGTGAAGAGAATAATCGTCCTATTGACCGTCAATCTACCAAGAAAGGTGATACGTGTGTAAAAGGATTTGACTAAAGGTTGCTTTCGCGCTACAGCGAGAAGCATCACGCGAAAGCAATACGCAATAGCGCGAAAGCAATTCCCTAATGCATGATACCCCGTTCATGCTATATTCGCACACCAATCGTCTACCATCATGCAATCGACAAAACAGGGCTTTCTGCTGCTGATTAGCGTACTACTGACTATTTCCGGCAACGTGTTGGCGCAGGGTAAGCTGGCCGACTACCAACGGGCTGAAGCGCTGAAAACGAAGCTGAAAGATAAGGTCTACAACGCCCCCCAACAGATCAACTGGACCAAGAACGGAAGTCGCTGCTGGTACGTCATTCAGACGGCGCGGGGCAAAGAGTTTGTGGTCGTCGACCCGAAGCAGAAAACGCGGCAACTGGCGTTCGATCAGGAGCAACTGGCCCAGAAACTGGCAGCGGCCACGGGAAAGAAGATTGAGCCGTTCAACCTGCCGTTTACTACGCTGAACTTCGGCAAAGACGATGAGGCGGTGGAATTCGTGGCCGAAGGCTTCACCTGGCAATATGGGCCGGGTGCGATGGCGTTCAGTAAGAAAGGACCGTTCCGCGCCGAACCCACCGACCGGCGGTACTGGGGCGCCAACAGCAGCGAACTCAGCGACCGGGCCGTTCCTTCGCCCGACAGTAGCCAGACGGCCTACATCAAAAACTACAACCTTTACGTTCGGTCGGAAAAGACGAAGCAGGAACGCCAACTGAGCTTCGACGGTTCGGAAGGCGACTACTACGCCAGCACCATTCAATGGTCGCCCGACTCGAAAAAGATCGCCACCAACAAGATCAGGCCCAACGTGAAGCACCTGATCTACTTCGTCCGCTCGTCGCCCGACGATCAACTACAGCCGAAGCTGGAAAACCGGGAATATTTGAAACCGGGCGATGCCTTGCCCGTTCGACGGCCGCAGTTGTTTCTGGTCGACGAGGGTAAACAGATTCCGGTCGACGATGCCCTGTTCAACCAGCAGTTCAGCCTGTCGCGGCTGGAGTGGCGTAAAGACAGCCGCGCGTTCACGTTCGAATACAACCAGCGCGGGCATCAGGTGTACCGCGTGCTCGAGGTCAGCGCTGCCACCGGGGCCGTTCGGCCGCTGGTGGAGGAACGCAGCAACACCTTTATCGACTACAGCGGCAAACGCTACCGCTTCGATCTGGCCGACGGGAAAGAGATGGTCTGGGCCTCGGAACGCGATGGCTGGAATCACCTGTACCTGATCGATGGCGCGACGGGGAAGGTGAAAAAGCAGCTCACCAAAGGCGAATGGGTGGTGCGCAACGTGGTGACCGTCGACACCGCAAGCCGGACTATCCTCTTTGCGGCCAGCGGCAAAACGCCAGGACAGGACCCGTATTTCACGCAGTATTACCGGGTGAACCTCGACGGCACGAACCTGACGGCCCTGACCACCGAAGACGCCAACCACGTGGCCACCTTTGCGCCCGACTTCAAAACCTTCGTCGATTCGTATTCGCGGGTGGATATGCCGCCGGTGACGGTGCTGCGTAGTGCAACCGACGGATCGGTGCTGGTGAATCTGGAAAAGGCCGACATCTCGGAATGGCAGAAAGCGGGCTGGCAAACGCCCGACGTGTTCACCGCCAAAGCCCGCGACGGCAAAACCGACATCTGGGGCATCATTGTGCGCCCCACGAATTTTGACCCGACGAAGACGTACCCGGTCATCGAAAACATCTACGCCGGGCCGCACGGCTCATTTACGCCCAAATCGTTCATGGCCACCAACCGGTCGATGCACGAGCTGGCCGAACTTGGCTTCATTGTGGTGCAGCTCGACGGTATGGGTACGTCGAACCGGTCGAAGGCGTTTCAGGATGTGTGCTGGAAAAACCTCAAAGACGCGGGCTTCCCTGACCGGATTCTCTGGATGCAGGCGGCGGCGAAGAAATACCCGTTTATGGACCTGAGCCGGGTGGGTATTTACGGCACCTCGGCGGGCGGACAAAGCGCGGCGGGGGCCTTGCTGTTCCACCCCGAGTTCTACAAAGTGGCCGTGTCGTCGTGCGGGTGCCACGATAACCGCATGGACAAAATCTGGTGGAACGAGCAGTGGATGGGGTACCCTGTTGGACCGCAGTACGCCGAGTGTTCCAACGTGGTGAATGCCCACAAACTACAGGGTAACCTGCTGCTGATGGTAGGCGAAGTAGACGATAACGTTGATCCCGCCTCGACCATGCAGGTAGCCGACGCACTGATCAAGGCCAACAAAAACTTCGATCTGGTGGTACTACCGGGTCTAAGCCACACGTCTGGCGGGGACTTCGGCGAACGCAAACGCCGCGACTTCTTCGTCAAGCATCTCCTCAACACCGACCCACCCGCCTGGACAGCAACTACGTCAGGTACAGGTGCGGTTGGTATGGGGAAGTAAGGTCAGCTATCATTCTATTGCTGACGCGAGGCCCTTCGACGGGTTGGGATGGTTTTCTCCTAAAGATTGCTTCGCGCGTCGTGCCCTTCGACTAGGCGTCCCCGACAGGCTCAGGGTGACACTCCCACTCAAGGCCATCATTCACCTGCTGGATGTGTCTTGTCACCCTGAGCCTGTCGGGGACGCCTAGTCGAAGGGCACGACGCGCGAAGCAATTTTTAGCAGAAAGCCCCGTTACGATCTGGCGCTGATTTCAGCCCTAACGATCGTCAATGTTTTAGCCATTCCGATAGCTACGCTACCCAATGACACTAGCCCAGGGCCGCAGTAAAGCACCGGATTAAAGGGCCCTGAATTGGTAAACGAAAAATCCTGCCTGATCCAGAAAACGATTGTTACGATCAACAAAAGGATCAGAAGGCTGCTTACCACCCGTACACCCATTTTTTGTGAGTGTTCCTGCTTTTTGAGCTCATCTAAACTGAACTCCGAGAAGTCTTGAATAATGAAACGATTATTCATTTATGAAAGGGATTAGAGTGCAAAAAAAGCTAGAGTTTTAATCCACTGCTCTCTCTGGAATTAAGCTCCTTTTGTATCTCTTTCATATTACTCCAGTTCATAACGACTATAGGTATCATGGCGAAAGGAATGATGCCCAACGACATACTTACAGTACCGAATCCTTTCTTGATTGTTAAGAGAATAACCATAACAAGCAGTGCTGTAAGGCTGCCAATAAGGGCACCTATTGCAATTTTGCTGAGTTTTTGTTGTTCGAGTAATTTTTCAGTACTCATCTCATTGAATTTTGTGCTTGCCATCTGACTGAATGTGAGTTATGTGGAAAATGTATGTACAGCGACGTTACTTACTATCGGTATCTCTACGGCTTAGTTCGTCCTGGATCGCTTTCTGTTTTTTTGTATAGGTGGAGCCGATTAAATAAGGGAGAAATAGCAAAGCCACAGTACCGGCAAAACCCCCTTTGTGTGTAGCCGACCAAACAGCAAAGCCAACGAAAAGACCAGCCAATAGCGCCAATGGAATCTTCTGTGAGTTTAATTTTTTTTCTTCTGACGCTAATTCATCAAGCGTCATTGTCGTGTAGTCCTTAGTTGAAAACATAGTTGTGTTTAAGCCAGGAAAGGGTTGAACCAGCGGGTATGGTACGTTACTGATAAGCAAGGTATAACGTCGACCGAAATTCGCCCCAACTAATACGCCGGGCGAAAAACTGCCTGGGTTCGCGCGACGCGGGAGTAGTCGCTACTTATTGGCTTCTCGCATGATGATCTCGGCCTTGATCTTTTTCAATAAATACGAGCATATAAGTAAGGAAGCGCCAAAGCCACCCATCGAGAAGAGGTTGCCGCCTGCCAGCTCGCTTACCGAATCGACTTTGTGTGAAACCAGGCGGAAAATGGCGTACCCGATGTTGGCCACGATGAAGAAGGCCGCCACGTAGGTAATCGCTTGCAGAAGCTGGCCCTGTTTTTTAAGATCGTCGGTGCTTACGTCCGACAAGGGCTTATCAGAGAAAAGGTTACGCATAGGTATAAAGGAATAGGTGGTTGGAAGGGCTAACCCTGTTGGAAGAATAAGCAGTTACTATTATGCATACTAATGTAAACAATTTGGCAATTGCAAGTATGACTGACTGGCACCTCGTTGCTTAATTCTCTGCTTCTTTTTCCGGTGTAAACAGGAGGCGGGCAGGTTAAGGGCAAAAACGATCTGTTGGCCACCCGGCAATCACTCGAAACGTAGCCAACGGTGTGGCGCTTATTCCAATAAAAGTGCACGGCCTGCTTGATTACACCACGGGAGCCTTGTTTCTGGCGTCTCCCTGGTTGCTCCATTTTTCGGACAGTAAGGCCGCTACATCAGTGGCCGTCGGTGCAGGTGCTGCCGTGCTGGGGCTGTCAGCTTTTGCCAATTACGAAGCGGGTGTATCCCGGAAGGGTCCGATGCAGACGTACCTGACCAGCCTGCGCCAGATAGCGATACTGGTGGTGAATAGGCTTCCGGCCTCGTCAGTAGCTTTGTGTACGCGCTACCGTAGCAATCGCCTCGATGGAGAGCTGAAACTCCTTCCTGGGCAGATCCACAACCGGCGTTGACCGGGCGGGTGGATTGGTGGGAAAGTATTCGGCGTATAACCTGTTGAGGCAGTCAAAATTGGCGGCATCGACCAGCCAAACGGTTGTTTTAACAACCCGGTCCAATCCCGAATCAGCGGCGGTCAGTACGGCTGACAGGTTCGCAAACGCCTGCCTTGCCTGCGTCTCGAAATCAGGCGATATAAAACCGGTTTCAAAATCAACGCCCGCCTGCCCGGCCACAAACACCAGGTTGCCCACAGTCACCGCCTGCGAGTACGACATAGCAGGATGAGGAATAGTCGTCGATGGTAAGGCAACTGGCTTCATGGTGTTTGGGTCGAACACAAACGTACCTACACCGCAGTTGACTATCGCCAATCAATTGTGTGAACGTACCTAGATACTAGCCACACGTCTGGCGGGGATTTCGGCGAACGCAAACGCCGCGACTTCTTCGTCAAACACCTCCTCAACACCGACCCGCCCGCCTAGTTAGCTACTGCATTAGGTACAGGAGCGGTTGGGACAGGGAAGTAGATACGTTCTTGAAATGTTCAATTCATGCAAAAACTAAGGGCATAGGCTTCTGAAAACTTACCTAAGCCTTTATCTATACACCTTATTAAGCTGCTTACGCCACTTGCCAGAAAGGCTTACGTTGAAAAGAGGTAGTACAATTTAACCACCCCAATCAGTCTTTGGAGGTCATTAAATTATAGAATTGCTCCTCTGTTAATATGCCTTTTTCAGTTATATTTTTTCTAATAGTCTTTAGGAAATAATCTGCTACAATATCTTTTTGGTTCGAGATAGGCAGCACAATATTCGAATTAAATGTATCATTAAATAAAATCAAATGTGAACCAACCATTTTAGCTTCAACATAATTAATCTTATGAAGCTTTTTGATTAGATTTTTGTATGTGATTTTTATTCTCATTAAATGCTATGGATAACGTTTTTTACTTGGTTATAAAGCTTCTCCTTAAATTTTTTGAACTTGTCCATTGTGCTGTTTTTAATTTTATTGCTCACTGGTATATTAACATTATACGTTTTTCCAATATTGAGCAAAGTGAAATTTTTAATAGAATTAAAATAAGCTTGAACATAAAGCCAATATCCTTTCTTATTTTGAGCGTCATAAACAACTAAGATAACTGGATAGAATTCTTTAAGCCACAAAGTCAAGTCTCGTTTATCAACTGGAAATGAAATTGCTGTTTGGTTGTTTATTAAGTTGATGCTATCTGTAGCTTTCAATTGAACTAAGATGAAACCGTTCTCAATTTCTCCATTTTTGTCATAGGTTGACATTATAATATCATAACCGTAATCACTAGCAGTACTTTCAGTAGAAAAGCCTTTTAATAAAGCAAATCTTTCGAAGTGATTTTCACTAATATCTGCTATAATATGCTCTCGCGTCCTAGTTTTGCGGTTTGGCACTTTTAGGTCAAATTTTATAAGTACATGCAAAAACTTTAAAGGCTAATCCTAAGAATTATATTACCTCTCAGCCAAAAAATCGGATCAAGTGGCCAATGTCCAAAATACTGATAGTGAGAAGATAACTGCTTGATTATACTAGGTACGCTATACACGAACTTGCCTATGACCGCATACATAGGTGGAGTATTAATCATTAGCGTCTAATAATCCCTGCTCTCGAAGTTTGATTGTGTATTCATCCAAAGACAATGGACAGTTAGCCAAATCCATAAAATCAGTTTTGTCCAATTTACATTGTCTTTTCATTTGCCCTATGAGAAAATCGCTTAACTCCTTTTCCCCGTGACTGATCTTCGTATATAGAACTACCTTTCCCTTATGGCGGAACTCCAAATATTTATGGTCATCACTTCGACTAAGAGCGTCTTCAAATCCCTTCTTCTTCAAATTTCTATAAGTTTGTTTTGCATCAAGCGTGGGCATGGGCATCAACCTGTTTAATCAAGGCGTTTAATATTATTTTGATAGATTGAAGCCGCTGAGTCAATTCCTTGTTAGGAAGTTCATTGTAACGATTGTATATAAACTCAAACTCTTCTGCAAAACTCTCTTGTGCCTCTTCGACTGATAATCCTGTGCCGACCAAATCGAGTAGTTCACACGTTAGTACGAAATAGTCTTCTTCTTTTTCAAGTAGACAACGAAGAGGGCTAATTAATCTATAAGTATGCGTAGATGATATAATCTGATCTGGAGCAAGTGATAGAGCCGCTTGCTTATCCGAGTATTCTTCTACAGTTTTTGTTTTAATTTTTGCCCCACCACGGTAAGTCGTAACTACCCTTCGCAAACTAATTTCTTCGACTGTTTCTAAGGCTCTGCTTTCAATAACCGTCGTAATTAAACGGTCACGAACTTCTTTCGCAAAAGGCCGAATTCGGTAAAGCGTGGTGATATTATCTTTACCCTTCTTATTATTTAAATCAACGACACTTACTGGTGAGTTACCGAAGCTGTTAACGAAGCTGTACAACCCTTCGACAACTTCATTTCGACGATATGCGTCTGGATAAAGTTCTCTAACCTTAGTAAAGTCGCCTTTGCTAGAAGCTTCAACAATTTCATCAAACTTTTGTCTGACTAATAATCGTTGATTGTCAATATCAGCATCTAGTGTAAGACGTCGACGAGGAGTAAAAACAAATTGCGGTACTGCGCTACCTTTTTGAAAGCCAGTTAATTCTAACTTAAAATTATTGAGGTCTAAGGTTGAACTATTTGAGACATTGACTTTAGCCAGTGTTTGCAAGAAGTTTTGGAGATTTTTGGCAATTTCAATAAGGTACTCAACAGGTAGAGAATTGTATTTGCCAACCTCTCCACCAATTTGCAGATTAAATATATCTATAGGCTGCTCTGGCATAAAGGATTAACAATTTAGGCGAGTGATTTGTCGCTAAAAGTACAAAAATTAGGCCAGCTACTTATGTAAAGCTCCTTACTCGCTCGTAGGTTAGGCGTTTATTGTTACTTTATCTATCAAACGTACCTAGTACTATCAACAAGCTGCCGAATTACTATTCAGTTTAGGCAAATATGAATTGTTGCTGTAAAGGCAGTATGTTGCAGCAGAGAACCGTATGGCTACCAAGCGTTGTATTTGCAGTTGAATTTACGGCCCATATACTTCATTGATCACTTATACATTCCTATGTCTACTGTTTACAGAATACTGCTTGTTTGTCTGCTGACTTTGTCGGCTAGCTTTTGCGTCTACGCCCAGCCTGCGCCGATTAATGAGTTGTACCGGCAAACCAGCGAGGTGCATCATCTGATGACGCAGTACAACGCCGACCGGGGGAGCCTGAACCGGTTTTACGTCATTGCCAACTCGCCCGAACGGCGCGAACGGCTGCAACGCCACACCACCGAAACGCTCCAGCAGCTTCAGAAACTGGATTTCGATCGGCTGCCGGTCGATAGTCAGGTCGATTACCTGCTGTTTCGGCGGAGCCTGGAGGTCGACCTGCGGGAGTTGCAGACTGAAGCAGCCGAGGTCGCTAAAACGCAAGCATGGTTCCCCTTCGCCGAGCCCATCTACGCGCTCGAAAAAGTCAGGCGGCGGGGGGCGTCGATGAACGGCGAGGTGGTGGCCACCGACTTTTCGCGGCTTAGTCGCGAGGTGGCGCAGGCGTTGAAGACCATCCAGGCAACCGAGAAAGTTGATCCGGTGCTGGCGCAGCGGGCCGAAGACACGGCCAACGGGCTGAAATCGGCCCTGAAAAGCGTGTTCGAGTTCTATAACGACTACGACCCACTCTTCACCTGGTGGGTGCCCGAACCCTACCGCAAACTGGACGCCCAACTGACTGAGTACGCCGCCTTTTTCGGCAAAAAAGCGAAAGCCGCCCAGCCCGCCGTAGACGAAAGCGGCATTGCGGGCACGGCCGTCGGGCGCGATGAACTGGTGCGGCAGCTTCAGTTCGAGATGATCGCCTACACGCCCGAAGAACTGATCGATATTGCCAATCGTGAGTTTGCCTGGTGCGACCGTGAATTGCTGAAAGCCTCGCGCGAGATGGGTTTCGGCGATAACTGGAAAGCGGCGCAGGAGAAAGTGAAGAACAGCACGGTGCCCGTGGGCAAGCAGCCCGAACTGATTCTCCGCCTCTACAACGAGTCGGTGGCATTCCTGAAAGCGAAAGACCTGATCACCATTCCACCCATTGCCGAAGAAACCTGGCGCATGACCATGATGTCGGCCGAGCGGCAGAAGATGAGCCCGTTCTTTCTGGGTGGCGAAACCATTCTGATTTCGTACCCCACGTCGGGCATGTCGCAGGAAGACAAGCTGATGAGCATGCGGGGCAACAATCCGCATTTCTCGCGGGCAACGGTGCACCACGAACTCATTGCCGGGCACCATTTGCAGGGGTTCATGAACAACCGCTACAAAACGTACCGCCGCTTCCGCACGCCCTTCTGGATCGAAGGCTGGTCGCTCTACTGGGAGATGATCCTGTGGGATATGAACTTCCCGCAGTCGCCGGAAGACAAGATCGGGATGCTGTTCTGGCGGATGCACCGCTGCGCCCGCATCATTTTCTCGCTCAACTACCACCTCGGCAAGTGGAAGCCCCAGCAATGCATCGACTTCCTGGTCGACCGCGTCGGGCACGAGCGGGCCAACGCCGAGGGCGAGGTACGTCGGTCGTTTGTAGGTGGCTACGAACCGCTCTATCAACTGGCCTACATGACGGGTGGTTTCCAGTTCTACGCCCTGAAAAAAGAGCTGGTCGACAGTGGAAAGATGACCTACAAGCAGTTCCACGATACCATCATGCAGGAAAACGCCATGCCCGTCGATATGGTCCGCGCTATCCTGACCAACCAGAAACTCACCCGCGATTACAAACCCACCTGGCGGTTTTACGCGCCGTTAACGGCAGCGGCTGGGAAGTAGCCGGGTACGTTACCAGACGCCTGTTTAGTTGGCGCATAACGTACCCAGCCATCACCCGACTACAGCGGTTTATAGGCCCACCGGTGAATCACATGATTTTGGTAACCCCCTGCCGTTGCGGCTGATATGCCCAGATACACACCCGAAGAATAAGCGCCAATTATGTTTTGAATATTAATGTTATCGGCCGTCAAATAGGGGTTTGTCTCTCCATCTACAAACACGTCGAGCTTGTAGGTAGTTGATGTTTTCTTTACGTACCGTATAACAGCCTTATGGACTTTCCCATCTACCAGGTTGGCAATTGGCCGGGTTTGAGGTTTTATCAGGGTAGTGGCATCAGCTACAGAATTAGGATTGACACCCTGCGTATTTAGCCAGATGTCTGCATCGGGCGAATCCTGGCCAGCATTTGTATACGTGTCAAATTCAATTGCCAGGCTGCGAGGCAACCCGTTGTAGCCTAGCCCCTGGCCAGAAGACGGTGGTACCAGCCTGCTGTTGTAATCCTGGATGATGAACGCAATACCATCAGCACCAAGCTCTCCTTTGGCGTCTACTATACCGCCTGGTTCTGTAAAGGCAAAGTCAATATTGACTTCAAAACCAGTCGTTATATCGATTTTATATTTCTGGTATACGGCGGCGGCTCCCTGTGGTTTTGTTATGTAAAGTAGCCCATTCTCAATTGTCGGACTACCTCCGTGTGGCGTCAGATTTAATTCCTCGAATGAAGTGAATTTGTTGATCTCAAAACTGGTTAACCGTAATTTGCTCTCTTCTGCACCCAACGCACTGATGAAATACCGATCGGAGCCAGATAGAGCGACATCCATGACACAGGACGAAAAATAAGGCTCGTCTGTAATGCCATTGACACGACATACATTTTCTGCCCAGGTTCGTAAAGTTGCATCAATGTCTGCATTCAGTTTAGGGTAATCTGTTTTCGAATAATCGGCTGTTTTTTTACCGGTCGGATATTCGAAGTATGAATTGGTATCACTTATTCTCCAGCTATTGGCAAAAGCTGGATACATGTCGGCGAATATGAATGGGTTAACAATTTTTCCATCCTGGGTTTGTACATCATTTGCAGTATTACCATCAAAATTGCCCAATAACCCCTTAACTTTTCCCTTTCTGGTTTCATTCAATGTTACCCGGTAGTCAAGAAAGCCCTGTCCAAGATTTTGTATATTAACTCGGATAATGTCATTGGCAGCCGATTGAACAGTGAAGAAATTATTAGACAGTGTTGCACTTCCCTGCTTGAGCGCGAATTCACGCTGGCCGTTTAGAGTGAACGTGAATTTTTGTTTGTTGATATAAACTTCGTTAGGAAACAAACAGATAATATCACTACCCGTATTTATAGCTAAAGCCGTATTCATTGTCACTTTTCCATTTCGATACGGCTCAATTTCCTGTTGGCGCGCCTGGATTTCAAAGGCGTCTGTAGTTGACTTCACGGCTATAAACTCTCCATATCCCTGAAAATCATAATAAAAACCATCCATAGTAGTTAAATGGGGCTCTCCATACGACCCACCGGTCGGTGACGGTGATACGTTCTGCGAATTGCCTCCTGTATTCGATGTAGGCGAGTTCTGAAGATCATCGTATACATCTCCGGCGCTTTTATTGTCGTCAGGATTCATCGCTTTTCCTACTTCATCAGCGATATAATCCCATAATTTACCGGTAGCCTTGGCCAGATCCTTGATTGATTTTACACATTTTGCACTGGTACCTCCAAAGCAGCCTTTGACCTGGTTTACTGCACCTTTAACAATATCAAGAATTATTTTATCTGGATTAGTAGTTTGCGCATAAGCTGGGGTCGAAAATAAACCCAATAAAACGTCGTCAAAAAAGCTGTCTGATTTTAGCTTTTGTAGCGCCAGGTCTATCTGCCCTACTTTTAACATACTCAACAACTGTTGTTGCGGTATAGCACTACTTGTTGCGTAGCCGTTTGTGAGCTTCAGTTTCTCCTCGAAAAAGGCAACAATATCTTTGTCGCTCAACTCATTTCCTTTCTGATCTATTTCAAAAAAGATAGAGTTTATCGTATTGTCAAGTTCAGTTCCGTAACTCTGGCTGAACTTAATGCAACGCCCTGTTAAACTGGATTTTTTGGTTGATCCATTTACGTCAGTAGATAAACTAACCAGAATAATTCGTGCCTGATTTGTCTGATTATGCCCATTGATGACTAATGTAGTAGTTGAACTAGTTGGCTGTGGCGAAGAATTATCTGTCTCTTTATTGCAACCTAACAGGAAACAAAAAATGAGGATAAGACTAATTTTTCCTGCGTACTTTTTCATGATTGTGTTAATTTAAGAGAGTGGATGGGAACAAATTACTGGCACTGATTTAAGTCAAACATGTCTTCCTGTTCCGAATACATGTAGCTGTTTTGGATAAAAAAATACTTAGCTACTATTTATCGGCAGACTATTGCTCTATTGATGAGGATTAATCTGGTTGAAACAATTACAAAAATGACTTACCAATCTATCATGTAATCATACTTTATTAGGTCAGCTAGTCCAACTGAATTGAGTAAGCGGTGGTAATAGCGATAACTGGCTACTGCTGGAAAGGAAGGAGCAAAAAAATAGCCGCTCTCAGTGTGAACTGGGAGCGGCTATTTGGGAAGTAACGTACCTGGAGTAATCAGCCCACTACTTTCTTGAAGCTATCGACGAACATGCCCATTTCTTCCATCGTGCCGATACTCACGCGGCAGAATGGTTGGCCGTCGATGTCGCGGGTTTGGATGCCGATGCCCTGCGCGAACATTTGCTCGCTGAAGGCTTTGCTCTTCATCCGGATCGGGAACAGCATGAAGTTGGCGTACGACGGAATAACTTCATAGCCCATGTCGGTCAGCGCTTTCACCGTGAAGTCACGGGCTTTGGCGTTTTCGGCGCGGCAATGGTCCTGCCAGGCCATGTCCTGATAACTAGCGGTACCGGCCATCAGCGTGGTGATGCTCACGTCATGCTCAGCGCCGATGTACTGGTGCATCGATTCCAGCATGGCAGGTTGCGCGATGGCGTAACCAAGGCGCAGACCGGCAAAACCGTGAATCTTTGAGAATGTGCGGGCCTGGATGATATTTAAGCCCTCGGCAACCAGTTTCCCAAGCATAGGCCGGTCGGCTGGGGTCAGGAAATCGATGTAGGCTTCGTCGATGAAGACGGGCACTTTTGGAGCCACGGCGCGGCAGAACGTTTCCAGTTCAGCCGGCGACAGGATAGTGCCGGTCGGGTTATTCGGGTTCACGATATACACCAGTTTCACGTCGGGCGTGATGGCGGCCTGAATAGCGGGCAGATCAAACTTGTACTCTTTGGTGAGCGGTAGCGATTTCACCGTAGCGCCAAAGAGCGTCGACTTTTTCAGCAAGTCTTCATACGTAGGTCGGCAGGTCAGGATGGTACCTCCGCCTTTAGCGAAGTGTTCCGCCGCTGCCAGCAGCATATCCGACGAGCCGGGCGACATCAGAATGTGCTCGGGTTTAACGCCTTCCTTATCAGCAATCAGTTTCTTCAACGGGCCAAACTCCGACCAGGCGTAGCGGTTGCCTGAACTGGCCGAGTCAATGATTGCCTTTTTTGCGCTGGGTGCAATGCCCAGCGGGTTTTCGTTCGCCAGTAACCGAGCCCGTAGTTTGGCGGTGCCTGGCGGCATGACCATATGCTCTTTCGTGAAGGCGTTGGTAGTCAATGCAGGGGCCTGGGGAACTGCTGCCTGCGCTGTATTCCAGCGATTTAAACCGAGGCTGGCGGTAAACAGGCTGCTGGCCTTGAGCCAGTTGCGGCGTGATAAACTCATTGATTTAGTTTGTTAGGTTGTAGAAGTAGAACTGGTATGGTATCTCAATACATTGTATGAAATAGTATTGGGTATGATCAAATTTTCAAACTATAATTCTTATTTCAAACAGTTTATACAAATAATGTTTTGTTCGATTGGTATAATGCAAAATAGTATTTGATTGAACCAATTTTGGCCCTTTTTGTGCGGTTGTACGCCGGAACCGGGCTGCGTAATAAGTTCGTTTCCAGACCAGTACTGGCTACCATAACGGGCGTGCCTGTCTTATAGGCTGGTCTGGGTGGCCCGGTGAGTAAAGCGAAGTCTGGTAATTCGCAGGCGCGCCGATTGCGTATGTATAGAGAAATTTCCTACTTGCGTGCTTACCTCACCGGGAAAACTTCACACCCCTATGGACTCTGTTACGATTGTACCGTTTTCACCCCAGCATCAGGCTGCGTTCAAACAGATTAACGTCGAGTGGATCAGCGACATGTTCACAGTTGAGCCACACGATCTGGAGCAGCTCGATCATCCTGAAATCCATATTCTGCCCAATGGCGGCGAGGTATTGCTGGCTCAACATGGCGATGCTATCGTAGGTACGGTTGCTATCATTCGCACCGGCCCCGATGAATTTGAACTGGCCAAGATGGGCATGAAGAAAGAAGCCCGTGGCCTGGGTATTGGTCGGCTACTATGCCAGGCCGCCGTTGACTATGCCCGGAAGATGGAGGCGAAACGGCTGTGGCTTGAGTCGAACAAGAAAGCCGACGTAGCCGTAAAACTCTACGAAAGCATCGGCTTCGTGCATATCCCGCTTCGCGACAGCCCCTACGCCCGCGCCAATGTGCACATGGAACTGCTCTTCGACACGTTGACGACATAGAAAAAGCCCGGAATCATCTGAAGCAGACGATGCCGGGCTTTTTCTATGAACGCCATCGGTTATAAGCTTTTCAGGTACGTTAAACTCTGCGGCACCTGCTGCTCGGCGGCTTTGCTCTCATCTTCAATATACAGATGAGCTATCGACGATTTATTCACGGCTTTAAGCACGGCAGGCCAGTCGATCTGGCCGGTTCCCAGCACTACCGATTGCTCATTGGCCATGCTACCTTTGGCACTCTTGGGCACACCTTTCTCAACATCTTTGAGGTGAATAAGCCGGAACCGCTTGGGGTATTTTGTAAGCAGAGCAGCCGGGTCCTGGCCGGGCAAATACGTCCAGGTAACGTCCATTTCGTAGCCAACGTACCTGGGGTCGGTATTCGTGACGAGGTAGTCGAACAGGGTGCCATTTTCATAGGGCACAAACTCGAAACCGTGATTATGGTAACAGAACATAATGCCCTGCTCATGAGCCTGTTTTCCGAACCGATTGAAGACTTCTGCCGCTTTCTGCATCATCTCGAGCGTTGCGTCGGTTCGGTGTGGGATGGACCCGATCCGAACGTACTTGGCGCCCAGTGCTTTCGCATTTCGCAGAATTGAATCCGGTTTGTTGGCAATGGCATCGTAGCTCACACCATAACTGCTGCACGTTAGTCCGCGCTGATCGAGCAGGGCTCTGAGCTCGGGAGCGGTTTTCCCGAACAGGCCCGAAAACTCAATGTCAGTAATGCCCCAGGCTTTCACTTTATCCAGCGTGCCGGGAACATCCTTCCCGAAACTGTCGCGGAGGGTGTACGATACCATGCCCGGCATTTTCTTAACAAGTTTACCAAACGACTGGGCGTGGCTGGTCAGGCTACCTGCCATTAATAAAAATAGAAAGGGAATTGTGCGTTTCATAGAGCTAAAAAAAGGCGTAAAATCGGGCAGATTTCAGGTTGATATGACTTGATAACGCGCCTATAAGGAACGCGTCCTGTGATTTCTACTTGACAGGCCCGTTCCGGCCTGCGCTGATAGATTGTATGCTGGTTCAGGGAATTTGTCAGGGCAGGTACCAGTCAATCAAAAGTTGAAAGCAAGTATGTTGAAATCAGATAACTTACTGATTAATAGCTACTACTAAAACATTGATGCGTCATGAAGACATTACACTGCAAAGATGCCGGATTTGATTGTGAGGCCGTTGTACGAGCCAATACTGACGAGGAGGTGCTGGCACAGGCTGCCGAACACGCTCAGCAAGTTCATGGCGTAACGGTCAGCCCGGAAATGGCTGCTGGTCTGAAAGGCCTCATCCACGACGAAGTAAGCTAAAACCAAGGGCCTTCAAGTCCTGTTTGCCCTGTACTGACTGGCCTCTGGTATGGCGACTCTCATCACCAGAGGCCAGTGTCTTTCCCAAAGCACGTATGGTTTTCTTTCGCGAATACGCCCCCCACGTTGCTCTACAGTCGTTCGTGCGTCATTACTGGATCATCCATGTCCAGCTTGATCCGAAAATCCCGAAAAACCAGTTACCTGTAAAACCCTATCCGCCCACTACCGAACAGTGCCTGTATTTTTATCCGTTCGATCTGCCCAGTAGCACGAAAACAGGTAATGCAACTCCCGAAAATGCAGCACCGGGTATTATCGTAGGTCAGCCGCTTACCCGGATGAACATTACGATCAACCCAAACTATCTGATGCTAAAAGTCAGTTTTCAGCCGGGAGGGTTGTTTCGTTTGCTTGGTGTTCCTATGAACCTGCTTGTCGATGGACACGCCGATCTGGAAGCAGTTACGGGCAAAGCAGTGCAGGAAGTATATGAACGTTTGCCCGACGCAACCAACTACGCGGCCATGATCCGGCTTGTTGAAGCGTTCCTGTTACGACAAGCGGCTCAATGTCGACAGGCAGAATTACCGATCGACCTTGTTGCCCGGCAAATGCTCCAGCCATCGGTTTATCACCAGCTCGACCAGTTAGCCCACGATGCCTGTTTGAGCACACGCCAGTTTGAGCGTAAATTTCGCGAGCGGCTGGGCGTCAGCCCCAAACTATTCACCCGAATTGCCCGCTTCCGGAATGCCTACAAACTCCGTGAACTGGACCCGAACCGCTCCTGGATCGACATTGCCTATGACTGCCATTACTACGACCCCAATCACCTGATTAAAGACTTTCAGCAGTTTGCGGGGACCAACCCCAGCCAGTTATTCAACGAAGAGTTGGCGCATCGGCATTTCTTCTCCCGCTCGCTGTCGCGCTGAACCCTTGCTGAAGTTGTCGTTTTTTTACTATGTTCTTCAGGCGCTCCTTGCCCAGTTTTGCCCATCAATCGTACAACTATGGAACAGACGAGCAAGTATCTCCGCCGGGCGTCATTCGCTTATGTATTGGCTGGAACAGGTCTTTTGGCTTTCGGTTTTCAGTTTTGGTTTTTGGGTGCAGTCGAAACCAAAGCGCAAGGCCGTTTGCTGGCCCCTTTCATTTTCCTGGCCGACGATCCCTTTATTCCAACAGAACAGGGGGGCTGGATAGGCCTTATTTCCAAGGCGAGTATGTTCGTGGGCGCCTTTTCGCTCTGGAAAATCGGCGAACCCACTGGTTTGGGTAAAAAGCGGTCCCTGTTATTCATACCGATGGCTGGCGCAGTCGCTTATGTACTGGGTCAATGGCTGCCGTTGCCTTTTGCGCCAATGGGTGCTTTCCTGAACGGAATTGGCATGTTGCTGGTTGGCATTGCCAGTTTGAGAGCCAGCATCTGGACGGGCTGGAAACGCTACGCGCCCCTCATCGTGGGTAGTTTTCCATTTGTTTTCATGTTTCCCATACTATTCATTTCAGGGGCAAGACCGGCGGAATTGATAGGTATCTGGGGCTTTCCGTGGCTGTTGCTTGGGTTAGCAGCCTGGCAAAGGGCACAGGAAGTTAGCAGCAAACTACCAACAACGAAACCCCTTTAATCTATGGAAGACCCAATTCAACTTGTTTCGGTTATTGATGAACCAACAGCGAAAAGCAACGTCATGACCAGCGCCCGAACGGTGTTTCTGCTCCTGCTGCTTATTGTTACCGGACTGTATGCGGGAATCCATTTCTCAGGTATGCTGAACCCGTCAATTTTTGGCATTATCAATCCGGCGGGCGACCTTATGCCATCGGTGCGATGGGCCGAATCCTGGCAGATTACGGATAGATTTATGGGGGCGCGTATGCGAATTTTCGGCCCGTTTATCATGGCCTCTTACGTCCTGACGATTGGGCTGTTTATTGGGCAGTGGAGAAAGCCGATTTTATGGCTGCTGGTTTCAGCTCTCGCTCTTTTCTTTTATGATCTGTATTTCACCATTCAGCACCAGGTGCCAATCAACCAGTACATTCAAACGCTGCATTTTGACCACCTTTCCAGCGATCAAATCAGGAAAATCAAGTTGATTCACCCAATCGTGATTGCCAATTTTCAGAAACGCGAATTGCTGTCCATTGGCAGTTTCATCCTCGTTGCCTTAACGCCTTTTTTGAGACGTACCAACTCGAAAGGGATTTGATACCGTCACTCCACGGCAAACGCCAGCAACCAACGCGCTACCGTCGAGTTTGTCAGGTCGAAGATCAGGTTAGGAAACAGCCCAATACTCAGCGCTATTAATGCCAGTGGAATCAGCATGAGCCGTTCGCGGGCCGTCAGGTCGGCGAGCGGCTCAACGTCTGTCTGGTTGGCCAGCGTGCTCTGCGAACGTACCCAGGTTGTTCCGAAAAACATCCGTTGCAGGGTCCAGAGGAAATAGGCGGCGGCCAGAATGATGCCAAGGGTCGATACGGCCGTGATCCAGCCGGGGAGATACACCGACTGGTAGCTGCCCATCAGCGTAAACAGTTCACCAATGAAGCCCGGGAAACCGGGGAGCCCCAGTGAAGCGAAAAAGGCAATGGCCGTGAGCGTGGCATACTGCGGCATGGGTGTCATCAGGCCCCGGTACGAGTCGATGCGGCGGTCGTGGGTGCGGTCATAGAGTACGCCCGTCAGCAGGAAGAGCATGGCCGACAAAATACCGTGGCTCACCATCTGGTACACGGCCCCATTGATGCCTTCGGCGGTGATCGACGCTACACCGAGCAGCACGAAACCCATGTGCGAGACCGACGAATAGGCGATCATTTTCTTTAAATCATACTGCGCCAGGGCGTTCAGGCCACCGTAAACAATGGTCAACGTACCCAGCCCGGCCAGCGTCGTGGCATATTCGGCTCCAGCGTCGGGGAATAGGCCCCAGGCCACCCGGATGAAGCCGTACCCCCCAATTTTCAACAGCACACCTGCCAGCACTACCGATACCGGCGTGGGGGCTTCTACGTGAGCATCGGGCAGCCAGGTGTGGAACGGTACAATGGGCAACTTGATAGCAAAGCCGAGGAAAACGGCCCAGAACGCCAGCATCCGGCTGGGCATACCGCCAATCAGGACTTCGCCCGCGCCACTCAGGAATGAACCCGGCAGGTAGTTACCGCCATCGGCCATATACCGCCAGTCGAACGTGTGCACGATGAGCGAGGGGTTGAGCTGACCGTTTGCCAGTTGTGCCTGAAGCAATTGCCGGACATCGGCCGTGAAATCACCGGCCAGTTCAATCAGGCCGGCATTGATGGCCGTGCTGACGGGGTCCATCACCGACAGGTACAGGCTGATCATGACCAGTAAAATCAGTACCGAGCCAGCGAGCGTGTAGAGGAAAAACTTAATGGAAGCATATTCCCGCCGGGGCCCGCCCCACAGCCCGATGAGGAAATACATGGGCAGGAGCATGAATTCGAAAAAGAGGAAGAACAGAAAAAAATCGAGTGCCAGGAAGCAACCCATGATGGTTCCGGTCAGCAGCAGGTAGAGCGAAAAATACGCTTTGGTGCGCTGCGTTATGGTCCAGGAAGAGACGACCCCCACCAGCATCACCACCGCCGACAGTATAACGAGCGGCAGGCTGATACCGTCAACGCCAACCAGGTAATCGATCGAGGCAACGCCCAGGCTACCCAGGGGCAGGGTAATCCAGTCGGCCTGTTCGAGTAACTGATAATCGGGGTTGCCAGGTACGTATTGCCAATAAGCCAGGGCACTTAGCAGGACCTCAATTACCGTAACAGCCAGGGCAATTCCGCGAAAGAGGGCAGGGCGTTCGCCCGGCACCAACGCGACCACTAAGGCCCCAACGAGGGGAATGAAAATAAGGAGCGAAAGTAGGTTCAAAACGGTGTAACGGTTATCAAAGCAGTAGCCAAAGTACTAAAATCACGACGGCCAGCGCTGTGGCGATGTATGTCTGTATTCGCCCGCCCTGCACGGAACGGGTTAATTGACCAACCCCCATGGCAACTTTACCGGCTCCGTTTACCAGTCCATCAACTCCGAAGCGGTCAAGGAATCGGATCAGGTGGGCCAGCATAACGGTGCCAAGGCCAATACCGTCAACTACGCCATCGACTACCCGCCGGTCGGTGCGGGTCACAAGCGAGGCCAGCCAGAGGGTAGGTCCGGTTATAATTCGTTGGTAAGCCTGGTCGAGGTAGCCGTACTGCTGCGAAGCCTGCGCCAGCTGACTGTCTGCGGCTGGTTCGCGTAGCCGGAAGCCCAGCCAGCCACCAAGACCAACCAGCACAATCGATACCGGTGCCAGCCAGACCGGTCCGCCTTCGGGCAGCGTTTGGCCAATAGCCTGTACCACCCAGCTAGAATGCGCCGACAGTGGATTCAGCGAAAACCAGAAGCCGACCGACAGGATTGTGAGCAGCCAGACCGGCCCGCGCATTAGCCAGTCGGGTTCGTGGGGGCTGAGTACGGTAGTATTCGTTGGCTGGCCAAAAAAGATCAGCCGGACTTGGCGGGCCATGTACACGGCCGTAAGCCCAGACGACAGGAGCAGCGTAATGGGGACTACCCGGGCCAGCCAGCCGCGTTCGTCGGCCCAACCGAATGCACCGCCAAGTATGGCTTCTTTCGACAGAAAACCAGACAGAAGCGGAACGCCCGCCAGTGCCGCCGCGCAGATCAGGTACGTTAGGTACGTATGGGGCAGGGCTTTCCGGAGGCCACCCATCTGGTGCATATCCTGCGTGTGAACGGCGTGAATGACGCTGCCCGCCGCCAGGAAAAGACCCGCTTTGAAGAAAGCGTGCGTGAGCAGGTGAAAGAGGGCACCACCCACATTGCCGGTGCCCATTGCCGCCACCATCAGGCCCAGTTGTGAGATCGTTGAAAAAGCCAGCACGCGTTTAATATCAGACTGGAACAGGGCTGAAAAGCCAGCCCAAACCGTGGTCAACGTACCTACCAGCGTAATAGTCAGCAGGGCATCGGGCGAGAGCATCGGGTGAATGCGGGCCAGCAGAAAAATACCGGCGGCTACCATCGTGGCAGCGTGGAGCAGCGCGGAGACAGGCGTTGGCCCTTCCATGGCGTCAGGCAACCAGGTCAGCAGCGGAAACTGCGCCGATTTGGCCACGCAACCCATAAACAGGCAGACACCCGCAATGGTCGGTAGCGGCGCGGTGCCGAAGTCAAACGAGCCGGTGTTCAGGTACGTCATCAGAATGCCCAGCAGGAAAGCGGCATCGCCAATGCGGTTCATCAGAAATGCTTTTTTGGCGGCAGCCGCCGCAGCCGGGCGGTCGTACCAGAATCCGATCAGGAGCAGTGATGCCAGCCCGACCAGTTCCCAGAAAGCGTATAAAATCACCAGATTGCCGGCCAGTATAATACCGAGCATGGCCCCGACAAACAATTGTAAATAAGCAAAATACCGACCCTTGCGGGCGTCGTCGTGCATGTAGCTGAGTGAATAAAGCTGCACCAGCAGGGCAACACCATGCACTAGCACAAGCATCATTTTGCCGATGGCGTCGAGCCTAAATTCGAGCCTAACCGTTAGCTGCTGGAAATGAATCCAGTCGGTTGACCAAATCTGGGTGTGGGGAGGTGTGGGCAGGGCATAGAGACTAATACCCAGTCCCAGCAAGGTGGTGCAAACGGCGACCCAACCTGCTAAAGAGCGGTTACCCGACCCAAACAGTAGCCCGAACGCCATAAATGGCAGGCCCAGCAGGGCGGTCAGCAACTGAATAGGGAGTGTGTGGAGCACAGTAGGCAACAGATCAGTAAAAGTTGGGTGCAAATATCCGGCCCGTGGCGGCGGGAAGCAAACGGAGTTATGACGGATGTGATTGGGTGTTCAACTTACTTCTATTCGATCATGTCGCATTTAGGGGTACCCTCGAAGTAAAGCCAAAACCGTAACGCCTTTTACGGGCAAACCCCACCTGAATCGCATGCGTATCCTTATCCTCCTCTTTCTGCTACAAGTCTGCCTGGCTCCCGGTATGGCCCAGCCCCGACAGCAACGTACCTACTGCAACCCGATGGACATCAGCTATCGGTATAACTTCGAGCAGTTGAACGAGAAGATTTCGTACCGGTCTGGCGCTGATCCGGTCATTATCAATCACAAAAAAGAATACTACCTTTTCGTAACTATTCAGGGTGGCTGGTGGCATTCCAAAGACCTCATCAACTGGAACTACATTGTGCCTGATAAGTGGCCGATGGAAGATATGTGTGCCCCGGCAGCGCTGTCGGTGCGCGATACACTCTACCTGTTCCAAAGCACGTTTGAGCAGCGGCCCATATTCTATTCGACCGAACCGGAAAAAGGCAAACTCAAATTCCTGAACCGCTGGTTGCCGCGCCTCCCGAAAGATATCGGCCCCTGGGACCCGGCGCTCTTCCACGACGACGATACCGACAAGTGGTATATGTACTGGGGCTCCTCGAACGTGTATCCGATTTTTGGGGCCGAACTCGATAAAAGCCGTAACCTGACTTATGCGGGGAATAACCCGGCCGAAGCGTACAAGGCTATGTTCTGGCTCGACCCGTACAAACACGGCTGGGAACGTTTCGGTCCCAACCATTCAGACCCGTTCAAGCCGTTTACCGAAGGTGCCTGGATGACCAAACACAACGGAACCTACTACCTGCAATATGGCGCGCCAGGCACCGAATATAATGTCTACGGCAACGGAACCTACGTGGGCAAAAGTCCACTGGGGCCGTGGGAGTACGCGCCCTATAATCCAGTGGCCTATAAGCCGGGTGGATTTGCCACGGGCTGCGGGCATGGCAACACCTTCCAGGACAACTTCGGCAACTACTGGAATACCGGTACCTCCTGGATTGGCTACAACTGGGGCATGGAACGCCGCATTGTGATGAACCCGGCCGGTTTCGATAAAGACGGGCAGATGTATGCCAACACCCGCTTCGGTGATTATCCGCACTTCCTGCCCACGAAACCCCTGCAAAACCGCGACGAACTGTTTACGGGCTGGATGTTGCTCAATTATAAAAAAACAGTGGTTGCTTCCTCAACGTTAGCCGTAGCACCGACTGACACAGTGAACGCGGAGCGCGTTGCCGATGAAAATCCGCGCACGTTCTGGGTGGCCGGGAAAAACCGACCGGGCGAAACGCTCACTACTGATTTGGGGGCTGTACGCGATATTCGGGCCGTACAGGTCGACTACATCGATTACAAACAAACCATTTTCGACTCGGATTCGACGGTCTACACGCAGTTCAAAATTCTGACCTCTACCGATGGGAAGACATTCGATGTGGTGGCTGACCTGACAAAAGAGCCCAAGAAAGACCATGCCTGTGCCTACGTAGAGATTCCTGCCCGCGCCGATGGTAAACCGGTGCGCGCCAGGTACGTTCGCTACGAGCACGTGTATGTGGCCGGACCAACGCTGGCTATCAACGCGTTCCGAGTGTTTGGTAACGGGTCGGGGAAGGTGCCTGCCACACCAGTCATGACCGCCACGCGCCAGAAAGACCAGCGAAACGCCGATCTGACCTGGACGAACGCCGCAACGGATGTTGTACCTGGCCGGTCCGGCGATCCGGCCACGGGCTATAATATCCGCTGGGGCATTGCCCCCGATAAACTGTATCAGACCTACCAGTTCTGGAGCGATCAGCCCAACAAGTTCGAACTACGGGCGCTGAATGTGGGCGTGCCCTACTATTTTGCCATCGAGGCCTTCAACGAAAACGGCGTATCAGGTTTAAGTAACGTGGTGGGTGTGAAGTAGGGGCGCAATACTCTTTAAGCTAACTCTTGCTGTAGGTTGTTTTCGCACGACTCGCGAAGCCTGTTCATGTGAAAGCAACCTGCAGAAAGAGTCGACAGCATAAACTACTAATCGAAAACAGGGAATGACCTATACCTTCCACAACGATAAGCCCGACGAGTTTTTACGCATTGTCCGGGAAGTAGGGCAGTGGCTAGTCGACGGCGGGCAGATGATGTGGGCGCCGGATACGCTCACGGCCGCCAACCTCATCGACGACTACACGCGCGGTAATTGCTACGTCATGTATGCCGATGATGAACCGGCGGCGACGTTTATTCTGCAATGGGAAGACCCGCTGTATTACCCCGACGTGCCGGCCAATACGGTTGGGCTGATTCATAAAGTGGCTATACGGCGGCGGTTTGCAGGGCAGAACCTGTTTCAGATTATGCTCGATTTCTGCAAAACGGAATGCCTGCTACGGGGTATTCACGAAATTCAGCTGGAAACCGATGCTACCCGTCCGGCACTTATGCGCTTCTACGAACGAAATGGCTTCGAGCCAACTCATCAGCGAACAATCGACGAGTTTGGGCAACGGTTTGTGTGCCAGTACTATGTGTTAAGATTCTGATTGTTTTCCGGTGGTTGCGCTGCTATCGTTGGGCCAGGTACGTTCCGGCCACTTTCGTGCAGAATAACCCTCGATTGCGGCAGGCTTTCGGGGTGCTCATCGCGCAGGAACGCAATAATAGCTTCGCGGATATGGCAGCGTAGATCGAAAGCCGACGGCGCGTCGTTGGCCGATACCAGAATCCGGACGGCAATGCTCGTTGGCGTGGTATCGGTCACCTGCACCACAAATACCTGCTGATTCCAGAGCGGGTCGGCTTCGGCCAGCGCTTTGGCTTTTTCGCGAATGGCCTCGATCGGTGTGTTGTAATCGAGGTAGAGCATAATGGCCCCCGTAATGGTAGCGTCTGAGCGCGTCCAGTTCTGAAACGGCGTTTCCACGAAATACGTGATGGGCAGAATTAACCGCCGCCGATCCCAGAGGCGGACCACCACGTTGGTCAGGTTTATTTCTTCGATGCGGCCCCACTCGTTCTCGACCACTACGGCATCGTCGAGCCGGATTTGCTGCGAAAAGGCGATTTGAATGCCCGCCAAGAGATTTCCCAGCGATTTCTGCGCCGCAAACCCCACCAGTACCGATACGATACCCGCCGACGTGAGCACACTGACCCCCACTTTCCGACTTCCCTGAAAACTGAGAAGCAGTAACGAAAAGCCAATCAAAACGATCAGAGTTGACAGGATACGCCGAAAAAACTGGACCTGCGTGACGAACTTTCGGCCCGATAAATTGGCATCGCTGCTGATGTCGTAACTGCGTACCAGCAATAGTTCGCCTACTTTCAACAGCCGCAGGGCCAGCCAGATGCTGGTCAGCAAAAAGAGAATCTCGGCACTTTTGTCGGCTACAGGATGACGCCGGATAAACCGATCGCTCTGCAGGTTGGTACCCATCAGAAAAAATAGCGACGGTAACCAGAAATAGAACGCCACCCGCAGGTACGTTCTGAGTAAGGATAAGACCGGTTCGTAGCGATGCCGAAGAATGAACCGGGTAATCTGCACCAGCAGAAAGGTGATCCCGACGCCGGCGATGATGGAAATGATCAGTAAGATCCAGCCCGACAGGTCGCGGTTGGGTACGTAGCCAAACCACCGGACGAGGGCGCGAATCCAGGAATCGAGTTGCTGCTGCATAGGGCAAAAGTAGGTGGTATTTAAACCGAATGCAGCTTGCTAGCCTTTTTCCGAGTTTCTGACCGAAGCGCCGAAGGTTGAACACTGGCTACGTTGGGGGCACCTGTTCAACACCTTTTACAGTCAGGGATGGTTCAGACATGGGCTCTCTTCGGTACACGGTGCATGCAGGTAAGCAACAGCCCGGTGGTGTGCCTGAGCAGATGAGCGTAACAGGTTAATAGGGCAACGGTCATTTTGTAAAGTAGTCAGGCGTTTTGATGTTGCTACACGTTACGTAGTTAAGAGGTCTATTAAATCAGTAGACCGTTTAATCGACCGTAACGTACCTGATACATGTTTAAGAACCCACGACTTGGCCTGATTTACGCTATCACGTTCATTGATGCCGTAGTGGCTGGGGGCCTGGGCCCTTTATTCAATAAATACACCGAAGCACTGTCAGCCAGGCAGGTGTGGGTCATGGCGGGGTCGGCGTTGCTGCTGGGATTACAATTGATAACATCGCCTGTGCTGGGTACGTTGTCCGACAAAATTGGTCGCCGACCTGTTCTGATTGGAACCGCCATTGGGTCATTTCTGGCTTCATTTCTGCTCTTTCCGGTCAATGTGTTCGGGTATCTGGGAAACCGCGCTGCTGAAGGTACCACCAACGGCATGTCGTCGGTATTACGGTCGGCGGTGGTCGATACAGCCGAAGACAACGACGTGACACAGCAAACCAGCATTCAGGGAAACATTACGGCGCTGGGGGCCATATTTGGGCCGGCTATTGGCGGTTTGCTTATCATTTCGTTGCCCCAGGCCCGGTTCAACCCCATTCCGCTGGTGATCATGGGCTGCATTCTGGCGGTGCTGAACATCATTCTGACCCTTGTCTTCAAGGAAACGAACGATAAAGAAAAGCAGCCAATTGATCCGCAGGAGCTAAAGATGAAGGCATTCAACGCGTTGAAAGTGAAAACGCTGTGGAAACAATTAGATGATGTTGACGAAAAGCTGAAAGGATTCAAGGCCTTGTACATCCTGCAATTGCTTTCGTTGCTGGCGCTCGGGTATTACAACTATTTCATTGCTTACCTCATTGTGGGTGATCTTGGGCTGACAGCCCGGCAGGCATCATATTTCTTTATTTATTACGGCCTCATAACAGTCGTAGTCAACCTGCTTTTCTTCCAGTTTATCGCGAAGCGCCTCGATCAGAAAAAAGCGCTGGTCGTAGTAGCCATTGCTGGTATTGGGGTCATGGGCCTGTATGCATTCGCGGGTGGTAGCGTGCTCATGCTCTACATCGCCGGCGCTGTTGATTCGCTGACTATCGGGTTGCTGGCTGGTTTGATTGCAGGTATTACGTCGCAACTGGCCGCGAAAGGAGAGGGACAGGGAAGTGTTTTTGGCGATACGCAGGCGCTGGGTGGTGTGGCTAGTTTCACGGCGGCGGTGGCTACTACGTTGCTGACGGCTGTTGATCCCCGCGCTCCTTTTGCCTTCTACGCGTTGGCATTAGGCGTACTGGCCTACCGCTCTGCCACGCTTCCCGAGGATGCAGCTAACGAAACAAAGGACGAGAATCAGAAGTAACTGTGGCCGAAGAGGGCGGCGCTCGGGCAGGTGGTTGAACTAAGCAGCGCCACTTACGACTTACCTACTTACGACTGATTCCACCCATGTTCAAAGACCGTCACCTGCTCCACATCTACGCCATTATTTTTATTGATGTTGTAGTGGGTTCTATTATTGGGCCGGTACTGCCTCAGTTCGTGCGTGGTCATGCGCAACCGCAACTCTGGCTGGCACTGGGAACAGCCCTGTTCCTGGGCGTTCAGTTGATCTCGGCACCATTGCTGGGAAAACTCTCTGACGGCTACGGCCGCAAGCCCATTTTCAGACTCTCATCGGTAGGTACGTTCATTGCCGACTGTATGTTAGTGCCCGTGCGGATGGGCTGGCAACTAGCCAACCGGTTCAGCGACGGGCTGACTAACGGGCTATACGCCACGGTTCGCTCGGCCATCACGGATATTTCGCCCAAAGAGGCCTTATTCCGCAACCTCGGCATTGAAGGGGCCATCATTTCGCTTGGCTTCGTCATCGGCCCGGCAGTAGCGGGTCTGCTCATCACCACCCTCGACCTCACCGACCCGGTTGAACAGGCTAGATACGTGGTAGCGATGGCCGTGGGGCTGTCGGCGCTGAACGTATTGCTAAGTTTTTTGCTGCGCGAAACCCATCCTAATCCGGGTGGGGTAGCGCGGGAAGAGCTAAAGATTGAACTGGTTCGCTCGTTGAATGTGGGAAGTATAGTAACCCGGCTTCGGCAGAAAGAGCAGGAACATCCCGGCTTGCTGAAGCTCGTACTGATGCAGGTAGCCCTGACCGGTGCCATCGGCTATTACAACTACTTCGTAGCGTATGTCAGCCTGGGTGAACTGAAGATGGACGCCAAAGACATCTCGTACTTCTTCATGTATTTCGGCGGCTTAAGCGTGGCCATCAGCTACGGTTTCTACGGTTTTCTGGCCGACCGGATCAATCAGCGCCGGGCTATTTTCTGGTTTGCGCTGGTAGGGGTACCTGTGCTGGCGTCGTACGGCTTAGTAGGGACATCGAAGCTATGGCTGTACGTCATCATAACTATAGACTGCCTCACGTACTCACTTATTCAGGGGTTGATCGAAGGGCTGATGGCGCAGAAAACGACTGATACTGACCGGGGCGAAATATTCGGTCTCAACCAGGCCATGCAGGGGTTGGCCAGCTTTGGCACCACACTCGTTTTCGGGTTGCTTTCCATCGTTGATCTTCGCCTGCCGTTCGCCTGGTTCGGTGCTTGTCTGGCTGTGGTTGCTTGGCTGGCGCGGAAATAGAGACCCTGTTGCGGGTAACCATCAGGCCCTGGTCGTGGTTTAGTAACCGACGGGTATGGCCAATACTGTATACCGCTTTCATTAACGTACTTAACTACACAAAACCATTATGATTGAAGCAAAAGGATATGCGGCGCAAAACGCAGAAACGCCTCTGGCCCCTTTTCAATTTGAACGGCGGGATCTGAAACCGACCGATGTTCAGTTCGATATTCATTATTGCGGCGTTTGCCACTCCGATCTTCATCAGGTTCGGGGCGAGTGGGGAAACTCGGTGTTCCCAATGGTTCCGGGGCATGAAGTAGTAGGTCGCGTAACGGCTGTTGGTGATCAGGTGACCAAGTTCAACGTAGGTGATCTGGCAGCGGTCGGGTGTTTTGTTGACTCATGTCGGCACTGCGAAAACTGCGAAGAAGGCCTGGAGCAGTACTGCCTGAACGGTAACTCACAGACCTACAACGGCTACGAACAGGACAAGAAAACGCCAACGTACGGTGGTTATTCGAACGTAATGGTGGCGCATCAGGATTTTGTACTGAAGATCAGCGAGTCGCTCGACCTGCCTGCTGTAGCTCCGTTGTTATGTGCCGGTATCACAACCTATTCGCCGTTGCGCTACTGGAAAGTGGGTGCAGGCCACAAAGTAGCTGTGTTAGGGTTGGGCGGGCTTGGCCATATGGCCGTTAAGTTCGCCGTAGCGTTTGGCGCTGAAGTAACCCTGCTGAGCACATCGCCATCGAAAGAAGAAGATGCTCACCGGTTGGGTGCACACAAGTTTGTGCTGACCAGCGATCCCGAGCAAGTGAAAACTGTACAGAACACGTTCGATTTCATTGTCGATACGGTTTCGGCACCGCACGATTACAATATGTATTTGGGCTTGCTGAAAACCAACGGTGTCCAGATCTGCGTGGGTGCCCCACCAAAACCAGCTGAAATAGGCGTATTTGGTTTACTGGGTGGTCGGAAAAGCATAGTTGGTTCAAATACGGGCGGTATGCCTGAAACCCAGGAAATGCTTGACTTCTGCGCCGAACATAACATCGTTTCCGACGTAGAAGTGATTCCAATGGATTACATTCAGACAGCCTACGAACGAATGCTGAAAGGCGACGTGCGCTATCGGTTTGTGATCGACATGGCTACGCTGTAACTAGAGTATCCTGAAGCTCCAGCTTCGGGCGTAAGTCAATTACGTACCCAGAGCTGGAGCTTCACTACATCCATTACTATCTACCGCATGAAGCATACGTACCTGCTATTCCTTCTCATTTTTACCGCCTGTGCTCCGCGCTACAAAGGACCGGTTACCGATCATTTTAATGGGAAGAAATTCGCCAATACCGGTCCGGCTGTTGAGCGGCAAGGTGGCCTGTTGAAATGGCTGCTACACCGGGATAAAGGCCCCTGGCTTGATATGCCCGACGCGCAACCGGGTCCGAAACCACAAACGCGGGTCTTCGGTGATAGCCTGGTGGTAACGTTCGTTGGGCATTCCAGTTTTCTGCTTCAAATCGACGGGCTGAATATCCTGACCGACCCAGTCTGGTCGCCTAAGGTTGGACCTACGAAGTGGCTGGGCGTCAAACGCCGCCGTCCACCTGGAATCCGGTACGAAGACCTGCCGCCCATCGATGCGGTACTGCTGAGTCATTGTCACTACGATCACCTCGATCTGGTTACGTTACAGCGACTAGCGAAGGACTTTAACCCACCGATGGTGACGCCATTGGGTGTGTCGTACTTACCTAAAAAGGTAGGGGGTAATGCTACCAAAGAGATGGACTGGAACGACAAGCTGGTGCTTTCGGACAAGCTTACGATCACCTGCACCGAAGCGCGCCATTTCAGCAACCGGGGCATGGGCGACCGGAACCGTACGCTTTGGGCGGGCTATCTGCTGCATACCCGATTTGGCACGATTTATTTCGCGGGCGATACGGGCTACGGCGATCTGTTTCCGAAGATTGTCCGGCAGGCCGAGATCAGTGAAACTGGCCCAATCAAACTGGCAATGTTGCCTATTGGGTCATACCGGCCAACGTGGTTTATGGCGCCCGTTCATATGTCGCCGATCGATGCCGTCCGGGCGTTCAACGATTTGGGACAACCGCAAACCGTTGGCATTCATTTCGGCACCTTCCAGCAGGGCGATGACGGCCTCTTCGAACCCCGCGACGACCTGACGAAAGAACTCCTGAAACAAAAAATTCCCCTCCAGCGGTTTGTTGTACCGGTAGAGGGGAAAGCCATGGTGTTCAGGCGGTGATGCTGGTTGACTGGTTGATTGGTTAGCTGGTCAATTGGTTGATTAACTCAGGCAACTAATTAGGCAACCAGCCAACCAGTCAACCAATAACTACTTCGCCTTGCCCATTGCCCACTTGACGCCGCCGAGCAGGTGACCTACGAAGAGAGGGTCAACATAGGAGGCATCTGTGTGGCCCATGCCGGTGTAGAACGACCGGCCACCGTCGAATTTGCGATACCAGGCAATGGGGTGGTTATCGCCGTTGGCACCGCCCGTATACGTTTTTTCGTCGAGTTTGGCCAGTACGGTTGGTCCGGCAACGATGCTTTTGTAGCTATACCACTCGTCGAATCGTTTCCAGCGATCGGGCAGGTCTTTCGTTGACGGGTGTTTCTTGTCAATTACCTCGACTTCGGCGTCTTGCTGTTTGGGGTGGCTCAGGAAATACGCACCACATAATTCGTTGTACCAAGGCCATTTGTATTCCGTATCGGCCGCCGCGTGAATACCAACGTACCCGCCACCTTTCTTGATGTACTTCTCGAAAGCGATCTGTTGCAGGCTGTCGAGTACGTCGCCGGTGGTGCTGAGGAAGATGACCGCCTTGTATTTTTTCAGGTTATCATACGTGAACATGTTGGCATCTTCCGTAGTGTCGACCCGGAACTTGTTTTCCTGTCCCATTTTCATCAGCGCGACTTTTCCAGCGCCAATCGAGGCATGGCGGTACCCTTTTGTTCGGGAGAAGACCAGTACCGCATCCTGGGCGTAGGTGGTATAGGTGAGGCTGACGAGCAGCGCAATGGCTAAAAATTTCATGAGGAAATCGGAGTTTATTTATCTGTAAAGGCGCAGAATTGATTAATTTAATGGTGCCGCGCCGGAATGATACCGCTTTATCTTGCCGACGCTGATTCCCCAACATCAATTAACGTTAAATGACCGTTCGCCCCGCTGTTGTTCTTCTTCGTAATGATGCCGTTTTGCTGATGCAGTATCGCTATGGCGACACTGACGTTTTTGCGTTGCCCGGTGGCAATCCCGACCCCGGCGAAGACCTCGAAGCTACTCTTGAACGCGAGTTGATGGAGGAGCTTGGCATTGAGATACAGGTATTCAATATGCTGTTCTGTGGCGTTGTAACTAGGCCGAATCAGAAGGAAGACGTACTACACTGTGTCTTTTTCGGGGAATTGTTCAGCGGCGAACCCACGCTGAACCCAGTTCACACGACTGCCAAAAGCGTACTCTGGAAACCTGTTGATGAGCTAACCGACCTGGCTATGTACCCCAGCGTCGCCGCCGCTATTCAGGAACATCATACCGCTATGCTGCCCACAACGTACCTAGGCTACATCGAGCAGCCTTTTTATAGCTAATTTTTTGACGGTGGTCATTGTCAGAAAAGTATCATCTCTTAATCAAGCTCCCGCCAACCATACCAACGCTGCTGGCAATCAGACCCCAAAGCATGGGTGGAAAAGTCGTTTCCAGCCAAAGGCAGAGTAGCCATACGACGAAACCGAGCACGATTGACCATAAGCAGCCCTGGTTGGTAGCGCGTTTCCAGTAAATGCCAGCCGTAAGCGGTACGAAGAGCGACACCAGACTGAACGCCGATGATTCGCCCACGAGGTCGAAAATACTGGTGGTGCGTTGCAACGTCATGCCTACGCAGATAACCGAGATCACGACAATGGCCCAGCGAATGGATTTCAGCAACTGACTATCAGTGAGATTAGGCCGGAAGAACTTCAGGATATTCTCGCCGAAAACAGTAGCCGGAGCCAGAATCGCGCCGCTCGATACGCTTAGAATGGCCGACGTGAGTGCCCCAAAAAAGAGGATCTGTAGGGGAAGGCTCCCGTGCCGCATCACCATGTTCGGGATGATTAGTTGACGGCTTTGCTCGTCCGCCCCCGCCAGATCGGGGTGTAGCAACCGGGCCGCTAGTGCAATGAACAGGGGCAGTGCAGCCACCGACAAATACAATCCAGATGCCAGGTACGATGCCTGCACCGACACCCGTGCTGATTTGGCCGACATCACTCGCTGGAAAATATCCTGTTGCGGAATGCTTCCTAGCCCAATCGTCATCCAGGCTGCTAGGTACGTTGCCCACCCGCTTAAACTGGCTGGTGGTAGAAACTGGAAAAAGTTATCGGGCATCTTCGCGGTCACTCCTGTGATGCCGCCCACCTGCGGATACAGCACGAAAGCCAGCACCAGCAGAGCCAGAATAATAATGAGATTATGCAGAAAGTCGGTGATCGAGATGGACCACATGCCTCCCAGCAAGGTGTAAATCATTACGATGGTAGCGCTGGCAATGATGCCCCACGCCATCGGAATGCCCATGACCACGTTCAGTACAATGCCAATGGCTATGTACTGGGCGGCAATCCAGCTGAAATAGGAAGGAATCATGATCACCGCGCTGACCAGTTCTGCCGAGCGACCAAATCGGATTCGGAAATAATCGGAAAACGTAGTGATGTTCTGCTCGTAAAGCGGACGCGCAAAAAAAGCTCCGACTAAAAATAGACACAGTGCCGAGCCAAACGGTTCTTCGATGATGCTCAGTACGCCACCTTCCACGAATTTGGCCGGAGCACCCATAATGCTTTCTGACCCGAACCAGGTAGCAAACGTGACCGACGTGGCCAACGCCAGTGATAGGCCCCGGCCCGCCAGCACAAAATCCTGCGAGGTGGTTACCCGTCGTGCTGCCCACGCCCCAATCGCGATGTTAGACAGAAGATAAATCGAGATACAGGCGATGAGCATATACCTAGTGCTTGACCAGTTTAATTGTTGAGTAGTCTAAAATAAGCAACGCTTTGTCATCCCGAAGAATTGAGGGATCGTGGCGTACCGGTTAAAAGTGCCAAGCGCCTTCTGAACGAACGCCACGATCTCTCCTGCCCGCACCGGAGGACCGGTCGGGATGACAAAAACGTTGCCTATCAACATCCGGAAATGAAATTGGAAGAGCGTTAGTACGTTTTCGTCATGTCGCCGGGGATGGCCAGCACGTAGGTCGCAAGGCCTTTCCAATCGGCCTGCGGTTTCGCTATGTTCTCGCCCTCAACGGATGAAATGGTCACGATTTTCAGGTTAGGCTGCTGCTGACGTAGATACCAGACAATACCCTCGAAGTTCTTAGAATGGTAATCGCCGTTGAAATGCAAAACGGTTCGGCCTGATTTAGCGCCTGTAAACTGGCCATTCTCCAGAATAAATCGCGCCATCGTTGCATCTTTCAGTGCCTGCGCCCGTGCAAAGTTCTCGACCTGTGGTCCGCCTTGTGTTGACCCACCGTGAGTGCCCATCATCTCCAGCATGCCTTTGTAGCCGGGAAGGGTCAGATCAACGGTTAAGGGCAGTTTCGCCATGTTCTGCTTGCCGGCAACCGATACGGTGTCGAGCGCAGCCAATCCCTGACGGGACACCAGACTGGCGTAACGTCTGGGTACGTTGGTGGCGGCAAACGTCAGTTTTTTATCACGCGCCAGATCAACGATTGGGCGATAGTCGGTATCGTAGTTTTGCCACAGACGAGCTTCTTTGGCGAATTCTTTATCAGATGTCTGGCCACTAACGTACCTGGTCAGCGCCTGCTGATTGTCGGCCTCGAACATTTCAGCGCCAAACACCAGGTTCGTACCCAACTGGGCGGCCAGGTCTTTGGCTAATTGAAGTTCGAACCAGTGGCAGATTGGATTGTTGTGCAGCTCGCCAAATAGCACCACGTCAGCTCCGGCCGCCTCTTTCAGCAGCTTTTCGTAAGAAGTGGATTTACCAGTTTGGGTATAGAACAGATACGCTGGCTTATCGCCACGGAAGGCTGTTAGCGTGAATAATGCGGCGAAGATTACGAATGACCTCATACCGACGAAGATAGGAAGAAGGAGGAAAGGGAAAAAGAGGAGAAACGGGAGAAACGAGAAAGGGAGGAGAGGGTTGCTTTCGCGTCAGCAGTTACGCTAGCGAAAGCAACCCTCTCCTCCCTTTCTCGTTTCTCCCGTTTCTCCTTTAAACTTTATACGTCCAACCGAAGGTGTCCTCGATTTTACCCGTACGGAGGTCGCTCATGTAATCTTTAACCCGAGCCGCAAACGAATCGGCGGGGGCACGCTCTGGGAGCATATAGTCTTTTCCTTCGTAACCAATCACCTGGAACGGTGATACCACAACGGCCGTACCAGCTCCGAAGGCTTCAGTGAGTGAGCCGTTGTCAATACCATCGATCACTTCACGGATCGACACTTTGCGTTCTTCAACGGTCATGCCCCAGCTTTTTGCAATGGCAACAATGCTTCGGCGGGTTACACCGTCCAGAATCGAGTCTGACAGCGCAGGCGTAACCAGCTTGCCGTCGATGACGAACATTACGTTCATCGTGCCCGACTCTTCAAAATACTGATGCTCGGTTGCATCGGTCCAAAGCAGTTGGTCGTATCCGGCCTGTTGTGCTTGTAAAGTTGGGTACAGAGAGCCGGCATAGTTACCCGCGCATTTGGCCGCGCCCACGCCACCCGGTGCCGAGCGGATATAATTCATTTCAACCTTCACCTTCAGCGGTTTCGAATAATACACGCCTACCGGACAGGTGAAAATGCAGAAGCGATATGTTTTTGATGCCGCAACACCCAGATACACATCTGTAGCAAACATGTATGGACGAATATACAGCGAGCTGCCTGGCTGATTAGGCACCCAGTCAGCATCGGTGCGGAGCAACGCTTCCAGACCACCCATGAACACCTCTTCAGGGATCGTTGCCATGCACATACGCTTGGCCGACTCGTTCATGCGCGCCCAGTTGTCGATCGGACGGAACATAAGCACCTCACCAGCGTCATTCTTGTAGGCTTTCATGCCCTCAAAAATTGATTGTCCGTAGTGCAATGACGAGAGCGCTGGGTTGAACGAAAAATCGCCGAACGGCACCACCCGTAGGTCGGTCCACTGACCATCGACGTAGTCAGCTACGAACATGTGATCGGCAAAGTGCTTACCGAAGGGCAGATTATTGAAGTCAACCTCCTTGATGCGGCTCTGCGAGGCTTTCTGCATCTCAATTTGAAGCAAGTCAGTAGTCATGGTCTTGGTGAGTTGAGAGTCAATAGTGGGTAGTCGGTAGTTGCTTGGCCAAAATACAGATTTGTTAATCAGAAACGCGACTATCGACTACCCACTATTGACTCTCGACTCTTATTTAGTTGCTTTGACAACAAATGTAAAAAAAAGGGGCACTCATTCTCATGAGGTTAGCCGAAAACTAAACAAATTCTGTACCGAATGGCTAAAGAGGCCGTATTGACGTTGTACCTTAAAGTGTATTGACGTATGAAAATGTCTGATCAGTTCCTGGCCTATCTCTTATTGCGGCTAACAATGGGCGTAAATTTCACCTTCCACGCTATTCCTCGCTTCCTGAAAGGCGCTGGCGGATTTCGCGATAAGATGGTTGCCGATTTCAGCCAAACACCTCTGCCTCCGTTTTTGGTGTATGCCTTCGGTACGGTGCTTTCCTACATCGAATTGATTATTGGCATTCTGCTTACCATTGGCCTATTTACGCGCTATACGCTCGTAGCGGCCAGTTTGCTGATGATGGCGCTGATGGTAGGTACGTCGTTTCAACAGAAATGGGATGTAGTCGCTTCGCAACTGATCTACTCCGTCATCTTCTTCATCCTCGTCTGGACCCAACAATCCAATTTCTATTCCGTCGACCGGATTATGCTGGGAAGGGAATAGACACTGTTTACTGTTTACTGTTGCTCGCTTTAACGAACATGACGTAGCGGCGCAACAGTAAACGGAAAACAGTAAACTCTATCTACACCCTCGGCTCCCAGGCTACTTCGTCTACGGCAAGGTCTTGCGCCATTTTTCGGCTCAGTACGAAGAGGTAATCGGATAGCCGGTTCAGGTACGTTATCACCAGCGGATCAACCGGCGACACGTTGTTGAGGCCTATGGCCAGACGTTCGGCGCGGCGGCATACCGTGCGGGCCAGATGGGCGAATGAAACAGAGGCATGGCCACCGGGCAAAACGAATTTTCGTAGCTCAGGTAGTTCCGTGTCCATGGCATCCATGTTATCTTCCAGACGAACAATGTCTGCCTCAATAATAGCTGGAATAGCCTGACGGGGTGGTTTCTCCGGGTCAGTAGCGAGCTCGGCTCCGGCTGTGAATAGCCGATCCTGAATTTCTTTCAGTAACGGCCGGCGATTGGCATTGACGGGCTGATCGCGCAGGAGGCCAATCCACGAGTTCAGCTCATCAACGGTGCCGTAGGTATCGATCCGTAGGTCGGCTTTACTTACGCGGCGGCCACCGATAAGCGATGTCTGACCAGCATCGCCGGTTCGTGTATATATTTTCATGGAGACTTTTTGGGTGAAATCAAGGTTAACTCGCTAAATGCGGTGCCGCAAAAGTACCTTTGCGGCCCATTAACAACACGTCGTTACACCGTACTTATGCGCGCTGGTTCTTTTTTTGTTCGCACTTGGCGAATACTGTCTATCATCGGTTTTGTAGGCCTTCTGATGAGCAGCTATATATCGTATCCTGGTGAAGTAGCTTTTCGATTCAATGATGCCGGTCAGGCCGTACAGTATCTGAGCCGGGAGGTCATTTTCTACGTGAGCATCGGAATTTTTATTCTGGTTTATGTCATAACAAATGCCGTTGCGCGCCTGTTTCCAAAATTACCGGCCGAGAAGATTCCAAATCCGAATCCTACTGCCTGGGAAGGGCAACGCAAAAAACTGGCCGATGTGTATGTAAGCTGGTTTTACGCGTTATCGGCCGCATTCAATACCATTTTAGCCCTTGGCCTGATGGTACTGTCCTTTCTGAATCGTAGTAATATAAACGCCGATTCAAATGATTATGGCTGGTTATTGCCCGCCAGTACGGCCATCATCGCTATCGTTATTATATCGTTGCCCATTCGGCTGATGATGAAACCACCCGTAGACCATGTTGCCTGATCTTCGTCTCGACCAGTTTCAGTACGATCTGCCCGACGAGCGCATTGCCCGGTTTCCGCTTCCTGAACGCGACCAGTCGAAACTGTTGGTCTATAAGGAAGGGCAGATAAGCCACCGCCGGTTCTACGACCTCCCTGATCTGCTACCCGCCAATAGCTTTCTGGTTTTTAATAACACAAAGGTGATTCCGGCCCGGTTGCTCTTTACCAAATCGACCGGCGCAACCATCGAACTGTTCCTGCTCAACCCAATGCCCGCCGATCGCCCCGTGGGCGAGGCGATGCTCGACAAGGGTAGTGCTGTTTGGCAGTGCATGATCGGTAATCGCAAAAAATGGCGGGAAGGTGAAACCCTGTTGCTAACCTTTGGTGAGGTTGTTCTGATTGCCGAGTGGGAAGACGCTGAGAAAAGCCTGATTCGTTTTACCTGGCAACCCGACGATGAAACCTTCGCCGAACTGATCGAGCAGGCTGGCCAGATGCCATTGCCCCCATATTTGAAACGGGAGCCCATAGCTGCTGATAGCCACACCTACCAGACCGTGTATGCCAAAAAGGAAGGAGCCGTTGCTGCGCCTACTGCCGGCCTGCACATGACTAAAGGGGTGCTGGGTACGTTGGCCGAACGCGGCATTGGTCATGATGCCCTCACGTTACACGTTGGCGCAGGTACGTTTCAGCCCATTAAGGCCGATGACCCCAGACAACACATTATGCACGCAGAACAGGTTGTGTACACGCGGGAAAACATAACGAACGTTCTGAAACATCTGAATCACCTGATCCCGGTAGGCACCACATCGATGCGCTCGCTCGAAAGTCTGTACTGGTTTGGTGTTCGACTGATGAAGAACCATCCTGATCCGTTTTATCTGGATCAGGAATATGCCTACAACGTACCTGCGGAAGAGCAGCCATCAGCCAGTGATGCCATCGAAACAGTACGCTCATATATGGAACAGCACAAACTGCCTTTACTGACAGCGCACACGGCCATCTATATCACACCGGGCTACCAGATGAAAATGTGCAAGGGCATCGTCACTAATTTTCACCAGCCGGGCTCAACGCTCATTCTGCTGATTGCCGCCTTGGTCGGAGATGCCTGGCGTACTATATACACAGAAGCGCTTAGCCACGACTACCGTTTTCTCAGCTACGGCGACTCGTCACTTTTACTTCCATAACTTAATGAGTGGATGCGTGGATGAGTAAATGAGTGAATGTTTGGCGCCGCCTTGCAGCAGCATTTTTTAAAGTGGCCAAACATTCGCTCATTCGCTCGTTTACTCATTCGCCAATGAACTTTCATGAATTTCATTGAAGAACTCCGCTGGCGGGGCATGCTCAACGACATGACCCCCGGTACCGAAGACCAACTCAGTAAAGAAATGACCGCCGGGTATATTGGTTTCGACCCAACGGCTGCATCACTCCACATTGGCAATCTGGCTACCATTATGCTACTGGTGCATTTCCAGCGCGCCGGGCACAAGCCATTCGCACTGGTCGGTGGAGCAACAGGTATGATTGGTGATCCATCCGGCAAAGCAGCTGAACGCGATTTCCTGTCGGAAGAAACGTTGCGGCTCAATCAGGCAGGGATTAAGAAGCAGTTGGAGAAGTTTCTGGCATTTAGCGATGCGCCCAACTCGGCTGAAATGGTCAACAATTACGATTGGTTTAAGGAGTTCTCATTCCTGGGCTTCCTGCGCGAAGCGGGCAAGCACCTTACTGTTAATTACATGATGGCAAAGGATTCAGTGAAGAAGCGTCTCGAAACGGGCATTTCATTCACTGAGTTTTCATACCAGTTGTTACAGGGTTACGATTATTACTGGCTCTACAAGAATAAAGGTGTGCGTCTGCAAATGGGAGGCTCAGACCAATGGGGAAACATCACCACCGGCACCGAACTTATCCGGCGTAAAGAAGAACGAGGTAGTGAAGCTGAAGACGACCGTGCCTTTGCGCTTACGACACCACTGGTAACCAAGGCCGATGGAACCAAGTTTGGTAAGTCGGAAAGCGGCAACGTCTGGCTCGACCCACATCTTACATCACCTTACCAGTTCTATCAATTTTGGCTCAACGCGGCCGATAATGATTGCCCCCGGCTCATTCGTGTCTTCACGCTGTTGAGTCAGGAAGAGATACTACGGCTGGAGGCCGAACATGCCGAGGCGCCACACCTGCGTTTATTGCAAAAAGCGATTGCTCAAGAAGTAACCACAAGGGTGCACGGAGAAGCTGGTTACGAGCTGGCCGTGAAAGCATCAGAAGTACTATTTGGCAAAGCAACTATCGACACGTTGCGCGCTATCGCTGTCGATGAGTTTGATGTGATCTTTGAAGGAGTGCCCCAGACCGAGGTCTCTGCCGACGAATTAGCCAGTTGTAAAGACATTACTGACCTTTTATCGGTGGGGTCAAAGGGAGAAGTATATGCTTCTAAAGGCGAAGCCAGACGCGCAATTAGCCAAAATGCGGTCAGTTTGAACAAGACGAAAGTAAATGATCCAGCTGCTTCATTGGCCCTTGAATGGCTTCAGGACCGCTATTTGCTGGTTTCAAAGGGTAAAAAGAACCACCTGCTAAAAAAAGTTTAACTTTTTTTCGTGCCTTAACTAACTGAAAGAAAGTGGTTAACAAATAAAGTCTTCAACTGTTAACCACTTTCTTTTAACAGGTACTTGACATGGGGGTAAACTTGCCCTACTTTTGCAGTCC
>NZ_JAFMYW010000039.1 GCF_017353175.1 Fibrella forsythiae | reverse complement strand
CAGGACCGGGTGATCACCGGCCGCGTCACCTCGGGTGAAGACGGCTCGGCCCTGCCCGGCGTCAACATCGCCATCAAAGGAACCACCCGTGGGGTCACCACCGATGGCGAGGGCAACTACCGCGTCAGCGTCCCTTCGGGCACCGTACGACTCATCTTCTCCTTCATCGGCTTTGTCTCCCAGGAAGTGGTCACCGGCACCCAGACAACCCTCAACATCACCCTGGCCCCCGACGCCACCAACCTCAACGAGGTGGTCGTCACCGCCTTCGGCATCCAGCGTAACGCCCGCGAGATCGGCACCTCAGTAACCCGGGTCAACAACGAACAGATCGTCCAGGCCGCACCCGTCAACATCGCCTCGGGCCTGACGGGCAAGGTGGCCGGTTTGCAGGTCAACCTGACCAACAACGGGGTGGGCTCCAACCCACGGCTCACCATTCGGGGCAACCGCTCCTTCCTGGGCAACAACCAGGCCCTGCTGGTAGTCGACGGTGTCTTGACCGACATCTCGTTTCTGTCTTCGATCAACCCCAACGACATCGACAACACGTCTATCCTCAAAGGGCCATCGGCGGCCGCCCTCTACGGGTCCGACGCCTCTAACGGGGTGCTGATCGTCAACACCAAGCGGGGGGGCGGCAAGAACAAGGCCCAGGTCTCCTACACCAACAACACCCAGTTCGAGAGCATCTCCTACATGCCCGACCTGCAGCGCACCTTCAGCTCCAACGGGGGCGAGGGCAACCCCTTCCTGGATGCCAACGGCTATCGCTTGTATGTGCCCTTCGAGAACCAGCAGTTCGGCCCCCGTTACGACGGCTCGATCCAGCCCCTGGGCTACGGGGTGCAGGTACGTAACGCCGACGGCTCGATTCGCCTCGACACGCTGAAGGTACCCTTCTCGTCGACGGGCACCGACCCCCGCCGGGCCTTCTTCAACACGGGTGCTACCGTGCAGCATGATCTGTCGTATCGCATCGGTGATGCCTCGGAGTATTTCGGTCTGGGCATCCAGCGGGTCGACCAGAGCGGGGTGGTGCCCAACGACAAGTACTCACGGACCAACATCCTGATGAACGGGGGCCGCACTATCGGTAAGTTCTCGGCCAACGGCAAGATTAACTTCACCTATACCAACCGAAACGTTGAAAACGGCGATTTCTCACAAGGTCGCCCTGTTTACTGGAACGTGCTGAACCAGCCCGCCCACGCCCCCCTGCGCGATCCACGCATCATGGACATCAACAGCCCCTACGGCGACGTGAACGGCTTCTACAACGCCTACTACCCCAACCCCTGGTGGCAGGTGACGGGCAACAACTCCCGCGCCCGTCAGGACATCTACGCCGTGCAGGGCTTTGCTGACGTGGCCTACCAGGTCAAACCCTGGATCAACGTACTCTACCGGCTGGGGGGCCAGATCAACGTCAACCAGTTTAAGAGCAACCTGGCGGCGGTCTCCTTCAGCGACTACGCCAAGTCTGACCCCTGGAGCGCGGGCAACATCGCCTCCTCGGTCAAGCAGGTCAACGGTAACGTGGCCGATCAGAGCCTGTTCAGCTCCCGCTTCACGGGTGACCTGCTGGTGACGCTCTCGCCCAAGTTTGGCGACTTCACCACCAAGCTGATCGTTGGCCAGCAGACCCGGATTCAGTATGGCCGCCAGATCGCCTCGTCGGCGGGCCAGCTGGTGGTGCCCGGCGTGTACAACATCGCTAACCGGCTAGGTCAGTTGGTAGGATCGGAATACACCTCGCAGAGCCGTCTGGTGGGTGTGTTTGGTGATTTGACCCTGGGCTACAAGGACTTTTTGTTCCTGAACGTCACGGGTCGTAATGACTGGACCTCGCTCTTGGCGCCGGCCAACCGTTCGTTCTTCTACCCGGGGGCTAACGTTTCGGCTATTCTGTCCGAAGCGATTCCTGCTCTGAAAGGCAACAACACCTTAACGTACCTGAAGGTACGGGGTGGCTACGCCAAGGCCGGTAACGTGAACGTAGACCCGTATCAGTTGCAGAACACCTTCAATCCCGGCACGGGCGTGGGCGCATTCTTCCCCTTCGGTTCTCAGCCTGGCTTTGCCTTGAGCGACCGGCTGAATTCACCAAATCTGAAGCCTGAATTCACCACCAACATCGAGGCGGGTATTGAGTTTGGTCTCTTCAGCCGGGTGAACGCTGAGGTGGTGGTCTACAATACAGAAACGACCAACCAGACGGTACCCATCCAGGTATCTCGCTCAACAGGGTATACAACGGCGCTCATTAACACGGGAACGATGAAGAACCAGGGCGTGGAAGTGGAACTGAAAAGCACCCG
>NZ_JAFMYW010000038.1 GCF_017353175.1 Fibrella forsythiae | reverse complement strand
GTAAAGCGGCCTGGTTTTGGCAATTACGTTATGCTTAACCGCATTCTCCAGCAGCAGCTGCAGGGTTAGCGTAGGCAGTAGGTACGACTCATAGAGAGGGGGCACATCAATCGTCAGGTGAAGGCTATCCCCGTAGCGGGTTTTGAGCAGGTGATAGTAAGACCGGATGAACTGGAGTTCACTTTGCAGATCGGTCATCTCCTGTTCATTCGCCCGTAGTACATACCGGTACACCTTACATAACTCGTCGAGAAACACCTCGGCCCGCTCGGGATCACTACCAATCAGAAAAGACAACGTATTAAGGCTGTTGAAGAGGAAATGAGGGTTCACCTGAGCCTGCAGGGCCCGCAGCTGTACCTGGATTTTCTCCTGCTCCAGCCGCTGGACAATCAATTCGTTCTCCAGTTGCCCCTGCACCAGCTGCGCCGTCTGCTGGGTTTGTTCGATGGCCTGGCTAACGGCTAGTTGCCGCTGCCGAAAGGCCAGAGCCAATGAAAAGCAAAGCAGTTGCAGAATTCGCCCGCTGCTCAGCAGGCGCACGTGGACGTTGACCGACTCAGGACTTTGGGAAAGCTGCCAGGGGAAGCCCGTATAGTAAAAGAGCGTGTTAAACGTGTGCACTAGCATCAGTAAACTGCCCACGGCGAAAAACCAGCCGACCACGTCTTGTCGGCGAAAAGCCAGGCCTGCGCCCACCACGTAGATCAGACTAGTAAGCGACCAGTACGTGATTGACACCAGCCGCCCAGTTCCTGTTTGCTGCCAGCTTTCGTCGGCCAGCAGCATACTCACCTCCAGCAGCAGCAGTGACCCGTAGGCGAGCTGGCTCCGGCCTGTCCAGGTGCCGGGCCGGGACCCTGGCTGGCCATCAGGAAAGAGCCGGTGAGCCAGTTCGAGAAAAATAACGGTGACCAGGCCATTGACCAGGCTGATGAGTGCCATGTTTTGCGACTCACTCAGGGGAGTATCCTCGCCTACCAGCCGGTTAAAGAACGAATAAACGAACCAGATGCCTGTTTGAAGCGTGAAGAGCCCGTATATCCAGTTCCGAAAGAAACTCCACTGGACTACGTTGAGCAGAAAGATGGTGCCCACCGCACCTAAATAGACAAATAACAGGGCTTGGCCAGTCATAGATTACTGCTTAGAATACCGATACCTCTATCAAGAAAGCAATCCCCAGAGTTGGGCACAGGCCAGCGTACCAGGGCCAGGGAGCAAGGCGCGCCCTAGCTTGAGGCTGACGACGAGCCGCCCAAAAAAGCAATGCGTTCAATTCAGCCTGGGTCAGCATCAGCTTGCGCCAGTTAGGCATCCCGACGAGTTCTACGCCAGGGCCAGCCAGGACTAGGCAGATCAGGGTCCTGGACAAGGAGCGGTTGTTAAACATGGCAGCAGATCAGAAAGGGGCGATGCCGGGCAGGCGCACAAACCTAGTCCGCTGTCAGTCGGCTGGCAAGCCAAACCAGGTTGAATTGAGAAAAAGCCAGTCTCAGTTGCGGCTGTTGCGGGGCGAATAGAAACGTTAACCGTTGTCGCCTCCGGGGAAGTACTTGTCTTGGGGCACCAACGAAAAGGTACCGGCCTGATTCTGGAGGCCTTTAGCGGCAGGAGAGCTGTAGCCGCTCGCCACCAGATCCCCTGGCAGCACCAACCAATTGTAGTAACCCTGCCTCGGCTCACGGGTGACATGAACCCACCAGCCATCAGCTCGCCCCTCAGCCCGTCAGCGGCCTGGTTAAACAGATCGGAGCGCTCTTCTCAGCGCCTGTTTCCCCTGTTTGCGGGCCGGTCACTACTGAATGAGTGAGGCAACGGTTAGCCCCCGATGTAACCACCCGATCATATATCACCGGGAAATGGCATTACAATTGTAATGAAGGGGTAGTGCGTGGCGGGGTCCTGTCTGGGATTTCGATGCTGGTGAGCGAAGAATTTTGAGCCATCTGCCTGTGGATGAGCAAGATGACCGTTTTTTTCGGTGAGAAAATGGGAAGATCCAGCGCTGACCTTGGATAGATCAGAAATCCGGGTTGATCCCGGGCGGGCAAAACAGGCCTGATCCAGGGACCAAGAGCCCTGGTTGGGCCTGTTTTCCGCCCTCACCCTGGCCAGACTACAACTGCTCATTCCACCAACATTGCAGTAACCTCGCCTCGGCCCACGGGTGACATAGACTCTTCAGGGACTAAGTCGATACGCAGGCCATGGACAAGCTGGCGGGGTAGACTGGGGAACCCTTCCCAGCGCCCGTTTGCCCCGTTTGCCAACCGGTCACTACTGAAGGGGTGAGGCAACGGTTCGGGTGACTGCCCCTGCTATGTAACCAGTGGGTCATATATCACCGGGAAATGCAAGTACAATTGTAATGGCTCGGTAGTGCGTGGCGGGGTCCTGTCTGGGATTTGGATACAAGTGAGCGAAGAATTTTGGCTTAGTTGGCTTATAATGAGCGAGTTGACCGTTTTTTTGGGGA
>NZ_JAFMYW010000037.1 GCF_017353175.1 Fibrella forsythiae | reverse complement strand
GGCTGGTTTATAGGTACTTATGAAAAACAGATGCATTATCCTCAAGTTATTGCGATGTAACAAAAGCGGTGATTTAGCTTCGTAAGCGGGTGATGGATACCGCTGTCCATTTCCCCTTTACTCAGCTAACTCGCCTCTTTTTATGCCTTCAGTATCCCCAACCCCCGCTTTCACCCAGGCCCTCTCGGCGCTCTGCCGCCAGCACGGGTATGACGAGTTTGTTACCGCTAGCTTTGAGCCCGCCACGGGCCAGCTGCTGATTGCCGCCGGACCCGTCGTGAACCAGCTTACCCCTGCCATGCAGGCCATCCTGGAGGGTTGCCAATCGATCCGGGCCACCTATCAGGATCGCCACCGCTCTATTGAGGAGGAGGATGAAGACGAGGACTACCCCGATGAGCCCTACGAGCTGGACTAAGCCGGTTGCTCCTGGCGTGGCCAGGCAGGTCAGAACTATCACAGCGTGAGAGTGGTGACCTGTTAGCCGCCCTGAAGCGATCCTAGTTTTATCCTAGTCTTGAATCAGCCTTGCTTTCTATGTCCTCCTCTGCTTCCTGCCGCAGTCTGTCGCTTCCCGTTACGCCCCTGGTCAAACGCATTATCCTGGCTTCTACCAAAGGCGAGGCTCTGTTTGTTTCTCGTGAGCAGCGTAAGCCCTTCAATCCCTATTCGGCGTATCTCTTCGCGCTGCTTCAGCGCGAGCGCCGGGCGGCCGATGGGCAGGCCATAGCCGATGAGGCGCTTACCGAAAGCCTGACCATTCACATCCCCGAGTGGCAGATGCGCACGGGTTGTATTGAGGGGGTCACTCCCGCCCGGGCCAGCGCCTTTAACACCTTTGTGACCAATACCTTCCGCCAAAGGCTCCGTGAGGAGATCGAGTTGCGGATCGAGTTCAGCAAAAGCCTGAAGCAAGCCACTGAGCTGGCCCTGGCCCGCTGGGGCATCGATGAGGATACCTATCCGCTGAGCGCGGCGATTCGTCACTACACCCGCCACCGGGTCGAGGCCACCGAGGACGTCCTGAACTAGTCATTGCTAAGCCTATAGTAAGCGTTTGTTATCAAGTTGCGTGTAGTGTGGTAGAGGGCCGTCCCAGTGGGGCGGCCCTCTTTTGTTTGTGGCCCCTTGAGCGGTAATAACGGCGGTACACTGGCTATTGGCTGAGCTAACTTGCCTTTGCCAGCGTGTGGTGCCCAGAGGGCCGTCCCCCTGGGGTGGTCCTCTTTTTTGGCGGCATAAAAAAGCCTGATCAGTAGATCAGGCTTAGTGTGCATCAGCCAGGTAGGTAGCTGCAGGAGCGGTAGGCTACTGCTTGGTCAGCTCCATCTTGGCCGTGGAAGAGACGCCGTTAACGGCTGCGGTCTGGGTCAGCACCAGTTTATTCCCCGTTACCGCGTAGGTCCAATCTTCTTTAGGCTGATTGGTCGCCGTTAGTGAGAGCGTAGTACCGCTAGCTGCCCATTTGCCGCCTTTAAATTCATCAACGGCGTCGGCTCCAGCGCAGGAGGCGGGATTATTACTACTGAAACTGCCATCAGCTTTGAAGCTAATGACCAGGTCCTGCGCGCAGGTCAGGCCAAAAGCAGCCATCAGCTGCAAATAGTCGAGGGTTTGATTCCCCTTGGTCTCGGTTAGAGCCGTAACTTTGTAATTGCCCGACAGATCGGTGGTGGTAGCCGGAGCGGGATCAGTGCCCTTACACCCCAGGATCAGGGCCATAACCAGCATAGAGCTCAGCAAAAGAGAACGAAAGCGTAAAGCAGAGGAAAGCATAAAAGTGATTTGAATTTAACGCGTTATTAATCCTGCAAGAATACGAAGCTGACCGATGTAAATACAAGTAGTGCGGCCTACCATCTAATTGATTTATTGTTCCTCCCCAGCCCTAAAAGCCAGTCAAAAGGTGGTTGCCGGTAGGCGGCTTCTGATCCGCCTTTTGACTGACTTGTCACCAGCGAGCCGAAACACTGCTACTACAATGGCCGACCCATTGCTCGTGTCGAGCCATCTGGTCAGCTGCATGCGATTGCCAAAAAGAGGACTTAGAGGGGCTTTTTTAGCCGCTCGTCAGCCCGTTTTATTGGCCGGGTTGATTAGTTCTTTTCCCCGCAACCAAGGTCAGCAGTGGATCTTCCGACTTTTCTCCCCAAAAAAACGGTCAACTCGCTCATTATAAACTAACTAAGCCAAAATTCTTCGCTCACCGGAGCCCAAATCCCAGACAGGACCCCGCCACGCACTACCCGGCTAGTACAATTGTACTTGCATTTCCCGGTGATATATGACAGACTGATTACATAGCAAGGGTAAGACTCCGTACCGTTGCCTCACTCATTCAGTAGTGACCGGCCCGCAGAGGGGGCAAACGGGCGCTGGGAAGGGTTCCCCCGCCTGCCCCGCCAGCTTGTCCATGGCCTGCGTATCGACTTAGTCCCTGAAGGGTCTATGTCACCCGTAGGCCGAGGCGAGGTTACTACAATGTTGGTGGAATGAGCAGTTGTAGTCTGGCCAGGGAGAGGGCGGGAAACGGGCCCAACCAGGGCTTCTGGCCCCTGGATCAGGCCTGTTTTGTCCGCCCGGGATCAACCCGGATTTCTGATCTATCCAAGGTCAGCGGTGGATCTTCCCCTTTTCTCACCGAAAAAAACGGTCATCTTGCTCACCCACAGGCAGATGAGCCGAAATTCTTCGCTCGTCGCAGGCCAAATCCCAGACATCACCCCGCCACGCACTACCCCTCCATTACAATTGTAATGCCATTCCCCGGTGATATATGACAGAGTGGTTACATAGGGGGCTGACCGCTGCCTCACTGCTTCAGTAGTGACCGGCCCGCCAACAGGGGATTGGGGCTTTGAGCAGGCCCCTTAAGCGGCTCATTCCTGCCCAGGTCAGGCCCTTGACTAACCAGACCTTTTGTCACTCGTGAACCGAGACGGGGTTACTACAATTCGCTCAGGTGGCAGCGGGAGGCGATAGCAGGTCTTTAGGCTGAAATGGAGCCGCAAAAAGACCCT
>NZ_JAFMYW010000036.1 GCF_017353175.1 Fibrella forsythiae | reverse complement strand
TTCGTAAGGATTTGGAGCCACACACAAGTAGAGTAATTGTAAGCAAGCAAGTAATAACGCGATTGTATCAGTAGATACTAACGCAGCAAAAGGGCACCCGGGGGATGCCTTGGCTTCTACAGGCGAAGAAGGACGTGGCAAGCGACGAAACGCTGCGGGGACCAGCTGGCATGGGTTGATCCGCAGGTGTCCGAATGGGGAAACCCGGCGGTCTGAAGGACCGTCATCTAATTTCGATTAGAGGCTCACCCGCTGAACTGAAACATCTAAGTAGGCGGAGGAAAAGAAAACAATCAGTGATGGCGTCAGTAGTGGCGAGCGAACGCGTCGAAGCCCAAACCGGTCTGGTTACGGCCAGGTCGGGGTTGTAGGACTCGACATCAAGCAGAACAACAAACACGAATGGTCTGGGAAGGCCAACCGCAGGGGGTGAGAGTCCCGTAGTGGTCACGTTGGTCTGTGGGTTGAGTATCCTGAGTAGGGGGGAGCCGGAGGGACTCCCTCTGAAGCTGGCAGCACCATCTGCCAAGGCTAAACACTGTAGAAGACCGATAGGGAAGAGTACCGTGAGGGAAAGGTGAAAAGGACTGGGCGTACCAGGGTGAAATAGAACCTGAAACCGGGTGCTTACAAGCGGTTGGAGCTTCGTTGGTGGAGTGACAGCGTGCCTTTTGCATAATGAGCCTACGAGTAACGGTCACTAGCAAGGTTAAGAGTGTGGACACTCGGAGCCGAAGCGAAAGCGAGTCTGAACAGGGCGATCTAGTTAGTGGCTGTTGACGCGAAACTTGGTGATCTACCCATGGCCAGGTTGAAGGGGTGGTAACACACCGTGGAGGACCGCACCGATAAACGTTGAAAAGTTTCCGGATGAGTTGTGGGTAGGGGTGAAAGGCCAATCAAACTGAGAAATAGCTCGTACTCTCCGAAATGTTTTTAGGAACAGCGTCTAATGTTACCCCATGTGAGGTAGAGCGACCGATTGGATGCGGGGGTGTCATAGCCTACCAACTTCAGTCGAACTCCGAATGCGCATGGGGGTGTTGGGCAGTGAGGGGCAGGGTGCTAAGGTCCTGCTCCGAGAGGGGAACAACCCAGACCATCCGCTAAGGTCCCCAAGTGTGTGCTAAGTTGAACAAAGGTGGTCCGGCTGCCGAGACAGCCAGGAGGTTAGCTTGGAAGCAGCTATTCCTTTAAAGAGTGCGTAACAGCTCACTGGTCGAGCGGGGCGGGCATCGATAATAAACGGGCATCAAGCACATCACCGAAGCGGTGGATCATGACTCTTGAGTCATTGATGGTAGGAGAGCATACTGCGGGGGGTGAAGTTGAGGCGTGAGCCTTGGTGGACCGCGTGGTAGAGCAAATGTAGGCATAAGTAACGAGAATGAGGGTGGGAACCCCTCACGCCGTAAGACTAAGGGTTCCCGGGCGACGCCAGTCAACCCGGGGTTAGTCGGGACCTAATGGCTGAGCGAAAGCGGAGGTCAGATGGACAGCAGGTTAATACTCCTGCACTACCCAGCAGTGCGATACACTGACAAATTGATGGAGAGAGCGCGTCCTGCGGGAATAGGGCGCTGAGCAGCGGCTTCGGCCAAAGCGAGAGCTCAAAGTTGGTTTCAAGAAAAGGTGTTGACGCTCTAGCTGTTGGGTACCCGTACCGTAAACCGACACAGGTAGTTGGGGCGAATAGCCCAAGGCGCACGAGAGAATCATGGCCAAGGAACTCGGCAAGATGACCCTGTAACTTCGGGAGAAGGGGGGCCTCCTCAGCAGCAATGCTGAGAGGTTGCAGAGCAAAGGCCCAGGCGACTGTTTACCAAAAACACAGGACTCTGCCAAATCGAAAGATGACGCATAGGGTCTGACACCTGCCCGGTGCTGGAAGGTTAAGGGGGGGGCTTAGGGGTAACCCGAAGGTCTGAACTGAAGCCCCAGTAAACGGCGGCCGTAACTATAACGGTCCTAAGGTAGCGAAATTCCTTGTCGGGTAAGTTCCGACCTGCACGAATGGTGTAACGATCTGGGCACTGTCTCAGCCATGAGCTCGGTGAAATTGTAGTAGCGGTGAAGATGCCGCTTACCCGCCACGGGACGGAAAGACCCCGTGCACCTTTACTACAGCTTAACATGGGCGGCTGGTTGTCGATGTGTAGGATAGGCGGGAGGAGTTGAAGCGGTGTCGCCAGGCATCGTGGATCCAACCTTGAAATACCGCCCTTTGGCAACTGGCTGTCTAACCCCTTGGGGGACAGTGTTTGGTGGGTAGTTTGACTGGGGTGGTCGCCTCCGAAAGGGTAACGGAGGCTTCCCAAGGTTTGCTCAGGCCGGACGGTAATCGGTCGTGGAGTGCAATAGCAGAAGCAAGCTTGACAGTGAGGCAAACAGGCCGATCTGGTACGAAAGTAGGGTATAGTGATCCGGTGGTGCTGCATGGGTGGGCCATCGCTCAAAGGATAAAAGGTACGCCGGGGATAACAGGCTGATCTCCCCCAAGAGCTCACATCGACGGGGAGGTTTGGCACCTCGATGTCGGCTCGTCACATCCTGGGGCTGGAGAAGGTTCCAAGGGTTCGGCTGTTCGCCGATTAAAGTGGCACGCGAGCTGGGTTCAGAACGTCGTGAGACAGTTCGGTCCCTATCTGTGGTGGGCGTGGGATGATTGCGGGGATCTGGCCTTAGTACGAGAGGACCGGGCTGGACGCACCGCTGGCGGATCGGTTGTCGTGCCCGCGGCACGGCCGAGTAGCTACGTGCGGATTGGATAAGCGCTGAAAGCATCTAAGTGCGAAACCGGCCCCAAGATGAGTCATCCGTTAATAAAGGCTGTGGGAGACGACCACGTTGATAGGCGGCAGGTGGAGGTTCAGAAATGGATGGAGCCGAGCCGTACTAATGAGCCTGTCAGGTTAGTATCCTTATACTGGCATGATCGTCAGCTGGCTGGCTGACAAGGAGTACTATGATTGTGTGTGGCAGATTGCTTTCTTCTCGATGGGCAAAAGAATGACAAGGCATTACCAGGCCGACTCACCGAACCGGCAGGTTCAAGCAAGGTGACAAGGTATGGTTAGAGATATAGGAGGTTGGTGACGACGGGCGGGTGCACACCTTTTCCCATTCCGAACAGAGCCGTTAAGCCCCGCACTGCCGATGGTACTGGTGTCACGACCGGGAGAGTAGGCGGTCGCCACCCCTAGACATTAGATCCCCACTTCGAAAGAGGTGGGGATTTTTGT
>NZ_JAFMYW010000035.1 GCF_017353175.1 Fibrella forsythiae | reverse complement strand
GATCGTTTAGTTGGCCAAACAGCCCGCCGAGCAGGTTAGCCTGGTACTCTATGGTCTGCTCAAGCAGATCGATTTTATCAACGAGGCCCTAATCCAGCCGCCCCACTGGCTCCGGGCCGAGCAGCTCACGGCCGGAGTCGATGCCAACGATATCAGTTTTGTAGCCCTGGCCCTGCAAAACGAGGCTTGGCTATGGACGGAGGACAAAAAATTGACTCATCACCTGAAGGCCCTGGGCTTTGAGCGGGTAATCAATACGGCCGATTTATATGGCCTGGTATCGATCTGATCGGTCGGGGCAGGGTTCTTTAGGCTTAAGCCGCTGGCCGATCAAGCACAAACTTGCCCCGATCCCTTACTGCCCCAATCATCAATGTCACTTTATGCCAGTCTCACCTGTTAGCGAACCTCAAGCGTAAGGCGGGTGAGTAAACCCTGTAAATCCTGGCTGATCGAGCGAATAGAGGCTTGAAGTTGATTCAGCATATTGGCCCGCGCATGAAAGTCATCGGCCTGATAAAGCCCGCCTGCCCCAAAATAGAGCACTTTTTTCCCGAGGGGCGAACCAGCCAGGGTGTAGGCTTGCCAGCGCTGACGAATGTTGTACCGAATGGAGTGCTGACCATTATTGCTAAATGACTTCTCATTCAGCACATACCAGATAAAGGGGGAATAAATAGCAGATTGCTCCGATTGATCCCAAATATCGGCGAGTAAATTTCGATTGTGACTGAATAAAATTGCCTGATGGGAGGAGAGGGCCGCCGCTCCCCCTAGCCCGGCGCTCAATAGCCCTCCACTGATGCCCGCCACTTTGTCCGCTCGATCGGCCTGAATCAAGGTCGAGGCAACGGTGGTAACCGCGCCCACAAACACCGACAACAGGGTCAAGTTTCTCACCCGGGTTTGATCTTTCTGGTCCAGATACGTGGCTAGCTGATCGGCCCGTTCACCCTCGCAGTCCAGTTCGGCAGCCAGACTGGCAATTTCGGTCGAGGCCAGTAAAAGTCGGCCCTGGACCTGTTGTAGCTTACTGAGTCGAGCCAATCGGGCGTCCATATCATTTGTTTTCGGCTGACGCATACCTTGTAACAGAGGAAGGATCCCCGCAGCATTGGCCAGCAGGATATCATGCGGGGAGAAATGGTTGGTCAACGCCGTATCGGTTGGCAGACTAGCCAGTGGCGTATACTTCTGGTTGTAGATCGCCTGAAAAGCCGGTTCACAGTAGTTGCCGCTTTGATTCGGCCAGACAGGCGGCCTGCCTACTGCGCAGGAAGCAACCAGCCAGCCTACCAAGGCGAAGCGGACCAACTGCACGATTGACTCGTGCTGCCAGTACCAGCAAAGCTGCTGTAAATAAGTCTGGCTGGTTCCCCCTTTCCAGTCGGTACTATCGATTTCGTCCGACCAGCGGGTCCTGGCGAGCCGGGCTTGTAGATCGTTCAGCGTTGCTTGATTGACGGCAATGTTAAACGGATGATTCATGGGTACTAATCGGTCAAGGCGTGTTATAAACAAGCTGATTGATAAAAAGAACGCCTACTGACCAGCCTAATGCTCCTTGCTGGCTACAGCTGGCTGGTGGGGCCAGACCAACGGCTTTCTGAGCAGCGGGTGAAGATGGGCCTCCGCGTAGAGGCCTCCAGCGGGCTCTTTAGGTCCAGGAGCCGGACGTATCCCGGGTAGTGGAGGAGTGCGGTGGGCGATTCATACGCACGAATCTGAGTGGTTGCCACAAAACTAATCAGATTTAGTGCTCAGCGTACTGACCAGGCCAGGATCCGGAAAATAATTCTTTCTCCGGATTGGTGCCTAGCAGGACCCCTTCCTTTGCCTTAAAACTGGCCTGAAAACCCGGTCAAAAGTAGGCTTTGCTGACCTGCAAGCCAGGCTGAAGTAGGCCCCAAAACAGCCAGAGAAAAGCCAGAAAGAATCTGGGTGAGGGCGTGGCCAACCTAGCCTCAGATACTACTGGTAAGAAGCCGTAGAAACGCTATAAAAGGCCATCCAAGAGTAAGTGCTGGAGTACTATTCCTGCCAGCGCTTAAATGAGTCTTCTCTTCGGCGTGGAGCTAAAGTCAGGCCCGTCCTGTTACGGGCGGCTGATCTGGTTCTGCCAGCGCGTTCACTTCCACATGAAGCAATAAATCATGTTGTAATATATTGATAATCAATAGTATATAGATTAAGTAGAAAAATAGTTAATTATATATGTATCGACATGTAATCCGAGCGTATGATTTATTCGTATACTTGTTAATCCTGATTAGCTAGTTGACTGAGCTGTCCTGACAATAGGCTCATTATGACTGGCTTACCGCCTCATCAGGGTACTAAACTAATCATCACCCTTGCTTTCCCGCCGCAGCCGGTAAGTCCACTTTTATGAAACAGCCGTACTCTGACGAGACGCTAATTGCCCTCTTCCTCTCCACCCGGGAAGACCGTTTATTCACCCAGCTTCACCAGCGCTATTACGATAAAGTATATGCGTCTGCTTTACGCCTGATGGGAGACCAGGAAGAGGCCCGGGACCAGACCCAGGAGATCTTCTGCAAGGTGCACGACCGGCTGCACACCTTCCGGGGTGAATCCAGCTTTGCCACCTGGCTATTCGTGCTGACGCGCTACCACTGCTTCTCAGCCCGGGATAAACTAAAAAAGCGCATCTATGTGCCACTGGGGCCAGAACATGATCTTGCCGTTCAGGATAACCGGGAGGAACTCACCCTGGAGGAGCGCTGGCAGCAGGCCGAGGCGGCTCTCCAAGGGCTGACTCATCGGGACCGGGAGATGCTTCATAAGCATTACGTGGTTAGAGAGTCGGTAGCCACCCTGGCCAGTGAAGGTCAGCTTAGCGAGAGCGCCGTCAAGATGCGGCTCAAGCGCGCCCGCGATCAGGCCAGGCAGCTCCACAAGCATATAGTCCTGCACCTGAATTAACCCGCCCCCCTGGGGGCGTGGAACCCTGGCCAGCAAAGCACAGTTGCAACCCCAGTTTCTAGGGGTTAAGCAAATCGAGGAGAACTTCCCGCTGCTGACGCAGGTGCTCGGCAATGCCAACGCCCGCCTCGTAGGTGGCCTGTTGCAGGGCATCGATCACCGCCTCGATGAAATCAGTCATCGGCATCAGCTGTTGCTGTTATCGTAGTGGTCCTAGTGACCCAGATTGGTACCCACCGCCGGGGGAATGATCGCGAACACCCGGACTGAGGTGTCTTGTAATTGGTGGCGCTGCGTCAAGCGTTCACTGGGCGTTTTGGCGCTTAGCGCCAGGCTAAGCTGCGTGAGCCGGGGAGCTCTTTAAACTTATCCGCGCTCAGTAAAGAAGGTGGCCGGGCCGCTTTTGCTTACGCATCATGGCCCGGCAGCGTAGCGCCAGGGCCGCCGGGTTGCCAGGCAACCGACATAGAGATGAAATCAGCCAAGCTATTGTCTACAGCTACAGTAAGGGCAGCGGCCTACGGCAACGGTATGCTGTTTGCCCTGATCCTGGTGATAGGCTTTAGTTGCCAAAAAAAGGCGGATCCTGCGCCTGCCCTGACAAGGGCTATACTGGATTCGGCCCAGTCGATCCAAAGCCGAGACCTGACGGCCACTTCGGTTCGACTCAGCTCCCTGCTGCGCTCCTCGGGCAATGAAGCAGTCGTAACCATCGGGCAGCTCTGCTCAACGACCAATCAGCACCCAACCCTGGAAGACAAGGACC
>NZ_JAFMYW010000034.1 GCF_017353175.1 Fibrella forsythiae | reverse complement strand
CCATTCACCAGCAGGGCAACTACCCGTGTGACCATGAACTAATGGCTTCTAAAGTTGGTACGCCGATTGCAGGGTGAGGCCTGTAGGTTAGTCTATCGGCGTAAGTGCCCGGGTAGAGTAGCCCGCCTTTGATTCACCCCATACTACTCCTACCAGCCCCCGGCTAAAGGCGGTAGACCCCAATACTATGCACCACTCCGATGCGCGGCTAGTTGCCCAGTTTATTGCGACCAGGGATGAGCGGCTATTTACTCAGCTTTACCAGCGCTATTACCGTAAAGTATACGCCTCCTGCTTCCGCTTTATGAAAGAAGAAGAGGCCCGGGACCAGGTCCAGGAAATCTTTGGCAAGGTATTTACCCGGCTGCATACGTTCCGGAGCCAGTCCAGTTTCGCTACCTGACCATTTGTGCCGACCCGACATCATTCTCGGCCGCGATCGGCTAAAAAAAAGCCGGTTCCTCCCCCTGGAGAGGGCAAGTGCCACTGATTATTACGCTATACAGGATGATTCCAGCCTGGAGGAGCGGTGGAATCAGGCCCTGGCCACCCTTAGCCGCCTGCCCCCGGGCGAGCAGCAGTTGCTCCAGCGGCGCTACATGGGCAATCAATCGATCGAGCAGCTGGCCACTAACTCCTGCCTTAGCCAGAGTGCCATCAAGATGCGTTTGAAGCGGCCCCACGATCAGGCCCGGCTGCTCTACAAACGGGGCGGCTTGGCCCTGAATTGAGCTAGGCTTTAGGGGCAAGGCTAAGGGCTGGCCGACTCAGGTAAAGCAGCCAGGGGCCAGCCAACTTTAAGCTGCTTATCAAGCAGATACATGGTGATTTGCTGAGAGACCGTCGAGAGGAGAATACCCTGCTGCCGAAGCAGGGGAATCGTCCTGTCTTGCCAGATTAGAAAAGCATCCAGTTCCCCAAAGCAGTCTCTAAGCCCGGTGCCCGCCCCCAGTAGCTCCAGAAAAGCGATCTGGTGGTGCAGGGGAATAATATCCAGCAGATGCTGGTGCTCAGCGTACTCCTCACCCTCCACCAGCAGCAGGACGGCGCGCTGAAAGAAAAGAATAGCTAATTGATTAATGCGATCGGGGGTAAGCTCCATGCTGAGAACTCGTAAAGCCGGGCAGTTTTACCGGGTCATTAGTAGCTACTTTAGGACGGCCAACCGATTTCTCAGTCACCCCCTCGATAGCTTCTTGATCAATAGGTCTACGGCTCAGGATAGGGGCAGCTGGTAAACAAAGTCGACGAAAACCGACTTGGTCTATGAAAGGTGGGCCAGGTGAACGTACTTTGCCCGCCAGTGCCCCCGGGCAAACACGCATTGATTTTAAGGATATGACCCAGTCAGCGATTCACTTTTTCACGCCCCAGGATAACGCTCCGGACGGGCCAGTAAAAACCAACGAAAAGAGCCCCCAGCTGCGGGGCTATATCTCCTCCAGCGGCAAGCTGACCCTGCCCCTGTCCACCCTTGAGCAGCTGGGCCTGGCCCACAGCGCCTTTCTGGTGGGAACCGACGCGGGCAAACGCCGCATCAAGACGCTGTATCTGATTCCGGCCGAGCCAGGCGAGCCGGAGACCTTTACGATGAGTCAGGGCGCCAAGAGCCGCTTCATTGAGCTGGGACCCCTGCTCAGAAACAACGGCCTGGACTTTGGGGCTACCAAATACAGCTTCAGCGTAAGTCCCTTTACGTATGAGGGCCAAAGCGCCTACGCTTTAGCGCTTAGGGAAGAGAAGGCGGCTGATGCCCAGCAACCCAAGGCCCCCTACATGGGAAAGCCCCGGGGCCGAAGGAAGAAAGGGCAGTAGAGCACTGCCCTGCTGACCAACCTAGCCGGTCTTGGCCAGAACGAGCCCTTACCCGCACTTGGAGGGACCGAAGGGACTACCCGCTTTGAGACTGCCCGGGGCGCTGATCAGCAGGCAAGGACGCCTTCACCTTGTCCCGGGCGCGCTTCAGGCGCATCTTGACAGCACTCAGCGTCAGGTGCGCCTCACGGGCCAGGGTGGCCAGATCTTTCTGCGCCAGGTACTTCTCCCGCAGCAGGTCCCTGTCAGCGGTAAGGAGTTGTTCCAGGGCGCACTCGAGCTGTTCCCAGCGCTCCTCCAAGGCAGACTCGTCGCTCTCTTCCAGAACTCCATGTCTGGACTCAGGGTGACCAGTCGAGTTGGCCGCTGCTTGGCCAGCAGCGCTAAACAGTGGTAACGGGTGATCGTAAAGAGCCAGGTCGAAAATTTGGCCTTCCCCTGGAAGGTATCCAGCCGGGCGTAAACCTTGATGAAGATCTCCTGGGCCTGGTCCTGGGCCTGGTGGGGATCTCCCAGCAAACGCAAACAGGATCGGTACACCTTTCGGCAGTAGCGTTTGTAGAGAAGGGTAAAGGGGCGTTCATGCCTGGTCACTAGAAAATCCGCAACCAGGGCCTCATCGGTTGGCGTACTATGCATACCAAACTGGATACTACCTGACCGCCTCAAAAGACCAGCCAGGCAGGTGGATAGAGAAAATGAATCCGATGAGGCTGTAAGCGTCCAGAGCTGACCCGCGAATGGTCTTTACTCCATCAGCTATTCGGAATTGGTAATAGTACTGTTATGATGATCATTTGTTAATTTGATACCATAAGTATCCATGTTACCGCCTGTATACTTAGCTTAACTGACTGATACATAGAAGATAACCGTAGGATATTTTTTCTGATATCACTAAACAGGGGATGAGTACTGCCCAATTATCAGTGATCAATAGATACTTGCGTGTCCATGTTGGCCTGGCGGGTGTCCGTATTACTACTTCCCTGAGAAAGCGCTCGCTACGCTGGTCGAGCCAAGTGGCCGAGCCTTCTGCCCTGGCACAAACACCTCCACGGCCTCTTCACTTAAATAACACGCAAGAAAGCGGTCCATTTGAGTGAAGCGGCCCACGCTGCCTTGCAAGAATAGCCGGGCGTCGTAGCTTTAGGGCATCAATTGGGGCCACTTGGTTCCAAATGGTGTGGATAAAGGAGAAAGCAGACCGGCGTTGCCAGTCTGCTTTTTTGTTGACCACCCTCGCCTGCCGCCCGGCTGATGGCCCAGCTTCAGCCGCCAGAGGGCAGGCGCTCCCAATTACGCGTAGCGTTTTGGATTACTTAATTAATTTTACGCAATTTAAGTATGTTAATACTTAAGTGTTTTTATATTTGTAAGTCCACGCGCAGACTAACCGATGCGCTACCATGAACAGCCATGAAACAATCCCGCCAGTTATGGGTGATTGACGACGATGAAGATGAGCATTTTTTGATCCGAGCCGCGCTGGCCCACCTCTTCCCGGGCGTGCGGCTGGTGAGCTTCTACAGCGGCGAGGCGTTTGTGAATCACCTGACCCAGACCGAGCTGGTGCCCCGCCTGGTACTGCTGGATCTGAACATGCCCGGCTTCAACGGTTTTGATACACTGCTGGCGACCAGGATGCACCTGACGGGCACGCAATTGCCGGTGATCATGCTGACCAATTCGGCCAATCAGGAAGATAAGGCCCTAGCCCTGAAGCTAGGGGCCAATGAGTTTTGCACCAAGTCGGGTGACATGGCCATCTTCGAGACCCTGCTGCGGCGGCTAGTTGCCGACTTTGGTTTGCTGGACTGAGCGGCCCAGGGGAATCCCGCCCAGCGGGGTAATCAGCCAGGGGCCTGTCCTTTTCAGATCAGCATGATACCCACCCCGTTCTATTGACCTCCCATGTGGAACCCGCCCTATCCCGAACTTGAGCGCCTGCGGCGGATCATTGGCCACATCAAGGACTGCCGCCGCTGGTGCGGTTTGGATGCCGACGATGCCCGGATCAATCTGTGTTTACTGTCTGCCCACCGCTGATTTTGTTTACTGGATGGAGCTTCAGGCGGAGCTACAGTGGCCTGATGCGGCCCGTCGGGCGGGCCCTCCCGACGACCGCTCTAGGTGAGCCAAAAAAAGAGGACTGCCCCAAGGGAGCGGTCCTCTTTGCCTTACACGCAACTTTGGCAACAAACGCTACTGCTACTACAACAAATGCTACTGCTACGACAACAAACGCTACTGCTACGACAACAAACGCTACTGCTACGACAACAAATGCTACTGCTACGACAACAAACGCAACTACAGACTCAGGACGCCTCAGTCGAGTGCCTCCCCGGCGGCCTCTGTCCGGTGACGGGTGTAGTGGCGGATGGCCGCGCTCAGGGGATAGGTATCCTCATCGATGCCCCAGCGGGCCAGGGCCCGCTCGGCGGCGTCTTTAAGAAACCGGGTGGTTTCCAGCCGCAGCTCAATCTCCTCCCGCAGGCGCTGGCGAAACGAATTGGTCACAAAGGTGTTGAAGGCCACCGCCCGCGCCGGGGTAATACTCTCAATACATCCCGCGCGCATCTGCCACTCGGGGATCTGGATGGCGAGCGTTTCGGTGAGGGCTCCATCGGATACCGCCTGGCCATCGGCCGAGCGCCGCTCGCGCTGAAGCAGGGCAAACAGATACGCCGAATAGGGATTGAAGGGCTTGCGCTGCTCGCGGGAAACAAACAGGGCCTCTCCTTTGGTGGAGGCCAGGATGATGCGTTTGACCAGGGGTGTGACCGGCAGCGACAGATTACGACAGGAAGCGGAGGAGGACATCAAAGCGAGGCTGAATCAAGACTAGGGTAAAGCTACGGGGTCACTAAAACGGCCAACAGGTCACTACTCTCACAGCGTGAGGGTAGTGACCTGAACGGGAAAAATGGGCAACCAGCCGCAGGCACGGTGGCCCAGGCTGCGTAAAAGGCCAGCCCTACTGGCTTTACTGCACCAGGAGCACCGCCCATGAGAAGAGAAGCGACCCAAGAGCACCAAAGGGCAACCCGCATCGGTGGCCAGCAAGGCCTGCTAGCCGCCGGTATCGGCCTGCTGCTGGCCCTGGTGCTAGTGGGGAGCCTGCTGGCCGCCGATGGCGTGGCCCTGGGCTCGCAGCTGGCCCGCTTTGGCTACTGGCTGAACCTGGGAATCGGGGGCCTGATCCAGCTGCTGGGCGGCTACGGCTACGGGCGGCTGGCGGGCCGACAGATCCTGCTGAGCAGGCGCAGCTGGCTGCTGGTTGGGGGCGGCTGGGGGCTGGCCGTCTTGCTGACCACCTCGCTGCTAAGTGGCTGGACGGGCTTTTTCCAGGAAGGCCTGGGCCACCTGGGGACGGCGGACGAACCCTTTGAGGACTATATCTATAAACCATTTTTCTGGCTCTTTACGGGCGGACTGCTCCCGGCAATGCTGGTGGGCAGCTGGTTTGGCTGGCGGGTGCGCAAGCGCTTTAAAGGCGATTGATGGCTTTGGGCCGTTTTGGGGCTAGAGCGCATTGGCTCAGTCCCCGTCATAGGGATCATCCCCGTAGTCCTCCTCGGGCTCATCGGCAAAGGGATCATGCTCGGGCTCCTCTTCCCGGTAGGTATCCCGGGCGAAAAGACACCCCTGGTAGAGGATCTGCATGGCCGGGGAGAGCACCCCGGGGCTGCGCTGGATCACTACCTGGCCGGTGGCGGGCTCCAGGCTGGCGTGGACAAACTGGCTGTGGCCGTGCTGGGCCGAGAGGGCCGACAGGGCCTGGGAAAAAGTACGGGGAGAATCGGATTGGGACATGGGTAAGCAAGGGAATCAGGGTTAAAAAAGAGTCAGTTGACAGGGGGCTTCGGTGGTCCTGCCGGGGGCGGGCCTGTGGGCCAGCCCGGCAGCGACCAGGGGCAGGGACGAAACAGGTGGTCCGGCCCCTTC
>NZ_JAFMYW010000033.1 GCF_017353175.1 Fibrella forsythiae | reverse complement strand
AGAAAAGTCGGAAGATCCACTGCTGACCTGGTTTGTCTACCCGTGATGCTCCGCGTAAATGAGGAAAAACCGGCGCGGAAAAGGGCAAAAAAAGCCTGGTTAGCCGCCGTTTGGCGGGGCGTCAGTTGCGCGGCAAATCCCTACCGATATGGCTACTTGTAGTAACCCTGCCTCGGGGCGGGAGTGACAAGTAGGCAACTGGCGGGCTCCTAAAACAGGCCGGGGACGGGAGCAGCTTTGCTGTTGGGGAACAACACGGAGGCTATGTAGCGGGTCGGCGAGGTCTTGATGCGCAGCAGCCCTTCCTCAATCTTGAAGTGAAGCTCAATGAAGCGGTTCAACTGAGCTTCATTGGCCAGGATCCGCTGCTGCTGCGGAGCCGAGAAGAGATACTCCTGCTGAAGGATAGCCAGTGCCTTTGAGCGGCGCAACTCCAGATCCATCCCGTAAATATCTATCAGGCTGGCTTCGGTTTCCTGGCGGTGTTTTTTGGCTTTCTGCTGCGAGGCGTCGGCGCGCAGATAGATGGTAAAATGCACGTCGGTGACTTTGCGGCCGGCGAAGTTCTCCGTCAGCTCAACGGTAATGTCGGTGCGCTGGTTGATTTCCCGAAGCGCCGGCAGGAGCACCTTCTGCTTGAAATTGCTGTAGCGGTTGTAGCTAGTGGCCTCCAGAATGACCCGCAGTTCGTCGACGGCTACCCGCCACTGATGGATGTCCAGAAAACGGCACAGCCGCACGTAGAGGATCTGGGAGTAATCGTGGCCCAGGGCCATGGCCGCTTCCCGCTGGTACTTGGTGTAGCCTTTGCTCAGGGTGCACATGGCCGGCACGATCAGCCGGTCGACGTGCACCTCCAGGATGCCGTTCTCGTAGTAGACGCGGGGAAAGATGGCAATTGCCCCTACTTTACGCTTAGTCGGGTCCACAATGTCCATGTGATCAACCACGATGATGGAGCGCTCAATGAGCTGCTCGGCGATGGTCTTGAACGTAGAATAAGTCAGCTTACTGGTCAGCTGGCCGCGGACCCACTTTTTCTTTTGCGTCGGCTCGCCGCCGGCCTCGCCCGCCGCCTGCAGGTAGAGATCGCCAACCGGTATGCTGAAGACCAGATTCTCGGCCGGAATGGGGATAGGCTCGTCTTTATTGGTCGTTTGCAGGGCAGCCATCTTGCCCAGAATCCACCAGTAGACCCGGCGGTCGATAACCGAGAGCTTATGCTTGTTTTTGGCCAGCAGCAGATCCAGCGGCTCCTGCACCACGGAGGCCAGCTTGAGCAGCGCCGTCGACTCGAGTTCAAAAAGCTTGATCTGGGCGCTGGCCGTGGTCGCAGGCCTGACCGCTGATGAAGTAGACATGGCAAAAGTATTAGGAAGCGAAATATACCATTGTTGGTAGCGGCAACCAAGAAAAAGCGATAGTTGCCAACAAGTACTTGTTATCCAGTGGCCCTTTGCGGGTATTTGTTGGGCCAGTACGACGCATTTAAGCGGGAGTTTGGTTGCCTTGAGCGGGTACTGACCTTTTTTTATTGGAATATATGTGTATGCATTGCCACATGCTGGTGACCTGCTGGGCGCTCTGGAAACGATTTCAAGCGGGTACGGCGTGACTTTCTAGTTTGTTCACCAGGCTGAGTTATCCACATTTTCGGCGTAGAGCGTCTCAAACGACGGCGGGAGTTTGGTTGCCGATAAAGCGGGAGTTTGGTTGCCATAGCGGGAGTTTGGTTGCCGATAATCAGGAGTTTGGTTGCCGATAATCAGGAGTTTGGTTGCCGATAATCAGGAGTTTGGTTGCCGATAGCAGGAGTTTGGTTGCCGATAGCAAGTCATTATGCCACTTAACTAATTGATTTATAATAGCTTATAAGGCCCAAAAAAGGGCTGCAAGTCTTGCGCGCGCGATCAAGTCAAAGCAAGAAAAACAAGTTTGACTTGAAACAACGGGGTTTAGAGGTGTGTTGACCTGGCGCTGCCCTGTGAATAAGTCAAACTTGAAAAGTAGTCAGAAAGCAAGTAGGCTTCCTTGGTTATTTTACTTTGGCAGTAACATTATAGCAATTCCTCGTATCCATTCCCATGAAACCCACCGCCCGCTCCCAAACCCGCCTCTTGCAGACCCAGCTGCTGGCACTGCTCGAGGCCATGCCCTCGCTTGTTGTCAACCAGCCCGAGGCCTGGGACATCAATGGCCCCCGGCACTTTCTGCGCCAGGGCTATAGGGTCCACTACCTGCCCACTGAGGTCATGGCCCAGTTTGCCCCCTTCGTGGGCCAGAGCTTTGAGAAGGTCAAGCTGATCAACTACCTCCAGCCCGCCGTCAAGCTCACCTACTACGATAAGCACAAGTACTGGCTCATCAAAAGCCCCCAGATCGGGGCTCTGGAGCGCCAGACCGAGATCGATCGTTACCTTTCTCTGCTGGAGAAGCAGCAGGGAAAGCTGCTCCAACGCCAACTGGATATTCTCTCCCCCGGGGGGGAGACCCGCCTGCAGCAGCAGCTCAGCGCCCTTGAGGCCGAGCAGGCCCTGTGGCGCCAGATCCGCGATGAGCCCCAGGCCTGGGAGCTGGTGCTGAGCACCTACTACTCGGAGTACCGCTACTGGTACATCAGCTGGAAGTATCACCTGGACGAGCTCACCTTCGGCAACGCCACATCGCACCTGCTCTCCCCCATCCGCGATCGTAGCGGGCAGATTCTGGAGACCAAGCTCAATGTGGTGTTTGTGGACACGGGGGCGATCTTGCTGACCCATGATCACCAGCACAAGCAGATTGCCGATTACCTGGCGGGGTTTCCCGTTCGGTCCCACGATCTGAAGGCCCAGCTCTTTGCCCGGCCTATCCAGGAAGATGCCCCGGCCGAGTAGGCCCTTCGTAGCCCGTGCTCCCGCCGGGTTACGGCTGCTCCTTTTGGTCAAGCCTATTTACTCATTTGCACATTTGTTTAAATGTGCAAATGAGTAAATGTACATTAGCCTAAGTCGTTCTTAATCAGGTTAAGGATGTAATCGCGGGCCGTTTGGGTACCCACAATTTTTATTTTCATGGCCTTGAAGAGCTCCAGGGGCATATCAATGCTGACCCGCTTGATGTCCCCCTGGGTTGAATGGATTTCTTTGACCGCCTTCTCGGTCTGCTCAAGATCAATGTCTGATTTTTTGAGGGCCACCCGCGGGCTCAGACCCAGCGTGTTTTTTAAGCCCAGTTTTTCCTTTGCCATAGCCGAGAGGGGCCTTTAGAGCCCTTTGATGATTGTGGTTAATTCGTTGAAGAGCGCTACTGTCTCTGATTTGGCTTTTTCGTCCTTGTATTCCACCACGCCCAGGCCTTTGATGACGGCTTCGCGGTAAGCCGTCCGGTTTTTCAGCGTGGTCTGCAGCACGGGGATAACCGTCTCCTCCAGGGCTTCCTTGACCTCCTGGGCCAGGTTGGTGTTGGGCTGGAACTGATTCATTAAAAAGTAAGCGGGTATGGCGCGCTCCTTTTCGTCGACGGCGTCCTGGTAGCGCTCCAGAAACTGGGCGGTTGCCCACATGTCCAGCCCACTGGCCAGGATCGGCACCAGCAGCAGATCGGCCAGCAGAATGATCTTACTGGTGATCTTATTGAGCGAGGGTGTTCCGTCAATGAGCACTACCTCATAGTCCCGGCTGATGAGCTTTACGTTCTTGGCGAGCTCGATGCCGTCGGGCTGACCAAACACGGGCACGGGCGGGGCATCCTCGGGTCGCAGCCCCGACCAGTGAATAGCGCTTTGGTTGGTGTCCACATCGATGATGCACACCTTGTAGCCCGCGTGGGCAAAGCACACGGCCAGGTTTTGAGAAACCGTCGATTTACCCACGCCTCCCTTAAGGCTGGTAACGGAGATGATCATGTAGCGAAGACGTTTTTTTTGGCAAAGCTACACATTTGCGCATTTGTACATTTGGGTAAATGTGCAAATGCGCAAATGTGTAAAAGAGCTAATGTGTAAATGTGTAAATGTGCATTTGCACATTTACACATTTACAGCTATTGGAAGCCAATAGTTCGTTGTAATGGGCTGATTATAGGAGTATTGACCTGGCCGGTAGTACGCTGTCCGGCGCTAGGGCGTCTGGGCTGCGTGGGCCACCCAGTAGACAGTAGCCTTTCCCTCTCCTAGCCGATCAAGGCTACCCTGCTGCACCAGGTAGTGAAGGTCTTTCTTAAGGGTATTGATCGACACATCAGCTAGCGATCTGGCCAGATCACCAAGTTTAACGGGCTGATCGGTCAGCACCTGGGCTACCACGCGCTGCTGGCGGGCATTGAGGTAGCCACCCTTGTCTTTGTATAAAGCGTACTTGCTGGTGAGTCGATCGGTTAGCGTCTGGAGGCAATCCAGAAAAAAGACCATCCACGTCCCGATGGTCTCCTGGGCGCCACCCCGGTGCTGCTGGCCAGCCATCAGCGCCCGGTAGTAATCGGCCTTGCGCTGCTCGATGATGTGCTCAAAGGAGACGTACTGGGCAAAGTCGTAGCCCACCTTGAGCAGTAGCAGCGTGGTTAGTAGCCGCGACAGACGGCCATTGCCATCCTGAAAGGGATGAATCGACAGAAACTCATAGACAAAAAGGCCTATCACCAGCAGGGGATGAATTTGCCGCTTTTCTAAAGCATTCGCCACCCAGTCCACCATCTGCTGCATCTGGGGCTCAGTCAAGTGGGGCGCGGTCGCGTTAAAGATAACGCGCTGGGTGCCGTCGGGGTAGTTGGCCACCACCTGGTTTGACAGGTTCTTGTAACCGCCCCGGTGGCGCTGGTCTTTATCGCTGTAGCGCAGCAGAATGCCGTGCAGCTGCTTAAGGTAAGCCTCCGTCAGGTCGATCTCTCTGGCGTGCTCCAAAATCAGGTCCAGCGCCTCGTAATACCCAAATACCTCCTGCTCGTCGCGGGTCTTGAACTCGGTGATCTTTACGTTACGCACAAGCTTTTCAACCTCCTGGTTAGTCAGCACGGCACCCTCAATGCGGGTCGACGACCCAATGCTCTCAATGGTGGCCACCCGGCGAAGCTCCCGCAGGTAGCGGTTGTTCTTCTGCTCGAGGGCCTCCCACTTACCCCGAAAAGCGTCGATCAGACCGATGCGGCGGATTACCTCCTGCATCGTCAAAAAATCAAACTGAAGCTTATCCTCAAAAGACATACCTGTATTGTATCCGTATTGTATCCGTAAATATAGGAAGTGGCGGGTGCGCTTTGGCGCAGCGCTCACCAAATTGAGCTGCCAGCCCTAAGCCCCATAAAAAGAGGACCGTTCCACTGGAACGGCCCTCTTTGGCACTACACGCAACATCAGACAACAAACGCTTACTATACACTCACGGAAAAACTAGTCGAGCGCCTCCCCGGCGGTTTCCACCCGGTGACGGGTGTAGTGGCGGATGGCCGCGCTCAGGGGATAGGTATCCTCATCGATGCCCCAGCGGGCCAGGGCCAGCTCGGCGGCGGCTTTCAGACTCTTGCTGAACTCGATGCGCAGCTCGATCTCCTCCCGCAGGCGCTGGCGAAACGAATTTGTCACAAAGGTGTTGAAGGCCACCGCCCGCGCCGGGGTAATACTCTCAATACATCCCGCGCGCATCTGCCACTCGGGGATTTGGATCGTCAGGCTTTCGGTGAGGGCCTCATCGGCCATGGCCTGCCCATCGGCCGAGCGCCGCTCGCGCTGAAGCAGGGCAAACAGATACGCCGAATAGGGGTTAAACGGCTTGCGCTGCTCGCGGGAAACAAACAGGGCCTGCCCTTTCGTGGAAGCCAGGATGATGCGTTTGACCAGGGGGGTAACCGGCAGCGACAGACTACGGCAAGAAGCAGAGGAAGACATGGAACCAGAAAGCGGGGCTGAGTCAAGAATACATAAAGCTACGGGGTCACTAAAACGGCCAACAGGTCACTACTCTCACAGCGTGAGGGTAGTGACCTGAAAGGGGGAGATCAAGGGGGGGCTACTCCCAGTCGTAGGGCTCGGCGGGGTAATCTTCGCCGGGTTCATCGGCGAAGGGATCGCGCTCGGGCTCCTCGGCCTGGTAAGTATCCCGGGCAAAGAGACACCCCTCGTACAGGATCTGCATGGCCGGGGAGAGCGCCCCACTACTGCGCTGGATGACCAGCTGGCCCGTAAGGGGCTCAAAACTGGCGTGGACAAACTGGCTGTGGCCGTGCTGGGCCGAGAGAGCCGACAGGGCCTGGGGAAAAGTACGGGGAGAATCGGGCTGGGACATGGGTAAGCAAGGGTTAAAAAAGAGTCAGTTGAAGGGGGCCTTCGGCCTGCCTCTGGGGGGAGGGCCTGGCCACCAGCCCGGCAGCGACCAGGGGCAGGGACGAGACAGGTGGTCCGGCCCCTTT
>NZ_JAFMYW010000032.1 GCF_017353175.1 Fibrella forsythiae | reverse complement strand
AGGTAGCCTGGGCAATATTCGTCAGCTGCTGCAAATAGACGTGGGCTTTGGCGACGTAGTAACCCCGGCCCCCGTTCGAATGAGCTACCCTACGCGCTCTTAATTGAGTTGGCTCTGGTTAATTTCTTACCCAGCGGCCTGTACGGGTAAGGAATTGATTGCTACCCAAATTGTTCCCTACCCTGCGGTCCGTAGGAGAGCCATTCGTGATTCGCCCGGCATCCATTGCCCCACTTACGGCGTATATTACCAAGATTTTGCCTCTAAGCCCCATTCTATGCGGTCATTTGTACTAATTGCCTTCAGTTCTTTACTGGCCCTAACGGCCTCAGCCCAGAAAATCACCGGGCGAATCCTTGATCAGGCCTCACAACAACCGATTGTGGGGGCCACCGTCCAGGTGAAGCGCACGCAGGCGGGCACGCTCACCACGGCCACAGGTACCTTTACGCTGAGCAATCTACAGCCTGCCGATACATTGACATTCTCCTTCCTGGGTTACCAGGCCCAGGAGCTTCCCTACGCGGGTCAAACCACGCTGACAGTCAAGCTGGTGGCCGGTGTTTCGCTCAACGAGGTTGTCGTAACGGCCCTGGGCCTAGAGCGCAGCGCCCGGAGCCTGGGCTACGCCGTTCAGAAAGTGGATGGGCAGCAGCTCAGCGAGGTAAAAACGCCTAACTTTCTGGATAACCTATCGGGTAAGGTAGCGGGCGTGATGATTACCTCCGGCTCGACGGGCGTGGGATCTTCCTCGCGCATCACCATTCGGGGTGAATCCTCCTTTACCAACAACAATCCCCTGTTTGTGATCGATGGCATCCTGATCAACAACGCCACGGTGGTTAACCGGGTCAACGACGACGCCAACGGGTTTCAGGAAATCGACTTCGGAAACGGGGCCATGGATATCAACCCTGACGACGTGGCTACGGTGTCGGTGCTGAAAGGCCCCGGCGCGGCCGCCCTCTACGGTACGCGGGCAGCCAACGGAGTTATTTTGATTACGACCAAAGAAGGCTCCTCGGGCAAAGGCATCGGCGTAAGCTTCAACAGCACCTTTTATACCGAGCGGCCGTTTCAATTGCCCCGTTTTCAGAACCAATACGGGCAAGGAAATAGTGGAGCCTTCGCCTACGTCAATGGGCTGGGCGGGGGAGTCAACGACAACATCTCCTACAGTTACGGTCCCAGGCTTGATGCGGGGCTGCTGATTCCGCAGTATGACAGCCCCGTGAATTTGCCCGACGGCAGGGTAGTACGCGGAGCTGATACCCAGGTCTACAGCAGGCTTCCCATTACTCCGACCCCGTTTGTGTCGCACCCCGATAATTTAAAGAATTTTTACCAGGTCGGCCACACGGCCATTAATAACCTGGCCATTTCGGGCAGCTACGAAAAGGGAAGTTACCGGCTCTCCTACACCGACCTGACGAGTGAGTCGACCATCCCGGGCGTGGATCTGAAACGAAAAACGCTGGCCGCCCGGCTACAGTTTGAGCCCATGAGGCGACTGACCTTCAGCTCGTCGATCAACTACATCAACACCGGCAGCGATAACCGCCCCGCCACCAAGTATGGCTCGGAAAATATCAATTACGCCCTTAGCGCTTGGCTGGGTCGGCAGACCGACGTGAATCCCATGAAGCAGTACTGGCAGCCGGGACTGGAGGGACTTCAGCAATTCTCTTACAATTATACCTACTTTGATAACCCCTACTTCACTCTCTACCAAAACCGCAACTCCTTTAACCGCGACCGGCTCATCGGAAATCTGGCCGTGACTGGGGAGCTGGCCACCAACCTAACGCTGATGGTGCGCAGTGGCATGGACTACTCGGCCGAGAATCGGCAGTTTCGGCGAGCCTTTAGTAGCAACCGCTTCAAGAATGGGGCATACGCCGAGAACGCCGTGTTCTTCCGGGAAATCAATACCGATTTTCTGCTGAATTATACCCGTAGCCTGGGGCCGCTTTCGCTCGATGTGTCGGCCGGTGGCAACCGCATGGATCAGCTGGCATCCTTTGATCAGTACCAGGCCCTGACCCTGGCCCAACCGGGGGTCTTTAAGCTCAACAACGCCGCCTCGCCGGTGGAGGTCTACCAGCAGAGCGCCCGTAAGCGCATCAATAGCCTGTATGCCCTGGCCAAGCTGGCCTATAAAGACGTGCTGTTTGTAGACATCACGGGGCGTAATGACTGGTCCAGCGCCCTGGCAACGCCTATATCGACGGCTAACACGGCCTTCTTCTACCCCTCTGTCTCAGCCAGTTGGGTGCTTTCCAATCAGTTTCGCTTACCCCCGGTTCTCTCGTTTGCCAAAGTGCGGGCCAGTATCGCCAGCGTGGGCAACGACACTAGCCCCTACCAGACCACGGGGGTCTTCAACGCCCGCAACCCGGTATTCTCCCAGCCCGCCTTCAGCGACCAGAGTGCTATTGCCAATACCAACCTGAAACCCGAGTCGATCACCTCCCTTGAGGTGGGGGCCGATGTGCGCTTTTTCGGCGACCGGCTGGGTGTCGACCTGACTTACTACCAGGCCCTCACCCGCAACCAGATCCTGTCGGTGCCTATCGCCGTTCCAACGGGCTACAGCGAACGGGTCATCAACGGTGGTGAGGTAGGGTCAAGGGGCATCGAAGCCGTGGTGACGGCTACGCCGCTTCAGAACAGCCACCTGCGGTGGAATGTAAGCCTGAACTTTAGTCGTAACCGTACCACCGTAATGTCGCTGCCCGGCGAGGTCGGCACTCTGACGCTGGGCTACAACCGCATCTATGACAACGTGAACCAGACGGTCTGGTACCAGGTGCGGCAGGGTGACCGCATGGGTGATATGTGGGGTACGGGTTACCTGCGCACTGCGCAGGGTGAATTTATTGTGGGCAGCAACGGACAGTACATTGCCGACAACACGCTGAAGAAGCTGGGTAATTACAACCCTGATTTTATGGTGGGTCTGTCCAACCAGCTTACCGTCCGGAACTGGAGCCTGGGCTTTCTGCTCGACTGGCGGCAGGGCGGCATCCTGGTCTCGCGCACGCTGGCCCTGGCGGGAGTGGCTGGGCAGCTGATGGAAACGGCTGATCGTCCTGCGGGCGGTATTGTGGCCAAAGGGGTGGTCAACACCGGCACTGCCGACAAGCCAGCCTATCAGCCCAATGCCCAGGCCATTCCGGCCGAGACCTACTACCGGATGTACTACGACCGCAACAACGAGGAGAACAACACCTACGATGCTTCCTACGTCAAGCTACGGGAGATGAGCCTTGGGTACACCCTGCCCCAAACCAGTGGGCTAGCCCGCAGACTGAGCATGCAGCGGCTGACCATCGCACTGATCGGCCGTAACCTGCTGGCCCTCTCGCACATCCCTCACTTTGATCCCGAACAAACTTCATTTCAGCAAAACCAGCTGCAAACGGGCGTCGAGGACATGACCTATCCTACCTCGCGCAGCCTGGGCGTAAAGCTGAGCGTAACCTTTTAAGTCCTGCCAAGGGACCACCGGCCCGCCGGGCTATACCCAACTGACTATGAAACGCATTGTCTATTCTACCCTCCTGCTGTTTGCTCTAACTAGTATGCTGCCTAGTTGCACGGGGGATTTCAAGGAAATCAACACCAACCCCAACGCACCGGTTGACGTGCAGCCCTCGCTGCTGCTGCGCAAGATCATTTTCGATTACGGCGAGCAGATGTCCTATGAATCCTTTGTGGCGGGCAATTTGCTGGGGCAGTATTTTACGGCTATTGACTTCAACCTCTTCGACCGGCATAGCCTAAGTGAGCCCCAGTACGGCGGCAATCCATGGCCCTTTATCTACACGAACCTGCGGGATAACGAGATTTTGCTGCAAAAGTCCCGTGCCAACGGGGCCTTTGGGGTCTATGAAGGTCCAGCCCTGATCCTGAAAGCCTACATGGCGGCGGTGCTCACCGATCTCTACGGCGATGTGCCTTACAGCGAGGCCCTGCAGGGGAAGGCGGGGGTGGTCGCGCCCGCCTATGACACCCAGGAGGCTATCTATACCGCCCCGGGCGGCATTCTGGATAACCTTGACAAGGGGATTAGCTCGATCAATGCCTACCAAGGAGCCACCGCCCTGGAGGGCGATCTTCTCTACAGTGGTAACCGCAGCAAGTGGATCCAGTTTGCCAATTCGCTGAAGATTAAGGCACTGATGCGCATTTCGGGCAAGGTAGATGTGAAGCAGGCCTTGCAGAAAGTAGTGACGGAGGGCAACTTTATCAAGGCCAATACCGATAACGCCGTCTACCGCTTCTCGCTTTCCCAGCCCAACAACTTCCGCATGTCAACGGCCCGCATCGGCGACTATAACCTGTTTATCATGTCGCTGACCAGTCAGGAACTGCTGGCCGGACTGGGTGACCCACGCGTGCAGGTTTACTTCCGGCCAACCTCGGCCAAGCCAGGAACTTACAAAGGACTGCTCAACGGTCCTGACGCCTCAAAACTCTCGATTTCAGTGGCCGATTATTCGCTGACGGGAACCATCTTTCGGGAAGAGTCAGACAAGCTGTATGCTAATTATATGACGGCCTACGAGACCAGCTTCTGGCTGGCCGAAGCCGCCCAGCGGGGCCTGGTAGCAGCCTCGGGCAAGGAGTGGTATGAGCGGGGCATTACCCAGGCCTTCGATTACTGGCGTACGGCGCTACCGGCCAGCTACCTGAGCAGCACCAGGGTAGCCTACGCCCAGAACGGACAGAACCCGATCGAGCAGATTCTGACCCAGAAGTGGCTGGCCAACATCAGCAATGCCTACGAAGGCTGGACTGAGTACCGCCGGACTGGTTTCCCCCCTCTGAAGCCGATTTCGGCCAGTCTCAACAACGGCCTGATTCCCCTCCGCATGCCCTACCCCGGTACCGAGAGTGCACTAAATGCAGTACAGTACAAAAAAGTCGCGGACAAAACCCAGAACAACAGCATCAATGTACCCGTTTGGTGGGCTACCCGCTGATCCTTTCTCATGTCTACCACTCTGTTGCAGTGGGCGCTGGTGCTAGCCTCCAGCATCACCCTGTTTTTTGTCTCGCCTCTGGCCCGCACGGCGGCCGAGTTCTTCAGAGGTGCCCGCAACGAGCGGGCGCCCAACACCGTTTTTCTGACGAGTAGTTTGGTCATCTCGTGGCTGTTTGCCAAGTCCATTACCAACGCCGCCAACCTGGGTCAACGCTTCGGACTGGTGGGCGGGGTGGCCTACGCGGGCTATTACCTGTCGTTTCTGGTGGCGGGTTTTGTGATTGTATCGATGCGTAACAAGGGTGGCTACCGCAGTATTCATCACTTTCTGGAGTCCAAATTCGGGGCCAGTGCGGTGGTGGTCTTTACGGTGCTGATTATGATCCGGCTCTACAACGAAATCTGGTCGAATACCATCGTGATCGGTTCGTACTTTGGTCCCCAGGGCTCTACCGATTACTACATGGCCATCCTGGTGTTCACCGCCCTTACGCTGGCCTACACGCTCAAGGGTGGCATGAGCAGCTCGATCATGACCGACGTGATTCAACTCTCGCTCTTTGTGGCGCTGCTGACGGTGATTCTGGGCTTTATTCTGCCCCACTACGGCGGAAGCCTGACTCCCTTTGTAAGCAGTGGACGGTGGGAGTTGAATCAGGGGGGCGATCTGCTGCTGGTGGCGCTGGTGCAGTGTTTTAGCTATCCCTTTCATGACCCTGTGCTGACCGACCGGGGCTTTATCTCCGATACGCGCACTACGCTAAGGGCCTACCTCTGGGCGGGAGCCATTGGCTCAGCCTGCATTATCTTCTTTAGCTTTGTGGGTATTTTTGCCAAGCTCAACGCCCTGACAGGTGAAGCGCCGGTGGCCGTAGCCCAGTACGTGGGTGTGCCGATGCTGCTAATGATGAATTTGATCATGGTCACCTCGGCCTCGGCGACGCTGGACTCGGCTATGGCTTCCTTCTCCAAGCTTATCAGCATCGACCTGAGCCGGGCCGCCGAGCCCAGCGTCAGGCGGGGGCGGTGGGCCATGGTTGTGCTGGCAGTGCTAGGTACGATCCCGGTGTTTTTCGACCCGGCTATTTTGTCGGCCACCACTATCAGCGGCACGCTGGTGCTAGGTCTGGCCCCGGTCTTTTTGTGCTGGAATGTCCGCGTGCCGCGCCTGACGTTTCACCTGTCAGTGGTGGGTGGGCTACTACTGGGTGGTTTTCTGACGTTTTTTCCCCTGCCTGAATCCTGGCGGCTGGGTGGCGGTGCATACGGATCGCTGCTCAGTGTGAACCTGATTACAACGGCTTATTGTTTTCTGGTTTTCGCGGGCAGCGCGCTGCTGTTTCAACCCAAGACCCATGACTGATCGTTTTGCTGCCCAGGAGTTGGGCACCCGCCGTGGCAGGCTACTGGTATTTGGTGGTCCCTACTCCAATCTACAGGCGCTGGAAGCGCTCAGGGCCATTGCCGACCAGCTTGGGATTCCTCCTGAGAACATTTTCTGTACCGGTGATATTGTCGGTTACTGCGCCCAGCCCGAGGAGTCGGTTCAACTGGTCAGAGAATGGGGTATTCAGGCCATCCAGGGTAACGTGGAGCAGAATATCATTCGGGGTGAGGATGACTGCGGCTGCAATTTTACCCAGGGCGGGAGATGTGACGTACTTTCCCGGACCTGGTTTCCCTACGCAGCTGAAGCCCTGTCGGTTGAGGCAATTGCCTTTTTGAGCACCCTGCCCCTCCACCTGTCGTTCCGCTACGCGGATAAGGCGGTGACGGTGCTACACGGGTCGGCTAGGGGTATTGCTGATTTTGTCTTTGGCTCAACGCCCTGGCCGGTGAAAGAAGCCAGTTTTGCCGCCACTGGGGCCCAGGTGATTTTGGCTGGCCACGCCGGGCTGCCTTTTGCTGACAGGCGAGCGTCAGAGGCGGGGGTTGGTCAGTACTGGCTCAATGCGGGCGTCATTGGCATGCCCGCCAATGATGGCACTTCCCGCGTGTGGTATTTGCTGCTGGAGGACACCGATGGCCGCTTCACCTATACCTTTCATTCCTTTACCTATGATAACCAGGCGGCCCACCGGTCAATGATGGTTAATCAACTTCCCGCCTCCTACGCCCAGACGCTGCTGACGGGCATCTGGGATAACTGCGAGATTTTGCCGGAGGCAGAAAAGGCTCAACAGGGCCGGGCTATTGCGCTGTAGGGGTAATCTAAAGGCCCGGCCCGTTAGGCGCATCAACGTGAACCGCCTCGCTCCCCGGAGATTCTGCCAGTTGATCTAGACCCGGTATCCTTTCGGAGAACTACCTGTAATCGGCTGAAAACGATAGTAAAAGTGATGTCAAAAAAGATAGTAAACTGCTATATATATGTC
>NZ_JAFMYW010000031.1 GCF_017353175.1 Fibrella forsythiae | reverse complement strand
TCCATTCCCGTACCAGTGATGGGGTACGCGGAGCCGGAGGCTGCTCAGGTCTACGTCGGCGGGCAGCTGGCCTGTTCCCTCCAGGGTGAAGCGGGAGGTTTTTACCAGCTCCCCAAAGCCATCCTCTACTTGCCTGGTAGCAACCAGGTTACCTGAGTTCTGCACGCTTGTGCCTGGAAGGTGCCGGATCGTCGTATCGACGCCCTCACCCTGAACCAAGAAATACCGAATGTCTTTGAGCGAGTACTGGGCGGGCGTCACTAAGCCAGGCTCGGGGAGATCGGGCCTCGAGCAGGCGGTGAGCAGCGTGAGGGGCAGCGCCATCAGGGTCGCCAGGCGAGCCAGGGGCGTGCCGGAAAGAATCGTAGTCATACCATTTCGTTGAGTGAGCTACTTATTGGTGGATAAAGCTCCTGCCTGCGAGTATTTACTATGCCTCTTGGCTTCGCTAACTTTAATCGGACGCTATAAATGATGGAAGTTGCTGCCGGTGATCGGCTCATCGGGTATGCCCGCTCTTTGTAAAAACGGCTTCAGACCCTGGCCTGATAAGTAGACTTTATGAATGGCTCAGGGCTATACCAAGCTATAGATTGTTCTGTAGCGTTCCAAAGACGTCCGTCTAAGACTTGTAAAGTCAGAGAAAACCACGTTTAAACCTCAATACTTTGGTATACTACAGAGCCAAACAAGTTAAACCGATTATACTGATTTTGCTTGCAACGTGACACGTTTCAGGTTACACTTGCGTTATGATCATCAGTTACCGCAGCAAAGCCCTCGAACTTTACGCCACCAAGGGCGACCGCTCGAAACTGCAACAACAGCACGTTCAAAAGATCAAGACGATCTTGACCCGCCTCGATGCCGCCACAAACGCGCAGATGATGAACCAGCCCGGTTATAATTTTCATGCATTAACGGGCGACTATGAAGGCTTTTATGCGGTGAAGGTATCGGGCAATTATCGGATCATTTTCCGCTTTGAAGGCGAGAATGCGTGCGACGTGAATTATTTAGACTATCATTGAACAGACATATAGATCATGGCTTTATTTGACCCCGCACACCCCGGTGAGCTGATCCGCGAAACCCTTAACGGCATCTTTGAGGAAACCGGCGAGAAACTGACTGTTGCCCAGGTAGCAGCCGGTATCGGTACAACGCGCAAAACGTTGTCTGCCATCATTAACGGCAAGCAGAGTGTTTCGCCTGAAATGGCAATCCGTTTAGGCACTGCGTTTGCCAATACGTCGCCTGAATTTTGGCTGACGGTGCAGGAGAATTACGATCTTGCACAGGCCCGGCAAAAAGTTGATACAAGTACTGTGACAGTATTTTGGAAGCCTGAGGGTTTGGTTCATCAGCCTATCAATAGTTGAATAAATTAACAAATGTCACCTAGTCGTATAGCAAGTTCTTTTAGTGTACATCTGAAAGCTAATATGGATGCAACTAATGCAAGAGGATGACAGGATGTCTAATCATCTGAATAAATACCTCTTTCCCCTCCTGTACGTTGGATGCAGTATAGCGAAGATCATATAGGGGCATTTTTTTCATACTAAAAATCAAGTATATTTTTACGAATTCAACGGAATTAGTAACGTCTATACAAGCGTCTAGTTGCCGAAATGGCAGGCAGGACAGATAGTTCTTTTGTTACACCGCCATGCTATCAAGCCATCGCCTCAGCAATAGATTACTCCTCCTCATCGGACAGCTTCTAACGATAGGCATGCTATGTTTTAGTTGCCACAAGGAAGAGGATACGTTGCTGGATGCTGCTGGGGTCATCGTTAAGCTACCCCAGCAATGGAAAGTGCCTATATCAGATGATGGTGAATTAGCCGAAGTAATTGTTAAAGCTCCAATAGTTTACAACAGGAGTCAGGTGTTAGTTGGCGGAAATCTGAGTAAACAGCGGTCGCTTATCTCGGTCGATGCGCTGAGTGGTCAGTTGACTTGGCAATGGCAGGATCTGCTTACCCTGGCCCGTAATCCTGGTTATCCAGACCCAATCTATTTTTATGCTGGTGGGTATCATCTGTACAACGGAAAGTTCTTCTTTCCCTTTGCCGACAATGCCTATACCATCGCTTTAACGGAAGGGAAAACGTATCAGAAATATCAGTCTTCCTTCTATCGTAGCATTATAGCGGGGGGGATAGGTAACCTGTACTTCACCTCGGGCAGGCCTTCCAGCCAGTTACAAACGAGTCCTGAGGCCCTCTACATCGGTGATCTGTCGGTGGCAAAGCCAGAGACACCATTGCTTGTTCCCAATTATAGCCAGGTAGCCAAAATGTGGTTTAACGGCTACGGCATGATTCGAGCCATTACGCCCTTTATGGCGCAGGGTGATACGCTTCTCAACTTGCTATGCTATGATCGGGTGCTGGATCAGGAGCCGCTTCAGCACCGCACCTTCAGTGCATTGTACAACCTAAGCAAACGTACCTGGGTCTATGACCGGGTGGTGCTTAACGAGGGTGGCACACAAGGGGCCTGGAGTGCTACCCTGCACGGGCAGTACATGTATTTCAGTTCCATGCGTGAGTTGTACTGCTTCGAGGTGATGACGGGCAAGAGAGTATGGACCCGTTTCTTTTCGGAAAGTTTTTCCAGTTTGCTGATCGCCGAGGGTAAACTCTACGGCAACAATGGAGACCGGTTTACGTACTGCTTCGATCCAGTCACCGGGCGGCAGCTTTGGAAAGAGCAAAGCTCCGGCAGTTCAACGTCGTTGACCTACCTTAACGGTGTATTGTATTTTCTGGGTGGTGGCGACGGTAAACTTCATGCCATCGATGCCAGTACCGGCAAGCATCTGTGGCGGATGGAGTCGCCCGATCTGAAGCAGAATTCAGGAGCCTGGTTCTACGGCATCTGCGTAGCAGTGCCGGGGCAGGGCGGCAGCAAAGGGCGGGTAGTAGCCACCACAGGGTTGAACGCCTACGGTTACGAAGCCATCCGGTAAGCAAGGTCCCTGGCCTGCATCCGCAGATCGTATGTGGCCCTCCTATGAATCAATCTACACTGTTACTGTCTGTGCTAATGTCAATTATAATAAGTCACGCTTGTTCCACTATAAACGTTCGTTTGTATTGTGACAAACACTATAAGGCAATTTGACTGGCTACCTGTTGGTTGTACTTTTTCAAGCTAATTTGTAGAGCCCTTTCATTTTAAGGGATTATCCCCAAAAATAGCCTCTGAACGTAACCACTATGTTACTACTACCAGATAGTCCGTTAGCTGATTAAAGTGGTCATACAACCAACGGGCTACAAATGGGATCCATAGGAGAAAACGTACTCGTTATGAAACGCTTTACTATCCTGCTATCAGTGGCCTGTTTGTTAAGCTGTCACAAGACACCAGTGGAGCCCCAAGAGATCAAAGCAACCATTATCGGGTATCGCCCACCGCCGTACACGGGCTGTAGAGAGGGCTACGAACTTAAAACCGAAACGGGCCAGCTCCTGCTCGGGTCTAGCTTTGATCTTCCAGCCCCCTACGATAACGCCGGTAAACTGGCTTATCCGGCTCTTGTATGGATTCGCTATAAAGTCAGAGAGGCAGGGCCGACTTGTAGCTATGCTTCTGACCTGGTTAACATTCTCTCTATTCGGGCGCAATAGAATTAGCTTCCTGACAATGGACTTAATTGCTCCATTATGAAGCAATTTTTGAAGACAATTTTTGATATAAAAACAACTATCTTATAATCAATAAGTTATACTAATCGTATAGTGCCTTAGTATGGGGTAAATGGCATCCTAAATGGTGCAGGACAGATTAGCATAAAGGGGGGCATTTAGGGCACCATTTACCTAACTTTTTCTTTAAGCCAGGGCTTCTACGAGCATCGGATATAGCTCACCGGTCACCCTCGACAACGCCTGGCTCAGCTGCTGCTCACTCACTGTAGTCACGTAGCTATATTTTAGTCGAAACGTTGAGTTGCCCAGCGTCAGCACCACATTTCGCAGGGTCGATTTGGGAATCATCAACCCGGTAGCTATCCCATGCACGCAAGGGAGGCGTCGTTGCTTTAGTTTATCTTGCCTTGGACTCAATGGCCTGAGAACATGCTTTTACACTTTATGAAGTTGTCAATCAGTTTTGACGGATTTGTTTCGTCAAATTCATCGAACCCAATGATGAAGGCTGGTTCAGGCATGAAAAAGCGGATGCTATTATTAATGCTTTCCACATAATCGGACGCATGGCCCTGCCGGGCAACACCTTGCTCGATTTGCTGATCCCACCTGATTCTTTTAGCAGACTTGTGCACCAGAAAAGGGATAATAAAAGGTACATATGTGCTGAATAGGGGATTTTCCTCGTAGATTAATCTTCTGTCGGGCCAAAGATTGAACTCGGTAAAGATAGCTGCCGTATCAACCGTGTATACAGCGTTGTTCTCCCGTATATTATTAAACAATGCCTCGCGGTTTTGATCAACGTACGCTTTCACATATGCCGCCTGCCACACAGAGGTTCCTTTCTGATTAACGATAAAATAGGGATGAAACGAATTGCTGATGGCAATGCCGCCAATCTCACCAATGACCTTTCGGTAGAGCTCCTTTACTAAGTGGTGGTCTGTTGTTACCATGTTGGGCTTATCGGTAAAGCCATACAGGTAATAATAGCCAAAACTGGTTAACGAGGGCTGGTCACTGCTCGGCGCGACCTGCTTCCGCTTAAATATGTCAAATAGTCCCATTGCACTGCGTTTAGTTGACCACTAAAGGGGGCGGGCCGCTGGCATAGCCCTATTTTCAGAGCAGCTGCATTTTGCTCATAGGGATTGTTCAGCCTGAAGCGAAATGCAGTTACCCCCAAGTTCTATTAGCTTCTGAAACGCTAGTTCGCGTTTTGGTTTTCGTATCCCTTGACTAGGAACAGATGAAGAATGTCAGCTTTCTCGACAGGCCAGTTCTTGTATTGCTCCTCATTGTGTGAGCGCAAAATAACCCGCGATTCGTCGGTGGGATCAGGATCAATGTACTTCAGTAAACGATAGCCCTCAAGTACGACCAGATACACTTGTCCAAAGTCGATGTACTTCTTGTTCTTTAGGTAATAGACGTATAACCGGGAGCCGGGAAAGATGCGGTCATTCATCGAATCCCCCTTTACATGACAGGCGATGCAACCACGGTAGTGGGGCGCATAAATATAGCCTTGAGGCGACTTCTGGTTGTCGTTGAAAAGCTCCTCTAGTCGCCCGGCAGTAATTTCTACATCATAATAGGGCACATAATCTGGTGAGTTTGTCCCAGGGATCTCTCTCACAATTGATTGAGTTGCATTACTACCAGAGAGTGAAGCTACCATATTGGGCTTCCCTAGGCTCTCTTCCAATAAAATCTCCCCTTCTCCTGTTTCCCACCACCCTTCATTTACTTTATACAACTCTATTATATCCTTTACTATACGATCGCCGGGTATTACTTTGCCCTTCTCATAATCTGACAGATTACCTTGAGGTATTTTAAGAGGTTTACCGAAATTGCTCTGATTGAGTCCTTTAGCCTTTCTTATTGAGCTTATTTTCTCGCCAGCTGTAGCCCAGTCCTTCACCTCTACAATCATACATTTATATTATATACTATTTTATTTTGCCAAACGCTTGCTATAATATATCCATGGATATATATTTGCTCAACAATAGACAAGCAAACATACGACATGGCAACAACAAATGAAGAAAGGGAGGCTACGCCAGTAGAGACTTTGAGTGAACGGCTGAGCCGTGCTTATAGGCGGATATCGCCTAATCTACGGGCTTTAGCCCGTCGGGACTTCTGTGAGGCCCACCAAATTACGGATCAAACATTTCGGGCCAAACGGGCGGGTATTAACTCGGCGACCGTTGGAGAATGCGAATGGTTGGAGGCTTATAACCCACACGTCCACGCATGAAGACGCCTCTCAAGGCTTCGCCCTTAGCGAGCTATACCCTGCCCAGCGGTATGAATGCTACTAATTTGACAGTGGACGTAGTGACCAGAGCCGCTTCGTTAACAGAATGTGGGTTACAAGCCACCCCTCTACCGCTACCCGATGAGGCTACCAAAGAGCACGTACTGGACGCGATTGCCCTGCTGGAAACGCACCTATCGAACCCTGCGCTCAATGCCCTGTGTAGCGTGGCCCTGAGCTGGTATCTGGATATGCTCACTAGCCAACAGATAGTCAATCTGAGCGAGCGTATGCAGCTACTGATTCAGCGCGTCGCTATTAGTCATCCATCCCTTATTGATTAAGCCCTAGTCTTCTAGTCAAGCCTATTTCATATAAAAAAGCCTCGGCCTGTTTGCAGACAGAGCCGGGGCCATAACCAAATCGTGTTCTAGACATGAACGGAACAAATGTAATCAGGGCGGCCCAAAGCGCCAGCCCCGCCCCAGCCAATGGCCTTAGTGGCCCTAGCGGCCCCAGCCTCCGCCTCAAGCAGATCCAGGACTACCAGATCCTGGCCAGAGTGCGCCTCAAAGAACGCCTTAACGGCTCGCCCACCAGCGCCACGCTGTACGATTTGCTAATGCGGGATCAGCTCACCGCCATAAAGCGCCAGCCCCATGCCTAGCCCCCGCCTTAAGCCCAGCGCCGCCAACCGGCCCCTGGTGGCTACTCACGACCCTGATCTGCAACTGGTCCTGCGCCGGTTACGCGATCTCTACCAGCAGCGCCAATTATGGCAACAAGGTAAGAACATGACCCTGTCTATCCGGCCCTTTAGCGGCGTAGAGCTGAGCCTTGACCCCGTAGAAAGTTTGATCGTTAACTGCGAAGATCCCGACGCGCACCTGCTGTCAGTGCCCTTGAACGCCCTGATCGATCACTACGAACAGGTGTTATGGCTAGCCAAGATCCCCCTGCCCTCGCTATGAACACCCTGGCCCTGACCGTCATCGGGCTGCTGGTCGCCTCGCTGGTGATCCCCGCCCTGAAAGCAGCGTTTAAGAACCCCTTAGACGAGCACTTTCATGACTAGCCCAATCTGCCCCTACGTGGAGGCGGTGGACCCCAATCTCCAATCGGTAGCTAGTGAGTCGCTCCACTGGCTGCACCTGGACGAGCACACCTGCGAGCTGCACAGGCAAACCCAGGAGCCCCAGCTGGACGGCTTTGGTAAGCCGGTCACCCAGCTGCTGGGCCTGATCAAGTACGATCCTGATACGGAGCTCTACCTGGGCTACGTGCACCCCTGGACGGAGCCGGGCAAGCAACCGCCCCTATTGCCCGTACTGGCTCGCTATCACAAGCTGCTGGTGCAAAACAAGCTCATCGAATTCCTTCACTCAACCAGTCGCCTCTAGCTGATGGCTACCTTCCACTCGCTCTTAAAGACCTTTGTCAGGCAGCACATCGCTGCCCCCGGCCCCG
>NZ_JAFMYW010000030.1 GCF_017353175.1 Fibrella forsythiae | reverse complement strand
TTCTTTTCCAGCACCGTGTATTACATTCGCTTATTTTCACCCGTCAATGGCCGCTGGGCCTGGCGTCCTTATGCTTACCAGTTGATCCGGGAGCTGACAGGGCTCCCCGGCCAGGGACTGCTATCGCTGACGGAGTCCGAGCTGGCCTTAAAGCACCTGCGTAACCTGGATCCATACGCCCTGCTGGAGATTAAACAAATCGATCACCGTGAGCCGGAAGATGACTTCATTTACACGTGGAGCCCCGTGCCCAGGTACGACTAACCAGGACTGCCCTTGGACAGCGTGCATTTGCGACAGAAGCAGTTTGTCGCCCTGGAGTTGCTGGATTCCTGGTAAAGTCCACTGCTCTACCGTTTGGCCAGTGACAGTCTGGTAACCTGGGCCGCGCTCCCCAGCGGGTGCAATCAGATCTCTCTATCCCTGGCCAGCATTGATGCAGGTGTTAAGTGTGCCTTGGTGAGCGGCCTTGCCCCGGCAGGCCTGTAACCAGCAGGGCCGCTACTGCCGTAGTGGTCTTGCTGCGCTGGCTACGCTTTCCCGTTGGATAAATACGAATCCGCCAGGGGGCTGCTTTTCGTAGGTAGGTTTGTTTACCACAGCCCCTTATGCCCTACCAGCCTACTTCCACCTTTGAGCAGGCCGCCTACCTGCTCAAGGGAATAGCCCATCCCTTGAGGATGCAAATTCTTAAACTTCTGGAGCAGACCCCGGGCCTGAGCGTGACCGATCTGATGGACAGGCTTCAGGCGGAGCAGTCGCTGGTGTCGCATCACCTGACCAGGATGCGCCGTAAAGGCCTGGTAGTAGCCGAGCGGGAGGGTAAGAACGCCTACTACTCTCTATCGGATCAGCGCTTTGTCACTATCATCGATCTGATCCTGGACAGCCGCCAGCTCAAGGCCTTGCTTGGTAAGGCGGCTCGTGGGCTGGCCACTTAGCCTTTGTCAATAAGCCGCCGGTGCTCTGTCTGTGGCCAGCGCCAGGCTGGTCAGGGCATGCCCAGGGTCGTCCGCACCCGCTCCTCACTGTACAGATCGCCGATGACTTTTCGCCTGGGTAAGGGGGATACCTTAACCAGCGTTGGCACGGCCAGTATCTGATGGTCTTGGGCCAGCTGGGGATTGACCCGTAGATCAATGACGTGGATCGTATAGTTTCCCCTCAAATACCGCTCGCAGTACCTTGTCAGATTCAGGAGCGCCCGCTGGGAACGGAGGTTATTACCAGCCGTGTAGAGATGTACCCAGGGATGTTGTTCTACGTCCATGTCTGGCTGATCGGCTTCCACTCCTTGACTTGTTTAAGCGGTGTATTCTGACTCCGCTAAGCTAGAGCGGATCACCTATATAAAACCAGGCTATTGGCCTTTAAGCGAGCCTGGAGGCACACTGCTCGGCAAGGATTGAGTTGCCGATGCTGTTTTATCCGTCGGCGGGTAGCGGGTAGCCGTCGCCGCGCGATGGCAATCAGCTCCGTACCGATCAGCACCAGGTGAGGCGTGTTACCAAAGTTGATTTGGGTCAGGTACGCCAAATTAATCAGGCTCGACTTGTGGATCCGGCAAAACGCAGGGCCCACCAGCAGGGGTTCGAGGCGCTTGAGCGTTTTGGAGGACAGGTAACGGCGACTGGCCCGGAGCCGTAGAAACGGGGGCTCACCCGGTGTGAATTAGCCAGATAAACTGCAGGGGCAGGCGTGGCTATTGACTCACTGAAAGAACATCCTCAGCCCCTTTGGGCCAGTAATGGACCGAGCGCACAATGCCGTAGATGCTGAAATGCTTTTTGACGGCCTGTCCTGCTCTTAATGGCTCCGTTGAGTCCAGGAGCTGGGCCTTCACAAGCACGCTGGTTAGCCTGCGTGGATATTCCCACCTGGCCATCAGCACAGCCGAATCCGTTTTTAGCTTCTCCACCACGTTTCCTGAAATAAGCAGCAGAAAAGTAGCCTGATTTGTTTCCATACCCTGACAGCGGTGTTATGGGCCATGCCCACAGTAGCTACTGGTCACAATATATGTGCCAGTGCGGTAATCAAACCAGTTATGGGAGTAATATACTACATAATAAATAGATTTAATATAACTTTAAGGGGACTGACCTGCTATCATCTGGCTGCCTGCGGCTTTTAGCGGGGAGCCGCTAAACGAGAACGAATGCCACGCCTGGGTAAACCCCTTATCTACCTGCTGATCGGCCTGCTGGCGGCTGGTCTGCTTAGCTGTCAGCCGCCGGAGAAAGAACTACCCGGGGTGGCCAGGATGCAGATCGTGCTGGCTCAGAACCAGATGCCCAAACCCGTGTATTTTCTGGAAGATACCACGCATAACCGGGTTAACTTCGAGCTCTATTACTTCGACGCCAGCGGCTCGTTTTTGACCCTCTCCGACAAACCTCAGTTTCTGGTCAATGGCCAACCGTTTGCGGGCAGTAGCTACATCTTTACCCGGGCGGGGCAGTACACCTTTACGGCCCGGCTCAACAACCGGGTTTGTGACAATCAACTGGATCTACGCGTGAGTCCGGTGCGGGAGTACATTGACCATTTTGTCCTCAGCTCGTTTGTGCCGGTGCTCAACGCGGATTCAGTCAGTCAACTGCCCCTCAGCTACCAGCTCATCACCAAACAGGGTGAGTTTCTGGATCCGCTGGCCTACGCCTCCCCGCGCCTGCGGGCCGACGGCAAGGAACTTGCTGAGAGCAATTACTTTGCCACCGGGCAAGCGGGCATCCATACCCTACAAGCTACCTTCCTGGGGATGGCCTCGGGTGGCCTGGATCTAACGGCCCGGCGAGCGGTTACCTATCCCCTTGTTCGCCTTCCGGTCGTCATTCACCTGGCCCAGAACGTAGATAGCCTCGGGATTGATCCGGCCAAACTCCTGGCCGGTGTTAACCGCCTGTACCGCAAAGCCCAGCGGACGATCGATCCCAATCAGGCTGATAGCTTTCTGGAGTTTTATCCGGCCCCCATAGATCCGGGTGGCCGTCCCTTAGCCCTGGCAGGCTTGCACCGGCTGGCCATCAATAACCCCGCCACCCGTGAGGGGGCCGTAGCGGCCATCAATGCCTTACTTCAGCAGTGGTGCCCCCAGCGCTACATCAATGTGGTCATGGGCATTGACTGGGCGCGCCTTTATTCAGCTAGCCGCTCCTATGCCTACTTGCCTAACCTCCCGCAGGGACCCTCGGAGCTAACCTGTGAGGACTTAGTCAAGGCAAACTGGTCCTCTCCGCCAGCCATTTATCTGAGCGACCCCTACCAGCCCAGCATCTTATCCCACGAATTAGGTCATTTTCTGGGTTTACCCCACACCTTTAGCTCTAGCTGCCCCAGTGGCCCGGCTGCGTTTACGGACCTGCCGAAGCACCTGGAGGCTTTACCCGATGCCAGTGGACTCAAATACAGCTGTGATACGCATAGCTTTCGATCGGAGTACGCCATGGACTATTACGTTCCTCAGCTAAGCTTTACCTACGATCAGGTCAAGCTCATGCGGCGGCTGGTCGAGTTTGGCGGCTACATTCCCCGGTCTCCCCCTCCGGCGGGCAGACGCAGGCGTACGCAGCCCATTGCCCTTGAGAGCGGGCATATTTTATTTTGATGCGCTCAGGGGACATCCATGAACGGAGCTTACGGCGGGACTTGACAATAACTACGCAACCAGATTCCTTAAGCGGCTTAGTGCTACTAGCTGGATGGATTCCCTGGTAGGTGGACCAGCTACTAGGCCAATAGCTTCTTTTCCTGGACCGCAACGTCGGCCAATGAGCTGGCCTCCGCCGCCAGCTGCGCCTTTAGTTTGGTCAGCCCATCGATCACCAGCGCTAAGTCAGCGTGCTGATCGGTAGCCGTTTATGCTTTTTTTGTGTATAGACGTAATAATTTTCATATGTTGATTCCAACGTATATACTTTTACCGTTATTTTACCCGCCAATAGCAAAGCCCGCTTAGGGTGCATCCTGGGCGGGCTTTGCTACGCACTCGTCTTTTAATAGTTGGATAAATGACTACAAAGCCCTGGCCACCTTGCGTCCGGGCTTTTTTTTGAGGCTGGCCCAAGGGAGGGCTTTCTTTAGCTCTTGGTTGGCTAATTAACCGCTGCTCGGCTGGTCTGTTTTAGTAAAGCTACAGGGACCATCCAGGCTGGTGACCAGGTAGTGGTCGCTGGTCAGCTTGCCGTTACAGACTTCCCGCAACCGTTAGTTATCCCTGCTGGGCGTTTGCTTTGGGCTGGTGGCAGGCATAGGTATCCCCTGGTACCACTATTAGCTTTCGGTTATTGTCGCCATAGCCCTGCCAGCTGTGGCTATCCCTCCCGTTTGCCAGCCTGGCCGTCTGGGCAAGTCCTAGAACCTTACCTCAGCGGCTCTGGGCTGAAACTCAACAGGCAACGTAGCCCGGACCAACGAGAACAACCGGCGGATCCTGTCGATGGCCCCGGCTCACCGCTCGGCAGGCAAGAAGCTGGTGCAGATTGCCCAGCAGCATAATGAGGCGGGGTTTCACACCGTCCGGGGCTGCGCCTTTCAGGCCACCCAGGTTAGGCGGCTACTTAAGCGAGGGTAGCCTGCCCTGATCCGTTCGGGACGGTAGTGACCACGCCAACTTAGGAAAGAGGGGTAACCGGCACTTATGGACGTCTACCCGGTTAGCGGATCATCTCAATCAGGCTGGCGTAGCGCTCAAACTTCTCGTCATCCGATAGCAGCGTAAATCCTTCGGCCTGGGCCGTGGCCAGCAGCAACCTATCGAAGGGATCTCGGTGGTCCTCGTAGAGTGGTATCAGTTGATAAGCATCTAAAAGAGTAGTGAAATGGGAAGGAGCTGAATGGACAGCAACTGGGTCATCTCAGCGACAATGTCGGCGCTGGTAGGTCGGGAGTGCAGCTTACCCAGGCGGGTTTTGGTGGCAATCTCGACGAGCGAAACACTGCTGACAAATACCTTGTTGGTCGTATCCTGAATCAGCTGCCCTGGTCGAGAGGGCGGGGTGACCCTGCAGGGCCCAAGTCAGGACGGGGGTATCGGGTAGTAACCGCATTAGATGTAGTCGCTTAGATCATCCAGCGGCCCGGTAAAATAATTGGCCAGCTCAAAGCTTCCCTTCCTGGCGCCTAAGGGGCGCTGGGTCAAGGTCTGCCGGGTTGGCTGCTCAAGGGCAACGAGTGGCTTGATGGCCTTATTGGTCAGGGCCATTTATCGAATGAAGGCAAGTACAACCCGGGCCGTTTGGTCCTGGTCATCAATCTCCAGCTGATAGCTTGCGTGGGACCAGAGCCGCAAGTTAATCGCAACGCCAGCGGTAGGTTTTCTTGCCCTTCACTGGCCGCGCATTAAGTTCTACTGATTCGTTAAGGTTGTATGCTTCTCCCCCAGAAGGGGAACTCTGGGGGAGGATACCCGGCCCGCCTCTTGCCTACTCACCGGTCTGCCCGTTGGGCGCATCTATAGGTTTGGATTGCGGGGATCCCTTCTGCCTCAGAAAGATCGACAGGACTACAATCGAGAGGACCGACAGGAATTCGCTTTGCCAGTTTTGGAGCGACTGAAACCACAGTTCACTAGTCCCCAAAAATTGCCATAGGCTGAGCGATTCAGCCTTGCCCTTAAGGGCGTTCTCTAGGTTGTAGGCCTTGACTCCGCCGATGGCGTGCAGCAAAAAGGACAGCCCAAACAGCAGCAGAAAAGCGATGCTTAATGAATATTGATACAGCCAAAGCAGCCAGCCACCCCGCCGGACGGGCCAGGGAGCATTGGGCCTGCTGGCAGAAGGGGGACGGTCCACGTCGCCGGGTTCATCCAAGCTCTTTGACTCGGCGGATCCTTTTTGGTACAGCTTAACGGTTAGCAGTACGTAAAGCCCCATCTGGAGAAACTCGCTTTCCCAGTTCTCAAATACCGCTTCGATGCAGTGGCCACTAGTCAGGTAGCTACTAAAGGGCAAAGTAGCTTGTCCGTAGTCACTTAATTCATCGTTGAAGGTATGCCAGCCTACTAGCAGTTGACCTCCCAGGGTGAGCAGGGTAAGCAGGACCAGAACCAGCGAAAGCCCATTCTCACGGAGGAATTGTTTCATGAAGTAAGAGGCTATAGCGCCTTGTTTGGTACCGTTGTCTGGCTAGCCATGCGCAGAGCAACCTGCCTGGCAAACTGGTCCTCAGGCACACCCCTAAGGATAAGGCGTATGCTTATTACTCGCCCTGGCTGGTTAGCGCATGAGGCAAGCGAGCGTTCCCCGTTTTTGCCCGGTGCTATTGGCTGTTGACTCCCGCGCTTGCCCCCGGAAAAATCCTCGCCTAGCCAGCCTGGCTGTAGCCCGTTAGGATTAGCTTTTATTCCTTTTTTCCCTTTCGTTGGCTCACTAAACCCTTGAAGATGCCCTATTGGTGACTAGCTGTTGTTGATCCCTTCAAGCTGTTATCATGTATAGTGAGTAATGAAAAGTCCCGGCCTCTGATGAGCCGGAGCCTTTTTGGGTCTTTCTGGTAGGCCCTACCGCTCAACTGACGCTGGTCAGGCAGTAGGCCAAGCAGGCTTGTTCACGACTTGGCCTGATCGATCTTCTGTTCCGTGGGAAGGGTGCTAACGTCCCGCTCCCGCTCGGTCTGCTCAACGTAGACGGCATGCTCAGCGGGCTCGATCTTAAGGCCGAAGTGGTTAGCATAAGCCTGGGTAAACTCGGCCCCAAAATACAGGATAGCCGCTATGTAGTAGATCCAGGTCAGCACCACAATCAGTGAGCCTGCCGCCCCGTAGGAGGAGCTGGTAGCCGTCGTATCGATATAGAGACCAATGACGTAGCGGCCCAGCATAAAGAGAAGGGCCGTAAAAAGTGCCCCCCAGCGTACGTCTTTCCACCCAATCTTGGCGTCAGGCAGAACCTTGAAGATCACCCCAAACAAAAGCGTCACGACCACCGTGCTGATCAAAAAATTAAGGCCACTGATTAAGTACACACTCACCCCGGGCAAAAAGCGGCCCAGCTGATTGCCCAGGGCCAGGACCAGGCTATTGACGGCCAGCGATACCAGCAGCAGAAAGCCTAGGCTCACCACCAGCGACGAAGAAAGCAGCCGGTCTTTGAGGAGTTTGAGCCACCCTTTCTGGGGCTTGGCCTTCACGCGCCAAATCTGGTTGATCGAATCCTGAATCTCAACGAAGATGCTGGTGGCGCCAAGCAACAGCGTACCGATGCTGATCAGCAGGGCCGTATTGGTTTTACCCGACAGATCAGCGTTCTTAATCATGTCCTGAATCTGCTTGGCGGCCTCACTACCCACCAAGCCGTTTATCTGCCCAAATATTTCCCCCTGAATGGCTTCCTGCCCTAAAAACAGGCTAGCCAGTGACATGATCAGCACCAGGAGCGGAGCTAGCGAAAAGATGGTATAGTAGGCCAGGGCCGCGCTCAGCTTCAACCCGCGATCATCCATAAAACCGCTGCCCGCATCGCTCAGCACGATCCAGGCATTGGCAAAAAAGCCTTCCTGGACTGGTTTCTTGGCCTTAGGTGGCGGCATCGCGATGGAGTCGGCAAAGAGCCGGTTATAGAAGCGGGCTAGCTGATTAGACATAAGCAGGGAGAATTACGGCAGTATGAGGGTAATTCTGGCGGACTGCAGGCCACGTGACAACGTAATAACATCGCCTGCGTGAAGTTGTTATGGCCCCCTCCGGCGTGCAAGTTCCCCCAGTGAGCTTCTAGCTAACTAAATAAGCTATCGGGAAGCGGGCAGCGTTCTACCAACTAGGGCGGACTTAGCCGCCCCTTAACCTTTATACGTATGTTTGAGACGATCATGAATCTGGTTCAACAGCACGCTGGCCAGGCGGTTACCAGCAATCCCGCCATTCCCAACCAGCAGAATGATAGCGTTATGCAAACGGTCACGGGCAGCATTATGCAGGGACTGGCCCAGCAAGGGCAAGGTGGGGGTTTGGGAAGCCTGCTGGGTATGGCCACTGGCCAGGGAGCCGGAGTGGCCGCTCATCCAGTTACCCAGGGTGTTCAACAGCATGTTGAGCAGGACCTGATGAGCAAACTGGGCATTTCGCCTCAGGTAGCCATGTCGGTTGCCGGTGCCCTGGTCCCAGTAGTGCTGAGCAAGCTCATGCACAAGGCCAATGACCCCGCTGATTCGAGTGTCGATGCGGGTAGCCTACTGAGTTCTCTAGGCGGCGGAGGTGGTGGCCTGGGCAGCATGCTTGGCGGCCTGCTGGGCGGTAAGTAAGACGGACTTACTGCGGGGCGGCCGTAGGTGTAGATATCATCGCAATCCCGCCTTGCCAGTGAACAAAAGCAGGTAGGTCTACGCCTGCCTGCTTTTGTTTCTTACTCTACCAGCCAAGGAATGCTGGCTCTGGTCAGGCCACCTAAGTTTGACCCAAATCAGCGCCGGGTGAGCGAAGAGGTTTCTGGTCATCTGGCCCCTAGCCAGTTAACCAACTCATTACAGCGGTAGAGGCCTTTAAGGCAGTCCGCCAGCCGAGCAAAGTGCCTGTTTCGGCCTTTGTCTTCTATCGTTCTTTCAGATATGCCAAGTGGTAAGTGGCGGTAATCTTACCCTAAAATTGGGATAAAAATGACGACAGGTAGTATTGACTTGTATTATAAATTAATATTTTTATGCCTTACTTGTAATATATACAACTACCAGTACTCATGGCCAACACAACCGAAAACAGAGAACACTTCGAGGATGAAGTGACGATGATCGAGCCAGAAGCCGTCCTGCGCTTCATGTTATTCAGAACAGCTGACCGGCAATCCTACCGCCCCTTTAACCTAACCATGTGGGTCGATAGGGCAACGGTGCTGGGCAACCGCTACAGCTACGGGAAAAAGCACGAGTTTGAGTTTTTGGATTACTCCGAAGAGTCAGGGGTTTATGTCTCCGCCCTGAAGCCCTTTTTGCAGCGTCTGCCGCTGCCTGAGCACCCCGGTAAGTCAATTCTGGCGCTAACTGTCTTTCTGGCCACCCCTGAGCTGTTTGAGGAAATGGAGCAAGAAAACGATCTAGATTCCCTTGAGCCGCCCCAGGAATTGCCTGGGTTTG
>NZ_JAFMYW010000003.1 GCF_017353175.1 Fibrella forsythiae | reverse complement strand
CGTAATCGAGCCCCGCCACGGCATTGGCCGGGTTCTCCGGGGTGCGGAGCGTCACGGCCGGAGGCTGTGGAGTGGACGATCCCACCCGGAAGAAAGCTGAGGCTGGAATGGCTTGTTTGCCGATGCCGGGGCCGCTGTAGCTCACCGTCAGGGCCTGGCCACCCCCACCCTGGTAATAGAGAATGGTGATAGCGTGGGTACCCGCTTTGAGGCCAATGGTGCCCGACCGCTCCTGCTCGGCATGGCTACCGTCGTTGTTGACCACCTCGGTGGTGCCGATCAGCAGTTTACTACCATCATCAGATGTGCTGTAAAACGTATATGCGCCATCGGTAGGTACGTTTATATAACCTGTGTAACGTATGGCATAATTATCGTCGCGGACTCGAACAGACCGATCAGGCAAGCTGCTGGTGCCGGTCTTTACAGGCGTAAGCGAACCAAAATCAGGGAGCATGTTCCAGCTTCCTTCATAATAGGCGTAATCCAGATTTGCCACTGCATTGGCCGGGTTCTCCGGCGTGCGTAAGGTTATCGGGCCAGATGAAGCTTCTTTGAACAAGACAACTGACGAGAATGCCTCTACTGATACCTGACCCGAATAGGGGTTATTCCGCGCATCCCGATACGTACCTGACAACGGAACCTGGATCGCATTAGCCGATGGATTTCCAACAAACAGGAGAACATCTTCCGGACTTCCCGACGAGTACGTGATCGGACTTTTGAGTGTATTCAGGTCTTTTCCGTAGCGGCTCCGCCAATCGGCCAACGATAGGTCGGCACCGGTTGTGCTGTTATAAACGGCCCTGATCGTGTAAGTATCTTCAAAAGGGCGTGAATACACGTTGTTGTCTATCTGCCCAAAACTGGCCAGATCATTCTGTGCCGATTCGTACTTAACGTTAAACTGAGTTGCCTGCTTACTCACGAAAATGTTATTCTGAATCAGGTTGTTGCGAGGCTGACAACCACCTGCCGTTGTAACGGCTAATTGCCCTTCACCATTGTTGAAGGCCGTATTGCCAGTCAGGGTGATGTTGGATGACCCATGCAGGTAGAAGCCTAAACCACGGCAATTGTAAACCGAGTTATTGGCTACTTCAATATTGGTAGTGCAATCGTCGAGGTAGATACCATTGGCCCCGGAATAAGCTCCGCCCGGTGATCCTTCTGATGCGCCAATGCCATTGTACACAACATTCGACAGGATGTGAATATCGCTCATCGGCTGCTGGTTGCCATTCCAGATGTACAGACCACTGCCGTCGCTCTTAGTTAAGCAAAAGTTACTGATCTGATTACGCTGAATGGTTGTGCTGCTGGCAAAATTGAGCGCATTGTACCCAATGTTATCAAGCACGTTGTTCTCGATCAGGGTGTTACCCTTGCTCGATGACATAAAGCCAACATACGTGCCATCGCCACTTCTACCACGCCCCGGAAAAAGGCCAATTCGCCGGAGCGTATTGCCCCGAAACGTAATGGCCATGTAGACCGAAATATCGACGCCGTTGTTATTAACATCTTCAATCAGGTTATTTTCCATCGACACGTGATGACCATCGCCTTTGATCACGATCCCATCTTCACCAGCCTGCGTGATATCGTTGCCCGTTACCGACAGGTTGGCACCGTTCAGAATAGACAGGTTTGTGGCCAGTGCCTGCGACAGCTGGAGGTTACGCACCGTCACATACGACACATTGGCCAGGCTAACCGCTTCATTGTAAGCGGTAGCAGCAATAGACTGGTTGTTCGGGTTGTTCTGGTTATCGAACAGCGTGATCGATTTATTCGACGGGTTATAATACCATTCGCCCGCCTGATCGAGCGTGGCCGGATGATTCTGAATAAAATAGCCCCACCCATCGGTGAGGTCGTAGGAGCCGGCACTGGCCAGATTGATCGTGTTGCCAAACTGGCTGATAATGGTAGACCGGTTCAGTATCCATTGCACCGGCCGAAATACCACCTCTCCGCCTACCCAGTTCGTTGGCAGCGCCGTTTGACTGACCAGTTGCGTTTTACCCGAATGAGACTGAATCGTCAGGTAGCCTTTGTTTGACGCATCCAGGTTTGGGTACCGACCTAGTGGCAGCGCGGTATTATCACGGTAGACACCCGTTACCCGATCACCGCAGGATGGGCAACTGGCTTGCCAGAGATTATTTCCCAGGCTGTTCCAGTTGCTCACAGGCACCGAACCGGCCAGCACAGGTTTATTACCCGACCCGTAGGCATCAACAACAATGGGTTTATCCGACGTGCCTGACTGTCTGATTTGCAACGTGCCCCGAAATGTGTTGCCCCGTTGAAACAAAACCTGATCGCCAGGCTGCAAAACAAGGCTGTTTACCTTGGCGATGGTTTGAAATGGCGATGCAGCTGACTTGCCTGCGTTGTTATCGCTACCAGAGCTGGCAACGTAGTAAGTTGTTTGCCCAAAGGCCGTTGATAGCCCGCCGCTCACTAGCAGGCACATGGAGGCATGACGGGCTAACTTGCTAGCACGTTGGATCATTATGTTTTTCAAGTTACGGACGGGAAATCGAGTAATAGTTGAACAAACATACAAAGAAGTAGAGCTATATACTCTATCAGATAAATTCCAAGCAAAAGTTAATTATCGGGATATTTATCAAATTTTGTACCAAAAAAGACCATTTATTTATAATTATTACACTATTTATCTAGGTATAATTGCCATTAATGCAACGATATGTCTTAAAATATTTACAGATGATTCTACGATAGCATTTCTGAGGCCAGTTCTTCCATCAGGATTAAATTATTTTTTTCTCAATAATCAGCCCGTTATAAAATGCGCCCAGGCCAAACACCCCCCTTTCAGGTGAAGCGTTTGGCCTGGGCGCGTAGCCGATTCGTTGGAACATTCTCGTAAAGAGGCCGGTACGTAAATGGCACGTTAGTGAACAACGGCCTTGCCTACAATACTCTGAGGTCGGTTTGTACCTGATCATCTTCCCCGTTCGTGAAGCCGTTACCTGGCGTCGAATCGGGATCAGCCACGCTCGAAGCGTTGATCTGCGCCCTGACCGTCCGATAACCGGGGGTCAGCACACGTACCTGAAACGATAAGCTGGCCGTGCTATAGGCAGGTACAGACGGTATTGTTGCCGTCATTATGCGCCCGCTCGCCGTCCAGGCAGTAGTTCCTGCCATTTCTACACCCTCGGGCAACACATTCTGTATCTGAACATCAGCAGCAGTTTGCCCCCCCGCATTGGTAATCACGAGCGTAAAGCTTACCAGTTCACCCACCGTCGGCACCCGTTTGCTGACCACCACTCCGAGGCTCAGATCGGCTTTTGTTGCATCAGCTACAGGCTGGTTTGATACTACGTCGGGCAAAACCCGCTGATGCGGATTCGGGGATGAGAAGACTTTAGTTGCCCCGCCTGTTACCCTTATATCTGTTGATGACGCATCATCTTCACCATCTGCAGTACCTGTATTCGGGCTACTATCGGGGTCTTTAGATGTAGCCATCGTCAATTGAGCCGACATACGAAATATACCGGGTGCTGTTGGTCTGACAGACACCGTGAACGTAGTGTCGGTTCGGGGAGCTAATTGCGATACTGTTCCGGTCAGGACGTTGTCGTTAAGCGGTTGGCCCCTGGCGTCGATGAATAAGCTATTCGCCGGCAAACGATAGGTCCATTGAGCCAGCCCGGCTTCTGTATCACCCTCATTAACAACCCGAATTTTCATTGTAGCCAGTTCATTCACCTGCACTACCCTCTTGGTACTGTAGAGGTAAAGGCTAAGGTCAGCGGGAGCCACAGAGACAGTATCTCTCAATAAGACGACCGACGTAAATGGTTTGAGAATAAGCGAATTCGTGTAACGCTGGTTTGTTACATCCCGAAACGCACCTGCCGGTAAAGTAACGGTGCTGTCTTTTAGGGTTGGGTTATAATACAGCTTAATGAAATCGTCGGGATTATTCCGGTTAGGTACGTCTTCCTGGAGGCGCACATTGTCGAGCCAGAAAACAGGGCCTTCTGTATCTGTCTGGAACATAACAACGGCGTTCGGGTCATCTCCTGAAGAGGTAAACGTCAATTCATAACTTTTTCGAGACGGGCTGAGAGTCACCGTGTATCGGCGATCAAACTCCTGATACGGTGCTCCATACTGGCGCAGATACACCAGAACAGTCACATCTGTGGTAGCAATAGCATCGAATCGGAGCACGTAGGTTTTACCTGTGTTTACCCAACCAAATGGTTTCACAACCTGTGCGTAAGAATTACTTTGACCCGAGGGTGTCGGAAATGAAACACGTAGGCTGCCCCCGTCAAGTTTATCCGAATTATCGAAAACTGCCTCGGCATTTCCGTAAGGACTATACACCAGTTGCCAGGCATTATTATCCGTATCAAACGAACTAGTTACCCGATTTACACCGCCTGAAATGTTGTTATTATACTGGCTAAATGTTATCGGACTACCTTTAGAATGCAGATCGTGACCGTGCGAAAAAGCCTGCCAGTTAGCCAGGCTATAATTTCCTCCTTCTCCCCAATTTTTCACACCTCTGATGAGTGCATCTTCATTAAACGGACGACTGTAATAATTAGAATCGATGCGGCCATACTGGGGTAAATCATCCATATGCGATTCGTATTGAGCCGCCATCTGAGCGGGCGCCTTACTGAAAAAAATATTATTCGTAACTCTGTTCTCTCTAAATAAACAGTAGCCTGCATCATGATACATCACAAACTGACTACTCCCATTATTGAACGATGTATTTCCAGTCAACGCAATCCGGCTCGTTGCGTGCAGGTAAATTCCCCACTGATGATTATCGAAGACCGTATTATCTCTAATCTCCACGTTTTCAACGCAATCGTCTAGAAATATGCCATTTGCGCCGGAATATTCTCTACGAAACGAGCCTTCCGGAGCCCCTATTCCATTAAAAATAATATTCGATACAATATGAATATTAGCCATGGGAGCTTTTGGCCCGTTCCAGACATAGAGCGCTCCTCCATCACTTTTCGTGATGCAGTAATTAGATATTTTGTTCTGTCTGATGGTTGTATTGATCCAGAAAGTGACGCCATTATAACCAACGCTATCTATCGTATTATTTTCAATCAATACATTGTCATTGGCAATAGATTGAATACCGTTATACTGCCCGTCACCGCTTTTACCGCGCCCAGGCACAACACCTATTCGCCGGACTGTATTTTTTCTGAACGTAACATTTTTGTAGGCGTCGATATAAACACCGTTATTGTTTATATCGGTGATGGTGTTATTTTCAAACAACAGATTGGAGCCAGTACCTTTAATAATTAAACCATCCTCACCAGAGTCGGAGATATCAGTATTAGTTATAGTAAAACTAGATACGTTCGTGGCAAAAACGCTTTCGTTCAACGCCTGGGTCAACTGAAGGTTCTGTAACTTAATGTTTGATACATTGGCGAGGTCAACGTTACGACTTTGCACGGTTGCCGTTATAGTCTGGCTATTAGGATTTGTTTGACTACTAAATAATTTCACTGATTTAGTAGCGGCGCTATAGTACCATTCGCCCTGCTGATCGAGTGTTGCCGGATGGTTCTGAATAAAATAGCCCCAGCCATCGCCCGGATAATAGTTGGAGTAATTGAACAGATTCAGAGCATCGCCATACTGCGCATCAATAACGGCCCGGTCGATGATCCACTGCGTTGGTCTCATCACAACTTCGCCACCTTTCCAGTCGATATCGTAAGGCAACGGCTCCTGACTAAAGATCTGATACTTTTCTGTGTGCGCCCGAATAGTCATGTAGCCCTTATTCGGCGTATCGTAATTGGGGAATCGGCCCAGAGGGAGGGTAGCCTGATCGCGAAATACACCCGTAACTACGTTACCGCAGGATGAGCAGGGTGCCTGCCATATATTATTTCCGGTATTTGTCCAGTTGGTAAGCGGTACCGAACCTGATAAAACAGGCTTCCTGCCCGTGCCGTATGCATCAAACAGGATGGGTAAACCCGACGAACCAGAGTAGCGGATGAGTAGCGTTCCTATGAATGTATCGCCTCGCCGAAATAAAACCTTATCGCCTGGGTTCAGGTTAAGGCTATTCACCTTTCCTAAACTCTGGAACGGCGCACTAACCGAGGTTCCGGCGTTTGCGTCATTGCCTGTGGCAGATACGTAGTAGGTTGTCTGAGCTAAAACGGGGAAGTGAAACCCGAGCAGGATAGTTAGGAACGAGAAAATGAGTATTAGTCTATACCGATAGATATACTTCTTTTTTTCCGCCGTGGGAAGAGTAAACATGTTGAGTTTTCAGGAATAGGTGACCGTCTCTCCCAACGTTGAACAAGGAGAGCGGCGGATGTACTCTACATACTATCAATTGTTCTATAAAGATTCCAGTATGTTCATATTTATACTAAATGGCGACAAAACCGGTTTGCTCGTCCGGCGCCCTACACGGGTGTATGCTGATGCACCTTGAACCAGTAATGGCACACAGTCTCGAATACTTTACGTATTGGTTCCAGGCTGAGTGGTTTGATTAAGAATGAGTTAGCCCCTGCTCCGTAACAGGCTGCCACGGCGTCGGGGCCTTCTTCATTACCCATCATAACCATAGGTACGTGTTGCCAGCAAGCCTGCTGTCTCAGAAGTCTCATCAGTTCGTATCCTGCTCCGGGCTGCGCCGATGCACCCAGTACCACCAAACCTGGCCGATTACCGTCTATCGGGGCCGTTAGCAGTGCCTGGCCGTCTCTGAATAACCGAAGTTCATAATCGGGCAGAAAGTAAGTAAATACCTGACGCAACAGATCACGGTAGGTAACCGATTCGTCGATAGCAATCACGATGGGCTTGCCAACTGGCTTGTGTTCTGATTCCATAAGCAGTTGGGCTAAGAAAAAACCACAATATCCATATACTAAGAAATAAAAACAATATAGTGTTTATCCGCTATTTACTGAGGAATTTAGTGCCAGTACTGAGAGTACAATTCTAGCGCTATGGGTCTCATTATCAACACATTAAAACATCCGGTTCTAATTTCGTATCTATCTGGAGCCAATAATTATTCCTTTGTTCACTTCAGAACCGGAGAGCAGGTGTTGATTTCCAAATCGCTCCGTTTTCTTGAAAAGCAACTACCCTACTTTATCCGTATCCATAAAACGCTGTTAATTAATCCTGAGTGTGTTAAAAAGCTGCAACATCAACCCCATTCTAAAACGGGTGGAGCGGTTGTTCTTGACGATGGCACCATATTACCGGTTAGCCGCCGCCAATGGCCTGTTTTAGTTCAGTCTGTTTGGACCACTGACGTGCCTACCATCGAGCCTGAGCGTTCTGTTGCGTTTGTATCCGGTGACTATACGAAGAGCCTGCTGTTGCGACAACTGATTGACGACCAATGGCCGCTAACGTTATTACACGTTATGGAAAACGGGGCATTCTTATCGCAACTGCTGATTATGGCTGAGACAGAGCGTCCGGTTTTATTGCTGATCGACGTACGGCAGGCAGTGCCCAGCCGGTTAACGTTGTTGCGTGAGTTGAAAGAAACCCCACGATTACGCAGGCTCCCGGTGGTTCTCCTGATTTCGCCCAACACCGGCTTTGCCAGGTCAGGCTATGCCATGCACGCCAACTCGGTGGTTGTGATGCCCGATGATAACGGTGAGTTTGTCGATGTAATGGAGCAGGTTTGCCGCTACTGGCTAACTATGGCTTCGTTACCAGTTGTCTAGTATCGATAGTCGGTGGGGGGCAAGGATACTGTTTCCCACCAATAGCGCCGCAGCATCTGGAAATAGCTGATCCATTCGTCGTCGCTTGTTGGCTTAACGAGATAGGATGAACTACCCCGGTCATATGCCTCGCTGATATCATCTGAGTGAGCTGAATGACTGAGAACTACTACCGGAATCTGGTTAGCCGGGGCAGGCAATTCTTTTATGTGCTGCAGAATCCGCAGGCCGTTCTCCCGGTTTGGGATCGACGCATCGAGAAGAATCATCTTGGGAAGTTTCCATTCCTCAAGCTTACAGTCCTTCAGGTACGTTATTGCCTCACGCTCGTTGGTTGCTTTGATCAATTCAACCTCTGGCAAACATTCTTTAAGGCAATGCGCGATGATACTCAACTGATCAGGATCACTTTCAATTAGCAGTATCCTGGCCTGTCGGAAGTTTTGCGTGCGGATAGCGCTTAATGTGGTGTCGCTTTTCATAATCTGGTTACTCTGGCACAATTTGCTTAACACATGTAACTTCGTTGATATACGAAAGACCTTTTGGCTGAGATTGATTTCTAGCCGTAACCGGCAGGTGGCAGGATAGCAAACCGGCGAAAACACCTATAAAATTAATAAAAGTAATTTTTGAACTATCCCAAGAATCTCCAGAATGTGGCCTCCCCATTTATACCGCTTTGTCTGACAAAAAAGGTTGACAGTGTGCGAGAAGCAATGCATTGCCACCAACAGGCGGAAGAAGGCACAATCTGAAAATAGTACTATTTCACGTTAAAAAATGAGTTTATAATTGTCGGCACAGGTTCTTTTTACCGGGTACTCTTTTTTTGAACCGGAACCTCATTTTACCGCTTCCTAATCGTAGATGACAAGACCATTATACGTTAATTCACCAGTCAATCTTATGCCGGGTGTGTATACGCAGACAGTGAGCTATCGGTAGTCTACCATCTATGTTGGAAGCTACTTTCTTACTATACAGTTTCCGTGCCATGGTTTACAACAATACTGGCTCTACAGCCAGACTACTACGAACGTTATGTCAAATTCAAACGCGGTCTACACCCCGTATTCGCTCATGGAGAGCAGCAGCCCGAACATTCGGGCAATCCTTCTCCGCTATCTTCGTCATTGGCCCTGGTTTGTACTTTCGCTAGGTTTGGCTCTTGGCGGCGCTTACCTCTATTTACTGTATAAGCAACCAATTTATCGGGTTCAGGCCAGCTTGCTGTTGCTCGATGGAACCAAAGCCGATGATCGTGGTGGTGTATTGCGTGAGTTTCAGGCGGCGACCCCCAAGAAATCGGTCGAGAACGAAATCGAGATGCTGAAGTCGGCAACGCTTATGGGAAAGGTAGTAGAGAAGTTACACCTCGAACATCGCTACTTCCACCAGACCAAATTTGGCAAACGCGAAATATATCAGGAAAGCCCCGTTGAGCTTATTGTTGAGAAGGGTTCACAAGCGCTGTATGAAGAGCCGGTGACCCTGACATTTACTAATAACCAGGCAGTACAGCTCAACGGCACCTCAATACCACTTAATCAATCGGTTAACACGCCTTACGGACGCCTTCGGGTGGCCACCCGCAAACCCGTCTCAGCGGCTACGGCTCCATTGATTGTGCAGGCATCGACCCGGCAGGCAGTAGCCGGCGATTATGTAAGCCGATTAAAAGCTGAACCAACCAGCAAAACCTCGTCGGTGGTTGTATTAACAGTAGATGACGCAGTACCAGCAAAAGGCGAAGCGGTATTGAATACGTTGATTGCTGAGTATAACCTTGCCTCTATTCAAAGCAAGAACACAGTGGCCTCAAACACGCTGAAGTTTATTCAGGAGCGGTTGAACGGCTTGTCGGGCGAGTTATCGGGCGTTGAAAGCCGGGTAGAAAGTTTTAAATCGAACGAAGGCATTACGGATCTTAGCACCCAGGCCCAGACGTTTCTATTGTCGGCCAAGGAAAACGATGCCAAGCTCAACGAAGTCAATGTTCAGCTCTCGGCGTTACGTGACCTGCAGAAATATGTTCGCAGCCAGCCAGCCGACCAGAACGGCTCGCCCGCTATCGTTGGGCTGAATGATCCGGTTTTACTACAGTTATTGGGCAAGGCATCAGAGCTTGAGTTGAAACGCGCTGACCTGGCTCAAACTACATCAAACGAGAGTCCGCAGGTACAGTCGATCGACAATCAGATCAAGGCCACAAAACGACGTATAGCAGACAACGTGCAAACGATGCAGAATATGCTGGAAAGCACGCAACGGAGCTACGAAGCAAAAAACCAGGCATTGGCTGGGCAGATTCGGCAGGTGCCACGCCAGGAGCGGGCCTTGATGGATATTTCCCGTCAGCAGGCTATCAAGAACGACCTATACACGTACCTGCTTCAGAAGCGTGAAGAAACAGCCGTGGCTTTTGCCGCCGCCGTCTCGGATAGCCGCACCGTCGACGCCGCAGTAAGTGGATTAACGCCTGTGAAGCCCGTAAAACCAATGATCTACCTGTTGTTTGGTATGGTTGGTTTGTTGTTGCCACTTGGTCTGATTGCGGGTATCGATTCGTTGAACCAGCGGATTCGTAGCCGACAGGAGGTCGAGAAATCAACACTGACGCCAATTCTGGGTGAGTTGTCGAGCAACCCTTCGTCGGGCAAAAAACGACTGGTCATTACGCCCCGTAGCCGGTCATTAATTACAGAGCAAATCCGCACACTACGGGCAAATCTGCCTTTTCTGGAATCAACGGAGTCGGCCAGTCAGGTGCTGCTGGTAACGTCGAGCATCAGCGGCGAAGGCAAAACGTTTGTATCATTAAATCTCGGGGCCAGTCTGTCGCTGGTTGATCGGCCAACGGTTGTGCTGGAGATGGACCTAAGAAGGCCAACCTATCAGGAAACCTTTCACCTCGATAATAACGTAGGTATCAGCGAATACCTGACCGGCGAGGCTACCCTGAGCGACGTGCTTCAGCCAGTACCGGGCTATAAAAACTTTTTCATGATCAGCAGTGGCATTCTTGATGAAGAGCAAAACCCGGCTGAGTTGCTCAGTTCGCCCCGGATGCGCCAACTGATCACTGATTTGCGGGAACGCTTCTCCTACATTATGCTCGATACGCCACCACTCGGTCTGGTATCAGATGCACAGTTGATGGCTCCGTTTGCCGACTCAACCCTGTTTGTGGTACGGCACGGTGTAACGCCACAAACCAGTTTGAAAGCCATTGAACTCGTTCGCCGGGAACAGCGCTTCAAAAATCTTAGCCTGGTGCTGAACGGTGTAGTGGGTAATGACGGCTCGTACCTCAGCCACAGCCACAAAGACAAGTACTACCAGGCCCAGCCGCAGACGCGCCGCTGGCTAAGAGCATAAACGTTTCTTTTCACTGTTCGAGTAGCCACTTTTCTTTTTACCATTAACGCATAATTTGAGAGTAAACAACTGAAAATTAATTGATTAACTTGAGGTGCTGCCCGTTTTAATATCAAGTAATTGGCTTAAATCACACACCTAATTGACTCAACGACTATGACATCATTTACCGTACAAAACATGGAAACGGTCAGCCTTGAACGGGACCGGAATGCGACCAGTCAGAACCAGACCTGGGGGCTGTACGCCAAGCGGATTACGGATTTGCTGGTGGCAGGCCTGGTGGCTGTCACTATTTTGATTTGGCTTATTCCTCTACTTGCTCTATTGATAAGATTAACTTCAAAAGGGCCTGCCATTTTCGTTCAGATGCGTTCGGGCCGGGATGGCGAGCAGTTCCCCTGCTTCAAGTTCCGCACGATGGCTCATAACCCGCAGGCCCAGTTTCAGCAGGCCAGCAAAAACGATTACCGGGTAACACCAATCGGCCGGATTCTGCGCAAAACCAACCTTGACGAAATGCCTCAGTTCCTGAACGTGTTACTTGGGCATATGAGCATTGTTGGCCCACGGCCACATCCACTACCGCTCGATGCGCAATACTGGAACACAATGCCGGGTTACCGCGAACGCTACAGCGTGAAACCAGGCATTACAGGTCTGGCTCAGGTACGTGGTGCACGGGGCGAAACGGGTAAGCCATTCCAGATGCGGCACCGGGTACGTTACGACCACCTGTATATTCAGCAGCAGTCGCCAGCCCTTGATATGCGTATCTGCTGGTGGACGGTAAAAGCGGCTTTAAACGGAAATCCTAATGCTTGGTAAGGAATCGGCGGTACTCGCCGACGATGAGACAGTCGTAGCACCTGCACCTGCTTTTTCGAAAAGTGTATTAAAGCGCTTTGCCGTAAATGTTGCTTCGCTGTTCAGTGTACAGATTGCCAACTTTCTGCTTCCTCTGTTGACGGTACCCTATGTGGTGCGCATCATTGGTCCGGAGCGGTTGGGGCTCCTTAATTTTTCGCTGGCATACGTCACGTATTTCAGCCTGATTATCAATTACGGGTTTGATTTAGCTGCGGTGCGTGCCATCGCAGCTAATCGCTATGATAAGGAAGCCACCAGCCGGATCTTCAGCGAGGTAATGGCCGGGAAGACCATTCTATGGGGCTTATCGACCATCATTTTTGGAGTTGTAACGTTCAGTGCGCCGTCTTTCCGTGAACACTGGCTCCTGCATGTATGCACCTACGTTACCTGCATCAGCACGGTGCTGTCGCCGTTCTGGGTGTATCAGGCAATGGAAGATCTGGGCCGCGTGGCCATGTTCAACCTGTTGGTAAAGATCCTGTTTACAGGCGCTATTTTTCTGGTTATTCATCAACCCGACGACTATGTGTGGCAGAATCTGGTACTGAGTATTTCGCAGGTATTGATCAACGCTATTGCGCTGGGTGTGGCGGTCAAACGATTTAACATCCGGTTTTTCTGGCCTTCTGTCACGCAACTGGTAGCTCGGTTCAAAGCCGACGCAACGCTGTTCTTTTCCAACGTGATGATTACCCTCTACGCCTCGTCGACGGTGTTTTTCCTGGGTATTCTGAGTACGGCTTATGCGGTAGGGCTGTACTCGGCAGGTACCCGTCTGGAAGGCGTAGCGCTGACGTTTGTGACGATGGCGCTAAACCAGGCGCTGTTTCCAATCATTGCCAATGCATTCGGGAAAGGCCGTGAAGCAGGACTGAAGATGGTTCGTACTGTTTTCTGGCCGTTACTGGGTGGCCTCGGTGCGGTAGCGGTCGGCCTCTGGCTTATCGCCCCCTGGTTTATTCCCTTCTTTTTCGGGGAAAAATTCGTTGAGGCGATTGCCGTGTTGCGGGTGGTAGCCTTACTGCCCCTGGTTATCGGTATGAGTAACCTGCTGGGTATCCATACGATGCTGAACCTCCATATGGACCGACCTTTCTTCGTTATTACGGCCATCGGTTCGGTGATCGGACTAGGACTGAACATTTTTCTGATTCGTCATTACGGCCATCTTGGGGCTGCCTGGGCCTGGGTGGGAACCGAAGTATATGTACTACTGGCAATGGGCGGTTTCCTGCTGTACAAAAGCAGAGAATGGACACCGGAGACAGTAGTTGAACTAGACCATTAGCAAAACTATCGGCACCTGATCCTGTTCGTTACTGCCATTGTCTGCCGCCATCAATCAGAGTTCGCTTTCCTCTAACCAGCCTTTCTCTGATCCGTAAACCGGCTACTTACAGGTACGTTCCGCACAGGTCAGGCGGGCCGACGAGCATAGTAACTTCAACGTCAGGCTTATGAAAAAGGTATTGATTTCAGCGTATGCCTGCGTACCTGGACTCGGCTCCGAAGAAGGAAACGGTTGGCACTATTCATCTATCGTTAGCCAGACGAATCACCATGTGTGGTGCCTGACCCGGTTGATGAACAAAACGGCCATAGAAAAAAGGCTCGCTCAGGAGCCCAACCCCAACCTGACGTTTGTGTATGTTGACACACCAGACTGGGTTGAGACCGTTTATTTCTGGGGCCTGATTGGCATGTATTTTCATTACCTGTACTGGCAGTGGGCCGCGCTGAAAACAGCCCGCCCCCTGAGCAGAATCCATTCGTTCGATATCGTTCACCACGTCAGCTATGGCAGCCTTCAGCTAGGCAGTATGCTCTATAAACTGAATCGACCGTTCATTTTCGGGCCGATCGGTGGTGGGCAGGAAGCACCCGATTCAATGCGCCATTATTTCAGAAGCCATTGGAAAAAGGAACAAATGCGAACGTTGGTCAGCAAGCTCCTTTTACGCTTCAACCCAGGCTGTTATGAATCTGTTCGGCGAGCCGACCACGTACTGGTATGGAATGAAGATACGCGCCGCAAGATTGAGTGGCTGGGCAGAACAAAGGGCGTGACCAGAGAATTTATCGGCATCTCGCAGGCATTTATTCCGCCCGAACCGCTATTACGTACCCCCGGCCCCGTAATGCAACTGGTCTGGGTTGGTCGGCTGATGCCCCGTAAGGCGCTTGAACTAACGCTACACGGCCTGAGCAAAGTAGATAGCCAACTGCCTATTCAACTCACCATTGTTGGCGATGGGGAAATGGGTCGGTACGTACCTGAGTATCTGGAAACCTACCAACTCAAAGACCGGGTGCAGTGGGTTGGGAAAGTGGATTACGAACGAGTGAAAGCATTTTACCGACAGGCAGACGTGTTTTTTTTCACCAGCCTGCGCGATACCGGCCCAGCACAATTGCTCGAGGCGATGGCTTATTCACTGCCCGTAGTGACCATTGATATTCACGGACAGGCTGAGCTTGTCAACGAATCGACGGGGATACGGGTGCCGCTGACCGATCGGGAAACGGTTGCCACCGAACTGGCAAAAGCTATTGAGTGGATGTACCACCACCCACAAGAACGTTTATTGATGGGTGCCAACGCCTACACCTTTGCCAGTCAGCAGACCTGGGAGCTGAAAATCAGGCGGATGGTCAGAACCTATTACGGACCAGCCGATGAATTTCCTGACAAAAAAGAGCAGCGGGAATCAGGCATGTTCAAGACGAAATTGTACTAAACCGGGGTTAGAACCCCTGAGTAATTTTCATAAAACAATTGGGTTAGATACTCACTAGAGTATGTATACCATCAGTCAACACACATGGAAACAGTAACGGCGGTAATCGTCACCTATAACCGCCTGGCGGACCTTAAGATCTGCCTCGACAGTTTACGACAGCAGACCCGGAAGCCTGATGCCATGCTGGTTGTGAACAACGGCAGTACCGATGGCACTACCGAATGGCTAACCACGCAGGCCGACCTCACGGTGATCAACCAGGCGAATCTGGGCGGCGCCGGTGGTTTTGCAACCGGTATCGACGGTGCGTACAAGTCGGGAGCTACCTGGCTTTGGTGTATGGACGACGACTGCATTGCCGCACCCGATGCGCTGGAGCAGTTGCTGAACTCGCCGAACCTGGGGCCATGCATCAAGAATTCGATGTCGGTCAGCGTTCGCGATGATCAGGAACTGGCGTTCTATGTGGATCGGCCAAACCGGAAATACCGGAGAGTAACCGACATGACAAGCTTCGACCTGATCTACGGCGTGGCGTCATTCTTCAATGGTACCCTGATTCACAGCGATGTAGTGGCCTCCATTGGCATTCCCGATCTGAAGCTGTTTATCTGGGGCGACGAAGTAGAATACATGACCCGCGCGCAACGGATGGGTTTTCCGGTAGTAACGGTACCCAAGTCGGTGTTCCGCCATCCGCCCTCGTTCGACCGGAACGGTATTCCCTGGCCGGGTGCTTGGAAGCAATATTATGCCGTCAGGAATCAGCGTCGGGTATTTCAGAACATGCACGGCTCAGCCGTGGGTATGGCCATTTTCATGCGGTGGGCTGCCCGCGAAATTGGGCAGCAGGCTGTCTTGAAACGGACAAACCGCATGTACAACGTACTGCTTTTCGGCGAAGCAGCAGTAGACAGCGTGATCAATAATTTCCGGAAGCGGCCCGATTCGATCCTGACCCTGCGGCTATACAAAATGATGCACAAATGAACGTTCTGATCCCCACTTTCCTGACAGGTACGTCTCCTTCCGGCGTTGTTACCTACTACAAGACGCTGGCTCGCGATCTGCGCAGCCGGGGCATGTCGGTACAGGTAGTGGAGACAACAGATACGCCCTTCGTCTGGAACAAATCCATGAACATCATGGGCCATGTGTTCAAACGACTGGGGCAAACGAGCCGTATCCTGTGGGACGAAAGCAGCTTCTTTATTCGCCTGTTTCTGGGCACGCGGCAGCATCGTAGTCAGACGTTCGACGTTATTCATGCGCAGGATGTCCGGTCGGGTGTGGCGGCGTATTATGCACTGGGCAAAACAGTACCGGTAGTACTCACGGCCCACTTTAACGATGACCCGGTAACGGAGTTGATCACGGCGGCGAATCTGGCCGACAAACCGCTGCCGGGCTGGCTTGTGCGGGCGCTCACACGCTGGTATCGATGGCTATTTGCGCATGTCGATAATTACATTTTCGTGTCGAACTACGCCTACGAGCAGTCGAAGCACCTGATGCATGAAGGCGTTCGGCGAGCCATTTTGCCCAATACGGTGACGATCGATGCGGCTGATAAAAAAACGCCGCGGGCCGTTGAAGACCAGGGCAAGTTCATTATCAGCAACGTTGGGTACGTTGATGAGCGCAAAAATCAGGAATTGCTGATCCGTATTGCTGCCGACATAAAAAGCCGGGGCGTCACTGACTTTCAGGTATGGCTGATTGGCGATGGTCCGAAACGGACTGAATACGAGCGGCTGGTGGCCGAATTGGGCCTGACCGAGTATGTCCGGTTTAAGGGTCGGCAGTCGGCTCCGTGGCGGTTGGTAGCCCAATCGGATCTGTACGTGCATACGGCACTGAACGATAACTGTCCATACGCACTGCTCGAAGCCTTTGCCGTGAACGTACCTGTGCTGGCGTTGCCCGTGGGTGGTATTCCCGAACTGATGCCACACGGTGCAGGGCTACTCAGCGAGCGCGACCCGGCTTATCTGGCAAAGCTGATTCTGACCTACCGCGATCCGGTCAAACGGCAGCCATTACTTGATGTACAAACCCGCCACGCCGAACGCTATCTGAGCCACGAAGCGGGTTTGCAGAAGCTGTTGGCGTTTTACAAGGAAATAACCGTAGGGCAGCCCGTGCAGGGCTGCCTGTCAAGTACGCCGGGAGAACTCGCGACCAGTTCATCTGAAGTAAACACTCTCTAATACACAACTGATTATCACGGCCTTGCCTGCAAGTGCCATTCTATTCACTATTATGAACGTTCTCTGGCTTGCAGCAGCTCCTCACCCGTCAAAACTCGGACACCCCGTGCCCTGGATGACGGCGTTGGCAGCCAATCTGGTGGCGCAGGAGGGCCTCTCCATTACCATTGTCAGCTACAATCACCAGATTGATCAGGACGAAGAACAAACCCGCGATGGTGTTCGGTATATCTATCTGAAAGTTCCCGATGATAAATGGGACCTGTTAACGGGCTATAAACGGCGTATCAAACGAGTAAGAGACTACCTGCGCACCCAGGTTGGTACCGGTAAGCTGGGTACGTTCGACCTCCTGCATATTCACGGAACCGAACAGCAGTATCCCGCTATGGCCGTTGCGCTGAAGCTGCCCAAAGTGGTGTCGGCGCAGGGCTTCGTGACAGAGTACTACCGCTACCTACCCAACCGGCCCGACTACCGGCATGTGTCGTGGGCGGTGGCCAGCTATTACGAGAAACGGTACGCCCGCTCCGTTCACCACTACATCGGACGTACCCACTGGGACAAAGCCGTTGTGCATAAACTGAATCCGAAAGCGGTCATTCACCATAACTGGGAACTTATGCGGCCGGTATTCTACCAGCCCATTGCCCCCCCCGGTGATCAGCCGCCCAATGCCATGCTCTTTATTGGCGGGCTGCACGACATCAAGGGAATTCGTGAAGCGTTACGGGCCTTGAGCATCCTGCGCGAACAGTGGCCGATCCGGCTGATTATCACCGGATTTGGTAGTTACGATGCGCTTCTGGAATTAATTAACGATCTGGGGCTGACCACTATCCCCGACGATGCGGTAGAACACCGGGGTATGCTGACGGGCGAACAACTCTGGGCCACATACGCAGACGCGTTCTGCCTACTGCACCCGTCTTACATCGATAATAGCCCCAATAGCGTATGTGAAGCACAGTTAGCTGGTCTTCCGGTGGTCGCTTCCGACGTTGGTGGGGTTTCGTCGCTGGTTGAACATGGCCAGACCGGTATGCTGACCTCGCTGGAACCCGCCAACATAGCAGCGGCCGTGGGGCAGCTATGGGGCGATACCTCACTGCGCCAGTTACTGGCAAAGCAGGCCCGGGCTATCTCGCTTGAGCGATTCGATGCCCAATACATTACGCATCATACGAAGTCGATCTACGAAGCCGTACTCGCCAATCCATGAACATCGACGAACCGATATACACGTTTGAGCCAGAAACGCCCGCTCCTGAAAAGAAACCGGGTGTAAAGGCTATTACCTGGGCCTACAGGCTGGCGCTTTTACTGCTGCTGTTTGGGGTCAGCTCGCTTACATACGGCTCAGACCAGACAAGCCCGGTTCTGTCGGCAGTGTCGAACATTGCCGGTCTGGTGGCCGCCACCATGCTCTTTGTCGGCTATTTCGATTACCCCAGCCCCTACAAACTGGTGGCCTGGGTGCTCAGTCTGGCTCTGTTTGGGCTGGTACTCGAATCGTTGCACACCTATAATCTGTACTTCTATTCATTTTTCGTCATCAAGCGGCTGGCCTATTGCGGTCTGGCCTTGCTGACGTTCGTTGTGGCTCGGCGGGCCGGCACGCTCAAACTGGGCTGGGCCGTGATGATTGTAGGAGCCCTGTATTTCTACGGCCAAATTCTGCTGGGCAAAATCCTGGAATACAGCCTGACCTCAGAAAGCCGCAGTACATCGGCCTATGAGTCGTTTTATCTGATGCTGCCGTTACTGTTTTTTCTGATGCAGTATCTGGAGAAAAACCGGCTTATCGATTTTCTGGGCTTTCTGGGTACGTTCGGTCTGATCGTTTTGCTCCTTCACCGGTCAGTAATCTCATCGGCCGTATTTGGCGTTGCTGTAGTGGCTGGCTTATCAATGATGGGCAAGTTACCTGGCAACAGCCGCTTACCTATTGGCCGAACGGCGTCTACACTTTTTATACTTGCGCTGCTGATTGTCCCGTTCGTGGCAGCACTATCGCCCAAAAAAGTAGATGCGTTCCTCGAAAACATCGGCGGCATTGCTAAACCAACAGAAGATAACACAGGTAACTGGCGGCTCGAACAATCGATCTATTACTGGAGTCAGATTCCAGACCGCCCCTGGCTGGGCTGGCGCTATGAAGGGTACGACCGGGGCGAGATTATGGTGAACGAAGATTTCCCCGAGAAAGGCACTATCATCCACTCCCAGTACATCGATATGCTGTATAACTATGGCATAGCCGGACTGGGGCTCAACCTGTTTGTCATTTTCTGTACACTCTGGATGATTTACAGTCGAAACCGCAAGTTCACCTTTGAACAGACGGTCCTCTTTGCCTTCATTACCAGCGGCTTACTCTTCGGGATATCCTATCAACTACCCATCTATTACTGGGGTTACGTTGGGCTGGGCCTGTATTACGGATTTAAACCCGCCGAGCAACCTGTCGCTGACCTCAACACGATCAACATCGACCACCAGACGGATATGTACCCAATGCATGTTCAGGATCAGTGGCCAAACTCAACAAATCACTTATGATCTACGTCGTAATTCCCGTTCATAACCGCCGTGAGCTAACACGCCGCTGTCTGGAATGTCTGGCGGCACAAACCTACCCACACCATCAGGAAATCGTGGTTGACGATGGTTCTACGGATGGCACCAGCGAAATGATCCGGCAGGAGTTTCCCAACGCCATTGTATTACGGGGCGATGGTAACCTGTGGTGGACAGAAGCTACGAACGTAGGCATCCGAAAAGCGCAGGAGTTGGTTGGCGCAACCATCGGCAAAGACGATTTTCTGCTGACGCTCAACGACGATACTGAAGTAAAACCAGACTATCTGCAAACCCTGCTCGATACCGAATGGGCACATTACCCCTGCGTGGTTGGCTCACCAAGTGTTGACATTGATGAACCCGAAAAACTGGAGTTCGCCGGTACCAAAATGAATCTGGTGCTAGCCGGTGGTCACCACATTGCCGACGATTATGGCCGCAGCTACTCGAAGCTGGTTAATCATGCCGCCGCTATCGAAACGGATTCATTGCCGGGCCGGGGTACGTTGATTCCGATGGAAGTGTTCCAGAAAGTTGGGCTTTATGACTCAGTTCGTTTTGCGCACTATATGGCCGATGTTGAGTTCTCGGTACGTGCCCAGAAGGCAGGATATCCGCTTTGGGTAAGCACCAAAAGTGTGGTAGGCGAACACGTAAAAGCAACGGGTATTTTCCTGCAGCAGCGGCCGGGCTGGGCCGATTTTGTCAAGAGTTTCACGTCTATCCGATCACCAACGAACCTGACGGTACGCTATCACTTCGCCATGGTTCATTCAAAAACCAAGTTGCTCTACTTCGTGCTCGATGTGGCCCGCATCTGTGGAGGATTCCTTCGTCGTAAATTCCAACCTGCCTGAGTATGCTGAACGTTCTACTATCGGCTTATGCCTGTTTGCCCAACCGGGGGTCGGAAGAGGGGAATGGCTGGCACTATTCCACGCTGCTCAGCCAGCGTGGGCTACGCGTGCACTGCATTACCCGCGAAGAGTTCCGGTCGGCTATTGAACCCGAACTGGCGAAGGGCGAATTCCCGAACCTGACGGTGCATTATGTTGGCGTCCCGGACTGGCTCGACCGGGCGTATGGCAACCTGGTTGGGTTGTATGCGCACTACGTATACTGGCAGTGGCAGGCCGCCAAGCTGGCCAAAAAGCTGGATCAGCAGTACGACTTTGATCTGGTTCATCACGTTACCTACAGCAGTTTGCAGTTGGGCAGCTTCATGTACCGGGTTGGCAAACCGTTTGTTTTCGGGCCGGCGGGTGGCGGTCAGCGGGTGCCGAAAGTAATGAAACATTATCTGGGCAGTTATTATTCGCGGGAAGTGCTGCGCGACGGTGTAAGCTGGTTGCTGCAGCATTTCAATCCGGGCTTTTACCGCACCATGCGCCAGGCCGATCAGGTGTTGATCTCCAACTCTGATTCGCTTGAACTGGCACGTAATTACCGGGGTAGCAAACCAACTGAACTCATGCTCGACTCAGGCATCGGCGCCGATTTCCAGGCCTCCGTTCCACAAGAGCGGGTGGCTAACCCGCCAGTTCTGAATTTACTTTGGGTTGGTCGTCTATTGCCCCGCAAGGCGCTTGAATTAACGATTCATGCATTCAGCCGGGTCAATCCGGCACTGCCCATCCGCCTGACCATCGTGGGGGGCCAGGGCGAAATGGCCGACCAGGTGCCAACGTACCTGACCAAATACAACGTTGCTGATCGGGTAAACTGGGTAGGACATGTTTCGTATGACGAGGTGCTGAAGTACTACCAGCAGTCGGATATCTTCCTGTTCACCAGCCTGCGCGACTCTGGCCCAACGCAGGTTACGGAAGCCATGGCCAATTCGATGCCCGTCATTACACTTGCCTTACACGGGCAAGCCGAGATGGTCAATGGCACCAACGGAATCAAAGTGTCGGTAATCAGTAATGAGCAGGTCCTGAACGATCTGGCAGCGGCTATTGAACGACTATACCACAACCCGGCTGAGCGACTCGAGATGGGCCGCAAGGCCTATTCGTTTGCGAAGAATCAGGTGTGGGACGAAAAAATAAACGCCTTCACCGATCGAATTTACCCGTCGCTGGTCAGGCAAAAAAAGTTGGTCAGTGCTGAGCAGTAGCTAGATAAGTGCTCTTAAATCCATGAACAAGGAGCCTTTACATAGTACAGATTGTTCATAAGTCAATATCAACGTCATGAAGCAGTATTCATCTCAAGCCACTACTCTGCCCCGGGCACGGGTGGTTAGTTTAGGCATCACCCCGGCCACTTTTTCGGAGGTGCAGGCATCGATTATCGAAGCCGCCCACGCCGGAGCGTCACAGACCGTGTGCTTTCCCAACGCCCACATGATTGTGGAAGCGCAGCAAAATCCGGAGTTGGCGCGGGCCGTGAACGACTCGGAGTGGGTACTGGCCGACGGCGTACCGCTACTGTGGGCTATCAAACACCTGTATGGCCATAAACAGGAACGCGTAGCCGGTATGGACATGATGCCCGCGTTGCTCGAACAGGCTGCCACTGAACAGATTCCAGTGCTGTTCTATGGCTCAACCATCGAACGGCTGAAAGAAGCAGAAGCCGTTTGTCAGAAGCGTTTTCCCGGTCTGAATATCGCCGGTTTGATCTCGCCTCCTTTCCGGCCATTAACCCCCGACGAAGAAGCAGCAGAAGTACAGCAGATTGTTGAGTCGGGAGCCCGCTTGGTCTTTGTTGCGTTAGGCTGCCCCAAGCAGGAGCTGTGGATGGGGCGTATGAAGGGCCGTATTCCCGCCGTGATGCTTGGTATTGGTGGCGCACTGCCTATTCTGACGGGTGAACACCGGCGCGCCCCGGCCTGGATTCGGAGTATGGGACTGGAATGGGTTTTCCGGCTGGCACTGGAACCCCGCCGCCTGTTCCGCCGCTATGCCACCACCAACGCCCTGTACGTCTGGCACCTTGGCAAACAGGTCATCGGAAAATCTCACCAGCCAGTAAGGCTGCCTGGTTGATTGGCTCATTGGGTAGAAGTTCCCCGCAGGTAACCAATCGACCAGTTAACCAATTAACCAGTTACAAACTCCTCAACACGATGAACGCACCTATTATTCTTTTCGCCTACAAACGGCCCGACGAACTACGCCAGACAATTGATGCATTACGAGCCAATCATCTGGCTTCCGAAAGTGATTTATACGTTTTCGTCGATGCGCCAAAGAAACCGGCCGATGAGCCGGGCGTAGCCGAGGTGAAAGGCGTGATTGCGCAGATCACCGGATTTAAAAACATTTACCGGAATTACGCCGAGTCGAACATAGGCTGTGCCGATTCGATCATTCAGGGCATCACTACCGTGTTGCAGAAACACCCGTCGGCCATTATCGTGGAAGATGACCTGATTACGGCTCCCAACTTCCTGGATTACATGAATCAGTGCCTGCAACATTACGCCAACAATAAGCGGGTGTATTCAATTGCGGGATATACCTTTCCATTTCCCAAGCCTGCCAACTATACCAACGACGCCTATTTCGTGCCGCGTCATAGCCCCTGGGGTTGGGCCACCTGGTCTGATCGCTGGCAATCGATCGACTGGACGGTAGCCGACTACGACCAATTCAAAAACGATTCGGACCGGCAAAAAGCATTTAATAGTGGTGGCTCTGATCTAAGCCGGATGCTGCGCCACCAGATGGAGGGTGCCATCGACGCCTGGGATATCCGGTTCTGTTACAGTCGCTTCAAAGCAAATGGGTTAACTGTGTACCCAACGGTGTCTAAAGTGCAGAACATCGGCTTTGGTCCGGGAGCTACCCACACCGATATTTTCAACAGGTATAAAACGCAACTTGATAGTGGTCAGCAGCGCACGTTCACGCTGCCCGATATAGCCCAGCCAACAGACTACTATCACCGTAAAACGATTCAACGCTACAGCCCCATTACGCGTATTTACAATCGTTTGAAGACGTACGCCGGCATTCGATAATCAATAAACAGTGATCAGTTAACAGTCAATAGTTATCAGCGCTGCAATGGAACGTACCTGCGCAAAGCTGTTTACTGGTTGCTGATCACTGGCTTATCAACTCAGTTATGAAATCGATACAAATAATGTTCGCCAGCGCAATAGGGCTGGCGGTAGCGCTAACAAATTGTAAGCAGGTAGAAGTAGATCCGGATAATTATATTCGGCAAACAGCCACAGATACATTAACACTGGCTCAGGTACGTGCCTTTAACCGGGCCGACGTACCTGCCAATGTGTACCTCACCGACGCCGGAAAACAGGGACTCTTTGTGCTGGATCGCGGCGACCGCACAACTGAAGACAACACCGGGCTCGTCATCGTTACCTCTACCGGTCGCCGCTTTAAACGCCAGTTTACCGGTGCGGCTATTGCCAGCTGGTTTGGTATCGTTCCGGGCGACGACGACATCGGCCCTGAGCTTCAACTGGCTATTAAGTCTACTACCGGCGACCTCTTCATTCCCGACGGGCAATATACCCAGCAGACGGATGTACGGATGCGTAGCAACCTGGGCCTGCGCGCCAATCCGGGCAAGGTGACCATTACGCTACCCAAAAGCTACGTTTCGCTGTTCGGGCCAATCGACTCAGGGCCGAATTTCGATAATGTAACCATCGACGGCATCAACTGGGTGGTGACAGCCACAGCTACCGAAGCAACCTACGGCGTTATTTCGATTGATGGACCATCGGTAAACAACCTGACCATCCAGAACTGCCGCAGTTCTGATGCCGCCGCTAAAGCCAGTGTCAACTTCCTGACGCTGAAGATCCAGGCAGGCAAGACAGCCAAGAATGTCATCATACAGCAGAATGACATTCAGGCAAAGCGGATGGCATTCGAGTTGTTTAACCACGATAACTACAACGTCTACGCTGGCCAGAACATCACCGTGACCAAAAACACCATTCATGAGTGCACATTCGGCATTTCACTGTCAGGACCACTGGACGGTCTGATGGTGTCAGAGAATTACATCAAGAACTGCAGCCTCTATGGCGTTGAGATTGCTGGTGCTTCGAAGAACGTGAATATCCTGAACAATAAATTTGAAGGGACCTTTGACAAGTTCATTGAAGGGTCAAATGATGGTTTTGGTAATGGCCTGGTTGTGGGTGGGTTGGTCATCGTGGGTAACCAGACAGTAGGGACGGTTACGGGTGGCATTCAGTTATTTAACGCCGGCACCGCTCAGTTCAACCACAACACGCTCAATATGACGGGGCGCCTGGAATTGCTGACCACATCGAGCACGGGGGGCGTTTACGAAAGTAATGTGATCATCAGCAGTGCTACACACGCGATCATTTGCGACAACGCACCTAACAATATTTTCCGGGATAATACAATCTCAAACAAACCCGCCACCGAGAATATAGCTACATTTAGGGCGTATGGTGAAAAAGCAACCGGCGTCGTTGTGGCCAACAACCGGTTCAGTAAAGGTACAGGAGGTGTTTATTTCGATGCCGTATCAGGAGCAACCTATTCAGTCACCGCAAACATCGACGAAACAGGAAAATCAATCCAGTAACTATGCTGACTAAAAACCGGCTGAGCGCAGCGCTGCTGCTAACCCTAACCGGGAGTCTGACAGTATCCTTATTTGTAAAAGATCGCTATCTGTGGATGGACGAGGTATTAAGTTACCTCCTCCTCTCAGATCCGTCGCTGGCTCATACCAATCAGGCCATTGTCAGCGGCATGGATGCCAACCCACCGTTATTTATTAACCTGTACTGGTTGCTGGGGCATGGCATTAGTCTGAATCCGTTTTTTCTGAAAGGCGTTTCTATCGGTCTGTTCGCCGTTACGGTCACCTGGTTTTTCCGGTACGTCACCCGCCTGCTCGATCAGGAAGTGGCGGCACGCAGGGTAGCAGGTACGTTGCCCCCCCAAACAGCGCTGGTCAACTTTTTAGCCGTGCTAATGATGGTGTCGTTAACGTACCTGAACTACACACTATCAACGCAGGTTAGAACCTACAGTCTTTATTTGTTGCTCGGCTGGAGCTACATCGTAGTACTGCATCAGATTCTGCTGTCTCCCGAGAATCGGAAATGGCTTGTGGCCCACGTACTTGTTGGCATCGGTTTCATGTTTACGCACAACGTGGCCTTGTTCTACATTGCCGGTTCAGGTGTGTTCTTCGGACTACTGTGGTTGTTAAACTGGGTACGTGCCAGGAGTATGCGGTTTCTGCCAGTTTTGGGTACACATTTGCTTATGGCGGTTGTCTGGCTGGTTGTCTGGTTTCCTTCCTTCAGCATTCAGACTAAATCGGGTATTCCGCACTCCTGGATTCCAGTTCCTACGTTTCATACGGCCTTCAAAACGGTTGGCGACCTCCTGCCTTCCCTATCGGCTCATTTAGAGAGTACCTACCCGGTACTGATCGTGCTGCGTGTGCTTGTGGCCGTTGCTTTGTTTGGCTGGATCGCCCTGCCCCGGTTACGAACCCAGGGATTGAGCGCATTAACCAATCCAGCGTTTGCTCTTTATACGCTGGCTGGTTTTCTGATTGGGTTTACCCTATTGTTGGGCCTGACAGTCTCGTTACTGCACACATCGGTCTTTCTGAACCGCTACTTCTGGCCATCAAGTCTGTTATTTATCTATCAACTGCTGTATACAGGCTGGTGGGTTCTGGGGCAGATACGTACCTCGAACCGGACAAAACTTCGTGAGCGAACGATCAGACTGGCTCCCGGCGTAAAAATTGCCGCGCTCGTTGTTTTCCTGGTATTTACCGGCGTGTTCATCATTTTCCAGAACAGGAAAATACCGCTTTTCTCGGGCGAGATTCGGCACGATGTCGAGAAACTGAAGCCCGGTCAGCCCGTGCTGTTCGAGTCAGCCTACTACTTTCTGCCAATCCGGTTTTATCAGACCCACCACCCGGCTTATTACCTACTCGACTGGCAAACAGCCCTTGACCGACGCAACGTACTGGAATCAACGACCGATTATAAGATTCTGGAAGGTGTGGCCGAAAACTACAAACTCAAAGGGCTGATCTGGCCTGCTCAGTTCAATGCCCATCAGTTTGCCCGCCGTTTTTATGTTGTTGACGAAGCCAGTCGGTATCAGATCGAAGCGTTTGTTGCCAGTGGGCGCGTCAAAGTGCATCAGATCATTCCGACCGGCGTAACCGGCCATCGCATCCTTGACTGTTCTTTTTAGGCAGTCAGCAACTGCGCGATGCCCCGTTCTATCTCAGCTACAGACACCTCGATGTCGGCGTCAACAAACGTGTAATGGCTTTCGGCTATGGGGCCAAGGCAATAAGCTGCGTGTCGGAGCTTCAGCACATGCGTCAGATAACGAAAATACTCGGGACGATAGTTTGGGGCGAATAACTCAAGCAGCAACGTACCTGGCTGGCACCAGAGTATATTGGCAAATGAAGCACCATGCGGGCCGATGATGAACGACGCGCTCCGATACAGTTCAATCTGCTCAACGATAGAGCGCGGCCTGTCTTCGATAATATCAAACCCATACTGCCGAAGCATACCCGTCAGGGCTTCTTCATTGACCACCTGCCGACGGCCTTTCCGGCTAATATAAATCCGTTTGGTTGGGGCGGTTTCGGCGGGAGGCATTTGCGATTCTACGATCGACTTCAACGCCATAACATCAGCCACCGACGGGTAGAACCAACTGCTGTTATTGGCCAGCAGGCACCGGTCAAACTGAATGGCCTGCGTTCGGCTGTCGACTAACCGATCGGCGTTAATACCCAGCAGCGATAGTAACTCAGCTTCAAAAGATGAATGAAGTAATGGATATGTTACAATAGCCTCAGCGAACAGAGTTGGTGTTAAAACTGTTTTCATTCGGGCTAGTTTGCCCGCTACGAACAGTAAATAGTCGAAGTAACCACTCCAATAATGGCTCCAGGGAGCAATAACAACCGGGTGTTTCGTTACAGGTCGTCGGTCAGGGGTCAACAGATCGGCCAGCAAGGCTTGATTACCGAAATCAGTATCCAGAAATGAATTGCCAATGTTTACGTTACCACTACGCAGTAGCGTGGCTTTATTATCGGTATTGACATAATCCCATACAAAGTCAGGATCAGTCTCAATTACTTTAGGAGGAAACAGTACTTTTTGTGAATCGGCTACATCAACAACCCCGGCCAGCGATATGGGTACCTTCGACGAGAAGCTGATCTGATAAGGCCGCATCAGATCTTCTGTCTGTTCTTTTGTCAGCAATTTTAACCCTACCCAGCCAAGGAATGTGGGTGAGAAACTTTTCAGACGATCTTTAAGTCGCTTGGCAATAACGGTTAATATGGGCATTTGTCTAACGTTGGTGGTTATGTAACCTACGCATAACGAGTTGGTTTGACTATCTTTTTAGGGCCAAAATGAGGATTTGGTTAAAATGGAGTGAAGTGAGCCGTTGCCTCACTTCACTAATATAGGCCAGACCATTAAACATAAACTCACGTACATAAAAAATGAATGATATCCGTGCTGTGTCAACAGAAAAAACCAATGGCCAAAACGGCATTGGTTTGCCCAACGCAGGGGCACGATTACAGGTAAGTAGCTCGGCCCTCCGCTTCGACCCTACAAACCCCGGCGAAGAAAGCTTTCTGACGCTCCGGATCACGCCGCCCCAGCCTAACACGCTTGTTGTTGTCACTGTCGACGAGGCAAGTCTGTTCCAGGTGGCAGCGGGTGTGGAGCGGCTGGCTTTCAAACAGACATTGACGTTTAAGCCAGAAACAACGGGGTCGTATATTCACTTGCGTTACACGCCTGAGCGGTCGGGTCGCCATCAATCAACGGTAACGGTTGAAGTGCCGGCCACCGCTGAGACCATACAGATTCCGGTAACTGGTCGCACCTCAGGAGTAGGCCTGCCAACGCTTTCGGGCAGCCCGGCAGCGCAGCGCCCAATAAGCGCCCTGACCAAAAGCCTTCTGGCGGGAGGACTGTTGGTCGGCATTGGATATGCCGGGTACACCTACCGCTGTCAGCTCTGGCCTGATAGCTGCGGGCCATCCATCAGCACGTCGGCTCCTGCTGTCGTTGATGAGCCGGTAACACGGCCATCAGAATCACCCCGCTCTGCCAGTAACGAATCGCAACCGGCAGCTTCTGAGTCGACAGTATCCATAGCGCCAGCGAAAAATCGGCCAGCAAGTAAGGCTACTGAACGTACCCAGCCAAGCGAACGTCCTTCTGAAGCACTCACCCGGCGGGCAACACCCACCGTAGACGTACCTGCACAACGGGCAGTCCAACCGAATGATGCACCTGCACGCAGCGCCGACAAAGCACCTGCGAACGTACCTGAGCAGAAACCAGCACCGCAGGCAGTAGCCGAGAACACAATTCGCAAGGCTCTTGCAACACCTAAACCTGCGGCGACACAACGTACCCGTCCTACAGCTACGCCACCAGCACCGAAGCCGGTAACAAAGCCTAACCCGACCGAAGAATCAGAACTGGAGCGGGTGCTCAATCGTGAACCGTAGTAAATTCCGCCGGTAGTCAGTTAATAGGTTAAAACAACAAGGAATCCCCGCTGATGAGATACATCAAGCGGGGATTCCTTGTTGTTTTAACCTACCGGATAAGCTCTTATTTGAGCTCAGCCAATCGGGCCCGCTGAACAGACCTCGATACCAGAATACTTACTTCGTAAAGAATAACCAGCGGGAACGCTACCAGCAACTGGCTGTAAATATCAGGCGATGGCGTGATGACACCAGCCACTACAAGGATAACAATCCAAGCATGCTTGCGGAAAGTGCGCATAAACGAAGGCGTTAACACACCTACTTTCGAAAGCACAAAGGCGATCATGGGCATCTGGAACATCAGTGCACAGCCTAATGATAAGGTAGCCAGAATACCGATATACGACGTAATATCGTACTGGTTTTTAATCTGGGGAGACAACTGCCAGTTGGCCAGGAAGTTGATAGCCAGCGGCGAAGCCACGTAGTACCCAAACATCAGGCCCATCAGAAACAGCATCGACACAAAGAACACAGCCCCGCGGGCCGCTTTCTTTTCGGTCATTTTCAGGCCAGGTTTAATAAACCGCCAGATTTCCCAGAACGCATACGGAAATGCAAAGGCCAACCCGATAATGAATGAGATTGTGATGCCCATCGTGAAGTTATCCGACATGCCCAGCGCTTGCAGTTGGAAATCGAGCTTATCCACACACAGATCGGGCGCACTAGCCAGGGCGGCCAGTTTGCATAGCTGACGGTACGCCCAGAAATCGGGGCGGGATGGAGCCAGAATAACTAAATCAAAAATCTCGTGGATATACACGAAGGCGATCAACGCGAAGACGAAAATAGACGCGAATGCGCGCAACAGATGCCAGCGAAGTGCTTCCAAGTGCTCCAGAAAGCTCATCTCGGTACCATCGCCCGGTTCTATTTCGTCGGTGTCGTCGCCATCATCGTATCCGCGCTGGTCAAATGCCTGATCTAATGCCATAATGATTGAGTTTACAGTTTTCTGTTTACCCGAACCGGCGGACCGGTTCGGGTAAACAAAAACTGTAAACTGATTTTATGCGTATAACGGAAATGCCTTCATCCAGGCGTTAATTTTCTCCCGAACGGCTTCAATCTTCTGATTATTGTCGTGGTTCATCAACACCTCGTCGATATACCCCACAATTAGCTCCATATCAGCTTCTTTCATACCGCGCGTAGTCATGGCCGCTGTGCCAACGCGCATCCCCGAAGTAACCATCGGTGATTTATCGTCAAACGGAACCATGTTCTTATTAATCGTAATATCTGCTTTAATGAGCGTGTTCTCGGCCAGTTTGCCCGTCAGGGTGGTAGCTTGTCCGCCTTTCGTGCGTAAATCAATCAGCATCAGGTGGTTATCAGTGCCACCCGAAATAATCCGGTACCCCCGCTCCGTGAACGCGTTGGCCATGGCCTGTGCATTGGCTTTTACCTGTACGGCATAGTCATAAAACTCATCGGTCAGCGCTTCGCCAAAGGCAACGGCCTTAGCCGCAATGATGTGTTCGAGCGGGCCACCCTGTGTTCCCGGGAAAACCCCCGAATCGAGCAGCGACGACATCATGCGCAGTTCACCTTTCGGCGTTTTCAGACCAAAGGGGTTCTCGAAATCATTACGCAGCATAATCAGGCCACCGCGTGTTCCGCGCAGGGTCTTGTGCGTGGTGGTGGTCACGATGTGTGCATGATCGAGCGGGTCGTTCAGCAGGCCTTTGGCAATCAGCCCGGCCGGGTGCGACACGTCGGCGAGCATCAGCGCGCCTACTGAATCTGCGATGGCACGCAGGCGGGCGTAATCCCAGTCGCGGCTGTAGGCCGATGCCCCGCAGATCAGCATTTTGGGCTTTTCGCGGTGCGCCGTTTCTTCAACCACATCGTAGTTGATAACGCCCGTTTCCTGCTCAACGCCGTAAAACGTAGGCCGAAAATATTTACCCGAAATATTCACCGACGAACCGTGTGTGAGGTGACCGCCGTGACTCAGATCGAAACCAAGAATGGTATCCCCCGGCTTCAATGTGGCCAGAAATACCGCCGTGTTGGCGTTAGCCCCTGAATGGGGTTGAACGTTGGCCCAGCTGGCACCAAATAATTCTTTTACACGGTCAATAGCAACCTGCTCTACCTGATCAACCACTTCACACCCCCCATAGTAGCGTTTGCCGGGCAGGCCTTCAGCGTATTTGTTGGTCAGCACACTGCCGGCGGCTTCCATCACCTGAGGTGATACAAAATTCTCAGAAGCAATGAGTTCAATGCCCGACTCCTGCCGGTGTTGCTCTTTGGCAATCAGATCAAAAATCTGCGTGTCGCGGGTACGGGTGGTCGTAGTTGTGGTCATTTTTTAAGAAGTTTACCGTTTTCTGTTTACTGTTTTCAGTTGCGCTGCTACCACCTATAGAACGGTGAATTAGCGGAGCAACAAAAAACGGTAAACAGAAAACGGTAAACTGGTTTTTGTACCCTTCAAAGGTACGGTGTTTCGGTCAGATGCGATTTATCAGCCATTAAAAAAGCCCCTTCTATGTGAAGGGGCTTTTCAAGATTGCCAAACCTGTTTCGTTTCGAAAAACGATGAGGTTTATAACGCGAACCCGGTTTAGAACCGGAAGTGAGAGAACGCCTTGTTGGCTTCGGCCATGCGGTGGGTGTCGTCCTTTTTCTTAACGGCGGCACCTTCACCTTTAGCAGCAGCAATGATTTCACCGGCCAAACGGTCTACCATTGTTTTTTCACCGCGTGAACGGGCAAAGCGGATAAGCCATTTCATGCCTACCGAGACTTTCCGATCTGCGCGTACTTCAGTGGGCACCTGGAAGGTAGCTCCACCGACGCGGCGGCTTTTAACCTCAACAGAAGGCATCACGTTGTTCAACGCTTTCTTCCATGTATCAATACCGCTTTCGTTGGTGCGCTTGGCAACCAGGTCAATGGCATCATAGAAGATGGCGTACGACAGCGACTTCTTGCCTTCGTACATCAAATTGTTCACAAACTTGGTTACCAGAACCTCTTTGTACTTAGGGTCAGGTAACACGTACCGCTTGGGTGGTTTCGACTTTCTCATTGTGTCTTCAGATTTCTCTTACTCTGCCGTAGTCTTTCAACGGGCAGTCTGATTGATTTCGGAATTGGAATTGCGGATTTCGGATTTACGTCGCTACTAGACGCAATTGGGGTTGGCGGAGCAAATCCGAAAGCCAAGATCCCAATTCCGAAATCCATTCACTTATTTTTTCTTTTTCGCTGGGGCACCTTTGCCTTTTGCGGCAACAACCTGACCTGGCTTCGGACGCTTGGCGCCGTATTTTGACCGGCTTTGCAGACGGCCGCTTACGCCAGCCGTATCGAGCGCACCGCGCACGATGTGGTAACGCACACCCGGAAGATCTTTCACCCGGCCACCACGAATCAGTACGATTGAGTGTTCCTGCAGGTTGTGACCTTCGCCCGGAATGTAGGCGTTAACTTCTTTCCCGTTCGACAAACGAACACGGGCTACTTTGCGAAGCGCCGAGTTGGGCTTCTTGGGAGTGGTCGTGTACACACGCGTACATACACCCCGACGCTGAGGACACGCATCAAGAGCTGGTGACTTCGATTTGAAGTTCAGCTTCTCGCGGCCTTTGCGGACTAACTGTTGTATGGTAGGCATTAACTAATTGGTTTTTTGCTATGGCTATCCCAAAAAAATGGGAGTGCAAAGGTAAGAAAAAATAGGCAATAAGCAACCCTGCTATTTGGAAACCCGAGTTAATGTGGCTAACTGTCGGCTACGGACCGGGTACGTCAACACAGGCGATGCCGCCGGGCCCGTTGTGCGTGGTGTTGCTTCGGCAAAAAACAAAGCAAATCCAATCCGGTCAGGATCGGTCAGAAAGGTGTATGTCGTGGTGATCAGGTTGTTGCCAACCGAAAACTGACTGGTCAACTGATCACCGATTTTCGAGGCTTCCAGCACAACGCCATCTTTCTCGTCGATCTGGTAACTGCCTCTGGCGGCATCGACCACAACAAGTTCATAGGGCCGCACGGCCTGTTGCCCGTACTGGATCTGAAACGCGTACCGCCCCGGTTGCCCACGCAGCGAATCGATGGTGAGCCGCATGGGCTGCGTTTGTGGTAACCGATTACCCGGGTTAGTGATCTGAAGGGTTCCTTCCCAGCTTCCGACATGACTCTGTGGAAACGTTCGGGGTAGTTGCGCCGACTCAACCGCAGGTACGTTCTCTTTCGCGCCCTTCTTAGGCTTTCGCTGCGCCTGAGCCATCGGTGCCAGGCTGAGTAATGCAATCAGAAATAGATACCGCATGGTGTGTTTAGAAGCATAAAGGGTGAAAATTCTTGGTTAAATTTGGTGGTTAAATGAATCTCAACTTCATCTTTTCATGAAAAAACAGTGCCTCTTGGTGGCTGCTGCGCTGCTGGTCGCAGGCAGTACCACACTCGCCAATAATCCGCCCAAAAAGCCAACGCCACCCGATCAGCGGAAATTCATCGATCCAAAGAATATGGATGCCAGCGTGAAGCCGGGCGATGACTTCTACCGCTATGCTAACGGCACCTGGCTGAAAACAAACACAGTACCAGCCTCTAAAACGTCGTGGGGTAGTTTCAATGAACTCCGTGAAAAGAGCGTGGAAGCTATGCGAAGCCTGCTTCAGGATGCTGCCAAAAACCCGAAGAAAGGTCGCCTACAACAAATGGTGGGCGATTTCTACGCCAGCGGCATGGATAGCGTCACGATCGAAAAACGGGGATGGGATCCACTGAAGCCCGATTTCGCCCGCGTCGACAAACTCCAGAACATGACCGATGTCTTGAACGAACTGGCCTACCAGCGTCGGCAGAGCAACGGTATGCTGCATGGTTTCTCAGTATCGCAGGACCGTAAGAACGTGAGCAAGTACCTGCCGCAGTTCGGGCAGGGCGGCACTACCCTCCCCGACCGTGATTATTACCTGAAAAACGACCCGCGCAGCACCAAAATCCGGGATGCCTACCGCGATCACCTGACCAAGATGTTTGGCCTGATTGCCGACGCCAACCCCGCACAAAGCGCCGACAAGGTGATCAAACTCGAAACGGCGCTGGCGCGTGCTCAGATGGCCCGCGTAGAGATGCGTGATCCGTACAAAACATATAACAAGCTGACCGTTAAAGAGTTCGATAAATTAACGCCACACATCAACTGGATTGACCAGATGAAACGGTTTGGCGTGGAAGGTCAGGATACGGTACTGGTAAGCAACCTGACCTTCTTTAAGTCGATGGACAGCCTGCTGGTGGCCACGCCCGTAGCCGACGTGAAAACGTATATGCGCTGGAACCTCCTGCGTGGCGCAGCCCCTTACCTGAGTTCGCCTTTTGTGAATCAGAACTTTGCTTTCTCGAAAGTATTGACCGGTCAGAAAGAGCAGACGCCTCGCTGGCAGCGTGTCAGCAGCCTGATCGACGGTACGCTGGGCGACATGCTGGGTCAGTTGTATGTACAGAACTATTTTAAGCCCGAAGCCAAGCAACGAATGATGACGCTGGTTGATAACCTCGAAGCTTCGTTCAAAGAGCACATCAACGGCCTGGACTGGATGACGCCCGACACGAAAAAGAAAGCGGTAAATAAACTGGTATCCTTCAAACGGAAAATTGGCTATCCAGACAAGTGGAAGAACTACGACGGCGTGACCATCAAGCGGAACGATTTCTTTGGCAACGTAGACGCGGCCGGTCAGTGGTCGTACAACTACATGATCAACCGCCTCGGCAAACCCGTTGATAAAACAGAATGGGGCATGACACCGCCAACGGTAAATGCCTACTACAGCCCGGTCAACAACGAGATCGCCTTCCCGGCTGCTATTCTGCAATTTCCCTTCTTCGATGCAGCGGCCGATGATGCGATCAACTACGGCGGCATTGGTGCCGTAATTGGCCACGAGATGACCCACGGTTTCGATGATTCGGGCCGTCAGTACGACGCCGACGGTACCCTTCGCGACTGGTGGACCAAAGCCGACGCCGATAAGTTTAAAGAGCGGGCTGGTAAAGTAGAAGCACAGTTCTTTGGCTACAAAGTGCTCGACACGCTGGCGGTAAATGGTAAACTGACGCTGGGCGAGAATCTGGCCGACCTGGGTGGACTTGCCATTGCTTATGATGCGTTCAAAAAAACCAAGCAGGGTCAGGGCAATACGGCCATTGACGGATTTACCCCCGATCAGCGGTTCTTCCTGTCGTGGGCGCAGGTATGGCGGATCAACGTACTACCCGAACAGCAAGCACAACTGATTCTAACCGACCCGCACGCTCCTGGTCAATACCGGTGTAATGGTCCATTGAGCAACATCGACGCCTGGTATCAGGCATTCAATGTAAAAGCTGGCGATAAACTCTACAAAGCCCCCGATCAGCGAATCCGGGTCTGGTAAGGAGAAAAGTTTCAGGTTTCAAGTGCTCCGCTAACCTACCAGACACGTATCTTAGCGGCGCCCTTGAAACCTGAAACCTTTTTTATGGCTACCATACGGCGATTCGAAGATCTGCTTTGCTGGCAGAAGAGCCGCGAATTATGCTCCCTCATCTACACGATGACTAAAGCGCCACAATTTGCTAGCGACTTTAGCCTTATTGATCAGATTCGACGCTCTAGTGGTTCTGTGATGGATAATATCGCAGAGGGGTATGAACGAGATGGTGCCAAAGAACTTGTGCACTTTCTTAGCATTGACAAAGGATCCCTGGGCGAGGTAAGATCTCAATTATACCGCGCCCTTGACCAGCAGTATATTAGCCAGACAGAATTTAACGTAGCTTATAACCTTACCTTGGAAACCATTCGAATCATCAGTGGTTTTATGTCATACGTACGTACCTCAGGGTACAAAGGCACGAAATTTAAAGTAGAAGAACAACCATTAAGCTATAGTCTGCTTTAGTTTCAGGTTTCAGGTTTCAAGTAGCGTTGCAGATTCACCGTCATGTAAAACAGCAACGCTACTTGAAACTTGAAACCTGAAACCTGAAACTCTAATTATGAAACTTACTGCCGGCTGTGAACTACAGTTTGACGTTCAGGACGATACACCACTAATGCTTATGCTCCGCCCACGATCTGGAGCCGGACAATGGATCGTCAGCGAAACCTATGAGATGGAGCCGGAGGTGCCCGTCACTGAGTTTACAGACTTATATGGTAACCTGTGTCAGCGCCTCATTGCCCCGGCGGGAAAATTTCGGATACGTACCCAGGCAGTTGTACAAACCGATGACATTATTGCCACCGACCCAGGCGCTCCGCTAACGATTGTGCAGGATTTGCCCGACGACGTACTGCACTTCCTGCTTCCCAGCCGCTATTGCCCGTCCGACTATCTGGTCATCATCAACGAAGCGGCGAAAATTGTGGCCAATGCAGCGCCTGGTTACGATCAGGCTGAAGCGATCAGGGCCTGGATCAACTCCAACATCAAATACGAGTACGGCACCAGCGACTCGACCACCTCAGCCGCCGATACGCTCTACAATAAGGTGGGGGTTTGCCGCGACTTTACACATTTGGGCATTTCGCTTTGTCGGAGCCTGAGCATTCCGGCCCGTATGGTGGTTGGCTACCTGCATGAGCTGAAACCGATGGATCTCCACGCCTGGTTCGAAGCGTACATCAATGGCATTTGGTACACCTTCGACGCCACACAGACCGAGCCAAAAGGCAACCGCATTACCGTAGCTTACGGACGTGATGCGGCCGACGTAGCGTTCATGACTCAGTTTGGCCCGATGACCATGACCACCATGGAAGTCTGGGTAAATGCCGATGAAATCGTTGCAGCTTAGTATCATCGGCCTTGGTTGGCTGGGAGCACCGCTAGCCGAGCAGATGCAGCAGTTAGGCCTGTCGGTTCGTGGCAGCACCACTACGCCGGAAAAAGTGCCGCAACTTCGCCAGCAGGGCATCGACACGTACCTGCTTCAGCTGAATCCCGGCCCCGAAGGCGATCTTACCCCGCTGCTCGATGTCGACTATCTGGTTGTGAACATTCCGCCCAAAGCAGGCAAACAGGGCGATGCCTTCCACCCGGAACAGATGCGCCTGCTGGCCGATCAGGTACGTTCCTCCCGCATCAAGCACATCCTGTACGTTAGCTCAACGTCGGTCTATCCAGAACTGAATCGTGACATGGTTGAAGCCGATGTGATCACGCCCGACCAGTCGGCAGCACCAGCGTTGACACAGGCCGAACAAATCTGGTCATCGCTGGCTAACCAGGTTCGGGCTGTTACCATTGTACGTTGTGCCGGGCTGATGGGTGATCAACGAATACCCGGCAAATACGTGGCTGGCCGAACCGTCGATAGTGGTAACGTACCTGTGAATTACCTGCACCAAGTCGATGCCGTTGGTTTGATCTCCTCCGTTATTTCACAAGGGTTGGTAGGTACGTTCAATGCGGTAGCGCCACAGCATCCTACCCGCGAAGCCATCTACCGAAAAAGCTGCGCCGATTTCGGGTACGCTCTTCCTACGTTTGTTGCTCCTGCTGAGCCCGTGCCTTTCAAAGTCATCAACGGCGACAAATTAACGCAGGCAACCAGGTACGTCTTCGTTTATCCTGACCCGCTGGATTTTCCGTATAACGGGTAATTGGCTGTATGGCTGACGCGCGCGTAGGGCGGCGGCAAGCCATACACGTACGCCATACGTCAGCAATATGCATGCTACAGATCAGCCATTTATGAATAATATTGCTGTATAAACACAAACAGCATGGTAGGCAAACACCGACGGTCAATTCGAATGGAGGGCTACGATTACTCGCAGGAAGGGTTGTATTTTATCACGATCTGTACGCAGGACAGACGACATTGGTTTGGCCAGATTCTCGGCGAGACCATGCAGTTACGCTCGGTTGGTCAAATTGCTTACGACCAATGGTTGCTGCTGCTCAAACGGTTTCCAGGCCTGGCTCTTGATGCGTATCAACTCATGCCAAATCATCTGCATGGCATTTTAGACATTGTGCATCCCACTTCCCAGACGATGAACGACATAATTTGTGCATATAAATCGCTGGTGGCGTTGGCTTGCTTAGATTTATTTAAGGTGGAAAAGCCAGGCCTACGAACGGGAAAGCTTTGGCAACGTAATTATTACGAGCACATCATTCGCAATGACCAATCGTACAAAAACATTGCCGATTACATCGTAAACAACCCCGCCAACTGGCCATCCGACAAATTTTACGATACGCTCGCCTCCGCCCTACGCCTGCGTCAGCAATGCCTACGTCCTTCCACACAAGATGCACCAGCCAACACACGTCAGTCAATCCGCGTCAATTATGCGCTCGCCTGCTCTCATGAACCTTCGCCGTACAATCTACCGCGTCATCGAAACGTCGGCGGGTAAGCGACGGGGCCTTAGCCTTGTGTTCAACATTACGTTGATCACCATTATCACACTGAATGCCATTGCTATTGTGATGCATACGGTGCCTGCGTACAGCCAGAAATATGATCGGCTGTTCTACGATTTCGAGCTGTTTTCGGTCATATTTTTTACCATTGAATATGCCCTGCGTGTGTGGATCTGTGTGGAGAATGAGCGCTATAGCCATTGGTTCTACGGGCGGCTCAGGTACGTTCTGTCGGCGTCGGCCATCATCGATCTGCTCGCTATTCTTCCCTTCTACGTCAGTTTGTTTGCCACTGACCTGGCCATTGTTCGTATCCTGCGTCTTTTTCGGATCTTCCGGCTGTTCCGAATCTCTAAATATTCGCACGCTTACCGGTTGATTTTAAACGTCGTACGTGAGAAGAAGGAAGAGTTGGTGCTGAGCCTGATTATGGTCATTTTCATGCTTATTATCATCTCCAGCGTCATGTACTACGTCGAGCATCCCGCTCAGCCTCAGGCGTTTTCGAGTATTCCGGCTACAATGTGGTGGGGCATTAATGCCATGGCCACCGTGGGGTACGGTGATATTCATCCCATTACGCCCCTCGGCAAAGTGCTGGGTGGCATTTCGGCCATTCTGGGCATTGCGCTGTTTGCCCTGCCAACCGGTATCCTGGTTTCTGGCTTTACCGAACACATCCGGTACCAAAAAGCCCCCCGCCGCTGCCCCCACTGCGGACAGGAATTATAGAGATGACATTTTTATATTTCCACCGCAAGTTTACTCCACCAACGGGGCCTAATGACAAAAGAACGCTGATGTGCAGAACGAACAACCCGACGAAATAGCCCGGCTCGACCGCCTTCGACAAGGCGACGAATCGGCTTTCCGATGGTTGGTCGACACGTATCAGACGCGGGTTTTTCGGACGGCGCTGGCCATTGTGCCAACGCCCGAAGATGCGGAAGATGTGGCGCAGGAAGTGTTTGTGGACGTTTACAAAACTATTGGGAGTTTTCGCGGCGAAGCCAGTCTGGCCACCTGGCTGTATCGACTGACGACCTCGCGGGCATTGAAAAAAGAACGTGACCGTAAACGTAAAAAACGATTTGCCTTCCTGACGAGCCTTTTTGGCGACGAAGAACCTGAGCGATTTGACCCACCCGATTTTCAGACTCCAGAAACAGTGCTCCAAGCCAACGAACGTACCCAGCTCATAAACCAGGCCGTGCAGAAACTGGCCGAGTCGCAGAAGGTGGCCTTTACACTTCATTACCAGGAAGAACTATCGTACCAGGAAATTGCCGACGTGATGCAAACGTCGGTGTCGGCAGTGGAGTCATTACTCTTCCGGGCCCGCCAAACGCTACGCAAACGACTAACACCGTACATCGTACCATGAACGAATCAACGCAGGAACCAAACGAAGAGCAGTGGGAGGCCGATTTCCAGCGGTGGGGGAAACGCCCACAACCCGAACTACGGCCATTTTTTTACACCCGCTTACAGGCCCGCCTGGCTAAATCTGTTGAGCAGACCGATTGGCTACCGTGGTGGTTACGCAAACCTGTGTACGCCTATTCAGCCTTGCTCTTACTGGTGCTGCTGAACATAGGCGCCGCCTGGTTGACGACCACCCGTAGCCAGCCCACGCCTGACCAGATGGCAACCACAACCACCCATTCATTAGTCGATGATTACGACGTAGACCCGGTTATTTTAGCGTATGAATGAACAGCGGCGCATCCGTTTTTTCCTGGGAATCATTGTGGCGCTGGTAGCCCTTAACATTGGACTGCTTACCTGGATCTGGGTACGTCCGGCAGCCACAGCAGAGCATCGACGCAACCGGGCCAACTCAGGTACGTTCCTGGCCGATACCCTTGGGTTCAGCCCGCAGCAACGTCAGCAACTGGTGAGCTTGCAAAAGGCTTATTTTCAGCAAGTAGAAGCGCGTCAGAAGCCGCTAAAACAAGCCAGAAAAGCCTATTTTCACCTGCTCGACTCGTCACTGACCGATACACACCGACGCGAACTGGTCACGGCTTTTCATCAGCAAGCCGCCGAGATTGACCTGATTACGCTTACTCACTTCGACCGGGTAGCGGCTATCTGTACGCCTGAGCAACGCACCCTTTTGAATAAACTGCTGGGCGAACTACCCAGCCGCGCCTTCCGTATGCCCCGTTCAAGGCGGGCGGGTATGGTTTCAGATTCGGTGCGGTAGGTGCCCCGCTGGAATGCCGAGAACAAAAGAGGAACACCCTTGCGAGTGTTCCTCTTTTTTTTGCACCCCACCGCAAGTTCCGTTCGGGTTCGGGGCCTAAGCCTGTGAAGGACACCAAACAAACTAGTCGTGTTTGGTATTCATGCTTTATCCAACTCCCTTTTTATCAGGCGCTTTTCGTCTATCACTCAACGTTATGAACCTATCCCTGCCCCAACAATTCAGCCGATCAGCACTGGGTCTGCTGTTCATCTTACTAACCGTCACCGTCGGGTTTAGCCAACAAACCGGCTCGATCAGTGGTAACATTACCGGTGCCAAAGGCGATACGCTGATTGGCGTTACCATACGGGCCAACAGCCTAACCGACAGCACAATCCGGCGCGGTATGGTGACGGGGCTGGATGGTCGGTTTATGTTCGACAATCTGCCTGCCGGTAGTTACAAGCTGATTGCCTCGTTCGTGGGGTACAACAATACCGAACAAACCGTACAGCTCGATTCGGGGGAGGTGAACGTACCCACGATCATTCTGCTGGAAACAGCCCGGCAACTCAACGAGATTGTGGTCAAAGGCAAAACACCTACCGCCGAGCAAAAGGGTGATACGCTTCAGTTCAACGCCAATGCCTTCAAAGTAAACCGCGATGCGCAGGCCGAAGACCTCATCAAGAAAATGCCCGGTGTGGATATGAGTGGCGGAGGCATAAAGGTGCAGGGCGAAACGGTGCAGGAAATCCTGGTAGATGGCAAGCCTTTCTTCGGTGATGACCCGACCATTGCCCTGCGGAATTTACCCGCCGAAGTAATCGACAAAATTGAGGTGTTCGACCGGCAAAGTGACCAGTCGCAGTTCACGGGCGTGAACGACGGCAACACCATTAAAACCATCAACATTACCACCCGGGCCGACAAACGAAACGGGCAGTTTGGGAAGGTGTACGGCGGTGTAGGAACAGCCGTTGCCGGAACCGACGCCACCTTCGCGGCGGGGGGAAGTGTGAACCTGTTCAAGGGAGACCGACGCATCTCGATCATCGGACAAAGCAATAACATCAACCAGCAGAATTTCGCGAGTCAGGACCTGTTGGGTGTATTAGGCGGCGGAGGCGGTGGTAATCAGCGTCAGGGTGGCGGCGGCGGTGGGCGCGGCGGCCGGGGAGGCGGAGGCGGCGCACCGGGCGGTGGCGGTAACGGGGGTGGCGGAGGCACCGACAACTTTCTGGTTGGTCAGCAGAGCGGTATCAATACTACCAATTCACTGGGGATCAACTACAGTGATTCGTGGGGAAAGAAGATGACCATCCGGGGCAGCTATTTTCTGAACCAGAGCAACAACCGGAACGAGCAATCGCTGCTGCGGGAATATTACCAGAAAACCGGCGATTCGACCCAGACATACCGCGAACAGACCACTAACAACAACACAAACCTCAACCACAGGCTGAACTTCCGGCTCGACTACACCATCAACAAGAACAACTCGATCCTGCTGACGCCTCGCCTGAGCTTTCAAACGAACCAGTCAAATTCGCTGACAAATAGTGAAACCCGGCTTGGTAACAGCCTGCTCAACCGATCAGACAATTCGTTTTCGTCGACCAATCAGGGATTATCCTTCAGCAACAATCTGCTGTTCCGTCACCGGTTCGAGAAACGGGGCCGTACGATGTCGCTGAATCTGGGTACGTCGGTCAACGACCGGAATGGAATGAGTACGCTGGCATCGGTCAATGATTTTGTGGGCGTCGATACAACCACCCGGCAGCTCATCAACCAGCGGACAACCAACCTGTCGAACAGCTACCAATTGTCGGCCAACCTGAATTACACGGAGCCACTGGGTAAAGGCATGTTGCAGTTGTCGTACAGCGCGGGGATCAACCACAGTAATTCTGATCGGCTTACCTACAAACTTAATCCTGCCTCAGACCGCTACGATCTGCTGGATTCACTGTTGAGCAACCGCTTCGACAATGACTACCTGACCCAGCGCGCGGGCGTCGGCTATAACGTAAACTCGAAAAAGGTACGCCTGTCGGCTTCCGTCGATCTACAACGGGCTGACTTACAGAGCGATCAACTGTTCCCCCGCATCGGCATGGTGAATCGCGCGTTTACGAACCTGCTGCCCACCGTCACGGCCGATTATCGTTTCACGGAAGATCTGCGGCTTCGGTTTACGTACCGCACCAACACGCAGGCACCGAGCATCAACCAGTTGCAAAACGTACTGAACAACACCAACCCACTCTTGCAGACCATCGGCAACCCCGATCTGCAACAGAGTTACAGCCACAACATTTCGGCCCGCTTCACTAAAACGGCGGTCCAGAAAGCCAGCAGCCTGGTTGCCCTGATTAGCGCCAACTACACGCAGGATCCGATCGGTTCGTCGCTGTTCATTGCCGACAGCGCCATGCGGGTTCCCGGTGTTGTTTCATCAACAGGAGAAGGCATCTTTCTCCAAAAGGGTACGCAGCTAACCCGCCCGGTCAACACTGAAGACGCCGTGAATCTGCGGTTATTTGGTTCGTACGGCACACCGCTGACGTTCATGAAAAGCAACCTGAACCTGAACACCAGCCTGAATTACAGCAGCGCGCCCAGCCTGATCAACTACCAGGTGAACCGGGCCAACACCTACGCCATCAGCCAGGGTGTGGTACTCAGCAGCAACATCAGCGAGAAGATCGACTTCACGGTGTCGTACAACTACGGCTACAATCGGGCCATCAATACGCTGCAACCGAAGCTGAACAACTCGTTCAATACCCAAACCGCCGGAGCTAACGTGGTCTGGAATATCTGGAAAGGGATGGTGCTGCGCTCCGATATCAACTACCAGCAGTATGCGGGCTTGTCGGGCGGGTTCAATCAGAAGTTCACGCTGTGGAACGCCAGTTTCGCGCAACGGCTGTTCAAGAACCAGAATGGCGAGCTGAAATTGTCGGTCTTCGATTTGCTGAATCAGAACAACAGCGTCAGCCGGACGTTCTCGGAGACGTACCTGGAAGACAGCCGCTCGCTGGTGCTGAACCGCTATTTCATGATGACGTTTACGTACAATCTCCGCCAGTTCAGGTCGTAGGGAGTTACGTAATTACAGAAGTTGAACATGGATAAATAGCCGGTTTAGCTGCATAACCCCATCAGGGGTGATATGCCAATAGCCAGAATCGAAAAGGCCATCGACCGAGGCCCATCAGGGGCGACATGTAATTGAGGTAACACCTTTAACATGTCGTCCCTAACGGGGCTGGTAGCGAATGGGTTGCCGTCTTTCTATCGACCTATCGCCCCTCGCGGGGCTATGCGGGTGGAATCGCTAAGGCAGTCAGTTGTCCAACACTCACGTTACTTTATCAATCATGGAAGAAGCCACGAATCTGAATCGTTTTGTCGACGCGCAGGCCAGCAACTATACGCAGGCTCTGGCCGAAATCAGGAATGGGCAGAAACGAAGCCACTGGATGTGGTATGTTTTCCCACAGATAGCTGGCCTGGGCTTTAGCAGTACAGCCGCTTTCTACGCCATACACGACCTGCAGGAAGCCATCGATTACCTGAACCACCCCCTACTCGGTCCGCGCCTGATTGAGATCGCCACGGCTATGTTGCATGTGGAAGGCAAACCGGCCACGCAGATCCTGGGCTCACCGGATGATGTAAAGCTACGGTCCAGCATGACCCTGTTTAGCTTAGTTCCTGATGCAGACCCCATTTTCCAGGCCGTTTTGGACAAATATTACAGCGGCACGCCCGACCCGGCTACGTTGTCTATGCTTGGGAAAGCTTGAGCAATAATTCTCGTTGTAGTAAGCAATAGCGGTAAATACTATTCGCACGGAGCTTCACACTGTAGGTTGCTTCGCGTGCGAGCCCTTCGACTGCAGCGGCGGACCTACAGCAAAAAAGGTATCACGCTGTGAAGCGTAAACAGGTACGTCACCGGGATGTAAGCGCGCCTTTATCACTGCGCAAATGAATATCTTTGTTACTGACCTTCATCTTACCGATATCCCATGAAAGCTACGCTTGCTTTCCTCGCGTCAACTGTGCTTCTGACTGCCTTCGCCCCCATGGCTGAACCGCCCACGCCCAACCCGTTTTTCAGTCCGTACAACACGCCGTTTGGCGTTCCGGCCTTCGACAAAATCAAGCCTGAGCATTTTGAGCCGGCCATTGAGGAAGGGATGAAACAACAGGACGTCGAAATTACCGCCATCGTGGCCAAAACCGGGGCACCCACCTTCGCCAATACCATCGAAGCCCTGGAAGGAAGCGGTGATCTGCTGCGCCGGGTAAACACGGTGTTTGCCAACCTGAACAGCGCCAATACCAACGATGAGCTTCAGAAAATTGCCCAGACAGTAGCGCCCAAACTCTCAAAACACAGCGACGATATTTCGCTGAATCCGGCCCTGTTTGCGCGGGTAAAAGCCGTTTACGATCAGCGAAGCAAGCTAAAACTGACGGGTGATCAACAGCGGCTGCTCGAAAAAACATATAAGGATTTTGTACGCGGCGGCGCGGGGCTATCGGCCGAGAAGCAGGATCGGCTCCGGAAAATCAACGGCGAACTGTCGTTGCTGACGCTCAAATTTGGGCAGAATCTACTCGCTGAAAACAACGCGTATACCCTGGTGATCGACAAGGCCGAAGACCTGAGTGGTTTGCCCGCGTCGATCGTTGCCGCTGCTGCCGACGAAGCGAAGAAACGTACCCAGCCGGGCAAGTGGATCTTTACGCTGCAAAACCCGAGCATCATGCCGTTTTTGCAGTATGCCGACAACCGGGCATTGCGCGAGAAAATCTACCGGGCCTATCTGGAACGGGCCAATCATAATGATGCGCGCGACAACAAAGCTATTATGGCCAGTATGGTAGCGCTACGGGCTGAAAAGGCGCAACTGCTGGGCTACGACAACCACGCCGCCTACATTCTGGAAGAAAGTATGGCCAAGACTCCGGCTAAAGTGGGTGAACTGCTGAATCAGCTCTGGACAGCTACGGTGCCCGTTGCCCGGAAAGAAGCCGACGAGTTACAGGCCCTGATGAATCGGGACGGAAAAAATGAGAAACTAGCCGGTTGGGACTGGCGCTATTATGCCGAGAAGTTGCGCAAAGAAAAGTTTGCCCTCGATGAGCAGGAACTCCGCCCCTATTTTTCGCTCGACAACGTGCGCGAAGGCATTTTCATGCTAACCAGTAAGCTGTATGGCCTGCGTTTCGAGCGCCGCACCGACCTGCCCGTCTACCACGAAGATGCTGTTGCGTACGAAGTGAAGGAAAACGATGGCCGCCATATTGGTATCATGTATATGGATTTCTTCCCCCGCGCCAGCAAGCGGGGTGGTGCCTGGATGACCAGCTACCGGCGACAGGAAGTAGAAAACGGCAAGAAAATAACGCCCGTTGTATCGATTGTCTGCAACTTCTCGAAGCCCACCGGCGATACACCCGCGCTGTTGAGCCTCGACGAGACCCGTACGTTTTTCCACGAGTTTGGCCACGCGCTGCATGGCTTGCTTTCCAACGTGACTTATGGTAGCCAGTCAGGTACGTCCGTTCCCCGCGATTTTGTGGAGTTACCGTCGCAGATCATGGAAAACTGGTCGCAGGAGCCGCAGATGATGAGACTGTATGCCAAGCATTACAAAACCGGTGAGGTTATTCCCGATGCGCTGATCGAGAAGATCGAGAAAAGTAGCCTGTTCAATCAGGGGTTTGCAACCAGCGAGTACCTAGCCGCTTCCCTGCTCGACATGGCCTATCACACGCTCAAGCCTGGCCAGACACCCGGCCTGAAAGATCCTTCCGAGGTAATCGCGTTTGAAAAACAGGCGATGGACAAGATCGGCCTGATCGACCAGATTCCGCCGCGTTATCGGAGCACCTATTTCCAGCACGTTTTCGCCGGTGGGTATTCGGCAGGCTATTACAGCTATATCTGGTCAGCGGTGCTCGATGCGGATGCGTTTGAAGTGTTTAAGCAGAAAGGGCTATTCGATCAGAAATCGGCGCAATCGTTCCGTAAGAACGTGCTCGAGCGCGGCGGCACCGACGAGCCAATGACGCTATATCGTAATTTCCGCGGTGCCGAACCCGACATCAAACCGCTGCTTCGCCGTCGCGGATTGCTAACGGTGAAGCCTTCGTAGGTTGTTTGGCTGTATTGCCTTTTTTGTCCTCCCGATGTCAGGAGGGATCGTGGCGCTCCTGTTCAAAGTGCCAATCGCCATGAGGCGGAACGCCACGATCCCTCCTGACGTCGGGAGGACAAAACGACTCTGAGTCAATAAACAATCCATAAACCGCCAGCATGAAAAACTCCTTCCTACTTATCGCGCTTGCCTTCTTTAGCGGTTCGCTCTTCGCGCAAAACCCCGCCTGGAAAGGTAAAAAGTGCGCAGTGGCGCTGACCTATGACGATGGTTTGCAAGTCCATCTCGACAATGTGGTTCCCGCTTTGGATTCGCTGGGGTTCAAAGGCACGTTCTACCTGTCGGGTAGTTTTCCCGGCGTTACAGCACGTGTTGCCGACTGGAAAAAAGCCGCTACGCACGGGCATGAGTTAGCAAATCATACGCTATTTCACCCCTGCACGGGTGGCCCTGGCCGTGAATGGGTAAGCGCCAACCGCGACCTGCGGACGTATACCGTACCGCGTATTGTGGACGAGATTCGGATGACCAATACATTCCTGGAAGCCCTCGACGGCAAAAAACAGCGCACCTTCGCCTATCCCTGCGGCGACCGAACCGTTGGCGGCGAAAACTACTACGAAAAAGTAACCGGCGATTTTGTTGCTGCCCGAGGTACTACCAGCGAGATGAAGCAACCCACAGCCATTGATCTGGGTAATGTAGGTGCTTACGGTATCAACGGGCAATCGGGCGAGGAAATGATTGCACTGGTGAAACAGGCTATGGCGACCAATTCGGTGTTGGTTTTCCTCTTCCACGGCGTGGGTGGCGAACATAACCTGAACGTAGCTTTGCCCGAGCATCGCAAGCTACTAGCCTTCCTGAAACAGCACGAAAACGAAATCTGGATCGCTCCGTTTATCGAAGTGGCACAATCAGTTAAGCCAAAAACCGGTGGCAAATAAACAGATATGTTCACATACTCGCGAAGCGTGTTGGCTTTGCGCTACAAGCTGCTTACGCTGAGCCCTTCGACCGCAGCGTAAGCAACTTATAGCGCAAAGCATATTCAACAATAAATGGTGCTTAAATTGATTATCAATAGCCACCTAAGTACCATTCGTTAATTACAGCCCCGTAATCTTCTTCAAATTATCGGCCGGAATACGGTCGGCGAGGTAGCTGAGTGGGTCGACGCCTGCTTCGTAAGGGGCTTCTTTCACCACGAATGAATACGTACCTGTTTTGGCCTTCATCCGGGTACGTTGTATGGCGAGTAGCTTCCCTATTTTCTTGCCGTCGGCCGGTTTACCGTACACGCCAACATCGATGAGATCGTTGAGCGGAAGCGGCGTTTCCCTGCCCAGCGAGTCGGCCAGGAGCTTAGCCGTTTGCACTGTTACCGATACGTCGTACTGCCCGTCTTTTCGCTTCTTCGCGCTCACGGCCGTAGCCCGATTGTCGTAGATCGTGATTTGCTCGAACAGGTCTTTGATCGTCGATTTCAAAGAGTCGGGCGTATTAGCGCGCAGACGATCAACGAGTTCGTAGGACGTTGGATACGGCGGCTGGCGGTAGGCAAAGGCCGACGTGAGGTCATGCAGGGCGTTGTTCACCGCCTTTTCGCCAATGAACTCCTTCATATTGAACATGACTAGGCTGCCCTTGTTGTAGTGCACGTACCCTTGATTTTCTACCTTTTCGAGCGGCACCTCTTTCTCTGATTCGCTGCCCCGCGCACCCAGATACCGGTCACTTTCATACCCCAGAAAGCGCTTCATCCGGTCGCGGCCGTAGGCTTTCTGCATTACCATCAGGGCCGAGTACTGGGCCATCGTTTCAGACAGTAGGGTGGCGCCCTGCATTTCGGCACCAATTACCTGATGCGCCCACCACTGGTGCCCCATCTCGTGCGCCACTACGTATTTCACCATGTCAACGTCAGTTTCAGGATCGATCTTTGAAATGAAGCCGATGCTTTCCGAATAGGGCATAGTGCCCGGGAACGCCTGGGCAAAACTGGCATAGCGTGGAAACTCGATGATGCGCGCCTGCTGGTGCCGGTAGGGTCCAAAATGCTCCGTGTAGTAAGCCAGCGACTGTTTGATCGACTCGCTCATGTTTCGCACGTTGTAGGGGTGCTGCTTATCGTAATACACCTCCACGTCAATGCCATTCCACTTTGTACGATCAACCTGAAAACGGGCTGAGATGAACGAATAGAAGTTCAATGATTCGTGGTCAAGCGCATACGTAAAGTACTTGCGGGGTCGGCCCTGTAGGTCGTTGCCTGTCCATTCTTTCCGCAATGAGCCTGGCGCTATTGCAATCTGATCGGGTGCGGTACTGATGGTTGTCCGCACATTCACCCAATCGGAGCTACCGCCAATGTAGGTGTTCATGCAGTCGGTAGTGCAATTACGCTCCAGTTTGGGCATCCGGGCTCGTTCGGGCAGGTCGTATTCTTTCCGGTCATTTTTGCCCCCGATCTCACCCTCTTTCTGATAACCGATCTGCGGCGAAATGTCCATATTATTGAAAAACGAGCCATTCTGGTTCACCTGCTGCACAAACTCCACTTCGTTTTCGATACCCCGCGCCCGCCGGTGGGCCGTCCAGGTCAGCGTCAGCGAGTCGCCGGGAGCCATTGGGCGCGCCAACCGGTAAATACTGTATTGAAGCAATGAATCGTTCAGCACGCGTTTTGCGTCGGCAATGGTCAGGCGGTACTCCATGCGGTTAGGTAGCACGATGTGGAGCGAATCGATAGGTACGTTCGTGCGGTTTTTCAGCTGATACGTACCTGATACCGACAACTCGCGCTCATCAGGATACAGGTCGATCACGTAAGCTACGTCGGTAATACGCGGTTGCGGCCGGTGTTCATATTTCTTGTACGTTTTCTCATAACTCACCTGCCGTTTCTGCTGCACTTTCGACGTATCGAACGGATTAGTCACATATGTATTATAGAACAGATAGCCCCCAACAGCTAGCCAGACGGCCAGTAAACCCACCGTAACACGCCGGTTCAACCCCACAAAATTCTGTCTGGCGCTCTGCCAGCGCGACCGCCAGCCTATGTCTTTACCACGTACCCAGAACAGCACCGCTTTCACACTCAGCAGCGCAGCAAACAGCAGCCAGTAGGTTCGGAACCACGCCAGCGCAGCCACATAGGGTCCCCAGCCGTTCATGTCGGAATAGGTATAGTTGGGCGTAGCGTTGAACTGCGCCAGATTGCTCTGCACGTCGAGCGGCCCCCAGATATAGCCATTGGTGATCAACACCACGACCACAGCAAAAAACGCGACGTACTTATTATTGATCAGTGTATGCAACAGCATCGAAAGCACGATGATCGGAATAAGCCGCGACATACTCAGTACGAAAAAGTCGATGGCGTACTGTTTCAGGTCATAATTCGTATAACCCATTAGCGTTTGCGCCACCACACCTGCCAATACGCATAGGATTTGAATGACTAGTACCACGCCGATCATGGCCAGCAGTTTTCCCACAAATACACTCCAGTTCCGGTGCGGCGTGGCATCGTAAATCTGATCCAGGCCAGCATCACGCTCTTTCCAGATCAGGTCGCCGGAATAGAAAATAATAATGGCGAACAGGAAAATGCCCATCGTTCCCTGAATGGTCTGTACCACGTTGTAGGTGACGGGAAATGAGTACAGGCCGTAGAAATTATCGGCAAACTTCAGCGAAAAGCCCATGTTAATCAGGCCCAACATCATAATGACCAGAAAAGCCGTACCCCGAATAGTGCCCCTGAAATCAGTCTTTGCTACCCGCCACATCTGGGCAACCTGTGCCGATGAGCCCGTCTGAATCAGTACACGGGGGAGCGGCTGCGCTTCGCCAAATACGGCAATACCTGTAGCATCGGTTGGCAGGCTGTCAGTCTTCTTTTTGCGACGAAACCAACCCGCCCCGCTCACTCGCTCACTGAATGAGAAACGTAGGTACGTGATACCCAGTAAGATCAGCCCAACGCCAAACCAGATCAGGCGGTTGATGGCCATATAGCTATCCAGCAGCCCAACCGACTGCGTATTCTTTTCGGCTACCGTCCAGTATTTCGTCACAAGGCCGAACGGACCGAAGCCGAGCGCGTCGAAATAAGCCACCATCCGTTCATTGTCGAGGTCGCCGGTGAGGTTTGAGGCGGTGATCTGAGCTACTAACAGAAGCACCGCGCCGACAAAGGCAATTACCGTTGACCGGCTCAGAGCAGCGAGCATGAAGATGAATGCCCCCGAGATAAAGGTGTTGCCTACCGCAAACGTCAGAAAGCTGTTTACGTGCGCCGACCAAACCACTGGTCCATACCGTTCCGGCTCAACCGACCCGGTGACCTGCCCGATCAACGTACCCAGCAGAATGCCGATTGAAATTCCTAAGAACGGGATCAGTGCTACACAGAACGCGCCGAAGAACCGCCCCGCCAGGTAATCGATCTTCCGGATGGGAGATGAGAACACGAGTTGATGGCTGTTGTATGTAAAGTCGCGCAGAGCGGCGTTCTGCACAAAGGCGGTGGTCATCAGCAGTGCAAAGATCGTCCAGACACCGTATTGATTCTGAATCACATAAGGCGCATTTTTGAAGATATTGCCAAACGACCCACCGATGGTCAGGTCATCTGATGCGGTAGCCCAGGCAAACATGGTGATGTTGACCAGCATAAATATCCAGACCATTGGCTGCCGTAGCCAATACCGGATTTCGAAGGTGAAGAGGTGGGAGAACATATGCAGTTAAAAGTTGAGAGTGTAGAGTTAAGAGTTTTGTAGACGACGGCCTTTCAACTTGTTTAACTCTTCAGCTATATTTCGCTGAGTTGTGATTTTTATGGCACCCAGCATCTTTATTAGTTCTTGACAGTCATAGCAGATAGAATCGAACGCGGTTTGCTCTAAGTAACCAGTCGCATGAAGCAGTTTGAGCCAATAGTGCGTTTCACGAGCTTCTTTCAGGCTTATACCAATCTTGGTAACGAAATCCTTTTTCGAATAGCCCCCTAATGCCTCTTCGACATTTGCGCCAATTGACGTTCCACTTCTTAGAATTTGTTTTGCAAGTGGCTTAATTCGATGATTCTCAATAAGTCATTGATACATCTTTACAATCCGGACAGCAAAGTCAAACGACTTAGCCTGTACGATACTTTCCCTAGCCGTGAGTCTGATATATTGAGCAGCGCAACTATTAACTTTTAACTCCTCACTCTTAACTGACTAAAGAAGACGTCTTCCAGATCGGGCTGGGCGGCAGTGAAACCATCGCCGGGGTCAACGTCGCTGAGGATATGAATGAGGGGTTTGCCAGCCACGAGTTTGCTGGAGATCAGCGTGTGGATTTGCTGATAGGTGGGCAGTTCCGATTTGCTGATCGATTTGGCCCAGATCTGGCCCGTTAGACCGGCCACGGCTGCCGTGGGGGTGCCGCCATAGAGAACGCGGCCCTGATGAATGATGGCCATGTTGTTGCAGAGTTCCATCACATCCTGCACAATATGGGTAGAGAGAATGACAACAACGTTCTCGCCTATTTCGGATAGGAGATTGTAGAAACGATTGCGTTCGCCGGGGTCAAGACCCGCCGTAGGTTCGTCTACGATAATAAGCTGAGGGTCGCCGATGAGTGCCTGGGCAATGCCGAAACGTTGTTTCATACCGCCCGAATAGCTGCTCACCGCCTTCTTTCGGTGATCATATAAATTGACCCGGTTCAGCAGCGCCTCAACCAACTGCGCCCGTTCGCGGCCATTGATCACGCCTTTCAGTAGGGCAAAATGATCGAGTAATTCCGAGGCGGATACACGTGGATAGACGCCGAACTCCTGGGGTAGGTAGCCCAACGTGCGCCGAACGGCTTCTTTCTGATTGAGCACGTCGAGGTCGCCGAGCATCGCCGTACCACTGTCGGCGTCTTGCAGAGTAGCCAGCGTGCGCATAAGCGTGCTTTTGCCGGCGCCATTCTGACCAAGCAGACCGTACATCCCCGTCGGAATAGTCAGCGAGACATTATCAAGGGCACGAACGCCGTTATTGTACGTTTTGGATAGATTTTCAATTACGAGTTGCATAGAAAAGTCAGGCGTAAGAAGGTAGTGACTAGTGATCTGTATGGTAATCTACAGATTCACCACGTACCTGACGCCATTTCTATGCTATCGGTTGTAATTGGGGATATATGGTTAAATTGAGTTTACCGTTTACTGTCTTCTGTTGCGCTATTAAGTAGCGAAGCGACAGAAGACAATAAACGGTAAACACAAAAATCTATTTAAACCGTTGAATGCTGTAAGCAGATGAGGTCAAGCTGGTGGGATTCCCAGCCGCGGCTGATATTTCGCCAATCCGGGCGTTGAGCGTATATACCTGCCCGTTCACTACCGTATTCGTTGTGGCCTGATCATACCCTGCGGCATCTGTTTTGATAACTGAGGCTGTTGCCCAGTTGTTGGCTCCGCGTAATTGCGTTACCTGATTCCGGTTGTTCACAACATACAGATCATCATTGATCAGGACCATGCCGTCGCCTCCGGTTACAGGCGAAAAGCCAGTCACTTCAGTGATCGTGTTACTGTTGGCCAGATCAATCTTGTACAGTTTGCCGGTAGAGGCAACCACAACAATCAAATAATTATTGGGGTGAGCCACAATGCCATTGAGCCCAAACTGCCCCGACGGAACACCTAAAACTGGGTTATTCACTAAAATAGAGGCCGCACCATCGCTTCCAACCCGGTAAACGACCGGCGAAAACGAGTCTGTTACATAGGCTACACCTTGCGCATCAATGGCCACATCATTAGCCAGATGCTGATTGTTTGGCAATAAAGCCGCCAAATCGGTACGACGTTCAATCTGGTTCGTGCTCAGGTTGTAGACGAAAAGTCCCGCCGTTTTCATCGTTGCCGCCGCCGTTGTTTTTGTCGCAATTCCCTGGGCCGCGTTACAGACGTACACTTTACCATTGTATACTTTCACCCCCTGCGTTGAAATGAGTTGCGCATCACTAAATAAATCAGCGTACACTCCGTTTACGTCAACAGTTCCAACTTTACCCAGTGTGAGCGAGGTAACAACAAACTTGTTGAGCGTAGGCGCATAGGCAATGCCTTCCGGATATTGGCGGGCGGCCGTAAAGGAAGTACGTTCGGCAAAAGCCGGCGCGTTCACATCAGTACCATTGTTTTTGCAGGCACTTAGCCCAAAAAGGGCCAGGGCAGGTGCCAGAATTAGTGCGTTTTTCATCGTTGACCAATTAATTGTTTCAACATGTAATCACATACCTGTCGGTTTGTTCTTTAAAAACTATCGAATAGATATAGTGATTATCTGAAATACCGCTTACTCACCCGGCGAACAACCTGCCTGCAAAGTGGTTTTACTGCTAAAACATACGCTCGTTATGACTCATTTCACCACCCTTACCGAGGCTATGCAGGATTTGCAGAGCCGTGGCTACACCGAAGAATTTGCGCCCGAAAAAGATTACCTCAAGGTGACCAGCCAAGACGATGTCAAGTGCAAAAGCGACGAGTTCAAGGTCGACGAATTTCACCGGTTCGAAGGGACATCTGACCCCGGGGACGAGATGACATTGTATGCCATCTCCTGCACGAACGGGATGAAAGGACTTTTTGTAGCGGCCCAGGGCACGTACTCGAACGAAGTGTCGGCTGAGCTGATGGCTAAATTCAACGTATCTGACCGCGCTGAGGTTAACACCGAAGGCTCAGTGCAGCCACTCACCACTGAAGAAAGCCAGGCATAATGAGTCGATAGTAGTCAATAGTCGGCTGACGCTTAAATACGCTTGCGTCAGCCGACTATTGACTACTGACTGACTACTATCGACTTGCTGCTAACTTTTCCTACCCCTCTGCCGTCGAATCCGGGTTTTCTCGTCGTATATTTGCGAACTTTCCCCATCTTATAGGCTTAATTATCAAGGGGAAATCGTGTATGAAACTAGCTGAATTTAGATTTGACCTCCCCGAAAGTCTGATTGCCAAATATCCGGTTGAACGAGGCGAAGCACGGTTGATGGTCGTTGACCGTAAAACCAAGACCATTGAACACAAGAAATTCGGCGACATCCTGAGCTATTTCTCAGATGGCGACGTGATGGTCATCAACAACACGAAAGTATTTCCGGCTCGGCTATACGGTAACAAAGAAAAAACGGGGGCGAAAATCGAGGTGTTTCTGTTGCGCGAACTTAACCGCGAAATGAAACTCTGGGATGTGCTGGTTGACCCCGCACGCAAGATTCGGGTAGGTAACAAACTGTATTTTGGCGACAGCGATCTGGTTGCCGAAGTAATTGATAACACAACCTCACGCGGCCGTACTATCCGGTTCCTGTTCGACGGAAACCATGATGAGTTCATGAAAGCGGTGGACCAACTGGGCGAGATGCCAATTCCCCGCGAAATCATGCGCGAATCGGTCGAAGCAGACCGCGAACATTATCAGACTGTGTTTGCCCAGCATGTTGGTGCCGTTGCTGCCCCAACAGCCGGTTTGCACTTTACCCGCGCGATGATGAAGCGGATGGAGATCAAGGGTATCCATTTTGCACCCGTTACGCTGCACATCGGGCTGGGTACGTTCCGGCAGGTGGATGTTGAAGACCTGACCAAGCACAAAACCGACTCAGAAAATTTCCGTATCGAGCCTGAAGCAACGCAGATCGTAAACGCGGGTCTGGATGCCGGCAAGCGCGTATGTGCCATTGGCACAACAGCCCTGAAAGCCATTGAGTCGTCGGTGTCGGCCAATAGCCGCCTGAAGCCCGTTGAAGGCTGGACAGATCGGTTCATTTTCCCGCCGTATGACTTCAAAATAGCCAATGCCCTGCTGACAAATATGCACCTGCCAGAGTCAGTTTTGCTGATGATGACCTCTGCGTTTGGTGGGCACGAGTTGATTAAGGAAGCCTACAAAGTGGCTATCAAAGAAAAATATCGCTTCTTCACTTATGGTGATGCGATGTTGATTTTATAAAAAAACAGTAGTCTACAAAAGTCAATAGTCGACAGTCGCGTAGCTAAACAGCCATTTTGGTACTTTAGCAGCGCGACTGTCGACTATTGACTTTTGTAGACTATTTTCTCTTGCGACGAACAACTCATTTTTTTGCCATTATTGTGGCGGGCGGCAGTGGAAGCCGCATGAAATCCGACATTGCCAAGCAGTTTCTACTGCTCCGGGGTAAGCCTATCCTGCAGCATACCATTGAGCAATTTCTGGCCTATTCGCCCGACATGCCTATTCGGCTGGTTTTACCCGAGCGCGATTTGGCGATTTGGGAATCGCTCTGTGCTACTCATCAATTTTTCCCCGCCAACGTCACCACGATCATTGGAGGGGCAACACGTTTTCAATCAGTACGCAACGGCCTGGCCAGTATTCCGGCAGACGCAGACGAAACAGGGCTGGTGACCGTTCATGATGGCGTGAGACCCTATGTTACCCCGGCAACGATTGCCGTGAGTTTCGCCACGGCCTCGCATAAAGGCTCTGCCGTAACCTGTGTACCCGCTAAAGACTCGGTGCGCCTGATTAGCAGTGATGGCAGCAGCAAAGCAATCGATCGGGCGCAGGTACGTCTCATTCAAACGCCCCAAACGTTCCGCCTCGACTGGTTCCGTCAGGCTTTCGCCGGCCCCGAACAAGCCCACTTTACCGACTGTGCCAGCGTACTCGAATTTGCCGGCTACCCGATTTCACTGATCGAAGGTGACTATGAGAACATCAAGATCACGACACCCGACGATCTAAAAAATTAATTTACTGTTTGCCGTTTACCGTTTTCTGTTGTGCTGCTGAGGAAAAAACGGTCAATTAGCAGCACAACAGAAAACGGCAAACGGCAAACAGTAAATTCGAAAATGCGCCAACGACAACCACCATCCTACTATATCAACGGCTTACGGGCTGGTGACCGGCTGGTACTGAGCCGCGCCATTACGCTGGTTGAAAGCCAGTTACCCAGCGATCAGCTCCTGGCCCGGCAGGTGCTGGAAGGGGTACTGCCCCACATTCCGCAGACATCGGTGCGCGTGGGCATCACGGGTGTGCCGGGTGTAGGAAAGAGTACCTTCATCGAAACGTTCGGCACGTACCTGACCGGCCTCGGCAAGCAACTGGCGGTGCTGGCCATTGACCCTACCAGCCAACGATCGGGCGGTAGTATTCTGGGCGACAAAACCCGTATGGAGAGCTTGTCGATGGACCCACGGGCGTATATCAGACCATCGCCGGCGGGTGACTCGCTGGGGGGCGTGGCGCATCGTACCCGCGAAACCATGCTACTCTGCGAAGCCGCCGGATTTGATGTCATTCTAATTGAAACAGTGGGCGTAGGACAGTCGGAGACGCTCGTTCATGGCATGGTCGATTTCTTCCTGCTCCTGATGCTGGCAGGCGCTGGTGATGAGCTACAGGGCATGAAACGGGGCATTATGGAACTGGCCGATGCGCTGGCTATCACTAAAGCCGATGGTGATAATACCAATGCGGCTAAACGCGCCCGTGTTGAGTATCAGAACGCGTTGCATCTCTTCCCCCCTACCGGCTCTGGCTGGCAACCACCCGTACTGACCTGTTCAGCACTAACAGGCACAGGTATCGGCGGCGTTTGGGCTATGATCGAACGCCACCAGACAATATTTCAGCAATCGGGTGAGCGGCTTCGGCACCGGCAAACACAGTCCCTCGACTGGTTCCGTACGTTGCTTCGCCAGCAGATCGAGCAGCAGTTCTTTAGTCAGTCAGGTATGGCAGAACGTCTGGAACAGCTCGAATCGCAGGTACGTCTGGGTACGTTGCTTCCGACTCAGGCTGTAGACCAGCTCATTCGCCCATAATCTTTTAGCGTTTACAATCCATTGAGGGTCAGGCCAATTTTCCATTCATCTGAATTAAATGTAAATACATATAAACTAATACCAGTTCTGGCCTTGTTGTCTGCCTGTATTTGTACGTACAACACATCCAACATGTCAACGAAATTGTTCTCGCCTGCTACGTTAGGTAATATCACTTTGAAAAATCGGGTCGTTATGGCCCCCATGACCCGTAACCGGGCTACAATTGGGCACGATGTTACGCCAATTATGGCTACATATTATGCTCAGCGTGCATCGGCAGGGTTGATCATCACAGAAGGAATTGCTCCATCGGCCAACGGCAATGGATATGCCCGCGTACCCGGTATTTATACGCCTACACAGGTGGAGGGCTGGCAGGCAGTAACTACGGCTGTTCACGAAAAGGGTGGCAAAATAGTTGCCCAACTGATGCATACAGGCCGGGTAAGCCATTCATCGCATATGGAGAAAGGCGCTGAGATTGTGGCGCCCTCGGCAATTGCCGCCGCCGGGCAGATCTATACCGACGCGCTTGGTATGCAGGATCATCCAACGCCACGGGCAATGACCAAAGCCGATATTGACAGAACGATCCAGGAATTTGTAGCTGCTGCCAAAAATGCGATTGCCGCCGGTTTTGATGGCGTTGAACTGCACGGTGCAAATGGCTATCTGGTTGAGCAGTTCTTACGGCCGACGTCGAACCAGCGTACCGACGAATATGGCGGCTCTACTGAAAATTACGCCCGCTTTGCAATCGAGGTAGCCGCAGCTATATCGACTGCTATTGGTGTTGAGAAAACCGGCATTCGCTTATCACCATACGGCGTCTTCAACGATATGCCTTATTCGCCCGATTACGACGCCATTGCGCTGCATGTCGCCGAGAAACTGAACGGCGTTGTAACGTATGTTCATCTGGTCGATCACGAAGCTATGGGTGCCCCGGCCGTAGATAAAAAGATTGTTGAGGCGATTCGCAACATCTTCACAGGTACGTTGATTTTGAGCGGCGGCTATGATGCAGCCCGCGCAGAAGAAACAGTAAGCGCTGGCAAAGCTGAACTAATCGCTTTTGGCCGTCCATTCATTCCGAATCCAGATTTGGTTGAACGCATGCAGACAGGCGCAGAATTGGCCCAGCCCGACTACGACACGTTCTATAGCCCAGGCGAAAAAGGATACATTGATTACCCAGCTTTAGCAGAAGCCACTGCCTGATCGGCAACACATACATTTTTTACGAATACCCAGGCGTCATTGCCTGGGTATTCGTATGTCTTGGCATCATGGTTTGTAATCCGGCAGTAAACAGAGGGCAACCAAGCTACTTATCTATACTAGTTAATTATTAGCCTTAGTATACGTTTAATAAATAGATTCCCTAACCTTTTAAGGGCAATAATATCTTTCTATTGTCCTATCTATTATATTTGTAAACGTACAGTTTCCTATTCCTAAATCCTTTCCTTTATCTATCCCGCTACTTTGCTCAGGCACTGCGGCTCTCAATTGATCAACTTTACTTTTTATGCGTTTCTGGCGCTTCTATACAAAAAGGCCCTGACTGATTAGCCAGGGCCTTTTTGTATGGTATGAATTAGACAAATGTTGGTTACGCGTATGTGTTCAGCATTACCGGCATCACCAGCATCAAAATCTCTTCATTCTCTTCTTTATCGGCAGGGATGATCAAGCCGGCGCGGTTCGGAGCCGACATTTCAAGCGAAATCATCTTAGCACTCAGATTGCTCAGCATCTCGGCCATCAGTTTGGCGTTGAACCCAATTTCCATATCATCGCCTTCATACTCGCACAGCAATTTCTCATTGGCTTCATTCGAGTAATCGAGGTCTTCCGCCGAAATAGTCAGACTATTCGCTTTCATCGTCAACCGAATCTGGTGGGTTGTCCGGTTAGCATAAATCATTATGCGCTTCAGTGAGTTCAGCAGATCAGCGCGACCAATCGTCATCACGTTCGTGTTGTTAGTCGGGATGGCGTTTTCGTAATCGGGGAAGCGCTCATCAATCAGCCGACAAATCAGTTGCGTTGAACCGAATGCGAATGACGCATTTGCCTGGCTCAACTCGACTTTCACATCAACCCCTTCCGGCAACGACGTTTTCAGCAACGACAATGCTTTACGAGGAATAATCAGCGAGGTGCTGGCCGACGTCTGAATGTCGGTCCGGCGGTACCGGATAAGGCGATGGCCATCGGTAGCAACAAACGTAGCATTATCGCTGTTCAGTTGCAGATATACACCCGTCATGGCTGGGCGAAGGTCATCGGTACTGGTGGCAAAAGCCGTATTGTTCACTGCGCTTAACAGAGCATCTGACGAGAGCTCCACAGACTGGTTTTTATTGACAGCCGGGATCTTCGGAAAATCGATCGGATTCTCGCCCGACAGCTTAAACCGGCCGTTGTCCGTCAGGATTTCAGTACCGAATGTATCTGTGTTGATATTAACCGTGATGGGCTGCTCGGGCAAGCTCCGTAAGGTGTCGAGAAGAAGCTTGGCCGGAATGGCAATAGCACCGGTTTCTGACGCATCCACGGGGATTTGCGTAGTCATGGTCGTTTGCAGATCCGACGCCGTTACGGTCAACGTACCGTCTTCAATACGAAACAGAAAGTTTTCGAGAATCGGTACGATCGGGTTGGTCGCAACCACCCCATTGATGTTCATCAGGTTCTTGAGCAGAACGGACGAGGAGACGATGAATTTCATGCGCTGGAGGCGTCAAATAGGTTCTTGTGTATTTGAACAAAAGTAGCAAAAAATAGGCCCTTTTCTAAGCCTCAATTCAGGTTTTGTCCAGAGCCATCAGCAACTGTATCAGGCGTACCGGCGGCGGCGAAAGAACTGCCAAACCAGTCCACCAACGGCTAGTAAGCCCAACGGCCCCAGCACATTGATTGCCTGCCACCAGGTACGTTCCTGACCAAGTTTTATGGTATCGAGCGGCCGCAGGGGAACTTCGCGGGTACGTGCCATAATCAGCCCTTTGGGGTCAATCATATAGTCGATGGCATTGAGCGCAAATTCTTTATTGGCAAACTGCTTCTGCGAGAAACGGTCGTAGCCAAGCGGCAATGGCGCCTTTCGTTTATAGTCAACATCATTCACCATCATATCTCCATCAGAGCAGATCAGGACTTTGCCTGCCTGCGACTTTGCCCTGAACCCCTGCTTAAGTGAGTCAGGTAGTAACTGGTTTGCAAATAAGGATGTGAACTCACCTTCGAGCAGCACACCAGCCATTTTAACACCCCCCGTATATGTAGCCGGATCTGGTTGCTGCCGGGCTTCATTATAGGCGATCAGAGCAGGCAGATTTAGCACTGTCGTGTACGGTGATGTTTTCAGCAGTACCGTTTTCTGAATTCCCTTCGTTCGAACGGTATCCATCGTACTCAGGAAACGACTGGCAACGGCGTCCATATTACGGGTGATAGGACTATCTCCGAAGGAGTTCAGCACGGGGTAGAATCGCCACGGCACCAATTGCACATTTGGTTTATCACCCAACGTACCCACGTTCAATGGAATCACGCCACAGGCCAGATCTTTTATCACATTACGGTTGATACGTGCCCCCCAATTGAAAAACAGATCGTCAAGCCCTATTGACAGTGGTTGCGCGTAAGAGCCTTGTACACTCACACTATCAACCCGCGTTCCGTCTACGAAGAACAAAGCTTTACCACCTTTAACTACGTATTGATCAAGTTTAAACACCTCGTTTTCCGCAAAGGGTTGATCTGGCTTTAGCACCAGCAGTGCATCAACACCTTCAACGGGTCCGGGTTTTTTAAGGTCTACGAAAAAAAGATCATACTGCTCCTGAATGGAAGCCAGCAGGTCGGAGAAGCGCTCTGGCGGCACCTGCGTATGTCCGAATACAAGCCCAACGCGCTTTCGACTACCTTCTGGCTGCGTTAACCGCCGGATTGCAGCCGCCAGTTGGTACTCTACGCCCTCATACGATTGATTCAGTTGCTCGGCAGGCGAGGCTGCTTTATTACCTTTCAATAGCAACACACCTGCTTCTTTGCCTTCGTAACTGATTACAGCGCCCGGTACGATGAGCTGCTCTGTGCGGGTCCCCCCCTGATTAGCAAACAGGTTTGTGGGCTGAAGACCCAGCTTTGCCAATCGTTCAAGTAGTTGCAGCTGCGCCTCAGACGTACCTGCGATTGGGTCGATAAAGCGGAAACTGATGTTACTGCCCGCCTCGGCTTCAAACTCGTCCAGCGTTTCGCGAACAGCTGTTTCCAGTCGTTTAAATCCCGGTGGCAGTTTCCCCGTCAAAAAAACATCGACATGCACGCGGGCGGGTAACGTACCCAGCAGTTGCTGTGTCCCCCCCGACAGTGTGTATCGCTTATCTTCGGTAAGGTCTACACGTGTATAGATAAACGCCGAGAGCGCGTTGATCAGCAGTAGGCCCAGCCCAAATGTAAGAAAGCGTTTGGTAGCAGATGACATAGGACTTAGTAACGAAAAAGCCGACGCCGTTGAGGCGTCGGCTTTACGAAAAAGAGGAATTAACTGATTCGATATTACTTCATCAACGTAATAAAGTCATCAAACAGATAGCGCGAATCGTGTGGTCCGGGCGATGCCTCCGGATGATATTGCACCGAGAAGGCAGGCTTATCTTTCCTCCGAATACCCTCGATTGTATTATCATTCAGGTTGAGATGCGTCACCTCTACATTGGCGTGGTCCATAACCTCGTCGGCAACAACGGCGAAACCGTGATTTTGCGACGTTACTTCACACAGACCCGTGATCAGGTTTTTCACCGGGTGGTTCAGGCCACGGTGACCGTTATGCATCTTGTAGGTACCAATACCGCTGGCAAGCGACAGAATCTGATGGCCCAGACAAATGCCGAACAACGGCTTTTCCGTATCCAGTGCCTGCTTCACCGTTTCTACAGCGTAAGGCATCGCTGCCGGATCACCTGGACCATTTGAGATAAAGAACCCATCCGGATTGAAAGCCTGCAGTTCTGAGAATGACGTTTTAGCCGGAAACACCTTGCAATAAGCGCCCCGGTCGGCCAGACTTTGGATAATGCTCTTCTTCACGCCCAAATCAAGCACGGCAACCCGGAAACGAGAGTCCTGTTCGCCCAACTCATAGGTTGTCTGCGTACATACTTCCGACGAGAGCTCTAATCCGGCCATGTCAGGTACGTTCGCTAGTTCAGCGCGGAGTACATCTGCATCCAGAATGACAGATGAAATGATGCAGTTCATTACACCCTTGTCACGGATGTAGCGCACCAGTTGCCGCGTGTCGATGCCATGAATACCAACAATATTAGCTTTCTCGAAGTACTGTTGCAGCGAACCGTCGGCCAGATGACGCGAATAAGTTGGTGAGAAGAAATTACAAACCATTCCCCGAATCTTCACTCCGGCCGACTCTTCTTCAGCGCCTAGCTGAATGCCATAGTTGCCAATATGCGACGTCGTGTTGACGATCACCTGACCAAAGTATGATGGATCAGTGTAAATTTCCTGGTAACCGGTCATGCCGGTATTGAAGCAAATTTCACCACCAGCTGTACCAATTTTGCCTAACGCAAAACCTTTGAAAACAGTACCATCCTGCAAAACCAGTAACGCTTCGGGTTGTTGAGGGCGTGTCATGAGGGTATAATTGATGTTTTTGGTTAAAAAAAAGGGTTAACCGATAACCGGCTAACCCCATTTCTTTATGACGAATGGTTTATCACTACTCGGCAGATTCTTCACGGCCACCTTTCAGGCGGTCAGTTAGTGCCTTGAACTCGTCCATTTTGCCATCGCGTAGCAAGGCAGCCTGTTCATTCCAGGTTGCTACATCGTGGATGTTGTACCTTGGACCCGCTTCTGTCAGCACAGCCTGTACCGACTCGTCGGAAGCGTCGGCTAATTGAGCGAATGTGGTGATACCTGCGTTATTGAGTAACTCGGCGATCTTAGGGCCGATACCTTCAACAATTGTCAGGTCGTCGGTACCAGTTACAGTTGCTTCAGCAGCCTCTTCTGCAACTGCGGCTGGCGTTTCCTCAACCACTTCGGCTGATGGAGCCTCGTCGTCAGCAGCAATAGCTACGGGAGCAGCCTCGGTTGCACCGGCAGCACCACGGCCTGCACCACCCCGACGGCTACGACGGGTTTTGGTTGCCGTTTGTTCAGCAGCGGCGGCCAGCAATGTTTCGTTGAAATCAACCAGTTCAATCAGGCAGGTTTCAGCTGCGTCACCTTTCCGGTTACCCAGTTTGATGATGCGAGTGTATCCGCCGGGACGAGAAGCGATCTTATCCGACACAACGCCGAACAACTCCTTCATACCTTCTTTGTGATTCAGTGACTGAAAGACAACCTTACGATTCTGGTTGTTGTCTTCTTTGGCACGCGTCAGGATCGGCTCAACGTACTTACGAAGTTCTTTCGCTTTCGCAACCGTTGTCTCAATCCGCTTGTGCATAATCAGCGAAACGGCCATATTCGACAGCATTGCGTCGCGGTGCGAATGGGTCCGGCTGAGGTGATTATCTTTTTTACCGTGTCTCATTGTAGTAGTTTGTCGTTCGGCGTTTGGCGTTCGAAGTGTCAAACTTCAAAACAGTAAACGTCAAACTGAGCTTATTCTTCGTCTAACCGATATTTAACAACGTCCATACCGAAAGTCAGACCTTTGTCAGCAACCAATTGCTCTAATTCAGTCAGCGACTTCTTACCGAAGTTGCGGAACTTCATCATATCTGAAATCTCCAGGCGAACCAAATCGCCCAGCGTCCGCACTTCAGCAGACTTCAGGCAGTTGTAGGCACGTACAGACAGATCCAGATCAGCCAGTGACGTCTTGAGAAGCTTGCGCATGTGCAGCATTTCCTCATCCACCACGTTGTCTTCTTCAGGCTTCACCGTATCAAACGTCATTGTCTGATCCGAGAATAGCATGAAGTGTTGAATCAGGATGTGAGCAGCACCTTTCAGCGCTTCTTCCGGATGAATTGAGCCGTCAGTCTCAATGTCGAGAACCAGCTTTTCGTAATCCGTTTTTTGCTCAACCCGTGTGTTTTCAACACCGAATTTAACGTTCTTCACCGGCGTATAAACCGAATCAATAGGGATATGACCGAACGGCAGTTCGTTGGCACGCGGCTCATCTGCAGGTACGTACCCACGACCTTTTTCAACGAAGATTTCCATCTCCAGGTCACGTGTATTATCGATGTTGCAGATAACCAGATCTGGGTTCAGCACCTCAAATGAAGCCGTTGCTTTGCTGATATCACCAGCTTTGAGCACCGACTGACCTTTGATGTTCACCGTGATCTTGTTATCGACCATATCGTTAACCTTCTTAAACCGAACCATTTTCAGGTTCAGGATAATCTCGGTTACATCTTCAACAACTCCCTCGATCGAAGAGAATTCATGGAGTACACCTGGAAACTTGACGCTAGTGATGGCGTAACCTTCCAGTGACGACAACAGTATGCGGCGTAAAGCATTTCCTATCGTAACGCCATAACCTTTTTCGAGAGGCTTAAACTCAAATACACCGTGAAAGTCGTCGGCTTTTTCCATTACGACTTTATCGGGCATTTGGAAAGCTAATATAGACATACCTTTTCGTGGTTAACAGCCTAAAATTAAGACTACAGTTGGCCGAAGTAGTTGGCAGATTAGCTCTGCCAACTGCTTCGGCCAACTGTACTCATTTATTACTTAGAGTACAATTCAACGATCAATTGCTCGTTGACGTTCTCAGGAATTTGATCACGCTCGGGATAGCTGATAAACGTACCAGCTAGTTGCTGCTGATCCCACTCCAGCCAGTTGAACCGCTTTGCGTTACGAGCAGACAAGCTAGTCGTGATGGCTTCAAGCGACTTTGATTTTTCGCGAACGGCGATAATCTGACCAGGTTTCAGAGAATATGAAGCGATGTTCACAACTTCTCCATCAACAGTGATGTGTTTGTGAGCAACCAACTGGCGGGCGGCCCGACGAGTGGTAGCAATACCCATACGATAAACGGTATTATCAAGACGGGCTTCGCAAAGTTTCAGCAGGTTTTCACCTGTGATGCCCTCTTTGACGGCAGCACGATGAAACAATCCACGGAACTGACGCTCCAGGATACCATAGATGTACTTCACTTTTTGTTTCGCCTGAAGCTGCTCAGCGTATTCTGAGGTCTTACGCTTCCGGCCGCGTCCGTGCATACCGGGCGCGTAGTTTTTCTTTTGTAAGGCTTTGACGGGGCCAATGATAGCCTCACCAAACTTACGGGCAATTTTGCCTTTTGGGCCAATATAACGTGCCATTATAAGAAATGAATAATGTGAAAAAGAGATCAGACACAACTAAATGTCGCCCAACCGTATTCATTGCTGCGGCAATAACCTGACTGTAATAGCTACTACGATGCCAAATGATTGCAATCAACTTTAACCAATACTATACGCGCCGACGTTTCGGAGGGCGGCAACCGTTATGGGGCAGCGGGGTAATATCACGGATTGTGGTCACTTCGATACCTGTGTTTTGTACAGTCCGGATAGCCGACTCACGTCCGGCACCTGGTCCTTTTACAAACACTTCTGCTTTCCGCATACCTAATTCGTGGGCAACCTGTGCGCAGTTCTGTGCAGCTGTTTGGGCTGCATAGGGGGTATTTTTCTTCGAACCGCGGAAGCCCATCTTACCGGCAGATGCCCATGAGATAACCTGACCGTTCATGTTCGTGATCGAAATGATGATGTTGTTGAAGGTAGCCCGGATGTGTACCTGACCTACTGACTCAACTACGACGACCCGCTTTTTAGCTTTGTCTTTACGTTTTGCTTGTGCCATTTGCTTAGATAATCGTCATTAACTTGAAGTTGGTCATTTGTTGTCATTAATAGTCATTTGTCGAAAGCACTCTACTAAACGATAAATGACTAGCTAATGACTATGAATGACGTTTCAACTAATGACCACTTACTTATTTCGTTGCTTTCTTCTTGTTGGCAACCGTCTTACGCTTCCCTTTCCGAGTCCGTGAGTTGTTCTTGGTTTTCTGACCGCGAACTGGCAGACCTTTACGGTGACGCAGACCACGGTAGCAACCGATGTCCATCAACCGTTTGATGCTAAGTTGCACTTCTGACTTCAGTGCACCTTCAACTTTGAACTCTTCGCTGATAGCGTTACGAACGGCCGTAGACTCATCGTCATTCCACTCGCTAACCTTTTTGTTTTCGTCGATACCAGCTTTTGCTAGAATCGTTTTTGCTGCACTCCGGCCGATACCATAGATGTACGTCAGCGAAATAGCGCCGCGCTTCTTATCGGGGATGTCAACACCTGCAATACGTGCCATGTGGTTAACCTTGTCTTTGTTTGTAACGGGGATTCTTCTTGTTGATCACGTACAGTTTCCCTTTCCGCCGGATCACGATGCAGTCTACGCTGCGCTTTTTAATTGACGCTTTAACCTTCATGGTTGCTTGCCTGTTTACTTGTAACGGTACACAATTCGCGCCTTACTCAAATCATAAGGCGACATCTCCAACTTAACACGGTCACCGGGCAGAATCTTGATGTAGTTCATCCGCATCTTGCCCGAGATGTGTGCAATTACTTCATGCTTGTTGGCGAGTTCAACCCGAAACATTGCATTCGATAATGCTTCGAGGATCACGCCATCTTGTTCAATCGAATTCTGTTTTGCCATATAGACGTTAAGCCGCTGCTGCGGCACTCAACTCGATTTCCATACTGGTCCCAGCCGTTACCGCTTCGATGTACTCGAACGTAGTCAGTATATCGACCTTCCCTTTACGAACTGCAACGGTATGCTCAAAATGCGCTGACGGTTTACGATCACTAGTTCGAATTGTCCAGCCATCGCGTTCCTGTATTACGCCTTTCTTGCCGAAATTGATCATTGGTTCAATGGCAATAACCATACCCTCTTTCAATTTCACTCCCTGACCACGCTTACCATAATTAGGCACCTGTGGTTCTTCATGTAATGACTGACCCACACCGTGCCCCACTAACTCACGAACTACAGTGTAGCCAAAGTGCTCCGTGTACGACTGAATCGCATAGCCAATATCACCAACCCGATTGCCATCGATTGCTTTGGCAGTGCCAACATATAATGACTCCTTCGTGCGCATTAACAGTTTACGAGTACCTAGAGCAATCTCACCAACTGGGTAGGTATAGGCACTGTCGGCATGGTAGCCATCGCGATACACACCACAGTCAACTGAGATTATGTCGCCTTCCTTCAACTCATAGTTGGTCGGAAAACCGTGAACAACTACATCGTTTACTGAAATACACAGGGCACCGGGAAAACGGATAGCTGTGCCATTATTGAAACCGAGAAACGAGGGAATGCCCCCATTATCCTTAATGAACGTCTGAGCAACAGTGTCAAGTTCCTTTGTTGTAATCCCCGGACGAATCAGTTTGGCGACCTCAGCATGCGTTTTGCCAAGTACCTGACCGTTCGCCCGGATGATCTCAATTTCTTCGTCGTTGCGTAACGTAATCATAATTTATATTAGGCTGGTACGCCCTCTGTGCGGCCTTTCACCCGACCAGATTTCATCAAACCTTCGTAACGACGCATCAGCAGATAGCTTTCAATCTGTTGTAACGTATCCAATACTACACCTACCATGATGAGCAATGATGTGCCACCAAAGAAAGCAGCAAAGCTCGAAGTCATGCCTAATTGGCTAGCCAATGAAGGCAGAATAGCTACTATCGCCAACATAACAGCACCAGGAAGTGTGATATGGTCAAGTACCGTTCCAATATACTCAGAAGTTGACAAACCAGGCTTTACGCCAGGAATGAAACCACCACTACGCTTCATATCATCAGAAATCTGAACCGGGTTAACCGAGATCGCTGTGTAGAAGAACGTGAAGACGATGATCAGAAATGCAAATAGCAAATTGTACTGCCATGAGGTGTAATCCTGAAATGTGTTATACAATGAAGCCATTGTCTCACTCTTCTCGGCACCCAATCCGAAAGCAAAACCAGGGATGAACATCAATGCCTGAGCAAAGATGATTGGCATTACACCAGCAGCATTCAGTTTCAACGGCAAGTACTGGCGCTGACCACCAACCACTTTGTTCCCTACAACCTGCTTAGCATATTGAATCGGAATTCGACGTACCGCCTGCGTAAGCAACACAGCACCCATAATCACAAAGTATAGACCAACCATTTCAATGAAGAAAATGAAGATCTGTGACGTACCCCGTGAAAGAGCTTCACCGTAGATAGCACCTGGAAGCCGCGAAACGATACCGATCATGATGATCATTGAGATACCGTTACCAATTCCTTTATCTGTAATCCGCTCACCCAGCCACATACAAAAGATGGTGCCAGCAGTCAGGATAAATACAGCAGCAATGGTGAACAACGTCCGATCAATGAAAAGCGCGTCAGCTGGGATAGTTGTCCGGATATACGTTACAGCTTGAACAGCCGTAACGAAAATCGTCAACACTCGAGTGATTTGATTCAGCTTCTTGCGACCAGATTCACCCTCCTTCTGCATCTTCTGGAAATAAGGTAGCGCCAGTGTCAACAGTTGGATCGCGATCGATGCCGAGATATAAGGCATGATACCCAGCGCAAAGATGGATGCCTTACTAAAAGCACCACCCAAGAACGTATCTAACAGGCCTAGCAACCCTTGAGGACGCAGGTTCAAACGGGCCGGGTCGACACCGGGAAGCACAATGTGCGTACCCAGCCGGAAGACCGTTATAAACAAAAGAGTGTTGAGGATACGCGTCCTCAACTCCTCAATTGAAAAGATATTCTTAATAGTCTCTATGAAACGGTTCATACAAGTCGTACGCGGCTACCGGTGGTTAAATCGCAGACTCTTTCTTAGCAATCCGTTCGATAACGGTTACTTTGCCACCTGCCTTCTCGATCGCTTCTTTAGCTGAAGCAGAGAAACCGTGGGCTGATACTTCCAGGGCTGACGTTACTTCACCACGGCTCAATACCTTGATGAGGTCGTTTTTAGCGGCTAAACCATGCTCGCGCAATACAGCGAAATCAATGGTTGTTACGTTAGCTGCTGTTGCCAACTCCTGAAGTGTATCCAGGTTGATAGGTTTGTACTCAACCCGAGTTGGATTGGTAAAACCAAATTTAGGTAAGCGACGCTGAAGTGGCATTTGACCACCTTCAAAGCTTAACTTACGGCTGTAGCCAGAGCGTGATTGAGCACCTTTGTGGCCACGGGTCGATGTTCCGCCCATTCCGGAACCCTGACCGCGACCGACTCGCTTGCGCTGCTTAACTGACCCTTTTGCCGGCTTAATGTGACTTAGATTCATTGTCAGTTTAATTTTAAATTTCTTCGATCTTAACCAGGTGTTCAACCTTACGGATCACACCAGCAATTGATGGATTGTATTCCAATACAATGCTCCGGTTAATTTTGCCCAAACCCAGTGACTGGATAGCCAGTTTCTGCGTTTTTGGGCGTTTAATGGTGCTGCGCACCTGTGTAATACGTACCTGTGCCATGTTTCGTCTCGATTAACCGTTGAATACTTTCTTCAGTGACACCTGACGCTGGAAGGCAACCTGGTGGGGCAAACGCATCTTGATAAGCGCATCGATCGTAGCTTTTACTACGTTGTGCGGATTAGATGAGCCTTTCGACTTTGCCAATACGTCGTGGATACCTGCGCTCTCCAATACAGCACGCATGGCACCGCCAGCGATAACACCTGTACCCGGAGCAGCTGGCTTAACCAACACGAACCCGCCACCGAAGCGACCTTCCATTTCGTGTGGCACAGTGCGCTTCAACAAAGGAACCTGGAACAGGTTTTTCTTTGCGTCTTCAACACCTTTGGTAATAGCATCTGTAACTTCGTTTGCTTTACCTAAGCCATAACCTACTACGCCGTTGCCATCACCAACAACTACGATGGCCGCAAAGCTGAAGCGACGACCACCTTTTACTACCTTGGCTACCCGGTTGATCGCTACTACGCGCTCTTTCAGGTCAGCCTCGTTTACTTTTGACGGTTTTACGTTCGATACCATTCTCTTAGAAATTGAGGCCACCCTCACGGGCACCGTCAGCCAGGGCTTTCACCTTGCCGTGATACAAATAGCCGTTCCGGTCAAAAACCACCGACTGTACATTCTGGGCGGCGGCCTTCTCGGCTAACCGCTGACCGACCTTCTTCGCAGTTTCAACTGTGAAACCGCTCACTTCGGTCTTCAATTCCATTGAGGAAGCAGACACCAGTGTCTTTCCTGCTTCGTCGTCAATGATCTGTGCGTAGATCGCCTTATTCGAGCGAAATACGGATAAACGGGGACGCGAAGGCGAACCGGATACTTTCGACCGGATGCCAAACTTGATCCGTTGCCGTCTTGATTGTTTCGTTGCTGCCATTTTATTTGATACCGACCAAATGGGCGCTTATTACTTCTTACTTGCTGATTTACCAGCTTTCCGGCGAACCACTTCACCAACGAAGCGGATACCTTTTCCTTTGTATGGCTCAACCTTACGGAGCGAGCGAATTTTGGCAGCTACGTCGCCAATCAACTGCTTGTCAGTTCCTTCTAGGATAACCTTCGGGTTCTGGCCTTTCTCAGTGATCGCCGTTGCTTTAATCTCAGCCGGAATGGCCAGGAAAATATTGTGCGAGTAGCCCAGGTTCAATTCCAGAATGTTATTGGCAACCGAGGCTTTGTAACCTACACCAATAATTTCCAGATCAATTTTGAAGCCAGTGCTGACACCCACGACCATATTGTTCACCAGCGCACGGTACAGGCCGTGGAGAGCCTTATGCCGTTTCTGCTCAGTGGGGCGCGTTACCTTTACAATACCATCTTCCAATGATACCGAAATATCACGGTCGATAGCCTGTGACAGGCTGCCTTTAGGGCCTTTCACTGTTACCACGTTCTCAGCATCTACGGAGACAGTAACGGCTGCAGGCAGTTCAATTTGTTTATTCCCTACGCGTGACATAGTGTTTCTTTGGTATTAATAAACGTAACACAACACCTCGCCGCCTATGTTAAGCGTCCGGGCTTCTTTGTCCGTCATGACGCCTTTTGACGTCGACACAATGGCGACACCCAGTCCATTCAGAATACGGGGCAGCGTGGCTGCACCTGTATATTGACGAAGACCCGGACGGCTAACCCGCTGCAAGTCAACAATAGCTGACTGTTTCGTAGTCGGATTATATTTCAAGGCAATCTTGATCGTACCCTGAGGGCCGGTCTCATCGAACTTATAGTTCTGGATGAAGCCTTTTTCGAAGAGCACTTTCGTGATTTCTTTTTTAATATTTGATGCAGGGATTTCCACTACCCGGTGCTTGGCACGGATGGCGTTTCTGACACGGGTCAAAAAATCTGCTATCGGATCTGTATTCATTTCTGCAAGGAGTTACTTGCTTGCCTGTTTCTGAAAAAGGCTTGCAAAAGTACGGAAACTGTTTGAGAAATAAAACCTTACCAGCTTGACTTCGTTACACCCGGAATCTTACCGGCACTTGCCATCTCGCGGAAGGTTACACGCGAAATACCAAATTTGCGCATGTAGCCACGAGGACGACCTGTCAATTTGCAACGGTTGTGAAGACGAACCGGTGAGGCGTTCCGTGGCAGTTTATCTAAGCCAACATAGTCGCCAGCCGCTTTCAGCGCAGCCCGTTTTGTCGCATATTTGGCGACTAAACCTTGCCGCTTGCGCTCTCTTGCTTTGAGTGATTCTTTAGCCATGGTTGGTTTTACTTATTTTTTGTTGCTGGCGAAAGGCATACCCAAAGCCCGCAGCAATTCGATGCTTTCCGCATCGGTATTTGCCGTTGTTACAAAGGTGATATCCATACCTGAGATACGTGACACCTTATCGATGCTGATCTCTGGGAAGATAATCTGTTCTTTAACGCCGAAGGTATAGTTACCACGACCATCAAATCCTTTGTCGCTAATTCCTTTGAAGTCACGAACGCGGGGCAGAGCCACCGTAGTCAAACGATCCAGGAACTCGTACATTTTGTCGCCGCGCAACGTAACTTTCGCACCAATGGGCATATTCTCCCGCAGTTTGAAGTTAGATACGGCTTTCTTCGACAACGTTGGTACAGCTTTCTGACCGGTAATCGTTGTCAACTCGTCTACGCCTACATCGACCAGTTTCTTGTCAGCAACAGCGGCACCAATGCCTTTGTTGATAACAATTTTGGTCAGGCGGGGAACCTGCATGGTTGACTTGTACTCAAACTTCTGCTTGAGTTGTTCAGCCACTTCGTTCACATACTTATCTTTCAATCGTGGCGTGCTTGCCATTTCTTTGTCCGTTTAGTGTGTTTTAGAACACATTAGCCGATTAGAGCAGGTTGTTCGTCTTTTTAGAAAAACGCTGCAACTTCCCTTTGTCGTTCAGGCGACGGCCCGTCCGGGTCGGCTCACCTGTGGCAGGATCAACGAGCATCAGGTTGCTGATGTGGATCGTACCTTCTTCTTTACGCAGTTCACCCTGAGGATTCTGAGCCGTTGGCTTGATGTGCTTCGTGATCATTGCCACGCCTTCCACCTTGGCCCGGTCTTTTTCCCGGATCACTTCTTTGATGACGCCCCGTTGTCCTTTGCTATTACCCGAGATAACCAATACGGTGTCTCCAGTTTTAATATGGAACTTGTGCGGAACGACTGTTTTCTTCTTTTCCATCCTGATGCCTTAGTTTAGATAACCTCGGGGGCTAACGAAACGATTTTCATGAATTGCTTCTCGCGCAGTTCACGGGCAACAGGCCCGAAGATGCGCGTACCACGCGGCTCATCGTTGTTGTTCAATAACACAGCTGCGTTGTCTTCGAAGCGAATGTATGAACCATCTTTCCGACGTACCTCTTTCTTGGTCCGAACGACAACGGCTTTAGACACCGTGCCTTTCTTCATATTACTTGACGGGATGGCGGCTTTGACCGTAACGACGATCTTATCACCCAATGAAGCGTAGCGCTTGCCTGTACCGCCCAGTACGCGGATAACCAGTACTTCTTTAGCACCACTGTTATCTGCAACACCTAATCTTGATTCCTGCTGTACCATGGCTGCTTACTTCGCTTTCTCGATGATTTCAACTAAACGCCAACGCTTGTTCTTGCTCAACGGGCGGGTCTCCATGATCCGAACCGTGTCGCCGATACCGCACTCATTGTTCTCGTCGTGTGCCGTGAACTTAGTGGTGCTGGTCATAAATTTACCATACTTGGTGTGCTTCTCTTTCCGGTCAACGGCAACGGTGATGGTTTTCTGCATTTTATTGCTCGTCACCTTCCCAATCCGTTCTTTCCGGGCACTCCGTTCAACCGACGCTGCGGCGGCTGGCGCAGATGCTGCGACCTGCGGCTGAGTTTGCTCTTGTTGTGATTCCATTGCGATACGTGGCTAACGGGTTATGCCTGATTTTCCTTCTGGGTCAACTCCGTGTATAACCGGGCAATCAGTTTGCGGCTTTCACGAATACGCATGGGATTCTCAATCGGAGATACCGCATGGGCAAAGTTGAGCTTTTGTAACTGTTGTTTCTCGGCACTGATCTGCTCGTGGAGCTGGTCGACCGACAGGGCTTTGATGTCTTGCTTTTTCATGGCTTTCTTATCTCCTGTGGCTTATGCCTCCTCTTCTATATAGTCCCGACGAACGATGAACTTTGTCCGAACAGGTAGTTTCTGAGCGGCTAACCGCAGCGCTTCCTGGGCAGTAGCAAGCGGAACGCCGGTTGCCTCGAACATGATTGTTCCGGGCTTCACAACGGCCACCCAATACTCAGGAGCACCTTTACCTTTACCCATCCGTACTTCGGCTGGTTTCTTAGTGATGGGTTTGTCAGGGAAAATACGAATCCAGACTTGCCCTTCCCGTTTCATTGCCCGTGTTACTGAAATACGAGCTGCTTCGATTTGCCGAGCCGTGATCCGACCTGGTTCGAGTGATTTAATGCCAAATGTTCCGAAGGCGATCTCGTACCCGCGTGTAGCGAGTCCTTTGATACGACCTTTGTGCATTTTGCGAAACTTGGTTCTTCTTGGCTGTAACATTGCTGTTAGAGTGAGTTAAGGAATCGTGGGTCAGTATAGGTACGTTCCCACGGTTCACTGATGTCTATCGACGACCACCGCCGCCACCACCGCCGGGACGACCTGCGCCGCCACCGCCACGGTTAGCGCCGCCAGGGGCTCCGCCACCACGATTATTGCCTCCGCGATCATTGCTATTGCCGCCACGGTCATTCCGACCACGGCCGCCACGATCACCGCCACGCTCATCGCCCCGACCACGACCACCACGGTCGCCACGGTCATTGCTTCCTCCAGCACGGTCGCCAGCTGAAGCTTGTGACATCAATGCAGCTGGTGATAAATCACGCTTGCCGTACAGCTCACCTTTGAAGACCCATACTTTGATACCGATTTTACCATATACTGTCTGAGCTTCAGACAAGGCATAATCGATGTCGGCACGCATAGTGTGCAGGGGCACACGACCTTCTTTATATTGCTCTGAACGGGCAATCTCAGCACCACCCAAGCGGCCTGATACTTTTACTTTAATACCTTGAGCACCTACACGGATAGCCGAGTTGATAGCCTGCTTCATGGCGCGACGGAATGAAATCCGGGCTTCCAGTTGCTGAGCAATCGCTTCGCCGATCAGTTTGGCGTCAATTTCAGGACGTTTGATCTCGAAGATATTGATCTGAACATCTTTGCCCGTGATCTTTTTCAGCTCTTCTTTGATCTTGTCGACCTCACCGCCACCTTTACCGATAACGATACCCGGACGTGCCGTGTGAATCGTTAGGGTGATGCGCTTAAGCGTCCGTTCGATAACAACCCGGGCAATAGCTCCTTTCGGAATACGTGCCGAGATGTATTTACGGATCTTCTGGTCTTCAACAAGTTTATCTGCGAACTCCTTGCCGCCGTACCAACTCGAATCCCATCCTTTGACGATGCCGAGCCGGAAACCTACTGGATTAATTTTCTGTCCCATTCGAGTTACGCGTTTTCAGATGTTTCGGGTGCGGTTTCAATCGTCGGCTGAGCAGGAACTGCGCTATCAATTACCAATGTAATGTGGTTTGACCGCTTGCGGATCCGGTGACCACGGCCTTGTGGGGCCGGGCGCAGACGCTTCAACATTGTGCCGCCATCAACGAAAATCGTTTTGATGTACAGGTCAGCGTCTTCAATGCGCTCACCTTCGTACTTCTGCTGCCAGTTGGCCACTGCTGAAAGAAGGACTTTTTGCAGTACGACAGCAGCGGCTTGCGGTTGGAACCGCAGGATACCCAACGCCCGGCTCACACGCTGACCGCGAACCAAGTCGGCGATCAACCGCATTTTGCGCGGCGACGAGGGTACATTTTTAAGCTTAGCTATTGCTTCCATGTTTCTTGGGCGTGGGGCAGGGAGCACGGGGCAGGAAATTAATCCTTCGCCCTAGGCCCTAAGCCCCAAGCTGTTTTATCGTTTGCCTTTGTCTTTCTTCGCCGTGTGACCACGGAAATTGCGGGTAGGAGAGAATTCACCCAATTTGTGACCCACCATGTTCTCCGTCACGTAGACTGGAATGAACTTGTTGCCGTTATGCACAGCAAAGGTGTGACCTACAAAATCAGGAGAAATCATAGACCGGCGAGACCAGGTCTTGACCACCGATTTTTTGCCCGTATCATTCAGCGCTTCCACCTTCTTATCAAGGCGGTAGTCGATGTATGGGCCTTTCTTTAGGGAACGTGCCATTTACTGCTTACTTTTTACGACGGCTGATAATCAACTTATTGGATGCGTTCTTCGGCTTACGGGTCTTCTGACCTTTAGCGAACTGACCATTGCGTGAGCGTGGGTGACCACCTGATGCACGGCCTTCACCACCACCCATTGGGTGATCGACTGGGTTCATGGCTACACCACGTACCCGCGGACGGCGACCCAACCAACGCATACGACCGGCTTTACCCATCGTTACGTTCATGTGGTCAGCATTTGATACGGTTCCAACCGTAGCCAAACATACGTTCAGTACGCGGCGGGTTTCACCAGAAGGCAAACGCAGTACAGCGTAACGCTCTTCACGAGCTACCAACTGCGCATACGTACCTGCCGAACGGGCCATAGAACCACCACGGCCTGGCTGCAATTCGATGTTGTGAACGATCGTACCAATCGGCATTTTTGCCAGTGGCAGGGCGTTACCTACGTCGGGTGTTACACCTTCGCCTGACTGGATGACCTGGCCCACCTGAATCCCCTGTGGAGAGATGATGTAGCGCTTTTCGCCGTCTTCGTACTGCACCAATGAGATGCGGGCCGAGCGGTTTGGATCATACTCTACCGAAACAACGGTAGCAGGCATATCAAATTTATCGCGTTTGAAGTCGATAATCCGATACATACGCTTGTGGCCTCCGCCAATGTAGCGCATCGTCCGGCGGCCTGTGTCGTTACGTCCACCCGATTTTTTCAGGGGTTCTAACAGGCTTTTTTCAGGCTTACTCGTGGTGAGCTCCTTGAAATCGGGAGCAACACGAAAGCGAGTGCCGGGAGTTACTGGTCTTAGTTTTCTTACGCCCATGATAATGGTTCGGTTTGTCAGCCTATGGGATGAGGCTATAAATCTCCGTAAATGTCGATCACTTCGCCTTCAGCGACGGTCACGATGGCTTTCTTAACGAGGGGAGTACGGCCTGTAACAACCCGCCCGTTAATGTTTTTCGAACGCTTCTTGCCGAGTTTCCGTGTTGTGTTTACGCTTGTCACGTTCACACCATACATCTGTTCTACAGCTTTAGCAATCTCGATTTTATTGGCTTTTGGATCTACTGAGAAGGCATATTTACCCAGCTTGTTCAGCGTGGCCATCTTCTCGGTAACGATCGGTCTTTTCAGCACGTCCATGATTTAGTTCGCTAAGATGGTTTGCAGTTTTTCCAGGGCCTCCGTGCTGATCAGCAGTTGGTCAGCGTTCATCAGGTCATACGTGTTCACCTGCGAAGCAGTTGTTACACGGGTTTTCTGAATATTACGGCTCGACTTAACAACGTTGATGTCTACGTCTGGGAGAATCAACAGCGTCTTTTTGCCGGTCAATTGCATAGCATTCAGGAATGCTACATAATCTTTTGTGCGTGGCGCTTCGAAGGTGAAGCTTTCCAGCACCGAAACATTGCTGGCCTGGGCTTTGGCAGCCAGCGCAGAACGACGGGCTAGAGCCTTTACTTTCTTGTTCAGTTTGAACGAATAATCGCGCTGACGAGGACCGAAGATGGTACCACCACCCACGAATACGGGTGACTTAAGGCTACCGGCACGAGCACCGCCCGTTCCTTTTTGCTTCTTGATCTTACGGGTTGAGTGAGCACTTTCTGCACGCTCTTTCGTTTTGTGCGTACCCTGCCGTTTGTTGGCAAGGTGCTGCTTAACGTCTAAGTAGATCGCGTGCGTGTTCGGTTCGATGCCGAAGATGGCGTCAGACAACTCGGCTTTCTTGCCTGTGTCTTCGCCTTTGCTGTTATATACGATAACTTCCATGACGGCTTACTTCTCGATTATGACGAATGAGTTCTTGGCACCTGGAACTGAACCGCTGACAACCAGCAGATTTTGCTCAGGCAACACGCGTAACACTTTCAGGTTTTGAACCGTAACCCGGTTACCACCCATACGACCTGCCATGCGCAGACCTTTGAACACCCGCGAAGGGAATGAACAGGCACCGATCGAACCTGGGTGACGACCCCGGTTATGCTGACCGTGCGTTTGGCCGCCAACACCGCCGAAGCCGTGGCGTTTTACTACACCCTGGAAACCGCGACCTTTAGCCGTACCGACTACGTCAACGAAATCTCCCTCACCAAATACGTCGCCAATTTGCAGCGTATCACCCAAGTTGAATGACTGTTCGAATTCTTTGAATTCAACCAGTTTCCGCTTAGGCGTTGTGTTAGCCGCTTTAAAGTGGCCTAACATTGGCTTGTTGGTGTTTTTTTCTCTTTTTTCGCCGTAGCCCAACTGAATAGCTTCGTAGCCATCCTTGTCCTTGGTGCGGACTTGGGTTACAACACAGGGACCAGTTTCAATTACTGTACATGCCAGAGCCTGCCCGTCCGCATTGTACACACTGGTCATCCCGATCTTTTTACCAATTAATCCAGACATTTTCTGTTTGTTAAAAAGCAGGTGAAAGAATGATTAAACTATCACGGAACGCCGTGCCGCCGGTAGACCGGACCCCGCCGAAACGGACCGCAAAAGTACGGGAAATGTGCCGTGATTGCAACGGCTTGTTTTTCAGGATCAAAAAAAGAGGTCAGGCGTTAGAACACCTGACCTCTTCAGGGCAAAACAACGTACCTGATGGAACGCCTCTGCCGCTAATTAAATCAGATGTGGTTTCCTTTCGGACCTTCACCCGCTTCTATGTTTGATACTAAACCGTCGCGATTGGGAGTGCAAAAGTAGCAGAAAGTTATTGGAAATCAAAGCAGACACCCAAATTTACTTTCGCGTAGTATCTATCACCATTGTTGTTACGGTGGTGGTGGTCATTGTACCGGGCTTGCCAACAGCCGGTTTGTCTTTTTTGCCAAAAACAGAGAACGATACATTGATGTATTTCTTCGGGTTTTGCCGGAAATCCGTCAACAACTTCTCCAGCCCCCCCGCCGTGCGACTAACGTTCACATAGAGCGAATCATCAGTGGCAAGCTTGCCAAGTGACCCCTGCCCCTTCTGAATATTACCCAGCATCTGTTGCAGATTATCAATCGACTTGTTAGCGTTATTCAAGGTCTGACGCAATTGCAGCGCATTTAATGAATCCGTAAACGACGATGCCTTATTCAGAATAGGGCTTAACTCTTGCGTAGTCTTATCCAGCGAGCGCGACAGTTGATTTACGTTAGCCAGAGCCAGTTTAAGACCAGTCCGGTTTTCGTCCAGTGCTGCATTCAACGTACCTGTTACCGTACCAGCCCCGCGCAGGGTTTGATTCAGAATGCTGGCCGTCTGATCAAACGAGGCAACTACATAGTTTAGCCGACGGGTCAGGGAGTCAACATTATTCAGTACGGGTAACGTTTTTTCTTTGATCAACGCCGAAATGCCTTGCTCGCTGGAAGCGATTAGTTCGCCTTCGTCCATAACGGTGCCGGCCTTGTTTATTTCCAGCCGAATGATTTTTCCGCCTAACAAACCCCCATCGGCTAACAAGGCTTTCGATCCCTGACGGACAACCACGTTTTTGTTCATGTCGATCGTAACCAGCAGTTTGTTCCCCTGATCCGGCATCAGATCGATTTTGGCAACGCGCCCTACCGTCAGGCCGTTAAGCAGCACGGGATTGGAGGTCGTCAGTCCGTCAACGTTGGCGTAGACGACCGTGAACTGTTTATTCTTCTTGAAGATGTTGCTTCCTTTCAGAAAATTAAATCCGAAGAAAAACATGGTGAGCGTAATCAAGGCCAGCAGACCCACTTTCGCTTCCTGTGAGAGTTTCATGTAGCGTGTAATAGAATCGGCGTGCGTCTAATACGCCTGCCTCGACGTATAACCGGCAAAAGGGGGGTCATGGTTCAAGGTTAGACAGGCAATGTCCAAAGTTGCCACGCAGCCAATGAGTCAGTGAAATCGATAAAGCCACGCCCCTCCGCTGGTAACACCTATGCTCAATTCACTCCCTCCATGTCGTGTTTATACTGCTCAAACGCTTTGTAGATCGAGCCTGCTATGCGCTCCTGCCCTTCTTCTGAAGCCAGGAAATCTTCTTCATCAGCGTTGGTCAGGTAACCTGCCTCTATTAAAACGCTGGGCATTGTTGTGCGCCAGAGCACCAGAAAACCGGCCTGCTTCACGCCCCGGCTTGTGCGGTCGGCCTCGCGGCGGAAATTACGTTCTACTTTTTCGGCAAAGCTGATACTGCTTCCCATAAAAGCGTGCTGATAATTAGCCAGCATGATATAGGCCAGGGGCGAGTTAGGGTTAAAGCCTTTGTAGGTTTCTTCGTAGTTGGCTTCTTTGAGGATAACGGCGTTCTCTCGCTTGGCAACGTCGAGATTTCCTTCCGTTTTATGCAACCCCATTGTGTAGGTTTCGGTCCCGTGGACAGCTTTCGAGTTTGGGTTGGCGTTACAATGAATCGAAATAAACAAATCGGCACGATTGCGATTAGCAATGGCTGAGCGTTCGGCCAGTTCGATAAAACGATCGGTAGTACGGGTATAAACAACGCGTACGCCGGGCATCTCTTCTTTGATCTTTGCGCCCAATGCCAGCACCAGTTTCAAATTCATGGTTTTCTCTTTGGCATAACGCCCGTGTGTGCCCGGATCCTTGCCACCATGCCCGGCGTCGAGAACAACAGTACGTATCAGATTGGCCCGGCCAGCGGGTCGTGGTTGCTGGTTGGTCGAATCCTGCCAGGCTGGTTTGGGCACCATTGTTCCAGCCAGTAGCGGAATCAATACGGCACAAAGTAGGATAATCTTAACAAGCATAACTGACTTGATGGAGGTAAATGGTTTAATAAAAATTAACAGCGAATTGCGATTCAAGGCAGTATTGGGTGATTGTTCGTAGGTAACTTTGTGTGCACTGTTGAGACTATCAACGGCGGCAAATGTAATTTTTGATAGAACCGAAAATCACGTATATTATTTTACGGGTAACGAATTATACACTGCTACTGTGGCTTTTAACAGCAGTTACGGGGATTCTGCATGCGCAGGACCGCCCCACTAACCCGTTGAGTCCACTGCCCGTTCCTCCTTCACAACCGGCCAATACCCGTCCCTCAGGTACGTCGGCTACCACTGGCTCACGCATACCAGGTACGAACGTGACGGGCATTTCGGGTGGTGATACTACTCGATTACGGGTAGGAAAGGATACCACCAAAGCCCCGGCAGATCAGTTTACAACCACCGTCCGATATTCGTCGAAAGACTCCAGCCAGGTGAATGGTCAGATTGTGGAACTCTGGGGAAATGCCGAGGTCGTGTATGGCGACATTTCGCTGAAAGCCGATTACATCAAGCTTAACCAGGCTACTAACGAAGTCTTTGCCCGCGGTCGCTACGATTCTACGTCGAAAAAAATGGTGGGAACACCTATCTTCAAAGACCGTAGCGAAGAGTACAACACAAAAGAGATCCGCTACAATTTTAAGACCAAAAAAGCACTGGTTCAGGGAATTGTTACGCAGCAGGGGGAAGGAAACATTCGGGGGAAAGTGGTCAAGAAAGACGCAGAAGACAATTTGTATATCCGTGGTTCTATTTATACGACTTGTAATCTGGCCACGCCACACTTTCACATCAACGCGCCCAAGCTGAAGGTGGTGCACAATAAGCAGGTGGTGTCTGGGCCGTTCAATCTGGTCATTAACCAGATTCCGTTGCCGCTTGGCCTTCCGTTTGGCTTTTTCCCGTTCCCCAAGAAAAAAGACATTGGCGTGTCGGGTATTCTAATGCCGCAGTATGGGGAAGAACCCAACGGCCGGGGCTTTTACCTGCGCGATGGCGGTTACTACTGGGCGGTGAACGAAAATATTGGCCTTCAGTTTACCGGTCAGATCTACTCGCGCGGAAGCTGGGGGCTGGGTACGTCGGGGGCCTACAACAAACGGTATCGGTACGCCGGCAGCTTCCAGCTTCGGTTCAACCATAATACGTCAGGGGCGCTGACAGAAGCCGAACGGCTGCTCACGCCAGATCGCAATGATTTTGCGATAAACTGGGCGCATGCACCTCAGAACATTGGGCGGCGAGGCTCATTCTCAGCCAATGTAAACGTCACCAGTAACAGTTACAACCAGTTCAACTCGTTCAGTACCCAGGCAGTTACGTCGAACGTAGCAGGTTCCTCAATCCAGTATAGCCGCACGTTCGGTAAGTATGTTCGGTCGGGTGCCAATTTCCGGGTAAACCAGCAGTTCGGGCAGGTAAACCAGACAACGGGTGTACGCGAGAATGGCAAAACCGACGTAGGCTTCGACTACACCTTATCGGTAAACCAGATTGCCCCATTTGCTCTGAAAGGAGGCACCGGTAAGTGGTATGAAAGCTTTCGGGTAGGTTTCCAGTTTGATGCGCAGGCGGCGATCAGCAACACGATCCGTAATACGATCGACACGAGTGGACTGGGGTTCACCCTGATCTCAAATGCCCGGTTGCGTAGTCGCGATGAAGTTGTTCGTGATAGTCTGGCGCGGGCAGATTCTATCCGGCTGGGGCGCACAATAGCCGACCCTAATCTGGTTGCCTTTAATCTGGAGAATCTGGGCCGAATATTAGATAATCGTAACGTCACGATGCGGTACAGTATTCCAGTATCATTGCCCAACTTCAAGATCGCCCGGTACATCAATTTTACACCCGGTTTCTCACTGCAAGGTGATATATACAGCCGGCAACTGACGTATACTTACATTCCGGATCCTACAGACCCAACAAAGGGGGGCGTTCGAATAGATACGGCACGGGGCTTTTTCCCAACGTATTCATTTGCAACCAATGCCAGCCTGAACACGCGGGTATATGGCACCTACTTCATCCGGGGAAAACGACTGGAAGCCATTCGCCATACCGTAGCTCCCTCGGTGTCTATCAGCTATACGCCCGATTTTTCAGGATCAACCTTTGGCTTTTTCACTACCCTTCCTGCCGAAGGTTCACTGGCAGGCTTACCCGAATATAGGCGTAAACTGTCGCGCTATCGGGGGCTGGGCGGAACGTACGGCAGCAGTGCTCCCGGCCAAAACGCCATCCTTTCATTCGGCATCGTCAACCAATTGGAAATGAAAGTCCGGTCACGCGATGATACGTCGGGGGCTGAGTTCAAGAAGATTCCACTGCTCGATAACCTTAGCATCAACGGCAGCTATAACCTGCTGGCTCCCGAGTACAAACTTTCGCTGCTGAATGTCAGTGCCAATACGCAGATCGCCAAAAACGTGAATTTCAACGTTTCATCAACGTTCGACCCATATGGCTATCAGCAAGTTGGCGAAACGGTAGACCCTATTCGTGTTAACAAGTATGCCTACTCCCTCGGCCAGGGTTTGGCACGCTTAACAAGTCTTCAGGCGTTTGTGAGTACGCGGTTTGCCCCGAAGAAAGCGGATGCTCCGAAAAAGTCACCCAATGCGTCAGATGCCACGTTGAAAGCCATTAATCAGAACCCCGACCTGTACGTCGACTTTAGCATTCCGTGGACAGTCAACGTAAGCTATTCGTTTGGTTATACCCGTCTGACACCTTCGCAGAGCGCCGTTATTCAAACCCTGAATTTGACCGGTGATTTTAGCCTGACACCGAAGTGGAAATTTACGTACCAGACTGGTTACGATTTCCAGTACCACGCTCCCTCGCTGACAACCATTGGCGTGAACCGCGATCTGCACTGCTGGGAAATGGCATTCAACTGGACTCCCTACGCCGGTAGTGCCAGCCGTGCCGGTAACTATTCGTTCGACCTTCGGGCCAAATCCTCGATCCTTCAGGAGCTGAAACTAAGCCGTCGCCGCTCGTTCTTCGACAATGGCGGCTTCGGTGGCGGCTATCGCTAACCCCGCAAAACATTTACCGGTACTCTTACCGTTTAGGTAGTGGTCTGTCAACAGATCATCTACACTCAACGTCATGTATAATCCGGTTTCTACGTATCGTGTACAATTACACGAAAACTTCACGTTTGCCCATCTTGAACGGCAACTCGATTACCTCCACAAACTGGGCGTCACAACCATTTACGCCTCGCCTACCCTGGCCGCGACACCCGGCAGCACCCATGGGTATGATGGTATTGACCCCCAGCGAATCAATCCGGAAATTGGCACACTCGACCAGCTGCGCAGCCTGAGTAAGCAGTTGACGGAACGCGGCATGGGCTGGTTGCAGGATATTGTGCCAAACCACCTGGCGTTTCACCCGGCCAATCCGTGGATCAGCGACGTGCTCGAAAAAGGTCACCAATCGCTATACGCCCACTATTTCGATATTCCGGGCAATAACGAATTGTTCGACGGCACGCTGATGGCTCCGTTTTTGGGCCAGAAACTGGCCAGCATCATCAAGAATGGCGAATTACGGGTAGCCTACATGCATCAGCGGCTGGTGTTGCAGTATTACGACAACCATTTTCCATTGGCACCGCACACGTATGCACAGGCGCTGGTATCTGAAGAACAACAACAGGCAGATGCCTTTACCAGCAACGTACCTGCAGTGCTATCTGAATGGCTAAAACGAGTTGATGGCCTGTTTGCCCCCAACGCATCAAATCACCCAACGCAACCGGTCATCGACAGTCCGGACAACCTGTTATCTGACCGGAACCGAGTAACTGACCATCAGCCTGTATCTGCAGGGCAGGCCTCCATGCTGTGGGACGAGGCACGCCTTGAATTAGCGGAGCTTATGGCCGATGATGAGACAGTTCGGCATTACATAGAGACACGGCTGGCCTGGTTCAACCAATCGGCCGATGACATTCATGCGCTTTGTGAAGAGCAGCATTACCGCCTGTGTGATGGCGACGAGACGCGGCGGCGCATCAACTTCCGGCGGTTTTTCACCGTTAATGGGCTTATTTGCCTGGCCGTTGAACGCCCCGACGTGTTCGACCACGTTCATCAGTTTGTTCGTGAACTGGTTGCCGACGGTACGTTCCAGGGGTTGCGGATTGACCATATTGACGGACTTTTCGATCCGGCAGGTTATCTGGACAGGCTCCGGGAAACGATGGGCCCTGAACCGTATATCGTAGTCGAGAAAATTCTGGAACCGGGAGAGGCAATGCCTGCCACCTGGCCCATTCAGGGTAGCAGTGGATACGACTACCTGGCGCTCGTCAACAATATTCTGACAGACCCAGCTGGCAAAGAAGCGTTTACTGACTTTTATAATAAGCTGGTTGGTAACGATACGCCTATTCACGAGCAGATATTAAGCCGAAAAGCCTACATTCTTTACCACGACATGGGTGGTGAACTGGCCAACTTGTATAAGCTTTTCCATGATCAGCATCTGGCTACAGAAGAGCAATTGGCGGCGGTAAACCCAACGATGCTGTTACTGGCCATTGCCGAATTGCTGGTGCAATGCCCGGTTTACCGCTACTACGGCAATCAGTTTCCGCTGGAGGCAGACGAAGCCAATGCCTTGCGCCTTATGCTTGATGGTGTTCGTAACCGGGCCGTTGAACTGCGCGCGCCTGCCGATTTGCTGGAATCGATCTGGCTAACCAAACCACAGCAGGGCGATACTGCTTATAATGCCCGGGCCCTTCGGTTTTACCAGCGGTGTATGCAGTTTACCGGGCCGCTGATGGCCAAGGGCGTTGAAGACACACTGCTGTATACGTATTTCCGGTTCATTGGCCATAACGAAGTAGGGGATTCAGCCGAAGCATTTGGTATAGACGTACCTGCGTTTCATGACGCAATGCAGGATCGGCAGACCAATTGGCCGCTGGCCATGAACGGCACCTCGACCCACGACACCAAGCGTGGCGAAGACGTACGGGCCCGCCTGAACGTGCTGACGGCCCTGGGCAACGAGTGGACCCAAACCGCCCAACGTTGGCTGGATCAGACCGCAGAACAACGCCCCGACAACAGGCCCGATCAGAACGATGCGTATTTCATTCTGCAAACACTGGTTGGAGCCCATCCGTTTGCCGGACAGGATGAAGATGACTTTTCTGACCGCCTGCACGAATACGTGACCAAATCCTTCCAGGAAGCAAAACGGCACACCAGTTGGACAGCTCCTAATACCGCCTACATGGATGCCACTCATGCCTACATTGATCATTTGTTGGACAAGCACGGTTCATTCTGGCCGGCATTCACCGCATTTCAGGAGCGTATTGCCGACTTTGCTATCAGTAATTCGCTGGCGCAGGTGCTGCTTAAATTCACGACGCCGGGCGTTCCTGACGTTTATCAGGGCTGTGAATTACATGACCTAAGCCTAGTAGATCCTGATAATAGACGCCCGGTCGATTACGCGCTGCGGGAAACAATGATAACGAACCTAAACGAAATGAATGGTAACCAGCATAAAGCTGGCCAATCGGCAGCGCTTTGGGCGGAGCGGTTTAGTGGTCTGGTTAAGTGCTGGCTAACAAACAAGCTGCTGAAGAACCGCCGCACTCAGCCTGACTTCTGGGCGACGTCTGAGTACGTTCCTTTAGCCGTTGAAGGCGCTTACCGCGATCATGTTCTGGCGTTTTCCCGGCAGCAGAACGGCGTCGGGTACGTTGTCGTTGTGCCACTCCATCTGGCGCGATTATGCCACGAAACGGGTGTAGACAAGCCATTGGCCATTGACTGGCTCGATACGCGGGTGGTATTTCCAACCGGCAGCAGCAACTGGCACGATCAATTAATTGACAGACCAGTCAACTCAGGGGCAATCAGTGATCTACTGAGTGGTAATTTGCCTATCGCTCTACTCTACTTCTCCTGAACCGATTCGAGCTAATTACTTACTAGCAAGAAACTGATAAGAGGGCAACCAACGAGTGTGGTTGCCCTCTTTCGTGTATATGTATATATACCAAAAGCACGGCGTGATTTTTGGCCCAATCATAGTGTAAACGCGTGACTTTCTGTACATTCGTGAACTGTACTCAACGGCTTTGCCTACGAGTTACTCAATGACTTTATGATTACCCACTTCCCTACTACCGGAGCATCGGATCTATTGTTGGGTATTCTCGACGGATCGCCTAACGGTATTGTTGCGTACCAACCTATCCGCAATGAAGCAGGCATTATAATAGATTATGAAACAGTCTATTATAATGCGCAGGCCCGTATGCTCTTAGGGTATACCGACACCGATTTCAGGCAGGGAACGCTGTTTCAACGGTTTCCAGCGGCGCGGGCGCTGGAAACAGCCTATATGCCGCTGATCCAGAATAATCAGCCATTTATTCACGAATCCTATTTTAAGCGGGCTGGCCGGTGGGTACAAACACAGGCCAGGCGCCTGGGCGACGGCTTCTTTTTGATTTTCAGCGATATAACGACTCGAAAAGAGGCCGAGGTATCGCTTATTCATCGAAACCAACTTCTCGATGGTGTTATAAATACATTTCTGAGTGGGATTACTGCGTTTGAGCCCATCATGAATGATGCCGGTGAGGTGATCGACTTTCGGGTAACGCTGGTCAATGATGGCGCATTGCTGCTGCTGGGCGGGGGGTATACGCGTGAGCAACTGCTGGGAAACACGCTAATACAACTGTATCCTGAAACGCAGGAACAGGGCATGTTTCACCATTATTTAGCTGTTTACAGGACCGGTCAGTCAATTCGAACGAGTCATTTTTACCCTGTTCCCCAGAAATGGATTGACCTGTCCATTCAGAAGACAGAGACAGGTCTGCTGGTAACCTATAATGACATAACTGAGCAAAAACAAGCCGAACAGCAACTGCAGCAGAGTGCTAATATGCTCCAGAACGTACTCGACGGCGTGCAATCCGGCGTGATCTCCTGTAAGTCTGTTCGCGACGAAAAAGGGCATATCATTGATTTTGAAGTGCTCTCGACTAATCAACAGGTTTGTCTGATCATGCAACAACCAGCTGAGCACCTGATTGGCCAGCGGATGTTGAGCCTTTTCCCCACCAAGCGCAAAAACGGGCTTTTCGATCGCTACGTGATCGTGGTTGAAACGGGCGAAAAACAACAGATAGAGCAGGAATTCAGGGAAGATGGGCTGAACGCCTGGTTTGATATCACCGCAATCAGACAGGGCGACGGACTGGTATTGACCCTACTGGATATTTCAGAACGCAAACAGGCTCAACTCGATCTGGCCCGGCAAAAAGACCAGTTGACGGCCATCTTCGAATCGTCGCCAAACGGTATAATAGCCATGAGGGCCATTCGAGATGATAGCGGCCAGCCCATTGATTTCCTGATGGAGAAAGCCAACAGTACCACAACCGTCATGACGGGGCACACTCCCGACCAGATTGTGGGAACTCGATTGCTGACTACTTTTCCCGGAAACGCCGACGGAGGGTTTCTCGCTATTTATCAGCGGGTTGTGACAACTGGCCAGCCCGAGCAGGCAACTCAGTACTATCGCGACGAAAAGGGGCTCGAAGCCTGGTTTAATGTATCGGCGGTTCGGCAGGGGTCAGATAACGTGGTGGTTACGTTCAGCGATGTCACCACCGCCCAGCGAACGCAGCAACAACTGCGCGAATCGAACGAGAGCCTTGAACAGTTTGCGGGCGTTGCCAGTCACGATCTGCAGGAACCCCTGCGGAAGGTTCAATCATTCGGCAATCTGCTGTCGCAGCAATTTGGCCCGCAACTTGGCGAATCCGGACAAGACCTGATTCAGCGTATGCAAAGTGCAGCTGATCGGATGTCGATTCTGATCCGGGACCTGCTGGCCTATTCCCGCCTAACAAACCTGCCCGACATCAGCAACTCGCTTGATCTTAATGTATTGGTTTCGGAAGTACTGATAGACCTGGAAACGCGCGTAGCCGATAAAAAGGCAGTGATTGATATATCGACGCTGCCGACTCTAAGAGCTAACAATTTAACCATCAGGCAATTAATACAGAATCTGATTGGTAATGCCTTGAAATTCTCGCGGCCGGGTGTACGGCCACACATACGAATAAGCGCCGAAAAGGTTCGGGGCAAACAGTTGCCTGCTTCACTCCCAACGCCCCAGGCCAGCTCGTACTGGGCCATTCGGGTAGCTGACAATGGAATTGGTTTCGATGACCAATACAAAGACCGCATATTCGGGGCTTTTCAACGATTACATAGTCGTAACAGCGTATACCCAGGCACAGGCATTGGCCTGGCAATTGTGAAGAAAGTTGTTGAACAACACAACGGTGGTATAGAAGCTCGTGGCCAGGTTGGCGAAGGGGCGACCTTCACTGTTTACCTGCCTGCTTAAACCCAGGTACGTTGGCTACTAGACGCCTGGGTACGTAGCCTGCATATGCGCAACAATGACCGATATGGCTTCCTTAAACTGGTCTATCAATACTGGGAGTTCAGGCGAATCGGGTTCGTTGGTTGCCAGCTCGCCAATTCGCCGGATAACCGCCCGCTGCGTCTGTACGCCCAGGTTGTCGATGGCCGGCTTTATCCGATGAGCCAGTTGTTTGATCTGGTCAACGTTGGCGTCTCGATGGGCCATTTTAAGCTGGGCCGCCACGTCGGGGGCATCCGTACAAAACAGACGAATCATCTTCTGTATGAATGCCTGATTACCCCGGCCAATCGATTCCAGTTTCGACAGATCGTATAATGGTTTTTCGTCGGTCCCGGGCAGCGGCTTATCAGTAGCCAGCCATTTAAGCAGCACGTCAAACAGTTCTCTTTCTTCGAATGGCTTTGCCAGAAAGCCATTCATACCAGCCTTATAACATTCTTCTTTCTCGGTACGTATAGCACTGGCGGTGAGCGCAATAACCGGCAACGACAAACTAATCTCCTGCCGGATGATGCGGGTGGCCTCCAGGCCATCCATCACTGGCATCTGAACATCCATCAGCACCAGATCAACGGCCTGTGTCCGTACTATATCCAGTGCCTCAGCGCCATTGGCGACCTCAATCACCGTGACAGCGCAGGCGGCCAGAATCGTGGTCACAACCAGCCGATTCATATCGTTGTCTTCGACCAGCAAAATACGTTTACCGGCAAGAAGAGACGTATTCTGAGCGCCTGGATCAGTGGCCGGAAGCACGTCGCCTATACCAATCGGGAAAGACAGGTGCACTGTTACGGTAGTGCCCTCATTCTTCACGCTCTCAACCTCGATCGTACCGCCCATCAGGTCAATCAGTTGCTTGGTGATGCTCATACCCAATCCCGTACCCCCGTAACGCCGCCCGATACTCCCATCTTCCTGCGTGAACTTCGCGAACAGGTTTTGTTTGAAACTGGCCGTCATGCCAATGCCTGTGTCGGCAATACAGATAGTTACGAGCTGGCTATTACCTACCGTACGATTCTGACAACGTACCTGCACCCGGCCTGATTCAGTAAACTTGATGGCGTTTCCGACCAGATTCATCAACACTTGATTAAGGCGATACGGATCGCCGAGTAGTACGGGAGCCAGGCCAGAGCCAACAACCACATCCAGCTGCAGGTCTTTTTCCCGGGCGTTATGGGCCAGCACATTCACCGCCCGCTGAAGTAGATCGCCCATATTGAAGCCAATATGCTCCAAGGATAACTGCCCCGCCTCAATCTTCGAGAAATCCAGTATGTCGTTGATGATAACCAGCAGGTTGCGGGCAGCGGTGTTGATCATGCTCAGAAAAAACTGCTGATGATCGGTCAGAGTTGTTTTGGTCAGTTGCTGCCCCAGGCTTAAAATGGCGTTCATCGGTGTTCTGATCTCATGGCTCATATTAGCCAGAAAAAGCTCTTTAGCCTGCGATGATCGTTCGGCCTCCTGTTTGGCAACGCGCAATTCTGATTCAAGCTGCTTCTGATTCGTTATATCCAGGTGAATACCGATCGAGCCAACAACCTCGCCGGTTTCGGCATACAGCGGCGCTCCGCTAACCAGCCACCACATGGCTTCGCCCCGCTTGTTTTTGATAGCCACTTCGTAGGCATCCATACTGCCCTTTAAACGACTCTCGTTCTTTTCCCGCATAACGTCGATATTCTGGCCTTTAAGCAGAACTTCGGTAGCCACGTTACCAATCAGTTCGTCGGCATCATAACCGCTCATGGCGCAGAAACTTTGATTGGTATACACGATACGCTCGTCGAGATCCACTTCAATCAGGCCCAGATTCATATTGTCGATGATGCGCCGATACTTCTCGTTGAGCCGAACCGAGGCCTTTTCGGCAAGTTTGCGCCTGGTAATGTCTGCATACTTCCAAAGGTGCCCTGCATACAGGTTATCGATGAAGATAGGTACGTAGTCGCGCTCCAGAATTCGCCCGTCGGCCAGTTCCAGTTCTTCGCCAACCACATGCTTCTGGTCGCGCAATAACTGATTGACCCGCGCCACAAACTGCTCGGGCTGCCTGAAAAAGCGTTTGCTTTGTTCAGCCATGCCTGAACAGTCCATACCTTTCATCTGGTGAGGCGCCAGGGGTACCGTGAACAGATCGCAGAATAACTGATTCACCAGCACAATTGACCGGTGTTCATCTTCCAGTAAAATGCCTTCCTGAAAGTCATTGAGCAGGTTTGCCAGCCGGTGCGCATGCGTACGCAACTCGTCAACTCCCTCTGGCGCATCTGTCCGTTCGCTCAGTTGCTGTTCAAGTTGAGTAATGACGACCCGTTGCTGCTGCACGATCACCTCTAGCTCCTGCTTTTCTCTCCGAAGACGTTCGTTCTCCTGATGTAGTGAAGTAACAGACGTGAGTTGCTCGGCAGACGAGCTGGCCAATGGGTTCATACGCATAATGGTCCAATTCAGGACAACGAGAGCTCGTTATTCTGAATCATCTTATAAATGGTTGATTTGCCCACATCGAGTTTATCAGCAACCAGCACCACGTTGTTATCGTATTTCTTGAGGTACGACTTGATAACCTGAATGGTGTAGTCGCGCAGGGTCTTTTCTTCGCCGTGCATCGGCATATCCTCCGACTCAGACGCCAGCAAGACATCGTCCTGTCTGATCTCGTTTCCATCGCACATCACGGCGGCCAGTTGCATCACCGATTTCAGCTCCCGTACATTGCCCGGAAAACTATACTGAATTAGTTTATCGGTTGCCGATGGTGAAATGGCCATGGCAGGCAGGCGATTTTCCTTGCAGAAATCATCCAGAAAGTGCCGCGCCAAAATCATAATATCAGTTGGCCGGTCGCGGAGGGGCGGCAGGGCAATGGGCAGCCCCATGATCCGATAATACAGATCCTCGCGGAAACGGCCCGCTTTTACCTCGTCGAGCAGGTTTTTGTGCGACGCAATAACCAGCCGGATATCGAGCGCAATTCGTTCGCTGCTGCCCACTCTCGTCAATTCGCGTTCCTGCAAAACGCGCAGCAATTTACTTTGCAGCGACAGGTCGAGCTCAGCTATCTCGTCGAGAAACAGCGTGCCTTTATTGGCCTCTTCAAAGCGGCCTATTTTACGGTTAATGGCCCCGGTAAATGCCCCCTTTTCGTGGCCAAAGAGTTCGCTTTCGGCCAGTTCGAGCGGAATGGCGGCCATGTTAACCGCTACGAACGGTTTCTTTTTCCGGTCAGAATGGTAGTGGATCGCCTTGGCCACCAGTTCTTTCCCGGTTCCTGTTTCACCCGTGACCGATACATTGATGTTGGTCCGAACGGCCTTTTCAACCAGCGAAAACACCCTTCGAATGGCCGGACTATTACCTTTAATGATCGAACTGAAATCGTATTTCTGCCCCAGTTCTTCGCGCAGGTGCTCGATCTCCTGTTTCAGGCTCTGGTTTTCCCGGATCTTGATCACGGCATTCCAGAGCATGTCTTTTGTCCGGTCATCTTTTACGAAGTAATCGTGTACCCCGGCCTGCAGTAGACCAACAGCGGTTTCAACGTCTTTCTGGCCGCTGATGACAATGACAGGTACGTCGGGCAGTTGCTCATGAATCCGCTTGAACAGGTCGGCTCCGTTGGTGTCGGGCAACGAGTAATCGATCGTGATCAGGTCGGGCGTCAACGTACCCAGGTACGTTAGGCAGTCTTTTCCGGTCGTAAACCGATGCAGTTCATAATCTGGATTCAGCGAGAGCTGATACTTAAGTACTTCGCCATACCAGGGATCATCTTCAACAATAAAAATACGGTAGGCACCAGAGTCCTTCATTGAGTGGGTAGCATTAAGTTAGTACACAGAATCAATGAGGCTGTTTGATTCGTACTGTAGTCGTCTGCGGATTGTATGGGTAAGCTGTACAGGCAACGAGAATCAGCTTCAAGTTGCCATATTGACCATAAAAGAAACTAATTATATCCATCAAACTAGCTACTAGCAGGTACATATTTTTAGCTCTATGGTATTGCTTACTCACGGGGATACGCTTTACGGCCTACAAACAACCTGAAAGGCTTCATATTTCTAAATTAACCCTCAACCAGAGGCCAGTAATTTGACCAGTCGATAGCTCGTTAGAAAAGAATGGCTCAATTGCATCATGCCGGTATAAGCAAAGACAACGCCAACCTGCACAATAACGACCAGCGATATGCTGAAGAAAACCGAGATAACCAGCGAAAGCAGGAGCAGCGTGACGTGTATACCAGCCATTCTGACCGTTATCTGAGAATGAGCAAGGCGGTGTTTCAGCAGCCAGTGGTGCATGTGGTTTTTATCAGCCAGGAAGGGCGATTGCCCCTTGCTGATTCGATTGGCGAACACACGGAGCGCGTCGAGTACCGGAATCATGCAGCTGGCCATTACCAGTGCCACCACTTGCGGCACATAGGCGCTCCGATCCTGATAGGCACGCTCAACGAATACGATCCCTAAAACGGCGATCAGGAAACCGAGCACAACAGAGCCGCCGTCGCCCATGAATAACCGGGCAGGTCGCCAGTTATATTTCAGAAAGGCAAGCAACGCGCCGACTACCGGAAGCAACAACGCCAGCCAGGTACGTTGCCCGAAGAAAACCGCCAGGGTACTGAACAAGACCATATTGATCAACGCCAGACTGCCCGCCAATCCGTCGATGCCGTCTATAAGATTAAAGGCGTTAGCCATACCGGTCAGGATCAGTACGGTCAGCCCGTATTGCAAAACTAGTGACAGCTCGTTGATGCCGAACAAGCCATGCAACGACGTCAGCCGGATGCCGTGATGGGCAACAGCAACAGCGCAGCTTACCTGAATAAACAGCCGCAGCGACGCCCGGATATTCAACCGGTCATCAATCACGCCTGTGGCCAATAAGATGACCAGAGCTACTGCCAACGGTATATGCTGCCAGAACAAGGCTTGCAAAGGGGCATAGATAATGGCCGTTCCGATCACGGTCAGGCCAATAGTCAGTCCGCCAATGGCCGGAATTGACTGATGATGCACTTTCCGGTCGTTGGGCCGATCAACCAGCCCGATCAGTGGGCTCAGGCGAATCAGCAGCGGCAGCAGCATCCAGCAAAGCAGCAGCGCAATGGCGATGCCGTAGAACAGGCTGGCAGTAGTTTGTACGTTAGTAAGCATGGGTTGAGGCAAGTTGTTATTCGTAGAAGTAAGCAGGTGCCTGTAGATGGGCCAGACCGGCCTGCAACAGCCAGTCGGGCGATAATTGCGAGCCGGCTTCAGAATTGAGATTACTTTTGGTTGAGGTCTGCATGACACGCTGCACCAGAAACGCGTATTTCCGGGTAATCACCGACCAACTATATCGGCGGTGAGCAATGGCTTTCATAACGGCTGCCTGTGCTTTCAGATCGGCAACCGATGTTTGCTGAATCTGATTGACCAGCGCATCCGACGACTTGAAGTACAGCGCTTCCCCTTCGGTGGTGGTTCGGTTATACGTTACGTCATACGCCATGATGGGCAAACCCAGATACATGGCCTCAACCAGCGACGGGTTAGTTCCACCCGCACTGTGGCCATGCACATAAACCAGGCAATTGCTCCGTAGCAGGTCAAGTGCCCGCTGGTCGTAGATCGGGTCGAAGAGGTAAAGGTTCGGGTATGTACTGTACTGCTGATGCAACGCTACGCCATAGGCACTGTTCTGCCAGTTGCCCACCAGTACGAGCGTTCGTTTGGGTAACTGGGCGAAAGCCTCCAGAACCAGGTGGATGTTATTCTCAGGCTCAATCCGGCACACCGTAAAAGCATATGGTTTTGCCAGAACGGGGTAGCGTTCCCGATCGGCGGGCGTGGGGCGCACGGCCATTGTATGATCAGCACCGTATTCGATAATCTGGCTCAGCGTTTTATAGCGAATTGCTGTATAATTCTGGATCGACTCGTTGTCTGAAATGTCGGCGTGCGAGTACCGAACAGCCATCCATTCGGCGGCCCATAAATACCACTTGGCGAGTTTGCTCCATTTGTGGCGTTTCCACTCAATACCATCGATGGAGATGATCACTTTTTTGTTGGTGAACCAGCGGACAAATGGCAGCATGAAACCGCCGCTTACGCCCAGAATCAGCAGCACATCGGCATAAAACAGGGCGTGCACAATGCTGATGCAGTCATAAATAATGCTTTGAATTCCGTTAGCATCGAAAGGGAGGTAGATGAGCCGGGCACCTTTATAATGACTCTGCCGTTCGGTCTGCCCGTACTTCTTGGTTGTGCAATACACGGCTATGTCCAGTTCGTCGCCCAGGTGCTCGACCAGGTGCTCGGCCAGGGTTTCAAACCCGCCATACTTGGCTGGTATACCAACAGTGCCAATAATGGCTACGCTTGTCTTACTCATGCTGATAATTTATTTGTGGATAGCCTATTAGCCTAAGCCGTGCCAAACCGGAAAAACCCCTCTATCTGTTCAGTTTACGGGTTTTCGCCACATCAGTATTCCGAATTCTGGAAAACCGTTCCACATTATACAATCGGGGTTCACCAACCATTCACTGCTTATAAAGCCAGTCTCAGGGGCCAGCTAAGTAGATAGTAGGCCGATGGTATCGCCTCCTTTTCCAGGCCTTCCAATGCACCTTGTACCTAGTTGGTGTCGGCACCAGAAACGGCCTATCGTTGCCGGGTGAAATTTTCCCAAATAGAGACTTTTTTTCCAGATAATGGAAAAGAAGCCTACATACCTAATTACCAACCGCATGATTACAAGTCCATTATACAATACCCTTAAGTTTGGTACGATTTTGTCGGTGAATAGCTGTTGGTTCACTTTCTACGTCAATAGCCATTCCAATGGTCGCATCCATCGTTCAGTATTCAGATAATGCCTGGTCAAAACACGCTGTCAGCCATTCGTTGGCGGATGAAGATGCTCAGCTGGTTTTGTGTTTTGCAGCCATCGAAATACTGAAAAATGACGCCCTCTTTGCCACCGTCCGCACGAAATTTCCAAAGGCAGAGATAGCCATATGCAGTACAGCCGGCGAGATCTATCAGGATATCGTTCATGATAACACACTGGTAGCCGTTGCCATGGCGTTCGGGCATACCCGAATTCAAACTGCCTCGGTCAGCATCAACGACTTCAAGAGTAGTTTCGACGCCGCCAAACAACTGGCCAACCAGCTACTGGCCGACGACCTGACCTACATGATGGTTTTATCAGACGGATGTCTGGTCAATGGCAGCGATCTGGTAAGAGGGCTTACGGCCAGTACCAAAAACGTACTGGTGACGGGTGGGCTGGCTGGCGATGCGGCCCAGTTTAAATCAACGTTGGTAGGGTTGAACGACCAACCCACGGAAGGCAACATCGTAGCGATTGGCTTCTACGGCCGGAAACTGGTTGTTACCCACGGCTCAAAGGGTGGCTGGGACATGTTTGGTCTTGAAAAAGAAATCACCAGATCAGAGAACAACGTCCTGTATGAGATTGACGACCAGAACGCTCTGGCCATTTACCGAAAATACCTGGGTCCCGATGCGGAGAATCTACCGGGAGCTGCCTTGTTGTTTCCCCTTTCCGTAACGATGCCGGGTGCCGAAAAATCCGTAGTGCGCACCATCCTGTCTATCGACAGAGACAAAAAAAGTATGACGTTTGCCGGTGACGTACCTGCCGGCTCAAACGTCCGTTTTATGAAAGCTAACTTTGATAAGCTCACGGCCGCCGCGGCCGATGCCGCTCAGCAAACCCGGTTTGCCAATAATCGTAAACCGGACCTCACCCTGCTGATAAGTTGTGTGGGCCGGAAGCTCATCTACGGGCCACGTATCGATGAGGAAGTGGAAGCCGTAAGCGATACGCTGGGGAGCGACGTACCTATCATCGGCTTTTACGCCAACGGTGAGCTATCTCCGCTGTACGATGGGGGGAGCTGTCAACTACACAATCAGACCATGACCATTACTTCGTTTTATGAATTACCATAAACTTCTGTCGAAGCAAATCATAAAATACTTGCCGGCAGAGGTAATTGGCAGCGCAGGTATGAAGAAGTTTCTGGAGGTGATCAGCGAGTCATACAGGGCGCTTGATCGGGATAGGGAATTGGCCGAACGGGCGTTTACCATCAGCGAAGAAGAATACCTGGCGCTTCATACGAAGCTCAAACGCGAGATATACGTTAAGAAACAGTCTATTGAAAAATTAAAGGAAGTAGCCAGTAAAGTATCAGACGAAAACGTACCTGACGGAGCCGACGACCTGCTGGCCATTGCTCATTTGTTGAACCAGCAGGTTAACAAGCGCAAAAATGCTGAAGAGGTCTTCTCCTCGTTGATAACAAACATGCAGAGCGGCGTTCTGCTCGAAAATGAAGACCGAAAAATAGTCTTCACCAATCAGGTGTTCTGCAACCTGTTCGCCATACCCGTTGCGCCAGACCTGCTGAAAGGTATTGACTGCACACATACGGCCGAACAAACCAAACACCTATTCAAAGATCCGGATAGTTTTGTTAAACGGATCGACGACATACTAACCAACAAACAGCTCGTTACCAACGAGATACTGGAGCTGGCAGATGGCTCCATATTCCAGCGAGACTACATCCCGATCTACATCGACGAAGCGTATAAAGGTCATCTGTGGAGCTATACGAACATCACGGAGCGGAAACGAAGCCAGGATGCCATTGAGCAAAGCGAGTTAAAGAACCGCCTGATCATGAACGCAGCTCTCGACGCCATCATCACGATCGACATGGCGGGCCTGATCACATTCTGGAACCCGCAGGCCGAGCACGTTTTTGGCTGGAAAGCGGCCGAAGTGCTTGGAAAGCGGTTATCCAACATGATTATTCCGGAGGTACACCGCGCTGCGCATGAGCGGGGGATGCAGCATTACGCAGATACAGGGAATGGGCCTGTGTTGGGTAAGCAAATGGAATTACCCGCCATCAACCACGCTGGCAAGACCTTTCCCATCGAGATGTACATCATCCCTGTCAAACAGGGGGATGATCAATTCTTTTGCTCGTTCATCAGAGATATTTCTGAACGCAAAAAGAATGAAGCTGAATTAGAACGCCTGTCGATGGTGGCGAGCGCCAACAAAAATGGCGTCGTCTTCGTCAACCTGGAAGGCAACATCTTCTGGTCGAACGATGGCTTTGCCAACCTCACCGCCTACAGTATTCCTGAGATTATCGGCAAAACCCCAATGGCCCTGTGCAAAGGTCCTCTTTCTGACCGGAATAGCCTGAAAACGATGCTTGATGCGTTTGCCAACGGTAAACCGTTCGACATTGAAGGCATTCACTACCGGAAAGATGGCACCTGGTTCTGGGCACGAACCAACGGCCAGCCTGTGCTGAACAAGCAGGGAACGGTTACGCACTACTTTTCAATGATCGAGGATATATCGGCCGAAAAGGGAGTGCAGCTGAAGCTGAGAGAGTATGAAGAACGGCTCCGGATAGCGTTATCCAATGTTGGCGACAATTATTGGGAACATAATTTCAGAACGGGTAAAACCTATTTCTCGAACCCCAGCAATAACGTACTGGGCTACCAGTTAGCAGAAACCTCGAACGTAGCCGACCTGTGGTGGAGCCGGGTGCATCCCGACGATCGGAAGATTCTGGAACTGAACGACGAGCAGTACAAAGCAGGCCTGATTAGTCAGCACCATACAGAGTACCGCATGTTTCATAACGACGACACCATTCACTGGGTACTTGACCGGGGCGTGGTAACGGAGAAAGATGACGAAGATAAACCGCTGAAAATCATTGGCACTCATGTTGACATTACCCGCCAGAAACAGCTGGAATTAGATCTCACATATGCCAAAGAAGTAGCCGAAGAATCGACCCGGGTGAAAGAGCTGTTTCTGGCCAATATGAGCCACGAGATCCGCACGCCTATGAATGCGATCATGGGCATGGCGAATCAATTGTCTAAAACGACACTGACAAAAGAGCAGCAGTTTTACCTGAGCACGATCCAATCGGCCACCGATAACCTGCTGATCATCGTTAACGACATTCTTGACCTGTCGAAGATTGAAGCGGGGAAATTAGCGCTCGAAGCGATCGGTTTTGAACCGCGATCAGTGATTGGCAAGGCCATGCAGGTTATGATGCACAAGGCCGAAGAAAAAGGGCTGGCGTTTACCAATTCGTTTTGCGACAGTCAGCTATCGCCCGTGTTGATTGGTGATCCGTACCGGCTCAATCAGATCCTGCTCAATCTTATTTCCAACGCCATAAAATTTACTGAAAAAGGAAGCGTCGATATCCGTTGTCAGGTACTTAGCGATAATTCGACACAGCAGCTCATCGAAGCCACTGTAAGCGATACAGGCATTGGCATGGATGAGGCTTTCTCTGAAACGATTCTCCAGAAATTCAGACAGGAAGATGCGTCGATCACCCGACGGTTCGGCGGTACAGGTCTGGGGCTGAGCATCTGTAAAAACCTGGTTGAACTGATGGGCGGCACCATGCAGGTGCAGAGCAGAAAAGGGCTGGGTACGTCTGTTTCCTTCGTTATTCCGTTTGCCAAAGGCCTTCAGGAGAATCTGCCGGTGAAAGAAATAGACCTGGTGAATACCGATTTCATTGCCGGTAAGCGCGTTCTGGTGGTAGACGACAACGAGATGAATCGGCTGGTGGCCTCAACCGTGCTGAGTAACTATGGCGCCGTTATCGAAGAGGCACATAACGGGCTGGATGCACTGGAGAAGTTACAAAACCAGACTTTCGACGTGGTACTGATGGATGTGCAAATGCCGGTTATGGATGGCATAGAAGCCACCAGAACGATCCGTTCGAGCATTGACAGTCAACTACCGGTGATTGCTCTAACGGCTTTCGCGGTGAAAGGAGACAGCGAAAAGTTTATCGCCGCCGGCATGAGCGATTACCTGTCTAAACCCTTTGAAGAGGCACAACTCTTAGCCGTTGTAGCTAAATGGCTGGCTAAAAAGCAGGGCCCGCTTAAGCCGGTAGCAGCAGCGGTGCCTCCCTTGTATGATTTAACTGCGCTTCGGCGCATGGCAGGCGGTGACGAGACGTTTATCGCCAAAATGATCAACCTGTTTATCGACTATGGACCGGCCTCGGTACGGGAAATCAAAGAGGCTTTCGCTCTGAACGATTACGAGACGATCACGAAAATAGCGCATCGCATTAAGCCATCGATCGATAATCTGGGCATTGTGGCGCTGAAAGACGACATCAGAACAATTGAGAAAGAAGCGACTAACTCACTAACAACCAACCAACTAAGCCAATTGATAAGCAAACTAGACAGCGTAATCACGACTGTGGCAGCTGACCTGCAAGTCAACCGCTAGCGGTTGTAGTCAGGGTGTTGTCTGCGCTAAAGGCAGCGTTTATCTGCTGCCGAAACGAATGGCCGGAAAAGAAGCCGGCGCGTTGGCGAGCGGCCTGCGCCATACGCATATACAGCGTCATATCGGCCGATACCTGTTGCAACGCATCAACTAGCTCCTGCGGATGTAGGGCATTAACGACAAAACCCTCTACCCCATCGTCGATCAGCTCGCGGACGCCACCAACGGGCGGAACCATAACGGGACATCCGCAGGCCATGCCTTCCAGAATTGTCAGCCCGAAGGTTTCAACCCAGGCGTTGGCGTGCGACAGATTCAATACCACATGCGCTTGCTGGTAGAACGGAATGGTGTCTGTCTGTGCAGGGAAAACGATGCAGTTGGCGGGAGGGGTGGTGGCCTTAATAAATGCCTCGACGTCGGTAGCGGTTGTATTCAACACCAGTAAAAACCGCATGTGGGGTAGCTGTCGGGCGGCCGCCACAAATTCATTAACGCCTTTATACGCTTTGTTGGAACAGAGCATGAGTGCCGTGAACGGAAAGACAGTATTGGGTGTGCTGATCTGGCTGGCCCGCTGCCTGAATGCGTCTGGCAAGGCGTTATAGATCAGCTTGCTCTCGGGCCTGGCCAGCGCCGTTTGCCGGGCCGTATAGGCTGACACATACAACACCTGTTGGGCTGTCTGGTTGGCTACGCCACGCAGCCATACCTTCAATAACCAGGGCTTTATGCTCACTTCGTGCACGTGATACACAACCCGGCAACCACGTACCCAGCCCGCCAGGGCCGCACCAAACGGCAGTAACGTATTGATATATACGACGTCTGTTGACTGCAGAAAAAACAGCAGCCGACAAAAAAGCCGAGCCTGAACGAGCAGGTAGTTAATGAGCGTAATGACTTTAACCGGGTGCCACGTATACCGTAGCGCTTCGGTCGTTACGCCATCGATATCCGTCAGAAAACCCTTGCCCGACGGTGTTGCCGTAAACAGCGTAACAACGTACCCAGTTTGGCTAAGCGCTTCGAGTGCCTGCCGGAAAACGAGCGGGCTACCGCTCCAGTCATTGAGCAGATGAACCGCTATAAGTCGCCTGGATGTCATAAGATGAACTTGCTGCTGATCGTTTAGCCAACAAAACAGCTGTATAGATTTTTCTGAGCTGTTCGCCCCGAACAGACCAATTGAAGTTGGTTTTGAAACGTTGTAACGCCAGTTGGCTTTCGTGTTCGTAAAAACTTGGGTGGTGAAACAGGGAGTCTAGCCGGTTGGCCAGTTGCATTTCACCGACCTCAAGCACCTGGCAGGAGACCCGTAGCTTAGAGTCAGGATGGACGAAGCGGCCCGGTCCGTCGTTATCCCAGCAGAGTACAGGCAGGCCGTAGCTCATGGCCTCGGCCACCACCATCCCCGCCCCCTCGTACGACGGAAACAGAAACACCGATGCCGATTGGTAACAGGCTGCTACCGCCTCTTTCGGCAACCAGTTTATAATCTCGACACAATGGCCAATACCACAGTCAGCAATGAGTTGCCGGATGAGCGGCTCGGCTGGTCCGCTTCCTACCAGGGTGAGCTGGGTACGTTGCTGATCGTCGGGCGCGAGCTGATGATAAAAGTACGCGAACGCCCGAACCGTGCTGGTGAAGCCTTTGAGCGGCACAAACCGCCCCACCGAAAGCACCCGGAAGAGCGTTGAACCGGCTCTCCCTGAACTGGACACACTGACCGGAGCAGAAGCAACTGACGGCACAAGGCTGTATTGACTGGCTGGCAGATGCAGCACGTCGGCCGCTGCCTGGTTCATGCAGAGAATGTGCGATGCCTGTAGCTTACTCAGACGCAAAAACGGGTCCAGCTTCCAGAAGGTTTGCTTCACGGCCCATAACACTCGCTCCTGAAGAGCTGCTTTCCAGCCAAACTCGCGCAGGGCTACATCAGGAATAGCCGGGTGGTGCCCCACCGGCCCCCAAACGAGGGGTTTACCCAGCAACCAGAGAAAGGTTGGCGTCCAGTCGTTGTGGAAATTCACGTTGTGAACCAGATCGACCGTCAGGCGCTGCCGCCGAAGCCAGATAGCCAGACTCAGTTGCCAGCCGTAATAATAGATCATCGACAATAGTGGCCCTTTCTTCCAGAATCGCAGCCAGTAGGGCCAGTCGAAATACAGAAACCGGGTACGTTGCTGAAGCTCGGTTAACTCCGGATGTTCGGCCCAATAGCGATCGATTGCAGGCTGGTTATTTGGCCTGGTAACGGCAACAACGCGGTTGTACCGAGCCATCTGCAGAATAAAATTCCAGCCCATGCCATCTTCAGAACCCTTATACGGATTCACGGCGTAGGCGGTGGCGAGTACAGTTTTCAATGTCGGATCTGGGATTTCGGATATTGGATTTATTGCTGAGGCCGTTTTCACTCGCTACAGGCAAGCGACAACGAAGCCTGACGCGTTTTAGTAGCCTCTGCTCTGGTACGCAATAGTTTGGCAGGAACTCCGCCGATCAGGCTGTTGGCGGGGAAACTTTGCGTTACCACGGCACCGGCCGCTACGACGCATCCGTCGCCGATGGTTACGCCGCCAAGCACCGTGACTTTACTGCCAATCCAGCAGTTAATACCGATGATAATTGGTTTGCGTTCGACACCCTGCAACCGGATGGGTACGTTCAGGTCGCCAAACAGGTGGTTTTCGGGATGGCAACTGAAATACTGACCAACGATGCAATCGTCGCCAATCGTTAAGCCACCCGCGCCACCCAAATAAGCAAACTCGCCAATGCCCACCCGGTCGCCGATCCGGATATACAGGCCGGGGTTATCGAGCGTAGTCGACACAACCAGCCGGCTGAAGGCCCCGATGCTTACCTGATTGCCCAGCCGAATACCATCCGTAGCAATCGCCGAGCAATACACGTGGTCGCCCAGCTTCAAAAATCGCCCCCACTGGATTTGACGCAGATTGAAAAACTGAACGCCCCGCCCCCGAACCATTCCCTTCGGCAAACGACCACGCAGCAACAGGCCGCTACTCCTGACCAACGCCCTTACCTGTTGCCAGCCGAACGCCAGAATGAGCCCGTTAGCCAAGGCAGGCGAAAACCGAAACCGCGGATTACGTAACTGAACGATCCGTTCAAGGAGTGTTTTCATTGGGAGACTAGAGAAGATTAGTTGATTGATTTTTCGCTTGGCTTCGCGCTGTCGGGTTGCTTTCGCTTGGCCCTTCGACAGCATGAAGCCCATTACCCCACCAGCGTACCCACCGTAGTGCGTTGAATACGGTCAAAAATGCGGGTTAGGGTAACGGGAAGGTCCTGATTCAGCACCGGCATGTATTCTGACGACGGATACTGTTTTTGCAGGCTATCGAACAGGCCCAGATACTGGCGGGTCAGGTCAGCGATGGTTTCGGCATCTAATTCCTGCTTCCGGCGTAGAATATCTTCTGCTGGCGCGTAGAGGAATACGTTTAACTGAGGCTTCATCAGGAAACGGTACAGACCAGCGGCTAGCCCAGACGGCAGTTGTACATTACTCCGGCGGCTGTCGTTGATGAAGTCGAAATAGTAACGATCGTACAAAACAATGTAGCCACGCCAGACGTATTTCACCTGCACGTAAAATTGCCCCAGCAGGTAATCGGCGTAGTAATAGGCAAACCGAAGCAGCGACGACAGACCACTCTGATTCGTACCCTGACGAGGAAGCCGATTAGTCGATCGTTGTTCCGCTTCCCGGCGGCCATACTGCCAGGCACTGAGGATCGGCAAGAGCGATGGCCGGTGCCGAAGCACGATCACCCGTTGCCGGAGTTTTTTCTCGATCTCCAGTTTGGTCTGCTCAATTACGGTCGATTTACCGGCACCATCAACCCCGCTGAACGTCACGATCATTCCGCGTTGAAAAGCAAACGACCGAAGTGTATCAAGCCCGTAAGCCAGCCTACTGCGTACAGCCCGCCACCCCCGATTCTGGGGCATCGCTCTGATGTCGGTCACCGATTCAGCCAACAGGGAGCCAATAACCGGTTCATCGAACAGGTGTCGGTACCGCGCTGGTATCAGCGCATTATTGAGACCGTAGAACCGCCGGACGTAGGTCTGATTACAAGCCAGTGTAGGTACGTTCAGGCCATGCGGTGCCAGCGTGGCCTGTTCCCAGACAGCATGAGCGTCCATGAATTCCAGGTGCTTTCGCTTGAATGTCCAGATCAGGTCAACATGCAGACTGGTATTATCAAGGCATTGAATATGCAGTTGTTTCATAAAGCTCCGATGATCTACCGTAACCTGACGAATCAACGGATGCTGCCGAACGTACCTGACCAACTGCTTCGCCGTTTGACGGGGCATGGCCAGATCCAGGTCTGACGAGTCGGGAAGCGCATCCAGGTACGTTGGCAGGAATTTCAGGGCCGCGTGGGGTTGCTTGTGAAGCCAGAAAGCCAGGTCATGCAATACCAGTTTCCGGTCAGATACGACCTGCTTCTGACCCAGCCAATACGTGAGTGCCTGATTCCAGGTGTCGAGCAGCCAGTTTACCTGCTGGTGCCAATCGGGCTGACGGCTGTAGACCGACAGGTAATACGTTATGGTATGAATGAGGTATAGTTTCTCGGCAAGGTCGACATCAACGGAGTTTCGTTCACGGAACAAACGCCAGTCGGTCTGTTTCAAGATGGTATCGACCTCCCGCCGAATGGCATTGAAGCCCTGGTTGCCCAGCATAACCATTGACTGATACTGAAAATGAAACAGGTCGTATAAACCCGGCAACTCTGCGCGGTACAACTCCCAATCGATCACGCACAGCTTGTGGCCGCGCAACAGGATATTCCAGGGCGTAAAATCACCGTGGGCCGAGGCAACGGCAATCGGTGCTTGTTCATCAAGCGATTGAATCAGCCGTTCCAGCTTATCGAGCAGGCTAACGGGTATGCGGCTGTCATTGGCTACCCGCAATTTCACCAGAGCATCCAGGGCCGACGTCCAGAAATCGGCCTGCTGTAATGGTTTCGTGTGCCAGTTCTGGCTAACAAACTCCTGCATTGCCCCGTACGGCAACTCGGCCAGTTTGTTAATCTGCCAGGTATCGGCATCGCCCATGTCTTCCTGAATCAGCATCGATTCTGAATAGGCTTCGAGCTGGGGTGTAGCCAATTGCAGCAATGGGTTCTGTTGAAGTTGCCGCAGGGCCAACGCTTCCTGTCGCAGGTTTATTACGGCCGGTTCAGCCAGCGCAACTTTCAGGAAAAAGCCTTTTTCAACCTGCGTGTTATACCAGATAACCAGCTTTCGATTTGGCCCGGCCGTACCGGTAAACAGCGCCCACCGATTAACCTGGGTACGTCGAAGCAACTGGTAGCCCGCTTCGGTTGTGTAGAATGTGATGCGATCGTGACCCATCCAATGGCCCCGTTTCAGGCGAAAAAGTAACCGAACTAACCAAACGAACCAACGCGCCTGGCGACTACCGGCGTGGTAAAAGCGCAGAAAATCAGGCTGATCAGACCAGATTGGCCATAACCACCGGATGCTGCCATCGGGGTTACGGTATAGGTAACAGGAGATCGTGCAATTGGCCGCCGTTGTCGGTTTAGTGGCCAGAGGGATGCCAATTTTCGTTAGCCCGGTCTGCAACCGCTGTATGTCTGATGTGTACACCAACTTGTTCATGTAAACAAGACCTGCCAGTACCATGCCAGTACCAAAAAGAGGCCAATACGCGCTGTATTGGCCTCTTTTTCTGAAACCACCTTCCGTCTTCAGGAAAGCGATTCCATTTTCTGGAACGGTAATGCTTACGGCGCAAACCCTAACCCGGACGCGGGACCGCCGCAAGCATTCAGCATACACTAAGCCGGGCGCAGATCGGGGCGGCGGCGGTAGAGATAGATTTTTTCGCCGGGGGTCAGCAGCGGATTTATCGACAGGCTGATGTAGAAAATCAGGAGTTGATAGAATAGGATGCCGTAGTTGGTTTCGCCGAAAATACCGAACTCGGTAAACGAGTTGATCATGATCGGAATCAGCACACCCACGCAGATCAGGCTCTTCTCTTTTTCGGGCACCTGCAGAAAGCCACGAATGGTGAATACGAGTTGGAAGAGTACAATGAAGAAGCCCACGAAACCCAGATTCATCAAGACCTGAATAAAGGTGTTGTGGGTCATCTTGGCCGCGTAGGTGAAGATGTGCTCCCCCTGGAAGTAGTCGGTGGTGGCTATGCGCATGAAGCCGAAGCCAAAGAAAGGTGCTCTCGGCAGGCCTTCGTTTAGCAAGGCCGTCCAGAACGGCAGTCGGCCTGTCATGCTCATTACTTCGTCTAACCCCCCACCGTGTTCCTTAATCAATAGCGTCTGAACTGCCACCGGCACTACCATGACCGCACCGGCATACATGGCCAGCTTCAGCTTTGTATTCGACGATTGACGAATATGGAAAAAAGCGATCAGCAGGCAGCCAATAGTTGATGAACGTGAACCCGTCAGCACAACGGCCCACATCAGCAGGCCAATCTTGATGAACGTCCAGACGAACTGGTGTTTTCGGTAGATATTGAAAATGAAGCAGGAAACGCCCACCGCGCACAGCATGCCCAACTCATTGGGGTTCATGATAAATCCACCGAGACGTGCTTCTTCACCACCGTGCGTCAGTCGGTAAAACGTCTCGGGATCGATGTACATGCCAACCAGAAAGATGCTGATCATCATCATGACCGCATCGCCGATCACCTGGTACATCTTCACGGCACTTCCGCTAAAAAAATAGTCGATCAGGATAAAGCAGGCAATGAAGTAATACGCAAATACCAACCCTTCCATATCCATAAACCACTGAAGACCAGAATACCCCGGATCGGTTGACCACATCACGGACAGCAAACCCAGAAACAGATACACCACGTACAGAAACGGCGACAAGCTCTGTTTCCAGCCGAACGACGCCACCGCCCCCCGGTTAATGATGGCCCGGTACAGGTACCAGATAGAGGTCGTCATGGCAATGCGACTGATGACTTTAATGACCCGCGTAATCGAGATGTTGTTGCTCCAGGTGAAGAAGCCGCCCAGTTTGACAAACAGGATTATCGTCAGCAAGAAACCAACTGTTTTCAGAAACCGGCTATGGTCGCGGGGGGCGGTTAATTGGCGTGCCATACCTGCTGATACAACTCATTAAACTGCTTTACCTGACGCGGCCAGTTATAATGTTTATCGACCATCTCGCGGGCGTTCCGGCCCAGTTGAGCCAGCTCACCCGTTTGCCACTGATCGTGCAGAACGGTCAGCCCTTCGGCTACCTGCGGCGCTGTTCCCTGCTCAACAACGTACCCGGCATCGAACGCCCGGATGGCATCGCCTACGTTGGTTGCCTCAGACACCAGACAGGGCAGCCCCAGCGAGGCAGCTTCGAGTACCGACACCGGCAGGCCTTCGTACCGCGACGAATGAACGAACAGACTGCACAAGCCCAACAACTGGAGCTTCTCTTCGCCGAAGCGGCTCCCCCAGAAGGTAACCTGTTGGCCAACGTTCCGATCGTCGGCCATCTGCTTCAACTGCAACCGGTGCGGGCCGTCGCCAATCAGCCAGAGACGAGCTGTGGGTACGTTCTTTTGGAAATCGGCAAAGCCATCCATGAGCCAGTCAAGTCCTTTATGGTCTATATCAAGGCGACCACAAAAACCGATAATAAACGTCGAGTCGATCGGCTCGCCGGGTTGTTCGTACACCGAAAAGCCGTACGGGATCAGCACCGACTTCTGGTTCGGATACATGGTCTGCAAACCGGCGATCTCGCTCTTTCCCAACGCGTGAATAGCACTGGCGCCAGAGAGCACTTTTCGTTCAAACAAATTGAAATACAGTCGCTTGGTCAGCCTATTTCGTTGCAGCGCATGCCAGTTGTAGTTACCGTGAGGCGTAACCACATACGGAATTCGATTGTCTGCCAGGAAACGGGCAGCGGCATAGAAACGGGGCACAAAGCCGCCGTGAATCTGCACAACGGCCGTTCCTTTTCTGACCAGCATGGCGCGTTTCCAGTCGGCACCAACCCAGAACGGATTCCGGCTCGCCTCGAACAGGCGCGTGGTATAGGTACGTTCCGGATAATCGTGTAGTTGATTGGCCGAGAACCCCCAGACCTCGACCGCATACCCGGCCTGTTGCTGCTGGGAAGCCAGCTCGTTCACTACTTTATTGACACCGTTCATTCGGGCCGGATTGGCCTTACCGAGAACAAGATGAATGATTTCCATACGAATAAACCGTTATGATGTACAACAAAAAGCCAGTACGTGATCAGGATGACCTGGGTGGAAAACAGGCCGACCAGTACGCCCACCAACCCCCAGGTGGTGATGAGCCAGAAGGCCGTAGCCAGGCTGAATACCGTGGTCAGGGCATAGCCGGTGAAGTAGTGTTTATTAAGCAGGCGAACCCGCAGGATGATTCGGATCGGGTAGCTACAGACCACCAGCATATACACCGCCGACAGCCCGTACATGACGTAACTGAACGGGCGGTAGTCGTTGCCACCCATGTAGGCCAGCAAGGGTTCGGCACCCAGCGTCAGAAACAGGAGCACCGGCAGCAACCCGAGCAGACTTTTAAGCAATACCGCACGCAGGTACGTTAATAGGTTAAGGGGCAAATGGGCTACTTGTGCTGCCCTCGGAATGACATAACTCTCCAGCGCCTGAAGCAGTACGTTGAGCAACCCGAAGATGTATTGCGCCAGCCGGAGCGCACCCAATGCGGCAGCACCCAGCCACCAGCCTCCCGCCACAATGAAGAAGTTACCGGCCAGCCACTGCGTCAGGGCCGACAGAAGCATCCAGCCGCCCTGCTGCCGATGCTTTTCCCAGACGAACTGGCCATTGGTAGCCTGTGGCTGACCCGCTCGTAACCAGACTATTCCCAGTACAATTGAGGGTACAAACGTGGCTCCGATGATCCAAAGCGAAACCGGAAGCGATAGCGCATGTTGCCAGTTAAAGACGGCCAGCAGTGCCAGCTGACCAACATTAGTCAGGCAGTCGAGCAGAAGGGCGTGGCCCGCCCGTTGTTGCACCAGCAGGACCTTGCGGAGAAAATCCTGCAACAGATACAGGCCTGTTCCCACAACAGCAGGCAGCAGAACATGAATGCTGAAGGGAATAACACGAGTCGGCAACAGGCTGTAGATCAGACCAGACAACACCATCAAGCCTATTAACCAACCCAACTGAAGCCAGAACAGCCCGTTGGTATAACGTTGCTGTTCAGTTTCAGACAATCCGGGAAACACGACCTGGTAGATGCCGCTGCCAACCGCCTGCTGAACAGACAGGAGAAATAGTTGACTTAGTATTACTGCCGAAAACTGACCGTAAGCAGCCAGACCCAGCGCGTGCGCCAGCAGTAGGTTGGTTATAAACGCCGACCCGCTAACTACCACCTGATCGGCCAAAACCAGCCCTTTTTCAGAACCCACGAGTTGTTTTATCGAAGCTGGTATCATGCGTACACCTCCTTCTGTTTAGGTGTCGACGCGCGACGACGAACCACCAGACCGCGTACGGTTTGACTCAACTCGCTCAGCAGCGAAGGCGTGTATCCTGCCCGATTTAGCACGAAGCGCATCATGGGCAGCATCAGGTTTTGGGCCAGCAGATCGGCTTCCAGTACCCGGCTCTGTTTGGTTCGGCGGCTGTCGAGCACCAGCAGGTTCAGCGTGGCGGAAGCCATCAGCATCACCGCTGCCGGTTCGGCGGTAATCGGCGCATTTTTGATAAGTACCACATCATAGCTGGCTTTCCACTCGTTGAGCATCGGCATCCAGTTGATAGGCCGTTGCCACTGGGGGTCAGTAGCAGGTACGTTCACATAAGCCGGATTATCCGGCTCACCAAACTGGGTTAGCGTGCCATCGGCATCGACAACCAATAGGGTCTTGCCCAGGTTAACGAGCGCCGTTGCTAACCCCGTAGCCAGCGTACGTTTGCCTTCCTTTTTATCGAACGACGAAATGGTGATGACCGAGCCCGGCACCAGCCACTGTTTCAACTCCATGTGTAGTGCCCACTGCCGGAAAAAAGCGCTGGATTTTGCCGGATTCGCCAAGGATGGCACCATACCAGCTACCTCTGTCTCCGATGTCTTCTGAATATTTTCTACGTTGTTGACCCGCGCTTTCAGGAAATGCACGCCGTACAACAGCACAATGCTGATTAATAAGCTCAGGAATCCCGCCAGCACCTTGATGAGCGTTGGATTAGGCGAAATCGGGGTGCGGGCTACTTTTCCTTCGGTAATGACCCGGTGAAACGAGATAGTGGCGGCACGGGCAATATCGGCTTCGGTGCGTTTCTGGTGCAGAAAACGGTATATCTGTTCATCAAGGCTGAAATTGCGTTCCAGCACGGTCATGGTTTTCTCTTTCGTGGGCAGTCCAATAAACTGCGCTTCGGCTTCGCGGACTGTTCGGCCCAGGTCGTTATGCTTGATTTTCAGATTGGTAAGTGTGTTGTTGATGCTCTCCTTCATGTAGTCGGCCAGGTCGTTCATCTGCGTATCCAGTAGCCGTACTTTTTCATGCTCGGGCGTGTAGCGCGTCAGCAGTTCGCGCCGGTCGCCCTGCAACTGCTTCATTTTCTTGACGATCTCCGTTGAGAGCAGGTCGTTGAACGCCTCGAAGTTGGGGGCCGACCTTAGAAAATCAGGGTTCCGGCGAACGTACCTGTTCAGGCTGTCGATGGCGAGCACGTTCATGTGTACGCTCGACAGTTGTTTCTGCAAATCGGCAATCTGACGAAGATCGGTTTCCGTCTCCTGCCGAATGTTGATGATGTTTTTACTATTCCGGTAGCCTTCAATGGCCTGCTCGCTGGCCGTTAACCGGCTCTTTACGTCAACCAGCTGTTTATTCAGAAAGTCAACGGTGGTATCGGCCGTGCGAAACCGGTCGTTCACACCGTCGGCGATATATGCGGCCGCTACGCCATTCACCACGTCGGCAGCTTTCTGGGGTACGGAACTCCGGTAGCTGATGCGCAGCACTGGAATGTCTTTATCCACCGCCATCACATCCAGATCACTTACCACCGACTCAACCACACTTTCTTTAGTTCTGACAATGAACTCGTAAGTATCATTGATAGCCAGGTGATGACGCTCTTTCAGCAACGCTTCGTTACGGCTGATGAAAATGCTACCGCCCTCGAAGGTCATAATCCGGCCTAATTCGCAGTTGAGGGTCTTGCCACCTGGCAGCGTAATGGCCGTCAGGGAATCGCGCCGGATGACCAGCTTGAACGGTTGGCTGTACCATGTAGGGTCCGTAAACGCCGCCGTAATACGAATGGGCGATTGCCCGTACAGGTCTGCTTTCCGTAGCTTCCCAACTCTGTAGATCGTTACGGCCAAGTCAAGATCTGACAGCGCCTTGGTTAGCAACACATTGGATTTCAGCAACTCAACCTCGGCCAGAATTTTATTTGTATTGGCGAACACGTCGAAATCCTTGTACAGATTAGCACTGGGAGCTCCCTCGTTGGCATCGGCCAGCTTGATCTTCGCCATACTGTCGTACATAGGCGTAGCGTAGCGCAGGTAACGTCCCGCCAGAAACAACGCCACGGTCATGATGGCCGCCGTCAGCGGTAAGCCGCGCACAAACGGCCCCAGAATTCCCAGCGTTTTCGATAACTCAGACATGGCTGATGATTAGATAAAAAACTTGAATAGCACCAGCAACGTGGTGATGGCACTGGCAACGGGGAGCACACTTGGCCCGGCTCGCTTATCCCATAGCTTACTTTTTTTGGCAGGTACGTATACCACATCGCCGGGCAGAATCTGAATGTTTCTTGTAGCGAACTGATCCATCCTTGTTAAGTCGATGTTCATCGTATGCGGCTGGTTATCAATCGTTCTGATCACCTGAATCGCCTGTCGATCGGCGTACAAATCGAAATCGCCCGCGCGGCCCAATAGCTCGATCAGCGAGTTGGCTTCTTTTTCGAGCAGGAATTTGCCGGGGTTTTTCAATTCGCCCAGTATCGTCACCTCTTTGTTCAGCACCTTCACATCGATGATCGGATCGACAATCCATTTCCTGAACTCGGTCAGTAATCGATCGCGGGCCTGCAATTGCGTCAGGCCAGCCAGTTTCACCTTCCCGATTTTCGGAATGGGTACGTCGCCGTTGGGGTCAACCATCACCCATTTGCCATAGACCTCGTTGGCGCTGTAGATACTGTAGAGCGAGCCTACGCTGAGGTCGTCATGATTCCAGATACTGATACTGAGTTTGTCATCTTTCCGGATAACATACTGCGTCGACGATGCCTGCCCTAAAAAGACCGAGTCGATTTTAGTGGTGACGGGCTTCTGAAACAGGTTTTGCGAGGCGCAACCCGACAGCCCGACAGCGGCGAGCAAGAACATCAAAACGGGCAAGGTGCTGATCCGGCTCATGCGACCCCCAGGTAACTCAACAGCTTCTGAATTTTTCCGGTTGGCCGCTGTTGAAGCAGAGCCATCACATGCCGGATTTTCTTCAGCACAGCGTCAATTTTCTCCAGGTCGTTCTCGCCTTTGATGATGTAATCGAACGCCCCATATTTAAGCACGTCGATGGCTACGTTCAAATCCTCCTGACCCGAGATGACGACCAGATAGATGTTAGGATTGAACCGCTTGATCTTGCGCAGCATAGCCAGGCCATCCATCGGCTCCATCCGGTAGTCCAGAAAAATGACATCGGGGGAATCCGTCAAGTGGTTCAGGCACTCCTGACCATCGTTGAACAGTGTTACATTGGTGTAGCCAAGGTTACGAACCTGATGTTCGTAGAGCTGTCCGCAGAACGGATCGTCGTCGACAATGAAAATGGATAGGTTGTTCTTCGTTTCCATGAACTGATTGTTTGGAGACGAAGAATACGAATAGCATGCCAGTAGATTAAACTATTGATTATGAGTTATTTAAAAATATGATAAAGCTTGTAATGTCTATAGACAGGAATCTGTTTCCAGAATATGGAACTGATAGGTAAGCGGAAACGGTACGGGATTTAAAGGCTTAAACAGATTGACGCAGATTATTGGATTTAAGCGGATTACAGACTGACGCAGAGCAAATCCATTTTAAATCCGACAATTCGCGTCAATCTGTTTAATCCTTTAAATCCGTGTACCCACCATAATCCGCGTACCCGTCATAACCCGCGTACCATTTATCTTTATAGAGCCAACCGGCATTTTCTGTTACCAACCGTACGCACTTGACTACTAAACTCCACATCCCAAACGAACGACTCGATCTGGCGCATAACTATGTGCTGCATACCAGCCAGAATGTGTTCCTTACCGGAAAAGCAGGTACGGGTAAAACCACGTTTCTTCACCAGATCAAGCAGTTATCGGCCAAGCGACTTGTTGTAGTTGCCCCAACGGGCGTAGCGGCTATTAATGCGGGGGGCGTTACCATTCACTCGCTCTTTCAACTGCCATTCGGGCCTATTGTTCCCGGCGATCAGGGGCAGTTGAACCGAAAATTCAACAGCGAAAAAATCAAGTTGCTCCGTACGCTCGATCTGCTTGTAATCGATGAGATCAGTATGGTGCGGGCCGATGTGCTCGACGGTATCGATGCGGTGTTGCGGCGGTACCGGGGTGGCGACCGGCCCTTTGGCGGTGTTCAGTTGCTCCTGATCGGCGACATGCAGCAGCTTCCGCCCGTTATTCGCGACGACGATTGGGCGTTGTTGCAACCGCACTACCAGACCGGCTATTTTTTCAGCAGTCAGGCCTTGCAGGAAACTGAGTACGTGTCCATCGAACTCACGCACATCTACCGGCAATCCGACCAGCGCTTCATCGACCTGCTAAACGGCATCCGCGAGAAAACGATCACCGCCAAAGGGCTTGCCGATCTGAATCAACGCTACATTCCCGACTTTGCGCCCGACGATGAAGCAGGGTACATCACCCTGTCGACGCACAACAACACGGCTCAGCAGATCAACAACCGGAAACTGGCCGAACTATCATCGCCGCTTCGATCCTATACAGCTACCGTTCTCGATGATTTCCCCGAACACATGTACCCCACCGAGCATAAGCTTGAGCTGAAAGTGGGCGCGCAGGTGATGTTTATCAAAAATGACGTCTCGCGCGACAAGCTGTTCTACAATGGCAAAATTGGCCGGATCATCGCGTTCGGAGAAGATTACATCGAAGTGAAATGCCCCGGCGAGGCCATGAGCATTGTGACCGGTCCGGTTGAATGGCAGAATATCCGCTACACGCTCGACCCAACTACCAAGGCGATCAAAAGCGATATCATCGGCTCGTTCATGCAGTTTCCGCTGCGGCTGGCCTGGGCCATTACCGTTCATAAAAGCCAGGGTCTGACCTTCGAGCGGGCCATTATCGACGCCGGGAAAGCCTTCGCCCATGGGCAGGTGTATGTGGCGCTGAGCCGGTGTAAAACGCTGGAAGGGCTGGTGCTACAAACGCCCATTCCGGCCAGCAGCATCAAGACCGAATACAACCTGGAGCGGTTCCATGCCGATGTGCAGGAACGTACCCCCACCGAGCAACACTTCCAAAGCGCCAAACGGGTGAATCAGGAACAGCGGCTGTACGATCTGTTCTCGTTTGAACAGGCGGCTTACTGGCTGGGACGTACCCGGAAAGTCGTGGGCGATTCGGCCCGAAGCCTGCCGATGAACCTGATGCCCGAGCTAACCGAACTGGCCGCAATACTCACCGACAAAGCCCGGCTGATGGCCCACCGGTTCCAGAAGCAGTTGCCCGAATACTTTGCACAGGAGCCGCTGCCCGAGGCCAACGAGGCTCTTCAGGTACGTATACGCAATGCCAGCGTGTATTTCCACAACCTGCTTACCGACGAGCTACTGCCCAAGCTTCGTGCGCTGCCCACCGAATCGGACAATAAACAGGTACGAACAGCCCTGCTCGAATACCTCGACGATACCGAAAAAGCGTTGGTCGTCAACCTGGCCACCTTCGCCAAATGCCGCGATGGGTTCGATGCCCTGCGCTATGGTGAAGCCCGCAACCGCGCCGAACTCGATTTTGTACCCGCCCGGAAACAGGCCACAGCGCCAGCCATCGGCGCCCGGCAGCGGGGAGCGGCTGGGCGCCGTGATGAGTCGAAGCCGAGCGCGTTGTATTTCGAGTTGATGAAATGGCGCAACAACATGGCCTCGGAACATAACGCCATGGCCTATCAGATCATGTCCCAGCAAACGCTGACGGAGATAGAGCGTGTTCGTCCCGAAACCATTGAGCAACTCGCTAAGATCAAAGGATTAGGCAAGGCTAAGGCCAAGCGCATTGGCGATGAACTGCTCCACATCATCCGAAACAACCCCGACTATGCCAGCGCAGGCTACGGTAACGCCAGCCGTGTGGGCGTAGCTCGGGACCAGCCCCAACGTGCTCAGCCTAACGTACCCAGCGCAGCCGCACATGAAGCGACGCTCACGTTGTTTCTATCGGGAAAGTCCATCTCCGACATTGCCACAGCGCGGGGTATATCGCCGCAGACAGTAGAGAATCACCTGGCCATTTGCATTCGTGAAGGGTCGTTGCCCATCGAAGTAGTTGTATCGGCCGACAAACTCTCGTTGATCTACAGCACCTTCGGCACTGAACGCCCACTCAGTTTAACTGGCGCCGTGAAGACACTGGACGGCAGAGTGACCCAGCGCGAACTACGCCTGGCGTATGCTGATTGTTGAGTTGAGCCAAAACCGATCACCAGTCTACCAACACCGTTGAAACCGACTTTTCTGATCATATCTTTATTGGATATAATCGGCTGGTGAGCGTGCCTGTCAGATAATAAATGAAAGTATATAGATGCATTCAATTTCTTTGTAGCCTGTTCTTAATGACCCACTTAGTATGTTCAAGGTGCTTTTAGTTGATGACTTACCGCTCTGGACAGACCTGATGTCTAGAGCCTTTGTGGGGCATCCAACCATTCAGATTATCGGTTCGGTTTCTACTGTCGCCCAACTTTGGGAAAAACTAAAATACCAGCAACCCGACCTGTTGCTTCTCGATCTGATTCTGGGTAACGAAGTAACTGACCTTAGCCTGGCAAAGCGGCTGAAACAGACATACCCCAACCTGAGAATCGTATTGCTGACAAGTGCCAGCCAGAATGCATTGCTTATTCAGGAAGCGAATCAGTTGGGGCTTGACGGCTACCTGAGTAAACAGATTACGAAAGACGAACTGGTTGATTTTTTGCTGAAAGCCGAGCAAGGCGAACGGGTCTTCAGTAATGATGTGAAAGATGTGCTGATCAATATCAATAAAAATGGCCTGCCCAGACTCACCCCGCGCGAGAAAGAAATTCTTAACCGGATTGATCTTGGCATGAAACGGGCCGACATTGTGAAAGATCTGTTGATAAAAAATACCAATACCTACGACTCTCACGTTCACCACATTAAGGAAAAACTAGGCGTTAAAAGTACGAACGAACTACTCCGAAAAGCTGCCGAACTGGGCTATATCTAGCCTTAACCCTATTCAACTTGGCAAGTTGCGGCAATTGAACACGCACCGTAACCAGGGCTCCGCCAGCTGGCCCATTGGTGGCCTCAACAGACCCATCGAGGTTGTGCTGAACAATACGGCGGATACTCTCCAAGCCATAGCCACCGCCAGAACTATTATCGGCAAAACCTTTGCCGTTATCCCGCATTCGAATAGTCAACGAATCATCGTGCTGGCCCCAAATCAGGTCGAGCCATGCCGAAGTGGCCTCGGCATGACGCATTACGTTATTGACCAGTTCCAGACCGATCAGGTACAGCTCAAACTCCTGCCTGGCCTCCAGCCGCCTTTCGTTGCCGTCTGTATTAAAATGAAACTGCACTTGGTTTCGCGTATTATAATTCGTGATCAGGGTCTTGAGAGCAACGGGCAACCCCTGTTCGTCAAGTAGCGTTGGCGGCAAACTACGAGCCAGAATACGGAGTTCATCCAATGAGTTATCGAGCTGTTTTTTCAGGTTCACCAGCAGGTTTAAATTGGTCTCCGTCAACCGTTTCCACTCCAATTGACTCAGTCCAAACAACATGGTCGACAAGGTGGTCCCAAACGAGGTGTGCAATACTATAGACAGCCATTCGCGCTCCGACTTTCGGCCAGCCAGGTTGGATACTTCCAGTTCCATCTTCCTGCGTTTCCGCTCTGCCCTGATTCCTTCGGCGAAACCCAGTGATAGCAGCAGAATCTCAATAATCGACGCCACCTGAATGGCATTATGCTGCCAGAAATTCGTTCCTTCCAGCCAGCCCGATCGTTCACACATGACTATCAGAACGCCAGCGAACAGAATTAGCGTAGCCAGAAAGTAGTACCAGGCAGGTCGGTAACCTTCTACGATTCTGACCAGACTAATAAGCAACACGGTCAGATAAGCGAATAGAGGTACCGTGAAATTGAAGAACAACGAATACGAAACCGGAAACATTCCAGTTAATAACAAACTATAAATCAACAGGTTAATAGCCTGCATCCAGCGTAATAGTTTGTACATCCAACCAGCGGTTTCCAGTTTCAGGCCCATGCTGTAGAATCGCAAGCCGAGCACACTGACCAGAACAATCACCCCGTTGAGCAGGGAAACCACGTGCTCCTGCCAGAAGGGATGGTACACCAGCACCAACCGTTCAATGTAATTGCCGTTTCCCCGAAGCAATTCGTTAAGCAGGTAAGCCGATAGATACGCACTGAAAAGAAGGTAGCTTTTCGTCTGATTGTAGAAGAAGAGCAGCAGGTGATAAAGAATTGTAATGGCCAGAAAACCAAAGTAAAAACCCAACCAGAGCGATGTAGTCTGAGCAGCATTATAAAAAGCATCCTGCTCATAAAGGGTCAGCGGAAATAGTTTGCTCGCCATACCATCGCAACGCAGATAAAGATGTACTTCCTGACCTGCAGCCAGCCGTAGCGGAAATACATAATTGTGGGTTGCTAACGGTCGATGTGCCTCACCCCGGCTATTCCCGGCCAGTATCTGCCCTATTTGCTGACCAGCCTGATTGAACACGTACAGGTCGGCCGTTCGAAAGTGCGAATAACCCAGTTCGAGTAGCCACCGCAGATCTGTAGCTACCGGGTTGGCTATAAACCGACAATGGAACCAGTAGACTGATTTTGAAAAACCAAACGACGGTATCAGCTTTTTACTCTGCACAAACTGATGGGAAGCCCGAACGTCGGCTATCGACAACGTACCTGAAGAATCTTCCAAATACTCCACAAACCTGCCAAGTGGATATATCGTTGCCGATTCATTAACTCGGAGTAATGGCGGCGACTGCGCGGATGCACAATGAAGCAGTCCTGTTGACAGAACAAGACAAAGGAAACGGACGAACATAACGGGAGTGGAAGAAACATCCGAAAAATACAAAACAATCAAACGATCAAGCCCATACAATGGCTGTTTATAAAGGTTCCCTTTATTGACTGGCCTTTCTTAATGCGGCAATTTTATGGCCGCATTTACCTGATGATAGTGTGATGCTGTTTGTTTATGCCCTCGAAACCTATTGATCGTTCGGCCCGCTTTTATTTCGATCGGATCCGGGCATTGCTCGTTGGCGACACGAAGCCCTGTGCCCGGTTTAGTACATTTCAGGAACTACATGAGGCCGTGGGCAATTCAAACGAGCTGATTCGTAACCGGGCTTTCCAGTGTTTGTATGACCGTTACCTTAAGGTGGCTTCGTCTGAAGCGCGACGATTTAAACTGCGCGATGAAGAGCGGGCTGCCGAAGCGCTGGATCGGGTTTTTGTAACGATGCACCAGCGGATCAATACCGGAAAATTACGATTGACCGATGAACCGCATATGGCCAATTATATTAAACTGGGTGTTCGATTCCGGCTCACAACGTACCTGAAGAAAGACTTGCAAATGCCTTTACTCCACGCCGATGATCTTCAGCCAGTATTGGCACAGGCAGGCATACAGGTTGAATCGGAGCTTGAGTACATGCTTATTAATGAAGCAGTCGAGCGGGCGCTGGCCACCCTTTCAGTTACCTGTCAGCAAAAATTGCTCCTGTCGCGAATGGGGTTATCGTACGATGAGATTGCCAGCGAATTGAAAATCGACCCTAAATCAGTTAAAACTGGCGTTTACCGATGCCGGATCGAGTTGAAAGCTGAACTGCTTAAATTGAATATTCTGATTCGGCCAAACAGAGCAACAGGAAACAATACCGGTGATTCAACTACATCGGTTAGTGGTGAGTCTACTTCATCCTAGCAAACGAAGCGCAAATGGACCTTTCCAACGACTTATTCAATGAAATAGACGCTTATCTGAACAAACGGATGAGCCCCACTGAACGGCAGGTTTTCATGGAACGTATGAACCAGGACGCTGAGCTTAGACAGGAAGTTGATATCCAACAACAGATTCAGGATGGGCTGGATGCGGTGGTCATGCAACGCCAGCTAGCCGCCATGCGAACCGGCATTGGCAGGCAGCAGCGACTTCGCCGAACGGTTCGGTATGCCAGCGCATTTGTGCTGCTATGCCTGGCGTTTACCGGTGGCTTCTTCTGGTATCAATCTACGCAAACGCTCACGCCTGAACAGGCGTTTATGGCGTATTATGAACCAGAACCCAACGCACGTGAAGATGCTGTTCAGCCAGCCGGTCTGGCAGCGGCCCGCGCCGAGTATTATGCTGAACACTACCCGGAAGCACTTCGTCTGCTGACCAGCATTCCCCCCGACTCGCTAGGCCTTGTTTCCTACTACCGGGGCATAACCCTTCTGGCTATGAGCCGCCCAAACGACGCCATACCTGCGCTCAGTAGCGTCAGCCAGTCGCCCGATCTCAGTCTGCGGCAACGAGCCGACTGGTACATAGCACTGGCTTACCTCAAAACCGGCGATACCACAAAAGCCCGGCAAACACTACAGGTTATTAGTGACAATAATACGCACCCATACAGAGAATGGGCCACTGACGTGTTGGAAAAACTACGCTGACGGGTATGATCAGATATGTGTTGCTGACAGGGCTACTTGTGCTTTGTGCCACCGAGCTGGCATGGGCCACAAAGCGGGCATTACTAATCGAGATAGGCCATTACCCGCCAGGGCGCGACAGCCTGCACACCGCCCGCGACCGCTACTGGATGACCCAGACGCTGCAGCAGCAGGCGTTTACAGATGTGCTCATTCTGCAGGATCGCCAGGCCAGCGCAAAAGCCATTCGAAAAGCGCTTGGCGATCTGATAAACCACTGCAAACCAGGCGATAAAGTCATCATTCATTATGGTGGACATGGTACACAATTGCCAGATCAGAACGGCGATGAGACCCTGGATCAAAAAGATGAAGCCCTGGTTCCCTACGATGCTCCGCTCCCAACTACTGCCGCCTATAATCGATCAAACCTGCTGATTCGTGATGATGAACTGGGGGAATACCTTGACCGGCTTCGCAATGTGCTGGGGAAACAGGGACACGTACTCATTTTAATCGACGCCTGCCATTCGGGAAGCCTGTCTCGAGGGCAGGCCCGTATCCGGACAGACAACATCGGACGCACGGCCTTTCCAATCAACGAACCAGGATCAGGCTGGTTCGATCGCCCCAAGTCAACAACCCGAACAGCCCGACCAGTCGGTAACGTTGTCATGATTTCTGGCGCACAGGCCAGCCAAAAGCAATACGAGATCCGTGATGACGACAACCAGTGGGTAGGCCCAGTGTCGCTCTTTTTTAATAAGGCCATGCAGTCGATCAATGATCAGACAACGTACCTGACCTTATTCGGGCAGATTAAACAACAGCTAAAACGCAAGCTGACCCTGCAGAATCCTACAATAGAAGGCGATTCGACAGCCCTATTACTGGGTGGTGACCTTGTCATTCCCAGCCTGTTGACCCGCGTTAAACTGGAGGCCACGAAACGGTTTCGGCTCATGAAAGGCATGATCCTGGGTTACACGAAGGGGTCAACTATTTCGGTCAAACTAAGCCGCGGCGACGACGCCCCACAGCTACTGACAGGTCAGGTAGTTCAGGCAACACCGCTAGAATCAGTTATTGAACTGCTTAATCCTGTGCCAGATCATGATTCAATAACGATTCAAACAGACCTGGCAACCCAGGCTCTTCAGCCAGGGTCGGCCCGCGTTACCCTGTTCGGATTCAGCAACGCAAGGCAACGGCAGGAACTCAACATGGTGCTGCAACAAGTACCCGGCATTCAATTAGTTAACGACGGGGCCGACTGGCTGATTCGTTCTAACGAACAATGGATTGGGCTTTACCAGGCAACAGACGGGCTATTGATCGAGCGATTCCCGGTTACGGAAACAGCTACTCTGGCAACCCGCGTGAAGGCGCACGCACAAGCTAACTGGCTACGCGACATGGACATCATAAATCCGGCAATGCAGGTAGCCGTTGAGTTGGTTCCAGTGCGGCTTTACCCCAATCGTGACACCATCCAGACACGGTTACCCATCGAGTTACTGAATGGATTGCCGGTTTTGCGCACCGATCAGCAGGCCTGGCTCACGGTCAGCAATGTAGGTACGTCGCCGTTTTATTTTTCATTAATCGACATTCTGCCCGATGCTGGCATTTCTGTAGGAATCCCCAATAACAGGTATCCGGCTGCTTCATTAGGACTAAAACCGGGCGAAAGCCGTTCGTTTCCAATGCGTGAAATCACTCCGCCGATGGGTCTGGAAACGTATAAACTGCTACTGTCACGCACACCCGTTGCCCTCAAAGCAACGGTTCAAACCCGAGGTGCCCGTTCAGATGTCGGCGCTGAGCATCATCCCTTATCCATACTGGTAGCTTCCCGGCTTCGGGGCAGTCCAGCCCAGTCGTTACTGCTCAACGAGGCAGGTACCGGCCTGTTTCAGTTCTGGGTAGCTGCCCCTAAACACTAAACGTTTATGAATCAGATGGTACGAATACTAGCCCTGACACTCCTGCTGGTTGTGGTCAAGCCTGTCAGCCTGAAGGCGCAGGGATTAAAAACGCTGAATAGCCAGATACAGAACGCTATAGCTTCCAACGACTTCGACCAAGCCGAAAAAATGATTGATTTTGGCCTTAAAGTAGCAACGGAAAAATACGCAGACCAGCCAGTTTTGACCGCTTTTTTTCTTTCACAAAAAGGAGCTTTATACCAGAAATCACAACGTGCGTCAAAGGCAGTATTCATATTGAATGAAGCGCTGGCGATCTATGACCACTACCCAAACGATCCGGGCCAGATAGCTACGTTAATTACAGCAGGTGATACATATCTCGACATGGACCAACCAGGGGAAGCGCTTCAATTTTTCGACAAAGCGAACAAGCTGCTTACTACTAATTTTAATGGTCAATACAAAGAACTTGATGCTGCAATTAATAATGGATTAGGTGGCGTATATGGTCGATTAAATGACCCCGAACAGTCGCTTATATTTTTCAGGAAAGCGATTTCTTACTATAAAAAAGCGGCTCATCCCGGCTATATTTCTGCCGTGCTAAACATGGTACCAGAATTAGGCATTTTAGGATATACAGACGAAATACTAGCTGAAATTACGGATGCTGAGGCATTTATTGCCCACTGGTTTGAGGGCAAACATCCTTCGTTGTGGCGTCTTAAGACAGATCGAGGCCAGGCCTATGTGAGGCTAGGTAAACATCAGATGGCCGATATATCATTCAAGACCTCATTGGCGCTAGCGAAAGCACAATTTGGCCCAACGAGTATGCCAGTTGCGATTGTTCATAACATGATAGCGAGTCTTTACAGGCAGGATTCCACAACATACACCCGCTCGGCCGAACACCGATTAGAAGCGCTGAGAATTACCAAAGAAATAGGTTTAGCCAAAGACATACTTGTAGCTCGTTCCGAGAATGATCTATCTTCGCTGTATATGACAATGGGCAAACATAAACTTGTGGCTCCGTTGCTGAGTGAAGCTATTGATATCGTGCAACACATTCAGGCGAAAAATTTCGGTTTTATTTCAGAAAAACAAAAGGAGTTATATGCAAAAGACGGAGCACTTATTTTCAACAATACGATCTCATTTACTTCGTCTATAATCGAGCATGATGAAGACTCACTAATGCAGCAGTTAAGTTATAATGCCGCTCTATACATGAACGGTTTATTGCTCGATGATGCGCGCCAACTTCGAAACGTGATTCGAAAAAGTGGCGATACATCGCTTGTTCGGCTTTATAATCAATCTGTTGACTTAAAAAGGCAGATAATCGGTTCGTCAACTCAGCAGCAAACTACCCTGTCTGCTGAAGTTGACCTTGTCGAACGGCAATTAGCCCGGTTGTCGAGCGTATACAACGACCTTAGGGTACGTACACAATTAGACTGGAAGCATATACAACGCAAGCTCGCACCGGCTCAGGCTAGCGTAACTTTTGTTCGATACAATGCATATATAGCTACTGCAAATTACAATGGCGATAGCATTCTTTATGCCGCCATGGTCATTCGCCCTGGCTACACCTACCCGCGTTTTGTGAGGCTTGGTAAAGAAAGTCAGCTCAGGCAGTTGCTGGCTGATAGTGAAACGCCCACAGCGCTCTATACCAGTCGTGGCCCACGGTTTGGCACCATCACCTATGGCGACTCGCTGTACAGATTGGTGTGGCAGCCCATTGAGAAATTAGTTGAAGGCGTCAATCGCGTCTACTTTTCGGCAGATGGCCTCCTGCACCGGGTAGCGTTTGCGGCCATACCATTACCCGGAACAACGGCGAAAACACCCGCGAGTAAACGTTACCTCAATAGCCGGCATGAGCTCTACCAACTGTTTAGTACCCGGCAGATTGCCCAGGGAATAAGGCCATTACGCTGGCAATCGGGTATGTCTGTAGCTCTTTTGGGAGGCATCAGGTATGAGCCCGCAGGTACGTCGGCCAGTGGCAACAACAAGGATGCAAAAGAATCGGACACGTACCTGCAAAAAGCAATTCAAACGAGTAACCTAATCCCGTTTCCTTACCTCGACGCAACCAGACAGGAAGTGACCGCGATTCATCGGCTTTTGCCCCAGTCAGTACTAACTATTGGTACTGATGCATCAGAGAAGCGATTCAGGCAGTTCTCTGGCAACTCACCAGCTATTCTGCATCTGGCCACCCATGGTCTGTTTATTCCGGCAGAGTCAGAGAATAAATCACCTGGTGGTATAGACAAGGCACTTATGCGCTCGGGGTTGGCTATGGCAGGTGCCAACAGACTTTGGCAAACAGGTACTCAATTGCCCGAAGGCGATGACGGCGTATTAACAGCGTATGAAGTAGCTGATCAGGACCTGAGCCAAACTCGCCTTGTTGTACTTAGTGCGTGTGAAACGGCCCTCGGGGACCTTCGGGGCGCAGAAGGTGTATTCGGACTGCAACGATCGTTCAGACTGGCGGGAGTCGAGAAACTATTGATGAGCCTATGGCCCGTTGATGACATACGTACCCAGCAACTTATGACCTTTTTCTATACGTACCTGAAGGCAGGTCAAGACGTACGCTCGGCGTTTAAGACAGCACAACTCGATATGCAAAAGCAGGTAGACGACCCAACCATATGGGCGGCATTCGTGCTGGTTGAATGAGGTATAGCTTGTATTGGTAGCAGGTAAAAAACGGGATGTCAGCCACGACATCCCGTTTTTTTTTCGAGTGCGTGTATACCTTTTCCGAAATGACGTGAAGGGCAAATCGAGACCAAATCCCTCGATTGCCATGTTCACAACCAAACAATTGACGACCCCTGCCGAATTGGCCCGGTTCAGTGCCGATTACAAACTTGCTTCTCTGGGTGTCACAGTATCTGCCGACTATCTACAGCGCGTTCGGCAAGTGACAGTTGTCGTTCTTACGGCGCGGCCCGATGTGTATCTGGGCGGATACGTGATCAATGATGTGCCACCTCACCGCTATTTTATAGCTCCGGGCGAGGCCGCCAAAGATCGATCGCTGGCTTCGCTTCACCTGTGCGAGAACGACCTGGTAGAAATAGGAGCCATATGGTTCAAGAAATACCGATCGCCATTCCGTGAAATTCATCGACTGGTATTTTTTGCCGCTATGCTCCGCGACGCCCTCAAAACAGGCCGGCCGTTTATTCTGGGTGGCTCTTTCGTACAAAAAATTCAGCAGGCGCAGCGCAACGTGTTACCAATGCTGATTTATGAAGACCGGGTTACTGTGGGCGAGGTTACGGCCACACTTCAACTCTATGTGGGTTCGCGCCGGGGTATATGGCTTCGCTTTGCCCGCACACTGGTAAAGGATGTGACAGACCGGCTACTGAAACAACGTACCCCAACCACTGTAACCCATTTCTGACTATTCCAACCAGATATATCAGGCTAGCAATCAAGGTTTTTACTAGTAAAAAAGGTCAAAAACCTTGATTGATTCTGAGGCATGTATCAAGGTACTTTGCCCATACCGCTCAGCTAACAAGCTGATTGATGCCGTTTCTATCCACACCATTATTTCTTCTATCAATTCTCAAAAAACGTTAGCTATGACGCCGATCAATAGTTTTCACTCAGGCAACCCATCAGTAGTATTTCGTATAATGAAATGGGTAAGTCCATCATTAATCTACACGTTTGTGCTACTGGCTGCCCTGTTTACCAGTTGCAAACAGACCGACAAACCTGCGCCTCCTCAGCCTCCGGTCGTTAAAGTAGCTACAACTACTACGAGCGCAACGCTGGGCAGTTCGGTTGTGCTGGATGGCAGCGGATCAACTGACCCGCAGGGACAGGCACTGACCTATAAGTGGACAATCAAAAGCCAACCCGACGGAAGTAAGGCAACTATTACAAATCCAACCAGCCTGACAGCAGGTTTTGTACCCGACAAACCAGGTACGTATGTGCTGGTGCTAACAGTTACCGCCTCGGGTGGTTTGTCTACGTCAAGCGAAATAACTGTTACGGTTGCCATACCGGGCAAGCCCCCAGTGGTTAATGCCGGTGTATCGTCTACCGTATCAACCGGTCGAAAAGTGACCCTGGATGGCTCAAAAACAAGTGACCCCGACGGCGATAAACTAACCTACCTGTGGACGATCAAATCGAAACCAACGGGCAGCGCAGCGACCATCACGAATGCCACCAGCCCCATTGCCGAATTTACGCCGGATCTGCTGGGTACGTATGTTTTTTCACTATCCGTAACAGATGGTAACTGGCCCACCGTCAGCGCTGACGTAACCGTGACGGTAACGATACCAGTGGTTAAAGAGATAACAGGAAGATGGAACACCACCGACGGTACCGGGGGAGGTAACGAGTATACACCCCGTAACCATTTCTACACGTTCGACGTAGCCACCAACAACCAGCCAATATCCCTTTCTCTGACCTCGTCAGATGTTAACGTAGGGTTTTACATCTACAATCCGCTTGGTCAGGAGGTCAATCGGTCTGGTTTTGGTCGAAATCAAACCGGTGATATTGTCGTGAACGCTGGTACCTACACGGTCATGGTTTGTTCAGGTCAGCGGTACGACATTGGTAATTACGTACTCAAGGGCCGCGGGTTTGGTTCAGAGTTTACCCGCATACCGGCGCTGAATGGACGAGCAGCCAATATTTCATTCGGGCCGGAAGGGGGAGGTGGAACCGTTTTCACGCCCCGGAACCATTATTACACATTTGAAGTCACAGCCGACAATTCCGTTACAGACATAAACATGCAGTCGGCACAAATGCCTGTATGGCTAACGCTTATCGGCCCTTCCGGCGCAGAGGTTGATCGCAATTCCTTTGTTGGCACACCCCGGTATTTAATCAACAAGCTCAACAAAGGCGTGTATGGCTTATGGGCAAGTTCAGGTAGCCGTGATGCTATCGGAACATACACACTTGACATTTTTGGTCAGGTTCAGAACCTGAAGCAGTACGTATTTGAGTCGTCGACTATTGCGGATACCTATCGTGGTAAGAACGCGCCAACGGTATACACGGTAAATGTAACTACCGACAACACGATTCTGGACATTTCGCTGCGGTCGCCAGATATACGAGGTGCGATCTATCTGGCTGATCCAAACGGTACGCAAGTGGCCGCCAATTCATTCTACGAAAACTATAACTACATCCTGAAGGACGTACGGAAGGGTCAGTACAAAATCACGATTGAACCAGATCGTAATAGCTCGGGCATTGGCAATTACACACTGTCTGTCTACGGCAAATTCACTGATCTTAAAAAACAGTAATACCTGTTCGGGCCGAAGCTGTATGGTTTCGGCCCAACTAAGCTGGCTATCTGCATTCTATCTCTACCCGTTTATGATCAAACTTTTTCTATACCTGCTGGTAGGTACGTTCCTGCTTGCTCCTGCTGTAGCAAAACCGGTTATCAAGCCCGTTTTCGCCGCCAGTATGCTGGCTGACACAACAGTACCGGCAACCACCACGCTTCGATTGATTCTGGATTCGCTCCGAAATCAACCAACGCTTAAAGGGGTGAAAATCAAACTTCAGGATATCAATTTCGAAACCAATTCGTTTGTGCTGACCGCTAGCAGTGCCGCTTATCTGGACACTATTGCTGGTGTACTGAATAAAATTCCGGCGGTTATGCTCGAAATCGGGGGACACACTGATAATGTTGGTCCACCACAACGTAACCTGACGTTATCGCAGAACCGGGCGCAGGCTGTCCGCAATCGGCTTGTTGGAGCGGGTATGGTCACCGCCAAACGGGTTACGTTTCGGGGCTATGGCGAAGGGCACCCGGTGGCACCTAACACGACCGATGCTGGCCGTACACTGAACCGACGTGTTGAGATGCAGTTTGTGGGGCTGGATAACGGGCAGATAACCAAAATTTACCTCCGCGACGGGCAGATCATTCCGGCGGCACTGGTCTATCTGAATGAACAAACCCAATCGGTACTCTACAAAATCGACGAGAACACCCCCTTACTTGAGTTGCCTTGCGATAAAGTGCTGAAGCTCATTTATGCTGACAATCGGGTTAAACTACTCGACTGTCCGCCGCCGCCAAAAGAGAGTACACCGCCGGTATCGGCTGCGCCTGCGGCACAAATCCGGCAAAAACGGGTATCACCACTGTATCTGGTTATACAGGCCGGTGCAGGCTATATGCTGGGAGAAAACCCAGCCTGGACCAGCAAAACAATTGGTTATGCTCATGTGCTCGGCTTTGGTGGTAATCTATTGGCTGGATACCGCCTCTCGAACCGAATTAGTGTCGGCTTACAAACGGGCTACTGGCGCTGGTCGACCCTGGTTGAGTACAAAACAAGCTCGGATGGCCCGGTAATTCGTCGGTATAACAGTGATGCAACCCAGATTCCACTCTCGGTTACCATTCCGGTATACATCACGAAGGCGGTTTACCTGATGCCGGAAGGGGGCATCAACCTACTGACAATCAATGCTGGTTTCGACGACGTGCGGGAGAGGTTTACCGGCCTGCAAACGAGTTTAGGGGGTACACTAGGCTACACCACTGACCACAAAAAACGGGTCTGGTTTGATGCAGGGCTATTTTACCGGGTACACCAAAAAGCAACCTGGGACAAACAGTATGGTGTTCCGGCCATGAACTACGCCGGTCTGAAACTCGGCCTTGGCTTTTCGCTCTAATACATTAACCACGCTAACAACATGAAAATTAAATACTTACTCTGCATCGGAGGGTTACTGATCTTCCTGGCCGGTTGCACCATAAAACGGGAAGTCATTCAACCATCCGGGTATGATTTCAGTACGGATATTCTCCGTCTTGTTCCGGCAGAAACCATTGCGAAAGTCCGCGAATTGGGTGTCACCATTTACGAAGGACGTAACCCGCCCAACATTGAAGGAGCCTACCTCCTCGCCCCGCTTTATATGACGAAGAGTAGCGTTCCAAATGAACCAGTTAAACCAGATGGCTTCAACGATTACAAGATTAAGGTATACGCACAAAACAGTGCAAACCTAACTGCTTCACTTGATACAAAGTCGATCAGTAAAAGCACCGGCAGCGTAGCGGCTACATCCACCGGTCAGGGAACGTACCTGGCAGGAAATGGCAATTTCTTCTCCTTGTTTGTCATCCTTGAGACTAAGCGCACAACGAATACGACCCGTAGCCGCACAGTAGAAGTGTATTCCGGCGAGTTAACGACTACCGGCATTCGTAACCTGGAGTCTACGCTGTTTATGCTGGAAGATTACGGCGACCCTAACAATGAATTAATCCCCATCAATACAGGGCGAGCGTTTAAGGATAGCGACGGGTTTTCTGAACGAATTACCAATTTCCGTCTGGCAGCCACGGCCAGCAAGCCAGAACAGGGACGTATTACGTCTATCGTTCCAGATGGTCTGTAACACCTCTTACTGTCACTAACTATTTCCTCAGAAAGGCATGAACGACAGCCATCAAACAACAACGGGAAGCAATGCCCGGTTTCGGATTAGTTTGTTGCTACTTACGGGGTTACTCCTCGTTAAACTATGGACATTGGGCGGCCGATCGCAGGAAACGGCCAATGCGCAGTTGGCTGGGCAGTCTGGTGGGTTCAGGCCTGTAGCCGAAGAAAACGCCAATGTGTGGGGGCTTGCAGGCTCACTGCTCAATCTGTTTAGCGGTGGTGGATCGGCTGCCCGAAACCAGCGTGAGGTGGAGGATGCCAAAGCCAATCAACAGGCGTCTGACCAGCAAAATCAGGAACGATACTGGAAAGAAGACGAACAACGCCGGGCCGATGAACGAGACCAGAGAGAGCAGGACATGAACGATGCACGCGAACAGAAAAAAGCCGAAGACCAGCAATATTATGATCAACGTAAAGCCGAGCAAGGCTACTGATACCAATGGAGCAGGATAAAACCACCACCAGTACCATTGGGCACTGGGTTACAAACAGCCAGGTACCCCGGCCAGTCTTCATTTTCGCCTGCCTTATTTTGTTGATGGCGGGCATCAAAGCCATTACCGGCGGGTGGGTGGCCAACCAGCCCGCTTCCATTGCTACGGCTATCGGCGACGGGCTGATGAGCGTTTTTCATGATGATAAAGGGCTGAAAAATATGACCCTTATCTTCACTAAAGATGGCAGGAACAACGAAGGCAGCGTTGAGCTCCGTGATGTTGGTGCTGGATTAGGCGCGCTCATTTTTGGGGGTACACCACGTGTTGGCGGCAAACTGTATTTTCAGAACTACCAGCATTCATCCGGAGTAATCCTGAACGGGGGCCCACTTGACATTGAGCTGTCGAATGCAACTACCGAAACGCAAAAAGCGGGTAGGTACAAAGTGCAGGGTAGCGTCAGTGCATCGGGCAGTAACCAGCCAGTATACGTACAACTCGATTTTATTAGCCCAGCTGAGACATACGGTGTTGAGCAGCTTTCCGGCAACGTTACGATCAACGGTAAAACCACGCCTATTCAGCCATGATACCAGCCAGCGAATCGCACACAGCCAATGCGCCCAGTGCCACAGCCAGGTCAGGCTTTTTCCTGAGCGGCACACTCACAAATGACCTGACCATAGCGGCACTGGGCGCCATGGCCGGCTCGGCCGTTTCTTACCTGTTTCTGCTCGTAAAACTGGGTTTTGCGGGTGCCGTTTTTGTATACGGATGCAAAATTGTCATGTATTGGGGTTTATTACAGGTGGGGCGGCTCTATCAGCTCACGTGGGTACGTCGCGGAGCAAGTCTGCTGCTTCTGACGAAGCTGATAGGCTTGCTGCCTTTCGTCATTACTGGCTTCACAGCTTCAGTTGCAACCTGGCTAACAGGAATTCTGGAAGCGATTGGCATAATGATAACTTTTATTGACATCTGGGGACTACGACGCACGGTCAACCAGCCGCTTGTTACAGCGGTTGTGGTGGGTTTTGTGGCAGAGCTATTTATCGGCGCAATGGAATTGCTGCCTCAGCCGGTATTCTATCTGGTAAAATCGGCCAATGTAGGCCTGCTCGCCTGGCTGTTTTACGAGATTATTACCCAGAATTCACCCTCGCGCTCCTCCCGATAGCCCCGGAATGAATGATACGACTAAGCTACCTCCGGTTAAGCTGGCTGTCGCTGGCCATACTTTTATCAGGTACGGCCACTGCCCAAACGAGCAATGATCTTAGTGCTACATTCAATAGCCTTTTGGGGAAGGGTGTGGTGAACAGGTGGATTAAAAATGAGCCGATAACGACCAGTATACGCGATGCAGATAAGCGGATAGACTTAAACGATTCGTTTGGTAATGACCAAACGTTCCGCCCGATTCACCGCCGCCCTCGATCTGCAACAGGTGGGTACATCCTGACGCCCGGTTTTTACGAACTCCGTAGCCGAAGTTATTGCATCAGGGCGGGTACTCACGCGCCCAGTAACGGCGATGGCTACCTGTATGCTCCACTACTGGGTCGCCAAAAAGACATCGTTGCAACGGTACTGGCCGAGTCGGCCCGGCATAGCGAAATAGATCAACACCAGGTACAGCTCCTGCTGTGGGCTATTATTGCCCGTAGTGACTTCAGCACAATGAATAGTGAACTGGTTGGGGTAGCTACTACCCTGCTGACTCCTTCGCAATTGCTTCGGCTAAACAAACAGGCCCTTATGGGCATTGCTCTGTCACTAATCGATTCGCCAGAAATAACCGCCAGTCTGCGCAGTATATTTAGTGCCGAACATCAGATTCGTGAATTAATTGGTCAGGCGCAGAGCAGTTTCCAGGATATAGAACAACTGGCCATGCTGGCAGGCCCGGCCCTTGTCGATAATCCCGACGTACGCCGTGGGCGATGGTCTAAACATCCTGATGGATATTATATCCGCTATTTTCCGGCAGGCTACAGCCGAACAGTTGTTCAATTGTATGTTCCGGAAGGATTATCAACCGTTGAGTTAGATTTTACTGATGATGTTGCCGTTCCGGCCAATACCGGGGCACAGCGGCTGGCACTATCTAACGTTCCGTACGACACAACAGGTTACGCACCAGAAGAACACCCGGTTATGGCGCAGCAGTCTAAAACAGTACCCGCAGTAATACCAATTTCTCCCACTCCTAAACCGTCTGTGGTGGCTCCCGTGCCTACACCTCAGTATCAACGCATCTGCGGGCTCGTTGTCGATGCAGACAAGCGAACTGCCATCACCGGAGCCACATTGACCGTGGGAAGCCAGCAACTTGTTACCGATCGGGAAGGGCGATTCTCGCTCCTTAACCTTACTGCCGGCCGCTACATCAGTCTGATCACCGAGGCGCCGAATTATATGCCTGACAGCCTGGAGACCGAAATAAAACGCTTGTCAGACTGCCAGTCTCTGGTTGTCTATCTGAAACCAGTTCCGGTGCTTAGAACCAGTGCATCTGTTGTGCTAGGGAACACGCCCATGCGCGAAGGTGACCGGATTGTTCTGGAGAATATTCAGTTTGAACAAAGTCGCAGCGACTTATTACCAGCCGGAAGAGCGGAACTGGATAAAGTGGTGGCCTGGATGCAGTCTCATGAGACGGTAACTATAGAATTGTCGGGCCACACCTCAAACGAAGGGTCGCGCAACCTGAATCTAACGTTGTCTAAAGCACGGGCCGCTGCCTGCAAAAGCTACCTGATTCGGCAAGGAATCGAGGCTGGTCGCACTAAAACGGCAGGCTACGGACCAGATCAGCCAATTGTTTCAAATGACTCGCCAGAGAAAGCAAAAAACCGGCGCGTAGAACTTAAAATTGAGCATCTGTGATCGTTCGGTATCAGAACAGATACCTCAATACCGCACAATCACCTTCGATACCGGCCCGCTTTGCGTGGTCACGGTTAGCACATACGTACCTGGCCCACGGGTGAACTGATGGGCAGACAGCGTTCGCTCGAACGTACCTGCGGACTGATTAGGCCAACGTACCTGATAGACGGAAAGCCCCTGCATATCAGTCAACGTCAAGGCTACGTCGGTAGGGTCGGGAAGCGGGAGAGTCACCAGCACATCACCAATAGACGGGTTTGGTCCCAAACGTAACGCACTGGGTTCAGTAGCCAGCGGAGCCATGCCAAATTGCTCGATGGCCACATCCATCCAGCCCAGGCGTTGCGTAATCCAGTCTTTCAGGTAATCTACTTCTTTCTGGTAAGTTGAGCCAACGTAACCGTTTGGCCACACATAGACGCCAATGACCGGCCACTTCGTAAAGTTGCGGATTCGGGCTTCTGTCACCAGCGTCGTTGTTGAATCGACGAAAGCGCCTAATCGCTGGGGCGTCAGCACTGTCTGCCGCAGGGCTTTATACTTTGCTTTTACCTTCTTGCCGAAGGTGAGGTCCTGTAGCATCCGTTTCCACCAGAACGGAATGGAGTAAACGTCTTGCGGGCAAACGGTATTAAAATCGAAGGCCCATCCGGTGTAGCTATTCCCGTTGCAGTAGTCGGCATTTCCATAGGTCAGGTTATAATCCCAGATAGGGCCCATCACGATTTTAGGATTTTTAGAATCCCGGTCTTTATAGAAATAGGCGCTTAACCGATATCCATCTACGTTCCGGCAGATTTCGGTCAGTAACAGGTAATCGATGAACGAGTCCTCATCAGCAAACTTCCTGAACCCCTTGTCGGGATCCGCAAAATCAGGTCCATTCAGTGCATTTTCGAAATCAGTAACGTACCTGGTTATATACTGAATTTGCTCGGGGGCCAGGTCTTCCGGCTTAGGCCGATCAATCTGGATACGAACCGGCACCCGCGATGAGCCCGCAGAATAGGGCGATGTCCAGGTAACTGAAGGGGAACCTTCCGTTTTATCAATCTTCAGAATATAGCCCCCCGTAACGGCATCGCCCGTAATATCGGTTTTCTTGATACTGGAAATGTTCACCCGGTTCTTATCCCGCTTTAGCCGCTCCATCAGGATGTAGATTCCCCGGTATTCGCCGTTCAGCACCAGTTCGCAGTACCTGAAGCGTGACGCGTAGTATGGGCTCATCTTGCGGTAAAAATCATAGGTCAGCGTTTCGCGCACCAGCGTTTTGTCGTTATAAGTTGCGTTCAATACCCAATCGCTCTCAGCGGGCATACCCAACACAGATTTTGTTACAGAGTTTACGCCTGTTGAATCGCGCAGCTCAATACCGTATGGTTTCTTCGGGAAAAGCACCTGCGACGAGGCTCCGCGCAGTTCAATGCCGATGACGCTGCTAAACGAAGCCTTGTCTGTGATGACATTACGTTTGCCGTTGCCATTGTCAATGACACGCATCTCGGCCACAATTTTCGGGTCATCTACAATCGTTCCACCGCGGGTATCGATCAGCAGAATGGGCAGATTCGAATCAAAGAATGACTGGCTTTTTACCAATGTCGGCAGAAGCAGCATGCCCAGGCATAGAAAACGAAAGGTGGTCATAGGAGCAGCGGAGATAGAACAGCCATCGGGCTTCTGTGGAAAGGCATGGGCCACAGGCTAGCTACTTGTGGTGCTGGTACGGCGTTTGCTCACAGAACCAGTTAAGGGAAAGGTAGTTTGCGGGTTTGGCTGTACATTTGTTTACCTTGCCTATACCGTTTTCCAGCAATACCAGACTAGACCGGGGCGTTGATAGTGTATTTACTCGTTATGCCGTTGATTTTCACATCCTGTAGCCCACTTACTCTGCCTTTCGCCGGAGTACGAAAACTGTGGCCTTCCCTGCTGGTTGGCTTGTGTCTTTCCCTGCCCGCTACGACACTGGCCCAACGCAAGACTGTCCCGGCACTCAGCCAGCCGACACCCGTGACTGCCATCGACAATGGGGCCATTGCTCAACCGGCGGTGAAGTCAGATAAGGCCGTTGCCGAGGAAACCGAGTTTACCGATGCCTACCGGTTCCTGCTCGTTGATGAACCAACGAAGGCAATCACAGCCCTCGAAAAAATGGTGGCCAAGAACCCGGCCAATGCCGCCACGCAGTATGCCCTGGCGTCGGCCATGATTAAGGCGGGCAAAACGACCGAAGCACTTCCCTACGCCCAGAAAGCCTATCAACTCGACAAGAATAACGCGTATTACCTGCTGCAGGTGGCCGAACTGTATGTGAAGCAGAAGCGCTACCCCGAAGCGGAAGAACTCTACGAAAGTCTGCTGGCGAAAGGATCCGAAACAATCGAATATGGGGTTGAACTGGCCGCCATCTATCTCTTCGACGACAAACCCGACAAGGCACTGGCTACCTACGACCGCGTAGAGAAGGCAATGGGCCTGAACGAAGAGATCACCCACCAGAAGCAACGTATTTACCTGAAGCAGAACAAAGTAGACAAAGCCATTGAAGAGGCCGAAAAGTTGATTGCCTCCGAACCGGCCGACCCTGAATTTCTGGTCGAAGGTGCCGAGTTGCTGATGGCCAATGACCGCGTGCCGCTTGCCACTACTTGGCTGGAACGCGCCCTGAAACTCAGCCCCGACAATCCACAAGCCAACATGATGCTGGCTGATATTTATCGTAAACAAGGCAACCTCGACAAATCAAATCAGGCGATACAAAAGGTATTTGCCAACCCAAACCTGGAAGCGGGTCTGAAAGCCCGGATCTTATCGAGCTACGTAGGTACGTCGGGTGATAGCCCCGCCGCCAAACAGGACGCCCTGAAAATGGCGCAGGAGCTAACTCGCCAGAGCCCGAACGACGCCAAAGCCCAGGTCATGCTGGCCGACCTGCTGATGCAACAGGGGCAGAAAGCCGAAGCCCGCGATGCCTACGTACGCGCCGCCCGCCTCGACCCGTCTACCTATGAGGTTTGGGGAGCCATTGTGCAACTAGACGGCGAACTGGCGCAGGTTGACAGCATTCTTGTTCACACGGAAAAAGCACTGGAAGTGTTTCCTAACCAAGGATTACTCTGGTATTCAAACGGGTCGGCAAACCTGTACAAGCGTCGCTATCAAGAGGCGGTAGATGCTCTGGAGGAGAGCCGGAAACTGTTGGCAGGTTCTAACGGTAAATTACTGGTTGAAATCAACGGGGAGTTGGGCGATGCTTACAACGGCATTCGCGACTATGTTCACTCAGATGAAGCGTATGAAGCGGCGCTGAAGGCCGATCCTATCAACGACCGGGTGCTGAACAACTACAGCTACTTCCTGTCGTTACGTAAGGAAAACTTGCCGAGGGCAAAGACCATGTCGACAAAATTGGCAGAGTTGCACCCAACCAATGCAACGTACCTGGACACGCACGCCTGGGTGTTGTACGTCATGAAAGATTACGCGGGCGCAAAGAAATTCCTGGAGAAAGCCATACAGTCAGATCCTGAGCATGTCAGCGGAACAATTCTGGAACATTACGGTGATGTTTTGTTCCAGTTGGGCGATAAAGCCAAAGCACTTGAACAGTGGAAATTAGCCCGGCAAAAAGGCGAAGCCAGCGATCGGCTCGACCAGAAAATTGCGGGCGGAAAATTATATGAATAGAGTTCTGTTGTATGCCTTGCTGGCAAGCACCCTGGTTTTACAGGCCGGTTGCCATCGTCAGCGCATAAAAAATACCCCGCCCGCTGCCACTCTTTCGGCCGATACGGTGGCAATTAGCCAGCCACAACCAACCACAACCAACCCTGCGCCGCCAGATGCCGTCACCACAACGGCTCCGATAGCCAGCACCACACTGGCCCGCCCCGGTATCGACGAAGCCCGCGCCAACGTGGCAGAGATTGACTTCACGTACCTGACGGCCAAATCAAAGTTGTCTTTCAAGAATAAGACTCAGGATATCAGCAATGCGAACCTGAACCTGCGCGTTCGCAAAGACAGCCTCATCTGGATCAGCATTTCTAAATTAGGTATTGAAGCTGTACGGGCCCTGATCACCCGCGATTCGGTAGAAATCATGGATAAGCTGGAACGTCGGTATGCAGTCTATGATTTCCCAACGCTGAGCCGTCAGTTCAATTTCGACATGAACTTCGATTTGCTGCAGGCATTAATTGTCGGAAATCTGCCGCTTCCGAAACGCCCGGCCCAAAAGATCAAAAAGGAGCGCGATTATTTGCTGCTTCGCCAAAGCGCCGGTAAGGTGCTGGTAGAGAACTATATCGGCGAAAATGACCGGAAGTTGAAACGGCTGATGGTAACCGAACAGCCCACCAAAAATGCCCTTCGGCTGGATTATGAAGACTTCAATATGCTGAACAACTTCCTGTTCCCGTATTCCAGCCTGGTCACACTCGATTATCAGTCACAGGCCGACGGGCAGTTCTATCAGACGCTTATTCAGATTAAACATAACAAGGTTGAATTGATCGATAAAGACCCCGGTTTTCCGTTCAGTATCCCGGCTAAGTATCAACGTAATTAGTCTTAAGTAACAGAGTCGTCGTTGCCCTGCTCAACGTTAATTTTTGCTTTAGCGGCGGGCTAGACAACAAACAACTCGATCACTTACGACTATTTTTGCCCATGCGCCTACTCCTCTTCCTGCTTATCGCCTTGTGTACGTCCCTCCCACTGTTTGCTCAGAAACGGGATCGGCAGGCGTTAGAGCGCGAAAAAAAGAAGAACATCGAGCAGTTGAATGAACTGCGTGAAGTCCTGAAAAAGACATCGTCGGAGAAGCAGGTATCCATTAGTCAGCTAAAAGCCCTAAGCGCCCAGATTGACGCTCAATCGAAGCAGATCAATTTGTTATCCGACGAAATACGGCTTAGTGAAGTCGAAATTTCTGATCTCCGCAAGGCCAGTCAGGTTTTGAACCGCGACCTCGACAAGCTTCGCGCCGAATACGCCCAAATGATTTACGCTGCTGACAAGCGTCGCCAGCAATTGAATCCACTTGGTTTTCTGTTTTCGTCGGAAAACTTCAACCAGCTCGTTGCGCGTTTCCGTTACCTGAAGCAATATGCCAAAGCCCGCCAGACCCAGAAGCGGGAAATGGAAACCGTTCAGACAGAACTAACTGGAAAACGCACTGCTACCGAGCAAAAACGCCGCCAGCAGACAGTAGTGCTTACAACCAAAGTGCGCGAGTCGGAGAAGCTGGAAGACCTTAAACAGGATAAGAACAAGGTTGTTGAGCAGTTGAGCCAGCGAGAAGGCGTATTGCGCGCCGAACTGGCCGAGAGCCGGAAGAATATAAATCGGCTCGAAAACATGATCACGTCGATCATTGCCCGGGAAGCTCGTGAGCGTGCCGAACGCGCTGCCCGCGAACGTGCCGAACGCGAACGGCTGGCTAAAGCAGAGGCCGCCCGATTAGCTGCCGAACGGCGCGAGGCAGAACGGAAACGTGCCGAAGCGGTGGCTAAAGCCAAAGAAGAAGGTAAGCCTGCCCCCCCGCCCGTTGTTATTATTCCCAATCCAGACCTGGGCGTTGCCAAATCTGACAATACGCGTACGCCTGGCAACCTCAACCGGGAAGAACTGGCGCTTGGCTCTTCCTTCGCCGCTTCCCGCGCCCGGCTTCCCTGGCCTGTTCAGCGTGGCTTTGTTTCAGAACGTTTCGGTGTTCACCCCCACCCGGTCCTAAAGGGTCTGAAAGTGTCTAATCCAGGTATCGATATTCAAACCAACGCGGGCGAACCTGTGCGCGCTATCTATGATGGCATTGTCATGAACGTTGAGTACGTTATGGGAAGCCAGAACGTAGTAGCCATTCAGCACGGCGATTACTATACGATCTACGCCAAACTGAAGAATGTAACGGTAAAAATGGGCGACCGGGTGAAAGCCCGCGAAACGATTGGCACCGTTGGTACAGACAATAGCGGCAACGCTGAACTGCAATTCCAGATTTGGAAAGAATTTGCCAAAATGAACCCCGAAGCCTGGCTGGCACCCAGGTAGGCAGTCTACCGTTTTCTGTTTACCGTTTTCTGTTGCTTCGCCCGATCGAAGTGCAACAGAAAGCGGAGCAACTGAAGACAGTGGACTGAAAACAGTAAACTAAAAAATGTCTGTTCACAATCCCGATATAAAACGCGTTACAACGCACACCCTTCAGGAATTGAAAAGCCGGGGCGAGAAAATTTCAGCCCTTACGGCCTATGATTACTCAATGGCCCGCGTGGTTGATGCGGCTGGTGTAGAGGTCATCCTGGTGGGTGATTCAGCCTCTAATGTCATGGCTGGTCATGAAACTACCCTCCCCATCACGCTCGATCAGATGATCTACCATGCAGGGTCAGTCGTTCGGGCTGTAAAGCGGGCGCTGGTGGTAGTTGATCTTCCGTTTGGCTCCTATCAGGGTAATTCATCGGAAGCGCTTCGTTCGGCCATCCGGATAATGAAGGAGTCTGGTGCTCATGCCGTGAAAATGGAAGGCGGCAGTGAAATTCGCGAGTCGATAACCCGCATTTTAAGCGCGGGCGTACCAGTTATGGGTCATCTGGGACTTACACCACAGTCGATCTATAAATTTGGTACGTATGCCGTTCGGGCCAAAGAAGAAACCGAAGCCCAAAAACTCATCGACGACGCCCTGATGCTTCAGGAAATTGGCTGTTTTGCCACCGTACTGGAAAAAATCCCGGCGGTGCTGACAAAACAGGTTTCTGAACAACTGGTTATCCCAACCATAGGGATCGGTGCCGGGCCAGACGCTGACGGCCAGATTCTGGTCATCCACGATATGCTGGGCATCAACAAAGAGTTCAAGCCACGCTTTCTACGCCGATACGCCGACCTGCACACGGCCATGCTGGAAGCCATTACGCACTACGTTGATGATGTGAAAGCCAACGACTTCCCGAACGAATCGGAAGCATACTGAGTTAGTATTAAGCTTTACCCGCTCCAATGGAACAGGCAAGGCTTAATGACATTTTTATGAAAAAGCGCGTACCCTATTCGGTGGTTTATGAAGACAACCACCTGCTGATCGTCAACAAAGAGCCGGGTGTACTCGTACAGACTGATCGTACCGGCGACCCTTCGCTTACTGAACTCCTCAAAGAGTATATTAAGGAAGAATATAAAAAGCCCGGCGATGTATTCCTGAATCCTGTTCATCGCCTCGACCGGCCCGTCAGCGGCCTGGTCGTTTTCGGACGTACCTCAAAAGCGGTTGAGCGGATGACCGAGCTATTCCGCAAGCGTCAGATCCAGAAAACATACTGGGCGGTTGTTCGGCATCACCCTGCTGAGAAGAAAGGTAAGCTGGTACATTATCTGATTAAAGATGAAGCCAAAAATCAGGTAACTGCCTACGACTACGAGGTTCCCGGCTCGCAACGGGCCGAATTATCGTATCGGCTTTTGGGGAAAATCAACGAGCATTACCTCCTTGAGGTGGAACCCCTGACAGGCCGTCCACACCAGATAAGGGCCCAGCTGGCCGCTATGGGTTGTCCAATCCGCGGCGACGCCAAGTATGGGTATGACCGCGAAGTGCCAGGTAAGAAAATCTACCTTCATGCCCGCCGGTTGTATTTTATACATCCCGTTAAAAAAGAGCCCTTAATTCTTCGTGCCGGTCTGCCGGTCGATCCTTTCTGGGAAGAATTTCTGGAATTGGATAACGAAGAATTCAAAGACAAAAACCTGGACTTCATCTTTTAAGGTGAAGCCTATAAAGAAAAGGCCCTGATACTGCGCAGTATCAGGGCCTTTTCTTTATAGATCTAAAAGTAAATCAATCAGGCTTCCGGCTGCACCGACGTATCTGTTGATTTGTAACTAATGTCGATACTCATCTGATCGATTACTCGTTCAGCCATGAGAACGGCTCCACGAAGGGCACCGAACACCATGCAAAGCGGCAACAGGATGGGCAGAAACAGTACCCATTGCAAAATCATGTACAACCGAATCGTTCTCATCTCTTTAACAGGTATATGGGTTGGTCACTTTTTAGAAGTGAATACCAAGTTCAATTCAAAACCTATGCCAACTTTTATTACGGGGGTAAAAATTTGTTCATTCAAAGTTAATCTTGGCATAATACAAAAACAAGATGCTAACTATGAATTCGCCTATTAAATTAATTAATTTAATTCAACGTCGACAAAACAAGTCTATAGGTTTACTATTTATTTTTTATAACCGTTTGATAATAAGTCTATTGTCATATAAAAAACATCGCCCAAGCCATAAGTAATGGCTTGGGCGATGAACCACATGGGGCGGTTTGTCTACAGATTCTGCTTCTTGAGCTCTTTTACGGCAAAATCAGCGGCACGGGCTGTAAGTGCCATATACGTCAGCGATGGGTTCACACATGACGCAGAGGTCATTGCAGCACCGTCAGTAACGAATACATTTTTCACCGCGTGAATCTGGTTATTCGCGTTCAGGACCGACGTTTTCGGATCACGGCCCATGCGTGCTGTTCCCATCTCGTGAATACCAATGCCAAGGTGTTTCGATTCGTCGTTGTAACCGCGTACATTTTTCAGACCCGCAGCTTCCAACATCTCAACGGCATCGTTCATCATGTCTTTGCGCATCTTCTTCTCGTTTTCTCCATATGCAGCGTCGAAAACGATCTGTGGTAGTCCCCACCGGTCTTTCTTATCCGGCGACAAGGTCATGCGGTTATTCGGGTCGGGCAGCACTTCACCGAAGCCCCCAATGCCAAAATTCCAGGGGCCAGGCTTGGTCAGATCTTCCTTAAAGTCAGCACCAAAGCCCTCGACACCAACGCCCCGGTTCCAACCGGACCGGCTGGCACCACCCTGATAGCCGAAGCCACGCAGGTAGTCGCGTTTATCGCCATCCCAGTTACGGTAACGGGGTATATAAACGCCATTTGCCCGGCGACCATAGTAATATTGATCTTCCAGCCCGTCAAAGTCGCCGGAGGCGCCTACGCCGAGGTGGTGATCCATGATATTACGACCTAGCTGATCTGAATCATTACCCATTCCGTTGGGGAACCGGCTCGACTTCGAATTCATCAGGATGGATGTACTGCCAAACGCCGATGCATTCACAAAGATGATCTTGGCGTAATATTCACGAACGGCCAGTGTGTTCTGATCAATGATACGAACGCCTGTAGCCCGGCCCTTCTTCTCATCGTACAATACCTCCGAAACGATCGAATCAGGACGTAGCGTCAGTCGGCCGGTGGCCATTGCAGCGGGCAGTGTAGACGACTGTGTACTGAAATACGCACCGAATGGGCAACCACGCATACATTGGTTCCGATACTGACAGGCAGCGCGGCCCAGGTTAGTGTGAACCGCTTTCGGGTCGGTCAGGTGAGCCGTACGACCCATTGTAATGTGCCGCTTGCCAAATGCTTTCTCTACACGGGCTTTCACTTCCTTCTCCACGCAGTTCATCTGCATGGCAGGCAGGTAATTGCCATCTGGCAATACGCTGAGGCCATCCTTCGAACCACTGATACCGGCAAACCCTTCTACGTATGTGTACCAGGGTGCCAGGTCTTTATACCGGATAGGCCAGTCAACACCAACGCCTTCTTTGAGGTTGGCCATGAAGTCTTCTTCGTTATGACGGTAGCTCTGACGACCCCACATCAGCGAACGCCCCCCCACATGATACCCCCGAATCCAGTCCATCGGACGTTTTTCGATGTATGGGTTCAGGGAGTCATTTTCGAAATGATGACGCCACTCTTCATTGGCCGTGTAACCGGTGCGCATGTTGGCCCAGTATTCTTCGGCCGCCTGCGTAGTAATTCGCCCCCGGTGCGGAAAATCCCAGGGATTGTTGGTAGCTGTTGTGTAGCCCTCAACGTGTTTAATGTCGCGGCCGCGCTCCAGCATCAGAACTTTTAATCCTTTCTGAGTCAGTTCTTTTGCGGCCCAGCCACCTGATATACCCGACCCAACCACGATTGCATCGTAGGTCATGTCTTTCTGAGCGTCGATATTGAGATTCATAGAGAAATCAGTTTACAGTCTTCTGTTTACTGTTTTCAGTTGCGCTGCTTTATACTGTGCCCTGACTAGGCGAAGCAACAGTAAACAGAAAACTGTAAACAGTAAACTGGTTTTAAATTGCCCAGGCTTTCTGACCTGGTTTCAAAGGAACACACCCATCGTACCGGCCCGGAATAGCCACATACTCAAGTGCCTGCGTAGCACCAATTTCAGACGTGAAATAGCCCATCAGCGTCAGATCTTTCAGCATGGCGAAGAATGGCGTTACGTTACGCTTTTCGGCCGCAATCTGCACGTCCTGCTGGCCAGCTACTGCACGGGCTGCAGCCGATTTCTGCTGTTTGGCGTCGGCTTCCAGTTTTTTCACCAACTCAATCTTCTGATTGTTGTCGAGTTGCGAAAACGCTTTGCCGTAGCTATCCTGACTCATTTTCTGCGTCATGGTCAGGCCATCGATAAACACTTTCTGATCGGCAGGCTTGTAGCAGTCTTTCAGAACAACATCTATGATCTCATTTACCTTGGCGGCTTTAGCACCTGGCGTACTGGTTGTAGGAATAATTACATCGGCCAGATCGGCCACGAGAGCATCCTGGTCGGCCGTGAAAAGAACGGGCTTGCCCGTTGCTAGTCGTTGAGCCGCCGAAGCCTCAAGCGTTTCGGCCAACGCGGATGAGCCAAGAGCGGGCAACGTCATTGTCGCACCAACCATTGTAGCCACCCGCAACAGGGCGTCGCGTCTGTTCATAGGAGAAAGAAGTTAGAATACAGTATAAAAACGTTCTAAAGGAACACAAATGTATATAATTACAAGAGGGAATTGGACGGTTTAACAAAGATTCAATGCACCATTTTTCAGTCATTTACCTGTTCGGCGAATGGCCTTATCTGAACCATACGTACCTGGGTTGTCGTATGGCGCAGCAAGGCTATTAAGCTACATATAACCGGCAGGCCGTACTTTTACCCAGACGATAGTAATACCTTATGACAATTAGCCTTATTGCCGCAATGGCGCAGAACCGGATCATCGGCCATGATCGTCCCGATGGTCGCCCTGATCTTCCCTGGCATCTTCCCGACGACTTTGCCTACTTCAAACAAAAAACCAGCGGTCACGCCATTATCATGGGGCGTAAGTCGCTGGATGCATTGGGTAAGCCGTTACCCAAACGGACAAACATCGTGATTACCCGTAACCCTGATTTCTGGGTAGATGGTGTACTGGTGGTGAATACGCTGGAAGCCGCCTTAGAAGCTGCCCGTCAGGCCGAAGCTTCTCATGAACAACCGGAGTTGTTCGTTATTGGCGGAGCCGAAATTTATGCGCTGGCCCTACCGATAGCCGATCGCATTTATTTGACCGAAGTTCATCGTGCCTACAAAGGCAACGCGTCGTTCCCAGAGTTCGACAAAACGGTATGGCACGAAATCAGCCGACACCCTCACCCCGCCGACGAGCGCCACGAAGCCGCATTCGATTTTGTGGTATATGAAAGGGAGTCGTAAGTCAATAGTTGGCTGACGCAAGTTTACTCGAACGTCAGCCAACTATTGACTTATGACTACCGACTAATTTCCAGTACTTCGAATTCGATTTTGCCAGCGGGGACGGTTATTTCGGCGGTTTCGCCTACTTTTTTACCGAGCAGGCCTTTGCCGATGGGCGAGCCAACCGAAATACGGAATTGCTTCAGATCGGCTTCTTCTTCCGACACCAGCGTATAGGTGACCTCAGCACCCGTTTTCTTGTTTTTGATCTTCACATGCGACAGCACTGACACAATCGACGTATCGATGGATGACTCGTCGAGCAGACGTGCGTTGGCAACCACCTCTTCAAGTTTCGAAATCTTCAGTTCATGTAACCCCTGCGCATCTTTCGCCGCATCGTACTCGGCATTTTCGCTGAGGTCACCTTTGTCACGTGCTTCGGCAATCTGATGGGCAATTGCTGTACGACCTTTGGTTTTCAGATCGTTCAGTTCGGCTTTGAGGCGGTTTAAGCCCTCTTCGGTGTAATAATTAATCTTAGACATAATATGCTGGTGTCTTTTACATAGACAATCATCTCCGACTACTGAACTACCGTCAGAGGCAACTATTGGTAACATTCGTTGTAGACAGTCATCATAGACCGGAGTCGCAGACGAGCGTCATGGACAAAAAAAAGAACGGCCCACCGACCGTTCTGCAACAAGTTTGTTTGTTTTGCAGCCTGTCAGAAGAACCAACCTTTAATGATGTGTGCGCGTTGTTGTCGCATCGGGTTGAGATGGCGTTTAGACAAATGTACGACTTCGAACCGGCCTTTGTCAACACACCCCTGTCGGTTTCTACAAAACACGAAAACGGGTCTGTGACAACCAGGTCTCAACGTACCTAGAAACGAATACTATGAGCAACGAATTACGCATTGTGTTTATGGGCACCCCCGATTTTGCGGTGGCCACCCTTCAACGCCTTATCAATGGCGGCTGCCAGGTGGTAGCCGTGATCACCGCCCCAGACAGGCCGTCGGGGCGCGGTCTACAGTTGGTACCTTCACCCGTAAAAAAAGCAGCTATTGAGGCCGGGTTACCCGTGTTGCAACCCGAAAAACTGCGCGACCCGGCTTTTCTGGCTGAGTTGGCCAATTATAATGCTGACCTGCAGGTTGTGGTGGCATTCAGAATGTTGCCTGAGGTTGTCTGGGCCATGCCCCGCATAGGTACGTTCAACCTGCATGCGTCGAAGCTCCCTCAATACCGGGGGGCAGCGCCTATCAACTGGGCCATCATCAACGGTGAAACAGAAACGGGAGCTACCACTTTTTTCATCGAAAAAGAGATCGATACGGGGCAAATGATTTTTCAGGAAACTGAGCCAATTCATGCCGATGATACCGCAGGTACGTTGCACGACCGCCTGATGATACACGGGGCCGATCTGGTGTTCCGAACAGTACAGGCTATTGCAGCCGGAACGTACCCACGAACGCCCCAGCCCAATGCCGACGACCTTAAACCCGCGCCAAAGCTCCACCGCGAAACCACGGAAATTAACTGGAATCAGCCGGCAGTAAATGTCCGAAACTTTGTGCGGGGTCTATCGCCCTACCCAGCGGCCTGGACCATGCTAAATGGAAAGTTCTACAAGATTTATTCGGTGTCGGTAGCTAACGAAAGTCCCTTCGATGCGGAGCCGGGGCAAGCCTATACCGATCATAAAACAAAGCTGCTCGTACGTGCCGCCGACGAATGGTTGATGGTCAATGAACTTCAGGCAGAAGGCAAACGCCGAATGCTGGTCAGCGATTTCCTGCGCGGCAATACGATCTAAGTCAGGATTAATCGTAAGTCGATAGTCGCGCTGCTTGACCACCTGGTTGAGATGAGCATGAGCAGCGCAACTATCGACTACTGACCTATGACTGATTTAATCCAATTCCCCTCATTTCCCGTACTTACCAAAACGTTTAATAGTCAGCTTATTGAGCAACACGATTCTTTTAACGGGTGCCAACGGGTTCCTGGGAAGCCACATTGCCCGTGAACTGCTGGCACGCAGGTACGTTGTCAGGGCGCTGGTGCGGCGGGGTAGCAGCCGGTCTACCCTAGCTGGATTACCCATTGACTTCATCGAGGGAGACATTTGTCGGCAAAACGATCTGCTCCGGGCAGCAGACGGCTGTGCGGGCGTGATTCACGCGGCGGCGTTGGCGCAGGTCAATCCGGCACGGAATGTCGCCGTGTGGGAAGTGAACAAAACCGGCACCGAGCATGTGCTACAGGCTGTAAAACAGCATGGGATACGCAGGCTTGTCTATGTTGGCACGGCCAATGTATTTGGCTTTGGTACCAGAGAACAGCCGGGAGATGAGCAGCAGCCATACTCCGGGCAACGCTACGGCGTCGATTATATGGACAGTAAGGTAGCAGCTACTGAGTCGGTAAAACTGGCTGTTCATAGAGATAACGTACCTGCCATTATGGTTCATCCGTCGTTTCTGGTTGGTCCGCTTGATAGTAAACCTACGTCGGGGGCTATGTTGCTTGCCGTGGCCCGACGTCAGCTACCGGGATATACGATGGGTGGAAAGAATTTCATTCACGTACGCGACGCCGCCATTGGTACGGTCAACGCGCTAACGATGGGGAGTATAGGTGAGTCGTATATTCTGGGAAACGAAAACCTTACGTATCGCCAAGCGTTCACCTTAATGGCACAGGTTGCCGGGGTACAGCCACCACGGCTTTCGCTGTCGCCAGGTCTGACACGGCTTTACGGGCAGTTCAACGACTGGCTGGCCACACTCACGGGCAAACACGCACAAGTAACGTTGCCAATGGCACTGATTGCCAACGACGGACACTATTTCTCGTCGCAAAAGGCGATCAACGAACTCAACTTACCGCAGACACCGATTCGGGAAGCGCTACAGGAAGCGTATGACTGGTTCACCGCGCATGGATACGTATATTGACAAACCTTCTTCAACAGGCACTCTGCCTGGCAACCAAGCAAACGGGCCGATCAGGGAACGTACCTGGCCGTTGCCAACTGGTCCGTTTGGCGGCAAAGTGGCCTTAATTACAGGTTCAGAATCAGGAATTGGTCGGGAAACGGCCCGCGAACTGGCGCGTCAGGGGGCCTGCGTGATGTTGAATGGCCTGCGACCCGATCGCCTCGCCGAAACACTGGGTACGTTCACAGAAGCCGGGTACGTTGCCGAAGCCTGTGTGGCTGATGTAACGAAGGTCGACGAATGCCAACGACTGATCGATGAGACGATTTTGGCTTTCGGAAAACTCGATATACTGGTGGCTAACGCCAGTATATCCATGCGGGCCTATTTCAACGACCTTGATGTCGATGTGTTCCGGGCTGTTTGTGACAGCAATATTTACGGAACCGTGTATCCACTCAAAGCCGCGCTTCCTTATCTGCGAGCCACGAAGGGCTGCGTGACGTTTGTCTCCTCCATCTCGGCGTTGAATGGGATTCCCAGCGGATCGGCCTACTGCGCGGGGAAAGCGGCCGTAAGTAATCTGGCCCACACGCTCCGGCTCGAGTGGCATAAAACGGGCATGCACGTGGGGGTCATTCACCTCGGCTTTACGGCCAACGACCCAGAAAAACGGGTATTCGCGGCCCACGGCGAACCGGTTCCGCTGGCGCACCGACCACCCCGCTGGCAGATGACACAACAACAGGTAGCTCAGGCCATTACCCGCCATATTCGCCGCCGCCGTGCCAACACGGTTCTTACGGGCATGGGCAAATTAAACGCTACACTTAGCCGGTTCTTCCCCGGCCTGGTCGACTGGATTGTACTCCTCAGCATGAAGCTCAGGCCGGAACTGTACGAGTAGGTTGATCGGATGACTGGTTGAGTGTGTAATTGGTTGATTGGTTGGCTGGCTGATTGATCAGCCTACCTAACGTCTGTCAGCTATTTATAGGCATTATTCAATGAACCAGCCAACCAATTACCCAGCTACTCATTCACCACTTCCTCCACCTTATATCGTGGCTGGACGTAGTCTTTCAGGGCACTGATGGTAAAGCCAATGGCGATGAGCGTGCATACGCCGCCGGCCATGTAGGGTGCACCCGGGAAATAGATGGGTGCGCCGGGTTTGGTGAAATACGCAAACAGGTTAGTCATCAACACCGGGCTCACAATGGCCGTCAGACTCATCAGGCTGGTCAGCGCACCCTGCAGTTCGCCCTGCTCGTTTGGTGGCACCTGCCCGGAAATGATACCCTGAATGGCTGGTCCGGTAATGCCGGCAAACGAATAGGGAACAATCAGGGCAAAGGCCATCCAGCTTTCGTTGGCGAAAGCAAATCCCAGAAAACTGAATACGTAGACGATCATGCCCAGAAAAACCGACCGTTTCTGGCCAATCTTCGGAATAATGAGACGGATCAAACCACCCTGCACAATGGCCACGGCCAACCCGATAAGGCCCAGCGAAATGCCGACCATCTTGATATCCCAGCCAAAGCGTAGCATGGTAAAGTAACCCCATACTGATTGCATTACCTGCCCGGCAATGTACAGGAAAGCCAACGCGATAATCATACCTAGCAACGAGCGGTACCGACGAAGAGCGCGAAATGAACCCACCGGATTAGCCCGCTTCCAGCTAAAGGCGCGCCGGTTTTCGAGTGATAATGATTCGGGCAAGACGAAATAACCATACAACCAGTTCAGAAGCGACAGAACCGACGCGGCGTAGAACGGTGCCCTGATTCCGTAGCTGCTAAACAGGGCACCAAGCGTTGGGCCAATAATAAAGCCCAGCCCGAAAGCCGCGCCAATCAGCCCAAAGTTCTGCGCCCGTTTTTCGGGAGTACTGATATCGGCAATGTAGGCGCTGGCCGTGGTGAAACTGGCACCACAGATACCAGCCGCAATACGAGCGAAAAACAGCCAGCCAATCGTGGGCGAATAGGCCGACACCAGGAAGTCGAGGCCAAGACCAAACAGAGAAACCAGCAAGACAGGCCGACGGCCATACTGATCGCTGAGGCCACCCAGAATAGGCGCACAGACGAACTGCATGGCAGCATAGGCAAACGTGAGCCAGCCACCATATTGAGAGGCCACGCTCAGGCCTTCGCCCGTTAGCTCTTCAAGCAGTTTGGGAACTACCGGCACAATCAACCCGATGCCGATGCAGTCGATGAGAACCGTGATGAAAATGAAAATTAACGCTGGGCTACGTTTCTCAGACATATAGTTGTACGCATGTTGAACAAAGGCCGCAAGTTACGACGTTTCGACAGGTAGTCAGTGGCTATTGCCCATCGACAGCTTTATTATGGAACTCACGATCAGCACACCAGCATTACTTTTTTCAACTGTTTCCCTTCTGATGATTGCCTTCACCAATCGGTTTCTGGCCATTGCCAGTCTGATTCGCGACCTGCACGACAAATTCCGCACGAACCCCGAAACGGTTTACGTTGATCAGATCAAAAACCTGCACCGGCGTCTTAGGCTGATTCGTAACATCCAGATTATGGCTGTGTTGAGCCTGTTGGTCAGTGCCGTCTGCATGGCGCTCATCTACTGGGGAAAGCCGCTAATTGCCAGCTATCTGTTCGGTCTGGCGCTGGTTCTTCAAATATCCGCGTTGGTTATTTCTGTTCTGGAAATATCCATTTCGATCAATGCCCTGCAAATTGAACTCAGCGATATGGAGAAAGAACTGGGGCATCGCCGCTTCGATCTGTTCGCCCTCCGATCTCGCTCAGCAGCCACCCCCGATACACCAGAATAACTATATTAGAACTTATTCTAGCGGCTTAGTTATACCCTTCACAGGCAGATAAACCCGTCCTGTTGGAAAGGCTCAATGGGAAAACGGTTTATATTTGCCCATTACACATCTCCCTCGCGGCTCTAATGACGTATTGCTTAGGAATTAAAGTAAAATCAGGTCTGGTAGCTATTGCCGACACACGCCTAACGTCGGGTACTGAAGTTTCCACCAACCGAAAGATCACCGTCCACGAGGTCAAGAATCATTCGCTGTTCATTATGACCTCGGGCCTGCGGTCGGTACGCGACAAGGCCATCACGTATTTCCGCGAAGTGCTTGCCGAACAGGATCAGACATTCAATAAGTTATACAAGGCCGTCAACGCTTTTGGCGAGCAGGTCAAACGAGTTGCCGCCGAAGATAAGGAGTCGATTCAGGCGGCGGGGATGAACTTCAACCTGAATGCCATTGTGGGTGGCCAACTCCAGGACGACGAGGAGCACAAGCTGTTTCTGTTATATCCGGAAGGTAACTGGGTAGAAGTTGACTCGGGCTCACTCTTCAAGATCATTGGCAATTCCGGATACGGCAAACCTTTGTTATTCAGAAACTTAAATTACGAGGCCACCCTTCAGGAAGCCTTAAAGATCGGCTTTCTGGCTTTCGATGCCACCCGTGTCAGCGCCAATGATGTTGACTACCCGCTGGATGTGGTGGTATATACGAAAGACAGTTTCCACATGACCGAACACCGGCTGGAGAAAGACGACATGGACGAAATTTCGCATCAGTGGAGCGCATTGCTCAACAATTCGGTGCGTCGCCTGCCTACCTACTGGATGGATCCCATTTTTGAAAAAGTAGCAGTAAGCAGCGGTGATGGGCAATAGCCAGACCGTATCAATTAGCCACCACTGCTGTAGTTAGTAACGACTGCCAGTGCTCACTGCCAACTCTATACTCTATGCGCCTTACTGTCAGGCATCAACTGCGATACCAGTACGACCAGCCGGTCGTTCTTCAGCCGCATATGCTCTATCTGTATCCGCGCACATACCCGTATCAGCGGCTGCAACACTACGAGCTAACGATCGACCCTGTGCCATCTAAAGTGGTGCGGAATGTAGATGTAGAGGGGAACGTTCAGCAGTTGGTGTACTTCAGCGGGCCAACCAACCACCTGCATATTACGGCCGAAATTGAAGTTGATTCAGAACCGTTCAATTCGCTCGATTTTGTCCTCTTCCCGTTTGAAGCACAACGGGTTCCCCTGAAATACCCCGCCCAGGTACGTCCGTTACTTGAAACGTACCTGACCCGCGAAGGCGTAACGCCGGCCATCGAAACGTGGGCACGGCAATTAGCCGCTGGCGTTGGCTGGCAAACGGTCCCGTTCCTGATTGCGCTGAACAACGCCATCCGGCAGTTTACGTATGCTACCCGCGAAGAGGGTGCACCTTACCCACCCGAACAGACACTTCTGGAGCAGCGCGGTTCATGCCGCGACTACACCACGCTTTTTATGGCTGCCTGCCGAAGCCTTGGCCTAGCAGCCCGGTTCGTAAGCGGTTACCTCTTCGGGTCAGCCCAACAGGAGCATCAACTCCATGCCTGGGCTGAAGTGTATCTGCCTGGCGCAGGCTGGCGTGGCTTCGACCCAACGGAGAATAGCGTAGTCGTCAATAACCACGTTTTTCTGGCTTCGTCGGCCCGCGCTGAACTGACAGCCCCCGTAAGTGGCACCTTCACCGGCAAAGCCAATTCTGTGCTCGAAGCCGACGTACGCATTAAGAATTAAGCATTGCTCCGCTATGGAGCATCCCTTAACGAAGCCATTCTTAATTCCTACTTTCCTTACCCTCCCGCTTTTTTGGCGCCGTATTTTTTGCCCGTCAGGTACGTCAGGATTTTGTCGCGGTGGTCGCCCTGTATCTGAATTTCGCCGTCTTTAACAGTGCCACCCGTCCCACAGCTATTTTTAAGCTGTTTCCCCAGATCGGCCAGATCGGCGTCTGTACCAATAAACCCCCGCACGGCCGTAACCACTTTACCGCCGCTGCGGCGGTCGAGCCATACTTTCAACTGCTGCTGCTGTGGCGGCAGCGTGTCGGCAGCAGGGGCGTCATCGCTTTGGTATTCGTGGTCGGGATTCGTTGAATAGACGATGCCCGTGTAGTTTTTCTTGCTCATAATTTATACGTTGTCGACGCGTTTATCTACTTATAAAAACCTCAACCTCTTGTCTATGCAGTGTCTTATTACTCTCTTTTTTATACTGGTCGGCTTACTTCCAAGATATGCGGAGGCACAGGATGGCATTAAAACGCAAACATATCCCAAGGCATTACAATTAAAAAGTCAACAATTTTCAGTGCGTGCCTCTAACTCGTCAGCACCTTATTCACTCACAGCAGTAGTTGGCGACACTGTAGACTTAGGCAACGATGGCTATCCAGGGGCCTATGCAATAGTATCGACTGGACAGGATAGTGTGCGAATCAATTACACAAATCTCCCATATGGCCAGCGAATCTATATACCATTGATTACACCTGCTGGTAAGGCCACGTACCGGCTCCGGTTCAACGGTGTGCCCGGTCAGTTCACCGACGAATACGTACGACAACATACCGATAAGGAAGAGTTTGAAATTCCGGAAGTGTATGAGCTAGCCAATATTCTCTGGGTATTATCAGCGCATGGAGAAAAGAATACGACCTTACCTAAATCAGGTCCTTATTATGAGCAGGTTGTCGCTCATTTCAAGCCTTTTATCAACCATCCCGTTTTTGCTTTAATTAATCAGATTGCTGGTAATTATAGCAACTATTACGATTTCCGCGAAAACAGCTATGCCTACCACTTCGAGGGTAACAAACTCATTTGGACAGGCCCTCATTATTATGTTATGGGCAATGACAACGTCACGTTCAATAGCTTGTTTAGGCAGCTTGCGCTCAAAATCGAGGATTTCGCCAAACAATCGGGTTACCGTGCTTTTTATAAAAGCCATCAGCCTTACTATCAGCAATTAATGAATCAGCAAAAAAAGCTGATGCCTGTTCGTACAATGTGGACTTGGCTGGAAGCACGCTTTCCACAACGTTTTAGCTGTTATCGGGTTGTCTTCTCGCCACTGATTGGTGGTTCGCACAGTACGCAGCAATATGGTCGGTTCTTAGATGGCAAATGGTACAAAGAAGCAATCATGTTTGTCAATGGCCCGTCCGATTATCTGAATCAGGCAGGATTAACCGATCAACAACGGCAAGGGGTAGCTTCAGGAATTGTATTTACGGAGATTGATCATAATTACGTCAATCCTACTACATCGCGTTTCAGAAGTCGGGTTGACTCTATTTTTTCTAAGCGAGCCGTCTGGACAAAATCGGGCGGCGATACAGAGAGTTATGGTACGCCACAAAGTGTATTCAACGAATACATGACCCACGCCTTATTCTGTTTATACGTTAGCGATCAGTACGATCCGCAAACAGCAGCTTATGTTATAGACCGGCGTGAAAAACTGATGGTAGATCGACGGAATTATATTCGGTTTCGGGAATTCACTCAGAAGTTGACTGAGTTATATGCTGTCCGTAAACCAGACCAACCTATTGCCGCCCTCTACCCCGCCCTGTTAGATTGGGCCAAAAGCATACAGTAGATGTCACTCAATTACATCAATACTAATAAACTACCGGGCAACACGCGAACGGTACACGTGTCTCCAGCAAGCGTTAGTGGTTCGCCATCGGCATGGGCCAGCAGCGGTGCGTTGCTCTGAATGGTGGCGTTCTGCATTCGCTGCCCTGACCAGTAGGCCGAACGATTCAGCGATTTTCGGAACAATTGCCAGCCAATGACGCTCGCCATGTGCGCCGGAAATGGCTTCAGTTGACACAAGTCTAATTTCCCGTCGGCAATATTGGCATTAGGCGCAATCCAGGCGTTATTACCAAACTGGGCTGCATTGGCGGCAGTCAGCGAAAACAGCGGACCGGTTTCTTTCCCATCAACCAGATACTCAGCGGGTTTGTAACTCCAGAACGACCTGTAGGCCGTTTTGATGTATGTCTGTAACCCTCGGGTGGGCTGTTTAGCAAATTCATGAGCCACATAAGCTTCAAACCCCAGCCCTGCCGTACAGAAAAATGGATGGTCGTTCAGCTCACCGCTATCGATCAGAACGGGTTTGCCGGCCAAGGCACGCTCTGCCGCTTTCTGCGGATTCATGGGCAGGCCGAGGTGCCGCGCCAGGCCATTTCCAGAACCCATTGGCACAATACCCAGCGCAGTGGCGGTTTGACGAAGTGCCCGGGCAGTTTCATTGATGGTGCCATCGCCCCCCATAACCAGCACCCGGCGAATGCCGCGCTGCACCGCCTGAGTAGCCAGTTCTGTGGCCTGCCCCGCACGGGTGGTCGTGACAATCTCGGCATGGTAGGCCTGCCGGTTGGCTTCGGCAGCAATGAATGCTCGTAACCCCTCTCTCTGAGCAAGTGGTAACGTACCTGATAAGGGATTGATAATAACGAGCAGATCGATGTTGGGCATTAATCAGGCGAAAAAGAGGAACATTAGGGCAATGAATACGAGTATAAACACATAATACCACCCGTCGGAGAAGATATAGGGCTTATATTCCCGATAAAAATTTCGTAGCCAGTTCATTCAGCAAAGTTCGCCAAAAATGAGACACTTCCGTTTTCTTATCCTTCTATCTGTACTGGTGCTAGGCAGCACAACGGGTACGTTCGCCCAGACGGCAACCGACAGGCAGGCCATTCTGGGTACGTTGAAGCGCCAAACCGACGATTGGAACGCCGGCCGGGTGGAGTCATTCATGAACGGATACTGGCCATCTGACTCGCTGACGTTTGTGGGAAAAGCCGGCATTACGTATGGGTATGACGCTACACTGGCCAATTATAAAAAACGCTACCCCGACCGGGAAAGTATGGGTACGTTGGCGTTTACCATATTGAAGGTTGAGTTTCCGGGCAAAAATGTGGCATATGTGATTGGCAAATGGCACCTGACCCGCCCTAAGGTTGGTGATGCCGGTGGACATTTCACGTTGCTGTGGGAAAAGAAAAAAGGCCGTTGGGTCATCGTCAGCGATCATTCATCGTAAGCGCCAGCGACCTTTTACTAACCCGTTAGTCAGGGCAGTTGGGCAATACTGTCAATTCGCCTTTCTTCACATCGTCGTTTTTATCTCACCAAGCCACACGACGTACACATATGAATGCCCTGTTGATCATTCTTGGTTTAGCCATCAGTTTTCCCACCATGGCCCAGTCTGTTGTCGGAACCTGGAAACGAACGAGCGCACTGATTACCTACAAGAATGGTAAGACCATGGACGTTCAGCCAATGCTGGAGCAGGGCACTCCCTGCACCAGCAAGATCACGTACAATTTCACGGCGGCGGGTGTTCAGAAAACCGTAGTCCCCCCGGGTTGTATGCAGGAAATGTCGGCTCAGGCAGCCCTGTTTGCCGATGCCCGTTACACAGTGACCGGCAGCAGCATCAAGATCATATCGCCCAACGCAAAGCTGAGCCCTGATGTTACGTATAGCCTTTCACTGACGGGTAGCACCATGACCTGGGTAATGAACTTCGCCGATTTCCCCACGATGCCAAACCCAGGCAAGGCCAAGTCTATGACCTTTACCTACAAACGATTATAACGCCCGCGAGTGCCATTACGCGCCTGATTGGCAAAAAGCGGGCAACGGGCTTCGGCCTGCATTTACCGTATGGTCGTATCTTTAACGTATGATTACCACGACGCCCACCCTGCCATTTAGCAGCCTTAAGCATTCGTTTGAGGGTGAATTGTATTTCAACCAGTCGCCCGAGCATCAGGCGCAGCTGACGCTGTACGCCACCGACGCCTCTGTTTATCAGGAAATGCCTGTGGCGGTGGCTATTCCGCGCACGGTTGAAGACATAAAGCGGCTTGTACGGTTCACTAAAGCCAACAGCCAGCTTACGGCGCCGCTCGGGCTTATTCCCCGCGCCGCAGGTACGTCGCTGGCCGGGCAGGTAGTAGGTAACGGCATCGTGGCCGACATTGGTACCTACTTCGATAAGGTATTGGAAATTAACGCCGCCGAACGCTGGGTACGTGTACAGCCGGGCGTTATCCGCGACGACCTGAATGTGGTTCTGAAACCATATGGTCTGATGTTTGGCCCCGAAACGTCAACGGCCAGCCGGGCCATGATTGGCGGCATGATCGGCAATAATTCGTGTGGTCTTCATTCCATCGTCTGGGGCACTACTCGAGATCATCTGCTCGAGGTGCGGGCCGTGCTATCAGATGGTGCTGAAGTGACATTCGGGCAGTTGACTCAGGCAGAATTCGAGGCAAAATGCCGGGGCGAAAACGTCGTTAGCCCGCTCGAACAGCAAATCTATCAGACGTTCCATGCCTGGCTCACCAATCCGGTTATCTGCCAGCAGATTCGTGCCGGCTACCCAAATCCCGCCGTTAGCCGACGTAACACCGGCTACGCCCTGGATGCGCTGGTGGCAGGATTTACCCCGGCCCCTTCCCTGAAAACAGGGGCGGGGAGCCGCACTACAGTAGCTTCGCTTGAAAGCGGAGTATTACTCCCCTCCCCTGTTTTCAGGGAAGGGGCTGGGGGTGGGGTAAACATCGCTCACCTTATTGCCGGGTCTGAAGGAACACTTTGCTTCATTACCGAGGCGAAACTGAACCTACTGCCGCTTCCTCCTGCCCACGTGGGGCTGGTTTGTGCTCATTTCGAAACGTTACGGCAATCGCTGGAGGCAAATCTGGTGGCGCTTGAGCATCAGTGCCATGCCTCAGAGTTAGTAGACGACTATATTCTGCAACTGACCAAAACCAATATTGAGCAGGCAAAAAACCGGGCGTTTGTGGAAGGTGATCCCAAGGCCGTATTGATGGTCGAGTTTTTTGGTCAGACCGAGCAGGAAGTGACAGACCGAACGGGGCAATTTGTGAATGCCTTGCGGGCGAAACAGCTTGGTTATGCCTACCCGGTACTGGTTGGCGATGACACCAAAAAACCGTGGGCATTGCGCAAGGCCGGGCTAAGTATCATGTACAACGTACCTGGCGACGAAAAACCCGCCAACGTGATCGAAGACTGCGCCGTTGCGCCCGCTGATTTGCCTGATTACATCGATGAGTTAACGGTTATGGCCAAAGAAAACCACGGCCTTGATCTTGAATATTCAGCTCATGCCGGGGCCGGCGAGCTACACGTGTTACCACTGATTAATCTGAAGACCACGCCCGGCCGCGAAACCTTCCGGGCGTTGCTGCGCGATACGGCTCAACTGGTAAAAAAATATGGAGGCTCCCTCTCTGGCGAACATGGCGATGGTCGGCTTCGGGGCGAGTTCATCGCCTATATGCTCGGTCCCGAAAATTATCAGCTTTGCAAAGACGTAAAGGCACTCTGGGATCCGCAGAACCTGTTCAACCCCGGCAAGGTAGTCGACAGCCCGCCGATGAACGAACACCTGCGCTACCAGGCCGACATCGTTATTCCGCAACCTAAAACCATTTTTGATTTCAGCGCAGCCGGTGGCCTGCTCGAAGCTACTGAAAAGTGTTCGGGTTCCGGCGACTGCCGGAAAACCCATTTTTCGGGCGGGACCATGTGCCCCAGCTACATGGCTACCCGCCGCGAACACGACACCACCCGCGCCCGCGCCAATATGCTCCGGCACTTTTACACGGGTAATGGCGTAAATGAAGCCGAAGTAAACGATGTGCTCGACCTCTGCCTGTCGTGTAAGGCCTGCAAGGCAGAATGCCCCAGCAGCGTAGATATGACCCGGATGAAAGCCGAGTTTACGCAACAGGTTCACGATGAAAAAGGCATTCCGATCCGGGCCAGACTTGTTGGCAATTTCACTCGGTTAATGAAACTTGCGAGCTACGTACCCTGGGCCTATAACGGCATCTACAACACGCCCGCGCTCCGCCGCATGGCCAACCGGCTCGTTGGTTTCCACCCCGACCGGACCATGCCGCATCTAGAGAAGTTTACTGTCTTCAGTTTACTGTCTTCTGTTGCTCCTCCGTGTAGCAGCGCAACAGAAGACAGTAAACTGAAGACAGTAAACTTGTTTATTGATGAATTCACCCGGTTCAACGATGGATCTGTTGGTGAGAAAGCGGTGAAATTAATGCAGGCGCTGGGCTATTCTGTGCTAGTGCCGAAGACGGAAGAAAGCGGCCGAACGTACCTGTCGAAAGGGTTTGTCCGCGAAGCGAAGGAATTGGCCGTTCGTAATGTACTGGCGCTACGTAATCGCATTTCAGCCGATAAGCCGCTGGTTGGTCTGGAGCCTTCGGCCATTCTGACGTTCCGTGATGAATATCCAGACCTGGTTCCAGACGAATTGAAGGCCGACGCTCGCCGGATTGCCGAACATACGTACCTGCTGGAAGAATGGATAGCCAATGAAGCCGATGCCGGGCGTATTTCATCCAGCCAGTTTACAACGGAGGCCCGCACGGTGAAGCTTCATGGGCACTGCCATCAGAAAGCCCTTTCGCTCATCAGCCGATCGGTCGATGCCTTATCATTACCCGCCAACTACACGGTTGACCTCATTCCGTCGGGGTGTTGCGGCATGGCTGGCTCGTTTGGGTATGAAAACGAACATTACGATCTATCGATGCAGATCGGTGAACTAGTGCTTTTCCCAGCCGTACGTGCCGCCAAAGCCGGGGTAATAGTAGCCGCGCCGGGTACGTCCTGTCGTCATCAGATCAAGGATGGAACTGGCCGATCAGCCTACCATCCGGCCGAGATTCTTTTCGATGCACTGAAGTAACTATGCTGCATTGGGGAGCCTCACACATGGCTACATATTAATTTTTACATTTTTTCGACATTTCCCTCAGTGATTCCTAACAACTTAGGAAACCAGCGCGTTATGTATGCATCAATCGATTAAATCGATAGAGATAACCAACTTAACGTCATGAAGAAGATAACGATCCTGGGTGCGCTGCTCATAGCTGGCTTAACCCTCAACGCAAACGCGCAAACAACGCCTACGACTGTACCATCTACCGTACCGTCGACACCGGCAGGAATGCCACAGACTGGTACGCCAGGCACAACGGGTACGCCAACAACAAACGGGACGTACAATAACTCAACGAACCCGACCACCACAGGTACGTATCAGACGCAGCCAGGCGCTTCGTCTACCAACGGGACAACGTACCCGCAGGGCCAGAACCCAACGGCTTATCCACAGGGTACAACCCAGAGCGGACAGATGCGGAACGGTACTATGCAGAGTGGTACAACACAGAGCACTACCACAAACGGCACGTATTCAACGCAGTCTGACCGGACAATGCGGAACGGACAGACGCAGAACTCAAACCGGACGCGCTCAACTGACCGTACAACTATGGATCAGATGGATACGAATCGGGGCACACGGAGTACGACACCAAACAGTCGTACGCGTAGCACCACACCAGGCACAACTGGTAGTGGCAGCACAACAACTCGCCCAAATTCAACTACTTATTAAGAGTAGGTTACTGGTAAAGGAATCATTTATCATATAACCGATGTTAAATAGTTCCTTTACTAGTTGTTACCAATTACATTAATGAATACGTTACTTCTGTTTTTAGGATTAACTTTTTCGCCATCCAGCGACTTAGCCGTACAACAACAACCTGTTCCGACCACGCGTCCGGCACAGCCCAAAAGTCGTACGACTTCGTCTCCGGTCGATACAATTGGCCGGCGGCGTGATCGGAAACCCCGGCCTGATTCGCTTCGGCGGGCTGGTGCTTCGCGCATCGATTCGGTGCGTCGTCGCTAAAGCTCAACGAGTTTTTACGCTTTATCCTTTCGGTCTGAAGACCGGCATCGTTGCCTCATTGGTGGTCAGGAATGATCCGCCAATGAGGTCAACGCAATATGGTATAGCCGGAAAAACAGCACTCAGGCACTGGCCGATTGCTTTGGGTTTACCTGGCAAATTTAAGATCAGGGTCTGGTTCCGTATGCCCGCCGTCTGCCTCGACAGAATGGCCGTAGGTACGTATTTCAGGCTTTCCTGGCGCATCAGTTCGCCAAATCCCGGCATCATTTTCTGGCAAACAGCTTCGGTCGCTTCGGGCGTTACATCGCGCAGGGCCGGCCCCGTACCACCAGTAGTTACCACCAGGCAGCAGCCTTCTCTGTCTGCCATCTCAATCATGGTTGCTTCAAGCTGATCCTGCTCATCGGGGATGACCCGATACACCGGCTCCCAGGGTGAAGTAAGCCATTCAGTCAGCAGGGCTACTACTGCTTTTCCGGGAATATCTTCATACACGCCCGCGCTGGCCCGATCAGACACATTGATAATACCGATCCGGGCAATTGCTGATTCATTGTTCATGTTGTAAAAGTAGCAGCCCCCGTTCTTCTTGTATAGTGTGTGAGGGTGCTTTACGCTTAAACTAACGCTGGCTGGTCAGGGTTAGGTACGTATGAAAATGCGTAAGAAATCAGAACTTCCCAGTAAGATCTGCCCCGTTTGCAATCGCCCGTTTGTCTGGCGCAAAAAATGGGAACGCGACTGGGATAACGTCATTTATTGCAGCGACCGTTGTCGTTCTGAGGGTAAAAAATAAAATACAAAAAAAGGCCGGGAGCATTGCTTCCGGCCTTTATTGCGACACCAATATGAATTAAAAAGGACGTAATGGCCGGGGACTTTGCCCCTGGCATACTAGTTGTAATTTGTGTTTTGCGGATCCCAGTTGGCCCAGCCCTGGGTCCAGTTCACGGTTCCAAAAGCGCCACGGAAAGTCTCTTTCGTGAAGAAGGCATCGGCCCCTTTGCCATCCCAAACGGCACCCGTCAACAAGGGAGAGCCTGTTTGTGGAAGGAAGTTCGGTGCCGTCAGGTTAAAGTTGGCGGAGTTCAACAATAGCGTAGCAACTTCCGACGATGGGATTACTTTATTGGCATAAGCTGTCGTGTTGAAGAATGCGATCGCGTCAGCAGTAGTAAGGCCATTAGCACCACGTACAACCGTAGTTGAGCTTGGAATTTCATCGTTTGCCAATACAATGCCGCGCAGTTGCAACGTACCTGCAGCCAGGTTAGCCGATGTTCCGGTTGCTGTTGTAGCACCGTTGTCTAGGCGCAATCCTTCCGGATAACCAGCCAGCATCGAGTTAAAAATGCTGATGTTTGTGTTGCGCCGCAGGTGCATGCCCGACTGGTAAGCACCGCTACCACCTGCCGTTACGGCTGATGAGGGGGTTCCGCTGAAGACGAAGTTGCTCATGTTGGCGAATACGGGCGACGTCAGTGGCAAACCGGCGTTAGGGCCAGTAGCAGGCAAACCAGTACCCGCGAAGTTATCAGATTCAAACCCGTTAGAGGCCGATTGGTCGGCTACGTTTGGGTCGCGAAGGGCAACACCATACTGTACTTTACCTGAATAGCCCCAGTCGGTATCCCAATCATCATCGAATCCGCGTAGGGCAATGATATTTTTCAGGTTCACCGTACCGCCAAACCATTCGTATGAGTCATCGCCCGAATACGACACCTGGATGTGGTCGATCGTGGTACCAGCGCCAACGCCATACATGGTCAGGCCATTGATTTCACTACCTGCCAGAAGCGCAATACCCGGGAACTCGATCCGCACATACTGCAACGTACCTGAGTTATCGTTCACGTCGCTATACGTACCTGTTGTACCTGAAATACCACCTTCAAAGGCCGTAGCACCCGGCTGATTGGTTGGTGCTTTACCAATCAGCACCACACCACCCCAGTCACCGTAGCCACGCTGACCAGCTGGCTTGTTGGATGTGAAAACAATTGGGTTAGTAGCTGTTCCGCGGGCGTCAATCTTGGCACCGGCTTCTATTATGAGCGTTCCTCCTTTCAGGGCACCCGTTGGATCTAAATCTTTTGTACCACCTTTGATAATTGTACCGGGCTGAATAGTCAACGTTACGCCAGATCTCACATACAGGAAACCGGCTATCAAGTAGACATTATCGGCAGTCCAGGTTTCGTTGGCGGTTACGCTGCCGGTTTTCGTGATGACAGCCCGTGTGCCGATCGAGAAGGTTTGTGAGCTAGCCACTTTCTGGCTGCCCGTTGCTACCGAAATAGCGCCATTTTGCGCACCGGCCGGCACACGTACAACCAGTTGGGTTGTTGACGCTGATATGATGTCGGCTACTGCCGAACCAAACGTTACGGTGTTGCTGGCAGGGGTAGCGTTGAACTGCGTTCCGGTGATCGTTACTGTTCCGTTGATGGGGGCCGTGGTTGGGCTAAAGCTGGTGATGCCCAACACCGGCGCGGGCTGGTCATCATTCTTACAGGCGGTGAACGCAATGGTGAGTCCGAAGAGGACGAGCAGTGCGTAGGCCAGTTTGCTTGCTACTTGCATGAGCATGTACGTATAGTTGATTGGTTAATTGAAAAGCATTGGCAGGCCCAACCACAGGCACTAAGGCACGATTACCCGGCGACCGAATGTGTAGATAACCGACGCTGTGTAGTAGCTACCGCGGCGAAACTTGCGGATATCCTGGTCAGCGTTGGGCGTTTGTGACGAAACATCGTTGCCGATTTTACCGTCACGGTTGAAGTCCTGCGAGAAACGGACGTATTGGTTCAGAATGTCCTGGATACCCAGCCGGATCTCTACCCGATTAGCAAACGTTCTGGTCAGATTGAGGTCAACTACGTGGCGGGGCATCTCGTAAACGGTTGGGTTACGAATGTTACCGACGGCGAAAATCCGCTGGCCAAACACGTTGTAGAGGATGTTACCCTGCCAGCCCGATTTAGGCGCAGCATAGTAGATACCCGCGTTGAACAGATAGGGCGACTGCCCGGCCAATGGCCGTTTGGCATCCGTAACACCCTGGTATTTCTGAATTTCACCACCCAGGTCAGGGGCCGTCACCACATCACCTACGTTTACCTGGCTCTTGATCAGCGACAGATTACCTACCACCGACACATTCTTCAGGAACTGGCTCGACGATTCGGTGAATCCTTTGCGCACCTCAATCTCCACGCCGTAATTCTGTGCCGATTGGGCATTGGTGAAAGTGTAGGCCAGACTGTTGGGCTGCAACAGCAGGAACGATTCGATGGGATTGATAAAATGCTTGTAGAAACCGGTCACCGAAATCAGTTCGCCCGATGTTGGGTAGAACTCCCATTTCGCGTCTACGTTCTGGATGGTGGCGGTTGTCAGCGTGGTGTTACCCCGAATATCGGCCAGCAGGTTGAAATCGTAATAATTGAACGGCGCTAACTCCCGGAACTCAGGCCGGTTAATGGTTGACGAGTATGCCAGACGAACGTTGGCACGGTCGGTGAGCTTATACGTCAGGTTGAGCGATGGCAGCGGGCTGAAAATCTTGTTCGACACCAGACGCGTGTCAACGCCATTGATGCTGGCCCGAAGGCTCTGGTCGTTGTATTCGCCCCGGAAACCGATGGTCAGGTTGGTGCGGCTACCGAAATACACATCTCCGCTAACGTATCCGGCATAGTAGCGATTGAAACCGCGGTATGAATCCAGATCACGCGTACCGTCGAGCATGGTCAGGCCGTTCGATCCGTTCACGTTTTGTGGCGAAAACACAGAGCCAATATCCTGGCCACGAACCGTTACGGCATTATCACCAATCGAGTTATAGCTGTAGAAACGGGCGGCAAAGTCACGGTCTTTCTGCTCGTAGTACACACCGGCTTTAATACGGTTTGGCTCACGGTCTGTTGGGTTACCGAAAGCATGTTCTATGTTGCCGACACCCGAGTACGAATATTCGTGAAGCTTGGAATTGAACCGCCCCACTTCATTGGCCGTGGGATCCTGTGGCGTAGCAATCGTGAACGGGTCGGTGGTGCCCATCGTGCGGATGTAACGGGCCCGCTTCCAGTCAGGCTCCCAGCGGCCCGTGTAGCCGAAGCTACCAATCCAGTTTACTTTCGTGAGGTCACTGATGGTATGCTCACCTGCCAGTTGCGTTGTCAGGATACTACGATTCTCAAAACGCTCTGAAATCGCCCGAACGTCGGAGTTATTAGCAATCTGCTGGCCAACCCGCTGTACGGTTTCGGTGGTGCTCAGTTGGTTGAACAGTGTTTTCCATTCCAGGTTGAAGAGTGGCGAAATCCGGGCCGACCAGTTGTGCAACACACCCAGGCGAGTGCCGCGAGCGTAAGTGGCGTCATTGTATTGCTGGGCCACCGAATTGGCGTTCACGTCGTTGTCATAGAGTTTTAACTCAACATTCGCGGCCTGATTGGTCATTGCGTAGTTAACGCTCGTCAGGTTGCTTACCCGCACGTTGCCCACATCGAACCGACGGCCGAAGTTCAGGGCCACGCGCATATCGGGCGACACCGTCATCGGTTGCAGTGCCCACGTATTCGGCAACAACTGCGCGTAGGCCGACCGTTGCAACGAGTTCAGACTATTGAAATCGGCAGCGCGCTCCGGGAAACTGCTCGGAATCTGCTGGTCGGCGCTCCAGAGGCCCAGCCAGTTCAGGCCACCCCGGCTATGCGACTGTACGGTTTCGCCCGTAGTACCACCGCGGTAGCCAAACGTAACACCCGCATCGAAGAAATTCTGTTCAGGACGGCGTTTCGTATAAATCTTGATAGCACCACCAGCAAAGTCGCCGGGTAGTTCGGCCAGACCGGTTTTGTATACGATCATCCGGTCGATGATGTTGCTCGGAACCAGATCGAATGAAAATGAGCGGGTATCCACTTCCGATGATGGTGTGATAACATCGTTGATGAGCACCGAATTGTACCGGGCGCCCATACCCCGGATCAGCACGAACCGGTTATCGACGATACTAACACCCGGCACGCGGCGGATGGCGGCGGCAGCGTCGCGGTCCTGTGATTTCTGAATTTGCTGAGCCGATACACCCACGGCCATTGCCTTGATCTGCTTGATCTCGGTCACAACAGCGATTTCGGTATTGGTTGTCCGGCCTGCTTTGACAACGACCTCCTGCAATTGTTGATTATCTTCAAGCAGATCAGTTTCCAGCACGGTGGCGTTTCCTGATTCGATCCTGACATTTGGAACCGACTTGGTTTTGTAGGATACGTAGCTGATCTGAACCGTATGGGTACCGGCAGGCACCTTACTCAGTTCAAACTGACCATTTACGTCAGTGCTGCCACCCATCGGCGTGGCTAAACCCATTATCTGCACGGTAGCTCCAATAATGGCTTCGTTGGTTTTTCCGTCGCGAATGGTACCTCGCAGGATACCCGTCTGGGAAAAGGCGCTCACTGACAAGCAGACAAGTGAGCAGATGAGTATTAGGTGTTTCATATTGGCGTTGATCCGTTTTCGAATCATGCCGCAAAACTACCGGGGCACTGTTACCTCAGTGTTACGTGAAGGTTACGGGTACATTATGATTAAACCAACGTACCTGCAAACCTGTCTAACCTATAAATAACTGACAATCAAGGCTATTTAATTTTCTCCGCAACAACATTTCGTCATCTAGTATCTTAGCCATAGAATCGACTGTATACACTCTGTTATGCGTACCGTTTATAGTATAGGGCTACTGCTCCTCCTTGTTTTTGGTTTACTACGCTGCCATCGGGCCACCAAGTCAACTGGCTCGGCGAGAGTCGTTGTTAGTACCCCGTCGGCTCCTACAGTTGTTTCACCACCAACACCAACGACCATTGCAGTTGCCAAGATTCCACCCCGCCCGGTGCCGGTTTTCGATACGCTACTGCTCGAACCACCGCTCGATGCCGGCGCGGCTGCCCCGATCAAACGTGAGTTCCGGGCTGTCTGGATCGCCACGGTCGATAACATCGACTGGCCCAGTAAAAAAGGGCTGCCCGTTGTTGATCAACAGCGCGAGTTTATGGAACTGCTGGACATGAGTCAGCAGACCGGGCTGAATGCCGTAGTTGTTCAGGTACGTGCTGCCGCCGATGCGTTCTACGCCAAAAGCGCCGAACCCTGGTCTGAATGGCTGACCGGCCAACAGGGCCTGGCCCCCGACCCCTTCTATGACCCAATGGAATTCATGATTCGCGAGGCCCGCTCCCGCAACCTGGAATTCCATGCCTGGCTAAATCTTGACCGGGCCACATTCAGCAAAACGGCCAGCGTTGCCCCTACCAACATCAGTTACCAGCGCCCCGGCTGGATGGTGGAGTATGGTGGCCGCAAGTTGTTCAATCTTGGCTTACCCGAAGTACGGGCTTACGTGGCAGGAACGGTAGCGAATATTGTCCGCAACTACGACGTTGACGGCATTCACTTCGACGATTATTTCTATCCGTTCGGCGCGGTGGGCCAATCATTTGCTGATGGTGCTGCTTTTCAGGCCTATAATACCGACGGCCTGAAGATAGATGACTGGCGGCGGCAGAACATCGATAAACTGATTCGGCAGATCGGCGATTCCATTCATGCGGTGAAACCCTGGGTGAAGTTTGGTATCAGCCCGTTCGGCATCTGGAAAAATCAGAAGAGTGACCCCGATGGGTCGGTCACGTTTGGCGGGCAGGCTTACTACGATCTGTACGCCGACATCCGGCGGTGGGCGCGCGAAGACTGGATCGATTATATGGTGCCGCAGATTTATTTCTCAACGCGCTTCGACCGGGCCAATTACAAAACGCTGGTCGACTGGTGGGTGAAGAACCGGGGCAACCATCACCTGTATATTGGGCAAGGCGCTTACCGGCTGGGCAAGAACACCAAAACGGATACCGGCTGGGGTGAAGCCAGCCAATTGGCCGATCAGATGCGGCACAACCGCCAGTATGCCGACGTGACGGGTAGCGTTTTCTTCAGTGCCAAATCGTTAAAAACCAACATGGCGAATAGCCGCGATTCGCTGCGGCTGAACTTTTACCAACATCCGGCGCTCATTCCAACCATGCCCTGGCTCGATGCCATTCCACCTGGCCAACCGCAGAACCTGAAAGCGGCCCCGGCTGTAGATGGCGTTGAACTGTTCTGGCAGGAACCCACCCAGGCCAATGAACTCGATCGGGTACGTTGTTACGTTATTTACCGTACCGATGGCATTCGCCTTCCCCGTACTACCGACCCGCGCCGTATTCTGACCATCTGCCGCCCCGAAGAAGGAACCCGCCTCGTTGACCGCACCGCCGATCCGAAGAAAAAATACACGTACGTAATCACCGCCATGGACCGCCTGCACAACGAAAGCAACGGCAGCACGCTTGTATATAAAGGAGGGTTTAACTAAAGAAGTCGATAGTCAATAGTCGTAAGTCGATAGTGGCGCTGCTATATCCCAGTCCGGTGATATTGCAGCGCCACTATCGACTTACGACTATTGACTATCGACTTCTTTAGTTAAACTCCGCCATCACCTCTTCCACTGATTTTGCATCAGGGAACGCAGCAACAAGCCGGTTTAGCACGCCTTCAACAACGGCGTCGGGGCAGGACGCGCCACAGGTCAGCAAAATGGTAACGGGGCGGCTTCGGGGCATATAATCCTCAGTGACCAACTCCTGTTTCGTATGCAGGTTATAATGACTGATCAACTTACCTGACAGAATCTTCCGGTCTGACTCGATGAAATAGGTAGGTAGTTTCTCTTCACACAGTTCAACAATGTGCTGCGTATTCGACGAGTTATAGCCACCCGCCACTACGGCAAAATCGGCTGGGTACGTTAGCAGCGCGTAAGTAGCGTCCTGGTTGTCGTTGGTCGCGTAGCAGAGCGTGTCGCGGGTGTTGGCAAAATGCTCTTCCACCATCGCCGATCCCTCTTCCAAGCCGTATTGGCGAATCATCACCTGCTTCAGGTAATCGGCAATGCCCTGGGTGTCAGACGCCAGCATGGTTGTCTGGTTCACCACCCCAATCCGACGCAGGTCGCGGGTGGGATCAAATCCAACGGAATATTGTCCGGCAAACTCGGTAAAGAACTCAGCAGCGGGCTGCTCGCCGGTCATGTATAAGGCCAGTCGCTGCGCCTGCTTCATGTCGTTGATTACCACTGTTGGCGCGCCTTCTTTGCTGTGCGAAAACGTGGCACGGGTTTCTTCGTGGGTTGGCTTACCATGCACAATGACGGTGTACGCCTTCTGCCCAATCTGGCTGGCTTTATTCCACACCTTCTCCACAAACGGGCAAGTTGTATCGTAGGTTGCCACATCGAGGCCAATAGCGGCTAGTTCGCGTTGTGTTTCCAGCGTTGTACCAAAGGCAGGAATGATCACCACATCGGCGGGCGTCAGTTCACTGAACGGAATCAGCGGACGGCCCAGCGTATCGAGCAGGAAACGAACACCCCGACTTTGCAGATCGGCGTTCACGTCGGGGTTGTGAATCATCTCGCTCAACAGGAAAATGCGCTTGTCGGGGTTCTCCGCAATGGCTCGGTAGGCAATCTCGATGGCGTTTTCAACGCCGTAGCAGAAACCAAAATGGCGGGCTATCAGGAACCGTACAGGCCCAAAATCGAGCGTAGTGGGCGTAAAGTCACGCTTTAGCTTATCTTTCCGCCGCCGATACTCCTTCAATGGGGTAATGATTGTACTTCGGTAGTAGGCGGGAATATCGAATGATTTCATATACTTTGACGGATGGCTGCCTGATTTGTAAACCAATGACCAGCAACGCAAAGGTACAAGCTAGCCGTCTATACGAAGAACAATCCCCTTTTAGGCTTTGTTCGTAGGTACGTTACCTCTAAATAAAGCAGTGCGGGTGAAACTATCCGGCTAGTTGTTCGTCCATAAAATGAGACCCGATTTTCGTATATTTAACTCATAACCAGTTAGGCCCCTGTCTTGATGAGACAACTCTTTACGTTCTTTATTCTATCGGTTGGCACGCTGACCGTAACCGCGTTTACCGAACCCCTGAAACCGTCGCTGGACAAAGTATTCGGGCGGATCAACCAGGAAGTTCTTCAGCATAGTCGGGCCTACGAAACGCTCTCTGACGCCTCGCAGCGGATCGGTCACCGGCTGACAGGCAGCCCGAACGGGGCCAGAGCCGAAGAATACGCTTTCAACCTATTGCGCCAGTACGGATTTAAAGATGTTCGGTACGAAAGTTTCGAAGTGGAATCCTGGATGCGTGATACCTGCACGCTCGCCATTGTTCCTAACAAGTCAGACAATTTCCGGCAGATCAACGTGGTATCGCTGGCTCACTCGCCGGTTGACGCTCACGTTCGCGGCGAGATAATTGACGTGGGTAACGGCCTGGAGGGCGATTTCGCTGCCGTAAAAGATCAGGTAAAAGGCAAGATCGTCCTGGTTAATATTGGTTTATCTACACCAACCAAGGGCGCCCGGAACCTGCATCGCTCAGAAAAAACGGCGCTGGCCATTCAACACGGTGCCGCCGGGGTAATCATGGTGAATCTGGTACCCGGTAACGTGTTACTGACCGGCACCGCTTCCGTTACCGGCAAGCTGATTCCGATTCCATCGGTTTGTATTGCCTACGAAAGTGGCGTAGCCCTGCGGAAATGGATGACTGAAGAGCACACTGATCACCTTCACGCCATGATCGACATGACAAACTTCAGTAAGAAGATCAAAGCGCGTAACGTAGTGGCAACCCTGCCCGGCTCGAAACTCCCTGACGAAAAGATCGTGATCGGCGGTCACCTCGATTCGTGGGATCTGGCAACAGGTGCCATCGACAACGGTATTGGATCGTTCTCGGTTATGGACATTGCCCGTACGTTTAAAACGCTGAAGCTGAAGCCACGCCGCACGGTTGAGTTTGTGCTGTTCATGGGCGAAGAGCAGGGGCTGCTGGGGTCACGCGCCATGACCGAATCATATAAACGATCAGGTCAGTTGGATCAGGTACGTTATATGATGAACCTAGACATGACCAACAACCCCGTTGGGATCAACGCCTTTGGTCGCGACGATATGATGCCGCTCCTGAAATCGATTGGCGATATCATTCAGCAAACGGATGCTGGCTTTACCAACACGCAGGAAAACCGGGCGGGCCTACACTCTGACCATCAGCCCTTTATGATTGAAGGTGTTCCTATCGTGGGCATGAACGGCAATCTGGCCCGCGAAGTCCTCGATTGCTACCACGCCAACTGCGACCGGATTAACCTCGTCAATAAAGACCAGTTGAAGAACACTGTCCGGTATAGTGCCATGGTATTGTACGCCCTTGCCGACGCCGAGGAATTACCGGCCCGCCGTTTCGACGATACCAAGACCCGCGACTATCTCATTGCACAGGGCCTGCGGACTCCGTTGCAAATTGCCAACGAGTGGCGCTGGAAAGACTAGGTGACTGATTTTGGTTCAGCGCTGTAGATGCAGCTTTACAAGCCCGAACTGTAAAAAAGATAAACATTCGATGGTGTAAATAATTAATGAGGCTAATTAGTTACCGCAGGGTGTGGTGAGCAGTCTAAAAGCTACCGTTCACAAAATATTTTATCCGTTAACATACCCACACACCCCACACTAAGTAATACTACTTAACTTTACCATCATCACACAAACGAATATGCTTCAGGCTTTGAAACGAATGACATATAGTATTCGATACCTTATCTGGTTGGCCCTCACCGACCCGCTTAGCTCAGGTCAGTAATATTGGTGTCAATAAAAAATTCCCGCTAACTCAGCGGGAATTTTTAGTTTAGATCGGGTTATATGTGTCAATGAAACCATATCAGATCATTTATTTCCGGGGGTTTGGCTCACCCCACGCCGTTTGGATAACAGGCCGTGTTTTAAAGCAGAATGAACTTGCTTCACCCGTTGACAGGGCACCTTTCTGGGAAAATTTATCGGCTACTGTCAGTCGATTCCTGACCAGCGAAGTGGGCGGAATCACCGTTCGGATCGAGACCTTCGGGCAGGTTTTCCGTACAGTAACAGATAAAGACGGGTTCTTTTCCATCACAATCGATCCGAATATCGACCTACCCGCCAGCCGGGCCTGGTTTCCGGTCAGGTACGTTCTTGAAGGCGTAGAACAGCCCGAAGGATTCGATGGCCCGTCGGGGTCGGGTACACGGGAGGTTGTGAAAGACGGTCAACTGATGATTGCCCCCGCCTATAGCCAGTTCGGCGTTATTTCCGACATTGATGACACCGTTTTGGTAACCGGTGCCACCAATATTTGGCAAACCCTAAAGCTGACGTTTCTGGAAAATGCCTTCACCCGGTTGCCTTTCGCCGGCGTTTCCGCATTTTACCGGGCGTTGCAGAGTGGGGCGGTCACCACTCTGTTCAATCCTATTTATTTCGTTTCCAGCAGCCCCTGGAACATTTACGACCTACTGATCGATTTCTTCCGAATTCAGGGAATTCCCAAAGGGCCGTTGTTGCTGCGTAATCTGGAGTTGAATGCCGATCTGTTATCGTCGCAAAGTCACCATACCCATAAGCGGACAATGATCGACAAGATTCTGGCGGTAAACCCCGATTTGCCCTTTGTGCTTCTGGGCGACAGCGGGCAACAGGACCCGGAGATCTACGCCGATGTAATTCAGGCGAATCCGGGGCGGATCAAGGCGACATACATCCGAGACGTATCGCCCGAGGACAGGCGCGACGAAGATGTCAGGAAATTGATTCAGGTAGCCGCCACCTACAGCGTGCCCATGTTGCTGGTACCCGACACAGTAGCTGCTGCTGAACATGCCGCCAGTATCGGCCTGATCGACCCTGATACATTGCCTGAGATCAGAGCCGACAGGCAGGCTGATAAATCATAACGTACCTACCGGATAAGCCAGGTGAGACTTAGATCGGCGTAATAAATCGGGTTGGTTGGCATGTCTTCATCAGCATAGATTTTAACCGGCTTAACCAAGTGGTTAGTTAAGCCAAGCCGGAAACCGGTGAAGGTAGCACGAACAGGCACCGATAAGTCTATGGCCATTAGGCCAAACGCATCGGTACTGGCCTCTGCCGCCGTGGTGGTTACCGTGGTTGCGCCGTTCTTTTTAGCCTGCAACCGCTGCTGTATGCGCAACAAACGACGCTCAGCAGCAGTGGTTGCAGCGGTTACTGATGTAGTGGCGGTAATGGCTGGTTGCAGCAGATTATAAGCCGACGTTTCTGTACCGAAAATTGCTGTCAAGGCAGGAATACAGCTGATCCGTTTAAGCCCAACCGACGACTCACCCATCTTTTTCGACGCGAAAGCTGATAAAGAAAACCGAACCCGATGGGCGGTGGCATTACCGAACATCAGGTAGTAGTCGGTGTTGACCGAAAAAACCGGGCTGATCAGGTAGTTCATCGACAGATTGCCACTATATGGCAACAGATTCTGCTGACTGGCTTTACTCAAAAACGTTCGGCTCAGTTCGCCCGATAGCGTAACGCGACTACTCACGATTCCCAGATACCCTGCCGACAAAGCCGTCAGTTCGTAGTGGGGCAGGCTCTGGCTGAAATAATAGCCCGACACGTCAGCGTAAAAGCCAGATTTTGCGTAGTAGGTGATACTGGGCGTACTCATCCACTCACGAACGCCAAACTCCCTTCCCGAAAAAACCGCCCGACTGGTGTAGTTCACCCGCACGTTAATTTCTGCCCGGGTTGCCGAACCCGAAGCGGGCGCACTGGGCTGGAGGGAATCAGCCGGAAAAGGGGAAGCCCAACTTACGGTGCTCAACAAGACGACCAATAGACTCAGTAAGCGTATACGATTTCCCATAGAAAACGGTTAAACCACTAGCGCCCAGCCTATTGGCCGGGCGCTGGTGCTATTGATGCTGACCTGATCGATTAGCCGTTCTTTTTAGCCTGGTGCCGTTCACGCTGCGCCTGAAGCCGCTCTTTCACTTTTTCGCGCTGATCGGGCGTCATGTTGGCCATTTTCTCTTTCAACTTTTCGCGCTGCGATTCTTTGAATGCTTTACGCTCTTCAGGACTCATAGCAGCTAACTTTGCTTTCATCTCTTCCCGACGTGCTACGCGCTCCTCCTTCGACAGGTGAGGCTTTTCAGTTTGCGCAAATGCACCAGCTGAAATGAATACGGCAATGATCGATGCGGCTAAAAAACGCGTTCTCATGGTAGTAGTTGATTAATGGTTTGTATAGTGCAACAAGGTTCAGGTATTTATACGCAAGTAATAAAATCTCAAGGTATTATTCGCTTTTTCAACAGCCATTTAACGGGAAATCAACAATCTATGGATCCTTCCTCTCTCCACCCCGATCTCAGCTTTCAGTTTGCCCGTAGTGGTGGTGCAGGCGGTCAGAACGTCAATAAAGTGGCCACCAAAGCAGAATTGCGCTTCTCCGTGCGCGATTCCGGACTACTTACTGATGAACAACGTACCCAGCTCCTCGAAAAACTGGCTAACAAACTAACCAACGAAGGCGAACTGGTGCTCACTCATCAGACAGAACGTACCCAGTTGGCCAACAAAGAAAAAGTCATCAGGAAATTTGACCGGCTCATCGCGAAAGCATTTGAAATTCAGAAACCACGAAAAGCCAGCAAGCCCTCAAAAGCGGCCGTTGCGGAACGGCTGGATCAAAAAAAACGCCGCGCCGATATAAAATCAGCGCGGCGCAAAGTTGATGAATAGGGAAGGATAGGTTATACGTTTCAAGTGCTTCGCTGACCATCTATATGGTAAACTAGCGAAGCACTTAAAACTTGGAACATGAAACTAATTGCTTATCCTTTCTGACTAGCCCGGAACAGCTTTTGTTTCTCCTCACGGGTAAGGCTTTCGTATCCCGAGCGCCCGATCTTGTCCAGAATTGCATCTACTTCGTCCTGGTCGGGCATAGACGATGCCGAGCTGGTACTGCCAACCGACACATACGCACTGGCAGCCGTTTGTGCACTACGCTGCCGCTGCGACACTTTTACGGGTGGCTTGGCCCGGAACAGGTTGCTCCAGCGGTCCATCAGCCAATAGATAGGCCGACCCATGTCGCTGCCAGCCTGTAGTAATTTGATATAGCTGAAACCTATCAGAGCACCTCCCAAGTGCGCCAGATTTCCGCCTGCGTTACTACCTACCGAGTTGAAGAAGGATAGTACAACAAAGAAGAGCACAATATATTTGATGCGTACCGGCCCAATAAATAGCAGGTGAAACGTATAATTAGGCAGTAGCGTAGCCGCACCAACCGCTACGGAAAGTGCCGCACCCGATGCACCCAGCAACGACTGACCACCAATCTGCGTACTGAAATACGGAATCAGGTTGTAACTGGCAAAGTAGCAGAGGCCACCACCCAGCGCACCCAGAATGTACAATCCAACCAACCGGCGGCTACCCAGATATTCTTCGATGAGGCGACCAAACCAGTACAGAAAGATCATGTTCCAGAGAATATGGAACGGATCGGCATGGGTAAATGCATACGTCAGCACTGTCCACGGCTTTTTGAGTAAAGCCATAGGGGCCCACGGCATCATCAGCTGGTCGAGCACCCATTGATATGCCTCTGCGTGACCGGTAATACGCGTAATTACCAATACAACTATGACGGTCAGAAACAGGACCGTATTGATCAAAATCAACTGCACCAGCGTATTGTTGGGCTTGTTGAATTCGGACTTAAAATCGTCTAGTAGTCCGCTCATTGTACACGTGATTAATCGATGTGAGATTCAGAGATAGGGCGTGGGGCCATTCCGACCGGCCAGCAACACACTCTTACTGTCTTACTTCTTTTTTTAGTAAAATGTTTTTCGTTGAGACTCCCAATACTTGATAATGATATACGCAAATAGCATTCCACCAATGTGAGCGAAGTGCGCAACGTTATCAGACTGCGCCCGGTAGATACCGGAGTATACTTCCCAGATCGCATAGGCACCTACGAGGTACTTCGCTTTGATCGGAAAGGGTATAAACAGCATGAACAGCTCCGTATTGGGGAACAATAGGCCAAACGCCATAATAATCCCAAAAATTGCCCCGGAGGCCCCCACCATCGGTGTACCGACCAGCTCGCTAACGTACCCGGCGATGTATCGAACACCCTGCTCAATATACGTCGGATTCGTGGGTGCTTCGTCAAACTTTTGAATAAAAGGCTCTAACGGGTCATATATTGAGGGAGCGTACTGATTGATGAACCCCAAAAACTCACCGTTGGTTGGATTGGCCTTATACGCATTGAAACCATCGACCAGCGCCGCCGTTTCGTAGTAGTTCACGCCGAGGTATAGCGCCGCCGCCCCAAGGCCCGTAAGTAGATAAAACGTAAAAAAACGCCGTGGTCCCCAGAACTGCTCCAGTAAAGGCCCGAAGATGATTAGCCCCAGCATGTTGCTAAACAAGTGCCCGAAACCAGCGTGCATGAACAGGTGCGTAATGATCTGGATCGGACTAAACTGATCAGACAGTACGGAGTGTAAAGCAAACCGATCAACGGTTGCTGCACCCAGCGAAGACGTCAAGAAATAGACACCAACGTTAAGAATCAGCAGTATGCGTACCGTAGGCGTAATATTAAACATTCGAAATATTGTTTGTCTATACAATCTGTCTTTCTGTAGAGTCTCCGCGTTTAACGGCCGACAAGCAGGTTCTGACAGACAACTCGTTTAGTTCAACCCTTAAGCAGCCCAGACAGTTTATCGAGCGACAATAAAGACATGATTGATTCGCCGCCGGGTGTGTAACTCGGATTGACCGACGCAAATAATTGATCAACCAGGGCTCTGCGCTCGGTTTGGCTCAATGGTTTCTGATGCCGGGCCGACGATCGCTTCGCCAATGACCGGGCCAGCGCCTCCGATCGGTCTAACTTCATACGGCCGGTATCTTCCCGAAGTTGCGCCAACAGGTTGGCAAATAATTCTTCTTCGCGCTCATCGGCCGTTTGGGCAGGCACCCCCCGGATCACAAACGTATGCGCGCCAAGTTCATCAAACTGAAAACCAACACTTTCCAGCTCCGTACGCAGGTCAAGCGCCAGTTGGTAATCAACCGCCGAAACCGTTACTGTTTTCGGGAACAGCAATTGCTGTGATGCCCCGTTATGCTTGGTCAGCGCCGCATGGAACTGATCGTACAGAATCCGTTCATAAGCCGCCCGTTGATCGATCAGCAATAGCCCCGACTTCACGGTGGTAAGCAGATACCGGTTTTTCACCTGAATCACGGCCATTTCCAGTTCGTCGGTTAGCCGCTCGGTTGTGCCGGAAATCTTGTTGGCCCGGCTCCCCATCGTTACGGGGGCGTCAGACGCGTACTGCGCCGGGCTACTGCCAGCCGACTGCACCAGCAACGTACCCAGCGAGGGCACATCGGCTGGCGCGTCAGTGCCAGGTACGTCGGCAGTGGTGCGCTCATCTGCATTAGCAGACGGGTTTACGGCCGATGTTCGGTTAGGATGGGCTTGGTTCGCCGGATCAGCAGGCGTATCGGAGCGGACCGGCAACCGGCCGGGCATACTATCGAGCCAGTTTGCCTCTTCACCTGCTGGTTTCGAACTGGCTGGCTGTTCGCTTTTTCGAGCCTCGAAAAGAGCCTGCCAGTTCTGCGGTGTTGCCTTTTTAGGGGCTTCATGATGCGCCGGAACCGGTGGCCGGTTATCAGCACTACGGTCGGCAGATGGCGAAGGCGTTTTAGACCATGACGGTGTAACTGGCCGGGCGTTCGACAATGCATCGCCGCTACCTGAACCTGACCGCGCACCGGAGGCAAAGTGCTTACCAATGGCATCGCTCCCGCCATTACTTCCCCGCCCCGCCAGGAAATTGACATCGAGTTCAAAATCGAGCGAGGGCGACAGGTTATACACACCGATTGCTTTTCGAACGGCAGCCATCACAATGGCGTAAATCGACCGTTCATCGTCGAACTTGATCTCCGTCTTGGTAGGGTGAATATTGATGTCGATGTGCGACGGGTCGATCTCGATAAAGAGCACATAGAACGGATGGTGTCCATCGGGAATAGTGCCTTCATAGGCCCCAACCACGGCATGGTGCAGGTAGCTATGCTTGATGTAGCGATTGTTGACGAAGAAGTACTGCTCATTCCGCGTCTTCCTGGCCGATTCAGGCTTACCAATGTAGCCGTGCACCGACACATAAGGCGTTTCTTCATCGCAGGCCGCCAGTTGTTCCCGGTAGCCTTTCCCGAACATATCAACGATCCGGCGGCTAAGTTTACCCGCCACCAGATTAAACACTTCCTGGTCGTTATGGAACAGCGAGAAAGCCACTTCCGGGTTCGCCAGCGCTACCCGCTGAAACTCATCAATAATGTGGCGCATCTCCACTGAATTCGATTTCAGGAAGTTGCGTCGTGCAGGTACATTAAAAAACAGGTTTTTTACCAGCAGATTCGTACCCGGCAGGCAGGAAACAGACTCCTGCGCTTTAATATCGGAGCCCTCGATTCGTACCAGCGTACCCAGTTCATCATCCGCACGGCGGGTACGCATTTCTACCTGCGCTACGGCCGCAATAGACGCCAGTGCCTCGCCCCGAAACCCCATTGTACGGATCTTGAACAGATCGTCTGACGTACGGATCTTAGAGGTGGCATGTCGCTCAAAGCTCATCCGGGCGTCGGTTTCGGTCATGCCTTTACCGTCGTCGATCACCTGTACCAGCGTTCGGCCGGCATCGCGCACAACGAGTTGCACCGACCTGGCCCCTGCATCAACGGCATTCTCCAGTAGCTCTTTCACCACCGAAGCCGGACGCTGTACGACCTCGCCAGCTGCAATCTGGTTGGCAATCGAATCGGGCAAAAGCTGGATGATATTCTGCATAAAAAGGTAACAGGCAAACCGCAAAAATAGTCTCCCGAATCTTACTGATTCTGCCAGTTTGGTGAACGTTTTTCCAGGAAAGCGGCCATCCCTTCACGTGCATCGGCCGTCTGTTGAATCCTGATGAACTGGTCGTACAAAAAGGTCTGCTGTTCACTGGCAGGCAGTCTTTTCAGTTGCTGATAAGCCGATAAGCCGAATCGCAATGCCGTTGGCGAAACCTGCTTCAGTTCATCAACCAGTTCAGCCACTACCGCCGCCAGCTTATCCGCGGCCACCACCTGCGTTACCAGTCCGGCAGTCATTGCCTCATCAGCAGTCAGGGTCTTTCCGCGCAGGCACAGATCGAGTGCTTTTCGGGCGGGCATCAGATCGAGCAGTACAGCCAGTACCTGAAAGGGAAACAGGCCCCGCTTCACTTCGGGCAGCGAAAACGTGGCGTCGTCAGCCGCAACAGCGTAGGTAGCACCACCAACCAGCAAAAAGCCACCTGCATAAACTGGCCCCTGAATCTGCGCGATGCAGGGCTTATGCAGTCCCGCCATTAGTTCGGCTATCCGAATGGGGCCGTCGGGTTCAGGTACGTTCAGGGGCTCAACCACTCCCGAGGTAATCGCCTTCAAATCCATACCAGCGCAAAACACATTACCGGTTGCCGCCAGCACCACCAGCCAGACATCGGGCGTATGATGAGCATAGGCCAGGGCAAAGGCCAGTTCAGCCAGCAGCGATTGGTTCAACGCGTTTTTCTTCTCCGGCCGGTTCAGCGTTATGGTCAGCACATGATCGGCCTGATCAATGAGCAGGTAACGCAGCGGGCGGGTCAGCAGATCGGCGGTTTGCGTAGCAGAATAGTGCATAGGGTCGTAGGGGCTAAGTCGTGAGTCTGGACGGAGGTGTGTTTACCCACAACTCTACGGCCATAATCTTGGTTTGTCAGTGTATGAACACAAATCAACCTACCCTTTCGCAAGTTGATCTCGACCGTGTGGTTGAAATGGCCTGGGAAGATCGCACGCCTTTCGATGCAATCGAGACTCAATTTGGTTTGAGCGAACAGCAGGTGATCGAGATAATGCGCCACGAAATGAAAGCCTCTTCATTCAAAATGTGGCGGGCCCGCGTGCAGGGCCGCAAGACGAAACATGCCGCCAAATCACCTGCTTTCGAGGAAGGAAGCGACCCGCGTTTCCGGTCGAAAAGCCAGCGGAGTATCACGCTCAACAAGTTATCGAAGCGATAATTCATTGAAAAAATTAGACAATTCTATCCCCAATAATCTGCTGCTAATTTGCCATTAACCAAATTTTTATTTTCTAATAATGCATAAAAGCGGCACGATTTTAGAATAAGTTCGTTTACGTCCGTAGCTTTGTACGACCAAAAACGTAAACTTTCTTTAAGACAAACCCTGTCGCTGATGAAACTCGACCAGATCGACCGCAAGGTTCTAGATATTCTTCAATCGAACGCTAAGATCACCAATGCGCAACTCTCTAAAGAGATTGGTCTCTCCCCCGCACCTACGCTCGAACGCGTTAAGAAACTAGAAACGTCGGGCATTATTCAAAGCTACCACGCTCAACTTGATCGTGAGAAAGTGGGCCTCGGCGTTACCACCTTCGTCATGGTCAATCTGGTAGGCCACAAGAAAATGGTTACCGACTCCTTTGTCGCACGGGTGAACGAAATTCCCGAAATCATCGAGTGCCACCACATCACAGGTTCCGGCGATTTTCTGCTGAAAGTGATTTCGCACGATATTGCCTCCTACCAGAAACTGATGCTTGAAATCATCAACGAAATCGAAGAGGTAGCCAGCACGCAATCGATGGTAATCCTGTCGACCTTCAAGGAAAGCAAAGTAATGCCAATTCCGTGATCAGTTAACAGTGATCAGCTATGCATGAACAATGGCTCTGCCGCAGCACGTATTAAGCTGTAGCAGAGCCATTTTCATAAACTCACAAGCTTATTCCAGAACGGTCAGCACCACGGTGGCATAGTAAAACCCACCAACGGATGGGCCTGCTGTGAACGTAGTGTAAGGGCGATTCAGCAGGTTGGTACCACCGAGTTTGACCGACAGATTGGGTTTGGGCAACACATAGCTAACCTGCGCGTCGAAGGTGTTAATGGCCGGTACAAGGCCCGTTGCCAATGATGATTGCCACAGGAACGAACTCTGGTATTTGTAGTTGACCGAGAAACCCAGACTACGCCACACCGCCGGATTGCCAACGCCTACGTTGGTGATCCATTTTGGCGTGTTAAACGCTTCTTCCAGCCCGTCGCCCTGATCGGTGTGGTCGAGGCGGGCGAAGGAGGCGTTACCGGAAAAGACCCAGTTACGCCCCGCCGAATAACGCGCCCCGATGCTGGAGCCGTAATTGTACACCCGCGTCTTCGAGTTGGTCCAGAGGCGGTAGCGGTCCTGCTTATTGCGGTCGGCCAGGTACGTCGGAATCGAGTCGGCGATGGAGCTTCTGGGTACGTTGGCTTCTACCTGCGCAATGAAATTGTTGTACACGTTGTAGTAGACATCAACGTCGATATAGAGACGATTAGCAAAATACAACCCCCTGTAGCCCAGTTCAATACTGTTCACCTGTTCGGGTTGCAGGTACGTGTAGGTGTTGGGTTTCAGCAAGCCTTTATTCTTCTCGATAGCCTGGTTGGTCGTCAGTTTATTGGTATTCACATCCGTATTGATGGCCGCCTGAAACGCATCGATGGAGGTCCGCAGGTACGAACTCTCAAAAATGCCCTGCGACATAACTTTCAACCCGCCTACCCGCTTTACACCACCTGAGTTCACATTGGAAAAGGCTTCGAACAACGACGGAAAGCGGTAGCCGGTTTGGTAGGATACCCGGAAATTGTGCTGCTCAACCGGCGAATACACGGCCGAGATCCGCGGATTTAGCCGGGCCTCGAAATAGCGGTTTTTATCGACCCGCAACGAGCCGGTCAACTTGAGCTTATCTCCGATGAACGAGCGTGACGCCTGCACGAAACCACCGGTTTTGTAGTAGATCAGGTTTTGGTCAGAGCCATCGGGATTGATGAAGTAGTTGCCATCCGGAAAAACGACATACTGCCGGTAATCAAGGCCAGCCAGGATATTGATGCCTGTTTTTTGCCGGAAACCCGACCAGAACGACTGCGTTGGTTCTAGCTGCCCTTCGGCATGGTACATCCACGACTGCACCCGCAGGGCCGCGCCGATGTCCCAGTTGTTAATATCGCGCAGTTTGGCCACCTGCGTGTTAAAGGCTTCAGAACCGGGCTGTGGCCGCCCCTGATCGGCAGTGGCGCGGGCAGCTTGCAACGCACCGGTAACGGGTTGCCCCGCCTGCGTGCTGGCTACAAATTGATTCGAAAAATCAGTAAACCATTGATTATCTGACTTGAACGACTTGTCAATGTTTTCGGCCATCGACCGGATGTTGTATGAATCGCCCGTGTTTTCGTGGGTTCGATAGGCGCGAATATGCAGCGACGGCGACTCAAGTGTCAGGCCGTGCTGATCGAGGCGGTAATTGTCGAGCCGGAAGCGATTGGTGCGCTGGTAGACGTTATCGAGCGTGGCGGCTTTGTAGTTGTACGAAATGGTCAGGTTGGCTTTGGGCCGCCAGAAAATGGCCGCATCGCCGCGCAGGTTGTTCAGCGTCAGGTCAGTTGTCTGGAACTCGGTGTAGCCCGTTCGTGACACCACATACCGCCGGCCAGCCAGTGTCAATGTGCGCCGGTTTGCCGATTCGTCGCCGTAGTTATTAACCTGATCACGACCGGGGTTGTCTACGCCCGTTAAACCAACCGACATGTTAGCGTTGGGATTCAGATCCGTGTTGTCGTTGGCGATCCAGTCATAGCCGCGCTGGTAGGTTAGGTTCACTTTCACGGCAAACTGCGTTCCGAACGAATGTGCGTACCGAAAGGCCGTTTCACTATACGCTTTTGCCGACGTCAGGCCATCATTGGTGTGGTTGACGCCCGTTTTCTGACTAAAGCTCAGCCCCTGCGACGTAAACGGGTCTTTGGTAAGTAGCTGCACGAGCCCGTTCAATGCATTCAGTCCGTATAAAGCCGACGACGTACCCGGCACAACCTCGACCCGCTGAATGTCCAGATCCGATGGGGCCAGGGCGTTGGCAATGGGAGCGCCAATGTGTGGTGCCTGATTGTCTATCCCATCGACCAATTGCACAAACCGGACGTTAGTTGGGTTAGCGAAGCCACGTGTATTATACACTTTGAAACCCAGGCTCGAGGTAAGCAATTGCACGCCTTTCAGGTTTTCAATGGCCTCATAATACGATGGTTGCGCCGACAGTCTAATCTGTCGAGCATCAAGCAATTCAATACTCACCGGCGATTTAAGCAGACTTTCCGGCAGTCTGGAAGCCGTGATAACCAGAGCGTTGAGCTGAATTTTACGTAGCGTATCCCCAGAAAACGTTGCTGAATTGATTGGTATTTGCGCCAGAGCGAACTGGCCCGTTAAAAGGAAAAGAACGAAAAGTTGTTTCATAAGAGAGCGTTATTCCCGGCCAAATATAACGTACCGTTCTATTCAGACGAAAACAACGAACACGTGTTCCGGAAATATTAGGCAGCGGGGTAGCTAACACTCACCAGTTGCCACGTTACCGATCCCAGATCAAGCCTGTGTAGACGTCTGCTGACGGGTCTTCGGTGCCAGTAGAATACCGATGACTAATAGGGCGAGGAAAATACCGAGCGCAACCAGGTACGTATAACCCATTGTCAAATTTGGAAGGTTGACTGATTTTGTGTTGCTGGCTCTGTCGTAGGCAGGGATCACCCACTTGATCATGTACGCCTGCGCCAGAGTGATGAAGCAGATCACAACCAGCATGATAAAACTGTGCTTCACCGTGAACCGGAACAGTTGCGACTCCTGACCAACCAGATTACCGGCGGCAGCCGCCACCGCGATCGACTGCGGCGAAATCATTTTTCCCACAACCCCACCCGACACGTTGGCCGCCACCGTCACCACCGGATCAACGCCAATCGACTGTGCTGTGGCGTACTGCAACTTACTGAACAGGGCATTGGCCGACGTGTCTGAGCCCGTTATGAACACACCCAGCCAGCCTAATACGGGCGCAAAAAACGGAAACAGGACACCCGTACTGGCCAGTACCGCCGCCAGCGTCAGTGTTATGCCCGAATCATTAACGATGTAAGCGAATCCCAGCACGGCGGCTACGGTCAGGATCGGGAATTTTAACTGGTTCAACGTTTCCCCAAATACCCTGGCTCCTTCGCGGTAGGTCAGGCCAACGAGCGGAATGGCGATCAGTGCCGCTAGTAAGATGGCCGTTCCGGCAGCGGAGAGGTAGTTCACCTTAAAAATTTTGGCCAGTGGTTTCCCTTCACCACCCATGATGGCGTTATGTAATCCGGGAAATTCGAACTGCACCATCCCGACCGAATTCAGCACGTCTTTGATGGGTTGTAGCCCCCAGGCAATGATGATGGTTGTCAGGACGATAAACGGCGACCAGGCCCGAATGACCTGTCCGGTGGTGTAGCGTATGTCGGTGTTGAAGGTGGCGGCGGGTTCGCTGGCAAATCGCCAGATATTTTTTGGCTTCCAGAAACGCAGGAGCACCATCAGGCACACGATTGACCCCAGTCCGGCGATCACGTCGGGCAGAGAGGGCCCCAGAAAATTAGACGACGCGTATTGCAGCAGTGCAAACGATAACCCCGACACCAGTACCGCCGGACTTACCTCCCACGCCTTTCGAACGCCCGCAATGATGCTAACCAGATAAAACGGCAACAGTACTGACAGCAGTGGCAATGTGCGGCCCACCATCTGCGAAATCGGCATTTCGGGAATGCCCGACACCTGCGACGCCACCGTAATGGGAATGCCAATGGAGCCGAATGCGACCGGAGCCGTATTGGCAATCAGGCAAATTCCCGACGCATAGAGCGGGTTGAAACCTAGCCCGACCAGCATAGCCGCCGTAATGGCAACGGGCGCGCCAAAACCGGCCGTTCCTTCCAGAAAGGAGCCAAACGAAAAGGCGATGAGCAATGCCTGCAACCGACGGTCGGACGTGATCGAGGCCATGACGTGTTTGATGATCTCGAACTGCCCGCTTTTCACGGTGAGGTTAAACAGAAAAACGGCCATGATTACCAGCCAGCAGATCGGGAACAGGCCATACAATGCGCCATGCACCGCCGACAATACCGCCAGTTTCACCGGCATGCCATACACGGTAATGGCAATTAGCATGGCAATGCCCATAGCGATCAGGCTGGCCTGGTAGCCTTTCATTCGTCGGATAATCAGCGCCCAGAAAATGAACAGAATCGGCACCAACGCCACCAGTACGGATAGTGTGAGGTTGTTAAACGGATCAATGACTTGTTTCCAGATCATAAAGGAGTTTACAGTTTACTGTTTGCTGTTTACAGTTGCTTCGCGCGAAGCCATACACTACAGCACCTACACCAAATCCAAAGCGACGATTTCGTGGTCGAGGATGCTGGGTACGTTCACGGCTACCAGCCCATTTTTTACATCGAAAGCTGGTTTCTGGCCACTCATAAGCAGGGTAACGCCTCTCACGTGCGCACCGGCCGGAACCCGGACAGTCACCTGAGCTGCCACCGGAATCAGTTCGCGGAAAGGCCCTTTCATCATCATCGGGTTGGTCAGGTTGACCAGATGCACCGTCATCGACTTTGCCTGCCGCCATACGGTAACGTCGACCACGCCCGGCCCCGTCACGGCCACAACCGGTTCTTCATCGAGCGCCCATTGAATGACGTTTCGCAACAACTGGCCGTGATCGGTATTCAGCAATTGCCAGAAAGACCGGTCCAGATCACCAGGAATATAGGCAACGCGGCCCTTGCCAGCCTGCCGCAGGTATAGCTCCCGCGTGTCGGTTTCGGCCACGCGTGGATACACATCTTCCATAGGCAGATCCGGGTACGTTGGAATCAGCGTAACGGGGCTGGGGAACGTACCTGTGGGCTTCACATCGACTTTGTAAACAGCGTTGATGATGCGCGGCGTATCGACCAGCCCATTCAGAATCTGGCTGGTCTGGCTGTCTTTGGCGTCGTGCCGCAAGTGCAGGTAGCTATTCCGCATGGGGCCTTCTACCTGCCCGGCATACGAAACGCCAAACAGACCAGCCAACCCGAAGTTAGGCCGTGGATTACCTTCTTCGTCATACAGCGAGGTTTCGAAAGTGGCTACCAAACTGCCGCCCAGATCGACAAAGGCTTGCAACTGCTTACACTGCGCATCAGACAGTGCGGCAATGTTGGGCAGAATCAGAAGTTTGAATCGACTCAGGTCGTCGGGCGTGAGCAGCCGGTCATTTACCATATCGAACGGAATCCGGCCTTCTACGAGGGCGTGGTAGATGCCATCCACATGGTCGCCACTTTTCTGTTGCCAGGGTTTACCGCCGTAGTTTCGGTCGGTTTGCTCGGAGTACACCACACCCACGCGAGCCATCGACGCGGTGTTTCGCAGGTACGTTTCGTTGCGGTGATAACCGTCGTACAGCTTCGCTACGGCCTCCATCCAGCGTTTATCGTAAATGTCGCCACCGAATTTCACGAAGCAGGGCCGCATGCCATTGGCGGTTCCTTCGGCCACCCAAATCCGAATCTCAGCGTCGCTCTGTACCGAATCTTTCCAGCGAAATTCTTCTTCGATGCCCACGCTGAAAATACCGATCAGCGGCTTCATGCCTAAGGTCGACCGCAGTTCTTTCGCGCCTTTTCCATTAGCCCAGGGCGCCATCAGACCGCGCCGGGCCTGCTGATCGGCAAAGAACAGATCGGCTTCGCGACCTGTCACGATCTTGTCGGGAAAGCCGTTCGGGATGAAGCGGGACGTTGGTTTTTGCTTACGGATTTCCGAATCCCAAAGGGCCCATACACTCCGTAATCGGTTCATGCGCCAGTCGGTCCATTTCCGATACGTAGGGTCGAGCCGGTCAATCTTTTGGGGCAGCGCCAGGCCCGTAGCCGTGTTGAAATTGCGGGTGCAGTGTTCGCAGTAACAGATGTCGTGGCCCGCCCAGCGGTTCGAGAAAATGCCTTCGGGCTGGTAGCGCTCCATGATTTCCCGATTTACCTGGGTCATGAAATCGGCATTGTACGGCCCCAGCGCGCAGGTTACCCACAATGCCGGATTGGCCCAGTGCCGCCGCTTTTGCCCCTCGGCCGTAACGGCGATCCAGTCGGGATGGGCATCGTACACATTCTGCCGGGCTGCGTGCGGATCGGTACGGAGCATGATCTTCATGCCCAGCTTTTTACAACCCTCAACCAGGTAGCCCAGCGTGTCGGCGTTGCCCAGGAAATCGCTTCGGTGATGCAGCGGAATGGCGGTTGGGTAAAACGCAACAACGCCCCCGGCACTCAAAAGTGCTCCGTCGGCGTGAATACGCTTGAAATAAGCCAGCCAGAAATCGGGATCGTAATGCCCGGGATCGCGTTCAACGAACGCTAATTGCGCCCACCGCATCGGCCCGTCGAGCCAGTAAGGGGCTGCCGGGACCGTGTGGTTGATAGAGGAATGGGATGTAGCCAACGCCGACGGGCCAGCCAGCGTAAAGGCGCTGCCAATCAGTCCGGTAGTCTTAACAAAGGCTCTTCGTTGCATGAAGCCAGGATAGGTAGAGGAACGTACCTGACCAAGCTATTTGTCGCTGATTTTTACCCGTTTGTAAATGGAAATCGGCTTTGTCCCTGCCGGGGAGCAAAGCCGATTTCAACAATTCCGTATCACGTTACTTTTCGTGATCGGGCAGGATATCGTCAGTATCGTCGAAGAGTTTTTCGTCGTCCTCATCAATGATCTCATCGTCAGCCTCTGCGTCAGACGCTTCACCTTTGAGCGTTTTCAGATCGTCGCGATGGCGCAGTTTCTTATCATCGACCGTCCGGTTCAGGAACTGGTTGATCTTGTCGATCTCGAAACTGGTGACGATTTCGCCAAACGAGTTGATCTCGATGTTGAATCCTTCGAGTTCTTTATGCACCCGTGGCTTTTCCTGCTCGTCGGGGTTTGCGGGGGTCGGTTTCTTCTTTGCCAATGTCTTGTGATTTATGTGGGTTCGCTAGACCGCTCCCGTCGTCGGGATGACAAATAACGTTAAAGCCATTTATCCGTCAACTCATCAGAGCGGCAACATGTTTGTTAGTTCATCAACTCCCACGATAGCGCGGTGCCAGCGGCGATGGACTGCGATGCGGTTTTGGTCAATACGTCGTCGTAATGGCGGGTGTGCAGGCCGTTGGCCGGGCGGATGCTCCGCACGTTTTCCGGCGTGAACGCTTCGCCGGCCGCCATGTCGCGCACCACGTAGAGCGACCGTTTGAACTGAAGGCTTTTCTGTTCTTTCGGCGTCGGAATGTAGCTGATCTGTCCCATGGCCAGAAATGCCCGTTCGGTTTCCACCACCAGACTTTGCAGTTCTTCAGGTTCCAGCGAGAAGGCCGAATCGACGCCGCCATCGGCTCGTCGGAGCGTGAAATGTTTTTCGATCACTACTGCCCCCAGTGCCGTTGCTGCTACCGACGCGCCGATGCCCATCGTGTGGTCAGACAGGCCCACGGGTACGTTGAACAGCTGGCTCATGTGCGGAATCGTGCGCAGGTTCGTGCTTTCGGGAGTGGCCGGGTACGTGCTCGTGCATTTAAGCAGGATCAGTTCCGTGCAGCCATGATCGCGCAATACCTTCACCGACTCGGCAATGTCGGCCACCGTAGCCACCCCCGTGCTCATGATCACGGGTTTACCCGTGCTGGCCACTTTTTTTAGCAGGATATGATCGGTGTTTTCAAACGACGCAATTTTGTAAATGGGTACGTTCAGCGACTCCAGAAAATCAACGGCTGTGGTATCAAACGGTGAGCTGAAGGCCACCATGCCGTGCTGTTTGGCCCGCTCGAAAATGGATCCGTGCCACTCCCAGGGCGTATAAGCGTCCTGATACAGTTTGTACAGATTCTTATCGGCCCAGAGCGACTGATTATCGCGGATAAAAAACTCGTCGGACTGCCCGTTAAACGTAATCGTGTCGGGCGTGTAGGTCTGAAGTTTCAGGGCGTGTGCCCCCGCCGCCGCCGCCGCGTCGACAAGTTCCAGCGCCCGATCGAGCGACTGGTTATGGTTTCCCGACATTTCGGCAATCACAAACGGCCGGTGCTGTTGGGAGATCGTATAATTGGCAACCTGGATGGGTTGAAACATGCGTTATCTGAACGTTAAACAGACTGATTCAACGTCAAATTTACGGCTTTCGTGCGAGTCCGTGAATCCGGCCCGTTCAAAGGCGCGAATCGACGGCTGATTATCCGGTCTGATGTACGCCGATATAGGTACGTTGCCCCACTTTTTCCGACAAGCCTCACAAGCCTGTTGAATGAGCAGAGAGGCGAGTCCACGTCCACGAAATGCTTTATCGACCGAGATGCCGACAATTACCTCGCCGTCGGTCTGCCGGTCAAAACGTACCTGGCCAACGGGCTCATGTTCGTCCGTCTCAAAAACCAGCAACAAGGCGTTGGGGTCGACTATTTTCCCAGCAAACCACGCCTCGTGGTTCTCCCATAAAATGGGCGCGGAGTGGAACGATTGCCGACGCGTGTCCGGGTCATTCGCCCAGTCAAAATACAGACGAACGTCGGCGGCAGTGGCTACTCGGTGGCGCATAACTGCGTGAAAAGCTGCCTGTACCGATCGGCGGCTTTTCCGTCGAACACGAGGCGTTGCTTGAATACCGTAGGCGTAAGGCGGGCTTTGCCCACAGCTGCCTCAAATTTATCGGGGGCAATAGGCAGGGTCAGCGCGCCCAGCGTCAGGTGTCGGTCGCGCATAAACGAGACGAGTCGGCTTTGGTTGTCGGCCGTCTGAATGATGATCATGGGACGGCTCACCGTGGCTACTTCGTAGGCAATGGTGCTGGCGGCTACTACACTTAAGCCACTGCCGCCAATAACACGCGCCATCTGCTTGGCCGACAGGTTTTGTTGAACGCTTAATCGGTCTTTCGGCAAGTCGGTAAACGTGTCGGCGTGGGGATTGGCCGAACCCAGTACAACCGTTACCTTCAGTTCGGCATTCTGGGTCAGCAACAATTCCACCACCTCGCGACTGACATTATGTGGATCGGACCCACCCATGTTCACGAAGGCTTTATTCTCACCGTCTTTGGGTTGCGCTTTTTGCCGGAACGCCGGATTGACCAGGGCATAGGGAGCGCCAAGCAGCAGTTTCGTATAGGATTCGGTCTGGTAATCAGCGGGCGTTACGTCGCCCGCATGGTTGATCACCACATCGGCAACCTGCGTTCCCAGCATCAGATCGTCAATGAATACCAGTTTGTGCGCCTGTTTCCGCACAGCCCGCTGAAACGATTCATCAAAGCCATAGCCGTCTAGAACAACGACGTCATCGGCCGTAACATGACGGAGAAGCTCGTCGAGGTCGGTTGTTTCTAGCGTAATAACCGGAATTCCCTGTTTGGCGATGGTCTTCAGCACCGCTGCTGATGGCTGATGAATAGCAAACCGCCGGTCGAAACCAGCCTCAGCGCTATCGTCGGCCGGACTCAGCATGTCGGCGAGGGCAAGGCTGCGCATAATGTGGCCCATACCCGTTTGCGTGGTACCGTCGGCGCGGAAGAGAATTCGTTTCATGAGGAAGGGTCGCTACAATCGGAAACGACAAAACTACAACATGAACGCCGCCCTGCCGCGCCTCTTGCTAGTGAACGGAACCACAATGTGACAGTAAGGTTACTTTATTGACGAACGACAGGCAAGGCAACTCGCCACAAAACAGCGCCATGCCAGTCAGTTTAAGGCATTGAACGTACCCGGCGAGCCCGCCTGGCCCAGCCGCGATTTACACCGTCACAATAATCTTGCCCTGCGTTTTGCCTTCTTCCAACTGCCGAAGGGCATCCGGGAGTTGTGAGAAGGGAATGGTCTGCGACACATACGACTGGAGTCGGCCGTCGGCTAACCGGTCGGCAATGGCCCGCTGATCGGCACCGTTCGACGACACCAGGAAAGCCGATGCATTGATCTGGCTGGCCTGGGCCTGGGTGCTTACTTCGGGGGTGACGCCCCCGGCAATACTGATCAGCTTACCGCCCGGCTTAATAATTGACAGCGAACGCGTCGGGATATCATTGCCAATACCCGTGAAGACAAAATCGACGGGCTCAATAGCCTCTTCGAAACGTACCTGCGTGTAGTCGATTACCTCGTCGGCGCCCAGCGATAGCACGAAATCGCGTTTGGCGGCTGAGGCTGTGCCAAGTACGTAGGCACCCCGCTCTTTGGCAAACTGCACGGCGAAGCTACCCACGCCTCCACCAGCCGCGTGTACCAACACCCGCTGACCAGCCTGTACATTGGCTTTTTTCATAATCTGAAAGGCGGTCAAGGCTGCCAGCGTGGCTCCGGCGGCCTCTTCGACACTGATGTTGGCAGGCTGATGAGCCAGATGATCGGCCGGAGCGGCTACATACTCCGCATAGGCACGACCGGCACCGGGAAAGTTGACCATTCCGAAAACGGCGTCGCCCACTTTAAACTCGGTCACATCGGCACCCACTTCCGTAACCTCCCCGGCAATGTCCCACCCATCAATTACGGGCGGCTGCGCCGAAAGGGTACCCCACATGGCTTTGCCGCGTGCCGTTTTGTAATCGACGGGATTGAGGCTGATGGCTTTAACGCGTACCAGTACATCGCTGGCGCTGATCGTGGGGGTGGGTACGTTGGTAAGCTGGAGTGAGTCGGGACCGTTGGTACCCGTTAAAATATAAGCTTGCATCTTGATTGCTTTTTTTAATGTAACAAGGCAGACGTACTTCTCTGTTTCTAGTTAGCAGCTATATGTGCTTTCTGGCCCCTTCCCCAGGCTACAAAGGCAGCCATCAGGGCAAATACAATGTTTACTCCGATAACAGCGGCTTCGCCCCGGACAACATGAAATATTGCGGCACAGATCATCAGCAGCACCACGCAACCAGCGGTAATGGATGTAAGACCTGGCCTGATCCGAAGCAACGAGGGGAGCACTAAGCCAAGGCCACCCAGCAAATCCACTAGTCCAGTGGCTCTTACCACGCCAATAGGCAATTGCCCCGTCCAGGGCCACATGGCCGACAGGGCGGCAATCGGCTGAAACAGCTTTGTTAGGCTGGCCCAGATAAGGCTGACGGATAAGAGGATCTGCACTATCCAGAGGGTGATGTGCAGCACTTTCGAAGGTCGTTTATTACTGGTCATGCAGGTATTTTTTACTCCACCGCAAACGTATTTATATTTACTAGCCATTCGAAAGCACTTCCCCGTTGGATAGCGCTATCCAGTAAGCAAGTAACGCAGACGAACGGCAAGCAAAACCATGCTGAGAGGAGAAGGGTGCCCCAAAAATGTGCTGGCAATCAAGGATGCGCTGGAAGCGGTAGAAGGCCGGTGGAAATTACTGATCTTATTCGCCCTGTCGAACGGCCCCAGGCGGTTCAAGCAACTTGCCAGGGAGGTAAACGGGATTACGGATAAGACGCTGTCGAAAGAGCTAAAGAATCTGGTAGACAACAAGCTGATCAGTAGAACGGTGCACGATGAGTTTCCGCCTACTGTCGAGTACGCCATCACAACGCACGGTGAGTCGCTGGACCGGGTAATTGAAGAATTGCATCAGTGGGGCGTGTCTCACCGCAACGAAGTGATCGGAAAATAGTCCTCTGCCATCGTCTTTTCACTTCCTTCGAGTGTATCAGATGGTCTGATTTGTTCTGCTGGCATCAAACAAACTGTGAGGCAATCAGTTGTTTCTGACGCATACCAAACGGCTAAACGCCTCAGCTACAACCAGACAGCTCTATGCAAACAGCGCTCAAAACAGATGTACTCATTATCGGCGCCGGGCCAACCGGTCTGTCGCTGGCAGCGCAGTTGGGGCGGTTTGGCATAGATTGCCTGATCGTTGACCAGAAGGAGGGCACAACAGAGCTGTCGAAAGCCATGGTGGTGCATGCACGCACGATGGAGATCTTCGACCAGCTTGGCCTGGCGCAACAGGCCATTGCCCATGGATCCGTCGTTCAGCAGGTGACGCTGTTGCACGAGGGTAACATAAGCGCCCGGCTGAACTTCGCCGACATTGGCGGTCAGTTGAGTCCGTTTCCGTTCGTGCTGGTTTTTGAGCAGAGCAAAACCGAGCGCCTGCTGTACGATCACCTGCGGAACCACGGGAAAGACGTCCGCTGGCAAACGGGTCTGACAAGCCTGACCCAGTCTGACGAACACGTACTGGCAGAGCTACAGGAAGCCAATGGGACAATGCTACAGGTCGAGGCCCGGTATGTGGTGGGGTGCGACGGGGCCAGCAGTACAACCCGACACCTGACCGGCCTTGGCTTCGAAGGGTCGACCAACCCCCGGCTGTTCTACGTGGCTGATGTAGACATGGAGTTCGAGGCCGAGCCGATGAGTTTCTACGGCACCTTCGGTGGACATTCGTTTATGCTTATGTTTCCGATGGAAGGCGAAAAGCGCTGGCGGCTGATCGGCAACGTACCTGAATACGACACCAGTCAGACCAACACCATTTCGCACGGAGAACTTGAGATCAGGGTAAAAACGCTGATCAAACGCCCGCTCGACATCACAAACGTGCGGTGGTTATCGACCTATAAGGTGCACACCCGCCACGCCGAACGGTTCTCGGCGGGGCGCTGCTTTCTGGCGGGCGACGCGGCTCATGTGCATACGCCGGCGGGTGGACAGGGCATGAACACCGGTATTCAGGACGCGTACAATCTGGCCTGGAAAATGGCTTTTGTCCTGAACGGTTACGCGCAGCCCTCCTTGCTGGATACTTACAGTGAAGAGCGTTTGGCCAACGCAAAGAACCTGCTGAAATCGACCGATCAGTTGTTCGACATCGCTTCGGCCGACAACTGGTACATCCGGTTCTTCCGGGATAATCTGTTCCCCACGCTGGCCGGGCTGGCTACACAGTTCGACGCGACGCGGGCGGCCATTTTCCCGACCATTTCCATGATTGGTATCAATTACCGGGATAGTTCGCTGAGTCAGCATTATGGCGACCAGGCGCTGCCGGTAAAAGCGGGTGATCGGATGCCGTATTTTCTGGTGGATGGTGTGGGGGTGTACGACCGGCTCACCGCGCCAACGTTCCACCTGCTTCTTTTTTCGGATGGGAGCGAAGAACACCGGACCCTGGAGAAGTCGGTACGTGACGAACACAGCAATTGGCTGGACGTCAGCGTAATTCCGCTGTACCCGCGCGTTGTTGAGCTATTTGGCGTAGACAAACCGTTTGCCGTGCTGCTCCGCCCCGATAATCACATAGCTACGCTGTCGCTGAGGCTGTCTGCCGCCGATATCCGCGCTTATCTAACGCACCTGAATCCGGCGGCCGCTACCACACTAACGACCAATTAAGCTGATCGGGATTGAGCCAAGAGCCTGATCTTCAGCTCAGCAAGTTGCCAGTCGACAAGGTTGTCGATATCCTGCGATTCCAGCTCCGAAATTTCGATGCCGCTGGTGTTGCTGGTCAGCAACTGACCCGTTTCGAGGAAGCTGGGTACGTTGAAGAAATAAAACTGACCGGCATCGTGAAAGGCGGGCGGTAAATCCTGCGAGCGGGTGAGGGCGTGGTCGGGTTCAAGCCAGGCAAGGCGGTCGTTCTGAAAAATAACGGCCCGCTGAACGGGAAAGCTGAATCGCACCACCGGAAAAACAGTATCGAACCCGCCTGATTCCAGCTTAGCGAAGGCTTCCCGAAGTGTATCGGCCGTAACGAACGGAGCCGTGGCATACAGACAGCAGGCCCGGTCGAACGATTGTCCATGCTGCGCGTAGGCGTTCAGCACTTCGGTCAACACGGCGGCGGTAGTCGCAAAATCGTTGGCGGTATCAGCCGACCGGGCAAACGGCACCGACGCGCCATAGAGCTGCGCCATCTGGGCAATCTCGGCATCATCCGTCGACACCATCACGTCATCGAACAGCCCCGACTCCTGCGCCGCCCGGATGGAATACGCCATAATCGGCGATCCCAGAAATGGCCGGATGTTCTTCCGTGGAATGCGTTTGCTCCCGCCACGGGCCGGAATAATACAGAGTGTCTTCATGCTGAAAGTCGTAAGTAAAAGGAGCCGTAAGTCTGGAAAGTGGTTCAGGTACGTTGTTTTATCGTCACGGGTAGCCACGATGGCGGTCCGACGTGGCTTCCTCTACAAATCTACCATTGCCGCGTAGTTGCCAGAACGGACGAAGATAGCGAGCGAGTCGGTAGGCTGGGCAGCGGGGATGATGGCAGTGAAACCGGTGTCCTTGTCGTTGGCCGAGTCTTCCTTGTCGAGTCGCTGATGGAAGAGTGTGGTGTAATACTGCCAGCCGGTTGCCGTTTTCACGCCCACAAACGTATCGTTGAAATTGGCTTTGCGCCCCGCCACCTTCGCCCAGCCACTGACGACCAGAAAGCCTTCGTCGCGCCGCCGTATATCAATGCCGTAAACCAGTGAATCGCCGGGTGTTGTGGCTGGTGAAACGGTAACCGGGCGGCTTTTCAACGAAGCCGGCGAGATTGGTCTTGGGCGAAAGACGCCCTGGCTTGCCAGATCGCTTAATCGGGAAGCGGGTTCGTACTGCGGCGCACAGGCACGAATTTGTCCGTAGCGCTGCCAGAGCAAATTATCGGTCTGTTTCAACTCACGGAACCGCTCGATCTTGCTCAGGTACGTTACATTCGATATCGCCCAGAGCCCAATCGTTCCGGCCAGAACCACACCCGCAAACCAGTTGGTCAGATGGATGCCCCGCCAGCGTAAATCGCGCCGGATCAGCACGTCGAGTACGCTCAGGTACGTTGCTGCCATGTGCAGGGCCGTGATGTTACGGTAGCGCGAGGCGAACACGATGCTGGTATCATTCTGAATCCGGTTCACGGCCAGCATCAGGCCCGTCAGGTGCAGAAAAACGAGCAGCCAGAACAGCGTCGGATTCAGCCGGTCGTAGCGTATCCGAAGCAGGTACAGGGCCCAGATGATTGTAATGCTACCCAGTAAAATGGGCAGCCATGCAACGGCCGGGTGGTAGGCAATAGCCCCCAGAAAAGCCGTATCGAGCGCCAGCAGGTGCCGTATGTGCTCCACGCTGATGAGTTGGGTAATCAGCAGCCCCGAGGGATTTTGGTAGCCCCGGAAATAGTAAAGGAGCGCCGGAATCGTGATCAGCAACGTACCCATCGCCCAGCGCCATCGGTGCTGGAACAGCCAGCCCAGCAGCAGAATGGGTAACACCAAAATACCGTTTCCATTGGTGAACAGGGCAATGAAGGCAACGCCGATTGCCCACCCCTCGCGGCGGCGGTTTGCCAGATAAATGGCCAGCAACGCCAGTGCTGGTGCCGTTACGTTCGAGGCCGCCACAATACTCCAGAAGGCCACATTCCAACCCTGGAACTGAAAGAGCAGGAAAAAAACGGGCAGTTGTAACGCCGACGCCCCCGCTTCGGTAGTGACCCGGTAATGGTCAGGTTTATCAATAGAGGCCGACGATTCAGCGCTCCGGTAAAGCAGCCACGACGTACCCAGCAACGCCAGCAGACCCACATACTGCATCACGCGAAAATCGACGGATCCCGTCAGCGCCATGTTGAGCCAGGCAATGAGCTTGGCCAGCACCAGCCGGTGGAAATTATTCTGTTCCAGCAGCAGCGCCGTTTTTGCGCTAACGGTCTCCGCCGCAGGTAAGCGATTCAGGAAATCGACGACCACCGGGTAATCATCCATGTACGGAAAATCGTAGGCGTACCAGATCACCATGCCGACGTAATACACCACCGGAATGGCGGCGGCTACCCAGAGCAACCTCCGTTTCATTGGCCCACGAATGTCAGTACCTCATCGATCACGTACTGCTGTTCCTCGTCGGTGAGGGTGGGATACATCGGCAGGCTCAGGCAACGGCTGTAGTAGCGTTCGGCCAGCGGATAATCGCCCGGTCTGTTGCCTTGTTGCTGGTAATACGGCATGGTATGCACCGGAATATAGTGCACCTGCGCAAAGATGTCTTTCGTTCGCAGGTAATCGTATAACCCCTTCCGGTCGTCGACCTGCACCACGTACAGATGGTACGCATGGCCCACATTCTCGGGCGGGATGATAGTTTGCACGCTGCCACCAGCGAAGGCAGCATCGTAGCGGGCGGCAATCTCGCGGCGACGGGCTAACATCTGGTCGGCGCGTTGCAACTGACTAAGGCCCAGTGCAGCCTGCATATCGGTGAGGCGGTAGTTGTAGCCCAGTTCCTGCAACTGCATGTACCAGCCGCCGCGTTCGGGCTCACCGTCGTAAGGCGGCGTAAAGTCGCCGGGTTTATTGGTGATGCCGTGGGTACGCAGCCGCATCAGGTGGTTGTACAGTGCTTCGGTGCCGGCCGTAATCATGCCGCCTTCGCCGCAGGCAATATGTTTCACGGGATGGAAACTAAAAATAGCCAGATCGGCCAGCGACGAATCACCGCAACGATGGTTTTTTTCCTGTTCATCGATAAATGAACCACCCGGCGAATGACAGCTATCTTCCAGCAACCACATCCCATGCTCATCGGCCAACGCCCGGAATGCAGCCATGTCAACGGGATAACCAGCGAAATCGACGGGAATAATGCCGGAGAAAAAGCCAGCCGGTTTCGATTCGATCAACGCCCGAACGGCCGCTACATCCAGCAGGACCGTCTCGGGGTCAATGTCGGCAAAGTAGACCTCACCGCCACAATAGCGAACGCAGTTGGCCGAGGCCGAGAAGGTGATGGGTGTGGTAATCACCCGCGTTCCGGGGCCAACACCCAGGGCCATACAGCATAGGTGAAGCGCCGCCGTTCCATTCGAAACGGCCACGGCATAGGGCGCACCAATGTACTCAGCAAACGCTTTTTCAAACGCGCCGATGCTGGGTCCCTGCGTGAGCATTGGCCCGCGCAGCACCTCGGCTACCGCCGCGATATCCTCGTCGGTAATGTGCTGCCGACCGTATGGAATGGGATTGTTATGCATACAAATGGTACGCGGATTAGAAGGATTTAAAAGGATTCACGCTGATTTTGGATTTAAGCGAATATATAGACGGAGGCAGAGCCACTCCATTTAAATCCAACACTCCGCGTAAATCCGTTCGATCTCTTAAATCTGTGCGCTATTCTACACGGCAAACGAAGGGTCGACGTGGTTGCGGATCTGCTCGCGGAGCTGGTCAACGGTGAGCCATTCATCGTTGGTTCCTGAATTGTATTTGAAACCCTCGGCCACGCGGTTACCATTGAACGCTTCCAGGTAGTCGTCGACATTCCAGGTAGGCGTTGAAGGCGTGATCACGTAATAGCGGGCGGTTTCAACGGTATTCAGCGAATCGGTTTCGGTGATCATCTCTTCATGGAGCTTCTCGCCGGGACGAACACCTACCAGCACCTGCTCGCAGTTGGGGCCAATGGCCGTAGCCACGTCAGTGATCCGATACGACGGAATCTTGGGCACGTAGATTTCGCCGCCCCAGGCGTGTTCCAGCGCATACAGCACCATCTCAACGCCATCCTCCAGTGAGATGTTGAAGCGCGTCATGTCGTTATGCGTGATGGGCAATACGCCTTCTTTGCGTTTTTCCAGGAAGAACGGCACCACCGATCCGCGCGAGCCAATTACGTTACCGTAGCGAACCACCGAGAAAGTCAGATCGCGTGCGCCCTTCATGTTGTTGGCGGCTACGAAGAGCTTATCCGAACAGAGTTTAGTGGCTCCGTAGAGGTTGATCGGCGCGGCGGCTTTATCCGTCGAGAGGGCCACTACGCGTTGCACGCCGTTGTCGAGGGCCGCATTGATCACGTTTTCGGCACCAAAGACGTTGGTCTTGATGCATTCCATCGGGTTATATTCAGCGGCGGGCACCTGCTTCAGCGCGGCGGCGTGAACGATGATATCGATACCTTCGCAGGCCCGTTTCAGCCGTTCGCCATCGCGCACATCGCCGATAAAATAGCGCATGGCTTTGTATTGGCTGGTCGAAAACGTCTGGCTCATTTCGAACTGCTTCAGCTCGTCGCGCGAGTACACCACCAGCCGTTTGATTTCGGGATGACGCTTTAACACTATTTCGACGAACTTCTTGCCAAACGAGCCAGTACCGCCGGTAATGAGAATGGATTTATTTGATAGATCAAGCATGGGAGGAGAATTAAGAGTTAAGAATTAAGAATTAAGAATTAAGAGTTGCTCTGCTCAGGTACGTTGCTAAGCGGAGCAACTCTTAATTCTTAATTCTTAATTCTTAACTCTCACCTTAATTTAACTCGTTTAAACGCATCAACGTAGCTTTTCGCGCTGGCGTTCAGGACCTGAACGTTCAGCGAAGCGGCGTAGTCGCGCAGGACTTCGTAACTGTAAAACGCTTTCGACAGCGAGGCAAATTGCGCCGACATCCGCGACGTTTCTTTCTTCACTACGTCGTAGACCGGAATATAGGCCACCGTGCCAGGCTTATCGTAGAAATGCTCCTGTTTCATGAGCAACTCATTTCCGTCAGAAATTCGGATCTCTTCGTGCCACGAATGATCGGCTCCGAAAAGGTACACCTCCCTGAACCGGCGGGTAATGGCCAGATACAGCGAGGCCGCCAGAATATTCTGCGACTGCGGCATGCCCCACCCCTTCCGGAAAATGAAGAACCGAAACCAGTTGTAGCCCCGCACCACCGTGTAGTTAAAATAAACGACCCTGACATTCGGGTGTTTGCCGTGCAGTTGATTCACCAGGTAGCTTCCCCGCGCCGATTGCGGTACGAACAGATTCATAGGCCAGACGGTAAGGTTGATCAGGCAGCGAATCGTTTTCTCCACGTCTTTCCGCTCGTTATTCTGCTCATGGTATAGGAAGAAAGCGGGGTCGAGCAGGGCGTAATTCATGGGTTGCAACTGCGCATATTCGGGTGAGGAGGCGAAGTTATTCACGCAGATTACCTCCGTTTCGCGAATGAATGCCAGATCAGCATCAAGCGATTGGCGAAGCGACGGACCATTGCCCAGAATAGAACAGGCAGACCGCTGAGGTTGAGGAATTTCTACCGAGAAGCGAGACTTGATCAGCACTTTCAACACCGATAGTAGTGTATCGATGAGAAGACCAGCCTGATGCGAAGCGGCGTTGAAAAAAGTTTCGAGCATAGAAGCACCCGCTTAAGGGCCTGCAAAAATACCATAATGCCGGGAATACCCATTCGCTGCTTTTTACGCGGATGTTGGGTCAATTCTGAAATACCGGCAGGGAGAGGAATACACTGGCAACGTTCCCGGTAACGTTTGCATAAATAAAATCAGATATTTTCTTGGTTCTGTCTAAATACAGACGAAAATTAACCTACCACTCAACCCCTTGGTTTGGTACAATTCTAGCTTCTTATCATTGCTTCAATGTATCTATTCTACTAGCTATGTTACAGAGACAAGCCATCGAGCCACGTCATCGCCGCCAGTCGTATGACTTCATCGATGTATATCCAGGTACGTCTATACCGATCTATCAGCTTCAGTTCAACCCAAAAGACAAGACGCCCAAATACAAGCAGATTGTTCAGTCGATCATTACCGATATTGGCCGGGGCGTTTTGCGGAAAGGTGAGCAGCTACCGTCTATCAGCGAACTAAGCATTGAATATTATCTGGCGCGCGATACCGTCGAGAAAGCGTACCGCGAGCTCCGTGAACGCGGCTACATCACATCTGTGCAGGGGAAAGGGTATTACGTGCAGGCTAACGACGCGCTGAAGTTGAAAATTCTACTGGTATTCAACAAGCTCAGTTCATATAAGAAGATCATCTACTACGCCTTTCTGAAAGCCCTGGGCGATCGGGCAAACGTAGATCTTCAGATTCATCATTACAGCGCCCAGCATTTCCAGGAGATCATAGAAGAGAACCTCGGCAAGTACAACTACTACGTGGTAATGCCGCATTTCACGCAGGACCTCGATAAAGCCAATTACATGAAGGTACTTGAATCGATTCCGGCAAACCAGCTGGTGTTACTCGATAAGGACGTACCTGAACTGCCCGGCAACATCCTGAGCGTTCACCAGAATTTTGATAAAGATATTCGGGAAGCGCTGGAAACGGCACAGGATCTGTTGACAAAGTATGACAGGATGGTATTGGTTTTACCCAGCGACGGCAATTATCCGGTCGAGATTGCGCGCGGTTTCAGATCGTTCTGCATCAACGCTGATAAAGAGTTTGCTATCAAGGAAAATGCCCTGAATGAGCACCTCCAGGCCGGTACCGCCTATGTTGTAGTTGAAGAAATGGACCTGTCGGAACTGGTCAAAAAAGTGCGGCAAACGAATTTTCAGCTGGGTCGCGAAATCGGGATGATCTCCTTCAACGATACCACCCTGAAAGAACTGCTGGACATCACCGTGGTGAGTACCAATTTCGAAGCCATGGGCTACACTACCGCCTCATTGCTACTCGACAATAAACACATAAAGGTTAAAAACCCATTCTACATGATCCGGCGTGGATCCTTGTAGCCAGGTACGTCCCCCTTTTTTCAGTAAGCTTTTATTCTCATGAAAATCGAGAAGTCCATTAGGTTTCTGATGGACTTCTTTTTGTGCGTTAGTGCCGCTTCGGCCAAATTCAGACTACTTCCTTCTCTGCTACTCATGCGTTTTTTCTCCTCACTTGTTTTCCTGCTCGCCATCGCCAGCTTCACCGTTGCACAGACGGGGCCGCCTCTTAAAATTGACCGAAAATCGCTGGTTTCCCGCCATGACGTGATCAATACCCGGTTCGATACACTTGGCTCAGTATCCGTTGGTAATGGTGAGTTCGCGTTTACGGTTGATGCAACGGGCCTGCAAACGTTTCCGGATTATTACAAAGACGCCGTTCCGCTCGGTACGCAGTCGCAATGGGGTTGGCATGCGGTACCCAATCCTGCCAATTATAAGCTGAGTGAAGTGTATAACACCATTGATCAGCATGGGCGAAAGGTACCGTACACGTTCTCCATCAAAGGCGCGGGGCGGCAGGAAGCAGTCTCGAACTATTTCCGCGAAAATCCGCACCGGCTCCACCTGGGCATGATCGGCTTCGACCTGAAAAAAGCGGATGGCTCGGCTGTGAAAATGACCGACCTACGAAGCATCCGGCAGACGCTTGATTTATGGAAAGGCGAAATCAGAAGCCATTTCGAGGTCGATAACCAGCCCGTCGATGTGGTGACGATCTGCCATCCTTCGCAGGATATGGTGGCCGTTCAGGTACGTTCCCCGCTGGTTTCGACCGGCCAGTTACAGGTTACGCTGCGGTTCCCATACGGCGCTACTGACTGGGAAGGCATTCCAGATTTCAGCAAGCCCACCCGCCACACCACCCGCCTGCGGCCAACGACTGCCAACGCCGTGGTGATGGAACGCCAGCTCGATACGACCCGCTACACCGCCGCCCTCGCCTGGATAGGAAAGGCCACCGTACGGGAAGTGAAAGCGCACGAGTTTGCGCTAACTCCTGATAAATCAGCTACCACATTTTCATTCACCTGTCGGTTTACGTCAGGCCCAACGCCAGCAAAAACAGGTCAAGCCACTTTTGCTACCACTCAGCAGGCCAACCAGACCCACTGGTACTCGTTCTGGACAACGGGTGGAGCCGTTGACTTGTCGGGCAGTACCGACCCACGGGCGAAGGAACTGGAGCGGCGGATCGTGCTGTCGCAGTACCTGACCAAAATTCAATGCTCGGGCTCTATTCCGCCGCAGGAAACCGGCCTGACCTACAACAGTTGGTACGGCAAACCGCACCTCGAAATGCACTGGTGGCACGCGGCCCATTTTCCCCTATGGAACCGTCCCGCGTTGCTCGAAAAAAGCCTGGGCTGGTACAACGTAGCGCGTCCCGGTGCCGCCGATCTGGCCCAGCGGCAGGGCTTCAACGGCGTTCGCTGGCAGAAGATGGTCGATGAGGTTGGCAACGAAAGCCCGTCGCCGATTGGCCCGTTCTTGATCTGGCAGCAGCCACACTTTATTTACTTTGCCGAACTCAGCTATCGTAATCGCCACGACCAGAAAACGCTGAACGCCTACAAAGACCTCGTCTTCGCCACCGCCGATTTTATGGCGTCCTACGCCTGGCTCGATCCGCAGAAAGGCAAATACATTCTGGGTAAAGGCATGATTCCGGCGCAGGAACGCTTCAAGTACGCCAGCACCTATAACCCGCCGTTCGAACTGGCCTACTGGTGGTGGGGCCTGACTACTGCCCAGCAATGGCGTGAACGCCTCGGCATGCCCCGCAACGCTGAATGGGATAAAGTACTGGCTGGACTATCGCCGTTCCCCGCGCAGGATGGCCTGTATCTTGCCGCCGAAAGTGCGCCCGATTCGTACACCAATCCCGAGTTCATGACCGATCACCCGGCGGTGTTGGGAGCTTATGGCTACATGCCTAAAACGCCCTCGCTCGACGTACCCACGATGAACCGGACTTTCGACAAGATCATGACCGTCTGGAATTGGGAAAGCACCTGGGGTTGGGATTACCCGCTCGTAGCCATGACGGCCGCCCGCCTCGGCAAACCCGACAAAGCCATCGACGCCCTGCTGATGCCGGTGACCAAAAACACGTTCCTGCACAACGGCCACAACTACCAGCGCAACAACCTCCGCATTTACCTGCCCGGTAATGGAGGCCTGCTTACGGCCGTTGCCATGATGTGTGCTGGCTGGGATAACGGGCCAGGTACGTTGTCGCCCGGTTTCCCGAAGAATGGCAAATGGGTAGTGCGCTGGGAAAACCTGGCAAAAATGCCGTAGATACGAAGCGGGCAGGATCAGAAACGTATCTAGAAAAGAGCTAGGCAGTTGATGAGCCTTAATTTATTGCAACGTTGTTGCAATAAATTAAGGCTTTTGCTTGCGAGAAATCAATAATAGTACTCTCTTTGCAACATAGTTGCATGATAACCAATCCACGCGCAGATAACATGGCCAACGAACAAGCATACGACGTACTGATTATTGGCGGCAGCAATGCCGGGCTGAGCGCAGCCATGCTACTTGGCCGTTCTCTTCGACGGGTACTAGTGATCGATGCGGGTAAGCCCTGCAACCAGCAAACGCCCCACTCGCATGGCTTTCTGACCCGCGACGGAGAAACACCAGCGGCGATTTCGGCCATTGCCCGTGAGCAGGTGAGCCACTACCCGACGGTAGAATTTTGGGCCGATACAGCTATTTCGGCCACACAAGTCCGCAACGGGTTTACCGTTACAACGGCTGGTGGCGCATCAGTTTCTGCCCGGAAGCTCTTACTGACAACAGGCATTGCCGATATCATGCCCGACCTAACAGGCTTCGCCGAGTGCTGGGGCATATCGGTGCTGCACTGCCCGTACTGCCACGGATATGAAGTGCATAGTCAGCCGCTGGGTGTACTGGCAAATGGCGAAACGGGTTACGAACTGGCCACATTGATTCAACACTGGACAGGTAAACTCACCTTGTACACCAACGGCTCATCCACGCTGACCGAGGCGCAACGGCAAACGATGGAGCAGTTGCATATCCCAATTGTAGAAACGCCCGTTGCCGCCCTCGAACACAATGCGGGCCAGCTCACGGCCTTGCGTTTTACAGACGGAACACGGGCGCATCCGACAGCTATTTTTGCCCGTGTTCCCTTTCAACACCATACCGACATCGCCAGTCAGCTAGGCTGCGCCATGACCAAAAACAACTTGATTCAGGCGACCGAATTCGGGGAAACCAACGTACCTGGCCTGTTCGCCGCTGGAGACACCACCAATCCTTTCCGACAGGTAGGGATCGCAATCGCCAATGGCTCTAAGGCCGCCGCGTGGATCAATCGGGAGCTGATTACCGAAGACCTGCAACAACGGCTTCAGCTGGCAGTACGATGATGCGTAGGTTCTGCGTTGCTTCGCGCTGTGCGTTGCCGCCGCGAAGCAAATCGAGGTACGTTGCTCCATATATAGCGGCAACGTACCTCGTTTTTTATCAAGCATCAGACGTACCTACAAGCGCAGCCCGTCGCTGTTTTTGACCACGATAGGTTTGCTGTCCTGGGCGGTGATTTGCAGGTTTTTCACCGTCCAGTTTTTGGCGTAGTCGATCTGGCCAGCGGTGTTGGCGGCAATAGTTACGTCAGTAAACGTGAAGTTTTCGAGCAGGGAATTGGCGAGGCCCGCCGCCATGATGCCGCGTTTAGCACCGGTGACGTTCAACCCGGAAATGTGCACGTCTTTGAAGTGCGGAATACCCCGTTCAGCGGGTTCCACTTTGGCCAGCATCGCCTTCCAGTGGGGCGGTAAGGTCGCTTCGGTGTAGCCAGCGGGCAAGGTCGAGTAGCTGTAGCTGGGATTCCAGTTCATGGTTACTTCCACCGGCACACCCACATCTTCCATCGTAATGTTTTCCATGTAAATATCCGATACGGTGCCGCCCCGCGTCATGGCCGACTTTAGGCGAATACCCACGCCGGTACCTTTGGCGGTCAGGTTGCGGGCCATCACGTGGTTTATACCGCCCGATGTTTCGCTGCCAAACGTAATCAGCCCACCACCGGCACCGGATACGCAGTTCTGAATAAGCACATATTCGGTTGGGCGATTCACGCGCAGGCCGTCCCGGTCGCGACCAGCTTTGAGGCAGAAATTATCGTCATTGCAGTCAATATCACAGTTTTGCACCAGGATGTAGGTCGATGAGTCGATATCGATGCCGTCGGTGCTGGGGCCGTGCCCGCCGATGTTGTTGCGGATTATCAGTCCATCGGCCGTGACGTGGTTGGAGTAGAGGATATGGACGGTCCAGAAACCGGCCTGCTGGAGCGTAATGCCTTTGAGTGTCACATCCGACGAGCCGGAAACGAGCAGCGTGCGGGGCCGTTTAGCGTCGTAATCTACGATCCAGCGCAGGCCTTTGGCTTCGTAGTCTTTTCGCAAGGCCCAGTAGCTATCCCAGAACGGTTTCCCCTGCGCGTTGACAATGCCGGTGCCGGTGACCGCCACGTTATTTTGGTCGATGATGTTGATCAGCGCCGCCGGCCAGCGCATTTCGATTCCCGCCACCCGTGTATCGATCTCCGGATAATCGGCCAGCGATTGGCTACCAAGCAGTTCAACACCTTTGTCGAGATGCAGGGTTACGCCTTTTTTCAGGAACAGCGATCCCGTCAGGTATTGCCCCGGCTTGAACGTCACCACGCCGCCACCCTTCGCCGCGCAGGCGTCAATTGTCTGCTGAATGGCTTTCGTCGTGAGCGTTTTCCCATCCGCAACGGCACCATAGGTAGCCGTAGAAAACACCGTTTTTTTCGCTGGTGCAGTGCGTGCCCCTACCAGTTTTACCCAAGCCGGAGGCGCAGATTTTTCAGCAGAGGGAAGGAGTAGGGAAAGAAAGAGAAGGAGGTGGATCATGTTGGAGATTTTTTGTCATCCCGACGCAGGAGGGATCGTGGCGTTCCTTTAGGTAGTGATTAGCCCTTTCAGAAGGAACGCCACGATCCCTCCTGCGTCGGGATGACAAAAAAGAGTTTTCCAAATTACTTAATTGACCAACTACACCTTAACAGCCTGACGACCAACTAGTTTCCAGGCTCCTTTCTGATACACCCACACCAGCAGGATGCCGATATGCGCGGTGGCGGGTACGCCTTTGTTGGCCGTTACGGCCGTCAGCACGTGCCGAACCAGGGCGGTGTTGTCAATGATTTCAATTTTCTGCTCGGTCAGGTCGATGGTTTTAAAGTCGGAGTCGTTGCTGACCAGCGCCCGGATAAACTCGGCTTTATCTTCTATTTTACCCCCCGAGTGGCCGTAGGTTAGCTTATCGGAAACAAGTTCGTTCAGGTTCGCCTCGGTGGGGTCAATCATGGCCTTTCGTAGCTTTTCAACGGCTTCGGCAACACCTTTTTCATTTTTCTGAGCAAAAGTGGCTGTACCCGAGAAGGTGCAGATTGCCAGCGTAGTGGCAAAGAAGAGGAGGGTTTTCATTATTGGGAATTGGTTTAATTTATGGTCTTTAAGCTTCACGGCATTAGGTTACTTTCGACGGGATATGTTGTCGCTTGCCTGTGTCGAGTGACGACTATCAGTAGGGCCTCTGGCCCGTTGGGTAATCATTACCGATGTTAGCCGCCGTTTTGTTTCACTGGCTATGTCCGGGCCAGAGGCCCTACTAATAATCGTCACTCGCCGCAGGCAAGCGACAACGTAGAACTGGTGATTGTGTGTTTTTATCGTCCCGACGACAGGAGGGATCGTGGCGTTCCTTTAGGTAGCGCCTGGCACTTTTAGTAAGAATGCCACGATCCCTCCGTTGTCGGGATGACAAGAAATCATCGAGCGCCCACCAGTACGTACGACTTCCCCGGCGCGGTGGCCAAATCGTATACTGCGACGCCATTAGTAGCGGTTTCTGGTGTTTGGGTCCGGTACTGGCTGACGGGCAGAGCATAAAATGGGTTAGGGTTGACGCCGCTGGAGGGCTTTAAACCAGCAGCAGTCAACGTACCTGGCACTCGCAACCGGCAATTGCCACCGAGGGTCGAGCGCACGACGACGCGGGTTAGTTTACCATTGGCCCAGGTCATATCCAGTTCATAGCCACCGCGCGCTTTAAGGCCTTTCACCTCGCCCGACGCCCAGGCATCGGGGCGGGCAGGCAGCAGATTTAGCACACCATCGTGGCTTTGCAGCAGCATTTCGCCGATGCCCGAGGTGCCGCCAAAATTACCATCGATCTGGAACGGTGGGTGGGCACACAGCAGGTTTGGGTACGTTCCGCCGCCTTTGTTGTAGTTGGTTCCTTCCATACCGGTCAGTTTCAGCAGTTCGCGCAGGAGTTTGTAGGCGTGGTTGCCGTCGTGCAGTCTGGCCCAGAAATTAATCTTCCATGACTTGCTCCAGCCCGTGCCATCATCGCCCCGAATCTCGAGCGTTTTGCGGGCGGCATTGGCCAGCGCAGGCGTGGTCAGCGGCGAAACTTCACGGCCGGGGTGCAAGGCATACAGGTGCGACACGTGCCGGTGTTGCGGATCTTCGTCTTCCCAGTCCTTATACCATTCCTGTAGGTTGCCCTTCTTGCCAATTTGCAGTGGGAACAACTTCTTCTTCGCATCAAGCAATTTCTGCCGGAAATCGGCATCCATGTTCAATTGCTCCGACGCCTGAATCGTGTTGCTGAACACATCCCAGATCAGGGCCATATCCATCGTAGTCGCTACCGATACCGAATTTTTCTCGCCTTTTTCGGTGACGAATACGTTTTCGGGCGAGGTCGACGGGGCAGTGACGAGATGGCCCTTTTGGTCGTCGACCAGCCAGTCGAGGCAGAATTGGGCCGCGCCTTTCATCAGCGGGTAGGCGTAGCCTTTCAGGTACGTTCGGTCACCGGTATAGGCGTAATGATCCCACAGGTGCTGACTCAGCCAGGCACCGCCCATCGCCCAGTTGGCCCACGATGGACTCCCTTTTCCTTTATCGCCAACCGGGTTCGAGAGGCCCCAGATATCGGAGTTGTGGTGGACCGTCCAGCCACCCATGTTATAGAAATTTCTTGTCGTTTCGCGACCGGTTGCGGCCATGTTGCCGATCCAGTCGAGTAGCGGCGTGTGCAGTTCCGACAGGTTGGCCATCTCGGCGGGCCAGTAGTTCATTTCCGCGTTGATGTTGGTGGTGAAGTTGCTGCTCCACGGCGGACGGACCATCGGATTCCAGATACCCTGTAAGTTGGCCGGAACGCCCGGTTCGCCCTCTTTCTTTGGTCGTGACGATGAGATCAGCAAATAACGCCCAAACGCAAAGTAGAGACTCTCCAGCGCCGGATCGGCGGCTCCGTCGGTGTACCGTTTCAGGCGCTCGTCCATCGGCAGGTCTACCGGAGCGGCTTCGCTATTGAGAGTCAGGCTCATGCGGTTAGCCAGCTTTCGGTAGTCAGCGATATGGTCGCGACGAAGTAAGGCAGCAGATTTGGCCATCGCTTTGCTCAGGTACGTCTCGGCCAGTTTTTTTTCGTCGCGTCCGTCGCTGTCGGGGCATTTATCGAAGCCGTTGAAACTGGTGGCAGCGGTCACGTACAGCACAGCTTCGGTCGCGCCCTGAATCCGAATGCCAGCCGTATCCGTCGACGCTTGGCCATCGGTCGACTTTACCTTCACCCGCCAGTCGAAGCGCATGCCTTTGCAGCCCGCACTGTCGGTATAAATCACGGCTTGTTTGTTATAATTGACGTAGTTGGGGTCGGCATGGGCGGGCGCTTTACCGCGCATAACCAGTTCATCGCGACCCGGTACCGTTTTCGAGATCGGGTGCGGACTGCGCGTAGCAGCGGTAAAATTTAGTGCTCCCTTTTTACTCGACGTGAGCCGGATAACAATTACCTGATCGGGTGCCGACACGAATATTTCTCGGGTATAGGTCACGCCATCGATGGTAAAACGGGTGGTCGCGGTGGCGTTGGTAATGTCCAGATCGCGGTAGTAATTCGTGGCTGTACCGGTCAATGGCTGTTTCAATACCAGATCACCCAGCGGCTGATACGCGTCGGAGTAGAGGCCCTGAAGTTTCTGCGTCAGCTTGGCGGCCTGTGCGTAATCTTCCCGGAACAGGGCTTCGCGGACCTCAGGCAGGAATTTGGCCACACCCGGATTTGGATTCCGGTTCACCGGCCCACCCGACCAGAGCGTTTCTTCATTGAGTTGAAGCAGTTCTTCATTCACCTTCCCGAACACCATCACGCCCAATCGGCCGTTGCCCACGGGCAGCGCTTCATTCCAGTTTCGGGCGGGTTGTTTGTACCAGAGTGCCTGCGTTTTTTGCCCAAACGAGGCAAGCGACAAAATCAGGAAAAGGGCAAGAAAAGGTAATCGTGTCATCCGTTAAAGAAAGCAAGTTTGTGAAGGTAAAGGGTGGCGGGTCGCCGCGTTTACTTAGTTGGGATCGATTTATACAGGGGCGGTGGTTATCTGCTTCGCGTTCTAGTATGCCACTTAAATTGATTGATTATCGCGAACTAGCAGCGCTTTTGTCATCCCGACGTCAGGAGGGATCTTGGCGTTCTTATTAAAAGTGCCAGCCGCTAACAGAAGGAACGCCGCGACCCCTCCTGTCGTCGGGATGACAAAAGCGCGGCTCACCAATGTATAGGAAAGTTCCGGTATCGAAGGGTCTGGCTCGCGAAGCCGTGCGAAAGCAACTTCTTACAACACACCCCCTCACTTCGCTTTCGTCACGATGTTTGGCTGTGGTGGCATGATCATATCGGTGCCCAGATAGAAGCTGGGATGCGGAGGCTGGTTGTAGGCTGAATTCTGATGGGCTACGGCTACGCGGTATTGGGCGTCGTGCATGAGCGTGAATAGGCGGGTGTCGGTGAGGTCGGTGGTGGTGAACAGGAGTAGTTCCGTGTTGGTGCTGTTGCGATAAACGATCTCTTCGCGCCAGTCGCCGAGCAGGTCGGCCGTAACGCCGGGGTTCGCTTTGGTGCTGTTGTTCGACACGCCGTCTGCCACATCAGCGGCCGAAAACAGGCGGTTGTTTGTGTTCGTTGCCGGATCCCATTTGCTGACCCGTGGGCCATCGAGCAGTTCGCGCGAAAGATCACCATCCCACCAGATAGCGAAGTTGACAGGTGGCTTTTTTGTGCCGATTTGCTGGCCTTTGCAATCGTACAGGCCGCCGGTAGCTCCCCAGCATTCGTAGCCTTTGTGCGTCGGATCGATATCGGCGGCAAGGCTCCGGCCAATATCACCAGTGCCCGGTACGCCCCAGAGCGGTTGCCCCGTTTTCGCATCACGAAATTCAAGACCGTAGTTACCATACGAACGCGGTGACTCGTGGCACTGCCAGATTTCCTGACCGGGTCGATCGGGGTCTATATCGCTCATATGCAACGCGTCGCCGTGTCCCAGTCCGTTGGTGTACAGCCCCTTGCCATCATCGTCGATCACGCTGGATCCGTTGACAATTTCATCTTTTCCATCGCCATCTACATCGCCCGTCGTGAGCTGGTGATTGCCCTGACTCCGATACGCCCGGTTTTCAGGCGACGATTCACTGTCGAAGATCCAGCGTTGGGTTAGTTTGCCATTGCGCCAGTCCCAGGCGGCGCGCACCAGCCGGGTGTAATAACCACGACCCATAACCAGGCTGGGGCGCTGACCGTCGAGGTAGGCCACTGTCGAAATGAAGCGGTCGATGCGGTTGCCGTTGGCATCGCCCCAGGTAGCCCGCATCTGGTCGTCGGTCGGGTTGTCGCCGCCTACGGGGTCGCGTTGGGGCAGGAACGTTGTGCTGGCCATGGCCGCGCCCGTTTGCCCGTTGAAGATAGTCAGAAACTCAGGCCCTTTCAGGATAAAGCCTTTCTCGTTCCGGTGATCGGCGCTGGCCTCACCAATGACCTTACCCTTTCCGTCAACGGTGCCATCGGCGGTTCGGCAGGCGATTTCGGCTTTCCCGTCGCTGTCCAGATCGTAGACCATAAACTGCGTATAGTGCGCCCCCGCCCGAATATTCTGGCCCAGGTCGATGCGCCAGAGGCGGGTACCGTTCAGTTTGTAGCCATCCAGGTATACATTTCCGGTAATACCCGCCTGTGAATTGTCTTTCGCATTCGACGGGTCCCACTTCACTACAATCTCGTAGTCGCCGTTGCCATCCAGATCACCCACGCTGCAGTCATTGGCGACGTAGCTGTAAGCCTGTCCGGCGGTGGTAGTCCCACTAGCTGGTGCTTGAATCGGGATCGACAGGTAATTTTTCGCCCACACCTGCGCTTCTTCCGAAGCGGCCTGCTCTTTACCATTAACCACCGCACGCACTGTATACGTACCTGACGTGCTTGTCTTATCGATCAGGTTTGTGGCACCGGTAATAGGTGATGGATTAATCTTTGTTTTCCCCCGATACACATTGAACGCCACGTCGGCCGGATCAGTCCCGAACAGTCGCCAGCCTACGTAGACGACATCGCCGCTCCTCCGAACGGCCACTACGCCCCGGTTCAGGCGCTCCATCTGGCGCTGGGCTAGCGTGACTACCGTGGGCATAAGGCAGCTCAGGAAAAGTAGGGAAAGTGTTCTGAGATTCATGGGTTAGGACTATTAGGGTGTAGGATTTGTGCTAGTGTGCTGTTGCTAACGCGCTTGTGAATTGCTTCGCGCTTCAGGCCCTTCGGCTAGGCGTCAGCAATTTGCGCCATCCACCCACACCAGCAACGTACCTGCGCCAATCAATACTTCAGCTGCGCTTTCGTTTTTAGCTCATCCGGCGCATCAGCGGTGTAGGCTTTGAACGTATCCTGCGAGGGGGTTGTGAATAGCTTTTTTATCACCGATAGCTCGACGGATTCTTTCGGATCAAAACGCGCCGACTCCATGTAGGTCGTTAGGCTGTGAAGCAGTTGACGGGCGACGGGGCGGCCTTCGGGATTGCTCATCAGGTCGGCACTGCACAGCATCAGTTTACCGGGGCCAACACGCGTTTCGAGGATCATGCCCAGGCGACGGTTCAGGAACCAGGTGTCGATCGGTTGAACCAGCGGGCGGAACGAGAGCGGGAACTCTTCGAGGTTCATTACCTGCGCTTTGTTCACGATTTCCCACCATTGCAGGTTGCTGTGATACTCTGTCGGAAAATCGGCGAAGGCGGGGTGTTTCGGGTCGACGAGAAAGCCGAGCGTGTGGGGCGGCCGCATTTTGAACCACGACGTGTTCCAGAATACCGGTGCCAGTTGCTGCACCACTTCTTTCCCTTTCTCGATTTTACCGGCCGCCTGCAAAAAGACTTTTCCGCCGTTTTTCAGCGTCTCCTCAGCTTTGGCATCCAATTCCGTGCAGAAATAAATAGCGTCGGACTTAGCCTCAGGCACGGTAGTCGGGTACACCCAGATATCCCAATCGTTGGTAATCGACGTACCCACGATGGAAACGGTGAGTTTAAGCTTCTGGGCTTTAGTGAAACGACCTAGCGGTACCGAAATGCTACCGATCGCGTTGTTGCTGCCAATTGGAATGGTAGCCAAGTCAATGTCTCCACTGGCCGGCATGATCTTTTTCTCTGCGTCGGTGATCGTCCAGTTTATGGTCACGTCGGTCAGCGGTGCTTTCCCGAAATGGCACAATTCAAGATCGGCCTGTAAGATTTCGTTGGCCTTGTACACGAACTTGGGCAGACGGGCCAGCAACACAGTCGGGGCGCAGAAACGGGTAAACTCCGGGGCGGTCAGGTAGCCTTTTTCGTCCCAGAACGGGTCGAGCAGGCCGACCAGCGCGGTTCCCTGACCCGAGTAATCGTTGAGCGACAGCATCTGGAAACCGGCCGAACCGGGCGTTCGGAAGGCCATTTCCATTTCGGTCTTGTAGCTCAATACCTGCAATTTGCCCGTCGCCATCAGGAAATCGTCGCTCAGGTCGGCCATGCCCCGGTCGGCGAGGTCTTCCTGAAACAGTTCGAAATTCTTCGCTTTGTACACGCCCGTGTACTTCTTGATTTCCTTGAAGTTCGGAAACACGCACCATTGCCCCAGTTCGTGTGTCACGTATGGGACTTTGAAATCGGCGATCTTACTGCGGTAATCGCTCCTACTTTCGGGAAGCTGATTCCAGGGCAGTCCACGCGGGCCTGACTTGATCATGTACTCGTTTTCGGGCACCAGCGGCCAGCTCATCGCCACCGACGCGCCGGTGTATTTCCGACGCGGGTCTTTCGCTTTCCAATAGTTGATGAATTTGGCCAGGTACTGGGCCTGCTTGCCGCCGCGCGGCTCGTTGCCGTAAGCCAGCAAGCAGTAGGACGCGTAGTTGCCATAAGCCTTGCCCATCCGGTCGGTTTCGTCGTAAATGAATTTGTCGATCGGGTGCCCATCGCCGAGCGACGACCCGTGATTGGCCCAGCTTGGCCCTTCTGGTTGCAGGTAAAAACCAACGAGGTCGGCCGCTTCAAACGCCGCTTCGGGCGGACAATACGAGTGGAACCGCATGTGATTCAGGCCGTATTTCTTCGCAATCGTGTAGACACGTACCCAGGCCGCCACGTCCATTGGCGCGTAGCCTGTCAGCGGAAACTGGCAGTTCTCTACCGTCCCGCGCAGAAACGTCGGCCGACCGTTGACGGTGAACCGGGTTCCGTCGATGCCGAATTCGCGCATCCCGAACGACACCTGCCGGTCGCTTTGCAGACCGGTGGTCGTTTTGATGGTGGCCGTCAGCCGATATAGGGCCGGATCGAACTCATCCCAGGTCAGGAAGTTCGCGCCCATTGGCAGGTCAACTTCGACAACCTTTTCTGTTCCCTCCAGCTTTACCGGCACTGTCAACGGCTTCACGGTCTGCTTTACAGGCGAATTGAAACTGACCGCCGATAACGTGATGGTGCCCGATGTGGCTTGTTTCTGTAAGCTATGGACGGTCAGCTTCACCCGCGCCCGCTTGTTGGCCAGATCGGGATATATCTGCACATCGTCGAACCAGACGGGGGCTTCAGCGCGGAGTTCGAGCTTACCCACAATGCCGTTCCAGTTGCCCTGAGTATGGTCGGTGAGGCTGTGCGAATCTTTACCGACGTTGATCTCCTTGATTCGGTTGTCGATACGAATCGTAATGGTGTGTTTGCCGGGCGTCAGGGCGCTGCTGAGGTCGTATTCATGCGCTACCACCATGCTGTTTTGCAGGCCAACCTCCCGATCGTCGACCCAGACGCGGGTTTCGGTATGCGCCCGTTCCAGCACCAGCGTAACGTGTTGCCCCGCCCAGGCTTTCGGGATCGTGACGTCTTTCTGGTACCAGGCTGCGCCCACGTAATACTTCGCCGGTGTCAGCCAGAACGGAAATTTCAGGTTGTCGGGCTGCCGGTACTGGGCCATCCGTGGATTGAAATACCACGAACTATCGTAGATGCTGCCCGTCCACTGCGTATTCAGCGTCACCTTGTCGCCCTTGTCGTTTTCAAGCATCGAGCCCGGCAGCCTGATGGTTTCCGGCAGTGTGGCACCGAACCATCTCTCGGTCACCCCAACATCAGCCGGGTCCGTCCGAAACCGCCATTGGCCTTTCAAGAAGATGGGTGACGGAGCGGCTATACTGCTGAACGATAAGATAAGCAGGAAAAGCGTTCGTAACGAGTTGAGCATGTTGGGGAAGTGGGGAATTGAAGCGAAAAATGGTGCTATCAGGATTGTGTCGCCTCGTGAATGTTGGCTTCGCGCTACGTGCCCGGACGCGGGACCGCCTTTATACTTGAAACGACGTACCTACGCCTTCACGGCCAGCGGTTTCAACTCCGTGAGGTCGGCGATGTTGATGGGCTTGCCGGAGTCGACGCTTTTGCGGGCGGCAATACCAACCAGAATCGCCATCGCCCCATCACGGCTACCGGCCGATTGGCGGAACGTATCAGGTGCTTTGGGATTGCGGAAAATCTTGTCGCGCAACAGGGCATCACCACCACCGTGACCGTCTGCCTGAGGTACGCGGATGGTCTCGATCTTGCCGAAGTTGTGCGAGATCATGATCTCGTCGTACGGCTCCAGCGTCATCGCGCCGGTCTCTTTGATCCAGGCTTCCACGCGGCCTTTGGTGCCGTTAAAGGCAATGCGGTAGCCTTCGTAGGGTGAGTAAGTTGTCAACGAATAGGCTACGTTTACACCGTTGGCGTAGTGGATCGTCGCCGCCATTTTGTCGAAGATGTTGATGTCTTCTTTGTAAACGCAGCCGTCGCGCAGATAACCGTCGAACTTCTCGTTATCAGCATACAGGGCCATCAGACGTTTGTCTTTGGTCATGTCGTAATAGAACGAGCACTTGTCTTTGAACGTGCAGGGACGGCAGTTCGTCGATCGGAACGGGCCGTTTTTGCCGTAGTTATCGAGCGATGCCTGCGCATAAACCGTCTGTGGTTCTGATTCGAGCCACCAGTTCAGCAGGTCGAAATGGTGACTGGCTTTATGCACCCAAAGCGAGCCGCTGTTCTCACGCAGTCGGTGCCAGCGACGAAAATAGTCAGCGCCGTGTTTTACGTCGAGATACCAGTGAAAATCAACCGACGTCACCTTGCCGATAGTGCCGGCGCGAAGGATTTCGTATAACTTCTGGCGGTGTGGTGAGTAGCGGTAGTTGAACGTCACGGTCACCTTCTTGCCCGTTTTGCGCTCGGCGGCCAGAATGGCGTTGCACTTGGTTTCGTCGGTCGTCATCGGCTTTTCCGTGATGATGTCCGCGCCCATTTCCATGCCTTTGATGATGAACTGATCGTGCGTAGCGTCGACCGTGGTGACGATGAGCAGGTCGGGTTTCGCCTCCTTCATCATCGTCTCGAAATCGGTATAGAGCGGGCAGGTCACGTTCAGCATCTTCCGCGCCGTTTCTGCCCGACCGGGGTTCTTGTCGCACAAGCCTACAAATTCGATGATATCGCCGAACTCTTTTGCAACAGGAACGCCCCACATGCTGGTGCCCCGGTGGCCGGTGCCGACCATGGCTACCCGACGTTTCACCGCCGAATTTGGATCAATTGACGCGGCAATGGCCGCCATGCTACTGGCAGAAAGCAGCCCCGCCGTAGCGGCAGCTGATTGCTGAATAAATGTTCTTCGGGAAAGGTTTTCGGTCGACATAGGGAAAAAATTTCTGTCCTCTGTCCTCCGTCTTCTGTCCTCTGTTGCGCTGCTAAGTAGCGAAGCAACAGAGGACAGAAGACGGAGGACAGAGGACTATTTTACATACAAATCTACTTTTTCGAACCGCCGAACCTTCCCGTACTTACCTGCCTAATCGGCGTGGAAAATAAACTCCAGCGGCTTGGCTATAGGCGAATTATCCGGGTTAGTGTCCATCAGATCGGCCATGTAAGCCCACCAGCGTTTCATGACGGGCAGATCGGGTAGCGCATCGGCTGTGTGGCCGGGCAGCCGTTTCTGCACGGCGAACAACGTACCTGAAGTCGGGTCGAGATAGATCGAGTAATCTCGGATGCCCGCTTCGGTCAACGCCGCCGACAGTTCCGGCCAGATTTCATCATGCCGACGTTTGTACTCCGCCACAACGCCGGGCTTCAACTGCATGGTAAAGGCTATTTCTCCCATTTTTGTGGTTTTGCTTTCTTACTTCACGTCTGCCACGGTAACCGGCGTAATCATCACCGGACCCAATAAACCAGATGGTTTCAGGTCCCATTTTTCGGCGGTGAAATTACCGTCGGCACCCCGGTCTTCTTTCAGGCGGGCCGACATGTTGATGTTGTAGAATTTCTTCCAGACTACATGGTTTTTGTCCATGTCGATAATGCGGTTGGCCATGCTGTTCGAGACACTGACGACCAGCGTGTTGGTAGCTTTCAGCGCCGACTTCGGCACCGTTACCTGATATACCGGACCAAGCAGCGTACCCAGATTGACGCCGTTTAGCTGTACCTGCGCACTTTCGGCCACCCCACCCAGATCGAGCAGGTAGTCGGCAGCCCCGCCCGTTGGCATCGGGAACGTGATCGAATAAGCGGCAGTGCCAGAGAATTTCTTCACGGCATCGCCCTCCAGTTTTGTCCAGGTGCCAAGCTCGGTTGTCTGCACTGGCTTGGGTAATTCGGGGCCACCTTTCGTGAAGTTGATCGTCCAGGTGCCGGTAATTGGCTGGGCAGGGCCGGTCGCTTTCCGGTAAGCGTAGGCAGGTCCGTTGACGGCCGTATTGGTCAGGTCCAACATACACGATTCGCCGGGGGCCAGTTGCAGATAGACCTCGCTGCCCGTACTTGTGGTGCGGATGGGTGCCATGCCGGTTTGGCCGGTCATGGGATTGTATAGCGCCGCCGATTTAGCCGACGACTGAAGGGGTATCCAACCGTCGGTGGCTTTCTCGCCCCAGTTGGCGATGAAGTAGTAATGCCCGGTTTTGGTAGCCCGCCGAATACACTGCAAGCCGTTGTCGACCATCGTTTCGCGGGCAACGTCGGCCGCGACCAGAAGCTGATCTACGTTCTTCCCCGTCAGGATCTGCCCTTTCCCGCCAACCTCGGCTCGTTGTACTTCCTTTGTATTGGTGAACTTAAGTTCCGATAGCAGACCATCGAACGTAGCCTGACGCGCTTCCAGATTGCCCATTCCATTTACGTGCTCCGGCATTCCACCGGCGAAAATGACCGTTGCGCCGTTCTGGGCCAGCTTCATTAGTTGCTGCAACGTACCCAGTGGCATACGATCCACATCAGGCACCAGAATTGTTTTGTAGTTGACACCGCCGGTTTGCAGCTTTCCGCCTGCCGTGGTCACGCCCATTAGTTGCTTGTCGGAAATGAAGTCGAACGCGTAGCCTTTCGCCAGCATCGCTTCAGTCTGTTCCTCTACCGGCAGCCCTTTGAACCCGTGGTCGATACCGTCGAAATGTTGCAGCAACACCTTACCGGGACGGGTGTAGGCATCGTAGATGGGCAGATACACCAGCACATCGTTATCAGGCTTCCCAGCCTGTAAAAACGACTGACACCGCGCTACGTAGGTGTTCAGTTGGCCGAAATCGGTCCAGAAGCTGTTATTTGGGTTGAAATGGACGGCGGCGTAGAACAGCCAGCCCGGCCAGGCGGCGCTTTGGGGCGAGTAGTTGGTACCGTGGTAGAAGGTATGGTTCACGCCGCCCAGCAGGAAGCGATCCATGTCTTTCTTGATGTCGCTCAGCTTCGACAGGAAATGCTCGTTATCCCAGGTCGCCGACTCCGACGACGTCAGCTGTTTGCCCATCACGTGCGCCGCCGATGACGCAAATTTGATGCGCAACAATTCCGTGCCTTCAATTTCGGGAATGTCAGTGATGGCGTAGAGATCGAGGATATTGGCGGGCGAACCGTGGGCCTGATTCCGAATCAGCTTGCCCTTACCCTTCGCCCAGGTACTCCAGGTTTTGGTGTAGTTTTCGAGCAATAACTCCGAAATCGTTTCGCGGTAATCGCTTAGCACGCGCTTGTTGGCGTCGTCGCTGTCCTTGCCAAACAGCGCGGGCAAATGGGCTTTCAGATCGTAGCCGCGCCGTTTTTTGAACTCGGCAAACATGTTCGGCGTCCAGTTGCCCTCGCCTGAGGCGTCATCTACTTCGTAGGAATCGTTGAAGAATGCCCGCAGCGATTTCAGGTTATAGCCTTTAAACGCCTTGTCGAATCGCGCCAGATAATGGTCAGTGGCGGTTTTCGAAAAGTGGTCGATCACGTCGCCCTCGCCGCCGGGACCAGCCCGCTCGACCTGCTTGCCGTGCCAGCCTTCAAATACGGCATACAGCGTCCAGTTCCCAACGGGAGCCACCCAGTCCAACGTACCTGACTTATCAACGCGGCTGGTCAGCTCAATGGGTTCCCCTTTCTCGGGATATGCCATCAGGCTTTGCAGCGGCAGCGGTTTCTCGAAACGTACCTGATCGAATGCGTGCAACTGCAGATCAGGGTTCTTCGCGATTGGATCGACCAGCTTTTTGATATCAATCGGCTCGCCCACTACCCGCATCAGCGGCTTCTGCATGTAAGTAACAGGCTCCTTCAGCGACTCGCCGCCTTTCACGGTGTAAGAGCTGTAGGCCACGTACTTGCAGGCATCTTCCGGTGTTACCCAGGGACCACCAAAGGGCCATCCCGACGCCTGCGCCAGATCCACGCCCATGCCCAGTCGCTGTGCTTCGGTCAGCGTGTGTGTCAGGCGATCCATCCATTTTGTCGACAGGAAGTTGATGAACTGCTTCTCCTCCCCTTTTACGCCGTAGATCGGGGTAATTTCAACACCGCCTAAGCCAGCTTTCTGGTATTGCTCCATCAGGCGCGTGAGGTCTTTGTCGTTTACGGCGCTACCCATCCACCACCAGCGCGTCCAGGGCCTGGCCTGTTGGGTAATGGCCGGCCATTTCGGCTGACTGTAAGCAGTCAATCCAGCGGTTAATAAAGCCGTCAGAAGCAGGCCGGGGACTATATATTTTCTCATGTCGGTTAAGGGAATTTAGGCTAGTAGTGGTTGACGCGTTTGCTGGCTTCGTGCTTTACAGTATTGCTTCGCGCTGCAAGCCCTTCGACTAGGCGTCAGCCCACTACAGCGCGAAGCCAACCACAAGAAGCTACTTCAATTTATACACTTCGGCGCCAGCGAGCAGGAAGCAGCCGAGGCCGTAATCTTCGAAATCAGGTTTGCTGGTAAACGTTACCGGCTGACCTTCCTTCGGCTCTTTACCCGTTCCCTGCACCCAGCCCAACCGGCCGTCGGTATCCACGCTCTCAGTGGCCATGGCATTCCAGCCTTTAGCCACGATGGGCGCGTATACCTTCTTGTCGAGCAGGCCGTTGCGCATTCCCCAGGCCATGCCGTATACAAACAGAGCTGTGCCGGTCATTTCTTTACCCCCGAAATTGGTCGGATCGTGCAAACTCACGTTCCAGTAGCCGTCCGGGCGTTGTAACGGTGCCAGCGCCTTCATCATGGCCAGATACGTTTGCTGGTATTCAGCGCGGTGCGGGGCATCTTTCGGCATAATTTCCAGCACCTTCACCAGGGCCGCCACAACCCAGCCGTTGCCCCGCGACCAATAGCAGTCTTCGCCGTTGGGCTCCTTGTAGGGTGGCACAAAATCCTTATCACGCCACCACAGCCCGTCTTTCGGATTGTACAGGCCCTGCCCGCCATGCTTCGTTTTCGAGTACATGTAAATCTGGTACATCTTCTCGAAGTAAGCCGGATTCTTATAGATCACCCCCAGCTTGGCAAACACCGGCATGGCCATCTGTAACGCATCGATCCAGTTCCAATCATCCACTTTCGGACTCGCCACCATCGAATCAATCGACGCTTTGATGTCGTGAATGCGTTGGGGTTGCCGGTCGATCAGGTAAAGGTCAATGTAGGTCTGGCCACAGCACTGATCATCGGCGTTGCGGGTTTTTATGCCGCTCCGCATGCCCCAGTTGTGCTTCATGCCCCAGTCGACGGCGTAGTCGTAGTAGCGTTTCTGCTTGTCGGTTTCGTAGAGCGCCATCAGTCCCTCGTAGTATACGGCACGCGTCCAGATGTGGCTGGGGCGCGTTTTATTGGTCACGATTTCTTTGCCAGTATCGGGCCATTTGGCCATGAAGTAATCATTGGCCAGCGTCATTCTCTGGAGAATCTCCTTTTTGAGCGGCAGCTTCTGGGCATTAGCCAACAGCGCCATTGTCAGCAACAGGCAAGCGACAACTACGCTACGAAGCAACGGTGAGGTATTTTTCATCGGTTAAGAATTGGCCAGGAATAGAGTAAGCCTAGTAAAGAGGCAAAGAAGGTCATTACAAGTAATACATGCCTCCTGAACTCTCCTGTTATTCGGGGAAAGGTATAGTTAGTTTGTTCACTCGTCAGGTTGCTCCCTTACAACTTCACCACATACTTGTTGAGCGGGCAATCTTTCAGTTGCCGGAGGCCTTCCACAACGGCGGCGGCGTTGTAGGTGGCACCGTTGTAATTGGTGTGGGTATGATCGCCGGGGAAGAAATCGGTTTTCAGTCTGGCTTCGTCGTAACCCGCTTCGTATTTCTTCGCGATGATCTCATTCAGGTCAATGAAATACGCTCCGCCCGCCGTAGCTGCTTCGGACGCCCATTTTCCGTAACTGTTAGACCCACGCTCTACCTTTCCCCCTTTCCAGACATTGCGCGGCACCAGCGAACACACGATCGGCGTGGCCCCTTTTGCTTTTGTGTCGGCGATGTATTTCTTCATGTACCAGCCAAACGAGTGTACAACTTCGTGTTTTTTAGTCAGCATGTTGTCGATTTCCTGCGTTTCGTCGCCCATGCCTTTGATCGACCCACGGGCACGGGTGCTGTCGTTGATGGCGCCGCCATCGTTATGGCCAAACTGCATGATCACAAAATCGCCGGGAGCCAGCCGTTCCATGATCTTGTCCCAGCGCCCTTCGGTCAGGAAGGTGCGGCTGCTACGTCCGCCAATGGCGTGGTTTTCGATGTGGATGCGCGTGGTGTCGAAATGCGCGGAAATCAGACTGCCCCAGCCCCAAAGCCCGTCCGACCCTTTCCCGGAGCCATTCCGAACGGTAGAGTCACCAATGATATATAGCGTTGGACGCGGTGCCTGCATCGCCGCGATGCCAGCGATGGCACCAAGGGCGAACAGGGTTAATTTGAGGTACGTTTTCATGTTGAAGCTTAGAGATTTGATTGTTAGTGTCGGAGGTGATTTAAGCATGTGGGTTGTCAAGATGAATGGAAACGCTACTTAAGCATCTAAACGGATAGAAGCACAGCCGATTCATCTCAGCTTCGTTATAATGTTCGGCTTCGGCGGCATTTTCATACCCGCGCCGATATGGAAACTGGTATGGGGCGGCTGGTTGTAGCCAACGTTTTGCCAGGCGATGCTCAGGCGGTATTGCGGGTCGTGCATAAGCGTGTACAGCCGGTGCTCCGTCGGGATGGTCGTTGTGTAAATGCGTAAGCTCTTGTTGTCGTTGGTTCGGAAAATCACCTCTTCGCGCCAGTCGCCGAAGAGGTCAGCGCTGAGGGCAGGTGTTGATTTTGAGCCGTTGTTCGAGGAACAGTCTGTGGCGGTAAGCAGCCGGACTGCCGGAGCACCATTCTGGTATTTGTCGATATGGTTACCGTCGAGCAGTTCTCGGGTCAGGTCACCATCCCACCAGCACAGGAAATTCGTCGACGGCGGACTGCTGCCAATGCGCTTTCCCTTCGCATCGTACAAGCCATCGCTACCCGACCACCACATTTCGCCGCCGGGATTATCGGGGTCAATATCATCGGCCACACCCCGCCCGACGTCTTTTCCCGGGAACGTACCCCAGATAATCTCGCCGGTTCGCGCATCGTAGAGGGCCGCGCCGTAGCCATTTTCGTAACCAGGCACCTTCTCTTCGTTCTCGTGAATCCCCCAGGCTTCCAACCCCGGCCGGGAGGGGTCGAGGTCGGTCACATGCAGTGCATCGCCGTGGCGGAGTTTGGTCGTGAACAGGCCCTGCCCCGTATCATCAACCACCATTGACCCATACACGATCTCGTCTTTCCCGTCGCCATCCACATCGGCAACGGTCAGGTTATGGTTACCCATGCCCGAAAAGCCGGGCTTATCTTTTGAATCGAATACCCAGCGCGACGTTAGTTTGCTTCCGCGCCAATCCCAGGCGGCCAGTACCGTTCGCCCGTAATAGCCCCGGCACATGACCACGCTAGGTAGTTTACCATCCAGATACGCTACGCAGGCCAGAAACCGGTCAACGCGGTTACCGTTGTTGTCGGTGCCTCCATTACCACCAATACCGCCCCACCCATCGGTCGGGTAGCGCGAGGGGATGTAGTCGGTGGTGGCGAGAGTCGCACCCGTTTTTCCGTCGAAAATGGTGAAGAATTCGGGGCCATCCAGAATTTTACCATCGGCACGTACCCAGTGCTTCGACGAATCGCCGATGACCTTGCCTTGTCCATCGATGGTGCCATCGGCGGTTTTACAGGCAACCTCCGCCCGACCATCACCATCGAGGTCGTAGACCATAAACTGGGTATAATGCGCTCCTTCGCGAATGTTCTTGCCGAGGTTGATACGCCAGAGCAGCGTACCGTCCAGCTTGTAGCCTTCCAGAATGGGCGCATCGCTCATGCCCGCCGAGCCGTTGTCACGACCCCGACCAGCCTGGTGCAGGACAAGATCGTAATTACCGTCACCATCCAGATCCGCCGCCGACGCGTCGTTGGGCGCGTAGCCAGCGGGTGTTTGTAATGGAATGGTCAGGTACGGCTGCGCAGGTACGTTGGCCACCAGCGTAAACGGTTCGCTGGCAGCTTGTTCCTTGCCGTTTAGCACCGCCTTCACCACGTAGCTAATTGGCTGGCTCAGGTCAACGTCCTGATCGACGAAGTTGGTGCTTTGGGTGATTGGCTGGCTGTTCAGTTTCACCGCCTTACTGCTGCCCGTGGTTCGGTACAGGTTAAAAGGGATGTCGGCGGGTTCGGTGCCCAACAGTCGCCAGCCGACATACACCTTCCCGCCCCCCTGATTGATGGCCACCACGCCCCGGCTTAGGTTTTCCATCAGCCGTTGGGCGTTGCCCGGCCCACTAATCAGCAACAGGCAGTTAATGACAAATAGGTGCTTGCTCAGGTTTTTCATCGTTGCATTGTTTGTGCGCCAGGTACCGGCCAGTAGGTCGACTCGCGGTGCGCCTGCTGCATCAGGATAGTTAGTTGCTGCACCAGTTTTGTCTCCGTAGCCGCCCGGTTGGTCTTTTCCTGTCCATCGCGGCTCAGGTCGTACAACTCGACGGGCTGGCTGACGCTATTGCGAACGGCTTTCCAGTTGTTCCAGCGCACGGCCTGTTTCATGTCGCCCACCTTGCTGTCTTCGAGGTGAAACTCCCAATACAACGGCCGACCGGATATAGCCGCCATTTTACCGCCGGTCAGCAGCGGAAGTATAGACACGCCATCAGTAGTTATCGGCTTTTTGTAGCCGGTTAGCGCCGCAAACGTGGGCATGAAATCCCAGAAGGCGACCGGGTTCGTGTTAGTGGTGCCTGGTTTGACATGGTTCGGCCAGCTAACGATCATTGGCTCACGTAGTCCGCCCTCATACATCTCGCGCTTGATGCCGCGCAGGCCACCCGAACTGTTGAAAAACGCCGCGTCGAAGGCGGGGCTGTCGGGTCCGCTGGCGGCCAACGTAGCGGGGCCGTTGTCGCTGGTGAAGACGATCAGCGTGTTGTCGTCGAGCTTCAGTTGGGTTAGCAATTTCCGTAACTCGCCTACCTGCTGATCGAGGTGCGTCACCATGGAGGCGTAGATTTTTGCGCCTTCGGGCCAGTCTTTACCGGCGTATTGCGACTTCACGGCGAGCTGGTATTTGTCGTGCGGCAGCGTAGTAGCGAAGAAGATGAAGAACGGTTGTTCGGTATGCCCCTGAACAAAGGCTTTCAGTTTTTCGAAGCACCAGTCGGCGGTGTAGACGCCTTTTTTACCGCCGCTGTTTTCAGGCAGTTGCACTACCGACTCGTTCACGTCGAGGTGGTCGGTATAGTAATCGTGGGCGTGGTTCTGGTCGAGATAGCCCGCAAATTCATCAAATCCCTGTTTGTTGGGCGTCCCGCTGGAGCCTTTGGTGCCCAGCCCCCACTTGCCGAAAATACCCGTTGCGTACCCCTGTGCCTTAAACAGCTCGGCCATCGTGAAAATGCTGTCAGGGTACGACACGCGGCTACGATTCGGACCGTAGTTCCCCCGAATGTACGTATGCCCGGTATGCTGCCCCGTCATCAGCGAACTCCGCGACGGCGAGCAAACCGACGTACCGGCATAGGCCTGGGTGAAGCACATGCCCTCCTTCGCCATCTGGTCGATGTTCGGCGTTTGAATCTGCTTTTGACCGAAGCAACCCAAATCACCATACCCCATATCATCGGCCAGAATAAAGACAACGTTCGGCTTTTTCTCAACCGGTTGAAACCGAACAGCCGCGATGCAGAGGGTGAGCAGGAGAAAGAGGAGGTATTTTTTCATGGACGTTTTCCCTTTCGAGGGGAGTATAAGGCCCCGCTTTTTGTCATCCCGACGGAAGGAGGGATCGTAGCGTTCTATTCAATAGTGCTAAGCGCTTTCAGGAGGAACGCCACGATCTCTCCTTCCGTCGGGATAAAAAAAATCAATTCCCATCCGGTTTAACGGCGGTGATCATCGGGCTTAGTGGCCAGTTCCAGGTGGCCAGCGGGTCGGGCTGGGCGGGGTCGAACGTACCCAGATCGGTCAGCAGCGATTTAGCCAGCTCAGGTACGTTCGCCTTGATTCCTTCGGCTATGCAGCGGGCGATTTCGTAGGCCCCGTAGGTGCTGAAATGGGTATTATCTTTCAACGCCTCGGTCTGGCCGGGGAACGAGTTGGCTGGGTAATGAACAAACGCTTTGAGCGACGTTTCGGGGCCCCAGCTTTCGTACATCGTTTTGCTCATTGCGTTCAGGTCGATCAGCGCCACGTTTTCGTCGCGGGCGGTCTGGCGCATGGCTTCGGGGTAATCGCCGAGGGTATTGGTGATGTGGCCGGTTGAGTCGAAGCTGCGGCGGTGCATCGAGGTGACCAGCACCGGAATGCCGCCTTTTTTGCGGGCTTCGCTGATATATAGTTTCACCTGCTCTTTGTAAGTCGTAAACGGCTCTACATGCGCACTGCCCTGTTTCTGGTCGTTATGGGCAAATTCGATGAACAGGTAATCGCCGGGTTTCATCAGGCTCATGATCTTGTCGAGCCGCTTTTCGCTTACGAAACTCTTCAACGCCTCGCCCGATTCGGCATGGTTGGCAATGGCTACTTTACGCGCTTTGAAGAAGCGCGGAATCATCTGCCCCCAGGCGGCCCAAGGCTCCCGATCCTGATCAACAACGGTGGAGTTTCCCGCCAGAAAAACAGTTGTGGTTTTGTCGTTCCGACTGATTTCCACGGCACATACTTTCGGACTGGGTCCGTTGAATTCCAGCGTCAGTTGGTTATCCCAGTTCAGGTAACCCCGTTCGCGTGGTTTCAGCCGAACGTTCTGCTGATCATTGATTTTCGGTGTTCGCACGTTTACCGTAAACGTCCGCGTCTCGAACTGCCCGGCTTTCGTTACGATCTGCCCGGTCATCAGCCGCCGCGACTCGGCCCGCACCATCGTCGCCGATTCACCAGCTTTGTCGCCCAGCGTAACAGTCACGTCGTAATTGCCCTCAGGTACGTCGACTGTGAAGTAAAACGGTTTGTCGCTGGTGCAGTAGTCGTCGGTCAGCGCGTTTCGGCCAACCCGGCTGGATTGCCCCCGATCAACGGCGGTAAGCTGCGCTTCGGTCGTGAACCCGTAGCCTAGTTCCTTCGTGTAGTGCGTAGTTGGCAACACGGCAGTATAGCCCTTCGCCACCTTCCCCGACCCAAAATCAAACTTGTAGCTAGCTGGTGCCTGTGCAAGAGCCGCTGCCACTGTAAGGCAATACAGGCTGGTGGTTATGAATCGTTTTTTCATGCGTTGGCATAGGCAAGCGATAAGGCAGTTGGAACGCCGTTTTTAGATTAAGTAACGCTTTTATCATCCCGGAAGCAGGAGGGGTCTCGAGGGTTATCGACTTAAATCGTCAAGAAAACACAGGATACTTCCTGCCCGCACCGGCGGACCGGTCGGGATGACAAGAAATTTCCCTACCGCTTCTCCGTCAGTTGCAGGGAGCTATCGTTGATTTCAAATGTTTTTTTCTTCAGCAGGTTGATCACTTCGGCACCGGCCAGCAACACCGGGCCGTAGCTGTGGGCGGCGTAGATATTGATGGGGCGATGGTAGTAGAACGCGGGGTCGAAGCCCATGCCGGTGCCGACGCAGGTGCCTTCCACCTGACCGCCGTTGGTTACTTTGGTCGATACGGCGTTCCAGGCGAGCAGGGTCATGGGGGCGTACGCCAGCGGATCTACCCAGCCGCGATTGATGGCACGGGCGATTGAATAGGTGTAGATCGCCGTGGCTGAGGTTTCCAGATACGAATCGGTCCGGTCGAGCAGTTGATGCCAGAAACCAGAACCCGATTGACAAGCCGCCAGTCCGCGAACGTGGGCACGCAGCAGATCAAGCAGCGCCGGGCGACCGGGATGATTGTCGGGCAGTACCTCCAGCAGTTCGACGGTCGTCATCAGCCCCCAGCCGTTGGCGCGCGCCCAGTGAAATTCGGGGTGAACGCTCATGCCCTCGACCCAGCCATGCATGTACAGGCCTTTTTCTTTGTTGAACATGCGTTTCGAGAATTGCAGCACCTGCTTCACGGCCTCATCGTAATACTGCTTCTCACCCGTCAGCTTGCCCATCTGCGCCAGGGCAGGTACGCTCATAAACAGATCGTCGAGCCAGAGCGTGTTGGGCTGCGGCCGGTTGCGGGCCAGCGTACCATCGGCCAGCCGGTGCTCTTTTTTGGTGATGTAGTTCAGGTACGTATCAATCTGCGGCCTGAAATCAGTTTTGACTCTCCCCGTCCTGGCCAGCTTGATCATAGCCGCCGCCATAGCCCCCGCATCATCGAGCGCGTGGGGGGCCAGCATAGGCCGGAGCGGTGTGTTGGCCGTTGGGTCTGTGGTCACCTGATTCCTGAAATACGGTATTACCCCGACCAGAAATGCCAGCCGCTTGCTGGTGTATTCGGCATAGCGTGGGTTGCCGGTGGCTTCGCTGGCCAGCAGCATACCGGCATAGGTGACGCCCCATTCGTAGCTGGTCAGCCGGTAATCGCCGGGTTTGATAATCGCGTTCGGGTTGAACGTACCCAGATCAGTGATCGTCTTCCCGGTCGTTTTATCCACCAGTTCGGCAGGCGTGGTGGTGTCCAGGTACGTATACACGCGGTCAAGCACCTTCATTACATCTTCTACCTTTGGCTGGCCATACGGCACCGGATAATCGGGCTTCAGCAGGTGCAGTGGCGTGGTGGAATCGTTGGCCTTAGGCGCGTTCTGGGCATTTATGGCTCCGCTGGTTAGGGCGATGGCAGTTATGAAGAGGAAGGTTTGTTTCATGGTTGGTTGTTTTCTTGTCATCCCGACGGCAGGAGGGATGACAAAAAGCATGTCGAAAGATCAAAATCAATGCAGTAAACAGCGTCCTGCGGTCTCCTGCTGTCGGCTTAATCTCTAGCCAGGGTTAAGCTCATTAGGCCGATCACAACGTCGTTGGCAATGGTTTTCAGGGTGAGGCTTTTCAGCATTTTCGATGGGTTTAGCGGCAGGTCAAGCACGGTGGCGGCACCGCCGGCGATTGCTCGGCCATTGTAGTTTTGTTTCGATTCCTCGCCGGAAATGATCGCTCCTGTTTTCAGATGGACGCGGATCGGGCGGGGCTTTTTTAGGGAGAAAGCGAAACCATCGGTGTAATACTCTTTTTCGATGGGCCACCACGTTTCGGGGTTGCGTAAGGTCAGGCTGTCGCTGCTGCCATCGGTGTAGCTGATGACCACCGCGCCGTTGGTAAACTGACTTTGCATGGGGTTGGTCGAGCCAGCCATGAGCAGCCACGCGTGCGTTGCTTTTCCCGTGAGCGGGATCGTTTGCTGACGGGGGTAATTGTCCCACTGCGAGGTAAACAGAATGTTCTTCGTACCAGCGCTGCCGGGCGTGCTGAACGGAATTCCCTGCGGTAATACGATCTGATTTTTCTCACCTGCCAGCTTCCGTAATCCACTATCGTCGATCTCATGCATTTCGAGCGGATGCGGCCAGTCGCCGATTCCCTGCCAGGGCAGTTGCAGCGTGGTCACCTGCGGACGAGGCGACAGGTATTTGTTCCGGAAAATCTGCGTCACCCGGTCGTTATAATAGCGCGACAGCTCAATGGTTTCCAGCTTTTTGTCCGCTTTCGCCGTCCAGTCAACAAAGCGTTCGGTTAGGATGGTGCCGTTGGGAAGCCGGATCAGGACTGGGTTTGTGCCGGGAAGCAGCTCGCTTTGTGGCACCGTAATGGCATCTGACGGGCTGCTGGCAGGTACGTTCAGGGTGGTGTTAAATCCGTTGACGTTTACCACTGCCTGAACCGCCACCCCGGTGTTGTTCTGCAACCGGAATGTCGGGCTGCTGACATCGGCTTCGTTCGGTAACACCGTCACCGGTTTATCGACGCGGAAACAGAGCGGCATCCACCAGTTTAAGGCACCTTGCTGTACTTGTATAAAAGCCGTATACGTACCCGGCACGGCCTTTATCTGGGCAGTAACACCCTGCGTCGTGAGTTTAATGTTGCTCAACACCTGTTGCGGGTCTTTCGTTGTGACCACCCTTGCCCCGCTCGCCTGCGCCCCAGCAAAGCGGGCAGACAGGCTGCCGCCCGTTACATACGTTCTTTCCGGCGCTGGCAAGACAGGTTTTACCCCGTTCCAGGTTAGTTCGATCCGGTACTCATCGGTAGATGGAGCGACAATCTCGATCACTGGTTTCCCCACCGATGCGGGTACGTTGACCCAGGCAACCGGTTTACCGTTGACCGTTACCCGCTTCGGCTGCCCCTGCGCAATAACCTGGAATTTCAGGTTAAGTTTCGTCGGGAACTTCGGGCGCAGCAGGTACGTATCCGTTCGGTTTTCGCGCCTGAAATCGAACGATAGATCGGGAATGGTTATGGATGCGTAGTTCCAGGCGGCGGGCAGGCCGGGGCGGATGGCCAACGTCTTGTTCAGGGCGTCGGGCACAATACCGAATAGTCCTTCGACCAGCGCCCGCGAAAACATACCGATCGGGTCGGCGAAGTCGCGGTAGGCTTCACCACGGGTGGCGTCATAGTGCGAAATCTGAACGATATTACCGGGGCTTCCTCCCATATACATCGACGCCAGCACTTCGCTTTTGAAGAGGTTAAAGGCCTCGTCGGTACGTCCCGCCTGCCAATTGGCCAGCGCCGTGTGCATCGATTCACCCAGCGCCACGTTGTTCAGCGACCAGGTATACGGCATCCAGTTGGTGGTGGAAATCGTGTAGTAATTGCCGTTGTCGAGGCCGGTTGCCCGAACGGGAATGTGCGGAATATCGGTGTCGATGTAGCGCACGCTTTGCCAGGCCTGAAACGCGTCGGGCACGTCGGAGTCGAGGCTGTGGTAGATAGTCCAGATAGCGGCGGCGGGGTGTACGAGTCGGTTGCCGAGCAGGTCTTTGTATTCGCCGTAGGTCCCCTTCGCGGGCAACCACAACAGCGCATTCATCGCCTTTCTGATCTTCTCCGATTCGCGCCGAAACGGGAGCGGATCTTCACCTAGCATCAGGGCAATTTCGGCCGCTTTTTTGTACGCCAGGCAGTTGTAGGCCGACGTATGCGTCACCCCTCCCCCACTGTATTGCAACGCATCGCTAGCCCAGATGGCCGCGTAGGCGTCGTACAGGCCATCACCGTCGGGGTCGAAGTTGCGGGTTTCCCAGGCAAGGTGCCGTTTCAGCACAGGCCAGGTTTCGCGTATGAACGCCAGATCGCCGGTCCACTGGTAATGCCGGAGCAGCGCGTCGATGTACACCAGGTTCATGTCGTAATGGTGCGCCCGCAGGCTTTTTCCGTTCGGGTCGCGACTGATGTATCCACTCGAAAACATGCCGATGCCCAGCTTCTCGGTGCTCCGCGAGAGGTGCATGGCAGTATCGGCCACAATAGGCCCAGACGCCGGGCTCGTCACCTGCGATTCGGCGTAGGCCGAGAGGTGGGTTCGGGCGCGGTCGTGCCAGCCGAGCGGGTCGGCAGTGTAGGGACCGCGCCAGCCGTTCAGCCGCATCCGCCAGCCAATGGCACCGTGCATGTACGACGGCGATTCCCAGACGGCGTCAGACGCAACGGCCAACGCCCCGCCAACGGTGTTCAGGTACGGATCAGGCGTGTTCACCAACACCCGCCCGGCCAGTTGTGCCCGCTTCGTTTCAGCAAGCTGAAATACGTCAGGTACATCGATGTGGCTGATGGCTGCTTTTGTGGCAGGGTTGTAAATGGTCAGGTACGTGTCGGTATCCGGCACGATGGCCAGCTTACCAACCAATACAGGTGCCTTCTCGGGCGATGATTGTTCCAGTTCAAGCGGCGACCCTAGTTTCGTAGCATCGGCTAGTTTCAGGATCGATGCGGGCGGAAACGTACCTGAGAGGCGTTGCTCTTTGGCGGGTTTGGCCGGTTGCTTGGCGTCTTCCACAAAATAGCGCCCATCAGGCCCTACCTGAAGGCCGGTCCCGTAAGTCAGCGAGAACGTACCTGAACTAATGGCATAGCTGTTGTCTTTGCAGTTCTCGGGTTTCAGGTAAAAGCTGGATTCCGGGTCGGGTCCCATGTCGCCATCGCGGGAGAATTTTTTGCCACTTGCCCCGCCAAAGGCCCAGATCAGCGCAACGGATTTAGGTACGTTCCGGAAGCGCATTTTCAGAACAAACCCTTCGCCATCGGCCAGCGCCTGCATTTCCAACTGGCACTGCCCGCTGCCCAGCAGTGGGTCGCTGATCGTGTAGAGCATGGCACCAGGCCGATAGCGCGCGATAATCGTCTGTGCATCGGTCATCCATTTACTTTGCCCATCGGCTACCAGACCCAGCTTCAGCGTACCACCCATACCGGGCATGTACAAGGCAAACTCCGGCCGGTCGCCCGCCTCGATCCGGAACGCCGTATTGGTACCGTAGAGGGCGCGGGTATACAGCCGTTTCCCGTTCGTGATCACGAAATCGGTGCCATCGGGTCGGTAACGAAGTTCGCGCTGCTGATTATGCCACAAATTAGCCGATAGCTTAACCGGATACAGTTCCTGCGCAAAGGCGGGTTGCAGGAATACGAACAGCCCAAAGAGAATGCGGGGGATGTGGTTAGTCATTTTTAAGTGGTGTCTTATGTCTGCTAACGCATAGACGCTTCGCGCTGTAGTGTATTGCTGACACATGGTCCTTCGACTAGGCGTCAGCAATACACTACAGCACAAATTCATTACCTACCTCACTTCCAGCAACTTGTTCAATACCGCCATCGGTACGCGGAAGGCGGTGCCGTGACGGGTGCCCTGCGGGAAACTGACTTTATCGGAAATATCGGTCCAGTTGACGAGGTCGGTCGATTGCACGGCGCCCATCGTATGTTTGGTGTATTTATCGAAGTAGACGACCCAGACGGTATCGATTTTAGCGACGGTCGGGCCTTCTGCCCAATAGTCGCCGGTAATGGGGGCGGTTGGCGCTGCGTAGCCACCCGTCAGCGTGTTGCTGCGCGCGATGCGGATATTCTTCTGTGGCGGCGTTTTGGTCTCGTCTTTCAGGAACATCACGTACTCTTTCTTGTCCTGAATGATCGTCGCGTCGATCACATTGAAGCCTTTATCATAGAGTACTTTGGTATCGCTAAAGGTCTTGAAATCCTTCGTGGTCACGTAATACATACGGTGGTTGTACTTCTCATCGCCCGCCCCTTCCGATTGTGGGAATCGACCGGGAATTGTGGTGGCCCAGTAAATCATGTACGATTTGGTGGCCGCCTCATACTTGATTTCGGGTGCCCAGCAATTCAACGCCGTTGGTTCATGCGCCATCACCGGCACAAACTGCTGCTCCGACCAGTGGATTAGGTCTTTTGAACTGGCGTAGCCAATGCCTTTGTCGTTCCAGCTTACCGTCCAGACCATATGGAAGGTCTTATCAGGCCCCTGAATGACGCAGGGATCGCGCATCAGTTTGGCGTTTCCGATTACAGGCGTTAGCCATGATTTATCATTGTTCAGGGCTTTCCAGCTGTAGCCATCAAGGCTGTAGGCCAGGTGCAGGCCGTCTTGTCCGTTATCTTTAAAATACGAAAACAGGTACGCTTCTTTGGGCGTCGATTGGCTCAAGGCAGCGACGTTGATTAGCAGGAAGAGGGCTATCTGTAGGTTTTTCATATGGGGGTTGACTGCTGGGTACGTTGGTCTTGCTGTGACTAACGCGTTATCGTGGTTTGCTTCGCGCTTCTGCGTATTGCTGACGCGCGAAGCATCTACCCCTCAGCAAAAACACAACCACCTAAATCAGTCTTTATACGTCCGTTTCAGCCACTCTCCTGGCACCGGAATGATACAGATGTTCATCGACTTGTTATCGTCGGAGAGCATGGCCGATTGAATCTGAATGCGGGTTCCGTCGGGGCTGAAGGTTGGGTGGGGATGGTCGGCGGCGGTGGTTTTGTGGCCTGCCGACAGCAGGATCATTTCGCGGGTGTGGCGGTCGATCAGGTAGATGTTGCGGGCGAAATCATCGCCTACCGCCCAGCGTCCGTCTGACGAGCCGTGTACGTGCCACAGGCCGCTACCGCTGGGCGTCTGGCCAGCAATGGTCATCTCGCGGGTACGCAGGTTCACAATGCCCAGCCCGGTTGGTTTTTCGCGCGTTCCCGATGGACCCCAATCAGCCTCCTGGCCGGGGTTCTGCACGTCGGGTGTAGTAGCGGCTTTATCGGTCTGACTAACCAGCGCCGCCGTGGTCATGGCTATTTTACGGTGGCCCATGATGGCGATGGCCACTTCGTCGCGGCCGATAACGGCTTCGTGGGTCACCCATTCGTAATCTGATTCGGGATAGAGGGGGCGTAATCCGGTACCGTCGGCGCGAACGGTCCAGGTACGTTGGGGCGACTTGCCGCCGGTTTCCCAGCAGAACACAATTTCGCCCGGCACGAACGGGTTCGTCTGAATATGACCCACCTGAAACGGCACCGAGACGATGTACTTAATCTCACCCGTTTTCACGTTCATGCCCGCCAGCCCCGCCGGACCAGCGCCCATTTTCCGGGGACCAAACGAGCCTTCAATTTTTGTATCGGCGGCCAGGTGTTTCGCCGCTTCGGTTTTCCCCACGCGGAAATACACCCATTCTTCGTCGGCATCGAGCGCCATATCGCCACCAGCACCCAGTTCGGGCGGGGTGGTGCCGCACACGCGTTGATAGACCGAGGCGGGTTGCAGCTTACCCGATTCACTATCGGCGAAGAGTTTGGCGAGGTCAACTTCAACGATTTGCAGCGACGCATTCTGGCTCGACTCGGTTCCCTTTTCGGCAGTTCGGGCCGTGTTCCGCATGAAGTAGAGCTTCATCGACTTCGCGGCGATGTTGAGCATACCGGTGTAGCCGCCTTCTGTTACCTGCACCTGCTCGCCCGTTTTCTCATTCACGGCAATAGCTTCATTCTTCACCCGGTTCGAGCGAAAGATGAGCCATTTCCCGTCGGCCGTCCATTGCCGGTGAGTCTGATAAATTTTCGAATCGCCGGTAGGTCTACTGGTCAGAAAGGTCAGCGACGTGCCGGTAACAGGGTCTTTCACCACTTTCCGTTCCGACGGGAAGCGCGTACCGATCTGCGCCTGTGCTGCTATGCCTGCCAGAAGCAGCGTGACCGTAACAATCGTTGAATGCGTCTTGATTTTCATAAAACGAGAGTGATTTTTGGTCTGAAGGCTTCGCGCTTGTGGCCCTTCGACCGCAGCGGCGGACCGTTCCGCTCAGGGTGACAGTCCCACCCAAGTTCGTCATTCACATTCTTGAGTTTCCTGTCACCCTGAGCGGAACGGTCCGCCGCTGCGGTCGAAGGGCGCCAAGCCTTCAGACCAAAAAAATATTACTTCAACTTAAATGGCAGGAACCAGTTGTTCTTGTCCATCAGCTTTGTGCGGACAGCGTCGGCGTTGGGGTTGTTGGCTTTCTTCAGTTTCAGGTACACCTTGTCGGCCAGGAAAGCGGGTTCGTTGCGGCGCAGGGCCACGCGAACGAGGTCGGGCCAGCGCTGGCCCTCGTAGGCCAGTTCCAGTGCCGATTCTTCGATGAGCGAATTTTCAATGGATACCGTGCTGTCACCCACTACAGGTACGTTCAGCAGGCCAGCGCGGCCACGGATACCGTTGTTCCGGTACCAGGGGTCACGGAATAGGGGGACATCACCGTTTCGGGCGAAAAAGTCGTAAGGTGCCACGTCGAACGTCGATTGCTGGAGGGTCTCATCCCGGCCAACAGGGTCTGAATCGAACGTGGTGGAGATACCGTAGTTCAGCAGCGCATAGGCCAGTTTCCGGCGACCGTCGCGGTTGGCAGCTTCGGCAAAACGCAGATGCAGCGTGGCAGCCCGGTACAGAAACCAGGTCCCGTTTTTCTCCTGCAACGTAGCGCCGATGGGCAGCCCCGTCGTCGGATCAACGTAGTTGTAGAGATATTTCATGATCACCGGACTCCCGGCAACGGTTTTGTAGGTCAGTCGGCCACGGGCATCGAACGGAAAATTGTTACTCTGCTTCTGGCTGTTCCAGAGATCGATGGCCTGCTGGGCGGGCGCGACCTGATACCGGCCGTTGATGTTCGAAAACAGGTCGATGAAGGGGTTCTGGGGCTTGAAGTTCTTGTCGAACGGCATGAACCAGATCCACTCGTAATTAAACCAGTTTTCGGTGGGCCGACGGGCAAACATCGACCGCCAGCCCAGGGTGTTGGCATCAGCCAGTTTATTGATGCTGCTGACCCCATCGATGTAGCCAACGGCCAGATCGTTGTTGTTTGTACCGGCGTAGTGAATCTTGTAGGTGGCGTAAAAGGCTTCCGAGTTCGGGTCGACACCGGTCCGGGCGGCGGTTTCGAGCACGAGTTTATAGGTCTGCGCGGCTTTCAGGTACTGATTATCCCAGAGGTACAGATCGCCCAGCAGCACGTGCTTGTTAATGAAAAACTTGTTCAGCGGGTACCCGTCGACGGGTGCCGCCACAATCGACGTGGTTGAGGTGTAGGGCTCGCGATACACCGACGGAATAGCTTCCATCGTTTTGATCAGTTCCTTGATCAGCACGGTTAGCTCCATTCGGGGCACCGACGATACGTTGGCAATGTCTGTCACGTTCTCGTAGGTCTCCGTCACGTAGGGTACCGATCCGAAGTGAATGCCCAGTTGCAGATACACCCAGCTACGCAGCGCCGTGATATCAGCCGCGCGCTGATTGTATTCGTCAACCCGCATCTTGTTCTGCGCCAACATGAGCCTGAAGTTCTTCAGGATGTCGTTGCAGTTCAGGATGATTTCGTAATATGGCCTCGGGTCGGCGTAGGCATTGCCCACTGCCACGTCGTGATTGTTGAGCTGCCGGAGTTGGTCGTCGGCGTTGGCCGTTACGTCCATCAGGTCGGCGCGCAGTTCGTTCAGGACCACGTACTGCTGGGCCAGGTTCATGAATTTCCCGTAAAGCCCCAGCACCGCCGCATCGGCGTCGAACACGTTCCGATATACCTGCTCGCTGGTCAGGGCATCTTTCGTGTCTACTTCCAGCAATTTGGTACAGGCCGACGCCCCCACCAGGAGGCACGTAACCAGCCCGGCAATACCTATTTTTTTCTTGACTGACGATTTCATAAAAAGAGGCAAAAAGGATTAGAGGCCAAACTTGACACCGATCTGAACGGATCTCTGAATGGGCTCGAGTGTATTGTCAACCCCCTGAGCAAACGGGCTGTTGGTGGCACTAAACTCCGGGTCGTAGCCCAGGTATTTGGTGAATGTCAGCAGGTTGTTGGCACTGGCGTAGAACGTCAGGTACTTCAGCAGAGCCCGGTTGATGGGGAAATTGTAGGAAGCCGCCACCGTACGCAAGCGGATGTATGACCCATCTTCGATCCAGCGGCTGGAGAAACGGGCGTTGCCTAGCGGATCACCAAGCGTCGCTCTGGGTACGTCGGTCACCTGCCCGTCGCCACGCCAGCGGTTCAGGACCGCCTGCGACTGGTTGTTGGTGCCCGACACCGATTCGAGCACATTGCGGGTATAGTTGTACAGGCTGTTGCCCGACACAAACGTGATCAGCGCGTCGAGCGAGAAATTGCCGTAGCTGACGTGGTTGCTGATGCCACCAAAGAAATTGGGCGTTGGGTTGCCGATGATCTGCCGGTCACGGTCGTCGATGATCTTGTTGTTATCCAGATCAGCAAAGCGCACGTCGCCACCCCGGAAAGGCCGCAGCGAACCATCTTTCTGGCGAGTCTGTAACCCGGCGGCGGTAGCCTGTGCATCGGTCGAGAAGACCCCCTGGGCAACGTACCCATAGAATGCGTTCGGCGCCTGACCCACGCCCGTCAGGTACGTTGCCGCCCCGAATGAGTTGATCAGATTCCCGTCGGGCAGTTGGTCGATGACCGAAGCCGCCCGGCCAATGTTCACGCCCAGATCCCACTTGATCGCGGGCCGGTTCAGCATCCGCACGTTCAGGCTGGCCTCTAGTCCGCTGGTGGTCATGGCCCCGCCGTTGCGTAGCATCGTTGAAATACCCGCCACCGTTGGTGTAGTCTCCACGATCAGCATATCGGTGGTTTTGTTGCGGAACACGTCCAGGCTCAGGCTCACCCGGTCATTCAGGAACGACATATCCAGGCCCAGATTGGCCTTGGTCACGGTTTCCCATTTCAGCGCCGGGTTGGCAATGTTGCTCCGAATCAGACCCTGAATACCGAGTAGGTTCTGACCCACGTAATACTGACGAGCGCCGTAATTGCCGATATCGTCGTTACCAACCCGGCCATACGACGCCCGCAGTTTCAGCAGATCGAACGGCGAATTGCCCATGAATTTTTCCGACGAGATCTGCCAGGCCGCCGATACCGCCGGCATCAGCGCGTACCGAAGCCCGCCGATACCGACCGATTCGGTTGATACCTGCCTGCCAAAGCGCGACGAACCATCCATGGCCCCGCTGAACGAGATGAAGTATTTGTCGGCAAAGGCGTAGTTCAGGTTCAGGTACGTGTTCAGCCAGTTGTATTCGCCCAGACCACCGCCAAGGTTGTTCAGCAAGGCAACGCCATTACCCGCGCTGATCAGTTCGTCGGTAGCGGAGTTGTAGCCCAAAATCCGATCCTGCTCGGTTCTGCTGTTCAGGTAACGAACCCCAACGCGGGCCGAAAATTCGTGCCGGTAGCTGATCGTCTTGTTGTAAGCTGCGTACACTTCCGTATTGAAATTGAACAGCCGTTTTGTCTGCGAACCGAGCTGGTTCTGGGCAATGGCGTTACTCAGTGTATCGCTCAGGATACCCCGACGCGGCACAAACCGGTTCTCTTTGATTTTATCGAAAATCACCGATACGTTGGCACCCAGTTCCAGACCGGGCATAACGTTGTATTGCAGGCCCAGGCCACCCACAAACCGGTAGGCCCGGTTACTGGCCTGCATCAGGTTGTTGACCACCGTGGGGTTACCTACCCGGAATACATCTTCGTCGGCATAATCAGGAGAGGCAATGCCCGTCGATGAGATTTCGTAATCGCTCAGGAAAGGCGCTTTGACGAGCGAGAGGAAGATCGGGTTGGTTTTAGGCGCAAAACCCAGGTCTTTGATGTTGGCTTCGTTGTACGAAAAGCTCATGTTGGCAATGCCTTTCAGCCGGTTGCTCAGGTTCAGGTCGGCGTTGAACCGGGTGCTGTACTTGCTCACATTCGACTGCGCCAGCGCCGTATTGTTGGTCAGGTAATTCATCGACAGGGCGTATTTGGCGATGTTGTCGCCCCCGGTCACCTTCAGATACATGTTGTTCGACAGGCTGTTGTTGAAGAGCTTCTTCTGCCAGTCGGTGCTGTTGTGGTACTGATAATACGTACCTGAGTTCTGCGCGTCGTTGAAATAAGGTAAGGCCTGAAGCTGCTCCGTGGTGGCCCCGCCTGAACTCAGGACGTTAGCCAGGTACGTCCGGTAATCGGTAGCGTTCAGTACGGGAATTGACGTCGGAGCCAGGTTCATGCCGCCATTCATCGACAGGTCGATCCGGGTGCCGAGGTCTTTAGCCCGCGACGTGGTGATCACGATAACGCCGTTGGCGGCTTTAGTGCCGTATTGGGCGGTAACGGCGGCATCTTTCAGCACGGTGATGTTGCTGATATCCCGCACATCGATGTTTGCCAGCGGGTTCTCGGCGTAGTTATTGGCCAGTGAACTCCCGTAGCTGCCATTGTCGTAAAGCGTGTTGTCGACAATGATCAGCGGCTGGTTGGTAGCCATCAGCGACGTGTATCCCCGCAACAGTAGATTAGCCCGTGCATTGGCCGTTCCTGAGCCACGGATGCTATTCAGGCCGGCAATTTTTCCCTGCAGATACGAGTCCGGCGTTTCGTTGTTCCGCGTCCAGATGTCGGCCATATCGGCGGTGGCGGCGGCGTTGGTCAGGCGGTTGGCGGGCATGGCGTGGTTGGCCAGAATCAGCGGCGTGAACAGCGACGGACGGTCACCTTCGTTCAGGGCAATGTTCAGCGTTTTGCGGCCATCGACCGGAATTTCGCGCGTCTGGTAACCAGGGCCTTCTACCCCTACCGACACGTTATTGCCGGGAATAGCCAGCGTAAACCGTCCGTCGTCGCCGGTGATCGAGGTCGTCAGGTTTTTGTAGAATACCCGGGCGCCCGTCAGCGGTTTTTTGGTGGCGGCATCAATGACTATCCCCTTGATTTGGCCGGTCAGTTTGGGCGGGGCTTTAGCCGCAACGACGGTTACGTACTCGGCACCGTCCTGCCCATGGCTCACCAGCGAGAGCAGCATCAGCCCGCCTACGCCAAGCAAGCGTCGGCCTGCGCGGTGAACTGCCTGAATTGATTGTATAAAATGTTGCATCGACGGTTTGGTAAAATGAAGGGTATGTCAGCAGATGGGGGCTAACAAACAGGTCATAACGGGTTTTAGCTTAGGGAAGCACAGGTACCAGCCGGATGTAGTCCAGGGCCATGCTGTTGGTTCCGTTGGCGATCAGGTACATGTCCAGCGTGCCGAATGAGGTGGTCGTGTATTCGCCCAGCAGCACTTCGGTGTAGGTATCATTGGGCACGGCTATGTTGGCGAATGTTGTCGATGTGAGGCTACCCATCGCCAGTCGCTGACTAACCACGATTGGCAGGGTGTTGGTCCGGTAGTTCCGGGTCTGGTCGTTAAGGGCTACCCAGTACACTTTGTACTTCATATTGGGCACCTCAGGTACCCGGTAACGTACCCAGAAACCGGATACACCATGGGCAATGATCGATAAATCGCGGAAGGTCTGGCTCGTAACCGGATTGAGTTTTTCCCGGATGGCTATGGCCGTCGACGCCACATTCTGTAGCTGCGACGAATAGTTTTCACCCTGAACCACAATAGGTTGCAGACGACTTTGCACCGCCACGTTCGATTTGCTGAATACGTAAGCCACGCCGTTGCTTACAGGAACGGTACGCACCAGGGCTGTTTTGTCGAGCGGCACATCAACGCCGAACTTCGATTTCAGCACGGCGGGGAGCTTATCCACGGTGTACAGGCCTTCAACTGCCATATCTTTCAATACCTGGTAGCTCGCCAGGTTGTAGGTACTGTCAGCCGTGCTCGTTTTAAAGTAGGGCGACAGCTTGGTCACCTCCGCCGCAAAGGCATCATTCGTCAGCAGAATGTACGTGAACTGCTTCGACTCGTCGGCCAGGTTATACACCAGATCGGTAAACTTGTTTTTCTGCTCAATCCCCGTACCCGGCCGGTACACCGGCCGACCCGTGGTCGAGCTGATACTGTCGACAATGGCTTTGTCCGGATTCAGCACCAGATACGACAGCGACCCCAACACCTTGTTTTGTACGTACGTGTCTTTCGACGAGTTAATGAACCCCAGCAGGTTAGGCTGAACGGCTAACGCTTTATCGAGTATATGCAGCACTCCGTTGGCTACGTATTTGTTCGAAGCAGTGATCGCTGACTCGCCGAAACGGCCATTCGCAAATGGAATGTACTTGCCGTTCAGCGTCTGAATCCGGACCTCCTGCGTGCCGGCTGGCGCTGGGTACGTTTGCAGCGCCACGTGATTGCCAACAAACAGCCTCAGCGCCGTAGTATCGTTTAGCGAAGCCAGATCAACCGATTCGAGTGCTTTGTTGGTAGGTGCCCAAACCGTGTAGTTCTTCGATGAACTGATCAGTTTGTCATACCCACTTTTTACCAGCAGATCGCTGAATTTACTCAGTTCGGGCTGGGCACTGATTTCGCCGAACAACGTTCTGGTCAGCGCACTGTCAGTGAGCATTACCCGGTCGTCCCATTGCTTGCAGGCCGCGATACAGACGCCCAACAGGCCAATCAGCAGGAGTGAATACTGTTTTTTCATTACAGAAAGAAAAGATGAATGACGCCGGATAGGTTAGGGAACAAGCTGGCCATTCCGGTTGAAACGTGGTCTTGTCTGGGGCATATCGATCGGTATGAAATGCACCATGTCGAGATTGTTGTTGTTTTGCGTGCCCGAGATATTGGTGAGGCGGAACGTGTGCCGGTCTGTCGTTTTGATTTCGATGATGCCGAGCAGACGGCCGGGCAGGTTCCGATCCGTACCGGGGTCACTATAGAGTTTCCAGCCCAGGGCTTCCAGTTCCCCTTCCGATCCAGCCGGCGCGGTATCGGTAAAGGCCATCGGGCGCGGTAATACCTCGCCGTCGACGCTGCCCTGACAGATGTTGATCGAGCCACCGCTTTGTTTCTGGAACCGGTAGCAGACCCACACTTTGTAGCGGCCTTTCACCAGCATCGGCGTTTTCAGGTCGACCCACACGCTCCGGTTTGGTCCACCCAGCGGAATCATGAGGTAGTCGTTCTTATAGACCGAGAAGTTCGACGCCGTGGTGTAGATGTAAGACAGGTTAAAGTTCGACCGCTCCCAGTTGATGTCTTTGACCGAACCGTAGATGAAATCGTAGCTCTTCTTCCCAAAATAGGCGGGCAGCTTACGAATCTCCGGGAAGTCGGCTACGTCCCAATAAACCGGCGTTGGCTTGCGCACTTTCGACACGAAATGGCCCAGTGAATTATGAATCACGCCGTTGGTGGCCGCATTATCGCTCGTTGGTCGTTCCAGTTCAACGCCTTGTTCGTGAATACCGTTGAAATCATCATCGTTGATCAGCACAGTCTGTCCATCCAGTTTCGAGGTGACTACTTCCAGCGGTACTTTGGTTGTGTGCGACTGGGCCGTGATAATGTCGGCCAGGTATTTGGCACCGGGCATCAGGTGATAGGCCACGTAGAGGTTCAGGCTATCGGCCTTGTTGCGCGGATTACCGGTGTTTGAATACCGTTTTTTCAGGGCATCGAAGGTGGTGAAACCCGCTTTGCCGAGGGCCGTATTCGATTCGGCCAGTACGGTAGTCCAGCGTTTGTCGGGGTCGGGGTCAACCACGTTCAATGAGTCGTAGTAACCGGTTTGTTTCAGGGCTTCGGTGAAGATCGAATAGGCGGCATTTTTTTCAATCGTGGCCGCCAGTGTCAACGTGGCAGGTTTCAGCACGTTATCGATCACGTGCAAGATGCCGTTGCTAGTCGTGATATTCGTTTCCAGCACCAGCGCCTGCCGGTTCAGGCTATAGCTCGATGTGCCATTGGCAAACGACACGCCACCCAGCAGGTATTGGCCATACATGGTCACCAGCGGCAGCTTTCCGTCTTTAAACGACTTGGTCGTCAGCGTATCCCGGATGATGTGGATCTTGGCAATATTCTGCGCCTCTTCCTTCGTGAGGGTAGCCGCCGTTTTATTGATCGACGTCAGGTACGTCTTCACGCCTGTGTTGGTGGGCACAAACATGGTATAGGCCCCGTAAGCATCCAGAAACCCTTCGTAACCCGCCTTGTCAAGGATTGCCGTAAATTCGGAGAAACTATCGGGCCGGGTTTTCAGGTAACTGAACATGTTCACGTCGCTTGTCGTGGTCTGCACGAAGTCCTGCTCGCGGCACCCGATCAGGTACACCAGCGGCAGCAGGATGACGAGTGTGAGCAGAATGGAATTACTAAACTTTTTCATGACTTTCTTGATCGGAAGCGTTCGGTGCTGTTCAAAAAACCAGTTGACTTACTTGTAGAATGGATTCTGAATCAGCAGCTTATTCGTCTGCAACTCGTACTGGTAAATAGGCAGGTAATGGCTGTTGTAGTCTTTGTATTTGGCAATGGCCGATTGTTGCCGGTCGGGCGGAACACTCCGGGCCACCATATCGAGCAGGATATCCAGGCGTTTATAGCTGTTCCGTTTGGCGTGGCGCAGTACATCGTACCAGCGTTTGCCTTCAAAGGCCAGTTCGCGGGCACGTTCTTCCAGAATGTAGTCGGCTAACGCTTCGGTATCGGCGGGGTCGGGCGTTTTCAGAGTGCCGTCAAGCGCCTGCGCACGGTCACGGATGGCTTTCACGATGGTCAGCGCTTCGGGACCGCGCTTAAGCATAGCCAGCGCCTCGGCCTTCATCAGCAGCACATCGGCGTAGCGATAGACGATCCAGTGAGCGTATGATTCGTTGATAACCCGCAGCGTGGTACCGTTCAGGCTCACGTATTTCCAGATCGTACCATCTGATGCCCGCAGCGCCGATTCGTCACCGCGCAGGTCTTTTTTGGTATCGTCGAAGAAATCCTGGGTGTACACTTCGTCGATCACGTAGGAGCTGGCAATAAACCGGCGCGGGGCTACAAACATGCCGTAGAAGTTATTGATCCGCTGGCGATCGTACTGCAACTCAAAAATCCCTTCGTTTGAATTACCCTGCACAAACACCTGATTATGAAACGCATTTCCCTGAATCAGACCAAACTTGGCGCTGCTGGTGATCTTATTACAGGCGATCAGGGCCACATCGTATTTCTCCATCCACAGGGCCACATCGGCCTGTAGGGCATTCACTGTGTACCGGGTAATCCGGCCTTTATTCGACGCTACATCGCCATAAGCCAGCGGGGCGGCGGGTTCTGCCTCGGCCAGATCTTTCACGATCTGGGCCAATACCTCGGCCTGCGTACTTTTCGGGATGGGCGTTATCTGGTTGTCCGAAACGGTCGCGTTCAGTTTCAGCGGTACATCGCCGAACGTGCGGGCCAGGTAGAAATACAGCAACGCCCGCAGGGTCTTCGCTTCGGCCAGCGTACTGTTCAGCGATTCCTGAGTGAACGTCTTGTCGCTTTCCGTAACCGTTGGCGCAAACTCGATCACCGTGTTGCAGTAGTTGATGACCTGATAAATACTGCGCCAGTTGGTGATGCTATTGCTGGGCAGCAGGTTCACGTTGATGATGTCTGTTTGTTCGGGCAGGGTCACAAACGTGGAGGCGAGCATATCGGCCCGGAGTTCGCCCCACATGAAGAGCGTTTCGGGAATACCATTGAGCATACCGGCATAGCAGCCCATGAGGGCGGCCTGTACCTGCTCTTTGGTACGCCAGAACTCGTCTTTCGTAATACCATCCTGCGGCCGAAGGTCCAGGTACGTATTGCACGACGTGGGCAACATCAACAGCAGCAGGGCTGATACGCTATAGATTAATTTCTTTACCATTACTCAAAGTCGTTCAGTTCTTTATAAGATGGGGGGGGGATGACTGGGGGATTGGTTGATTAGTTGACTGGTTCGTTAGTTGATTGAAAGCACGAAGCCCTCAAAAGCATAAATTTCTACTAATCAGCCAATTAACTAATCAACTAACCAACCACTTATCCAATCAACCAGTCAACCGATTGCCCAATCCCCCTAAAACGAAGCGGTAAGCCCCAGGGTAACTGTTTTGGCCGGTGGTGTCATCGAATAGTCGACCGCGATGCGGAAGGGGTCGTTACCACGCAGACTCACCTCGGGGTTTTGCCCTTTATAATTGCTCCAGGTGTACAGGTTTTCGACGGTGAGGTAGCCGCTCAGCGCTTTCAGCCGTAGCTTATCGAGCACCTGTTTAGCGAAGGTGTAGCGCAGCGTTACCGTTCTGAAGCGCAGAAACGAGGCATCTTCCACGTACCTACTTGAGCCAAGCCAGTTGTAGCCAGCGCCGTATAAGGCTCTGGGTACGTTGGTCACGTCGCCCGGTTTCCGCCACCTCGACAGTACTTCCGTGCTCTGATTATCATACGAGTACATCGCCGTCGTCGACATACGGGTGCCGTTCACTATGTCATAATCTGACCGGAAGTTGAAGAAGGCCGTCAGTTTCAGCCGGTCGCGCCAGCCGATGCTGCCGCCAAAACCACCCGAAAAGGCCGGATTGCTGTTTCCGAGGTACACGATATCCTGGTAGTTGATGTTGCCATCGTGGTTGATGTCTTCATAGATGGCATCGCCCGGCTGGAAAATGTAATCGGTAGCGGGGTAGTTGAACCGCATTTTCACACCCTGTCCATCGGGGGTTATGATCGGCTCCCCGTTCCGGCCACGGGCCACCGTGGCGGCCTCATCTTTATACACGCCCTTGTAGCGGAAGCCGTAGAACGAGCCAAACGGGTTATTCTCCTGGATGTATGACTTGTACTGCCCGTTAGCCGTAATGTTCCCCGATTCGCGCGGATACAGATCCGAGATTTCCCGGATGACGTTGATGTTCCGGGCAATATTCATGTTCAGGTCGATCGTGATGTTCTTCGTCTTGTACGGCGTCAGGCCCAGATTCAATTCCCAGCCCTGGTTATCCAACGTACCCACGTTCATATCGACGTTGTTGAAACCGGTATACGACGGAATCTGGAGACCACGGAAAAACAGGTTATTCGTCCGGTTCTTATACAGTTCGGCGTCGAGCGTAATCCGGCGTTTGAACATAATCAGGTTAAGCCCGAAGTTCTGACCAATCAGCGTTTCCCATCGCAGATTCTGTAATTCCATGCTCGACGGCACAATGGCAGGCGAGCCCAGATACGACCACGGCAATGTGGTGTAGGTACCGAAGAAGGTGTAGTCGTAGCGGGGTGCATTACCCGTTTGCCCGTAACTCGCCCGCAGACCCAGAAAATCGAGGTACCTGGTAAATCCCTTCATCCACGGCTCATCTGAGATGGTCCATTTGCCGGAAATCGACGGGAACACGCCATACCGGTAAGCCGGGCCAAAACGTGAGTTGCCATCGCCGCGCACACCAACGTCGACGTTATACTTGCCTTTATATCCGTAATGAACGTTCCAGAGAAGGCCAACCGTACGGGTTTCAAATACCGACGACGCAATAGTCGATGCCGTTTGGCGACCCGCGTTCGATACATCCTGAAGTAAATCGGATGGTGTGTTCGGAATAGAGGCCTGCTGCGTAATACTCTTATTATCAGCCGTATTCAACACCCATAAGCTCGAAAACTGGTGATCGGCATTGGTAAACTGCGGCGTGTATATCAGCGACGATTTGGTGATAACGCCAAACACGTCGGCATCGCCATCATACGCCTGGTTTACCGATGTGCTCGTGTACCGCTGACCAGTGGCGATCTGCGGCAGAAACGACTGGCTCTTGGTATTGTTGATGTCGAATTGAACATCAACGGCCAGCATCCAGACGTTTGGTTTCAGATCATACTGCAACTGGAAGTGGGGAATGATCCGGTCGGTGGTGATCGTGTTCTTGGCGCTGTTGGCCATGGCAACCGGGTTGTAGGTAGCCGGATACTGCCCCTGAATGTTGTTGAGCGGCGAGAAATAGTTGGGGGTCAGCACACCGAACTCGTTGTACTCGTTCACGCTCATATTCGGCATCTTGGTGTAGGCGATACTCCGCAGCAGATCCTGCGTGGCAGATGAGTTCACGTAATTCCGGTCATTACTCGAATGGGTAAAGGCCAGATCGGTGCGAAAACGAATCCGGTTCGACACGTTGTAATCGAGATTAATCCGGGTGTTGATCCGGTCGAGACCCGTGCCGATCGTTGTTCCTTTCTGCGAGAAATAGCCCAGCGAGGCGTAGTAACGGGCTTTTTCGCCCCCACCGCTGATGGCCAGGTTGTGGTCGAGCGAATTACCGATCTGCGTAATCCGATCGATCCAGTTTGTGTTGTTGCTGTAGTTATTGAACCAGTACGGGTCGTTGGGGTCGTATTGAAATTCCTTGACCTGCTGGGTGTTCAGCGGCAAACCGCTCCGGTTCATGTATTCTTCGGGAATCAGCGATGAATACTGGTCGCCCGACAGCATCGGAATGGCGTTGGGCTGCTGCGAAACCGACCCTTTGAATGTGTAGGTGATCACCGGCTTCCCTACATTCCCCCGCTTGGTAGTAATGACTACAACCCCACTGGCTGCCCGCGACCCCCACAGCGCCGTTGCGGCTGCATCTTTCAGGATGCTGATCGTCTTGATATCCGATGGTGGAATGTTCAGCAGCTGCGCGTAACCCAGTTCGTCGGCGGCACCGAAGTTGAAATCCGACGGAATCTGCGTTTCATAGGGCATCCCGTCTACCACGATCAGCGGATCGACCGACGAGTTGATCGACGACGTACCCCGAATCCGGATTTGCATACCGGCACCTGGGTCACCCGAGTTGGCAGCAATATCGACCCCCGAAAGTCGGCCCTGCAACATCTGGTCGATCGACGTGCCCTGCATTTCTTCCAGCGCCTTGGCATCGATCTTCGCTACAGCCAGCGTTGAGTTGCGTTCCGATACCGAGAGCAACCCGTTGTCCGTCTGGGCGGCCCGAACAACAACTTCGTTCATCTCATTGGCCGACGATTCCAGGAAGGTGCTAACCACTTTCCTACCCTGAGCGGCCACCCGAACGGTTTTGTAGCCAATGCTGGAGAACGACAGGAAGTTGTTTTCCTTCGTCATCCGGATCACGAAGTTCCCGTCGATATCGGTGGTAACGCCTTTGATGATCCGGTTGTCTCTGTCCAGTTCGGCCACCGTTACACCAACCAGCCCGGTGCTGTCTTTCGCGTCGCGGACTTTACCGCGCACCGAGAAGCCCGTTGCTGCCGGGGTTTGCGCGGCAGCGTACAGGCTACTGAGCAACAAACCCACTATAAATACTACGTGTAGAACTGCTTTCATCCGATTTAAAGAAGTAGACTGTGCAAGAGTATGTGATTCGCTCCCGGAGGGTAGCGACTTACTGCGCCTTTAAGTAATTGTCGATCAGGTGAATAACCGTCCGGTTCGAGAGGTTATTGCTCCTGGGTACGTTCACGTTTGCTTTCCGACCGGTATTATCGATCAGTTGCATCGCACCCGGTGTGTTCAGCACGGTGACGAACACGGCATCGCCCAGGTTATTTTTCAGCAGCGTTTCGGCATTGCCCGATTCTTTGCCGTTAGGCACCACCGTTTTCTTGTTGAAAATGTGGTAGTAGATGAAGTTGGTCACCTTGTCTATGTCGGCGGGCAGTGTTGGCGCAAAGGTGGGCGTCTTCACGGCTCCTGTTCCCGTACCCGGCAGCAATCCGGCGTTTACCGCTGCCTGGATAGCGGCGTTATCGGGTACCAGCACCGTGTAGAACGTACCTGCGCTCGTGCCCACGATCTCGCCAGTGGTTGCGTTATACGCCGCCGAACTTTTCAGAAACTGCCAGAAGAGGTTGAAAGGCGAGGTTGTGGCCGTTCCCAGCGCTTCAATGTCTTTTCCGATGTTCTGCTCCGTGAAGTTCAGAATGCCATCGGTGTAGTAGACCTTACCGTTGACCGACTCTTTAGACCCAACGATTTTCAGCGGTTTAGCCACCGTTCCCGACGAATAAACCTGGTTTTTATCGTACTTGATAAACTCCCCGTTGAAGGCATCAATGATGCCCGAACCGGCGAGATTATTCAGTTCATCGGCGGGCGTAGGTATCACGCTGGTGGCCACGATACGCAGCAATCGGTTCCGGTTAGCTTCACCTACCGTCCGGGTGGTAGTTCCTGGTGCAGTGTAGTACCATTCGTTTTTCGATCCGTCGTAATCATAGCCTGCTGCCCGAAGTGCGTCGTCGCTCAGCATGAACACCGTGTACTTGAGTCTGGGGTTGAGCAACACCGGCCGCAGATCGGCGTTGAGCAACCGGGTCATGATCGAATATTTCGGATCGAGGTAAGCGCGGGCAAAAACGGTCGAGAATACGTTGGCCGCCTGCACTTTGTTGGTGCCGTAGAACATGCCGTTGCTTAACACCTTCTTGTCGACCACGTTGGCCGCCGGGTCGAACCGGGCTTCTTCTGAAAACGAATTGAACGTCTCTTTGAACTTGCTGGGCCACACCGCCGACGACCACATATGGGCGTTCAGCAAATCGGCGATGATCTGCGGCGGGAGTACATCAAGCGAGGCGTAATTTTCTAGAATGACGTTCTTGATATAGGGTTGCAGCACATCATTGGTGGGCACGAATAGGCTCCAGCAATCCTGTTGGGCATCATTGTCGCTGAACTTGAAGTAGTTCTCGTTGTTGGGGGCAAACGAAAGCAGATTCGAATACGTCTTCACAAACACCTGATCGCTCTTACCGGTCAGAATCTGGTAGCGTGTGGTAGCATCGGCATTCGGCACGAAGCTCACCATATACTTCTCGTACAGCTTCCTGAATTCGCTGTATTCCGGCTTGGTACGCAGGTACTGATCGAGCGACGGCTGAGCGGTGAATACGTTATCGACTTCATGGATCATGCCGTTCTCCGAGAAAATATCTTTCTCCAGTACCTTGGCGTTCAATACGTTGAAGCCCGAATAGGTCGCATCCGGGAAGAAGTAATTGTAGTCGTAGGCCGACAAGCCGCGCTGCCCGAAGTAATCGTCGGTGAAGTAGGTGATGTGCTTGTTATTATTGTCGGCGCTGACGTAGGCATTGCCATTCCGGTTGGCCGCAACGGCCTTAACCGCCGAGCCGGTCGGCGTTTCATCGGTGTAGAATCCGGTGTATTGAGCAGTTCTGCGGCGGAATGCTTTCGACGGCACCCAGCCTGTTCCTGCCTGGTAATCGTCGAGCCGGTCTTTGGCAAATGCGTTATAGACCAGCATGTATTGCACGATCTCCCGCGCCTTGGCCGAGTCGATCTGGCTGATGCTCAGATTATTCTTCTGGTAATACGACTTGAATGCATCGTCGTTCGGCGCAAACAGCGTCCAGTATCCTGCGCTGCTCAGCGTTTTCTGGTAGCCGCTTTTGTCGATGAGGGCCAGCAAGTTGGTAAACTTGCCTTTGCTTTGCAGTTGCTGGTAGATGGGTGGTGCCAACCCCTCAGGCCGGGCATAGACATCGTCGAATTGCTTTTTTGAACAACTGCTTATAGCGGCTACCCCCAGAATTACCAGAAAAAAGTAACGTATAGGTTTGTGCATCATAGTCTACTGTCGAACTGTTGGGAAACCTTGCTTATCAGATGATATTCTGATACTCTGTCAGACCTGATGGGTAGCCGTTTTAGACGGCTAAATCGATCTGGCGAGTCTGCAATTAATACTGGTTTTAATCCCAAATTAAATCGACGGCAATAGCGTAGCCCACCTGCTCTCTCCTGCTATTTCTACTTTTTATATGAAAAATAGTATTCTATTAATCGTATCCTGTGGCCTTTGCACTGTATTTTGATTACATACAGGTGTTTTATCCCGCTTTACGAACAAAAAAGATTGCCATTGTTCGATATATATAGTCCACAGAATAAATTGATAACTTAATTTATCTGCGAAGCTGTCTTAAACGTTCAAAGTTTACTGCTCTCATGGTATTTGGTCGTCCCATCAGGGACACAATATCAGTAGATAAGGCATCGGCCAGTAAAAAACGTCCCGTCAGGGACACGACATCGGTTTTAGCTTGCTTCAGGACCGATGCTGTGTCCCTGACGGGACCTAAACTGTCTACTTCACCTCATCATTTTCTACCAATGTGGCAACTATTTCCGGTATCCCATTGAACTTGCACAATCCGTGTTACATAGTGCTAAAACTGGAAGTAGATAAACTGGTTTGAGGTGAAGACCCCGAACAGGTACGTCAGGAAAGTAATGAGCCCCAGAAGCAGGAAGAAGCGCGGCGTGCTGCGCGTGGGAATGGTCAGGTACGTTGCCTCTTTGACCAGCAGCAGACAGATCAGTATCAGGCTGAACCACATTTCGGTGGTGTTCATTGGGGTCTGAATGGGCTCAAAAATGGATAACGTACCTATCTTTTTCAGAATCAGAAAGGCCGACCTAACGCTGGTGGCGCGGAAGAAAATCCAGGTCAGCATGACTAGCGTAAACGTGATCAGCACATTGCCAACATGCCAGAGTCGACCGCCAGCGAAGCCAGCCCGTTGTACTGTTACACTACCCGATGGACTATGTTTCCCTTTACCCAAGTACTTATCACGCTGGCCGGCCGCAACCTGGTACATACCATGCAAACCACCCCAAATTATATATGTCCAGTTGGGGCCGTGCCAGAGGCCGGAGGCCAGAAAGACAATCATCTGATTCAGGTTTCGCCGGAATTCGCCTTTCCGGTTACCACCCAACGGAATATAGAGGTAATCGCGAAACCAGGTAGAGAGGGAAAGGTGCCATCGGCGCCAGAATTCGGTGATGGAGTTGGCCATATACGGCGCCTTGAAGTTCTCCATCAGGTTAAAACCCATTACCCTCGCCGTGCCAATAGCAATATCGGAATAGCCCGAGAAGTCACAGTAAATCAGAAAGGTATAAAAGAAAGCCGCCGTTAGCAGGCTCAAACCATTGTGGTTAGCCGGGTCAGCAAAGGCCGGGTCGACCATTATAGCCAACCGGTCGGCAATCACGCATTTCTTAAAGAAGCCGAAGGCCATGCGCATCAGCCCTGCTTTTATATTCTCGAAATTATAGGCAAAATGCTCGTGAAACTGGTGCAACACGTTCTGTGGCCGCTCAATTGGGCCAGCCACCAGTTGCGGGTAGAACATCACGTAGAGGGCATAAATACCAAAATGCCGCTCGGCCTTCTGGTTGCCACGATACACTTCGATCGTGTAACTCATGGCCTGAAACGTATGAAATGACAAACCGACAGGCAGAATCGCCAGACTGTCTTTATACGACGAAATACCACTTTGCCCAAACACCTCAACCACTTTCACAAACACGCGATTGGCCAGGTACGTTACCCTCTGCGCCGCCGCCGGCATATGCAGGTGATCGAACAGCCAGGCAATATTTTCCGTGAAAAAACCGAGGTACTTGAAGAACGCCAGAATGCCGACGTTCGAGATCAACGAGATGATCAACAGCCATTTACGTCTGAGCCCTACCGGTGTTTTTTCCAGCCAGATTCCTGCGATATAATCGATCACGATGGTCAGGAACAGGATAAAAATGTAGGTTGGCTGAAAGACCGCGTAGAAATAGCAGGACGCAATCAGCAGCAACGACCACCGCCCGTTTCCTTTCGGCAGGCTGTAGTAGGTTAGCGTTACGGCTGTGAAGAATAAGAGGAACTGAAGCGAATTGAAGAGCATGGGCGGTGGGCAGTGAACCGGTCAGTGAACCGTCGCAGGGGTATCGACAGTATAGATTGCATCTACCCGTTCGATGAAATCCTGGTATTGCTTGGCGGGCAAAAAATGCTGTTGTGTGCGGTAGCTTAACACGATAAAAATCAGCAGCAGCGAAATAAGGAATGCCTGAAGAATGACGATAAAAAACGAAAAGACCAGGTAGCTGGCCCAGCTCGGTACTACCAATTGGGTAAAGAACCGCAGGTAAGACACTACCGCTATACCAACAAACGAAGCCCCGGCCGTCAACACACAGAACAAAGCGATGCGTACGGCGGTCGTATCCATCAACACCGATACGGCACTCAGTCCATGCAGCACCAGCGACACAAAATTCATTTTCGATTGTCCCGCCAGCCGACTACCCCGCTCGATGGGAATGGCCGTGTAGGGCAGCCGCGACCGGATAACACCGCCGGGGTAGTTATTCCAGATTTCAGAAACATGCGCCAGCTTTTTCAGCAGTTGCGGCGGAATCAGGCTGAAGTTGCCAAACGTGATCACCTTGCCCGTCAACAGCCGGAATATATTTTTGTAAATCTCGTAAAAGAGTCTGAACAACAGCCCTTCATGGCGTTTCGACCGGTGGGCAAACACGATTTTACCAGGTTGCTGCGCCGACGTTTCCAGCAGTCGGGCAATATCGGTGGGCAGGTCGTCGCCGTCACCATCCATCACTACAGTAGGGTACTGTTCAGGTTGATCGGCGAGGTAAGCCAGACCCAGCGCAATGGCTTTCTGGTGACCAACGTTGCGATATAAACGCAGAATAGACAACGACTGCCCCACCTGGTCGGGCTGCTGGGGCAGGTCGGTAGCCGAGCAATCGTCAACGATCAAAAACGCAAAACGCTCGTATAGTGCGGGCGCAACGGTTTGACGAATTTTTTGAAGCAGCAACAGCAACGCCTCCCAGTCATTGAAAAGCGGAATGACAATATTAATACGCAATGGCGCGACTGGCAGGGCAGAACTCAAGGTGGTTGGGGCTAATATCGCCGTAAAAATAGGCGTTTCCGTGACTTGTCGCCCTGCAATTTAGCCTGGTGCATGTTTCAACGGGCCAGAGAGAACATTCTGTGTATTGGCCTGTTATCTTTGCGCGCGCTTCAGCCGCTGGCAGCTACTGCCGGTGACTACCTGCTTCTATGGAAGATAAAAAACACTTAGATACCGTTACCGCTGCCGGTTTATTGGTGGCTTTCGGTATCATTTACGGCGACATAGGTACGTCGCCGCTCTACACGCTCCGCGCTATCGTTGGCCCAACCAGTGTCATCAATGCCGATGTTGTCCGGGGAGCTCTCTCCTGCATCTTCTGGACATTAACCCTCCAGACCACCGTCAAGTACGTCATTCTGATTCTTCGGGCCGATAACCGGGGTGAAGGCGGAATTTTTGCGTTGTATGCCCTGGTTCGTCGTCATGCCCGCTGGCTCACCCTGCCTGCGATCATTGGCGGATCAGCTCTGCTGGCCGATGGTATCATTACACCACCGATCTCGGTCACTTCAGCAGTAGAAGGAATCCGGCAATTGTACCCGGTGATTACTGAAACGGAGATTGTTACTATCGTGGTTGGCATTCTGACAGTTCTGTTTCTGATTCAGGCGTTCGGCACCAGCGTAGTAGGAACGGCTTTCGGCCCGGTTATGCTGGTCTGGTTCGGGATGTTAGGCGTTCTGGGTATTATGAGCATTGCCCATGACCCAACCATTTTTGCGGCTCTCAACCCCTACTATGCATACGAGTTACTGGTCGAATATCCGGGTGGTTTCTGGCTTCTGGGATCCGTGTTCCTCTGTACTACCGGAGCTGAGGCACTGTACTCAGATATGGGCCACTGCGGCCGGAAAAACATCCGGGTAAGCTGGGTATTTGTTAAAACCTGCCTGCTGCTCAACTATTTCGGGCAGGGCGTCTGGCTGCTTCACCACGCCGGCGAAAACCTCAACGACCGGATTCCGTTCTATCAGCTCATGCCCGCCGGTTTCCTGACGATCGGTATTATCATTGCCACGGCAGCTACTGTCATTGCCTCGCAGGCGCTGATCAGTGGCTCGTTTACGCTCATTAGTGAGGCCATTCGGCTCAACTTCTGGCCTAAAGTGCGGCTGCGCTACCCGTCGGCTCAGAAAGGTCAACTCTACGTACCCAGCATTAACTTGCTGCTCTGGATGGGCTGCGTGGGCATCGTGCTCTACTTCCGTGAGTCGAGCAACATGGAAGCGGCCTATGGGCTGGCCATTACGCTGACCATGCTGATGACCACCATGCTGATGGCCTACTACCTCTACAGTAAGAAATACCAGGCCTGGGGAGTGGTGTTGTTCCTGACGGTTTATCTGGCCATCGAGGGTTCGTTCCTGGTGGCTAACCTCATCAAGTTCCCGCATGGTGGGTACGTATCCCTGATGATCGGCGCTACCATTGCGGGCGTGATGTACATCTGGTTACAGGCGTTCCAGATCAAGCTGCGGTTGACCGAATATGTCCGTATCGACCATTACCTGCAGTCGCTGAAAGAGCTTAGCCGCGATATCAGTATTCCGAAATACGCCACACATCTGGTATTTATGAGCAACGCCGCCCGGCAGTCGGAGATCGAGTCGAAAGTGATTTATTCGATCTTTCAGAAACGGCCTAAACGCGCTGACATCTACTGGTTTGTACACGTCGACACCACCGATGATCCGTACACAATGGAATACAAGGTGAACACCATTGCGCCCGACGATGCCTATAAAATCACGTTCAAACTCGGTTTCCGGGTCGAGCAGCGCATTAACCTGTTTCTGCGGAAGGTGATCGAAGACATGGTACGGCATAAAGAAGTGGATATCACGAGCCGTTACGAATCACTGAACCGGCAAAACGTGATCGGCGACTTCCGGTTTGTCGTGCTCGAAAAATTCCTGTCGTACGAAAACGACCTATCGACCTTCGAGCGCATCATCATGAACGCTTACTTCTCGATTAAAGCCTTTACTACACCCGAAGACCGCTGGTTCGGCCTCGACAGTAGTTCGGTGAAAGTTGAGAAAGTGCCGCTCGTTATCCGTCCAATCGAAAACATTTCTCTCAAACGTATTCCATCTTAAGTTTACTGTTTTCAATTTGCTGTTTTCTGTTGCTTCGCTCTTTAGCAGGGGCAATCGACGAGCAGCGCAACTGAAAACAGTAAACTGAAAACTGTAGACTATGAAGTTGTTAATTACCGGCGGGGCCGGGTTCGTTGGGTCAGCACTGGCCATTGCCCTCAAAAAAAACTACCCCGACTACACCATCTATTGCCTCGACAACCTGAAACGTCGGGGATCGGAGCTGAACATTTCGCGCCTGAAACAGGCAGGTGTTGAGTTCGTTCACGGCGATATTCGGAGCAAGGAAGATTTCGACGCACTGCCAGCCGTTGATACGGTTATTGAAGCTTCGGCCGAGCCATCGGTACTAGCCGGTCTGGATGGTACGCCCGATTACCTGATCAACACCAACCTGTTCGGAACGGTCAACTGCCTCAACTACGCGCTGAAGCACAAAGCCGCGTTTATCTTCCTCTCAACCAGCCGGATTTACCCGATCAAGGCGCTGGAAACGCTGAACTTCAAGGAAGGCGAAACCCGCTTTGAACTCACCGACGATCAACCCATTCCGGGCGTGTCGAGCAAAGGCATTGCCGAGAATTTCCCGCTGGACGGCGCACGGTCGCTGTATGGAACCACCAAACTGGCGTCGGAACTGCTGATTCAGGAATACAACGAGTTCTATGGCCTGAAAACCGTCATCAACCGGTGTGGCGTCATTACCGGTCCGTGGCAGATGGGCAAGATCGATCAGGGCGTGATGGTGCTGTGGATTGCCAAGCACTATTTCGAGCAGCAACTCGCCTACATTGGCTACGGCGGAACGGGCAAACAAACCCGCGACATGCTGCACGTAGACGACCTCTACCGTCTCATCGACTTCCAGCTCCACAACCTCGACGTGATAAACGGAGAGATTCTGAACGCGGGCGGTGGTAACGAAAGCAGCGCCTCATTGCAGGAGCTGACCAAGATCTGTCAGGAAGTGACTGGCAAGACCATCCCGATCCGTGAAGTAGCCGAAAACCGCGCCGCCGACATTCGCCTCTACATCACCGACAATACGAAGGTAACGGCCCTCACCGGCTGGAAACCCGAAAAAGGCATGCGCGAAATCGTCTCCGACATCCACGACTGGCTCGACGCCAACCGCGAAGCCCTGGAGCCGATCCTGAAGTAATGTATGTCATGTAGAGACGCAAGATGTTGCGTCTCCTCTGGCGTCAGCAATACGCGAAATACAACCAACCCAACCAACAAAAACGGGTGCTGTACCTGAACCATGTGTTCGGCTACAGCACCCGTTTTTTAATATATGATAACGTACCTGAAAGCCGCATAGGCACGCGTTTACGAATTAGCGTACCAATCATATCATAACTATTTACAAATCAGCTATTTATCTCCACATCTAAAATAAATACATAACATTATAAAAGTCTAAATCAAAAATATAGTTACTTGCCATAACTAACGTAATGGTTAGCATTGCACCGCTTTGAACTATATCCGCAATGTCGCTTGCTGCTTTGTGCCCCCGTAAATCCATTGCCTTGCTGATTATGGCTGCTTCAGATGAAGTAGGCATACAGTGGCGAAACCCGCAGTCAGAAGCGCACCGCTTCATTGACGGTTTGGCGACGGCACAGCCCCGCTTCGCACTCATTACCCAGGATTATCTCCGCGACCCTACCCTATTTACGCACATACGGGCAGCTAGCCCGCAGACACAGATTGTAATTTGCCTAACATCAGATGAGCTTACACCACAAGCCCTTTGGGCATTGATCGACGAGCTGGAGTTTGATGTAATCTGCACCCTACCCGAGCTAACCGCATGCCTGCAAACGCTCATTAGTGGCCGCTTCTATAAGTCGTCGTTGCTTCAGGTTACTGCTATCGACAAAGCAGCCGTTACGTTTCCCGGCTTTGCAGCATTGACCCAAGCCGAGCGGCGGGTGTTACGGGGTATTTGTGAGCAAAAAACAGGCCCGCAGATTGCGAAGGCACTTTTTATCAGCGAAAAAACCGTCAATAATCACCGTTACAGCATGGCCCAAAAGCTACAGGTAACCGGTGGCCCCGGTAGCCTGACCCGCTATGTCATCAACCACCGAGATCAACTCCTTTCGTTGCTCGCCTAGGTAAGATATAGGTAAGTCATAGGTAAACTCACCCAGATAAAAATGAGGAAGAATCTGGGTAAACTTCCTCATGTATAGAGCCAATTCACGCGCCACCTTTGTCATGTTCAAACGAACAAAGGCGGACACCGAAAAGCCGGAAAAGAGTAGGTGATTAATAGCAATATTAAATATGAAGACTCTCAATGATCCTTCTTTACAAGAAATCCAAGGTGGTGTTAATGAAGCGTCTTGCTTCACTGCAGCGCTAGGAGTAATTGGTATAGTTGCTGGAGTGGCTTTAACTCCTGTTACTGGCGGAACCTCAGCTATGGTAGCGTGGACCCTAGTTGGTGGGATAGCTGGTGGAATAGGTACAGGATTTTCTATCGGAGACTGTGTTTCTTAAAAATTTGAAACGTTGAATAGCCAGCAGCAATGCTGGCTATTCAACAAAAAATTAACCTCATGAATCGCACTACACTTATCTGGGTTTGTCTAGCTTCTATTCTTGTTGGCTATGCACTATATCAGTTACTGAATCCGAAAACAGCCATGTCAGAAATAGGCATCACGTACATAACTTATCCGTTGTTACTTGTTAGCTTCTTTTCATTTTACATGGCATTTAGATCTCGAAAAGAAAAAAAAGGCTAAAATTCAAATATTCTAGACTAGTTATAGAATATCCCTTTTACGCATTAACCTTTACACTTTCTAAACTAAAATTTAGCAAAATGAATAATAGAAAATTTGATCACTTTAAATATTTGATTAGAAGAGATAAGTATAAAATAGGATATCTACTATTAATAAATATGTTTCTATCATTGTCAATGTCCTTTGCTGGACAGAAAATATTATTTTCCGATGAATTATTTTTTAACGATTTATCTGAAAAAATTTCTTATGATCAAATTCAAGAAATCATACAATTAACACATAATTGGTCTTGGATAAGCTATTTAATATTGCCAATTTTCAGTTTACTAAAATTTACTATTATTACCTCATGTATCAGCTTAGGGTTTTATTTTGCTTTTGATAAATGGCATTTCAAGCCCTTTTTCAAAGTAGCTATCCTAGCAGAGTTTGTACTACTCGTTCCCGGCCTCATCAAATTGCTCTGGTTCCTTTTCATACAAACCGACTATACCCTCAACGACTTGCAACTATTCTACCCGCTGAGTCTCCTCAATCTGTTTGAGCCAGGTACGGTGGAGCCGTACTTGCTTTACCCGTTGCAGGTGCTCAACCTGTTTGAAGTGGCTTACTGGTTTGCGCTTGCCTACGGGGTGGCGCGGGTCATGAATGCCTCGCTGGAACGGGGCTTTGGGCTGGTGATGGCCTCCTACGGGTCGGGGTTGGTGTTGTGGGTGGTGCTGGTCATGTTCTTAACCGTTAGCCTGTCATGAGAACGTACCTGAAATGGGCAATTCTGATGGCTTTCCTATGTACGTTAGCCTACTTGGTTTGGGGTTTCACCACCAAACTGGAGCGAAAGAAAGCCATAGCCAAACGTACCCAAACGTTGCCCTCCTGCACGGTGCAGGGCATCAGTGGTGATACGTTTACGCTTACCTCGGCGGGAAAACCAACGGTGCTGATCTACTTCGAGCCCGATTGTGAGCATTGTCAGCGCGAGGCGCGGGAGCTACGCAACGAGTACGCCGCATTGGCCGAAGCCAATCTTGTGCTGTTATCGGCAGCACCGGTTCCGGCGCTGAAAACATTTGTCCAAACCTATCAGCTTGCCAGCGTACCGGGCCTTCGCATGGCGCATATAGACCGGCAGGTAGCGCACGATACGTTCGGTTTCGTTTCTGTGCCCGATGTCTTGATTTACCATGCCGACGGTACGTTGTCGCACCGATTCAAAGGCGAAACCAGCATCACCGCCATTGCCAAACGTTTGTAGGAAGGGCATTCTACGCTAACTTTTAGTGTATTGCTTTCGCGCTGTAGGCCCTTCGACAGGCTCAGGGTGACAATCTTACTCAAGGTCGTCATGTACATCCTGATGTGTCTTGTCACCCTGAGCCGGGGGCGCCGAGCCTGTCGAAGGGCCTACAGCGTGAAGCCTATAACCCGAAGCAATACACTAACCCACTATATATCAATCCATCACTCCCCACCTAATGGAACAGATCATTCCTGTGCTTGTCGATTTGTTGTTGCTGTTCATTGCCTGGCTTACGCCTTCATCGCTATGAAAAATCCCTTTCGTTCGCGCAACTCGGCCTTGCCCGGTCTTTACCTCGATATACTGGAGAAAACATTGATCCGGCAGCAGGGGCAGTCTGATTGTGGGGTGGCCTGTCTGGCATCGCTCCTGGCCTATTATGGCGGATATAGTCGGCTGGAACGGCTGCGCGAACTAAGCGGTACCGACGCGCAGGGAACCACCTTGCTGGGCCTGTGTCAGGCCGCGCGGCAAATCGGGTTCGACGCCGACGGTATGCAAGCCGACAGCATCGAGAACCTGAAAACCGACGTGTCGGTGCCGGTCATTCTCCATGTCCTGATCGATAATGTGTTGCAGCATTACGTGGTCTGCTACGGCTGGGACGCTGCCCGGCAGCAATTTCTGATCGGCGATCCGGCGCGGGGCGTACACCACCAAACCACCGACGAACTAGCCGCGATATGGACGTCGCTGGTGTTGTTGCACCCGATACCAACGGAGCGGCTGGTGAAACAGGCCGACGAGAAGAAACAGCAACGTACCTGGCTGCTCAACCTGGTGCGGGCCGACATTCCTTTACTCTCCATTGCTACGGGCCTGGGCATCGTTACGGCGGTGCTGGGGCTGTCGACGGCTATTTTTTCGCAGAAACTGGTCGATGAAATTCTACCCAAACACGACACCAAACGGCTAATGCTGGGTATTGGTCTGCTGGCGGTTTTGCTGGTGGCGCGGGCCGGGGTGGGTTTTCTGCGCGGGCTGCTGCTCAATCGCCAAAGCCGCGACTTCAACAACCGCATCGTCAATCAGTTTTATGGGTCGCTGCTGCGTTTGCCCAAGTCATTTTTCGATAGCCGCAAGACGGGCGAACTCATTGCCCGGCTGAATGATACCGGCCGCATTCAGCGCACGATCAGCCACCTGACCGGCGCGGTCATTATCAACGCGTTGGTGGTGCTTATATCAGTCGGCTACATTTTCACCTACGCCGTGCCGGTGGGTTTGCTGACGTTACTGAGCATCCCCCTCTTTGCCGCGTTGGTGTGGCGATATCATCGGCGTATCATCAACGGGCAGCGCGAGGTGATGGCAGCATCGGCCCGCACCGAAAGCAATTATGTCGATACCATTCAGGGCATCGACGTGATTAAAACGGCCAACCGGGAATCGTTTTTTTCGGCCATTACCAAAACCGTCTACGGTCACTATCAGGATCGCGCCTATTCCCTGGGTACGTTGGGCCTGCGTTTCAACCTGACTGCCGAAGTCATTGCTGCCCTGCTGATCACGGCTATTCTAGGCGCTATTTCGTGGCTGGTGGTACAGAAAACCATGCAACTGGGTGAAATGATGGCGGTGCTCACGCTGGTCGGCACCATTATTCCGGCGGTGGTCAGCCTGTCGTTGACCAACATTCAGTTGCAGGAAGCCCATGTCGCTTTCGACCGGATGTATGAATACGCCCACCTGCAACAAGAGCCTACAGAGCACGTACCTGACCCGACGTTTGCGTTCGAGTCGCTGTCCATTAAGGGGCTGGATTTCCGGTTTCCGGGCCGGGCATTGCTGCTCGAAAACATATCGCTCCAGCTGCGGCGGGGTGAATGGGTAACGCTACTTGGCGAAAGTGGCAGCGGCAAAAGCACGTTACTTCAGGTCCTGCAACGATTCTACACCCCCGAAAACGGGCAACTGCTGGTCAACGGACACGATTGGCAACAGATCGACGTACCTACCTGGCGAACGGCGCTGGGCGTAGTGCCGCAACAGATCAAGCTGTTCTCAGGTACGTTGCTGGATAATATCTGCCTGAGCCAAACCGCCGACGAAGCCGAAGCCATCGTTCAGTTCTGCCGCGATTATGGTTTCTCGACCTATTTCGAGCAGTTTCCGCAAGGCTACCTGACCATCCTGGGCGAAGACGGCGTAAACCTGTCGGGCGGTCAACGTCAACTCGTTGCACTGGCCCGCGCCCTGTACCAACGGCCACAACTGCTTTTGCTCGATGAGCCCACCGCCGCCATGGACCGCCACACCGAACAATTCGTGCTGGACCTCCTCACGCAATTACAGCCACAAGTCGGCATTCTGTTCATCACCCACAAAGCGCAGCATTCGGAGTTAGCTGACCGAACCTACCTGTTGGATGGTAGACAGTTGGTATGCGTAGAGCCGCAATACCTTGCCGGTCCGCCGGTGCGGGCTCATCTCGCGTAAGCAACACACGTACAAACTATTGACGTTATAGAAGACGCCAATACACGTTGCTGACGCCAGAGTAGCCCGCACCGACGGACCGACAAGATGTTGCGGCTCTACGTCTATTTCTCCCAATAGTCACCAATAACACCCAGCAACTCGGGCTGAACGGCGCAACCGGCTACGACGTCGCCGCCGAACAGGGTTGTATCGCCGCCCTCGAAATCAGTGACGATGCCACCTGCTTCGCGCACGAGGCACATGCCCGCCGCCATATCCCATGATTTGAGGTTGTACTCAAAAAAGGCTTCGAAGCGGCCAGCGGCTACGTAGGCGAGATCAATAGCGGCCGAGCCCATTCGGCGCAGGCCGTGGGTACGTTGCATCAGTTGCTCCAGAATGTGCAGATACGGCTGCATCTGCTCAAAGCGGTAATACGGAAAACCCGTCGCAATCAGCCCATCGGCCAGCTTTTGTGCGCCTGACACGCGCATGGGTTGCTCGTCGCCACCACCAACGCTAAGCCAGGCTCCCTGTCCCTCAGCCGCCGAAAAGCATTCATCTCGGTTGGGATCATACACCACACCGGCAATGGGTCGGTTACCCTGCGCCAGGCCAATGCTCACGGCGAAAATCGGCAGGTTATGAATGAAGTTAGTCGTTCCGTCGAGCGGGTCGATGATCCAGTTCAGGCCCGATTTGTCAGCCTGGTCGGTGGTGCCCTCTTCGGTGATAAAACCGGCCTCAGGCAGCAACGCGTGTAGCCTCGGCACCAGCATCTTCTCGCACTCTTTATCGACGTACGACACCAGGTCGTTCAGTCCTTTGTATTCGATGGCATCGAGGCTGAATTTCTGGCGTTCGGCCAGCAGGAACGTACCTGCTTCGCGCGCAATGGCGTTGAGGTCAGCGCGAAAATTTTGAGGGAAAGTCATTATGCAGCGGTTAGTATTCTGACAGGATTCACAGGATTTTCCTCTCCGTCAAAAGCAGGGAGAATCCTGTGAATTCTGTCCGGAAAAATTAACTCTGAGTTATTAAATCTGTAGTCAAATTGGCCCGTTCGGTTTTTACCCACGAGCGAAAGAGCGCCCGCACCAGCAACGTACCCACGAAGAGCGTATCGGCAAAGCCGGGGGCGTTCAGGACGAAGAACGAGATGATCAGCAGCAGCGCCGTGATACGGAAATACGTATTCCGCTCAAATGGATGCCGTTTGGGCGAAGTGGCCCAGAAAACGCCCGGGAGGTGCAGTGGCATCAGCCAGAGCAATGTAGGGTTCCAGGTCGTGACGCCGTGGTCGGTGGCAAACCAGAGCAGAAACAGAAACCAGCCCCACGCCCCTGCAAAGCCAAACAGCAACCGGTCGAGCCACATGCCCGAGCGGGCACCAGCGTTCCAGTGCCGCCACGTCAGGAAGGCCACGATCACGAGCAGCACCAAAAACACGAAATCGGGATAAGCCACAATTGGCAGGGTGCTTTTGAACAGTTGCTGCCCGGCAAAAATCGTTTGCTCCTGGGTGACCAGCGGCGTCAGCTGCCCGTTCGGGGCACGTACCTGCGCTTTGGTAAGCTGATCGAACACGTTGTTGGGCAGGTACATGGCTTCCCAGCCGGTCGTTACTTTATCAGCCGGCCGGCCAATGGCCAGGTTCATGCCCAACCGCTCCCAGGGTTTAGCACCCAGGTAATCGTTCATCCAGTCACGATACGACTTGGTGGGCTGTTTCACCTGAGGCGACCAGATCAGGCTGTCGCCCATGGCCGTCGTGATCATATCGCGGGGACGTGTCGAGCAATTATCGTAGTAGAATCGGTAGCTGTACTCGCGATTCTGTGGTAGCAAATTCGTTTCCAGCGCCTGATACAGCCGCTGTTTCTGCGGCCCCGACATGTTCAGCACCTGCTCGCGAATGCTCCGGTTATACTGCTGGTAGTAATAGGCAACCTGAAACAGGTTGTGCGACGAGATATGATACGGCAACGTACCCCGCAGGAACTTGATGACGAAGTAGTCGGCAGCGTAATCGAACCCACCGTAGCTGTAGTTACGATCGATCCCCGTCATCGGGTCGTTGATACGGATTTCGGTATGCCCGAACACCGACGAAATATCTTCCTGACCGGGGCCATACGTGATCAGGCTCACACGGGCAGCGGGCGACAGTTGCTGGGCGGAAGCACCAATGAACAATGAACAATGGATAATGAACAGGGCCGTCAGGACGTACCTGAGTTTGGGAAGGCTATTCATCATCGTCATCTGTTTCGTCTTCGTCGCCGGTTGCCCGTTGTTTGTAATAGTCATCGCCTTTTTTGTTGCGTTTCTGTTCGACTGGTTCCGGTTTCCCTCCCACGCACAACACGATTTCGCCTTTGATGGGTTTCGCCGCAAAATACGCCTGAATCTCGGTCAACGTACCCCGCACCGTTTCTTCAAACAGCTTGGTCAGCTCACGCGACACACTGGCGGGACGGTCAGCACCAAATACATCGGCCAGTTGCTCCAGCGTTTTCAGCAACCGGTGCGGCGATTCATAGAAGATCATCGTCCGGGTTTCGTCGGCCAGCGCCTGTATGCGCGTTTGCTTCCCTTTTTTGTGGGGCAAAAAGCCTTCGAAGGTAAACCGGTCTGTTGGTAGTCCCGAATTGACCAGCGCCGGTACGAACGCCGTGGCACCGGGCAAACACTCTACCGGAATATCGGCTTCAATGCACGCCCGTACCAGCATGAAACCGGGGTCAGATACGGCGGGCGTACCAGCATCAGATACCAGCGCCAGCGTTTTCCCCGCCTTCAACTGCGCAATGACTTTCTGAATCGTCCCGTGTTCGTTGAAGATATGGTAACTGTGGAGCGGCTTGCTGATGTTCAGGTGCTTCAGCAAAAACCCCGACGTGCGGGTGTCTTCAGCCAGAATGCCATCAACGCTCTGCAGCACCTTCACCGCCCGCAGCGTAATATCGTCGAGGTTCCCGATGGGGGTTGGTACGAGGTAAAGTTTCATGGGTAGTGAGTCGGTAGTCAATAGTCGATAGTCGCGCTGCTAAACTTCAAAATGGTGGTTTAGCAGCGCGACTATCGACTATTGACTACCGACTAAAGTTTATCTATCGCTGCCGCCAGCGTGCGGTCTTTTTCGGTCACGGTATTGCCCGCGTCGTGGGTCGTCAGTTCGATGGTCACCTTGTTGTAGACGTTGGTCCAGAACGGGTGATGATCCATTTTCTCGGCGATCAGCGCCACGCGGGTCATAAAGGCAAACGCCTCCGTGAAGTCGGCAAAGGTAAAGTGCCGAACGAGCTTATTGTCTGTTTCCTGCCACATAATAATGGGGGGAGGAAAGGAGGAAGGGGAGGAAGGAGGAAAGGGAGCTCCGCTTGATGCAAGTTTATGCCACTAGCGAAGCTCCCTTTCCTCCTTCCTCCCCTTCCTCCTTTCCTCCTGTTTTATGCTTTATAAAAAATCCATTTCGATAACTCCCGGTACGTTGGCTTCTTGCCGTACATCAGAATACCCACGCGATAAATACGGGCGGCCAGCCAGGTGGTGCCCATAAAACCGGCGATCAACAGACCCATACTCAGCGCAATTTGCCAGGCCGGTACCCCAAACGGAATACGAATCATCATAATAATCGGGGACGTTAGCGGCACCATCGACATCCAGAACGCCAGCGTCCCGTCGGGGTCACGGATAATCAGTTGCGATAGGGCAATGGAAGCGATAATGGGAATAGTGATAGGCAGCATAAATTGCTGCGTTTCCGTTTCGCTGTCAACTGCGGCCCCTATGGCTCCGAAAAGTGAACTGTAGAGTAAGTAACCACCCAGGAAGAAGAACAGAAAGCAACCCGCAATGAGGGGTACGTTCAGGGTTTTGATGGCGGCGGTCATTTCAGCGACCGGATTTTTCGAATCCTCCATCTTCTTCTGAACATCGCTCTGCCCCGGTACGGTACTCATCTGCATAGACCGGGTATTGGCGGCAGTTTTGGCATAGTTAGCGCCAAAAATGGCCGAGCCAGCCGACACTACGCCGATTGTCAGTAAAATCCAGAGCGTGAACTGAGTAAGACCTACTAACCCCACACCAACGATTTTGCCCATCATGAGCTGAAACGGCTTGACCGAAGAGATAATGACCTCAATGATCCGGTTGGTTTTTTCTTCCAGCACCCCCCGCATCACCTGCGCTCCGTAAATAAACACCGACAGATAAATCAAAAAACCACACAGGCCACCAATGATCGTGGTGATGATCGAATTGGTGCTTTTTTCGCCCTCGTCGCTCAGGTTGATCGTTTTGGCCGACACCTTCGTTTTAGCCTCTTTAATCACCTGCTGCGTAATACCCGACCGGCTCAATTTGATCGTCTCAATCTCTTTGGAAATCGCCGATTCAATATTGCTTTGCAGGTTAAGGCTTACACTCTTATTCGAGAAAATCTGTACCGTTCTGGGTTGCTCAATGACATCTTTCGGAATAATGGCCAATGCATCATAATTTTTGGCAACCAACTGCTTTTTGGCTTTCTCGGGCGAATCGTTCACGTACACGAACGCCGTTTCTTCGTCACCTTTCAACTTATTGACAAACTGACCATTCTGATCAATAACAGCCACTTTCTTCATCGACACTGACCCGACGGTGGCCCATATGATAGCCCCATAAAACGCAGCCAGCATGAGCGGCGCCAGGATGGTCATGACGATAAACGACTTTTTCCGGACACGTACCAGATACTCCCGTTTGATGATTATAAGTATAGTGTTCATAAGGCAGCGCTACCAATGGCTTTAATGAAGATGTCGTTCATACTTGGAATGTTTTCGCCGAAAAGACGTACCTGAACGCGGTCGATGAGCAGGCGGATCAGGTCATTGACGGCCGCATCGGCCGGAATCTTGATGTCGGCCCGGCTGAAACCGTCTTCGCTCTTACCCGCATCTGTCACGGTAAAGGCGGTAGGTAGCTGGCTCAGGTCACCCTGGTACTCAACGCGGTAGGTGTGCGTCTTGAATTGCTCTTTTATTGCGAGTTTCGGCCCGTCGAGGATTTTCTTTGAGCGGTGAATCAAGGCAATATGGTCGCACAGTTCCTCAACGGTTTCCATCCGGTGGGTCGAGAAGATGATGGTGGTGCCTTTATCGCGCAGTTCCAGAATCTCGTCGCGGATGAGGTTGGCGTTGATGGGGTCGAAGCCGGAAAACGGTTCGTCCAGAATGAGCAGGTCGGGCTGGTGCAGCACCGTGGCCACAAACTGAACTTTCTGCTGCATACCTTTCGAGAGGTCTTCCACGTTTTTGCTCCACCAGGTTTTGATCTCGAATTTCTCGAACCAGATTTTGAGCTTGTCCATGGCCTGCTTCTCAGTAAGCCCTTTTAGCTGAGCCAGATACAGGAGTTGTTCACCCACTTTCATCTTCTTGTACAGGCCCCGCTCTTCGGGCAGGTAACCAATCCGGCGAACGTGTTCGGGACCAAGTGGCTTACCTTCAAAGAACACTTCGCCCGCATCGGGGCCGGTGATCTGGTTGATGATTCGGATGAGCGACGTTTTACCGGCACCGTTCGGGCCAAGTAAGCCAAAAATGCTGCCTTTCGGAATAGTCAGGCTGACGTCGTCGAGCGCCCGGTGCTGGGCATATTGTTTCGTAATGTGGCGGGTTTCCAGAATAGCCATATGCGTTTCCGTTGGTGAACAGCCGCAGCTGCGACGGTCAGCCAAATATAGCCGACACGAACGTACCTATAGCTTCAATGAGAGAGAGCGGTTCGATTTGTACAGGAAAGGCAAAAAAACAGCCCCCACCAATTCTGGCAGGGGCCATCCTATCTGTGCTTGGCCAATTTCTCAGCCTATTGGTCGGCCTAGTTCGTGTACTTCTCGCGGATTTGAAACAGCATGAATAAGCCGATCAGGAACGAAATGATGAAGCCAAACACATCGAACGACACAATGCTTGAAAGCAGGTACAGGAGTTGGGCCAGATATAGTTTTGTCCAGCTCTCTCTGGTCCGTTTAAATAAACCCGGAATAGCAAGTATACCTATAACAAGCGCAGCCACGATGATCAGCAGTGAGATACTGGCGCGGATATTCAGGAAGAAGCCGCTCAAAATAGCCACTCCGCCACCGAGCACAATGGCGAGTACGCTCAGTGGCAACAGGATGACACTAACATAAGGCGCTACTTTAACAATAATCTCTTTGATGTTATCGGGGAGTTGAAAGGGCGCCTTACTGGTAAAAATTGGTGCTAATTCAGGTTCGAGTACGGCGGGTTCGGCCATGACAATAATGAGGTTTAGGTCAGAGAAGGTAGTATATAAGCTGGTTGTGCCACCAACTATTCCCTGCTTATTTACCTGATTTACAGACCCATTCACAATATTATTTACTAATCGGTCGGAGGTTACCTAAAAACGCGACGATAAATGGGTTTTCGATACGCAAATTGTGCCCACATCAGTGGATACATAACGTAATCGAGCAGGCGGTAGGGCGTCAGGTACGTGATCTCATCGGCGATGATCGTGCCTTCGCCCTGCCGAATCAGCCGGTGCCTGTGGTGCCAGGCTTTCAGGAAAAAGGGCAGTTTCGTTCCCTGATCGACAAAATAAATCTCATCATTGGTTTCTTTCTGATCAATAATATCGCTGTTCCAGACCTGTTTAACGAAAATGAAGTTCAGTTCAAGCGAAACAACATCACCAGTCATACAGCCATCGAATCGCAGCACACGCACGGGCGGGAAAGGCGGGCTAAGCCGGTTGAACAAGTCGCGGTTGAACCCTGCCCAGACTGTAGACAAAGGGCAGTTCACAGGCGTACGTATGATTAGTTTCATGTATGTAAGTTAAACGAAAGAGAACAGTATGACTCTAACCACAAAAGATAGGTCAATCCGCCTATCTTTGCTTACTGACTTAAATCATATTCTAACCTTATTTATCACAACATATGAACGTCTCACGCTTCATCATTCCGCTGATCCTTATCACCTTCCTGGCCACGGCTTTCCGTTCATCCGACAACCCCGATGCGGTGTTGGGTACCTGGCTCAACGGCACCAAAAAAGGTCGTATTCAGATTTATAAACAAGGCGATAAATACTTCGGTAAGCTGGTCTGGCTGATCGAACCGAACGACCCGGCCACGGGAAAACCCAAACTCGACTTCAGAAATCCGGACGATAAGCTAAAAAGCCGCCCGATGCTGAACCTCAACATCATGACTGGTTTCAGCTACGACGGTGGCAACGTTTGGGATGACGGTAAGATCTACAACCCCGAAGATGGAAAGACATACAGCTGCAAAATGACGCTGAAAAACCCGAACACGCTCGACGTGCGCGGCTATGTTGGCATCTCGCTCATCGGCAAATCTCAAACCTGGACGCGGTTTAACTAGCTAACCAGCCTGCAGGTCGATAAAGGATAAAGGGGCTTGCCGCAGCGGTAAGTCCCTTTATCCTTTATCGACCTGCAGGCCATCAAAGTCGCCTGTTGCGCTATGACTATATCTACTACGATCATTATCGGTGCAGGGCCGGCCGGACTCGCTGTTGCGGGCAGACTGGCTAAACTAGGGCAACCGTTCATGCTGCTTGAAGCCACCGACAGCGTAGGAGCAGCCTGGCGTCAGCACTACGACCGCCTGTGCCTGCATACAGTCAAAGAAGAATCGGCCCTACCGCACCTCCCCTATCCCGCCCATTACCCCACCTACGTCTCGCGCAACCAGCTGGTAACGTACCTGGAACAGTACATTGCGCATTTCGGTATCAAGCCACTCTATAACCAGTACGTTCTGTTGCTGGAACGTACCCAGAATGGGCATTGGCAGGTAACCACCAAAACCCACACATTTGCGTCAGATAAGGTGGTGGTGTGTACGGGTTACAATCGAGTCCCCTACCGGCCCGATATACCTGGCCTCGAGGGATTTCGGGGTTTAGTAGTGCACAGTCGCGATTACAAGACCGGCGCCATGTTCCGTGGGCAGCGGGCGCTGGTTGTGGGCATGGGAAATACCGGTGCCGAGCTGGCACTCGACTTACAGGAGCAGGGGGCTTTTCCAACCATATCGGTCCGTGGCCCCGTCAACATTGTCAAGCGCGACACCTTTGGTCGGCCCGCGCAGCCATCGGCCATCAAGCTCAGCAAAATGCCCAACTGGTTTTATGATTTTGCCGCTCGCCTGTCGCAGAGACTGACCGTTGGTGATTTGTCCAGGTACGGGCTTATCACACCGCCTTATCCTTCGTCGTACCAGATTCGAGTGCTCGGCAAAATACCCGTCATCGACCTTGGTACGGTAGATCAGATCAAGGCAGGCACCATAGCCGTACGCCCCGGTATTAAGCAGGTGAACCCCAACAGCGTTATCTTCACTGACGGCCGCGAAGACCCGTTCGATGCCATCATATTGGCAACCGGCTACCGCACTGGCCTTGCTGAGTTGCTGGCTCCCGAAATCAGCCGCAAAATTCTGAACGAAAAAGGCTACCCGCGCGGCCTGTGGGACACTAGTCCGGCCCTGAAGGGTCTGTATTTCCTCGGTTTCGCCCTTCCCCTGACCGGCATCCTCCGCGGCATCCGCCTCGACTCCGAACGTATCGTTGAGGAATTGACGAAAAGCTAGGTACGTTGGTGTAGCCGGCCTGAACAATCACAAAAAGAGCGTCGGCCTCCAGTCTGAAAGCCGACGCTCTTTTTAAGTGTACGTCACAAGGTATATTTCGTAACTGAGTTAGTACCCGCCTCGGTAGGTATAGGTACTGGCTACTTTTTCGATGGCGACCATGTAGGCAGCCAGACGCATAGGCACCTTGTACTTCTGCGATGTTTCAAACACCCGGTCGAAGGCGTCCTTCATCACGCGGTCGGCCCGGCGGTTGATGCGGTCGAGGGTCCATTTGTAACCGATGCGGTTTTGTACCCATTCAAAGTACGACACCGTCACGCCCCCGGCATTGGCCAGAATATCAGGTACCACCATGATGCCTTTGCTGTTGATGATCTCGTCGGCCGATGCTGAGGTTGGGCCGTTGGCCCCCTCCACGATCATCCGCGCCTGAATGGTGTGCGCGTTTTCGTCGGTAATTACGTCTTCCTTGGCGGCCGGCACCAGAACATCAACGGCCAGCGCCAGAAGCTCTTCATTCGTGATCTTTTCAGCCCCGGTAAAGCCCTCCAGGGTACCTTTATTGGCATTCCGGTACGCCAGCGCAGCAGTGATATCAATGCCGCGGTCGTTATAATATCCCCCCGAAATGTCGCTCACAGCATTTACCGTTACACCACGTTCGTGGAGCAGTTCAGCAGCAAATGAGCCTACGTTACCAAAACCCTGCACCGCCGCCGTGGCCCGGTACGGGTTCATCCGCAGTTTGTCCATGGCTGATAGCGCCGCCACCGTAACACCACGGCCTGTAGCTTCAGTACGGCCCAGTGAACCACCCAGAACAAGCGGCTTTCCAGTCACTACACCGTTGATGGTCATACCTTTAGCTTTCGAGTATTCATCAACAATCCAGGCCATTTCACGCGGGCCAGTACCCATATCAGGAGCCGGAATATCGCGGTCGGGTCCAAACACGTCGAGCATCTGCACGGTATACGCCCGAATGAGTCGCTCAATTTCGCCAGCCGACATTTCGCGGGGGTTGCAGGCGATACCACCTTTGGCACCACCATACGGAATGTCAACCACGGCACATTTCCAGGTCATCCAGGCAGCTAGGGCACGTACCTCGTCGAGGTGTACGGCCGGATCGAGGCGAATACCGCCTTTAGACGGCCCCAGAATGTTTGAGTGGATTACCCGATAGCCTTCAAATACCCGGATGCTTCCATTATCCATTGTGACGGGCAGGCCCACAATTACTTGCCGGGCCGGCACTTTCAGAATGTCGTACATCTCATCGCTGATGCCCACCAGCCGGGCTGCTGCGTCGAAACGCGACATCATGGATTGAAGCGGATTTTCTTTGTCTTTAATTGGAGCTGGTTCAATATATCCCATTACCATTCTATTTTTAGTCTGTGTTGATTTCCACGCTATTACGCAGAGAAGCAAGACATTAAGAAGTCAGATTGTCACTATAAGGTTCTGAAAAATGTATCTTTTGTTAGAGCATACTGCCCGTTTCTTGCCGTCGTAAACATAACGATTAAGTACGAATTGACGATAAAAGCCTATTTTATCTAAGAATCGTCTACAATAACAGTAACGTATATTGTTCGCCGTGCTTCGGCTTTAACCGAATAGTCAATCATCAATTAAGCAGTTTTCAGAATATTGATTCGCCATTTAGTCAATAATCAACTGGGTAAGTTTTCTGAAAAAGTTTGAGCGGTTGTATGTTTTATTGAAAAGACGCTAACGGCTTTGTATTTTTGTTGTAGTATTCACCGGGCAATACCCAACCTATCAATACAACCAACCAATGGTCTTGGAAGAGAAGAAGCGTTATTCAGAAGAAGATTTGAAAGAGTTTCAGGAGCTGATCTCGCAGAAACTCGAGGCCACGCGTAGTGAGCTGAACTACATCAAAGAGGCGCTCAGTAAGCGAAATGATAGTGGCACCGATAACACATCGGGAAACTCGAAGTTACTGGAAGATGGTGCTGACACCAGTGAACGCGAAAACCTCAGCCAATTAGCGGCCCGGTTACAGAAGTTCACCAACCAGCTGGAGTCGGCCATGGTCCGTATCAAAAACGGAACATATGGCATCTGCATCGACTCAGGGAAACTGATTCCCAAAGAACGTCTTCGGGCGGTACCACATACGCAGCAAACGATCGAAGCCAAGCTTCGTCGCTCATAAAGTGGCGCTGCTCATCAGCAGCTCAAACGTGTAGGCACTGACTTACCCGGCGTATCAGGTACGTTCCGGCTGAGTCAGTGCCTCTTTTGTTGTCAGGATCTTACGGTATGGCGCGGGGGTGTCATTATGTCGTTATATGGCAAGCATTTTATTGCCGCTCATCAGGGCAATGCGGTTGTAAAAAGTTGGCAATCTAATTGCGCTAGCTCATAACAAGCAGACCAATTGGGCATACAGCCCCATAGGCACGAGTATACGCTCGCGCCAACCCTGCCGGAAAACCCGTTAATCCCGAAAACCGTACCTTTGCCACTGTATGGGAATTCGCTCAACTTTCAGTAAACCGCTGGCCCGATGGGTTCGGCAACGGCAGCAATCGTGGCGCGAACAGCCCGGTGAAGCGCAGCAACGCTGGTTTCGGCAGCTTATCGATCGTGCCGCCCGGACGCAGTTCGGCCGCGACCACCATTTCGCCGACATACGTACCCAGGCGGATTTTCGGCAGGCCGTACCTATTCGCGACTATGAAGCCCTGAAGTCCTACATCGAGCGTGTTACCCACGGCGAACCCGATATTCTGTGGCCCGGAAAACCGGCTTATTTCGCCAAAACATCAGGCACTACCTCGGGAACGAAATACATCCCACTGACGAAGGAATCACTGCCCAACCACATTAATTCGGCCCGCGACGCATTGCTCTGCTACGTCGACGAAACCGGCAACTCTGCTTTCCTGGACAAGAAACTGATCTTTTTGTCGGGCAGTCCCGAATTAGACGAAAAAGCGGGTATCCACACCGGCAGGTTGTCGGGCATTGTGAATCACCATATTCCGGCCTACCTGCGCTCGAACCAGATGCCGAGCTACGAAACCAACACCATCGACGATTGGGAGACCAAACTCGACCGCATCATTGATGAGACACTGACGGAAGACATGTCGTTGATTTCGGGCATTCCACCCTGGGTACAGATGTATTTCGACCGAATTCAGGCGCGTACGGGCAAGGCCATCAAAGACGTGTTCCCCAACTTTTCGGTCTTTGTCTACGGCGGTGTCAACTTCGCGCCTTACCGCGATCGGCTCTTCGAGAGCATTGGAAAACGTATCGACAGCATCGAAACGTACCCAGCTTCGGAGGGTTTCATTGCGTACCAGGATTCACAAAACGCCGAAGGGCTACTGCTGCTAGCCGACAGCGGCATCTATTTCGAGTTCGTCCCCGCCGACCAGTATTTCGCCGAAAACCCACCCCGCCTGAGTATTGACGAGGTAGAACTGGGTAAAAACTATGCCGTCATCATCAATAATAACGCGGGTTTATGGGGCTATTCGTTGGGCGATACCGTAAAATTCGTTAGTCAGAACCCACACCGAATTGTGGTAACGGGGCGCATAAAACACTTCATTTCTGCCTTTGGTGAGCACGTCATTGGCGAAGAAGTGGAGAAAACCTTACAATATGCCATGCAACAGCAGCCCGAAACGGAGGTCGTTGAGTTTACGGTAGCGCCGATGGTCAGTCCGGTAGAAGGGCTACCCTACCACGAGTGGCTTGTCGAATTCGGCCAGCCTCCACGAGATACGGCCCGTTTTGTGCAGGACCTCGACACACAGCTGGCCAAACTGAATGTGTACTACGACGACTTGATCAGCGGGGCTATTCTACAACCGCTGAAACTAACTTCCCTTCCTCGCGGCGCGTTTCAGCAGTACATGAAAAGCCAGGGCAAGCTGGGCGGCCAAAACAAAGTCCCCCGCCTCAGCAACGACCGCACCCTCGCCGACGGCCTTTTGCAGGTAATGCGTTAGCTTTGTTAAGTAAGTAGGGCAACCGCTACACCTATGACTACGCAGCTAATCGACTCGACTTTCATTCTGACAATCCTGAGCGAACTCAAACAGCGCCTCCAAGCTGAGTTTGCGGTTTGTCAGATTGGATTATATGGCAGTTTCGCTCGTAATGAGCAATCACCGGCAAGTGATATCGATCTGGTGTTTGCCGTTGAAGAGAATCGCTACCTCTCGCTAGCCGAACGCGAAAAACTGTATCGTCTACTACGGCGTAAATTAGGTCGCAAGCTCGATTTGGTTAACGAAAAGGTGATGAACCCCTTCGTAAAGTACACCATGCAAAAAGATGTACTCTATGTTTAGTAGTAAGAATCTGACCTACATCTGTACGATTCTGGAATGTATTGAAAAGATAACGATCTATACACAGAGCTTTTTTAAAGCGGACGAATTTGTTTGAGCAAACGATCAACCTCATTACAACGCAATAGGGAGCGAACTTCTGCCGCTTAAATCCATTCTCCTACTCATGCTAGATGAGGCTGATTTTGAACCGGCTGCACTCAGATTAGCCGTCGACTCTCCTCATTACAGTCATATTCAATATTTGCGTGACCGACTAAATGACGAATCCGAATCCTAAACGCCGCATTGCCATTCTGGGCTCTACGGGCTCCATTGGTACCCAGGCCATCGAGGTAATATTGGCTCACCCCGACCAGTTTGAGGTGGAAGTGCTCACGGCAAACCATAATGCCGATCTGTTGATTGAACAGGCCCGCCAGGTACGTCCCAACGTGGTGGTGATCTGCGATGAATCGCGCTACGACGCCGTTTTCTCGGCCCTCGACCCGCTCGATATCAAAGTCTACGCTGGCCTGACGTCTATCGCGTCGGTAGTACAGATGGATACCGTCGATATGGTGTTGACGGCTATGGTTGGCTATGCCGGTCTGTTGCCAACGATCAAAGCCATTGAAGCCGGTAAACCCATTGCCCTGGCGAATAAAGAAACGCTGGTGGTAGCGGGCGAACTCATCACGCGTATGGCGGCCGAACGGGGCGTCAATATCTACCCCGTCGATTCGGAGCATTCGGCCATTTTCCAATGCCTGGTTGGTGAGTTTCATAACCCTATCGAGAAGATCATCCTGACGGCATCGGGTGGGCCGTTCCGGGGGCGCGACCGAACGTACCTGGAAACGGTGACCAGAGCCCAGGCACTGAAACACCCCAACTGGACAATGGGCGCCAAGATCACCATCGACTCGGCCACGCTGATGAACAAAGGGCTGGAGGTAATCGAAGCCAAGTGGCTATTCAATCTACGGCCCGACCAGATCGATGTAGTTGTGCATCCGCAAAGTATCGTGCATTCACTGGTTCAGTTTGAAGACGGCAGCATCAAGGCGCAGATGGGCCTGCCCGATATGAAACTACCCATTCAGTTTGCGCTCGGCTACCCAAATCGGCTAAAATCTGATTTCCCGCGTTTTAATTTTACCAATTATCCGTCGCTGACGTTCGAGCAGCCCGACCTGGGTACGTTCCGGAACCTGCAACTGGCATTCGATGCGCTCGATAAAGGCGGTAACATGCCCTGTATCATCAACGCAGCCAACGAGATAGCCGTTGACGCTTTCCTGAACGACCGGGTTACTTTTCTGGGAATTTCCGACGTTATCGAGGCGGCCATGCAACACGCTTCATTCGTGGCAAATCCTTCGTACGACGACTACGTAGCCACTGATAAAGAAACCCGCCGGATTGCGACCGAAAAGATTGGTACTTTTGTTTAAAAATGAGAAGTTGGCTACGTTGACCAACGTTGATCTGTAGTAGGGGCGACCCATCGTGGTCGCCCGTTTTTGGGCCGACAGGACCGCTAATAACGTGCAGAAGCGAACTGCCAATAACGCGTTAAGGGCGGTCCTGTCGGCCCGAAAGCGGGCGACCACGATGGGTCGCCCCTACAGATCAACGTTGGGCGACATACACCACCATCCGGTATTCTTAAAGTAATAGATGGAAACAGTAATCATGGTTGGTCAGCTGTTGCTGGCCCTGTCAATATTAGTAGGTCTTCACGAGCTGGGGCACTTGGTAGCTGCCCGTATGTTTGGCATGCGCGTGGAACAATATTTTATCGGCTTCCCGCCAAAGGTGTTCAGTTTTCGGAAAGGCGAAACAGAGTATGGCCTTGGCGCTATTCCGCTGGGAGGCTTCGTGAAGATTTCGGGCATGATCGATGAGTCGCTGGATACGGCGCAGTTGCACCTGCCTCCACAGCCGTACGAGTTCAGGGCTAAACCAGCCTGGCAGCGACTGGTTGTGATGCTGGGGGGTATCATCGTCAACGTGATCACCGGTATAGCCATTTTTGTAGCGCTGATGTATAGCCTGGGTAGCACTTATATCGCCACGCAGGATGCTAAGTACGGCATTGTAGCCCTGGAATACGGGAAGCAGATTGGCCTGAAAACCGGCGACCGTATTGTTGAAATCAACGGTAAATCATTTGATAACCTCGCCGACGTTACCAGCCCGGATGTGTTGCTGGGCAACAATAGTTATTACACCGTTGAACGGGCAAACGCCAGTGGTAGCCTCGAACGCATCCGGATTGATGTACCAAATAACCTGGCCGAAAAGTTTTCAAGCAAAGAAACCGCCGGGCAGTTTATCGCCCCCATCTTTCCCTTCGATATTGGTGAGGTACAGTTGGGGTCAGAAGCAGAGAAAGCAGGATTGAAAGCCGGTGACCGGATTACCAGCGTCAACGGTAAACCAACGGCCTACTTTCATGAGGTACAGGAAGCCGTTAAGGCTAATAAAGGCAAAGCAATCACACTTGGCCTGCAACGCGGAAATCAGGCGTTAACGATCCGCCCGGTTGTGTCGAATGAGGGAACTATTGGTTTTTTCCCGAACTCGTTGCTCAAAGAAACACACGTTGACTACACCTTCGGAGAAGCCGTTTCTAAAGGTACCGAACGGGCATTTGGCGTTATCTACGACAACATTCGGGGTTTCGCCAAAATCTTCAAGGGTGAAGTGTCTCCGTCGAAAGCCATCAGCGGCCCGGTTGGTATTGCCAAAATGTTTGGTGGCGTATGGGACTGGACGCGTTTCTGGTCGCTGGCGGGTCTGCTGTCAATGGCGCTTGCTTTTATGAACGCACTGCCTATTCCGGCCCTGGATGGTGGGCATGCCACGATGCTGCTTTACGAGATGGTATCGGGCCGTAAGCCGTCTGATAAATTCGTGGAAGGTGCCCAACGTGTAGGCATGGTAATTCTGTTAGGACTGATGGCCTTTGCCTTTTTGAATGACATCTTTTTCAAGTAGGGCAATGGAAGGAGGAAAGGAGAAAAGGCAGAAAGGAGAAAAGGGCGCTTCGCCATATGTATGCTTCAGGATAAAGCACCCGTTCCTCCTTTCCTCCATACCCCCTTTCCTCCTTTTCACCATCCTCCCCTTCCTCCTCGTTTCGTTTCATGTCCACGATTTTCATACCAGTCTGACTCAGATGGAGTTCGATGCCAAGTCGCAGACTGTTGAGGTCAGCATTCGCATGTTCACTGATGACCTTGAAACGGCATTAACGCAGGAAAATGGCGGCAAACCTATTCACTTCGGTGGGCCAACCAAGCCCGATCAGGTACTTGAGCGTTATGTACGTAAGCACTTCGTTGTAGCAGACGCGCAACGTAAACAGAGATCGTACACGTATGTCGGGTATGAACAGGAATCTGATGCCCATTGGGTATATATAGAAATGCCCGCGTCAGGTGCCGACCCGTTCAAGAACATCGTAATAAAGCAGGATATATTAATGAATTTATTTAGCGATCAGGTTAACTTAGTAAACATTCAATATAATCAGCAGAAGAAAACGGTGGTGTTCCGAAACAATCAACCGGTGCAGGCAGTATCGCTTTAAAGAAATCGGCTAACTTCATCAAATCTGATTGATATTCGGCCAAATTCGAAGGGAAATTTGATTGGCACATTCCTTGCCCGATTTACCTTTCTACTTCCTCGACCCTGTACTACACCACTCAATACGTTACTTACTGCCACTTTGGCAGGAACGCCTATGACTTTCCCAACTGATTTAACTGCCGGTCTATTTATGGCAGATAACGACTTAGATAGTATTGAAATGATTCCGCTCGGCTCGCCAGACGATGACGATGTGGAGTATGAAGTGCCCGAACACTTGCCCATTCTGCCCGTTCGCAACACCGTGTTGTTTCCAGGCATGGTCGTTCCCGTTACGGTTGGACGACAGAAATCAGTACGTCTCGTCAAGAAAGCTTATAAGGGAAGCCGGATCATTGGCGTGGTGGCTCAGAACAGCCAGCAAAAAGATGAACCCACGCCCGACGATCTGTATAACATTGGCACGGTTGCCTATATCATCAAGATGATTACGCTGCCCGATGGTAATATCACGATCATCATTCAGGGTAAGAAACGCTTCGAGATCAATAAGATAACCCAGGAAGACCCGTTCATGACGGCTACCGTGCGGCAGATCGACGATTCATTTCCCAACGCGACCAAGAAAGAAGGGAAAGCCCTGCTGCAAACTCTGAAAGAGGCTGCCTATAAGATTCTGCGCCTGAATCCGGAGATTCCGCAGGAAGCCCGCATTGCGCTCGATAACATCGAGAGCCCCATGTTCCTGTTGCACTTCCTGTCGTCGAACATCAACGCTGATGTAGCTGATAAACAGATGCTTCTGGAAAAACTGGAAGGCGTTCAGCAAGCGCAACTGCTGCTCGAATACATGTTGAAGGAGGTGCAGTTGCTGGAGCTGAAACGCGAGATTCAAAGCAAAGCCACACTCGACCTCGACCAGCAGCAGCGCGACTACTACCTGCGCCAGCAGATGAAAGTGCTTCAGGACGAGTTGGGCATGGATAATCCTGACCGCGAACTGGAGCAACTGCGCATGAAAGCCAGCAAAAAACACTGGCCTAAAGCAGTGAAAGATCATTTCGACAAGGAAATGAGCAAACTGCAGCGCAGCAACCCCATGGCTCCGGAATACCCCATCACGATGAATTACATCGAACTGATGGTTGACCTGCCCTGGAATGACTTCTCGAAAGATAATTTCGACCTGAAACGGGCGCAGAAAATCCTAGACGGCGACCATTTCGGACTGGAAAAAGTAAAGGAACGCGTGCTGGAATACCTGGCCGTGCTGAAGCTGAAAAGCGAACGCGCTACCGAAGGCATGAAAGCCCCGATCCTCTGCCTGTATGGCCCTCCCGGCGTAGGTAAAACCTCACTTGGCCGGTCAATCGCCAAAGCGTTGGGCCGCAAATACAGCCGGATGGCACTCGGCGGCGTTCACGATGAAGCCGAAATCCGGGGTCACCGCAAAACGTATATCGGTGCCATGCCGGGCAAGATCATTCAGAACATCCGCAAATGCGGCACCTCGAACCCGGTGTTCATTCTGGACGAAATTGATAAGGTAAGCAGCGATTTCCGGGGCGACCCATCATCAGCGCTGCTCGAAGTACTTGATCCTGAGCAGAATTCAACGTTCGTCGATAATTACCTTGATGTTGAGTTTGACCTGTCGAAGTGTCTGTTCATTGCCACGGCAAACTCGCTTGATACCATTCACCCCGCCCTGCGCGACCGGATGGAGATTATTGATATTACGGGCTACACCGTTGAGGAGAAAGTACAGATTGCCAAGAAATACCTGATTCCGAAACAGCGCCGCGAGCACGGTCTGAAAACGAAAGACCTGGCGTTCGACGATAAGGCGATCCTGCGCATCATTGAAGGCTACACCCGAGAGTCGGGCGTGCGAAACCTGGAGCAGAAAATCGGCGCGATGGTTCGAAAGGCCACCAAGTCAATTGCGATGGAGGAATCGTACAACCAGACAGTGAAGCCAGCCGACGTACCCAAGCTACTCGGTGCCGAAATCTTCGATAAAGACCTATATTCTGACGACGACATTGCCGGCATTGTAACCGGCCTTGCCTGGACCCAGGTGGGCGGCGAGATTCTGCTGATCGAAAGCAGCCTGAGCCGTGGCAAAGGAGCGTTGACCCTGTCGGGTCAACTGGGCGACGTAATGAAAGAATCGGCGATGACGGCGCTTTCCTACCTGAAAGCCCACGCCGACGAGATCGGCATCGACTACCGGATCTTCAGCAACTACGACCTGCACGTACACGTACCTGCAGGCGCCGTACCGAAAGATGGTCCATCGGCGGGTATCACGATGGTCACGTCGATGGCGTCGATCTTCACGCAGCGTAAACTCCTGCCTTACCTGGCCATGACTGGCGAGGTGACCTTACGGGGTAAGGTACTGCCAGTGGGTGGAATCAAAGAAAAGATTCTGGCGGCCAATCGGGCGGGCGTAAAAGAGATTATCATGTGCGTAAAAAACCGTAAAGACGTGGAAGAGATCAACCCGGCTTACGTAAAGGATCTGACATTCCACTACGTTGATACGGTTGGTCAGGTGCTCGATATTGCGCTGTTGCCGCAGCAGGTGAGCAAGCCGTTGAAATTTATTCTACCCGACGAAAAAGTAGCCGATCTGGTAACGTCTGTAGAGACCGTTGCCGAGAAAGTTGGCGTTTTGAATTGATTTCAGGTACGTTCGCAGTTGCCTCGAACTTGTTAAACCTGTAAGGTCTGGAAAGGGCCTTACAGGTTTTTTTTGTGCCCAACGGCTCGCCAGACAATCCGGGCGTGATTCCAGAGGGTTGGCAACAGACCAAAATGCCAGGTTAATACCTTGAACCGGTCGGTCAATGAGCGGCGATGCTGTTGTTTCGACAAGCCCCCAACGAGGTATCTGCATAAGACAAACGGCACAAATTCAACGCGTTTCGCCGCTTTCAGGCAACGTATTTCCCAGTCAAGGTCAGCACTCAGGTTATTCATCGGATAGTCAGGGGCTACCTCGCGACGGGCCACGAACGCCTGATGACTTACTTTCATTCCCAAGGCCATGTCCTGCCAGCGCAACGTATCAGAGCCGCCGCCCATCGGCAGGGTGTGTGGCGTTATCTGGCTTCGCAGCCCAACCGGTGTGCCGTCTTCGTTCACAAACAGAGCATCACTATAATACACATCAACCGGGTTATCGGGCGGCTGTGAACGTACCTGGGCCAGTAGTTTTGCCAGCACCTGCTCGTCGTGAAGTTCATCGCCTGCATTCATGAACCAGACATACGCGCCACGGGCCATGTGGAGCCCTTTGTTCATGGCGTCATACAGTCCCTTATCCGGCTCTGACTGCCAATGAGAGATGTGGGTTTCGTACGTCCGCACCAAAGCCAGCGTACCGTCTGTCGATGCTCCATCAATCACCAGATATTCGTAATCAACGCCCAATACAGCTTGCTGCTGCGCCACGATACTCCTGATCGTTCGCTCTAGAAAACGCTCGGCGTTGTAGGTGACAGTGATGATTGAGATCATAGGAACATATTATACCACTCCGGAGCTATCGTCACCTTTCGCCCAGTAGCGATTCATATAAACCCGCATACTGCCCCGCCACAACCGATTCGTCATACTGTTCGAGTACGTGCTGCCGGGCGGCGTGGGCAATAGCGGCATAGTTGTTTGGCGAAAGGCTCAGGAGCCAGTTCATTCCCGCGCTCAGGTCTTCGGCCGATTTATACTGCGCCAGATAACCCGACTCGCGGTGCTGGATCATCTCGGGTATACCGCCCACCTCGAAACCAACAGCGGGCGTACCGCAGGCCATTGCCTCCATAATGGTGTTGGGGAGGTTCTCGGCCAGTGACGGGATCACGAACATGTCAGCGGCGTTATACGCCTGACTGATCCTGGCCATATCGCTTAATGGGCCGAGAAAATGGTACTGAAACGGCAATTCATGCAACAGACCTTTATCGCCAGCGCCAAAAATCAGGAGTTCTACCTCTTTTGGGTTTTCCAGTTGGCGATGAAGCTGGTGCAATGCCTGCTGAAAATACGTGAAGCCCTTACCAAGCATACTGACTTTCGCCGCCGCGAACAGGATCAATCGCCGGTTTGTCGGCAAGCCCAGCGCCTGCCGCGCTTCCACTTTATCAGTCGGCCTGAACAGGTCGGTATCGATCGGATTCGGGATATTCAGCACCGAAAATGGGCGAAACAGCCCACTTTTTCGGGCACGGTTGGCCAGCCATTCGCTGCAACCGACGGGTACCAGATGGGCCGCCGAGTACGCTTTCTGCTTGCGTTCCCAAACCTGATGCGATAGATCTGCCGGGCCGGGATTACGCAGGAAGGGTACGCAGTTGCCACATTCGCGCTGGTAGTTTTCGCAGGTGCCGCTATGATGACAGCCGCCCGTAAATGGCCACATGTCGTGCATCGTCCAGACTACGGGTTTTTCCAGACGCATCAGGCTGGCGAGTCCTTCGATGGAAAAAAAGCCGAAATTGACCCAATGCAGGTGCAGAATATCGGCCTGTCGAATCAGCGAATTATAAGTCAGGTCAACGCCCGTAACGGCAGGCGAAAACTGGAAGCGTACCGATTTGTCTTTTTCATAAGGCAAAAAAGCGAGCCGCTCACCGCCAAAACGGGCGAAGGCCATTTTTTTTGCCAGAAAGCTGGTTGCCAACGCCTCCACATCAGCCTCGGCCCGGGTCGATTCCTGCACAAGCAACGTACTCTCGACACCAATCTGATTCAATGCCCGGTTGAGCCGACCAGCAGCAACAGCAGCCCCTCCGGTGGTCTGGTACGTATTAAGATGAACAACGCGCAACGGAAACGAAGATTTGTACAGTGAACGACAAAGATAGGTTGTTTCGGCTTTGCCCCCCCGCCGGAATACCGAACCACCCGAAGGGAGACTGGCATTCCGGCGGGGGGCAAAGCCGAAACAACCTATCTTCGCAGCACAATGCTGTTTTCTGATATTATTGGCCACGACGACACCAAGGAAACACTGGTGCGGGCCGTTCAAACCAACCACCTCGCCCACGCGCTCCTGTTCGATGGGCGCACCGGCAGTGCCAACATGGCGCTTGCACTTGCGTTGGCTACCTACGTAAACTGCGAAACTCGCCTCACTAACCCCAGCCTGCCAGACGGCTGCGGGCAGTGCGCTTCCTGTTTCAAGATGGCGAAGCTGGTGCATCCCGATCTGCACATGGTGTATCCGGTAGTAAACATCAAAGGCAGGAATACCAGTGAGTCGCTGCTACCGGAATGGCGTAAATTCCTGACCAGCAACCCATACCGAACAATAACCGACTGGCTGGACGCTACCGGCGGCGACAACAAGCAGGCCAATATCTCGGCAGAAGAAGCCCGGAATATCCTGCAACGGTTATCGCTGAAAGCGTATGAAGGTGCCTACAAGCTGATGCTGATCTGGTTGCCCGAACAAATGAACGCCACGGCAGCTAACGCCCTGTTGAAGGTACTGGAAGAACCACCCGAGCGTACGTTATTTCTGCTCGTGACCGACCAGCCCGATAAGCTCCTGATCACAATCCTGTCGCGTACACAGCGCGTACCGGTGCGCAACTTTACCGATACGGAAGTGGCAACGTACCTGCGTCAAACGCTTAATTTCGATGAAACCAAAGCCCGCCGGGTTGCCTACCTCAGCGATGGCAACATGGCGCAGGCCCTGCTGCTTGGGCAGTCGAAAGGCGACGATCTGGCAGGCAGCAACCAGCACACCTGGTTTGCCGACTGGATGCGCGCCTGCTACCGGCAAGACCTCACCTGGCTGGTAAAACAGGCCGACGAGTTCGACAAGATCCCGAAAGAGCGCCAGAAGAATCTGTTCGATTATAGTCTTCGCCTTTGCCGCGACCTCTTTCTCTGGCAACAGGGTGCCGAACAACTCCTGCGACTACCCGACGACGAACTTAATTTTGTCCGTAATTTCGGAAAGGTGTTGAAACCCGATCTGATCGAACGAATGGTGGGCGACCTGAACGAAGCCGCGTATCATCTCGAGCGAAACGCCCGCGCCAAGATGATCATGCTCGATCTGTCGCTTACCTTCGCCAGATTGATCAAACGATAGGTCCGTTCCTACGACAAACAGAAAACTGTAAACAGTAAACTTCTCATGTATGCCCGCTGCCTTAAGCCCAGATCTGAAACGGGCAATAACGTACCTGCCTGATAAAGAGAAAGATAAGCTACTTCTGCGGCTCGTTGCGAAAGACCCGATCCTGACCGAAAAACTGGAATATGAACTGGTTGAGAATAAGACCACGCTCGATTACCGACGGAAACTGATCCGTGACCTGACCGACCGAACAGCCGTTCTTAGCCAGGATTCGCCCGCCTGGATGATGATGGATATGCGCACCGTCAGCGGTTACATAACCCGGCATGTAAAAGTGACAAAGGATACTTACGGCGAAGTTGACCTGACGATACACATGCTCAACAGTTTCTTCGACAATCACGCGAATCTGCTGCAGCGCCTCAGCAGCCGGACCGAAAAATGCGCGATCTACGTAGCCAAACGCACCGACGCTATTCTGAAAAAGCTGAACAAACTTGATCCCGATTATTACATGGAGTTTGAAGATGACATGAACAGGCTGCTCAGGTACGTTTATGATAGCGCGGCCGCTCACTACGCAAGGCAACTGGATACACCAACGGACTGGTACCACTAACCTTCTAAAAAATAGGCCGTCAGTTTTCTCACCCTGGTAACCAACTAGTTAGTAGCTTATTTAGCACAATTTCCAAGTTAGCGGGTTAATAGCTTATAAACCCTTCGTTCTACCGGCTTTTGAGAAAGCCGAACAGAACTATCTACTATCGCTAACCACCTATGGAAACTGTACTGATCACAGGCGGCACAGGCACTATTGGCCGCCGACTCACTCAATTACTCCAGCAACAAGGTTACACCGTAACGTACCTGAGCCGATCGGCACACGAAAAAAACGGCGTTAAAAGCTACCTCTGGGATATCGACAAAGCACAGCTTGATATCCGGGCCATACAAACAGCCGACCACATTATCCACCTGGCAGGAGCAGGTGTTGCCGATAGCCGCTGGACCGACGCCCGCAAGCGCGAGATCCTCGACAGCCGCACCAAATCAACGGCGTTGCTGGCTAGTGCGCTGAAAGACACCCAGCACCATGTGAAGAGTTTCGTTGCCTCGTCGGCCATTGGCTATTATGGCGGCGACACCGGCGACCGGCCACTGCGTGAGAACAGCCCGGCCGGGAGTGACTTTCTCGCGCAGGTGACACGTACCTGGGAACGGTCTGTCGAAGCGGTGGCGGCTCTGGGTATCCGTACCGTCAGAATCCGGACGGGCGTTGTACTTACGATGGATGGCGGCGCACTCCCTAAGCTTGTTCAGCCCATTAAACTGGGCGTAGGCGCGCCAATTGCATCCGGGCAACAATACATCTCCTGGATTCACATCGACGACCTTTGCCGCCTGTTTATCGAAGCGATGAAAAACGGGGAATGGAACGGCGTGTATAACGGTGTGGCTCCGAAGCCAATTACCAACGCAGACCTAACCCACCTGATCGCGAAGGTGCTCGATAAGCCCCAGATCATGCCCAACATTCCGGCTTTTGTGATCAAGCTGATGTTTGGCGAACTGGCTGTGACTGTATTGGGGGGCAGTTATGTACTTAACCGCCGCGTGGCCGATGAGACCAGCTTCCAGTATACATTTCCGGATATCCGAAAAGCGCTGGATGATCTGTTATAAACAGAAAACGAGTCAACCACAGAGCTGGTCAGTCGCGCGGCTGACCAGCTCTGTGGTTGACTCGTTTAAAACCGTCGCTTCAGGATTTCGACCAGTTCAGTTACTTCGTCGCTGTCCATGTTCCACATAAACTGGTTGGCGTAACGATACGAAATCAAATCAAGCGCCTGGCCGTAGTTGGTCATCTGATCCAGCTCGGCGATGGCCTCGTTATAAGCATCGGCGCTCCCATTGAATAGCTGATTAATGAACCGGAATTTCTGATTGAGCGAAATTCCTTTGGCTAAACTGCCGCTGGTTGCTTTTTGAAGCGAATCGCCCAGCGTTGCCACGGTATCTGCCGGTGATGCCTGCGCCGTGTTCAGCGATATAACCGGCGTTTCGGCTTCCGTAGCTAATACGCTTGGCTGACTGCTTGGGGCAGTGGGCGCTTCCTGAAGACCGGAGAAATACCCGTTTCTACCATTCAAGGCCATTGTTCTCGTTTCAGCAGGTTCTTCGTCAACGTTCTCTGGTACACTTGTCGGAAGGTGCTCAACAGGGGGCGGCGTTGGTTGGGCCGGTTGTGCACTGGCCACAAACGGAGGTACTGGTACCGGTTTAGGCGCAGGCGAATCTTCATCCAGATCGAAGAAGGAGCGGGCAGAAGGTGAGTTGTAATTCTCCAGTGCCTGTCCGCGCAGCAACGTCGACAGGTCCATGACCACCTTTTCTGAAAACATCTCAACGTACTTTTCGGGTCGTTCCAGCTCCTGAACGCGCTGCGTCAGAATCTCATCCAGATAACCAAGTGCCTGGTTTACATAGATGAACGGACGACCGTTCAACCGTTGTTCGAGCGCCACCGGGACGAATTTATTGATCTGAGTATACCGGATCAGATGACGCAGATTTTCGGCCGTAAGCGTAAAATCGGGCTGATTTCGCAGCTGATCGTCATAATAATAGCGGGGGTCGAACAAGGCGATCAACGTGCGTTTAGTGGCATCGGCCAGCAGGGGTTCGAGATGTTCACGACGAACGGCGATATGCTGCGATACTACGTTCATGAATGAACGCAGGGCTTCTTCTACTTCGGGGCTGCTAAAATCAAAAAAGGGACTGCGAAACTTCTCAGTCTCTCCTTTCCATTTATCGAATAAGCTACTGACAACGAATAAATTAATCTGATTAACGGGCGTAAGATTTAGAATCTGCTTGCCATTTATTGTTGGATTAGCGTGGTAAAAATCAGCCGTGACGCGCCGGGCATACGACTTGCTGTATTCGTTGAGAGCGTTTGTATTGAACTTGTTCGACATTGTTAAAAGCCTTTGCTTTGTAAATATATTGAAATCAAGCAACCGCTTTTGAGAAACCTCAATCTGAAGGCCCAGAAAATTGTGTGACAGGTCCTTTTCGACTTCTCGATTTCGGATTACGGCCCGTATAAACCCTTCAAAATGGGCTTCGCCCAACTGTGCTGATAGCATCCCAACGTCGTTACTAGTATGTTTATTGAACCCATCCGCCGGCGCGAACCGCCCCATTTGCGCGTAGGCTGGATAGAATTGATCTGCGGCTCCATGTTCTCTGGTAAAACGGAAGAGCTCATCCGGCGCCTTAACCGCGCCCGCATTGCCAAACTCAACGTCGGCATCTTCAAACCCAGCCTCGATACCCGATATCACGCGCAGGACATTGTTTCGCACAATGCGTCGGTGATCCCATCGATACCTGTTTCAGCCTCGTCAGACATCCTGTCTATGGCTCACCCATGCGATGTGGTGGGTATCGACGAAGCTCAGTTCTTTGATTCAGCCATTATTGATGTCTGCAATCAGTTGGCAAATGATGGTAAACGGGTCATTGTAGCCGGGCTGGACATGGATTTTTCGGGGAAACCCTTTGGCTGCATGCCGCAGTTAATGGCTGTTGCTGAGTTTGTTACCAAAGTTCATGCCATTTGTGTAGTATGCGGTGATATTGCTCATTATTCATACCGCCTTGTTCCGTCGCAGGAACGGGTATTGCTCGGAGAAACAGACAGTTACGAAGCCCGCTGCCGTAGGTGTTTTCACCTAGGCCCGGATGCTCCCCACCGCGAATGGGTACAAGAATAGTAGGATTTCGGATGTGGGATTTCGGATTGGGGATTTAACTCTGCCGATGGGTGCAATCATCCAGCAGAGCTAAATCCCCAATCCGAAATCCCACATCCGAAATCCTATTGCCAGTCAATCGCCAGCCCGTCGCGTTCCATTTTGCGGAAGTAGGTCATCTGGCGTTTGGCAAACTGGTGGATGGCCGTTTCCAGTTGAGCCACCATCTCCAGGTACGTTAGCTGGCCGAGCACATACTGCGTAACATACTTATATTCAAGGCCATAGTATATCAGCTTCTCAGCCGGGATTCCCTGATTCAGCAGGTGTTCTACTTCCTCAACCAACCCGTATTGCAGGCGATTGCGAAGTCGTTGGCTGATCCGTTCGCGGCGCACATTTACCGGTGGGTCGAGGCCAATCACCCGATAGGCAGGCAGCGGTGGGCGCTGCGTGGGCAAAAGCCCGGGATTCTCGTTCAGGTACGTGCCAATCTCAATGGCCCGGATCAGCCGCTTGCGCGTAGACGTATCGGCCCTGGCTGAATGGCCAGACGGGGTTTGTTCGAAACGGGCGTGAAGCTGTTCATCGTTGAGCGCTTCCAGTTCGGTACGAAGCGGCTCGTTCGGCGGAATAGCCAGCATGGCATCGGGCCGAAGGGCGGCTTCAATGTACATTCCGGAACCGCCGCATAGAATTGGCACGGCATGTCGACTACGCACCTCCTCCATAACCCGGTCGAAATCCTGCTGATACCGAAAGACGTTATAATCGTCGCCCGCCTCGACGATATCGATCAGGTGGTAAGGAATGAATTGGCCGTCAATGGTGTATTCGGCTAAATCTTTACCCGTCCCGATGTCCATTCCCCGATACACCTGCCGCGAATCAGCGCTGATTATTTCCGCAGCTTGCCCGCCATGAATAAGCTGTTGAGCCAGTTGCACGGCCAGTTGCGTTTTACCGCTGGCGGTAGGTCCGAGTATAACGAGCATGGTAAGAACGGGTCTGTTTAGCTGGAAATTTGGCCATTCGTGTCGAAAACGGGTTTATTTGTTCTATGAAGTCATCAACACCCGTAAAAATAGCCATGATTGGCGGCGGCAGTTGGGCCACGGCCCTGATTAAAATTCTGTCGGAAGGAAACAGCACCATCCGCTGGTGGCTGCGTAGTAAAGCTGATGCCGAACATATTCAGAAATTCCACCACAACCGAAGCTACCTCAGCGATGTGCAGATTAACCCCCGCAAGGTAAAGGTCTGTACCAAAATCCGCGAGGCCATCCGTGATGCCGACTTTGTGATTCTGGCCGTGCCTGCCGCCTTTATTTCGGAAGCACTCACGGGGCTTACACCAACTCATTTCGCCGGGAAACACGTCATTTCCGCCATTAAAGGCATGATTCCGACCTCGAACCAGTTGGTTACCGATTGGATGGAATCGACCTATAACGTACCTAAAAATCACCTGAGTTGTATTGCCGGCCCCTGCCACGCCGAAGAGGTCGCGCTGGAGAAACAGTCGTATCTAACCATTGCCTCAACCGGTGATGACTGTGCCCGGCAGGTATCTGATTTGTTAACGTGCCGCTTTGTTCAGGCTTCTCCACTCAACGACCTATACGGCGTGGAATACAGTGCGGTCATGAAAAATATCATCGCGCTGGCCTGCGGTATCACTCACGGACTGGGCTACGGTGATAATTTCCAGGCCGTACTCGTCTCGAATGCCATGCAGGAAATTCGCCGGTTTGTTGATGCGGTGTATCCTATGGAACGTGATCTGAGCCGGTCGGCTTACCTCGGCGATTTGTTAGTAACGGCGTATTCACCCTTCAGCCGGAACCGCACGTTTGGTACGCTCATTGGCCGTGGCTACACCATTCAGTCGGCCCAGACGGAAATGAACATGATTGCCGAGGGCTATTATGCCGTTCGGAGTATTTACGCGATCAACTCGACGTATCAGGTACGTATGCCCATCGTCGATGCCGTTTACCGAATTCTGTACGAAGGCGCTACGCCAACGGCCGAAATGGCGCAATTAAAAGGGAAATTAGTATAGGAGGTGCCACACCCCGATGGTACAAATTTATCGTTTGGATGAGAACACCTGTTCTGCAAGCCTTAGCTGTCGAGTGACAACGTACCCGCACCCCACCCTATTCGGCGTGCACATCACCGCCGGCAACCAGTACCGACTCGCCGGGCGAAAGGTGACGTACCTGACGATGGCCAACCAGTAAATCCAGCTTGCCATCATGTAGCAGCACGCGGGTTTCGCCCTGCTCATGGCTAACGTGAAAACGAGTTCCGGTGGCTTCTGCGGTCAGATTATCGGTGTGCACCCGAAAAGCGTTAGACACCCCCCTGCCTGTTGGGCTGGCCACGACAAAATCAGCGGCGCCATCCAGCCAGACAGCGCGGGTCAGTTCAACGGTGGCCCCTCCTTCAGCTGCGCTTTCGCGGGCAAAACCACGGGGCGTATACCGCAGTCGGCTGTGGGGCAACAGCGTCACTACCGAACCGTCAGGCAGTGCGACCCGGCGCGACTGCGTAGTAGTAGTAATCAGTCTGGATGTTTCCTGGGTATACTGTTTGTACAACGTCCACCCCACGAGCAACACAATACCTACCGTAGCGGCAACGGAACGGGCAAAGTACCACCACCCAATAAACGAACGTACCTCGGGCCGAAGTGGCCGCACATCTTCAAGATCCTGCAATGAGCCCCGGATGCGCTCCCAGACGGTAACGATTTCATCGTTACGAAGTGTATGGATAGTCAGCGACTTCCCCACGTCCTGAACCAGCTGACGGGCATCTCTAAACCGGTTTCGCAGCTGCGGCTGCATCTCCTCCAGCCCTTGCCAGTACGCCGCCACCTCATCATCCTCCGGGTGCTTCACCCAGCGGATAAAAAGGTCGTCGGTAGCCAGCTCTCTGGCTGTATACTGGGCGTAAGGCTTCATGTATTACTCTGTCGCGAAGTGCACTATAGGGTGCCAAAGCTGGCTAAAATCCCTTTCTACTGAGAGAATCAAAACGGGTATTTATGATGGTTTGTTTCGGGTATAATTAGCAGATTTAGCGCTTTTGGTGCGAAAATCGACCGCATGATTCCACGCCGTACCTGGCTTAAATCGGCCCTACTGGCACCTTTTGTACCCCGTCTTGCTGTAAATCCATCAATTGTCACGCCAGTTAAGCCACCCCGCCTCAAACCCGGCGATACGATTGGCCTCTTCTGCCCGGCCGCGCCAGCTTACAGCAAAGAAACGGTTCAGGTAACCATTGAATCACTTCAGGCATTGGGTTTCAAAACAAAGCTGTCGGCCCATTTTTATGACCGATACGGTTATTTGGCGGGCCGTGATGCAGACCGGGCTGCCGATCTCAATAATTTTTTTGCCGACCCATCCGTCAACGCCGTCATGGCCATGCACGGAGGCTGGGGCTGCGCCCGAATTTTGCCCTTGCTCAACTATGATCAGATGCGTCGCACGCCCAAAATCCTGCTGGGCTACAGCGACATTACGGCGTTGCTCCTGGCCATCAACGCCAGAACCGGACTCGTTACCATGCACGGCCCCGTGGGGTCTGTTACCTGGAACCGCTTCACGACCGACTGGCTAAAGCGGGTACTCATAGACGCAGAGCCTGTACTGTTCCGCAACCCCGCCGACGAAGGGGCAACGCTGGCACCAACCCGTGATCGCATCAGCACCATTCGCCCCGGTACGGCGCGGGGACGGCTCATCGGCGGCAACCTGACGGTGCTGAGCCACCTCATCGGCACGCCCTACCTCCCCGACTGGAAAGGGTCAATTCTCTTTCTGGAAGATGTGCAGGAAGAACCCTACCGCGTAGACCGCATGATGGCGCAGCTTAAACTGGCCGGTATTCTGGATCAGGTAGCCGGGGTCGTGTTCGGCAAGTGCACCAAGTGCGAATCGGAGAACAGCTACGGCTCGCTGACATTGGAAGATATTCTGGCAACGTACCTGGAACCGCTGAACGTACCTGCCTTCGCGGGCTCTATGATCGGCCATATCACCGACAAATTCACCGTCCCCGTAGGCCTTAACGCCGAAATCGACGCCACCAAAGGCACCATTCAGCTGCTCGAATCAGCCGTGAGCTGACTTAGTTTTACAGTCTACAAAAAAAGAACGGCATTTTAGGAATAGTCCTAAACGCCGCTCTTCTGTTAATCCTTACATCTCTCTTCTACCAATCAAGTTTGTAGTCGTATAGCGCGAAGCAGTACGCAGATACAAGCTTGATTAACGGATTACTTCACAACCCGTAAAGTGCCCTGCATCAGCGAGGAGTGGCCGGGGAAGGTGCAGACGAACTGATAGTCGCCCGGTTCGGTGGGGGCGGTGAAGTAGATGCTCTCGGCCGATTCGGGTTGCAGGATGTTCGTGTGGAACAGCACGTCGGCGGAGGCAGGTACGTAGTTTAGCTTGGCTCCGTTCAGGTTCAATTTCAGAGCCTGATTACCCACGGCATTGGCGGTTCCGGGCTTCACGATCACGCAGTTGTGCAGCATATCGTCGTTGTTGTTGAAGACGAACTTGATGCGGCTTCCGGCTTTCACGTCGACCTTTTCGGTATCGAATTTCAGACCCGGCTTCGTGCTGATGCTGATCGTCTGGTCCGGTCCGTTGGTCCAGGTAGCGGGCATATCGACGACACGCTTGGCACTGACTGATGCTACCACCTTTTTTGTAGGCGCAATAGCCTTGCCTTTACCCGTTGCTTTTGCGCCCACGCCTGCCTTCTCCGAAGTGGATGCCATCATGGCGCCGTGATCGTGCATAGCATTCGGGCTGGCCGACGCCACTGTACGCGCAGGTACGTTCGCCAGTTCACCGGGGGCAATGGCGTTGAGCGTGTAGTAGCCGGTGTTGTGAAGCAGCGACAACGTACCTGAGGCTGATTTTACGCCCTCAGCTTTCACTTCATGAATATAGCCTTCACGCAGGGTCGTGTCGGCTACGATCCGGGCGGTGCGGCCATCCTGGCTCAAGACAACACCCCGAATCGGCACGGTACGGGCATCTTCAATGGGGCTTCCGTAGGTGCTGTGGTATTTATAGGTGAAGCTGTTGAGGCTATAACTGGCCGGATCTTCACCTGTTTTCCGGTCGACAGGCATGGTAAATTCGATCTCGAAGCCATCGGGTTTCGAGCGGATCGTCTTCATCTCGAACGGCATTTTACCAGTCCAGACAAGACGCTGCACACCGAAGGGCGATTTACCCGTGGCGGCCCAACCCCGGCTGGTCATACCCACGAACATAGAGCCGTCCTGCCCCCAGAGCATTCGCAAAATACCCGACTGTAAGCCTTCGCGGAATGGGAAGCAGGCACCCTGCCATTTACCGTTCACCTTTTCGAGGGTCATCCGCATCACTTTACTGTGTCCCTGATCGCCCACGAACAACTGTCCCGAGAATGGGCCGAATGCGCCATTCGTTGTGTCTTCCTTGATATCCGACGTTGAAATGCCCATCAGCGTATGCGGGAACCAGACGGCGGGCACCTTCAGATGCTGAACGGTTTTGGCGACCTCAAACATCGGTTTTCCGGTGCTGGGTACGTCTTCCGGTTTCAAACTCAGCGGCGAACCCGGTTCACCCGACCAGCGAAGCCCGGCGGGGTTACCGGCGAAATCACCTTTTTCCAGATGCGTTACCCGGCCCGAGCCAACCCAGTCGCCCTGGTTTTCGGCGTAGAAAATGCTGCCGTCGCGCAGGGCCGTAAAACCCGCTGGCGAGCGTAGGCCCGTTGCCCAGGGTGTCATTTCGCCTTTATCATTCAGTTTCAGCATCCACCCACGCCATTTCGACTGGCTGGCTCCTTTGCCAACCCAGTCGAGATTGAGGGTGATAACCATGTCGCCATCGGGCAGGGGAATCGGGCCGTAGCTATACTGGTGGTAATTGCCCGAGAGGGGCCATTTATAGAACGCACGGTATTCGTCGGCCACTTCGTCGCCATCGGTATCGATCAGGCGGGTTACTTCGCCACGTTGGGTAGCAAAAAGTTCACCCTTGTGGGGCCCAACGGTTCGGTATAGCAAGCCTAGGGGTTCGTGCAGGCCGGTGGCAAAGCGTTTGAACGTCGGCTGGCGACTACCCTGCATGTAGGGGTTACCAATCAACCAGACATCCCCTCGCCGCGTGCTAACCGCCAGCCGCCCGTCGGGCAGCGAGGTCATGCCACCCACTTCAAGCTGCACCCCGTCTGGAATTGGCAGGGTGACAATGCGATAATAATCTTCTTCGCCGGGGGGCTTTTGCGAAAGAGCGACTGAGTGAATAAGTGAAAGAGTGACTACGGTCACTAGCTGTAGTAGGGAAGTTTTCACGTTTTGGCGATGTTTTAAACCTGCACGGTCACTTTTCAGACCGTATAAGTTCGGAGGGTTTATCCGATGCGTAGTCCGTTTTCGGTGGGTTGCGTGGTGGTCAGGAGCGTGACGGTACCGTTGGCGGCAACGCTGCCCATCACGAGGCATTCGCTCATGAATGGCCCAATCTGTTTCGGCGGAAAGTTGACCACGGCAATCACCTGTTGACCAATAAGCGTGTCGGGCTGATAGAGGGTGGTGATCTGTGCCGACGTGCGTTTGGTGCCGATATCAGCGCCAAAGTCGATGGTGAGTTTGTAGGCGGGTTTACGTGCCTGCGGAAAAGGCTCCGCCGCTATGATCGTCCCCACCCGCATATCGACCTTCATGAAATCGTTCCAGGAAATGTGGTCCATCGTCAAAACTCAATTGCGTATTGTACCGTACCCGCCCCATCTTTAAGCGAAACGGGCATTACCAGTTCCTGCTGCCCTCCCTGCTGCCGCACTGTCAGACCCGCTTTCGGATCGACCCGGATATAATAGCTGCGGTCATCGATGGCGTAAAGCCCTTTCGCCACTTCGTCGATGGTTTTTCCGGCAGCTAACCGGCAGTAGACCGGTTGTGCAGGTACGTTGCCGGTTACGGCAAATACGTGGTCGAGGCGATTGGCGGCCGGGCGCAGACTTTCACGAATGGTCAGCCCGTTCATTATATACTCCAGCGTGGGCGATCCGTCTTTGGCCAATACCAGTCCGCCGTAGGTCAGCACATCTTCGTTCAGGCTGTCGGGCCAGGCGGCGTTGGCGCTGGGTAGCATGGCGAAAGCGGGCTTCGGCGATGGCATAATGACCGTTCCCATTGGCTTCAGCAGTTGGGGTTCGCCGCGTTCGTACCACATCTGCGTTACATCGGCAAAGTCGCCTTTCCAGGCCATCAGCAGGGCCATCTGACCGAGGTCAACGGCATAATGCACACCGCTGGCGCTCCCCACCGACAGGGATTTCGTGCGCTTGTTCCGTTCGCCCGGCAGTTGAATAAACGATCGGATCAGCGTTGGTTTAGTGTCGGGCTGAACAGTAACCTGACCCGGTGGCGAGAATTCAGGCAACGAGCCATCAGCGTGCAGTGCCTGCGGCCGTGTGCCTGCCTGGCTGATGAACAGACCCAGACCCGGACGTGGCCACGAACGGGCATACATGACCTCGACGGCGTGCGTACCGGCGGTTAGCGGCATGCTGTGCGTTTTTACCGCGCCCAGTTCGTCGTACACCACCGGAATGACGGGCTTTCCATCGACCCAAAGCCCGGCGATGCCGCCCATCACCAGATCGAACTGATAGTCGCCTGCCGTAGGTACGTTCAGCTTGCCGTTGTACAGCATAGCAAACCGGCCCGATCGCCCGTAAGACACGTTATAACTGATCTTGCTCACCGTGTCTGACTTGACCGGCGTTTTGCTGTTCAGTTCTTCGCGCGTTTCAATGCTTTCGCCGTATAGTTTATAATTCACCGGACCAGCCCAGTTTGCCACGCTCCGGTTCTCAAGGGCCCGATAACCCACATTCCGAACGGCCAGCGAACCGGTCTGCGCCTGTACTTGTACCGGCTTTGCACCAGCCGCCTTCCGGGTTAGCTTATAGCCTTCACGAACAACCACGCCGTTCACGATCAGGCGCTCGATCGTGGGGGTCATCAGGCTGCTTTCGGCCCGGTAGTCTAGCCGGATTGTTTGCCAGAGGCCGGGCGCTCTCAGTAGCGGCGTTATATCGAGCGAGTGATCCAGGCTGAGCGATTCGCCGTTGGGCAACACCAGCGAGGCGTTGGCACCGGCGCTCATCAGCACATCGAACTGAAGCGAGAAATCGCTGGCTGGCGTGGCGAGTGTCAGCGCTTCTTTGCCCGTGCTGATCAACAGCGATTCCTGACCGGCCTTTGCTTTAAGCGTTGGGCCATCAGGGCTGGCCAGAAGGCCCCCGGCACGCTGCCAGGTAGCGGGTGGCGACAGGGTGGCCAGATCAAGGCGTGGCAGGGTTGTCTGCGCGTAGGACAACGTACCCAGGCCAGACAGGCCGATACAGATACTTCCCAGCAGTAGGGTCAGTTTACACATAGGTGATAATCAGGGCGGGCTTCTGTTTCTACTGGCAAAGAATACATACCGAATGGCATCACCAGTTTGATTGCAAAAGCAAATGTGCGTTCTGATTTCCTGTATTCCAGCTCCCCCTTTAGGACACTTAGCTATTTTTCCTGATTTCGCTCATCAATACGGCGCGCTACGTCACCGGCTTCATCGAGATCCTTGTGGCCCAGGCCGGTCGTTTCGGGTGTTTGGTCGGTATCTTGTTCGCCGTCTGGGCCAGCGCCGGTGCTTGTTGTACCACCCAGCGTATTGCTTTCGGGTTCGTCTTGTTCAGGTACGTTAGGTATTGGTTGCGGGCTCATGTTGTTACCTTGATTTGTGTGAATACGATTAAAGCAGACGTTTTTGTTATAGCTGCCTAACTTCGCCGTTCTATAAATGGTTATTGAACCGTTAACAAGCTAGTCTCCTTTCAATGAAAACTGCTCTTCTACTTCTCCCCTTAGCCGCATTGAGCCTGGGAGCCAGCGCCGCCCCTACGCCGGGCACCCCCAGGCCGGGTAAACCACTTAAAAAAGCCACCGTTATCCAGGGAATCCGCTTCGATGACGACAATGGCGGCCTAAAACTTACACCCGGCTTCAGCGCCCTGGTGTTTGCTGATAATATCGGTAAAGCTCGCCACGTGGCCGTAGATCCCACAACGGGAACGGTCTTCGTAAAGCTCGAACGCCTGAAAGAGGGCAAAGGGCTGGTACAACTCCGCGATACAAACGGCGATGGCCGGGCCGAAGAAACGGTGATGTTCAGTACCAATACGGGTACGGGTGCCGCCATTGCCAACGGCTATCTCTACGCCTCGTCGGATACGTCGGTCTATCGCTACAAGCTCACAAATGGTAAGGTAATGGCCGATGCCCTGCCCGAGCCAATCGTGGTGGGCCTGACACTACAACGTCAGCACGCCAGTAAATCGCTGGCTATTTCGCCCGATGGCCGGTTGTTTGTCAACTTCGGAGCCCCGTCGAATGCCTGCCAGGAAAAAGACCGTCAGCCGGGTTCGAAAGGCCAGATGCCCTGCCCCATTCTGGAGAATTACGGCGGCATCTGGCAGTTCGACGCCAACAAGACCAACCAGCGCCAGTCGGATGGTAAACGTTACGCTACGGGCATCCGTAACGCCGTAGCCCTCGACTGGAACACGGCCTCGAACTCGCTTTACGCCCTGCAACACGGCCGCGACAACCTGAACAACTGGGGCGGTGTTTTCACCGACTCAGTCAGTGCCGAATTGCCGTCTGAAGAATTTTTGATGGTAAAAGAAGGTGCCGATTTTGGCTGGCCCTATTGCTATAACAACCATTTCCTTGGCAAGAAACTGCTGGCCCCCGAGTATGGCGGCGATGGCACCAGGCAGGATCAATGCGCAGGCAAAGAGAAACCAATTATGGCCTTTCCGGCACACTGGGCACCTAATGATTTGCTGTTTTATACGGGAAATCAGTTTCCAGCCCGGTATAAGAACGGCGCGTTTGTTTGCTTCCACGGCTCCTGGAACCGGGCACCGCTGATGCAGGGCGGTTATTTTGTTGCTTTCATTCCATTCGGGAAAGACGGCCGCCCATCGGGCGATTACGAAGTATTTGCCGAAAACTTCGCGGGTGTTCCTGAGCAGGGAATCCCCGGTAAAAAGGCCAATGCCGGTAAGCTCGAACTGGCTAGCCCCGGTTCGGCAAAACACCGCCCGGTAGGTCTGGCGCAGGGGCCCGACGGTTCGCTCTATATCACAGACTCGGTAAAAGGCACCGTTTGGCGCGTAATGGCCAAAAAGTAGGTATCACATTTCAGGTTCCAGGTGCTCCGCTAGTGCTCTTGAAGACTACTCAGCGAAGCACCTGGAACGTACTCTCTTTCCCCATATGACTCCCACCGAACCGAATCACCCGCAACAAGAGAAACCGGGGTACCATCCGGGTAGTCTGCGCGATGTATTTACGCCCCGTGATGGCTACCGGATCACACCCATTCTGATGATGATCAACATGGCTGTTTTTGCGGTAATGGTCTTCTCGGGCGTCAACATCATGAGTCCTTCGGGGCAGGACCTGGTTCGATGGGGAGCCAATTTCACCACGCTCACTCGTGCTGGTGAACCCTGGCGGCTGCTGACAGCCTGCTTTTTGCACATTGGCGTTATTCACCTGGCCGTGAACATGATGTCGCTGCGGTATCTGGGCATGCAGATTGAGCCGCTGCTGGGCAGTTGGCGTTTCCTGGTTGCCTACCTCGCTACGGGGCTGACTGGCAGCCTGGGCAGCCTCTGGTGGCACAACGTCGCCGTTAGCGCAGGAGCATCGGGCGCTATTTTCGGTATCGAGGGTGTGTTGCTGGCGTTGGTCATGACGAATCTATTCAATGATGAAGCCCGTAAGGAATTGCTCAAGAGCACTCTGTCGGTTGTTGGGATCAACTTACTGATTGGCATCAGCATCGGGGCCGACAACGCCGCGCATATTGGCGGGCTGCTGGGCGGTATTGGCTGCGGTATGGTTTTTTATCCCGGCATTCGCGCAGAACTAGGCTGGCCGGTACCTCAATGGATGACGGCGAAATGGTTTGCTGTCGGCCTGCCAATAATCATGGTACTTATAACGGCGCTACTGATCTTTTAAGACGATAGCCCTGTATGGCCGCTGGTGCCCTACATACCCCGATGCGGCATCACTTTCGAATCAGCTCAGGGTGATACTCACTAACGAAAAAGCCCCGACCTGTTTATCAGTGTCGGGGCTTTTCTGCAATGTTATAGGGTAAACGCCCTGCAGTACCGTTTAGTGTACAACTTGAAAAATAGGTTGATTATTTTCCAACATATTAACAAATGTTACTCTTTCTATTATTTCAGATATACTACCAACAAAAAACGGGTAAGATCATCAGTAGCGATCTTACCCGTTTTTTGTTGGTAGTACGGTGTACTACCGTTACTTGTCAGTATTCATCTTCGTTGAAGAAGAAATCATCCTTAGTGGGATAATCGGGCCAGATCTCCTCGATGCTTTCGTAAGGCTGACCGTCGTCTTCCAGTTCCTGAAGGTTTTCGACCACTTCCAGTGGGGCACCCGACCGGATCGAGAAGTCAATCAGTTCATCTTTGGTGGCAGGCCATGGGGCATCTTCAAGGTAGGATGCTAATTCGAGAGTCCAGTACATAGTAGAAATCTAGCTGATTTGATGTCAATATTTTTGAGGGTGCAAAAGTAAAAAAAATCACTAATGCAACACGGTCGCCATGCTTTTTTTCAAAAACTGCTTTCAGCGGGTTATGCCTTAAACGGGTTCGCGGTGGCAATGTTATAAAAACCAATCAATTTTTGTACAGTTAAATTACCAATCGCGCTAACTCTCTTTTATTCACCTATGACGCATACGCTTCAAAATCAATATCTCCGGGTCGGCATTCGCGATCAGGGTGCCGAACTCACTTCGATTTTTAATCGGCAAACGGGCATCGAACATCTGTGGCAGGCCGACCCGAACGTATGGCCCTGGCACGCACCTAATTTGTTTCCGGTAGTGGGCGGGCAAACTAACGATCAGATTGTGGTGGATGGGCGAACGTACCCCCTGAAACGTCACGGCTTTGCCCGCACCTCGGAGTTCATCTGCACGGAATCGAGTACGGAATTCGCTTCGTTTGAACTGCACTCGTCAGAAGCCACCAAAGCCGTTTATCCCTACGATTTCGTGTTCGAGATCACCTACGAGCTCGACGGGTCGGAACTGACGGTCACCTACCGGGTGAAAAATAAAGGTACCGATAACATGTTTATGTCGGTGGGGGCACATCCGGCTTTCAATGTACCTTTTCAGCCAGGCGAAGACTATACGGATTATTACATCGAGTTCGAGCGCGACGGATCGCTGGAGACGAGCTTGCTTGGCGCCGATGGGCTGTTGAGCGGCGAAAAGGCCCGAATCAGCCTCGACAACCGCCAACTCAACCTGACACCCACTCTGTTCGATAACGATGCACTGGTGCTACTGACCTTAAAGTCACGGCAGGTAACCTTGAAGAGCCGCAAGAACAACCACTCAATCCGGCTCGATTTCGCGGTTTTCCCCTACCTGGGTATTTGGGCGAAGCCAGGCGCTCCGTTTGTCTGCATCGAACCCTGGCTGGGCGTTGCCGATACCTCATCGAAGCCCCGGCCCATCGAGGGTAAGCAAGGCATTCACCGCATCCGCCCCGGCAACAGCTTCGTGGCCCACTATTCGATAACAGTTAAGAGTTAAGCGTGTAGAGTTAAGAGTTAAGCGTGTAGAGTTAAGAGTTGCGTTGCTAAAGCCCTGTTCGCTATAACAGCAACGCAACTCTTAATTCTACACGCTTAACTCTTAACTCACTTCGTCAGCTCCTTGAACACTCCTTCCAGCGAGGCTTCCTGCTGGCGGAGGCCGACGAGCGTCAGACCCCGGTCGGCGGCAAGGCGGAAGATGGCGGCACGAAGATCTGTATCCGGCGTGGCGGTGAGGCGATATTGACCGGCTCCGACCTGTTCAACGGATAGTACGCCAGGCAACGTACCCAGCACTGCCGGATCAGACAGGGCACTTTCAAACTCGGCCAGGTACGTAGCCTGTTGCGCCGTCTGGCCGCGCAACAGGGCCAGGGGGCTGTCGGCCACGATTTTGCCTTTATTGATAATGATGACCCGATCGCAAAGGGCTTCTACCTCCTGCATGATATGGGTCGAAAAGAGCACCGTTTTATCGCGTCCAACGGTTTTGATCACCTGCCGAATATCGGCAAGTTGATTGGGGTCGAGGCCGGTAGTTGGCTCGTCTAGAATCAGTACGGGCGGGTTATGGAGGAATGCCTGCGCAAGCCCCACGCGCTGCCGGTAGCCTTTCGAGAGCTGGCCAATGCGTTTTTTCTGCTCGCTCGTCAGGCCGACCTGCTCAATCACGTCGGCAATTCGAGATGTTAGGGAAGAACCGCTCATACCGTGTAGCTCACCGGCAAAACGGAGGTATTCCTTCACGTACAGATCCAGATAGAGCGGGTTGTGTTCGGGCAGGTAGCCGACGCTGCGGCGCACGGCCATCGAGTCGGTCTGCACGTCGTGTCCGTTGACGATCACCGTTCCCTCACCCGGCGAGAGGTAGCCCGTGGCTATTTTCATAGTTGTCGATTTCCCGGCACCGTTTGGCCCCAGAAAACCGACTATTTCGCCAGGCGAAACCTGCAAACTGATGGAATCTACGGCCCGCTGCTGGCCATATTGCTTAGAAAGATTGGTGATCTGGATAGACATGTGGCAAAAAAGGGTAAACTCTGCCTATTTTTAACGAATCATCAAGGCAAAGTTGTCAAATTAAGTCGATAGTCGGAGTCAATAGTCGATCGCCGGCTGACACCCGAGTACGCTTGCGCCAGCTGACTATCGACTATTGACTCCTGACTATCGACTATTTTTCATGAGCGATTCTATTTTCCGCAAAAAGACCGTAACGCAGATTCTACGTGATGCCACTGAGGGCGATTCCAGCAAGATGGTGAAAACGCTGGGGGTTCGCGATCTGACCTCGTTTGGCATTGCGGCTATTATTGGCGCTGGTATTTTCAGCACCATCGGTCTGGCCAGTTATAATGGCGGGCCAGCCGTGTCGCTGCTGTTTGTGTTCACGGCCATTGCCTGCGTATTTACCGCACTCAGCTACGCGCAGTTTGCCAGTACGGTGCCCGTCAGCGGCAGCGCCTACACGTATGCGTATGTAGCCTTCGGCGAAATCTTTGCCTGGGTCATTGGGTGGGCGCTCATCCTGGAATATGCCGTCAGCAACATGGTCGTGGCCATTTCGTGGTCTGAATACTTCACGTCGATGCTCAGCGGATTTGGCATCACGTTCCCTAAATATTTCGCCACCGATTACGGCACCGCCCACCGCGCTTTCGAACTGGTTGAACAAACAAAACTCGCCGGTACGTCGCTGGATACACTTCCCGAAAACACGCGTATACTGGCCCAGGCCTGGTCTGATGCGCCAATGCTGGGTGATTTTCACCTGATTGCCAACCTGCCCGCCGGTACCATTACGGTGCTGATTACAGCGCTGGTCTACATCGGCATCAAAGAATCGCGGGTGGCCAGTAACATCCTGGTTGTTCTGAAACTGGCCGTAATTGCGCTGGTCATTGGCGTTGGGGCGTTCTATGTAAAACCAGCAAACTGGTCGCCGTTTGCCCCGAATGGCGTGGCGGGTGTGCTGAGTGGCGTGGCCTCGGTCTTCTTCGCGTTTATCGGCTTCGACTCAATCTCGACTACCGCCGAGGAATGCAAAAACCCGCAACGTGATTTGCCCCGCGCCATGCTCTACTGCCTGGCCATTTGCACGGTGCTGTATGTGCTGATCACGCTGGTGCTGACGGGTATGGTAAACTACAAAGAACTGGGCGTAAGTGATCCGCTGGCGTATGTGTTCCAGAAAGTAAATCTGGACTTTGTGGCAGGCGTTATTTCGGTCAGCGCCGTAGTGGCCATCACCAGTGCGCTGCTCGTGTATCAGTTGGGACAGCCGCGCATCTGGATGACGATGAGCCGCGACGGACTGCTCTGGAAACGCTTTTCGGCAATTCATCCCAAATATAAAACGCCGTCGTTTGCCACCATCGTCACGGGCTTCCTGGTCGCTATTCCATCGCTGTTCATGGACCTTAAATTTTTCGTCGACCTGACCAGCGTAGGTACGTTCTTCGCCTTTATCATGGTTTGCGGCGGCATTCTGTTCCTGGATGCCAAAGGCCTCACGGCACAGTCGAAGTTCAAGGTGCCGTATGTCAACGGTAAGTTCATCATCGGCGCGGTGCTGCTACTGGTAATGGGGTATGCACTCACAACCGGCGATCTGATTCAGACGCTGGAAAGCAAACCGCTGTTGATTGTTTTCTGGGGTGTTTGGGCAGTTCTGGCCGTTCAGGGCTTCCGGTACAACTTCTCGCTGTTGCCCGTCATCGGCGTCTTGACCAATCTTTACCTGATGACTGAACTAGGCGCCAGCAACTGGCAAATCTTCGGTATCTGGCTCGTCATCGGCCTGGCCATTTACTTCACCTACGGCTTCAGAAAAAGCAAACTGGCGTAGGGAGGGGTGATGCGTGTTGTTGTCGTAGGGTGGAGGCAAGCCCCGCCCCTACGCCTGCGACAACAACACGCGATACCACTACACCCATTAGCGCACCGCCCAATTCACGCCTAGCTGGTAGCTGTGAAACGTGTTACTGTAGGGCGATGTAGAAAGCTGGATCAGGTCGCGCTGGTAACGGAGATCGAGCGACAGACTTTTACTGAATTTAAAGTCAGCGCCAAACATGAGGCCGGTGTTTGTGTGTGCGCCTGTAGATACGGCTGGCTTCCCTTCCTGTTGCGAGGTGCCATCGAGCAGGAAAGCCAGATAAGGCCCAGCGTACAGGTGCAGGCGATCAGCGGCTTCGTGACGAAACAGGAGCGGCACTTCCAGGTACGTCGCCTCGACGGTCAAGGCACTTGCACTACCGCTACTTGTTTTGTACCCGTCGAACCGGTAGCCGCGCTGAGCGTAATTGAATTCGCCGCGCATGGCCCAGGTCAGCGATAACGGGTACTCAGCCCATAGGCCGGCTACGAATTTGGTCACGTTGCGCGATGCCGCACTTGAACTGCCGTTGTCTCCTACCCGACTGGCCGCAACCCGTACGCCCCAGGTCAGCGGCTCGATAAACCCGGCGCTTGTTCCCAACGAATCGCGGGAGATGTTGAACCGGTACGAGGTGCGCAACCCAAACGTTGTGATGGCTTTTTCACTGGCAGGCAAATAAGCCACGGCATTGACACCCACCGACCAGCGCGGCGAGAGCCGATAATCGTACCCCAACGCGACCATCGGCATTACCCGGCTTTGATCAGTATAGGTCGGAAACGCATCGTAGTACGGGTCGTTTTGCTGTTCCCGGAAAATGCTGTCGATGTTCACTTCCCGCCGCCGTTGTAGCGATAGGCCGACCTGCACTTTTAGTTGGTGGCGGCGCGTCAGCAGAGGCAACCAAACGGCTGATAGATCGGTCATGCTTTCCTGCCGATTGTAGTAATCGAGCAGGGCGTTGGGGTCTGGCTGGCCATATTTGTTTTGTACTGCGTTCAACGGGTCGTTATTGGCCGAGCCGCCCCAACCCATACCCAGCGCAATGCCCAGCCGGGGGCGAACGTAGGCCGTTAATTGCTGACGTACCTGCCAGCCAGCCCGATACGGGGCTGGTAAGCGGAGACTCGACACGCCCGTTTCAGCCTCGAACCGGAACGGAGACTGGGCAAACGCCGGGTACGTTACCAGACAGATAAGGAGGGAAAAGAGAGTTTTCATAAATCGCTTGTGTATTGACTATTAGCCTATTGCTCACGTATATGTCGGCCGCTCCGGCAGATCGGTAACGTGTTGCGTCTCTATGCCGGTACAATCCCTAAAACCGGTATCCTGCCTGGATGCCGAATGAGCCTGAGTCAGTAGCGCGAAGCCAGGGGCCAACAGCCAGACGATCGGTTAGTAAGAACTGGTAATCAAGATTGAGTAGTTGGGTAACCTGAAAGCGACTTTGGCGCGAGGTCGCGGTCAGGTTCGTGGTTGGAATCTGTACCGACTGGCCATTCACGGTTGCCGTTCGGTAGCCGCTGCCGGCAGCAATAGCGTCTGTATAACTTAGTTGCGCGCCGAGGCCAAACCCAATCCGGTGATGGCGGCTGTAGAGCAACAACACACGGGCTCCCAGTAAGAGCGAAACCTTGTTGGTCGCCGAAAATCCGCCATTACGGTACGTATAAATGGTTGGGTCATAGACTTTGTAGCCCGACAGGCCGCGCTGAAAAGCCAGACCGGCCGTGAAACCGAAGCGGGGAGCGATGTAATGCGAGTAGCGGTTTTCGTAGATAAATGCACTATTCAGGTCTTCGAGCAGGATCCCTACGCCAACATGAAATTCATTACGGATAAACGGAATATCGCGCTGGATACGGGCGTAGGCTTTGTTCTTACGCGGAGCCAGCAAATGGCTTTTCAGGGGAAACAGTTTGTAGCCCACCCCCAGCGACCAGAACGCGTACCGTTGCTGAAGGGCGTAGGTACGTCCCAGGTACGTTGCCCCGTCGACTACCGGCGACAGGCCGGGGTTGTAGGTCAGGTCTAGCGTTAGGCCACCGATGTCAGCACCAATACCCACTTGGGCCTCGAGCAGATTCTTTTTCAATGCTTTACCAGCAATGTCATTCAGGCGGTAGTAGTCAGCTTCGTATTGTAACCGCTCACGCGATAACGGATTTTGCTCAGCTTGTGCCAACGCTTCCAACCGGATAATGTCGGCGGTGTAGTCGCGCTGTTTCCAGTTGTTGGCCACGCCGACCATACCGGCGCTAAGCCGAAGCCAGGGCAGCGGTTTGTAGCCCACGATCAGCCGGGCGTCATACCGGCGAGCGCTCGGATATAGTGGTGCAGAACCTGACCGGGACTGAACGTCGATGTTGGCGGCATAGCTTTTCCCCTGAATGGCATCCAGTTCGGCATACCAGCGCGGGCGATCGTAGCGGGCGAAAACCCCCAACCCGCTGACCGTGGCGTCGCCATCCGCTACGGTGCTGATAGAGCCAATGGGCAGCACAGCTTCATCGCCAACAGTTAATACACGACTCAGACCAAGGTAGGCTTTGGGGCCGAACGACCATTCCTGAGCCACTGACGGGGTAACCAGCAGCAGACACAGCAATCCACTGAAGAGGCAGTTTAAACGTGAGTACATGGTTGTGATGATTAACGGTTAACAAGCGATTTATCGCTCTGAATGAGCACGTTGGCATAGCTGGACCGTAGTACCAGCTCCACTTTTCGGCCCGGAGGTTCGTAGGTAAATGTCTGCTTGCTGCCAAACTTGCCCAAGTCATCCGTTACGCCATCGGGCACACGGATGTCGGCGTAGGTGGCAATCACGTCGTAGCGAAAGTCGGTGATGCTTCGGGTCTGAATAGTCGTTTCGGCCCGGGCAACTTCCAGCGAGAAAGCCTTCATCGTTTGCGGATTGGGCTGAATCAGTAGTTTGCCATAGTGACTCGTGAGGCGGCACGTTCCGCCAAGGTCACGCAGCGCAATATCAGCTTTCTCGGATTTGAGCGTCAACGCCGCGTCGATGCCGCGCCCTTCGATATCGCCGTAGCTGGAAGTGATGGTGAGTTTACCCGCCATATCATCGAGTGTCAGTTTTCCGAACTCAAACTTCAGCGTCACATCGCCCGACAATCCGTGCAGGCCAACATCACCAAAGGAATTCCCGACAGCCAGCAACGCTTTCTCAGGTACGTTCACCTCGTAGATCACTTTCAACTGACTTTGTGCTTTGCCGCTCCCCGATGGCATGGCAAATCGGTTCGACAGGTCGAGTGCGTTGCTATTGGCCTGAAGCGTGTACTGATGATACGCTACTTCGCGCTCGGCTACGGCCTTGTCGGGGTGTTTAGCCACCAGCCGAAGCCGGACCGAAACGGTCGGGCGGTTCCAGCCCCGGACAGTAACGTCGGCTTTCTGGGCGTTGATTCGGATGGATTGTCCTGGCGTATAGGGCAAGTCTTTTTCAACCACCTTCGTCACCACCTGCACCGGCGTTTGTGCCCGGCTCAACAGCGGTAGCCACAGCAAGAAAAAGAGAAGGAGTCGGTTCATGATCGCAGGAGCGTTATGAGTTCTTTGGTTACGTCGGCCCGTTGGTTGTCAATCTTTACCTGCGCCCGCACCAGCGCCGGATCGTCGCCGAAGCGTTGGCGTTCGTCGGCCAGGCGTTTCTGTTCCATGGAAAGCTCGCCCAGTTGCGCTCGTAGTTCGCGCACTTCCGGCCGTTGGCAGGCCAGGGCTTCTTCTTCGCACTGCCGGTTGATAAATTCTTCGGCGCGCTGGTCGGCAGGGCTATCGGTTACTGGCCCCGGCTCGGCGGGTGCCCATTCCGTTTGCTGCTCTACCGCATATTCGATTCGCTCCGCTGGCTGGCTGGGTACGTACCTGACCAGCCACCACGTACCCAGCAAAGCAAGACAGGCTGCTGCAACGCCAACTTGCCAACGTACCTGACCAAGCCACTGACCGAGTCGGCGGGTTGGCACTGAGTCGTTGGCTGGGTGAGCAACGACCGGGGTTTCATCCAGAGTTTGTTCTAGTGCATCGTCGATGCGCGCCCAGAGATCCATTTCTGGTTCAAAAGCGGGCAACGCATGGATTACCTGCGCAAGCCGCTCATCCGATTCCAGATCAGCTTCGATCCGGTTCCAGAGGTCGGGCCGGGGCTCGAATTCGGGGAGGTGGGATAAGAGATCGTTCATGATAGCCGCTGTCTGAGTAATTTCTTCGCGTAACTAACCTGCGATTTCGACGTCCCTTCGGCAATTCCCAGCATCGTGGCGACTTCGTGGTGCATATAGCCTTCTACTTCCACCAGCAGAAAGATCGTCCGTGCGCCATCGGGCAGCGACCGGATGGCTGCGTCCAGTTCCGCGCCCGTCATGGTGTCGGGCAAGGCTGCTGGCTGGTCATGACGGGTTTCGTCAATCGTTTCGAAGCGCCCTTCGAGTTGCTGTTTCCGAATGGCCTGCCGCACCACAATCGTCTTGATCCAGGCACCCAACGTTGACCGGAAGCTGAACTGACGAAGGCTTTTGAAGACTTCAACGAAGGCATCCTGCAAGACATCGTGCGCATGATCGGGGTCGTTGGTGATCCGGTAGGCGGTTGAATACATCGCCCGCTTATACCGCTCGTACAGCGTCCGCTGCGCCGACCGCCGCTCAACCGTCAGATCACCAAGGCATTGGTCGACCAACTCGCGTTCAGATATGTCAGGTAAAGTGGCCAGGCAAAACATCGTTTTAGTAGCTACACGACAAAGTGCAACCTGACCATCGATTGGTTGGAAGGGGGGAGAAAAAAAGTTTACCGTTTACAGTCTGCTGTTTACCGTTGCGCTGCTGATCAAACTTGTCGTTAATCAGCAGCGCAACGGTAAACTTTTTTTACTTCTTCCCGAATATCAGCACGTGTTGTTGAGGGAGGCGGCTGTCGTTTTTGATAAGTTTCAGGCCGAGGGCATTCATTTCGCGGGTAGCCTGCGCCTCGCTCATTTTGTGGTGCTCCTTGATGGGTACGTTCGGGTCTTCGGCGCGGTATTCAACCAGCACAATGCGGCCGCCCGGTTTCAGCGAGCGAACCAGCGCAATACCCATTTCACGGGGATTCGAGAATTCATGGTACGCATCAACCATCAGGGCCAGATCGACGCTGTTGGCGGGGAGTTTAGGATCGGTGATGGTGCCGAGGATAGGCTCAACGTTAGGTACGTTCTCTTTTTTCCTGCCATTGTTAAGGTACTCGATCATTTCGGGCTGAATATCCACCGCCAGCACTTTACCCTGCGGCACGGCCCGCGCCAGCCGGAAACTAAAATAGCCGGTGCCGGCACCAATATCGGCCACAACGTCTGTGGGTTTTAAGTCGAGGGCAGCCAGCAATAAATCGGTGCGTTCTTCCTGCTGGCGCTCGGGGCGTTCGAGCCATTCGGCACCAAGGTGGCCCATTACCTGCGAAATTTCGCGACCCAAATAAACCTGCCCGATACCATCGTAGGCGGGCGTTTTAGTCGTATAGACGCTCGTTTGCTGCGTTTGCAGTGGTGTGCTGTCGACCTTAGCCGTTGTCTGATTGGCTGATTGGGGCCGATTGCAGGCAGCAAGACTAATCAGCAGAGCACAAAGAAAGTTCGTTCTCATGGGGTAAGGGGTTATCTTCCAGTAAACTTGCTGTAGCCGGGCTTGTTCAGCCGTACAATCCATTCTTCCTAAACCGATTACTTGCGCGTTCGCTAAACGACTATACTTGTGACATGAACACGTACCAACCCGGCCTACATATACTGGCTACGTTCGAGGCACCCGTCACCCGGCTGACCGACGTTGCGGCTTGCCGTGCAGTATTCGACCGGTTAATTGATGAATTGGGTCTCTCGAAGGTGGGTGAAGTATACCATTCGTTCGGGAATGGTGGCTTTACGGCGGTCGTCTGCCTGACTGAGTCGCACGTGTCGATTCATACCTGGCCCGAATTTGGCCGAGCTACATTCGACGTGTTCCTGTCGAATTACCTACGCGACAACTCCGAAAAAGTGCGTACGTTTTATGCCGAAACCCTACTGGCCTTTGCGGGCACGGAACTCACCCTCGATACCGTTAGCCGATGACTGAATCGTTACCTACCGACGCAACTCCCTGGCCCGCGCCCGACACGGTTACCTGTCCTAACTGCCAAACCGACCTGACGTATTACGACCCGAACAGCTCGTTCTATGCGTGCGAGAGTTGCCATGCGTTCTTCGAGGCAGCGTATGAGCAAAAGCCACGGATTATTCAGAAAGCCAGCAACCCTAACCCCGGCGGTGGCCTGCCAACGCTGGCGATTGGGTCAGAAGGGTACCTACTGGGCGAGTGGGTACGTGTAACGGGCTATATGCTGAAGCAGGAAAAAGGAACGTCGTACCGATGGCGTGAGTACATGCTGTTACTAAAGAACGGCACTACGCGTCAGCTTGCCGAGTATAATGGCCACTGGATGTGGATCGAACCAGCCAGCCAGAAATACATCATTTCCGGGCCAACAAGCAAATCGTACGTGATCAATAATGCGGGCGACGACTACCTGATTTATGCCCGTTACCAGGCCGAACTACTGAACGTCGTTGGCGAGTTCGACTGGAATATCCTGGACGATGAACGGCTGACAACCGAAGAGTATATCGCTCCTCCGCGAATGCTGGTCAATGAGAAAGGTAACTCCCAGAACGACTGGTACGAGGCGACGTATGTATCAAGAGAAGACATTGCCCAGGCGTTCGGCCTGGGCACCAACAGTTTGCCCGATACGTACGGGGTTGGCTCCATTCAGCCAAACAAGTATGCCGCAACGTGGACGCATGTAGTTTTGTTAACCCTGCTGGCAGCAGTGACGGCTATCGTTATTCACCTCGTGAATATTGTGTTTCGCCCGTCGGGAACCATATTCAGAGAGACCCTGACTACCGTAGCGCTGGTGCCGCAGACAAACACAGTCGATGCCGCGCAACGGGCCATCGATTCGGCCAGTATCGCCCAGTCGCAGCCAACGCCGAAAATGCTGCGTACCCGGTCGTTTGCCATCAAAGGCCCAACCGCCGTTGACATCGAGTTTCAATCGAACGTCGACAATACGTGGGTCGAGTTTGCCACCGAGCTGGTGGATGAACAGACAAACCAGCGGTACATTTTTACCGAGGCAGTCGAGTACTATCACGGCTATTCGGATGGTGAAAACTGGACTGAAGGCGGTACCGAAAGCTCGGCTACACTATCGAAAATCCCGTCGGGGCAATACCATCTGGAAATAACGCCTTACACGCAGTATGGACAACAGTTGTCTTTTGCGGTTAACGTAGGTCAGAATACATCGCTGATTAGCAATGTATTACTGATATTGGGCTTGCTGGCACTTTACCCCATATACCTGCTTTTTCGCCGGAGCGGATTCGAAAACTTACGTTGGTCACAGAGCGATTTTGGACCAAAAACTGAAGAGGAATGATGCTACAGAAGATCATCACCGCTATTTCCAAATCACCAGTCTATTTCGGGTTTGTGCTTGTGCTGCTGGGCTTCTTTGCCTGGGCTGAATTCACGGGCAACCGGATCGTTGGCGACGACAAGTATGAAACGGAAAAACACGGGTACGGCTCCGGTTCCGGCGGTCGTGGCTACCGTGGCCGTAGTGGCTTTTACCATAAATAACCCCCTTTTCGCATGGAATACCTCAACCAGAAGGCCATCATCGCCTCCATTGTGTACTCGCTGATCGGCATCGTGATCTTAGTGATCTCGTTTGTGGCGATCGAAAAACTGGCTCCGGAAAACCTCTGGAAAAAGATCGTCGACGAGCAAAATATGGCTCTGGCCATTATGGCGGCCGGTTTCATGCTCGCCGTGGCCTTCATTGTCGGTATGGCATCGCATGGTTGACCAGCCCCTCCGGTCGGAAAGCGAGCGCGGCAGGGCGGTAGCGGGTAACGAAGCGGCCCGGCAGTGGTTGTTGCTGCTGTCTGTATTTGTTATTGCCACCTGCGGGCTCATCTACGAACTCATTGCCGGTACGCTGGCCAGCTATCTCCTGGGCGATTCTGTCACGCAGTTTTCCACCATCATCGGCACGTACCTGTTTGCGATGGGCGTTGGCTCGTGGCTGTCGAACAAACTTGATGGCAACCTGCTGCGCTGGTTCGTACGCATCGAAATCCTGGTAGGTCTTGTCGGCGGGTTCAGTGCGCCGCTGCTGTTCGTCTTGTTTGAATATGTGGTATCATTCCGGCTGGTGCTTTATACGCTCGTGAGCATGACCGGCGTGCTGGTTGGCCTCGAAATCCCGCTGCTGATGCGCATTCTTGAACACCGCGTCGCCTTCCGCGATCTGGTGTCGCGCGTGTTCACGTTCGACTACATCGGTGCGCTGCTGGCTTCGCTAATCTTCCCGCTTGTGCTGGTGCCAATGCTGGGGCTGGTGCGCACCTCCCTCCTCTTCGGACTGCTCAATGTGGGCGTAGCTGTCTGGTTATTGCTTCGTTTTCCAGAAACCCGCCCGTTCCGAACGGGATTACTGACGGCGGCGGGTATGGCAGCGATGCTTTTGCTGGCAGGTTTTGTCGGGGCAGAACGTATTATGTCATTTGCCGAAGCCGCCACTTACCAAAGCTCCGTGATCTACAGCAAAAGCACCCCCTACCAGCGCATCGTGCTCACGCGTAATGCCCGCGACCTCCGGCTATTCCTGAATGGTAATCTTCAGTTCAGTTCGGCCGACGAATACCGCTACCACGAGGCGCTGGTGCATCCGGCCATGCAGGCAAACCCAACGGCCAGGCGTGTGCTGGTGCTGGGTGGCGGCGATGGGCTGGCCGTTCGCGAATTGCTGCGTTATCCGCAGATCGACAGCATACAACTGGTTGATCTGGACCCAGGCATGACGCGTCTTTTCCAGGAAAACACGCTGCTGACCAGCCTCAACAAACGGTCGCTGCTATCGCCGAAAGTGCAGGTCATCAATGACGATGCCTACGGCTGGGTACGTTCCGATACGGCCCATTACGATGTAGTGATCGTTGACTTCCCCGACCCGTCGAACTACTCGATCGGGAAGCTGTACAGCACGGCGTTCTACCGCGAACTGGCCCGGCGGCTGGCCCCGGGTGGGGTAGTTGTGGTGCAGTCGACGTCGCCGTTTCTGGCGCGCCGGTCGTTCTGGTGCGTGGTGCATACGATGCAGGCCGAGGGTTTCCAGACACTGCCGTACCATGCCTACGTGCCGTCGTTCGGCGAGTGGGGCTTTGTGCTGGCTTCGCTGACCGATACGCCCCGGCCACGTACCCGGAACGTACCTGCCGGTTTGCGGTTCATCGACGCCAACAGCCTCCGCCGCCTCCGCGATTTCCCACCCGACATGGCCGACATACCCACCGAACTCAACAAACTCAATAACCAGGCACTGGTGCAGTATTTCGAAGAAGACTGGGCCGACGCCGGACAGTGAACCAACGCCGCCCCTTGTTTAAGGGGAGAGGCTGGGGAAAATTAACAACAACTGATGAACCGTCGCCGATTTATACAGACCACTGCGCTGGGGCTTACGGCTTTCACGGTGCCGCCTTTGGTACCGGGCTGCACAACGGCAGGCGGCAGCGATTCAGGTACGTTGTCGACCGGCCAGAACTGGAGTAACGTACCGGGAAACTTACTTGGACCCAACGCAAAGGCGGGTCACTGGCTCCGGCAAACGCTGGCACCGGCAACCGCCGTTGAACCGGACATTTACGATGTTGTGATCGTTGGCGGGGGCATTTCGGGCCTATCGGCGCGGCGGTGGCTCTGGCAGAAAGGTGTTCGGAACACGTTGATGCTGGAGCTGGAAACGCAACCCGGCGGCAATTCCGGCAGTGGGAAAAACGATGTTTCGGCTTTTCCATGGGGGGCACATTACCTGCCCGTACCTGATGCTCGACATGCTGAACTGATTGATTTTTTGCGAGAAACCGGAACGATTACTGGTTGTACGGCCAACGGAACGCCCATTTACAACGACTATCACCTGTGCCACGACCCCGAAGAACGGTTGTTTCTCGACGGTCGGTGGCAGGACGGGCTGATTCCGAACGAAGGAATCCCCGACGCTGACCACCAGCAGATTACGCGCTTTCTAGCCCTCATCGAAACCCTAAAGAAAGCTAAAGGAGCCGACGGCCGCGACGCCTTCGCCATTCCCCTCGACCGTTCCTCGACCGACCCGGCGTATCGACTACTGGACACCATCACGATGACGGAGTGGCTCGATCAGCAGGGGTTCACCTCAACGTACCTGCGCTGGTATGTGGCCTACAGTTGCAAAGACGACTACGGCACCACACCAAACCAAACGTCGGCCTGGGCAGGGCTGCATTACTTCGCCTCGCGCAAAGGTGTTGGCGTCGATGCCAACGGAGCAACGCTCACGTCGGCCGTTTTGACCTGGCCCGAAGGCAACGGATTTCTGATGAATCAGTTACGTCAGCAGGCCGATTCACCAATCCGCTCGCAAACCATCGCATACGCCATCGACCTGGCTGACCCGTCGGCTGTTCGAGTGTCGGTCAATAACGTCCCTACGGGGAAACAAACCGTGATTCGCGCCAGAAAGGTGTTACTGGCTGTTCCGCAATTCGTAGCCAACCGGCTCCTGACTACCGCTGACCCAACCCGAACGGCAACTGGCTTTCACTACGCGCCCTGGGTGGTGGTCAACCTGACCGTGAATGCGCTACCCCAAACCGCCGGGAAAACCTTGTGCTGGGATAATGTGCTCTACGGCACCGAATCGGTTGGGTACGTGTCGGCCAATCATCAGCACCTGACCGACAGCCCGCAGCGGGTACTTACCATATATCGTCCCCTGACTGGTAACGACCCGGCAGAGGTTCGTCGGCGGGCGTATCATACTACCCGCGAAGAATGGCTGCACCAGACCATGACGGAGCTGGAAACGGCCCATCCTGGCTTGTCGGCGCATATTCAGCAGGCCGACGTGTGGGTATGGGGACATGGCATGATTTCGCCAACACCCGGCTTCATATGGGGCGAAGCACGCCAGAAAGCCCGGCAGCCAGTTCAGGCCCGTGTCTATTTCGCGCACAGCGATCTGAGCGGTATCTCTATTTTTGAAGAAGCATTTTCGCAGGGCATCCGCGCCGTGAACGCGATGCTGACAGGGGGAGGTATTGCTACTTGATTCCCTGTCCGTTGAACATTTTTTTGTCCTCCTGACCGCACCGGCGGACCGGTCGGGATGATAAAAAACGATCATTCATCTTTTTAATAGTCAAAAATTTTTCAGCCCCAAGCCTACACAACTCACCACCCATGTCCTGGATCAAATCACCGGCTTACGACAGTGCGTTTATACTGGCTCCACCGTTTGTGGCGCTGGGCGTGGTGGCGTTATTGCCCGAGCAGTATGGCCAGACCAATGACATGCCTGTAGCTGCCTGGGTCGGGCTGGTGTTGCTCATCGACGTGGCGCACGTGTATAGTACGCTATTCCGCACCTACGCCGACTCGGCGCGTTTTCGGCGGCAGCGGGTGACGTTTCTGCTGGTGCCCGTACTCTGCTATGCGCTGGGTACGTTGCTATACAGCCTTGGCGCTGAGTGGTTCTGGCGGGGGCTGGCCTACGTGGCCGTGTTTCATTTCATCAGGCAGCAATACGGGTTTCTGAAGCTGTATAATCGACATACGCAGACTACCCGCCTCGACACGCTGACCATTTACGCCGCCACGCTCTACCCTATTCTCTGGTGGCATCTGTCGCCCAACCGCAATTTCAACTGGTTTGTCGACGGTGATTTCTGGCAACCCACCCTTCCGGTAGGTATAGCCGAAACGATCAAGCTGGCGCTGGGTATCGCCTATGCTGGTCTGCTGCTCGCATACGTTGGACAGGAAGTGGGGCAATTCGTTCGTCATAAAACGGGGAACGTACCCAAGCAGGCACTGGTACTTGGCACGGCGCTGTCGTGGTACGTGGGTATTGTCTGGTTCAACGGCGATCTGACGTTTACGCTGCTCAACGTAGTGGCCCACGGCATCCCCTACATGGCCCTGATCTGGGTAAGCAACCGTCGCACCATGCCGATACAACTTCAAACAAAGATCTGGGGAGTATGCCTGTTTATTGGCTTGCTGGCACTGCTGGCTTACCTGGAAGAAGGCCTCTGGGACGGTCTCGTCTGGCGCGATCATGCCAGCGTATTCGGCCCGTTCCAGTACCTACCCTCGCTGACCAATTCCGGTTGGCTGGTGCTGATTGTGCCGCTTCTGGCCCTACCTCAGCTAACGCACTACGTGCTCGATGGCTTCATCTGGCGGCGAGGCGACACAGGTACGTTACCGGGTTAGTAGTTGTGTGCTGCCGGGTTGCCATTGCCCGGCCCTTCCACTTCGTTCAGGGGCGACATGAACATTCAGATGTAAGTTATCACCCTAACCGGCATGGAAGGGCGCGGGGCAAGACAGCACGACAAAAGCAATTTAAGTACCTAGTTAATCCCCGATGCCCCAGCCTGCGCCACGGTATGGTCATTCTCAACGGTACTGCCCGAGACGCCAATGCCGCCAATTACTTCGCCGTTCGCATCCTTGAGGGGAATACCACCGGGAAAGGTTATCAATCCCCCGTTTGAGTGTTCGATGTTGTAAAGCGAACCGCCCGGTTGTGAGGCCTGCCCCAGGTCACCCGTGTTCATATCGAAGAAACGCGCCGTTTTTGCTTTTTTGATCGAAATATCGACCGACCCCAACCAGGCTCCGTCCTGCCGGGCAAAGGCAACCAGGTTGGCTCCGGCATCAACAACGGCAATGTTCATTTTCAGACCCAATTCGGTCGATTTGGCTTTTGCGGCGGCTATAGCCTGTTCAGCTTGTGCTAAGGTGATTCCCATGATACGTTACGTATTGAGTTGAACGTATAGAAGCTAGTCTGCAACGGCTTTGTTATCGATTACTGAGGCAATGACCTGTTTCCATTTCCTGGCGGCCTCACGAACATATTCCCGCCAGATGGCTGTTACTTTGGCAGGAGAAAAGGTTTTCTATATTCCTTTTACACACCATGATCACAGAACAACCGCTCGAATCCCGCCTCCAGTACGAATACAGCCCTGGGCACTTCCGAGCATCGGAGCCGAACGTGTATGATCCGGAGCAGCTCGGTGAGGGCGAGATGATTCTGAACATGGGTCCACAGCACCCCAGTACCCACGGTGTATTGCGGCTTGAGATTGTTACCAGTGGCGAAATCGTGCAGGATGTGGTGCCGCACCTCGGCTACCTGCATCGCTGCTTTGAAGCCCACACCCAGCATGTACCGTTCAATCAGGGCATTCCGTTCGTTGATCGGCTCGATTATCTGGCCGCTATGAACGGCGAGCACATCTGGGCCATGGCCGTTGAGCGGATGCTGGGTATTGAGAACGATATTCCGAAACGGACCGAATACATCCGCGTGCTGGTGGCCGAACTGAACCGGATTGCCTCGCACTTTGTGGCTATAGGTACATATGGCCTTGATATTGGTGCGTTTACGCCCTTCCTCTGGCTCATGCGCGACCGCGAACACATTCAACGGATGCTGGAATGGGTATCTGGCGCGCGGATGCTCTACAACTACATCTGGATTGGCGGTCTCTTCTACGACCTGCCCGTTGGCTTCGAGGAACGCTGCCGCGAATTTGTCACGTACCTGAAACCCAAGCTGGTTGAATTGCAGGAAGTCCTGATCGACAATGAGATTTTCCGGAAACGAACGGGCAACGTGGGTGTGTTGCCTCTGGCCGTTGCCATCGATTATGGATGCACCGGCCCCGTATTACGTGGCTCCGGCCTGCGCTACGACCTGCGCCGGGTTGATGCCTATTCGGTTTACCCCGAACTGGATTTCGATATTCCCATCGGTACCGGGCAGGCGGGCGCGGTTGGCGATTGCTGGGACCGGAACTACGTACGCGTTCGGGAGTGCTGGGAGTCGGTACGCATCATCGAACAATGCCTCGACCGGCTAACGTCCGATTATAAACGTACGCCTGACTACAATCCGCAGGCGATGGTGCCCAAGAAAATTCGGCCTAAGGCCGGTGATTATTATTTCCGGGGCGAAAGCGCCAAGGGCGAACTTGGGTTCTTTTTCCGTACCGATGGCCGGTCTGACATTCCGGTGCGGTCGCACTGCCGGGCGTGTTCCTTCCACAACCTATCGGTTATTGCCGAGATCAGCCGGGGTGGTATGCTGGCTGATCTGGTGGCTGTCATTGGCTCCCTGGATCTGGTCATGGGCGAAGTTGACCGGTAACGATAGGGCGGCGTATTACCCCTTTTGTTACTGCCTTTCAGCCAGCAGCATTCAGGGTTTCAGATTCTGGATGGCTTCAGTGTCTTTCTGGCTGGCAAGCGATAACGGATCGGCCACTTCTGTATCCAGCGGAATCGTTACGACAATTCGCGTGCCCTGATTGGGCTGCGAGATGAGTCGGAATACGCCGTCCATCAGGCGGGCGCGCTGGCGCATGTTGTGTAGCCCCTGGCCGTTCACCACATCGTCTCCCTGAGCGGTTCCTACCCCACGGCCATTATCACTGATGGCGAGTAGTAGCCGGTTTTCGCGGATACGCAGTTCAATATCAATGTCGGTAGCATTGGCATGCCTGATGGCGTTGGTTAGGGCTTCCTGCGCAATTCGATACAGGCCAATCTCCAGGCTCTGTTCCAGGCGGGTGTCGGCCCCCTGCGCCAGCACCCTGATCGTCATTCCCGATTGATTCACTGCCTGTTCAGCCACGTAACGCAACGCTGGTTCAAGGCCAAAATCGCTCAGCACGGGGGGCATCAGATTATTTGATATATGGCGTGTTTCCTGAATAATCTTTACAACCAGGCCTTTCAGGCTGGCGTAGGTACGTTGCTCATTATCCGGAAGCAGGTGAGCAGATCGCAGGTTTTCGGCCAATAGTTTAAGCCCCGTCAGCATCTGTCCAATCCCATCGTGCAGATCGCGTGACAGGCGGCGGCGTTCATCTTCCTGTCCCTGAACCAGCGAGGCCATCCGAATCCGTTGCTCGCTCAATTGTTGCTGATGACGCAGCCCCGACTCACGAAGCAATTGCTGCTGGGTTTGCTGAAGGCTTGTATTCGAGGCAATCAGGGCCTCGTTAGCCGCCTCTGCCTGCTGGCGGGCCGTAGTCAGTTGTGTAAACGTGGCACGAAGCGTCTGTACTACCGGGTTGAAGATCAGCAGGGCTTCGAGCAGCAGCACCAGCAGCGTGACACTCATCAGGACCCATTCGATACCCTGCAACGTCTCGATTTTTTGTTGGGCCTCATGTTGATATTGACGCACGATCTGATCCATCTGGGTCAGAAACGGCCGCTCATGGGCCAGGATAGCCTCAATAGCCTGGTTTTTGTCACCGGGGGTCAGCTTCGGCCGATCAAGCAGATAACGGGTTTTCAGCCGAATGGCTTCGAAGTGCGGCTGGATCGCTCCGAACATGTTCCGAATGGTGTCGCTATTAACGTGTTGCGCGTTCAGATCCGTCAGTTTACCCGTGCGAAGTTCAAGGTGGTATCGCTCCCAAGTGGCCAGTAACTGCGTTAATTCGGCGACAACCTGTTTGGTATCGACCACTGATGAGGCCGTTGTGAGCAGCAGTACATCTTTCACAATTGCCTGACTCTGAAAACGCTGCCGACCAGCGTAGTTTATGAGCCACGAATCGTTCTCCTGCTCGTTGAGTTGCCGTTGCACCAGTACCTGCCCCCAAATTGCAAGGCCAGCGACAAGTGATAGAGCCAATAAGTATCGATACGTGAGGGAGCGGGTGAACATGGGCAACAGCTTCATTGACAGGCCAATATACGTAATCTTACCAGCTATTTAGCCAATTGGGCGCTGAGCCAGCCCAAAAGCTCGCTAACAGGGCTCACCAATCTGCCTTCGCCATCACTTGCCCTGATTTCATGGTAAGGCTACAGACTACCTGCACAATAAGCCATACGGGTACGTTTGTTTACCCGCCTGTCGTGGATTGATCTGCCGGGAATTGACGTTAACAAAGCACGATATCATTCCTCAAAACAGCCAGATTACCCGTAAATTAGCTGTCTTTATCCGGCTCCCGGATTATGATGTACGTCTTCGTGTGAGTGAATAAAATAAGAGGCTACAAATCCATGATAATGACGCTGAGCCTGCGGTACTTCGCAGGTGGCAACGTACCTGGCCTCCCGGTTGAGCCACTTTCTACCTGTAGTTAATTAACTTATCAATCAGTAAAAAAAGTAGCTTCCTCTTTTCAGTAACTATGTTCTATCGTTTTTTCTTCCTTCTAACCAGCCTGCTCTCCTGGGCGCTCTACGCGTCGGCGCAGCAGAATCAATTACCATTTCAGCAGATCGATTTGCAAAATCTGTCGGCATTTAAACCGGCCCCTGGCAACTGGAGCGTTGCGGGTGATGTCTTCTACGACCTCAATGCAGCCGGTAAGGGTAGCACCAAATCCGGAACCGGCATTCTTGTCAATAAACTGTCGGCGAAGACCAACGAGCACCTGTTCACCAACATGGAACACGGCGACCTGCAGCTGGAACTCGACTTCATGATGGAGAAGGGATCTAACGCGGGCATTTATCTGCAGGGTCGCTACGAAGTGCAGCTGTTCGATAGTTGGGGCGTTAAAACGCCGAAATCAAGCGATTGCGGGGCTATTTATGAACGCTGGGATGAGAGCCGCCCCGAGGGCCGGAAAGGCTACGAAGGTCACCCGCCTGCTCAGAACGTCAGCAAAGCGCCTGGGCTGTGGCAGCATCTCTCCATTGTATTTCGCGCGCCCCGTTTCAACAGCAATGGTCAGAAAATTGCCAATGCCCGTTTTCTGAAAGTAATGCAGAATGGTGTTGTCGTTCAGGAAAACGTGGAAGTGACTGGTCCAACCCGCGCTGCTGCTTTTACGGATGAAAAACCAACCGGCCCGCTGATGATTCAGGGCGACCACGGTGCCGTGGCCATCCGTTCCATTCGCTACAAAGCCTATGGAACAGAGCCGGTTACACTGACCAACATGAAACTGAAGGCGTATGATGGCCGCTTCAAATCAATCGACGATATGACCTCGATGACGGCCAAACGCGAGATGGACCTCGACGTATTGGCGCACCTTGCCCCCGGCAGCCGCGATAAGTTTGGCGGCGTTATTACCGGCACCATTCATATTCCCCGCACGGGCCAGTACCTGATTGATTTGAACCTGGCCTGGATACCGGCAGAGACCAACCCGAACAATCCGAACGGAGAAGGTCAGTTGACCATTGCCAACAAACCGGTGTTCACCATCAGCGGCCGCCATGGCGGGTCGGCATCGGCCATGGTAACGCTCGAAGCGGGCGATCATCCGCTTACGCTGGCATATTACAAGAATTTCGGCCTCTGGTATGCCCGCACCAACGATATCACCCTGTCGCTCGAAGGGCCAGGCGTTCAGTACACCACGCTGAATCCGGTCATTTTGGCGCAGGATCCGGTTGGCGAGATTTCGCTGCTGGCGAAAGGTGAACCTGTTATGCAACGCGGCTTTGTCAATTATAAAGGTACCAAACGTACCCATACCATCTCGGTTGGCGAGCCGGGTGAGGCCAACTACAGCATTGACTTGAGCAAAGGCGAATTGCTACAGATATGGCGCGGCGACTTTCTGGAAACAACGCCCATGTGGTATGGCCGCGGCGAGACGCAACTATCGGTACCGCTGGGTAGCGTGATCGAGATGGCAGGAAAACCGTCTATCACGTTTCTGGCCGACAAAAACGCCGCCTGGCCCGATTCCAACACGGTTTACACGAACCAGGGATACGACCTGGATAAGACTGGACGGCCCGTTTTCAAGTATGCACTCGGCACGGCCAGCGTTCGCGAATCGTTTACCACACAGGATGAGGGCCGCCGGTTGGCGCACTCCTTCACTGTAGGCTTGGGGCAGGAAAAAGGCCAGCTCTGGTGCCGCGTTGCCGAGGGAAGCAGCATTACCCAAATGGCTAATGGCCTCTACGCCATCAATGATAAACAGTATTTCATTGAACTGCCCGCCAACGAAAAACCGGTTATCCGGGCCACCCCACAACGTACCCAGGAACTGCTGATTCCCGTAAAAGCTACCGGTACTAGCGGCACCGCAGCCTATTCAATTATCTGGTAAATCTTTTTGGTCATCCCTCCTTCCGTCGGGATCACTAAAAAGACGCAAAGCAAGCATCCATGAAACACATTCAATTCATCATAAACCAACTGGCCCAACGTACGCTTGTAGCAGCGGCACTTATCGGTGCGTGTCAACTATCGGCACAGGCTCAGATTCAATCGAAAGATGGAAAGCCGGTCAGTTCGAGCAGTAAACAACCCGCTCCGGCACCGAAAGGACTGGCTAAACCAGACGTTGACCCCGAGCGGGAAGACGATTTCTACAAGATCATTTCACTGCCCGTTCCCGAAGACGTTATTCTGGAGGTGGGCGGTATGGCTACCCTGCCCGACGGCAATCTGGCGGTTTGCACCCGTCGGGGCGAAGTCTGGATCGTCTCGAACCCGTACGTAAGCGGCTCCATCCGGCCCACGTACAAGCGCTTTGCCTACGGCCTGCACGAGCCACTGGGCCTGGCCTATAAAGACGGCGACATCTACGTAACGCAACGAAGCGAGGTGACCCGCCTGCGCGATACTGACCAGGACGGACGTGCCGATTCATATGATAAAATGTATTCGTGGCCGTTATCGGGTAACTACCACGAATACTCATACGGCCCCACCTTCCTGCCCAATGGCAACATGCTGGTAACGCTGAACGTGGGCTGGAGCAATAGCCTCGGCCACGGCGTGAGCCTTGTTCCCTGGCGCGGCTGGACGCTCGAGATTACGCCCGACGGCAAGATGAAACCTTTCGCAGCAGGAATGCGCTCACCAGCAGGCTACGGCATGAATGAAGCAGGCGATTTCTTTTACAGCGAAAACCAGGGCGACTGGGTTGGTTCAGGCCGGATTTCGCAGGTTGAACGCGGTGATTTCCTTGGCAACGCCGAAAGCCTCCGCTGGACCGGCCTGCCCGATTCACCACTACGAATCAAACCGCAGGACGTACCCAACACCGGCGAGCCACTCTACGACGTATCAAAGAAATTCACAGACCTGAAAGCGCCTGCCGTTTGGCTACCGCACGGCATCATGGGCATTTCAACGTCTGGCCTGCTGCCGGATAGCACGAAGGGGAAATTCGGTCCGTTTGCGGGTCAGCTGTTTGTGGGCGATCAGGGGCAGAGCATCGTTTCGCGCGTTTCGCTGGAAAAGGTGAAAGGTGACTACCAGGGTGTTGCATTTCCCTTCCGCGAAGGGTTCTCATCGGGGGTTTTCCGGCTCGTCTGGGGGCACGATGCCTCGATGTTTGTAGGTATGACCAGCCGGGGTTGGTCGTCGACAGGGAAAGAACTGTTCAGCCTGCAACGGGTTGTCTGGACGGGCCGAACGCCGTTTGAGATGAAGACGATCCACGCCATGCCCGACGGCTTCGAGATTGAGTTCACCGCCCCGGTCGATACCGAACTGGCGGCCGATCCGGCTTCGTATAAAGTGACGGGCTTCAACTATAAGTACCACGCCACCTACGGCAGCCCGGTTATTAATCGGGGGGGATGCCCCATCAAAGGCATCGTTGTTTCGAACGACGGCCTGAAAGCCCGGTTGGTCGTCGATAGCCTCCGGCTGGGCTACATTCACGAAATCACGGCGGCGGGCGTACGATCAGCCAATGGGCGTACGCTGTTGCATAACGTAGGGTATTACACACTAAACAACATTCCGGACGGCGAAAAACTCGCGGTGGCCAGCTTGGCTGCAACCCCTATGCACGATCATTCAATGATGGCTTCCACGTCGATAGCTCCACCGGTTCCGGCAAAGGCAACCGGTAAAAGACCGACGGGTTCAGCCAAAGCACCAGCCGTTAAACCCGCTGGAAAAACTACGGGTGTTGCCGCCGCCAAACGCCTTACCGAAATGCCCGCTTCATGGGGTGGCGATGCTGATTATACCATCAACATGGGCACCAAGCCGGGTCTTAAATTCTCGCCAGACCAGTTTCAGGTGAAAGCCGGCAGCAAGGTGCGGGTTGTCTTCAACAACGAAGATGATATGCTGCACAATTTTGTGGTGGTAACACCCGGCTCGGCCATTCAGGTTGGCGAACTGGCGATGAAGTTAGGGCTGGAAGGGCAGGAGAAAAACTACATTCCGCAGACCGACAAGGTGCTCCATCACACCAACCTGCTCCAGCCAAATACCAACGAGTCGATCTACTTCATTGCTCCCACCAAACCCGGCGATTACACCTACGAATGTTCGGTACCCGGCCACTTCTACGTCATGCAGGGAATCATGAAAGTAGTACCATAAGAAGTAGTTTGCCCTTAGTTTGAAGCGCTGTTGTCAGGCTATTGCTGGCAGCAGCGCTTTTTTTGTCAGCGTGGTAACGTACCTGAACGAACGGCGCTCTTTTTATCAACCAAGTACCCGCGCCGCCTCCCAACCCAGCATGGCTTGTTTGCGGGATGTTCCCCACCGGTAACCACCAAAAAGGCCGGTTTTTTTAATAACCCTATGGCATGGAATCAGGTAACCGACTGGATTACTACCAATGGCCGTTCCAACCGCTCGGGATGCGGCGGGCTGCCCGATGGCCTCGGCAATTTGATCATAACTCACCAGCCGGCCTTCCGGAATTCGGAGTAGGGCTTCCCATACTTTCAACTGAAACGCCGATCCGCGCATTAACACCCGCACTGGCTCGCCCGGCCGTTCGGTCGATGAATCACCGGCAGTGGGAAAGAGCTGACCGGTAATTGCCTGAATAGCCGAAGGATTATGCTGTAGTGTAGCATCGGGCCAGATAGTAGCGACAAGCTGTTCAGGTACGTTCGAAGCAGCATCATCGCTGGTCATGAAATGCAGAACGGCAATTTTCCCGTTGATGACACCCACTACATACGCCCCGAATGGACTGTCGAAAACCCCGTACGTCAACACCAGACCAGACCCTGCCTGCTTGAACTGACCGGGTGTAACGCCTTCGATCGTCACGAAGAGATCGTGCAGGCGACCTGTACCAGATAAGCCCGCCGCCTCAGCAGCAGCTGACAGCGGAGCCCCGTTCTGTAGTTGTGCCTTGGCATAATCAAGCGTCAAATATTGCCCGAACTTCTTGGGGCTGACGCCCGCCCACTCGGTAAAAAGCCGCTGAAAATGAAACTCGCTCAGGTTCGCCGTCTCGGCCAGTTTACTCAGGGATGGTTGTTCGCGGAAGTTCGCCATCAGGTAATCGATGGCGCGGGCTATCTGCTCGTAGGTATGTGCGTTATCGGCGTTCATTGTATCGGGCGTTGGTGTAATGACCGTACAAAAATCACCGGAACGCCATCCAAAGCCAACCCGATTCTTGCGGAGAATTACTTTCTCTGGCCAAAATTAATGGTGTAATAGCCAATAAGCTGATCGGCGCGGGCGGCGGGCAGGCGGTTGTACACGAAGACTTCGTACACGTTTTCTGTCTGCGAAAAATCCCCTTCGATCAGCGTCTCGTTCCCATCCAGCCGGATGCCCGAGCGGGTTAAGGGCGGTGCCAGCCCCGTAACAGAGTAGTTGTAATTGTAAACACCCTGTTTCAACCAGATTCGGCCCTGATAGCCGCCAATCGACGGGTCGTAAGTCAGGCGATTGCGGCTGTTCAAGGCCCAGAAATTAAAGGCACCGTTAGCGTATACGTCCACATTCGGCAGTTCGTCGACAAGCAGGGTAAAAACCGTTTCAATGTAGTCGGCACCAGTAGCACCGTCGCCGGTTTCGCGATGGTCGATTACATACAGGCCATTGAAATCATCGAACTGCGTATAGGCGATGCCACTGCGGGGACGATCGGTTTGTACGTAGGCCGTTGTTTTCTCTGCCTTCCGGTCAACGCGCTCCACGTAGTTGCCCCGCGACAGCACCGTGCGGGTATCGAAAAACCGGTATTCGTTGCCGCCGGGAAACGTATTGCGCAGGTCGATGGCGCGGTATTCCAGCACCTGATCAAATGAACGAACATTCGTGGGGTGCAAGTCGGTCACTGTCCGGTCGTCACGGTAATTCTGCCGGATCACCACCTTGAAATCATCCTGCGGCGACGTCACCTGACTCTGATACGCCCGATAACCAATTGCCAGGTCAACCTGCTGATCATTGAACTGCCGACTCACATCCGTTGAAAAACGAATAGCTGCCTCAACGCTTACTAAATTGGCATAGACCCTGAACCGACGCGTAAACAGGATTTCGTTCCGGTTACGCTCGTTATAAACTACCAGCACATAGTTGCCCGGCAGTTTCAGGCGCGGCACCATGTATTTATAATGGTAGTATGGGATCTTGGTGCCAATAGATACCTGATAATCAGTGATAGGTACGTCGTTGTATTCGTACGTATACTCAATATCGTTCAATACCGAACGTACCCAGCCGGCATTGCAATGAACAATCTTTGAACGGAAGCTACGGTAATTGGCCGTCAGGTCATCGAACTCCAGTTGCAGGGGTGACTGCGCCTGATCATCGAGTTTCACCAGCGGTATGTTCAATGCCTGCGCCGGGCTCCCTCCTGCCACCGTACTCCCCACCTGCGGATATAGCAGTACCGTGGCAATTTTAGGGTCAATGATCGTGTCGGTCGTTTGGGCAACTGAGGCAGTGAGGGATAGGCCATATAGCAGGAAGACGACCCATCGACGCATATACCTCGTTGAGCGGGAACCGACCGGAGGCGTGAACACGGCTTGTGTTTGTTTAGGCATAATTTTTCGGCAGTGTAATACTCTGCTAACCTACTTCATACGAATGGATGGCCAGTTTGGTATACTGGCCATCCATTCGTACGGCGTCAAAGCAACTTGGCCAGTTCAAAGTGCATGCCATCTAAGCGGGTCTTAAAATGACCTCCCCAAAAGAATCCATGCGCGTTGGCAATTGGCACCAGCTCACGCACGCAACCTCGTTCCCCCACTAAAGCGGGTGTGGTTCCCATGGCATTCTGAGGAGCATTTATGTCAAACGCCGCGCCAAATGCATGGTTACTCAGCACGGTAGTGCCTCGCTGAAATCGCGGTTCAAACGATCCGGCATAACTCAGGACCAATGGCAATAACCCGGCGTCCTCCCAGGCAGTCCACATGGCAACGAGTTGCGGAACAGCCAGCCGGTTAAACGGGATGGTACCATTGGCGGGTGCTCCAGACACGCCAACCAACTGCGGTATTTGCACGTCGACAATATTTTGCTGCTGCCAGTTGCCCAGAATACGTATATGCTCGGGGTTGCCGGGCTTCGGGTCTGACTTGAACTGAAAGGCTCCAAACAGAGTACGTCGCGCCGAGGCAGTCAGTGATGGAAAATTGGGGCGGGGCGGCCAGTTGGGACCCGATTGTGCCGGGTCGGTGTCGCTGAGTATTGAAAAGCCCAGCAACATCGCCTTTGCCAGCGTAGCATTGCCTACAATTCCGTCTGCAGTCAGCTTTTCGCGGGTTTGAAAAGCGATGGTAGCCCGATGGGTAAGTGGACCAAACTTCCCATCGGCCACACCGGGCTGAAAGCCCTGGCCTCTCAGAAAAAGCTGCCATTGTTTTACATCGGCTCCTTGTAGTGTTTCCCGTAAAACTCGCATGATATAGTGTTGTTAACAGGCAGGCAACCGCTGCCCGCTACCAAACGTATCCATGTGGCAGGGTTAACAAGTCTATTTTTGAGTGAAACGTAGTTAACGAGTGCCCTTTTTACTAACTGGTCATCAACGTACCGGGAACTGGTTTACTTCAGCTTTTCTTCCAGTTCCTCCACATCCATCATGGCGGTTTCCCACTGTTGCTGGAGCGAATTGAGGTCTTTGGTCAGGCGTTGGTAATCGGCCTGCCGGGTTTGTAGCGCGCCGTTGCTACCGTATGTTGCCGGGTCGGCCAGTTCAGCTTCAAGTTTTCGCTTCTGCGTTTCCAGCGAGCTGATCTTTGCTTCTGCTTCCTCAGCCTGCTGATTTGCCTTTTTCAAGGCCTGTTGCAACTCCTTCCGCTGGGTGTCGCTTGGTTTTGGCGCTGTTGGCTTTGGAGCAGCAGCCTGCGGTTTCGGCACGGCACCTTCCGAGGCTACTTCCTCTGCCTTACGCTCGCTCATCCACCATTCGTATTCGTCATACGTACCTGGATACTGCTTGATCTGCTCATCTTCGATGTACCAGATCTTGTTGGCAATCTGCGACACGAAAAACCGGTCGTGGGAAACCACCACGTAGGTACCTTCATACTGGTCGAGCGCCTGGATCAGGATGTTCACCGACTGCATATCGAGGTGGTTGGTCGGTTCGTCGAGCAGCAGGAAGTTGGCTTGTGAGAGCAAAACCTTCGCCAGCGCCACGCGCGATTTTTCACCACCCGACAGCACCTTGATCTTCTTGAACACTTCATCGCCCGAGAACAGGAAGCAGCCAAGAACCCCGCGTAATTCGCCTTCACTCTTGTTTGGATTAGCCGATTTCAACTCTTCCAGCATGTTATCGTCTACGTTCAGCGACTCCAGTTGGTGTTGCGCGTAGAAGCTGAACGACACGTTATGACCAAGTTGCCGACGGCCTTCGTTAACTGGTTCAGAGCCGGAAATAATCCGCAGCAGCGTAGACTTACCGCGCCCGTTGGCCCCGATCAGGGCTACTTTATCCCCCCGTTCAAGGCGAATGTCGGCATGGGTCAGGATTTTCTTGGCACCATACGCTTTCGAAATGTCGTCGAGGTGAAGAATATGCCGACCCGGCTGGGTAGTGAACTGAAACTTGAAGTTCACCCGCGCCGACTCGTCGATCACGGCGTCGACGGTTTCCATCCGGGCGAGTTGCTTCACCCGGCTTTGAGCCTGTTTGGCTTTAGAAGCCGTTGCTTTAAAGCGTTCGATAAAACGCTCGGTTTGCCGAATTTTAGCCTGTTGGTTTTCGTATGTTCCTTTCTGAATCTCGTTCCGCAGGGCTTTCTCTTCCAGGTAGAACGAGTAATTGCCGGGATAATAATTCAGCTTGGCATTAGCCACTTCAACCGTCACGTCGATTACGTTATCCAGGAATTCACGGTCATGAGACACCACGATAACGGCACCTTCGTAATTCTGAATGTATTTTTCCACCCACTGAATCGACGGTAAGTCAAGGTGGTTGGTTGGTTCATCGAGCATCAGCAGCGACGGTTTCTGCAACAGCAGTTTCGCCAGCATCACGCGCATCCGCCAGCCCCCCGAGAATGTGCGGAGGGGACGCTGCAATTCTTCGGTGCTGAAACCAAGCCCTTCCATGATCTCTTCAGCGCGTGACTGAACCGAATAACCGTCGAGAGCTTCGAATTCTTCCTGTGCTTTTCCGAGCTTATCTACCAGATCATCGGTATAGTTGGTCTCCATTTCGTGGAGTAGCTCGTCAATTTTTTTCTGGAGCGCATTCTGCCGGTCGAAGGCCTGCATGGCCACAGCCAGAATGGAATCATCTGTCTGGTATGAGAGCAAATCCTGATTCAGGAAGCCGATAGTTACGTCGCCCGCTTTAGAAATAGTACCGCCATCGGGCTGATACTCACCGTCGATGATGCGAAGCAGCGTAGACTTACCAGTACCGTTCAGGCCGATAAGGCCAATCTTCTGGCCAGGTTTTATATGCAGTGATGCGTTATCATAAAGCGCACGGCTGCCGAGGAAATACGATAGGTTCGTAATGGAAATCATACCGCAAATTTACCGAATTCATGGCACGATGCTTGCGTACAATTTTACGAAAAAGCTATATTTGCCCCTGCGAAAGCAATTTACGAGGGTCGATTTACAAATTACGAACTGTTGATGCCCGGCAAAGACGAGTTTATTGTCAGTTAATCATAACCGGTAAATTGCCCATCGCACCTCAGATAAGCCTCCTTAGCTCAGTTGGTAGAGCAACGCATTCGTAATGCGTAGGTCGTAGGTTCGAGTCCCATAGGAGGCTCTAGAATGGTTTTAAGGCTAATCCAGATTAGAGTTAAAATAACTCAAAATCAGCGGATTAGCCTTTTTAGTTTATCGAGCCGAATCAAAAGACATACGAGAAAGTAAAGTAAATCCGTCCCCTATTCCGTCCCCTGCATTGAATCTTTCCGTAACTTGGTATTGACCAAACCAAGTAAGACCAATGAAAACCCCATCGACAGAGGACGTCAAGTTTCTGCTGAAAGATGCCCGAGCCACCGGGCCAACCCTCATTTACTTAATTTTCCGATTTGATAACAGCCGGTTCAAGTATTCAACCGGGCAGACGGTTGAGCCTTACCAGTGGAACGCCACCGACCAACGCGCCTACACCAATCAGAAGAACAAGGCGGTACGTTCGGAGCATGAAACCATCAACGGTCACCTCGACAGACACCGCGCCGCGCTCGTTCGGGTTGTGACCCGCCTACAAATGGCCGGGGTTACCATTGATAACGCCACCATCAAAAATTACCTCGACCTTGATCTGAGTAAGGCCGCTCCCAAACGCGCCACTGCTGAGGTAGTCACACCAGCCGCCGAACCATTCACGGCATACATAACCCGGTTTGTGAAAGAGGCTGAGGCCGGGAAACGGCTAACTCATAAAAGTCTGCACTATGCCGGGTACACGTTGGCCGGGTACATGAAACTTTACCGGGTGTTGCTCAAGTACACCGCCGAAACAGGCAGGCCCACCGATTACTCAGACATTACCCTCGACTTTTATCACCAGTTCAAACTTTGGCTAACCGGCCGGGGGCTAACCCTGAACTACGTAGGTACGTTGCTGAAAGACCTGAAAGTGATGTTGAAACAGTCACACGCTGACGGATTACACAACAGCACCGCCTACCAGCATAAGGACTTTAAGAAGTTGGTTGAGGACGTAGATAACATCTACCTGAGCGATGCTGAACTAACCGCGCTCTATAACCTCGACCTATCGACAAACCCGCGCCTCGACCGTATACGCGACTTGTTTCTGATTGGAGCCTATACCGGGTTACGGTTCTCTGACTTCTCACAGCTACGGCCGGAAAATATCACGCATGAGGGGCGAATCTTTACGCGTAAGACCATCAAAACATTTGAAAAGGTATCTATTCCCCTGAATCCAAATGTACTGTCTATACTGGCAAAATATGAAGGCATACCGCCCCGCACAATTTCAAATCAGAAACTAAACACGTACCTGAAAGAGCTGTGCAAACTAGCCGACCACCTGACGGAGGGGGTAGAGTTGGGGCGAACAAAAGGCGGTGTTCGTCAATTACGCTACGTGCCAAAATGGGATTTAGTCACCAGCCACACCGCCCGCCGTTCGTTTGCTACAAACGCGTATTTGGCCGGGGTGAACCCGGTTATGATTATGAAAGTAACGGGCCACCGTTCGGAGGCGGTATTCCTACGCTACATCAAAGTATCATCGGAGCAAAACGCCTTACTCTTACTTAGTCACCCACACTTTAGCGGAGTTACTAGTGTACCTATGAAACCCGCGCTCGGTGACCAGCGGGTAGAGACTTTAGAAATGGCTTAACCAAATAAACCAAAGACCTACCATGCAAGGCGTATCACTAATAACTGACTCGAACGGAACACCGGCCGTACTGACTATTGATCTACGCACCCTCGATCCTGATAATAGCCTGTTATTAGCGGGATTACTCGCAAAAATGGAGCAAGAAACTGAGGCTAATGAACGTGCTGATTGGCGGCTATTATCTCATATGGTTCTAAACCGCTCCTACGGAGACGATGAGCCAGACTACAGTGGTGTACCAGCCATGCCCTCCCCTACCCATCGTTAATAATACATGTGAAAGATATAGCTTCTGCCAAGATCGATAACGACCGACCAAGAAGTACAGACAGAACTTTCATCCCTTCACTTGTTCAATTCAAGTCTAACCGATGTCTATTGCAAGAGAATTTACATTAAGGGCTCATCGTGAGGCTAATATACCTATACGGGAAAGTGCAAAATTTGAGGATACTATACACCGTTTGGCGGCTCGTGTAATATGTAATCGATTATACTGGTTCGCAAATGCCGACACGCACTTATTTAAAGAGTGTTTCGATTCAGACACAGAGGTATTTAGCAACAATAGTGGTCTGGATTTAGGACAATACTTAAAGTCTGAGCTATCTGAGAAGTTTGACAACAGAAAAGAATCCAAACTCCAAGATAGGTACGCTAATAGCATAAATGAGTTGCTAACTTCTTTACTACTACCTGTATATGCACTTATCAAAGATGACTTAGTTCAACTAGGAAAAATCACAAACAGGGTACTAACTCCGTCTATAAATGATAGTGAAAGTATCAAGAGAGCAAAACAGAACCTCTTCTTTATATCAAATGTGCGTAATATCCTCTACGATTGGTCACGAGTCATTATTGATACTCTGAGAAACTTTGCACCTGAAGTATATGCAGCTCATCGTAGTGAGTATAGCCAGTATCTAAAGTTGAGTGATGAAACCGTTTTACAGACCGCAGAACCAGACTCAACAAATACAGGTACAAAACTGTCGACATTTCAGAGGTTATTTCTAATTAGACTTCTCCAAAAAACTGGAGTGTTTCCTAAGAGGCAAGCTGGGTCATCATACAAAAGTGAATTGGAATTTATAGGATTTATAACGGGGCTAACTTATGAAGGACACCTAAAAAAAGCAGATCCAGAGGTAAAAAATTTGCTCGAAAAAAAATTAACCACTAACCAGTGGAGAGAACGCATTAAAGACATTAGATCCGTCAAGACCATAGTTCATGCAATGGATTTACCAGCGGTCACAATTCTAATTGAGGATTATGAGAAACATGCCATCAAAAAAATCGAATCCGAATAATTAGGGGCTACCCCCAACCCTACCCCTGCCGTTCTACCCGGCCAACTTGCGGCATAATCAACCAAATAAGACTTATGCGAGAGGGAACAGCATCACCAGTTCAAATTACCGCCAATCAGTCTAGGTGTAAACAGGCGGCTAATCATTACACTCAAACCCGATCAACGATGCAGGAGGGCGATATAGCTATAGCGTTTATTCAACAATCGGACGGTTCACGCAAACAACGCCCAGTACTATTGCTACGACGTATGCCAGGACACGGAGATTATCTGGTTTGTGGTATTTCCACTCAGCTCCATCAGGCTGTAGCCGGTTTTGATGAAGTCTTAATTCCCGATACTAACAATCAACTGAGGGCTGTGTCTGTCGTGCGTCTTTCCAATCTGGTAGCCTTGCCAGAAGTTGACATTGATCGAGCCATTGGGTTTGTTCCTGCACCCCTTCACTCTGCCCTACTGCAACGATTAGCAATGTACCTGACTACACGATGATACAGGAACTCGATTTAGCCGCTCTGTTGACCGACCGCCCCGCGCTGGGATTGCGCCGAGGAGACGTGGGTACCGTTGTTCATATCTACGATGGAGGTAACCTTTACGAAGTGGAATTTACTAACGCTAAAGGCGATACCGTCGCCGTAGAAACGCTGACCACTGATGAGATTAGAGAAGTTGATCTAGAACGAGTAATGCTCCATTACAGCGATTTAGAAAACGCGGTCTAACCAACGCAAAACCTTACATTTATAGTCTATTTTAGTCTTTTTAGGAATAGTATATAATTATCAAGTGCTCTGACCAAACCGACATGCTAACTGTTTCACATATACACTTCGATGCACTAAGGGCAATATTTAAGAGTTTAAATTCCCTAACAGCTAAATATCAATTTGCAGTTGAAGAGTGTACAAGAAAAGACGAGGATTACTTATTCACGGTCGAAGATATAACGTCTATAGAGTCTCTTGCTATCAAATTAAATTCTCTAATCTTTCACCATTCTGATTCGTTTACAGCGGAATTAAAACAGAATCTAACAGCAATTACAAACCGCCATGACAAGGTAGAATACGAGTCTGAGTTATATAATTTCATTATTAGACTCGACAATTTGGAAGGAAAAGTCAGAAACTTAGTTCACACAATAGCGGCACACTCCTATCCTGTTGGTACAAATCTAGAAGACTCTGATTTTGACTGGATAGAGCCTAATGACCGCACAGATCCCACTTATCTAGCGTTTTCGTTTCGGGTAGGATTAATTGCAGCTATCCAATTAGGTATGAAGGTGAAGGTGGTTGTATGCGATCACGTAGAAACTATAAACAAACGTATTAATGGCAACGACATCAAAACCAATGAAACAGAAATACCTCCAGCGCAGCCGGGCGTAAAACTCCAATGGAACGGCACTAACCGTTCTTTATACGATCTATTTACTCAACTAACTTTAATTAAGACGAAAGACGGCAAAGAAGTAGTTGGAAATACAATTAAAGGCCTAGCACGGTTTATTGCAGACAACGTAGAGGGCATGGCAGACGCCAAAACAATAGAAAGGGAGCTGGAAAAAATGCGAGAGCCTAATGGTATAGAAAAGGCTAAACGGGGTCGTATTGAGCTGCATATCAATAAAGAGTAAACTTTACTGACGTTGTTACGGGAAACATTACACCCGTAACATTCACCGCATTCAGACCCACCAACTTTGAGCCATAACCAAATTAGTTATAGCTCATGTTTGGCACAGTCACCCAGATTCATGTAACGCCCGATCAACTGACAGAGTTGGTACGGGTTGCGGTTCGCTCCGAACTGGCAAACTTCACACCACCTACCCCAACCGGGGCCGATCTGCCCGACCTGCTGACACGTCGGGAGACAGCCGAATACTTGCGGGTATCGCTCACAACGTTGCACGATTGGGCCAAAGACACCAACGACCGCCCCGCCTTGCTCGTGCCGCGCCAAATGAACGGCCGGGTGCGTTACCGTCGCGACGACGTACTGACTTTACAGAAGGAACACCGCCGTTTCAAAACGAGTAAGGCTGGGGAGAGCCGGGGCGTATGACCTACGTACCTACCTCACACCTCGTTTCTTTCGTTATAGACAACGAACGGGGCCGCTACATTGTCCAAAACTGCGAGCCGGGTTTTACCCGTGTACCGCGTGAATTGATCGTTGAGGATAGACGATTCAACGACGATATAAACGCTAACCTCATTCTACGTGGAACGGCGACGGAGAAGAAAACAGGTGGGCGTTCGGTCAAGTTCTTCACCGGCCTACAACCAACTAATGAGGCGAACGTCTTTTTAGGAAACGTGCTGACGTTCGGGCGTAACGGAGAGCGTATACGAAACGGCGTCGTCGTTCGATTCACAGCCGATGCTGGGTGTATGACACTACGCTACTTTCCGACCTTTTACCCGTATCCCGACGCCCGCGCCGCGTTCGTCAGTGAACTCATACGACGGGGGCTACTCTGACCCGACCCTCACATCGCTATCAGTGTCACTTCATATAAACCGCCCCCGCCGATCACAGGCCGGGGCTAGTACTGTACTACTCATTCCTATGTTTGACGGAATCAAAGTTCTCGACCTGTCCGTATCGGCAGATACGTTGATGATTTGCCCGTCCCTCAACTTTGAGGGTAAGTACAGCCAGACAACCGGCGAACTAAAAACAGATCGGTTAATAGCAAATGACCGGGGGCTAACCTTCGCGCTGACACCACGCCAAAACGGGACAGGTTACCGGGTTGAAGTCAGTGGAAGTATTCACCGATATTTCAACGACGGGCTACACAATGCTGACGACTTCACCGCCCGCAATTTGTTGGCTGCACTCGATCTGTTGGTGAGTAGCTATGCTATCAACCCCATAAGTTCACGGCTCAACAACGTGGAGTTTGGGGTGAATATCGTTTTACCGTTTCCTGTCGCTCGTGTTCTCAAAAACCTTGTTGCCTACAAAGGGAAACCTTTTATACTCGATACACGGAGCGAAACACCGTATTATCAGTGTCAGACACAACGATACGTAGTGAAGTTGTATGATAAGGGAAAACAGTATCGAAACATCGAACCGGGCCTATCTGAGAATCTTCTAAGGGTTGAGGTAAAGGTCTTGAAAATGGCGTACCTGCAAGGCCGGGGCATAAACCTCAATACGTTGGCTGATCTGCTGACAGTAGGCAACTACAGGCTGTTTGGGGCGTTGTTGGTTGAAACGTTCATGGAGATACTATTCGATGAGCCAACTATCAACCCCGAAACACTGACAGCCAAAGAACGCGACATTTACCAGAACGGACGAAATGCCAAGTTTTGGGAGTTATCCGACGACCTGACCGGCCGTGAACGTGCCGCCCGTTGGAAACCACTTGAACGCGCCGAAAAAAGATACCGGGAACTGTTAGCTAGGCACAGAAAAGGAATCGACTGGCAGAGTGAAACCGCCTCGCTAATTACTCAAAAATGGGAACACCTGACGGCCGTTGACGACAGGCTACTGACCACCATCAGCGACCGCCTAAAAACGTGGAATAACAGTGAAGAAGCAAGGAGAAGTGAGTCTAAAACCTGTCCACTTTTAACCGACTCTCAACCGGGCAAATTGTCCACTTTTAACCCCTTGTATTCAGGGTTAATTCTAGACAAACCTATTACCTCATTTAGAGCGATCAATCATGGCCGCGAAATACCAGACGACGCCATGCAAACACCGTTGACAGAGCCGCGACGATGTATTGTGACGGGGCTAAATATCGACGATCAACGGGGAGCGAAACGGTACGTATCAACCTCAACCGTTCGCAAATTATACGAGCACGACCGCGCAACGTTCGACGCATTGGCCGGGCGTTACCTGAGCGCGAAACAGGCTGGGGCCAACCTAGACAAACAGTGCTATCATATTGCGCACAATATCCGTAATGCCTATACAAACCCGCGTAACAATCCAGTTGCCCGGCTGAGAAAATACGTCGTCGTTCGAGAGGGTCAAACCTTGCCACTATTCCCTGCTATTGACACAGTACAACCTACCGACCGACAACGGGCCGCGCTCGACATTCGACGGGGGACACGTTGGGAGATGCCGTTGTGAGTTATCGAGAATTAATCGGGAACACGTACTTACCTGATTGGCACCTGACAAAACATGACATTTACGAGCCGTTACGAGAGAGAAATGAGATAATGCAAATTATTGTAAACCGCGATTTAATTAGATAGAGCCACCGGCAACTCTACAAACTCAACATTTTTTCAATATATGCCTCCACCATGCCGCCCATTTGTTATGCAATGATGCGATCAAACCACGTAACAACCGACATAATGGAAGGCTCGATGACTAATTATATTTCAATATGTTTCAGTTTTTCGCATTTTTTACGCCGTTTCACGACTAGCATTATGCACTATTCTTTTTAAAATCAGTGTTGACACAACCCTACATAAAGCTGATCTCCTCCTTGCACATATAACAAAAGTCAGGTTCATCGCCTGCCTTTATTACCCTCTTTCGTGAACAGCTGATACACGTACTTTCCGGAAATTGGTTAATGCTGATTTGAAGAGCTTTTATCTGGGGCTCGGTTAAACCGGCTGTTACTCCCTCTGCTATCACCTTTTGAGTAATACCAATCGCTGTTTCATGATTCAGGTATCCAGATGAATTGAGTTCGACAATATTCATGAAAGTCTGAAAGACTGTGGTCACCATTCATCTCAGCGATAAGAATGTCTTGCTTGGTATACTTAGGAATAATCATTGAATAGATTGGTCAGAGCCATTTAGTGGCTGTTGAGAACATAACTCATTAGCTAATCCAATAAATGTATTGAAGTAGTCAAATAACGGTTATTTGATTTGATAGATAAAGAACGAAATGCCACGAACCGACATTTGGCAAGATGGAGTCAATACCCGTTTTAGCCGTGACAGTCAACCATCGGGCCGGGGAAGACCCAAAGGCCGTAGAAATCGCGCTACCGTAGCACGAGCGTTCATAGGTTTGTACGAACTTATTGATGACGCGTTAGAGAAACAGCAACGCGACAGACGTAATGCCACACGACGAGCAAAATACGCGCTCGACAAAAAAGGGCCGGGGGAACCACCCACCCGACCCACGGAGCCGTAGGAACCACCCTTGCGACTCTGACCAAACCAAGTAGTCCATACAGACTACAAGATTGCGATGTAAAGTTATAGATTCTTATTCCTTGCATAAGGGCATTGTCTTTGTAAAATTGGGTGTGACATTTGGCCTTTTATAGACCTATTAGCTCTACTCAACTTTCACGTGGACATACAATTACCTCTACGGTTCCATGTAGCCTTCGTACTTATTACTTTTCATTTTTGGCTGTCTGGCCTTACCTCATCTGCATTCGCTCAGGTGATTACAACAGTAGCAGGCAACAGTAGCGAAAACGTGCCTGCTACCTCCGCCCAGTTGAATGAGCCTTTTGGGGTGGCAGTAGATAACAAAGGAAACCTTTATATCGCCGAGCGGGATAATAATCGCATCCGCAAGGTGAGCCCTTCGGGGATAATCACTACGGTGGCCGGTACAGGTGAAGGTGGATACAGCGGAGATGGAGGGCCAGCCACCTGCGCTCGGTTAAATATCCCTTTTGGTGTAACGGTGGACAGTGCTGGTAACCTCTACATCGCTGATTTTGGTAACTGCCGCATCCGTAAGGTAAATACATCGGGGATAATCACTACAGTGGCTGGTACTGGTATTTGTGGTTATAATGGGGATGGAGGGCCAGCTGCCGCCGCCCAGTTGAACCATATTTTGGATGTGACGGTAGACGGCAGCGGTAATATTTATATCGCAGATCGGGATAACCACCGCATTCGCAAGGTAAACGCGTCGGGCATAATCACCACGGTAGCTGGTACTGGTACGTATGGCTATAGTGGGGATGGCGGTCCGGCCACTGCCGCCCAATTGAATACCCCCTATAGTCTGGCGGTTGATGCTAGTGGCAACCTCTACATCTCTGATTCAAACAATCACCGCATCCGTAAGGTAAACACTTCCGGGGTGATCAGCACGATAGCCGGTACTGGTGGCATTGATGATTATAATGGAGATGGGGGGCCAGCCACCGCCGCTCACTTAGGTAATACTTATAGCATACTAGTGGATGGCAGTGGCAATCTCTACATCGATGATTTTGATAGATGCACCATCCGCAAGGTGAGCTCTTCGGGAACAATCACTACGGTAGCTGGTACAGGCACTTGTGGTTATAGCGGAGATGGCGGGCTGGCCACTTCCACTCCGTTGACTTCCCCTTTTGGCCTAGCGATAGATAAGAGTGGCAATCTCTACATCGGTGATCATTCTAACAATCGCATCCGTAGGGTGAGCTCATCGGGGGTGATCAACTCCGTGGTCGGAACTGGCACTAGAGGCAGTGGTGGTTATAGTGGAGATGGGGGGCCAGCTACCTCCGCTCAGTTGAATGAGCCTTATGGTGGAGTGGTAGATGGTAGTGGCAATCTCTACATCGCAGATCGGAATAACCACCGAATTCGCAAGATAAATGCTGCCAGGGTTATCAGCACGATAGCCGGTACGGGCAATGCTGGCTATGGTGGGGATGGTGGTCCGGCCACCTCCGCCTCCCTAAATAGCCCTACAGGTGTAGCAGTTGATAATAGTGGCAACCTATACATCGCAGACCAGAATAATCACCGTATCCGTAAGGTGAGTCCGTTGGGAGTGACCACCACCGTAGCCGGCACTGGCGAGGCTGGCTATAGTGATGATGGAGGCCCGGCCACTTCTGCTCAATTGAGATCCCCTACCGGTGTGGCGGTCGACGGCAATAATAATCTTTACATCGCAGATTCAGGCAACCACCGCATCCGCAAAGTGAGCTCTTCAGGGATAATCACCACAGTGGCTGGCACTAGCATTAGTGGATATGGTGGGGATGGTGGGCTAGCCACCATAGCCCACTTAAACGGCCCTACTGGAGTGGCAATAGATGGTAGTGGCAACCTTTACATCGCAGATCTAGGTAACCACCGCATCCGTAAGGTAAATACGTCGGGGATAATCACCTCCATAGCCGGTACAGGCATTAGTGGCTACGGTGGTGATGGAGGGCCTGCCACTTCAGCCTATCTGAGTAGCCCTACTAGTGTGGCGGTAGGCGACAGTGGTAAGCTTTACATCGCGGATCTGGGTAACCATAGAATTCGCAGGGTAAATATGTTGGGGATTATCACCACGGTGGCCGGTAATGGCAATGGTTGCGATAATGGAGATTGTGGGCTGGCAATTTCCGCCCGGTTGAGATCTCCTTCCGGCGTGGCCGTGGACAGTAGTGGTAATCTCTACATCGCGGACTATTTCGATCATCGTATCCGCAAGGTTAGTAACACCAATGCGCTAATGTTCACCCTTAAATCGGGCAACTGGACTGACCCTCGTGTATGGTCCTGCAACCGGGTACCGGTCAACTCAGATACTGTGCAGGTAAACCATATCGTGAGCTTACCAACCAGTTATGTGGGTCGGGTTATACAGGTAGAGTATGGGGCAGATGGTCGGATCGTCCTCAGTATAGGTAGCCGATTACTGTTAGGTTTTTAAGTAAGCTCTAAATTCTCCTATAACAAGATCTCTGTAAAATAGAAGAGTCTGACACACGGCATCTAACTCTCAGCGATTACTTTTCCTTTATTATATCAATCAGTTGGGTAAAACAAGAAAAGGCTAGATTAGTCGCTTACTTGGCCTACTCAGCCGTAGGATCCACCCTTGCGGATCTGACCAAACCAGGTAGGTACCTTGCAGTAATAAAGTGTACTAACTGAAGGTATGTTGTATGCTAAAGACAGGGTTTGATATAGAATGCTAATATTGTCTTTTGTCTAAAACTGCGCTCTTAAATTAACCCCTATGGAGGAGGTAATTACAATATGTATCGTCTGTGGGTTGATTATATATCTACTTCGCTCAAAACCAGCGACGAATAGCCGAGACAGTTCATCGCTCCCTACTTATCCCACATCTGACAGGAAGACTTCAACTGACATTGGATTTGAGCCTTCTTTAGTTTCAAATGTGCAGGTAAAAGGTTCTGGGAAGAAAAAGAGTAGCTGGAAAGGATTTAGAACTGACATAGCCGGAATTAAACATCACGACGCCCCTAAGATCATTAATTCTTTAAAAGTTGGCGAAATGGTATCACTAGTTAGAGAGCCGAACAATCAATTTGATACTTACGCCGTAAAGGTGATGTACAAAAAGTACTTTTTGGGGTATATCTCAGCAGAGCAAGTACAAAGGGTAGCCCAAAGTATTGACGATGGAGAAACGATCAGCGCCGAGATTGCGCGAGTTTATGTCAGTCCACACTATGATGTTGAACACGGCCATTTTATGCAGGTTGCTATTTTTATAAATAAGTATCCACAAGATAAAGAGGTGTAGCAGTTGAATATTGCCCAATCCGTCCCCTATTCCGTCCCCCGCCAAAATAATTCTATGTAACTAATTGATTATCATTACCAGGTACAAGTCCCATAGGAGGCTCAGTAACAAAAATGCCCGTTCAGCCGAACGGGCATTTTTTAGTAGCCAAAAGGGAGTGAACGGCTCAGGCGGCTATCGTCACCCGGCTTTGCATTCGTTTGAAAAGAGTTAACAGAATCAGCAGGGCCGTGATAGGTACCAGCGATGCGTAGAAAGCGGTCTGCCCGCCGTAGGTCTCAAAAATACGGCCGGTGATGAGTGAACCAGTGGTACCGCCAAGTGCCGAGAATACAACGATTAGCCCCGCCATGGGGCCGTGCTGGCGTAACGGCAGGCTACTTAGAATAGCCGAATTAATGGCCGGGTAAATCGGGGCGATAAACAGGCCGATCAACGGAAAAATGAACGCGGCCACTGGAGCGTCTCCCCACCCGTAGGCTGCACCCGCTACCTGCGCCACTGCCGCCTGCGATGCTTTTTCGGCCAGTGGCAGGGCCAGCAACACCAACCCGCCCGATATAACAAGACACCCCATCAACAGCCAGTACCACGGCACCCGTTTCAGGGCAAAACCCGCCCCCAACCGCCCAAGTGCCGTACTGGCAGCCAGAATACTGGCCATCTGGATACTGAGCGACGTAGGCAGTTTCAGGTATTGGCTGTTGAATGTCGGTAGCCAGCTCATAATGCCCTGCTCCATCAGCACATAGGTAAAGGCCGTCAGGATAAACACCAATACTACAGGCGTAATGGCGAGCCGGAGCATGTCAGCCACGTTACCGATGCCCACCGTCTCTTCCGTTGTATGCACGGCCGATTCGTCGAGCGGCGTGGTTAGCAGCAATAGAAAAGCCGCCCCGGCAATAGCTGCCAGCACGTAATATACCCGTAACCAGGCCGTTGACTGTGGGTTCTGATCATCGACAAAAGCACTGAACAGAAAATAGCCCGATAACACGCCGACCATGAACATCGATTCCAGGAAGTTCATAAAACTGGCGTGATCATCGGGGTCTTTCGTGATCAGGCCGATCGTGGCAAATACCGATACTTTGATAAGCGCAAAGCTGGCTCCGGTGGCCGCAAACAGCAGCTTGGTCGTCCAGAAAGCGGGAAGTTGCGGCATCAGCAGGCAGGTAAACGCAACCGTGCCAAGGGCAATGAGCATGGCCCGCTTGTAACCGATACGGGTAGCGTAGGAAGCCACCAGAAACGAGACAACGGCAATACTGAGGTCTTTGAACGCCTCCAGAATACTGGCTCCGGAAGCCGATACACCGTAGTTGTTCTGAACCTGTAAAATCACCGTCCCGACGCTGTTGAGCAGGATGGCAAAGACAATGTAATTCAGGAAGAGGGAGAGTTTTAGGCGGAGCATTCGATAAAGAGCGGAAGTTTAGTGTCGAAAGTATGCATTTCTTTGCACCCTTTGTGATAACCCTGGCGACTTTGCCGTTACGAAGCCATTACCCTATAACTCATTCCATGTCTTCCCCTGACCAACTTTTTGGCGAACTCTTCAAGGATGTCCAGCTGAGCGGCCTGTTTCCCGACTCAAAAACCTTTGTTGACTGTACGCCTAAGCAAGACCCTGATTCTATTCTGGTAGCCTATAAGCATGAACGTACCCAGCCGGGGTTCGATCTGGGTACGTTCGTCGATGCCTATTTCGATCGGCCATCGGCGGTGGCGTCAGGGTACGTCAGTGACACTTCGATAACGACCTCCGAACATATCAACCGCCTTTGGGATCAATTGACACGGCCGGCCGACGTGGTTGTGCCGTACAGTTCGCGCGTGGCCCTGCCACACCCGTATGTAGTGCCGGGCGGACGCTTCCGCGAGATTTTCTACTGGGATAGCTATTTCACGATGCTCGGGCTGCGCGAGTCGGGACGGGCAGATTTGATCCGGGGAATGCTCGCTAATTTCGCGTACCTGATCGATACCGTAGGGTTTATTCCCAATGGCAACCGAACGTACTTTCTAAGCCGGTCCCAACCGCCATTTTTCGCCCTGATGGTCGCTATGCTGGCTGATATCGACGGGCCTCAGGTGCTGGCAACATACCTCCCGCAGCTACAAAAGGAATATGATTTCTGGATGGAAGGCGTTGGCTCGCTAACCGCAGAAAATCCTGTTTATAAGCGTGTAGTTCGTTTGGCTAATGGAAACGTCCTGAACCGGTATTGGGACGATCTGGCAACACCCCGCCCCGAAGCCTATCGGCAGGAACTTGAGTTAACGCCCGACGCAGAAGCGCACAACATTGACCCTGCCCGGCTGTACAAACACATTCGGGCGGCCTGTGAATCAGGCTGGGATTTCAGCAGCCGGTGGTTTGCCGACGGGCAGACAATGGCCACGATCCACGCCACCGATATGATCCCGGTTGACCTAAACTGCCTGCTCTATTCGCTGGAAAAAACCTTACAAAGCGCCCACGAACAAGCTGGTAATCAGGCCGAGGCTGTTGATTTTGGCCACCTGGCCGACAAGCGGAAAACCACGATGCTGGGTACGTTCTGGAACGGTGAAACCGGGTTCTTCCACGATTATGACGCTGTTGCGGAGAAGCAAACACCGGCGTTGACCCTTGGCGGAGCTTTTCCCCTGTTCATGAACCTAGCTACAGCCGAACAAGCCGAACGCGCACATGCCGAGCTGAAGGCCAACTTCCTGCAGTCGGGCGGATGGGTAACAACGTTGCAACAGACTGGCCAGCAGTGGGACTGGCCTAATGGCTGGGCTCCGCTCCAGTGGATCGTCTATAAAGGGCTGATAAACTATGGTTTCAATAAAACAGCCCAGGCGGGGCGAGACAATTGGCTATCGCTGAACGACAAAGTGTTCAAGGCAACCGGCAAGATGATGGAAAAATATAACGTGGCCGATGCCGCCCTAACTACTGGCGGCGGCGAATATCCCAACCAGGACGGCTTCGGCTGGACAAACGGCGTGTATCTGGCTATGGCAACGAACCGCAAGTAAAACGGACCAGCCACACACACAGACTCTTTCAATTTCATTATGCCCAACTGGCTACTAAACAGACTCGAAACGGACATTGATAACCGGAAACAGCGCGGGCTTTTCCGATCGTTGACCGTGGCGGAATCGGCCGTTGATTTTACATCGAATGATTACCTCGGTATTGGGCGCTCAGGTACGTTGCATCACCAACTGGCGCAGGCATCAGCTCAGTTAACGCGCAACGGAGCCACGGGCTCGCGGCTTCTGGCTGGCCATACGTACCTGGCCGACACAGTCGAAGCTGATGTAGCCCGTTTCTACCAGGCCGAAACGGCGCTGATCTTCAACGCGGGCTATATGGCCAATCTGGGCCTGCTGGCCTGTCTGCCCCAACCCGGCGACACGCTGATTACGGACGAACTCATCCACGCCAGCCTGATCGACGGCGCGCGGCTGTCGAAAGCAACCCGGCATCGTTTCGCCCATAATGACATAGTCGATCTGGAAGATAAACTCCGGGAGGCAAGTAAACAGGGCGGCAACACCTTTGTGGTGGTTGAATCGCTTTATTCGATGGATGGCGACGAAGCGCCGTTACCGCAGATCGCCGCTCTTTGTACGGCCTTCAACGCAGCCCTGATCGTGGATGAAGCGCATGCCTCGGGCGTGTACGGTCCGGGCGGCGCAGGCCTGGTTGCGGCCCATGGCTTGCAGGATCAGGTAACGGCGCGGGTGCATACATTTGGCAAGGCGCTCGGTGTACATGGAGCCGCCGTGCTGGGTCTGGCATTACTGCGAACGTACCTGATCAATACGGCCCGTTCATTCATTTACGCCACCGCCCTGCCACCACACGATCTGCTGGCCATTCAACTGGCTCATATGCTGGTAGCCGCTGAACCGGAACGCGCCGGGCTGCTGCATGAACGGGTGGCCTACTTTCGCAAGAAATGCCATCAGCTAGCGCCAGAGGCCGTTTGGCTAACCAGCACTTCGCCCATTCAGGGGTTGATCGTACCGGGTAACTCGGCCGTCAGAAGGGTGGCGGCAGCGACACAGGCCGCCGGTTTTGATGTGCGTCCCATCGTCAGTCCAACAGTAGCTGCGGGGCAGGAACGCATCCGCATTTGTCTGCATTCATACAACACCGAGGCCGAAATCGACGGCTTAGTAACGGCGCTGACCATCGCCCTGCAGGAAACGGCAATGAGCGTTGGTACGGTTACGCGTTAAGACGTATTGCTTCGCTAGTCGTGCCTGGATGCGGGACCGCCCAACGAAGCAATACATTGACTGGCACCAATCAAAAACGCCACCACTTCAACTCACTCTTTCATTCTTTCACTCGTTAAGTTATGCATCTACTTGTTGCTGGTATCGGAACCGAAGTTGGTAAAACGGTGGCTTCGGCGGTGTTGGTCGAGGCACTACAGGCTGATTACTGGAAGCCTATCCAGTCGGGCTATCCACCCGATTCCGACACGGCTACGGTTCGGAGTCTGATCAGCAATTCGCGGTCGCGGTTTCATCCCGAAACGTACCTGCTGCGTGAGCCCCTGTCGCCACATGCCGCCGCGGCGGCCGAAGGTGTTAGTATTAATCCGGCCCGGCTTATTCCACCCACAACCGGCAACTCACTGGTTGCTGAATTAGCCGGTGGGCTGATGGTTCCGCTGACGGACACGTACCTGAACATTGACTTCATTGTCCGGTTAGGCTGGCCGGTGGTTCTGGTAACCCGCAATTATCTGGGCAGTATCAACCATACGCTTCTTTCTGTGGAGGCACTTCGCCACCGGAATATTCCGATTGTAGGCCTGATCATTAATGGCCCCAGAGTAGCAGCCACTGAATCTATATTACTGAGCTATACGGGGTTACCCTGTCTTGTCCGAATCAACGATGAACCTTCGCTAACGCCAGAGGTGATACTGGGCTACGCTAAACAGGTACGCATGCCTTAGGCTGATGTGTGGTAGGCTGCTAAGGTCATGCCCCTGTTTTGAGCTGAAAGAAAAATAAATTTTACAAAAACAGGTACTTTGTATTGCATAGTACAGTCTTAAACACTTATCTTTGTTGTGTCGGGGATGGTACGTTCCATGTTGCCCGGCCACAACCATGAAAACGGGGATCTCTCTTCTGGTTTTACTAGCCCTCTCGCAGGTGAGTTATGGCATTGGCCATCCGCACAATATGTTCGCGGCCCGGAAGGCGATGCTGGAATGGCAGGCCGAACATCAGCGGACCAAATCGCCGATGCTCCAGCGGGAGTTGCGGTCTGCGAAACGTTACTCGTACACTTTCTCGCCCCGGTTCAGCCAGATGCCCCACGTCCGCGAATAGGCATGTACGCGGCGGGTAGGTTTGCCGGTACTATCTACAACGGGGTTTCCCTGATTTACCCACTCAAATAGACTGCCGTAGAGGTTCCGTACGTTCGTGAACCCGGCTGCTTTTAATTTCTCGCCTACCTTCTCGCTGCGGTACCCCACCGAGCAATAAACCACAACAGGCGCAGTTTTGGGCACACCCGCTACCCGGCTCAACTCAAAATCGTCGTAGCCGATCCACCGTGCTTTTGGCAAGTGACTGACGGCATATTCGCGCTTCTCACGGGCATCGAACAGCAGGGCGTCGGGCATCTGTTTCAACTCGTTACAGGTCACCACCGGCACCGATTCCTTGATAAGCGCATCGACCATCACGCCGAACGGCTTGCTAATTGTCCGTTGTGCTACAGCAGGCAGTGCCGTCGCGAACAACGCCGACAGGAACGCAAATTTCATGGAGGAGTTCTTCACTGATTTAGTTTCAGATAAAGCGTTAAGGTTAAGGCGTGCTCATCATCGAACTCAACAAGGCTACGCCGTTGGCGATGCGTAAACTGATAACCGACTTCAACGGTCGAAATGTTCGAGAGCGCATACCCCGCCGACAAGTTTGTCCGATTAATTTCGAATCGGTTTCCGTTGGCCTCAAAATTAGGTGGTGCCGCCACCAGCGATTCGTTCCAGACCTGACCATAGGCACGATTTCCGATGGTTCGTCGCCACAAGGCCCTGAACCGCAACCGGCCTACATCAGCTGGTTCGGAGGGCGTGTATAGTCTGTATTCATAGCCAACCCGCAAACGAATAATCGATTTATGGGGTACGTCGAGCGTCCATTCAGCCATGGCCGTGGGTCGCCATTCAGGAACGGGGGTTCGCTTTAAGTCAGCCGCTGTGCCAAGTGCCGGGTACGTATAAAAATATACGGCCGGAAACAGGCTGTACTGCCAATGCTTCGTGCGATAAGAAGCCCCCACCCGACCTGCCCAGACCAACGGTGAATCGAGCAGATGAGCAGGGCCTTGGTTAGGGTTGCTTTGCCGCCGGAAATAAAGATCGCTGAGCAGCGTCCAGTTCTTGCTAAGCGAGTAGGAAGGGGCTATCCGCGTCCAAACGGCTGTGTGGCGGTAGGTTTGCGCCCGGGTATTTATGGCGAAAAAAAACGGGGTAATCAGGCAGTAAAAGAAGGGAGACCAGTGTCGCATTCGTAGTGGAGTAAAGGCAGGACGACACGTTGAGCAGACTAACTTCAAAGATGGTGGCGTGGTTCTTGCCGACCAAGCTTCCTATAAGAAATTTGGCTTAATTTCCACTGAGACTATGGTTTAAACGGTCATTTGGCTAATTTTAGGGTTCCCAACCTCCTACCTCACCGTATTTACACCGCTCACTTGTACGACGTCAACTAACCTATGTTTGAGTTCCTGCGGAAGCATTTTGTTCTGCTAACGATTGCCACCGTACTCTTGCTGGCCGCGTTTGAATCAGGCTCTGGACGACCCAGACGCGTTTCCCGCGCCCGTTCGGCAGCGAAAAAACACTCGAAAAAGGTTACGAAGAAGGCGACAAAGAAGGTAGCTATTGTGGCTCATCCGACAGCCCTCCCCGTTGTTTACCCAACGGCTCGGCTAGAGTCGGATCAACTGGCCGGGCATGCGGGCACCAATGTGCTGCAGATGACGACTGCTGGCGAAAGCTGGGTCGACAGCGTCTTCCAGACTATGACGCCTGACGAAAAAATCGGGCAGTTTTTTATGGTGGCCGCGTTCTCCAACCACAGCGAGAACCACCGCATTTATATCGAGCATCTGATTCAGTCGTTCCACATTGGCGGCGTCATTTTCTTTCAGGGCGGCCCCTACCGGCAGGCCACGCTAACCAACAAGTATCAGAGCCTGTCTAAAATTCCGCTACTGGTAGGCATCGATGGCGAATGGGGCCTGGGCATGCGCCTCGACAGCACGATGGAATTTCCGCGGCAGATGACGCTGGGTGCCATCCGCGATAATGACCTGATTTACCGGATGGGCGTCGAGATCGGTCGGCAATGCAGCCGGCTGGGCATTCATATCAATTTCGCGCCGGTTTCCGATATCAATAGCAATCCGCAAAACCCGGTCATCGGTATCCGGTCGTTTGGCGAAGGCAAAGAAAACGTAGCCAGCAAAGCATCGGCTTACATGAAAGGCCTGCAACAGCAGCACGTTATTGCCACTGCCAAGCACTTCCCCGGCCATGGCGATTCAAACGTTGATTCGCACCATTCGATGCCGGTCATCAGCCGCTCGTCGGAGCAGATGAACACGATTGATCTGTTTCCCTTTCGCAAACTCATCGCCGACAGTCTGATGGGTGTTGTTACGGGGCATCTGCACGTACCGGTAATGGATAATCAATCGCCCGCTGTAGCCGCTACCTTATCTGAAAAGATTGTTACCGACCTGCTTAAGAAAGAGTTAGGCTTCCGGGGCCTGGTCTTTACCGATGCACTGAATATGGGCGGTGTCAGTCGGTCGAACCGGTCGGAAGTGGTTAACCTGAAGGCCCTGATCGCCGGAAACGATATCCTGCTGTATCCCGAAAATATTCGCGAAGCAACCCGGGTCATCAAGGAGGCTATCGTGTCAGGTACGTTGCCACAGGCGTTTATCGACGAAAAAGTAAAGAAGATTCTACGAGCCAAATATTGGGCTGGACTGAGCCAGTACAAGCCCATTGCGCTGCCTAATCTGATCAGTGATCTGAACTCAGGCGAGGCTAAGAACCTGAAGCGCGAACTCTGCGAAAACGCGATTACGGTGGTCAGCGATGAAGGTAAACTGTTGCCACTGAGTACGGTAGATACCAACCGAATTGCATCAATTGCCATTGGCGCTGGTACCGGAAACATTTTCCAGAAGTCATTGGCCGATTTAACGCCCCTCAAACAGCTTGTGTCGCCCGAGCGTCCACAGTCAGACGAGGATGTGAATAATCTGGTGGCCAGTGTTGGCGATGCCAATCTCGTTGTGGTCAGTTTCCACAACATGAGCCAATCGTCGTTCCGTCGGTATAGCATCAACGCACCATCCGTAACGCTGATTCAGCGCCTGAAAGAACAAGGCAAAAAAGTAATTGCGGTGGCTTTCGGTTCGGCCTACAGTCTGAACCTGCTGACCGACGCTGATGCGCTCCTTTGTGGCTACCAGGAATTCAGCGAAACCCAGCAGGCAACCGCCAAAGCCCTCTTTGGCCTTTCGCCTTCGAACGGTTTGCTTCCCATTTCAACCGGCGATTTCAAGGCTGGGCAGAGTGTCAGCGTTGATCCATCGGGGCGTCTGGTGCCGGCCCTTCCCGAGAGCGTGGGCATGAAAGCATCTGAACTGGCCAAGATCGACAAGATGGTTGAACTGGCCGTTCACGACCGCGTTATTCCCGGTTGCCAGGTGCTGGTGGCCCGGAAAGGGAAGATCATATACGACAAGAATTTTGGGTCGCTCAACTACAGTAGCGGCGGCGAAAAGGTCAGCGACAACACGCTGTATGACCTGGCGTCGCTGACGAAAGTGCTGGGTACATTGCAGGCTGTAATGGTGTTGTACGACCGCAAGGAGATTGATCTGGCGCAACGGGCTTCGTTCTACCTTCCCGAGTTAAGAGGCACCAACAAGCAAAACATGACCCTTCAGGATCTGCTCTGGCATCAGGCCGGGCTGATCTCGTTCTACCCCACCCTATGGGACCGTACCCGCACACCATCGGGCAGCCTGAATCCGGCGTATTACAGCAACAAAAACGACTCGTTGCACACGCTGCAGATCGCGCCAACGCTGTGGGCAAAACCCGCGCTGAAAGACTCGGTCTGGAAATGGGTGATCCAGTCGCCACTCTCACGCAAAGTCGATGCAGACGGTAAGCCGTCGTTCGTCTATAGCGACCTGAGTTTCCTGATGTTACAAAAGGTGGTAGAACGAGTTAGCAAGTTGCCGCTCGACCGCTTTCTGGAGCGTGAAGTGTATCAGCCGCTTGGCCTTAAATCCCTCACATTCACGCCGCTGCAAAAATTGACCAACCCGCATTGCGCACCAACTGAACAGGACACTTATTACCGGAATCAACTGCTGGTGGGCACCGTACACGACCAGATGGCTGCCGTTCAGGGCGGCGTTTCGGGGCATGCGGGTCTATTCGGTAACGCCCACGACATTGCCAAATTGCTGCAAATGAACCTGCAACGTGGCGTCTACGGCGGGCAGCGCATTTTGCAACCTATGACCGTCCCGTTCTTCACGCAGACGATCAGTACGCGCAGCCCGCGTTCGCTCGGCTGGGACAAACCAAATCCGGAGAGCACTACGAGCAGCTACCTGACGCCGCTGGCACCGCCGCAGTCGTTCGGGCATACGGGTTTCACCGGCAACATGGTCTGGGTTGATCCTGAACAGGAGTTGGTGTACGTGTTCCTGTCGAACCGCCTTTTCCCAACGGGTGGCAATAACGCCATCAATACCACGCGCCTTCGCCGTCGTATTCAGGAAACAATCTACAACTCGCTGAAGCAGTAAAGTCGTAAATTTGGGAATGCTGAAAAAAGAGCGTTTTCGCCGATTTATCGACTATTTCACAACCCATTTCCCTGAGCCTGAAACAGAGCTCAACTTCTCGAATTCGTACGAGTTACTCGTTGCCGTAATTCTGTCAGCGCAGTGTACCGACAAGCGTATCAATCAGATCACGCCTGCACTGTTTGCCCGTTTCCCGGAAGTTGAATCGCTGGCTGCCGCCTCGGTAGAAGAAGTGTTTACGTATATACGGTCAGTATCGTACCCGAACAATAAGGCCAAACACCTGGTGGGGATGGCGCGAATGCTGATGAACGACTTCGGCGGCGACGTACCTGGCACGGTTGAGGAGTTACAGCGGCTCCCCGGCGTAGGCCGGAAAACGGCGCACGTGATCCTCTCCATTGTTTTCAATCAGCCCACCATGGCCGTAGATACCCACGTGTTCCGGGTATCGCACCGGCTGGGCCTGGCACCCTTAACAGCCACCACGCCACTCGCCGTAGAAAAAGCCCTGATGGCGCATATTCCGAAGCAATACGTACCCAAGGCCCACCACTGGCTAATCTTACACGGCCGGTACATCTGCGTAGCCCGTTCGCCCAAATGCGGCGAATGCGCACTCCGCGATGCATGCAAGTACTATGAGAAGCTGAGTGTAGAGTTAAGAGTTAAAAGTTAAGAGTTAAGAGTTGCTTCGCTACGAACCCAATCGGTGTAAGTAGCAAAGCAACTCTTAACTCTACACTCCCTTAATATTGCTCCGTGCCGGCAAAGAAGAACGAGCCTTCGATTTGAGCATTTTCGTCTGAATCAGACCCGTGAATGGCGTTGGCTTCGATCGACTTGGCAAACAATTTACGGATGGTTCCGTCGGCGGCTTGAGCTGGGTTGGTGGCTCCGATCAGCGTACGGAAATCAGCAACGGCATTTTCTTTCTCCAGAATCATCGGTACGATAGCGCCCGACGACATGTATCTTTTCAGATCGTTGTAGAACGGACGCTCGCTGTGCACGGCGTAAAACTCGCCAGCCCGTTCGGGGGTCAGTAAGGTCTTTTTAATGGCCACGATCCGGAAGCCAGCTTCCTCGATCATCTTGGTGATAGCTCCGGTATGTCCCTCTGCTACGGCATCGGGCTTAATCATGGTGAACGTGCGGTTCGTCGTCATTGCTGAGTTAACAAAATTTTATTTGGCCGCAAAAATAGGGGAATAAGTCTGGAAAGTCGGTAACCGATAGTCGATAGTCTGGAAAGTCGCGGTTTGGGATTTCCACTACCTGCTATTGATTATACAAACCGAAGTAACCTACCCAGGCAATGAAAAGGAGTTGAAGAGGAACACGAAACCACAGGTACGTTAAGTTCGGCGCTTCGTAGGTGCCTTTCTGGTAATCGACACCTTTCATGGCAGCGTAGATATTGGCGGGCAACAGCATTACGAAAAATAAGATCAGCAAACCAGCAGTCAATGCTTGTGTAGATGGGAGCAAAAGGCCTGCGGCAGTCGTAATCTCGATGATCCCAGTGACGTACACCAACGCTTTTTTATACGGTATAAACGGCGGTATCATCATGGTCATTCCTTCGGTGAACGCGAAGTGGCCCATCGCCGTGAACAACAGCATTATAGACATGGCAATATTACCAGCGAGTATATAATTCCATTGGCCCGACATCAGCTTTATGACAAGCAACGTAGCGGCAAAGGCGACAAGCAGAACGATCAATGGTTTCATACTCGTTGAGTAGTAAACACGCAGGCAAAGCAATTAACTACTTGATTAGTTGCCCATACACGCAGTTCCTTCCTTACCAGCACATACCAGTAAGGAAGGCTGCTACGTTTACTTTTCGGCCTCTCGGGTGAAATAGTAATAGATCACATAAAACCAGCTCAGGACCCCGTGAATAATTGCCCATAAGATCGACTTGTTCCTGGACCACGAAATAGCCACGGCAATGGCTGACCCCAATCCGATGCCGTTGTTAACCACTACCTGTTGCGTAGTAGTGGTTTGCGCGAAGCTGGCAGTCACGCAAAAAACCAGCAGCAATAACGTAAGTAATGAGCGTTCTTTCTTCATGAGAAATGGATAAGGGCCAAGCGTGTGACGTACAAAGACTTTCCAGACTACCAACTTTTTCAGAATCCCATCGCGGTGTTATCGGCGCGGGGGTCAGAGGCCCCTTCGAAGCTGCCGTCGGGACGAACCAGTACGCAGTCCATGCGGCCGAGCGTGTTGGTCAGTTGCTCCAGCATATAGCCACGGCTGATAAGCGCCTTTTGAGTAGCTTCAGAGAAAGCACCGTTTTCGAAAATGGTTTTGTCGGGCAGCCACTGGTGGTGGAATTTCAGGGCATTCACCGACTGTTGCATAGTCATACCATGCTCAATCACGTTCACAACCGTCTGGAAAACAGAGGTCATGATGGTTGAACCACCGGGCGTACCCACCACCATAAACAGCTTACCATCACGCTCCAGAATGGTTGGCGTCATACTCGAAAGCATGCGTTTATTGGGCGCAATGGCATTGGCCTGACTACCGATCAGGCCATACATATTGGGCGTGCCGGGCTTGATACTGAAATCGTCCATCTCGTTGTTCAGGAAAAAACCCGCCCCGCCAACGACTACCCGGCTTCCGTAGCCACCGTTGAGGGTAGTGGTGATACTGACCGCGTTACCGTCCCGGTCGACCACCGAGAAGTGCGTTGTTTCCAGACTTTCATAACCGGGCAATGAACCACCGTGGATGGTTTTACTATCAGTAGCCTGGCTAAAATTGAAGGTCTCCCATTGCTTTTGCAGGTACGTCCGGTTCATGAGCTGAGCGGCAGGTACGTTCATGAAATCAGGGTCACCAAGGAATTTGGCGCGGTCGGCATATACCCGGCGTTCGGCTTCGATCATCACCTGCACGGTACTGTCGCGGTTCCAGCCCCAGCGGCGAATCGGATATGGCTCAATGTAGCGCAGCAACTGTACCAGCGCCACACCGCCGCTTGAGGTAGGCGGCATGGTGATCACGTTGAAATTTTTGTAGCCCTGCCGAATCGGTTCACGCCAGATAGCCTGATAATTGGCCAAGTCCGCTTCGGAGATCAACCCACCGCCACGCTGCATTTCAGCAGCAACAAGTTGAGCCGTTTCGCCAGCGTAAAATCCGGCCCGGCCCTGTGTCTGAATCCGGCGAAGGGTCTGGCCAAGGTCAGCCTGAAGAAGCGTATCGCCTTTGGCCCATGCCCGTCCGTCGGGGCGCATAAAGTACATTTTACCAGGATTGTATTTGAGCAGATCGGCCTTAATTCGGTTCAAACCGGTGGCATCACGTTCGGTAAGCGGGAATCCTTTCTCAGCCAGATCAATAGCGGGTTGTAGCACCTGCGCCCAGGTGAGCTTGCCGAATTTCTGATGCGCCTGCACCATACCTGCTACCGAACCCGGTACCCCGCTGGCCAGATGACCACTCAGACTAAGCCCGCCCGCCCGCACATTACCAAGCGAATCGAGGTACATATTCTGGGTGGCTTTACCAGGTGCTTTTTCGCGGTAATCGAGTGTACTGGCCTTGCCCGACTTATCGCGGTAGACCATAAATCCACCGCCGCCAATGTTGCCCGCACCGGGATATACGACCGCCAGCGCAAATTGAACTGCCACCGCGGCATCAACAGCATTCCCGCCTGCTTTCAGGATGTTCAGCCCCACCAGCGAGGCCTCGGGGTGCGCCGAGGCCACCATGCCGTTACGCCCGATAACCCCCTGCCGATCCGAGAAAAACGGTTTCAGCGTGGGGTCTTCTTCTTTGTACTGATAAACGCCCTGTCCAGTCTGTACGGCCGTTTGCGAAGCCGCTGGCGGCGCAGGCTTACAGCCTATATTAAGTGCGTAAATGGCAACAGAGACAATAAACGAACGAAGATGAAGTACAGTACGATTGTGCATAAGTATCAAAATCAAGTTGGTACTGCTAATCTACGGATTCGAAAAGAACTGCCCCTGTATGAGGCCGAATTATACCGCAAAATGACCATGATCATTTCAGTAAAAGCCTGCTCTTTTTTAAGATTACACCCATACTCTCACTGGCATAATCGAGTGCATTCAATGCTGCTTATTTAGTCGTGACAAACTTATGCTCAATTACCCCATAAAATTTACCATCCGTTTTGTTCCCTTTTTCTCATACGTGATCAGGTCAAAGACTGTGAGCTAACGCCCGCCAGCCCCCTAAAGCCCGCGCAGATAATATACACCAACAAGAGCGCCGATCCAGACTCGACTTACTGATTAGTTGCCTTCACGCAGGAAGGCGGGACGGGTTGCCATTGAACCCCAAAATCAGCCAGATACCCCGGCAGGACGCTAGTTTGTCCGAAAGGGGTTGAAGCACCATCTACAGGAATGTACTTTTAGCGTTGTTCCCAACCTAATGCTTAGCTCCTGTTTCCGGTGAAAGTTGTTCGTCAAATTATTGAAAGCCTGCGTTTCGCCTGGCAGTCGCTTCGGTCAAATCTGCTCCGCACCACACTTTCGCTGTTAGGGGTCACCATTGGCATTTTTGCCATCATCGCGGTGTTTACGATCGTTGATTCGTTGCAACGAAATATTAAAGACACGCTGGGCGGTTTGGGCAGTAATGTAGTTTATGTGCAGAAATGGCCCTTTGAATTTGGCAGCGAATACCGCTGGTGGAAATATTTTCAGCGCCCGGAGCCAACGTATAACGAATACCGGCTGCTAACCGAGCGGCTCGAGAACGCACAGGCGGTTGTGGCAATGGGAGGCCGCGGCGGTATTACCGTTAAAAATGGGAGTAATAGTAACAGCGCCCGCATTTCAGGGGTTACTTACGACTACAATAAGATCTCGGACGTACCCATTGCGCAGGGGAGGTACTTTTCTCCCCAGGAAATTGAATCGTCGCGCAATGTGGTGATTATTGGTGCCGAAATAGCGGAGACCCTGTTTCCCGTTCAGAACCCAATCGGGGAGTCGATGCAGATCGCGGGCCTGAAATTTATGATTATTGGCGTTGTCGAGAAAAAAGGGGCCAGTATTCTGACCATTGGCGGCAACATCGATCTAAGTTGTATTATTCCATATGGTACGTTTGCCAAGCTCTTTGCCTCCAGAACACCCAGCCTGACGATTGCGGTCAAAGGGTACGAAGCCGATGCCGGGCTGGAAAACCTGGAAGGCGAAATAAAAGGCGTGTTGCGGGCTCGCCGCAGCCTACGCCCTGCTCAGGACGACAGCTTTGCCATTAACCGGCCCGAGGCGCTGGCCAAATTTATCAGCGGCATTTTCGCCGTACTTACCATTGCTGGCTGGTTTATTGGTGGTTTCTCGATGCTCGTTGGCGGCTTCGGCATTGCCAATATCATGTTCGTTTCGGTGAAAGAACGCACCAATATCATCGGCATTCAGAAATCGCTGGGTGCCAAAAACTACGTGATCCTGCTCCAGTTCCTGTTCGAAGCCGTGCTGTTGGCTGTAGTTGGCGGGCTGGTCGGTATCGGGTTGGTCTACCTGATGTCATTTATGGACCTCGGCAGCCTCGATATTCAACTCTCAACAGGCAACATCATGCTTGGCCTTGGTGTATCCAGCGGTATTGGCGTAATCTTCGGTATTCTGCCTGCTGCCCTCGCCGCCCGCATGAATCCTGTAGACGCGATCCGGTCGAAGTAGACGGATTTGGGATGTCGGATTTGGGATTTGTTGCTTACGCCTGTGTTTGCGCTGGCGTAAGCAACAAATCCCAAATCCGACATCCCAAATCCCAAATCCTACTCACCCATTCACCACAATCGTGTGTGTCAGTGTGTAACCACCTGACAAACTGCCTGATACAGTAGCCAGCTCGGTTGTAAAGCCATCCGAAAATACGTTGTCTCGCTCGTTTAACGTATCCTGCGCGCCCTTTGTGTAGCCGTACGACTGGCCCGTGGTATATACGCTGTTCGTTGTGGCGTATGGAAAGGCAATCTGCGTAACCAACAGCGATTTACCCGCCGAATTATAGATATGCACGTGAACGTGTGGCGCCCGACCCGAGTACCAGCCGGGAAAAATAGACGTGTAGGTAGCCAGCCCGTTGGCATCGGTTGTCTGGCGACCACGTAAAAAGTCGACCGTAGTGAAATTTACGCTTTGCATGCCCGAGCCGCCGTATTCAGAGTAATAGCCGTCTTTATCGCAGTGCCAGACATCAACAATGGCACCCGCCAGGGCCGCACAACTGGCATTCTTATTTTTGATGGTGATGTTCATGGTCATCAGCACACCAGTCCGATCATCGCGAATGTCTTTACGAACAAAATTGGCGGGCACCTTCGTCGGGAAAGGGCCTTCCGTTTCGGAGGGTGTAACGGAACAGTCACTGGCCGAGCTGCCATTTGTTGAGCCAGATCCAGAACTGCTGCTGTCGGTCGTTGTAGTTGGATCGACAGTGGTTGAGTTTTTGCAGGCTGACACCAGTGGATTGATGGCTGCTATACCTAAGAGGCTAGTGAACCCCCGCTTCAAAAAATCCTTACGTTCCATTGCGTTTGATTTACAAATTTGATTGGCTACCTAGCTATAGACCTGAAGGGTCTGTCAGGCTTACAACCGCCTTCTCTACATGACGCACAAAGCTGGGGGGAGCGTTGCAGCGAAGACCGATATTGCGGAGAAGGTGCTGAATGTGCCGGTTAAACCAGACAATGGGCTTGGTCAGCCGGGCAGTTGCCAAGAATCAGTATGCAGGCTGATGGCTATCAGGTTAGCAGTGATTGGGGTCCCCTTGTTTTGTGGTGTCATTCTAACTAAAAAATGCTCATGGCAACGCTTAGTCAATCCGCCCAATCATACACCACATCGACTGAACAAAACTGGGTTACCCGTTACAACGCTTTCGTAGAACAGGCTGAGTTTAACCGATTCGGCTGGGCCGCCACTACCATGATGATCCAGGGCTGTTTGCTCACGCCCATCCTGCTACTGACTTTATTCCAGTTTGGCGGCGGCGACTGGCAGGTATTGGTTTCGTTTTTAAGCTTCCTGCTCGTACTGGTTCCGGTGCTATCGGCCCTGCCTGTAAAATACATTTTGCCGGCCTTTACGTTTAGTGCACTTCTGCACCTCACGCTTATTGCCATGAACGTGATGTAGCTAATTGCCTGGGCCTTTGCTAACCTATACTCCAGATTTCGACATGAAAACCATCGTTGTTGCTACCGATTTTTCGACCGGCGCTAACCGAACTGTCGATTTTGCCATAAAAATGGCCCATGCGCAGCAGGCCGCGCTGGCTGTAGTGCATGCGTTTCATGCCTGGCCCACCAATCCGGCCGAGACAGGCATTGACGCAGCCTTTGGCAGTAAAGCCCTGCATGATGTTTGCCTACGCGAATTAAACGCCGTTGTTCAGGACTTACTGGAGCGATCGGGCCTTAACGTACCTATTCGAACCGTAGTACAGCAGGGCTACACCATACCAGCCGTACTGGACGTTGTAGCCCGCGAAAAGGCAGATCTACTAGTTATGTCGACCGTTGGGTCGGCGCCGCAAAGTGCTCAGTTGATGGGAAGCGTGGCCACCGCCATGATCTCGGAAACAACGGTGCCGTTGCTTCTGATTCCACCCACGGCCACCTATACGGAGCTGAAAAACGTGGTGTTAGGTATCGATTTATCCATCCCGACCGATGCTGCCACGCTGGATACCGCGCTGCGCGTTGCCAGTCAGTTCCATTGCGTAGTGAACCTGCTTTGCCAGTATGATCAGCCAGTAACGGCACACATACAAACAAAAGCCGAGCACATTCGAAGCCTGATGCGCCACATTCCGCATACATTGACGATCCTACCAGGCAATGATGTATATGACACACTGATCAACTTCGCTCACACAAACAAAGCCAACCTGATTATGATGCTGCCCCAAAAGCACAACTGGCTTAGAAAACTGTTTGTCGAGAGCACTACCGAACATACCGCCCGCCTTACGGATATTCCGTTGCTGGCTATTGTATAATTCTTCCCACCAGTTACTTGATCAATTCGGCCCGCCTTTCTTCACTGAAAGGCGGGTTTTGTTTGTGCGCCTATTGCTCCCGCACCCGCTTGTACACCCGGATAGCCAGCATCAGCACAACGGCGAAGAGTAGCAGGCCACTCAGCCCCCAGAGCATACTGAGAGCGTCTTTCAACACCACCAGAAACACGATACCGAACAGAAACAGCGTGGCCACTTCATTCCAGATGCGGAGTTGGGTAGACGTGTAGCGCAGTTTACCCCGCTGTTGCTGAAGAAACAAGACGTGACAGGCAATATGGTAACCGTAGAGCCCCACCACCAACGCCAGCTTGTAGAGAAGCCAGGTGGGCGTTGCGCCGTAGTTATACCAGGTGCTTAAGCCTAAAATCAGCGTCAGCAACGCCGAAGGCCACGTGATACCATACCATAACCGACGTTGCATGACCGCAAATTGCATTTGAAGAACCTGCCGGGCAGCGTCGGGTTGGTCGGCGGCTTCGGTAAAGTAGATAAACAGGCGCGGCATGTAGAATAACCCGGCAAACCAGGTTACGATGAAGATGATGTGCAGCGCCTTAACGTAAAAAAATATCATGCTGTAGTAGGCGAATCAAGGAACAATAAGACCGTCCGACATTTCAATGACGCGGTCGGTACCAGCCGCAAAATCGGGGTCGTGCGTAACGGCAATGATCGTTTGTCCGCCGCTGGCCAATTCGCGAAAGATACTAAAGACGTTGTCGGTATTTGCTTTATCCAGGTTGCCCGTTGGCTCATCGCCCATAATAAGGGTGGGGTCGTTGATCAATGCGCGGGCAATGGCTACGCGTTGCTGTTGCCCACCCGATAGCTTACTGGCCGGTTTGAGGGCATAGTCGGCCATGCCGATCATGCTCAGTTTGGCCATCGCCCGCGCTTCAATTTCATCAGCTGAATACTTACCCAGTTTCAGGGCGGGAAGCATCACATTCTGGAGCGCCGAAAATTCGGGCAGCAAAAAATGGAATTGGAAAACGAACCCCAGATGCTCATTGCGAAAATGCGCCAGATAGTCCTGGCTACGGCCGGTCAGCAACGTACCTGCCAGCTCAATCTGCCCCTCGTAATCCGTATCCATCGTCGACAGCAGGTACAGCAAGGTTGATTTACCACAGCCCGACTTGCCCACGATGGCCACAAACTCACCTGCCTGCACCTCGAACGTAATGTCGGACAGGACCCGGAATCGCTCGGGGTCATAAAAATACTTGTTCAGGTGTCGGGCTGCTAAAACGGTGCTCATCTGGTTGTATGGTTTATCCTCTCAGAATGGCTACCGGATCAATATGCGACGCTTTACGAGCAGGGAAATAACCCGCCAGCACCGTGGTAATGACGCCAAACAGTAGTCCGTTGACGTAGTATTTGGGTTCGAAGATGACGGGGAATGTTTTAATACTGATAAATCCACCAGCATCGAACGGCGTAATAGAGAGCAGGTAGCTCAGGCCAAACCCGATACCCAGCCCCAGTAAGCCGCCGGAGAAGCCGATAAAGACAGCCTGAAGCAGAAAAATGGCAACAATATCGTGGCCTTCAAAGCCCGTGGCTTTCAGAATGGCAATATCCTTTATCTTGTTCATCACGGTCATATTCATGATATTGTAGATCCCGAAACCCGCTACTACCAGTAGTGTAATAGACACCACGTAGGTGAGCATATTCCTGATTTTTTCGCCCGCCAGAATCGCCGTATTGGCCGTAGCCCAGTCTTCGGTGTGGTAGCCATACTGTGCCTGTAGCACCTTGCCGAATGGAATAGCCAGCAGTGGGTCGCTCATTTTGAGGTGGATATCCGTGATGTAGCTCGGGTCTTTCCCCAACAGTTCCTGTACGGTAGGCAGGTTGGCGTAACTCTTTGTGTTATCGATGGTGCCAATGCCGAATCCGAACGTACCCACAACCCGCAACACCCGCGTGCTGCCGGTGGGCGTGGTGATGGTCACCTTATCGCCGGTGGCTACGTTGAGTTTACCCGCCAGCGTAGTGCCCATGATCAGCCCGTCGGGATTACTGCGCAGGGCATTGACGCTTCCCGATTTCAATCGCTTTTCGAGGTTGTACAACCTGTTCTCGCGCTCAATGTTCACCCCCGAAATAGTGCCCGACAGTTGAATGGGACCATTGTTATAGAACGCTTGTGTGGCCACCTGCGGCGACACACCCAGCACGTTCGGCTCGCGTTCAATGCGGTCGGCAATGGTCAGACCATTCTTGATGCGGGCCAGCTCGTTCTTGGGTTTCTGATGGTAGGTAACGTTGAATCCGCCCGGCCGCAGGGCATCGATCAGGCTGGGGCGCTGGGTGTTCACTTCGTTATACATCCTGACATGGGGGCTGGCATCGAGGGCCGAATCTTCCAGAAACTGGTTGACGCCCTGCATAAAGGAGATCATGGTGATGAACATGGCAATGCCGAATGTCACGCCGAGCATGGCAACGAGCGTCTGGCGCTTCTTGGCCAGCAGGTGTGTCCGGGCAATTTGTGAGGCAATGCGCAGGTTCATAGGGCGTTATGGTCAGTCATTTGCCAGAATAACCGACTGTTCGGTTAAGCCACCTTTTATTTCTACCAGGTCAAAGTTTTCGGCCCCTTTTCGGATGCGTGCTTTCTGTTTCTTACCGTCCTGCTCAATCCAGACGCTATCGATACCGAAGACGTAGGTTTTGGGAATAGTGAGCACCCGACGGTTCTGACTGATGATGATGTTTGCCTCGACTGTCAGGCCGTAGTACGCATCGGGCTGGTCGCCACTAAACTCGGCGTCGGCCCGGAACGACTGATCGGCGCGGTTCAGTTTTGGGTACACCTTCGTTATGCGCGCCTTGAATACCCGTTCTCCGTAGGCATCAGTCTTAACGATCACCTCCTGCCCTACCCGAATTCGTCCGAAATCGCTTTCATCAACAGCCAACTGAACAAACAGCCGCCGCCCACTGCCAATCAGCGCCAGTTGATCGCCGGGCCTGACCAGCTCACCGGGATCTTTGTAGACTTCATAAATCTTGCCATCCACAAAACTCCGAATCCGGGTGTTGCTGCCGGCTACTTCGCTTGTTACCAACTGACTGCGGCTATTGGCCACGTCGACACCGAGCTGGTTGCGGGTACGTTGCAGCGTGCTTTGCTGGGCGCGAAGCGTATTCTGCGATAGCGTATAGTTCAGTTCGGCCCGCTCCAGTTCAGCGCGCGACGTGGCATTCTGGGCATATAACTCACGGAAACGGGTGTAATTGACCGAGTCATTTCGAAGGCGGGTCCGGGCATTACGTACCTGATTTTCCAGCTCGGCCAACACCGGCGAATTAGCCCCTAAATTGGCCCGCGACTGGCGAAGTGCCACGCTGGCTGCCTGCCGCCGGGCATCTTCAGCCGCGCTTTCGAGCACAAACAGGAGTTGCCCTTTACCAACGGTATCGCCTTCGTTGACAAGCCGCTGCTGCAAGGTTCCGTCGGCGTCGGCACGCAGTATATACTCATCGCGCGGCAACACGTTTCCCGAGGCATAGACAGCCTCGGTCAGGTCTTTATATGTTGGGCTCACTCCCTTGCTGCCGCGTTGGCAGGCCAGCGCCAGCACGAGCAAAGCAGATACAATCAGCGTTTTTTTCATCGTACAGGGTGCCCGCTCCGAATGTGCCAGAGCGTTTGGTTAATAAACACGGTCGACAGCGTGCTGAGGTACCGATTTTGTGCTGTCAGTACGTCATTGAACACGTTCAGATACTGGTCATAGGCAAACAGACCGGAGCGGTATTTGACCAGCGCTATCTGCCTATTTTGCTGGCCCAGCGCATAATTCTGCCGGTTGATCGCCAGCGACCGCAGCGCCTGATTGTAGGCATTCCGAATGTCTTCCGTATCGGCGTGCTGGCGGTTCTCTTCATAGGCCAGTTGCTGCTCTGCCAGGCGTAGCTGAAGCCGGGAGCGGGCCAGATTACTTTGCCGGACGCCACCAGTATACAGGGGCACATTGAGTTGCAGGCCCACTACGCCAATCTCGAACCATCGCTGCGACGTGTTCAGGAAGTTAAACTGCTGCCGTTGCGCCTGCTGCGAATAACGCCCGTAGGCCGACAGCGTGGGCCAGAACGTGCTCCGTTCGCGCTCAACCTGCAGGCGCGCCAGCTCAGTCTGCGCCTGACGCAGGGTGACCTGCGGCCGTTCAATCGTAGGGAACGTACCTGGAATTGGGCTGGATGATGCCAACGAATCGGCCAAAAGGTTTTCGGTCAATTGCAGACTGTCGGTTGGAGCTAATCCCAGTAGCAGCTTCAACTGGTTCAGATTCTGGGTATATCCCAGTTCATTCTGCAACAGCACATCGGCCGTAGTGAGCATCACCTGCCGGATACGGTTATATTCAAGGGGTTCAATCAAGCCTTTGGTCAACCGTTGGCGGGCAATCTGTTCCAGCGTATCAGAAGCCTGCAGGTTGCGGCGGGTGAGGGTGATGGCGGCGCGGGTGAGTAGCGTGGCGTGGTATAGGCGGGCGAGCCGGGTCGACACCTCATCCTGCAACGACAGTGCCTGATCATCCAGAATACGCAGGTTCTGCTCAACCAGTTGCTGGTCGGCACGGGCGGGTCTGTTTAGGATTGGGGCCGTGACTTCGCCGGTTGCCAGCAGCACAAAAGGCAGGCCAAACTGAACCGACCGGAACTCATTGGTTGTGCCTCCGAACAAGCTCAGCGGAATTAGTTGAACGGGCAGCGAATAGTTATAATCGAGGTTGCTGTAGATACGCGCCTGTGGACGTAGTGCGGCCCGACTCACAACCCGCTGTTGCTCCTGTATCAGCTTATTCTGCCGGGCACTGACCAGGTCAGGGTTAGTAAGTCGGGCCAGTTCCAGTGCCTCCTGTACGTTGGGTAGAACCGTTTGCGCCAGGGCGTTCAGTCCAGTCAGCAGCAGCAGAAAAGTACTCAGGATTTTCATGCTAATTGAATTTCGATATAAAGTAAGCAAATTCTGTATTGAGCGTGAAAATCAACACTATACGGTCTGCGAAAAGACGGGTGTAGCCAGTACCGGACTGCTGGTCAGGTACCGGTCGAACACCATACAGATGTTTCGCAGGAAAGGCCGCCCCTCTGAACGTACCCGAAGGCCGGTTGTATCATAATCGAGCAATCCGTCGTCGCGAAGGTCGTCGAGTTGGCTGGTCAACAGCGCCCACTCCTCCCCTGTCCAGTCAGTAATAGACCAACTGGTCTGGAATCGACACATGATATCGAGAATCAGTTGCCTGATTTTTACGTCGTCATCCGTCAGCAAATGGCCGCGCAGAATGGGTAGCTGGTTTGCCTCAATCTCGGTCAGGTACGTGTCGATGCTTTTTTCATTCTGCATAAACGCCGTTCCTACATCACTGATCGAGGAGGCGCCGAGGCCAATTATTACGTCGGTACGGGTGGTGGTGTATCCCATGAAATTGCGGTGCAACGTACCTGCTTTCATGGCTTTGCGTAGCGAATCGTGGGGCAGGGCAAAGTGATCCATACCAATCTCGGTATACCCTCCCGCTTCAAACAAAGCACGTCCCGTTTCATATAAATCACGTTTCTGATCGCCGTTGGGCAGGTCTTCATCCCGAAAACCACGCTGGCCGTTGCCTTTGATCCAGGGCACGTGGGCGTAGGAATAGAACGAAATTCGGTCGGGTCGCAGGCTCAGCGTTTGCTTGACCGTATCCTGAATGGAGCTTACCTGCTGAAAAGGCAGGCCAAATACCAGATCGTGGCTGATAGAGGTATAGCCGATCTCGCGCGCCTGTTCGGTTACGCGCCGCACATTGGCAAACGGCTGATGCCGGTGAATGGCCTGTTGTACTACCAGGTCGTAATCCTGCACGCCAAAGCTAACCCGCCGGAATCCAAACTCATACAACGTTTTCAGGTGGTCGTAGCTCGTATTGTTGGGGTGTCCTTCCCAACCAAAGTCAGGTTCGTCAACCACATCAGCATAGCGGAAAATACCCATTAGTAACCGACGAAGCTGATGGGTAGAAAAGAAACTGGGGGTTCCACCGCCAAGGTGTAATTCAGCTAGTCGGGGGCGCTCTGGTAACCACTCGCAATACATAGCCCACTCGTCGAGCAGGGCGCCGACGTAGGGTTCTTCTACGCCGTGGTTTCTGGTGATCCGTTTGTTACAGCCACAAAACGTACACAGGCTTTCGCAGTACGGCAGATGAATGTATAGACTGATACCCGCGGTATAGTTGCTGGTGGCAAACGCGCTGGTAAGTCGTTGTTGCCAGTCGTATCGATTAAAGTCAGCGGTATTCCAGAACGGTACGGTGGGATAACTGGTATACCGCGGGCCAGGTACGTTGTATTTCGCGATCAAAGAAGACATTTGGGATTTTAGATTGGGGATGTCGGATGTCGGATTTGTTCTGCTTAGGTTCGGATCGGGATCAAGCGAAACAAATCCAAAATCCGACATCCGACATACCCAATCCGAAATCCAACACCCCAAAATTGACGAAATAGGCGGGGTATGAGCCGTTCCAAAATCAGCCAATGGCCTGATTTATATCAGTCGATGGCGGAGCACCACGGGCGAATTTTGAGGAAATCCCCGGCGATTATGACTACGGCTACGGCTACCAGAACGGCCTGTTACCACTGCGGCAGCAACTGCCCCACCGATACCGACCCCATCGTCTTCGACGATAAACCCTTTTGCTGTACAGGTTGCAAAACGGTGTACCAGGTGCTGAGTGATCACCAGCTTTGCCAGTACTACGACCTCAACACCACACCCGGTACATCGCTGGGCAAGACCCCGAACATCGACCGGCTGGCTTTTCTGGATCACCCCGACATTGCTGCCCAACTCATCGACTTTCAGAACGGCAGCGTAGCCCACGTCACGTTCTACGTACCTGCCATTCACTGCTCGTCGTGCCTGTGGCTGCTCGAACACCTCTACCGCCTGGACCCAAGTGTGCAGCAAACGCGCGTCGACTTCCTGAAAAAGCAGGTGCATCTGGTCTTCAACCCCGCACAACGGTCGCTGCGGCAGGTTGCCGAACTGCTTACGTCGCTGGGGTACGAACCGCTCATTAGCCTCAACGACGTGGTGAAACAGGGGCAGAACCCCACCTACCGACCGCTGCTGTATAAGCTGGCCGTAGCCGGTTTTTGCGCGGGCAACATCATGCTGTTCAGCTTCCCAGAATACCTCGGCCTCGACGATCCGTCATTCAAGTATCTCTTCGGCATTCTCAACCTGTTGCTCGCCACACCCGTTGTGTTCTATTCAGGCTCCGGCTACTTTGAATCGGTCTGGAAAAGCCTGCGGAGGGGCCTTATCAACATCGACTTCCCGATTCTGCTGGGTATCCTGGTTGCCTACTCGCGCGGCACGTATGAAGTCCTGGCGTTGGGCGGCGCGGGTTATTACGACTCCGTTAGCGGACTGATTTTCTTTCTGTTATGCGGAAAATGGTTCCAGCAACGTACCTACGACTTCCTCTCCTTCGAGCGCGATTACAAATCGTATTTCCCCCTGGCGGTTCAGCAACTCATCAACGATAACGAGCAATCGACGCCCGTTGCCGACCTACGCAAAGGCGACCGGATTCGGGTGCGGCATGGCGATCTGATCCCAGCCGACGGGTTGTTATACCGGGGCGAAGGCCTGATCGACTATTCGTTCGTTACGGGCGAATCGGAGCCGGAACAGCGTGAGCCAGGTACGCTGCTCTACGCCGGCGGGCGGCAGATGGGCGGTGTGATCGACCTAGAACTGGTTCGCGATGTGTCGCACAGCTACCTGACCCAGCTCTGGAATAACGACGCATTCAGGAAAGATCAAACTAACCGCACGAAGACCTTTGCGGATGCCGTGGGTACGTATTTCACCATCACCGTGCTGACCCTGGCTACGCTGGTTGGCGGGTACTGGTATGTTACGGGGCAACCCACCACGGCAGTCAATGCGTTTACGGCGATCCTGATCGTGGCCTGCCCGTGTGTATTGTCGCTGTCATATCCGGTAGCGCTGGGGCATGGGCTGCGGCTGTTGAGCAAGCGGGGTTTCTACCTTAAAAACGCCGACGTTATGGAGCAACTGGCCCATTGCGACACCATCGTTTTCGACAAGACAGGTACGTTAACGACACCCACTTCAGGCGCCGTTACCGAATCGTTCGCCCGCCCGCTGACCAGCGTTGAGCACACAATGGTTAAGGCGCTGGTTAGCCAGTCGGCGCACCCGCTGAGCCTGCGTTTGAGGCAGCACCTGGCCGAGTGCCCGCCCATGAGCGTCGAAAATTTCACGGAATTACCCGGCCAGGGAATTATCGGGCTAATTGATGATCTGATCGTTAAAGTTGGCAGTGCGGCCTTTGTGGGCGGATCAGAGCAAACCACTGGTTCGGCTATTCATGTGAACATCGACGGCGTGTACCGGGGCCATTTTCAGTTTGCGGCTCAACTCCGCGACGGGCTGGTCGACATGCTGACCGCCTTTGTTGGTAGCGGGAAACGCCTCTACCTTCTGTCGGGCGACACCGATGCCATGCGGGCTGAGATGCGCACCTGGTTTGATGATGACGCTATGCGCTTCAGTTGCAGCCCCGAAGACAAGCTCAGATTCATTAACGAACTACAGACGAGCCATCACCGGGTGCTGATGATCGGCGATGGGCTGAACGATGCCGGGGCGCTGAAGCAGGCCGACGCAGGCATTGCCGTAACCGACGATACGCTTCAGTTTACCCCGGCCAGCGACGCCATCCTGGAAGCCCGTTCGCTGGGGCAACTTCCCCGGTTTATGCACTATAGCCGGTTTGCTATGCGGCTGATTCAATTCAGTTTCGGCGTGTCGCTGCTCTATAATTTCGTTGGGCTGTCGTTTGCTGCTGCCGGTCATCTGTCGCCTATTGTGGCCGCTATCTTAATGCCGCTGAGTTCTGCCACAATGGTACTGATCGCTACGGTAGGGATGCGGTGGCGAAGAATTTGACAGGTACCGCCCTGGTACCACACGCTCATCATACTCTGTTTTTAATCTCTAGACCAGAACAATAATCACCCGAAAGGTCTTCATTTTAATTCTATAGAATTGATAGAATTATTTTTCATGGAGACACAACAAAACCGCGACAATACCAACAACAAGCTGGAGGAGTTGAACCAGAACCGCGAAGACGGTACCGGACAATTTCTGACTACAAACCAGGGCTTGCGCATCAACGACGATCAGAACTCGCTCAAAGCAGGCGACCGGGGCGCCACGCTGCTGGAAGATTTCATTCTGCGTGAAAAGATTACCCACTTCGACCATGAGCGGATTCCCGAGCGGATTGTTCATGCACGCGGGGCGGCCGCGCACGGCTATTTTCAGGTATATGAACCGCAGGCCGAACTCACCAAAGCAAAATTCCTGCAAGACCCATCGGTAAAAACACCGGTTTTTTTGCGCTTTTCAACGGTAGCCGGTTCGCGAGGATCATCCGATCTGGCGCGCGACGTGCGGGGGTTTGCCGTTAAATTCTACACCGAGGAAGGCAATTTCGACCTGGTGGGCAATAACATTCCGGTATTTTTCATTCAGGATGCCATCAAGTTTCCCGATCTGATCCATGCGGTAAAGCCTGAGCCAAATAACGAAATACCGCAGGCGGCTTCAGCCCACGATACCTTCTGGGATTTTATTTCCATTACCCCCGAATCGATGCACATGATCATGTGGGTTATGTCTGACCGGTCTATCCCGCGCAGCTACCGCATGATGGAAGGCTTTGGCGTGCACACCTTCCGGTTCATCAACGAAGCTGGTAAGGCTCGTTTCGTTAAATTTCACTGGAAACCGCTGCTGGGTGTGCACTCGGTGGTGTGGGATGAAGCGCAACTGATATCGGGCCGTGACCCTGATTTTCACCGCCGCGACCTGTGGGATTCGATTGAAGCGGGTGCCTATCCGGAATGGGAACTGGGTGTTCAGATCGTGGAGGAAGAAGACGAGCACAAATTCGATTTCGATCTCCTCGATTCAACCAAGCTTATTCCTGAAGAGTTGGTACCGGTGAAACGTATCGGCAAGCTGACGCTCAACCGCAATCCGGACAATTACTTTGCCGAAACCGAACAAGTCGCGTTCCACCTGGGGCACCTCGTTCCCGGCCTCGACTTCACCAATGATCCGCTGTTGCAGGGCCGGTTGTTCTCGTATACCGACACGCAGCTGAAACGGTTGGGTGGTCCGAACTTCCACGAGATACCCATCAACCGGCCTGTTGCTCCCGTGCATAACGGGCAACGCGACGGGCACATGCGCCAGACGATCAACAAAGGCCGCACCAGCTACAGCCCCAATCTGATCAACGACAATACACCCGCCCAGGCTACCACGGCTGAAGGTGGTTTTTCGAGCCACGGCGAGCGGATTGATGCGCGCAAGGTGCGTGCCCGAAGCAAGAGCTTCGGAGATCATTATAGCCAGGCCAACCTGTTCTGGAATAGCCAATCGGACGCCGAAAAAACGCACCTGGTTAAAGCCCTGCGGTTCGAACTGAGTAAAGTAGCCGTTGAGTCAATTCGGATGCGGATGCTGGTGCAACTGGCGCAGGTTGACAGTACGCTGGCCAAGCTCGTTGCCGAAGGGTTGGGGATGGACGTACCTGCTATCGATGGCATGCAGCTGAATCTGGCCGTTCCGGCCGACGCCAACCCGGCAGACTACCAGTCGGCTCCTGCCAAAAAGGCAACAACCAGGTCAGCGGCACTAAGCATGGCCAACACCGTGAAGAGCGGGATAAAGACCCGTCAGGTGGCTATTCTGGCCGCCGATGGTGTCGATGCCTCTGAACTGAAAGCGATGAAAGAGGCGCTGTCGGCCGAAGAGGCGGTCATTGCCATTGTTGCGCCACGTGTGGGCAAGCTCAAAACATCGGCGGGTGAACTGGTACACATTGATGCCAGCCTACAGGGTACAGCCTCGGTCCTGTTCGATGCGGTTTATGTACCGGGTGGAAAACAGAGCGTGACCTCGCTGTTGCAGGAAGACGAGTCGATCCGGTTCATTCACGAAGCGTTTATGCACTGCAAAGCCGTTGCTGCCACCAGCGAGGGTATTGACCTGTTGAAAGCCGCCGCCACCGGAGGAGCTGCCGCCCTGCTAAGCAGCGACGGTGTCATCACGGGCCCTGATGACGTACCTCAACAATTCATTCAGGCCATCGCCCAGCATCGTTTCTGGAGCCGCGAGAAAACACTGGTGTAACTAGGATTAGCGGCGCTTCGGCGTCATACATGCAAAAGGCCGTTGTCTCCAACGGCCTTTTGCATGTATGACGAGCTACAGCAACGTACCCAACGTTCACTGAACAGCCAGGCTTCTGCGGGTCAATTCTTTACGAACCTTATCAGCGGCGGCCAGATCGCTGAGTGTGATGCCCATCCGCTTCCGGAGGGTTGGTGAGGTCTCCAGCATTTCGCTCGCAATGCGAATCAGCATAGCCGCCGTTGCCACTCCATTTGTCTTTGGGCGCTTGCCAATAGGCATCGTGGAGGCGGTGTGATGAACACTCGGATCAAGCAGTTTAAGTAAGTCCATGTCGTGAAATCTCCTGTTGTTTACGTTCTAATATAGTAACGTAAATAAGCCGGATTTCGTCGCAGAAACGGGGTACTTTCGGGCACTATTTTCGCCAGTAACCCAATTATCAATCAGGGAGTTAGCACCACTTTGCTATACACTACTTTGTTAGGCAGACTGCTTCGCACGTCGTGCTCTGTACTACTCACCAACCGGGTTGTTGATATACTCCAGCTTATGGTTCCAGACCGAGGCGATCTGTAGGGACCGTTGACGTACCTGCTCGGCGGTTTCGCCTGTGAAATGCTCGGTCAGCGTTGCCCAGAAAAGCGTCAGCCAACGCTCGAAATGTTCGCGCCGGAGGGTATGCTGCTGATTGATAATCAGGTGCGGCCGAAACGGGTGGCCATTGTAGGCACCGTTACCCAGAATCAGCGACTCCCAGAACGCATACATTTTAGGCAGGTGGCTCGCCCAGTCTACCTCGGCTACATCCATAAAAATGGGCCCGATCAGTGGGTCGACCCGAACCTTGTCGTAGAACGAATTTACCAGCAGCCGAACGGCCTCCGGCGAATCGAGCAATTGCTTTTGTGTCTTCTCCGTCATCAGTAAAGGCCACCTACGCGCTAAACGTATTGACGTAGTCGTCGGCCTTAAAACCTAACGCAACGATCCGGCCGTTTGATTCAATCAGCGGGCGGCGAATAACCGACGTTTTTTCCACCATCAGTGCAATCGCGCCTTCGGCATCGGTTGGCTTCTCGTTGTCGGGCAGTTTTTTCCAGGTAGCCCCGGCGCGGTTAACCAGTTCTTCCCAACTTTTCTGTGTCAGCCATCGCTCAATCGTTGCGCGGTCGATACCCTGCTTTTTATAGTCGTGAAACTGGTAGGCAACATCGTTATCGGCCAGCCAGGTGCGGGCTTTTTTTACGGTGTCGCAATTCGGGATGGCATAGAGTGTATACATAGAATTGGGATCAGTGCCACAAAAATACCGGTTTCCGGGCATTGTTTTCTGCTGTTTGTGCCGGGCTCACAGGCCCCGCTGCCACCTATATAGAGCGACCGTATCACCAGCGTAAATCGCCCATAGAAACGACCAAAAAACCACCCGATCACGCTACTACCAGACACATTCGCCTTTTTTTGTTTCATAATATTCAACAATGTTTAATACACCGTTTATTAACATAATAATCTGATTAGCAGATATTTAGTATTTTTACTTAGGTAGCCTGTATTCATAAAGTTTAATTAAAAATAAAAATATTGCCTAATACTTGACTTCATAAAAACCGCATTTACCTTTGTATTCAACAATGTTGAATTTCAAGAAACACTGTTATGATTGCTTTGACTGATGCACATTCATCAGCTGTTGTTGCCTGTCTAACTCCCTAAATTCTTTCTACTTAATGATGAAAACTATCCGAAACCCGCATAGGAATCTGACCAGGTTCCTGTGTTCAATTCAGTTCGTGGCTTTCCTGTTTCTGGTGTTCGGGGAAACGGCCACAGCCAGGCCCGGCAGGCCCCGGCCAGCCCCTTCGTTCAACATTGACCGGACCATTACGGGAAAGGTAACCGACGAAAACGACCAGGCGCTCCCCGGCGTCAGCATTGTGATCAAGAACACCACGACCGGAACGGCCACAAAGTCAGATGGCTCGTACGAACTCCCGGTAAAAGACGGTTCTGTGACGCTGGTTTTCTCGTTCATGGGGTACGTTGCCCAGGAAATTGCGGTTGGCAACAAAGCCATGATCAACGTGAAGCTGCTTCCCAATGCCGAACAGCTCCGCGAGGTGGTTGTAGTCGGTTACGGTACGCAACAGAAAAAGGATTTGACGGGAGCTGTGGGGTCTATCTCGTCAAAAGACATTGAAACGTCGACCATCAATACACCAGACAAAGCCTTGCAGGGGAAAATTGCAGGAGTGCAGGTACACACTAACTCCCACGCGCCCGGCGGCGGCATTGCGGTTCAGGTACGTGGTACGGCCTCGCTCTCGGCAGGTGGTTCACCCCTGTATGTAATTGACGGTATGCCGATCAGCAGCGGATCACAGACCAGTGCCAGCACCGATGCGGGTTCATTCGGTGGCGCGCCGAATCCCCTCAACTCGATCGACCCATCTGATATTGAGTCGGTTCAGGTATTGAAAGATGCGTCGGCCACGGCTATTTACGGATCAAGAGCCGCCAATGGCGTGGTACTCATTACCACCAAACGCGGCAAGGCCAATCAGCACAATGTCGACTTCGACGTATCGGTGGGGGTACAGGAAGCGCGGCGCAAACTTCCATTCCTGAACGCACAGCAATGGGCAACGCAGGCCAATGAACGGGCTTCACAACTGGGGCGCACCCCAACCTATACGGCCGCGCAGGTAGCCGCTTTCGGGCAGGGTACCGACTGGCAGAACGAGGTGTTTCAGGCCGCACCGCGACAGGCCTATAAACTCGCTTTCTCGGGCGGTAGCCAGAGTTTACGCTACCTGATTGGCGGCAACTACACCAACCAGCAAGGCATTCTTCCCGGTTCGAGCTTCAAACGATATGGCACCACCATTAACCTCGATGCGACTGTCAGCAACCGCCTGAAAATTGGCGAAAGCTTGCTGTTCAGCGTCACCGATCAGTACACCGTTCCGACGGATACGAAAGGGTACGAAGGCATTTCCAACGTGATCAACGCGATCTATCAGGCACCGCCAACCATTCCGGCGCGCGATAGCCTCGGCACGCCCGTCAACCTGCGGAATTACCCGCTGGGTAGTGGCCTCGAGAATCCATTGACCATGACCGAGCAGTATAAGCAATTGAGCAACACCCTGCGCCTGATCGGCACGGCCTACGCCAACTACAACATCATGGACGGCCTGGATCTGGACATTCGGGTGGGGGCTGATATTCGCGACTGGCGCTACCACGAATACTACCCGATTGGCTCGGAAGCAGCCGCCGGAGCCAGTGGCAAAGCGCGCCAGATTGCCATCCGGAACCTGAACGTGAGCAACTCGAACACGCTGACCTACGCCACTACGATCAACAGCCTGCACAAGCTGAAGATACTGGGCGGGTTCACCTACCAGCGCGAGAAAAACGAATCGCTGGATGCATCGTCATTCGGATTCCCCAGCGACGTGTTCCAATACTACAATCTGGGGTTGGGCAGCAGCCCCCAAACGCCAAACAGCAACGAAAACGAGTGGACGCTGATCTCCTATCTGGGTCGGGTCAACTACACGTTCAACGACAAATACCTGTTCACGGCGTCGGTTCGGGCCGATGGTGATTCCAAGTTCGGGGTCAACAACAAATACGGCATTTTCCCGTCGGTGGCGTTGGCCTGGCAACTGGGCGACGAGCCGTTCATCCGCAACCTGAATGTGTTTGACCAGCTGAAACTACGCACCAGCTTCGGCCGCACAGGCAATGAATCCATCGGCGTGTACCGGTCGTTATCGCTGCTCGGAACGGCGTTCGGCACACGGAGTTCATACATTTTCAACGGATCGAAGGTGCCCATTGCCTACCCGAACAACATTCCGAACCCGGATCTGAGCTGGGAGAAAACACAGGAAGTCAACGTAGGGATCGACTTCGCCGTGCTGAAAAACCGGTTGAACCTGTCGGTGGATGCCTATTACAAAAAGACGACCGACCTGCTGCTCGACGTACCTATCGCCTCGCAAACGGGCTTTAGCAGCGTCCTGAAAAACACGGGTGCCATGCTGAATAAAGGCATTGAAATTGGCGTAACCAGCACGAACCTGGCGGGTAAACTGGGCTGGACAACCAACTTCAATATCGCTTTTAACCGCAACGAAATCCTGTCGCTCGGCGGCGCGCCTTACCAGTACACCGGCTGGGTTGGCGGCGGCAACGTAACGCCCCACGACAAGAACACGGCCCGCCTGGAGCCCGGCCATTCGGTGGGTGAATTCTACGGCTCAGTGTATGAAGGCATCTGGAAATCGGCCGACGAGATCAAGCAGGTGGGTACCATGCCAGCGGCCAAACCCGGCGACATCCGCTACAAAGATGTGAATGGCGACGGCACCTACAACACCGAAAGCGACGACGTATATCTGGGCAACCCAAACCCGAAATTCAACTTCGGCCTCACCAACGATGTCAATTTTGGTCCGCTTAGTCTGCACGTGTTCGTGTACGGCGAATACGGCAACTCGGTGCTCAACCTGGCCAAACAGCAGTGGTTGCTCGACGGAGTAGGCATTTCGGCCATGCGCCTCGATCGCTGGTCGCCCACTAATCCGAACGGCATTTATCCGGGCGCAGGCGCTTCGAATCCCCAGCGTATCAGCTCCATTATGGTTGAAGACGGCTCATTCCTGCGTATTCAGACCATTGCGCTCACCTATAAAATCCCGACGTTCACCAAGTTCATCAAAACGGCCCGGCTTGGCGTGGGCGTGGATAACCTGGCCGTGCTGACCAAATACACTGGCTACGATCCCGAGCTGAACTCCTATGGATCGAGCAACACCACCAAAGGTATGGACCGCTACGGCTACCCGTCGGCCCGCACATTCCGACTCGATCTCAAGCTAGGCTTCTAATTCATAAACCCGACCTTCTCCTATTTATGATCCCTAAACTCAACAAAGCGATAGCCACAGGCTGTGTGGCGTTCGTCCTGGCCGGCAGCATCGGTTGCAAAGACATTCTGGACGAAAAAGTGTTCAGCCAGGTGGCCGTCGATGCCTTCTATAAAACCAGCGATCAGGCGCAGCTGGCCCTGAACGGCGTGTACACCCGCCTCTGGGACGATACCTACCGCGACGGACAGTGGGTAACGCTCGGCGACGTGACCGCAGGTACGTTGATCGGGGGTGGCTCGGCCAACGGCTCCGGCGACCGCTCGGGCGTGACCAACGATTTCAACACCTTTTCGTGGAACTCCGACGCGCTCGAGCTCTCTACTGCCTGGGACTATTTCTATGCCGCCATCAACCGGTCGAACGTACTGATTGATAAGCTGGCTGCCTCATCTATTTCCAATAAAGCAAAACTGGACGGCGAAGCCCGGTTTCTGCGCGCGCTGTTTTATTTCAATCTCGTTCGTCTGTTTGGCGGGGTCCCGCTGCAGACGCAGGGCACAACCGACTTGAGCGAAGTGAGCAAACCCCGCAGCACCGCCGACGAAGTATATGCCCTGATTGTCAAGGATCTGGAAACAGCCGCCACCGAACTGAGCCCGTATAGCGAAGCTGATCATACAGCCGGCAAAGCCACGTCGCTTGGTGCCACGGCCCTGTTGGCGAAGGTGTATCTGCAACAGCGCCAATGGGCTAAAGCCGCCACGGAAGCCAAAAAGGTGATCGACTCAAAGGCATTTGATTTGATGGCCGACTATGAGAATATCGTCAACCCGGACTTTCGGAATGGAAAGGAGATGATTTTCTCCATTCAGCATGGCGGCAATGCCAACAGCACCTCGCAACTGTACCAGACACGGATGATTTACCTCTTCGGGCCACCGGCCATGTCGCTGCCCAATGGCACCAGCATCCAGTTTCATCTGCTGAAAGATCTGGTCATTTTTCAGGTACGTAAAGACGTGTTCAACAACACTCCGAACACATACCGAAAGTGGTGGTCAGTGCGCGACAGGATGCCCTATTACTACAAAAATGGCATCAAGGAACTGGTACGCGACACAGTGAAAATGTACGCCCCCTTCCTGACCAAGTTTAACCGGGTCGACTTCTCAACCGGCATTCTGCGCGAAGGCGTCGATTACCCGCTGATCCGCTATTCGGATGTGCTGCTCACCTACGCCGAAGCCACCAATGAGGTAGGCGGACCAACGGCCGATGCCTACGAAGCGATCAACAAAGTACGCCGCCGGGCCAGAGCTGTGGGTACCGCCAACGCGCAGCCAGCCAGCATGTACCCCGACCTGAGCGGACTCACGCAGGCGCAGTTCCGCGATGCCGTACTGGCCGAATATGCGCAGGAATTCATTGGTGAAGGCCATTACCGCTGGGATTTACTTCGCCACGACCGGCTGATTACCAATGCCAAACAGCTGGGTATTTCGGCCGCCGCCGATAAACATTTGCTTTTCCCCATTCCCGCTCTTCAATTGAGTCGTAATACATCACTCAAGCAAAATCCGGGGTATAATTAGTATGCAGTATGGTCGAGCTTCGCTAGCGAGCATATTACTGACGCGAGGCCCTTCGACTGGGCGTCCCCGACAAGCTCAGGGTGACAACTCACTCAAGCAGGTACACGACGAACTTGGGTGAGCTGTCACCCTGAGCTTGTCGGGGACGCCTAGTCAAAGGGCCTCGCGAAAGCAATACGCTAACTCACGAAGCAACCTAAAATTTTCCCTTAAGCCAGCATCCATCAGCCAGCTTCCTCATTCCACTTTCTAGTCTGTTAACCGTTTTATGAATCAACGTAAAAACAACATCTGGTCAACGCTTACGGCACTCAGCCTGGGTACGTTCAGCCTCCTGCCCACCATCGATTGCCTGGCGCAGCCCGCTCCTGATAAACCCGTTCAGATTGAGGTCGATCTGGCGAAAAGCAAAGGACCACTAAAACCAATCTGGGCGTGGTTTGGCTACGACGAGCCGAACTATACCTACATGAAGGATGGCAAAAAATTGCTGACAGAGATTTCCAAACTGAGCAAGGTACCGGTAAACGTGCGGGTGCATAGCCTGCTGGTAACCGGCGACGGCGAAGCAGCCCTGAAATGGGGATCGACCAACGCCTATACCGAAGACGCGAACGGTAAGCCAATCTATAACTGGACCATTGTCGACAAGATTTTCGATACGTTCATTGAGCGCGGCATGAAGCCCATTGCCCAGATCGGCTTCATGCCCGAAGCCCTCTCGACACACCCGCAACCGTACCGCCACCACTGGAAGCCCGGCGATAACTACAACGACATTTACCTGGGTTGGGCCTACCCACCTAAAGACTACAACAAGTGGAGCGAACTGGTGTATCAATGGGTAAAACACTCGGTGGCCAAGTACGGCCAGAAGGAAGTAGAAAGCTGGTACTGGGAGTTATGGAACGAGCCGAACATCAGTTACTGGAAAGGCACCACCGATGAGTATATCAAGCTATATGACTACACCGCCGATGCCGTGAAACGCGCCCTTCCAACGGCTAAAATAGGGGGACCAGAAGTGACCGGGCCAGCCAACAAAGGAGCATTTACGTTCTTCAAAGCCTTTATGGAGCACATTGTGAACGGCAAGAATGCGGTAACCGGCAAGACCGGCGCACCCATCGACTTTATCACCTTCCACGCCAAAGGCGCGCCCAAACTGGTTGATGGCCACGTGCAGATGAACATGGGCACGCAGCTTCGCGACATCGATCAGGGATTCAGTGTGGTGGCGTCGTACCCAAGTCTGAAGAACCTGCCGATCATCATTGGCGAGTCGGACCCGGAAGGATGCGCGGCCTGTTCCGAAGATTTCAGTCCGCAGAACGCCTACCGCAATGGCACCATGTATTCGAGCTATACGGCCGCTTCGTTTGCCCGGAAATATGATCTGGCTCAGTCGCGGGGCGTCAATCTGGCGGGGGCCGTTACCTGGGCGTTCGAGTTTGAAAACCAGCCCTGGTTCCGTGGTTTCCGCGATCTGGCTACCAACGGCGTCGACAAACCGGTACTGAACGTGTTCCGCATGTTCGGGATGATGCCCGGCGATCGGGTCGAGGTGAAGAGTGGTCTGGCCTACGATTACGCCCGCGTTCGGGATGAAAGCGTACGGGCTGAACCCGACATCAATGCGCTGGCCAGCAAAGATGCCAAGTCGGCAGCAGTAATGGTCTGGAATTACCACGACGACAACGTACCTGCGCCCGACGCCCCCGTTTCGGTAGCCCTAAAAGGCATTCCTGGCAAAACCGCTACGGTGCAACACTACCGCATCGACCAGAAATTCAGCAACTCATACGAAGTCTGGAAAAAGATGGGGTCGCCCAAAGCACCCACGGCCAGCCAGATCACGGAGCTGGAAAAAGCCGGTCAGCTACAGATGATGGCCGCGCCCGAACAGGTACGTGTCACCAACGGAGAAGCAACCCTGAGCTTTGCCTTACCCCGTCAGGGCGTATCGCTACTGAAGGTAACCTGGAAATAAAAAGCGCATTAAGATCAATTCACCCGGCGATTTCGCCAAAAATCGTCTCTCAAATTTTAGTTACTTTCGTTCAACACTATTGAATTAAAGTAAACAGGGAAGATGATTACAACAGACACGGCCACCACCAAACTGAATCTCGGCGATCGGATTAAAATTCTCAGGATCAACCAGAATCGGACACTTCAGGAAATCGCGGATGCAAGTGATTTGTCGAAGAGTATGATCTCGAAAATTGAGAATAATAAAACGGTTCCTTCGGTAGCGGCGCTGGTTAAGATTGCCAATACGCTGGGCACCACGATCTCTAATTTGCTGGAACACGACGGCTGGCTAAACGCCATTGTCACTTCCCGATTAAAGGCCGAAGAAAGCCTGACGCAAACGGATAAAGGCTATTCCATTTACCCGTATGCGTCTGAATATCACGAGAAAAAAATGCAGCCTTTCCTGTTTGTGGGCAAGAAAGGCGAAGTCAAACCGCACGAACTGTCGCACGAAGGCGAAGAGTTTATCTACGTCATTCGCGGGCAGATGAAAATGCAGGTTGGCGAAATTGAATATCAACTCAAAGAGGGTGACAGCCTGTACTTCAACTCCTCGCTCAAACACGGCATTCTGCCCACGTCCGACGAGGTAGCGTACCTGGACATCTTCGTTTAATTCGACATCTTTTTATGAAAATTATTGCCGTCAGGACCAAACTGTACCAATGGCAGGGGCCGGTAAAAACCAGCGATACCATCTTCGCAACGCCCCTCAGCCCGCTCCATTTCCAGAACGATTCGCAGGCCGCCTTCCGCTTCTTCAGCTGGCTGGTGGTTGAAATCGAAACCGACGAGGGGCATATCGGACTGGGTAACGCGGGCTTATGTCCCGACGTGACCAAGAAGATAATCGACAGTAAACTGACGTCGCTTCTGATTGGCGAGAACCCACTCAATACCGAATACCTTTTCGAAAAAATGTACCGGTCTACCGTAGCCTACGGTCGGAAAGGGGCCGTAATTGCGGCCATCAGCGCAGTTGACATTGCCCTCTGGGATATTAAGGGACTGGCCTTTGGGCAACCTGTTTTTATGCTGCTGGGCGGCCGCACCAAACCCGCCATCGAGACCTACTACAGCCGGTTATATACCCGCAACCTCGACGACCTGCAGGCCGAAGCCGCCCATTACAAAGCCGACGGATTCACCGGTATGAAGCTGCGTTGCGGTTACCCGCTCACCGACGGGCTGGAGGGCCTGAAGAAAAACGTGGAGATGGTGCGCGTGGTGCGCGAGACCGTGGGCGACGACGTGAACATCATGCTCGAAGCCTATATGGGGTTCAACCTGCCCTACGCCAAGCAACTGCTGAAAGCGCTGGCCCCGTACAACCTTCGCTGGGCCGAAGAACTGCTGCTACCCGACGAGATACACAACTTCGCCAAGCTCCGGCAGTATACCGACATTCCGCTGTCGGGCGGGGAGCACGAATACACGCGCTACGGTTTCCACGACCTGCTCCAGACTGGGGCACTCGACATTTTCCAATTCGACATAAACCGGGTGGGCGGCTTCACGGAAGCGCAGAAGATCTGCAACATGGCGCTGACACACGGCGTCGAAGTGATTCCGCACGGTGGGCAGATGCACAATCTGCACATGGTGATGAGCTCGTTTGCCTGCCCCATGGCCGAGTATTTCCCCCAAACGGAGATTGAAGTCGGCAACGAGATGTTCTGGTACATTTTCGACGGTGAAGCCATTGCCGAAAACGGCAAACTCCAGCTCGACGATACCAAACCGGGCATGGGTCTGACGCTGAAAACCGAAGGGCTCGAACACTTCACCATCCTTGATTAATCAACCTGAACAAGACGTAGTTGTATGGAACAGACTTCGGTAGAACACAGCATTTTAGACCTGTTTAAGCTGCACGGGCAAACGGCGCTGGTGATGGGCGGAAACAGGGGCTTGGGTCTGGCTATGGCGCAGGGCCTGGCCGAGGCGGGAGCCAACATCGTTATTGCCGCCCGCGACGAGGCCACCAACCGCCAGTCGGAAGAGCTGCTCAAGTCGCTGTATGGCATTAACTGCATCAGCACCACCTGCGATGTAACGGCCGAAAAGAGCGTCAAAGCCACGATTGAACAGGCCGTTGATCACTTCGGCAAGGTCGATATTCTGGTCAATTCGGCGGGCATCAACATCCGGGGGGCCATCGAAGATTTATCGCTCGATGATTTCACGAAGGTGCAGCAGGTGAACGTGACAGGTACGTGGCTGGCCTGCCGCGAAGTGATTCCGGTGATGAAGCAGAACGGGTATGGCCGCATTATCAACATCGGCTCTATGCTGGCCCTGACGGCCATTCCCGACCGTACGCCCTACGCCACCAGCAAAGGTGCCATTCTGCAACTGACCCGCGCGCTGGCGATGGAAGTAGCGAAAGAAGGCATTACGGTCAACGCCATTCTGCCCGGCCCCTTTGCCACCGACCTGAACCTGCCGCTGCTGAACGACCCCGAAAAATACCAGGCGTTCATTGCCAAAATTCCGATGGGGCGCTGGGGTGAACTGCACGAGATTGGCGGTATTGCGCTGTATCTGGCCAGCCGGGCGTCCAGCTACGTCACGGGCTCCTGCTTCTCTGTCGACGGTGGCTGGGTAACGCAATAGCGGATTGGATAATTGGTTGACTGGGTGACTGGTGACTAGTAACTAGGTGAGGCTCCGCTCTGGTAGTGAGAGACTAACAGGGCTATTTCACTACCCTTTCGGAAACCCACCAGCCAATCAACCCACCCATCAATCAACTAACCCACCAGTCAACCAATTACCCAATCAACCAATTCCCCCCCAACACGTGGAATCCATTCGATTAGTGCAGCTGTCGTCGGCTACTCAGCAACGACGCGTAGCGCTGGTTCAGGAACCGCTTTTGCGGTTGCTGAGCCATGCCCCGTCTATTTACGCCCTGGCGCTCGACGCCATTCGCGCCAGTCAATCACTTACCGAACTCATTCATAGCCGTTTATCAGAAGAAACCATCGACTATCAATCGGTGTATAACGGAACCGGCGACTGGCAATTGTTACCCGCCTTCGATCACCCCGACGGGCCGTTTGGCTGCATGGTATCGGGCACGGGGCTGACGCATAAAAACAGTGCGTTGAACCGGCAAATGATGCACCAGTCGGCGGTTGAAAAGCCCACCGACAGCATGCAGATGTACCAGTGGGGGGTTGAGGGCGGTTCGCCCGAAGCGGGCACCATCGGCGTTCAGCCCGAATGGTTTTACAAAGGCAACGGCTCCATTCTGCGCGCCCACGGCCAACCCCTGAACGTACCTGCGTATGGCAACGACGGCGGCGAAGAACCCGAAGTGGCGGCGGCCTACGTGATCGATGACGCCGGAACGCCCCGCCGAATTGGCTTCTGCACCGGCAACGAGTTTTCAGATCACGTGATGGAAAAGAAGAACTACCTGTACCTGGCCCCCTCGAAACTGCGGCAGTGCGCCATTGGCCCCGAACTGGTGATCACTGCCGATTTCAGCGAATGGACCGGCACCGCGGGCGTTGACCGCGACGGTCAGGAACTGTGGTCGGCCCCCATCCGAACAGGCGAAAGCAACATGGCACACAGCCTGGAGAACCTTGAATACCATCACTTTAAATACGAAGCACACCGACTGCCTGGTCAGGCGCACGTGCATTTTTTCGGGGCCGACGCTTTCAGTTTTGGGCAACAGCTACTGTTGCAGGACGGCGATCTGATGCGGGTTGAATGGACCGGATTAGGCCGGGCGTTGCACAATCCGCTTCAGGTAGCGAAGGAGGCGGAGCAACTGATTCCGGTGCGGACCCTTTAAGCTGTTTGTCATAAACTCAACGATGTTATCGCCGTCACCGGCTTCTCCTTATGGACAATCAGATCGGTTTGTTGACCAACCCTGCGCCGTTAAAGATGCGCTGGGTTATGGTGGGCCTGGCGTTTCTGGCAACGGTACTGAATTACGTTCATCGACTGTCGTTCAACTACTTAAGTGCCGATGGCGACTTACGCAAGCTTATTCCCGACGACGCGTTCGGCTACATTGGCACCGCTTTTTTTGTGGCCTACATGATTTCCAACGCGTTTTCGGGCTTCGTCATCGACCGGCTCGGCACGCGCATTGGCTACGCCCTCTGCATGGCTTTCTGGACCAGTGCCGGCCTCATCCACGCGTTTGCCGTTACGCCCCTGCAATTCGGGGTCTGTCGGTTTCTGCTCGGCATTGGCGAGGCAGGCAACTGGCCGGCTGCCATCAAACTGACGAGTGAGTGGTTTCCCGCCAATGAACGCTCAACGGCATCCGGCATTTTCAACAGTGGCTCGGCGCTGGGTGCGGTCATTGTGCCGCCCATGGTCGCGTACCTGGGTATTCAATACGGCTGGCAGGCTACGTTCATCATTCTGGCGGTGTTTGGCTACCTGTGGCTGGCCATTTTCTGGTTCACGTATTACACGCCCGAACAGTCGGCGAAGGAAGCCAAAGCCCGAATTATTCCGCCGCTGAAACTGCTCAAAACGCGGTTCGTGATCATGTTCACGCTCTCCAAAACCTTCATGGACCCGGTCTGGTATTTCGTCACCTTCTGGATTGGCCGCTATCTGGTCGACGTACACCACTGGGATCTGAAACAGATTGGCTGGTACGCCACCATCCCGTTCATCATTGCCGACGTGGGTAATCTGGTGGGCGGTTATTTCACCCAGTTCATCATCAAGCAGGGCGTGCCTATTCCCCGTGCGCGTAAAATCGCTGTGACCATCGCCGGTCTGATCATGGGTTCGTCGCTGCTGATTGGCCCGTTTGTTATCACCACGCCTTTATCAGCCATGTTCGTTTTTGGCATGGCGGGTTTTGGCTACACCGCCTACACCGCTAATTCACTGGCGTTTCCGGCCGATGTGGTGCCCAAAAGTGCGGCGGCGTCGGTATGGGGGCTGGCCTGCGTCGGTACGGGTCTGGGTGGAGCACTGTTTCAGTCGCTTTCGGGCATTGTGCTGAAAACCTACTCCACCACCTTAGGCTACGCGGCGGCATACAACATCCTGTTCATCGGCTTCGGTGCGGTTGCCCTGATCGGCTTACTGATCATGCTTCTGTTTATGGGGCCGCTGGTCAAAAACAAAGAACTCCATGCGTATGTAGACGCCGGCGTTGAACCTGTTTTGATGTAACGTAATGGTGGTGTGTTACTTCGCGCTGTGTTATTGCTTCGTGCGTCGTGCCCGGATGCACGAAGCACAACACTAGCTCGCGAAGCAGTATATCAATGCAACCACCTAACAATCAACATACTAATACTTATATCATTTACTCACCAACTACAACTTCACCCCAACTTATGCATCCATTTGCTGGCCAGAATTTTCTTGGCTCCACAACCAGTTCACTTGGCGAGCGCACGTTTCAGGCATTTAGCACATCGGCCAACGATCTGCTGCCCGGCTCGTTTCACCAGGCAACAAGCGCTGAACTGGAGCAGGCCCTGGCGCTCGCCGACAACGCCTTCCCGATTTACAGCGAACTGCCCTACACCCAACGGGCCAATTTCCTGGACGCCATTGCCGACGAAATCATGGACCTCGGCCCGGCATTGATGGAGCGTTGCTCGGCCGAGTCGGGGTTGCCACTGGCCCGCGTCACCGGCGAACGGGGACGTACCTGCGGACAATTACGACTGTTTGCCCAACTCCTCCGCGACGGCTGGTGGGCCGATGCCCGCATAGAAACCGCCCAACCCGACCGCGCACCCTTACCCAAGTCCGATATCCGGCGCATGCTTATTCCGATCGGACCGGTGGCCGTATTTGGGGCCAGTAATTTTCCGCTGGCTTTCTCGACCGCCGGTGGCGACACGGCGTCGGCGTTGGCGGCTGGTTGTCCGGTAGTGGTAAAAGCGCACTCATCGCATCCGGGCACCAACGAACTGATCTCGACGGCCATCATCCGTGCGGCGCAAAAAACGGGTATGCCCGACGGCGTTTTCTCGTCGGTTTACTTGTCACATGCCGATGTGATCCGGTTCGTGCAGCACCCAACGATCAAAGCCGTGGGCTTTACCGGCTCCCGTCAGGTGGGCATGCAGCTGTTCAACGCCGCCGTTTCGCGCCCAGACCCCATTCCGGTCTATGCCGAGATGAGCGCTATAAACCCGGTAGTGCTGCTGGAACAGGCATTGCGGGAAGAAGGCGAAAAAATGGCCGGTCAACTGGCGGCGTCGGTCGTGCTGGGGGCTGGTCAGTTCTGTACCAATCCGGGGCTGGTGCTGCTGGTCGATAGTGAGGCGGCACAGCAATTCCTGACCCATTTTGCCCGGCAGATAGGCAACACCGTACCGGCAACGATGCTCAACCGAAACATCCACAAAGCGTATGTGAGCGGCATTTCAGCCCTGCAAAGCAACAGTGCCGTTAGCCTGCTGGCGGTTTCGGAACAGGAACCTGACTCGACCCGCTACGAAGCACGCCCCGCCGCCCACGTTGTTCGATCTGCCGATTTTCTGGCACACAAAGCACTCGGCGACGAGGTTTTCGGCCCGGCAACGCTGGTCGTACTATGCTCCGATACGGCTGATCTGTTGCACGTATTAACATCGCTCGAAGGCCAGCTAACGGCAACCGTCCATGCCCTTCCCGCCGACGAAACCGCCGTGCAGCCCATCCTTCGCGTGATGGCTCAGAAAGCGGGGCGGGTCATCTACGGCGGCTACCCAACAGGCGTTGAAGTATGCCACGCCATGCAACACGGTGGCCCGTTCCCTGCCACAACGGATGGGCGCTCAACGTCGGTAGGTACCGCCGCGATCAGCCGGTTCGTCAGGCCGGTCGCTTATCAGGATGTACCGGATCACCTGCTACCTGCACTCCTGCAAAACAGCAATCCGTTGAACAGTTTGCGCCTGGTCAACGGAGCCTGGACGCAGGCGGCGATCTAGTCAGAGCATCTTCCAGGTACCTTAGGCTATGGTTCATGTTAAATTTTTGCCTATAATTGTACATGAAGCCTTCCGTCATGTTAAGAAGTTTAACATGACGGAAGGCTTCATGTACAAAAAGTGCCATTTATTTAACATGAACAATGGCCTACGATCCCAGCCTTCCCTACAACGATTTACCCGATCTTCCACCTGCCATTGACTTCCATAGCCCCACGATAAACCGGGTGCTTACACAGGCTTCCCGGTATCTGGGTGAACTGAGCGGTTTATGCGCCTCCTTACCTGACCCGACTATTCTAATCAATACGCTGGTACTACAGGAAAGTCGCGATAGTTCGGCTATTGAGAATATAGTGACTACCCAGGACGAACTATATCGAGCCATAGCCGACGAGGATGGACAAAACGCCGCCGCAAAAGAGGTGCTCAGTTACCGTGAGGCGCTCTACGTTGGCTTAGACCACATGAACGCTCAGCATAAGTTACTGACAACGAATACGTTCGTAGAGGTTGTGCAAACGCTGAAAAAGAATCGAGCAGGCATTCGAAATACGCCCGGCACAGCGCTCAAGAACGCCAACAGCGGGTCAGTTGTTTATACACCACCTTGCTGCGAAGACGTATTACGCCAGAAATTAGCAGCACTGGAACAGTTTATCAACGAAGAAGACTCGCCCGATAAGCCCGACCCGCTGATTAAGCTGGCCTTACTTCATCATCAATTTGAGGCAATTCACCCGTTTCTGGATGGAAACGGACGAACAGGCCGGATTTTGATGGCACTCTATTTAGTGCAGCAAGACCTGCTTCCGCAGCCGGTGCTTTACCTCAGTCGCTATATCAATTCCTATAAACAGGATTATTACAGGTTGCTACGACAGGTAACTGAACAGGACGCCTGGGCAGAGTGGATTGTGTTTATCCTGACGGGCATTAGTGAAACAGCGAGACTTACAGCCAGTAAAATCAGGCGGATGCTTCAACTGATGGCCGATATGGAAGGCCCAGTCAGACAGGCATTAGGGAGCCGGTACGATTACTCGATCCTGCAACTGATGTTTACACTACCCTATCTGAAAATTGAACTCCTGGAACGCCGTGGCTTTATGGCGCGACAAACAGCCACAACGTACCTGAAGCTGCTGGCTCAGGGGGGCGTGCTGACAGCAACCAAGACAGGCCGAACTACTTACTACGTGAACCAGCGCCTGATTGACCTACTCGCTGACTAGTTACGTATCAATTAAACGAGTGCTTGAATTCGAGCGGAGAAACGTTGGTCTTGCTTTTGAATAGTTTGCTGAACGATTGCGGGTACTCGAAACCGAGGCGGTAGGCGATTTCGCTGACGGATAACGAGGTTGTTGTCAGGCTCTCTTTGGCCTTTTCGATCAGCTTGTTATGAATATGTTGCTGGGTACTTTGTCCGGTTAGCGAACGGAGCATGTCGCTCAGGTACGTTGGCGAAATCGATAGCTGGTCGGCCAGATACTGCACCGTTGGCAGGCCCATTTCCTGTACCTTGTCGCCGTTGAAATAGTCTGTCAGAATCGTTTCCAGCCTGGTCAGCAGGTCGTTGTTGACGTGTTTTCGGGTGATGAACTGGCGATTATAGAACCGGTTGGCGTAGTTGAGCAGCAGGTCGATATGCGATAGCATCACATCCTGACTGAAACCATCGATCGGAGCATAGTATTCCTGTGCGATGTTCAGCATGATCGATTTGATCATCGCCTCTTCTTTATCTGAAACGTGCAGGGCTTCGTTGACGGCGTAAGAGAAAAAACCGTAGTCTTTGATGCCTCTTGCCAGCGCGTGGTTCAGCAGAAAATCAGGGTGCACCGTAAGCCACCAGCCCGACATGGCCATATCGTCGGGCGTTACGGTCGAGATCACCTGACCGGGCGAAAAGAAAGTCATCACCCCTTCGTCGAAATCGTAATAATTCTGTCCGTACTTCAACTTGCCGGTGAAGCCTTTCTTGATGCAGATCGAATAGAAATTATAAACAAAACTCTGGGTCGGCACATCGATGTGGCAAACGATGTCGCTCATGTCAATGACGCTCACCAGCGGATGGGCTGGTTTCGGCAATCTCATCAGCCGATGTAATTCCGAAACCGACTCGATGACGTAGGGGTGATTGGCTTCTTTTTTCATAACGCTTACTTGTCGACCATGCTCATACCAACAGATTCATAGCGGTCGCCCGTTGATAGGCCTAACGGAACAATGGCTTCCAGGCGTTCCAGTTCGGTGGCAGTTAGCGTGATGGAGGTGGCGGCGATGTTCTGCTCAACGTACCTGACGCGCTTGGTACCGGGAATTGGTAGTGCCCCTTTCGCCAGTACCCAGGCAATAGCCAGTTGAGACGGCGTTATTCCTTTTTCGCCAGCCATGGTTTTGATCGCCTCAACCAGGTCAAGATTCTTCTGGAACTGTTCGCCCTGAAACTTGGGAATGCTGCGTCGGAAATCGTCGGCCGGAAAATCGTCCGGGCTGGTGATATCGCCCGACAGGAAACCACGGCCCAGCGGCGAATAGGCAACGAAACCAACGCCCAGTTCGGCCAATCCCGGCAACGTACCCAATTCTTCGGGGTTACGCTCGAACAGCGAATACTCAGTCTGCACGGCCGTTATCGGGTGAACCTGATGGGCGCGCTTCACGGTATCCAGCGACACCTCCGACAGACCGATGTAGCCAATCTTGCCCTCTTTCACCAGCTCGGCCATTGCGCCAACGGTTTCTTCGATAGGCGTGTTCTGGTCGAGCCGGTGCAGGTAATACAGGTCGATATAGTCGGTGCCAAGGTTTTTCAAGGAACGCTCAATGGCCTTCTTCACGTAGTCGGGCCGGCCGTTGATATGCCACGTAAGGTCGCCGGCATCGTCGATCTCGTAGCCGAATTTGCTGGCGATGATGTATTGATCGCGGTTGCCCTTAATGGCTTTGGCAATCAAGCGTTCGTTGTGGAGTGGCCCGTACAGATCGGCCGTGTCGAGGAAATTACCGCCCAGTTCGAGCGATCGGTGAATGGTGGCGATGGCTTCCGTTTCGTCGGACTTACCGTAGATATCGGCACCATTGATCTGGGTCATACCCATGCAGCCAAGCCCAATGGCCGGAACTACCAGTCCCTGACTACCCAAATTCATTGTTGGAATACTGTTCATTGTCTCTTTTTGGTTTGCTGTGTCTTATTTCGACCATGCAAAGGTCCGTAAGCGCACAAGCCAAAAAGTAGCCAAAACCCGTATCGTTGTATCCAGAATTAGGGTCGTTATTGAGTCTGCAACAAACCCGCCGTATACATCCGGCTTTGCATGACGGCGGCGATTGCCTGTGCCCTGAGCAGGGCCTCGCGGGTATGTTCGCCCGTGAAGCAGTCGTTCAAAGTTTCCTCGAAATAGGCAAGCTACTGATCGAAGTGTTCAGGTGAGATCGGCGTTTTCTGCGCCAGCTCAAAATGTGGACGCATGGGGTTACCCTGATACGTACCTGAACCAAGCAGAATACCCGACCAAAAAGCAGCTACCCTCGGCAGGTGCGCCAACCAATCCACCTTGGCTACCTCATCGAACATGTAGCCTAGTTCAGCATCTTTTCGAACTTGATCGCAGAAACGACTCAGGAAGTAGGCAATATCAGCCTCCGTTTCTATATCGTTCAGGGTCGTAGTCATTGGCTTTAGAAAAGCAGTTGGTAAAACTTATCTTTGTTGATCAAAGACCGGTTTTTTATGCGTATTGAAACAACCTCCACTGAATAGGTCATTCGTTTAGACCGTACAACGTTTACGGCCGATGACGTTGAGCGTCTGCTTCGTACGCTACGACTTAAGGAGCTGTCATCGCAGCTAGGTGGTAACCAGGAAGAAGCAGACCAATTAGCCGACGAGTTGATGCAAAGCTGGTGGAACACGAAGCAACAGCCTAACTCATAGTGAAATCAACGATTGTCAGTTGACGCTTCTTCGATAAGCTTATCCAATACTTTCCGATACATCCCTTTACCTCTGTAGTTTTTTCCCTGACAAAACGTTCGAGGATGCTCAGTCCGAAAAAGACGGCATTGGTGATTGCCAATTGTGCAGTTGCTTGTCTTCAAGGGTATAGTTTCATCACCCAACTGTCGCCATTTCGACTCTTCTAAGTCGAGCTTTTCATTTAGGTATTTTTGGTATTTATCACCCGTATAGAAGACAACTATGTCCGGTTTAGTAATGCTAATCTCCTGAATCAACAGCTCAAAACCTTCTGGATGAGCCTCAATATGGCTCGTACTAGGCGTGGTACCGTTAATGTCGAACTTTGAGATATTGGACCAAAGAAACCCTTTATTACGTCGGTCGTTCAATCCGTTTATTCCTGCAAAACAACTTCTGTTGAAATTCCAGAAAGGGCTATTGAGTGGTCGCGGCTTACCGGTTCCAGATCTTCCTTTGTAGGCGTTACCAAGTTGGAAAGATTCGTATTCTTCCAGCAGCTTGCTCAGTTCCCTCCTTTCATTCATGCAGCCTGCCCATGAGTGAGTTTCCTGTCCGACGAACATGATCTTCTTAGAAACGGTCTCATACTCGTCGAAGACGTGCATCAGCAATGGCGAAGACATCTTCTCATCCCATACTGATTGGCGCAGGGTAGCTAAATAGCTTTCGTAAACAGCCTGAAGCTGCTTATTTGTAGAAACTGTATCCATCGGGTTGTTTAGTAAATGAGCCAGTAAGGTAAGCAAACTGATTACTTCATATACTAAATCATTCGATGATATCAGGGTAAAACATGAATGATAAAGCTTCGCGAACTAATCCCTTCTCTACGAAGGTGTTCAAACTTTTGGATCTGTAGTTTTTTGTTATCCCGACGACAGGAGGGATCTTGAGTTCTATCTAACTGTATGCTTGATAAAACTCAAGATCCCTCCTGTCGTCGGGATGACAAAAAAACAGTCACTACATATACGCTTCGTCGCGCCCCAATCTCAATTTCAGCACGCCTAGTTTGTTCAGCAGGAGAATCATTGGGTAGGCGGGGTCGAATTCGTGCCAGCGGAAGCCACCAAAGTTGGGGCGGCCGCCGAATTTATGGTGGTTGTTGTGGTACGATTCGCCCATCATCAGAAAATCGAACGGCAGCAGATTACGGGCGGTGTCTTCCAGCTTGAAATTGGTGTAGCCGTAGCGGTGCGCGTACCAGTTGATAATGGCGCCATGTACCGGACCCATCAGAAAATGGAATGGAAGCAGTAGAAACAGCCAGGGCGACGTAGCAAACTGAATATAAAACAGCGTATAAGCGCCTGCCCAGGCTAGCCGAACGGGCCAGCGATCGCCGAGCCATTCCATGAAGGTCCAGTTAGGCACGCCTTTCTTGAACTTCGCCGGTACCGAATCGTGGCCGTTCAGGATGTCGTTGTAGATCAGCCGGGTTTTCCACATCATGTCGAACAGATTTTTGGAATACTCCGGCGAGTGTGGGTCGTTCTCGGTATCGGCATGGGCATGGTGCAGGCGGTGCATGATGCCGTAGGCCCGCGGACTGAGAAATGACGACCCCTGGCTAATGAAGGTCAGTGTGTAGAAGAACTTTTCCCAGCCTTTGCTCATGGTGAACATCTGGTGGGCGGCGTAGCGGTGGAGAAAAAAGGTCTGCATCAGCACCGAAAGGTACCAGTGCGCCAAAAAAAAGCATAGAATGATCATGATGTAGTGGTTGGCAACCGATTATACAGTTGCAGATAACCCAAACCGGGCGGGCAGACCTGCGTTAACTTCAGGGTGCTTCTTGCTGTCGACGAGCCACGCGTCGGCTATCTACAGCGCGAAACAATCCATTGCTGCGGCAGCTGTAGTTAATTAAATCAGGTTGAGCAGCATTAGCTCGCTAAGGAAAGCCTGACACCGATCTTTCATGCGGTCATATTCGGCTGAGACAGCCGAAATAATGCTGCTGCTGTTTACGGGTTGGCTAAAATGCGGATCAGGACAGGCCGAAGCCAGAGCAGGCGTTGAGCAACTGGCACCCGTACAGACCACATCGACCCGCAGGTTATGAATCCGGGATTTCAGGCGACCGAGCGACTGCATATACCCAACGATAGGGTGATTCAGGCTCCGAAAGCTGTCGCTCGGCAGATCGGCCAGCAGCGTCAATAACTGATCGATCTCTTCTTCACTTTGTTCCAGACTAACCGCCCATGCCTGATGTTGCGTACGGCAGGTTTGTAGCGCGGGTTGAGCCAATTGACGTGGCGATTGAGCGACATTGTTCATATGTATTGGGATCATTGACCCCGTAAAATTCGTGCTTCCGGCACGCTACGTACCTGATCTGCATCAGGCCGTCGATTGACAAAAATCAGCCCGGAACGTACCTGAACTTTATCACGACCGACACTGATAAACCTCATCGGCAGCCCTCCGCGCACGCCCCACTTTTGACCTATCAAACATCAATGATATGTCTATCATCTTTTTCATGATTGGAATCAGTCTGCTGATGGCGCTGGGTTTTCTGGCGGCATTTATCTGGTCGATGCGCACCGGGCAGCAAGACGATCTCTATACGCCTTCGATCAGGATGCTTCTAGACGACACAACGCCTTATACATCAGCTACCGGCGAGCCAGTTGCACCAACCACTCCCCCGCCCACCAAGCTACCGGCCGATACGCCAATCAGCGCGCCAACCAGTTAATGCCACCCCGTCGACTCTTTAAAACTTCCTCTATTGCTCTATGAACTCAGTTACCAATAATCCTCCACCTGTGATTATTCCCCCCCGCCTGGATGGGCCTGGTCGGGAAGCCATTGGGCAACCGCCGAAAGGTCAGCCGCCGGTTGCCGAGAGTTTCGCCTACGACAACACCATTGTTCGCAACTTTGCCATCGCCACCATCCTGTTTGGCGTTGTCGGCATGCTTGTGGGTGTGATCGTAGCTACTCAGTTATTCGCGCCAGCTGCCAACATGGGCAACCAATACACCACCTTCGGGCGTATCCGGCCACTACACACCAACGCGGTCATTTTCGCCTTTGTAGGCAATGCCATTTTTATGGGCGTTTATTACTCGTTGCAGCGGCTTTGCAAGGCGCGTATGTTTTCTGATTTACTCAGCAAAATTCACTTCTGGGGCTGGCAGCTCATTATCCTCTCGGCTGTTGCTACGCTTCCATTGGGACTGACCACCGCGAAAGAATATGCCGAACTGGAATGGCCGATCGACATAGCCATTACGCTGATCTGGGTGGTGTTCGGCATCAACATGTTCGGTACCATTTTTAAACGGCGCGAGCGGCATATCTACGTCGCCATCTGGTTCTATATCGCCACCTTCGTCACCATCGCCGTGTTGCACATCGTGAACTCGATGGAGATGCCGGTAAGCTTTCTGAAAAGCTACTCGATGTATGCGGGCGTTCAGGATGCGCTGGTTCAGTGGTGGTATGGTCACAACGCGGTGGCGTTTTTCCTGACGACTCCTTACCTGGGTATGATGTATTACTTCCTGCCTAAAATGGCCAACCGGCCGGTGTATTCCTACAAACTGTCGATCCTTCACTTCTGGGCTCTGATTTTCATTTACATCTGGGCTGGCCCTCACCACTTATTGTATAGCTCGCTGCCCGACTGGGCGCAGTCGCTCGGGGTTGTGTTCTCCATCATGCTCATTGCTCCATCGTGGGGCGGTATGATCAACGGATTGCTGACGTTGCGCGGTGCCTGGGATAAAGTGCGCGAAGATGCCATTCTTAAGTTCATGGTGGTGGGCCTTACCGCCTACGGGATGGCTACACTTGAAGGTCCGCTCCTCTCACTCAAAAACGTGAACGCCATTGCTCACTTTACCGACTGGGTTGTGGCCCACGTACACGTAGGTGCGCTTGGCTGGAACGGCTTCCTGACCTTTGCTATCCTGTACTGGCTCATTCCACGCATGTACAACACGCCGCTGTACTCGAAGAAACTGCTGAACACGCACTTCTGGCTGGGTACGTTAGGCATTCTGTTCTACGCCATTCCTATGTACATATCGGGCTTCACGCAGGGCATGATGTGGAAAGAATTTACGCCTGAAGGGTTGATGAAGTACCCTAACTTCCTGGAAACCACGCTCCGCTTGTTACCCATGCACATGATGCGGGCTGTGGGCGGAACCATCTACCTGGTGGGCGCTATCCTGATGGCGTATAACCTCTTCAAAACAATGGCGGCCGGTACGCTAACGGCCAATGAACAGGCCGAAGCCCCTGCTCTACAGAAAGACTTCGTGCCAACCGGACATGATGCCTACTGGCACCGCTGGTTCGAACGCAAGCCTATTCCGATGCTGGTTGGCTCGCTCGTGGTCATTCTGATTGGTTCGCTGATCGAACTGGTGCCAACATTCATGGTTGAAAGCAACGTACCTACGATTGCCTCCGTGAAACCCTACACGGCGCTCGAAGTGCAGGGCCGCGATCTGTACATCCGTGAAGGGTGTGTGAACTGTCATAGCCAGCTGGTTCGCCCATTCCGTTCAGAAACAGAGCGATACGGCGAATACTCGAAAGCAGGTGAATACGTGTATGACCACCCCTTCCTGTGGGGCAGCAAACGAACCGGACCGGATCTGCAACGCGAAGGCGGCCGCTATCCCGACTCGTGGCACTACTACCACATGGACAATCCGCGCTCAATGTCGCCTGGTTCGATCATGCCCGCTTATCCCTGGCTGCTATCGCAACAACTCGACGTGTCGGCCACGGCCGATAAGCTGAGTGCCCTGCAGAAAGTGGGCGTTCCGTACGAGGATGCCGAGATCGCCGGCGCCAACGATGCCCTGACGAACCAGGCCTCAGAGATCAGTGCCAAACTGGCCAAAGAGGGTATCAAGGTGAAACCAGATCGCGAGATCGTTGCCCTGATTGCCTACCTGCAACGGCTGGGTACGGATATCAAAAATAGTCCTCAGTGAAAAAAAGTCGATAGTCGGCAGTCGATAGTTGCGCTGCTGATACTACCATCTCATGCCTCAGCAACGCGGTTATCGACTGCCAACTATCGACTACCAACTCTTACGCCAATGTTCAAGCAATTTATATCCCGCATTCCCGGTGCTGATGTCTATATGGTCGGCTCGTTTCTGACCTTCCTCACCTTCTTTCTGCTGATGGGCCTGTACCTGATACTGGTCGACAAAAAGCAGCTTGAGCAAATCAGCCGCCTGCCGTTAGATGACTCACCCGCTGCCTGATCTATCCATGAACGCACACCTTCTTACCGCCAACATCCCCAGTAGCCTCTTCAACCTGACAACGGGTGAAGACCTACTCTGGGCGGTGCTGCTATTGATCATCACCATTAGTATGCTGATGATCCTGCTCCTGACCATCTATTTAGCCACGGTCCTACGGCAGATGATCAACCCGGAAACGGCCATTGAAACGGCTACACCGAAACTATCCGCCTGGGAAAAATTCACGGGGCTGAGGCCGCTCAGCCACGAAAAAGAGTTGGCACTCGAACATACCTACGATGGCATTGTTGAACTCGACAACCCAACGCCGCCCTGGTTTATGTACCTATTCTACAGCACCATTGGCTTCGCGGCAATTTACCTGTTGTTGTTCCACATTATCGGCTCAAGCGATTTGCAGGTGGCCGAGTACGATAAGGAAATAGCCATTGCCGATGTGCAGCGGCAGGCGTATATCACACGCGTGGCAGGCTCGATCAACGAGAATACAGTGACACTTGTGAAAGACACCAAGGCGATTGACGAAGGGAAAGCCCTGTTCACGACCTATTGTGTAGCCTGCCACGGTGCCGCCGGACAAGGTGGTGTTGGCCCCAACCTGACCGATGAATACTGGCTGCACGGCGGCTCGGTCAAATCGGTGTTCCATACCATTACGGAGGGTGTCCCCGAAAAGGGTATGATGTCGTGGAAAAAGCAGCTGAACCCCCTACAGGTGCAGTATGTAGCCAGTTTTATTCTGTCGCTGCAAGGCTCTAAACCTGCCGGTGGCAAAGAACCACAGGGCGAAAAAGAAGCACCGGCACTGGCAGCACAAGGCGAGAAAGTGGCAGTGAATTAAGTGATTGGTTGATTAGGCAACTGGTTGACTTGTAGTTCGATTAGATTCTGAATTACCTCAACTGCCTAATCAACCAATCAACCAGTTACCCAATACAACAACCAGATGAACACCCAACTCGACACCCCCGTAGATGATTATTTCCGGTCGCACCTGCCCAACCAGACTGAGGCGGGCGGGCGTAAATGGTTGTATCCGAAGGCAACATCGGGGCGCTACACCAACTGGCGGATGATCGTGTCGTGGGTGTTACTGGCCTGTCTGTTCGCCGGGCCAATGATCTGGGTCGATGGGCACCCGCTGTTTCTGTTCAACGTGCTCGAACGGCGTTTCATCTTTTTCGGGGTCACGTTCTGGCCGCAGGATTTTTACCTTGTTGCCATTGGGCTCATCACGTTTATCGTCTTCGTATCCTTATTTACCGTTGTTTTCGGACGGGTATTCTGCGGGTGGGCCTGCCCGCAAACAATTTTCATGGAAATGGTTTTCCGGAAAATTGAAAGCTGGATCGAAGGCGATTACAAAGCGCGCCAACGCCTCGACGACGCCCCCTGGACCACAGAGAAACTGCTGAAGAAATCGGCTAAACACGCCATCTTCTTCCTTATTTCGTTTCTCATCAGCAACACCTTTCTGGCCTACCTCATTGGCCGCGATCAGTTGCTGGCCATCATCATCGATGACCCTGGCAACCACCTTGTCGGGTTGTTCAGTATCCTGATCTTTACGGGCGTCTTCTACCTCGTTTTCGCTCGCCTCCGCGAAATCGTCTGCACTACCATCTGCCCCTACGGCCGTCTGCAGGGCGTTATGCTCGACAAAAATTCGTTAACTGTAGCCTACGACTACATCCGTGGCGAACCACGCGGGAAGAAAGTGCGCGGAGAGCGCGGGGCGGGGAGCCTGGGGCAAGGGGTAAACGCTCCGCCCCAAGCCCTCAACCCTCCCCCCCCCGCCCTTTACCCCTTGCCCCAGGCCCCGCGCCCCGCGCCTAAAGGCGATTGCATCGACTGCAAGCTGTGCGTACATGTATGCCCAACGGGGATCGACATCCGCAATGGCATTCAGCTGGAATGTATCAATTGTACCGCTTGCATGGATGTCTGCGACGAGGTAATGACCAAAATTGATCGGCCTCGTGGCCTGATCCGAATTGACTCACTGAACAATATTGCCCAGTCGGTGCCGTTTCGGGTAACCGGTCGTATCATGGCGTATAGCGGCGTGTTGCTGGCGTTGCTGGGCCTGATCGGCTACCTGCTGGCCAGCCGCCCGCCGCTAGACCTGACAGTGCTACGCGCACCGGGGCAGTTATACCAACATGAGGCAGGCCAGGTGATCTCGAACCTCTACAGCCTGGAGGTCATCAACAAGACGTACAAGCCCATGAAGCTGGCTATCCACGCCAGCCGAGCCGACGCCAACCTACGCTTTGTCCAGCCGCTGGGTACGTTAGAGCCCGGCACGCTCACAAAAGTCATGTTCTTCATTGACCTGCCCGAGCAGACAATCACGCAGAACAGCACGCCACTTACCCTCGACGTAGCCACCAACGGCGAAGTCCTTCACAACATCGAAACCACCTTCCTGGGGCCGGTCAAGTAATTAAGAAGTAAGAGGGTAGAATTAAGAGTTGCTCCGCCAAGGACTAATTCACTGCTTATTTCAACTCTTAACTTTCCACTCTTAACTCTTCACTCATTATGAACTGGGGTAAATCTATCATACTGGTCTTCGTTGTTTTTGCCGCCTTCATCGGCAGTATGGTCTACATCATGGTTGGGCAACGGGTCGACCTCGTTCGCGCCGATTATTATCAGGATGAAATCGCGTATCAGAAACAGATCGACCGTGTAGCGCGCACGGCCCACCTGAGCAACGACCCGGCGCTCACCGTCGACCTTGACAGACGACAGCTTGCCCTGCATCTGCCACCCGGCTGGACCAACGGCAAACTAACGTTTTACCGCCCCAGCAACGGGCTGCAAGACCGCACCATTCAGTTATTCGCAGGCCAGCAGCTAGTGCCAACCGAGGGTCTGGCAAAAGGGTTCTGGCGGGCACAACTGAGCTGGTCGGCGGGTGGCGATGACTATTATTACGAACAAACATTTACCCAACCATGAACACTGCCTGGCTTCTGACCGCCCTCACAACGGGCCTTGTTGGCAGCCTCCACTGTGTGGGTATGTGCGGTCCGCTGGCCATGGCCCTGCCCGTGGGGCGGTTGCCACAGTCGCAGCGGGCCTTCGGCACAGGTACGTATCATCTGGCCCGGCTTACGGCCTATGCGGTGCTGGGTACGTTGCTGGGCTCGGTGGGGCAAGGTTTGTTGCTCCTGGGTCTGCAACGCCCCATCTCGATCGGGGCCGGGCTTTTCCTGCTGGTCTGGACACTGCTGGCCCGTGGTAAATTCGGTAGCCTGACCGCCGCCAACCCAATGCGCTGGCTTGTTGGGCCGATGAGCCGGTTTCTGCAACGGCCATCGTGGCGATCTTTTGCCGCGCTGGGCTTTCTGAACGGCCTGCTCCCCTGCGGATTCGTGTACGTGGCCCTGGCGGGTGCCATCTCAACCGGTAATGCCTTTCAAAGCGCCGCCTACATGGTCGTTTTCGGTGTCGGAACGGTACCCGCTCTGCTACTGGTGCGGTCGGTGCCTACTTTATTTCCACCAGGTGTTCGCCGGCATTTTACGCGGCTTATGCCCATTATGGCAGTAGGCGTTGGGGTGCTCCTGCTCGCCCGCGGCCTATACCAGCCAGGCACATCTGGCCGGAGTGCTACCCAATCGATCCCCGTCTGCCACGGCCCGCTGATTGTTCGCCAATGAGCGCCAGGTACGTTGCCAGTCCAGTTTCGAACGATCAGACTGACCTGGGTTTCGTACCTTGGCTTGTCGCGAACAATCCAATATCGCGATAGCCGAGATGGATAAAGAGCTACTCCTGAATTTCATTCAGCATAGTTTACCTGTACCTACCCAAACAGCAAGCTATATCGCCGATCAGTTCGACAACAAAGTCATCCTGAAAAACGACTATTTTCTGGAGGCAGGGACCGTCAGTAACGACTATCTATTCCTGGCCGATGGCTTTATGCGCGCCTTCACCTACGATGCAGACGGCAATGACGTGACAACGGCTTTCTACACGAAAAACAGAATTGTTCTCGAAGCGTCGTCTTTTTTTATGCGCACCGTGTCTGCGGAAACTATACAGGCTTTGACCGACTGTACTGGCTTCTCGCTCTCGTTCGACAAGTTGAACAGGCTGTTCCATTCTGTACCTGAGTTCAGGGAGTTTGGCCGGGCCATGCTGGTCAGGCAATTAGTAGCGTTGAAACAGCGAACACTGTCTATGATCAACAAGAAGGCGGAAGAACGGTACGTGGATCTGTTCGAATCGAACAGAGACATTTTTCAACACGCCCAACTCAGGCATATCGCCTCATACCTCGGCGTTACGGATACCTCGCTGAGCCGGATCCGACGGGATTTTTCTAAAAACGGGTAGCGACAGTAGCACCGAAACAGTCCGCCGCTGCAGTTCCAGACTGGACAGGCAAAAATTTGCCCTACAGGCCATATTTCTTGTCATTTGGCAAGTATATCTTGCTGTCCCACAACGTCCTTTGCACAATACATCACCCAGGCAATGGACAATCTACCAATTTATATCTACCTCGTTTTCGGGCTTACGGTTCTCGTTGCAGTTGGTCTGTTTTATCAGGCTACACAGCGCTCGAAGACGTTTCTGGTCCTGGCGGCCGGGTGGCTCCTTTTTCAGGCAGCAATGAGCCTGTCGGGGTTTTACACGGTTACCAACACAACGCCGCCACGGGTCTCGCTGCTTCTTTTGCCGCCCCTGGTCATGACGATCGTGCTGTTCACGACGACGCGGGGACAACGATTTATTGATACGCTGAACCTCAACACACTCACCCTCTTCCACATCATCCGGGTACCTGTTGAACTGGTTCTATACTGGCTTTTTGTACAGAAAGCCGTTCCGGAACTGATGACGTTTGAGGGCCGAAATGTCGATATCCTTTCCGGCATCTCTGCGCCGATCATCTACTACCTGTATTTCACAGCGCGCAAGGTGGGTAAGCCGGTGCTGATTGGCTGGAATGTTCTTTGTCTTGGCTTGCTGATCAACATTGTCACGAACGCTATTCTGTCGCTGCCGAGCGTTTTCCAGCAGTTCGCGTTCGATCAGCCAAACGTTGCTATCCTCTACTTCCCTTTCATCCTACTTCCCGGTTTGCTGGTGCCACTGGTGCTTTTTTCGCACCTGGCCAGCTTCAGGCAACTGCTGATAACCCGTTCGACCCCAGCTACAGCGCACTAAACTTCGCAGCCAGCTTTTCGTTTGCCCTGGGAGCCAGTAGTTTACCATGACCGAACACGGCTTTTTCAACGTCTAACCGGGCTACCTCCAGAATACTCTGTACACCCAACCTCCGGTCTTCATAGACCGTGCTAAAGTCAAGCCCGGCCACATTGGCGCATAGATCACCGGCAATCAGCACACGCTCCTGCTGCAGCAACAACGCAATATGCCCGCTGCTATGCCCCGGCGTATGCAGCACCTGTAGCCCGCCCGCAATGGGCAATACCTCCTTGCTGGTTAGGGACCGATCTACGATGACAGGATCTATGGCACTGCTTCCCCGTTTAATGAACAGATGATAGATGAACCAGTTTATCACACCCGGCGACAGATGAATGGGCACCTCACCGGCACTGCCTTTGGCGAGCAGTGGCACATCCTGATAATATGCCCAGACCGGAATGCCCCATTCGGCGTTGAAGGCCGCCGCACTGCCCGCATGGTCGGGGTGGCAGTGGGTCAGAATGATCTGCCTGATGGTAAGGGGATCTTCGCCCGCCTTCCGAATGGCCGAAACGATTTTTTCACTGCTGCCTTTATAACCCGTATCGATCAGGGTTAACCCGTTCTTCGTGTCTTTAATAACAAAGACGTTGACCACACCCAGACTAATTTGATAAAGTGAGGCCGTTATCTGTTGCATAGCTGCCATTTGATGCGCTACTGAGGTTATTCCAGCGGTAAATAAACAGTAAACGTAGCACCCGCACCAGGCTGGCCATTCGCGGTGATCAGCCCGTGATGATTTTCTACCACTTTTTTGACCACGGCCAGGCCAATGCCCGTTCCGGAGTATTTACTGCGGCCATGAAGGCGATGGAAAAGCTCAAAAATCCGCTCCTGATACGCTTCATCGAAACCAATGCCCTGATCGGCAACGCGCAGGCTTACCCACTGGCGACTGACAGTATTATGAACAGGCTGCGGCAACTGGTCGGCCCTGAGCAGCTCGGCCGTAATACGTACCTGAGGTGCCCGGCCTGGCCTGGTAAATTTCAGCGCATTGGCAATCAGGTTCTGGAGTAGCTGACGGAGTTGAGTCTTATCGCCGGGAATAGTCGGTAAGTCGTCGCCATCCACCGTGATCATCGCGTCTGTCTCCCGGATGGTTGTTTCCAGATCATCGAGCGTGTCCTGAAGCAAAGCCTGGATGGCAACCGGACGCAGAGACGCTTCCTGAGTGGTCAGGCGCGAATAATCGAGCAGGTCTTTTACCAGTGTTTGCATTCGTATGGCCGCATTCTGCATTCGCTGGAGCAAATCACGTCCCGTGTCGTCGAGCGCATCGGTGTGCTGTTTCATCAGCAGATCACCAAACGAATAAATTTTGCGCAGTGGTTCCTGCAAGTCATGACTGGCCACGTAGGCAAACTGTTGCAGATACTCGTTTGACCGGCTCAGTGCTGCATTATTGGCTTCAAGTTTCTGCTGATAGGCCCGCAACGGAGTAATATCGGTGGTGATCACCAGCACACCTGCCTGAAACGGCGTGATCGCGTAGTCGTAGGTAATGCCAAACTGCGGGTAATCGACCGAATGGTAAATAGGCTCACCATTGCTGACAACCGCCTTGAGCGCCTTGAACAAATCTCGTTCCCGAGTGGCCGGAAACAGCGTCAGCATCGTTTGCTGCTGGATCGCTTCGTGCGTAAAATCATGCCCCACAAACCGGGCAAACAGGGTTTGTGTGGCCGGATTGGCCAGGTTGATCCGAAAATCAGCGATCTGGCGATCCTCATCAAACACAGGATCCAGCACCAGAATGCTGCTCAGCGAACTATTAAGCACCTCCGCAGTCAGTGCTGCCTGATGCTGCAACGCCAGTTGGGCTTGTTTGACCTGAGTAATATCCAGGTTGGTGATCACAAATCCGTTGCCGTGTGGCACCGCCGTTGAGTCGAACCAGGACGTGTGCGATTTCCCTTCGTGGATCGTTTCGAAGCGGTCGCTTTTGCCCGATTCCACTACGGCAACGTAGCGATCAAACATGCCGTTGGTTTTCAACTGAGGATACAGATCCAGCATCCGCCGGCCAATAGTTGAGGGATACGGCCGAAAATCGCGGTAAGCCGCCAGTTCGTTGCCGGTGCTGGTCATGAAATCGATGATCCGTCCGTCTGAGTCGCGAATGGCTTCGTAATACCGAACTGCCGCCGGGGAGCTATTCATCACACTGGCCAGCAGCGACGCCGTTTGTTGCCCGATGGTAACGTCCTGAAACGAAACCAGCATGCCATCGCCATATTTCACTACCGACACGTCGAGCCAGAGGTTTAATGTTGGCAGGTGCAGTAACTGGTTGTGCGGCTTACCCGATTCAACAACGGCCACATATTGGTGAAAAAACGCGTATTCCGTCATTTTTTCGTAACGCTGGCTGATAGGCTGGGTCAGAATGGTCTCGCGGCTTTGGCCAACCACGTTGGCACCGAACTGATTGCAAAGAACAGCCTGAAAATCAACAACTTCGCCTTCCGTATTTCGAATAGCCCGGAACACAATAAGGCCGGCAGGCATCGTTTCAACAATGTCGGCCAGTGCCATGGGCTTTTCAGCATCGGGCAGAAGTTCCATCGTCAATACCAGCAGTGTGTCTTCGATACGCAGTAGCTCGCAGGCATACGTGCAAACCAGACTTACCGGCAGGCAGGGCTGATCGAGTTGAAACTGATAGGGCAAGGGTTGCGTAGACGCCTGTCTAAGCTGTTCGAGCAGCCCCGGCACGTTGAACGGCGGAGGAAGCTGATCGAGGGTGGCACCGGCGGGAAGTACCGAAACACTCTGTTCGGGGCTCTGAACAGTTCCCTGCCTGACCCTGAATTGTAACTCGGGCTGCTGGCTAACATCGAGCACCAGCGTGGCTTTTCGGACAGCGTCAGGGCGAAGTCGATCAGGCGAAAAAAGACGATTCACAATAGGTTTTAAGGCAAGGCAAGTTACATGAATATAGTTATATTTTGTATTAAATTCATTTACTAGAAATAACTAGAGAATAGTAACCACACCTGACCGGCAACTGGCATTTCAATTTGGTAAGCCATTAGCTTTGGTGAGTAGTTGGGAAACTGATTATCAACGTACCTGCCAGCAGCCAGCGCCCAACCCCATTAGTACCAGACACGATGAAACACCTGCCTTTTCTGATCACACTACTCCTTTCCCAACTGGCTTTCGGCCAATCCAGACTACCGGTTATCAGGGCAACCTCGCCCCGCGTGGCGATTCGCGACGGTGCTTTTCTCGACAAAAACGCCTGGTCGCTCTCGCCAAAGCTCAGGCCGGATATCTTCACCGCCGATCGAACACGGCAACCCAAATGGGTTACGTTTTATACCGATATTGACTCAATTCGGGTTCGGGTAAAACCGGGCTCCGCCTCTGATTTTGTGGTGCTTCTGAACGGAAATGATTCCTGCTTCACCCGCATTGCCAGCGCCATACCGGCCAGCCGGAACGTACCCAGGGCAGCCCGTACCCACGACACTATTCCGTTTGTGCTGACCAGCTACAACGCCATTCATGTAAAGGCGATCATTAACCGCCGCGACACGGTCAGTCTGCATTTCGATGTTGGTTCGTTTGATTTTCGCCTCACGCGAGAAGCCGTACTGAAGCGGACACACTTACTGGCCGGTCAGCCCGATGCGCTGGCTGGAACAGCCCGGCCAGATTTTACGAAACGGGAAAAGATAGTTACGCTGCAACTGGGCAAGTTGGTCTGGACAAACCCCACCGTTACAGTAACCGGGCTAACTGCCCACGAGATGGACGGCCGTTTCGGCTGGAATCTGTTTGAGGGTAAAGCCGTGGAAATCGATTACGACAAAGGGCTGCTCATCGTTCATTCGCAACGGCCCAGGGGCCTGAGTGGGTACGCTAAATCGAAGCTGACGTTCATCCGGTCGTTTGTCTGTATAGACGGAACGCTGACGGTTGCCAATAGGCCCTATACCGGCAAATTCCTGTTAGATACGGGTGCCGACAAAGCCATGATTCTCGACAGCACCTGGATGGCCCGCCAACACGTTCCGACTGACCTGCCACTGATCAAAAGATCGGCCGTGACGGACCCTCGCGGTGTACGATACGAAACCCGCGTGGTGCGCATGCCCGGCCTGACCGTCAACGGTTTCGCCCTCACGGCCATTCCGGCAACGTTGCTGGGCAGCAAACGCCCGCTCGACTTCGACATAAACTACCTCGGCAATGACCTGCTGAAACGCTTCAATACCATCCTCGACTTCAGAACCGACCACATCTACCTGAAACCCAACAGCCTCATCAACCTGCCGTATCGGGAAAACTCGTAGCGCAATCACTGGCTGGGTACGTTGCCGCCTGTTGGAGAAAGCGCACAACTTGCCAATCAGTTGTGGCTTTAGTAGCGTATCATGCGTATCGGGAAGGGTGCCAGACCGAATCCTGTTGGTAAATACGTACTTTGCGTTGAACCACCAGCATTATAACTGCCATGCCTGCCGAGTCTAGCCGCCCGCATTACCATCAGTTTTCCCATTCATTACTGGCATTGGCCATTCTTACACTGGCCGTTTATCTGGGGCAGGACATTCTGGTCCCATTGGCTATGGCAGGGCTACTGGCGGTACTTCTCCAGCCGGTTGAATCACTGTTTATCCGGTGGGGTATGCACAAGGTCGTCTCCATCAGCCTGGCCTTATTTTTGGGCGTCGTAATCGTGACTGGCCTGGGTATTTTACTATCGATGCAACTAGCCGACTTTGCCGACGACTGGCCCAGGCTCAAACAACACCTGGGCGAGGTATACGATACGGCCCGCCGCTGGGTACGTAATGAATATCATGTCAGCTACCGCCAGCAAGATAAGTATATTCAGAAAGCGCAGGCGCAAACACTCGACAGCTTCCAGAGCGCCGATGCCCTGGGCGTCATCACCGGCCCCCTGGGCACCCTGATCCTGATCCCCATCTACATTTTCTTACTCCTCTACTACCGCCTGATGCTGCTGCATTTTGTGGTGGTACTCTTTGCCGAAGAGTATGCCGTGCGGGTACGCGAGGTTTTGACGGAAGTGAAGGCCGTCATTCAGAGTTATGTGGTCGGTCTGTTAATCGAAACGGCCTGTGTGGCGGCGCTCAACTCCATTGGCCTATTGCTGCTGGGCGTTCAGTATGCTATTCTGCTGGGTGTTATGGCCGCTATTCTAAACCTGGTTCCCTACATTGGCGGGCTGGTAGCTACGGCGCTCACGGTACTCATAACAATGAGCTATCAACCACAACTATCTGTCTCACTGGGCGTTGTGGGCGTATTTCTTTTTGTACAGTTTATCGACAACAATGTACTGGTCCCTTTTATCGTAGCCTCGAAAGTGCGGGTCAACGCACTTGTTTCCATTGTTGGCGTCCTGATTGGTGGCGCTCTGGCTGGGGTATCAGGCATGTTTCTGTCTATACCCGCCATCGCCATCATGAAAGTCATTTTCGACCGGGTCGACAGCCTCAGGGCCTGGGGCGTATTGCTGGGCGATCAGACACCCGAGCAGGAAGGCAGCAAACTGTTCCGCCTACCGCGCCGTCGCCGTCAGCAAAAAGCGAACGTTGAGGAGCATTAGCCCCTTCAACCCTGCCAATGCCTTAGCCTGGATCGGCTAAGGCCAGCTCGCTGAGTGGCTGGTTGAGCCAGTTGGTCAGTACCGCTACGATGACGCTGTGATCGTCGCGCTGAGGCAAACCCGAGATGGTGATCGTACCAACGAACGTACCCCGCAGCCGGATCGGGAAACTGCCGCCGTGGGTAGCATAATCGCGCAGGTCGAGGCCCGTTTTATCCTGGAGTGTTGTCTGTTTTTGCTTCAGTTCAAGCCCGAGCGCATACGAACTACGGTGAAAATGCAGCACGGCATTCCGCTTCCGACGTACCCAGTCAGTGTTATCGGGCGTGGTGCCGGGCATGGCGTAGAAAAACAGCGGATGACCAGCCAGTTGAATGTCGATCACGACAGCTTTACCCAGTGCTTCCACGGCCTGTTTTAGCAACGTACCCAGTTGCCAGGCAATATCGGCGGTGAAGGTGTCGAATTGGAGTTGTTCTTCCTGCAGCGCAATGCGTGCCAGATCCTGATCGATTGATGCATTCATGCTGTAAACATAAGCAAGGCCGGGCGTTGATGCCTCAATCTTGTTTCCCATTCCGGCTGGGTATTACTTTTACGTAACATCCCCTCGCTACTTATGCTCGACCTTGTCATCACCGCCCGATCTGCCTCGATTGGCAATGGATTCGATGTGAAACGGATTTTACCGTACCGGCTTCGGCGGATGCTGGGTCCGTTTATCTTCATGGATCATGCCGGGCCGGTCAGCAAAACGCCCGCCGAACTGGTACAGATGGACGTGCTGCCGCACCCGCACATCGGCCTTTCTACCGTAAGCTACCTCTTCAACGGGCAGGTGACCCACCGCGACAGCCTTGGTGTGCAACAGATCATTCGGCCCGGCGAGGTGAACTGGATGACAGCGGGGCGCGGCATTGCCCATTCCGAACGGTTCGAAGACCCGGCCCTGCTGGCAGCCAACGCCTTCGAGATGGTGCAAACCTGGGTTGCCCTGCCTGAATCGGCCGAAGAAAACGCACCGACGTTTACCAACTATCAGCCCGATGCGCTACCGATAGTTACTGACACGGGCATCTGGATGAGGCTGATTGCCGGGGATGCCTACGGTCTGACAAACGGCGTAACAACCCATTCGCCGCTGTTTTATGCCCACGTAGTGCTGGAAGCAGGTGCCCGATTTGGTCCGCCAACAGGTTTCCCGGAGCGGGGTGCTTACATTGCCAAAGGCAGCGTTGAGGTAAATGGGCATACGTATGGCGTGGGGCAGTTGCTGGTGTTCAGCAAGGGGGTTGACCCGGTGATTATTGCCAGCGAACCCAGCACGCTTATGTTGCTGGGCGGCGAACCGCTGGGCGAACGCTTCATCTGGTGGAACTTCGTGTCGTCGAGCCGCGAACGCATCGAGCAGGCCAAAGCCGACTGGCAGGCGGGTCGTATTCCGCTGCCGCCCAACGACAACGCCGAGTTCGTTCCCCTTCCTCCCGACGACAATTCGCGCCCGGCCAGTTCGAACCCAGCGCCTCAGGCGTTGTCATGAGCGGATCAATAACTAGCCATTACGCTGTGCTGTCATCAGAATGCGAGCGTACATGACCACTTAATCGTCCATATCGTCGGCAGGTGGTAGCATCAGGTCGTTGAGTGGTTGACCAAGCCAGTTAGCCAACACCTCCACAATGATACCATGATCTTCGCGCATAGGTACGCCTGAAATGGTGATGGCACCAATGCAGGCCGAACCGCGCAGCCGGATGGGGAAACCACCACCCGCCGCCGCATGGTCGCGCAGGGGAAGGCCCGCCTGATCGGTCAGGGTGGTTTGTTTTTTCTTTAAAATCAGCCGGATGGCGTAAGAGCTCTGGTGGAAGCGTTTGACTACATTCCGTTTCCGCCGAATCCAGTCGATATTGTCGGGCGTAGTGCCGGGCATGGCGTAGAAAAACAGCGGATGGCCGAACAACTGTATATCAATCGCCACGGCTTTGCCCCGCGCTTCTACGGCTTCTCTGAGCAACGTACCCAGTTGCCAGGCGGTATCGGCGGTGAAGGTATCGAACTGAAGTTGTTCTTCCTGAAACGCCAGCAGCGCCAGGTCCTGATCGATTGTTGAGTTCATAGGGAATAGGCCAGATCGAATGCGACCCGTTTAAATGACCATCAGATTGGTTTCGCTCAGGGAACATCCCCGGCTAACGAATTTACTCGGTATCCCCCCAAATCGACACTCATCGGATCTGACGAGAGCCGTATCTAACCACGTTTTGAGTCTGATCTTACCGCAGCTTCTCGTTATTGAGGTGCCGGGTGGCATCGCGGGTATTTTTCTTTTCCAGGTTCTTGGCGAACGCTTCGGTCAGGTCAATACCGGTTTGATTGGCCAGGCAGATCAGCACCCACAGTACGTCGGCCATTTCGTCGCCAAGGTCGCGGTTTTTATCCGATTCTTTCTCTGACTGTTCACCGTATCGACGGGCAATAATCCGGGCTAGTTCGCCAACCTCTTCGGTTAGCATAGCCATGTTTGTCAGTTCGCCGAAGTAGCGAACGCCAACCGTTTTGATCCAGTCATCAACAGTATCCTGTGCGTTGCGAAGCGTCATAACAAAGGAGTTTACAGTTTACTGTCTTCTGTTGCGCTGCTACATCGAGCACCTGCTAAAGAGCAACGCAACAAAAGACAGTAAACAGAAAACTGTAAACTTTTTTTTATTTTTCCGGTGTAAAAAACAAGGTGCTGAAGTGTTGCTCGTTGAGCATTTCAACGGCTACATCCTGAAGCTGATGGGCAGTAATAGCCTGAATATCCTTAAAAATATCGGTTAGCGGTTCCACGCGGTCAATATCGAGCAGGCTTTTGGCCATCATCAGCATAAAGCTATTGTTACCTTCTTCCGACATGGCCAACTGTCCCATCAGTTGCTCTTTCGTGTTGTGCAATTGGGTCGTTGTCAGCACGTTTTCGCGCAGGTTTTTAAACTCGCGGTAGGTCAGCGCCAGGCTCCGGTCAATCTGTTTGGGGTCGGTGCCGAAATAAATGCCGAGGTAGCCCGTATCCAGATACGGCGTGTAACCGGCGTCAATCGAATACACCAGACCGTAGCGCTCGCGGAGGTTCATGTTCAGCCGCGAGTTCATACCGGGGCCACCCAACAGGTTCACGAGCATAAAGAACGGTAACCGCTTCGGGTCGTTCAGGCTGTAGGCGGGTCGGCCAATAGCTACCTGCGCTTGCGTAATGGGTCGGGGCATGCGCTCGTGCGTAGGCAGGTAGTGAACAGGTGCCTGCCGTTTCCGTTCCGTATGTTTCTCAGGTACGTCGCGCAGGTATTTTTCGGCCATCTTCACTACTTTCTCAAACGGCCTGTTACTGACCGATGAAAACACGATCCGGCTGGTATCCATATTCTCGTGAATAAACGTTTCCAGCGATTCTTTCGTAAATGAGCGTACCGTATCAGCCGTTCCTAAAATATTATAGCCAAGCGAGTGATTTGGAAACACTAGTTGATCGAAGTCATCCTGAATGGCATCTTCCGGCGAGTCATAATACATCGACATTTCTTCCAGGATGACGCCCCGCTCCCGCTCGATCTGCTTTTCGGGAAAGGTCGAGTGGAAGGCAATATCGGCTAAGAGTTCAATGGCCTTTTCGGCATGAACCCCCAATACCGAAGCATGAAAGCAAACCTTTTCTTTTGTGGTATATGCGTTGAGTTCACCGCCAACGTTTTCTAGACGGTTGATGATATGATGGGCTTGTCGGCGAGTGGTACCTTTAAAAGCCATATGTTCCCAGAAGTGAGCGAGGCCCTGCTGATGTGGCAGTTCGTCGCGGCTCCCGATGTCGAGCATCAGGCCAACATGGGCAATCTGTGTATGAGGAACCTGCTTGTGGGCAATGCGAATGCCGTTGGGCAGGGTATGCAGGCGATAGTCTTCCAAAAGGCAAATTCAGCGAAAAAAACACAACTTTGTGCCGTTAATTAACCCCATCCATGCCAGCCCGGTTCCTAATCATTCAGACTGCTTTTATTGGTGACGTCATTCTGGCGACAGCCCTGCTTGAAGATATTCATCGAGCCTGGCCAACTGCAGAGATCGACCTCCTCGTTCGCCAGGGAAACGAAACGTTGTTCACGAACCATCCCTTTATCAATCAGGTACTTATCTGGGAAAAGAAACAGGGTAAATATCGGAGTTTATGGCAGTTGCTGGGTCAGATCAGAGCAACCCCATACCGGGCCGTCATTAATCTTCAGCGGTTTGGAGCGACTGGCCTCTTAACCATATTTTCAGGGGCCGAGCGTACCATTGGCTTCGATAAAAACCCGTTCTCATCGTGGTTTACCTACCGTATTCCGCACCAGATTGGGCAGCACAGGCATGAAGTAGAGCGAAACAACAACCTTTTGGGGCCTCTGGGCATCGCTGGTTTTAGCCAGAATCGACCCAAATTATACCCCTCGCCAGCTGATTATTCAGCGGTATCGCCCTGGCAAAGCGGCCCTTATGTTTGCATAGCGCCAACGTCGGTCTGGTTTACCAAACAGTTTCCTGCGAAGGGTTGGGTAAAGGTTATTCAGCAGTTGCCCGCCCACTGGACGGTCTATCTGCTCGGTGCACCGGGCGATACGGGCGCCTGCGAACACATCCGGATTGAGACGGACTCGAATCGGGTGGTGAATCTGGCCGGGAAACTATCGCTGCTGCAATCGGCGGCCTTGATGCAGGGAGCGCAGATGAACTACGTCAACGACTCGGCCCCGATGCACCTTTGCTCGGCCATGAATGCTCCTACTACAGCCGTTTTTTGCTCAACGGTTCCGGGGTTTGGCTTTGGTCCGCTGGCCGATAAGTCGCGCGTGGCCGAAATCCGCGAGTTGATCGAGTGCCGACCCTGCAACCTGCACGGCCGCAAAGCCTGCCCACTGGGCCATTTCCGCTGCGCTACCGAAATAGACATCAAGGATATAGTGGGTGAGACCGAAGGGCAGTAGGTACGTTGCTGAGAGCCTACTGTTATCTGAAGCCGGGCGGCGCTCCACTTCGGTTCTACTTGCAATCAATAAAAAATCCCCGCCGGAACCACATTCCGGCGGGGATTTCAGGTATGTTCCAGAAGCAATTACTTCTGGAACGAGTTGAAGATGTAGTCCCACATGGGTGATGATACGCCGTAGTTGCTATCAGGGTTCTTGTAGTGATGTACGCTATGATTGATCCACAACTGCTTGAAGAAGTTCTTCGGCGGCGCGTAGGCGTGTACGATAAAGTGCACCGACAGGTAGCCTGTATAGCCGACCATAAAGCCTGGGAAAAAGGCGTAGGCCGCTTCGCCCATGATCAGGAAAAACAGGGTAAAGAAGGCCCCTGCCACAAAGATGGCCAGCGCAGGCGGCATAGCCAGCCGGGTTTTGTCTTTCGGGTATTCGTGGTGAACGCCGTGGAACGTGTACTGAATCTTGGCACGCTGCGGCGTAGTTGGTGCCAGATGGTACAGGTAGCGATGCAGAACGTATTCAAAAATTGTGAAAACGAATAAACCAGTGGCAAACAGACCGGCAATTTGGCCGTTGCTCATGTCTGTATACGTAAATGCGTACCAGCCCAGAAACGCAGACAGCGTCAGCCACATAATGATGGGCACTGAGATGTGCGTCCGTGACAAATACTCCAGAATGGGATTGTCGAACAGTTTCTTCGTACCGTTATTTTTTGGACGGCTATGAATGGCTTTGTATTCCTCGAGTTGCATAATGTGAGTCCTTGTAGTACAGCAAAAATAACCGATTTTGGTTTTTCAATGTTCCAAACGGTCAACCAAATTGACTAAATAGCCGGTGTTTTGGCCACTTCCACCGAATCGTTTAATCGTTCCTTCGGAACGTCCAATGGTGCTTTGGGCAATTTAGGTTTTATAATTAACCGTAGTGACTGATTATATGTTAAGTAATTCCACATCCAGTTAATGAAAATCAGCAACCGGTTCTTCACACCCAGGATAGCCATTAAGTGAACAAACAACCAGGTTAGCCACGCAAAAAATCCGTTGAATTTAATAAACGACAGATCGACTACGGCCAAACCACGGCCAATCGTTGCCATCGACCCCAGATCCTTATACGTAAATGGAACGGGTTGTCCGCCCCGGGTCAGCAACGTCAGATTCTTTGACAAGAGCTGACCCTGCTGAATAGCTGGCTGAGCCACCTGCGGATGCCCATCCGGCCATTTATCGCCTTCAGCCATCAGCGCCAGATCGCCCACTGCAAATATATCGGTGAATCCCTGTACCTGATTAAACCGATTGACGATCAGTCGTCCGGCGCGACCAACGGTTTCGGCGGGTAGTCCAGCGGGGGTATTGGCCCGTACACCGGCTGCCCAGATCAGGTTGTTGGTCCGTATGGTTGTGCCGTCGTTCATCGACACGGTTCGGCCATCAAAGTCCTTCACACGGGTTTTCAGGCGCACATGCACACCAAGTTCCTGTAAGTATTCGAGTGAATGTTTCTGGGCCTCAACAGACATGGGTCCCAGCAATTCACCACCCGATTCGATCAGGTGAATATCCATACCCTTGAAATCGAGCTCGGGATAATCGCGGGGTAATACGGTTTTGCGCAGTTCGGCGAGGGTGCCGCAAAGTTCAACGCCGGTTGGTCCGCCGCCTACCACCACCACGTCCATCAGCCCGGTCAGTTCATCGTCGGTTTCTACGCTGAGGGCTTCTTCGAAGTTCTGAAGCAGGCGGTTACGCAGGGCAATGGCCTCCTGCACCGATTTCATGGGCAGGGCGCGGTCGATGAATGCCTGCTGACCGAAAAAGTTGGTATCGGCGCCCATAGCCAGCACCAGGTAATCGTAGGTAATGGGGCCGATGTCGGTATCGATGGCTTTATCGGCCGGGCGGACTCCATTCATGCCCGTTACCCGGATGTGCACGTTGGGGTTATCGCCCAGCGCGGCCCGTAACGGAAACAGAATGGAGTTGGCCTCCAAACCGGCCGTGGCTACCTGGTAATAGAGCGGCTGAAATTCGTGGTAATTGTATTTATTGACCAGCACCACTTGAAATTCACTGCGGCGGGCCAGGTGTCGGGCCAGCGTAAGCCCGCCGAACCCCGCCCCAACAATCACCACGCGTTTCCGATCCGAGATAGGTATGTTTGGATTCATAGGTCAGTTCAGTTATCAATTAATAATGAAGAATTATTAATTGATTGTAGTACCCGCTCGTAATGGGCCTCGTACATGGGGAGAATCTTCGATATCTCAAATTGTTTGGCGCGGTCGAGGGCATTGGCTTTGAATTGAGGCAAGTGGTCGTCGCCGAGCACGTAGAGGGCATTTTTCACCATGTCAGGTACGTCGCCCAGGTTACTCAGGAAACCCGTCACGCCCTGCACGTTCAGTTCGGGCAGCCCACCCACGTTTGTCGAAATAACGGGCACCTCGCAGGCCATTGCTTCCAAAGCAGCGAGTCCGAAGCTTTCATTTTCAGACGGCATCAGAAACAGGTCAGCCACGGATAACACTTCCTCAACGGCGTCGAGCTTACCCAGGAAACGGACATCGTCCATGATGCCCAGCTCACGGCAAAGCTGCTGAATCCGGGCACGTTCGGGGCCGTCGCCAACCAGCAACAGCTTCACCGGCATGGTTTGTCGAACGTGGAAAAACGTCATCACGGCATCATCGATCCGTTTCACCCGCCGGAAGTTCGACGTGTGCACGATCAGTTTTTCGCCGTTGGGGCAAATCGCCATTTTGAAATGGTCTTTCTGCTGCCGCTGAAACCGCGAGAGGTCGATGAAATTGGGGATTACCTCGATCTCGCGTTTGATATCGAAATGCTGGAATGTTTCCTGCCGCAGGTTTTCCGACACCGCCGTTACCCCGTCTGACTCATTGATGCTGAACGTGACCACCGGTTCGTAGGAAGCGTCTTTCCCCACCAGCGTAACGTCGGTTCCGTGCAAGGTTGTCACAACCGGCGTGTTCCGTCCACGGGTCTTCAGCACCATTTTGGCCATATAGGCCGCCGAAGCGTGCGGTATGGCGTAGTGAACATGGAGCAGGTCAACGTTTTCGTTCAGCACGACATTCACCATGGCACTCGTCAGGGCTGACTCATAGGGAGCGTATTGAAACAGTGGGTACGTTGGAATGTTGACCTCGTGGTAGAAGACATTCTCGTTGAAGAAATCGAGGCGGGGTGGCTGCTGGTACGTGATGAAATGCACCTGATGACCATTCTTGGCAAGTGCCTTGCCCAACTCAGTAGCTACTACGCCACTTCCCCCGAAAGTGGGGTAACAGACTATACCAATTTTCATGCGCCAGGCCGTGTTGTGAAGCGGCTCATTCCACAACACAGAAAACTGCCTAAAAGGTTGTGCTGAAAATCATGTGTTTGTTAAGTGGCACCTAACAATGACTGCGTGCATCAGGTTTAGCTATACTACCAATCACTCTATAAACGTTGTAGGGAATGCGTATGAAACAAGTAGTAGTAATGGGTCTGCTCAGCGCATGGGCCCTCTCGTTTACCAGTTGCCAGCGGGCATCCCAACCCGCAACTGCGGTCAGCAGCCGCCCCAAAGTAGCCGCATTACCCGAATCAGAGATGTGGCGCAGTAAGCGTCAGAACGGTATCGATTTTGTAGCGGCGGGCATCACCCCAGCCGAATGGTCGATGGATATAGATTTTTCCAAGCAGATCATTTTCAAGCCATTGAGCGGATCAACACTCGTTGCCAGCATGCCGAAGCCAAAACCCATTGGCACAAACAGCAGCGGCGTTTTGCTCGACGTAGGGCCCCGATCAGTACGTAACGAGGCCGGTGTTCTGGTGGCCTCTACCAGTAAAAAATCATACGCCAGCAGGCTCGGCGGCGTAAAGGTCTATATTGAACCCGTTGTGGCGCGGGATAATCTGACGGGACGTACCTACGCCTACACGGTACGCGTAGAAACAGGCGGGCGCAGGTACGTTGGTTATGGCGCATTTATTAAAGGCAGCGACCGCCTGAATGGCACCTGGACCCTTGAGACCCTGCACGGCCAGCGCGTTCGGGCGGGTCAGTTCCCCAACCATGAGCTTCCGCAGATCACGATCAACCTGACCGATAATTCGCTTGAAGGCACAACGGGCTGCAATAAACTCAAAGGCGATGTTCAGGCCGACGGCGACCATGTTCAGTTCGTGATCCGCAATACAACGTCGAAAAAGTGTAATAATCCGCTCGAAGACGATTACCTGACAGCCCTGAATCAGGCCAGCCTCTTCCGGATTGGTAAAGATCGGCTCACCCTACTGGCCAACGGACAGTATGTAATGACCTTCCGCACGGAAACATCCGAAAAAGTGACACCCAACAAATCGAGGTAACATGAATAGCTATTGCATTTCCTGACTATACCTCTATAAAATTCCGTTAAAAGCCACATCTGTTTGCTATAGATGTGGCTTTTTAGCGTTATCCCGATTAAACTAGCTGGCTGTTTAGCCGTCAATCCGCTAAATCGACACGAATTTACCCCCAACATGAACTTACTCCATCCAACGCTTATTCCGCTGGCCTTCCTGGTACCCGGTTTACCGGCTACGGCCGCTGCCGACGCCAACGGGCTCTTTCTTTCCCACCTCGACAACGTGCTGGGTACGTCGTTCGACATTAAACTGACCGCAGGTTCGTACAAAGCAGCCCGGCAGGCAGAGTCGGCAGCCCTGACCGAAATAAACCGGCTCAACGCCATACTCGGCAGTTATGAGGCTACTAGCGAGTTTAACCGCTTTCTGGCTTCGGCTGGCGAGGCCGTTCCCGTATCAGCCGACCTCATGGCTGTTCTGAACGGATTCGACCACTGGCAGAAACAGACCGGCGGCGTGATCAACGCGGCAGCCGAAGCCATTAATCAGCTCTGGAAACGCGCCGAACGTACCCAGGTACGTCCCTCGGCCAATGAACGGGCCAACGCCGTTTCGGCCGTGCAACAGCCACATTGGGTGCTCGACCAGGACGCGCAGACTGCCACACGCCTGAGCCAGACGCCGTTGCGGTTACACACCTTTGCCAAGAGCTATATTCTCGACCGCGCCGCCGACAAGGCCCTGGCCGTTGATGGTGTTGAGGCCGTGGTGTTAAACATCGGCGGCGATCTGGTCGTACGTGGCAACCGCACCGAATCGGTCGCCGTAGCGAACCCCCGCGCCGATGCTGAAAACGACGCGCCCCTGGCCCGCCTGCGCATCAACGACCGGGCAGTGGCCACCAGCGGCGATTATCGGCGTGGCGTACGCGTAGGCGATAGCTGGTACTCGCACATCGTAGACCCACGCACAGCCGAACCGGCCCGCGAGGTTATCAGCGCCACGGTTATTCACCCCGATGCCGCCACGGCGGGTGCCCTGGCAACGGCGTTCAACGTGCTGTCGCCGACGGCCAGCGCGCAACTGGCCGGCCACCATCCCGGTACCGATTACCTGCTCGTTACGCATGACGGTCAACACCTGACCAGCCCCGGCTGGAACGACCTGCTTCAGCCCGTAGCCGAAAGCACGGCCGTATCAACAGCAGAACCAGCAACGGCCCGCTTACTATCGGTGGCTTCGGTGAAAGATAAACTCTGGGACCCCAAACAGGAGTTACTTATTTCGCTGGAAGTGAGCCAGATAGAAGGGCGGTCACGTCGGCCGTTCGTGGCGGTCTGGGTGGAGGATGACAACCATGTACCCGTTCGGCAGATCGCACTCTGGTATAACAAACCTAAATGGCTCCGCGACCTACGGGCCTGGTATAGCCTGGAACGCCCCGCCGATTTCGACATGTCGACGATTGCCAGCGCCACGCGTTCGCCCGGCAGCTACAGCCTGAAATGGGATGGTAAAAATGACAAAGGCGAATACGTGAAGCAAGGTAAATACACTGTCTGCATCGAGGCCGCCCGCGAACACGGTACCTACCAGCTAATTCGCGAGGAAATGAATTTTAACGGGAAAACCAAACAACAAACCCTAGCTGGCAATGTCGAAATCGCGTCCGCAGCCCTGGATTACCGCAAAGTCGGCAGCGACAAGTGAGGGATCCCCATCGTCGGGGTCAACTTCGAAGAAAGGGTCGCCGTCGTGGCAACGGCAGCTAGCCGCCACTTCGCGCTGGCTGCACATTTACCTGTCGATGGCGAGTTTCGTGATCGTGCTGTTTTTCGCCGTCACCGGCCTGACGTTAAACCATGCCGACTGGTTCGACGACCAATCGACTGAGCAGGAACTGACCGGCAAACTTACCCCCGCCTGGGTGAACCCGACCGACACCGCCGCCATAAACAAGCTGGCGGTGGTTGAGTTTCTCCGCACTACGCACGGCATAAAGGGGGCGCTGAGCGAATTCAGAATCGATGATCGGGAATGCTCGGTCTCGTTCCGGGGGCCGGGCTACACCGCCGACGCTTTTGTTGACCGGGAAGATGGCACTTACAAACTCACCGAAGCGCGGCTGGGTCTGGTGGCCATCATCAACGACCTGCACAAAGGCCGCGATACGGGCAAAGGCTGGTCGTGGGTGATAGACGGGTCGGCCATTTTCATGACCCTGATCTCGGCTACAGGGCTCATCATCCTGCTTTTTCTGCGCAAACGCCGGGTCATCGGCCTCATCCTGGCCGTGCTGGGTACGTTGCTCTGCTACGGGGCGTATATGCTGATTGGGCGGTGATTTAGTGACGCTATTGATCCAATTGCCTTAGGCACTACCACATTCGGTCAGCATCTAATCCGATTGAATCTGTAACGATTTAGCAACGCATCAAACCTGACTTCACACGTGTTGCACTTCTCTGGCAGCAGATCAATTGTTAAAAGACCTTAACCGCATACAACCAACCTGCTTCTGTTTGTGTCATGGTGGCAAACAGAAGCCGATGATCCACCTCGTTGTACTTTATTTCACGTTAAACTTAGTTAGCTTATCTCAAGCATTTGCTGTTGGAAAACGACCTGTATCCATAGAGGAAAACTATCTAGTTTATCACCGTACTATCGCTGCTGCTCAGAAATTGATTACTCGCCAGGAGTATCGAGGAGCCCTCGATCTGTATAAGCAGACATTCAACTCGTTCAGTTTTGTCTTCCTGAACGATTACAAAGTAGCAACCCAACTGGCTGTGCAGATTGGCAACCATAAAGAAGCCTTCGGCTATCTGAAAAAAGCGATGGCAGCCGGGTGGACTATACAGGAGATTAAGAAAGCTAAGTTCCTCAGAACGCTTCAACATGATCCCGAATGGGCGATTGTTGAAAAGCAGCGCGATTCGCTTTATATAGTTTTCCAACAGAAAGAGAATAGTGAGTTACGAAGCTCAGTTAAAAAAATGTTCAATAAGGATCAGCGAAAAGCATTTGCAGCGCTGTTCGCATTGAGCGATAAAAGGCGGCAACGCTATGCTGAAGAGAGATTTGCCCCTCACAGCGAGAAGCAACTGGCTGACTTAAAAAACATTATCAACACCTATGGCTATCCCGGGGAAAAGCTGATTCACAATAGCTACTGGGCTTCCGTTATCGTAAGCCACCACAATTCGATCAGCACAAATTATAACCTGACAGACACCTTGTATCTAGCTATCAGACCTACGTTATTAAAAGCACTCAAGCTCGGGGAAATATCGCCTCATGAATTTGCCAGAATCGACGATTGGTATGTAGCGATAAACAGTAACCACCGGGAAAAGCAGTTCGGTCATTTAAGCAGTTCATTGACACACAAAGAACTGGAGAAAGCCGACCAGCTACGAGAAGAAATTGGTATGAGCAGCGTAGAAACAATGAATAGTTTGATTGATCTTCAGGCTCAAACGGGGATGAATTTTTACTTACCGTCAGATTTAAGGCAGAAAATAAGTATCACGGATTAGCCAATTTTTCAGACATAATAAAAAGTAAGCTTACTCTTAATTAGATCATCAGGCGAGATCGATTTATCAACATAAGTAGGCCAGCCTTTGCATAGCTTATTCGTATGAAACGCAAATACGTAAAGCGGTTTTAGGCTACCGAACTTAGTTACCTGATTTTATCAAGGGTTTCCCTTCGCGGTTAATTCGATAATTTTATCGTTGCCGAAATTGTTGGTAGCGACGTACACGTTGCCAGTCGGGGAGATACACAGATCACGGAGACGGCCGTATTGATTTACCAGAAATTCGTTGACACCAATCACTTTAGTACCAGTTTCGTCTAGCTGTAGCTGAAGCAAGCGGCTCGCTTTCAGAGAGGTTGCCAGCAGCGAGTTTTTCCAACGGGGAAATAGCGGTTTGTTGTAGTAATCGAGGGCGCACAGGCCGATGGTGGGCGTCCAGGAACGGAGGGGCTCAATGCCCTGGTGGGTAGCACACCAGTCTTTTTCGCCGCGCTGATTCTCGTCGCAATAGCCCGCTACGTTGGGCCAGCCGTAGTTGCCGCCTTTCCGGATCAGGTTCACCTCATCGTCGGTGTTGGGGCCATGTTCGGCCGTATACATCTTATCATCAACCAACACCAGCCCCTGCTGATTACGGTGGCCCAGACTCCAGACCGGGCTGTTCGGGAATGGATTATCGGCCGGGATAGTCCCGTCGAGATTGAGCCGGAGCAGTTTACCGTTCAGTGAATCGAGCTTCTGAGCTACGTTCTGCCGGTTGCCGTCGCCAGTAGTGACGAACAGTTTCAGGTCAGGCGAGATCAGCAGGCGACTTCCATTATGGTCCTGATTACCCGTAATGCCCGACACCAAGATCGTGGGCTGGCTCAATTGCTGCTGGCGATACGAATACCGCACCACTTTCTCCAGAAACCGGCTCCCTTCCTGATACGTGTAGACCACAAATACGTAGGGCTGTCGGGCAAAGTCGGGGTGCAAAACCATACCCATCAAGCCGCCGTAGTCAGTTACCTTCACGTCGGGTACCTGCCCAATCTGGATGGTCTGTCCCGATGCCGGATTGAGTCGACTGATTTTGCCCGACTTTTCGGTCATCCAGATATAATCGTCGGGTCCCCAGAGAATTTCCCAGGGCATCGTTAAGCCGTCTTTAACAACACGCACCTGTAGCGAATCAGCCGCCTGAGCGACCCGACCGGTTCCGGGTCGGCTGCTGCTGATCAGCGTAAGCAGGGAGAGGGTGGCGCAACAGATAGTAATGTAGTTTTTCATAACACAGTGGTCTTAAGGCGACAAAGCCAAAGCAACCCCTGTTTACCCCGTCTAACAGGTTGATGATCCGGCGTTTCCATCGTTAATTGAGCAAACGGGCCACCCGAAAATTCGTCGCACCCGATCACCTTCCTACTCTGCAACCGCCCCTTTCTGCGTAACTTGCTCCTATGCAACGTACCTACACCCTGGCTGAACGCGGTACGCTACACCGGGCCAGCGACTTCCCCGACCGGGCATCGACGCCCGACGATGTGTTGCTACCCGACGCCGATTTCAATGCGGTGAAGCAGCTTGCCACCCGAACAGACAACACCACCGCCGACGCTCTATTGACCTATACCCTCTACAGAGGCCGCGAACGAATGCTGTGGCGGAATTACGTGGGTTTACTGACCCTGACCAACGGGCTGTCACTAGAGGTTCGGCCGCGGGCGGGGCACCTGCCAACGCTGCTCCGGCACCTGCCCGAACTGGCGTTTCGTCATCTCGATTCGGGTCAGTTTGGCGCGCAGCAGCTGCCCCTTTGGGAATTATTCATCAACGCTTTTCTGCGCGAAACAGCTCAGGCACTCGGGCGCGGGCTGGCCCGCGACTACGTCACCCACGACGACACGCTACCCATCCTTCGTGGAAAAATGCGCGTAGCAGACCAGCTTCGCCAGCCCTCCCCCCGCCCCGACCAGTTGGCGGTATCGTTCGATGAACACACGCCCGACATTGCGGCGAATCGGGTGCTGAAAAAGGCGTTGCAACTCGCGGCGGCACGTACCCAGACAACCACTAACCAGACCCGATGCCGCCAATTGCTCACCACCCTCGCCGACGTGTCGGAGCCAACGAATCTAGCCGTCGATCTGCAACGTACCCGGCCCGGACTGGCCCAGACCAATTCCCGCCTGCTAAAAACATACGAACCTGCCCTCCGCTGGGCCAACTGGCTTCTACGCGGACAGGGGCCGGGCCTCTGCACCGGCCCCAATGTAGCGCATTGCCTGCTATTTCCGATGGAGCGCGTATTTGAGCAGTACGTAGCCGCTGGTTTCCGCCGGGCGGGGGTAAACATTGAGATTCAGCAATCGTCGGCCTGGCTCATCGACGATCATAACGGCACGCCTCGTTTCAAGCTCCGGCCCGATCTGCTGTTGCGCCATAACGGCCGCACAGTTGTACTCGATACGAAGTGGAAAACCCTCGACCCCAATGACCATACCGGCCATTACGGTATTGATCAGGCTGATTTGTACCAGCTTTATGCGTATGGCAAAAAGTACGATGCCGCTGAACTGGTACTGATTTATCCGGCCCATGATCAGTTTCAGGAGCCGCTGCAACTCTTCGGCTACGACGCCAGTCTGCGGCTTCGCGTAGTGCCCTTCAACCTCGACAAACCCCTCAATGAAGAGATTACGGCATTACTGGGTACGTTGGGATAACAGAGGAAGCGGGCCAAATTGGGTAAATGAGGCACCGGGGGCGCTTCCTACTACGATTGCCTAAACCATTCCTCTTTTTATGCCTCTCCTGCTGACCGTCGCTGGCATTCTGGCGCTGATACTGCTCATTGCTTATTTCCACCTCGACACCTTCATTGCCTTTATTCTCGTTGCCATCGGTATTGGACTGGCATCGGGTATGGACGTTAGCGCAGTGGGCAAATCCATCCAGACGGGTATTGGCAACACGCTGGGCGAACTGGTGCTCATCATCGGTTTTGGTGCTATGCTGGGGCGGGTTGTGGCCGAAAGCGGCGCTGCCCGGCGAATCACCAACGTACTGGTTGATCTGTTTGGCGTGAAGAACATCCGCTGGGGCATGGCGCTGGCGGGTTTCATCATCGGCATTCCGCTGTTCTACAACGCCGGGTTCATCATCGTTGTGCCGCTTATTTTCACCATTGCGGCTTCTACCCGGCTCCCCATGCTGACCGTGGCCATCCCTATGCTGTCGGCGCTGTCGGTGGCGCATGGCTACCTGCCGCCACACCCATCACCTGCCGCGTTGGTAGGTCAACTGGGGGCCGATTTGGGCAAAACGCTGTTCTACGGCATTCTGGTAGCTATTCCGGCCATTATCCTGGCCGGGCCCATTTTCGGCAAAACGCTGGGGCGCTTCAACCCGAAGCCCGACCGTGAGGTGTTCGACAACAGCGACGTACCCAGCACCGACCTGCCCGGTATTGGCATTAGTTTCTTCGTAGCGCTGCTGCCCGTAATCATGCTCACCGTCTTCGGTCCCTTGCGCGGTTATCTGAAAACGCACGGCCTTGACCAGACGCTGGGCGGAAAAGTACTGACGCTGCTGGGCGAACCGTATATGGGTATGCTCGTATCGGTGCTGGTGGCCGTGTACACGCTGATGCTGCGCCGGGACGTAACGATGAAAAAGGCTATGAAGCACCTGGAAGAGGCCATCAAAGCGGCGTCGCCCATTCTGCTGGTTATTGCCGGGGCGGGGGCTTTGAAGCAGATTTTCAACGACTCCGGTACGAGTGTCTACATTGGCCAGCAACTTGCCGGGCTCAACATGCCGCCACTGGTCCTGGGCTGGGTCATGGCCGCGCTCATCCGGGTCTGCGTGGGTTCGGCCACCATTGCCGGCCTTACCACGGCGGGTATTATGCTTCCCTTGTTGCAGAGTCAGACGGGCGTTCACCCCGAGCTGATGGTGCTGGCCATTGGCGCGGGCAGCCTGATGCTGTCGCATATCAACGATGCCGGTTTCTGGCTGTTCAAAGAGTATTTTAACCTCAGTATCAACGACACCCTCCGTACCTGGACCGTAATGGAGACCATCGTCGGCGTGGTGGGGCTGCTTGGCGTTTTAACGCTTAATGCGATCTTGTAGCTTGTTAGTACCTACCACCAGACCCCTCTATTTTATTGCAGGCTACGCCGTCATCATGCTCCTGATCTACCGTTTTGTTACGGATCAGGAATTACCGCTTTACCGTATTCTCATCAAAGTAGCGCTATCGAGCTTTTGCGTCTTTCTAGCCGTTAAGGCTGTGGCCTGGGTCGGTAAACCCCGACATAAAAGAGTTTCCTGAACAGGTCACGATGTTAAAACAGCCATAAGATGAAGCTACCTGTCTATACTACGCTGGTCTACACTATCGTCATGTTCCTGATTTACCGTTTTATTACGGACCAGGAATTGGCGCTCCTCCTGGTTATGAGCAAAGCTGTTTTTATGGGGTTAGGCATCTATTTCTTCGTTTTGAGACGAATGAGAATGCCGGCCAAAGTCAAAGACAACCCCCGTTTCAGCGGGCCAGATGCCCCGGCATCTCGTCCGGCCAGGTAGCCGGCCATTAAGCTCCCGGCATATTTACGTAACCGATTGTCCCTTCTATTCGTTGTTTGCAGGTATGATCGCGCTTGCCCTATCAGCCCTTCTGCTCACAACCACCCCTGCCGACAGCATCCTGCCTGCCGACACGCTGCCGTCTGGTCGGGCAAAAACAAAATTTGCCTTTAACCTCGACTTTCGCGATTCATTTCTCGAGCGCCAGCACGTAAATGTGTGGGGCGTCAATGCCGGCATTGAGTTTGGCGAAAAACGGCACCAGCTAACACTCGGGTATTACTGGCTCAGTTACGCCACGTACCTGCGCCTGATCGATTGGCGTCGGGATGCGGCCCGGCTGGTGAACCTCAACTACTACACCCGGACCGACTTGTGGTTCATGAACATTCAGTACTGGATGAACATCACGAACAACCGCCGCTGGATGGTCAGTTTTCCGGTCGAGGCTGGTGGTGGGGTGGCCTACGCTATTCCGCACACGTTACGGCAGGATGTTCAGATTGACCGTACCCAACGCAGTTTCTTCGTGCCGCTGCAAGTGGGGGCCTATGCCCAGTGGAAAGCAACGCGCTGGGTGGGCTTTAGCGGACAGATGGGCTATCGGTATTCTGTTTTCCAGACCGACATCGACCAGAATTTCAATGGCGTGTATTATAGCGTCGGCGTAACGATTTACCCGGCCCTGCTGACCGATATATGGCGATTTCTGCGAAAAAAAGACCGAATTTCACCGCTTCATCCGCCGCAGCCCCGTAACCCTGTCACGCATTCGTAACAGGCTGTTCTACTGGAGCGGGAATAGCCCGGTGCCTCCTACATGACGAACGAGCCCTCCCCCCAGCCTTCACCACAGAAAATAACACCGCATCAGGTGGTGATGCTGGTGTTGTCGCTCTACGTGGTGCTGGCGATCGTGGCGCAGGAACTGGTGCCGCTCGACGCCCAGGTACGTCTCTGGCTCGACAAGATCGATACCGGGATCTGCCTGTACTTCCTGTACGATTTTGGCCTTCGCCTCTACCATGCGCCCAACAAGCTGGCTTTTCTGCGCTGGGGCTGGATCGACCTGCTGGCCAGTATTCCTGCCTTTCATTGGGGGCGGCTGGGCCAGTTGGTCCGCGTTTTCCGGATTTTGCGAATGCTCCGGGCGTTTCGGGCAGCGCGGAATTTCGTGGTCTACCTTCTCCGGAACCGCGCCAATGGAACGCTGGCTATCGTGTTTGCGAGCGCTATTCTACTACTCCTGTTCGGGGCCATTGCCATGCTGTACGTTGAACGCGGCCTACCCGACGCCAACATTAAAACCCCGTCTGATGCGCTTTGGTGGGCGTTCGTTACCATTACCACGGTTGGTTACGGCGACCGTTTCCCCGTTACCAACACAGGTCGACTCATTGCTGCGGTGCTGATGATCGCCGGCGTGGGGCTGTTTGGTACATTCACTGGGTACGTTGCCAACTTCTTCGTGGAAGCCGATCAGGAAAAAGAAGAAAACGACCTGCAGACACTGATTCAGGAAGTGCGACAACTCCGCGAGAAAATCGAGGCCCTGGAAAAGCGGGAAAACCAGTAAGGGTTCATCCAGCGGAAATATCCTGCTGAACGAACCCTTATTGATTACTTACGATATTGATAATCAGACTAGTTATATCCCGGATTCTGGGTCAACGTTTCCTTACCGTCTTTTTTGCTATTGAATATTTCCTGAATCGGAATGGGGAAATATTCGTGTTGGCCTTTAATAAATTTCACTCCGGTCAGGTAGTTCCGCTTGGACGCTTCGGTCGTGTAATACGTGTTCAGGGTCTGGTCGGCTATCCCCCAGCGAACGAGATCGAACCGGCGGTGGCCTTCCATCCCAAACTCCAGCCGCTCTTCAAACTGCACGGCCTTGCGGGCAGCGGCCTGGTCAGTCCAGGCGGCGGTATACTCTTTGATCACGTAATTGGCGGCTGGCGTTCCATCCGCATTTTTTACGAAGCCATCGGGGTTCGCCGCCCGCCGACGAATCTGGTTAACGTACCCACGCGCTTTGTTCAGGTCGCCAACTTCTGTTTCGATCTCGGCCAGCCATAATAACACATGATCATAGCGGATCATGCGGTAGTTGTTGGCATTCAGACGAGGGTTACCGGCAAAGGTGTTCGTACCCACGTCCGACCTGTACATCACGTGCTTTTTGGGCGAATAAGGACCACCATACGACTGGTCGCGCACATACGCTTTGCCCGGATGAACGCCCCAGTCCAGGTACTGAATACCCCGACGACCGACAGTCCAGTCCAGTCGTGGATCGAGCGAGCCGGTATACGGTGTAAACGGGGCCGTTGATTCAATACCCAAGTCGTTGGTCACATCCGATGCGTTGAATGTATCCACGAGCGGCAATCCATTCGCATCGGTTTTGAACGCATTGACCAGATTCTGCGAAGGCTGAAAAAAGCCACAGCAGGTTGTTACGCCACCGCCACCGTAGGGGTAGTTCAGGGTAGAACCAATGTTGCCATTTTCACCGTTCGGCGCGCCATCATTAACCGAGTACTGCACTTCGAAAATAGACTCGGCATTGTTGTTGGTAACCGCCTTAAAATTATCGTGGTACCTATCCATCAGTTTGTACTGACCGCTGGCAACGATCGCTTCGAGCAGGGGTTTAGCCTCAGCAAATTTTTTCTGGAACAGGTACGCCTTACCAAGCGTGGCCGCAGCGGCCCATTTGGTTGGACGACCAACCTGCGTCTGCTTTGCTGGCAGCGCATCGTAAGCGGCCTTAAGGTCAGCCACGATGTTTGGCCAGATGTCTGCGCTGTTCGGTATTTTCGTGCTTTCCAGATCGTTCGGATTGTAGGTCTTCTCATCGATATAGGGTACCATGTTGAACATTTTTTTCAGCTCAAGATGGAAATGCCCCCGCAGGAATCTGGCTTCGGCTATTACCTGCTGCTTCTCGGCGTCGGTCATGTCTTTTGCAGTAGCTACGGCTTGCAGCACATCGTTCGTCCGGGCAATGCCGTCGTACATCCCCCGCCATTTCCCCCGGAAATAGATGTTGTCAGACTGGATGTTACCTTGCTCGATCAGCGAAATAGGCGGCTGGTCACCGGCAATCGTTCCTTTGTAGGCGTCGTCGCTGGCTACACTGCCATACACCCAGTTATCGGCCCCGACGTTGTAGGAGCGATAGGCACCTTCGGCAGTGGCCCAGCCGTCGAGCAGGGAGTAGGCACCGATCAACAAGGCATTGACACCCGTTTTGTTCTGCAATACCGTAACGGCCAGAGCGGCTTTGGGCTGCACGTCCAGGAACTTGTCTGAGCAGGCTGTTGCCACGGCCAGACAGAATACGGTTAGGACTATGGTTACTTTTTTCATGGATTTTATGGACGAGCCATCTGGTTTCGATACCCGGATGGACTTGGATTAAAATGAAAGATTCAGACCTACCAATATCGTTTTTGCCACGGGGTAAGAGCCGCCATCGACACCAATCTGGCGGTCGTTCCCCGACGAATACGCGCGAAGGTTGACTTCAGGGTCCATGCCCGAATACTTGGTGACCGTGAACATGTTCTGGCCCTGGATGTAAACCGATGTGGCCGACAGTCCCAGTTTGGCCAGCAGTACCTGGGGCAGTTGGTACGTCAGCTGAATGTTTTTCATCCGGAAGTACGAACCGCTCTCGAGGTAGTAGGTCGACGGCTGAATGCTAACCTGGTCGCTCGACCGGAGCTGGGGCAGAATAGCATCCGTACTGCCGGGGCGCCACGACTGATACAGCATCCGGGTACTGCGGTTTCCCCCAAACGTTGGGAAGTCCGTCCAGTACTTGGTATAGTTGAAAATCTGATTGCCCTGAACACCCTGGCCAAACAGGGTCAGCCCGAAGTTCTTGTAATTCAAGTTCAGGTTGAGGCCGTACGTGAAATTTGGGTGCGGGCTACCAATGATACTCAGGTCTTTGGTGTCAATTTTACCATCGCCGTTTACGTCCCGGAATTTGAACCGGCCAGCCACGTTCTCTGAAGCCGCATTACCAAACTGCACAGGTGCTGCTTTGGCCTCATCGTTGCTTTGGAAGATGCCGTCGATGGTGTAGCCGAAGAATGAAGCCAGCGGATAACCCTGCTGGGTAACAACGAAGTTCTGAATCCGCTCGTCGTTAATACCGAAATACTGCGTGCTGGGGTCGCCGTTGGTCTTGACAACCACATTGCGGTAGGTGCTAAAGTTGGCACCTATGTTATAGCTCAAGCCGCTATTGCCCAGTTTGTCGCCATAGTTAACCATCAGATCAACACCCCGGTTGCGCATTGAGCCAATGTTCTGGAAAGGGACCGTGGCTACCCCCTGAGTGAGCGGAGCCTGTACCGGGAACAGCATATCCGAAGTGGTGCGGGTGTACCAGTCGAAGCCGATGCTCAGTTTGTTTTTGAGCAGCATGGCATCAAAACCGATGTTCAGGCTAGTGGTGGTTTCCCATTTGGCCTTCGCGTTACCAAACTGGGTTAACTCATAACCCGGTATGGCCGATGTGCGTGTACCGTTTATGTCATAAAACGAAGTGGCCGGGTTGGTACTAAACTGGGTGTATGAGTTATAGTTACCAATTTCCTGGTTACCTGTCTGGCCCAGACCCGCCCGGAATTTCAGGTCATTGACGAGCGTGAACGGCTTGAAGAAATCTTCTTTAGATATCCGCCAGCCCACGCTGGCAGCCGGAAACACGGCCGAGCGAAACTCAGGGGCAAAACGCGACGAGCGGTCGCGCCGAACGGTCAGGTCGATCAGGTATTTATCGTCCAGCACGTAGTTGAGTTTGGCAAACTCCGACGCCAGCCGCCAGTTCGATGCGCCACCGTTGTTAGTCTGTACCCCCGTACCCGCACTCAGGTAGCGGTTTTCAATGTCATCCACGGCGAAGTTGGTGCGGCTGGCATCAAAAGACTCGAAATAGCTTTTGATCGATTCTGTACCGGCGATCACGTTGAACCGGTGCCGATCGCCCAGATTCATGCTATAGGTCAGGGTATTATACCAGGTCCAGGTCCATTCATAATTATTGTTCGTCGTCAACGAATTGGAACCACGTGCCTCGGCCGATTCAATATCGCGAATGGTGTAGTTACGGTAGTTGAACAGGTTGTAATCGATACCGAAACTGCTTCGGGCTGTCAGATTTGGCAGGATGTCGACTTCGGCGAAGGCGTTGCCGAATAAGCGCATCTCTTTCTGCACGTTGTCTTTATTTCGATACAACAGCGCCAGCGGGTTATTGGCATTATCGAGATCGCCCCCGCGTGTACCCGCAAAATTACCGGCTACGTCATATACCGGGATGATCGGCTGAATCCGGTAGGCAAACGAAACGGGGTTGCTCTCCGCGTTATTTCCGTTGGGCTGGCTGATTCGTTCGCCGTAAGCCACCTGGAAGTTTTGCCCAACCCGCACACGCTTGTTGATGTTGAATTCTGTATTGGCCCGTAATGAATACCGTTTGTAGCCGGTATATTTCATGATACCATCCTGGTCAAAGTAATTCAACGACATGGCGTAACGGCCCGTCTCGCTACCGCCCGAAACGCCCAGCTGGTGGTTCTGAATGGGAGCCGTCTGGAAAATCTCTTCCAGCCAGTTAGTACCAATTTTATTGGCCGGCGTGATCAGCAGAAATTTCGGTGAGTTGATATCACTGTTATAATTGACATAGGAGCCATCCGGGTTTTGCGCTACACGGGGGTCGCTCGAAGAGGCTCCGCTCGGCAGCACGAAGTCAGGAATAGCGGGGGTGGGACCATTGCCAAACTGCGAATGAACTGGATTCCCGTTGGCCCCCACCACTTTCGAGTTAATCCGCGACTCCCAGATCAGTTGAGCGTATTCCTTTGTGTTGAGCATGTCCAGCAATTTGCCGTGCCGCTGCGAGCCGAAGTAGGAATCGTAGGTAAATTTGGGCTTACCGGCCTTGCCTTTCTTGGTGGTAATGATCACCACGCCATTACCAGCACGCGACCCGTAGATCGATGCCGCCGAGGCATCTTTCAGGATCTGCATACTCTCAACATCATTGAGGTTCAGCGTATTTAGGTTTCCTTTGGTAGGAACACCATCGATTACGTAGAGCGGTGAGTTGTCGTTGATCGTACCAAACCCCCGGATACGCACCATGACACCGCCACCCGGCGCATTCTCATTACCCACCTGAACCCCAGCCACGCGCCCCTGAAGCGCCTGACCAACGTTGGTTGCCGGTACTGCCAAAAGCTGCTTGGTATCAACCGTAGCGACGGCCCCGGTAATGTCGCGTTTCGCCTGTGCGCCATACCCTGTTACAACTACTTCTGTCAGGGTCTTTACGTCGGGGGCCAGAGCAACGTTTATTGCCGTTCGGGAGCCTATCGTAACCTCCTGCGACACGTAGCCAATGGCTGAAATAGTGAGCACATCCCGACCGGCCGCTACGTTCAACGAGAACTGCCCATTGCCATCTGTTACGATACCCGTCTGCGTGCCTTTTACCACAATGTTGGCACCAGGTAGTCCGCTATTATCGTTAGCGTCTATAATACGACCTGTAATTTTTCGATCCTGAGCAAAAGCACCTGCGTATAAAAGCCACGCAAGCATAAACAGCGTCGATGTGCGATACACGCCTAGTAAATTGTTCTTCATGTTATAGATTATTGAGAGAGGCTAAAATATGAAAAAACAAACCCTCTATTGAATCAATCTATGTCATATGATAGTTAATGAGTTATCGGTTGTCATATTTAAGTATTTGCACTTATACATTTGTAAAATAATAATATACAGTGCGTTCGTATAGGTTAAGATACGCGATATGGCGTATTTTTTACGTATGATTTCCCGGGATAACGCGCCATGTCACAGCTGATTACTGGTTCAAACGCATCATGATTTATCAGGTGTTGCATACACCTACGTACCTGACGTCAATGAGGGGAAGGGTATCGGTGGCAGCATAACCCTTGCTGATTATAGCCGTGATATCCCCTGAACAGGAGCGGCGGGGTCAGGAGGTAACCCTGCCCGGATTATCAGAGCCTTGTATCCGCAGAAACTCATCGGGCAACTTCCCCGGCAATGCCTATTTTACGGCTTTCGCCACGCTGGAAGGCATCTCGTATAATAGCCACGCCCGGTTTTTGATAGCCGTTGACTGTTGCCGGATCAGGCTGATAAAATCGCTGATACCAAGGGGCTCGTTTCCGTTGGCATGGATCAGCACGAAACTACCTTGTTTAGGAGCCTGCTTCTTAGCCAGCCACGCATCGGACCCGATGGGCAACAGACCAAACGAAAGCACTTCGTCGAACACCAGTTTATCTGAAACAAGACCCGGGAAGCGAAAAAAAGCGGAGGGAGTCAGACCGTTTATGAGCATGGCCTGCTCATTGAGCAGCACCTCATCCCGGATATTCGTGTTGGGTTCAAGCAAAAAATTGACCGGCAACGGGCGGCGCGGATCGAACCGGTGATGATACGAGTGGTTGACCCACGTGATAGCCAGATCACCACGGGCGACGAGGGTTTTCAGGTACGTCAGATCGGACTGATGGCTCGCCATCCAGAGGCCGGTGATGGTGATGGTTACCGGAATGGGCTTTTCCGACGGTTCAAATGACTGAATGAGCGCCTCAAAGACCGATCGGGTCAGTGGTTTTGTCGACGGGCAAAGGTCGATGGTCAGGCTAAAACCCCGCTCGGTGGTGTCGGCCCGCTCCAGGCCCGCATCCTGCAGTGCTCCATCGCGCTGCTGCTCCATCCGGATGGCCCGCCCGTATGGAGTCTGGGTAATTTCCTGAAGCAAGGTTGGCCACGGACGAGTTTGGACTGCGTCTATCGGCAGGATAGCCACAGAGGTTTCCAGCGTTTTCGGGTCAACCAGCAGGTAACGTACCTGACCGTCTTGCCGCCATTGCCGCAGCACTACCTGGGTTTCCGGGCGGCTCGTTACGCCGTAATAAACCTGGTAATCGGCTAACTGGGCCATTAGCGGACTGGCCGTCAGCAGCAGCAATACAACTGATAAGTAGAAACGTGCGCCAGAACTGGAAATCATTGGGCAATCAATTGATTGAACGGCAGTATAGCATAAAGCCGACACCCTGCACAGGGTGTCGGCTTTATGCTTCTATAAAGAACAAGTTAGCTGTTACGACTACCACCGCCAAACATCTTCGATACCAGCCAGATTACCAGCACGATAACAACGATTACACCAATGATGCCCGTGTAGGCACCAGCTTTAAAAATATCGCCGATGGCCGCACAGCTGGTCATGGTCAGCGTGAAGAAAAGGGCCAGGAAGGCAACTGGGAGAATACGAAGAAGCGTTTTCATAAACGTTGGTTGGTTTTGTGTAATGAACGATTGGCCGATTACCGGCAATTGCACAATTAACCCGCTCTATCTCACTTTGTTCTAAGCGCCATCACCTTCCTACTTTATTACTCGGAAATCTTCTATGCACTCATCAATTGCTGTAAGGCAATCATGTTGGCAGCTTTGTCGAAAACAGCGCGAACAGGCATAGCGAACCCTTGTACAGCTTTACTTTCGATAGCTTGTTTGAGGGTATACGTACCTGCCGCTTCATATTCGTCGGTATCAGCATCAATCGTAAATGCTTCAATCTGTTGCCGAAGCGGGTCGACGAGCCAATACTCAGCTACGCCATGCGCAGCGTAGTCGATGAATTTTGTTTCCCGATCATGTTTCTGGGTGCTTTTCGACAGCACTTCAACCACCAGGTCAGGGGCTGGGTAATAGAGTTGATCCGGCTGAATCGCCGCCGCTTTTGACGAACCCCAGAAACAAACATCCGGCTCGTAACTATTGCGGGTTAACTCCACCAGCGCTTTCTCCATCCGCACAAGGCCCAGGTCATGCTTGGTGACAAATACATTCAACAGCATACAGAAGTTCATCACTGCTTCTGTATGCCGATCCAGCTCGGGAGAATGCACTACGACTTCGCCGTTGATGAACTCTGCTTTCATATCGTCATCAAGCCATTCATAGAAAGCGCGACGTTTCTCGTTCTCGTTGTTCAAAATCACCAATGCCTGCTGAATAATCAACGGGGCTTTCGGGGTGTCTAATAATTGATACAGTAGTTCAGTCATAGCAAATACGGTGGCCTCTCAAAGATACGATTTTTGTACGAATGCCTTTCTTATGCCAGCTATTCAACAGCGTGGTACTGAGACATCTCGTACTAATTAACCACTACCTGCGTCGTTTGCGAATCGGCTAAAACTCGGCATCCTCTCTTTTCGTACCTTTGCCCTATCCAACGCATAAACGCGTTGCCGAATCCGCTTGAGAAGCCATGTAATGCCAATCGACATCTGTTTCTGCTAAGGAGCCTCCCTTCCGGAGCCTCTCGGCAGCCTTGTGTCTATTGTCTTACCACATTCATTCAGAAAATGGCTTTATCAGAAAAGTACGGGCGAACGTACCATTATCCTTTCTCGCCCGGCACGACCAGCGACGACCGCATCAATCATCAGTTTGCCGACGACCTGGGGTCTATCACCGACCTGATACATACTGAGAAACTCGACGGTGAAAACAACTGTCTGAGTCGACATGGTGTATTTGCCCGCTCACATGCAGCCCCCACTCTGTCGCCCTGGACGAGTTCGATCAGGCAGCGGTGGCAAACCATCCGACATGATCTGGGCAACCTCGAGATATTCGGTGAAAACCTCTTCGCCATCCATTCCATTGCCTACCAACGCCTCGACCAGCATTTCTTCGTGTTCGGCGTACGTGAATTGGGCATGTGGCTCTCGTGGGAAGAAACCCAGCTTTACGCCCAACTGCTTGACTTGCCTACGGTGCCCGTGCTGGCTCGCTCAAGGGCTCCTCTACGCGCCGATGCTGTTGAAGCAGACGTGCTGACGCTGGTCGCGCAACCCAGCGTGTTTGGGTCCGTTGACGTGTACACGGGTCAACCCTGTACGCGCGAAGGCGTCGTCTCACGTGATGCGGGGGCTTACTCCATAGCGGATTTTCCGAACCGCGTTTTCAAGTATGTCCGAAAAGGGCATGTACAAACCGACCAGCACTGGACACGTACCTGGCGTCGTGCTCCACTGACTGGCGAAACGAACTCGAAATGGATTGGCAACTAACTAACCATACCAGCTGGCCCGATCTCATGCGCCAGTTCGACTGGGTACGCCACATGGTGGGTGTACCCCAGGACCCTGTTTTCCATGCCGAGGGCGATGTAGCGACCCATACGCAGATGGTGCTCGAAGCCCTTACGGCCTCGACCGAATACATTGCTTTACCGGCTGCCGACCAGGCCATTGTCTGGGCGGCAGCCCTGTTGCATGACGTAGAAAAACGGTCGACCACGGTACTGGAAGATGATGGGTCGATCACCTCAAAAGGCCACGTCCGCAAAGGAGAACGCACCGCCCGCCTGATCCTGTACGATAGCGTACCTACGCCCTTTACCACCCGCGAGTCCATTGCCAAACTGGTGCGCTATCACGGCTTACCGCTCTGGTTATTCGAGAAGGAAAATCCGCGCCAAACCGTGTTGCAGACCAGCCTTGAGGTGAACACCGCCTGGCTGACGATGCTGGCCCGCGCCGACGTGACGGGACGTACCTGTGCGGATCAGGACGAGCTACGCTACAAAATCGACCTCTTCGAGGCGTTCTGCCTTGAACAGGATTGCTTCGGGAAACCCTTTCCGTTTGCCTCGAACCTGACCCGGTTTCAGTATTTCCGGCGCGATGATCTGGCACCCGATTATGCGCTTTTCGACGAAACAGAAACGGAGGTTGTGTTGATGAGCGGGCTACCGGGCGTAGGTAAGGATTTCCATATTCTGACCCACTATCCCGATTGGCCGGTAGTCAGTTTAGACGGTATCCGTCGGCGGATGGGCATCGATCCTACCGATCGTAGCGGAACGGGGCGGGTAGTGCAGGCAGCGAAAGAGCAGGCGCGGGTTTACCTTCGCAGTAAGCAGCCGTTTGTCTGGAATGCAACCAACATTACCCGAAACATGCGGGCGCAGCTGATCGACCTGTTCGTAACCTACCGGGCCAGGGTGATACTCGTGTATGTGGAAGTGCCCAATGCGACCCGAGCCGACCAAAACGCCAACCGGATGCACCAGGTACCCGAACCGGCGATCAGCCACATGATGGCGAAATGGGAGGTGCCAGCCTTATGGGAAGCACATGAGGTGATCTACGACGTGGTATAGAAAAACGGTCAATAGTTGATAGTCGGCAAGTCGGGGCTTACCAAACTTGGCCAGACAACGTCGGACTTTGACTATTGACCGTTAGCCATTAAACTGCATATCCTGAAGCTGACTAGTAGCCCGTTTACCACCCTCCCACCCATGCGTTTTTCGCTATTCTTCGTTACCAGTCTATTACTTGCCGGTTGCCGTAACACCGAACCTACGCTGTTTACGGCGCTGGATGCCGATGATACGCACATCACCTTTGCCAACACCATCACCGAAACGGCCGATCAGAATGTGTTGCAGTACGAATACACCTACAACGGCGGTGGCGTAGCCGTTGGCGATCTGAACAACGATGGCCTGACCGACGTGTATTTCACCGGCAATCAGGTTCCCGACAAACTCTATCTAAACAGAGGCAATCTACTGTTCGACGACGTTACCGAGACCGCAGGCGTAGCGGGTCGGCCGGGGCACTGGAAAACGGGCGTGACCATGGCCGACGTGAACGGCGACGGTTGGCTGGATATCTACGTCTGTTACTCGGCCCTGAACGACACGGCCGCCCGTGCCAATCAGTTGTTCATTAACAATGCCAGCAAACCCGGCAGTATCCCAACATTCACCGAACGCGCCGCCGAATACGGCCTCGACGCGCCAGGTACGTTCTCGACCCAGGCCAGCTTTTTCGATTATGATCGCGACGGCGACCTCGACATGTTTCTGGTCAACCACGGCAACATGTTCTTTTCGCCCTTTTTCAACACCAGCGCCGTCCGCAACAAACGCCACCCCTATTTTGGAAACAGACTGTATAGGAATGAGAGGAGGAAGGAGGAAAGGGAGAAAGGAGGAAAGGGAGGAGGGAGGAAAGGCGAGCAAAGCTTTTCTTCCCCCCCTTCCTCCCTTCCTCCTTCCTCCCTTTCCTCCCCCTTTTTCACCGACGTCTCCGAAGAGGCGGGTATTCATGGCGGGAGTATCAATTTTGGGTTGGGTGTGGCGGTCAGCGATCTGACGGGTGATGGCTGGCCCGACCTGTACGTAGCCAACGACTACGAAGAGCAGGATTACTTCTACGTAAACGACCAGCATGGCCATTTCATCGAATCGACGAAAGAGTCATTCACGCATATGTCACGGAATACGATGGGGATCGACGTTGCCGATGTAAACAACGACGCCCTGCCCGACGTGGTGACGATGGACATGCTCCCCGCTTCCTGGGAACGGCAAAAACTCTTGAAAGGCCCCGACGAATACGACAAATTCCGCCTCATGGTCGACAGCGGTTACGGCTACCAGCACATGCGGAATATGTTGCACATTAATAGGGGAGGAAAGGAGGAAGGGGAGGAAGGAGGAAAGGGAAGATGCCCTAATCCCAAATCCGAAATCTCTTTCTCTGAGGTTGGGCAACTGGCGGGCATCTCAAATACCGACTGGAGCTGGGCGGCGCTACTGGCTGATTTCGACAACGACGGGCGGAAAGATTTGTACGTTACCAACGGCATCGTGCGCGACTTCACGAGCATGGATTTTCTGAAGTACGATGTTCAGGCCGCCAAAGAGCAGGTTGCCGCTCAGGGAAAATCGCTGACGACAGACGATGACATCAAGAAGAATCTGCCTACCGCCGACCTGATTGCCAAGCTGCCTTCCACCCAAACAGACAATGTCGCCTTCCGCAACCGTGATGGGCTCCAATTTGATGACGTGACCAACCGGTGGGGCCTTTCAGAAGGAGCTGTATCGACGGGGGCTGCTTATGCCGATCTCGATAACGACGGTGATCTGGATCTGGTGGTAAACAACACAAATTCACCCGCCTCTGTCTACCGCAATAATGCCGAGACACAGACACAAAACCAACACCTGACTATCCGGCTCGCGGGTGAAGGAGGTAACCGCTTTGGCGTAGGGGCACTGGTAACGGTAAAGAGGGGTGTCCTCGTGCAAACGCAGGAGTTGGTGCCCACACGCGGCTTTCAATCGGCGATGGCCCCGGTACTGACTTTCGGGCTGGGCAGCACTCCGCTGGGAACAAGCACCAGCCCCGTTCAGGTGCAGGTACGTTGGCCCGACGGACGGCTCAGCAACGTACCTAGTGTTCTACCCAATTCGGCCGTGACCATTCGACAGACCGATTCACAGCTGCCCGGTAACGTACCTGACGTGCAGCAGAACAGGCTGCTTGAGCCGGTTTCCGACGGGGTCATTCCGTTTGTGCATCGGGAAAACCCGTACGTCGATTTCAAGCAGGAACCCCTGATTCCGTACCAACTTTCAAAACAGGGGCCCGCTCTGGCTAGTGCTGATGTGAACGGCGATGGGCTTGTCGATGTGTTCGTTGGTGGGGCCACCGGGCAGGCGTCGGGGCTTTTTCTACAACAGGCTAACGGTCAGTTCACGCCATCGCTACAATGGAATGCCGGTGAAACGGGAATAAATCCACCTGCTGATGCCATCGCCGCCCTCTTTTTCGATGCCGATGGTGACCACGATCCTGACCTGTATGTGGTGCGTGGCGGGAATGAATATGCGCCGGGTTCGCCCGCTTATCAGGATCAGCTTTTTCTGAACACCGCCGGTCAGTTCGCGCTGGCTCCGTCAGGTACGTTGCCCGTCGAGACCAGTCCCGGCAGTTGCGTAGCCGCCGCCGATTATGACCGCGATGGTGACCTCGATCTGTTCATTGGCGGGCGGGCCGTTCCTGGGCAATTCCCGACGGCGGCTCCCTCCTACCTGCTCAAAAATAATGGTAAAGGATCGGCGGGAGGGCCGCAGTTCACCATTGCCCAAACGCTAACGCCTGGCATGGTGACCGGTGCTTCCTGGGTTGATGTGGACCGCAACAACGTACCTGATTTGCTACTCGTTGGCGACTGGATGCCCGTGACCTTGTTCATGAATCAGAACAGTCAGCTTGCTCCTACCAACGCAGACGCTCTGGGGCTCGCCCAAACCGGCGGCCTCTGGACCTGCCTTGTTCCGCACGACCTCGACCACGATGGCGATACCGATTTTCTGTTGGGCAACCTCGGCACCAACGTCCAATGGAAAGCCCGTGGCGATACCACTCTGACCCTGCTAGCCGCCGATTTCAACGAAGACGGTCGCATTGATCCGATTATTGTCCAGCGCGTCGACGGTAAACACATTCCCCTCGCCTCGCGCGATGAACTGCTGGATCAGATCAATAGTCTGCGCAAGAAATACGTCCGCTACGCCGATTACGCCAAAGCCACCGTCGAGACCATGTTCGATGCAGGTACGTTGGCCAAAGCCCGCGAGCTGACTGTCAATACACTGCAAAGCAGTATGCTGGAGAACCTGGGTCGGGGTGTATTTAAAGTAAAACCGTTACCCATCGAGGCGCAGATTGCTCCGGTTCAGGGGTTTGTGGTACAGGATTTTACCGGCGATGGCATCGACGATATTCTGTTAGCGGGCAACTATTTCCCACTCCGCGTACAACAGGGCCGTTGCGATGCCGGGCAGGGGCTGCTGCTAAAAGGCAACGGGAAGGCTGGGTACGTTGCCATTCCGGCTACCCAAAGCGGCCTTTCTCTGACTGGTGATATACGTCGGCTGATGGCCATACCAACCCGTCGGGCAGGCCAGGGCAGGGCAGGTACGTTACTACTGGCAGCCCGGAACGACGGTGCCGTAATAACGCAACTGACACCATAGGCTCTCCGTTTGGTGAACTCGCTCTTTACACCTCAACAAATGGGTATCTCTCTGGGCGAAATAACATCTGGCATCTGCACAGGAGGCAGCTTTCGTTCGGGATAGACGCAATCCAGACCGTTACTCTGCCGAGTGGCCACCACCCCGGAAACTATGGTTAATGAAATGGGAATTTTACAGAAGTATCAGGGGGAAATCCCCCTGGCGAGTGTGGGGCCGCCTGGCGTAGATTTGAGGCATTGCCAATCAGACGCTTAAAATGCTGCTCCATGAAATCATTTCTACTATTCTGCACACTATTCTGTTTTTTACTGGCAACGCCAGTGTTGTGTCAGCGAAGGGTACCCGATAAGTTAGGTTATTTCGGGGAAGAGAAAATAATCGTCAAACTAGATCCGTTCTCGAACATTCCTGAAAAATCATTCCCTTTCGACCGTTGGTTCTACATCAGGCGCTACTACAAAAACGGCTCGTTGCCCCTGAAAGCGGTATTTATTACCCCTCAATTATTGTTTCCGAGAACGTTTGATCCGACGCCAAGTAGCCCTACTTCAGTTGATTTTTTCGATACCAAATCAGATATAACAGACGGATATCCAACCTACACGCAGGCATATGATATTCTGGTACCGCCGCTAAAACCAAACAGTACCTACGACCTGGTGTTTGCGTATCCAATGAACGATGATCAACGTGAAAGATTGACCGAGGCGTTCATTGATTTACATGCTGTTAACAACTACACGAAACGTAACCCCGGGCCTATTACAGACCAGGCCATCATAGCCAGGAAGAAGACCATCACCGACATCATTAACCGGATAAATAGAGAGAAAACGGCTAATCAGGATTATCTACAAATTGACTTATCTGACTTCGAACTTTACTACACACAGATCGCAGAGCCAATTTTAGCATCAGGCGTTAGTGCCAGTACCCGGGCTACACTGCTTGCCTCGCTGGCCAATGGCGGCAACCCTGTTACACTGGCGGGAGGTGAAACAGCGCAGGTTTTCCAGAATATGGAGCTGTTGTCAGTTTCTGGTACGGCGTCGTTTAAGCTGGAAACCCGAGTGGGAATTCGGGTGCAACCTGATTTTGGAGCCATCTTTTACGGGCTGGGGGGCACTGGCAGTGTGGGAGTTAACAGTCAGTTTCTGGGTGTTGTACCATATGTAGGTGTCAATTTCCTGTTTCGCCCGTTTGATGCCGATATTCCCATAAGCTTTCTGAAACGTGACATTTCTGCCCTGGATCGCCTGTCCATTCATGCAGGGGTAACGCTCTTCTCTCTGGCTAAAGATAATTACAGACAAAACCTGTTCAACGCCAACAACTTAATGATAGGCGTTGGTTACCGGTTGAGCAGCGTAGCCAAACTCACGGGAGGAGTGGTTCTGTACCGGAAACGGACGGATACCAGCCCGCTTTACACCGAAACGCGGCTAGCTCCTATCGGTTACGTTGGCATCTCGGTTGACCTCCGCGTCAGAGAGGTATTGAAAGATATTGGTAAATTCCTGTTTGGCGCTTAATCGACATGAAAGCCATGAAAACCCCCTTCCTGATCAGTCTGGTTGCGGTCTCCGTGTTCAGTTGTAACTATGATGAGACGCCCATCCGAACAGCAGATGTAATTAAGGATATCACCTTTGAGAAAGCCCAACTTGACGCAGACGGTATGTCACAAACCAGGTTGACCGTCGAGCTCCCCTTCAAAGCAGATGCTGACAAACGTACTGTAACAATTAGTACTTCTTCGGGCACGTTTGCGGCGACCGACGGAAAGAGCACAATTAATGTTGTGGCCGTGCAGGATGAAACCCAGAACCCATTCAGGCTGCTGGCTCAGGCAACCCTTATCAGTCCACAGACAGAAGGCAATGCCATTATTACCGCGAGTATAGCAGGTTACGCACAGACTAAATCCTACACATTTATTACCGCCCAACCAGAAGCTATAGTTATTACACCCAGCCAACTCGTCATAAAACAAGGGCCGGAGAATGAAATTCAGTTGGTTGTTACGCTTACCCGCACTAAAGGAATTCCTTCGCTCAACCAGTCGGTGCAGCTTACAGTGTCAGACCCAGCAGGTAATCAGAAAGGACGTTTTCGTTCGTCTACCTCAGTAAGCGACCCAGCAGGTAAATGCTATTTTGCCTACACGCTGGGAACAGACAAATACGAAGGGCCATTGATTATTAAGGCAACTACCAGCAATAATAAAAGCTCAACGTACACAATTTACGCTCAGTAATCGACTAACCATGTACCACTATGAAAGTATCAGTTGAACACTTGGAAAACAGTGGATCAGCCTTTGCCGCTGAATTAATGGACTTACTCACCAAATACGAGTTGCATGATGGTAAATCAAAAATGACACTTACTGGCTCCGGATTCAGTATACACCTTGATGGCATACAGGATGACTGCCCTCCGGAGTGTCGTAAGTGTAAGATCATCATTCCGCCAGGCGGAGGCAAGCCAAAACTGGTATGCCGTTGCGACTGTTAAGCGTTTAACGAACCAATCACCTGTTACTAAACCGGCTCTGAACCTGATCACCACGGTTGATCTGTGGGTACGGTACCTCTATACGAATTTCCATTTCCAGACAGCCGCCTTTACGTTAGATGAAGGCGGCTGTCTGTGTTAAAAAATGTGACAATCCACTGATTTTTCGCCAGCTACTTGCATCTACGAAATAATTCGTATAGGTTTACTACGAAATTATTCGTAGATAGATGACACGACCAACCGACTCCGAATTAGAGATCCTGCATGTGCTCTGGAAACACGGTCCGCGCACGGTACGGCAAGTAAACGACGAACTGAGTCAGCAACGCGAGATTGGCTACACAACCACGCTGAAACTGATGCAGATCATGCACGAGAAAGGCCTGCTAACCCGCTCTGAAGACGCCAAATCGCACGTGTACACGGCAGCGCTGGGCGAGCAGGAGGCCCGGCAAACGATGATCGACCGATTTCTGGAAACCACATTTCGGGGGTCGGCTTCGCAGCTGGTGATGCAGGTGCTGGGGCGGCATAAAGCCAGCGCCGACGAATTAGACGAGATCAAAAAACTCTTAAACAACCTGGAAAATGAAGCTGACTAACTGGTTCAGCAGTTCTATTGCCGAGGCCCTCGGCTGGACGCTGATTCACGCCCTTTGGCAGGGCTTCGCGGTGGTGCTGATCATCGCCGTATTCTTACATCTGGCGCGTCGAGGTCGGGCTGCGCTTCGGTACCAGATCGGTATGAGTGGCCTGTTCCTGCAGGTGCTGGCCTCGCTGGGTACGTTCGCCTGGTACTACGAACCGCGTTCGCTGGCCGGGCCAGCTTTGGCAGCGCCTTCGATCAACAACGTACCTACACCGTTGCTGACCGCCGCCAATGAGTCGTGGCTGGTTGGTATGCAATCGTTTCTGCATGCCCACCTGGCCGAAGTCGTTTGGCTGTGGCTCATTGGCGTTGGCGTTTTCGGTATACGGCTCGCAGGCGGCTGGGCCTACGTGCAGCGGTTACGAATGGCCGCTACGCTACCCATTCCGCCCACACTTTCAGCCGCTACAGCCCGAATTTCGCAGAGCATGAACGTCTCGGCACGCGTACAGGTAACGGCCCGGCTGACGGGTCCGCTCGTTGTAGGCATGGTCAAACCTGTGGTTTTATGGCCAATTGGCCTGCTGGCTGGCCTGAGCACGGCCGATATAGAGGCTATTCTGGCGCATGAACTGGCCCACGTTCAACGGAACGATTACTTGCTCAATATGGTACAGTCGACCATTGAAGCGCTGTATTTCTTTCACCCGGCGTTATGGTGGCTGTCGGCGCGGGTACGGGAAGAGCGCGAACATTGCTGCGATGATCTGGCCGTTTCTATCATCGGCGACGCCCGTGTATTGGCTAGAGCCTTGGCCAACGTAGAGGAATGGCAACGCGGCCTGGCACCCGCGCCATCTCTGGCTATGGCTTTCGCCAGCAAACGGCAACTCCTGCTCCAGCGCGTTCGGCGGATATTGGGCGTGCCAACGAGCCCCCTGGTATCAAATGGCAGCCTGGTTGGCCTGACGCTCTTCACGACGCTACTGGTCAGTGTGTCGGTATACGCCATTCAGCCGGTTAACCAGCCGAAGCCCGCCCGGGCTGCCTGGCCCAAACCCACCCGTCGGCATTCAGTGAGCACCGACAGCGAATACGGCATGATCGACAGCCGACGCATTGGGTACGTTATCTGGAAAGGCCAGAAACTCACCGCCGCCCGCGTGGCCACCTTGCAACGCCAACTCGATCTGGTGATGGCCGGCAACCTATCGCTCGACGTGGTGAAGCAACCCAACCGAGACATCCTGCTGACGATCATCGAGAAGAACGTGGCCTTTGATGCAGGGATGAAAGCACTCAGCGAAGGCATGGCCCAGATTGACTACTCTACTATTGACCTATCTGCGACTGCCAACGTACCCGCTACGCCAGAACCGCCAACGGTAGACGTACCTGATCCAGCACCTGCTTTAGCCAGTGATACGTCCCGGCTTCGGGCCGTTCAGCAGCAACTGGAACTGCTCACGAAACAGATGAAAGAACTGATGGCCGAACGTCAGCCCATGGCCGACAAGCTGACCAGGGAGATGGCCGAACTGGCAGCCAAGAACGGCGATTACCAGAAGCAGATGAGCCCCTACACAAGCCAGATTGGCCAGCTGGCGAAACAGCAACGGGCATTGGCAGCCAAAATGGTCACGCTGCACCGGGAAACCCAAATGCTCTCAAGCCAGAACTCGGCGAAGGCAAAATCATTGCTTCAACAGAAAGAAGCGCAGGCAGGCAGGCTCGAAAAGCAACTCGACGAACTGGATGCGCAGATGGCGAAACTAGACGCCAAGCTGGAGCCCCTAAACGCCCGCCTGGAACCGTACCAGAATCGGCTGGAAATGCTGGCCGATTCGATTGAAAAGCTCTACGAGCCAACCAACGCACTGTCGGAAAAGATAGGCGAGTTGTCGGAGCAATTTTCTGAACAGGCCGAAAAGCAAGCCGAAGAAGCCATGCGTCAGGCCGAGGAGATTACATCGGGTAAGCATCATGTGATCAAAGGTGACGGTATTTATTATTTCCCATCCGCTCGTTCTCCCCGTCCAGCACGCCCCGCCCGACCTCCACGCCCACCCCGGCCGGCCAAAGCACCGAAAGCACCCCGGCCAGCGGCGGATATACCGGCTATTCCAGGGGTTTCTGCCCCACCCCCCGCTCCGGTTCCGGCTATTTTACCCAAACCCGCTACCGCCCCGAAGGAACCCCGTTAGCAGACGGGCAGCGCCTTCTGCCAGCGGGCAACGTACCTAAACCGTTCTGGCTGACCATAGTCGTAAGGCAGGGAACGTACCTGATCGAGCGCGCGTCGGACGTGGGTACGTATAGCCGGGTGAATGACCAGTGGTCTACCATAGAACCACCGTTCGCGGCTGGTGAAGTCCTGCCAGTACGCGTTGAAATCGGCGTATTCCATTCGGCGCTCCACCCAGATTTCGTCGTCATTGTCGTTGAACGACATTTCGTTGCTTTCACGCCAGACAGGGGCCAGTAGATCCAGCGTTTGTGTGTACAGCTCTACTAAACCGCCCTCGTACCCTATTCTGAGCAGTAGGATATGAGGGCTTTCTGTTTCGATAGGTAGCATCGTTTGTTGTAACGCCGAATGAGAAAATTCATTCTCTACTCCCTTCTTTTCCTGGCCGGTCTGGTTGTTTCACTCTATCGGAGCGATCTAAGCGTTGAGGAACTGGCCATGCGTTACACCACACCCGCCTCCCGGTTTATGGCGCTCGACGGGATGCGGGTCCATTACCAGATTGAGGGCAACACCGCCGACTCGATACCACTGGTATTACTTCACGGAACGGGGTCTATGTTACAAACGTGGGACGGCTGGGTACATGTTCTTAAAACCGACCGGCGCATCATCCGGCTCGATCTGCCCGGCTACGCCCTCACGGGGCCACACCCCAAAAACGCCGCGTCGGGCATTTATTATGCCGACTTTCTAAACCGGTTTCTCTTCCGGCTAGGCATCAAACGCTGCGATTTGGCGGGCAATTCGCTGGGGGGAAACATTGCCTGGCATCTGGCCCTGATTCATCCCGACCGGGTTCGGCAGCTCATTCTGATCGATGCGGCGGGTTATCCGTTTACGTCTAAGTCAGTACCGATTGGCTTCAGGCTGACGCGCATACCGGGCATGGGCGGTCTGGTGGCCAGGCTAACACCCGATGCCTTGTTCCGCAGTAGTTTGACGAATGTTTATTTTGCCGACAGCCTCGTTTCTGACAAGCTGGTACATACGTATGCCGATCTGAACCGGCGCGTGGGTAACCGGGAACACTTTGTGCAGCGTAAACCCGTTCCGGATTCGCTTTGGCAGCGGATCAAGCAGATTCGTCAACCAACCCTGGTTTTATGGGGCCAACACGATGACCTGATTCCAGCCACTGTGGCCGATCGGTTTCATCACGACCTGCCCAACGACTCATTGATTGTGTATCCCAATGCCGGGCACGTACCCATGGAAGAAATTCCCACTCAAACCGCCAGCGATTATAAGGCATGGTCGCTAAGAAAACGGTGGTCACAGGCCCTGCCGCCACCAGCACTCCGGGGCTTTCCAGACAAGTAGTTCGGTTCGGTTGAGCGGTTTTAGTGGTAGATTGCCGCCGCAGCCCGAATAACCCCGGCAGACGGACATACGCGTTGTGTTCCCATCTTCTTGCTGGTCTGAATACCCAAATCCAAAATCGTCTTATCAACCTCTTTCCAATGAAATCGTTATTTCTGTTATTGCCTCTTTTGCTGGCCTTCACTGCCCCAACCAAACCTACCCGCGTTGTTTTTTTTGGTGATTCCATCACAGAAGCTGGTGCCAGACCCGGCGGTTATATCCTGAAAATTCAGGAGATGCTGGCCAAACAAAACCGCGCCGCCGACTACGAACTGATTGGTAAAGGCATCGGCGGCAACAAGGTATATGACCTTTATCTGCGGATGGAAGACGACGTACTGGCCCTGAAACCCGACGTAGTCGTGATCTACATCGGTGTGAATGATGTGTGGCACAAGAGCACCAGCGGCACCGGCACCGACGCGCCAAAATTCGTGAAGTTCTATGAAGCGCTGATCCGTAAACTACAGGCGGGTGGCAGCAAAGTCATTCTATGTACGCCTGCTGTTATTGGCGAACGGACCGATAACTCAAACGAACAGGATGGTGACCTGAACGCCTATAGCACCATGATCCGTGAACTGGCCACTAAACAGAACCTTCCCCTTGTTGACCTCAGAAAAGCCTTTATTGACTACAACCTTCAGAATAACCCAACCAACAAAGACCGGGGCATTCTGACCACCGACCGCGTACACCTCAATGAAACCGGTAACCTGTTCGTAGCCGAGCAGATGCTGGCGGCGATCGAAAAACGTTGATTGCTCGAAGCGAGCCATAGTGTCGGCCCTTTTCCATCAGAGCCGCCCTTACTTCTTCATCCGTTATCCGTACTAAAAAAGGGTATTGCCAGATCATTCAATCTGGTAATACCCTTTTTTAGTACGGGCTCGCACCCAGCTGATGGAGGCCTTATTTTTTCGTCACCCGAACCGCCGTCCGACGATTCTGCGCGCGGCCTTCCGGAGTGGCATTTGACGCCACCGGATGCTCAATACCGTAGCCTTCGGCCTCCAGGCGCGCCTGCCCAACACCGAGCCGGATCAGTTCAGCCATTGCTGCATCAGCACGGTTTTGCGACAGTTTTTTATTAGCGGCCGCATTGCCCGTGTTATCAGTGTAGCCACCAATCTTCAGATTCACCGCCGGATATGCCTTCAGAATAGCGGCAATGTTCTGCAACTGCTCGCGCGATTCGGGCTTTAGTGTTGCACTACCTGTTTCGTAAAGTAACCGATCGAAATTGAACCAGGTGGTTTTGTCTACTACCTTCGATTTGTCTTCGATAAACGCGATCAGCTTGTTCTCGATGCCGTTTGCCGGAATATTCAACTCAATGCCATCGGGCAGTTTTCTGGCACCGAATGCACCCAGCGAAGCCGCCGCATTGGCTAGTGCGCTGCCTGCGCTATCGGCCGCAGCAGCGATAGAGCTACCTGCCGAATCGACCAGTGCACCGGCGGCAGTGGCGGTAGAGTCCATCGTGGCGGTAGCATCCTGTACGGAGGCCGATGTCGTATCGCTTATGGAAGCCGATGCCGTGTCATTTGAATTACCACAACCACGCAGGAAGTAGAATAGCAGGCCAGCCACCAGCGCAGCCAGTAACCAGGGCCAGAAATTGAAACCCTTAGAGTTGTTGTCGTCATCACTGTAAGCTGGCGTATGTACGGCACGGCCAGCCCCCTCTTTACCACCGAACGAAGTAGCACCGGCCACGGCAGACCCCAATGAACCAACGGCTCCTTTGACCGCCGCGCTGCCCGAGCCAAACAGCCCGCCCAGCCCCGGAATGTTGCCCATCAGGGCCGCCAGGCCAGACGGCATAGCTGCTCCAATGAACTCGCGCTGACCGGCCACTAGCCCAACCAGGCCCGAAGCCGTTACGCCACCCTGCTGGCTCATCAGCTGACGCCCCAGCAAGCCCGTAATAACCGACCCGGCTAAGCTGAGCACACCAGATGCCGACTCGCTTTTTATGCCCGAAAACTGGGCCAGAGCGGTACTAACAAGACCGGCGCCTGGACCAAACACCGTATTGATCAGGCCACTCCCTTTCGTCATTAGCTGCTCGGGGGTATCAGAGCTAGGGGTGGCTGTCGATGAATTACCCGTAAACTGTTCAATGAGCGAGGTGAGCATACCGGGGCCGTCTGGGCTACTACTCCGTGAAATCAGGCCACTCAGAAAAACGGGCAGCGCAGCAACCAGTGCTTTCTGAACCCCGTCAGGGTTCTCGTTCAATACGCCACTTGTGCGGCTAATAACGGCATCGGTCAAATAACCTTTTGCCATCTCCAGTAAGTTAACTGCCATTAGAAAGTTGGTTTACGTACAGAGTGACCATACACCCAGTACAGATTTAGTTTATGTGTAACCAATAGCCCCACTTACCAACCAGACGGAGGATTTCCTCACAAACCCGTAGCAGCTGACTATCACTTACACGCGAAGCGTCTTATAGACGGAGCTATGTGCACAAAGTAATTCTACGGTTTATATTCTTTATCACTCAGGAACGGTGTCAGCCTTTAATCTGCTAATTTTCGGTTTCTTACTACAGCCCTGTCCCGTGAGTCAACGTTTACAAAATAGCTTCTCTGTTTGGCTCGTTCTGCTTGCCTGCTTTCTTCCACAATGGCTGGTTGCCCAACGCATACAGCTGGCCGAGGTGCCCCAAACGCTTTGTGCAGGTGCAACCCTCCCTATCAGTTTCACCGTCAATGAGCCTTTTGACGCTGGGAACACATTTCGGATCGAGATTATCAACCAGTTTCAGCAGGTTGTAGCCACGGCCACAGAGAATGTTATTCCCAGTGGGTCGTTCATCCAGATCCCTGCCACGCTGGCGCCCAGACCAGTTGAGTACACAATACAGGTAGTAGCGAATAAACCCCTGGCTGTCAGTAATAGCGTACCGCTGTTATTCAGTGGTATTCCTTCAGCTACGTTACGCCCCTTATCAGCCAGCGACGGCTCCCTTAACCCTGGCGAACCGCTCAACGTACCTGTTGCCTTAACGGGCGGGGGGCCTTACTCCCTGAGTTTTACCGACGGCACCACCCGCGACCTCGACGATGTTAGTTTGGCCACGTTGCTCTTATATCCCGACCAGACCAAAACGTACCAGCTCGCCGCTGTTACAAACCGGTGCGGGCCGGGGCGGGGAACCGGCACCGCTACGGCGCTGGTCAGGTCGGGAGGCTTGCTGGTTACGCGGCTCTCAACCACAGAGCCCTGCGCCGGTAAACCGCTCGATATCTTCTTCTCAACCGACCGGCCACTACCCGCCAACACAACCTTCAAAGTAGATCTTCAGCCACTGACGCCCCAGGCAGCCGCTTACACCCTGTCGGCCGCAGGTACTACCAGCCCGTTGCGCATCCAGATACCCGCTGGCGTGGCGGTGGGTGGTGCCTACCAACTTCGCCTGTATGCCGAAGGAGCCAACCTGTCAGCGTATTACCGGAATGCACTCGGCGATGCTATCAGCTTTATTTTACTTCGCCGTTCCCCCAGTGTAAGCCTGTCGGGTGATGTTTCGGTGGGGTTTGGTCAGGCAGGACAGCTGAAGGCCACGGTAACTGGGTTGGGGAATGGCGCCATCACCCTCAGCGATGGAACCGTTGTTCCCCTGTCGACGCTGGAGCAGGAGGGCGAGCGTCTTTTACCCGTTCAGCCAACCCAAACAACCACCTACACCGTTCGGTCTGTTAGCACAGGCTGCGGCATATACGGGCCCGAAGCGGGTAGCGGCACTGCACGGGTAACGGTTCAAACTGGCTACCGGATAGACTCCTTATCGAGCCAGTCAATTTGTGCGGGGCAATCAGTGCAGGTCTATTTCTCTACCAACGAACCCTTGTCTACCGACGCAGGCAGCTATGGCGTTCGCGGCGGTACATCCTTCACAAACAATCAGTTAAGTGGCGGCCTGATCGATTTCGTGGTGCAGCAAGTCAGGGCAGGCAGCCAGCCAAATACCGGCGTTCTTACGGTTACGGCTCGTTCTCTTCCCGCCGATTACCTCACCAATGGGTCATATACTCCTTCGAGTCGGTTAGGCGCGGGCTGGTTTTATATGCAGTTGAGCCGGGCCGGTCAGATAGGGAATGTGTATGAAAAACGGCTGGCTGTAGCCGACAAACCACAGTTGTTACTTCCAGACAGGCCAACACCGATCGCCGTGCTCGCTCCGCAGGTAGTCTCCTTCGCAGCCCAACTGGCAAGCCATACGCCCTACACGGATGTGGTGCTATCTGACGGCACCCGCATGAGTGTGCGCAGTGAGATTGGTTCGGGGCAGAAAAGCAGCGCCCTCCTGCTGGAAGTTCTGGCCAGCCAGTCAGGTACGTTCCGGGTGGTGTCGGTGCAAAACAGTTGTGGCATCGGTACCGCTCAGGGAAGCGTAGCCATACAGATACGAAACGATACCTCCGGTTTGTTCATGCGGCCCATTCCTGACCTGCTATGTGCGGGTTCAGCGCTCTCAGTAGCCTTCTCCACCCTGGGAAACATCGGGGCGGTGTCGGGTTACCGTGTTGAGATTTCAGACGATGACGGCCTGTTCCGTGGAAAATACCTGGCCACCGGCACCAGTAGCCCTATTGCCGTAACCATCCCCTCCGGCCTCTCCCTATATAACCGCATTCAGTTGCGGGTGGTCACCAGCCCGACGTCGGGAACGTTGACCCGGCAGAGCGATGCACGGACGTTTACGTACCTGGATGCGGCTCAGTTGGTTCGGCTGTCGGCAGCCGGGTCGGGGGGCACCGAACTGGTCATTCGGTCTGGCGAAACGGCCCAGCTCCGGTTGCTATCCGGCGGAAACAGTGTAGCAACCCCCACCAGAGTTGTCTTGTCTGACGGGCAGGTGGTTTCATTCAACGCCATCGGCACTGATGTATCTGTACGGCCAGCCCAAACGACCACCTACACCATCAGATCAGTACAGAATAGCTGCGGCGCAGCGGCAGGTGTGGGTACGGTTACGGTACGGGTACAGCCATTCTATGTACAGCCGCTGCTTCAGAAACAGACCTACTGCGACGGCGATTCGCTGCAAGTTCATTTACTGCTACAGGGCAGCTTATCGGCGCAGGCAACCCATTCGTTACAGATACTGCAAAACGGCAATGCGATTCAGACCCTACCCGCCCGCCTGACCGACAATCGACTGACGGCTAGCCTGCCCGCCTCATTAACGGTGGGGGCGCCCTATACCGTTCGGGTGCTGACCACTATAGGGAACGACCAGTTTTACAGCCTCCCCACTTCGGCAACCTTCCAGACGTACCGCCCTGCCCGCCTGCAACTGACACCGCCTGGTAATCAGACAGCCATAGTGCTGGAAGCCAACCAATCCAGCGTGACAGTGCAACTCACTAACCCCACCGATCCGTCGGCTACGGTGCTTTTAACGCGATATAACTACCGTATCAACGAGCAGCCGTATCGCTCTATCGACAACGTACCTGCATCGGTGCCGCTGTATGCCACCAGCACCATACCCACCTCCTACAGCCTATCGGCCGTGTATGATGCATACTGCGGATTCGGCACGGTTGCAGGAGCCGTCCGAATTTCATATCGGCCCGGTCTGCGATCACTATCAATCAATAAAACCCAGTTTTGCCGGGGTTCCGAACAGGCAATAATCAATTACGAAGTAGCCGGTGATTTCTCGGCAGATACCCGTTTTACGTTGTTTCTAATTAACAGCGCCGGGGTTCGAATTCGGGTTGGTGAATCGGCAAAGCAGGTCGACAGACTCATTGTACCCATCGATAGTGCACTGGTTTCGGGCACATACCAGTTGTCGCTGACGCTCCCCGCCGGCCTCCCCCCCTATAGCTCGTTTCCAACCATCACGATCGGAGACCGGCCCACCGTGGTGATTGCCGGCGGAAACAGCGTGCAATACAGCGACCAGTCGGTTTCCATCGGCATTCGGGTGCTGACAGGCTTCCTGCCCGTATCGATGACCCTGACCAACGGCATCACCCAAACACTGTTCGACACAGAGAATACGCTGACGTTTTCGCCCCAGCAGAGTACGAATTACCAGATCACGCGCGTCACCAATACCTGCGGTGCCGGACGGTTCAGCGGGGTAGTTTCGGTAACAGTCTTACCATCGCTTGCCAACGAGATCCGGGTGGCTTCCGTAGGGCCGCAGGGGGGGGTAACGGGAATTTGCCAGGGCGGCGCCATTCAGGTTGGGCTGACAACAAAAGGCCAGTTCGCCGCCGATAACCGGTTCACCATTTACCTCTCCGACAGCACCGGACAGAACTACCGGCCACTTACAACCCAAACGGTGAATGCCAATACCGTGTCGGCGGCCTTACCGCCCGATGCGCTGCCGGGCACGGGTTACCGGGTACGCATCGGCGCGTCGAACCCTGAACTGCTGGGCGCTTCGTCAGGTACGTTCCTGACCATCCGGCCCGGCCTTCAGGCGGCCATTTCCGGCAGCAAAAACGTATTCCGGGGCGAACTGACACCGGTTATCTTCACGATCAATAACACCGGCCCCTGGTCTGTCTCGCTCAATCACAGTATCTACGGGTTCGAGACCCTCATTATCAACACATCGCCGTTTCTGTATCAGGTACGTCCCGACGCCACAACTACGTATACGCTGCTGGGCGTTTTTAACCTGCAATGCGGCAATGGACGTGTATCGGGCCAGGTAACGTTTACCGTCTCTGACCCGCTGGCTACCGACCCAGCCTTACCGGTATCGGTGCGGGTGATGCCCAACCCAACGGCAGGTCAGCTTCGGGTAGAAGGAACATTGCCGGCACCCCGTTCTGTTATCATTCGGCTTACCGACGCGACCGGCCGAATGCTGCAAACGCATAGCCCCGGCCAAACCAGCAACCTGCGTCATGATCTTGATTTGGGTGAGTATGCTGCCGGGATATACCTCCTTACCGTTGAGGCCGATGACCGGCGTACCATTTTTAAGATAGTGAAGCAGTGAGCAAACCTGACGCTGGATGCGGGACTGAAACTGGCACGTGTCAACCAACTATTGCCAGTTCGGCATCTACCATCCGGTAGCCGACATCCAGCATCCAGTATCTTCTATACAACATGAAAAACGAATTGCATGACCGGCGGGGTTTCCTGCGAAAAAGCGCCCTGGCTACCCTGACAACCCTGGTTGGCACTGAGGTTGTTTTCGCCAATACCATACCCCGCCACTACCGTCCCCTGGGCTTCGACTATAACCCGCTGGAGGGCAAAAGTCCCGATATGAAAGTGCTGGGCGACAAACCCTGGAATGTGGAAACGCCCATTCATCTGCTGGACGACGCCGTTACACCCACCAGCAAGATGTTTATCCGCAACAACGGCCTGATTCCCGAAGCACCCGCCGACGTGAACACCTGGACGCTGACGATCAACGGCGAATCGGTGAAGGCCCCGAAAACCTATACGCTGGCCGAGCTAAAAAAACGATTCAAATCTTACACTTACCAGTTGGTGCTCGAGTGTGGCGGTAATGGCCGGTCGGGTTTTGAGCCGCAGACAACGGGCAACCCCTGGGATCAGGGCGCAGTAAGCTGCGCCGCCTGGACGGGCGTTCGGCTGGCCGATATCCTGGCCGATGTTGGCCTGAAGAGCGATGCCGTTTATATCGGGTATTACGGAAAAGACCCGCACCTCAGCCTGGACCCGGCCAAGGTAGCCATTTCGCGCGGAGTGCCGATGAAGAAAGCCATCGAAGCCGAAACGCTGATTGCTTGGGCCGTGAACGGGCAGGATATTCCACTGGCTCACGGGCATCCGTTACGGCTGGTCATTGGCGGCTGGCCCGCATCGGTATCGGGGAAATGGCTGCATACCATTGCTGTACGCAACAAAATTCACGATGGTGCCAAGATGGAAGGTCACAGCTACAAGGTGCCTATTCATCCGGTGCAACCCGGCGAGAAGATCCCCGAAACGCCCGAAAACTTCCGCATCATCGAGTCGATGCCGGTGAAGTCGCTGATTACAGCACCGGCAACAGGGGCTGTTTTCAGCGCTAAAAGACCGTTATCGGTTCGGGGGCATGCCTGGGCTGGCGACCGGGCTGTGGCGAGCATTCAAACCTCCATCGATTTTGGCGCAACCTGGCAGCCAGGTACGTTGAAACCAGCAAAAAACCGGCTCGCCTGGCAACAATGGACGGCCGAACTTTCGTTTCCTAAAGCAGGGTATTACGAAGTCTGGGTACGTGCCACTGATAGTGCCGGCATTACCCAGCCCATGGTGATTCCACAGTGGAACCCCGGCGGCTACCTGAACAACGCCTGCCACCGCATTGCCGTGAAAGCCGTGTAGCAGTTTACCCGGACGTATGCCCAAAATCTCTTCCCCATGAAGCCTTATCTTCTTTTCACCTCTCTGTGCCTGCTCCTCACCGGACTGGCCAGTTTTCGGGACGTACCTGCGCCGGAACGTACCCAGCCGATCATGCTTGCCGACACGGTGAAGATTGACCCGGAAAGTGGCCTGATCGCCGATCCGAACCTGATGATGGTGAAGACCCAATGTACAGCCTGCCATTCAACCAAGCTGATCCTGCAACACCGATTCACCCGCGCCGGCTGGACCGAGCGCATCCGGTGGATGCAGAAATACCACAAGCTCTGGAACCTCGGCGAGGCGGAAAAACCAGTACTCGATTACCTCTCTACACACTATGGCCCCGTTCCAGCCAAAGCGCAGGGGCGAAGGGCACCACTTCAGAACGTTAAGTGGTATACGTTATAACTGGCGATTACTTGTGGTGGGTCGCCGTTAATACCCGACCCACCACCATTACTTATTGCGTATAGTTTACGGGAATACGAATGCGGATGATCGTTCCGGTACCAAAGCGGGTTTCCACATCCAGACTGGCGTTGAGCAGTTCACAAAGGCGCTTCACAATATAGAGGCCAATTCCTTCCCCCTCACCTGCCTGAGCCGACATGTGCCCTATGGCCAGTGCGGGTTTTGGGCCAGGAAAAATATCAGGTGTATTCTCGCTGAACACCGCATTTGATTCAACCGCCGGGCGCAACTGATCAGACAACCACAGGGCCGACCCTGATGGTAACCCCGGCCCCGTATCCTGAATGCTTAGTAGCCAGCGAAACTGATTCTCCCGCGACCATGACACCGACACTTGACCCGAGGTTGTACTTCTGAGCGCGTTAGTCACCAGATTCTGGACAATGCGATCTATTTTGGTCGAATCACCCATTACCGGCAGTTGATCGGGGCCGTCTGCATTTAGAAACAGGCTACGCTCCTGCGCCAATGGCTGCAGCGACTCGACCAGATTGCGCAGTAAAAGCGCCGCGTCGAAAGGCTTGATTTGAAGCGTTTCCCGTCCTGCTTCCAACCGGGCCAAATCCATGAGTTCAGTCAGCATAGACGCCAGCCGGGGGAAATTCCGATGCAGGATCTGCAACATTTCGGTGCGTTCCTGCTCGGTATTGTCGGGCATATCGAGCAGCGAAGCCGCCCCCTGAATTACGCTGAAGCTACTGCGGAGATCGTGCGACGCTACCCGCAGCATTGCCCCACGCTGCCGTACCAGTTCATTCACGTTATCCAGTGCCCGTTGCAGATTTACCGCCCGTTCCATGGCCTCAGCTTTCTGGAACTCATCATACTGTGCAATACTTCCGCCGATTGCTTCATGCATAAGCGAACTGACCTGCTGATAGCCTATCATGAGCGCCCCGTGGTCAACCTTCGGCGATTGCGACCAGAACAGCCGAAGTTCGGCCAGTAGCGTTTCATGCAGATGGGCAATCTCACTAAGTATCTCGTGGAGCGAATACCCCTTGTGCCAACGATGGAGGCCATGTTCCCGGGCAATCTGGTACGGAGAAAGGGCTTCTACCTCAGTTTGAAGGCGTTTCTCCAGCACATCCAGCATCGACGGCACCTGATCGGTAAATTCTTCCCGGGTTAACCCATCAAGAATATTTAGGCTGGCGTCTGCTTCGCAGATTGTTCGCCAGTTACCCATAATCGCTTCCCGTCGGCTTAATAAAAACGTCGCCAGTTGCGCCAACTGTGTACCCTGTGTAGGTGCTTCGTGGAGCATTTTTGTTGTAATAATGTGTTTAATTGAAACAGGCGAATATAGGTTACAACTGCCTGAAAACTGTTACCTAGTTTAATAAGCGAAAGTACTTAATAGACCCAATAAAAATTAACTGGTAACGGGGTAAATACGTTTCTTCGGAAGATTAGGTTGCCTTTAGTCCTGATAGTAGATAGTGTTCAAAGCTAGTAAAGACCCGTTATATTTGCTTTACCACCGCACATCTCCATGGCTGTAAGCTGTAAAGGTCATGTCCACCTTTTTAACGAGTCTCAATGTCCGTGAATTCGACCAATCGTAACCAAACCTTACTCGTCGTTGAAGATAATCCTGACCACCAGGTGCTTCTACGGTATGTAATCCAGCGTAGTCTAGCGAATACAACACCTATTTTCACGGATTCGGCTGATCAGGCGATGGCCTATCTGAATGAGTGTGTAACAAATAAGGTCTCTCCCCCCAAACTGATTCTATTGGATTTGTATCTTCCTAAAGCAGAATTTGGCTGGCAATTTCTACGGCAGGTGAAACAAATGCCCGCTCAGGTACGTCCGCCTGTTGTAGTACTCAGTATTTCGCGCGAAGAAGATGACATTGCTCAGGCCTACCAACTAGGTGCAAGCTCGTTCATCTCCAAACCAATCGGCGAAGCGCAGTGGCTCACGTATTTCGAAACCATCCGCCGCTACTGGTGGGAGACCGTAGTGCTTCCGAACCAATAAGTTTACTGTTCACTGCCTTCCTGACCGGGGAATCTGTATCATAAGCAGGGCTACAGAAGACCGTAAACTCATTCACTCATGAAAAAACTCCTCCTTTTCACCCTGCTGCTGGCAGGTTGCCAGACAAGCTACCACTTGACAGGGCAGCAAAATAACCGGCTGGCAGTTGATGGGTCTGTTGTGGCCGATACAAGCACCGTTCGCTGGCTGATGCCCTACAGGCAGAACCTGGATAAAACCATGAACGAGCCCCTGGTTACGTTTACTGAACGGCTCGAAAAGAAAGCACCGGAGTCGGCACTCGACGATATCCTGGCCGATGCCCTGCTGGTACAGGCGGGGAAACGATATGGCAAAGCCATCGACGTGTCGCACCTCAACTATGGCGGCATTCGGAACGGCTTGCCGGCCGGGGCGGTCACTACGGGCAACGTGTTCGAAGTAATGCCGTTTGATAATCAACTGGTAGTACTGACCCTCACAGGCACCCAACTGATGCAGTTTCTCAATCATTTTGCCGCCAACGACGAAGCCCTCGTTGTGGGGGGCGTTCGGGTGCGGATGGCCAATAAGACCATCAACAGCGCCACACTTGGTAATGGGCGCGCTATCGTACCCGGCGAAACCTACACCGTTGCCATGAGCGATTACATTGCCAATGGCGGTAGCGGGGCTGATTTTCTGAAAACAATAACGGCGCGTGACAACGTCAATTACCTCATCCGCGACGCCCTGATCGAATATTTCCGCGAGCAGGGAAAAGCCGGCCAACCCGTAACACCCAAAGCAGATGGACGCATTACAATCGAATAGACGCCGGTTTCTGAAACACCTGGGTGCCGCTGCTGTGGTTGGCGCGCTGCCCCTCCCCGACCTGCTGGCTGGCAACGGTGCAAAAACCACGTCGCTGACCATTCTCCATACCAACGACGTACATAGTCGCCTCGATCCGTTCCCGATGGATGGTAGCCGTAACGCCGGGCGCGGGGGAATTGCCCGGCGCATGACGCTGGTGCAGCAGATACGTACCCAGAACCCCAACGTGCTATTGTTCGATGCGGGCGATATTTTTCAGGGTACGCCGTACTTCAACCTGTATAAAGGTGAGCCCGAGATTCTGGCCATGAACCGGCTTGGCTACGACGCGGGCACCATCGGCAACCACGATTTCGACGGAGGGATCGACAACATGCGCGATCAGTTCAGCAAAGCCAGTTTCCCGTTCCTGATCGCCAATTACGACTTCAAGAATACGGTTATGGACGGACGGACCCAGCCGTATCGTGTGTTCAAAAAAGATGGCGTACGTATCGGTGTTTTTGGTCTGGGTATTCAGCCGAACGGCTTAATCTCAGACAACATGTACAAAGAGACAACGTACCTGGACCCGATCGAAACCAGCGCATCCGTTGCCCGTAAACTTCGCGCCGACGAACACTGCGATTACGTGATCTGCCTGTCGCATCTAGGCTATAAATACCAGGACAATACCGTTTCTGACCTTGTTCTCGCCGGTAAAAGTCAGGATATCGATCTCATCATCGGCGGTCACACACACACGTTCCTTGAGGCGCCCGTTTCGGTTAAAAATGCCGATGGCAAACCAATGTGGGTAAATCAGGTTGGTTTCGGCGGCATTAACCTGGGCCGTATTGATCTCACCTTCGAGAAAGGCAAAGCTACCGTTACCAACGGCCAGGCGGTATCGGTGGGTTGAAAGTCTGAAATAGTCGGTAGTCGATAGTCTGGAAAGTCGGTTTAGTGTTGCTTACGCGTCAGTAATTCGCTTGCGTAGGCAACACTAAACCGACTTTCCAGACTATCGACTACCGACTATCGACTTTTCACCCTTATTTTTGCAGTATGAAATTTGGCGTTGTTGTATTTCCCGGTTCCAACTGCGATCAGGACGCAGTTGATGCACTTGAGCTGATGGGTCAGCCGGTTGTGAAACTTTGGCACAAAGACCATGACCTGCAGGGTTGCGACATGATCATCCTGCCCGGCGGCTTCTCTTACGGCGATTACTTGCGCACGGGTGCCGTTGCCCGGTTCTCGCCGATCATGAACGAAGTGATTGCCCATGCCAACGCGGGTGGTTATCTGATGGGTATCTGCAACGGTTTCCAGATTCTGGCCGAAGCCCATCTGGTACCTGGCGTACTGTTGCAGAACAACAGCCAGCAATACGTTTGCAAGAACATCTACCTGAAGCCCCAATCGAAGGAAGCCCTCTTAACGGCTAATCTCGAAGACCGCGCCTACCGCATTCCAATTGCACACGGTGATGGCCGCTATTTCGCCGATGCTGATACGCTGGCCCGCCTGAACGACAACGGTCAGGTGCTGTTCCGGTATTGCGACGAAGCAGGTAACATTACCGACTCGGCTAACCCCAACGGCAGCCTCGATAATATTGCGGGCGTTTGCAATGCCAACCGCAACGTATTCGGTATGATGCCTCACCCGGAACGCGCCGCCGATCCGTCTCTCGGTAATACGGATGGTCGCCTCATTCTGGAACAACTCCTGACGATGGTTCTCGCGTAAGCTTTACCGTCTTCTGCTGCGCTGCCATATCATATTACCTGCAGAGACTAGCAGCGCAACAGAAGACGGCAAACCGATTTAATTAAACTTGTTCCGGCTATCGTAAGCCAGACCCAGGCCAACACTCGACAGCTTGTTTTCGTCGGCGATGGCTGCGTTAGGAAACAATCGTTTGAACTCAGCCTGTACAGAGTGAACCTCGGTTGAGCCACCGGTAAGAATAACCAGTTCAATGGCTTTAGTGCTGATACCCGCCTCCTGAATGCACTGTTGGGCCGAGGCCGATATCTTCTCAACTTCTTCCCGAATCGCTTCATCAAACTGCCCGCGTCCGATCGGAATAAAAAAGCCTTCGTCAATAAAGTCAAGGGCTGCTTCGTGCATCTGGTTATCAGTAAGGGCAATTTTTGTTCCTTCGGCAGCGGCCAGCAGCGTGTGTCCGGTTTCGTCCTGAAGCACCTTTAGTAACCGACTGAACCGCGTTTTATCATGCGACTGGTAAAGCAACTGCTTCATCTGCATAATCAGTTTGGGCGTGTACAGGAAGTTGACCTTACTCCATTCAGACAGATCCTGGTATGGTTTCAATGGTACCTCCAGGCCTTTCTCGCCGTAAGTGCTGCGGTAGCCCAGTTCAGGCATAATAGCCGCCAGGCTTAGATCTTTGTCGAAATCATTGCCGCCAATCCGCACGCCCGTATTAGCCAGAATATCCGACGAACGATCTGGCTTATGAATAAACTTGTTGGATAGTCGGATGACCGTAAAGTCGGACGTACCGCCGCCGAGGTCAGCTACAATAGCCAGTTTTTCGCCGGTCAGTTGTGCTTCGTGGGCAAAGGCGGCGGCGATAGGTTCAAACTGAAACTCAATGTGTTTGAAGCCAACCCGTTGCGCAATAAGCGTCAACTCAGCCTGTGCCCGTGCATCAGCCGCCGAATCGTTATCAACGAAATGAACGGGCCGCCCCATCACCACACTATTAATCTCCTGGCCAGCCGCTCCGTCGGCTTTTTCTTTCAATTGTGACAGGAAGGCCGAAATGATGGTGGTAAAGTTCATGGAAGCGCCATTAACCAGCGTTCCCTGATTCATTAAGGACGTACCCAGCACCCGCTTCAGGCTGCGCATAAAACGCCCTGGCTCCCGATTCAGAAAAAGGCTGATTGCTTTCCGCCCGTAGAGCGCTTTATTGTCGCGCTGTTGAAAAAAGATGGCACTGGGAATAGTTACCGATGCGTTTTCAACCGGTACCAGGCTGATTTTCCCCTTACTGTCAATGGCAATGCTTGAATTTGACGTACCAAAATCGATTCCGCAGGAAAGTGTTGTCATACCGGTTGTAGCTCAAACGTCAGCGCGCAATAGCCCTCCGGCCATAACACGACTTTAGTGGAAAAAGGCCGCAAAGGTACGTCGAAAAAACGTATGGCCTCCCGAGCTTGCCGAATGTTACAGGGTTAACTGTCAATCTATGCTCTTACTCCTATTGCTCAGCCAATAGACGCTGTTTCAACGTAAGTTCGTATTCCGCTTCGCAGGGAACCGGCAAGGGCATTTTCATCGTCTCTCATGAACAAACACATTACCCTACTTATTGCAGCATTGACGCTGTATACCATGGCGCACGCACAGACACTTCCGAAGCCACCCGTGGCTCCGTTGAAACCCAGGAAAATAACCTCGCCCGGGGGTACTCGTATCGACAACTACTACTGGCTCAATAACCGCGACGACAAAGCCGTCATCAGTTACCTTACCGCTGAAAACGCCTACACCGAATCGGTTCTGGCCCCGCAAAAGGCGCTGGAAGAAACGCTGTTTACCGAAATGAAAGGCCGCATCAAGCAGCAAGATCAGTCGGTCCCCTATAAAGACGGTGCATATTATTACCAGACCAACTTCGTGCAGGGCGGCGAATACCCGATCTACGTTCGGAAGAAAGGATCGCTGGATGCACCCGAAGAGCTGATGTTCGATTGTAACGCCCTGGCCAAAGGGCACAATTATTATAACCTGGGTGGCTATGAAGTATCAGATAACGACGAACTGGCCATTTTCTGCGAAGACACCGTCAGCCGCCGGCTGTATACGCTTCGGGTAAAGAACCTGAAAACAGGGCAGATTTACCCTGAAGTGATACCGAATGTAGAAGCGGGGGATTTTGCCTGGGCAACCGACAACAAAACGTTTTTCTACGTCAAGAAAGACGTGCAGACACTGCTGGGTTACCAGGTGTACCGGCACGTACTGGGTACCGATCCCAAGATCGACGTGCTGGTGTATGAGGAAAAAGACAATCAGTTCTACATGAGTCTGTACCGCATGAAGTCGAAAAAGTACGTAGCCATTGTCAGCGATCATAACGGCGTTACAACGGAGTATCGGCTGCTCGAAGCCAGCAAGCCTACAGGTACGTTCAAAGTCTTCTATCCACGTGAGCGCGGCCATGAGTATGATATACAGCATATCGGTTCCACATTTTATGTACGAACCAACTACAAAGCGCAGAACTTCCGCCTGATGGAAGCGGCCGACAACCTGGCAACCACCACTAACCGATCTGCCTGGAAAGAGGTGATTCCCAACCGTGCCGACGTCTTCCTGCAGAACATGGACGTATTCACTAACCACCTGGTGCTGGGCGAGCGGAAAGACGGACTGGCTAAACTGCGGGTGATTAACCAAAAAACGAAAGCTGACGAATACCTCCAGTTTACAGATCCAGCCTACGTGGCGGGTATTGGCAACAATCCAGATCTCAACACCAACATACTCCGGTTCGGCTACTCGTCGATGACCACGCCCGCATCAACGTTCGATTACAACATGGACACCAAGGCCATGACGTTGATGAAAGAGCAGCCCGTTCTCGGCGGTTTCGACAAGACCAACTATGTGTCTGAGCGTGCATTCGTAACCGCCCGTGACGGTGTCAACGTACCTGTATCAATCGTGTATCGCAAAGGAACCCCGAAAGATGGCACCTCGCCGGTACTACAATACGCCTATGGGTCGTACGGAAGCAACACTGAGCCGGGTTTCAGCGCTAACCGCCTCAGTCTACTCGATCGGGGTTTTATCTACGCTATCGCCCACATTCGCGGCGGGCAGGAAATGGGCCGCGCCTGGTACGACGACGGTAAATTGCTAAAGAAAAAAAACACGTTCAACGATTTCGTTGATGTCTCTAAATGGCTCATCGCCAACAAGTATGCCGCTCCTGATAAGTTATTCGCATTGGGTGGCAGCGCCGGTGGCCTGTTGATGGGTGCAGTGATCAACCAGTCGCCCGAACTGTACCGGGGTGTAGTAGCGGCCGTACCATTCGTAGATGTAGTCACGACCATGCTCGACGAAAGTATTCCGCTAACAACGGGTGAATTCGAAGAATGGGGCAATCCGAAGAAGAAGGAATACTATGACTACATGTTATCGTATTCGCCCTACGATCAGGTCTCGAAACAAACGTATCCAAACCTGCTGGTAACTACGGGTCTTCACGATTCGCAGGTACAATATTGGGAACCCGCCAAATGGGTAGCCAAACTCCGAACCATGAAAACGGGCAACAATGTGCTTCTGTTGCATACTAACATGGAGGCAGGCCACGGCGGCGCGTCGGGCCGGTTCAATGCGTTGAAAGAAGTAGCCATGGAGTATGCCTTTATGCTTCAACTGGCAGGTAAAGGTGAGCTGTAAATAGCCCGCTAAGCGGCCCTGTATGCCCCTCTACTAGAAGTGCTCCTGATTAGTTGGTCAGGAGCACTTCTAGTAGAGGGGCATACAGCATGTGCTGGTAAACGCATTTATACAATTGAAAAAACTTCGCTATATTTTTTATATGTACATAGTTACTTTTTGAAAATTTAAAGTCTGATGTTAAAGAAATGATAAACCTAATTCATTGATCTTTATCAGCAGAGCATATATGTTAACCATTATCCCAAATAAAAAAACATGCAGTTACTTCTTTTTGCTTTAATAAAACATGTTATAGCCAGACACTAAAATTTTCAACGAGCGGAAGCTGCCGGCGCTAAAAAATCGTTTGAGTGTAAAGAAGAAGAAAATTTTCAAATAAACAAGCAATCCTATGATGCAAGACAAAAACGAAGTAAATCACCCTGATGAGCCCGAGAAGAAAGACTGGGTAGAACCCAAAATGGAAGTTGTACAAGTTGAGAATGCATTTTTGCATATGGGAGATCCCCCTATCGGTGGCAGTTAATTACAATATGAACAGAGTTTTATTAATAGCTAGAATTGACACTTTACCTGTAAATAGAGCTCTGTTCATATATCTATCTATACAATTGATTTTATTTCTTCATCATCGATATATCCATAGAGCTGAAGTAAAGTAACAAAAGCAGGTCTTGTCGCATAAATTAAACATATCCTATAAAAGACTATCGACTATAATTTATCTATCAGAAGCTATTTTTTATGGAGTTGTATGATTTCATCGTAAGGCATAGTACATTATCTAGCCTGATATATAAGCGAACTGTTACTATAATAGTTATAACAATTAGTATATTGCTTATTGACCTACTGGTATTAGGTTGGCGTAGATCGTCGTTAAAGATAATTTTTAGTTTTAGAAAATCATCTCAATCAGATATGATTTTATTTCTACTGAGTTTAACCAAAGTATATTATTTTTTAGAAATAGTATTTTCCTTCGGATTCGTCTATGTGTTCGTTCACTATACACCGCACAATGAGTCGAGGCATTACGATTTATTTGATGTTCACACTCTTTTGAACGTATTAATTACCTTTACAGTAACTGATTTTCTTCGCTACTGGTATCATCGCCTTTTTCATAAAGTTGATATTCTATGGCAACTACATGCCTATCACCATTCAGCTGAAGAATTAAATGTATTAGCCTTTTACAGGCATCACTTTCTTGAAGCAACCTGCTCACGTCTGCTCTCTTACATTCCTATATTATTGATTGGCAATTCTGCATATACAATTTTTCCTATCTGGGTAGCTATGTATAGTATTGAATTAATGCAACATTCATCCATTACATCTGATTGGGGACTAGTTGGTAAATACGTATTAATCTCACCAGCAGTACATCGAATCCATCATTCAAAATGTAAACAGGATTTCGACAAAAACTTTGGGCAAATTTTTATTTTCTGGGACAAACTGTTCGGCACATACGCTGCGCCCGATTCTCGACAAATTGACGTTGGACTAACAGATAACAAGTTTAACAGAAATGGTTTTTTAGCCGACGTATTTCTTGTATTCACCAATTTCACCAATCAGCTAAGAAAAGTTATAAAACATTAATATACTGATTACTATATCTATTTTTTCACTGATTACCACTATAATTGCTATGTACCAGATAAATTCAAACCAAGTTTTGTTTACCCAGATGGGTGAAGATGGAGTTATTTTTGATATCAAAAATAACCAGTATGTCACGTTAAATGCTACCTACACGCGTATCTTCATGTTACTGGAGCAACAGCAGACAGAGGAATCTATTGTAGACGCACTTGTTAATGAGTATAACGTTGATCCAACTACATGTGCAAAAGCAGTAACACGCTGTTTGTCAGAGTTGAAAGAAAAACTATATATCAGCTAACATGCTGGCAGCAGTAAAAAACATAGTTCGCGTACCTTTTCGCGTAAAAATCCTGATCATTATCGTTATCGTTCTTTCTATATATAGCAACTTGCTGTTTCGGTTCTTTTCAAAGCAAGCTAGATTTGGAACACTATCAAATAAGGTAATCGGTCAAGCTTTCGTTAGCGAACCGTTGTTGATAGAAATTGCGTATGCAATACGAGTGGTGAGTAAGTATACATTCTGGACGAATCTTTGCCGCCATCAGGCATATCAGGCTAGAATAATTTGTCGACACCTCCATATACCATATGCCGTTTATGTAGGGTTTACTAAACATGAAGCTGGCACAATGGTAAAAGGACACGCATGGACAATGGTCAACGGGCGCATGATTACAGGGTTCTGCGACCCCGCTTCTTACACTGTTCATTCCATTTTTGTGGGGTAACTAGCCTTGAACTTGATACAGTCTAACCCACTGCATACCCATTGATAATTTGCTGGTCAATTTGTGCGGCGAAGGAATCAAACGTATCAGAACTATCGGGGCGACAGGCGCGCCAAGCTGGAATAGAACTGGCTACATCAATACAAAATTGAAAAATCAAGTGCTGTTTGCGCATAGCAAGTGCCCATTGGTTTCTGTATATATTGATACCAACAAGCCCCATTTTTTCCGATTCACTTATTAAATTTATCTTTATTTTATCTCCCTTTTCCTCCAAAAAAACAAGTCCCTTTACAATAACTTCTGCATCGACAAAAGCATCATGATACATAAATCCAAACTTTTCCAGATCAGTTTTATGTAACAATTGCTTATCCGATTCAGTATATATTTGCTGCTGATGTATTGTCTCTTTCCAAAGTTTCGACATCGGATAGGAAGCTCGGGCATAGCAACTATTATTAATTATTCGTAGAGTTGCTGTATCATCTGTAAACAATGGGTAACCAAGCTCAGCCAATTTTAATGCCGTAGTAGATTTACCAGTTCGTGATGGCGCAGCTAAAAGTAACACTTCATTGGGGTTAATAAATACCCCCGAAACATGCATTGTTAATATATTTCGCTGCAAAAGAATAGCGCCAAGACAATTAGAATAAAAATATAAATAGATAGATGGCCAATAAGTACAAAGTGGTTCAATAATTATAGATATTCCTCGAGATACATAATAGCGGGCTATATTAGGAATAGTTAACAATAACTCCGATTCATTTATTTGGTAATTTGGTCCATTATGCAGGGATAAGGACATGAGCTCGGCTGGGCAACTGCCTTCTCGAACAATGATAGGGTTTTCTGTATCTGTATATTCAGTCACCGCCGCTAAAGCTGGCAACGAAATATCAGAATATATAGAAATCCCGAAAGCTTGGTAAAAAAACATGGTTGATCAATATATAATATATGATATCGTATCTATTTATGTAACCAACAGTTGACACTGAAGCGATATTTACTAAAATCCGATTTTTGTAATGTAACAGGTAGTACTTCATGTGGTGCAACAGAGGGAAAAACAACTAGCTTATTATTCATTGGGTTTATAACAACTGGCTGATCATCACCAGGCAAGAATGGTAAAGGATAAAGCACAAGTTCGCCACCTTCAAATTCTTTAGGAGTTAAATGGTAGTAAAATACCGCACTAATAACCCGGCTACTCTTTCCAGTTGATTGATGTGAAATAGTGTCTATATGCTGTTTAAAAAAAGCACCATTACCATGAGCGCTTAGTTGAAACTCAAATTTACTTATTTTAAATCTTGACATATTCAAATGATAAAATATATCATCACTCAACGCAGTCAGTTTTTCTATAAAAACATGCTTGAATTTACTAGGCTTAAGTAAGGTCAATGAGTATCTACTGGTCGTATCAATAACTTTTTCACCTACTCTTGCTACGTTTGACAGTGTATAATTTGCTTCATTCGTCAGGGTAAAATCGACTAACTCAGCAAGCGTACCCTGATCCAGAACGTTTTCAAATTGATGGTACGCAAATAATTTAGCCATACTTATACTAACAGGTTAGCCATAGATTGATTAGACGAAACAATATAGTAGATTGATACTTAACTAGCTAACTAAGTTGATATTTAACTAAATAACGAAATCGATAAAATAATAATTTTCATAGTTGTATTAATAGTAACAATGCAACTTTAACCACACACCAAACAAACTGAATAATGAACAATCGGGCCGAAATGAATTTTATTTTCCGTACTATAAAGTCTACTTTTTCAGCTTATCCTGCTATTCCTACACCAGATCAGGAATTAAAGCAGCTTGATTGGAAAGAACTATATCGATTAGCTAATTTCCATAGAATAAGGCCTCTGCTTACCGACGAATTGACTAGAAACAAATCTATCAAGTACCCTAACAGTCAACCATTTTTTAATTTCTATACTTATCAAACGTTGAAAAATCTGGCACTTATTGTGGAATCAGCGCGATTATTATCGGTATTTGACCAACATAGTATTCCTGTTCTTCCTTACAAAGGAACCTTATTCATTCGCGAATTTTATCCCAAAAAAAACATTAGAGAATTGGATGATATTGATTTTTTATTTAAACCTGAATCAGTATCCGAGGCAATTAAACTGCTACAAGCCGATGGCTACAGTCTTTCTGTAAGAGATGGTCCTATTTCAGATGCAGAGGAAAACGCTCGAATTTTACGGATGCTGGCTGATAAAGGCAAGTACGAGTTAAGCATGAAAAAAGATAAATTCACGATAGATGTGCATTGGGATTTAATGTACTATTTTCTACCTTATCAGGTTGAGTATGATCAGTTTTTCTTGCGTGCCTCTAAAAAGCCATTCTACTCAACGATTTGTCACGTACCAGATTCCGAAACGATTTTCTGGATGTTGATCCTGCATCATGGCGGAAAAGAATTTTGGCTACGACTAAAGCATCTGGTTGATCTAATGGCTTTTATGAACGTTTATGGAGCGCAGATGAACTGGGAGGCACTCTTGCTTCAGGCGAAAAAATATAAACTTTACACCGCCGTCATGACAGGCTTTTACCTGGTCAATACCCATTTTTCCGCAGCCTTGCCGCCTGCTGTTTACGAAGCATTACTGATGTTTAAACCACCCAACAGCAGGCGGATCGAACGGTATTGGGCTTATGCAACGCATTGGCTCAATGTAGTGCCCATGTTAAGGTACGAGCGGATATGCATGACAAATCAGGACGAGGGCTTTAATAAAAGCCGATACATGCGGCAACTGATCCGTGAACATAGTAAACCCAATCCGGTAGGGAGAAAAGCTATGGTTACAATTCCAGAACGTTTTTTGTACACCAGCTTCGTCTATAAGCTCCTGTCATATTTATGGAGGCGTCTGTATTAAACAAGTTCAGTATCAGGTACCGTTGCTAAACCACATACTTTTAGTGTCAGGGAGTTAGGTAATCAGCTAATTGTACTTTGTGTCTTGTCAGTCAGCAATTTGCTGTCACGCAATCGACAATAGCTTCAGGAACCCTAACAATGGCTCGGTATATGAAAAATTTTCTGTCTTTTCTACTGTCAATAAGTACGCTGTGGGCTTCGGCGCAGGTAGTAGCTCCGCAGCGGGTAAAAGATGACATGGCCGAAGCTGCACAGGGCTTCTGGAAGTCGCTAACAGTTGGGCAACGTACCCAGGCAGGCTTTGCCTTTACCGACGACGAACGCGTCAACTGGTACTTTGTTCCACACGAACGGAAGGGGTTGTCCTTGAAACAAATGACATCGGAACAACGCAACCTGGCGTGGGCGTTGCTGAAGACCGGGCTCAGTGATGGCGGCTACGATAAAGCCAAACAGATTACCGATCTGGAAAATGTGTTGCGTGTTGTGGAAAATCGTCCTCCCAATGATACATACCGCGACCCGGAGGGGTATTTTGTGTCATTGTTTGGCAATATTGGAAGCAACGATCCGTGGGGCTGGCGGTTTGAAGGTCACCATCTGTCAGTGCAGTTTACTTCTCTAACGGGCCGAGTTCTGGCGCTCACACCGCTGTTCATGGGCAGCAACCCCGGCCAGGTACGTGCCGACGTACCCCAGAAAGGGCGTGAGATCATGAAGGAAGAAACGCAGCGGGCTTTTGAGTTAATTCATAGCCTGAGCACCGATCAGCTGAAGCAGGCTACATTGGCGAAGAAAGCATTCGGCAACATACTGACGGGCAATAGCCGCCGCGCTTCGCTCGAACGCATGGATGGCCTAACATATGCCGACATGAACGCTAGTCAGAAAAACCAATTTCTTGATTTACTGAAAATATACCTCAACCGGTACCGGATCACACTGGCCAGGCAACAATTTGACCGAATCGAGAAAGCCGGGCTCGACCAACTCCGTTTTGCGTGGGCAGGTGATACTACGCCCGGCAATAATGTAGGCTATTACTACCGTATTCATGGGCCCATGCTGCTGGTTGAATATGACAACACGCAGAATGATGCCAATCACGTTCACACTGTTGTTCGTGACCTGACCAACGATTTTGGCGACGACCTCCTCCGCGAGCACTATGAACGTGCCAAACACTGACGCCTTATGCTACTCATTGATCATTTGCCGTTGGCGCCTTTCACGATCGTTAAGTAAACCACTTAACTGACATTAATGACGAATGACTACTTGATTACAGGGAGGCCGTGTAAACAAAGGCGCTGATTTTCATATTATAGCAGCAAAGCAGCTTGCTACACTGACTAGTTGCACCTTCATCATGGACTTCGGGAAAACAACTAACCTCGACACTGCTACCTTATCACTACCGCCCGGCCACACATTCAACGCCCGGATCTGGACAGACGTAACGCCTGCCAAGCAGCCTAACGTATTTATTGGTGGACCCATATGGGCCAACAAAGATTACGTCGGTAAGGTATACCCGTCAACGGCTAAAGAGAAAGACTTTCTACACCACTATGTTCGGCAGTTCAATACCATTGAGTTGAACCTGACACATTATCAGATTCCAACGCCCGGTATGATTGATAAATGGAAAGCCGAGGCTGCCAGCGTAGGTACTGAGCGCAACAGCGTAGGTACGTCGTTTCTGTATTGCCCTAAATTTCCGCAGGCTATCAGTCATGAGCGGTTGCTACAGGGAGCTGAAAACCTGACCGCTGAATTCGTTAACGCTATCTTTGGGCTGGAGGAATTTCTGGGTATGTCTTTTTTACAACTCCCACCCATGTTTGGTCCCGATAAGTGGCCTGTGCTGGAGCGCTATCTGAGCGACTTACCCGACGACCTCGACGTAGCCGTTGAATTCCGCCACCCCGACTGGTTTAAATCTGCCGCCATCTGGGGCCAAACGCTCGAACGCCTGCACGGATTACACCGCCACACGGTCATTACCGACGTAGCTGGCCGGCGCGACGTGTTACATATGGGCTTAAGCAGTCCTGTACTGACGCTACGGTTTATCGCTAATGAAGGGCATCCTACTGACTATACTCGTACCGATGACTGGATACAGCGACTCAAAAAATGGTTCGATAAAGGCCTGCAAACCGCTTACCTGTTTGTACATGGCGGCGGCGATAACGACACCGCTCCGGAGCTGATCCGGTATTGGGTACGTCAGCTCAACACACATTGTGGGCTTAACCTCCGTGAACCCATTCTGCAGCCACAGGTAGTTCAGGGCAGTTTATTCTAGGTGATTAGGCCTGATGCAACAGCTTCCGTAACCGATCGGGATACGACAGGTAAGCCTGATTCCCTTCTACCCGCATCGGGAACAGGCTATAACGCCCTTCATAGTACCAGTAATATTCTTCGTTGACCGTATAGGTTTCTTCCGTATAAAATCCGTGCACCATCTCATGGGAGGCGGCAATGTAGTCTAACACCGTATCCGCTTCGAGCGGATGGATAAAGACCGATCCTTTGGCGGGAATATTTACTACCGCTCCATACGGCCCCACGGCTTCGTCGGCATTACGGGCCAGTTCAATGGCGCAGGCCACAGCAAAGTCGTTATGGAATAGGGTGTATAGAGGCAGCTCGTCCGTTAGTGAATGACCAGCCAGGTCGGGTTTTTCGCGCGCTACATTATCCAGCGCAACCTCGAACAGGTACGTATCCGAGACTTCCCATTCACCAATCTCGCTCCGGCGAACGTAATGGAGCGCCTCCTCAAAATCGATGACCAGAAACGTATTGGTCTGCGGGAAATCCTGCCGGTATACACAGTCATGTATGATGTCCTGCGCAAAACCTACGGGTTTCACCTGCACTTTTAGTAAGGGCGCAGCAAACTCAAAATCTTTATAAATATAGGTGATGGCCGCGCTGTTGATCGGCAACCCCTTTACGTGGCCAGCCACTATTGCCTCCCATTCAGCCTGTTCTGCTGCCTTACACTTACGCAGCAGATTATCCATGTAAAAGCGGGTGGGCACTTTCTGGCCATTGAATTGAATATGAACGACTCCGTCATCCGTTATTAAATCAATGGCGCCTTTCAGGCTTAACTGCTCGATCGTCAGTTGAAGAATTTGATTGTAATCGGCTGCGGAAAGCCAGTCAGCCATGTGAGCTGGCAACGGATAAAACGGGGGCTCAGCGAGCACCACCTCCTTTTTTTTGCGTCTGAATAGTCCAAGCATACGGAACAGTAAGGTACGAAAAAAAGTATTGTTGCCAACTGCCAGCATCAGCAAATCAGTAGGTTACCGTTACTCAATTCGTGCAATCAGGGCGATAGATCTTGGAAAAATTTGTAATTTTGCGGCCTGATACAAGTAATAGTTGGGCACTAAGTTATTTCTGAGTAAAGAAGTGCCTGGTACTAATCTTGAGATCATCGGTGTTTGACCGGTAACTGTTTAATTTTTCTTTCTTCATGAAAAACGTATTGATTCTCTGCGCTGGTCTGGCTTTACTGTCATCTTGCGCTGCCAGCAAAAAACAAAAAGCAGAACTGGCTAACCTGCAATCAGCCCACGAGAAAACGCTGGCCGATCTGAACAACTGTGACAAGAAAACGCTGGACCTTCAGTCGACAATCAAGAGTAAAGATGCTGATTTAGCCAACAAAGTGAACCAGTTATCCGACCTGCAAAGCCAGATCGATTACCTAAAAAAGACAAACAACAACCTGCTCGACCGTATGTCTGACCTGTCGGTTGTCAGCAAGCAGGGTGCCGAGAGTATCAAAAAATCGCTCGAAACACTGAACGAGCAAACGAAATACGTTAACAACATCAACAACCAGATTCGGAGTAAAGATTCGCTGAACCTGGCACTGGTAATGAACCTGAAACGCTCACTGGCTGATATTAACGATCAGGACGTACAGGTGGAAGTGAAGAAAGGTGTTGTCTACGTGTCGATCTCAGACAAACTACTGTTCAACTCAGGCAAGTTTGATGTGAACCCACAAGCCGAAGCCGTTCTGGAAAAGGTAGCCAAAGTAGTGAACGACCACAACGAGCTTGACATTCTGGTTGAAGGTCATACCGACGCCGTTCCGTTCGTATCGGGCGTTCTGCGCGACAACTGGGACCTGAGTGTACTTCGTGCAACAGCCGTTTCGCGTGTACTGCAAACCAAATTTGGCGTTGCGCCAGCCCGCTTAACGGCAGGTGGCCGCGGTGAGTACGCGCCAAAAGACGACAACGCTACGCCAGAAGGTCGTAAGTCGAACCGTCGTACTGAAATCATCCTGACGCCGAAGCTCGATCAGTTCTTCAACCTGCTATCAAGCGGCCAGGGCAAATAAGTAACGTACTCCACAAAAAATGCCCCCGGCCGAGTATGGCCGGGGGCATTTTTTGTGGAGTACGTTACACTGACTTAGCTCGCACGCAGAAACTGCCCTAACCAGATAGCAAACGTACTGTACAGGCGCATTACCGGAGCAGGAACGATATACTTCTGAATGATCAGTTTACGCTCCTCGTCCGTTGTCTTCGCCAGCCGTAGGTACTTCGCAGCCAGTAGATTGCGTGGATAATAGTGATCACGGTATTGATGACTGTCGAGCATCCAGCGGTAATAGCGGGCGATGTTCCGCTTCAGCTTATCATCGTATTTGCCGTTCAGTTCCCGCCCTATCGCTTCGTACATAGCTATTCGGTTACGCAGGAAGTTGGCATCGTCATATTTGTCAGTGAAACTGGTGCCGCCCTGATTTTTCCGATAAACAGACATTACATCAGGTAGATAGCCGATTTTACCTTGCTTGGCTTTCAGTATCAATCGCGGAATATCGCCGCTAACTGATTCCATGAACCAAGCCGGATATTCCCGTATACTGTTGCGGTACATCGTGCTGGATGTAGCCATAAACCAGATTTCTTCTTCGCCGATCAGGTCGTCGACAGTAAAAAACGGTTTTGTTTCGGGGCCATTCAGCAAATGCGATGGTGTACCATCTTCGTAGGTAATCACCGCATTATGAAAGGTCATGGAGTAATCTGGATGCGTATCGAGAAAATCAGCCTGCTTTTGCAGTTTATGCTCGTTAGTCCAGTAATCGTCGCCATCCATCAGGGCATAATAATCGCCCGTGGCTAGCTTCAATGTTTCCAGAAAATTTATCCCGCCGTTCTTACCCATATTGCGTGGGTGTAAAACGCCTTTTACTAGTCCGGGATGCTTACGTTCATATTCCTGAATAATATCCCGCGTTCCATCAGAGGAGAAATCGTCTCCCACCAAAATCTCGATGGGAAACGACGTCTGTTGAGCAAGTGCACTGTCTATTGCCTTGCGAATGAACTGCTGCTGATTGTACGTGATAATCAGTACGCTAACTTTTACTTTCATTAAACGGCTACTTCTTTCGCCTGTGCAATTTGTGTGCTCCACCCCTGCGGTTCGTCACTATCAGCAGGTTTGGCCCAGGGGTCATAAAATGGCAAGATAGATACCCAACGGCCAGCCGGGTTATCCCAACTGAACCGATCGGCAAAACTAGATGGGCTAACCCAGTGAGGAAGGTCGTAGCGGAACAGGATCATATCGCCCATATCCTGATAACCTTCTGTTTCCACAATGTGGTTATTGATTACGTACCCGGTACCACCCGAATGGTAATCATTACCATATTGGTTGAGCGCCAGAATCATGCCCACTTTCTGCGGATTGAGCGGGTGCCAGTGCCGCCCGAAGAAACTACCACCCAATGGGTAGTGCGTCACCTGCGGGTGAAAATAAGGCTGGCCTTTCCGAATTCCGTATTCTTCGTTGTTGCCAGTGACGCTATTCCAGAACTTCCGGACCGGATCGAACACGGTCAGCAATGTTTGCCGAAACTCGTCGTCAAGATCCAGAATGGCATCGAACGTATGATCGTGAAATAGCTGGGGAGCCTGCTGAATTTTGGCGATGTGTAGCCGCTGCTTATGCTGGTTGTTATCAAACGTATCCGGTGCTTCGGCCAGGGGAGTTTTTGCCGCCCAGGCAACAGTGCTATCAATGACGCTACGAAGCGTTTCAGGCGCGAAACCCGTTTTGATAATGACAATATTCGGTTCATTCACCAGCCGCATGACCTCTTCATAAGGAATCTCGGGCACGATCTGCCCGTCCTTTATGTCGGCATTAACTTTGATGATGTACTTAGCTACCTCCTGCATAGTGTGTTGTGATATTGTGAGACAAGTTAGACGTCAACCACGCTAAAAACCAGCAGTGAGCAGGTTTATTAGCAAATGGAAACGCACAAACTTAAGGCGATCAGTTAAGCCAACATCCTGATTATACTCAGGGTTCAGGTTGATTCAATGCATAACCGAAACCAGAGGCCCCGAATCCATTGCCGTTATACAGCATCACCCACTGATTGCGATGCGGGAAGATGTGGCAGTAATCCATCATCATTGAATCCCACCCCTCCTCCGATCGCTCAATACCAGCCTGATCGTCAGTTCGGGTCCAGTTAATACCGTCTGTCGATTCAGCACAGCCAATTCGGTAACTACGCCGTACGTCGGTGCGATAGTTGGTGGCGCTTCGGTACGAGAAATACATGCGGTACAGATCACCATCGCGGAACACCGTTGGGCGGCCAATGGCATCGGTAAATGCATCGTAGCCAACGCACACCTGCCCCGTCCGATTCCAGTGAATACCGTCCGTCGACTCAGCGTATTTTACGTCGTAGAATGGCTCTGGGTGCCCATCGATCACTTCGATTTTGGTGCACGACAGATACCACATCCGCCAGAGGTCATCGCGTTCACGAATAACGCAGGGCTGCGCTACCCACACCTGATCGAAGATGTACCGATCCAGAATGGGGCCGGTAAACTTACGCTCAAAGGTCAGGCCACCATCACGGCTGATCGCCAAGCCAATACCGAGCCGGTACGACGCCGTTTCGCTCTTGTTCCATCCGGTATAGTAGAGCCAGACCTCGTCGCCAACGGGCAGAAACCACGAGGGCATGGCGCCGCTCTCATCGAACGTACCTACCTCTCCCTTCGTCAGGCAGGGCTTATCGTGAACGTATAACACCTTCGACAAATCGTCGGGATCAACCTCAACAAACGATGTAGCTGACTGTATGTCTTTATCGCGGGTTGAAAAGTAAACCCGTAACCGGTCGCTCAGTGGAAAGCCAAATGGTACCTGTGCGTGCGTCTGACTGAACGGAAACTCGCCAGTAGGCTTATAAACGACTCCTTTTTTATGCCAATTCATACTCAATGATAATGTCTGTACCACTGCTGAAACACCATGAGCGTCCAGAGCAGTTTGCGGTGATTTTGTTTGCCGGAATAATGTTCCTGCTGCAACTGCCGAACGTACCCGGCGTTGAATAAACCATGTTGCTTCAGCGATTCCTCGGATAGCAGATCGTCGCACAAAGGGCGCAATTCGTTGCGCAGCCACTGCGAGAGCGGTATACCGAAGCCTTTCTTAGGCCGGTCAATGATGTCATCGGGAATATTGTTGCGCATCAGCGCCTTTAGGATGTATTTGCCCGTGAGGCCTTTCCGTTTAAACGATTCGGGCAGGCTGTTGGCAAAATCCACGATGCGGTAATCGAGGAACGGCGCACGCACCTCCAGCGAATTATACATGCTGGCGCGGTCTACCTTCACCAGGATATCATCGAGCAGGTACGTCATGTAATAGATGTACGACGTTTGATCAAATCCATCCGTATTAGCAGGCAGTTCGGCTAAGTGCTTATCAATCAGACTTAAACCCGTTCTGTCTGTCAACTGCGCCTGTACATCAGCACTAAGTAGCTTCCGCTTTTGAGCGGGTGAAAAACTTCCCAGCCAGAGCGTATGAGTATAAGCCGGTTTTTCCTGAAAGCCTTTCAGAAACTGTTTTGCCTTGAAATCGAGGCTGATATTAGCATCACTGACCGGCAACAGATCGGCAACGCGGTTGGCCAGTGCCTTTATTGGACGCGGCATTGAGCCATATACGCCCCGAACGTAGTCGGAGGTGAAGGTTGGGTAACCGGCCAGCAGCTCGTCGCTCCCATCGCCCCCCAGGGCCACCGTAACCCGTTCGCGGGTGAATTGAGAGAGCAGGTACGTTGGTATGATGGAGGCGTCGGCGAAAGGCTCGTCCAGTTTTGCCGTAATGTCGGGAAGCAGATTAAGCGAATCCTGAGCCGTCAGCACTTTTTCGTGATGGTCTGTGCCCAGGTGTTTGGCTACCATACGGGCATAGTCGGCCTCATCGTACGATTTTTCCTGGAAGCCAATGGAAAACGTTTTGATCTTGCTCTCACTGTTTTTCTGCGCGTAGTACGCAATCGCCGAGCTATCAAGCCCACCGCTCAGGAACACGCCTAGTGGCACATCGGCCACCAGCCGCGAGGCGGTTGCGTCGTTCAGCAGGTCATCAAACTGGCTCAGCGCGTCATCGAACGTGATAGCCTTATGGTTGAACTGAATGGTCCAGAATGGTTTGTTGGCTGTTATCTTACCGTTTTCGAACAGCAGGTAATGGCCGGGTTCCAGTTTCTGAATGTCCCGGTAGATGCTGTAGGGCGTAGGTACGTATTCAAACGTCAGGTAAGCGTTCAGGGCATCCGGGCTAATGGCTTTGCTCACCAGCGGATGTTGCAGCAGAGCTTTGGGTTCTGAGCCGTAGATGAGCGTATCGCCAATAACACTGTAGTGTAATGGTTTCTTACCCATCCGGTCACGAGCCAGCATCGTTTTGCCAGTCCGGAAATCGTAAATAGCAAAGGCAAACATGCCATTGATCTTATCAAACAGCTTTTCGCCGTATTCCTGATATAGATACAGGAGTACTTCAGTATCAGATGTTGTTCGGAAATGGTATTTCCCCAACGCCTGTAGCTCTTCTTTCAGCGCAACGTAATTGTAAATTTCACCGTTGAAGACCATGCCGATCTGCTGATCTTCGGTGTAAAAAGGCTGGTTTGCGCCCGAGCTCAGGTCGATGATACTCAGGCGGGCATGGCCTAGCCCTACAGAGCCGTCACGGCCAGCTTTCAGGTCACCTCCCTGAAAATCAGGACCCCGGTGCTTCAATTGCCGGATCATCCGCAACAGATCATCTTCGCTGCCTCGGCCGGTAAATCCTGCTAGTCCACACATAAGTTTATCGATTCAATTACCTCACCCGCAATCGTTCAGCCTGTACCGTTTCTGCCTGATTGGCCGTTCCGTCAGGTACGTCGAAATTGATCAGTTCTTTTACGCTATACGGCATTTTATTCTGCGATTCGTAATACGTTCGCATCAGAATTTCTGCAATAACGCCCATCAGCACTAGTTGAATACCAACTACGAAAAACATGGAAGCAATGGTAGGCAGTGGCGTCTCGACCAGGTCTTTCTGGCCCGTCAATTTAAAATAAGCGGCCATAATGGTTGCGACAAACGTCACCAGAAAGGCCAGGATACCTGCGCCGCCGAAGAAGTGAATAGGCCGCTGCATGTATTTTTCCAGGAACTTGATCAGCACCAGATCAAGCACCACTTTGTAGGTGCGGAAAATGCCGTAATTGCTTTTCCCAAACTGACGTGGCTGGTAGTTCACGGGCATTTCAGTGACTTTACCACCTTGCCAGGCGCAGTATACCGGAATAAAGCGGTGCATCTGCCCATAGAGGGTTACGTCTTTGATCACATCACGCCGGTAGGCTTTCAGCGTACAGCCATAATCGTGCAGGGGCACTCCCGAGATGCTGCTGATCAGTTTATTGGCGGTCATCGAAGGCAGTTTACGCGTCAGAAACTCACCCTTCCAGCGATTTTGCCGCCAGCCGCTCACCACGTCGTAACCGTCATCGAGGCGGTCTACCAGTTTTGAAATGTCATTAGGGTCATTCTCCAGATCACTGTCAATCAACACGATCACCTCGCCCGAGGCATGTTGTATGCCAGCGTTGATAGCCGCCGTTTGCCCGAAGTTGCGTTTAAAATTGACGGCCTTTACCCGTTTGTTCCGGGCACAGACAATCCGTAGCTGATCCAGTGAATCGTCTTTCGACCCATCGTTGACGGCAATGATTTCATAATCGTACTGCCCAACGGCGTTTTCAAGCGTATCAAACAGGATAGGAATGCTTTTCGATTCATTATAAATCGGGACTATAACGGAGAGGTAGGCCATGTAACTGTACGAATTTAAGACTGTCTCGAACGAACGATCGACAAAAATGTGGTAACGGCGCTTAACACCAAAAAGGGATAAAACGGAGCCAGGTAACGAGTTTCGGGGTGGCGCAGCACAACCACATACACGACCAGACAGTAGGCAACTGATAAGGGAATCACCAGCAGCCGGTCATCTCGCCGCAGCCCACGCCTTGTCAGCAGAACTAACCCTATCAGGCCAGGAATCAGCACGAAGGCGTAGTGATACAGCCGAAGCAAAAACCGCGGCCACTGCGATCGGATCATGTCATCGAGAAAGGTGTAGCCGAAACTGCCGTGTAAAAAGGTAGCCGTGTACCGAATCGGTGCCCAGACGTAGTATACCAGTGGGTTATCTTCTCGTACCGACCGGGTATACCGATTCATTTTCTCTTTGATCTGCGCCGATATGGCACTGCGCTGCACCGAGTCGAGCATGGGTCCATTGCCCAGTCGGTAACACAGGTTCCGCACCGAAGTTACGGAATCGAGGTTGAATTTTGACGTGTATACATAGTTTGGGGGCGGCCCAAGGTCTTCTTTCACGTACCAACGCACAGGAGCCAGGAAGTTATTGTTGCCCCAGCCCTGTAACCAGCGGATCCCGGCGTTGGGAAACCAATACGAAAAATCTTCGCCATAGGTCTGGCAAAAAGCCATCAGATCGAAGTAGTTGGCAGGCCAGAAACTTTCGGGATACCAGGGGCTTTTTAGCAGCGGAATCACTTGCCGGTAGCTACGGTAGTTACGGGCCATCCAGGCGCCATCGGCCAGGGCAAACGGCAACAGAAACAGGAAACTATACCGAATCAGATTCCTGAATGTCAGGCGTTTTTGCAACCAGCGAAACCCCCAAATGGCCAGGGGTATGGCCAGCATCGGTGCATGGGCAGGCTTTAGAAAGATAGACCAGGTCATCCACGTACCTGCAGAAACCAATGGTAGCCAGCGGGTAGGCTCTGCTTCAAAACGAAGCCAGGTATAAAGGAAAAAAATCGAAGCCGAGGCCGCCAGACTTTCGGTCAGGAAATACCCGTCGAATACACTGACGAACGTGCTAAACAGGTAAATAAAAAAGGCCCAGTAAAAAGCACGGTCACTCGAAAATAAACGGCGGGCACACAAGCCCAGCACGTAAACTGAAATAGCCGACACAACCAACTGAAGCAGCATGACCAGGTTACAGGCTACTGCTGGTTTGAACAGCAACCGAAACGCCAGGTAAACCCCCGGATAGGCGGGCATGCGCACATCGGTCTGAAAACCGTGATGAGCCAGCAGACTTTCAACGGGCTGGATATACGTCATCATATCGCCGTTACTCTGCCCCAAGAACCCGTCGATGTCGTGGTAATAGGTTCGGGTGAGAAACCAGCCGAAGAACAAGCCTTTCACTACCAGCGCGATAACCGTCCAGTAGAGCCAGTTACTGGCTGGTTTTAGCAACGGCGGTTGGGTCATAGGTACGTTGTTTTGTACCAGGCCACAAACCGGCTTAATCCTTCTTCCAGCGATACCCTGGGTTTATAACCTAGCAGGTCTGCCGCCCGTGATACATCGGCATACGTACGGTCAACATCGCCGGGTTGCATGGGCAGGTACTGAATCTGTGGCGTCTTATCCATCAGTCTATACAGCGTGCTCACCAGCGTTTGAAGCGTAACCGGACTGTGGTTTCCCAGATTAATGATGTCGTAGGTGGTTGGGTTGGCGTCCAGGTACGTTAGCGCGGCCATAATACCGGCTACGGTGTCGCCCACATAGGTATAGTCACGCGAGGTATCGCCCTTTCCAAACATCGGGATCGGCTGATCGGCGGCCATCATGCGCACAAACTTGTGAATAGCCAGATCGGGGCGTTGCCGTTCACCATACACGGTAAAGAAGCGCAGGTTGACGATGCCCATTCCGTATAGATGGTGGTAATTATGGGTCAGCAGTTCGCAGGCACGCTTGGTGAACGCGTAAGGTGAAATGGGCTGCTCAACACTATCAGTCTCGCTGAACGGGATTTTCTCGTTGTTGCCATAAACAGATGACGACGAGGCGAAAACCATCTTCCCAATGCCACGCTGCTGCATCCAGGCAAGCAGATTGTTTGTGCCGGCAATGTTTGTGCTGATGTAATCGGCGGGTTGCTCGATTGATGGGCGAACCCCTGCTTTGGCAGCAATATGGATCACGGCATCAACATCGGCATCGAGTTTAGTCAACCACTCGGAGTCACGAATATCGGCTTCGATAAACGTAAAATTCGGATGCGTCAGTGCTCCCGACAGGTTCCGCTCTTTGATGGAACGCGGGTAGAATGAATCGAAATTATCAACGCCAATAACCCGGTATCCACTGTCGAGTAGCCTATCCGTCAGGTGACTACCGATAAAGCCCGCGCATCCCGTGACTACTAATTGGGTAGAAGGTTTCATGTGTTCGAAAGGGGGTGGCCGTTGGGTTTCACCAACGGCCACAGTCTCGGTTAGGCTGTTTGCCCTAACCGAGCCACCATGCTATCGTGAATCTGCACCAGGGTCTGCTGCAAATCGTAGGTCCAGTTCCAGCCTGGATAATGCTCTTTGAACTTATTCAGATTCGAGATGTACCAGATGTGGTCACCGATACGGTTGGTATCTGAATAGGTATAATTCATCGTGTTGCCCGAAATCTCTTCACACACCTTAATGGCTTCGATCATCGAACAGTTGGCATGACGACCACCACCGGCGTTGTACACTTCACCGGCGCGGGGATTCTGGTAGAAATGCCAGAACATATTCACCAGGTCGTAGCTGTGAATGTTGTCACGTACCTGCTTGCCTTTATAGCCAAAGATGGTGTACTGTGTACCGGTAATGGCACACTTCATGAGATAGCTCAGGAAGCCGTGCAGCTGTGCACCCGAGTGGTTAGGGCCAGTGAGGCATCCCCCCCGGAATACGGCTGTTTTCATGCCAAAATACCGGCCATATTCCTGTACCAGGATATCAGCAGCTACTTTAGACGCACCGAACAGCGAGTGTTTCGTGTGGTCGATACTCATGAACTCATCGATACCATCTTTGAAATACGGATGGTTCTCGTCGATTTCCCAACGCGTCTCCGTTTCGATCAGGGGCAGGTAGTTTGGGTTATCGCCATATACCTTGTTGGTCGAGGTAAAAATAAAGACAGCTTCCGGTGCATGTTGCCGGGTCATTTCCAGCAAGTTCAACGTACCGTTGGCGTTCACCGTAAAGTCGGTGAATGGCTCGCGGGCAGCCCAGTCATGACTTGGTTGCGCAGCAGCGTGAACAATCAGTTTAATGTCAGCACCAAATTCTTTGAAAATCGGCTCCAACTGCGACACCTCACGGATATCAGCGGGGCGGTGCGTATAATTACTGTATGCGTCGCTGAGCCGATTGCGATTCCATTCCGTTGAGCCTTCGGCACCAAAGAAGTACTGTCGCATATTGTTGTCGATACCCACTACGAGATCGAACTTATCTGAAAAAAAGGCAACTGATTCGCTGCCAATGAGTCCTGCCGAACCTGTAACTAATGCAACATTCATACCTGAAAAGCCTTGTTTATCAGCCTATACTATCCAAAAAATCCTAATTGAACGGGCTTAGTAATGGGGCAAAGTAACACAAAAAAGTTATATTCACCTTCACCGCTCCCTAACAAACCAAAGAGGCGATACCTAACGGCATCGCCTCTTTGCTTATCAGAAAGCTAGCCAGACTCTAGGCACCCTGGTTCACTGAACCTGCGCCAAAGAGCTTTTCGCGGATCTTCTGGGTCCGGGCATCCAGTTCCGGATTAGCCTTGTATTTGTACGTAGACTGAACAGCGGCCGAATCTGGGCCCGTACCATATACTTCACCGTCGCCGGCCTTGTAGCCCGCCCGAAAATCATTCTTGCGGAAGTCTTCCTGACGGATGGTGTTATTCTTTTGGTAATCGCACGAAGCCAATGAGAGACCGGCCAGTACGAACATGCCCATATAAACGACGCGTTTCATAGCTGCTTGATTGTGAATCGAAAGTTCCGCAAAGGTAATCACAAACTGGTTAGCCAGCAGAGGTTGGCGATTGGTTTTTTAAATCGCTGATTTCCTGCTGAACAAAGGTCATTAATTCGCCGATGTGGGCCTTTGAAAAATCAAACGGAACGTTGGCTGCCGCGTATATGTCGCGAATAGGGGCCTGATACCCAAGTGCCAGCGCGTTCTTGTAACCTTGCAGTCCAGTTTCGGCTTGTTGACGGTAGTTACGCCACACGCCGATAGCACCTAGCTGTGCAATGCCATACTCGATGTAATAGAACGGAACCTCATACAGGTGAAGCTGCTTTTGCCAGACATACTCTTTATAATGGTCGAGCCCGCTCCAGTCGGTTACGGAGTCGGCAAATCGATCGTAGGTACGTACCCAGGCGGCCCGGCGTTCGGCCGGTGTGTGAATTGAGCCCGATTCAGGCGGAGTGCCATAAAGCCAATGCTGAAACTGATCAATAGTAGCCACCCACGGCAGGGTTTCAATGATCGACTCCAGATGGGCCAGTTTTGCCCGCCGTAATTCATCCGGGTTCTCGAAAAACACATCCCAATGATCCATTGACATCAGTTCCATCGACATAGAAGCCAGTTCAGCTACTTCCATGGGTGGGTTTCGATACGCTTTCAAGGGCAGTTCACGCGTCAGGAACGAGTGTACGGCATGCCCTCCTTCGTGCACCATCGTCACCAGATCGCGCAGGGATGAGGTGGCGTTCATGAAAATAAACGGAACACCTATTTCTTCCAGTGGATAATTATACCCTCCAGGTGCTTTGCCTTTTCGCGAGTCGAGGTCAAGGTGACCCATCTTCCGCATTACCCGAAGGTAGTTACCCAACTCACCAGTGGTATCCAGGCGATCGAAGCAACGGATTGTCTTATCGACCAAATCGGCGGCATTGGCGAAGGGAACAAGTGGCGGATTTCCCTCTGGATCAACTTTAGTGTCCCAGGGGCGCAACGTCTGTACCGAATGGTCTGTTCGCTGCAGTTTGGCCAGCCGGTCGGCAGCCTGTTGATTCAACAAGGGAACCACCGCCTCGGCAACAGACTCGTGGAACGTAAAACAATCGGCAGGCGTATAATCGAACCGACCCAGCGCGGCAAACATATAATCGCGAAAGTTGGCGAAACCGGCGTTTTCGGCGATTTGCTGCCGCAACCCAATCAGTTTATCGAATAGGTCGTCCAGCGTTTCATGGTCCTTAAAACGGCGTTCCTGAATTAAAAACCAGGCGTTTTCCCGAACTGATCGATCTGTAGACTGCAACAGGTCTGACGCTTTCTGCAGCGTTACTTCTTGGCGTATCCCATCTGTTTCGATGGTCACCGTCATGGCCCCGGCAATAGCCCCATATTGCCGTTCTTCGGTTTGCATCTCCGTTTGCAGCGGTACGTTTTCTTCCCGAAAAATAGCGTTGGCCAACTGCATGCCCCGCACCATTACCTGCTCTGCCGTATTGGTCAACTGTCCTAGCCAGGGACTATCCAGCGCCTTCCTGTCAAGCTCATTACCCAGCGTACTCATCATAGGCTGAATGGTCTCGATAAAGAAATTCAACCGCTCTACCAGCTCAGCATTGGCCGTGTCGCAGGTCATGCGGATGTAGCGCCAGGCGAAGTTTTCGGATAAATACGATTCCAGTTCGCTCCGATCACTGAACCACTGCCGTAGAGCATCTGTATCAGCAATTGGGCGGTTTATCAGGTCATCGTAAAAAGGTTGTATGTCGGCCCACGACTGGAGTTCATACGTGTCTGGCAGAAAGTGCCGGGGTGGCCGGGCGAGGGTTAATTCAGCTTGCATAGATGGTCAAGATACAACATCACTGACTTTGTATAGGACATCTAAACCCTGTTTTTTGTTGCACGCCAGCCCGATATCGCTACTGCACCAGCACCTTCACCGTTTGCCGAATGGCCCCGTCTCCCACAAGGAGCAGATACACCCCCGGTTCAAGCGCCGTATCGGGTTGCCAGGTCGCTTCCGTATCCGTCAATTTTAGCCACCTCCCATGAAGGGTCTGGCCGGTCAGGGTTTGAAGTGTGGCCGTTGGCGCGGTCAGGTTACGTATCCGAAGCTGAAACTGCCGCCCATCAGATGGATTGGGGTAGACCAGTATCGATGGCTGGTCGGCGCGAACAGTCACGGCAATGATTTTCGAGTAGTTCACCGACCCATCCTGATCAATCTGTTTTAGCCGATAGTAATTGGCTCCTTCGGCAGGTTGCTCATCTACGAGCGTGTAGGTACGTTGGCCGTCAGTACTTCCAGAAGCTGGCAACGTACCTACTTCTATAAATTCGGCGGCGTTTGTACTGCGCTGAACCACAAACCGGTCGGCTGATTGTTCCCAGGCGGTGACCCAGTTTAATTGTACTGTGTTGGCAACCGGCCGGCCTTGAAAGCTAACGAGTTGAACGGGCAGGGCTGGCGATTGGACGGTGCCGGTTATGGCTGCGCTTCCGATACTAATCAAATCTGTGGCCCCAGAGGCCCCCCAAAAGTAAATTCTAACTTTAACAGTGGTGGTTACCTGTGCGACGCTACTCACAGGTAGGGTCACGTTGGCGGCGGTAGTGGTAACAGTTCCTGACCCAATTGATGCAAACGTGCTGAAATTATCTGTACTGATTCTGGCTTCATAGCTAGTTGGGCCGTTGGCAGAGCGGTCCAGGTTAACAACAACGGATGTGATTGTAACACTGTAGCTTGTATTGGGAGTGATACTTATTTCAAAAAAACGGGTAGCGTCAAACGCTGCAATGTTCCAGCCCTGCGCTCTGAAGCGACTACTGACTATGCTCGTGTTCGAACTGGGCGTAGTATACGTTGCTATTGGCGCAGTGGTATTGGCATTTACTGTACTGGGCGACGTACCTGTGACCCCAAACGGCCAGTTGACAAGCGTTTGGGAAAAGCCCGCTAATCCGGTCAGGCAACATAAACAAACCAGGAATGCGAAACGGCTGGTAGTGCCCAAAAGAGTAGATGTTCTGTACATGTAGTCGTGCTGTTCAGATTGATGTGGGTTATTTGATACTCTATATAGAAAGCATCAAATAACAGGCCATTTTACAAGTAAAAAGTCAGACGACCAACATATTAATCTGCTGATTATCAGTATGATGTTATCATATATAACTATTCGTTTATAAGAAGTTTACTCCACACAAAAAGCCCGAACCAGACGTATCCGGTTCGGGCTTTTAAGCGTACAGTTTACTAAAGTCTATTATACGTTCATCAGCGATTCACGGCGGCGCATTTTACCGGCCGGAATACCGAACATCATTTTAAAACGACGGCAGAAATAAGCAGTGTCTTTATACCCCACCTCGGCCCCGATGGCCCGGATACTTTTCTTGCTGGTACGCAGTAAGCCAACGGCAGCTTCCATGCGCTGGTACTCAATGTAATCCTGGGGATTAATGCCCGTCAGCATCTTGAAATACTGTCCTACGTAATCTTCCGATACGTTGGCCACATTAGCCAGCACTTTGTTGGACAAGTCGCCGCCGATGTTGTCTTTGATGTAAGCAAAGATGTCGATCAGGCGGGGGTCTTTGAAGTAGGTGCTGTTGGTTACCAGTTGCTCAACGAACAGCCGTTGCTTCAGGATGTAGCGTATTACCTCGATCACGATCTCTTCGGTCTTGATCTTGATCACCCGACCTTTTCCGGCCACATCCGTCATATCTTCGATCAGGATCTGCCGGATGGCCTGCGCCAGTGTTTCGTCATGCTTGATAATAAATGGCGGCACATCGAGCGAATTGAAGAAGTTCACCGAATCGAACACCTTCGCCTCGAATGACACGTACCCAAATGAATTGGGCATGGTGCTGATCCGCGTTGGGTCTCGGTTGGCTTCGAAATAATGTTCGCGGTGGGTCATAAACTCCTCGTTCGTGACGGGTTTCGGGTTCGACGGTTCGCCGTACGTAACCGTTACGTGTTTGCCACCGGGAATGAACAACATATCGCCAATTTCGACTTTCTGATGCTCATCACCGTATGCCACTTCACCGTTATATAGGATCAACAACGTATTCTCTACGTCGTAGAAATTCTTGATCACAATAGGCTGCAGGATGCGGATATTCCGTGCCTTGATGAACTTCACCCCCAGCGATTCGATAATCTTATTGTAGTCTTCCATAGTCGGAACCGGATTGCATAAGCCGTGTTGCGCTGCAATATTGCACAAAACTAATAAATTGTACAAAACTAATACAAGCGCAAAAGTTTCCGTTCCCTAAAAAAAAAAGGCCCTATTCGCTGGAAATAGGGCCATCACCTTAGGAAAATATAGTTTTTTTAAGAAAACGGCTATCGAATCAGTTCGCGGGCAATCACTAATTTTTGGATTTCGGAGGTACCTTCATATATCTGGGTGATCTTGGCATCGCGCATCATCCGCTCAACGTGGAACTCCTTCACGAAGCCATAACCACCGTGAATCTGAACGGCTTCTGTAGCGGCCCACATGGCAATTTCGGAGGCAAACAGTTTTGCCATGGCCGCTGCCTGCACGTAATCTTTGTGTTCGTCTTTCAGGCGGGCGGCCTTATAGACCAGCAAGCGGGCGGCCTCAATTTTAGTGGCCATTTCAGCCAATTTGAACTGAATGGCCTGGTGCTCAAAAATAGCTTTACCAAACGCTTTACGTTCCTGACTGTATTTCAAGGCCAGCTCGTACGCGCCAGCAGCAATACCAAGTGCCTGAGCAGCAATACCAATACGCCCACCGTTAAGCGTCGACATAGCGAATTTGAATCCGAATCCATCGTCGCCAATACGGTTCTCTTTAGGTACGTTCACATCGGTAAACAGCAGCGAATGCGTGTCTGATGCCCGAATGCCAAGCTTATCTTCTTTCTTGCCAACCACAAAACCGGGTGTTCCTTTCTCAACGATCAGGCAGTTTATACCCCGGTGGCCTTTCTCGCGGTGTGTCTGCGCAATCACCAGTGCCACCCCCGATGTACTGCCGTTGGTAATCCAGTTTTTAGTGCCATTCACCACGTAATGGTCGCCCATGTCGTCGGCAGTGGTGCTTTGCGATGTGGCGTCGGAACCTGCTTCGGGTTCCGACAGGCAGAAGGCACCAATCATCTGCCCGCTCGCCAGCGGAACCAAATATTTTTGTTTCTGCTCTTCAGAACCAAAGGCCTCGAGCCCGTAACAAACCAGCGAATTATTGACCGACATAATGACCGAAGCCGACGCATCGACCTTCGAGATTTCTTCGATGGCCAGCACGTAGGATACCGTATCCATACCACCGCCGCCGTAATCAGGCGAAACCATCATACCCAGAAAACCCAGCTCGCCCATTTTCTGAACCTGTTCGGCTGGAAATTGCTGGGCATTATCACGCTCAACAATACCCGGCAGCAATTCAGTATTGGCGAAGTCGCGGGCGGCTTCCTGAACAGCCAGATGTTCTTCAGATAAATTGAAATTCAGACCCTGCAGGTCCTGCGGTGCCGTAGTCATATGCTGTTGTTGAATGAAGGAGTAAAAATACAACGAAAACAGTATGCATGCATAACAATTTTGGATTGGGGATATCGGATTTTGGATTTGTTACTTACGCTGTAGCAAGCCAATGCGTAAGCAACAAATCCAAAATCCGATATCCCCAATCCAAAATCAACTCGCTTGCCCACCATTTACGCCCAGTACCTGTCCGTTCACGAACGAAGCCTCATCAGACGCCAGGTACAAATAGGCGTTGGCAATATCGTCAGGTTCGCCCATACGACGGGCGGGAATCAGTTTAATCGTTGCCTGCCGGGCTTCTTCGGGCATCGCATCGGTCATGTCGGTCCGGATGAAGCCTGGTGCAACGGCGTTGGCGGTTATGCCTTTCGAGCCTAGTTCTTTAGCCCATGTTCGGCACATCGCTACCACACCTGCTTTGGTAGCAGCGTAATTCGTTTGGCCAAAATTACCGTGCACACCCACTACCGACGAGGTACAGATGATCCGGCCGTAGTTTCGTTCAACCATGTGGGGCACCACAGCTTTGGTGCAATTGAACACGCCCGTCAGGTTAACATCGATCACCTGTTGCCATTCGGAGTGGCTCATTTTTAACAGGGTACGGTCGCGGGTAATACCTGCATTGTTGACCAGAATATCGATCTGGCCATACTGTTCCAACACAGCCCGAACGGCCTCTTCAACGCCAGGTACGTCGGTAACGCTCACCCGCATGAAGGTGGCCTTGCGTCCCTGATCGCGCAGGGTTTGGGCGGTAGCTTCGCCCTCATCGAGCATATCCCAGATGATGACGGAAGCTCCCTCGCGGGTAAAGACGTCGGCCGCAGCCCGGCCAATGCCGCGTGCTCCGCCGGTAATGATGGCAACTTTATCTTGAAGGCGCATTAATTTAGTTAAGAATTAAGAGTGTAGCACGTATGAGTTAATAGTGTAGAGTTAAGAATTAAGAGTTGCTTTGCTTAAGAACGCACCTCAGCGAAGCAACTCTTAATTCTTAACTCTACACTATTAACTACTCGAAGAGAAGCATAATCAGTTCAGCAACGCAGGCGGGTTTGCTTTGGCCTTCAACCTCGAATACACATTCGATGATAACCCGAACACCCTTACTGTTTTCATTAGCATTGGTTTGTTCAACGTGATGAAGCCAGGCTTTCATACGCACCCGGCTCTCGCTCGGGACGGCGTTGGTAAACCGGATTTTATTGGCACCGTAGTTAATTCCCATCTTCACTGATTCTACTCTGTAGAGATCAGCCAGCAGACGAGGCGCCAGGGAGAGCGTCAGAAAACCATGGGCAATGGTGGTCTTATACGGCGATTCGCGAACGGCACGTTCGGGTTCGAGGTGAATCCACTGGTGATCGCCGGTTGCGTCGGCAAATAACTGTATTTGCTCCTGCGAGATCGTGATCCAGTCGGTGGTACCAAGTTCCTGACCAGCATGGGCGGTGAAGGCATCGAGGTTAGGGAATGTTTGCATAGGAATCGGGCGTTGGGAATGAGAATTCAATTCCCATAAGGTGTTAACATCTATAAAATACGGGTCGGGGCCAATTGTCTGGCTGGCGTTTCACGGCATTGGGCAGGATAGCAGTTGCTTTGAACCGTTTGCCGGGCAACTGGCTCATACGCATACCCTATACAGCATTGACCTGCCTTTTCATGGTAAAAGCCAAACCGCCAACTGGCCTGCGGTAATAACTAGTTCGTACTGGCAAAGTTTGCTGAATACGTTTCTGGCAACACACGCAATTGACCGGTTTTCGGTGGTTGGCTTTAGTATGGGGGGGCGATTTGCGCTGGTTACGGCTCAGTCCTTTGCCAACCGGATTGACGAGGTACTGCTGCTGGCCCCCGACGGCATCTCGCAGGATCCCTGGTTCAAGCTGGGTACGTCGACGAAAGCAGGCCGGGCTTTGCTTCGCTTTTTCCTGCGCAATACGTCATTATTCATGCTTCTGGGACGCGGCCTTGTTCGCGTTGGGTTACTCAACGCGGCTCTGTTGCGTTTCGTAGCGGCCACCATGCAAACGCCTGAGCAACGTACCCAGATCTACCGTTCATGGACGGGTTTTCGATCGCTTGATACGAACATGACCAATTTCGCGGAAGTCATGACGACTTTTGGCGTGCGGGTACGTCTGTTTCTTGGCCAATACGATGCCGTGTTGCCCCGCCAACAGACGCGGCCGCTGGAGGTAGCCCTCCCCACCTGCGAAGTGACCGTACTTTCTACGGGCCATACGTCTTTAGTACGACGGGTAGCGATGCAACTCTGAAATTCGCAAAATGTTGTGCACATTTTTCCCGTTTGCTCGAGATTTTACGCTAGTTATCCACACTTTAAGTAAAACTATATGTGGATAACCTAAATAATTGTGGATTACTTTCTTTTACCCCGTCAAACTGAAGCATTACTTTAGGTGCACAGTTCTGAACCCACCCCTGTTTATGTCGAACGAAACGGCTTTTTCGCTGGCCAATGCGCTGGTCTTTCCCCAGTGGCTTCTGATGATCGTAGCCCCGCGCTGGCGCGTCACCCAGTGGCTCACCCGTACGCTGCTCGTTCCGGCGTTGCTGGCTATCATGTATGCCTATTACCTCTTCACCAGCACCGGTGGCTCGCTCGATTTTATGTCGTTTGCTTCGCTAAAAGGCGTCATGACGCTTTTCCAGCAGGGCGGTGAGCAAGTCATGCTGGCCGGCTGGATTCACTACCTCGCTTTTGACCTGGTAGCGGGCTGCTGGATTCTGCGCGACGCTCAACAGCATAACATCGCTCATGGCTGGCTCATACCCTGCCTGCTGTTCTGCTTCATGCTCGGGCCAATGGGAATGTTGCTGTATGTGGTGGTTAGGGGAGTGGATGACAGTCGTAAGTCAATAGTCGGTAGTCGCGCTGCAAAGGAATGAGATGGCTAAATCAGCAGCGCGACTACTGACTAGCGGTTATTTCCAACCATTTTAGAATCGGGGCAGCTACGGCTTCCGGGTGAAATACCAGGTTGAAGTGGTCGCCAGGGGTTTCGTGAAATGGTTCGTCCGGGAAACGCAATACGTTATCGGGTCGCGTGTGAATCCGCAGATCGGGTACGGCGTGTGGAAGGGGAAAAGGGGCTAGCAGCACGCGAAGCTGCTGATACACAAACCGCCGGGGCTGGTTGGTCATATTACCGATCAATGATTTATGCAGTGCCCGCGACTCATCGAATGGATATTTTTTCAGTGCATAACTGGCGAACCCTTTGCTCTGTACGATACCCCAATGAACCAGCAAACGGACCAGCCCAATGTTACGGGTGAACGTGATCACTTTTTTCACGTCGGTATACGACGAAATCAGCACGGCCCGGCAGCCCGTCTGCGCTTTTAGATTGGCCGCAATCCAGCCACCCATCGAGTGGCCGATGACTACATCACCGGGACCAATCTGGTGTGTCTTTGCCAGATACTGAGCCAGCGTCGATACGTTTACGGTCTTATCATCGGGATTCCAGCGGGCGAATTCATCCTGCAGGTTCAGTTTCAATACCGAGTTGGTTGGTAACAACGGGGCCAGATTATCGAAAATGCTGGGGTCTTCAACGTACCCATGAATGTAAATTAGCCGGGGCATCACGATCAGGTGGTTTAGGCCAACAAGGTACTTATTTCACCAATGGCCCGTATCGGCAAATGAGAATCAGTGCATTGCTTATCTGTAGGAAACAACGGGTTTGGCTACCTTCGCAGCGACAATCTGTTTGTTCATGAAAGCCATTCTCTTCGGTCTGCTTACGCTTAGCCTACCCACCTTTGCCCAACTTCCGCTTCCTGCGCTTATTCCTCAGCCTCAATCCATACAGGCTGGCACGGGCCAGTTTACCATAACGGCCAAGACGCAACTGGCCGTGCTGACGCCCGTGGCCGAGGTTCGTCAGATGGTGCAGACCAGCTTGCCCGGCCTGCGCATCAACGACCTGGCCAAACCCGCCAACAACATCACCGTACGGCTGGCTCCGGTAGCCAATATTGGCCGGGAAGGATATGAGCTGGTTGTTTCTCCAACCGGCATCCGGCTGACAGCCCCTGAAGCAGCGGGCATTTTCTATGGATTACAAACCCTGCGGCAACTGCTCCCCGCCGAGCGTGAGCGTCCTGGCTTTCGGTTCACAGGTACGTCGGTTACTACATCGAAGAACGGGATTATACCGGCCGTTGTTATCCGCGATCAACCCCGATTTGGCTGGCGGGGCATGATGCTCGACGTGAGTCGGTCGTTCTTCACGAAAGAATACGTGAAGCAGTTTATCGACCTGATGGCGCGCTACAAATACAACGTCTTCCACTGGCACCTCACTGACGACCAAGGCTGGCGAATCGAGATCAAATCGTTGCCACGCCTGACGCAGGTTGGTGCCTGGCGTGCGCCGCGAACGGGCCGCTGGAACAATCGTGAAAACCCGGTTCCCGGTGAGACGCAGAGTTACGGCGGTTTCTATACACAGGATGAGATTCGGGAAGTAGTTCAGTATGCGGCCGAACGCCAGGTTATGGTGGTTCCCGAAATTGATATGCCGGGCCATATGCTGGCGGCTATTGCGGCCTATCCGAACCTGACGTGCAGCGGCAAAGTTGTGCCGATTTACCCGAACGGGAAGTTTTATAAACTGGAAGACAATACGCTCAATCCGTGCAATGACAGCACGTACCTGTTCATAGACAAGGTTTTCACCGAAATAGCCCAACTGTTTCCCGGACCATACATCCACGTGGGTGGCGACGAAGCGTTCAAGGGTTTCTGGGAGCAGTGTGCCGCCTGTAAACCTCTGATGGCGGCAAACGGACTTAAAAATGTGGAAGAAATCCAAAGTTATTTCATCCGGCGCGTCGAGAAGATTGTGCAGAGCAAAGGGAAACGGCTGATCGGCTGGGATGAAATTCTGGAAGGCGGCTTAGCCCCAAACGCCACCGTGATGAGCTGGCGGGGCATGAATGGTGGCATTGCGGCAGCGAAACAGGGCCACCCGGTCATCATGACGCCTTTCCAGAACTGTTACGTAGATCTCTACCAGGGTGACCCTTCGGCCGAGCCCAGCACCTACGGCATTTGCCGCCTTAGCAATTCATACGCCTTTGAGCCGGTTCCGGATAGTGTTCGGACCGAGCTTATTCTGGGTGGACAGGCCAACCTCTGGACAGAGTCGGTGCCAACCAGCCGCCATGCTGAATACATGGTCTGGCCCCGCGCCTTCGCCATTGCTGAAGTGTTGTGGTCGCCGAAGAACACGCGCAACTGGCCCGATTTTGTGCGCCGGGTCGAAAGCCATTTCTCCAGGTTTGATGTCGCAGGAATCAACTACAGTCGCAGCTACCTGAATCCGTACGTTACCGTGCAGAAGCAGACAACGGGTATAGTGGAAATTCTGCTGAATCATGAACTGGCTGGTATCGACCTTTTTTACACAACCGATAATACCCTGCCCGATGCCATGTCGCCGAAATACATGCAGCCATTCGTTTTCCCGAAAGGGGCCGATCGATTGCGCGTAGTTGCCTACCGCGATGGGAAGCCCATTGGCCGGATGCTCGACATTCCCTTCACCGACCTCGCAACGAGGGCCAGATAACGAAATCTCATCAATAATTTAGCCGCCAGGCAACCGCTTCACACGAAGTAACGTACCTGCGTCAGATAGACGCGGGTCCATTTATAAGTCAATCCGTTTTCCCCATGTCTGTAACGATCGCCCCTTTGTCGGAAAGTTTACCGCAGTTCATCAGTCAACAAAACCCATCGGCACTGGCCGTGCTGGTCGACAATCATACTGCCAAACATTGCTACCCACTCGTGAAGTCGCTGCTGCCTAAACATACCCTGATTCGGATCCCGGCGGGCGAAGGTCATAAGCACCTGGCCACTTGCGAAACCATCTGGGGCGCACTCACCCGTGCCAACTTCGACCGGCATGGGCTAATGCTCAATCTGGGCGGCGGTGTCATCGGCGATATGGGTGGTTTTTGCGCGGCTACCTACAAGCGTGGAATCGCCTTTGCTCAGTTGCCCACCACACTGCTTTCGCAAGTCGACGCCAGCGTGGGCGGAAAGCTGGGTATCGATTTTCAAGGACTCAAGAACCATATCGGCGTGTTTCAGCTGCCCGCCGCGGTACTGATCGACACCGCCTTTCTGGGTACGTTGCCCGAGCGGGAATTGCGGTCGGGCTTTGCCGAAGTGATCAAGCATTGCCTCATTGCCGATGCCGATGAGTGGGCCCGGTTGCGGCGGTACGATCTGGAAGACCTTGACTGGAACCGGACGGTGGCGCACTCCGTGGCGATCAAAGAACGTGTAGTGGCGCAGGACCCGACCGAGAAAGGGTTGCGAAAAATTCTGAACTTCGGACACACGCTGGGGCACGCCGTTGAGACGCATTTTCTCGACCGGCCTAAAGGTCGCCTGCTGCATGGCGAGGCTATTGCAGCCGGTATGGTCATGGAAGCATATCTGAGTTTTCAGCTCGGTATGATCGAAGAGACCCTGCTGCAGGAAATCGAAGAATATCTCTTTGCCGTATATGGTCGTGTGACCCTGAAAAATGAGGATACGGAGCCAATTCTTGCCCATACCCTACAGGATAAGAAAAACCGGGCTGGACAGGTACGAATGGCCCTGATTGATGGCCCTGGGCGATGTGCCTATGACATACCGGTCAGTAAAACATTGATGCGTCAAGCCCTTGATTACTATCGGGGTTAATAAATTACCAATTCGTTGCGTTGTAGGCTTGCAACACCAAACAATAGTCGGTAGATTGCTGTTGAAAGCGTACATCATTTTCTTCACTTGACATAACACGATTCTGAACTAACAACATTTACACGTATACTTTTATGGGCAGATTTTTCGGCTTGTTCGTTGTACTGGCTCTGGCTGGTTTTAGTATGGTATGCTGCTCTCCCGGCGGCGGCCAGCTATTTGTTGAACATGATTACAGCTACGAAGGCCACTTCAAAGACTATAAATCATTCAACTTCCTGGAGTGCGAATTCATCGACTCGACCCTGCTCTGCTCCGACATTCAGGACGCCATTCGGCACCAGATGGAAGCACGCGGCTACCGGGTCAGCAACCGGGCTCCGAATCTGCTTGTTTCGTACAATATCTTCCGTAGCGATCTCCGTTTCCGGGGCTATCAGCAACCCGTTATCAAAGACTGGGTTGTTCGGGAAGATGACGACGCTACTTACAAACGCGTTGACTACAACCTCGACGAAGGCACATTGATGATTTCGCTGATCGACGCCGAGTCATATCAGGTAATCTGGAAGGGATACGCTTCGAAGATGATGCGTAACGCGAATTTCAAGAACAACTACTTCAAAGGTATTGTCCGGTCCATTTTCGACCAATACCCGCTGATGGCCACCAACAGCGAGAATACGGGTTACGGGCGATAAGGTAATTGGCCGAACGCAGTTGCGCCGCTTATCTATGAATACTGGAGTGAAACCAGACTCATAGGTAAGCGGCGCAACTGCGTTCGGCCAGTAAGGATCAATACCCCGCCATTTGCTCATGAACGAAGCACCAGACCCACTGCTCGCCCGGTTCGGCCGACGACACAACGGGGTGCTGCGTGGCCAGAAAGTGTTTCGTGGCGTGTTTATTGGGTGATGAGTCGCAGCAGTGTGTTTTGCCACACGTTTGGCAGGTACGTAGATGCACCCACGTAGCGCCGGTTTTTACGCACTCTTCACACACATAGACCGCCGCCGTTTTTATAGCTGTCAGTGTGCTCAATTCATCACAAGGTTTGGGTCGTATCATAACGAATATGCGCCATAACGTACCTGACAATGCGGAGACCAGCGCGTCGGCAACTTATCGAAAATCTGCTTACACGCTCTTACTGGGTTACAGAAATGTGCTTACGGTTTAGGCTTGGCACTGGCGTTCATCGTAGCAGACTGACTTTTCGGTTTTGCCATCCGCATTGTTTTGGTGCCAGTGCCCGGTGCACCACCCGGAGACGGGGCACTGGCCGTTCCTTCTGAGGTGCTTCCCTGCGTTTGTACAGGCTTATTACCGCTCGATGCCGTATTGCCGTTACGCGTGCCGGTTCCCTTTGGTTTTGCCGGCATGGCTGGCCCGGCGGCAGTTGCTCCGGCAGGCATCGGCGCTCCGGCAGGTTTTGCTGCTCCTGCCGACGTACCTGGCTTGTCACCGCCCGGTGGCGGCACATTGGTGGGCGAAGTAGGTGAAAGGTTTGAATTGCCCGACCGCGATACGCCGTCTTTCATTTTTGGGCTTCCTTCCCGGCCTACGTTTACGCCCCCCTTACGCTCAAGGCCTTCGCGCGACGATGTCTGGCGCGGTGGCGTTGGTACTACGTTTGCGCTTGACGATTGCTGCGTTGGCTGTTGGGCGTAAGCGGCCACTGTCAGGCTACAGGCCAGAGTGAGGCTGGCTATCCAGTACGTTTTCATGTCGTTGAGTTTTTATCTGATTTTTATAATCAGTAAACCTATAGGCTATATAGTATGTTTATCCGACCAGCAACGATTCACCTCCGTCAATCCAGATGGGGGTACCGGTGATATGGCTGGCGCGGTCAGAGGCCAGAAAAAGCACCAGGTCAGCTACCTGATCGGCTTTTCCGGGCTTACCGTCGGTGAGTGGAATGGTGCCTTCAGGGAAATCAACCGGCTCTTTAATTTTGTCGATGTCCCGCTTCGATGAGTTGTCGTCAATTTCGGTATCGATGGCCCCGGGGCATACTACGTTAACCCGGATTTTATCTTTAGCCAACTCCAGTGCAATTAGTTGGGTAAAAGCAACCTGCGCGGCTTTTGTGCTTGAATAGGCCGTTGAACCTGTATTGGTGAACAGGCGTGTACCGTTGACCGATGCTGTGATGATGATTGACCCACCGCCCTGACGCTTCAACAGGGGCACGCCAAAGTGCACGGTCATGTACGTACCGGTGAGGTTGATGTCAATGGTTTTCTGCCACTCTTCCGGCGTCAGCTCATCAATAGGCGCCCACATGCCGTTGATACCGGCGTTGGCAAAAATAATGTCGAGCCGGCCGAAGCGCTTGTCCAGGTCATCGTAAACCCGTTTCATATCGTCGGCTTTTGCTATATCGGCTGTCAGGGCAAGGCCTTCGCTACCCGCCTTTTCAACTTCCCGGATCGTTTCGTCGACCTCATCCTGCGTACGGCTGATAGCGACGATTTTGGCACCTGCCTTTGCCATCATGACCGCTGCCGCCTTACCTATGCCCGATCCGCCACCCGTGATCAGGGCTACTTTTCCTGCTAATTCCATTTCGTTCATGCCTGTTTCTCTGAGTAAGAGCTGGAGGTGGCAAATGGTTGAGAAGTTTTAGGCACAGGCTCTTTCCGCCAACTTTACTGACGGGCACCGGGAGAAACGGCAGAAAGTGGCTTTTAGGTGATAGCTGTCTATGAAACCTACCAGGTATGAACCGTTCCATTTTCCTGACCTACCTTATTAGCCCCCTCCTCCTGCTGAGCAACTACGCCCGTTTGCCCGAAACGGGGCAGATTACTACGAGCGCTCGCTCAACTAAGAAAAAACAAGCAGCACTTCGACAAGCCGATGTGATCATTTACGGGGGGACGTCAGCGGCAGTGATGGCGGCGGTTCAGGTAACGAAGATGGGCAAATCCGTGATCATCGTGTCGCCCGATAAACACCTGGGCGGACTCTCGTCGGGCGGGTTAGGGTTTACCGATACGGGCAACAAAGAAGTGATCGGCGGACTAGCCCGTGAATTTTACCAGCGCCTGTACCAGCATTATCAGCAGGATTCGTCGTGGAACTGGCAAAAGCGAACCGAATACGGCAACAAAGGCCAGGGTACCCCCGCCGTTGATGGCACCAGCCGGACAATGTGGATTTTTGAACCGCACGCCGCCGAACAGGTATTCGAGGATCTGGTGCGTGAATACAAACTAACCGTTTACCGCAACGAATGGCTCGACCGGTCAGCCGCTGGTGTGACGAAAAAGGCCCAGGCCATCCAGTCGATCCGGACAATAAGCGGCCAGATGTACCAGGGCAAGATGTTTATCGACGCCACCTACGAAGGCGATCTCATGGCGGCTGCTGGGGTACGTTACCACGTGGGTCGCGAGGCCAACAGCGTGTATGGCGAAACGCACAATGGCGTTCAGGTGGGGGTCTTTCAGCACGGGCATCATTTCAAGACCAACATTAGCCCTTACAAGGTGGCGGGTGATCCGGCTAGTGGGCTGCTGCCCGAAATAGCAGCAGACAAACCCGGCGTGAATGGGTCGGGCGATCATAAAATTCAGGCGTACTGCTTCCGAATGTGCCTGAGTAACCACCCCGACAACCGGATTCCGTTTTCCAAACCGGCCGGCTATGACCCTGCCCGGTATGAGCTACTGGCGCGGGTGTTCGCTTCAGGCTGGCGCGAGACGTTCGACAAATTTGACCCGATTCCGAACCGGAAAACAGATACGAACAATCACGGCCCGTTCAGCACCGATTACATTGGCAAAAACTACGACTATCCCGAGGCTACGTATGAACGTAGAAAACAAATCATTCAGGACCACGAACTGTACCAGAAAGGGCTGATGTACTTCCTGCAAAACGACCCGCGCGTACCGGCCGACGTGCATGCGGCCATGCAGCAGTGGGGATTGCCGAAAGACGAGTTTACCGACAACGGGCACTGGCCCCACCAGCTCTACATCCGCGAGGCGAGGCGCATGCTGGGTACGTTCGTGATGAAAGAAGCAGATGCCCTTGGTAAAACGAACGTACCTGACCCCATCGGTATGGGATCATATGCGCTGGATGCACACAACGCCCAGCGATTTGTGAAGCCGGATGGGTATGTGCAGGACGAGGGTGATATTGGCGTGCATCCTGATAAGCCGTATTCCATTGCATACGGGTCTATTTTGCCGAAGGAAACAGAGTGCTCGAACCTGCTGGTGCCGGTCTGTGTCTCTAGTTCGCACATCGCGTATGGGTCTATCCGGATGGAGCCGGTCTTTATGATCCTGGGGCAATCGGCCGCTACGGCAGCGGTGCTTTCCATTACGAAAAAGGTACCCCCACAACGGCTTCCGTACACCATTCTCAGCCAGGCGTTACGCAATGATAAACAACGCCTGACGCTGTAGAGCAAACGTTGAGTTGTACGATCTCTGTTACCTGGCGGGTTACCTGGCAAAACCAGCACGCTGTAAATCCGTCAGTTGCAATTCACACTAACGTAACCACAACCAGAAATGTCACCCTCGAGAACGTATCAGTGCTTACTGGCAGGCACGTTGGCTATGCTGGGTCTGGTAGGTTTAACCTACAGGATGCCCGGTGCATCAACTGATTGGCCGGAGTATAATGGTGATGGCCAGCGAAGCCACTATTCGGCACTCGCCCAAATTACGCCTGCCAACGTAAACCGGCTGACGGTGGCCTGGACCTACGCGTCGGGTGGTGCCGATACAGTTGGTAATCGGACTCAGATGCAGTGCAATCCGATCATTGTGGGTGGTGTGCTGTATGGCGTGTCGGCCGCAACGCAGGCGTTTGCCATTAATGCCGCTACCGGAGTCGAAATCTGGAAAACGAACCTGCCCGACACCGACGGAACCCTCAGCCGGGGCGTCACTTATTGGACCAACGGAACCGACCAACGCATTTTCTTCGGCGCGGGTGGCGGGCTGTATGCTCTTGATGCGAAGACGGGCAACCTCATCGCTTCCTTTGGGCAGGCAGGGCGTATCAACTTAAAAACGGGTATTGACCGGCCGGGGGCTGACAACTACGTTCGGTCCAACACGCCCAATACCATCTACAAGAACCTGCTGATCGTGGGCGCGCGTGTGGCTGAAGGTGAAACAGCATTACTGGGCGACGTCCGTGCGTATGATGTGCAGACGGGACAGCTTGTCTGGACATTCCACACCATTCCGCAACCGGGCGAGTTTGGGTATTCGACCTGGTCGCCGTCCAATCCGCGTCAGCATCTGGGCGGGGCCAATGCCTGGGCGGGCATGGCCATTGACCGGAAGCGCGGAATCGTATACGTACCTACGGGCTCGGCCGCCTATGATTTCTATGGGGGTAATCGGAAAGGCGATAACCTGTTTGCCAACTGCCTGCTGGCGCTGGATGCCGCCACCGGGAAACGGATGTGGCACTTCCAGTTCGTTCATCACGACATCTGGGATCGGGATCCGCCCGCGCCGCCTAACCTGCTCACGGTTGTTCAAAACGGCAAACAGATCGACGCGGTGGCGCAGACCACGAAGCAGGGCCATGTATTTGTTTTCGACCGGGTTACGGGCAAGCCTCTTTTTCCGGTAGTTGAAAAAGCCTTTCCGGGCAATGGCGTGGCGGGTGAACAGCCCAGCCCGACGCAGCCGATTCCACTAAAACCAGCTCCATTCACGAAACAGACGTTTACCGAGAACGATATCAACCCCCGGGCCTCAAACCGATCTGCCATCGTGGCTATGCTCCGTAATGCCCGTACCGGTAGCCCGTATATTCCACTTACGGCACAAACGACGGTCTTTTTTCCCGGCACAGACGGGGGCGCGCAGTGGGGCGGGGCCGCTACCGATCCCGACGGCACAATCTATATACCGGCAAAGCAAAACCCCTGCTACTCCACCCTGATTCTGCGGGAACAACCAGCCACCAACGCTCTGGTAACAACTGCACAGGCCTACAGGTCGAACTGCGCAGCCTGCCACGGTGCCGACCGTCGGGGAAATCACGATGGATCGTATCCGTCGTTGCTGGAGATCGACAAGCGATTGTCGGCCGAAGCCATTCATAACGTGTTGCGAACGGGGCGGGGCATGATGCCATCTTTCGCCCATTTATCCGAAGCCGAACGAAACGCGATTGTCAATTTCCTGTTGAACAAAAACACATCCACTCAGCTGGTCAACGCGAAACAGACCAGTGTGCCGTATCAGCATACGGGCTACAATCGCTGGTACGACAGCAACGGGTATCCGGTTAGCGCACCGCCCTGGGGTACGTTGACCGCCATCGATCTCAACACGGGTACCCACCGCTGGCAGGTTCCTCTGGGCGAATACCCCGAGTTGACCGCCAAAGGCATTCCGGCAACCGGTACGGATAACTACGGTGGTCCGTTGTTGACTGGCAGCGGGTTGCTGTTTATTGCTGCCAGTAAAGACGGCCAATTACGGGCTATCGACAAGAAAACAGGAAAAACGATCTGGCAATCGACCTTGCCGGCGGCTGGTTATGCTACGCCGGCAACGTACTCAGTAGCGGGCAAGCAGTATGTCGTTATCGCCTGCGGTGGTGGAAAATTGAAGTCAAAATCGGGCGATCGGTATGTGGCTTATGCACTGAACTAGCAGCAGTCCGACGTTTTCGCGTACATTGTGCAGACAGATCTTCGCCAACGTGTCAATCGGAGCTACCTTGCCAGGCACTTCCCCTGAGCGATAGGGCGAGCCATACCGTGCCATTCAGTTAGTTACTCATGAAACAGCTTCTTCAATCTGGTCAATCAATCTGCCTGCTGCTGTTTTTACTGGTTTCTGCGCTTACCGGACAAACGCAGGTAATTGTTCAGCTCGACAGCGAGCAGGTCAGCAATTCGCAGGCAGCCAGACGGGGAATCTACCGGCTAAAAGCGGCACTTGCCAAACCGGCAGGCTCTATTGACGAAACCGATTCACTGCTGACCCTGGCCCGGCAGTTTGGCTCTCCGTCGGCACAGGTTGTGGCGTTATGCCAATTGGCAAGCCTTCGTTTACAACAGCAACAGAACCAGCAGGCAGCAACACTGATGCAGGACGCCAACCGGTTGACCGCTCAGCTTCGTGATTTAAAAGATGTGGGATGGACACTGGGTCAGGTTGCCCGGATACAGGCGAACACCATGCGGACGGCCCCTTCGTCGGCAACGATGTTCAGCCCCTTGCTGGAATCGCTGGGCAAATCAATGGCAACCAGTGCCTTATCGCGTGGTCGTAGCCGCGACGACATTTCCTTTACGTTCGATGGTCCAACCCCAGTACCACCCGACCGGCGAACTACCGACCGGCGTACCCCGCCAGAACCACCCGTTGAATACAATATCACGATACCAAACCCTGCCACTGATCCAAACTGGATACGTCGGTTCCGGATAAAGCCAGATTTCGTTGATCGCTGGCTCGACACAATCATCCGGTTCGACAAAGGTAATCCACAAATAGTCAAGCAATTAACGGTAAGGAAGAAGCTGCGCGATTCGAGCCAGGCGTTGAGCAGCGCCTTTGCCAAAGAGGGCGATTACGCAAAAGCCTACCAATATTTTCTGCAGTATACGGCCTATAAAGACAGCCTGACGGCCGAGGCAACCAGCCGCCGACTAGCTTCACTGGCGTATAAACAGAACCTGCTCAAAAAGGAATCGCAGATTCAATTGCTCACGAAAGACCGTCAGTTACGCGAACAGGAGGCGAACCGGCAACGGCAGTACGTATTGGTCCTGATTGGTTGTATTGCCCTGCTTGGCGCGTTTCTGTTTGCCCTGAGCCGGAACAACCGCGCCAAGCAACTGGCTAACCAGCAATTGAACGAGCAGAAAGAGGCGCTGCAAACCACGCTGGCCCAGTTGAAAACCACGCAGGCGCAGCTGATCCAGTCTGAGAAAATGGCATCGCTCGGTGAGCTGACGGCCGGCATCGCCCACGAGATTCAGAACCCGTTGAACTTCGTCAATAACTTTTCGGAAGTCAGTACCGAGCTGGTCACGGAACTGATCGATCACCGGGCCGAACCGCACCGCGACGAAGAACTGGAGAATGAGTTACTGGCCGATGTGCAGCAGAATCTCCAGAAAATAAGTGAACACGGCAACCGGGCGTCGGCCATTATCAAAGGGATGCTGGAACACGCCCGTACTACCGGCGGCCAGAAAGAACCGACTGAGTTGAATGCGCTGGTCGACGAATACGCGAAGCTGGCGTTTCACAGCCTTCAGGCGAAAGACAAATCAACTGATATTAAGTTAGTTATGAATTTCGCTCCGACACTTAGTCAGGTGTTGGTGAGTCAGCAGGAAGTAGGACGGGTTATTCTCAACATTGTCAACAACGCGTTTTACGCCGTTCAGAAACGGCAGCGAGAGGGCGAAATTGGCTACCAGCCCGAGGTTGTTGTATCGACCTATCAGGAAGCTAGTCAAGTGTGGGTGACCATCCGCGACAACGGCACAGGTATGTCAGACGCGGTGAAGGCAAAGATTTTTCAGCCGTTCTTCACTACCAAACCTGCTGGTCAGGGGACTGGTCTCGGCCTGTCGATCAGTTACGACATCATCACGAAAGGCCACGGCGGCTCGCTCACCATAGTTAGCGAAGAAGGCCAGTTTACTGAGTTTACGATCAAGCTACCAACGGTAGCTTAGCAACTACAGCACCAATCAATACATCCCACACAGGTTAGAATACGCCGTCAAACGCCTTACAAGACTAAATAGCTAGAGACTATCAGCAACGTACCTGAGTCAGGTACGTTGCCAGCACCTCAACGAATAGTATGGTACTTCATAATCAGTTCGACGCTATTGTGGTCGGGTCGGGCATCAGCGGCGGCTGGGCGGCTAAAGAATTGACGGAAAGGGGACTACGCACCCTCCTACTCGACCGTGGTCGCAACGTAACGCACGTTACCGATTACCCGACGGCCCTGATGAATCCCTGGGATTTTAACCACCGGGGTCAGGCAAGCCTTCAGACAAAGCAAGAGTACTCCGTTGCCAGCCGGAATTATGCGTTCTATGAAGGGAGCGCGCATTTTTACGCCAAAGACAGCGAGAACCCGTACATTCAGGATAAACCCTTCGACTGGATTCAGGGCAATCAGGTCGGTGGTCGGTCATTGCTCTGGGGGCGGCAAACCCAACGCTGGAGCGATTTCGATTTCAGCGGCCCCGCCCGTGATGGGTTCGCCGTCGACTGGCCTATTCGCTACGCCGATCTGGCTCCGTGGTACAGTCATGTGGAAAAGTTTGCGGGCATTTCGGGCAACCGCGATGGACTGGCGACGCTACCCGATGGCGAGTTTTTGCCGCCCCACCAGATGAGTTGCGTGGAAAAATTCTTCACGCAGCAGATGGCCCAGCAATACCCCGACCGGCCAGTGATTATTGGTCGGGCGGCGCACCTGACGAAGCCCAATCCAATTCATACGAAACAGGGGCGAGCCCAATGCCAGCACCGTACACTCTGCGAACGGGGTTGTCCGTTCGGTGGCTATTACAGCAGCAACTCGTCGACGATTCCGTGGGCGATGAACACCGGCAAGCTTACCCTCCAGCCCGATTCGGTGGTGCATTCGGTCATTTATGACGAACAAAAAGGCAAGGCTACCGGCGTTCGGGTAATCGATGCGCATACCGGCCAGATAACCGAGTACTACGCCCGTATCCTGTTTCTCAACGCCTCGGCGCTGAACACGAACAAGATTCTGCTCAACTCCACCTCGACCCGTTTCCCCGCTGGATTAGGTAATGACAACGAGCTATTGGGCAAGTTCATGGCCTTTCACAGCTATCGGGGGCGCGTTACCGCCCAGTACGACGGATTCGCCGATTCGACAACCTGGGGACGACGACCCAACGGCTGTTACATTCCCCGGTTTCGGAACGTGCACAAGCAGGAAACGAGCGGCCCGGCGTCCCTGTTTCTGCGGGGTTACGCCTCCACCTTCTACGCGTCGCGCCCGTCGCAGGTGAACAAGGATGGTTTTGGCGCTGACCTGAAAGAGCGGATGAGCCGCTACACACCCGGTCCCTGGCAGGTAGTATCGGGCATGATGGGCGAAACAATTCCGAAAGAAGCCAGCACCGTCCGCCTCGATCCAACGCAGACCGACCGATGGGGTATTCCGCTCCTGCGCGTGTCGGTTATCTACGACGATAACGACGAGAAGATGCTCCGCGATTTCTGGGCGCAGCTCTCCGAAATGTACGACCGAGCCGGTTTCACCAACATCAAGACGCACGACACCGGCCGATTGCCCGGTAGCGAGAACCACGAAATGGGCGGCGTTCGGATGGGTAAAGACCCAAAGACATCGTTGCTGAACAAGTGGAACCAGTTGCACGCCTGCAAAAACGTATTCATCACCGACGGCGCCTGCATGACATCCACCTCAAGCCAGAATCCGTCGCTCACCTACATGGCCCTAACCGCCCGCGCCGCCGACTACGCCGTGAAGCAGTTGAAACGCGGAGATTTGTAATTATTCCGGCGTAGCCCCCGCCTTAAAGGGAGCCCGCTGGCGCATGATTAGCGCTGCGTAAGCAATACTCATGCGCCAGCGGGCTCCCTTTAAGGCGGGGGCTACGCCGACTGATATTACCCACCCATGAACCAACCAACACGCCGCGACGCACTAAAAACAACACTCTTGGGCGGACTGTCTACGGTCTTGCCAGGCAAATCCATACTGGGTACGTTGCCAAGTTTTACGGCCAGGAAACCGAATTTTTCGTTCTCTACACTCGGTTGCCCGACATGGGATTTGACTACGATTTTAAACGTGGCGGCCAAGTCAGGGTATGGGGCCGTTGAATTTCGGGGTTTGCAAGGCGAACTGGATTTAACCAAAAGTCCGGCGTTCAGTACGGCTAGCCGCGCGAAAGAGACACGTACCCAGTTTGCCGATCGGGGTGTGCGCATCTGTAATCTGGGCTCATCGGCTCAACTGCATCATGCCGACGCCAGCAAGCGGTTGAAGAACCTCGACGATGCTCGTCGGTTCATCGATCTGGCCCACGAGCTCGACTGTCCGTTTGTCCGCGTTTTCCCCGATCAGTTGCCGCCCGACCAGAATCGGGACGACACGTTGCGGCTTATCAGTAGCGGCTTGCTGGAACTGGGTACGTATGCCAAAACCAGCGGCGTAACGGTGCTGCTCGAATCGCACGGCGAACTGACCAGAAGTGACTTGCTGCTCCCGATCATGCAGGCGGCCAGGCACCCGAACGTAGGCCTGATCTGGGATATTGTGAATATGTGGGTCGATGCGCAGGAAGCCCCGGCGTTCGTGTATGGAAAGCTGAAACCGTTCATCCGACATGTGCACGTCAAAGACCTTCGGCTCGTGGCCGGGAAGCATCAGTATGTGCAGGTTGGCCAGGGCGAGGCACCCCTTCGTGAAGCCATTGCCGCACTGAAAGCCGGTAATTACGACGGGTATTACAGCTTTGAGTGGGAGAAATTGTGGCATCCTGAGATACAAGACCCGGAACAGGTCATTCCTCAGTACCCCGCCGCAATGAAAACCTACTTCTGATGACAAGGAACGACGCCGTAGGCGAATGACTACCTAATGACCTTTTTCTATGACCGTACCCGACCTGCGCCTCTGGCAGCGTGAACTCAGCCAGGAGTTGAAAGACATTCTGGCCTACTGGCAACGCTATGCACCCGACCCAGTCAATGGCGGGTTCTACGGAACGGTCGGATACGATAACGTACCTAAGCCCAACGATGCGAAAGGCGTAGTGCTGAATAGCCGTATTCTCTGGACGTTCTCGGCCGCCGCCCGCCACACGCAGCATGACGATGAGTACCTGCCCGTGGCAAAACGCGCCTTCGAGTATCTCAATACCTATTTCCGTGACCCACAATACGGCGGTGTTTACTGGATGGTCGATGCTAAAGGGAAGGTTGCTGATGACAGTAAGCAGTTGTACGGGCAGGCATTTGCGGTGTATGGCCTGAGCGAATACTACCATGCCACGAAGCATAAACCAGCGCTGGAGTTTGCGCAGGATATTTACCGCAACATGGTCAAGCACGCCTACGAACCGGCAAAAGGCGGTTTCATCGAAGCCTTCGCCCGCGACTGGACCGAAGCGAAATCATACGCCATTGCCCGAAAAGACAACGGCGAGAGCAAGACGATGAACACCCACCTACACATTCTGGAAGCGTTCGTCAGCCTGCTCCGCGTTTGGCCCGATAGTGGGCTAAAAACGCAGGTACGTGGGTTGATTCGCAATTTCCTTAATCACATCATCGACGCCAAAACGCATCGGATGGTCTTGTTTCAGGGAACCAGTTGGGAACCGCGCCGGACGGGTATCAGCTACGGGCACGACATTGAAGCGTCGTGGCTATTGCTCGAAGCCGCCGAGGTCCTGCACGAAGCCAATTTGCTGATCAGCGTTCGGAAAGAGTCAGTACTGATGGCGCGGGCTGCCCTATCTGGTTTGGATACAGATGGCGGCATGAACTACGAATACGAAGGTCCCGATGAGCACAAGCCCACGCAAAGCCACGACAGCGGAAAGTGGAACCGCGAGCGGTCGTGGTGGGTCATGGCCGAAGCGATGGTTGGCTTCATGAACGCCTACCAGCTTACCAAGGACAAACTATTCCTCAACAAATCAGCGGCTAGCTGGGAGTTTACCAAAAATCACCTGCTCGACACAAAAAATGGTGAGTGGTTCAGCGGTGTCGATCCGACGGGCAAAGTGCTGGGTAACACCAAGATCAGCGCCTGGAAATGCCCCTACCACAACGGCCGCGCCTGCATCGAAACGATGGAGCGCATCGGAAAATTGATTGACTGATGGGCTACTAACATATGAATACGCCTTAATTTAGACGATCTTTCTCTGCTCCTCATGCGCTTTTTAGTTACCCTCAGTTTGCTTTTCTCCTTATCGGTAATTGCCCAAACGGCTATTGCTGCCATCATCGAGATCCCTATTGAAACCGCCCGAACAGCCCTTGTGCTGCGGGTCAACAACGAAGGGCATCTGGTCATTGTCCATCACGGAAAGCGTTTGCAACGAGCAAGCGAATACAGCCGGTTGCCTGGTATAACGTACCTGAGCGAGGGCTATTCTGATTTTTATAACGCCGCTTACACCCCCGCCGGGTCACGCAGTTTACTTGAACCGGCCATTCAGGCGACCCACGCTGATGGCAACTCCTCACTCGATCTGGTGTATGTTCGGCACGAGACAAAACCAGCCGGACAGGGCCAAACATTGACAACGGTACTGCTGAAAGATCCGCAGTACCCGTTTGAGGTGACCCTGAATTTCAGGGCATACCAAAATGAAGACGTTCTCGAAAGCTGGTCAACGATCCGGCACACGGAGAAGAAAGCAGTTCGGTTGCAGAAATATGCCTCGGCTAACCTATACCTATCGGCAGGTACCTATTTCCTGACGCATTACCACGGCAACTGGGCCAGCGAGGTACGTCCCGAAGAGACACAGCTCACGGCGGGCATGAAAGTACTTGACAGTAAGCTGGGTACGCGTGCGCAGATGTTACAGTCGCCCATGTTCATGCTTTCGCTGAACCAGCCTGCGCAGGAAGAACAGGGCGAGGTGCTGGCCGGTACGTTGGCGTGGTCGGGCAATTTCCAGTTCGCGTTTGAGCTTGATCCGTACCACAATGTCCGGGTGCTGGCGGGCATCAACCCCTACGCCTCAGAATACACGCTTGAACCCGGTCGCGACTTTACGACGCCCGCGCTGATCTACACCTTTTCGACGCAGGGGACGGGCGGAGCCAGCCGGAGCCTACATCGCTGGGCCCGCAATCACCGTATTCCGCAAGGGAACGGCGACCGGCTCACGCTGCTCAACAACTGGGAGGCCACTCAATTCGATTTCGACGAGCCTAAACTGGTCGATCTGTTTAAAGACGGCAAGAAACTCGGCGTGGATCTGTTTCTGCTCGATGACGGCTGGTTTGGTAACACGTTTCCGCGCAACAACGACCGGGCAGGCCTTGGCGACTGGCAGGAAAACAAGGCGAAGCTGCCCCACGGCCTCGGCTACCTCGTGAAAGAAGCCGAAGCAGCGGGCGTCAAATTCGGCATCTGGATTGAGCCGGAAATGGTCAACCCCAAAAGTGATCTCTACACGAAACACCCCGATTGGGTGATCAAACTACCCAACCGCGAAAATGCCGTTTTCCGTAACCAGCAAGTGCTTGATCTGTCGAATCCGGCCGTTCAGGAGTTCGTCTACGGTGTGGTTGATGGGCTGTTTACCAAGAATCCGTCATTGGGATACATCAAATGGGACTGTAACGCGGTAATCTATAATGCTTACTCATCAGTGAATCCAACCAGTCATCTGTACGTCGATTATGTGCGGGGACTGTATAAAGTATTAGATCGGCTGCGGGCCAAGTACCCGACTGTCCCGATGATGCTTTGCTCAGGCGGCGGTGCGCGGGTCGATTATGGCGCGCTGAAGTATTTCACCGAATTCTGGCCCAGCGACAACACCAGCCCCAGCGAGCGGATTTTTATCCAGTACAATTATTCGATGTTTTTCCCGGCCATTGCCACCTGCAACCATGTCACGAACTGGAGCAACGTACCCATCAAGTTTCGCACCGACGTGGCCATGATGGGCAAGCTGGGCTATGACCTGGTGGTAAGCCACATGAAGCCCGACGAACTGACATTCAGCCAGCAGGCACTGAAGAACTACGAGCGACTGAAACCCGCTATTTACCACGGCGACCTGTATCGGCTTCAGTCGCCCTACACCCACGACGTGGCTTCGATGTTCTACGTGAGCGAAAAGCAGGACAAAGCGGTTCTGTTTTCTTACCTGGTCAACAGTCGGTTCAAAGCGGGCAGCGACCTTCCACCCATCCGGCTACGTGGTTTGCAACCTGAAAAGCGCTATACCGTTCAGGAAATAAACCTGATGCCTGGTGCTAAATCACCCATCGACAGCACCATCAGCTACTCCGGCGATTTTCTGATGACGGTTGGCCTAAACCCCGCCGTTAACGACCGCCGCACCAGCGTTGTACTGGAAGTGACGGAGACAGGGCGGTAACGTGGAAGGCTAGCGCACTAACCAGTATAAATGGAAGGCATAGCCGTTCATTCAAGTCGAAACCCGGCAGGGGTGCCATGTCAGTAGTGAATAGAACGCCCAAAAGCAATCTAGCCCCGGCTGGGGCGATATGTTGCTTTATCCCGTGTGTTACATGTCGCCCCTGCCAGAGCTTCCTATATCTATTGACATACCACCCCTGACGGGGTTGCCAAGCGAGTGAGCAGCCACAACCCTATTTATTAGTCTTTCTACGCGTCAGGCACGTACCGAACGCCCAGTTAACGGGTTTAGTCAAACCAGCCGGAACAACCACCGTTGGAACTTTACGTACCCGGTGCGGATTCACAGACGTATACAACCTTCAGTGAGGAACTGCTTGATTTGAACACGTCTACACCTTCTAACGTACCTGAATCGACGCCCCCCGCTGGGTTACCCCGGCGGCTCAGTTTGGTGCAGGGGACGGCCCTGAACATGATCGACATGGTCGGGATTGGGCCGTTTGTGGTGCTGCCACTGGTAATGAAATCCATTGGTGGACCGCATTTTCTGCTGGCCTGGGCATTGGGCGCCCTGATTTCGATTATCGATGCGCTGGTCTGGTCGGAGCTTGGCGCGGCTTTTCCGCAGGCGGGTGGTAGCTATCAGTTTCTAAAAATCTCGTACGGTGAACAACGCTGGGGCAAGCTATTTTCCTTTCTCTACGTCTGGCAAACGTTGATTCAGGCACCACTCGTTGTCGCCTCGGGAGCCATCGGTTTTGCTCAATACGCTTCGTATCTCTATCCCCTCGACGAGGTCACGCGCCGGATCGTTTCCGGGACGGTGGTACTGCTGGTTATTGCGCTACTTTATCGCCGCATCGATGGTATTGGCCGCATCAGCGTGTTGCTATGGCTATGCGTACTCGGCACGATGGGCTGGCTCATCGTGGGTGGTCTATACTACGGTACCCGGTCGGTAGGCACGTTACTCAGCGATGCCTGGACATCGGCCGAAACCGTTTCGCCCACTGTGCTGGCTGCTTCGGTCGGCGTAGCATCAGTAAAGACAATCTACTGTTACTTAGGCTATTACAACATTTGTCACCTCGGCGGTGAAATCAAGCGGCCTGAGCGAAATATTCCGCTGAGTATGTTTTTGTCAGTAATTGGTATTGCCGTTTTGTACGGCGCGCTGAATCTGAGCGTTGCCAGCGTATTGCCCTTCGAAAAAGCGGCCAACAGCCCGTTTATCGTCAGTACCATGGTCGAGGCGCTATACGGTAGCGGAGCGGCCCGATTTGCTACCTTACTGGTGCTAGTTGTGGCGTTCTCGTCTCTGTTCGCGGTACTGCTCGGCTATTCCCGCGTTCCTTACGCGGCAGCGGCCGACGGGCAGTTTTTCAGCATGTTTGCCAAACTTCACCCTACCCGCGAATTTCCCTACATCTCGCTCCTCTTCCTGGGCGGACTGGCATTCATCTTCAGCTTGCTGTTCAAGCTGGCTAACGTGATCACAGCGATTCTGGCGATGCGGGTAGTCATTCAGTTCATCGGTCAGGCGGTGGGCCTGATTCTGCTGCACAGCCGACGAACGGCTGAGGGTAAGCCTGCCGTCAATTTTCCATTCCGAATGCCGCTGTACCCACTGCCGGTAATCCTGGTTATCGCTGTATGGGGTTATATTTTCTATTCAACCGGTCCCAAGTACATGCTCTCCGGCATGACTGTTACGGCGCTGGGTACGGTTGCCTACCTGCTCATCTCGCGGGCGCGGAAGTGGTGGCCGTTTCGGTAAGATTTCGTGTAGGTCAGCTTCGCGAACGGATGCTTTACCAATTTAAGTGTTTGAGTATTGCAAACTTAAGCAGCGCTTTTGTCATCCCTCCTTCCGTCGGGATGACAAAAGCGCTGTCCGTAAACGTCACTCGCTATAGTAAGAGACTCCTAAGAGTGATGGCGGCGAGCATAGGCACAAAAAAAGCAGACCCGTTGCTGAGTCTGCTTTTTTATTATATAGGTACGTTGGTCTTACGCGGCCAGAACGGCTTCAGCAAGCACCAGAACGCGGTTGCGCAATACTTCTACCACGCCGCCATCAACGGTAAAGGTTTTCACCCCGCCCGATGTGGCAATGGTAACCGGCCCACGAGCCAGTGTGCTCACTAACGGCGCGTGATCGTTCAGCACCTGAAACTGACCTTCCGATCCCGGAAACGTCACCGACGAAGCCTCGCCTGAAAATACCTTCCGGTCTGGGGTTATGATATCGAGTTGCATTGTGATGTTGGATTGGGGATTTCGGATTTCGGATTTCGCTCCGCTAATTGACTATACTACCCAGGCAGCGCAGTCAATCCGAAATCTAAAATCCCCAATCCGAAATCAGTTTACTGTCCTGCTTCTTTGATCAGACGCTCGCCTTTTTCAACGGCGGCTTCGATGTTACCAACCAGGTTAAAGGCTGATTCGGGCAGGTGGTCATATTTACCGTCGATGATTTCGTTGAAGCCTTTGATAGTTTCTTCGATCGGCACCAATACCCCTTTCAGACCGGTGAACTGCTCGGCCACGAAGAACGGCTGCGACAGGAAGCGCTGTACCCGACGGGCCCGGCTTACAACCAGCTTATCTTCTTCCGATAATTCTTCCAGACCAAGAATGGCGATGATATCCTGCAATTCTTTGTAGCGCTGCAGAATCTCTTTTACACGCTGAGCCGTACCGTAGTGCTTTTCGCCCAGTACCTCGGCCGACAGAATCCGCGACGTAGAGTCGAGCGGGTCAACGGCGGGATAGATACCAAGCTCAGCTACTTTCCGACTCAATACCGTCGTGGCGTCAAGGTGAGCAAAGGTTGTTGCAGGGGCGGGATCGGTCAAGTCATCGGCAGGTACGTATACGGCCTGTACAGATGTGATCGAACCACGCTTGGTCGACGTGATACGTTCCTGCATGGCACCCATTTCGGTCGCCAGCGTAGGCTGGTAACCTACGGCCGATGGCATCCGACCCAGCAGAGCGGATACTTCTGAACCGGCTTGGGTAAAGCGGAAGATGTTGTCGATAAAGAACAGGATGTCGCGGCCTTCACCTTCGCCCTCACCATCACGGTAATATTCGGCGATTGTCAAACCAGATAGGGCCACGCGGGCACGGGCTCCGGGTGGTTCGTTCATCTGACCGAATACGAACGTAGCCTGCGATTGCTTCAGCTCTTCGTAGTCAACTTTGGTCAGATCCCAACCGCCTTCTTCCATGCTGTGTTTGAACGCGTCGCCGTATTTGATGATACCGGCTTCGATCATTTCACGCATCAGGTCATTTCCTTCGCGGGTACGTTCGCCTACACCAGCAAACACCGACAGACCTTCGTAGGCTTTGGCGATGTTGTTGATCAGTTCCTGAATCAATACGGTTTTACCGACACCGGCACCACCGAAGAGACCGATTTTACCACCTTTTACGTAAGGAGCCAGCAGGTCAATTACCTTGATACCCGTATACAGTACTTCGGTCGACGTAGCCAGGTCTTCAAACCGGGGAGCAGCCCGGTGAATCGACGACCGACGAGCGTCGGGCAGTGCGCCCAAACCATCGATAGGCTCGCCTACTACGTTGAACAGACGGCCTTTGATGGCTTCGCCGATGGGCATTGTGATGGGGCTACCCAGGTCAACCACGTCCATGCCGCGCTGCAAACCTTCGGTCGAATCCATCGCAATGGCGCGAACACGATCTTCGCCAAGGTGCTGCTGGCACTCCATGATAACGACCTGGCCATCGGGCCGCGTTACCTTAAGGGCATCGAGAATAGCCGGAATCCGAGAGCCTTCTGCCTCGAAACTCACGTCTACAACCGGGCCAATCACCTGTGTGATCTTACCCGTATTGACTGCCGTTTCCGTAATCATTGGTATATGATAAATATGAAAAGTAAGAACCTATTTCAGCCCGCAAAAGTAGGAATAAAACCGCGTAATCGCAAAGTTCATTCGATAGGTAAGTAGTGCAATCACAGGCCTAAACCATTTGTGCAAAAGGTTTTTATGCCTTTTCGCGCCGAAATCGTGGATTTGTATTTTTTGGACAAAAACAAGGTTGGACCCAATTCTCACCGGTATGCATACCCAACCCGATACGTCGGACCGCCCTGAGGGGGGGAGTCTGTTCCGCGACATCGATCTCGTAGCGCATTAACCTCCTTCAGGGCGGTCCGACGTATCATCGGGTTGGCGATAAAATCGAGCCCACAAAAAATGCCCGCCTCTGCATCAGAAGCGGGCATTTATCCAAAAGTCAGGTACGTTATACCGTAGCGGGTTCTGGCTTGGCTTGTGCCTGAATCAGCTCAACGTCGGGTTTCGACTGATCGTCAAGGGTAACGCGGCCGCGTTCTTTGCGGACGATGCGTGAATACAGTGACACTTCCTGGCTGAAGAGGAACATGAACAGCAGTTTTACGTACGACGTGTGGTATTTCAATGTATCGTAGAACTCAGGAGCCGATTGCTTCAGTTGTGGCAGTTTGTTCCAGGGTACTGACGGGAAATCGTGGTGTTCGTTGTGGTAACCCACGTTCAGGTTTACGCCATTCAGTTGGCCGTAGTAGCTGTAGGTTTCCTGCTCAGGGTCGAGGGTCAGGTAGTGCTCCTGAATCCAGCGGGCGCCCAGTGGGTGCAGACCTACCGAAAAGAACAGACACATAACCATGAAAGCCAGGGCTTTCCAGCCGAAGAACACGACGATCAGTACGTCGAACACGAGTTGAACCACTACGTTGGCTACTACCCACTTATCAATCACGGCCAGTTCGATGCAGCGAAGCGTGCGAATTCCCTGGAAGATCGGGAACAGCAGCAGCCACAGCGCCTTACCAATCGCGTAGTTGTTGATCAGTTTTGCTTCGTACCAATCGGGTAGATCGGCATCGAGTTCGTGCACCCCCTGGAAAGCGTGGTGTTTGATATGAAAATTCTTAAATGAAATAGCCGTTGGAAATACCGTGGGCAGGTTTGCCATGATACCCGTCCAGACGTTGGCGGCGGGCTTACGAAAAATCAGGTTGTGGGCTGCTTCATGAATGCAGATGAACAGCGTGTGGGCCGGAAATGCACCAATGAACCAGGCCGCCGCAACAACCATCCACCAGGGCTGATCACGCAGGAACCACGCCATCGTGATGAGCATGGCTACACAGCCAAGAGCAACCCAAAATGTAGTCGGATTTTTTTGCCCAATCAGCTTTTTCACTTCTGGGTGGGCTTTCATAATCTGCCGCGTGCGCATGCGGTGCGGCTCTGACTTGGTTGAGTACGTAAAGTCGTTAATGAGTGTTGCCATTGTTCGATTTGATGAATTCAGAGCCGGTAAAGCCGACCATGCTGTTTTGTTCTGTTACGGACTGACAAAAATAAACAGAATTGAGTGCCACTCAACGACTTTTTCTCATTTGTCTACATGATGAATGTCATTTTACACAGTATGCAGCAACCCGTTACAAAAAAGACGTACCCACCAACGGCAGGTACGTCTATTGATTGATTCGTAATCAACAAAAATTAAAGCGTAAATGCGTAGCCGAGCGAAACACCAACGCTGCGGTTGCGTACGGGAAGGTTAACCAAAGGCACCTGCAACTGACGGGTCAGCCCATAGTCATAGCGAGCTTCAACAAAAAACTTGCCAGTTCCCATTTCGGCCGAGAGACCCAGGCCACCAACGGCGCTGATATCCCAGGGATTAAGCGTGTTGCCGAAATCAAGGTCAACATCCATATTCTGCGTGGTAAAGAGCGCTGTTGCCCGAGTACGAATGCGGCCGTCGAAGGAGTAACCAACGGCGGGGCCACCAAAAATGTAAGGTTGAACGGGGCCGTCTGTCAGATTAGCTTTGACCAACAGGCCTGTTTGAATCGATTGCGTTTGGTAAGCTACCCGCGCGCCGATGGGAATATCGATGATACCCAGATCGAAGCTTGTGCCTTCGCGGAGAACGAAGCCTTTCTGAACGTACCCAACCTCGGGCCGGAACGATACCCGATCGCTTACGGGAATATCGAGGAAAATAGCGGCAGCGGGGCCAGGTGACAACTCAGGCTGAACAGGGAGGTTTTTCAGCAGCGATGGTTCTGAAACAGTACCCCAGTTCACGCCACCCCGAAAGCCAACCTGAACCTGGGCAAACGAAGCAGTGCTAACGAAAAGAGATGCAATGGTGAAGGCCGAACCAAGAAGTGCGTTTACGAGCTGAGTTTTCATGATCAATAAGGCAGTTAAACTAAGTGTTCCCTAACGGGTTTCTGAAAAGGTAACGCGGGAAGTAGAAGCGCGTTTTGTGGTTATTTGTAGCTTGGATAGTGCGACAGGGCCGAAGGATTAATGCACTTGCGAAAATTTTTCGCAACGCCTGTTCTGCTCTTTGCGGGTCCTGTTGATTTTATCTTGTACTTTTCTTTGAAAACGTTGACGTCTCCTGTCGGCTCAGCGTATTGCCCCTGCTGTTATTATGCGTTACGTTAAGCCAACCCGATTCAGTTACCTACCCAAGCCCCTCGACCGGCTCGACTTCATCGGCCTATTCGAGTGCGACCCGTTTGGTAATTGGCTGCTGTTCAGGCGTATCATTATAGCGGCGGTGGGCTGGTTTACGTATTTTCGGTACACAACGGTTAACCGGATCAAGATTGAAGGCACAGAACATCTGGAGAATTTACCGATCAATAACGTTCTGTTCCTATCGAATCACCAGACGTACTTCGCCGATGTGATCGCCTTTTTCCACGTATTCTGCGCCGTGAAATGGGGGTTCAAAGACACCATTCTCCCCCCCATGTACCTGCTGGCACCCCGCGCCCGGCAGTATTACGTGGCCGCCAGCGAGACGATGCAGAAGGGAATTCTGGCCAAGATATTCGCCCTTGGCGGCGCCCTCACCATCGAACGGTCGTGGCGAGCTGATGGTCGCGAAGTGCAGCGCAGTGTTGACTCGGCGGCGGTTGATAAGATTCAGATTGCGTTAAAACACGGCTGGGTGGTCAGTTTTCCGCAGGGAACCACCAAGCCATTCGCCCCTATCCGTAAGGGAACCGCCCACCTGATCATGGCCAACGACCCGATCGTGATTCCGGTAGTGATCAACGGATTCCGGCGGGCATTTGATAAAAAAGGGCTACGCTTCAAGAAGCGGAATACGCAACTATCCATCCGCTTCAAAGCCCCTCTAATCATTGGCCCCGGCGAGAGCGTAGAGGAAATTGTCGAGAAAGTCAGGAAGGCGATTGAGCAGGACATCCCCGAGCGTATGGATTGGGTGCAAGGGAAAGAAGGGTGATCGTTTCAGGCTTCAAGTGCTCTGCTCACTGGTCAAATGGTGATTAAGCGAAACAATTGAAACCTGAAATGATCACCTTTACAACCGTTTTTATCGCAGGAGGGTCTTTCAGGTACGTCATCCTCAACATATGCTATGAAAACGCTCGTAACGTGTCTGAGTATAGCCTACATACTTGGTTGCTCTAAACCATCAGTTTCACCCGATTGCCAACCCAAGGCCAACACCAACTGTATATGCACTCAGCAGTATGATCCCGTTTGCGGCTGCGACGGGCGCACCTACGGCAACGCATGCGAAGCCGCCTGTGCTGGTGTGGCGTACACACCGGGGGCGTGCGCCAAGTAGAGCCGCAAGATCTTGCGGCTCTACACACGCTACGTCTGAATATTCCCTACGTTGAATGCCTTCGTGATGGGGGCATGGTTGGCGGCCTCGATACCGGTCGAGATGTAACGGCGGGTATCCAGAGGGTCAATGACGGCGTCGACCCAAAGGCGGGCGGCGGCGTAGTAAGGCGAGAGTTGCGCGTTGTACTGATCGGTGATCTTTTGCAGTAACGCTTGTTCGTCTTCTGGCGTAATGGTTTCGCCTTTGGCCTTCAACGACGCCACCTGAATCTGCAACAGCGTTTTTGCCGCCGAGGCTCCACTCATTACCGCCATCTGGGCTGTAGGCCAGGCAATCATCAGGCGGGGGTCGTAGGCGCGTCCGCAGAGGGCGTAATTACCGGCGCCGTAGCTATTCCCCACCACGATCGTAAACTTGGGCACCACCGAATTGGCCATCGCGCTGACGAGTTTAGCCCCGTCTTTAATGATGCCGCCCTGTTCGGCCCGGCTACCCACCATGAAGCCCGTCACGTCCTGAATGAATACCAGCGGAATCTTCTTCTGGTTGCAATTCATAATGAACCGGGCTGCTTTGTCGGCCGCATCGCCGTAGATCACCCCGCCCATCTGCATTTCTGTAGCGGCGACACCAGGTGCACTTCCACCAAGCGCTGCTCTCACTTTGGCCTTCACTACCTTTCGCTGATTGGCCACGATCCCCACCGCCCAGCCGTCGATGCGGGCATAGCCACAGATCAGCGACTGGCCGTAGTCGGGTTTGTAGGGGTCGAAATCAGAGTTGTCGATGAGCCGGTCGATGATGGTTTGCATGTCGTATGGCTTCACCCGGTCTTGTGGCAACAGGGTGTAAATTTCGGCCGGGTCGAGGGCAGGCAGCGCAGGCGTGGCTCGACTGAATCCGGCTAGTGGCTGACTGCCGGTTTTGTCAAGAATGCGTTTTATCGCGTCGAGGCAGCGTTGATCGTCGGGGAATTTATTGTCGATCACGCCCGAAATCTCGGTATGCATCGCCGCGCCGCCCAGCGTTTCGGCACTCACCTCTTCACCAATCGATGATTTAACGAGGTAGGGCCCAGCCAGAAAAATGGAGCCGGTTCCTTCTACAATCAGCGCTTCGTCTGACATAATGGGCAGGTACGCACCACCAGCCACGCAACTACCCATAACGGCCGCCACCTGCAACACGCCCATGGCCGAGAGGTGCGCGTTATTCCGAAACATGCGCCCGAAATGGTCTTTATCGGCGAAGACTTCATCCTGCAACGGCAGGTACACACCCGCGCTATCGACCAGATAAATAATGGGCAGGCGGTTCTCCATGGCTATTTCCTGCGCCCGAAGGTTTTTTTTGGCGGTGATCGGAAACCAGGCCCCGGCTTTCACCGTGGCATCATTGGCCACAATCACGCAAAGCCGCCCGGATATGTACCCAAGCCCCGTAACCACACCGCCCGACGGGCACCCACCATGTTCGGCGTACATGCCATCGCCCGCAAATAGACCGATTTCGAGGAACTGCGTTTCAGGGTCAATCAGGTACGTTACCCGCTCGCGTGCGGTCAGCTTGCCTTTTTTGTGCTGATCATCTAATTTTTTCTGGCCACCGCCGAGTTGGGTACGTGCGGTTTGCTGGTTTAGGTTGTCGAGAAGAAGTTGCATGAATAAGGGAGTGTGTACCGTTGGCGGTAGCATCTAAACCGCTAATATCGGCTAGTTGTTGTCAAAGCAATGAATCGTCCGGTTTACCTTACGGCGATTCCTAACTGATCGATCAATCAATTGAGTAACGCCAATTTATAGCATTAATTTGTGGGATAACGCATCACATCGGCTTTGGGAAAAGAGCCGTATGTTATGTTTGCTGACCAATGCGCAAAACCAGTACATATCGTGTTACCGTAGCCCGGCTGCTGCTGCTGGTTCAGCTCTTTATGCTGACCAACGCCGTGGTGTTCCGGCATGCCCACCGGCTGCCCGACGGTACGATTGTCGTTCACGCGCACCCGTTTCTTCCCAAAGCACTCGGCGGCCCCGGCTCTGACCCCGTTCAGCCGAACAACCACAGCAAGCAGGAACTGATCTGGCTCGATGCCATGACCGACGTGGCTTATCCGTTCACGGAACCCACGTTTTTTACGTTTCAGGCACCCGAGCAGCCACTGCTCCCTACCCCTACGTTTGCCCGTCATGTGCAGGTACGTTGGGTTGACTTCACCTGTTTTTCGCATCGAGGACCACCGTTGGCGTAAGCTTCCGCTTACTGATTTTTCAACCAACGTAGTTTCTCTATGAAGATTTTACTCCTCATGGTGGCCTGTCTCGGGCTGCCTGTTTCTGTTTGTATTGCCCAACATAGTCTGGCCGGTCGCGTTACGCACGGCGAATCGGGCGAGGCTGTCATTGGTGCAGCCATTTACCTCCCCGACCTGCGCCTAGGGGCCACCACCGATCTCGACGGAGCGTACCGCCTCACTAACCTGCCCACCGGTACGTTCACGGTGCAGGTCAGCTACATTTCGCACAAAACGCTGATCAGAAGTGTGACGGTGAACGCGGCCACGACGCAAAATTTCGTCATGGAAAACGCCTCGCAGATGCTTGAAGAAGTGATCGTGTCGGGGGCGTCGACCAAGACGATCATTCGCGAAAGTCCGGTGCCCATTGCGGCTATGTCGCAACTGCGGCTGATGCAGCAAAGCTCCACGAACCTGATCGATGCCGTGTCGAAACTGCCGGGTATGTCGCAGGTGACGACGGGTGCGGGTTTGAGCAAGCCTATCATTCGTGGGCTGGGCTTCAACCGGGTCATTACCATGCACGACGGCATTCGGCAGGAAGACAACCAGTGGGGCGAAGAGCACAGCATTCAGCTCGACGAATATTCGATTGACCGCTACGAAGTGATTCGGGGTGCGGGTAGTTTGATGTACGGTTCTGATGGGTTGGGAGGCGTTGTTACGGCCCTGTCGCCGCGGCCGGTCGAGGAAGGCAAAATTCGGGGGCGGGTGCTGACCAGCTACCAGAGCAATCACGGGCTACTGGGTGCGTCGGTTCAGGCAGCTGGCAACCAGAACGGCTTTGTGTGGCTCGGAACAGCCTCGACAAAATCGGCAGGGAATTATCAGAACAGGGCTGATGGCAAGGTATACGGCTCCAACTACGCCGACATTCTCGACCTCAGTGGGTACGTTGGGTTGAACAAACGCTGGGGTTATTCGCGGCTGTATTTTCTTCGAACCGAGCAGAAATTCAACATTATCAACGGCACCCGCGACTCCCGAACGGGCCGCTTCACCACCGCGACGATTTTGCCCAATAGGGAAGTTGCCGACCGTCCCGTTACCGACGATGAGCTGACGAGCCGGGAATTTTTGCCGTTCAATTCGCAGCGGCTGGTCAACGCCAAAATCTCGTTGAATAACCTGTTCCAATTCGCTAACGGCGGCTCGCTAACGGCTAACCTCAGCTACGCCCGCAACCGTCGCGACGAGTTTGCCGACGTGCTCCGGCCTAATCAGGCACAACTAGGGCTGTTTCTGTATACCAACTACTATGACGTTCGCTACAACTTTCCGACGAAGAACAATCTGGAGATAACCGTTGGCAGCAACGGCATGCAGCAGTCGCTCGACAATCAGGGCTATCAGGCCCTGTATCCCAATTACAACCTCTTCGATAACGGCGAGTTCGTGTTTTTGAAGAAGAACATTGGCAAGCTAAAAATCAGCGGCGGTGCCCGGTTCGATGTTCGGATGCTCACCATCGGCGCGTTGTACCTCGACTCGGAAGGCGCTTTCCAGGTACGTTCGCAGGGGCCAAACAGCCAGCGTTTTGCCGGTGCAGATAAAACATACCGCAACGTGTCGGCCAGTTTGGGTGGTGTTTATTCAGTCACGGATAAACTAAACGTTCGGGTCAATGCATCGCGCGGTTTTCGGGCACCAACCGTACCCGAATTATCGTCGAACGGGGTGCACGCAGGTACGTTCCGGTACGAGATTGGCAAGCTCGATGCGGTGCCGGAGGTGGCGTATCAAGGCGATTTGGGCATGACCTACGAAAGCCAGAACTGGTACGTTGATCTGAGCCTGTTTCAGAACAGCATCCAGAATTACATTTATTCGGAACGGGTACTAAACCGTGCGGGCACCGATTCGCTATTCCAGGGCAATATTCCCGTGTTCCGATACGCACAGGGCAACGCTCGGTTGCAGGGACTCGAGGGCATGGTAACGTACAATCCGGCGGCGGCGCGGTGGTTTAGTCTGACACAAACGTACTCATCGGTCTTCGGACGCAACCTCTCGGCTACCACCGACGATGCCCAGTATTTGCCGTTCATGCCAGCACCACGTTGGGTCACGCAACTGCGCCTCACCCGCGACCGGATTAGTAACCGCTTTCGTAATCTATATGCTACGATGGATATCGAAATCACGCAGCGACAGGATCGTTTCCTGGCGGCGTCGAATACCGAAACAGCCACGCCGGGCTACACACTGGTGCACATCGGCGCGGGTGGCGACGTAACGGGTAACCGGAAACAGACGTTATTCTCCGTCTATTTCTCGACAACGAACCTATTCGATGTCATTTACCAGGCCCATCAAAGCCGCCTGAAATACCTCGACCCAAACAACGCGACCGGCCGCGTGGGTGTGTTTAATTTGGGCCGAAATATGAGCCTGAAAGTAGTGGTTCCGTTTTAATCGCACCGGGGTCGCTTAGTGCGTGACGATCAACTTTTGCCAATCAGGCGGTGTTTGGTAGATTGAGTATGTTAACCAGCAAATGCAATGACACAGATGGTAGATAAAGGGCTTGTTAAGGAAGCCCTCCGGGAGTTAATTCAGGAAGAGCCTGAGTTATTTCGAAACATGCTGAAAGAGATTCTGTCTGAAACAACTATCTCAGCGGATAATGATGCTGAGTTTGATCAGTTAGTACAACAGAATTTTCAACGCTTTGACGCAACGTTTAAGGCGTTAGCTTAATGCGTTATCTAATTAAACAACAGGTAATCAGGCTTGATAAAGCGACCATAGACCAGCACGGGGCAATTTTACGCCGCCGTTCAATTTCCTGCACGAAGAAAACCTGGACTACCTGCTCGATGCCGTTCAGTCTGAATTGTTCGGGGAGCCAATGTACCCGACCATTTCTGATAAAGCAGCTCTATACTGTTACAACATCATCTGCAACCATATTTTCTCAGACGGCAATAAACGGACCGGATTGGGCGCTGCTTTAGTGTCTCTTAACCTGAATGGATTTGATCTCTCTTCCGCAGTTGACGATCCATTGTTAACTAATTTCATACTGACTGTTGCCTCCGGGCAGTCGAGCCTGGAAGAATGCCGAGCCTTGTTTGCAGCGCGTACCGTTCGTGCGTAGTCGACCAATAGCCGAACGTTACCCTACAGGCGCTTGTTTTGCTGACCAGAAGGCGTCCGCTACCTTTGCGGACGCCTTCGTTATGAAGACGCTTCTCAAAAACAGACCATGTTTCTGACTTTAATGAAATCAAAGTTGCACCGCGTGAAGGTCACTCAGGCTGAGTTGAACTACGTGGGCAGCATCACCATCGACGAAGACCTGATGGACGCAGCGGGTCTGCTGGAAAACGAGCAGGTGCACATCGTAAACAACAACAACGGCGAACGACTCATCACCTATGTTATTACCGGTGAGCGCGGAACGGGCATTATTTGTCTCAATGGAGCAGCCGCCCGTCGCGCTCAACCCGGCGATGTTATCATCATCATCTCTTATTGCATGCTTACCGACGAAGAAGCCAAAACGCACAAACCATTGGTGGTATTCCCCGACGAAAACAACCGGTTGGTAACCGGAGGGCACGCAGCAAGGGGATAATCTTTAGTTTACAGTTTGCCGTTTTCAGTTGCGCTGCTCTACAACCATTATTGGTAATCAGCGGAGCAACTGAAAACGGCAAACTGTAAACAGTAAACTCTTTTCCATGAAAAACATTCTTACGTATGCCATTTCCCTCGCTGTGGCCGGGGGGCTTCTTTGGTTCGTCTTCAAAGACATCGACCTGAACGCCATGTTCGCTGCTCTGGGGCAGGCAAACCTGGCCTGGGTCGGCGTATATGCTGTTATAGCGATGCTATCACACTGGAGCCGGGGTGTACGCTGGAGTTTACTGCTCGAGCCCGTAACGGGTCATCGCCCGTCGCAGTTCGACTCGACGCTGGCGGTAATGACAGGCTATTTTGCCAACTTGCTTATTCCCAGAATGGGTGAAGTAACGCGCTGCGGTACCATGAACCGGCTCGAAGGTATTCCAGTCAACGTCAGCTTCGGTACAGTTGTAGCGGAACGCATTTTCGACGTGCTGATGCTGTTGGTTATCATCGGTCTCACACTGGTGTTGGAGTTCACCCGCCTCAGCGACCTGGTTTTTAGCTTGTTTGCGGGCAAGGGTGGAAACGGCAGTCGTACAGGCCTTTACTTATTCCTCGCCGTTGGTATTGGCGGGGCTGTAGTGGCTTGGTTCATGTATAACAAATACAAAGAAGTCCTGCGGCGTAATGCGTTGTTTGTCAAAGTAGAAACGTTCGTTCTAGGCCTTGTCGACGGGCTTCTCAGCGTACGTAAACTTCGCCAGCCGGGCCTCTTCATCTTCCACACGCTGCTGATCTGGGTGTTGTATTACCTGACTATGTACGTCCTGTTTTTTGCGATGCCTCAAACGGCCAACCTCGGCCCGGTGGCGGCTCTGACCATTTTGATGATGGGTACTATTGGCATGGCAGCTCCAACGCAGGGCGGTTTAGGGGCGTTTAACATCATGGTTGGCTCGGCGCTGGTCATTTACGGGCTTACCCAGCAGGACGGGCAAACACTGGCAACGCTGATGCTGCTATCGCAGTGGGCCGTGGTCATCGTGTTTGGCGGACTATCGTTCCTGATCGTTCTGAGTCGCCGCAAAAAGGCAGGTGCCGAGGTTAGTACCGCCCCGGTTAGTGCCGAGTAATAACCCCGTTCAACCTCCTGAAATGACTTCCCAAAAAATTGTTTCGCGCGATGAAGCAGCGGCGCAGGTACGTGCCTGGCATGCGGAGGGTCAGCGCGTCGTGTTTACCAATGGTTGCTTCGACATCGTGCATCTGGGGCATATCGATTACCTCGAAAAAGCTCGCGCATTAGGTGATAAACTTGTGCTGGGCCTGAACACCGATGCGTCGGTCAGTTGCATCAAAGGGCCGTTGCGCCCGGTGGTGAACGAACAGGCCCGCGCCCGCCTGATGGCTGCTCTACAATTCGTTGATCTGGTTACGCTTTTTGGCGAACCGACCCCGCTCGAACTGATTGAAACCCTCCGGCCCGACGTGTTGGTAAAGGGTGACGATTACACCGTAGCGACCATTGTTGGCGCTGATTTTGTGCTGGGCAATGGCGGCAGCGTTGAAACCATCGCGTTGGTTCCGGGTTATTCTACCAGCTCCCTGATCCAGAGAATAGTCGAGGCATATGGCTAAGTTTTGTGTCCTCCGTCTTCTGTCTTCAGTCCTCTGTTGCGCTGCCAAGTCAAGAAATACGTCCTTGAGCAGTGCAACAAAGGATTGAAGACAGAAGACGGAGGACACAAAACTTCCAGTTGATCATCGGCCCCCGGCCTGGATGAGTGGTTGCTCAATTGGCACATTTTTTGGCCTGTTGCTGTTTTATATGTAGGCAAGCCAATCGAAGTCCGATTAGATTGCCATCCACTAAACTAACTCGAAGACCATGCCTGGTGCATACATTTTAATGATTATCCTATTCCTTGTGGGCCTGTTTGTACAGTGGCGCCTCAAGAGCAAATTCACCGAATATTCGCAGATTGCTCTTAGCAGCGGACTTACCGGAGCCGAAGTAGCGCAGAAAATGCTCTACGAAAACGGCGTGACTGACGTGCGCGTCCTCTCCGTTGATGGTCAACTCACCGACCACTATAACCCGCAGGACAAAACCGTAAACCTTTCGCCCGACGTCTATCACGGACGAAGCGTGATGGCGGCGGCCGTAGCCGCCCATGAATGTGGCCACGCCGTACAACATAAGGTAGCTTATGGCCCGTTGCAGTTCCGATCGGCCATTGTTCCGTTTGTCAGCGTATCGTCGCGGTACATGCAGTGGATTCTGCTGGCGGGTATTCTGATGATCAACAGCACGTTGCTGCCGTTGCAGATTGGCGTTGCCCTGTTTGCGGTTACTACGCTCTTTACCTTCATTACGCTGCCTGTTGAGTTCGACGCCAGCAAGCGGGCCCTGGCCTGGATTGAAAGCCGGGGCGTTGTATCGCCGCGTGAATACGATGTAGCTAAAGATGGGCTGAAATGGGCCGCCATGACCTACGTCGTTGCCGCACTTAGCTCACTGGCTACACTGCTTTACTACGTAAGCATTCTGAACGGCCGCAGTCGCGATTAATCGCCGCAGTTTTTTTATCGAAAGCCGGGTACAGCAACGTACCTGGCTTTTTTTATGGCCATTTTACGCCGTAATTCAGGATGAAACGTACCTGGCCATGTCATTATCAACTTATTCGTTTTCATACTGGTTAGCCTGCCTTTGGCTGCTGGCAGCACCGGCGGCTTATAAACAGCAAACTACCGAGCCTGTCTGTGTCTCAACCGCCGGCCCCACTACCTGGCTCACAGGCGATGCTGCCGACGTAACGACCTCGACTACTCCCGGCATTTTACTGGCTGGTGGCAGCACCGACGTCGCCGAAGCCATGCGCTGGTTTCTCAAAAAATCGGGCGGGGGCGATGTGGTCATCCTGCGGGCCAGTGGGTCAGATGGCTACAATACGTACCTGTATACAACACTGGGCGAAACGGTAAATTCCGTTGAAACCATTCTGCTCAACTCGGCCGAGTGGGTAAATGACGAGGCCGTTGTGCAGAAAATCAGAAACGCCGAAGCGCTGTTTATCGCCGGTGGTGATCAGGGCAATTACGTTAAATATTGGAAAGACTCGAAGGTAGAGACCGCCATTAATTACCTCATCAACAGCAAAAAAGTGCCCGTAGGTGGCACTAGCGCCGGTTGCGCCGTTCTCGGGCAAATCTACTATCCTGCTTTCAACGAGAGCCTTACTTCAGCCGAAGCGCTGTCTGACCCGTATCATGCCAACCTGATGCTGGGCCGCAACGACTTTATCGACGCTCCCTTTATGGCTAATACTATTACCGATACGCATTTTGCCCAACGCAACCGGCAAGGTCGTCTGGTAGCCTTTCTGGCCCGCATGCGTACCGATTGGAACGTAACCGGGCGAGGAATTGGCGTAAGCGAGAAAACCGCCGTTGGCATTGAACCAACGGGAATGGCAACAGTCTTCGGCTCAGGCGTTGCCTATTTCGTTACGCCTGCCAGTTCGGGCAAACCTGAGCAATGCGTAGCGGGAAAGCCTCTTGTTTGGTCGGCCAATAAAAAGGCCATCTGCGTCGCAGAGGTTCAGAGCGCAGGTACGTTCAACCTGAAAACCTGGACAGCGCCGGATGGTAAAGAACCAACCTACTGGTCCGTTACTAATGAGGGGTTTCAGACGATGCCCTGACAGAAGGTTGTCTTTACTTCACCTCCCAGATCACCGCGCTTCTGGCGGGAACTACCAACGGTTGGCTGAGTACCTGCGTCTGTTCAGTCTGTACGTTACGGGCGGTTTTATGACCGCTCAGCAGTTCGGCGTATTTGGCAGTATCCAGCGTTTTCGCATCGTTGTTCTTGTTCATCACGACCATCACCTTCTGCGACGCATTATACCGGAAATAGACGTAGATACCATCACCAGCGGCGAAGTGCCTGAGCTGACCGGTCTGTACCACAGGGGTTTGCCTGCGCCACCGGAGCAATTGTTTCATGAAATTTTTTGCCTCTAACTGACTCGCCGTTAATCCTTTACCTGTAAAGACACTGGCCGTATGGTCGGGCCAGCCACCGGGCATCTCACCCCTGATTTCATCGTGACGGTCGCTTTTAGGATTCGTCATCAGCACTTCAGTGCCGTAATATATCTGCGGAATTCCCCTTGTCGTGAGCGTATAGACTATGCCCATTTTCCAGAGATCAAACTTCTCGTGAATCTGGGTGTAGAACCGGCTCATGTCATGGTTGTCGGGAAAAACGACCAGATTATACGGGTTCTCGTAGAGAAAGTCCAGCGCCATTGTCTGGTACAGTTTCGGTAGCCCCTGATTATAGATTTTGTCGTCGCCATTCAGGGCCTCAACAAGAGCGTTGTTCAACGGAAAATCGAACATATTGGGCATGTACGACACATATCCATTCCGGTTCTTTTTCCCTTTTTGCCAGAACGCAATAATTGCCGGGTTCATCGACCACTCTTCGCCCACCATCGAGAATTTCGGGTACTCGTCCAGCACCCTGCGCGACCATTCGGCCATAAAGTCCTTGTCGGGGTATGGGTACGTATCCATACGAATTCCGTGCAAATCAGCGTACTCGATCCACCATATTGTGTTCTGGATCAGGTACGTTGCGAGTAACGGATTCCGCTGGTTTAGGTCGGGCATGGTTGGAACGAACCAGCCGTTGGCGTGAAGCTTCTTGTCGTAGTCTGATGCGTGTGGGTCCTGGTTTGTCTCGCGGGCATGGTTCGTTATTTCCGGCTTCTCCTGGTAGTTGAGCCAGTCGTCGGTGGGCAGGTCGCTCATCCACCAATGGCCCGATCCGCAATGATTCATGATCATGTCAACGACTAGCTTGATACCTCTCTTCTGCGCGGCTTTCGACAGGTTCCGGTAGTCATCATTCGAACCAAACCGGGGATCGATCCTGTAGAAGTCTGTGGCTGCGTAGCCATGATACGTCCGGGTCATGTTGTTTTCGATCAACGGGTTGATCCACAGCGCCGTGAACCCCATATTACTGATGTAATCCAGATGATCAACAATTCCCTGAATATCACCACCGTGGCGCGTGTCGATACCCGTCCGGCTGGCGGGTTCAATCATGCCGGGCATGTTGTCGTTAGCCGGATTTCCGTTGGCGAAGCGGTCGGGCGTGATCATGTACATGGCATCGGCGGCGGTGTAACCCTGCCGTTGCGCCGAATTGGCCTCCCGCTCTTTCAACTCGTACTGGTACGTCAGCACCGACTTTCCATTTTTCAGAAACTGGATCGGGAACGTACCTGGCTTTGTGGCGGGACTAACTATGAGATCGATAAACAGGTAATTGGGGCTTTTCACCTTTGTCACCTTCGCCACTTTTACCCCCGCATACCCCAGTTTCGGTTGCGCCTCAGCAATGGCGGGCGCGTGAATCAGCAGTTGCAGACGGGTGTCTTTCATGCCCACCCACCAAAACGCAGGCTCAATACGTTGGGCTACGAGTTGGAACGTGATACTAAGGAGGAGTAAAACAGCGGGTAAAAACCGGCGCATGATCATAGGAAGGGAGTAGATTTAAAGATACTGTATTCTGTTGTGACGGGTTTTAATCCTCGCGGCATTTCGTCATCCCGACGGAAGGAGGGATGACAAAAACGTGGCATCTCAAAATATGGCTTCTTAAAAAGTAACCTGCCGCAGAATGGTTCTGGAAACAGGCACCAGCCGAATCGGTTCGATAGCCTGGGTCTTGTCGTTTTTAGCCTTGACCATTATGCTCGCATTCAGGTACGTTGCCGGGCTGTTGGTAACGTACCTGTATGTTGTCGGGTTGGCAGGCTTATAGGTCAGGTCGGCAAAGCCAGTTACGGGAAACGTTTTAATCACGGCCTCACTGGCCTCGATCGGGTGCGCATACACCAGTGGACCGTAGCTGAAATACGTCTCGTTGGCGGCAAATGTATGGGTTTGTACCGCTGTTTTGTATGCCAGCCGGACAACCGTTTCGCCCGCTTTAACGGCCATGCTCAGGTAGCCATTGTCGCTCTTGTACGTATAATTACAGCTAATCTTTTCAGCCCAGTCGGGCTTCCTGATTTTTAGCAGGAATGGCTTTTGCGCCTTTATGGTAAACACGAAACTATTCTGATACGGGTAGTCGGTACGTTCCAGAATCTGAACCGTATTGCGACCCAGGTTCGTATTTAACTGGCAGGGACCTAGCAGGTTGGCTACCAACCCATTACCCTCCTTCATCCACATCGTCTGTACGTAATACGAGGCAATTCGGCCGGCGTTAGGTACACAGCATACGGCCGCGTCCTGATGAGCGGGCGAGTATTTGTAGCGGGTCTGTTTAGGATCGCCACCTCCGTTCTTCGTACCTGTCATTTCATACGAATTATCAGTTTTAAGGTAGGCGATGCTACTGTGCGTTGGGTGGCGGGCGCCCTGCGCTGCGTTAAAAAACAGCCGCTCGATTTGGTCGGTGTAGGCCACGTTGCCGGTCTTTTGCAGCAGCATGGCATAGCTATGCAGCAACTCGTGCAGCGAGCAGTATTCGTAGCCGGTTTGGGTGGCGTCGGCCGTTTGGCGGGTGATCCATTCGTCGCCGATGGGGCCGCCCGTGGGCGTAGTCAGCCGGATGATCCGTTGCTGATAGCGGTCCAACGCCTGCTTCAGTTGCGCATCGCCCGAGGCCCAATAGGCCACCGTTAGCGGGCGCAGGTGTTCGTAGCTATGCACGCCATGCCCATGCATCAGGTAACTGTCGTTCAGAATATTACCAAGCTGAATATCGGTTTCCGACACGGCATTTTTCGAGTAGTCGGTATACAGAAACAGGGCATAATCGAGGTACTTACGGTTGTTGGTGAGCTGGTACAGCCGGTCCAGCACATCGGTAAATACCAGGCCGTGGCTCAGACCCGCAAAGGGTTTTTCGGCCTTAAACGGCGACGATTGATTGATCGGGTAGTTGACCATCACGTTATCGACAGCTTTCAACACCGCCTGCCATGTTTTAGGGTCTTTGGTCAGTTCATAATAACCCAGCAACACCCGGAACAGCGTAGCTTTGGCCCAGAGTTCGCCGTTCTCGCCCGTGAGCTTGTAGCGCAGGTCGGGCGCATACACGCCCAGATATCCGTCGGCATCCTGCGTGGCCAGAATGCCGGCAATATAGGCTCTGGCCCGCTGCTGCGCCTGAACATCGCCCGACAGAAACGCCTGCCGCACGAATCCATCCCGCCAGTTCGATTGGGTTTCGCTGTTCCACCATAAAATCTGCACGTGGTTATCCCCCAGACCCAGGGCTCCAACGTCTTTCGATTTCACGGCTTCAGTCAACCGGTCTTTGCCATAGATATCGTCTTTTACGATCAGGTCGGGCACCAGGCGGTCGAGGTTACCAACAAAACCCCGCAAATCATGCTGCATCTGGGTTTTGATCCAGCCCTCCGGTTTTACATCACCGAGCGGCAGCAACTGATATTTTTCCGGGAGTGGTGCCTGCCCACTAGACGAGGTTGTTGCCATCAGGCAAAAAGCCAGACAGCCAAGGCAACCAATAAGCTTTTTCATGAGGCTATTTTGTCAATAGAAAGTCAAGAGGAACGATCAGTCGTTTGCGCCACGATTTTTCGCTGTGGTCGTTGCCGGGAAAAAACCGCGTTACCCAGCTAGCAGCCGTGTAGCCCTTTCCGGCCATGACCATATCTACTTTCTGTTGGAGGGGCGGATAAAGGGCATCGAGCGTCTGGTCGCCGTAATCGAAATAGATTTTGTGGCTATCAGGGTCGGGTAGCTTCGCACTCAGGTATCGGGTAAAGGCGGCGGGAATGGGGTTGTTTTCCATCGAAAAAATACCCGGCCAATGGGTAGACAGGCAGGCCGCACCGCCGAAAACCGCCGGATATTCACAGATAGCGTACATGGAGATAAGGCCCCCCATGCTGCTACCGGCCACCAACGTGTGCGCCCTGTCGGTGTAAACGGCATACTGGCGGTCGATAAACGGTTTCAGTTCCGTTACCAAAAAGCTCAGGTATGCATCGGAGTTTGGCTGGAAGGCCTCGGTTGCCCGGCCAGCCGTTTTGAGCTGCCTACTAACAAACGCTTTTTGCTCGTCGGTCAGCAATTCAAAAGCCTTCTGCGGAAAATAATCAGCGTGGCGATGCTGGCCGGCATTCCAGATACCCACCACGATAAAATCCTGCACCTGATGCGCCGCCATTAGTTTGGTGGCCACGTCGTCAACATCCCAGCTCTGATGGTTCCAGGTAGTGGCCGAATCAAACAACATCTGACCGTCGTGCATATACAGCACCGCGTACTTTTTATTAACGCTATAACCTGCAGGAAGCCAGACATCTATATTCCGGGCTTCAACAAACTTCGACGGAAAATTGGCGTGCCGGACCAACGTACCTGAAGCAACAATTGGCAGTTGCCCAAAACTATATACAATGCTCAATAGCCATAGGCCACTAATGAGGATGCTTTTCATGAGGCATATCGGACAGTAATTTCAACCGGGCCTTATCTGTTTGTGGCAAAATGAATAGACGTTTCGTCTCAGTCGTCGGCGTTTTGAATACCAGCTAAAACGGCTTCGGGTTCGTCAACGAATGTCCACATCTGCCGGTCTTTTTCGTGCGTGAACTTCTCCGTAATACACCGGTCGAGCCTCTGCTTCAGCGGATCATGAAAACCGTTGGTATTCAGGATGATGATCGGCTTTGTAAACTGACCCAGTCGCTTCAGCGTAATGGCTTCCAGTAACTCCTCGAGGGTGCCGCTACCACCCGGCAGCGTTACAAGGCCATCTATATCGGCCAGAAAGCGGGCTTCCCGTTCATGCATGGTATCGGTAAACTCGAAGTCGGCAACCTGTTTATGGGCCCATTCTACCTCATTCATAAACTTGGGCATAATGCCTTTTATATGGCCACCATCGGCAAGCACCGTATCGGCCAGTTTGCCCATCAGGCCTATGCCGCCACCGCCAAACACTATAGATACACCAGCTGCAACAAATAGCTTTGCCAGCCTCTCTGTAGCATCGAAATAGACGCGATCGACCTGCGCGCTCGACGCACAGTATACACAGATATTCATACCCATCAGTACATGACCGGGTTCAGCTCGGTATTGATCACCTCGCCTACGGTGGCACCAGGACACCAGGTGTGCCAGTCGTTTTCCTGATTTTTATTGATAGGCTGCTGCAGCACCATGTCTTTATCCATGTAGATCACGGTCATCACCTTCCGTACGTGGTCGGTTATGTTGGCCCCGGCGCGGTGAAACACCCAGCCCGAATGGAAACTTACTTCGCCCAGATCAAACGGCTCGATAACGTGCTCGAAATCGGTAACACGCAGTTTCTCGGCAATCAGTTTTTCGCTGGCATCACCAATGCTCAGTTCGCGCCCTTCCACAATCTGATGGCTACCCGCGCTGAATTCGAGCGGGCCCATATCCAGCGGAACGGGTTGCAGCGGAATCCAGGCCGTAATGGTTTTATCGCTACTGAGTGGCCAGTAATACTGATCGGCATGCCAGGGCGTGATGCCGCCGCCACCCTCTTTAAACAGGGCCTGATCGTGGTACATCCGCACGCCGTCGACCTGCATCAGATCGGCGGCGATTTTAGCGAGCCGTTTACTGAACACGAATTCTTTCACGGCCTCATTTTCTCGCCAGAGATTAAAGAGTTGCAAAAACGCTTTGCCGTAGGTATCGCGCTCATCGAGGGCGGTCGTGACGGTGTTCATTTTCTCGACCTGCCTGCTGATGACCGCATTGTACTGGGCCAGGGTATCGGCGTCGAATACATTTTTGAGTTTAATGAACCGATTTTTCTGGTAAAACTCAATCTCTTCGGGAGCTAATACGTAGGGGGTATCTAACGATTTCATGGGGTTTAATGGCTTAGAAGAGCTAAGTAACAATGGCAACGTACCTGGAATTACCTCCACAAAATTGTCCCGAAAAAAGGACCTTTTGTTCTACGCATTTATGCCAGAATTGTTCCGATATTATCATTAAATACCAGACTACCCCATTAAACCGGTAATATATCAGTAGTCGACAGCTTATATCTTTGTTTGCCACACGGCCAACACACAGGGAAGCCGGGCTCATTTACGCTCTTACCTTACGCATTTTATGAAGCCAGAACTGGAAGTAGGCATCACCAATCTGCCCATTGCTTCGTTTAAAGCCTTTCGGCGGCAACAACCGGCTTTCGAGTCGCACTGGCACTACCATCCTGAACTGGAGCTAGTGTACTTTGCCAAAGGAAAAGGTGTGCGGTTTATTGGCGACGATATTTCGCTATATGCCGAAGGAGATCTGTTTCTGATCGGTGAAAACGTACCGCATACGTTTGTCAGTTACGATGATGAGGCTACGCCGCTGGTAGAAGCATTTTGTATCCAGTTCCCTAAAAGCATCTTCGATTCCTTTGCAGAGTGTAATCCGCTCACCAGCTTCTTTCAGGAAGCCAAACGTGGCTTCACATTTCCGCAGCCACACGAAATGATCATTAAGAAGATAAGAGACGTGATTTATCACACGGGTACGTCTGCCCTGGTCAGCCTTATCGAGTTACTCGATGTTCTCCGCAACGTACCTGAGCCAAGGCTTATACTCCCGCCCGACTACCAGCGCCAGGCTGTACTGCTCGATGCATCGGCCCGCATCCGAACGGCCGTCGATTACATCAACGAGCACTATCAGCGGCCCATTTCGCTGCAGGAGATGGCACATATATGTCATTTTTCGCCCAATGCATTCTGCCGCTGGTTTAAACAGCACATGCGCCTGACGTTCATCGATTATCTGAACAAGGTCCGGCTGACCCACGTTTGTCAGCTGTTGGCATCTACTGATCTGGCTATCAATCAGATTGCTATCCAGACCGGTTTCGACAACATTAGTACCCTGAACCGCTTATTTCAGGCTAAACTCAATACCTCACCGGGCAAATACCGTGCTCATACAGTAAACGTCAAATAAGCCGAATCAGCCCCCATTCGGCTACACAGCGGCTATCTGTGGAAAATAACAGGGTAACTGACACCGTATAAGCCTGTCAGATTGTTACCAGCGAAAAACTTATCCGGATCATCGGTGGTGCCAGACGTATTGATCAAGATGAGACTACCCTGCGTAACCAACCGTCTAATTGGCACAAAAAAAGCTTCTCCTTAACTGGAGAAGCTTTTTTTACAGTGAATCCTTCAGGTATTCTATTCGTAATAATTCAACACCTGATGGCCGCTCTTAGCCAGGAGCTTATCGCGCTGGAAGAGGGTGATATCAGCCTGCATCATGTCTTTAACAAGGCCGGCCAAATCATATTTTGGAGTCCAGTTCAGTTTGGTCATTGCCTTGGTTGGGTCACCCAACAGCAGGTCAACTTCAGTTGGACGGAAATAACGAGGGTCGATCGTCATTACTTCTTTCCCAATTTCAACCGGGAACTCCGGGTTGCTGGCACTTACTACGTACGCTTTCTCGTCAATGCCTTCGCCACGGAATTCCAGTTCAACACCGATTTCCTGGAAAGCCATTTTAATAAAATCACGTACGGTTGTAGTTACGCCTGTGGCGATAACGAAGTCTTCCGGCGTATCCTGTTGCAGAATCAGGTACATAGCCTCGACATAGTCTTTGGCATGACCCCAGTCGCGCAGTGAGTCAATATTACCCATAAACACTTTGTCTTGCAGACCCAGACCAATCCGGGCAACGGCGCGGGTGATCTTACGCGTTACGAACGTTTCGCCACGCAGCGGCGATTCGTGGTTGAACAGGATCCCGTTGCAGGCAAACATGTTGTAGGCTTCGCGGTAGTTAACCGTGATCCAGTAGCCATATAGCTTAGCAACCGCATAAGGTGACCGCGGGTAAAACGGAGTATCTTCAGACTGAGCGTGTCCCTGCACACCGCCATACAGTTCAGACGTTGAGGCCTGATAGATGCGTGTTTTTTCGGTCAGACCCAACAGACGTACCGCTTCCAGAATACGAAGCGTACCGATACCGTCGACCTGAGCAGTATATTCTGGCTCATCGAAACTAACCCGAACATGCGACATGGCACCGAGATTATAAATCTCGTCGGGCTGAATTTCCTGAATGATCCGAATAATGTTCGTTGAGTCTGACAGATCACCGTAGTGGAGTTTGAACCGAACATGCGTCTCGTGCGGATCTTCGTACATATGATCGATCCTCTGTGTATTGAAGAGCGAACTCCGGCGTTTGATGCCGTGCACTTCATACCCTTTCTCGAGCAGCAATTCGGCCAAATAAGCTCCATCCTGCCCCGTTATGCCGGTAATCAACGCTTTTTTCATGCGATTGTAATTATTCTAAGAATTTGTAAAATTTCGTGTATCAGCCTGTAAATTTACGTTAGAGCGGTCATTCTCTTGCACTTATTTTATCAACAGGCCCCGGCGAACGTCTACTTTATCGGGTTGGAGCTGCGCAGAGGTGAATGCAGCCTTCAATTTAGTAAAATATCGCTCGGCATCCATTTTCTTCATAAAGTCGCCAACCTTCAGACGGTACGTAGGCTGCTGGTAACTCATATAGGCACTTAATTCAGGAAAAAGCTGATACAACTGTAGCTTGGCAGCGTCTGCTGCTGCCCGCTCATTACCCACATATACCTGCACCCGATACCCGGGCGCATAACGTACCCGACGATTCTGAACGGCAATGGTATCCAGAATAGCATCGAGGCGTTTATTCACGTGCAAAGCTTCAGCAGGCACTACCTGGCCAGTCCGTTTTGGTGCATCAACAACGCGGCCGGGCGGTAGGGGCACCGGAGCAGAAGGGGCTGTTTTTGCCGTTGGCGGCGTATATACCGGACGGGCGGCCGACAGGTCTTCCGAATATTCGTTGTAGCTACCAGTTGTTGTTCGGGCAACGGTTGTTGCCGGCGTACGCGCACAGGACCAGGCTACCAGAATGGTGCTGCCAAAAACAATCCATTTTCCAATTAAGCGCATCATAGTTGGTGGGTAAAGAGATAAGCCGCCTCCCAAGGGTCTTGCTGGCTACAAAACTACTACTTTTGGGGTGATCATTTTGCTACCTATGCTGACTGTACAACGTGGCGTATCGCTACGACCCTATACCACCTTCGGCATTGAGGCCCAGGCTACCTATTTCGCCAATATTGCCTCAGAGACCGACCTGAACACCCTCTTTCAACTCAACGAATTCAATGAACTGCCCAAACTGATTTTGGGTGGTGGCAGTAATCTGCTCCTGACCCAGAACTTTCCGGGCCTGGCTATTCGCCTCAATATCGGTGGCATCGACGTAATTCGCGAAGACGATCAGCATAGCTACGTACAGGCTGGTGCCGGGGTGATCTGGCACGACCTGGTCATGTACTGCGTCGAGCATAACTTGGCCGGCATGGAAAACCTGTCGCTGATTCCCGGTACGGTAGGGGCAGCTCCCATGCAGAATATCGGTGCCTACGGCGTGGAGATTGAGCAAATTTTCGACCACCTGGAAGCCATCCACGTTGGCACCGGCGAGAAACATCGGTTTGAGCATGCCGATTGCCAGTTTGGGTATCGGGAAAGTGTGTTCAAGCACGAGTTGAAAGGCCAGTACATCATCACGTCGGTAACGTTTCGGCTCAATAAGACGCCAATTTTCCATACCCGCTATGGGGCCATCAGCGAGACGCTTGCCAATATGGGTATCACCGATGAAACAATGAGCATTAGGGCCATTAGCGACGCCGTTATTCAGATCAGGCGCAGCAAACTTCCCGACCCTGCTCAGATTGGCAACGCGGGCAGTTTTTTCAAGAACCCTGAAATACCTGCCGCCCAGTTTGAGCAGCTAAAGGCAACGTACCCAGCGTTACCCGGCTACCCAACCGGCACCGATATGGTGAAAGTGCCCGCTGGCTGGCTCATTGAACAAGCAGGCTGGAAGGGATACCGAACAGGCGACGCAGGCGTTCACACCAAACAAGCCCTGGTGCTGGTCAACTACGGCCGGGCCACTGGCCAAGAAATACTCGCCCTCGCCTACCAGGTACAAGCATCTGTGCTGGCTAAATTCGGAATCACCATAAGCCCCGAGGTCAATATCCTGTAGGGGAAACTCCAGGCCAACTCCCACCGCCCCTACCTAATCTACTAAAACAATCGACTAATACCTCTGTTTGCTGAGCGTATACTAACCATTTTGCTCAACAACATGGATTTATCAAAAACCAAAGCATTCGGGACCTCTCGTTCCCTGATCAATTCATTCAATGCGCTGTCGGAAATGGAGATCGAGCGCCAGGCACCGAAAGCCGACGAAGTACTCATCGAAATTCTGTACTGCGGCGTTTGCCATTCCGATCTGCACCAGATCAAAAACGACTGGGGCAACACACTTTGGCCTTGTGTACCCGGCCACGAAATCGTCGGTAAAGTGGTCCAGGCGGGGTCGGCCGTCACAAAATTCAAGGAGGGTGACACCGTAGGCGTCGGCTGCCTGATCGATTCGTGTGGCCATTGCGACTCCTGCCACGAAGGGCTGGAGCAGTATTGCGAAGGGCCGGTTAGCTCAACGGCTACCTACAACGGCTATCAGAAGCCCGATGGCAGTGGCTACAATACCTTCGGCGGGTATTCGACACACATCACTGTTAAAGAATCATTCGTACTATCGATTCCCGACTCGCTGGATAGTAAGCGGGCAGCGCCGATTCTGTGTGCGGGTATCACTACCTATTCGCCCCTTCGCCACTGGAACGTGCAACCCGGCCAATCAGTGGCTGTAGTTGGCATTGGCGGTCTGGGGCATATGGCTATAAAACTGGCCAAAGCAATGGGTGCGACGGTGACAGCCATCACTCGCCTGGAAGAAAAGCGGGCCGATGCTAAAGCACTTGGTGCAGACGCCGTTCTGGTCTCTGCCGACGATAAGGCCATGACCGCAGCCGAACTTTCCTTCGACCTGATTCTGGCTACCGTTCCTGATTCGTTCGATATCAACCCGTACATCAACCTGCTTAAGCGCGACGGCAAGCTGATTATTGTCGGGGTAATTGGGCCATTTAAAGAGCCAACCAACAACATGCAGGTGCTCTTTCACCGCCGTTCGGTGGCCGGTTCATTGATTGGTGGCATTAAAGAAACCCAGGAAGTACTCGACTTCTGCGCCGAACACAACATCATGCCCGACGTTCAGATGATTCGGATGCAGGACATCAATGACGCTTTCGACAAGATGGAAAAAGAAGAAGTCCGCTTCAGGTACGTGATCGATATGCAGTCGTTAAAGAACAACTAGTTGGTTCAAGTATATGGGCGGCCCTCGCCGAATCAGCGAGGGGCCGCCTATACATTAGAAACACAATGACGCCGCTCCCAGGAGGCCTGCATCGTTACCGAGCGTGGCTTTAGTGACGGTCAGGCCTTCCTTGTAATAGGGGGTGAGCCAGTATTCCAGTTCTTTCTGAACGGCAGGCATGATGTATTCGAATGATGCCGATAAACCACCACCGATCAGGATTTGCTTGATATCGAGAATCCGGACCAGCGACACAAGTGCCTCACCCAGCATCTCGCCTACTTCTGCCCAGACAGCCAGCGCCAGGGCATCACCTTCGGCAGCGGCCGCTACCAGACCAGTAGTTGAAATGCTTCCATCGGCAGGCAATGTAGTTTGGCCTTTAAAGGCGGCGCGACGGGCAACGGCTAGTTCGAGCAGTTCTTTCTTGCCGATGTTGCGCTCCAGCACCTTGCCATTGCGCGACGGCACGTGGCCCGGTTCCATAGCGTTGCCATCGCCACCAACAAATACTTTTTTATTAATAATTGCCGCACCACCTACACCGGTGCCCAGTGTGATGAAAATATAATTCTCATCATTCATGTCTTCCACAAAATAAAATTCACCGAGCGCAGCGGCATTGGCGTCATTTTCCAGGAAAAACTCCACGTCAGGAAAACGTTTGTTCAGGATGTCGACCATCGGAACGCCGTTCAATTCGGGGATGGCCGTGATTTCGAGCGGCGTGGTTCGCTCGCGGTTGATCATGCCGGGCAGGCCAATACCTACCTTTTTCACTTCCTTGTTGGCATACAGTTCAACGGCAATGGCGTCGGCAAACTGATCCATAAAGTGGCCCGACTGCCTCCAGCTATCGGTGTCGTGGCTGTAGAAGTTGGAGATTTTACCCGTTTTAGCGTCAACCACGCCCATTTTAACGTTCGTGCCGCCCACGTCGATACCCAAATACTGCGCTGAACTCATGCTATATGTGAAGAATTAAAAAATGGAAAATCAGGGCCCCACCCCCGGCCCCTCCCCTTAAAACAAGGGGAGGGGAGATGCTCTACCCAAAAAATGTGCGGAGCATTTATTCCCCTCTCCTTATTTTAAGGGGAGGGGCTAGGGGTGGGGTTATTCTGCGAAGTTAAGGAAGGGCTAAATTTTTCAATACCTAAGAAACTATAGTATGTAATGAAATTGTATATTTAACCCCTATGACAAACGCCACGCAACATGTACTAAAAGGAAGCCTTTCGGTGATTATCCTCAAATTGCTGGAAGACCGTGGGCGCATGTATGGTTATGAGATCACCCAGCAAGTAAAGGCCATCACGGCAGGTGAACTGGTATTGACGGAAGGGGCCCTTTACCCGTCGCTCCACAAGCTGGAAGCCGAGGGTCTGCTCACCGCCGAAACCGAGGTAGTTGACGGGCGGGCACGGAAATATTATTCGTTAACCAAAACCGGCCATCAGCAGACCGTGAGCCGGGTATCAGAACTCCGCTCATTCATGGAGAGCCTAAACACGATCCTGAACCTGAAACCAGCTATCTGACGATGACAGCCACGCAGGAGTCTTACCTAAATCACTTTCTGGGTACGTACGAAAAACAAGTTAGTAAGCCTGTCCTGGACGAGGTACGTGACCATTACCGGATGGCAATCACCACCGCTATGACAAACGGTAGTTCGTTTGATGAAGCGTTAACCAATACGCATGAATCTTTTGGCGGAGAGCATGGGGTGCTTTCCCTAGAATGGCCTTTTCAAAAGAGTCTGGTTATTCGCCGTCGAGATGATATAGAGCATGCATTAAGACGCTATACATGGGGCAAAAAGCTACCAATCACCATCGGCATCTTCCTGGTAATATGGTGGAATAATGATACTGGATCATCTTTAGTATCTCATTTAGGAGGCCCTGGTCTTTTTGGCTTTCTGCTACACGTAACTTCCTACTATACAGAAGGCATGAGTAAGCGAGCGAACCGATTGGCGTTCTTCCTAATCGTAGCAGCTATGATGGCCTACGTTTTAGGTGTCCATACAACTAACAAGTCCGTGCATGGATCGGGGAATTTGTATTTAATTGCCGGTTGGTCTGCGGTACAAACTTTGTTGGTTCTCATCATCCTGATCAATTTCAAACAGAAACCATCGCCTTATCTAAAGCGAAAAGAGGATGTCTACGGCTCTATTTGACTAGATTTTACCTGCAAATGCAAACCCCCGGCAACGTACCTAAGACGTTGCCGGGGGTTTGCATTTGCAGGTACGTTGCTGTGATACGGTAGCGTGGCTTAGCAGCGCAACAGAGAACGAAGGACAGAAGACTTTTCTATTTCGTTGACGCTTCGTCTTTTTTCAGTACGACGCGGCGAACGGCACCGTCTTCGTTTTGGGTAACCGTTACGAAGAACACGCCTTCGGCTTTGCGGCCCAGATCAACCTGACCAACGAATTCGCCGGTGAAGTCTTTCAACTCACGCCGCGCCACTTCTTTGCCTTTAGGATTGGTTACCACAATAACCGCATCGCCTTTGCCGGGGGCAGTAAAGCGCACATTCAGCATGAACTTATCGGGGTTGCTCGGGTACGCTTCCAGACCACGGATGGTCGACGCCTGCGTGCCTCCACTGCTCCGCGACCATGTTTCGAACGGCATCGACAGGCGCTCATCGAGCCCGCGAAGGCCCTGCATGCGCGACAGGCGATCGGCCAATGGGGCAAACTCGCGCTGCATGCTATAGCCAAACTCCTTCATGTTCTGCGTCAGCGAATCGAGACGACGACGATCGAACCGGAATACACGGGCACGACGGCCACCCAGGGAATCATCGTCGAAGGTGAAGCTACCCTCAATCTCAAAATCGTTGCTACCAGCGCGGGCATTGGGCGGCATGGGTGTACCAGGCGTACGGGGAGTTCTGGGAACCGTGGCTGCACGGGGCGCACGAGGAAGGGTGTAGACGCGAGCGGGCGCATCAGGCGTTATGAATACATCGCCGACAACATCCTGGCCACTACGGTTGTTAAAGCGAATGCGATCGGTGCCGCGTTCATCTTCAATGGTCACCGAGATCTGGCTGTCTTTACCGTTCCGGGTAGCCCGCAATGAATCGATGAGTTTGTTGACGAGCGCGTCGCGCTTGGCATCAGTCATGCCTTCAGTGCGGTAGGTACGTTCAATCTCGCGTAGTTCGCTGCCATTCCGGGCGGTTACTTTCAGCCGCATTTGCCCACTGATCGGAGCTGGCGTCTGCGCCATTGCCGCCACGGTCAGGCCGGTGGTCAGACACGTACCCAGTACGAACTGGCGTAGCGTATTCACTGTTTTTCTCATGGTTAGCGTTGTTTGCAGCGGTTTCTGCCCGAAGGTTAAGCCGCTGGTATGTTGCCTGTTAAAAGTTGTTAAGTCGATAAGCGCATCGGGGTTAGGCGCGTACTTTGTATAGACGAGCCGCTGCGCCACCGCGTTGCACCGATTTCTTTAAATTTAATGTCAACGAAACAGATTCGCTGGATTGTTCTTTCGATGGCCCTGGGGCTGTTGGGTTTAGTAGGGTTTCAACTCTACTGGATCAGCAACGCCCTGCATTTACAAAAAGAACAATTCGACTATAAAGTTACCGATGCCCTCCAGGAGGTCGTTAGCAGCCTTGAACGGCAGGAAACACAGTATCAGGTCCGGCATCGGCTGGCGGCCCAACAACAGCAACAGCAACTAATGGCTATTGGCAAGGGCCATAACCTGGCCGTAGCCAGCCAGCCAGCAAAGCATACCCGGATGCCAGGCCAACAGCCAACCCACCGCCGGCAGCAGGCGCCTCAGACCTCAACAATGCATCAGTTGGAAGAAGGCATCCCGGGTACGGTTACCATTCAGATGGATGCCCTCCAGCCAATTCAGCGCTCGCTGACGCCGGAGCAACTCCGAACGGTGGATGAATTTTACAAACAACAGGATGAACTTATTGCGGCAGGTGATCTGGAAGCGCAACTTATTCAGCAAGAACGTTTTGGCCGCTGGATCGATCAGGTACTTCAGAGTCACATCAACGAAGTGCTCCGTTCGTCGTCGGGTCTGGTGGTACCCGACTCCGTGTCGTTGTCTACACCCAGATCGCGCCAGCAACGTACCTACACCCCTTCGGCCAGCCCTTTGAGAGCCAGCAAAGCGCGGCAGAAACGGCCTGATTATGCGGCGGCCAGAACAGCCGCTGTGCCATTACAGACGAACCTCAGCAATCGGCCAGGGAGCGGCACTTCCGTTACCGACCAGTCGGAAACGATTAAAGACATTTTCCGGGGTGTGCTGATGTCAGACCGGCCACTAACCGAGCGTGTCAACCGGTTTATGCTGGATACGCTGCTTCGCGAGGCCCTGAGTGAGCGGGGTATTAACATCCCGTTCGATTATGCCGTGCGAAGTCAGCAACAGGGTGGGCTGCTGTTTACGTCTACTGGCCTAACACTGGGGAACATGCCTGTTTCGAGCCGGGCCACGCTTCAACAACAGTTCGAGGAGTCGACGTACAAGGCCGCGTTGTTTCCCAATAATATCCTGGAAACGGGCAACTACGTTTACCTGTTCTTCCCCGATCAGCGCGCTTTCATCCTCAGCCGAATGACCGCCACGCTGGCGGGATCGGCCATACTGATTCTGGTAATCATGGGTTGTTTCTACGTGGCCATCACGACGATTCTCCGGCAGAAAAAAATGGCCGACATCAAGAACGACTTCATCAATAACATGACCCACGAGTTCAAAACGCCCATTTCGACTATCGGACTGGCCGTTGAGATGGCGCGCGATCAGCTATCAACCAGCAATGCGCCGGTGCTGGTCGGCGGGGGTGGGTCATCTACGACGACAAACGGATTGACCGATCGCCTGTCCAGATACGTTAGTATCATTCGCGACGAAAATCAGCGGCTGGGGTCGCACGTGGAAAAAGTGCTGCAAATGGCGTTGCTGGACAAAGGCGAAGTAAAACTGGCCCTGACGCCCGTGAATGTGCATGACGTGATCGAGAAAGTACTGAACACCATGAGCCTGTCGATCGAGCAGCGGCAAGGTGAGCTGGACATGGATTTCGACGCAACGAACGAGACTGTGCTCGCCGACGAAGTACACCTGACCAACATGCTCTACAACCTCATCGACAACGCCATTAAGTATTCGCCCGATCACGTTGCCATTCGCATTCGCACAACCAATACAACACTGCCCAATGGTAAAGCTGCCGTAGATATTGCCGTAGCCGATGAAGGGCTGGGCATGACAAAAGAACAGCTGAACCGTATTTTCGAAACATTTTATCGTGTTCCAACGGGGAATCGCCACGACGTCAAGGGCTTCGGCCTGGGCCTGAGTTACGTTAAGAAAATGGCGGAAGAACATCAGGGCCAGATCACCGTGACCAGCACCCCCGGCAAAGGCAGTGAATTTCAACTTGTTATACCAAATGTGAGTTAAGAATTAGGAGTTAACAGTTGCGCTGATAAATCACTAGCGGGTACTAGAGCAACGCAACTATTAACTCGTAATTCTTAACTCTTAACTCTCCTATGCCTTCTATCCTACTCGTTGAAGACGATCCGAATCTTGGCCAGCTCACGCAGGAATATCTGACGTTGAAAGGCTACTCCACCGACCGCGCTACCGACGGTAATGCTGGGTTGCAGCAATTCATGACCGGGCAATATGACCTCTGTATTCTGGACGTGATGATGCCGAAGAAAGATGGCTTCACGCTTGCCAAAGAGATCCGAATGAACGGGCGCGACGTACCGATCATCTTCCTGACGGCGAAGTCGATGCAGGAAGATACCATTCAGGGACTGCGCCTCGGGGCCGACGATTACATCACCAAACCCTTCAATATGGAGGAACTGTTGCTCAGGATTCAGGCTATTCTGCGGCGATATCAGGGAGCCGACACACAGCCCGAAACAACGACCTATCAGATCGGCATGTTCCGTTTCGATTACCCGCATCAGTTGCTTCTCAGGCACAACGAAACCACCGGCCAACGCCTGACCAGCAAAGAATCTGAGCTGCTTAAGTTGCTGGCGCAGAACCTGAACCAGCCACTGGGGCGCAGTTTTGCCTTGAAAGTAGTATGGGGAGATGACTCCTATTTCAATGCCCGCAGCATGGACGTATACATCACAAAGCTCCGCAAATACCTCAAGGATGACCCATCCGTACAGCTCGTAAATGTGCACGGCGAAGGATTTAAATTGGTAGCGTAAGAGTTTACTAGCTATGAATATAATCCGTCGTCCCCGCCGCAATCGTCAGTCGGCAGCTATTCGCGACATGGTGCAGGAAACCCGTCTGCACGCGTCTGATTTCATTTTTCCGGTGTTCATCCTCGAAGGCCGGCAGGTACGTTCCGAGGTGAGTTCGATGCCCGGCATTTACCGCTATTCGCAGGATTTACTGCTCGACGAAATTGGCCGCTGCCTTGATCTGGGTATCACCACCTTCGATTTGTTCCCGAATCTACCGGAGTCGAAAAAAGACAAGTATGCTACCGAAAGCCACAACCCCGACGGGCTGTATCTGCAAACGGTGCGCGCCATCAAAGAGAAGTACCCCGAAGCCATGGTCATGACCGACGTGGCCATGGACCCCTACAGTTCAGACGGGCACGATGGCATTGTCGAGAACGGACATATTCTGAACGACGAAACCCTGGAGGTACTTGGCCGTATGGCCGTTGCCCAGGCCCAGGCTGGTGCTGACATTGTTGGTCCTTCCGACATGATGGACGGCCGGGTTGCCTATCTGCGGCAGGCATTAGACAGCGCTGGTTTTCATAACGTGGCCATTATGTCGTACTGCGCCAAGTATGCCTCCGCTTTCTACGGCCCTTTCCGCGACGCGCTGGATTCAGCCCCAAAATTCGGCGATAAGAAAACGTACCAGATGAACCCGGCCAATCGCCGCGAAGCGCTGATTGAAGCCGAACTGGATACGATTGAGGGCGCCGATATGCTGATGGTGAAACCGGCGCTGGCCTATCTGGACATTATTAGCCTGCTACGCCAGAACAGCAATCTGCCCATCGCCGCTTATAATGTCAGCGGTGAATATGCCATGATTAAAGCCGCCGCCCAGAACGGCTGGCTAGATGGTGAACGTGCCATGATGGAATCCTTAATGGCCATCAAACGCGCTGGGGCCGACGTTATTCTTACCTATTTCGCCAAAGAAGCAGCGGCACTGATCAAGTAAAAACAGCGTGGACTTCAGTTGGGGAGCGTTTACTTTTGCAGACGTACCCAGACCAAAGGGTGGGAGCTTACCCTACCCCGACAGATTTTCCGCTTATGCCCGCTTTTCGTATTCTCAATGCCCAACTCATCAACGAGGGGCAAATTCAGCCCGCTGATCTTCGTATTGAGCATGGCTTCATCACCGAAGTAGGCCAACACGTTTCAGCTAAGCCCGGCGATCAGGTTATTGACGCCGCTGGCCAGTATCTGTTGCCCGGCGTCATTGACGATCAGGTGCATTTCCGTGAGCCGGGTTTAACGCACAAAGCCACCATCCGGAGCGAGTCGCGGGCGGGTGTTGCTGGTGGGGTGACCACCTTCATGGAAATGCCCAACACCACGCCCAACGCCCTGACGCAGCGACTATTGCAGGACAAATACGACATTGCCGCCGCAACAGCTTTCGGCAACTATTCGTTTTTCATGGGCGCCTCGAACAATAATCTCGACGAGGTGTTACGCACCGACGCCAAGGCCGTTTGCGGCATCAAGGTATTTATGGGTTCGTCGACGGGCAATATGCTGGTGGATAATGAGCAAACACTTGACGCGCTCTTTCGCGAATGCCCCATGCTCATTGCCACCCATTGCGAAGACGAAGCCACCGTTCGCGCTAATGCCGAACGGTACAAAGTGGAGTACGGCGACAATGCCCCAGCCTGGATTCACCCGCTCGTCCGTGATGAGCAAGCCTGCCTGATCTCCTCATCAATGGCGGTTGAGCTCGCCAAAAAACACAACACCCGATTACATATTCTGCACCTCACCACAGCCGATGAGTTGGGTCTGTTCCGAAACGATATTCCGCTGGCGCAAAAACGGATTACAGCCGAAGTTTGCGTGCATCACCTGCATTTCACAGCCGATGATTACGACCGGCTCGGGAATCAGATCAAGTGCAATCCGGCCGTAAAAGCACCTCACCACCGTGATGCACTCTGGCAAGCCCTGCTCGACGATCGCCTCGATATTATTGCTACCGACCATGCCCCGCACACCTGGAACGAAAAGCAGCAGCCCTACTGGCAGGCACCATCAGGATTGCCGCTGGTGCAACACCCGTTATTGTTGATGCTGGAATACGCGAAACAGGGAAAATTACCACTCGAAAAAGTGGTTCAAAAAATGGCCCACGCCCCTGCAGACTGCTTCCAGATTGACCGTCGTGGGTACGTTCGTGAAGGCTACTGGGCCGATTTAGTGCTGGTTGACCCAACGCAGCAAACGACAGTTACGGCCGAATCTATCCTGTATCAGTGTGGTTGGTCGCCGCTGCTGGGCGAAACCTTCAGCCATCGCATCACCCATACTTTTGTTTCGGGCGAGTTAGTCTACGAAGACGGCCAGTTTCAGGCAGAAAAGGCCGGTCAACGGCTGGCGTTTTCGCGTTAGGTACGTTGCTTCTTCAGTTGGTTATCGGCGTAGCCCCCCGCCCTAAAAGGAGGCTACGCCGATAACCAACTAAAAAGGGCTCGATTCACATGAATCGAGCCCTTTTTATCAAAAGATCGAATGAACTCTAGTTCACAATTGTATCGATGAGCCAGGTCACGATTGAGACAACAAGGCTGAATAGAAGAGCTGCAATAAAGCCACTAACAGCAAAGCCGCTGACCAGATTGGCCGTCAGGTAAACCATCAATACGTTCAGAACGATCAGGAACAGACCGAGCGTAATGATCGTGATCGGAATGGTCAGGATAGTAAGAATGGGCTTTACAAAGGCATTCAAAAGCCCCAGCACAATGGCCACAATCAGGTACGTTGTGGGGCCACCAGATACTCTGATACCGGGGACGAAGATACTGGCGATGTAAACGGCCACTGCACTGATCAAGATGCGGATAAGAATACCCATAGTGTGTTTGCGGTTTGGGGGTTAGTGAGTGAAAGAGATACAGAAACTTAGCTGTCAAACCGCAGACGTTGGCCTATTGTTTGTCGTGCCGCTGTTGAAGTACGGCAATAATATCATCCAGACTCATGTTTTTCTGTTCCAGCAAGACCAGAAAATGGAACATCAGATCGGCGGCTTCGCCCCGAAACAGGTCATCGTTATTGTCTTTCGCTTCAATGACCAGTTCAACGGCCTCTTCACCAACCTTCTGGGCAATCTTATTCACACCCTTTTTAAACAGCGAGGCTGTATACGATGCGTCAGACGGATTGACCCGTCGATCGTGAATGATTCCCTGTAGGTAATTCAGGAATTGCCCTTTGCCTGTGTTCACCTCTTCAAAACACGTATCCGCGCCCGTGTGGCAAGTTGGCCCATCGGGGCTGGCTTTGATCAGCAGCGTGTCGCCGTCGCAGTCAACGAGCATCTGTTTTACGTGTAAAAAATTGCTGGACGTTTCGCCTTTGGTCCAGAGGCGCTGTTTGCTACGGCTGAAAAACGTGACGATCCCTTCGGCTTGCGTTTTCTGGTAGGCTTCTTCATTCATGTAGCCCAGCATCAGCACTTTGCCTGTTTCAGCGTCCTGAATCACGGCAGGCACCAGCCCATCGGGCGATTTATTGAAATTAATAGTCATGGTCAGTTATAGTCATTAGGTCGTTAACCGCATCGAAATACCTTTCCCGTGTAGGTACGTCTTTAAATCAGGAATACCGATTTCTTTAAAATGAAAGATACTGGCGGCCAGTCCTGCATCGGCTTTCCCGGTGGTAAATACTTCCGTAAAGTGCTCCATCGTACCAGCGCCCCCCGAGGCAATTACTGGAATATTGGCCGCACCGGATACGGCTGCCGTCAGCTCCAGGGCAAATCCCGCTTTGGTGCCGTCAGTATCCATCGACGTCAGTAAAATTTCGCCAGCCCCGCGTTGCTCCACTTCCCGTGCCCAGGCCAACGTACCCAGCTCAGTTGGTCGCCGCCCACCATGCGTATGCACGATGTGCGCCCCATCAACGTACCTGGTATCGATGGCTACAATAACGCATTGGCTGCCAAATTCGAGTGCTAGTTCGTTAATCAGTTCGGGGCGGCGTACGGCTGCTGAATTGATTGAAACTTTATCGGCCCCCGCATTCAACAAGGCCGACACGTCGGCAACAGACGAGATGCCCCCACCTACCGTAAACGGAATATTTACGGCGTGGGCTACCCGGCGTACCAGGTCGAGCAGGGTTTTACGTTCGTCGACGGTGGCGGTAATATCCAGGAAAACCAGTTCGTCAGCTCCCTGCGCAGCATATATAGCACCCAGTTCAACAGGGTCGCCAGCATCGCGCAGGTCTACGAAATTGGTACCCTTCACCGTGCGCCCATCTTTGATATCAAGACAGGGGATAATGCGTTTTGTCAGCATAAATTAATAAGGCTTTTCCCGCTTACGCTGCATAAACAGCTCGGGCTGATCGAGGGCGGTGAAGCCAAATTGGGTATACAACTCGTGGGCATCGCGGGTAACCAGCACCCAACGGCGGAGACCCTGTAACGCAGGCCAGGCCGAAACAGCAGCGATCAGTTGTTTCGAGAACCCCCGGCCCCGATAATCGGCCAGGATGAATACGTCGGCCAGGTAAGCAAAGGTAGCCTGATCGGTGATCACACGGGCAAACCCGATCTGATTTGCATCCTCATATAGGCCGAAGCAGAGCGAATTGTCGATAGACCGCTGCACAGTTTCGATAGGAATATTGGTTGCCCAGTACGATTCCTGACTCAGGAATTGGTGGATCAGCCTTACATCAAGCCGGGCTTTATCAGTGCTAATTGTGATATTACTGTTCATTGAACTTCATCAACTCGTTCAGCGTAACCCGCCCCTCATAAATTGCTTTCCCGACAATAACGCCGAAGAGCTTCATCTCTGCCAGCTTCTCGATATCGCCCATATTGCTCACACCTCCGCTGGCAACGATGTTGAGGTTGGGCGCACGTTCCTGGAGATTCCGGTACAGATCGAACGAAGGCCCTTGCAGGAGGCCGTCTTTGGCCACATCAGTGCTGATTATATGGGTTATCCCCTTATCCACCCAGTTATCCACAAAATCATATACCCAGATGGTTGTTGCTTCTTCCCATCCACCCACAGCAATTTTCTCATTTTTCGCATCAGCGCCCAGGATCAGCACATCGGCGCCAAACCGCGACAGCCACCGTTCAAACATATCGGGGTTCTTCACGGCAATGCTACCGCCAGTCACCTGCTTAGCGCCGCACTCGAACGCAATCCTGAGATCATCATCAGATTGCACCCCGCCGCCGAAATCAATGTGCAGCTTAGTCTTCGTAGCAATCAGCTCCAGCACTTTATGATTGATGATCCGTTTTTCCTTCGCGCCATCCAGATCAACCAGATGCAGGCGAGTCAGGCCGGCGTCTTCAAACTGCTGCGCTACTTCCAGCGGGCGGGCGTTGTATTCTTTTTTCTGGGCATAGTCGCCCTGGGTTAGCCGAACCGCTTTCCCGTCAATCAGATCAATAGCAGGTATGATGTGCATATTCTATACAATACAGTGCCGCAGAAAACACGAAGTTTTACGGTTACCAACACGTTACGCTGCGGCTCTGTGTTCTCATTAAATCTTTAAGAAATTTTCAAGGATCTGCTGCCCTACATTGCCGCTGATTTCGGCATGGAATTGAGCAGCGTAAAAATTATTCTTCTGTAGCATAGCGCTGAATGGCCGGCCATACTCACAGACGGCCGTTGTGTCAGGGCAAACGTCGGCGGCGTAACTATGCACGAAATAGACGTACGGATCAACGGGCAGTTCAGTCAGTCCTTCGACCAGCGGGCCTCGCAGGCTATGAATATTATTCCAGCCAGTATGCGGCACCTTACCCGCCGACGCAGGGAACCGCCGAACGTCGATATCGAAGATACCCATGCAGGTTGTATCGTTCTCTTCTGAATACCGGCACATCAGTTGCATACCCACACATGTACCCAGCACGGGTTGCCTCAGGCTGGGGATGAGGGTATCGAGGCCACGTTCGCGCAGGTAGGTCATGGCCGTGCTCGCCTCACCCACACCGGGAAAGATAACCTTATCGGCCGCGCGAATAGTGGCTTCATCGTCGGTTAGCTCGTAGCTGACCCCTATCCGATCGAGCGCGTACATTACCGATTGCACATTACCCGCGTTGTATTTGATGATAACGGTATTCATAAAAAATGCCCGGCTCCTAGCAGAGACGGGCTGGTCTATTCGTGAGTCAATCCTAAATAGTCACAAGACATAGCGCCATCAGCCTGCATTAGCAAGCATGCCGATGATGCACTGAAAAAGGAGCCCTGCGTGAAATCATGATGTAAATTTACGTCACCTCGTTGATAACGCCAATAAGGCCTAATCTATCATTTGTCATCAATTTTAACAATAACACCTTATTTTTGCCCACCACTGGTAGCATAACATATGAAAACAGCCCTCATTTGCGGCGTATCAGGTCAGGACGGAGCTTACCTGGCTAAATTGCTTTTAGACAAGGGGTATACTGTTTATGGCGGCTCACGCGACGCACAAATGTCATCGTTCCGCAATTTGGAGCGGCTTGGCATTCGGGAATCAGTAAATCTTGTGTCGGTCAGTATCAACGATTTCAGAAGCGTTCTACAGACTTTACAGAAAGTAAAACCTGATGAAGTGTATAATCTGGCCGGCCAGAGTTCGGTAGGCTTATCGTTCGAACAGCCGGTTGAGACGCTGGAGAGCATTAGCATAGGTACATTGAATCTGCTGGAATCAATTCGATTCACCAACCAGCCTATTCGCCTTTATAACGCTGGCTCCAGCGAGTGTTTTGGCGACACAGGTACGTTGTCAGCTGATGAAAATACCCCCTTCCGACCTCGTAGCCCTTATGGCGTAGCTAAAGCGGCTGCGTTCTGGCAATTGGCTAATTATCGGGAAGCCTACCAGCTCCATGCCAGCACGGGTATCCTGTTCAACCATGAGTCGCCCTTGCGGCCAGAGCGTTTTGTAACACAGAAAATTGTTTCAGCGGCTTGCCGAATCGCCAAAGGAAGCTCAGAAAAGCTGACCCTCGGAAATATTGACATTGCCCGTGATTGGGGCTGGGCTCCCGATTACGTTGAAGCCATGTGGCTCATGCTACAACGCGACATAGCCGATGATTATGTCATTGCCACTGGAAAAACCCATACCCTGAAAGATTTTATCGCCACTGTTTTTGATCAGGCTGGGCTTAATTACCAGGATCACGTTGTCTCCGATCCTCAGTTTTTTCGGCCAACTGACATTGCCGAAGGGCATGCTTACCCAGCCAAAGCGAAACTAAAACTAGGTTGGGCGGCCAAACACACCATGGAAGAAGTAGCCCGTATGATGGTTGATGCCATTATGACTAGACTTCATGTGTAATCATGAGTAGTTACGCTAATCCCACGCAACAGTCTATTATCACTGTGAATTAAAGTGTCATCTGTCTATCGAGTAGGCTCCACTCCGTCAATCAAGCAGTTAGTTTTGCCGAAACCGTAGTAGATTTGTAATCTAATTCTGGTCATCGACCCTTTGTCATGTCCGTAACAACTTTGGCAATTCCTTTTTATTCTTTCCGTCTCAGCCGTCTTTCTCAGGTCCTGTTTAGCCTGTTACTGACAATATCGACACTTTCAGGCTTCGCTCAATCCAGAGTCGATCAACTATCCGATGAACAGGTACAAGACTTTTATCGGCGGGCGCAATCTAGTGGCCTGAGTGAACTCCAGATAGAACAGGCAGCCATGTCGCAGGGATATACGATGGACGACGTTACTAAGATGCGCCGTCGTATCGCTCAAATCCGAAGCAGATCTCCCCGTTCCTATCAGGGCAGTGGCGATACAGATACAAGCATTGTACGTTCATCACCAACTGGTTTGTCCCGCCGTCGCCTCGATTCGCTCGGTTTACCGCGAACCGATTCCGCTAGTTTACGTAGCCGAGTATTCGGCGCCTCACTCTTTCAGAACGCCAGCCTATCCTTTGAACCAGATATTCGGATTGCTACACCACGAAACTACGTTGTTGGCCCCGACGACGAGCTTTTACTCGATATATACGGGGCTTCCTCTGAGAATTTCAGGTTACGCGTAACCCCCGAAGGCACCGTTAAAATTCCCAATTTAGCCCCGGTGATTGTTAGCGGATTGACCGTTGAGCAAGCAGAACAGCGTATCATTGCCCGGCTACGGCAAGGCGGCTTTCAGGGGCTTGGCACAGCGGGAAGTGGCACCTACGCAACAGCGTCAGTTGGGAAGATCCGTAGTATTCGTGTTACACTTGTAGGTGAGGTTGTACGACCAGGTACGTATACGATTTCATCGCTGGGGTCTGCTTTCAACGCCCTTTATTTGGCTGGTGGTCCAAATCCAGAGACGGGGTCGTTTCGGCGCATACAAGTAATTCGGGGAAATCGTATCATACGTACTATTGATTTGTACGATTTTCTGCTTCGTGCCGATCAGCGCGACAACATCCGATTACAGGACCAGGACGTCATTCGCGTTGCCGAGTATCAGACCCGCGTTGACGTGCAGGGGGAAGTACGTCGTCCTTATCTATTTGAGTTGTTACCCGGAGAAACGTTCCAGAATTTACTCTCTTTCGCCGGCGGCTTCAATGATGAAGCGTATACGGCCTCTGTATCAGTGCGGCGGAATACAGCCCGTGAGCGGCAGGTTATTAACCTTGCCCCTGAAGAATTTGCTCAGTTTACTCCGAAGCGGGGAGACCGGTACACTATTGGTCGCATTCTTGACCGATACGAGAACCGGGTACAGATTGCTGGTGCCGTAATGCGGCCAGGCGACTACGCAATAGGCAACGGTATTACAACTGTCAGCGAATTGATTCGCCGTGCCGATGGGCTACGCAAAGATGCCTTCACAACACGAGCCAATATCTTTCGCGAGAAAGAGAACACAGACATAGAGAACATCCCGTTTGACGTGGCCAAGTTGCTCAATAAGGAAGTAGCTGATATTCCGCTTCAACGGCAGGACAGTGTCGTTATCCAGTCGATTAGAAGTCTGCGCGAGCCGTATTATGTTTCAATTGAAGGAGCTATCAATAAGCCTGATACGTTCAACTTTGCGGATAACATGACCGTTTCTGACTTAATCACGCTAGCAGGTGGTTTTCAGGAAGGCGCTACAGCTAACCGATTAGAAATTGCCCGCCGCACCCGTAGCGACTCAACAATGGAGCAAGACAACACTGAGATCTATCGGTTCTCCCTTGATCGCACATTAAGCCTCAACGCCGACGATGCGCGTTTCCTGCTTCAACCCTTCGATCGGGTTTATGTACGTACCCAGCCTTACTACGGTAACCAGCAACAAGTAGTTGTCATGGGAGAAGTAATGCATCCAGGTACGTATGCCATTCTAAATCAAACAGAACGGATTAATGACATCCTAGCTAGAACAGGAGGTTTAAAGCCTAGCGCTTACTTGCTTGGTTCGCAACTTAAGAGAAATCGACAAGTTGTAGGTACCGATATCCGAGCAATCATAGAAAACCCAAGTAGTGAGGGTAACCTGCTCTTGCAAGATCGCGATACTCTTTATATTCCTCGCCGATCTGATGTCGTTACCATACAGGGTGCTGTGTTGAATCCATCCATTGTCAGCTATGAAGCGGGTCTTTCGCTTAAAGATTATGTGTCATTAGCAGGCGGTTATACTGAAAATGCCAGAGTTGGTCGTTCTTACGTAGCCTATCCAAATGGCCGAAAAGATCGAACGAAGCGGTTCATTGGCTTAAAATCATATCCAGACATTCAACCAGGATCAACAGTCATTGTACCCTTTAAGCCTTTGGACAACGCACGCTTAAGCACGATAGAACGGGTAACCATTTTATCCGTAACAGGCTCTCTTGTTTTGGCAGTGCTAAACTTTTTAAGGCGTTAATGGCCTATATAACAGCACATAACAGTCACTTCTCAAAATTGGTTTGGTCTTCTCAATTTATAATACTATCAACTTTAATTTACATCTCGAGCCAAAATTGATCCGACAAGAATTTCATATTTTTCGTAAACAAATTGCTGAATTTTTTGAATAAATATTTTTTCATCAAAGCTTTCGGAATGTCGTCGAATAAATTTAGGATTAAACTGATGCTCTACCTGCTCAAACCGGTGAATAGCGTCAGTCAAGCTAGCCACCGTTTGGTCATCAAAGAATAAGGCCGTAGCCTGAGCCGGATCCTCATCAATCGGAATTTGTGTAGCCAATACCCCGCCTGTTCCGTATGCAATTACTGGCCTACCAGCGGCATTGGCTTCTAACGGGGTGATACCGTAGTCTTCATGCTGAGGGAATATAAAAGCCCGACAGTTTGCATATATCCCAGCCAATTCTTGGGCCGATAAGCCGCTTAAAAATTTTACATTTTTATTAGCTAACGCCTTTATTTCGTCAGCCTGCAACCCTTTGCCCACTACTATCAGCGGATATCCAAGCTGATTGAATGCCTCAATGACCATATCGACTTTCTTATAATATTCCAAGCGCGATACTACTAGGAAATACGACTTGGGCGCATCACTCACGAAGAAATTATCGGTGTTTACCGGAGGGTTGATAATGGGAATATCTTTTTTGATTTGATAAGCCACCCGTAAACGATTAGCTGTTTCTGGGGTCATCGCTACGAAATAGTCAGGGCGCTGAGCAGCCTTAAAATCAATTGTCTTTAAGCGGTTAAGTACCTTGTCGAACAGTTTCCGACGTAACCCACTTGACTGCTTATATTGTGCATAGGATTCGGGGTCCCAAGCTAGGCGAAACGGCGTAAAGCTGTAACTAATAACCAGTGCATCTGGCCTTACTTTCACATATTTGGCGCAATGGGTTCCAGACATGAGCACGACATCATACGCAGTTAAATCATGCGATTGCATGGCCCAGACTCCTAGTGGAAAGAATAGCTTTTTCATGAAATCATCGGTGCGGGCTATAGGCTGAAGCCAGGTTGTGCGAACATCACAACTTGAAAATTCAGGAAATGTCAAATGTGGCCGGAAGCACTGCGTATAGATAGGTGCCTCAGGAAACGCTTTGTGGAAGCATAAGGCCACCTGTTCGCCTCCCGCCCGACACATCAGTCCGTCCTGCACTAATGCAATCTTCATAGGATAATTCTAAATGAATTGAATATGTCAGCATAACTCATTCTGCGCTTGTCAAACAATGAGTCATCGTCTTCTACAAAGTTAACCCAGCTTTTCAATCTCTGCGGCAAATCGCTGTTGCGACTGCCCCCAGTCAAATTGGTTAACGTGCGCTTGGCCACTTGCTATCAGGCGCTGGCGAAGGGTCTCATCGGTCAATACATTCCACAAGCCCTTCTCCATATCTTCGGCATCAACCGGATCAATGTAGTAAGCAGCCGTCCCGCAGACTTCTGGTATACTGCTCCTATTCGAGGCTACTACCGGGCAACCACACGCCATTGCCTCCAGCGGTGGAAAGCCAAATCCCTCGTAGATAGAAGGGAAGGCAAACACATCTGCCATACTATAAAGTACAGGCAGATCCACTAAGTCTACATAGCCAGAGAATGACACCTTTTTTGCAAGAGCGGGATCGGTGTCAATACGATCAATTAGCCTTTTATCGCCTGTTATGAAGCCATCCTTTTTCCCGACAATCAACAAATAATAATCAGGTAGCTTGGTTAGTAAACGGGCAAATCCTTCAACCAGTTGCTGTAGGTTCTTGTTGGGTTTCACGTTCCCAACGAACAGGATATACTGTTTGGGCAGTTGATATTTACGCCGGACTCGATCACGAACCAGTCCATCATCTACACGCTTAAATAAATTCCTGTCTAAGCCAAGCGGAATGGTTACTACTTTATTTGCCAACACACCTGTCAGTCGGGTGATTTCACGAGCAGAGAAGTCTGAGATGGTTATTATCCGGTCTGATAAACGGACGGCGGCCCGAGTGACTGTACTGGCATAGAGTTTCTGAGCGGTAGTTAAGGTTTCTAAATGAGCTATATGAAAAACGTCAGGGACTGTTACAAGCCGTTTATTAGCCCGAATGGGCAACATAGGAATATTATAATGGGGCGACCAGAAAATATCGCAACTCGGTATGAGAAGTGGAAGCTTTATCTGCTCCTGTATAGAGTAAATAGGAAAATCAGCTTCGACGTACTTCCAGTTAGAAAACTGGCCAAAGGCTTCTGTAAGCTCTTTTCTACGGCCCAAAAGAGTTACAACAAATGCCTCTTTACTAAGCAGGTAATTCAAGTAATGCCGAATGTACACTCCTATTCCGGAGTTATGAATCATACGGGCATCGACACATATATTAATCATCCAATTATTCAGAATTGCACGCCCTTTGTATAAAGCACCAAAAACAACAATGCGATGAAATTTATGGGAAACATATACAGAAACGGCAAAAATAAGCTGGTCACAAAAAATAAAATAAACAATAACCTTTGTACACTTCTAGGACGAAAAAAGAAGAAGCGTACAAGAATAGCTATTAACAGTAGTGTAAAAAATACTGAGAACGGAAAATAATTAATATTCATACTGAGTAACCAGGTTTCATGAAATAGCACCGGTTGCAGTAGAGGAATCCAGTAGAACGATATATCAAAGAGGCTTGAATGCTGATCAATGGATTCTTTTTTCGCATCGTATATCTGTATAGCATACTCCAGATTTACAAAAACCAAAGCGGCAATTACCAGGACAAGAACCCCGAACAAGGCCATGTGCAAAATTCTATTTTTAGGGTTATTCAAAACCCAATAGCAGATGAAGGTAAGCAGTAGTAAATAACCATTTAACGAGACAGTGAGCAACACGTTAATAACATGTAACGCAACAAGCCAATACTGCTTTTTGATCATGGCATACCCTAATAGTAGTACACTTATAATGGCAAACGTATTGGGATCATCCCACAATCCCCCATAACGCATTAATATGCCCTCGTAAGCGTGAAAAGGCACTACCCGGAAGGTGTAATAATTAAAGATAACGATCCAGTTCGACAGAATAAGTACATACTGCGACCAGTTCATAATGGTATCAATCTCACTGGCTAGAATCTGTAAATCTTCCTGTACGACAAATCCCAACGGAAGGACTAAAAGGCCAAAAATGAGGTACTCGAGTTCATCTGTTAGGACTTCATGGTACATTATAATTGACCCGATATTTACGATTAATACAACTCCCAAGAAACAGTAAAAGGCAACTAACTTCGCCGGAATACGAAAGGTCAGACGACTGTTAAAATAGATTAAACTGAGTATGATAGCAATTAATACATATTTGCCAACCTGCCAGATTAGTGGCGTTTGCTGGTACATATCTTTAGCAAAAGCACCGTGACTATATTTCAGGAGATAGCGATGAAAATTGTAGACAATAGCTACAAACAGTAAAGCATACCATAACTTACGGGTTATCGTCTGAGACCTGTGTGAAATAGGTGCAAAATTCATAACCAACTATATGTTTCAAAGAAAATTAAAAAGCTAACCATGATTATTCATGAGCATTACAAGCAGCAGCAAACACAGCGAACATATTTGAGAATTATTATGCCTATTCAATTTTTATTACCAATAAAAACTAGGATTTATATAATTACTGAGCACCAAGTCATTCGATGGCTTAACGTATCATCGTTTCCCCTACATTACACAGATCATTAAAAAATTCAGAGTCCGGAAAGCTCTAGACAGCTATCTATTTAATTTGTTCTTCCTATTTTCCCTGGCCTTCACGTTGATCTAATAAATGTTCCCAATTGATGTAACGGTTCTCATTATAAAAGGGGATAGAACTACCTATTTCTGCGATAAGAAACGTTTGATTCTCCGGACGAACAAATCGTTGAGCAAATTTGCACAACAACGCATACCGATCGATCCCAATCACCTGCTTGATAAAGTGAGCTATCTTTTGAAGATACACTAGCTTTTCTTCAAAGTCCTTATAATTTTCTTCATTCGACTTTCCAGCTATTTGCTGAGTTGGTTTACTAAGTAAGTTATTACCTTTCAGCAAAGCGTAGAAAGAGCCTTTCCTTTGGGCGCTAAACGGATCGTCAAACGTATATCCTGATTCTATTAGTCGCCGAAACAGACGTCGGTGAAACTGGCTAATTGAGGTTCCATCCTGAAAAGCGGCATAAGAATAAGAGTAAGATTCCCGGTACTGTCCCATTGCCTCTTTCGCTAGTCGCTCTGCATAGCAATCACTAACGGAATACAGATCAGGGAACGGTTGAATATACTTTGGGCGAAATTGTTCGGCGTTAGCGGCGAGGGTAAAATTAAAGTTGGAGAAATGAAAGAAGACCAGCGGCATCAAACCTGTGCCATCTATTCGGTTGATTACCCAGAACGTACCCTGACGGTTTACAATCTCGCGCTCGTGCCAGTTCCAGATAGCCATGTTGTAACCTAGACCCCGTTCTATATGCAGGTCTTCAATTAGCGATGGGATGAAATCCATCCATTTCTGATCAGTGTGCAAACCGTCTATCTTATCAGCATAGCATTGATCAACTAACCGCCGTTGCCACCATTCAACAACTCGACGACCATTTTTCGTATTGGCAATAGCACAGAAACCAAAGTTGAATATCCCGACGTGCATTAGCATGCCTTCGGGCACCAGCCCTGTATACGATTGTTCCATCGTGCAGATATGGGGAGTTACTACTAACGATGAATGGCTAAGCTGGTCAAAGATTCCATTTAATTTGGTAAATATGTAAATATCAGGATCGAAATAGATAACCTGCTGGGCTCCCTTCTGAAAGAAATAGGCGAATGCGAACGGTTTAAGAGCTGTGCAAAATTCAGTGACGTTATATTTGAATGCCATCTCCTTTAACCGATCTACTCCTAAAGCTATCGCTGGAACAAACGTATAGCGCTGTGGTTCAGAATTTAACGTATCACCGTCGGCATCGGCTACGATAATAAAGAAGGTTACGTCCGGATGAACCTTCACAAGAGAATCTCCTAAGGCGTTAGCCATCGGAATGTAATTCTTAGCAACTATTGAAAAGACAACTTTATCCATGAAACACTGATCAGCTCCTAAATTTACAACAAAACTACCTTGGAAATGCTGACAAACTCAGTAAAGTACAATTATGGCCATCACTCAATTATTACTTTAACAACTTTGTGACTTTGGGCAAACTCGAGTCTTGACTAATTAGATTAAGATACACAACGCAAAAATAGCAGCGTTGATCCTAATCAACGCTGCTATTTTTCAGTAACGTACTCACCTCTCTTTATCAGCTTAGGGTTTAATTGCTTTTACTATGATGCAGTTTGGCGGCCTCCTCACGTAATTGAATAACTTCTTTTTGTAGTGAGATGACATATAAGGTCAACTCTTCTATTTTTTCTAACAGCTTAGCATCCATTTTTCCTAAATCTATCCCCTGCTTAACTACATCAGTAGCAGACGGAATACCGGGCAAATGTCTGTTTTCACGAATGTATTCCTCCACTTCACTTAGTGACCGTAAAGAATAGTTAGGAGCAAACACATAATCGCTCCACTCTGCCGTATTCTTAACAGCAACCTTGACACGCTCAGTGAGAATACCATCTGATACGTATAGCTTATAGCCTGCAGGTCTTTTTATTAATCCGCTGCCAATTATAACACCTTCACTGTTATCATTAGCTGTATGCGTATATTTTCCATCAAACTGCCACAATGCAACGGTAGTGTTCGCATCTGTTGTTCCTACCCTAGCACCAGCTAAATAGTTCGCTAGGATTACGTTACCATTCCCATCAACAGTTAGAAACTTACTGCTATTAGTGGTTGCGCCGTTTGCTGATGTTAAATTTTCTAACCGCAATCCTGACTGACCATTCGTACCACTAGTCAGGTGAAGGCGTGATGTGGGGGAGCTGGTACCAATCCCTACATTGGCCCCACTTCCTAAAACCAGCGCATTGCTTATATTAACTCGTGCGTTGTTGCCAATTGCAGTAGCGTTGTTTAGGCCGTTAGCACCAGCATCAGCACGGAAGCCTAGGAATAAGTTGTTTGTACCACCCGAATTTGTACGGCCTGCTTCAAAGCCGACAGCTAAATTATTATTGCCGTTATTCCCAACACCATTACCAGAATTAGCACCAATATATATATTGAAACTACCAGAGCTATTTCCTCCCCCTGAGTTATCACCTAAAAAGTAATTTCCTGTTCCAGTAGTATTCGAAGCGCCAGAATTAGTACCAAAAAAATAATTGCTAGAACCTGTAGTATTAGCCATACCAGCCTGTACACCAATGAATGAGTTAAACGTACCAGTAGTATTATTCTGGCCAGCGCTTGATCCAATGAACGTATTAGCGCCAGCTGTAGTCTTAAAACCTGCATAAGTGCCTACAAACGTGTTTGCGCTAGCTGTCGTAGCTGTCCATCCAGCATAACTACCAATCATTACGTTGCCTCCTCCTGTCGTAGTATTGTTACCGGCACTGTAGCCCATGAATGTATTATTATCCGCATTACTATTTGCCCCTGCAAACGCTCCCGAAAATGTATTATAGTTACCAGTAGTATTGTAAGTGCCAGCAGCATGTCCTAGAAACGTATTTTCAGTACCCGAAACGTTTCTATTTCCGGAGAAAACACCGAGAAATGTGTTATAGTCAGCTGTAGTATTATAGACGCCAGACTCATAGCCAATAAATGTATTGAAGCTACCAGTCGTATTATAGCCTCCAGCATTGGCACCAAAGAACGAGTTCAGCGAACCGTTGTTATCTTGCCCTGCACCAATTCCAAAAAAGGCGTTGTTATTTCCGGTTGTATTGTATGTTCCAGCGGTATGCCCGAAAAATGAATTATTCGCACCAGTTGTATTGGCATTACCGGCGAACGTACCCATAAAGGCATTGTTGCCGCCAGTAGTTAATGCTTGTCCAGCACCGAATCCAACAATAGCATTATATGTTGCGGTAGTGGCAGCAGAGCCCGAACTCTTTCCCACAAAAACGTTACCGCTGCCTGTCATGGAGGAATTTCCCGCCTGTACTCCAATAAGCACATTACTAGCCCCTGGACTAGCCTGACCTGACGTGAGCGTTATGTTGTTTTGCGCGCTTGATAATTCTACAGTCATCGCTAACACCCCTGTGATTGCATAAATAGCTTTTTTCTTAAGCATGTGTTTGAGTTGACAATAATCAGAAAGATTAATTTTAGTTGTTTTATTGTGACTGCCTAGCTGAGCGAAAAAGCTATATCTATTGCTTAACACTTATTGGGGTAGCTGTTTTAGCTTCAGTATAATTGCGTACTGATGTGCCCCCCCAGGTCCCATTAGCTATCCGATGAACAAGATTAGGAGTAATGTTTTGCTCATACATGTTCTCAGAATAGACGTTACCCCAACAGTCGTCATTAATGCCTGTTCTATAACCCCGGACTGTGTTACGCCTGATTTGGTTTTTTTGGGCTGGGTATTCAGCAGATCGGAAGAAAACGAATATACCCCCACGGTCGCTGAATTTGGAAGCGTCTATACCCTGATGAACAATTACGTTACCCTCTACCACACTGTTACTTGATCCTTCCAGACTTACACCTGTTGGGCTAATGCCTGTAATTAGGGGATTATCAATGATACGGAATCGATTATTGTCTATTATTCTTATGGGAATACCTCCCGTTCCCTCAGTCGTAATTCTCATGCCCCGAATCAGTACATCCTGGACTATGTTAGTACCTACCGTAATAAGCCCACATGCACTTTCCCCTCTTGCAACAATGGAGCCGCCTATAAACGAAATCTGCTTACTTAATTGATCCCCTATTAAACCGATACCGTGCCCGTATGAAACGCCCTGATCTACTGTGTTATTTGTAAATGCTATCTGTTCGCTACCATAGAAAATAGCAAGGCCGTAATTTTTACAGTTACGCACGACATTACCACTAGCTGAACACATGCTACTATGTTCAAAATCTATACCAACGTCACCACATGTTTCTACTTTATTGTTAATGATAGCAATATTTCTGCCTTTATTACCCCATATTCCACCACCGCCTACGTTACGTACCTGATTACCACTTATACGCAGGTTCTCGCACCAGCCCGCAGTGTCGTCTCCCCACCACTGAATACCATGTTGTGCTTTATCAACACGGCATTTGGTTATATTCACTTGCTGTGATGTAACAATATTAATTCCCTGAGCTTGACCTATGCCTTTAGCCCCACACCCAGTAATCTGTAGGTTAGTTAGATTAACTCGCTTACACCCTGCTATCTGAACGGCTTGCTCGGCGACTTCACGTATATGCAAGCCGCTAATGCTAACATGCTGTGCGTCAAATACCTGTATACCAGTACCTTTTTTTCTATGCAGTCGATTGCCATCAATCAAGCCACTCCCAGTAACAATTACACCAGTCGATAGCGTCAAAACCGGTGTTGATTGTTCTGTAGGTAATCCTTTTAGAATGGTTTTTGGCCCGATAGTCAGTCGAGTATCCTTAGGCAAAGTGATTGTCCGTACTAGATACGTACCTGCAGGCAAAACCACAGCTTTGCCTGCTTTCCTATCTATTAATCGCTGAACTAGAGCCGTTTGATCAACAGGGGTGGTTGAGCTAAAAGTTGTAGTAAACGACGTGGAACTGGCAAGCAATATCTGTAGGAAACTAATCATTGAATAAATAATCTTATCATCTCATCCTAGGCATACACAGCCCCTCTACCCCTTTCCTTTTGTGTAGCAAGTTACCTAGACTACATTCAAACCTACTTAAACCTACAAAGACGTAAAGACAGCCTCAATGCAACTTTAGCGGACTGAGCAAAAGACAAGCATTACAACAACGTCATACGATAGATTCATAGTATCACTGTATAACACCAGCACCGTTGCTTCTTCAAAATTAGCCTATGTGTTATATTAAATCTATATTTTTACTAGTTATATATCCAAATATTCATCACCTGCTTTGAATAGAAGCTTTGTTTTGTTAGATTCTTCTCATTAATCTATGGTCTCTTAGGCGACAAAACAGCAAAGCCTCACTAAGTGAGGCTTTGCCATACTAATTTATATCTATACTGGTCCCTCTAGCGACGTATACGCTGAGCGGGCTTACTATTACTATCCTGAGCGACTTTATTAATCTGGCGTTGAAGCGATTCATTCTGCTTTTTCAATTCAATAACGTATAGAGTCAGTTCCTCAACCTTTTCTAACAGCTTTGCGTCCATACGACCAACATCAACTCCTTCATTTACAACTTGTTCAGCTGAGGGAACACCAGGTAAATGGCCTTGAGACTTGATGAATTTTTCAACCTCAACTAATGGCTTTAGCTTATAATGGGGGGCAAACACGTAATCACTCCACTCTGAGGTATTCCGAATCGCTACTTTCACCCGCTCAGTCAGTATACCTTTACTAACGAAGAGATTATAATCAGATGGCATTTTACTAACACCCTGACCAATTACTACGGCTCCGCTGTTACTATTGAACAGGTTATCTCCTTCTTTAGACCATTGAGTTGGTTGGGCCGCTTCACGAGCATTACTGTTTAGACTTCCCAAGATGACATTACCGCTAGCATCTACAGTTAAAAACTTGGTCTGATTAAGAACACTAGCCGCAGAACCATTAGTAAGATTCTCTAATCGTAAACCTGACTGACCGTTTGTACCACTGGTTACATGTAGGCGGGCTAAGGGCGAACTAGTACCAATACCTACGTTGGCACCACTACCGAGAACAACGGCGTTTGAAACGTTGACTTTAGCATTATTACCAATAGCCGTAGCATTACTCAAGCTGCTGCCCCCAGCATCAGCGCGAAAACCAATGAACGTGTTGTTCACACCAGATTGGTTGCTTCTACCTGCCTCAAAGCCTACAGCCAAGTTGTTGTCTCCATTCACACCTGGACCGTTCCCTGAGTTAGCGCCAATGTAGATGTTGAAGCTACCAGAACTGTTGCCACCACCTGAATTATCACCTAAAAAGTAGTTACCATTACCAACAGTATTGGCTCCTCCAGAGTTGGTACCAAAGAAGTAGTTGCTAGAGCCGTTAGTGTTAGACGATCCCGCCTGCACTCCAATAAATGAGTTAAATGTCCCGCTTACGTTGCTTACGCCTGCTCGGTAGCCAACAAACGTATTAGCCCCAGCCGTATTGTTCTGACCAGCTTGCGTACCGATAAACGTATTCTGAGCACTTGTGACATTTGACACTCCTGCCAATGAGCCAACGAAAACGTTACCACCTGCTGTGGTGTTACTGCCGCCCGCGTCGGTGCCAACAAATGTATTATCAGCCCCGGACGTATTGCTGTAACCAGCTCCTGTTCCTACAAACATATTATTGTAGCCAGATTTATTAAAAAAGCCAGCTCGGTAGCCGTTGAATATGTTGTTGTATCCAGTCTCATTCGTATAGCCAGCACCGTTTCCGAAAAACGAATTATTGTTACCAGTTATATTGTTGGTCCCAGCTTCGTAGCCCATGAAGCTGTTATAACTTCCAGAAGTATTTTGTCGTCCAGCCGACCCACCAACGAATGCATTTTGAGTGCCACCCATGTTGAGTATGCCAGCTGCACGGCCTAAGAGCAAGTTTCCATTACCGCTCATATTCTGGTTACCAGCTCCTACTCCCAAAAGCGTATTGTCAGCCCCTCCAGTACTTGTAGCAGTGGGTGCAGTAATAGCTATGTTATTCTGAGCTAGCGCAGGAAGCGCAGATGCGCAGCTAATAGCTGTTAATAAACGAAATAGTAGTAACTGTTTCATATAACAAACAGAAGGGTTTTGACTAAACTAACTTTACCTATCTAAAAATAAATTCAGTAAGTATACACCCTTTTAAGATATAATGATGTTACGAGCAATAAATATACCATTCAGTGTATGTGCAGAAATTTAATCAAAAATGTACGCCATTTGCGGGAAATCGGCATATTGTTCTCTAAATCAATAATTTGCCTTAGCGCTTTTCTATTAATAAGCGATAGCTGGTGGCCATATAGGCTTAAGAAAAGTCGCGCTTGGTTAATTTCAGCGCAAAGAAAATGAGACGCCTGTTCTTTACTCAACAAAAAGTTATATAATCGACTCCAACGAGTACGCCATGTTACAGCATCATTGTTTGTGACATTCGACGCATGTTGACGGTAGAGAACAGTAGGCTGGTTGATAAATACGCAGCGTCCAACACCATAAGCCACACAACCAATCCAAAAGTCATGCATTAGTACGAGATCGGGCATACGTCTTACTTCAATAGCCATTGCCCGATTGATAATCATCGTGCAACCTGTTATTATATTTCCGTAAAGTAATGATTTGAAGGATTCTTTAGCTGGCTTTAACTTTCGATGCTCCCAATAGGAAACGGCAAGTTTATTGAGTTGTTCGTCGACCACAATCAAATCGGTGTATACCATTGTTGGCTTAGGACTGTCAATTTTCTTTATGGCCTCAACAGATCGAGCGAGTTTATCAGGTAACCAGATGTCGTCCTGATCGCAAAAAGCAATATACTGTCCACGACATGCTGACACCGCTTTTTTAAAATTTCTAACAACCCCTAACGGTTGGTCATTCACATGAATAGTTATTGGTAGCTGTTGTATAAACTGATTGAGTACAGCAAGTGTGTTGTCAGTTGACCCATCATCAAACACAATAATCTCAGCCGGTTGAAGCGTTTGCTGACTTAATGATTCAAGTAATTGCGGTAGATACTTAGCCCCATTGTAAGTAGCTAATGCGACTGAGAGAAGAGGGCATTCATTCATCCGAAGACCACATTATAATTTATCTAGGCAATATGAAACAGCATAATAGAGCCTATCTAGGCAACATATCTATCCTTAGCCATCGCTTTAGCCTGACTTTAAGATTGACCAGGTTTAAGCGTTTACGTATGATAATGATAGTTTGCTGAAGCCAGTAACTGAACATGGCCCATCGGAGACCCACACCATGGAAAACGCGCTTATGCACTAGCTGCATTTCTCGAAAACCACGTTTAATTTGGTTTTCGCTGATACCATCACCTCCGAAGTTACAGATGATTAGATCCATTGCTTGGTGCGGCACCTTATTAAGTGCTAACTTTAAATTGAACTCATAATCAGAAGCAATACGCATTGTTTCATTATACAGGTTATTCGCAAAGATGCTTCTAGCGTAGAACATTCCTTGGTGGTGAACTTGGTAGCGCATCCAATATGGTGAGCCAAACCTTGCCCTTAACAAATTCTTTTGTTTTACACAAGCTACATTACCTACGAAGATTTGGACAGAAGGCTGGCTAACCGTAATAATGTCCGTTACTTTTTGTAGAGTGGTCGATTCGTATAACTGGTCATCACAACCTATGAAATAGAGCCACCGCCCTGTAGCCATTCTGATACCAGCATTCAGGCCTGCATATAAACCAACACCTGGTATAACCTGTACTCTTTTACTAACAATAGAGCTCTCGTTAATCAAATCTATAGTCTTGTCAGTGCTACCTCCGTCTACTAGCACAACTTCATAATCCACAAATGTTTGATTGTTAATGCTATCAAGGCATTGACTAATTGTTTTTTCTCCATTAAGAATTGTAATAATTATGGAGATGAGCGGTTGTTGACTATCTGCACTCAAAATCGCATCAATTTGTATATCTGAGAATACCTATTCTTGACAAACGATATATCTTTAAGCATTGTTGTCGCTACCAATTCAACTGATAAGTAGGCTATAGACATATTATCAACGAATTTAAGGGAATAGCACTCCTGTCTTACCTTACCCCTTAACACTTTCATAAACTGATAGCGTTCGCTCAACTGTCTGCGCCCAGGAAAACAGAGACAGTCTTTGATATCCCTTTGAAATCAGACTGCTACGCAGGCTCTCGTCAGATATTACTCGTTCAACAGATTGTGCGATTGAGTCCTCTTCTTTTGGATCAAAGTATTGAGCTGCATCACCGCCAACTTCAGGCAGTGAACTAGTATTACTTAATACACAAGGGCAACCACAAGCAAATGCTTCTAGTACCGGTATACCAAATCCCTCGTAGAGAGACGGAAACACAAATGCGAGGGCGTTTGTATAGAGGCTTTGTAGTTTAGTATCATTAATAGGTTGATAGGCTATTCTCGCTTCAAGGTTGAACGATCGTATCAATAGCTGTTCTTCATCCGTGAACGCACCTCCTCCTGCACAAATAAGGCGTAGTTCATCTCGCTTTATAATGCTTTCTATCGCTCTCAAAAATGTGGGAAAATTCTTGTAAGCGTCTCGCTTACCAACATAAAGCAAATAAGGGGCTATTGCCATATCAGGCAAGGACATATTAGTAGTTAACTGGTTAGTAGTTAACTGGCCTAACGAACTTCCTAAATGCACAACATGAATTTTATCAGGCTTAAAACCATGAAGTTCTATTAAATCCTTTTTTGTAGCATGAGAAATCGCAATGATGGCCGATGCTTGCTCACCTAATAGTCTTTTATCATTTATCAACTGCTCAACATTACTCAGTTCCTTATACTGTCCGTTAAAACGCTCATGTATAGCATCATAGAAGGTAACAACAAACGGCTTTCCCTTAAGAAATGGTATAAAATAGGGATCGTAATTAGTTGAATGAAAAATATCATAGCGAGTCCACTTTAGATCCAAAATAGTATGATATTTATTCAGTTTATATAATATGTCTGTTTTTTTGTAAAAATCTATTTCTGAAAAAAAATGGTGTTTCTTTAAGCCAACTTCATCCAGATGAACATTATTAGAGAAAAGCAATGACAAGTACGCGTTCGTGTCAACTGTACGGTTTATTCCAGTAATTAATTCGCAGAAGTAGCGAGATATTCCACCATACTCCTGTTGAGAAAACGCTTGATGGTCAAATAGAATACGCATATTATTAGAATTGCTCCAATTGATTATTGCGAGTATTTACAACAGGTAAACCCTGTATTATATCTCTTCGCTCCGTGTAACCAGCAAACGATAAATCTCCATTTTTATCTCGTGCTTCTCTAAACCGAGCAGGCCTGTACCCTTCTTCGGGGGTTGGAGTATATAAATTATCGACGAGATGATCTTTTACAAAATAAGCGTTATTACCAGCTTGATTGCAACCCACAAATGTATACCCTTTTAATTTTCCTAAGTCGCAGAGGGCAAGAAGTGAAGCACCAAAATACAGATTAGAGTGATGAGCTATTGTTCGAACAAAATCAGCTTTATAAGGAGTAGTAATGGGCCTATCTATACCAAATAAACTGTTGTACTCAATTATTACCACCTCAGCTTCTACAACCGTAATAGCTTTCCACACCCAATAGTCATTGCCATCAATATCTATACTAAGTAATCCTATTGTGCCAGAAAACCCGTTACTACTTAAGAGTTGGTTGATATTTTCCGCTGTTACAAACGAGTTAACAGCTTTCAAATCATGACGCCAGTAGATAGGGTCTTTCTGAATATAATCAATGTGAGATTTGGAACCATCAATAACTAGGCCTTCCCAGTTGTTATTTAATAATAGAAACCGGGTATTAGACTCTTCATATGACTCAACACCAAATTCTACAAATCTTTGTGAGCTTAATGATAGTTTATTTATCAACAATTGAATTATACCATCATCACCAAACTGAGAAAATACCTTAAACTCCGCTTCTTGGATTGAGCTGGAAGTGTTGATATTTTTGGCAAGTAAACTACCTATGAGTAAACGCGTTTCATGGTTATCTTGTTTGTTCCGCCTTATTTCGGCTAAGATCCTCCTTGCACTTTCTAACAATTTCATAAAATTTAACTTGCCCAAATACCAGAGGCCTTGTTTGTAATTAGTTTTCTTGCCTGTATGGCACTTAAAACAGAACCAATTAATAATGAAATGCAAGTAGCAAGAATAACTCCAGCGCTACCAAGCTGTAGCTCTCTTCCTAAGTAAACAGCCAACGGAATATTCACCAGAGCTGAACTTAATGCAGAATACAATTGCAGTCTTACTTTACCCATACCATTAATAACTGACACGGCTACATTGTTCCAACATGTAATAATAACACTGAGACCCATAAATAAGTTAAGTAATAGTGGTACTTCTACTCGGTCGCGCAGCCAAAGATGATATACATTACTTGCAATCAACGCCATAACAATTATAAGTACTACCAACCCCGTCCAAAGTTGTTGCAATCGGCGGTAACTTGATCTCATCCACTCATAATCTTGCTTTATGTGAGCTTCCGTATAAGCCGACCAGAAAGGCGCTAAAATAATTGCGAACACCGTACTAGCTAAGTTGAAATAACGATATGCAATATTATAAGGTGTCACTTCAGAAGGACCAAATAGCTGAGTTATAATTAAATTATCCGTATAAAAAATAACAATAACAGCAATTTGTATAAGGAAAAATTTGTAACCTAAACTGAGTAAATTGTTATTATATTGACGCTTAGCTAATCGAAAACTAGGCTTGTAAATTTTAAGGCTAGTACTGTATAAAACAAAACTACTTATTATCGTTACTGCTAACGGAAATACGGCTGAAACAATAGCTAAGTTGACTAAACTACCGGTAGAGTAATAACTTAATATATAAATAGCTAACAATATAAGTGCATTAGTCAGTAGTTGTAGAGCATTTATTATAGCAGTGTTCTGTAAGGCTAATAAAGTAAAATTAATCAAATCTAGTACCAGCTTTAAACTGATTGATAAAAAAGTAATGAGTGCTATTTGCCGCAGCTCATTGTTGTCGATCTCCGTATTCAAAATACGCTGCCACGGAATGTAGTTATTAATGCTAACAAAAAGTGCAATTAAACCCACTTGTATAACTCCGAATAGTACATAAGCAGTGCTCAAGTAAGAACGAGCCAATTTATAATTTTGCTCAGATACTGCTTCAGCAAAACGGTTACGAAGGCCATTGCCCACACCAATATCCAGTAGTGCCATCAAGGTAGTTAATGAACTAAGAGTGAGCCAGACACCATATGCTGTTTTAGATAGATAGTCAAATGTGATAGGCACTGATATGAGCGAAATGAGAGTACTCCCCACCTTTATAACCAGCCCCCATAATCCATTTTTTACAACTCCAATTGTTCTGGGATGCAGAGATTTAAATCGTTTAGGTAACTCAATTCGTAATGCCATCGTACTACTATGTCAGAATAGTTCAACTCAACTTGCAAACATTTCAGCCTCTAATAAAAAGCTGGTAACCTTTTAATCACAACACGTTCTAATAATCATTTATGGTAATTACTATAATTTTGCTGCATTGTTTTATAACTTGTTTAGCCGAGTATTTAAAACAACTCTTCCCCCTGTAAGATGATCTAATCCGTTTCTTCTTACAGTACCTATCGTGAATTATATTAGGAATAAAACAGACAGACACCTTTTCATTTAAACTAAAAGTTGTAAGCTTGCTTAACTTGTCGAATAAGCAATATAATTACGCTAAGCATAGCAGCAGATACTGCAAATCCTAGTATAATAAAAGTACGTTTTGGAGCGCTTTTCACTAAGGGCACAGTTGGTGGATCTAATATTTTAAATACAGGAGTCTCTTCTTGTACCCTGATTTTTGCCTGTTCTAACTGCTTTGCGAGATCACTATACACGGTCTGGGCGAGCAAATAATCGGCTTGTAACCGTTGTTCACTAATTTTGGCCGTGTTCAAATAGAGATTTCGGTTCTGGTCCCGATAAGTAGCAATGGCATATTCCGCAGTCTTATAATTGCTTTGTGCATCATTAACCTGTTTCTCCAAAAATCTCACCTGTTGGCGAAATTTTTCTGTTCTGTAGTTTACAATATAGCTAGTTAAGTAATCTAGTGATAGCTTAGCAACTGTTGCTGCCACAAATGGATCAGGTTCAGTGGCAGCAATTGTAACGAGGCCGGTTTTCTTATCGTAAGTAGTTATTACAGCATTTTGAACAGCCGTTAGTAACCCTTCCTGCTCTCGTGTGATTTGGAGAATTTGACGGAGTTGAGAATTAGTCCTCGCACTTGCCTCATTTGCAGGCTGGGTAGTCCCAAAAACCATTTCAATGAGATTTGCTTGCTTCGTACTCATCATAAACTCTTGTAACGTTGTCTTTGCATTTAGTTTCTCTGAATAGACCGAATCCTTCAATAGAGTCAACGCAAAAGGATTACTTTGCAATACGTTTGGATAAATGTCAGGATGGATCGCGTCCGACTGCTGCCCAAAGTTGTCAATGTTAACCCCTGCTAAACCGGCCAAAGAACCAAGGCTTCCTAAGCCTCCTGTAGCTTTAGCCTGAACTTCGGGCATTACTGTTACTTCTGACGTATAAACATTAGGCTTGCTAAATGCGTATATACCGCCTAATACAAAGCCTACTAGTGTTGCTATCAGAATAGTTAAACGGCTTTCTTTAATGAAGAAAGCAATATCCTTAAGGGAAATCTCAACTACCTGCTTGTCGCTCTTAATCGACTGGTCAGTAGTATATTCAGGTATTGACATATAGTTTTTATAACGATCTCCACGTCATTATAGCTTTGAAATGGGCAAATAACGACCAGAAGCGTAACCTTCGGCACCTCAATTACCTATAGGACGTCGACTCAGTCTATAGCGCCATCTAGTTCCTAACTGGTAAGCCTATAGCTACAGTACTAATTTGAGCAAGCTTAGTTGTCCTAAGTAGTGATTTGATTAACAAATCCGTAATATCGATATTACTGCAAAAGTATAACAATCCTGCCAATCGCCGACTCATATATTAAACAGCGGTTTGATATATGCTTATCGAATCCGTGTTGTTGGCAGAATTTAGCATCTGGTTGCGAATTATCCAAGTTCTTCCTGTGCCCTTGTAAAGCGCTCAACGAAATCTCTTTGACCGCAGAGGCTATCCTGATAACTTCGCGACCTACTTTCCCCTGCCTAGATTCTCTATACGAATTTGTTGAAATATGCCGTTGAGGACTAAAATGTCCTCAAAATGCGTTTTTTTAATTGCAACCGAATTGGTAGCTGCTACTTTTAGTGCCTTGTTGCGCTTCTATTATCGAAGGTAACACTCTAGTAAACTACCTTCCAATCCGGATACAATCATAATTGGCCTCTTCTAGTGAAACAATACTCCTTTATAAATCTGATATTCTTTGTAATTACTACGCCGCTCTCTGCGCAGTCACCTGCTTTAAGAACACCCAATTATTATCATTCAGAAGCAGGAGCTATCCTTTCTACTTCATCTAAAACACCCTATTGGTTACGGACAAATCAATATGGCTCTGTTCCTTACAATGCGCCCTCTGCTACTATTAAAATTGGATTTTTATCTGATTATGACACGACTAGGCACAAATTTGACATAGCTTATGGAGCTGATTTGATCGTTAATGGATCAACTAATGTTGATTTCTCACCAACCCAAGTTGTCTTACTTCAGCAGGCATACATTAAAGCTAAACTAGGTATCCTAGAAGCGTATGTGGGGCGTCGGCGCGAGGTGTTCGGCTTAGACGATACACTACTTACATCAGGCTCTTACAGTTGGTCAGGTAATGCCTTGCCTGTACCAAAAATTCAGATTGGCATTCCTCGTTATACGCCTATAGGCTTTACTAAAGGTTGGGTGTCGGTTATGGGAACTTTTGCGCATGGCTGGTTAGGAGGAACATATGTTCAGCATGCATTTTTACACCAGAAATCACTGTTTTTTCGGATTGGTAAAGTTCAAAATACATTTCGTGCATACGGAGGGGTTAATCATGATGTCGTTTGGGGAGGGGTTAGTCCTGAACTGGTTGGTACGGGCATTGTTACATCTGAACGTCTTCCTGCCAGCTTCCGCGATTACCTGTTAGTTGTGTCAGGTCTAAGAACAGGAAGTCAAACAATCATTCCGATCAGTAACGACCTGACCGACTTTGATATTACAAACCGCATTGGTAATCATCTGGGATCGATTGATATAGCTTTAGAGGTCGATTTACGTAGGCACTCGCTATTTATATATAGGCAAAACCCTTTTGATTCTGGGGCATTATTTTATTTAACTAGTATTGCTGATGGCCTAAACGGTATTCGACTTCGGAATCACGCCCCTAATGCACTTTTCCAAAATATTCTCTTCGAATTTTTGAACACCACAAGTCAGGGTGGCCCAGAGTTTATTCTTGAAGATCCCCAGCGGAGAGGGAAAGTGAATTATTTTAATAATGCTCAGTTCCGTGATGGATGGGCTTATCAACGGCAAACTATTGGTACGCCCTTTATAACTCCTAATTATGATGTTAACGGACGCACGTCATTCAATGGATATACCATCAATAATCGGATATATGCCTGGCACTTAGGTGCTTCAGGTACATTACCTAATCATGCCCGTTGGTTAAAACAACGGCCCTCTTATCTGGCAAAGCTATCATTAAGTAGGAATTTAGGTACCTACGACACTCCTTATCCTCAACCGCTTACTCAGTTTTCTATGTTAGTACAAGTATCTGCTGTCGTTCAATCACAAGGAAGTATAGGGTCATTGTTGGATGGAACAGAATTAATAGGAAAGTTGGCCATTGACGCTGGAGGGCTATATCCATCAGCTACCGGATTTTATCTAGGTATTCGTCGTAGCTGGCAAAAATAGGACATTTCAAATAGGTAATGCATATTTGCGCGACCATCTCTAAGATCTACGTCCTATATTTGTGGGTATGAGAATGAGCCATTGCCTAACAAGGTTTCGTCTTATTAATTTCTGAGTCGTACCTTATATTGATTAATTAGCCGCCTACTATTATGAGGCATCGTTACTCCGTTCTCCTTTTCCCTTTACACGTCTTCTTTGACTTCGTGTGTCTGAATGCATCTTTTGCTGGGGCATACTGGTTGAAATTTGGTGACTTAGCAAGCATTGCCCAGCCCCCTTACCAGTCATTATGGATTGCCTTTAATGTTGTGTGGGCTACGATCATTCTACTTACCAGGCCTTACATATTCCCTCGGCAGCTTTTCAAGGCAATTCCACTACTTAAAAAACTAGTTTATTTGACCGCACTTCATGCGGCTGTTATCGCCATATTCTGGCTGTTCGTAAAAGGGGTTTATTTTTCCCGGGGCCAACTAGCCTATACCTATATCCTGTTCTTGCTAGCTGGCGGTTTATTCAGGCTCGGCGGCCTATTGTTTTTGCAGGAATACCGCGCCCGGGGCTATAACAACCGTAGATTCATTGTGGTTGGCTACGGTAAACTAGCAAAAACTATCACTGACTTTTATAAAGTTCACCCTGAAATGGGCTTCCGGTTTCAGGGATATTTCGACTGGCCAACCGAGGAGAATAAAGACGCGCTGGCAGGGTCCTATACAGACCTGTCTAAATTCGTACGTCGTGAAGAAATCGACTGTGTATACTGCTGTTTACCATATATTGATAATACCCAGTTGAAGGGAATTATTGACCAATCTGACCTGCTCGACTTTCAGGTTAAACTGTTGGTAGACTTTAGAGGCTTCCTGACTAAAGGTGCTTCTGTTGAATACCATGATTTCTTGCCCGTTCTCAACCTCTCTTCGCAGGATCTCGATGATTTCCGGGTGGCTTTTCTGAAACGCGCGTTCGACGTTGCTTTTTCGTTGTGCGTTTTGCTGGCAGGGGCACCAATCTTCGCTTTGGTAGCTCTGATTACCCGCTTTACTTCTGCTGGCCCCATTTTTTATATGCAGGAGCGCATTGGTCACCGTGGTAAACCATTTATGATCTATAAATTTCGGAGTATGTACGTTGATGCTGAAAAAGCGGGTCCATCTCTGTCGCAAGGTCATATCGATAACCGCATCACGCCCTGGGGCCGGGTTATGCGACAAACCCGTATCGATGAATTACCGCAATTCCTCAATGTGCTATTTGGCAGTATGTCTGTAGTGGGCCCACGGCCTGAACGGCAGTACTTTATTGATAAGATAACCGAGATCGCTCCTGAATACACGGAGCTTCTTAAAGTTAAGCCGGGTATTACTTCAATTGGCCAAATCCGCTTCGGATACGCAGCCAACGTCGACGAAATGGTTGAGCGATTACGCTTCGATCTACTCTATCCCAAACGGCGCTCTTTACTTCTGGATCTCTGGATTATTGCCCATACACTACGTGTGATGGCGCAGGGAAGGGGCCGCTAAATCAGCTTTAAGCAATTTTTAACGCTATTTTATAATGATCAGGCGTTGAATGCCTGTGTTGGCTCCGTTATTTTTACAACTTCGCCGACTAATAAAGATGTTAGTCTATTCCTTTTCTGTTGTAGCTAGTTAGGTAACCGCTTTGTGCGACTGGGTTCTGTGCTGATGAGATTGATGGTGTGCCGCCGGGTGTTAAGGGCCCCTATTTTATTACTCCTTGTGTTTGGGATTTCCTGCGGACAATCTGCCCAGTACAAGGCCAATCAGTCAGCGGCTGACCTTCGCAACTGCGCTGAAGAGCAAGTTCTGTCGCCAGCAGAAGAAGCCAATTTACGGTCGGCAATAGGGGCAGATCGGAAGACACAGCAAATTGAAGCTATTATACAACAGAAAGTACGTGGCGGTCTGAATGGCAATGTACTGGTAGCACAGAAAGGTCTCGTCCTTTACAAACATTGCTTCGGGCTAGCTCACTTTGAAAAAGATTCGCGCGATTCACTCGTCGAGCAATCGAAGTTTCAACTGGCCTCTTTGTCTAAGACATTTACGGCAATAGCTGTTTTAAAATTGCAGGAATCAGGCAAATTAGCCTACACTGACTCTATTCAACGCTTTTTCCCCGACTTCCCCTACCACGGCATTACAATACGCGATCTGCTTAGTCATCGGAGCGGATTGCCCAATTACGTGTATTCCTTCGACGATAGTATGAAGGTGAACTACTACCGTAAAAATCCGAAGCTTCCTACCAATGCAGATATCATGCACTGGTTCGCTACAGTAAAGCCAACGCCCAAAAAATACAACGTACCCGGACGAGGATTCGCCTATAACAATACCAATTATATGGTGCTGGCAGCTATTGTGGAAAAAGTAACCAAGCTGCCCTTCGACGATTATCTCCGCAAGGCCATATTTCTCCCTTTAGGGATGCACAATACGTATGTGGCTACCACAAAAAATGATTCGATCAATCTCTTCCGAACGGCAGGATACCAGATGCATCGACGCATTCCGAAAGACTATTTTGATGACGTAGTGGGCGATAAAGGCGTTTATTCAACCATTGGTGATCTTTTCCGGTGGTATCGTGCGCTGAATGGTGACTGCCTGTTATCTCGCAAGGCGCTGGCCGAGGCATTTGTCCCCCGTAGCTTTGAGCGGAAAGGGCAGCGTAATTACGGATATGGATTCCGTATGCAGTTAGATGCCTTGAACCAACCCGAGTTTATCTACCATACTGGCTGGTGGAAAGGCTATAATACCATGTTCTGGTTTAGCCCAAAAGATGAATACGTGATCATTATTCTTGGTAACCGCTTAAACTCCACCGTGTATCGCGTTCAGGAGCTAATCGATATACTTCATGGCAGCCCCAAGAAGGGCGTTGACGACGTGAATGGAGAGGTAGAGATTTAGCAGACAGGGCTTTGTTCATCAACGAAGCCCTTTTCTATGAATCTGTCTACCATTCCCCGGCTGCTTGTAGCCTGCTTTCTTTCTGTCTCCGCTATGGCTCAGGCAACGCCCCCTCAGGAAGTTATTCCCCTCTGGCCAGCTAATGCGATTCCAAACGAGCTTGCAAGTGCCAGATCGACAACCATCACAGAGAAGACCACGACTGATGGCGGAATACTGCGTATCAGTGATGTATTGACGCCAACTTTAACGGTATATCCAGCTAAGGCAAAGTCTGCCGGTATGCCTGCCGGAGCCGCAGTAATGATTTGCCCGGGAGGGGGCTATTCCATTCTGGCAGCAGAACACGAAGGGTCAGATATAGCCAGGTGGTTTGCCGATCGGGGCGTGACGGCTTTCGTCTTGAAATACCGGCTCCCTGACCCACGACTGCAGCAAACGCCTCACGAAGTACCTCTCTCGGACGCGATGCAGGGCATGCGCATTATTCGCCAACTAGCAGCTAAATATAGTATCAACCCAGATCGGATTGGTGTGATGGGCTTCTCGGCGGGTGGGCATCTGGCCGCTACTCTATCAACACATTACGATAAGGGAGCCAAAGCCGATCAGATGGCGAAGCCAAACTTCTCTATCTTGATGTATCCGGTTATCACCTTTGGCGATAAAGCCCATGCGGGTTCTCGCACAAAACTGCTGGGTACGTTGGCTACAGACCCCACCTGGGTTGATTACTACTCCAACGAAAAACAGGTGTCGGCCAATACCCCGCCAACGTTTCTTGTTCACTCGATGAATGATAAGACGGTGCCAGTAGAAAACAGTATTAACTACTACCTGGCCTGTCTGCAACAGAAAGTTATAGCTGAAATGCACCTATACCCTACTGGTGGCCACGGATTCGCACTACGAACAAAATCTGGTGAATCAGTAGCGAACTGGCCAACAGCACTGGAAGGCTGGATGAAGCAGTTGGTAATGGGTAACTAGTTAATTGGTTAATTGGGTGATTAGTTGATACCTATCAGGACTTACCCTAATCAACCAATCAACTAGTTATTGAGCAGCATAGGTACGTTGCCACGGCCGTTCATAATCACGATTTTGGCGTTTGGCGAAGCTGCCAATTCCTTCTGTGCCTTAATCTGCTCGTACTGCAACTGTTTGTCGCTCAGCCCCGTCGACAGGATTTTCTGGTAATCGGCAATACCTTGTGCCTCAACGCGTTTACGTTCAGCCTCCTGCTTTTCTTTCTGTAGCACGAACTGCATCTTCTGGGCCTCCTGCTCAGCACTGATTTTCGACTCGATGGTCAGTTTTACTGAATTAGGCAAGTTGATCTTTCTGATCAACAGTTGTTCCAACAGCAGGCCGCGTTTCCTGAAATCAGTTTCGATACTCTTGTAAATGCGATTCTGGAACTCATCCCGCCTTGATGAATAGAGCGCTACAGCATCGTAATAAACCGCATTGTCACGAATACGGGTACGTGTTACGGGCCTGACGATCTTATCATTATAGTCGGTGCCGATCTGCCGGTAAATCATGGGGGCATCCGCCGGGATCAGCCTATACAATACGGTCAGGTCAACAACTACTTCCAGGCCGTCGGCCGTAAGCACACGAATGGCATCATCGCCTTTCTTCTCGCCTTCGTCCGTATCCGCCGACATGGTGTAGTTCTGGGTCTTTACGTCAAATTCAGTTACCGAAGCGAATGGATTTACGAAGTTCAGACCAGGCATGAGCACGGTGTCAGTCACTTTACCGAAGAGCGATACAATACCGACCTGACCGGCGTCTATCTGGCGAATACTGGCGGTCAGTGCGCCAAGCAGGATCAGGACGATACCAACTACCTTAATGGGGCGCGCGAAATGGGCAAAAGAGAGAGAAGGCGTATTGATGGCAAAGCCGGCGATGAGCAGCGCGATACCAATAACGATAAAAAACATGGTTCCTTAGTGGTTAAGACTGCCTCAAACGTAGTCAATTTCAGCGCCTTACCAACTACTCAGGGAAGAACGGAAGCGGGCATATGGAATCGGTTACCGGGTATGACAAACAAAAAAGCACCCGGTACACTACCGGATGCTTTTCAGGTACTACTTGATCAATTAACCCTTCAGTAAAAGAGGTTAAACGTCATAAGTACTCCGCTTCTGCGGGCTTACGACTGCTACTTACTTAGTGCCTTTTTTCTTACTGGCAGGTGCAGCCTGTGCGGCAGCTTCAGCAGCTTCTTTCGATACTACTTCACCTTTCAGTGTCAGGTAAACCGTTGACGTTTTGGCGTTGCTGGTAACAGTGACCGTTTTGTTGAACGGACCCATGCCGGCAGCATTGAACGTAGCAGACACGCTACCAGTCTGACCCGGAGCAACGGGCTCTTTCGACCATGATGGCTTCGTGCAACCACAAGAGGCAGTAGCATCAGTAACCATGATAGGTGAAGTACCTGTATTCTTGAATGAGAATACGTACGTTACAGGCTTACCTTGCTCAATTTTACCAAAGTCATGGGCTTCTTTAGCAAACGTAGCTACCCCGTCCTGGGCGAAGCTAACACTGACAAAGGCAAAAAGAGCTACGAAAAGTGATAATGCGGTTTTCATTGCTTAATCAGATATTGGTTTGGTTGTCTTGTATATTCAGATGCTAAAACAAATATACCACAAACGCTTTGCCAAAGACTGTTTGGTAGTTGTGGTTTCAACAAAGAAATCGAAAAAATCGTTTTTTTGATCGGTGGGTTCCTTTGCTGTACTTTTACTTCGTAAGGCATTTTCAGCCCCTACGCTGGCATTACGTTAGAGTTGCCAGCACAGAGAAGGTTTAATGGCCTGCCAATTTTTTCTATCCGCCACCAAGTCAATAGACCACTTCATCGTTCAAAATTTTGACCATTAACCCGTGCCCACGCTGTGATTGCAAATGAATCCCTTCGCACAACGGACGCTCTGACCCGGGATATCATCCTGGCCGATTACCGAATAGCCTGTGAGAGCCGACAGGTAAGCCTGCTGGGCCGAAAGGACGTGATGGGTGGTCGGGCGAAGTTCGGCATTTTCGGTGATGGTAAAGAGTTAGCACAGCTAGCAGCAGCCCGCGCGTTCAAACGAGGCGATTTTCGGTCTGGCTATTACCGCGACCAAACGTTCGTGGCGGCCCTCGGCGAATTACGCTGGCCCGAATTTTTCGCTCAACTATACGCCCATACTGACCTGGCCCACGACCCCAACACGGCGGGCCGATCAATGAACGGGCATTTTGCCACCCGCTGGCTCGACGGGCAGGGCCATTGGCGCAATCAAACAGAGCTATACAATTCAGCCTGCGACATTGCCCCAACGGCAGGCCAGATCCCGCGCTCGGTTGGGCTTGCCTACGCCTCGAAGCTGTATCGCAACAACCCTGAACTAGCCAACATTCCGCAGTTCTCTCGTCAGGGTAACGAAATCACGTTTGCCACAATTGGCGATGCCTCCACCTCACAGGGGATGTTCTGGGAAACGATCAACGCCGCAGGCGTACTGCAAGTGCCGCTGCTAGTGTCTGTCTGGGACGATGGTTACGGTATTTCAGTACCCGTTGACCTACAAACCACGAAAGGTAGTATATCAAAAGCACTGGCCGGTTTTCAGCGCGACGAGCACGATAAAGGTTTTGCCATTTTTACGGTTAAAGGCTGGGACTATGCCGCGCTGGTAGAAACGTACGAAAAAGCCGCTCACATCTGCCGTACCGAACACGTACCTGTGCTGGTGCACGTGCAGGAGCTAACGCAACCGCAGGGCCATTCCAGTTCTGGTTCGCACGAACGCTATAAGCCTATCGAACGGCTGGCCTGGGAGCGTGAACACGATTGCAACCTACAGTTCAGGAACTGGATTCTGGCCAGCGATATTGCCACAGCAGATGAACTGACCGCGCTGGAAAAAGAAGCACTGGCTGTTGCCCGCGAATCCCGTAATGCTGCCTGGAAAGCATATCAGAAATCGATGGCAGGCGATCAGGCCGATGTGCTGGATCTACTTCAGCAGGCAGCACGGAATCACCCGAAATCGGCTGATATAATGGGCATCCGGATGGAGTTGCAACAAGCCGTAACGCCGTTGTTCCGCGATTCGGTGTCGGCTGTTCGGCGCGTGCTACGCCTGCTTCGGAATGATAAGGGCCAGAGCAAACAGGCATTGGCACGCTGGCTGGCCAGCGTAACGGAACAGCATGAAGATCGCTTCAACTCCCATCTCTACAGCCAGTCAGATGAATCGCCGCTACGCGTAACGCCCGTACCAGCACAATATTCAGACGAAAGTCCGATGCTCGATGGTTATCTGATTATGCAGCGTTACTTCGACAGTCTGTTTGGCCGTGAGCCCCGGGCTGTGGCTATCGGCGAAGACGTTGGCCACATCGGTGATGTGAATCAGGGCTTTGCCGGTCTTCAGGAAAAATATGGCCATCTGCGCATTACCGATACCGGTATTCGGGAAACAACCATTATTGGGCAGGGTATTGGCCTGGCGATGCGCGGCCTCCGGCCGATTGTTGAAATCCAGTACTTCGATTATATTTTCTACGCCCTCGCTACCCTGACCGACGATCTGGCCACGCTCCAGTACCGTACTAAAGGCGGGCAGAAAGCGCCGGTCATCATTCGTACGCGTGGGCATCGGCTGGAAGGCATCTGGCACTCTGGCTCGCCTATGGGCGCGATGCTTAATAGCCTGCGCGGCATTCATGTATTGGTGCCACGTAACATGGTACAGGCGGCGGGCTTTTATAACACACTGATCAAAAGCGACGATCCGGCTCTACTGGTCGAATGCCTGAATGGCTATCGGTTGAAAGAACGACTTCCCGACAATATCGCCGAGTTCTGCCTGCCGTTGGGGTCGCCCGATATTCTGCAGGAAGGTACTGACATCACGGTTGTTACCTATGGCTCGATGTGCCGGATTGTGATGGATGCTGCCGCTCAATTGGCAGAAACCGGTGTCTCGGTTGAGGTTATTGATGTGCAGACGCTCCTGCCTTTTGATCTGACAGGTACCATTGTGGAGTCGCTGAAGAAGACGAGCCGGGTGTTGTTTGCCGATGAAGATTTTCCGGGTGGTGCATCGGCCTACATGATGCAGCAGGTACTCGATCAGCAGAACGGTTACCGCTACCTTGATTCGGCACCCCGTACCCTTACGGCCAAAGCCCACCGCCCGCCTTACGGTTCCGACGGTGATTATTTTTCGAAACCATCAATCGACGATGTGTTCGAAGCCGTTTACGCATTGATGCACGAAGCCGAACCAAACCGGTTTCCAGCCTTGTATTAATGAGTAGATGCGCGAATGAGTGACTGTGAGAATATTTGGCGGTATACATAACGATTCCACATCAAGACATTCGCACAGTCACTCATTCGCATATCCACTCATTGAATCATGTCTTACTTCTCAGATATAAGCGACGGAATACGCACTACGTTGAAGGGACTGAGCTTAACGGTTCGTCACCTACGTAATGCTACGCATCGCCGCGAGTCGATGGGGATTGCCGATGACCGTTATTTCGACCTGAAAGACGGTCTGGTAACACTGCAATACCCGCACGAGCAACTGCCTATTCCCGACAATGGACGCTATCGGCTGCACAACGAGATTGATGATTGCATTGTCTGCGATAAATGCGCTAAAGTCTGCCCCGTAGACTGTATCACCATCGACCCGATTAAGGCTACTGAAGAAGTAGGCCGCGCCTCCGACGGTTCGCCTATTCGCCTCTACGCCGCCCAGTTCGATATCGACATGGCCAAGTGCTGTTACTGCGGTTTGTGTACCGTGGTCTGCCCCACCGAGTGCCTGACGATGGAAAAGAAGTTCGATTACAGCACGTTCGAGCTGGGAAACCTGACCTACGAGTTTGCCAACTTAACGCCTGAACAAGCCACCGAAAAGCGGGAACTGTATGAGCAGTTTGTTCGGGAAAAAGAGGATGCTAAACGGCTTAAACAGGAAGAAATCGTAGCTAAGGCGACACCGGCTACCGCCCAGGCGCCAGCCGTTGACCAACCCACAAAACCAAAACCAGCGTTTAGGCCGGGCATGAAACCGGCCGCCAAACCGGCAGAATCAGCTGCGCCAAAAGCGGATAACCCCGCCGAGACGGAACAAATTGTCCTTGTGCCAACAAAACCGGACGTACCTACAGAATCGGCCGATTCGAGCAACGTACCTGAGGCTACTGTACCTTCTGCTCCACCTAAACCGCGTCCGGTTTTCAGACCTGGCATGAAGCCCGCCGCCAAAGCAGAGGTACCGGCGCGACCCACCGAGTTGGGCAATTCTACGGAGGGTAACCAGTTACACCCACTAACAGACCCGGCACCCGACGAAGCAGAAGCGATTGCGATGGTTGGCGTTGCCGAAAAACCACACGTCACCGAACCCTTAACAACCGAAGAAAAGAACGTACCTGACGCTGAATTACCTCAGCCGGTTTCTCCGAAAAAGACAGCTCCGTTCCGGCCTACGATGAAACCAGCGGCTACGTCGGCACCAGTATCACCTGCTCTACCGGTTGATGAGTCAGTTACGGCGCCGGAACCAACTGCGCCAAAGCCCAAGCCTGCCTTCAAGCCGACGATGAAACCCACGGCGCAAAAGCCTGTAACTGACAGCGAACCGACCGTTGAACCAACGACAGACAAGAGCGCTCCAACTGCTGTTACAGCGCCAGCAGAAGCCGCGCCAGCGAAACCTAAGCCAGCGTTCAGGCCAACAATGAAGCCTGCTTCCCCTAAACCGGCCAGTCCAGAAGACGCTTCAGGTACGTTGAGCACGTCAGGTACGTCTGAGACACCAGCCAGTGAGCCGTCTGACAGTGTAGAAGCAGCGCCACCGGCGAAGCCAAAACCCGCGTTCCGGCCTACGATGAAACCTAAATCATCAGATTAATCCAGCTCTTTAATTCATTGCATCTTTTGATTCAGATCGCCTTCTTTTCGTTTGTTGCCCTAACGCTGGCGAGTGCTGTCGGGCTACTGCTTACCCGAAATGTCCTGTACGCCGCCTACCTGCTGTTGCTGACGCTGCTGGGCGTGGCGGCGCTGTTTGTATTCGCCGGAGCCGACTTTCTGGCCGTTTCGCAGTTGGTCGTTTATGTGGGCGGTGTACTGGTGTTGGTTCTATTTGGCGTGATGCTGACAAATAAGCCTGCCTCAGCCATACCTGACAGTACGCCCGTAAGCGAGCGGTCAAACCGAATTCTGACTGAGAACCGACGTCCCTGGATAGCCGTATTGCTGGCCGGTGGCCTATTTTGGGGGCTCAGCCGTCTGCTCATCAACGCACATTTCGTAGTCTTCGACCGGCCCGTTTCCACAACGTCAACAACGATCGACGTCATTGGTAAACAGCTCATGACCGAATACGTATTACCCTTCGAGATTATCAGTATCCTGCTACTTGTAGCTTTGGTAGGCGCAGGCTATCTGGCAAAACATAAACAATGAACAGTTATCAGTAGCTCCGCTCGGGTACGTTGATTAGCGGAGCCATTGATAACTGTCAACTGACAACATGGAACCTCAATCATCTGGTATTCTTCTTTTGGTAGCCGCAGCGCTGTTTAGCATCGGATTGGCCGTTGTGCTTACTAAACGCCACGCGGTGGTCGTGCTAATGGGTATCGAACTGATGCTTAATGCCGTGAATCTGAATCTGGTTGCTTTTAGCCAGTACGACCCAGACCGGTTACAGGGGCAGTTGTTTAGCCTGTTCGTCATTGTTGTGGCTGCTGCCGAAGCCGCTGTGGCATTGTCTATGATCATTCAGGTGTACCGCCATTTCCGGACGGTGCGTCTCGATGAGCTCACTGATTTACAACAATGATCGATACCGAACCATTATTCGAGTCGTTGATCGATGGTATTCTGGACACAGGATACGGCGTGGTTGATTCGTTTCTTTCGCCCGATGAAGTGATTGCTTTACGAAGTCAGTTGCAGAAACGGCAGGCGGCGGGGCAGTTTCGCGAAGCAGGTATCGGCAGTGGACAAGCGGCGGTTGAGAAAGCCATTCGCGGCGATGAAATCTTGTGGCTCGATACGGCTACGGCTACACCCGAAGAAGCAGCCTTTCTGGAGCGGATCGATCAGTTTATTGGGTACGTTAACCGAACCTGCTACCTCGGCCTCCGCGACAGTGAACTGCATTACGCCCGCTACCCCGTAGGTACGTTCTACAAGCGCCACCTCGACCGGTTCCGCGCTGATTCGAGACGCAGGCTCTCGATGATTTGCTATCTCAATGATAACTGGCAACCTACCGATGGCGGGCAGTTGGCGGTATATTTGCCTCAGGCAGAGGGTGGCGAACAAACTACGCTTATCGATCCCATTGGCGGTCGTTTGGTCTGTTTCGATAGTGGTCTGCTGGAACATGAAGTGCTGCCCGCCACCCGCGACCGGCTAAGTATCACCGGCTGGCTCCGAACTGCTTAATCATAAAAAATGCCCTTGTTGATAAGACAGGGGCATTTTATCAGTAACTACGCTGGTTTGGCTTGTCAGCGTTTTTTCTTCTTTTTATTTCCACTACCACCACCGCCACGAATTGCGTATTTCTTATCGAGTTGCGTAAGGTCGGCGTTGAGGGCGGCGAGGGGAACCACTTCTTTCTCGCCGACGGGCGTGAGCACATCGAACGACTCGGGAATGACGCCTTGCTTGTTCAGCGCTACGATCTCGATTACCCGTTTGATCGGCAACGGATGCCAGGTGCTTTCTGAACTGTAGCCGAACCACATGATCTTGCGGAAGATGTCTGTCTTCTGTAAAAACGCACGGCCTTTCTGCGTTTCCAGCGGCTTTTCTACCGTTGGAATATCGCGAAGAGCGTCTACATACGTATCGAGTTCATAATTCAGACAGCACTTCAACCGGCCACATTGACCTGATAATTTCGCGGGATTGAGCGACAGATTCTGATACCGTGCCGCCGAGGTAGTGATGTTCTTAAAATCGGTAAGCCAGGTAGAACAGCACAGTTCGCGGCCACACGAGCCGATACCGCCAATCCGCCCCGCTTCTTGCCGTAAGCTTATTTGCCGCATCTCGACGCGCACCTTGAACTCACCCGCCAGCATCTTGATCAGCTCCCGGAAATCGACGCGTTCTTCTGACGAGTAATAAAACGTCGCCTTCGTGTTGTCAGACTGGAATTCCACGTCCGACAGTTTCATGTGCAGCTTCAGTTCACGCACGATCTCACGGGCCCTGTACAGGCTTGGCAAATCGCGCAGAACGGCCTGTTGGTGCTTTTCCAGATCGCGGGCCGTGGCCAGGCGGTGAATTGCCTTCGTGTCGTCGTTGATCTGAACGTGCTTCCGTTTCAGTTGCAGGCGCACCAGGTCACCCTGCATCGACACGGCACCGAGGTGATAGCCCGATGTCATTTCGCAGACCACAAAATCGCCCGTTGTCAGGTCGAGGTTGTGGACATTCCGGTAATATTCTTTCCGGCCACCTTTAAATTTCACTTCAACGACCCCGTAGGCCGGACCGGCAATCGGCGACATATCGCTTAGCCAGTCGAATGAATTCAGTTTATTGCAGCCACCGGATGAGCAGCCCCCGCTCGAACAACCCGCCGTTTTGGTAGCCACTTCGGCCCCGCCACTATCCGTCGTTTTCGCTTTAGACCCACACCCGCCAACCGCACAGGATTGACATCCCATGGTTTTAGTTTACGAGAACGATTTGGGAGTTGGTATTTCGGATTTCGGATTGGGCTGACGCATGAGTATGCACTGGCGTAAGCAACAAATCCAAAATCCAAAATTCCCAATCCGAAATCACTTAGTCTTGGTACCGGAGTAAATCCAGCCCTATATCTTTTCGGAAATACTTTCCGTCATAACTCACCGCCCGGGCCGCTTCCTGCGATTTCCGAACGGCATTCTCGAGCGAGTTTGCCAGAGCCGTAATGGCCAGCACCCGCCCACCGTTGGTCACTACCGAACCATCGAGGTTGGTTGTTCCCGCGTGAAAAGCCGTCACATCGTCCAGCCGGTCGAGGTCGGTGATGGATTTACCCTTTTCGTATGCATTGGGGTATCCACCAGCCACCAGTACCGTTGTAACGGCCGTCTGCGGCGACACCTGCATCGTCACTTTGTCTAGCTCCCCGTCAGCGGTTGCCACCAGCAATTCAACCAGATCGGTCTGAATCCGAGGCAAGACTACTTCTGTTTCAGGGTCGCCCATGCGGGCGTTGTATTCAATGACGACGGGTTCACCTTTCACGTTCATCAGCCCGATAAAGATGAAGCCTTTGTAGACAATGCCTTCCTGTTGAAGGCCAGCCAGTGTTGGCTTCACAACGCGCTCTTCCACTTTTTGAAGAAACGCTTTATTCGCAAAAACAACCGGTGATACAGCACCCATCCCCCCCGTATTCGGGCCGGTATCACCTTCACCAATACGCTTGTAATCTTTGGCTTCGGGCAGAATTTTATAGTTCACCCCGTCTGTCAACACGAAAACGGACAGCTCGATTCCCCGCAAAAACTGCTCAATAACCACCCGATGACCCGCCTCGCCAAATCGGCCACCGAGCATTTCCCGCAGCGTGTCTTTCGCCTCCTGAACACTCTCGGCAATAATAACGCCCTTCCCGGCAGCCAACCCGTCGGCCTTCAATACAATAGGCAATGAATGGCTTTCCAGGTACGTTAGTCCCTCCTCGACGGTATCGCCGGTAAACGTCTGCGACGAGGCCGTGGGTACGTTGTACTGCGCCATGAACCGCTTCGAAAAATCTTTACTGCCTTCGAGTTGAGCACCCAGCGCATCGGGCCCCACGATGCGTAGCGAAGCCATGCCGGGCTGCTGGCGCAGGTAATCGACTACTCCCTTCACCAGCGGTTCTTCGGGGCCAACCAGTACCAGATCAATCTGGTGGGTACGTACCGCTTCGGCAATAGCGGGGAAATCAGAAAAGCCGAATGCCAGATTAGTTGCAATTTGAGCCGTACCAGCATTACCGGGGGCCACAAAGAGGCTGTCGCACAAAGGACTCTGGGTTAGTTTCCACGCAAAGGCATGTTCCCGCCCGCCAGAGCCAAGTATAAGTATATTCATTCTTTAAAAACTGTTTGCTGTTTACTGTCTTCTGTTTTCTGTTGCTCCGCTACAGCTAAGTATGTTGCCCATAGCAGCGCAACAGAAGACAGTAAACAGCAAACAGTAAACTTTTAATTGGCTACTTCCGAGAGGAACTTGATGCGCATCAGGCGCAGTTCCTGTTCGGTGAAATCGTCACTGTCAAATTCTTTTAACGCTACGGCAATGTTGTCGGTATCGGCGCGCATAAAGTATTCGAAAATCTCTTCCTGCCGGTCTTCGTCGATAATCTGATCGATGTAATAGTCGAGGTTCAGGCGGGTGCCCGAATAGCAGATGTGTTCCACTTCCTCCACCAAATCTACGAGCGTAAGTCCTTTCGCTTCAGCAATTTCTTCCAGGTCTACTTTCCGGTCAATCTGCTGGATGATGTAAATCTTGATCTTCGACTTGTTAACGGTCGATTTAACCACAACATCTTTATCGGTCTCGATCTCATTCTCATCAACGTACTTGGCAATCAGATCGATGAAGGGCTTACCGAATTTCTGCACCTTACCCATGCCCACCCCGTTGATCTGGGCCATCTCTTCCCGCGTGACGGGGTAGGTCGTGGCCATTTCTTCCATCGATGGATCCTGGAAGATAACGTAGGGCGGCAGGTTCTTTTCTTTGGCAATCTTCTTGCGAAGGGCTTTCAGCAGGCCAAGCAGTTCTTCGTCGTAGGCATTTCCTCCGCTGGCAGCCTGGGCGGCCGCATCATCGGCTTCTTCTTTGGCATCGGCAGTCTGCTGCTCATAATCATGATCCTGCGAAAGCATGACCGGATACGGATCTTCAATGTAGTTCATGCCCTTCTGCGTTAGCCGAAGCACACCGTAGTTGTCTACATCTTTCTCCAGGAAGCCCAGGATCGTGATCTGTTTGATCAGTGAGCACCAAACGTTGCAATCTTCGCTAAATGACTTGCCCTGACCGTACAGATCGAGTTTGTCGTGTTCATAGCTGGTCACATACTGGTTTTCGGTGGCGGTCAGTACGTCGGCCAGGTGGCTCACATCGAATCGCTGGTCGGTTTGCAGTACCGCCTGAAGGGCTATGACAATTTCAGACTGCGCTTTGAACTTCGGCGTCGGTTTCAGGCAGTTATCGCAGAAACCGCAGTCTTTTTCCACGTATTCACCAAAATAACCCAGCAGTTGCCGCCGCCGACACGTACCCAGGTTGGCATACGACACCATTTCCGACAACAAGTGTTTGGCATTGTCGCGCTCGGTAACGGGTTTGTCTTTATTGAATTTCTCCAGTTTCAGGATATCGTCGTAGCTGTAGAACATCACGCAGTTACCTTCCAGACCATCGCGGCCGGCGCGACCCGTTTCCTGGTAATAGCCTTCGAGCGATTTAGGCGCGTCGTAGTGGATCACGAACCGAACGTCGGGCTTGTCGATTCCCATACCGAACGCAATCGTGGCGCAGACGACATCGGCCTCTTCGTTCAGAAAAGCATCCTGATTATGCATCCGCGTTTGCGGATCGAGCCCGGCGTGGTAAGGCAATGCTTTTACGTCGTTAACGCGCAACAGTTCGGCAATATCTTCGGCCGTTTTGCGGCTCAGGCAATACACGATACCCGATTTGCCTTTATTCTGTTTTACGTATTTGATCAATGCCTTTTTGGCATCCACCTTCGGCTTGATCTCATAGTAGAGGTTCTTGCGGTTAAAGGATGTTTTATAGACATCGGCATCTTCCATATCCAGGTTCTTCTGGATATCGACCTGCACCTTCGGCGTGGCGGTGGCCGTAAGCGCAATCACCGGGAGGCCCATACGGCCCGAATGGTGCCCGATGTTATCAACGATCCCCCGAATTTTACGGTATTCGGGCCGGAAATCGTGGCCCCATTCCGAAATACAGTGCGCTTCATCGATGGCAACGAATGAAATAACCGCTTTCTTCAGAAAATCAAGGTTTTCTTCCTTGGTCAACGATTCCGGAGCGATGTACAGCAGTTTCAGCGTACCGTTGAGGGTATCTTTCTTTACCTTCGTCATCTCGGATTTCGAGAGGGTCGAGTTCAGAAACTGGGCATTAATGCCAAAGGCATTGAGCTGATCGACCTGGTTTTTCATCAGGGCGATCAGCGGTGATATAACGATGGCTGTTCCTTCGGAAGCAATGGCCGGCAACTGATAACACAACGATTTGCCTGCCCCGGTGGGCATAATGACAAAGGTGTTTCGGCCCGACAGTATATTATGGATGATCGCTTCCTGGTCTCCCCGAAACTGGCCGAACCCGAATATTTCTTTTAGTCGCTCCTTCAGGGTTGTCTGGACGGAATTGTCAATCTGCATCATGGTACGCTACTACGGAAGGTGAATGGAGCCTGCGTGAGTATCTATCTTTGTAAGTGTGTGACGGGGGGCGTTGTTTAACTACAATACACTCCGGAATTAATAGGGTTAATCTATGTTCGGATGAACGGACTTAGCGAATTTACAACCCATCCGTGTTACCTAAGCATTTACGGACGTTGAAACTAACAAAAAATCTACAATCAATTGCCCGCGATGTGTTGCTGGCTGAGGCCGATGCCATTCGTGCGGCGATCGCATACCTTGATATTCAGTTCGATTACTGTGTCGAAGCAATTCTGGCCTCGGCAGGGCGAGTGGTGGTTACGGGTGTGGGCAAAAGTGCTCTCATTGGTCAGAAACTGGTAGCCACGCTGAATTCGACGGGTACACCCGCCCTGTTTATGCACGCCGCCGATGCCATTCATGGCGATTTGGGTATGGTACAGGCCAGTGATCTGGTGCTGGCTATTTCAAAGAGTGGGAATACGCCTGAGGTAAAAGTGCTGGTGCCATTAATTCATCGTACAGGGGCTAAATTAATTGCGCTGGTGGGCGAATCGGAGTCATATCTGGCCAAACAGGCCGATTTTGTGCTGCTGGCTCCTGCTCCGCACGAGGCCGACCCGCTGAATCTGGCCCCAACTACCAGCACCACCGTGGCTATGGCGATGGGCGATGCGCTGGCCATTGCCCTGCTCACCGCACGTGGATTTACCCGGCAGGATTTCGCCCGGTATCACCCCGGCGGGTCGCTTGGCAAGAAGCTTTACCTGAAAGTGAGCGATTTGTTTCCCGCCAACCAGTGCCCGTGCGTTCGGCCCGACCAGAGCATCCACGATACTATGCTTGCCATGTCGGCGGGGCGGCTGGGGGCCACCGCCGTACAGGGTGCCGACGGGGCCTTGCTGGGTATCATTACCGACGGTGATGTGCGGCGGATGGTGAGCCAGCACGATGATTATAGGCACCTGTGCGCCCGGGATATCATGACCCAAAAACCCGTTTGCGTAGCACCCGACGATTACGCGGTGGCCGCACTGGAAATCATGCAAAACCGTAACATCACCCAGATACTGGTAGCCGACGCGGGCAAACTGGTCGGCTTTGTTCACCTTCACGATTTGTTAAAGGAAGGGCTGGTGTAAGGTGTTGGTATCTACGGGCCATTCGGAATGAACTAACCAATTCCTTACTGATTCTTTTCCAGAATCAGTAAGGAATTGGTTAGTTCATTCCGAATGGGGCCACAGTCGCCTTGTTCGCCAACGATAGTGATGGTGGATGAGCAAATAACCGAGCCATCGCACCGATGGATGTTATAAATACCGGCATCTGGCCCCATGTATAAGCGGATCGCAAAGACGGTTTGGCCCTGATATATTGCCTGATAAACAGCCAGATTGCCCAGAGTAGCCGACTGAGCCACCCGATCGTTGAGCCATTGCAACTCCGTCAGTGGGTTGCCTACGCGACAGGTATTGGCGTTCATGGCCTCCCTTTTACAGGATATCATGCCCAGGAGGACAAAAAAGATCAGCATCTTTTTCATAATCGTCGACTTTGTTGATCAACGACCCGCGACTGAAGTAATTGGTTGGCCTAAGCCTGCCATTACTTTTCTAATCCAGTGGCCTGCTCATAATCACTCCACTCATCAATGTCAGTTAGCTCTTGCAAGCGCTCGAAGGTTAAACCTTGCTGCAGGATCGCCTGCTCAGTTAGTAACCGCAGTTCGGGCTGGCTCCAGGGCATATTATCAAAAAGAGGGGTTAATAACTGCTTCATGCCCAGCAGATAATATCCTCCATCAGTAGCTGGGCCAACAACGGCGTCAACGTCATCTAAAGCGGCAAAAGCAGTAAACAGGTGCTCCTCCGTAATGGTCAGGCAATCGCTTCCGATAATAACAGCCTTTTCGGCTCCGGCGGCAAATTGTTCACGGAAAGCGCCGACCATTCGCTCGCCCAGATCAGCGCCCACCTGCTGAAACTTGCTGTAGCCGTTCCATCCATCATCAGGGTTTATAAAATCAGCGTAGTAGACGGCTTTCTGCCATGGGCCGGAGCGGGTGATCTGCTGGGTATACTGCACCAGATGCCGGTATACCTCGGTGGCTTTTTCAGCACCAACCGTTCGGGCAATACGGGTCTTAACCGTACCCGGAATAGGGTTCTTAACAAAGATGATCAGGTGGTGGGTAGCCATAGGATGCGTACTTTTGCAAAAAAAGTCTGAAAAAGCCTTCAAGTCTTAAACGGTCCAACGCTGTGGTCGTGTAAAAACTCGATGACTTACGACTCTATTAAGATATGTCAAAGCAAATTGTTTATACCGACCAGGCGCCAGCGCCGATCGGACCGTATAGTCAGGCCGTGAAGATCGGCGACACGTTATATGTATCGGGTCAGATTGCCGCTGAACTGGCTCCACTAGGTGATATTCAGGCCGAAACACGGAAGGTCATGGAGAATATGGGGGCTATTCTTCGCGCCGCCAGTATGGACTATGCCAACGTGGTGAAGGCAACTATCTTCGTGAAAGACATGAACAACTTCGCGGCCATTAACGAAATATACGGCAGCTTCTTCACCGGCGATTTTCCAGCCCGCGAAACCGTCGAAGTAGCCCGCCTGCCTAAAGACGTCAACGTCGAAATTTCCGTCATCGCTGTTAAATAAAGGAAGAAGGGAAAGAAAGGGACGAGAGGGAGGAATGGGTTTGCAATACCACGTACCTATGTAATGGTGCAAAGCTCCTTTTTCCCTCTCGTCCCTTTCCTCCTCTTCCTTCCCTTCAATTCATGCAAACTCCACCCCGCGTTCGTTTCGCACCCAGCCCAACGGGGCCGCTCCATATTGGCGGTGTTCGTACGGCACTATATAATTACCTGTTTGCCCGGAAAATGGGCGGACAGATGTTGCTTCGTATTGAAGACACTGACCAGAACCGGTTTGTCCCCGGTGCTGAACAATACATTATCGACGCCCTGAGCTGGGTTGGTATCCAGATTGATGAGGGCCAAACGGCTAATGGCCCCGTTGGTGCAGACGCGCCCTACCGGCAGTCGGAGCGGAAGGCAATTTACCAGAAAGAAGCCCTGCGGCTCGTTGAGGAAGGTAAAGCCTATTACGCTTTCGACACCGCTGAAGAACTGGACGCCATGCGCGCCCGGCTCGAGGCCGCCAATGCCCCCGCCGCGCAATACAATTCCATTACGCGGATGCAGATGAAAAACGGCCTTACGTTGCCGGAAGCTGAAGTGAGAGCCCGTATTGAGGGTGGCGAGCCCTACGTGATTCGACTGAAAACGCCCCGCAAGGAAGAAGTTCGGCTGAACGACCTTGTGCGGGGTTGGGTGAATGTACACTCATCGGCCATTGATGACAAGGTATTACTCAAATCTGACGGCCTGCCAACCTATCACCTTGCCAATGTAGTCGATGATCATCTGATGCGGATCACCCACGTGATTCGGGGCGAAGAATGGCTACCGTCGGCTCCGTTGCATGTGCTGTTGTACCGTTACCTCGGCTGGGAAGACACCATGCCGCAGTTTGCGCACCTGCCCCTGCTGCTGAAACCGGAAGGGAACGGTAAACTCAGCAAGCGCGACGCCGATCTGGGTGGTTTTCCGGTGTTCCCACTCGAGTGGACCGATCCATTTACGGGCACCGTGGCACGGGGTTTCAGGGAAGATGGTTATTTGCCCGAAGCATTAGTCAACTTCCTGTCGCTGTTGGGCTGGAACCCCGGCACTGAACAGGAACTGTTCACGATGGACGAATTAATCGAAGCCTTTGACCTGGAGAAAATACACAAGGCCGGAGCCCGGTTCGACATCGAGAAGGCGAAGTGGTTCAATCATCAATACATCCGTCAGCACGCCAACGCCGACTTGGCACCGGCCGTGCAAAAACAGGCGCAGGACGCCGGATTCGAGTGTCCGGCCGAAAAAGCAGAGAAGATTGTAGCCTTGCTGAAAGAGCGCGTCACGTTTGCCAGTGAACTGTTCACAGAGGCCAAAACCATTTTTTACGCCCCTACTGAGTTCGACGAAACCGTGCGGGCGGCCAAATGGAATGACGAGGCCCGCCGCGCCGTGGTTGCCTTCCGCGATCGGCTCGTTCAGTTTGAAAAACCGTTTGAAGCCGATGCCATCAAACACCTCTTGTCTGATACGCTGGCTCAGGCAGGTATTAAGCAGGGCAAGGTAATGCAGGCCATGCGATTAGCCTTAACAGGATTGGGAACAGGACCTGATCTGATGCTAACGATGGAAATTGTTGGCAAAGCAGGTGTGATTGAACGGCTGGAAACGGCCATGACGACACTACAATAAGGGGAAGTTGGCCTGTTGCAGGTACGTTGCCAGTTGGGCGATCAGCGGCAGCAGGCCAACTCATCTTGAATACAGACAGATCAAGCATAATCTGCATCTATTGACAACTACAAATAAACATATATAGATTTATAGTAACTTCATATATGTATCCAAAATTTAATTTTTATACATACTAATTTTTGTTCTTTCTGATCTATAGATTGGCATGAGTTTGGCCGCAAATTGGCGTTGGGCATTAGCCCTTCGACGCGATCCGACTTATGTTACCTTCTACCCGACTGGTTGTATATGCCACCCTGGCTTATATGCTACTCAGCCTGCCCACGCTGGCGCAGGTACGTTCTACAGCTTCTCCACCCCCTTCGCCAACATCCCGGCAAGCTGAATTGATGCGGCAGGCCTATCAAGCCGAACAAAATCGACGCACCGTCGACCCCGCGCTGGGTAGCATACCGGTTGAACGACTCAGCGCTATTCGGAAGCAACTGGCCCAAACCTCCGCCAAAAAACGGCAGGCGCGTACGGGTATTTCCAGCGTAACCTGGTCTGAGCGCGGCCCACTGGGCTTTACCGGTACATTGCGGACGCTCGTTGTGCCTCTTGGCGATCCAACCGGCCGAACGATTTGGGCAGGGAGCAGCACCGGTGGGTTATGGACGAATCCTGATCCGGCCACGCCAGCCAGCAACTGGCTTCCGAGTAGCGATGATTGGGCCAGCAAAAATGTCTCGGCTATAGCCAATGACCCAACCAACAGCGTAATTGCCTACGCCGCTACAGGTGACCCGCTGGGCGAGGGCGTTGGGGGCGGTATCTGGAAAACGGCCGACAAAGGCCAAACTTGGCAACGTTTATCGGCCACCATTCCATCTCAGGCAGGTACGTTGATGCAGATTGCCTTTAGCCGCATTTCCGGATTGGCTGTTACCACCACCGGTCTTTTGCTGGCCGGCACACAGGGCGGCGTACTTCGATCATTCGATCAGGGCAGAACATGGCAGTTCATTCTGGTACCGCAGCGCCAGATTGGTGCGCAACCTGTAGCCAACGGTAACGACCGTGTTACATCAATACAACTCGGAGCCGACGAGTCTGTCTACGTGGCTATGGCAACAGGGAGGCTATTCCGGTCGAACGGCCCCTCTGCTACAGCCTGGACAGAAATAACTCCGCCCAATACGGCACCTTACAAGGGCATTCTGACCAAAGTGGTACCGGCTGCCTCAACGGGTGGTACAGGCCAGGTCCTCTATGCTGCTCAGGTGGCCGACGATTCTACGTCTGGCGGTTATACCCTTCGCTGGCTGCTGAAATCGACCAACAGCGGACAAACCTGGCAAGCCATGAACCGCCCGGTGTATACCGATGCTCCCGATCTGGACGTTACGCTGGGATTCGGAGACAAGTATTTTACCCTAACCCCCTCGCCCGATTCTGCGCAAGTAGTGTACATGACAGCCTATGATCAATTATACCGGTCGGGCAACGGAGGCGTATCCTGGTCGGCGGGGCAAACCATTGGGCGAGCTACCGCTTTTTTACCCCTTCTTAACCAGCGTACGGCCTGGGCGAGCGACAATAAGGTCTATGTCGCGCCAACCCAGCAGCTCGTTGCGCAGGGACGTAACGAGACAACGCATGACCGAAGCAACAGCTTTGGTGGGCTGGATGTATCGGGCGTAGCCCTGAAAAATAGCGCCGGTACTGCTTATCGCCTCACGGGAAGCGTGGGAGAGCCCGGTTTATTGGAAACACCCGAGACCGGCCCAACAAAGGCTATCTACCCGGCCTACCCGCTTCGGCCATTCATTGACCAGAATGAACCGAACGTACAGGTGGCAGCCACGACAAACGGCGGTTTTTTAACCCGGAACACAACCTACACAACGGCCTGGGACTACTACTCGACCGGCTGGCTTACAGATGACTACCCTGATGTGGGTGTAGACTATGACAGTCGTAACAACACACTCTTCTTCTGGTCAGACGGGTATAGAAAAGGGACAGGAATCGGTACAGACCCTGTGGTTTCGCGGCTCGACAGTGGTCGCCTGGCGAGGCCAACCTGTTTGAAAGTGGGCGCATCGCCCAATACCCTGTTTGCCGCTCCCATTAACGGCGGGCTGTATAAATTCTCGAACACGAACCAACCAACACCGAACCTCTCGCGTCTGGACGGAGGTGCGTTCCCGTCGGGCAGCACAATCAGCGGTATCGACGTAGGAGCAACAGACAATGAGCTGATTGTCACACTTTCGAACTTCGGCGTTCAATCGGTCTGGTACACAACCAACGGCGGAACAACCTGGGTCAGCAAAGACTTGCCCGCCCATGGCCTGCCCGATATGCCGGTCTATGCGGCACTGTTTAACCCAACAAACCGCCAGCAGGTTATGTTGGCGACCGAGCTGGGTGTATGGTCGACCAGCGACATTACGGGAGACAATCCGGGCTGGGTACTGACCAATTCGCCAGCGCCATTGATTCGATGTAAGCAGTTCGTTTACCGCGCTGCCGATGAACGAACTGCCGTAGTAACCAATGGTCGGGGGGTATGGGAGAGTGATGTCTGGGCGGTAGATTCCCCTGTTCTCACGGCAGGCCCTCTGTCTGCAACCGCCTTCTGCGCCGGTAGTGCTTTCCCGTTAAGTTTTACGCTCCTCAACGTGCCAGCGAGCCAGGTAGTAGTACGCTTGTCTGATGCAACGGGCAATTTCGGTGCAGGAACAATTATCGGGTCGGGTACCAGTAGCCCGTTATCGGCCACCGTTCCTGCCAGTCTGGCGTCGGGCACGGGCTACCGGTTGCGACTCGAAGTAGCTTCGTTCAGTCTGGTTTCGCCGGTTAGCTCAACGCTAACGATCAGCAATCTGAATCAAACCCAAGCCTATATTCTGGACAGGCGGCAAACAACCGGCCCGCGCTTTGCCGATGCCAGGTACGTTTCCGGGTACGTCTGTCCCGGTGATCAGGCCCAGCTTCGCGCCTATCTGCCCAACCAGCCCGGTAGCCTGTCGGCCACGTATCGATGGGCTATTGACGGGGCCATTTTATCTGGTCAGACCACCGCGACACTGCTAACAGGACAAACCGGCACATATAGCTTTACGGCCTCGGTTGGTAGCTGTACTGCCACCAGTACCAACGACTTTTTGCTGATCTCGGTCGACACGCCCGCTGCCACGGTGCTGAACCCGATTAATACCAGTGATGGACCTATCTGCTCAGGTACGTTCGTCCCATTGGGGGCTTCATATGTGGGTCAGCAGGCGGCTTATCAGTGGTTTCGTGATGGCGTAGCGGTTTCGGGCGCAACCAATCCCGTACTGTCTACAACCGCAACGGGTGCCTACTCGTACAGCCTATCGTTTGGTATGTCGGGGGGCGGTAGGTGCGTAGCGACGGCCTCGGCAACGTACCTGACGTTCAGTAGGGCTATTCTCCCCCCGGCCATTGCGGTGGTGGGCGATGTAGCACCAACACTCTGCGGCACTGAATTGCTCCGGCTGTATGCAACCAGCCAGGTAGACAGCACCAACTATCAGTGGCTTCAGAATGGGCAACCTATAACGGGTAAAACCAACTCGTTTGTAGACGTTGGGCAGGGTGGTTCGTTCAGCCTTCGGGTACAGCGGGGAAGCTGCTCGGCTGTAAGCGATCCAGTTGCCGTTTCGGCCAATAGCCAGTTGAGCAACGGGTTCTATTTCTATGGCAGCACGAGCCTCTGTACAGGCGAGACACTGATTTTATACGCAAAAAACACCAGTCACGCCCTACAATGGACAAAAAACAACGTACCTATCGCCGGTGCTACCGGATTCAGTTACGCCGTTACCGCGTCGGGGAACTACGGACTTCGGTACACATCGGGTAGCTGTTCGGGTACGGCCGTCTCTGTTTCGATCGTGGTTAGCCAAAGCCTGACGCCCGCCCTGCAACTGGCCGAGCAGTGTAGCAGCGTTGAATTATCGACCAGCGATTTTCCGCGAACGGGTACCGTTACGTTCAGTTGGCTGCGTAATGGTCAACCCATCAGCCAGGGTACACAGTCGTACCAAACCGTTACAGAGTCGGGTGTGTATAGCCTTTCGGTGACGAATGGCGTTTGCGGCGGCGTCTCGAAACCTGTCAGCATTAGTATTGGGCAACCGGCCAAGCCAACCATTACGGCCATTGGCGGGCTTGTTCGTTGCCCTAATTCGGCCATTACCCTGCAGTTGCTTACCGGTCCCTACAGCTATTGGAAACGAAACGGCGTACGCCTGACCGGGGCCGATTCGGAGAAACTGGTGGCAACTGAAACGGGCGTTTACAGTCTGGTTTATGAGCAGGGAGCCTGCCTGACAGAATCAGCGGCGGTATCAGTCGTAGTTGGTCAGCCTGTTTCCGCTACGGTGTTAGGGCGGCCGTTCATTCGCTCGGGCCAGGCGGCCGTTGTACCCGTTCAGTTCAGCGGAACGGGGCCGTGGTCGTTTTCGGTCGTGGGGGGGGCGTCGGTGGTCAATACCAGTCAAAACCCGTACTCATTCACGGTAGCCCCTAGCCAAAGCACCAGCTATTCACTGGTGAACGTGGCCAATAGTTGCGGTACCGGCACAGGCACTGTAGTGCGGGTGTTCGTGAACGGGGCTGATGTATCGCTCAGTAGTTGGGTGGATAAGCGTTTCTGCCAGCCGGGTGATCTGATCACGTATTCGGTTCGGGTAAGTAACGCAGGGCCCGATCTGGCCGAAAACCTGACGCTGACGAATCGCCTGCCGGCGGGCCTCAGCTATGCCGGTAGTTTTTCGGCCACCAAAGGCGACAGCCTGCGCTACGCCGTTGGCAACGTACCTGCGGGCGATTCGCGAACAGTCAGCTTCCAGACGCTGGTAAACCGGCCGGGTACGTACTTTAACGCCATAGAAGTGAGCAGTGCCGATACGCCCGACCCTGATAGCCAGCCCAATACGGGCACTGGTGATGGCGAAGATGATACAGGGCAGGCGAGCTGGCGAACCGCTGACACCACCCATTTCGTATCTGTTTCGCCAAACCCGAACGGACGTGTATTGCCCGCTGTGGCTGGTAATCAGCCTGTGCCCGTGGCTAATCAGGCCGATCTGAGTATGCTGCTTTCATTCAGCAAACGGGTAGTTCAGACCCGCGATACCATTCAGGTGGCGATGCGCATCAACAACCGGGGTGGGGCGGCAACATCGTCGGTGCAGGTTAGTCTGACGCTGGCCAACGGTACATATAGCCTCGACAAAACCACCTGGAGAACGGTCAGTACGGCGGCTTTGGTGATCGACGTAGGTCAACTCGGTATCAACGAAACGGCGACAAAAACGGTATACTGGCTGCCCGCTGCTTCTGGCTCGTGCCTGGCCGAAGTAAGTCGTTCGTCGGTAACTGATCCCGATTCGACGCCCAATAACCACGCTACCCGCCCCGGCGAAGACGACGAAGCGACCGCCGACATCCGGGTAATTCGTTGACCTGGCTTGTCTGTCTGATCTAATACGGCGTTCATCCTGCAAAGTGGGAAGTTGGTCAGATTAGGCTGGTGCTCCGCCTACATACCGATGTACTTTCGGAGCATCGGTCATCAGCAAGGCCGGCATAAACCTGGTAATTATGGAAACGTTTGACGTCAACCGCGACCCAATTTTGTGGAAAAAAGCCAAAGCACGGGTTGGCTTTCGTATACATCTTCGTTCATATCTGATCATCAACGCCGGGCTTTGGCTTATTTACCTGGTTGCCGGGTTAAGTTCGCCTTATGTGGGCTTTCGAAGCTCATTTTTCCCCTGGCCGCTGTTTCCCATGCTGGGCTGGGGCATTGGGTTAGCGTCGCACTATATGGCCGTCTATCGATCCCCAAACGAGCGTAATCAGATCGAGAAGGAATACGACAAGCTGAAAAAGCAACAGCCTTACTGACCTTAACGGTATTTTGTTGTAACCACTCATATTCTTTATCGGAAAAGCCATCGTACCCAGACGCGATGGCTTTTCCGGTGTGTACCGGCCTGTAAAACGGTGAATTCGTACCCTTTGTATTTATTCTCTATGTAACTTACAAGCTTACTTCTGCTAGTACCCAACATGAAAAAAGCGACCGTTTACCTGTCGGTGCTGGTGAGTTGTCTGATAGCAGGCACAACATCAGCGCAGACTAAGTTAGTGGAGAAAGTGACCCGGCAAGGGAAAGAACTCCTGATCCCCTACGAAAAGTACGTACTTCCCAACGGCCTGACGCTGGTGGTTCACGAAGACCATTCAGATCCCGTTGTTCATGTCGATGTGACCTACCACGTTGGTTCGGCGCGTGAGGAAATTGGCAAATCGGGTTTTGCGCACTTCTTCGAACACATGATGTTCCAGGGCTCCGACCACGTGGCCGACGATGAGCACTTCAAGATCGTGACCGAGTCGGGCGGAACGCTCAACGGCTCGACCAACACCGACCGGACCAACTACTACGAAACGCTGCCGAGTAATCAGCTGGAGCGGGCGCTCTGGCTCGAAGCCGACCGGATGGGCTTTCTGCTCGACGCCGTGACGCAGAAGAAATTCGAGATTCAGCGGGCTACCGTGAAAAACGAACGCGGCCAAAACTACGACAACCGTCCGTACGGCCTGGCGAGCGAGTATGTGTCAAAAAACCTGTTTCCCTACGGCCACCCCTATTCCTGGCTAACGATCGGGTACATCGAAGACCTGAACCGGGTAAACGTCAACGACCTGAAAAACTTCTTCCTGCGCTGGTACGGGCCGAACAACGCTGTCTTGACGATTGGCGGCGATGTTACCCCCAAACAGGTTGTGGCCCTGGTTGAGAAATACTTTGGCGGCATTCCACGCGGACCGGAGGTAACGAAAACGGTGGTTCCGGCGGTTGTGCTCGACAAAGACCGGCGCGTATCGTATGAAGACAACGTTCGCTTCCCGCTGCTCCAGATCGTGTTTCCAACGGTGCCAAACTATCACCCCGACGAAGCTCCGCTCGACGCGCTGGCCGAAATTCTGGGGGGCGGCAAAAACTCGCTGTTCTACAAAAACCTGGTCAAGAACCAACTGGCCGTTCAGGCCAATGCCGGGCATCCAACGTCGGAACTGGCGGGGCAACTGACCATGCGCATTCTGCCGTTTCCCAATAAAAGCCTGGACAGCACCGAAGCCGTTGTTCGGAAGACACTGGCCGAGTTTGAAAGCCGGGGCGTTACCGACGACGACCTTGCCCAATTCAAAGCCTCTCGCGAAGCGCAGCTCATTTCGGGTCTGGCCAGCGTTGCCGGTAAGGTGTCGCAACTGGCTGCTTACCAAACGTACCTGGGCACCCCCAACTACATTCCGCAGGAGATCAAGCGGTATAACAGCGTAACCAAAGCCGACGTGATGCGGGTATACAACCAGTATATCAAAGGCAAAAACGCCGTATTGCTGACCGTATACCCGAAAGGCAAGGCCGATATCGTGGCCAAACCCGACAACTACACGATCGTAACCGCTGGCTATCAGGCTCCCGATTACGGCTACAACGGGCTAACGTACACCAAAGCAAAAGACAGCTTCGACCGGAAAGTGAAACCGGGCCCTGGGCCCAACCCAGCCCTGAAAGTACCGCCTTTCTGGACCGATAAACTGCCTAACGGCCTGAAAGTAATTGGTACGCGCAACGACGAGATACCAACCGTAACGATGCTGTTCGGTATTAAAGGGGGGCATCTGCTGTCGGCTAAAGACCCATCGAAGGCGGGGATTGCCCAATTGACAGCCTCGCTGATGAACGAAGCCACCGAAAAGTACTCGAATGAAGAGATGAACGCGCAACTGGAAAAACTGGGTGCCAGCATCAACATTCAGGCTACTACCGAAGAGATCAACGTATCGGTTGAATCGCCCGTTAAAAACATCGACGCCACACTGGCACTGCTGGAAGAAAAACTGCTGCACCCCAAGTTTTCGGCCGACGATTTTGAACGGCGTAAGAAGCAACAACTGGAAAATATTGCCAGCCAAAGCACGCAGCCGGTCGTTATTGCCAACAAAGCCTATAACAAACTGCTATACGGAGAAGGCAACATCCGGGCGGTTCCGCTGAGCGGCACTACCAAAACGGTGGAGACCATTACCCTCGACGACGTGAAGGCCTTCTATCAAAACTCGCTCTCACCATCGGTAACCAATCTGGTGATCGTTGGCGACGTTGAGCAATCGACGGTTATGCCCAAACTTGCCTTCCTGACAAAATGGGCCGCCAAACCGGTTGCCATGCCTAAGGCTATAGCAGCTAAGAAAATCGACAAAACACGCATTTACCTGATCGACAAGGAAAAGGCAGCTCAGTCGGAAATCCGGATTGGTTATCTGACCGATCTGCCTTACGACGCCACCGGCGAGTATTATAAAACCGGTCTGACCAACTACATGCTCGGCGGTGCATTCAGCAGCCGGATCAACCTGAACCTGCGCGAAGATAAAGGCTGGACATACGGTGCCCGGTCGGGTTTTGGCAGTACCAAAACGCCTGGTCCATTTACGGCCAGCGCGGGCGTGAAAGCAGCGGCTACTGATAGCTCGGTGGTAGAGTTCATCAAGGAAATGAAGAACTACAGTCAGGGGGGTATTACCGATCAGGAGCTGACGTTCGTGAAAAGCTCACTTGGCCAGACGGATGCGCTGCGTTACGAAACATCGTTCCAGAAAGCGATCTTCCTGAGCCGGATCATCGACTATGATCTGCCGAAGAACTACGTAGAGCAACAGGCCGACATTCTGCGTACGATCACGAAAGCGCAGGTTGATGCGATTGCCAAAAAACGGTTGCCTGTTGATAAGATGGTGATCATGGTTGTGGGAGATAAGGCGCTGGTTAAGCCGGGCCTCTCGAAGCTCGGCTATGACGTTGTTGAGTTGGATAAAGAAGGAGAACCGCTTACTACGGCTGCTTCGACCGGAGCGGCTCCTGCCCGAATGGGTGGCGGCAAGAATTAGCCTAACTAGTTACCAACGCGTTAAGCAACAAAAAGGCCGCCCGCTCTTCCGAGCAGGCGGCCTTTTTTATAGGTCTGAACCAGCGGCCAGCTTGTTTTTGGCCGTATGTCTATTCGCTCAGCAACACTTTCCAGGTGCGTTGCTGGCGGCCCTGCGTCAGTTTCAGCAGATAGAAACCGCGGGTCAGTTCACGAACGGGCAGTTTTAGCAGATTCTCGCCAGCCGTTACCGGATGATCGGCCTGTAGCACAGGAATACCTGCCGTAGTTATCAGCTGCACCGTGGCCGTTCCGGCCTGCTCGCTCATATACCGGATGGTCAGCTCATCGCGGGCGGGTACGGGAAATACCACCGACTGCCGAATGTCCCGCTCATCTGCCGCCGCTACACGCGCACTGGCACTGGCCGGATATAACCGTATCTGCGGAATGGTCTGCTGCGCCTGTCCCGGGTACGTCCACCGCAGGCGGGCTATAGCACCAATGATATTTTCGTAGTATTCCACCCTGATGTTGTACCGCTGCCCAGCTACCAGGGCAATGCTGTTGCTGTTGGTTGTGGTTGGCGCGTGGTCGTTCCAGTCGTTGATCACCAGCACATCATTCACCCAAAGACGAATTCCGTCATCACCGATGGTGGTGAACACGTAATTGCCCGTTACCGGCGCTTCAACCTGACCCGTCCAGCGAACCGAGAAATTATCGACGGTTACACTGGGTGCGGGCGAGTCATTGCCCCAGTCGAAATCAACAACGGCGTCTGTCCGACTAAATACGACCGGAGCTGTCAGGCTTTTGTTATTAAAATACTGCCCCAGCAAACCGGTACCGGTACCCGTGTTGGCAGGGGGTGGTGGCGGGGCGGTGTACACGCGGAAATAAGCCGAGGCCGGAATCACCTGTTTGTCGATACCCGGCCCGCTGTAGCTGACGCTCAGTACCTGACCGCCGCTGCCCTCGAAATACGGGATGGTAATGGCGTGGCGACCCGCTTTCAGGCCAATGGTGCCCGAGCGTTCCTGTTCGGCGTGGCCCCCATCGTTATTCACCACTTCGGTGGTGCCAATCAGCAGCTTACTTCCGTCGTCGGAATACGTATAGAAGGTATATACGCCGTCGGTAGGTACGTTCACGTAGCCCTGGAACTGCAAGCCAAACTGATCATTTCGGTAAGCAAGGTTCAGATCTGCCTGATTGGCAATGCCCGTTCGGGCGGGGGTCAGGCTACTGAAGTCGGGTAACACACCCCAGTTACCTTCGTAATAACCATAGTCTAATCCGGCTACTGCATTGTCCGGGTTTTCAGGATCGCGCAGGCTGACAGCGGGTGGCGGCGGCGGAGCAACAGACACCCGGAAATAGGCCGAGGCAGGAATTATCTGTTTACTGATGCCTGGGCCACTGTAGCTTACACCTAACACCTGCCCACCAGTACTTTCGAAATACGGAATGGTAATGGCGTGGCGACCGGCTTTCAGGCCAATGCTACCAAAGCGTTCCTGCACGTCATGCCCACCATCGTTATTCACGATTTCTGTTGTGCCGATAAACAGCTTACTGCCATCGTCGGAGTTGGTATAGAACGTGTACACCCCGTCGGTAGGTACGTTCACGTAACCCTTGAATTGAAGAGCGAAATTATCACTGCGGTAGGCCAGATTCAGGTCTGCCTGGCTGGCAGTGGCTGTTCGCACGGGGGTTAGGCCATTGAAGTTAGGCAAGGCACTCCAGCTTCCTTCGTAATAGCTATAGTCCAGACCAGCTACTGTGTTGGCTGGGTTTTCGGGGTCGCGCAGGGTTATAGGCGAAGGCGGCGGTGGCGTGTCGGTACCTACCCGGAAGAAAGCCGAAGCAGGGATGATCTGTTTGTTCAGGCCCGGCCCACTATAGCTGGCACTTAATGCCTCCCCGCCACCGCCTTCATAATATGAAATCGTGATGGCGTGGCGACCGGCCTTCAGGCCAATGGTACCTGAGCGTTCTTCGTCTGGGTGGGCACCGTCGTTGTTTATCACTTCATTGGTGCCAATGTATAGCTTGCTGCCATCGTCGGAACTGGTATAGAACACATATACGCCATCAGTAGGTACGTTCACGTAGCCTTTGAACTGAAGGGCAAAGTTATCGTCTTTGTTGCGGGGTGCTAAATCGACCTGCTTGGCGGTTCCTTTCTTTACGGCAGTCAGCGAGTTGAAATCCGGCAATGAGGTCCAGACGCCTTCGTAATAGCTGTAGTCTAAACCAGCTACCGCATTGGCCGGATTCTCCGGGTCACGCAGGGGAATTACGGGCGGTGGTGGTGGCGTGTCGCCGTTATTTTTAAACAATACAACTGATGTAAACGGTGCCAGCGTAACCTGGCTGGTATAGAGCGTATTGCGGGCATCGCGGTATGGTTCACTCAGCGCGATTGTCTTATCCTGACTGGTGTCGTTGTATTCGATCCGGGTAAAATCGTCGGGATTTTGTACCGTGCGGGTGGCTTCCTGTACCTGCACGTTATCGATCCAGAGCGTTTGTCCGTCTTCCGTCACCTGAAAAACCACAATGGCCGATGCTTCGCTGGCGTTAGCCATGTACGAAAACTCGAAGTGCTGCCGCCCGGTGCCAACCAGAATCTGCGCCCGGCTGTCCAGATCGCTGTACGAGCCGGTTTTCTGGCGGATAAACACGTCGACCCGCTTGCTACTGCCCGACGCTATAGCGTCGAACGTGAGCAGGTAAACCTTATTCTGGCTTACCGGGCCAATATCTTTCGATGCCAGGGCATACGAATTACTTTGACCCGACGACGAAGGGAACCCGATAGCCAGGCTTCCTCCATCGAGGCGGTTGGCATTATCCCAGGTTACCCGTCCGTTTCCATAAGGGCTATACACATCCCAGCCTTCGTTAGTAGTGCCGAACGTGTTATTGAGTTTAAACACGCCATTACCGGTTGTTGCAAACGGTTTGTATGTCAGCGGACTGTTGCGTGAACTGCCATCTTTCCCATATCGGCCTTGCCATTCTGCCAACGACAGATCGGCACCGGTCACACCCGAACCAGGATTAGATACGGCCCGAAGTTTGAACTCATCGTTGAATGGCCGGGCATACACGTTATTGTCGAACTGCCCGAAGCTGGTCAGATCATTCAGGTGCGATTCGTATTTGGTCACCAGTTGATTCGCCGTCTTGCTCACCAGTACATTGTTCTGAACCAGATTGTCGCGCGGGGAGCAGCCGCCGTTACGGCTATTGACGGCCAGTTGCGCCTCGCCGTTATTGTATGAGGTGTTGTTTGTGAATTGCGCATTCAGCGAACCGTGCAGGAAAAAACCCAGACCGTGGCAGTTAAATACCGTGTTGTCGCGAACCTCTACGTTGGTGGTGCAATCGTCGAGAAAAATACCGTTAGCTCCCGAATAAGCTCCGCCGGGCGTTCCCTCCGGAGCGCCGATGCCGTTGAAGACGATATTGCCCAGAATACGCACGCCACTCATCGACGCCCGGTTGCCGTTCCAGATATAGATACCGCCGCCGTCGCTCTTAGTCAGGCAAAAATTAGATACCCGGTTGCGCTGAACGGTTGTATTGGCGGTGAAATTGATGCCGTTATAGCCAATCTGATCAACAATGTTATTTTCGATTTTTACATTATCGGTATTCACTGCATTGAAACCGATGTAGGTTCCATCGCCGTTTTTACCCCGGCCGGGCATGATACCCACCCGCCGTAATGTGTTGCCCCGAAACGTGAAATTTTGATAACCAGACACACTCACCCCGTTGTTATTTACCTCTTCGATCAGGCTATTCTCAATCAGAACAGTGTTACCACTTCCTCTTGCCACCAGCCCGTCTTCTCCCGAATCAGTAATGTCATTTCCCGTTAGCGTAATGCCTGTACCGTTCTCGATCAGCACACCGGTATACATCGTTTGCGTTACCGTCAGGTTACGAATCGCCACGTTACTAACATTGATCAGGCTGATTCCATAGGCGAATTTCGTAGCTGTAATGAGCTGGTTGTTCGGATTCTCATCTGAATACAGACGCAACGTTTTATTGCCCGGGTTGAAATACCATTCGCCGTTCTGGTCGAGCGTGGCGGGGTGGTTCTGGATGAAGTACCCCCAATTATCGCCCAGCCCGTATGAATCAACACCGCCGAGCGTCAGTGTATTTCCGTTTTGCTGGATTAGCTGCACGCGGTTGATGATCCACTGAACAGGGCGCTCAACTACCTCTCCGCCCGAAAAATTGGCGGGCAGCGGCTCTTTACCGGTCAGTTGCGAATTGCCATTATGTGACTGGATGGTCAGGTACCCTTTGTTGGGTGCATCGGCGTTAGGGTAACGCCCAAGCGGCAGAACGGCTCCGTTTCGGTACACACCCGTTACCTGGCTTTCCAGCGCCGATGCATCGGCCTGCCATACATTGCCGCCAACGTTCGTCCAGGTACTGATGGGCAACGAAGCGGCCAGCATGGGCTTACTGCCCGAGCCATAGGCATCGATTATAATAGGCTGGGCCGACGTACCTGACTGGCGAATCTGCAACGTACCCCTGAAGGTATCGCCCCGCCGGAAAAGGACCTGATCGCCCGGGCGAAGCGTTACTGAATTGACCCGGTCGAGCGTTTGAAAAGGCGTCGCCTCAGAGCGGCCGTCATTGCTGTTGGCACCCGTACTGGATACGTAATAGGTCGTTTGAGCATACGCTCCAACCGCAAGGCCAAGCAGGGCAGCACTAAATAACAAGTTCTGAACTGAGAAAAGGAAACGTTTTTTCACATTGTGAGCAATCTTCGGTATGAAAGAAATTAATCGCTAGGTAATCAGTTGGCAAGCAGATTATACATCAGTGCATCAATTATGCGCCTACCTGTAGCCTACTTGACTAACTAATTCTATAGAGTTAATATCAAAGATATACCGATGCTCTGGGGGTATTTGAAAATGCGTTTCTTTCTTAGTAAGCGGTGATTATTACGGCGTTAGCCGCACGGCCTTGCCTGTTCGGTTCGATTCGTAGATTGCCTGGAATAATTCAACTACCCGGCGGCCGTCGTGGGCGGTGATAGCTGGCTGCGTCTGGGTACGTATCGCCTGGCAAAAATCGGCGAGTTGCCGGCCAAAATAATGCGTCAGCGCGTCGGTCTGACCGAAGTAGGCGTGGTCTTCAGCCTGGAAGTCGGCCAGTTGTGCTTCTTCGCCGGGCACCGTCCAGAGATCGTTGACGGGCGGCTCCTGAATACCCGACCGGCCCGCGATGAACATACTACCGCCGTCTGTCTGAACGCCAACCGTGGCGCCATTTTGCCCGTGAATATGTACTTTCCCGTAGAGGCCCGGTTTCTGGCTGTTACTGGTCACAATGTTGCCGATGCCCCCGTTCTTGAACTGGACAATGGCGGCGGCCGTGTCTTCTACTTCAATGTAGGGGTGGTTTACATTCCGCCAAACCCCATAGACCGATTCGGCTTCGCCCATATACCAGAGCAGCAGGTCGAGCTGGTGCGGAGCCTGATTCACAAGCACGCCACCGCCCTCATGCGCCCACGAACCCCGCCACGGATCACTACCGTAGTAGGCTTCGTCGCGCCAGCCAAGCATCTGCACCATCCCGAGCGCAGGCACACCGATCTTGCCCGCGTCGATCGCCTGCCGAATGCGTTGGCAGGGCGCATAGAACCGGCGTTGACTGATCACACTTAGCAGTTTCCGGGTACGTTCGGCTGTGGCGATCATGGCGTCGCAGTCGTCGAGCGAAGCAGCCAGCGGTTTTTCAACCAGCACATTCGCGCCGGCTTCAAGGGCGGCAATGGCCGGTTCGCGGTGGTTTGGATGGGGGGTCAGCACCACACACACATCGATGCCTTCCCGATCAACCATTTCGGCTACGTTGGTATAGGGCCTGATACCGTACTGACCGGCAAAGTCGACGGTTTTTTGTTCGTTTCGACCACAAACGGCCACGAGTTGAACGTCGGGGGTTTGTTGGGTAGCGCGGGCGTGGAGGTGTGCCACTTTACCGGGGCCAATGAGCGCAATGCGAAGGGGTGTTGACATGATCGAGTGAAGATGAGACCGATGTTCCTTCATCAGAAATCGACATCTTGCATACAGAAAGAGTATGACCCATTATCCTCTACTTTGGGTACGTAGTCATTGATTGTCATTAAGTGGTCATTGAGAGTCATTAGTCGCAAAAACAATGAATGGCAACCAGTGACCGGTACGGATGTAGCGAAATGACCACTCAATGATCACCCCCTCTATACAATTATCCCAAATGCGCCTTCGCTCACTCGATGCTTTCCGCGGTCTTACCGTGGCGGCCATGATTCTGGTTAATAACCCCGGCGACTGGGGGCACCTCTATGCACCACTGGCCCACGCGCCCTGGAATGGCTGGACACCGACTGACCTGATTTTTCCGTTCTTTCTGTTTATCGTAGGCGTGTCTATCACCTTCGCGCTCAAGCCCGCTTACGGGCTTTACGGACGGCAGGATGAAACGACGGGAGCCGTAACTAAGATCATTAAACGTGGGCTAATCCTGTTTATGCTTGGCTTTTTCCTGAACCTGTTTCCCCGCTTCGATTTCAGCAACGTGCGCATTATGGGTGTATTACAGCGCATAGGCCTGGTGTACATCGCCTGCGCGTTGATCTATCGAAAAACCACACCCAGCCAGCAACTGCTTATTGCCGTCCTGATCCTGGTCAGCTACTACCTGATGATGACTGTTATTCCGGTACCAGGCATCGGCTACCCGAATCTGGAGCCCGAAACCAACCTCGCTGCCTGGCTCGATTACACTGTGCTGACGCCCGCCCACGTGTATCGCGCGGCGAAAGTCTGGGACCCCGAAGGGCTCCTGAGCACGTACCCGGCTGTGGCAACCAGTTTGCTGGGCTTATTGGCTGGCTACTGGCTGCAGACGAAGAACTACGGCTCATCTATCCGCGAAAGTCAGAAAGCCCTGTTCCTTTTCCTGTCCGGCGTGGCCCTGGCGGTGCTGGGTACGTTGTTCAACCCGGCATTTCCCATCAATAAAGCCCTCTGGACCAGCTCTTATGTGTTGCTGGCGGGTGGCCTGGCTATGTGTGGCCTCGCCATTTTCTATTACCTCATCGACGTTCGGAAAGGCTTTCGCTGGAACGGCGTGCTGGTTGCATTTGGGGTCAATCCCATTACCGTCTTCTTCCTGTCGGGCCTGATTCCCCGGATCATGAACCTCATTCAGCTGCCCTACCCTAACGGTACGGAAACTAAAGTAGGGCTGATTCAGTACCTGTACAAAGGGTTTATTGCACCACAATTTGCCGACCCTACGATGGCGTCTCTGGCTGGTGCGCTCACGCTCGTCACGATCTGGGCCGTCATCCTCTGGATCATGTACAAACGCCGGATCATCATTAAAGTGTAGGTACGTCTCCCAATGCCGGAATAAATCAGAGTCTGCTACCAACCATACAACACGTACGCAACTGCTTAAAGCAAAACACCAGACAAAGGAAAGATAACCACTCAATAAAGTATAAGTACATTTTCTAGTACCCGCCTAGTGAATTGCGCCTGGAAGTAGGTATGTTTAGCCTTCACTATATACCTCAATCCGTTGAAGAATCTATCACTTTCTACACGCCAGCTAGCGTGGGTACTACTAGTAACTATGCCATTCTGGTTTGGTGCCTGTAGCAAGAGCAACACCGACGTAACACCCAGCGCCTCATCGATCCAGGGTTCCTGGCTCATTGGCGGTTACACGATTGATCCTGCCTACGATATTCTGGGCACGGGCACCAAGACAAATGACCTGCTGCTCCTCTATAAGCAGTTGCTGGGTCAGGATTTTGTTGATTGCTTTAAGGCCACCACCCTCACCTTCAGCGCCGACGGTAAAGTGATAGGCAGCACCACAGCCAAATGTACATCAATAGGAGCAAGCCCCGTTGGCAGTGCCGCCACCTGGACCTTAACAGGCACTAAACTGACTATTAAAGACGGCACGGATGTCACAACATACGATGTTTCGCTAAGCGGGACCACCTTGAAACTCTCAGAAACCGTTACGGCTGATTTTGACAACGACAATAAAAACGATACAGGAACACTCTCTTTCGTTCTGACAAAGGCGTAGGCAGAACCTGTCTTTTCATAAAAAGCCCGCCGCAGATGACGCAGACGTAAGGTCGGCTCATCTGCAGCGGGCTTTTTCGTGCGGGTAGCAGCAACCACTCAGACATAATTTCAACCCAACGCTTTCCATGCGTGTTAACGAGCTGATACCTCCCACTCATGGCTGAAAGACAGGCGACGCGTTATGAACCAGACAAACGAAGATCTTCACGGTAATGCTCCTGACTCGTCGCCGGTAGCGTTGCTGGTCATCGATATGATCAATGACCTTGAATTTCCCGAAGGCCCTGACTTTCTGGAACCTACGCTGGCAGCAGCCTGCCAGATTGCGGCCTTGAAACAACGGGCCAAAGAAGCTGGCATTCCGGTTTTGTACGTCAACGATAACTTTGGCAAATGGCGGTCTAATTTCGACGATCTGCTGACCCACTGTCTTACCGACCATGTACGGGGCAAACCCGTAGTGGAACGCATCCGGCCCGATGCCGACGATTATAGGGTGCTTAAGCCGAAGCATTCGATTTTTTATGCCACCACGCTGGAAACACTGTTAACGTACCTGCAAACCAACACGCTGATTATGACCGGCATTGCTGCCGACGTATGCATACTTTTTTCGGCCATCGACGCCTACGTCCGCGATTTGAAACTGATTGTTCCCCCCGACTGTGTAGCCTCCGGTTCAGCCCCTAACACTGAGGCGGCACTCGCCTACATGCAGCGCGTCCTCAGCGCCGACATCACCCCTTCTGCCGAGATCGATCTAGCCGGGTTGGTGGGGTAGATGGGTCGGGCACTACCACCGTATTATTTATTAAAAAGATTGAGCCTATATTCTAGGGTATGTGTACGTCGGTCATGTTGTTCGTTGAGTGTACAGGTGTATAATGAACAGGGGGCTTGACTGGTCATTCCACGCGCATCAATCACCAAATTATCTCCACGACATCATTGTACCGGTGAAAATGGCCATCCGCAGAAATAACTGGCATTTTCTCTACTAATGCCGTTGCCAAAATCAACCGGTCGAAAGGACCGCGATGATCGGCGTAAAGAGGAATCTGATCGTAAGCGGCAATGTGATGATCCCCAATCGGTAAAATATGCATGCCATCACGAACCGTCTGACGCATCAACTCATCAGTAGTTAGCCGAAAAGCAGGCAATTTCCCGATTTTTAGCCTGATAGCTATCTCGAAAAAACTGATTTGAGAAATAGATAAATCTGATTGTCTACACTCGACAGCACAGCACGAGCTTTCAGGGAAATAATCGGGTTGTTCTCCTGAATCCAGATCAGTATTTGTGTGTCAATAAGTGCGTTCACGGCAATTACATATACTCGTTGAGGTCATAAAGAGGCCCATTGAACGTATCTGGAAGACCGACCTTCCCAAACAATGACCCAAATCGAACACCTTGCGCGCCTACCACGTTGGGCTTCTCAGGTTTTATGGTACGCAGTCCAGAATCCCTTAAAAAGGTTACTACGACCTCTGCTCCTTCCTCAACAGGTGGTGGCGTTTCGTGAAGAATGATTCGGCCGTTGCTATAAGTACCTTTTATCGCTGTCAGCATGATGAATGAGGTTTACCAACGATACGATTTTGCCGACAGCCCGCTTCTGCCAGCAACGTACCTGATCAGTGGAAGAAAAAGTACCCCAGCGCGATACCGGCAATGACGCCGATGAAGTCGGCCACTAGCCCGGCAACAATGGCGTAGCGGGTCTTTTTGATGCCGACCGACCCGAAATACAGGGCCACAATGTAGAACGTGGTATCGGCAGCACCCTGGAAAATGCAACTCAGGCGACCCACGAATGAATCGGGACCGAACTGCTTCATGGCGTCAATCATCAGGGCACGAGACGCGCTACCGCTCAGCGGGCGCATCAGCGCTACGGGCAGGGCGTCGGTGAAATCGGTGTTCAGGCCGGTGAGGCTGATCAGGTATTTCATGCTCCCCACCACGTAGTCCATCGCACCCGAGTTGCGAAACGCACCGATAGCAACGAGCATCCCAACCAGGTAGGGAATAATCCGTACCGACGTCTCAAAACCCGCTTTTGCTCCTTCGATAAACGTACTGAAGACATCAATCTTTTGGCGGATGGCTCCAATCAGAAAGGTTACGATGATGCTCATCAGCAAAACGTTGCCCACTATTTTCGAAACTACTTCGAGCTTCTCTTTCGGCAAGCCAGCCAGCCCCCACAAACCCAGCCCCAGCAGCGCGCTAATGCCCAGAATACCACCCAACACCGTGGTATTGAACAGGTTGAGTCGTTGCTTTATACCCACGATCAGAATACTGGCCACAGTAGCTACGTAGGTGCCGATGAGGCAGGGAATGAATATATCTGACGGGTCGGCGGCACCCAGAATAGCCCGTTGCGCCATAATGCCAAGCGGAATAATGGTTAGGCCTGAGGTATGAAGTACCAGAAACATAATCTGCGCGTTGGAGGCCGTTTCTTTATCGGGGTTCAGTTCCTGCAAACTCTGCATGGCCTTCAGCCCGAACGGGGTGGCGGCGTTGTCGAGACCGAGCATATTAGCCGAAAAATTCATGATCATCTGCCCGTTGGCGGGGTGATCTTTGGGTACTTCGGGAAAGAGTTTATTGAAAAACGGACCGATAACCCGCGCCATGGCGCTTATGGCCCCTATTTTCTCGGCAATGTTGAGCAGACCCAGAAAGAAGGTCATTACGCCGGCCAGGGGCAGGGCAATGTCCATTACCGCCACTTTGGATGAGTCGAAGAGCCCTTCAACCAGGAGTTTAAAGATTTCGGTATCGCCCAGGAAAATTAGTTTGGCAAGCGCGACAAGGAAGGCAATCAGAAAAAAAGCTACCCAGATGTAGTTAAGGGCCATAACTCGATTTGTGAATTAAAGAATGAGTCCCACAACGGTTGTTGACGGAGCAAATCGCCCAATCGAAATGGATGAGCATACCGTTGTGCTGTAAGTTTACGACCGCAAACGCCAGCAAACAATCCGTCTTATGCCCTTTCGCTTCATCCTTTTCCTGTTCACTCTATCACTCGTTCATTCACTCACTCATTACGCGGTTGCCCAAACCGACGCTTCCATGCAAAAGCAGGGGCTGGTCAACGTGCAGACGATCGACGCCAGCCTGCTGGTTGAGTTGAAGTATTCGACTACGGATAACTTCGTAAAACAGGATGTGTATGGCGACTTAGTACGGGCGTACCTGCAACCAATGGCCGCCCGAAAGTTGGCCGATGCCAGCAAATGGCTCCAGGTACGTCGACCCGAACTACGTTTGTTGATTTATGATGCTGCACGCCCTCAATCGGCTCAATGGAAGCTGTGGAATGCCCTGCCCCAGTATTCTGAACGACAGCGGCGTACCTACGTAGCCGACCCGCGCGAAGGCTCCATTCACAGCTACGGTTGCGCCGTTGACCTTACGCTGGCCACCGCCGATGGTCGCGCCCTCGATATGGGTACGCCCTACGATTTTTTCGGGCCGAAAGCATACCCCAAACAGGAAGGGCAACTCTTAAAATCAGGTCAGTTAACGAAGCAACAGGTCGAAAACCGGCGCTTGTTACGGCAAGCCATGCGGGCAGGCGGGTTCATACCGATCGAGTACGAATGGTGGCATTTCAACGCCCTGTCGCGCCGACAGGCCAAGCAGCAGTTCAAGCGGGTAGAGTAGGCACCGGGCCACGCCTTAGCTGCCGGATAGCCAGCCACACGCACCAGGCAAAGCCAGCAATGATGAGCCATTCCATCACGTATTCGGCCAGATACAGCGGGTTGCTGAGCGAGCTGAATGTGTAATACGGCTGCTTCATACGCCACCAGATTGACGGATGGTTGGCGGCCAGCAAATTGAAAATCAGCAAAATAGCTACTTCGGTCTTGTCCCGGAAATTGGTGAGGCAGAAAACGAGGGGCAGCATGAACGCAAACGCATAGACCGTGATCGCATTTTGCTGCAATACGCTCATAGCCGCAAAAATGGCGATGTAGAGCGTAGGTAAATAGCCGGTCAGGGCTTCGCGCTTACGTACCCAGAACGTAGTGCCAATGATCACGACCAGTAGCAGCGCAAGGGTAATCCACTTGCCGAGGTTGCCGTTCAGCGTAACGTTGCCCACCAATACCGGATTCAATACCGACCGCCAGTTGGGGGCTTTTAAATAATCGCCTTCGTGCAGGGGCTGATCCATAAACAACGTACCTGTGGTGAGGTAGAGCCAAACCAGCACCGGCAAACCAACCACGGCCGCCCCCGCCACAAACGCAACTTTTCGGCGAGTGAGCAGAAAGAGCGGAATCATCAGCAAGACAAACGTGGCCTTGGTCAGTAGTAAGCCGATTCCCAGTGCAACACCACCCAGAAACGCATTCTGCCGCGTTTGCCAGAGCCAGACACCCGCCAGCGCTACACCCCAAACCAGGATATCTTCCTGCCCGCTGAAGACCGCGAAGATGAATGAAACGGGCAGCATGTAATAGATCAGGCAACGGAATAACCGCTCGCCCTGAGTAAGCTGAGGCAGATACAGGCGCTGCGTTAACCAGACCGTTACCGTTTCCAGCAGGAGCAACGTCAGCACGATGACGCGGATGTTATCGTAGATGGCCAGTGGCAAAGCCAGCAGGTAACCAAAAAACGGGCTGTAGGCATTGTAGGCGCCCACGTAAGGAATTTCAAACCGGGTGGCCGACGATACAATGGGGTAAAAACACTGCACGTCAGACTGCGGCTCGAAACCCATAACCACATACGTACCCAGAAAAGGAAGCAGCCGAAAAACGACAAAAAACAGGCTGATCCAGGGCGCTTTCTTCGTACCCAGCAGCTGTTCAACGCGGGTACGTTGCCACAGCAGCAGACCAATTGCCAGCGTCAGCAATAGTGAAGAAATACCTTTAACAAGGAGAATGAGCATAACACAAAGTTAGGGGGCCAGCGGCGTAGAGGCCGGCGAGGCAGCCTGTTCGGCAGGTCGTCGACTGGAGGCAACAACCGCGAATCGGTCTTTCAACGATAAAAATGGTTTTTCGAAATACTGGTACGACAACCAGGCCACGAGCGTAGTCATGGCAAAGCTAGCGATGTACAACAAGCCCATAAACAGCGGGTCGGCGGTAGTACCGTGAACCGGCAAGGTCGGCCATAACAGTAACAGGCTGTTTATACACAACGTAATCAGCAGTGGATGGTACATATAAAGGCCATACGAAATATCGCCCATAAAGCGCGACACCGGGTTATCCAGTTTCACCAACGAAGCCGGATTACCCGCCAGATTCAGCAACATGAAGCAGAAAAACAAAGCGTAAAACTCGTAGTTGAAACCCAGTGGCTTGATACTGAACGCAATGCAAACGGCCAGCACGCTATAAACGGCAATCTGCACATCGCGCCGGAACGCGAATGCCAGTAGTTTATGCCGCGAGAAGAGCAGCCAGGCCCCCACCCCGCCGATAGCCATACAACCAATTCGGAACTGCGCCAGGAAGAAGGCCAGCAGTACGAAAGGCGAATAGCGGGTGTTTTCGGCCAGATAAACAGGGCGGGCCACAAACCGTTCGTAGAGGAACCAGAGAGCCAACACCCCAACAATACCCAGCACAATTTTCAGGGTGCGTTTGGGATTGTTGCTCATCACCAGCCACGGCCACATGAGGTAAAATTGCTCTTCAACCCCAATCGACCACGCGTGCGAAACCATGGGTACGTTATCGAACAAGGCCAGCGCAATGTTAGGCAGCACAAGCCCGTAGGTGAGAAGCTTCAGCCCGAAATTGCTGTACACATCGCCCAGCATGGCGGGCGTATGCAGAATAGGAATCAGCGGCCACACCAGCAGCCCCAACCCGATCACCAGAAAATAGAGCGGCCAGATGCGCAGAATCCGTCGGATGTAGAACTTACGAATGGCGATCGTGCCTGTCTTCTGTTTCTCGGCCAGCAACAGATACGTAATTAGAAAACCACTCAGCACAAAGAACAGCGATACTCCCAACCGCCCCAACTGATAGGCAAACGGATGCGCCCACAAGTCATCGCGGCCAAATAAGAATACCGACTTATACTCTTCAATATGGTGAACAATTACTGCCGATGCAGCAATAAATCGGACACCATTAAAGCCCTTGAAATAGATAGGGTTAGCTGTTTGAGCCATACGTTACGGGAGCCAGAGTCTGGTTTTAGGCTACACAAAACTACGCTAACCCGTTCAGACCGGCGTCTATACGCGCGAAGTTTTCGGGAAGCACGGCCGTTTCAGTTGCTACGGAAGCGTAAACGCTACGTATTGGTTGCCTCGCCTGGTGCCCAGTTTTCCGCCACCGCAGGCAATAACAACGTATTGCTTGCCGCCTGCCTGATACACACTTGGCGTTGCGTAACCTGCCGCCGGCAATGTGGCTTGCCAAAGAACCCTGCCCGTTTTCGTATCGAACGCCCGGAACTGTTCGTCTTTCGTTGCTGCAATAAAAAGCAGTCCGCTGGCCGTTACGGCGGGGCCGCCGTAGTTTTCGGTACCGGTGGGTGTCCCGCCGTTTTTGGCCGAAACAGACGTCACATCGCCTAGCGGTACCTGCCAGCGGTGTTGCCCGGTGTTCAGGTCAATGGCGGTAAGGGTGCCCCAGGGCGGTGCAATGGCGGGCAACCCCTGACTGTCGACAAAGCGATTGTAGCCTGTAATTTTATAGGGTTGCTCAGGCGCTTTGGCTCCAGCTTTAGCTCTTCTTGGATAGGCACTCACTTCTTTTTTTTCTTCGTCGAACAGAAAGGACAGCAATGCCTGCTTCTCTTCGCCCGTAAGCTGCGTGAAGCCTGGCATCATGCCTTTTCCACCGCTCACGACCTGCGACACATACGCCTTGTTGCGGCGGGTACTAATATCGACCAGCGACGGGTACCCACTCTTCGGGTTGCCTTTCCGCTCGGGGCCGTGGCAGGTCTGGCAACTCACCGTATATACCCGCTGACCGGGGCTCAGGTGGGCGAGTTCATCCTCTTTGGGCGTAGCGCGAAGCTTGAAGATCCAGGCCATTTCGTTGGCATTCACATATAGCGTACCATTCGGGTCGGCAGCCGCCCCGCCCCACTCGGCACCACCGTCGCAACCGGGAAACAGCAACGTACCTGAGGTCTGATTAAACGGGGCAAACGGGCGATGGTCAACCTGATTGAATAAGGTGCGCATCGAATCGCTATCTATCGAAAACGAATTCAACTGACTGGCCGTCAGTGTCTGGCGAACGAAAGGCGCTGGCAGAGTCGGCAATGGCTGTGTTGGCCAGGCTACTTCGCCGGGCATGTCCGACGCCGGAACGGGCGTTTCGCGAATCGGGAAAATTGGCTTACCCGTTACCCGGTCAAACACATACACATAGCCGGTCTTGGTTGTCTGCGCCACCACGTCGATCGGTTGGCCGTTTTTACGGATCGTCAGCAGCGTGGGCGGGGCGGGCAAGTCCCGATCCCAGATGTCGTGGTGAATGAACTGGAAGTGCCACAGCCGTTTACCTGTGCGAGCGTCGAGTGCCAGCAAGCAATTGGCAAAAAGGTTTGCGCCTTTACGATTGGCACCATAAAAGTCAAAGGAGGCTGAGCCGGTTGGTACGTAAACGATCTGCCGCCTGGCGTCATAAGCCATTCCCGCCCAACAGTTGACCCCGCCGATGTTTGGGTTCCTGTACGCATCTTTAGGCCAGGTATCGTAGCCCGCCTCGGCTGGGTGCGGAATGGTCCGAAACGTCCAGACCAGCTTGCCCGTCTGCACATCGAACGCCCGAACATGCCCCGGTGCGGCACCGGCTTCTTCCGACACCCGCACCGGCATAATAATCAGGTTACCGGCAATGGTGCCGGGCGTGTTCGAGATAATGAACTTCTCGCCGTTTTCCGGCCCCAGGCCCGCGTGCAGGTCAACGCGTCCGGCAGTTCCAAACGTTGGAATAGGCTTACCGGTCTGCGCATTCAGCGCGTAAAGGTTGCTACCCAGGGTGTAAAGAATGCGTTGGTCCGTTTTCGCCGGATTCTGCCAGAACGCCACCCCCCGGCTGGTACTGTGCCAGGCTTTCAGGGCATCGCCAAAGCGCCAGAGCTCACGGCCGGTAGCTGCATCGAGCGCAAACGCCTGAACCGACGCCGTAACGCCGTACAATATACCATTCACAATCAGCGAATTGCATTGCATTTGTCCTTCGTCGGGTGCACTGTAGGTCCAGGCAACCTGCAATTTTTGCACGTTTTCTGGTGTGATCTGCGTCAGCGGTGAGTAATGCGCCCGGTCGGGACCGCCCAGATAGTCGGCCCAATCGCCATTCGGAGTATCAGCAAGCCTCAGCCCCGGCAGGGCAAACAGACACAGAGTAGTCAGCGTAACTACAGTCAGGGCAGGGAGTAAGCGGTTCATACGGTGGTTTTCTAGTATTCATCAACTGCACGTTACCATAAAGCGAAACACCCTAAAAATATAGTCCCCACAGGCGCGGGCGGGGCGCAATTTGCAGGGTTGGCATGGGCACTTTGATATAGCTCAACACGTGTAGGATCGATTTTAGCCACGGCTTACGGGGTTTGAACAGCTCCACCAGGTTAATGTCTGGAGCCAGGTAGATTTCCCACAAGCCCCCCTCGCCATTGCGCGTTGGGCTCCAGGTATCGGCGTCGAGACCAACACCAGCGGAGAGCTGCAGCCAGTCGGGCCATTTCTGTTTTAGCGACGAACCAAACAGGTATTTCGGCGAAAACGAGAACCAGTAAGTCTGATTGATGTAGTCGTCGATCGAGAAAGCCTGTGTTTTAATGCCCCGATGCTCGTAGTATTTGTCGGTACGTTGCCAGTAGCTGAATTTAACCTGGCTATCTCTAAAAAACGGAGCATGATTTTGAAGCATCGGCCAGAAACCACCCAACGTACCCACCGCCACATCAGCCCAGCTAAGTCCGTAACGCGGCGAGAACCCGTCTTTAAACTCGATACTCAGCTGAACGAAAGCGGCTGCCCCCACGGCATACCATTCGGCCCGCTGCTTCGTCATGCCTGCCCAGCGAAAGCCCCCATAGTATGTATCGGCCGTGACGATGCCACCCAGCAGATGGCCGAACTTGTCGATATTACTGGCATAGCGAAAATCGCGGCCATCGTCGAGATGAAAGTTGGTGTAGCCCTCGCTCCACCATTTTTTTTCGAGATACACATACGTAGCTCCCAGCGATAGCACTGACGAGCTCAATAGTAACCCCGTACGCAACCGGCGCGTAGATCGGCGTATGGTGTCGGGGGCCGCCAGCGTATCCACACAGGCCTGGGAGGCAGGGCAGCTACTTTCCGTAAAATCGGTATGGGTCTGAGTAGTCGCTGGCTGAGTGCTAATCTGCATCGTCATCGGGCTATTGTCAACGCTTGATTGATCGATTGCCTGTCCAGGGGCTGATATGTATGTCAGAAGCAACAGGTAGCCGATACGGCAAAAAGAAGGGGTCAACGTAGACATCGGCAGGAAAGACGGGCGTGGTGGGTTGTGTCAAAATTACCCGAATTTCTGCCTTGACTGCAATCGGGGAAACCGTATATTTGCCCCTCACTAAAAATGGTATGCATGCATACTATTAAGCCCATCGGATCGAGCCAACAGACACCAACAAAAAAGCCTTCCCTGAATAGAGAAGGCTTATTGTGCGGTGGTGATGGACGGAATCGAACCGCCGACACAAGGATTTTCAGTCCTCTTTTAGCTGGTTTAATATGGTTTGATATGTATCAATACTTCTGATTATCAGTGAATTATCAAAAAAATTAAATCAGTCAAAACCAAGTAAAACCACCATTTGTTGTACCATTGTTGTACCAACTTCGGAGGTTAAATGGCTGTTGTTAAGCTTGTTCTGCGCAAGAAACCAAACAAAGATGGCTTGTTGCCACTCACATTGCGCATCACGAAAGACCGTAAGTCGTCTTTTATTTATCTAGGGTATCATATCAGCGTCGATGATTGGGACCAGTCTCAACAGCGCGTCAAGAAGTCGCACCCCAATGCCGCCCGGCTCAACAACTTCATTCTCAAAAAGCTTTCTGAGGCTAACGACCACTCGTTAGAACTTGAGACCCAGAAGTCCTACGTCTCTCCGGGAGCCGTCAAGCAGAAGATCAAACCAACAGCCGGATCGACTTTTTTTGCGCAAGCCGACTTGTATCTGCAACGCTTGAAAGAAGCCGGAAAATACAATCAATACACGGCGGACAAGCCACGGGTAAAACACTTCAAAGAGTTCATCAAAAATGACCTGGCCTTCCAGGACATGACTGTTGCCATGCTGGAACGGTTTAAAGCCTACCTGCAAACCAAGCATAACCATTCTGAACGCTCCGCTGTCAATCATATCGTGATGGTGCGCTCCGTTTTCAGCCATGCCATCAAGGATGGCGTGATTGATGCCAAGCATTATCTGTTCGGTAAAGGCAAGATGAAGATCAAGTTCCCGGAATCCAGCAAAGTCGGGTTGAACGCCGAGGAGATTAAAAGTCTGGAGACGGTCGCTTTAGTAGAACCGGCCAACCACGCCCGTAATCTGTGGCTGTTCTCTTACTACTTTGCCGGTATGCGTGTCAGTGACGTGTTACGCTTACGATGGAGAGACTTTCAGAATGACCGGTTACACTATGCGATGGGCAAGAATGATAAGAGCGGCTCACTCAAAATACCGGAGAAGGCGATTAAGATAATCGACCACTACAAAGCCTTCCAGCAAAACAAGGCTGATCTGGTGTTCCCGGAATTGAAGGGTGTCGATTTTGACAACAAGTTTATCACCCAGCGAACGATTGCTTTCAAGACGAGTGCCATTGATAAGTGCCTCAAAACCCAAGTGGCCCCAGCGGCTAAAATTGACAAGAAGCTGACCATGCACTTGGCTCGTCACTCCTTTGCCCAAGTGGCGAGTGATAAGATCCCCGTGCAAATCCTGCAAAAGCTTTACCGGCACAGTAGTATCCTAACGACGATGGGTTATCAATCGAACTTCACCACCCAGCAAACTGATGATGCATTGGATGCAGTGCTGAACATGGACGACGATAAAAAGCAGAAACCAGCGAAACCGAAACCAACCACACGCAAACCAAAGTAACCCAATCAGCTTTTTTGAATTTTATAAAGAATTGCTACCTTGCTGTAGTCTGCCACACCTTAGCGCGGCCAAGCCGCGTCTCTCCTAATGGAAGTAATATGCCTCCAAGAAGATGCGTTTTACGCCTTGATTGACAAGGTGGTGGAACGTATTCAACAGCAACAGAACGTCCGGGAGGACAAATGGATTTCCGGCATTGAGGCCATGCAACGGTTACGCATACAAAGCAAGACTACGTTGCAGAAGCTGCGTGACGAGGGCAGCATCCGGTTTACCCAGCCAGAAAAGAAGATCATTCTCTATGATACGGATTCGATTGAGGCTTATCTGAACCGTCACGCCAAAAGCACCTTCTAGCCATGACTGACGAAGACGAACCATCACCAGAATTCTTAAAAGGCTTCAATCATGGCTATCAACTATCGAAGCATGAGCCGGAACTGCTCAACGAGCTCCTACAAGCGCAAACTGATAATTCGCCGAGCGACTATAATCGAGCCATGCAATAAGGCAAGGAACAACATCAACGGGAGGCGATGATGGCTAAAATGAAAGCCATTCGCGATAAGCAGACTATTAAACGGAAGCGATAGAATAAACCATGTACAATTAAAAGTTATTTATCATTGATTCTTAGCTTATCAAATCATAACTTACTGAAAGTAAGGCACTTATTGAATCTTATGCAAGTAAACTCTGCTATAGTCCAAATCAAAGTTAGGGTATCAAGGTAATCAAAGTATTTTGTAAATACTAATTGAAATTAAAGCACATCGTTAAAGTTTACTGGATATAGAATAAATATATCTGCAAGATTAGCCATTTGCACATATATTGCAATTTTTCATCTAAATAGGTAGATAGCTGAGATAAAGCTATACTATGGCATACTCACTTAAAGAACTTCTTGACAAGCTTGAACTTACTAGTAAGCCTGGCATACACTTCCTGTCTAACACTGACTGGCAGAAAAACTATTCATTAAAAACCTCTCAAATAATAAATGAAAAAATAAAGCCTACAGCTTTTTATCATATTGATACATCAAACTCCGAAGATAACTTTATTTTCTTTTTTGAGTTTACTGTTGCACCAATTCCTGAAGAAATTCAAGAGATTCACAAAAATTGCTGGAATTTTAATAGAATTTCAACAGTTTTTTTCATACTACCTGATCAAATCCAAATTTTTAATGGATTCTCTCTCGACGAAAAAATAGGGTTACTTAATATACTGACAGATGAGAACGATTTGAGTAAGTTCAGTTATTGGGAGTTAATTTCAGGTAAAACGTGGGAGCATTTTAGTGATCAAATTGAAGGCGTAAAAGGTGATAGGGTAGATGCTACTCTACTGAAGAATATTGCAGATGCGAAAAAAGCATTGAGTGATAGATTGCTAAAAAGTGAATTAGCAAATAGTATAATTGGCAGATTAATTTTCACTAGATATTTAATTGACAGAGATGTAATTGTGCAATTTAAGGGAGAGCCTTTAAATTATGAACGATTTAACGATATATTAGCTGAAACGTCTCCTTCAATCCTATATGAGCTATTTTCATTTTTGAATGAAAAATTCTTAAATGATGCAAATGAGATGTTATTTCCTACAACTTTATCAGTACATGATGATGAGGCCGTAACAAAAGTTCTCACCTTAGAAGAAGAAAAAGCTTATGTTAGAGAGGAGCACATAGAAATAGTGTTCAATCTTTTCACAGGAGGCAACATAATTGAGAAGCAAATTGTTATCTACTTCGCTAACTTTAAGTACTATGATTTCGAAATTATTCCTGTCGAATTCATAAGCAACATTTATGAGTTGTTCATTGGCGAGCAAAAACAAGTTGCCCAGTCTTCTTATTATACCCCTTTGTTTCTTACAGAATATATACTTAATCAAACTGTAAAAAAGTATTTCGACAACAACCCAAATGAATATAACTGTAAAGTGCTCGACCCATCTTGTGGATCTGGAATATTTCTAGTAGAAAGCTTGCGGAAAATAATTAATCAATACCAGAGAATAAGCAAAGTTTCCAAATTCGAGCTCAAATCTAAATTATCCTCATTAGTAACTGATAACATTTTTGGTGTTGATAAAGACCCTGAAGCTATTAACATTGCTATCTTTTCTATCTACCTAACTCTTTTGGATTTTCAAGAGCCTAAAGATATATCTACTTTTAAATTTCCTAATCTGAGAGATAATTTTTTTGAAGGTGACTTTTTTTCCGAAGAATTTAGTAGTGAGTACCTGTTTAGAACACGAGTTGCTACAGTTGAGTTTGATTTTGTTTTAGGAAACCCACCGTGGGGGACTCCTTTATCAGACGAAAAGCAACTCTTCGAGATATACTGTGAGAAAAGAGCAAAGAAAGATGAGTGGTCAGATAAAAGACTCATTTCTAATCGTGAAATAGCTCAGGCATTTATCATTCGGATCAGTGATATAGCTTCTAAACAGAGGACCGCTCCTAGCTGTGCTTTAATTATTACGAGTAAAATATTTTACAACAACAATGGTAAAGATTTTAGGAGATATTTTCTAGAACGGTTTTATCTTGAGCAAGTAGTGGAACTTTCTGTTATTAGACGACAAGTGTTTGATAAAAAAATTCCAAAAATTGCTGGCAAAAATAAGACTACGATTGGACCACCAAGTATTATTTTCTATAAATTTGCTCAAGGCAGGAATACTAGTAATAATATAGTTAAGCACATCTCAATTAAACCTAATATATTTTTTAGGCTTTTTAAAATATTAGTTGTAGAAAAATATGATTATAAAGAAGTTGTTCAAAGTTTTTTCGTAGAGAACGACTGGATTTGGAAACTTTTGGTATTTGGAACAATATCAGACTTTTATTTTATAAAAAGGCTTAAAAGGTTGAGGACTATAAATGAGGTAGTTTCTGATGAGAAAAGATTTATTGTTAATCAGGGATTTAAAAGGAAAGATGGTCTAAGGAGTAAAGATTCAACTAACTTAATTGGATATAACCTCATAGAAGTATCTAAACACGATCTTCAACAATTTCATTTGAACAGTGATTTAGGGCTTTTCAGTGAAAAAAGTGTAGCATATTTGCCGCTTAATCTTGCCGTTTTTGAGCCTCCTATGCTCTTAATAAAAGAAGGAACAGACCCTAGTTTCAAATCTTTATCGGCACTTAGCTATGAAAAATCGGTATTTAACAGTTCGATCACTGCTATAAAGGCTTTAAAGGAAAGTGATGTAGATCAACTAAAGATTTTCTCCGCTGTCTTAAACTCTAATCTTTGTGGGTACTACTTTTTATTAACCGGATCTTCAATAGGTATAGAACGTGATCAAGTTCATGATAATGAGAGATTAGCCTTCCCTTTAATAGATAATGGAACGAATATATCTAATCTAGTATCAGAAATTGAAGAAATTCTCAGTAATCCAATTAATAAAAATCTTGAAGGCAAAAGAAAGCCGAATTCCTTTTACTCTGATGAGATCTTAAATATTTTCTCTAAACTAGAGACAGAAATCAATAAAGCATACAAGGTAAGTAGACTAGAACTTGACCTTATTGACTATGCTAATATTGTGAGTATTCCTCTGTTTCAGAACAGACAGTCTCCATTCAGAAGGCTTAGCTTTCAAGATAAAGATTATTTATCGCTGTATGCTAACGTATTTATTGACCACTTTGAGAATTTATATAGAGATAGATCTGACATGTTTTTTTCTACAGAAATCTATCTAAATTCCTACGCAATTATTATGCATTTTCACTTAACAGAATTAATCCCCGAGCATAAAATAAAATGGACTCAATTAGAAGACTTTAATATTATCAAATGGCTTGTAAGCTTATCCTTTAGTAAGGAAACAGAAACTTTATTTGTACAAAAAGATGTAAAGATTTTTAACGATAAATCCTTTTATATAATGAAGCCTAACGAGTTTAAAGTTTGGCATCGCGCTTTAGCCCATTTAGACCTTGGCGAGATTCTTGAAGCCATAATCAATCAAAATCAATCAGTTTAATAACTAAACGTTTTCTATTTATATCATGATTAACTTTGATTTAGGAGAAAGTCAGTTTATTAAAAGACAAGAATTTATTGTTGTTTTAAATGGGATTGCATCTTGCTATGCGGAAAGCTTAGGAAGTTCGAAATTATTAGAAAATGACGAAGAGAAAATAAGAGATTGGTTAGTTTATGATTATTTACTTGAAAATGAATTTAGAGAAAAATACAATCTCGAAAATTATATATTTGAGGCAGAACCTAAGCATTTAGGTGGCGTATCTGCTTATATAGATATTAAAGTCTTAAATGCTAAAAACTTTAAAAATCTTAAAACAGATTATTTTGTAGTTGAATGTAAAAGACTTGATGGTGGCAAATCGTTGAATAGAAAATATGTCACTGAAGGAATGAACCGGTTTGTGATCGAAGAAAAATACTCGTCCCATTATGGTTTGAATGCTATGATTGGCTTTATTGTCAAAGATTTTTCTCCTTTACAAAATTTGAATTCTATAAGTTTATTAATGAAGTCCGAAAAAAACGAAATAATAAATAATACTATATTTAATTCCTCTGATAGTATTTTTTCTCAATGCAATTTGAATTCAAATTTCAGTTATTCTTACAATTCGAAGCATAAATTAGCTATTACTAAAACGGATTTGGAATTATTTCACTTAATGTTCAATTACTCTAAGCTTATAGTAAAAAAACCAAAGACGAAGAGTAAAGCTTTGAAAAAATAATTTTCGATTCCGGTCTTTAATTTAGAGTAATAGGTATACGCCGGACATGGAAACCAGGAAAGACCTTTTGTACCTCGTGAAGTTCGATCAGACCACTGTTGCGGAAGGCTTGCTGGAAGTTAACGAAGTTCCTATATTCCCTTTTTCTGCTAAATATAGCATAAAAGAGAAATACATTAGATTATCTTATTTATTAAATAAATAGTATTGATAAGTTTCAGTTTATATGCCCGTTTTGTTATTTTCCACAAAAACAGCATGTAAACGCTCCTATTGTAATATTGCTCAACGAGACGTTGCGTAATGTCTATCGCTTATGACCGCCTCGCTTATACTGCCAGGATTGGCGGCGTTTTTTGCTATCCTCCATCAACTTTTTGATGTCTTCATCTTTGGGGTTACTGGCTGACGGTGAGGAGGCTTGTACTTGTTTATCTGGCTGTGCCGGTTCCTGATTCTTCTGGCCTTGATTCGCTTGTTGTTTTCTATATCCCTGCATCATCAAAACGACCTTATTCTGGCTCTATGAAATGTCCGGCTTCTTCTCAACTTGTGGCATATCAGGCTCGTTGAGATAGGCTTTTTGCTCTTGCTCGAAACGGGTTTGCATTACATCGCGCTGACGCTCGAAATCGGCTTGCAGCCGTTCCAGTTGCCCGTCATAGCGCGTCTGGTCGAAATGGTCGCTTTGCAGTTTTCGGATCATGGCCTGATCGGCATAAAGCCGCTGATGAAGCTGTTGCAGCTCTTTGTCTTGCTGGGCTAAGAGATCGCTGTAGGCCATTGTTGAGCATAATCTGCGTGTTAGCGAAGTTACATGCAAACCATCAGTTCTGTTATATCAGTATTAGTTCTTTTGCTCTTATGTAGCCGTGGTTCGATATAATATAGTAGAGCAATTCCACACTGATGCTCGTCACTTTACGGAGATGAATAATTCGCTACTCAATATACTTTTATATTAGAAGCTGTCACAATTATCGTATGACTGAAGTATAAAAAACATTCCAATAGGTCTGTATCGTCTTCAAGTAAAATCTAGTATATTCACCTTGCAATAAAGTAAGTACTTTTACAACACAATTACTAAACAGCCATGGCTAAGAACAGCAAAACAACATCTTCTGGCATTGCTTCGCAAGCGGCCAAAACCTTAAATAATCCATCCGCATCTGCGACGGCAAAAAAGCTGGCGGGGTTCGCCCTCTCACAGACCAATAAGGGGAAACAGACCGGAAGCGATATGGAGACTATCGCATCCAAAGTTCTCAAAAGTACGAAGTACAGTGATGAGACGAAGGATTTAGCTGCATCGGTTCTCTCTCAGTCAAATCGCAACCGGTAAAGGCCTCACAGCGTAGTCTGCCGAAGCTCCCAACGTAACCAAACTATTATCTGATAGGTAGCGGACTTGGTAAGAAATGGGTGTCCCCTTATCCGGACTGTTAGCCCCATCTTTTATCCATTTATTAATCGACTCAAGTGCTGTTAGCCCATTGGTCTTCACCAAAACTTTTGCTGCACTGGCAGCATCTCCACCCAAAACGGTGAGTTGTACGCTCGATTCCGTCAACGTTTTCTTCAATTCGGCGCTTAGGTTCCAGCCTTGCTGTATACCGCTTAAGATTGACGCTGAGAGTTGTTGCTTATCAGTGTTGATACTGGTTTTAAAATGAAGCTTAGCTAAGAGAATCCGGCCATACGTTATTTCACTCACATAGCCGAGCGGATCATTAGCACCAGTAGCGGCTCGTAATGATGATAAATCAACAGAGGCTGTGAAGTAATTTGCCGCACTCCCCGGATATTCCATTGTCACCGTGTGATAAATCTGTTTAAAGGCCACCACAATATCTTGCTGTTGCAAATCAGTGGAGGCACTGAATTGATTGGCAAACGTCACCGGTCCCCAACCAACATTGATCCCTTGGCTCATGAGAGCTTGCTCTGTGGAATTCATCACTGTTGCATCGTAGCTGATGGAGGAAACGACATTGGCTGGCTGTTGTAGCCACTGATTCATCACGGTTTGATAAGCAGCTTTTCCAGGCTGTATTGTCTTGGACGTAGCACCTGGCAAGCTGCTCGTCAGGGTCACCGGTTCACGCGCCGTAACACCAATAGACGTAAGATTTCCTTGCTGCCCAAATGATCTTAAGCGCACAATTGATCCCACATATAAGCCTTGGCCATTATTCGGATCGGCTTGATCAAAACTTGTTGCGTTGAGATGGGTAGAGAATCTCTTGGATTGTCGAAAGGTACGTTTGCGCGTCGTGTAACCAGAACCATTGATAATTTGCGGGTAGGACGGTTCATCACTCAATAACACAGTCCCTTCAAGTGCCGGTTCATGCAAATGAGTTTGTGCATCGATAAGTTGGTTGATTTCTGTGCTGGGCTTAATTGCCGTTTCTGGCTGACGACAACTAAGAAAAATTAGACAAATCAGTAAACTGCTTAGTAGTCGTGTTTGCATGTGAACGGATGATATTTTCAAACATAACCATTTGCTAGTTAAGATACATATATGTATCACCACAGTTAAAAAGATCTCACAAGATGTGAGTGCTTAGTCAACCTATCGGCTAGGTATCATTTTTTAATGAGGAGGTTCCTTGACTTACTGCTTTGGATCCAAAAGCCGTTGCAACAATTCATTTTTCTCCCGCTCAATCGCTAGTATTCGTTCATATAGCGCGATCTTGTCATTATATAGTTCGACAATCTTGTCGATTGGATTAAAGGTCGGATAGTAGTTGACTACACTGGCTTGATCGTGGTTATTAATTGTATTGGCAACAATATTGATGGCGGCTTCATCATTAAAGTTTTCAATTACACCTTCCGCAATCCCTAATGCTTTCGACGCTTTTTGCAGAGCCGCTTGGTCCAATACTTCCTTTTGTTCCAACTGAGAAACAGCTTGTTGGCTTAACCCCAGTGAGCTTGCTAGAAACTCCTGTTTGATCCCCAGCATCTCGCGAATGCGCTTGACGTTGCGGCCGTGATGGACGGTTGGTGGTGGCGTGTTCTCCATACACAAAGCTAACCCAATTCAGCGCTTGTAAAAAACAAGCTGTCGGCTTGTGCGATACAAGGCCTACCAGCGCAGCCAAGCCGTTCAGAGCCAGTAGTTTTAGCCGCACAACGCTAATACCCTGGACAATGACAACTTCGCTCAATACCTCTCTGCTTTTCGATGATTTGGCCTTTCTGCAACAGCATCTCGGCCAGAGCCAGCTTATTGCCTTATCGGTCAATTCCAATTGTGATTGCTCAAGTGCACCAACCGCATTCCGTTCAGATTGCGACTGTGCCAGGACAGTTTTATTGACCGACGACTGCGATTGTGGCAGTTCACCCACTCACTTATGTTATGATGACCGCCACACCCATACAATCCCCTCATCTGCTGCTACGGCCCGTTGAGGACGGCTATTTCTACGCGGTCAATTGCGCCCATCCGCATTCTCTCCGGCTACTGAACCAGGCACAATATGGATTATTGAATGCTGTTGACAGCCAGACCGATACGGCAGTACTGGCGGAAGGGCTTGGCCTTGCGCCGGACATGGTAGACGGCTTTTTCAGGCTATTGGCTCAAACCGAACTGATCCGGTTTGATGATCAGTTCAGCCAGCCGACAAAGCCGGACCGGGTAAGTTCGCTCAATTTCTGGATACACACCACCAACCGTTGCAATCTGTCCTGCGGCTATTGCTATATCGGGACACTCAATACCAGTGGCGGCATGAGTGCCGCCGTGCAGCAACAGCTATTGCACAAGCTGGTAGAGACCGTGCAGCGGCGTGGCCTTGCCTCGGTCAAATTTCGGCTGGCCGGTGGTGAACCGCTCACGCAGTTCAAAGCCTGGCAAGCCTTCATCCCTCAAGTCCGGGAGAGGCTGGCCGAAGTCGGCTGTGGGCTGGATGTCTCGTTTTTGACCAACCTGACTATCCTCAACGACGACATTATTGGCTTTGCCAAAGCACAGCACATTAGCTTTGGTGTATCGCTGGATGGGGAGGGAGCCTACCACGATGCCACCCGGTCGTTGCGGCCCGGCATTGGCACCTTCGACCGGGTGGATGCTAATCTAAGAACATTACTGGCAAACAACATTCCAGTCTCGACCAGCACCGTCATCAACAACGCCAATCTGGCGGGGTTGCCCGACTTAACCCGCTACCTGATCAACCTCGATATTCCGTTTCGCTACTCGATTGTCAAAGGCGAGGCGATTGATGCCGGGCTTCTCGATCACTACCTGACTGAAGCTTACGCCATCATGTTTGAGGCAATCGAAGAAGGATGGCGGTTCTCGCAACGGCATCAATTCTGCGACCTTAAGCCCAATGAATTAGGGTTTCAGACCTGCGCGTCGGGGTTTTCCGGTGGGGCCGTCTATGTCGATGGTACGGTCAATTACTGCCATACCCATGTCGGCGACACCGCCAAACAGGCGCATTCGATCTTTGATGAGGGCTTGGATTTGGTCGATATGATTCAGGCTGTCAGTCATTATGAAGGCCCACGCTCGACGGACTGCCAGACCTGTCGTTACAAATCGGTGTGTACCAGTGGCTGCCCCGTCTATCGCGTCGATGGCAAAGATCCGCAATGCAGCCTCTATCATCAGTTCATCCCTCTGATCTACGACCTCCAGGCAAAAGAGCGATTGCAATTGCTGCATGAATACCAGATGATGCAGTGACATTGACCAACGGGGGAGGATTTACTTGTCCATCATTGTTTCGATTATCATTTCTCTGCTGGCTTTGCTGGCAACCTTCTACCAACTCTATCTACAGCGCGTCCATAACGAAAAATCGCTCAAGCCGTTGGGTCAAATCTTTCTGGTAGATCGTAAAGACTATGTGGCTGTACAGATTTTGAATAACGGGCTAGGCCCGCTCATCATCGACCGGATATTGTTCAAAATGGGTGATAATATATATTCCAGCATTCAAGATTGTCTTGATCTTGATCCGAAAGCGTATAGCCACAGTTCAGGAGACAATTCTGTGGAAAAGGTCATTCTGCCAAATTCAGCCCTGACCGTTTTTGAGGCCATCTTCGACGAAACGGACAGTGCCGCTTACATTCATAGTGTCAGGATGCAGCTAAAACTAATCACATTGAAAACGGAAGGCCGAGACATCTACGAACATAAAATCATCCTTGAGCGCGAATTGGCATGGTTTGCCCGACACGCCAGCAAGTGATGCATCAGGGTCAAACGGTTTATGCTCATGCTAGACTTACATTTTGCCCAAATGCGTCTTGATAGTGTCCAGCAGCATCAAAAAGTCTGGTTGCCCTTGATAATACAACGATGATGTCTCCTCATAACGGCGTATATACTGCGCCCTCAGAATTGGATCATTGAGCAGGAACGCGTCATTTTCGGCAATCGGAATCACCAAATCCGCTTTCGGGAACCTTGCTGCCTTGTGGGCTTTATAAGCATCCGTACCAATAAAGTCTAATACTTGCTTATTCGCCAGCAATTGGGCAACGTCATAATATTGCCGCATGAAATTGACGCGAACGTCTCCGCCCTGTTGCTCTTGCCGAAATTTCGTCGCGATGGTCTGTAGCTTTTCAACAAAGGTGTAACCGGGATGATAACACAGAATATCAACGGCTCGATTGTCAATCAAGTTGATTTTAGGGTTGATACTAGCTTTATCGTAAGCCCACTATGAAATCGTCAAAGCCTGATTAGGATGAACGGTATCAAACCCCGCTTCCAGCAATATTCCTTCTTTAACACCCTTAATCGTTCCGGTTTGGCTTTGATAATGTAGGCGTATACCTCCGCTGCGATAATGCTCAAGGTCATCAAAATTGGTGTCCCGCCCGATGGATTGAATACCATCTATTTTTATGGTCGTCGCCAGCCAATCGTAAAATGCTTTTCGGCCCTCTACAGCCTGCCTTTTGGTGTTTTTGGGATTTTCATTTACGCCTAACGCAGCTGGTGCTTTGATATGAATGTCAATATCTTCAGAAAAACGGTCGATGATCTTATACCCTTTCGACAAAGATGTTCCGCCTTTTAGCTCGAAGTCGAATGGTTGTTTTTTCAAGCCATACAGTACGTGCATGATCCAATAATCCTTTTCGATCAAACCAGCTTGGATGCCCGTCTCGTCTTCCAGAATACGCAGTAAATCAACGAAATCGTTGCGGTCGTGCAGATAACTAGAGGGCATGGTGGGGTCGTTCGTTGTTCAGGATAAGCGGTTCGAGTAATTTCTTTGTTTTAACACTGCCGTATGCTGAAACAGACTGCTTCAACTTGCCCGTATCCATTGTGGAAGCCTTCATAAGCGCGTTTTTCAACACATAAGCTTGATCCTCAGCAAGTGTGTCCAGATTGTTGACCAGGTCAACTAGTAGAAATTCTAAAGTGGCCTTCTTGGGGAAATGCGGCTTTTTACGGAAGGAAAAGTTTCGATTGCCTAGTTTGAACTCCCCATGCCGCTTATGGTTGTAGACAATGCGTTTGTTGTAGAGCTGGGTCGTTCCAACGCCCAGGCTATTGTAGCTATTGGGAGAGGTTACCAGAAACCGGTCATCTTTTAAAAACCGGCGTACCAGGAGTTCTTCGTTGGGTGGTGTTTGCCCAAAAACACTCTCTTTAGGCATATAGTATATCCCTGGAGCTAGCTTTTGCAACGTTCCGCTTTCAACAAGCTGCTCGACATGCCGATCAACCGACTTTGACCATTGGGCTAAATCGGCTCTTCGATAGACGTCTCCCGGCTTTAAGTGTCTTTTCAAATGGTCAATTTTCATGGTTGCCTCGTGTGGTGTAAGTATATCATAGTTAAGACGTAATTGCAAGAATATTAATTCAAAATTCATGCAAAAACTATAAGTAATCTTCTGATTATCAGCTATAATAAACACGTAAAATAATGGCCACTAAACGGATATATGGCGTGTTAAGGGAGAAAATTAGAAGGATCGCTTGACTAATGGAGACCAAATTCATAATGCTTTAGTTGGTTTCAAGGCCAACTTATCTTAAATACCTTCTTATCAGGCACAGACCAGAAAGGGTAAACGGCAGATGAGTGTGGACGCAACGATGGTGATGTCGGACTTGGCGGTAGTGGGCCTGTTCGGGCAAGTGTATTTGCAGCGAACTCACAACGAAAAATCACTCAAGCCATTAGGCTAGATTGACTTCAGGGATCGCCATGACCAGCTCTATGTCCGGGTCAGCAATAACGGCGTGGGACCGATGATCGTTGATCGGCTCACGTTTATCAAAAACGGCAAATCGTACACCACCATTGAGACGTGCCTGCAACTGGACAGACGCTCGTATGCCCGACTGGATGGCTATGAGTCGATGCGCAAAGTGATTTTACCCAATTCGTTCCTGACGGTGTTTGAAACCAGCTTTGAGGCCCAAGAGGGCGAAGCAGCCATTGATCAGGCCCGTCAGCAACTGGCACCTATTACATTGAGAGTGGACTTCCACGACATCTATGATAACCCCATGACCATCCAGCGTGACTCCCACTGGTTCTTAAGATACACGAGCTAAGAGAAGTTAAAATGCTCCTGACATGAAATACGAGTTTTGGTACGGTGTAAAAAATGAATGGAAATACGTCGAATTTCGCGTCACTATTTCCGTTAAATCACAAAGTTAAGCAGTACAGAAAGATACGCATCCGCAGCTACACAAAGTATTGATTATCAGTAACTTATGCTACTGTCGACATGTATGATGCACTATATGATAATTAATGCTATTAAATCAAAACAGCATAAGAAGGGTTTCTACAGAACAACGCAGAGAAATAACTGTTATATCATTTTAGTACCATTTAATATTAGATTTATTAAATGGTATTGACTTGTGCATAGTTGGCATTAGCTTTGTTACTAATTAAACAACAATATGTACTATGGGAGTCTCTGGCCTATTGTCCCCAATTCTTATTCGAAACTCTCATTCATTTGACGAATTGTCAATTGATAATTATAAAATTGTTTTAGAAAAAATTTCTAAAAACTCTTTAAGTATTCCTATACAAAATAACGAGAAGAAGCATGCAGCTATTCTGATGCGATATATTTTCAATGAAACTAAAGAGGAACTAGGTTTATACGTAAATCGGTTTTCTGGTGTATATTCCTCTCACCCAGAATATCTAGAAAATTTAAAAAATTGCCTAGATAGAAAAATCACAGTCAACTTGTTGTTAGATAGTGAGCCTAATTTGGATTCCGAAGCTTACAATTTAATAGCTAATTATATTCAAGATTCAGGTCGAGGTAAAATTGGTATAGCAACAGATAATTCTAGAAGTAAAATAGGTATATTATTCAAAGAGTCAAAGCCTCTTCATTTCGCAGTCAGTGATAGCAAAAGATACCGTATAGAAATTGACCCAGTAAGTAAGGCCGCTTATGCTCATTTTAACGACAACGAAATGGCTGAAAACCTGAAAGAATGCTTGAATGAAGCTTTAGTTTATAGCCACCCCATATAATTTGATAAAACCATTGTGGATAACTTTGAAGATTTAAGTTTTAGATTATCTTTTTTTAATTCTATTTTCGAACTTCTCGCTGGTTATAATTTTGCATTCGCTGGTCTACAAATTGTTAATCATTTTGTTAACTCGCATTTGATTTTAACCGCTAGACGTCAATACAGGTCTTCTAAATTAACACGCGATGCAACTAGCTTTAGTTCATTGACAGCAGAAGCATTTGTAGTCACGCCAGAAGCTCAAGAAAAAATTAATTCTTTAATCACACGGCTTAAAGAAATTAATGAAAATTACAAACGGTTTTACAATACTAAATTTCTTAAAGTTAAAGCTAGAATTAAATTTATACCTATCTTTATATATTGTGGATTTTATTGCTTTTATATCCTAATCTTATCCGGATTGGCAGAAACACAGCGAGCTATTTCTCTTAATAGTAATGCTATAAATATAAGTGGATTCTATTCGCTGAGAAATTGTTCATTTATTATTTTATTCTTTTTTAATTTATTTTCTTTCGCTTATTTAATAATTGTATTATTAAGAGATTGGCGGAAACGTAGTAGATACAATAGAGCTGTTTTTATATCAGCACGTCTATTGTTTGTTAGAGCAACACAATTCTTCTCTTTATCACTATTAATTTCCATAGGTGTATGTTTATTTTTCAAAATATATATATTTGATAGTATTCTCTTTGAGTTAAGCACTTTTCTTTTTTCTATAATTTTAAGTTTATCACCAATACTATCACTTACTTTTTGGGCATATGCGGGTCACCGCATAAAGTTTTCTGTTAATGATGATGTTCAAATGGCTATATTCCAAGAAATTCATCATACTGCCTCTCCATTTGCTCGAAGTAAATTTTCAGATTTCCCAGATTTTACGTATTATTTAAAAGCATCTGAAAATGACAATCTTTTAAAGTTATTATATATAAAAGGTTTCTTTAAAATATATTGGTTAAAATTAGGCGCAATCCTAATATGTTTAACTATACTTATTGGCTCCATATACAATTTAGTTACTCCAAAAGACAAAGAAATTATTCAATTTATTGAATTATCTGTAAATAGTGAGTATCGGGCCTATAAGCTGTTGCCTCAACTTGATACCGCCTGGTTAGATAAATACTATACAAAAGATGGTGAGGGTAGAAAGAAAATAATAGAACGACTTTTATATCATTATAATCGGAACGAAATAATAAACAATTACAAAAATCCTTCCGGATTTGAATTTATTAAGGGATCAATAATACATTTAAATGACAAGCGTATATTAGTTGAAACGAATGAATATTGGTCCAATAGATGGTACAACACAAAAAGAAAGAAATACACTTATGAGTATACAGATTTAGCTAAGGAAACTCAAATATATATTCTCAAGCGTGAAAATGGCAAATGGCTTATTGATAAAAATAACTTTTTGGGGAAAATTCAATACTTGAATTGAATTGGTATAAATTGAATGGATTAGGTCTTAAATTGATAATAACACAGGTATTTAAGTTAGGAATTTATTTTCCTAAAAATGTAATCTAAAAATTGTAAAGTCTACTGGTAAGCGGGACTAATGTGGATTAAAAAATCAGGTTTTTTTGCTTACATCGATCAAGTTAACCATTGGGTAAAATTAAGATTGAGGTATGCCTTGATGGGGATTACCATTAAGCCGTCAGAGCTTTTGTAGGGGCATTTCTTAGCCCTGTAAGTACACAACACGCGCTCCGTTGCTTTATCAACTCTTCAACTGATTTAGGGTTTGGTCGGATAATTGTCCAAGTTTTTCACTGGTCTATTGCAGCGGCTTAAACGGCATTTATAAGACGCCGGTAACGCTTAATAAATAAAGCAATGGTCAAAATAGAATAATATTGACTTTTTCCTATATTGTTTCTTTCTGGTTTAAGGAAAAGTAGACTGTTTAGACGTTTCCAAACGGTTTGGTCAGTATATCTCTAAAGAAGGTCGATTGGAGCCTCAGCAAACTTACTTGGGCCTTGCCTGACTACCTTTACCCTTAATAGCCTAGTCAATAGACCACTCTTTTATGACCGTAGAGTAAGACCAATTAGTTGACGCTCTTGTTGCTTAAAAATTCATTGAAACGTTTAAGAACCACGCAATTCACTAGTTAGCCAAATGCCAACGGATAAAAAATGGGCCAGTAAATGGCCGACTACGCTAGACTGGAATTTTGATTTTTATAAGCTTCTTCATGCGGATGGCCAGCACCTTCCCCTAGGAAATTTTAAGGGTAAACCCATGCCTAAAATAGCCATTGTCGGCGCGGGCATTGCTGGCATCTTCGCCGCCAGAGAATTAATTAAAGCAGGGTGTACAACAATCGATATATATGAGGCTAGTGAACGGCTGGGAGGGCGCACTTACTCGATAAAGGCGAAACGGCAAAAGACCACATTTGAAATGGGAGCCATGCGTATACCATTTTTCAAAACTAATGCTAACGATGCTGAGAATTGCATCTTAGGCTATCTCAAGGAACTATACGGTTTAGAAACAAAAGATTTTCCTATGCCCGGTGGGGACGTCTGCTGGACAGCGGCTTACATAAACGATGGAAGCGGCATTTTAGGCAATAGTGAAACGCCTAAACTCCTCACTTGGAAAAAGAACTTTGCCCCTACGGATTCTTCTACCCATCCCAATCCTTTCACACACAAGAAGAATATGGCTAAATTGGGTTTAGGCGAATTGAGAAGAATAGATAAGGCATGGGAGAACTTCGCCAGCGTTTTCAAAGATACTGTTAGAGATAAATACAATTCTTTATCGCTGAAAGAATGGAAATCTTATTGGCAGCGTATTGTCACTTACTATCAGGCAAAGGATTTCAGACAACTTGTATTTGAAGAAAATATCACGACCCCGTACAGAAAAAACCCATCTGCTACGAACAGAAGCGGTAAGAAATTAAAAACATTACTTGATAAAGGCAATTTTGGAGGATTAGGGCTCACTAACGATCAGGCTACAACCTTTTTTACAATTGGAGCCGGTGATGGTGGCTGGGGAGCCTTCTATGATATATCGAGTTTGTATGTCATCAGAGTGCTTTTGGGAGGCTACGGTGCTGACCACAAGTTAATCGTAGGTCGTAACGTGGCTGAGGTTGATGGTAAAACTAAGCCCTTTCCATACGCTGACGAAAAATTTCACGACTCTTCTGGAAACCCACTCGATAAGCCTGAATTTCTAGGTGTTCAAAGCTTTGCTGAATGTTTGTTTTATTTAGGAATAAACCAAGTAGAAGACATTACAGATTCGATCTATCAACAAGCAATTGATCCGAAGTCAGCCATTAATTTCTTTACAAATGAAGCAGTGCAAGACATTACTAAACTAACTGATACACAAAATTCCAACAGCAAAGGCAAGATAAAGCTAACATCTAAAAATTACTGCCATACGTATGATGCGGTCATTCTGACTACTCCGACTTGGGCAACGCAAGTAAATTTGGATTTAAAATTCCCCAAGGAGCAGTTGCCCCATTATGTGATGCAGAGTATGAAATTTTCACACTGGATCAATAGTTGTAAGGTATTCTTTCCACTTAAAGAACGGTTCTGGGATACAGATGAATTTCCACAGGTCATTTTAACGGATACCTTTCTTCAGGATATCTATATCTATGCCGCCGTCGATAACGATCCTGGTGTACTACTGGCCAGTTATACCTGGGAGGACAATTCCATGAAAATGCTTGGATTTAGAGACGACAAGGAACTGGCGGATATTTGCCTCCGGAAATTAGACGAAATTTTTGCCAAATGCGCTTATAAGAAACCGGGTACTGAAGAGCCCTTAGTTATTTCAACTATGGTTAATAGAGATAGTCCCGTTATCGTCCATTGGGCTAAAAAACCAACTTACGCTGGATGCTCCAAGCTTTACAGGCAAAACAATGAGACTGAAAACTACAGATTATTGAATTACAATAGATTTAATGAAAATAAGAAGAAAGGAAAAAAATATCACGACTCAAACTTATATTTTGCTGGGGAAGCTTATTCTGTTGAGGGCGGGTGGATAGAACCAGCAGTAAGACTGGCTGTAGATGCCGTTATCCATCTCATTAAAAATAATGGTGTATTAAGACCCGAGATTGATTATGATGAATATGTAGCGTTGACAGCCACGGAATACCTGGATGGTAGCAAGAAGAAATCTGTGCCTAGAAATTCGAAGCTGAAGGAAACTAAATAAATACTAGGTGCTGACGAGCCTATTATCGACGCTATATTCATAGGCTCACAATACCTAAGATAAACGCTATCCTTACAACACTCTTGCATAAAGCTTTCTTCTGCAGTGGTCTATTACTGTTACGACGTTCGCGTTGGACCACTGCTAGTCATCTTGTGACGACAAACTTACCTCACTAAAGTACGGAATCAACTTAGTAATACGCCTAGGCACCTTAAGTTGTTTGGTTGTTCGTTCATTTAGCAAATAAATTAAATCCGAGATCTTACCCAATGTCTCTGAAGCAGTGCAAGAATCGCTTTGGCGGCTTTACGGCCTGTTTCAGCTGAGCCATTCATAAACCCCTGAAACTCCTGGCTACAATGCTCGCCTGCAAAAAAGATCCGGTTAATTGACTTACCTTCTTCACCACCAATGGACGCATACTGACCAACTTTATAACAGGCATACGTTCCTTTCGTCAGGGGATTTTGGGACCAGTTCGCAATTCCCTTTTTACCATTGATACGCTGTTTAAAGCCCGGAAACACTTGCTCACAGCCATCTACGTATTGATCGAATTGATCTAGGCGCAGGGCTTTGCCTTTCTCTGCCCCCAAGAATAAACTATATCCCCCCTGCCCTGTATTACCCAATTGCATCTGACTACTATCCCAACCATTGTGAATGTGATCGCTTAACACATAGCCCGAAAGCCCCTGTGAACGCCATAACCGATCTGTTACACCAATAAGCAGTTTAGACTGAGTTCCATAGCCTAACTCGTGAATACAGCGACGCTTGCGATCGGACATTCCGACGGTTATATCTACTTCGCGCAGCACCGAAAATGGCAGCGTCATGATAACGAAGTCGGCTGCGATCTGTCGCCCATTGGCAAAGGACAGTTCATAGGTGGCTCCCTTACTGGCGAGCCGCACTAGATGAGAACCGAATTCGACCGGACTTTTAAGTTTCTGATGGAGTTTTGTGACAATCTGTTCATTACCACCAATGACTTTGTAGCGTTCGTCACTTTCCCCGTACACTTCAAAGCCCTTTCGGAGGTCCGTGTTGATAACGACTAATAAATTCAAACTGGACTGATTTCCTGAATCAATACCTAGTTCACTGGTGAAAGCCGCTGCGAGCAGATCGAATAATGGCCCGTCGACGCCAATTTGGCGCAGATACTCGTCGATCGACAGCTTATCCAATTCAATAAGCTTAGGGTGCTTCGGGTCAAGCGAATCAGGAATACTGGCAGCATCTTTACGAATTTGGTCGGCAAAGGGCTTGAAAGCTGCAATTAGGTCGCGCTCGTGCAGACGTTGCCCTTTCAGAAAATAATCCGTCCCAATGAGTCGCTTCTCTTCGGCGGTTTTCGTATCCCAAAATCGAAGCTGCAGATCGTTACATAAAGTCCTCACATCGGTGTGGTTTGAGTCGATAAACTCTCCCCCTTTTTCAGTGATGATACCAGGAGCAAGCAAATCTTTTACCGTCGAGATTCGTCCTCCCACTCGTTCGGCTGCTTCATACAAAATGGTCTTATAACCCGCTTTTTCGAGATAGTAAGCCGACGTAAGACCAGCCAATCCCGCCCCAATAATGGCAATTCGCGGTGCTGTTCGCGATGGTGCCCAAATTGGAGCCATACTACTGAGAGCGATGAGCCGGGCCGACTGGCCAATGAAATCGCGCCGGGAATACGCAATCGCTGGAGACTGCGGCTTCGTACTATCAAACAGATTTTGAACGAGTTTTGGAAATCGAGGCATTGGTTATGGGGAGTGAACGGTAGCGACTGGTAGCGCGTTGCCAGAAATATTTTTTGTTTCGACCTGGATCGGCTAAGTTGAGTGCCAATAAATAGGCTACAAATACCACGAAAAGAAATGCGATAACAGTATGCGCTAAATAAAGTGAATCATAGCGGCTCTTATCTGTGCCTGGTAATATTGGAGATAGTATATGAATGTGCTCATTCAATTGATCAATTAGCTTTGCAGGAATTTTAAACCAGAGTGGAATATCGTTAAAGGCTACTTCTTTAATGTTTCTTTTGCCCGGATTGTCCAGTGCCAGTTCATTCTGGAAGTAGTCACGGACGTACTCATAAAAACTAAAAATACCTACCAGTGACGCCAAAAACGTAATCCGCCTCTGATACCGGGTTGATCCGGCTTCGTGTTTTTCATTAATCAGTTTTTCTAACTGTTCCAATTTCGATCGGGCATCTTTAATACGCTCGGCAATACCCCGTCGGATCATTCCCTGTTCGTAGATTTCCTGCTCAGTCTTGTATTGAAAGACGTTACCAAGAACGTCGTCGTTTAGTAGATCATCGATGTGGTTACGCTCCAGGTTTAACTGCCGAACTGATAACCGTGATCGCCCTTCTCGGAGGTTCTTGAGCAGCTGATCTAACCGGGTATCGGCATCGCGAGAGACCATATCGTTATGGGCCAGTACTGCGCTTGGAATGAGTAGATAGGCATTCGTTCCAAGCGTATTCCAGAACGTGTCCATCACGTCATCATCATGGCCTAGCATAGCCAGTACCCCCCTATGGATAACCATAAACGAGTCCTCAGTTTTGCTATCAGCTAAGGGAACCAGCGTGTCGTCAATCTCTTGAAAGCTCATTCGGTCATAATCGAAAATGCCCAAACAAATACCGCAATACGATTTAAAAACATAGTCCGCATATTCCTCTGCCGTAAACGGCTCGGGAGCGTTTTCTATTTGAATATCACCCTCGTACAATTTTTTGTACAATTCCTTTACTTGTGTGCGAATTTTGTTTCGTTCACGAACGGTTGGCGGTTTAGGGTAAGTGAGGTTGTTATAAAACCCTAAAAAACTCGTCGCATCGGCATTTTTTTTATCAGCGTCTTCTGGTTCTGGGCTAACATCGCCGGTGTCGATCTCGACAACCCCTGATCGGACATTACGAAGTGAGACAATTTGGTCAGCCTCATTCATTTGTCGGTGGAACTGCGCATTGTTATTTTGCTCATAATGCACTCCTGTTAAGTCGTATAAAAGTTGAATTAAATTGTCTGGCTTTTCCTGCGTTAGCTTCTTTTCCTCTGGAAGTATAAATAACCGCTTAGCTAGATTTACAAGGGTCTGGCAAATTGTTTGAATCAATTCAGCAATAGTGCTGAAAAGCCATCGCCACACTGTACGGAGAACAAGTAAGCCAATTGACCAGTAAACAGCTGATAACAATACATTGGACCAATTCCATCCATTGTCTACTGCTCTCATTGTAGGAGTCATGCGTTTAGCTGGAAACGTCCCAATTGGCGAACAGTTAAACGTTTTCTCCAACCAAGATGGTAGGCTAAATAGGAGTACACATAGAATGAATGCACCTAATCCTATCCAAAAAATGATTTGCCCGAATGTCTTTATTCGCCAAGCCCATCGTTGGATCTTCTGTTCCGTTTCGTCGTAATAAAAAATTTTCGGCTGGAATTTAAAATACGGGAGTTTGTTCTCCACAAACCGCTGAAACGCATTAGCTGGCTTCAGTTTTCGGTTGGTTGGCTGTTCGTTATCCTTTTCAACCGAAAACTTAATCCGGCGTACTGACTTCCGACGTTCTTCCTCATTTTCATGTTCTTGTGAACCGCTGAAGAACCGCATGAGCTTAATAATTTCTAACTCACTGACATCACCGGACGTTGGTTTCAATACTAGATGCCATACGCGTACGGCACTTTTCAGAAAGTAAGTATAGCTAACGCAAGCTTCCATGCGTATTTGGTGCGTAAATTGAGGCAGGGCATCGCCTGCCTCAATGGATTCCTTGACCTGCTTAAGTTGATCAGCTGTTTTGGGAAGCTGATAAAAATTTTCCATTCGCCCCTCCGAGGTGAATTCGAAGTGAGACGGAAATTCTACCTGTACGTCAGCTTCTTTAATATCATAATAGCGCGTGTAGTACGGCGGATCAGCTTGATACTTGTAGGCGAACAAGTCGGTTTCGCCTGAATGAGCGACAGGACAATATAGAGCCTTGGGAATCCCGTGTTTAGGTGGGTTCCACTCTTTCCAGAGAATGGCTGCCTTTTGCCCTAATGGCGTTCGTTTCGGTTCCGCTGGGGCCATATTGTGATAGGGGTCTAGGCCAACCGGTTCAAAATAATCTTCATCCACTAGAATTTCAAACCCTACACTCGAGCGACGGTAAGTGAAGCGAGGTTCCTCCAAACGGGGGATACTATGCAAATACAGAAACGTGTTGTGTTCTGAAAGCCGGTTTTTAAACAGCGATTTATTGTTACGGGCAATGGCGTCAGCACCGTTTTGCAGCCCTACCATCGGGGTCTCCTTGTTAGGGCGGAATTGATTACAGGTTTTCAGGTCTTTTTCATACCGTTCATTGTCATACTTTCCGTGCAACAACCATTTGCCGTAGTCCACAATAAATTTCATTACTACCGCTGAGTCAATCGCCAGCTCGCCGCTTTTTCTTTGCATCTGCGGCAGGGTAAGTAGAAAACAGCTTCGGTCACCAATCGCCCCTGATAGTCTGTCGGGGCGTTCATAGGCAAATTTTATATAGCGTGCTTCGATAGCATGAAAGGCTGCCAATCGTTTGGCTGCCTGAATCAATAGGTTCTCATTGTCCTGATGAATCGTTGCTAATTCAATTGGGTTTTGAACCTCTAGAAAAACACCAGTGATCGAGTAGGTATTGTAATTTTTCAGTAGCTCTAAAAGGGCCGATTGCTGATTGCGTTCGGGTTTGCGGTAAGTAAGCATCCATGACAAGACGGTCTGTCGGTTCTGCTCCCGATTTCGTTGCAAAATTTTCTCGTCTATTTCTGCGTCCTCACTTTCTAACCCGTCGACAACCAACTCAATCTCACCAATACTTCGGATGTGTTGTTGGAGTACACTGGCCAACCAGATCGATTCAATAAAGACCGTCTGGGATTGGTGGAAATACTGCATGACGCAACCTGCCCGAGCCCGAACTATCTCTTCGTTCGGTATATACCCAATAAGCAAGAAAGTGTGTGCCTGAAACGATTGGCCCGCTGTATCAGCTATTGGTCGAGACAGGTCATTAGCTACCATGGCCTCCCTTATCTCTTTACGAGTTCGCGTTGCCGCTCCGTTAAACGGGCGACCTGAAGCGTACAACTCGGCAAAAAATGAATCGATTAATAGTCTATTATCGTCCGCATCAAAAGCATCTTGGGTAACAATTGCCTTAAACTCATAGCCAATCTCAACGTCCTCGTCAGCTTCGCTGGCTGACGTAGCCAAAGGCCAATGTTTAACGGCCCGATCCGAAAAATCGGAAAATTTCTGAAAAAACGATAGGAATTCGGCTCGTAGTGATTGCTCCATATTTATGATCAGGGTGTGAATACGCACTCATTCAATAATGGGGTAAGCAAAACTTTAAGCTACACTAGGCCGCTCAAGTAGCCAGTAATTAAAGCGGGCTGATTAAATCCACGTTTTTTTCATCAACACGTTGAGCAACTAAATTATTATACATAGTCCGGATGATATTACACCCATCGACGTCAATACCAATGAGTTCAGGATTAACTGTGTCGAGCTGTTTAACCCCACCTAGCTCAGCGAGGGCCGCGAGGTCGCGGTAGTAGTTTTCGTCGCCATAACAGGTGGCAGAGCCGGGTTCTTTATTTCGGTCTAAGCTCTTAGCTAGTTCCATTACGAACTCCATCACCACCGTCACGGGTATCGACTCCCCCATTTGGGTGAGCCAAGGAAATGTTAGTAGAAACAGGTTCGTCACAATGCCTTTATCATCACCAAGCGGTGGTTGAATGTATTCGAAATTAATACGTCGTGCACCTAGACGAGCGAAAAACTGTATCCGTTTAATGGGGGGCATTGAGTCGTTTTCCGCTACTGTTTGAGCTGGATTATTCGACTCGAACAAAACTGCTTTAACCGGTTTTTTGTATTGCTGAGTAAAAAAGGCTACTAATCCGACTAAGCCTAGCTGGGACTGTAGCATCGACTCGGCCACTTTTTGCTCTTGAGCCCCAATTTTCACCCCCCTAAAGTTTTGATTAACAAATAAATACGTTACTAATGCGCAGGCACTGTCAGGATAGAACTCCACTACACAGCCGGCAATAAAGTATTGTTCACCGGACGGACTAATCAACAGGTAAGCCATCAGGTGCGTGTGCGGATTATTAGTGCCTTCAGCAATGCGCCCTTTAATAAAACTTGGTTCTTCCCGTTCATCAGGATCAGGAAAGTTGGACGGGTCTTCATAAAGTGTAAAAAACTCATCTATTAACTGCGCATATTGCTGTAAATGTCCAGGTTGGGTAATCCAGATGATTTCAAATTGGTAGTTAGCGTAATCTTGCATGGGTATTTCTTTTTAAGCTAAACTTACCACTTTTATGAATGTTCCTACAGCGCAAAGCTATTTTAATTAGACAGTCGAGCCATTTCAATAACACTCATAACTATCTACGTCATGAGCGCACATCCCCCAGTAGGCCTTGCTACGTCGTTATGCTAACCATCGTCTTGTTGGTTGATAAAGTTACGAAGTCATGGCGTATAACATGGTTAAGTTAGCCTGTCAGCAACCTGGTCCTTTAGGCATGGAACAGAGAACGGAATATCGTGGAAGTAACAGTTCCATATTGGAAAAGCCTAGGAGCCATTCAGACCTAGCATTCACATAGCGGTCATGTTCTGGCCAGGACAGTTGAATAAGCGAAATGGTCTAAACAGGTTAAAATGCGAACTGGCAAATCAGAGCACGACTACGTTTTTAAAACGCTACCATAACTATGGCCTATAGCATAATGTCAAAAGAAAGAAATAATCGAACAGGTTTTAATCTGCTAACTCAACCGAATCACAAATGGTGATTTTCCCATTAATGTAGTCGTACTATTCGGAGAGAGTTAGCCTTCGTAATACACAATGTGTATTATATACATTCTACCACTTCATTCCAATATTAATAAACTTTGTATCGTCTTTGCAATAACAAGACGCTGATTGTACTTTTTGCATAGGTTAGAACATAAAGTATAATTAACTATAGACACTTACGACCTTGGAGACAAAAGTGATCACTTTTACTTCCAAGATCGTGATCTATCTTTTGTACGGTTGTTTCTTTTCTACTTGACCTGCATCGTGGCCTTCGTTGTAGGTTTTCTCCAATTTTCGCAACTTCTGCCACTCAGCAGACCCTTTGTTTGGACCAAGATCATAGTACTGACGATTCAAACCCTTTTTAGACTGTTGTTTGACCCATGCTGAAATAATTATTCAAGTCACTGGCCACATAATAGCGCTCTTTTTAAACGCATCACCAATTGCACCAAAAATGTCTGAGGTCCATAATCTTTAAACTATTTGAGTTTAAATTTAAAAGCTATAACTGACTAAATACAAATTTGTAAGTACGCGTTTTTAATGAGTATTTGATAGCTATACCTGTTAGAGGAAAACTGATTTATTCAGCAATTTTTTTATCATAATAGCGGAACTAGCAAACACTAGGTTTTACTCAAGATGCCACATCTTAGAACAAGTACGTCACATTTAATCTCAAGGTGCATTCACTAATGGGACTCAAACATGAATTTGCTACTATTCATTATTTCATTCCTAGAAGGATCGTTATTTTCGGTTGATGTTTGGTAAGATGGCTTTAGTCCTACAGGAAAAATCTTTCTACATTTAAGACTAAATCTATTTCTGAAAATAGCTTGAAACTGACTCTAGTCTAATATCTCTTATGCTCTCCCCGCTCACGAGCCGCATGCACTTTTACTCTACCAATACGTATTCAGAATTGTCATCAGAGCTATAATATTCTATAGCTTTATTTTTAAAGCTGTCCATAGTTCTATAATTCACGGTTCCAGAAACTGCTGCACCTATACCAAATGGTATGAGCTTACCTAGGGCAATACTTCCTCGCTTAGTCCCGAACTTTGTTAATAGTCGCATTCCAACAGCTTTATTGATTTGACCTAATATTTTTTTAGGAAAATGTCTTTTAAATTGATCTTGGACTACTTTTCCACCAAAAAAAGCTGTAGCATTTTTGTAAACCGTGATAGCGCCGTATTCTAATCCAAGCACAGTAATAAATTCTTGACTAAATTCAGAGTCTTTATTTTTATCGTAAATAAAAGCAGTACCGTAGCAAATAGCCCCCATCCATCTAAGCATTAAAGCAAGATCAGCAGTAATAGTCCCCACTTCGACAGCAGCTTGAGTTAGAGTTCCAACTCCTGGAATGATACTGGGAAGCGCTGAAGTAATCCCTACTGAAGTATACTTTGTACGAATTCGATTTCCATACAGCTCTGCTATTTCATGCTTACTCTTTGTTGGATGAGCTCTACGTAGTTCCTTTATTTCTTCCTGAATTTCGGGGAAAGAAGGTGTTACAGAATTTACAATTTTTAATAAGTCCATAATTAATAGTGTGATTAGAAGTTGGGCAATTTCAACTTAAAGGTGTTCTAGCGATAATCTACTGTTTCTTTGCATTAAAAAACGCACTATTTTAGAGCATACAGAAAAATTAAGTCTGGCAGTTGATCTTCATCCTTTAAAGTCTAATGCAGATACTTATTGAACCTAGCCAACTTATTAAAACAGCCACAGTGTATTGGGCAAACGACAGGCTGGCTATGAGTTAAGAAAAGTTAAGTACATCTTATCTATAGAGTCTCTTTTCTCCAACGAAGTTACTGTTTCTTAGCGTAAGCACTTGAATGTAGCTAGATTAGAAATTTTATTACTAATGAGTATATATTACACTGATATTTCATTTTTACGATAAGCCTACTGAAGTAGCGGTGGATACTACTTTGATTAAAGCTTCTACTATGCTGACAGCCTGACTAATTGTTTTAGATGTAGTTTTTAAAGCATCTGATTTTTGCTCAATCTCATTGATGAGTTGCTTGAGCTTGTCTGCATCTTCTGTTAAGTTGCAGATGAGCTGGTTGCCTATCTCTATTAATATAGTGCGTTCAATTTTATTGAGATGCATCAGAGCTTTATCCAGTAGTTTCCTTTGGCCTTTCGGTAGATCTTCGCGAGATCGTAGTTCTATAAGTTCATCTTTGGCAGGCAGCAATTGCTTTAATGTTTCAATCTTCTCTCCGTTCATTATCTTGTCGTTCTGGCGATATCAATTCTTTGAATAGTAGCTCTTACTTGCTTGACGTCCTCATAAAAAATTTGAACTTCTTTTATATTGTCCGTAAGAGTCATCTTTCTCATGACGATTGACACTAATTTGTGATGACCTTCCTGTAAAGAATGAACAGCCGCAATAGATTGAGCTTTGAGTAATTTAACACCATCTAAACGGCTTCTCAAATTTAGATAAGCCTGTTCATCCTTGATTGATGAATTAGATTTCAATTGTGCACGCGAGATCAAATAAAGCTTGAAATCACGCGGTAGGTTATTGGCCTCATTGTCCAGTAACTCTTGAATTCTAGACTGTTCAAGAAATTCAAGAAGGTTTTTGCACATAATATCGATCAATGCATCCGCCCTAGGAACGAATAACTTGAGTTCCTTTGCTTGTCTGGCTCGGATCAACTGACGACCACCTCGTGCAACCAATTGACTAACAACGTTACCGATACCTGTGGGTAGCGGGGGGGTGTTTCGTATTTTCGAATTATACAAGCTACTCAATGAATCCAAACCTATACTTAACGACTTGACCTGGTCAGAAACATCTGAAGTGTATCTATCCGAAGTTAATAACTGAAGCGATTGCGCGTATTTATCAATTATTCTAAACGTAATATCTACTTTTTCAGATACAGTTGAATTCGATACCTGAAAATCATATAAACTATTTAAGTTGTCAATATGCGCGGTTGGATCATCAATAAGAGAATTCGAATTATATAATCCCCTTTCTCGCCGTATATCGTCTAGCTCAATAATGATTCTACTAGGATAGGCAGAAAAGTTCCTGCTGATTAAAGCAAACTGATTCACCGCATCAACCTGAGTTTTATTGAGGACAGCGCACCCATTCAACAACGTTATAATCAGTAAAGCCCAAATCGACCTTTTCATGAAGTAAGCGGTTATCAGTGTGAATCTAACTTTAGTGGTTTCACCAGAGCTCTTTATTAAGTAGGGTATTGTAGGCTAGTTCTACAGGAGTGACATTTTTTAAGACTAGTAGCACGTATAAAACAGCATTTTTAGGCATGGAGCGGAGACAAAGACCAGTTAATTTAAGAGAAGGTAACTGGATCAAGGCCTTCACCAACTAATATATTCACAATCCGATCTAACTCTTTATCACAATCTTGGGCGGTTTCTTTGCCAACTTCAACTAAAGCCGCTATATTTTGCTCTGTAGCATCATCCATTGCAGGATTAGCATTCCTTAAATCGGTGGGTTGGAAGCGCACGTACTGAGTTGGTCTCCCAATAGCATTAAACATTTTTGTCAGATGATAATGTGTCGTTTCTGACGCACCTGACATCATAATATCTATGACTGGTTTAATCCAATTTATGGATCCCCAATTTTTGGCTTTATCATAGTCATATCTAGCATTTACGCTGCTGGTTCCTAGCGAAACCACGAACATATCTTTAGCACTTAAGTCACCATCGGCTCCACACACTTCTGAATAAGCACATAGGGCCGGGTTATTGGCAAAAACTCCTCCGTCTATAAGTGGATAAGAAATACCGCTGATTGATTCACTTAAAGCAGCCTCGAAATAGGTTGGTGCTGCGGAAGTTGCGCGACACACATCCCGGATTAAATAATCCGATCCTTCTCCTTTCTTTTGGAAATCGTGCTGGGCAAAAAAATGCGCACGCCTCTTTTGAATATCATAGCTCGGAATGATACATGGTTTGATGAGTTGACTTAACGTTAAAGATTTGAAATATCGTTTAAGCAGTTTCTCTAAGGCGGAAGCATCATATTTTTCATCCGATATGCCATCTGCTGACACAATCCTTTGCCAGATTGACAAATCAAATATTTTACTACCATTTTTAATATAAAGATCTACCGCTTCTTCAGCAGAGAAGCGAGCTTTCTGATTATCCTCTTCAGAAGGGCATAGATAGATGCAAGTTAGAATGCCACCAGTGCTTGTACCGGCAAAGAAGTCAAAGAAATCAGCCAGGCGTGCATTTTGATCCCCAACTTTGGCTTGGAGTTTTTTTTCTAGACTAACTAGAACTTGCCCTGGAATAATACCCCTGATCCCACCGCCGTCAATTGATAAGATTTTCTTCATGGTTGGGTTATAAGGATTTATGCATTGTTCATGATTTCACAGTAGCAGAGAGTATTCAGAGATACCCGCTAATTCTGGTCCGTCACTAATGACCTGCCAAATCAATGCTTTTAAATGGAAAAGGCTTACTGTAAACCGGGAATGGGATACGTACCTGCAAAGCGTAACATATCAGCGATTTTGTACTTACTAGGGTCTGTTCCCTCAAAGCCATAGTGAGGCTTAAATTCAGGATTGTGAATAAATGATTCTTCACTATCAACCAAAAGGCGCATAAATACCTCACCTACAATTCGGCCACCTACAGGACCAAGCTGCTCCCCTTGATGAATGACTTCAGCTTCCTTAAGGATGTAAAACCATAAGGGTGTCTGCTTTAGCAATAAGCCGTTGTCGGCCTGTAGAATTTCTTGCTGTTGCCTATGGCTCGTAACTTGTTCGTCAGTCGGGTTCAAGTATGGACTACTTAAAAGCTGTGCTTGAGATAGGGGCGTTTGCCTCATCCGTTTGGCTACATATTGCCCCGTTGGCACGTTTAAGGCCATGCTACGGACCAGGTTACGAGCCGACAACACCGTAAACATGTTCTGAGGAGCTGCACCGGGAGCAAGGGGTAAATTGCCCATGCTAAAAGCCACACACGTATCTATTTTCCGCGCTTTATTGACCGCAGGTTGTGCCGCTGTGCCAAAAAAGCTAGGCCAGTGTACATTCCAGATGGACGGTACCGTTCCCTTTGTAAAGCCAAATGCATTCGTAAAGGGCGCGTCCGAAAAAGAAGCGTTGAAATGATAGTGATTACGAATAAGGCTATGGCCAAAGCGATAAGCGGCTACTGAAAACTCAACGGGCATAGAGAAACTGGGATATTTCTTCCGCGTAAAGTAAGTTGGCCCGTTGCTTAAGAGATCGTTCAGTAGATCAGCGCCGATAAGGGTGCGCAAATAATCATGAAACACCACCCACTGATAATGTTGTCGTACCTCTTTTTGGGCTTGCGCGAATAACTCTGCTTTTTTTTCTGGAGAGAATGAAGGCCTCAGGGCCTCAACGACCGCGTTGTGAAACCGTAGTATGCTCATGTGAAATTGCGCGACAAATAAGTTTTCATCATTACGCGGATCGCCTATGATGGCAAGGCCAGAATTAGCTCCCGTCGTTCTGGGTAAGTCAAATTCTTGCCCTTGGCCACTCGTTCGGCCCAATATAAAGCGCAGGCTCTCCGTATCGTACATGTAGGCGCTAATAGCTGGACCTGCTCCGTACACCGAATCCAGATCTAAATTCGGTGAACGGTAGTTCGTTAGCTGACTGGCATCTTGCAACTGACTCGTTTTAGAGTCTACATCAAGTGTCAAGTCATGATCGACAAACTGACCGAAATACGTATAGCCAGCATCGATGCCACTAAAGCCACTCTGTTCATCGCGACCATCGGAATCAATCATGGAGCGGCCTAGTCGCTCAAGTAACTGCTGGTTATCTGAGGAAAACGGTAGGCTGGCTTTTGAAGAGCTCGTCTTAAACAGATACCCGTAATTATTAGACGCTTTCTTGAGCGACGGGGAAAAACCAAATAAGGTGCGCTTAAACCCGTGGGCTAGGTGTTCGGCTGGCGCTTGATTAGGAGCATTTGGTGAAGACGGTTCCATGTTAAATGGGCAAATTAAAAAAATACCTAGTGGCTGGTCTATTGTAATTAAAAGGTCATATTTGGGTGATCAACTACTGACTCAAAATGGAGTGCTTGACGAGTAGCTCATTGTAAATAGTGAAATCTTCATCCTGCAAGCTAACTCTCCTTACTTGACTGAGCACTAATGGATTGATAGGCTCGGTAGAGATGATGATACACCAAGAGTTCGTAGTAGGGCTGATGGACGCTAAAGAGGCGATTGAGGAACATATGTCCCACATTGCCAATGTAATCCTGCTTATTGCCCTGTTCATTAGAGGAAAAATTATGCAGTATAACTATCATATACTCATTGATTGAGTCTCTGAAACGGTTGACGGAACAGACGATTTCACGCTCATCCTCTTGGAACCCCTGCTGGATTATATATAAAACATCGGATTGATTTTTCCTGTACTGATTAGCCAACGCCTGCCGTAAGTTTGGTAAAGCTTCATGCTTGGCAAATAATGCGTTATACATATGTTTACAGTGCAGCTGTTTCTCCTGCTGAGTTAGTCCAAAACTCGTCTGATATTGATTAATGACCAATAAGGCAGTCCGGAAAAGGAGTATGTCACTTAAGTCTAGCTCCAGTAAATCGCTGACTAATTCACTATCGCGCCAGAAAATCCGTTCGGTCTGCTCGATGATTGCGTCGCCATATCGTTCGAGTTCCCGGCGATACGTGTCCGTTAATAGTCTATGTATCTCTCCTGACCTAATGTACTCTGCTAACGTGTTTTGGCAGCCTACTACTACTGCTGAGTAGAGGCTGGGCTCAGCTAGCTTGAATCGAAAGCGAATATGGGGCTCGGGATCTGCATAACGAACAAAGAACCAGTGGCTCACCTGACCTTGATGGACTAATTGGCGAGCGAAACTGATTAATTGTGCCAAAACAAGCGTCGAGGTAGCGTTGCCACAATAGATTTTTATATATACCCATTCACTACCGGGGGGGAAGGTCCGCTGGCTGGTGAGGACGGCCGCAGCTTTGGTCAAACCGTATAGATGTGCTGGGGGCTGACTAACGAAGGGAATAACAACTTCATGTGTCATTTTGCCACCAGGCCCATTTAACGGGCAATTAGCAGGTGTCCGCAGCCATTCGACGACGTGCACGGTTCCTAAACGGCGTAGTGTAGTAACAAATAGATGCCGGCATACGGCAGCATCAAGGTCTAAAAACAGCTCCTGATCGCCCTGTTGAATGGCTATCAAACGGGGTAATTGATCCTGCTCCCGTAGACGACGTACATTGTCATCGTCTGATTCAGCTGCCACCAGATCAGACTGCTTAAAATACCATGCAGCCTCATGCAAAATAATATTTTTGTACTGTACCCTAGGCAATCGGCGGAGCCGTACCATCGATCCCCACGTCCAACTGATGGCAAACGGAGTAGGCTGATGCTGCAAGTCACTTAGGAAACGGTAAATGGGTAAGCCATGCTGGTAATTATGCGCGGTCGTCAATTGTGGAATCACTTGTTTATTCAACCGTTTTGAACGTAAAACGACACGGTTAGCTCCAGGGATCGATATCATCAGGTCGTCAAGACCAATTTGCTGCGAGACAGGCAGCGTAGATGTGGTTAGAACTGGAATCTCATACTGACGGAGATGAGGACGCTGAATCACATTTCCTTCCCTAGCTTGAGGGAGGTGGGCTATTTCAGCAAGTAAGCGATCTGGCTGCTGTTCTTGCTGGCGGTTAAGTTGCGACGACACTAACTGATGTAATTCGTCATCAATTGTGCAAAAACGGCCCATTAAGGAAAAAGCAGAAGGACCACCTAGAGTTTTAAGATAAAAGCGATATGTGCCGCTGTCGAGGGTAGTCGAAGATGCGGCTAAAAAATACCCGAACGCATAAAAACTGTCGGGAAGCGACGTTTTAGTTAGGCTTAACCGGGCTAAGTCTTGATCGGTTATTTCGACGGGTAAATCAGTTTGTAAAGACCAGCATGAATACAGTTTTAGTCGAAGTTCCTGCAAAGAGTCTTCCTGGAACGTCGGTGTGGGACTCGCTGCTTGGTGCGTCAACAAACCGTTAATCAACTCGTGAGTAGATGTTAGTTCACTGAAGCGATTTCCATACCCAATACCACTATCCTCATCCATGGCTAATAAAAAGGGCACTTCCTCTTCTTCATAACGCGCATAAAATCGTCGCTTGAAATCGATCAAGTCATTAGCTTCTGTAGTAAACTGACCCAGTACGGACAGGGAGGTCAATTGGGCTTGGAGTTGATTAATAATACGACTGCTGACCTGATTAGTCGGCTGTTCTATCCGCGTGTCAGTTTGAAGAATGGGGCTAGAATTTGCGGGCAAACCAAGTTTCTTTTCGAGAATGGATTTGATTAGCTGAGTAGGCGGACGTTGCCCTTTCGCTGCTGCTAACAATTTCTGAATGGCTACTAAATCGCTGTAGGCCGCTGGGGGAACAGTAAACGCTCCTATTATTGCCACTAGCGAGTCGAGTGGATCTGCCCCCGTTGGAGGGGGTAACAGGTTACTCTGAAGCAGACCATCTTCTATTAAACGATTTATGAAGTGATACGCATCTTCCTTAGGCGCTCCATCAGAAATTGCATTCACTAAATCCAAGATGAGTGCACCAGACTTGGCTACGTCCAAGACAGTCAAGATATGATCAGTGGCTTGTATTTCACTGGTGAAATACTGCCATTGTCCATTCGACCATTGCTTTTCGATGTAACGAATTCGGTTTCCAACGCAATGTGCCGTTCCATTAGCGACAAAATGAAGCTGGTCTCGAACGGAGCAACGCTTGCTTAGTTCATGCGCCAGTTCCACAACGACGCGCATATCCAAGCGATGATATGGTACAAACGTTCGTTGCCTGCCATCAAACTGCGACTGGTCTGCCACACGTCCAACCCCCGCTCCGGCAAACAAGCCAAAGGGAGTGCAACGGGTACTCATACGGAGGAGGTATTTTAGTACTGTTTCTTCCACTTTTGCGCCTATGGAAGCACGCATAGCCAACTGGTCGGCCACAGCTGGAGAAGCCATGTGGATTGCTTCGATTACCTGTTTGTCTGCCAGCAGGGCCGATAAATTACCGTCTTGTAACGTAGCCATCAGCCGTTCTATGGACAAGAGCGGCTGACGTAACCAGTAGAAATCAAGCGGCTGCATAGGATAACCTGAGCCGAACTAAACCCGTTTTTTACTCTGCTGACCAGGGATGGAATGACCTCCTCGGCCCACGGCCAGACTGGTCATGGTGCAGGCCCACGTGGTAATGACATCCGTTGTCCCGCGTTGTTTAGTCGGTTCGACGGTATGGGCGGCTGTGCGCTGTTTTTGA
>NZ_JAFMYW010000029.1 GCF_017353175.1 Fibrella forsythiae | reverse complement strand
GGAAAAGTTGGAAGATCCACTGCTGACCTGGCTTTTGCGGGAAATATACTGGCTCAGCAGGGCGTCAAACCGGCGGTAGAACGCCTTGTTTAGCCCGTTCTCGGCGGGTCACCGCTATCAGACAGGATCGATCAATACGAGCGATCACCCGGTAATTGTATCAACTGCGTTTCGGGTCGCTGGTGACATAAGAGGGTAGTAGAGGGCGGGGCAGCAGCTGGTTTTACAACCGCATTACCAACGTCGTACGTTTGTAAAACTAGGGTTTATTCACTTGATCGCTTAAATCTGTCACTGGTGTTATATCTTACGGTCCGCCGCTGCGGTCAGTTCAACGCTTTTAACCATAACGGTTGATTAGATTAAGTAGGCTGTCTAATAAATAGTACCTCACCACTCGCTCACGTCATGTATCATCGCATCGTCAAAAAAATCGTCCTTCAGAATTTTGAGCGGTTAAGTCAGGGAGACTACGAATCTATGTTGAAAGGCATATCGCCCTCGATTACCCATACGTTTAGTGGCCAGCATACGCTGGGGGGGACTCGTCATAGCGTGCCAGCCATGCGGCAGTGGTTTGCTCGCTTGTTCCGGCTTTTCCCAGGATTGAATTTCGAGATCCGCAGTGTGGCTGTTAGTGGGTGGCCCTGGATGACAACGATTGCCGTCGAATGGACAGACCGAGCTACTCCAGCCGATGGATCAAGCTACGTCAACGAGGGAATACATCTGATAAAAATGCGTTGGGGCAAAGTAGTTTATTTACGGGCCTATTTAGATACGGCAGTGCTGATCGCTACGTGCGATGGGTTAGCCGCATATGGTATAAGTGAGGCCTTAGCGGCTCCAATCGAAGATTGATACTATTAGCTGCAAACTTCCTTCACATAATCCTTACTTGTATGTCATTTTAAAAATTTTACGCTCATGAAGATAATTTTATCATTTCTTATTTCACTAAACTGTTGTGTTTGCTTTTCTCAAAAGGCACTACCAATCATTAAGGCGCATTCTAATCAAGCAACTATTCACGGCCAATATAATTCAGTTTCCAGATGGCACATCAATCCTAAATTAAAATTAGATGTGTTTACAACTGGCAAATTGACTAAACCAACAACAATGAAGTTTAAGACTGATATTGATTCAGTTAGTTTTAAAATCAAACCCGGACAAAAAAAGGACTTTATCGTCCTGCTTAATGACAAAGATTCATGTCTTACCCGAATTCAATGTCTTGAAACAAGGAACTTCTCTAAGCTATCGCCAGAAATTCACGATTCAATTCCATTTTTTATAAACAGCTATAATACTAATTTTCTACGGGTTGTCTTTGATGAAACTGATTCACTCATACTTAATTTTGATACGGGCGCAAACGAAGTGGCACTCACCAATGATGCGTTGAAGACCAAATTTAAAGCCAGACCCAAACTTTATACTACTGACTACAGATTACAAATCGGTAATACACTTTATAAAAGTAAAGTTCATGACATCGAACTGGCCGGCCACGAAACGGATGGCTTGTTGGGATGGGACAACTTTGACGGAATGATCGTGGAGCTTAATTATGACCATAATAAACTGATTGTCTATTCTAAGATGCCTAAACAAATTTTACGGGATAAGCAGTACGAGGCATTTGAAATACGTTATATTGACAACAAGCCTTATATAAAAAGTGAACTTCAGCAAAGTGGAATTAACAGTAAAGACTGGTTTCTTTTTGACTTAGGCTATGTAAGAACCGTTATGCTTGACAATAATTTATTGAAAGAATCACGCATTCCTGTCAGGGATATGAAAGTACTTAAAAAAGTAATTATGCATGATGTGAGCGGTCATGAGATTCCTGTTATCACCGCTGCTTTGGAAGTATTGAAAATTGGAAGCTTTAAATTGACAAATGTCCCTGCCCAATTGCTACCGCCATCTAATCCCATACGTGGTATCAATACCCATATTTTAGGAAATGACATATTGAAACGGTTTAATACGATTTTAGATTTTCAAAAAAATGTCGTCTATCTAAAACCCAACAAACTGTACCATGACAATTTTGCAGACCAGAAGAAAAGCGGGGCATAAAATTGGTTTAACAGAGAGTAAGGGTGCTTATAAGAGGTTGCGCTTCGCGCGGGTTAGCTACTGTTAGCAGCCAGCACACCTGTATGCCCGGTATGTAATTTCGCACAAAACGCTCATTTTCTTAAAATGAGTAGAGCAGTCTACAAATAATTACTTATTGATCCGTGAATAAGTCTGTAAAGTCAAGTGAGAAGACTTATGCCACTATCGGGCCTAATAGCAACATGGGAACGGAGTTGCTTTACGGACTAATTCACGGGTCAATAACATAGGCTCACTCATACGACACATTCTTATGGAAAAAATTTTTGTTATCTGTCTGCTATTACTGCCCGTTAAACTGTGGGGACAATCAGCCAACGAAGCGGAAATTAAACGACTTGAGCAAGTCGAATTGGAAGCGGTTCATAAAGGCGATACCGTAACGTTATTTAAGCTTTGGTCTCCTAATTATGTGGTTAATAATCCATACAATCAGATTGTAACAGTTAAGCAAATTATCGGCTTTATTCGAGAAGGGAAAATTGACTACTCTAGTGTAGAGCGCATTGTTGAAAAGGTTACCCTTACTCAAAATGTGGGAATTGCCATGGGCAAGGAAATTGTCACTCCTGAGAAAGCCACTGAGAATGTTGGAAAGAAGGTAACTAGGCGATATACAGATGTGTGGATTAAAACCTCAAGTGGCTGGCGTTTAATAGCACGGCAAGCGACTAATATTCTTGTGGAATAATGCATTCAATGGTTCTGTATTCGGTTCAGTTATAGGTATAATATAACTCTTTCCTCCATAATAAATTAGCAATATTTTCAGAGGTGTTCTATAGATACACTTATGTAAAGGGAAGAAACTAATATACTGTGCTTATTAAAGGCCTTTTATTTTGGCAAAGCCTCGTACAAAAATCCAATATAGACCCAGCGACAAGGGAATTAAAACAAGCACACTTGCGATGATAAATTTGGCCACTAAAGCTAGTATTATGGCCACTGATAAAATGCTGAATATGTGCTTTGCGTAAGGAAATTTCGACATGAGTAGTCTATTGTGTAAATGATCTTACGTTAGTTTTTTTAAATAACTTACTGGGCTCTTCTCTGTTGAATAATACTGACCACAAATAATAGCACTGAACCGGCCAGCAAGCTGTACTTTAAGTAGCGATCATCGACCAGAATACCCGTAATCAATAAAGCAAACGCAAAAAAACTGGTGTTCCTGAATTTACTCATAGTTATAGGCGAACAGATACAACGAGATGACAATTAATGTTATATAAGTGAAATTATGGTAGTTATTGATCTGTGAGTAAGTCTGTAGATCTAGATATGGCAACCCATGCCACTACCAAGTCTATCTGACCAAATGAAATTAAAAGCGCTTTACTGACTTACTCACGGATCCAGAACTACTTGCATGTACCTACCTAATTCATAGGAGTAAGTGTATTCATAGTTTCGTTGTGTCTTTGACCACTTCAAACGAATTAGCTCCTGTACTTCGGATTAGGATAGATGGATCTTTCTTTTTCAATGAACGACGTACTTCCTCCATGCTAATTGTATCTGCTAAATTCTCACCTACTCCAAGTTGATGAATTATAGCATATCCGGGGGAGTGAAGTGAATCTACTTTGGTCGAGGACGCTTTCTTGTTAGAGTCGGTTATGGGAATTGTTGAAACCGAACGATGGCAATTCACTAAGAAAAGAGCTAAACAAGTGGCAATCAATAAAGGCTTCATCAGTGACATATCATGAGCAATTATGTTAGTTTATAGTCTACGCTCTATTCAGAAGCGTTGAGCTAACAAAATATAATGTTAATGACCGATGGTGATTACAAACCAGTTTTACAACTGTACGACGTCGTACAGTTGTAAAACTGGTTACCTGTTGCCCCGACTAGGCTACGCCAGGTTTAAGTGCTATATAAAAAGAGGACCACCCCAACGGAACGGCCCTTTCTGCACTACACGCAAATTGGCAACAAACGCTTCCTATAGACTCAGGCACTAGCTAGCGAATCGGTAGGAATATCCGTACCGGTGAGGGGTGTAGTAGCGAATCATCATGTTCAAGGGGTACACGGTGAGCCCTGAAGCCATAACGCTACCGAATGGCAGTAACCAGTAACCTAGCTTCGGCCCGCAAGTAACAACGGCCCGGCTGGCGTACTAGTCTTCAGCACCTGCGTACCAGTGCGCCTGAGAAGGTGGGTATTACCTTGCTGACCGGTCACTACTGAAGAGGTTAGCTAACGGTCAGCCCGCCATGTAACCACCTCAACATAGATCACCTGGAATTGGGAGCGCAATTGCACTTGAGGGGTAGTGCGTGGCGGAGTCCTATCTGTGACTGGGGACTTGATTTGCAAAAAATTTGGCTTAGTTGCCTGACGATGAGCGAGTTGACTTTTTTGGAGAGAAAAGTCGGAAGATCCAGCGCTGACCTGACTTTTAGTCCCAAAACCAGTTAGCTACGGCGGAGCAAAACGGGCATATTTTAGAAACCAGCCAATGGACCAACGGCACAAACTAGTTAAAAGAAAGTAGGCCAGCCTCAAGCCTTAGCGGGTAGACAACTCCCAGGTAAACGACATAGGAACCCCCTGATTGGTTACTCCCTGTAGAAGGATGCGCAACCGTTTAGCCGTGTCACTAAGGGGAAAGACCATACGGCCTAAACCGTTCTCATCCGTCTGACCAATTGCCTGCCAGTACAAAACGTCCCGCCGGTCGATAGGCCCACCTGTAACGGCTGGTTCATACTGCGGTACGTAAAATTGGCGGGAACTGACAAAGCCAACGACGGTGGTCGACATGCTCGTGGGCAAATCCTTGACTAGCCCCATGTCTTTGCGGGTATAAATGGCAACCACTCCGTTAGCCGCCCGTGCGCCATAGATACCAGCCGTGGTGGGGTTGCGTAAGAGTTCCACCCGGCTTACTTCCGATGGACTAAGCGTCTTAAGCATTGCCCATTCCGTGTATACCCCATCGACCAGTAGTAGGGGTGAATTATCGCCAAAGCTGCTAAAGTTTCGACTTAACAGAAGGGCCATACCCGGCATCTGTTTTAAGAGATCAGTTATGCTGACAAATGGACTTCCCGGCTCGACAATCATAACGTTGTCAGCAGCCCCATGCAGGCTGGACCGCTCTACGTCTTTAGGGCGCTCATCACTAATCGGCTTTTTGGCCCGCACGACCAGTTCTGCTAACTGATGGGCCGTCGAGTCGCGGTAAAACGCAGGCCAGGCCAGGTGGCGCGCCCGGGCATCGGCGAGTTGGTTAACTACGGGCTGCCAGGCGACGGGAAAAACGGTAGCGGGTGACCTTAGTGAACCCGGCTGATTGATGGAGATACGAGCCCTATCCTTATTGGGCCCAACTACCCCCGCCCTAACCGTCACCGTATCGCTCAGAAGCAGACCCGGCAGGCGAAAAATACCCTGCGCATCGGTCATCAGGCTATAAAGCATTCGCTGACTATGTTGCTCCAAAACGACAACGACCGATTGACCGCCCATCGGTTTTCCTTTCTGGTCCCGGACCAGGCCGCTTAGCATCCAGCCGCCCGTCGAATCGGGGGCCTGTGCGGCGGGGAGACGACACCAACCCTGGGTAAGCAGCAAATTATCCAGGTCGGCCCCGTGGTGAGGCTCCAGATAGAAAGCTGGAGCCTCTATATGGCCCTTGAGCCCCGCCGTCAATAGTAGATAAGTGGGCAGATCAACCCGGTTTGTATCCAGGGGCAGCTGATCCGCATCCGTCACGGCGGCAGACCAACTACCCTGGACTGGGCTTCCTTCTGCATCCCGGAGTTGAAAGCCCAGTGCCACCTGCTCGCGGGGTGCATACTGAGCCTTGTTTAAGGTGACGCGCATCTGAAGAACCTCTGTCCGCTGCGCCACAAACACTAATCGTTCGGCCCGGGCCTGAAGGTTTGCGTCCCATAAGATGAGTCGACACACGCCCGGGGGCAGGCTCGCGGTGCTGAGCGAAAACTGAGCCTCTCCTTTTTGCAGCAGCCATTGCTGGTGGTAAACCAGTTGTTCCCGGCATTGCAGACTAATATAGACGGGCTGTTGACCATACCGGCCCGTGGCCCGCACCCGCACGGTCAGTCGGCTGCTATCTGATACCGCATCGACCGACAAGGAGTAGCCTTCAGCCTCGAAGGCGGGAAGGTTAACGGTCTGCCGGGCGCTGTCCGACTCGATGACCGCCCGGTAGCGGTGGCCAACCTGGGGCGTGAGCGTGAGTTGTCCCAGACCCAGCCGGTTAGTGCTAAAGCTGACCAGCTCCTGATTCGCCTGGTCAACAAGACGCCCGCGAATGGCCCGTCCCCGTCCGTCAGCGGCGACCGCTCTGACGCCTAAGCGGCTGGCTACGCCTGCCAGCCACCGTCCGCCTTCGGGCAGGAACTGTACATCCAGTGAATCCGCCACCGGGACTGGCCGAGTCCTGAGGGCCGGAGATGGGGACTGCGTGGACCCGGCGGTGGGCAGGGCCCTCTCCGCCTGAGCCGTATAAATAGGGAAAGCGCATTCAAAGGCGGGCTTGTCGACAGACGCGTCCAATGCCGTCAGGGCCCGCAAGCGATACATTCCGGTCGGCAGACTGTCGGGAAGCCGAAAGTTATCCGACGCCCGACCATCGGTGACAGGCAGCCAGTGATGCTGCACCACCTGGCCCGTTGGGGCAACCAGTTCGACCTCAAGAGCGGAACCTGAGCGGGTCACGGTGGGCAACTGCCGGACAGCATCCAGCACGTAAGCGCTCAACCAAAGCTGATCACCCGTGAGGTAAAACGATTTATCCGTATGCAGGTAGACCAGGGGAGCGGTTCGCTCGGACTGGCTTTTACGCAGGCGGCTGAGCGAATCAAGTCCCGCATCAGCCCGGCCAACGCGCCCGCTCTGGATGCCGTTGGCTAACAGTATCTCGGGCGTGGGTGGGTTCCAGTCAGCGGGCAGTAACGTGGCCAGCCGGTTGTTACCCAGATATCCCCGCACATCCAGCCCGTTGCTGCTGGTGATCCACCCGTTCGTATTCATCTCCAGGCGGTGGCTGGGCAGTAGCAGTAACGAATAGGCATAGGGGGAATCATGATAGGGCGAATTGGCGGCATACACCCGGTCATAATACACCTCCAGGGGCTGGTCGCTGATGAGTTGCCGTTCAAAAGAGAGTCCACCGGATCTGAACAGGGTAGCGGCCAGTTTAGGGTCAATGTATTGCCGCTCCTGGGTGCGCACGAAGGGCATGATCCGGTCGTCTCCTCCGTTAGTTAGCGGCGTACGGTAAACCCGGTAGCCCGCCTGTTCATGGGTCCCCGCCATCAGGCTGGCCAGCAGGTGCTGGATCGAGCCCCGATAGACGGCTATCCGGTTGGTTTGCCAGCGGGCCTTTTGACGGGCATCGGCGGCAGGCAGTTCGTCAAATCGACTCGTACCGGCAAACTGCATTTTCTCCCGGTAAAGATCGAAATACAGCAGGTTGTAATAGAGTCGGTAGCCCAGGGCTTGATTTTCGATTACCAGAGACTCGCCCGCCCGCGCCCGCAGATGCCCTTTTTCGTTCTCAAACGAGAGCACGTTGGGATTGATGATCCGGCACTGGCGGGCCTCAGACCCATTGCCCAGGAGTTCCCGGCTGAAGCGGGCCAGATTACGCGTCCAATTCTTGTCATGACGGGCCTTGACGGTCACCAGGGCCAGTGCCTGGTCTGCTGGTTCAAGTGTCAGGTCGAGACTGCGGGGGTTGGTATCGGTCAGCCGAAGCGGCAAGCGGGTAGTCTGGTAGCCCAGGAATGAAGCCACTATTTCCTGATTCCCCAGCGGAAGGGCCATCAGCCGATACGCCCCATTTTCATTGGCCGTAGTGCCCAGCGAGGTATTGTTTAAATAGACGGTGGCGAAGGGCAAGGGTTCACCCGTTCGGGCGTCCAGGATACGCCCATTCAGCGAAGCCACGGGCGTCTGCGCCTGGCCAGGCTTGAGCGGCCACCAGAGCAGCCAACACAGCCCGGCCAGAAGCATTTTCATCATCATGGGGAAGCGTAGAAATCTGGAAAAGCCGTCTAATTACCCCCGACTGGTGGGTAAATTAGCCCGGTAAGACCGGGCTAAACGTCGATTCGAAAAAGAACCCTGGTCAATTTTTCTCCTCATGGCGCAAGCCTTTCCCAGTTGGCTTAGGGGTGGCGATCCTGGTGACCACTACGCTGGTGATCAACAACCGGTCGGCTAACCGATTCTATCCCGCCTGCCCCCGGCTCAGACTTTCCTGCTTCAAAGGCCGACTAAAAACATGTTGTCGCCCGCTTGGAGGTGTTTCTGTTTTTGCCGACAGTAGCGCTATGAAACAGGACGCGCTGGCCTGTAAACAGCTTCATAGACGCCGCTTGGTTAAGCCGGGCATCAGCCACAAAAAGAGGACCGCCCCAAGCAGGACGGCCCTCTATGCACCACACGCAACTTTGGCAACAAACGCTTCTAATAAGCTCAGGCAACAGTCAGTGAATCAGTAGGAATAGCTGTCGTCCCGCTGCTCTCACTCCGGTGACGGGTATAGTGGCGGATGGCCGCGCTCAGGGGATAGGTATCCTCATCCACCCCCCAGCGGGCCAGGGCCAGCTCGGCGGCCTCTTTGAGAAACCGGGTGGTCTCCAGCCGCAGCTCGATCTCCTCGCGCAGCCGCTGGCGGAAGATACTCGTCACAAAGGTGTTGAAGGCCACTGCCCGGGCTGGGGTAATCCCTTCAATGCACCCCGCGCGCATCTGCCACTCGGGGATCTGGATCTCCAGGCTTTCGGTCAGATGCTCATCGGCCATGGCCTGCCCATCGGCGGCCCGGCGCTCGCGCTGAAGCAGGGCAAACAGGTACGCCGAATAGGGATTGAAGGGCTTGCGCTGCTCGCGGCTCACAAACAGGGCCTGCCCTTTTGTGGAAGCCAGGATGATGCGTTTGACCAGGGGCGTAACGGGCAAGGAGAGACTACGGCAAGAAGCAGAGGAGGACATGGAAAGCAAGGCTGATTCAAGACTAGGATAAAGCTAGGATCGCTTCAGGGTGGCTAACAGGTCACCACTCTCACGATGTGATAGTTCTGACCGGCTTGGGACTATGCTTAGGCCGCAGCCTAAACCGATTGGCGGGGGAACCTTATCTGCTGGTTGTAGGAAAACAGGGCCAGGGACCTCTTCCCTACTGGGCCCAATCCATCTAAACCAACTCATCTATGAGACGTATCTTGTTTATGGTGCTGCTGCTGACGGCCCTGAGTGCCTGCCAAAAAGAGGAGGTTGTCTCCCTGGGCCAGCAAACGGCCACCCGCATTCAAACTGACAATAAAACCGCCGGGGCGCGGGTGGCCCTAGTTTACATTGGCCTGACTCCGGTCACCAGCGGGGCCTTTGGCCTAGACGGAGACTATATCACCGTGGAGACTACCCGCTATAACCTCAACCGGCTGATCAGCTACCGGATCGGCAATTCGGCGGGGGTGCAGACGCTGTTTTTGTACTTCTAGAGGCCCCGGCCTTTAGGCAGCACTAGTCCAGATCGTAGGGTTCATCGGGGTACTCCTCCTCGTCATCCTCCTCCTCCTCAATGGAGCGGTGGCGATCCTGGTAGGTGGCCCGGATGGACTGGCAGCCCTCCAGGATGGCCTGCATGGCAGGGGTAAGCTGACCCTGCGTGGGCCCGGCGGCAATGAGCAGCTGACCCGTGGCGGGCTCAAAGCTGGCGGTAACAAACTCGTCATACCCGTGCTGGCGGCAGAGCGCGCCCAGGGCCTGGGTGAAAGCGGGGGTTGGAGAGAAAGAGGGCATAAAAAGAGGGGAGTTAGCTTCGTAAAGGGGAAATGGACAGCGGTATCCATCACCCGCTTACGAAGCTAAATCACCGCTTTTTATGCATCGCAATAACTTGAGGATAATGCATCTGTTTTTCATAAGTACCTATAAACCAGCT
>NZ_JAFMYW010000028.1 GCF_017353175.1 Fibrella forsythiae | reverse complement strand
ACGTCTCAACGCGATCCCCTGGTGGAGGAGCTGCTGGGCTTGCCCAATGCGCTGGTAACGGGTCACCAGGCCTTTCTCACCCGGGAAGCCTTGCAGGCCATTGCCCGTGAATCGATGGCTATCCTGAGCGAATGGGAGCAAGCGGCTCCCTGACCTGGGATCACTGGTTAGGGTAAGCGGAGGCCAGGACCGGCAAGGCCTCTTCGCCTCCCGCTGGCGAGCCTTTTACGAAGTAGAGCCAGCCACTCACTCCAGCCCGCTCCCTGGGAACGAGCTATCCGGGTAAGCAGGCCGGAGTGAGCCAGAGAAGCGTAGCTGCTGGGTGAGCGGGAGGGTGATCACCAACCAGTCACCTTGATAGTCGGATGGTCGGCTATGATAGCCATAATGACGTCAAAATAGGTCTGCCCGGTGCCCGCCTCCAGGGCTCGCAGCTTTTCTTCAAACAGAATTTTGTTATAAGGTGAGCCGCTCTCAAGCTTAGCCAGGTAGTAAGCTCGGGTGGTTTGATAACCTAGCGCTTTGCGGCTATGGTCCATACTGTGCCAGCGCAGATCAACCGATTGGGCTCCTTGCAGGGCTCCATAGCCACCATGAAGTAAATAATCAAGCGCGTCCAGACTGGGTCCAATCAGCCAGTTCTCCTGGGCCATAAATACCCGGTTGATCTCCTCATAGAAGGAGGCGATGTCGTTGATTGAGCTACCCTGGATCGTAAGCTGTTTAACCATGGTTCAATGCCGCGCCCGTACCTGGCAGGCTAAATCCTTCTTAAAACGCCCGTGGATGGTTTGTGGGTATATCCGGAAAGCTACTACGATCAAACCTGCGCCTCTACCAGCAGTTGGTACAACTCCCCGATCACCCAGACCAGGCCTGGACAAACGGCTCACCTAGCTAGCTATGACCTACCGGCCACTTGGCTGATCTGGCAGGCTTTATTCCTGTCCATAACGTATTAAGAACGGTCGTTCTTACTATGTTATAAGGGCAGTTTGATATAATAAATGGCACCTATGTCATAGGAACAACTAACGTTTATATAATAACAAGGTCAACTGAATAAACATTATTGATTAAACGATTAATTACTCAAAACGAGCCTTTAGGTAGAATTCAACGTTAAACGTATTGAAACAGATATATTTGTTTATTATTAAGAGACAGATCAATATAAGTTTTAAAACTAAATGCCTAACCTTAACTTTGATGGATTGGCGAGTGCGTTGGCTACCGTAGGCGTAACAGTTGTGCTTATAGTGCTCGTGAAGAAGTTTGGTAATGTGCCGAGGGGGTCTACTGGACCGGAATTGAATCTTCTCACTTATGGTGCTCTTTGGGATATAATCAATACTGCTATGAAAGGCGAGGAATACTGGAAAAATATGGAATATACTACTCCTGCGCTTGATCCGTATAAATCCTACGTATTAGGAGGTTTGACATTATTGAACTTCATCTTTACAGCTTGGAATTTTAAAATAGCTCATAGAATAGAAACAACATCTTCTTTAAACACACTACCAAGAATTGGTTTAGCTGCTTTATCAAATATTCTTGGAATTTTTAGTCTCGTATTGTATTTAGTTTTTAAAACTGTCTGGGAGTGATAAACATAGCTTTATATATTTCTATAGCTCTCGCTGCAACTATTATCATTGCTGCACTAGCAGTGGTTGCTGATATCTTATTAGATAAAATAAAGGACATTGGTTTTTACAAAAAAGTATTCCAAACGCTCTTATTATATCCTTTACTAGATTCTATAGTGTCTATAGAATCTAGTAAAGGATATAATAATGATGCAATAAGTAGTAATAAAAATTCTAATAAGTCCACTAGAACCGATATTATTTATAAACACAACAGCGTATATAAACATTTGTCAAAATATAATTACAGAAAAAATATAAAATATAAAATAGCATATCAAAAGCATCAAACATACCAAGATAGACATCGCGATATCAAAAAAATCAATGATGTAAGCCGTTACCCATTCGTAGCATTAGTTACGCATTTGTTCGCTTCTCTTGTCCATGTCCTACAAGCTTTTATAGGAAAATAAATTATAGACTCACTATTATTAATAGACAGTTGTTTAATTGACTCCTGTAATATGCTTTAGTTAACAAAGTCAAAGGGTCTTCCCTCTTCGTCATTTTAATAATAAAAGGAGGTGGTAAAGATGAATGGTTTAGTAATCTTTATACTACCGATAGCACTAGCAATGTTGTCGATTAGAACACTTATCTAGAGGGGGACAGCTTATTCATCGCTGACGTACTATACCAGCCTCTGTCTAAGCTACGCCCATCACACGGGGCAAGGTAGCTTTGAAACGGTTTATAGGTGGCTCACATCTGCCGATGGGAAACGAAAAACGCTGCTGGCAGCGATAGCAATGGATGAAACCGTTGACGGGGCCAGCACAACTGGAACTATATCAGACCAGCTAATAGATAAAGCAGCCAAAACAGAAGAAACATTTTTGGCACGGTTGAAGAAATTATCAATATTTTGAAAGACAAAAAGCTGCATGCATTGCTGACCGCGTCTGACTTCAATTTAAATACCGCCGCCCAGAAACCAACGACAATTTTATCTACGCCCCGTTTAAGGAGTTTGGGGATTACGCGGCATGGGTGTGGATGTTCTTTAGCTTAATACTATAAACACTGACCAAATATTATAATGTTGATCGGAAAGTACTGATATTACTCGATGAGTTTCCGCGACTGTCATATATGTATAAAGTGCCTCGCTTATTAGCTGTTTTGCATAGTTACATCTACGGCGACAAGTAGGAAACGTTTGTTAGCAAGTGCAATTATCAAACATTGATTGAGTGGTGATGCAAATAACACAACGGCTGACTATATTTCACACCGGATACTACAAGCGCTTAATTTCATTGACTCTAATGCTAACGGGTTGCCAAAAGAGCGAGAAACCCGAACTATTGAATAATACTTATGCTTTAAAGATATCATCTGTGAAATGTTGAGGCTGGAATCAGCAGCACGTTTCTATAAAAGCCCATGATGAAATTTTCGGTAGTAAATTAAACAATACTTTAGACCCTTTTTATGTAATTTAATTAAAAAAACTAACACTAAACAAAATGTCAAATCTAACCCCATATACGTTTTTTTTTGAAATTCCTCTTTATACAAAGATAAAGATTACGCCAGAAAACAATGGTGAATTTTTAGAATTGCTGAGTTTTGATGGATCAATAGATGCTTATAATCCAACCAAAAAGGAAAATACAACATACAAAGTCATAAATTATCCTAACAAAGATACAGGCGGTGGTATATATGCGTACGAACAGTGGTCAAAACCGGGCGTATTTATATTGGAGTGCGTAAGAACCAAAGAGAGAGTTCATTATGCAGTTTATTGGAACAAGGAAAATGAGATTTTTCAAAAATATGGCCAATTTCCATCGATAGCTGATTTTAATATTAGTCAAATAAAGAAATACGATAAAGTTCTTTCAAAAGATAAGCTTAAGGAATTCACAAGAGCTATAGGTCTTGCTGCTAATGGTATTGGAATTGGTTCGTATGTTTATTTAAGAAGAATATTTGAGAATTTAGTAGACGAAGCATTTGAAAAAGCAAGATTGGGAACAGAATTTAACAATGAAGTTTTTAAGAAAATGCGAATGAGCGAAAAAATAGACTATATTAAAGATTTTGTGCCTAGTTTTCTATCTGAAAATAAGGAGCTTTATGGTATATTAAGCCTAGGTATACATAGCCTTAACGAAAATGATTGCCTAACACATTTTGAAATTGTAAAAGTCGGTATTGAATTAATACTGGATGAAAAGTTAGAACAGTATGAAAGAGCAAAGAAGATTGAAAATGCTACTAAAAGAATACAATCTTTAACGAGTCAGATTACTAAAAAACAATAAAATTTAAACGATTTTAACCGATATACCAATGAAGTTAATAAAGATTTGGGGACGTCCCTGTTCAGTTCAAGGAATTAATTCACCATCAGGTGAACAAGCCTTCTTCTTAAATTCTGACCTTATCGCTGCAGTAACACCACGTAAAGAAGTTATACTTTCAGGCGGTGCTGACATATTAAATTTAAGCGGTAACTACTATAATCATATCAGATTACATGAAGATGTCAAAATGGAAGACTTAATCTAGCTCAAATATCTGCACGTATTCAAAATTTGATAGCCAGTAGTAATCATAGACTTAAATAGAATGTCTATGATTACTACTGGCTATCATGTAGATTTGCTATGAATTTTTTTAAATAAGCTTCACTTTCACAAGCTATTGTTTTTATAGCATTATCAAAGATTTCTTTATTTATAATTTCGGAAAATCCTCTATTTTTATGATCTGATATTTTTTTTATTTTAACATTACTAAGTTCGACATTTTCTGAATCTACGTGTAAAAATAGCTTGCTCGTTAATGGGAAACTTACTCCCGTAACTATGCGAGCGAGTGAATTCTTAGCCAAATTAGACCTTTTAATAACTCCATAATTGTCAGCTAATATAAAATGTTCATCATTTTCAATTTTAATAATGGTATAAACAGCATTACCCATACGCAAAAATATCTTATCTGCTAACTCTTTATAACTACCTATGTTCAAAAACTTTGTTTTGTCAAAAACAGATATTAATTTGTCTAATTCCTTGGTAAATTCAGGAGAAGAGTTTGGGCGAAGACTTTTAAATGTCGAAAGAAGTGTATCATCATTTCTTTTTTTAAAAGAGGGATGCCGTAACTCACTCAATATACCAAACTTAGTTAATTTCACTAAAGGCTCGATAGCATCTATAGTTAAGTTTATAACCGCATGCTCGATGAGCTCACAATTCTCCGCGAACTCTGTTTCAAAATAATCACTAAGCTCGGTTTCTAAAGTACTATGATCTATTTCGCCATTATCGTATCTAGAATTACCGTATTTATCACTAAAAATATTTTTAGTTGAACGGGAAGAATAAAAGTTAGCTTTCGCTTTGTCATACATAAATATGCGACTTTCTGCCTCATTAAAAAATTTTTTTATGTGACACTGCGAAACATAATGATGATTTTTGGGAGTGCTCATAATAATTATTGATTGGTTTTTATAAACGATTCTTTGATATCTTAATTACTTATTATTTTTATACAACTGCCAGAAGGGGTAAAAGCGAAAGTAAAATTTCTTGTTCTAACAACCAACTGCTGATTTTTGTTAAAATCAATGATTTCACTAACAACTTTTATATAACTTCCAATGTTATAGTTATTTACTGCTCTACTTTATAGCTTTATAAGCTTGTTACACAACAGTTAAGGGGTATTTATTCTGAGAAACCTTTCGAGTAAATTCTAAGAAGATGATTAATTTTAAAGATATAAACGAAATATTAGAAGTGAATGGAGATAGAACTGATAATATATTCTCTATTTATAAACGCCATCTTCTTCAAGTGATTATATTAGAAACTTTATTATCAGCTGGTCCAACAACATCAAAAGACTTAGTTTTTGTTATAGCGAGAATGCACAGAAATAATCGTCTGATAATGTGGAGAACAACAATGCCGGACACAGCTAAAGAGATACATTATTTAACTGCTCTAGAGCTTGTAAAGACAAAACAAGTAGATCAACTTCTTATTGAGTTTAGTATAACCGAAAAAGGTAAAGACATTTTAAGAAATGGCATTATACACAATTTAGCTTACAATGCATTTTCCAGTCATAGATCATCTAGCTTATCTGTGTGGAGTATAATTATAAGTGTTGGATCAGCTATTGTTGCAATAATAGCTTTGTGGAAACAAAAATGAACTATTATAAGTATTTATATATAAGGCTCAATATATCGTTCTATTAAAAAATTGATTTCTTTTGTGAATTATCCATCAAAGTTTTTGTAATGTTTAGTAAAGTCATAAATTTTTTTATCTTTTAGAGCTTCATCTAATTTTCCGTCAAAAATAAATATTGTTTCAAGTCCTCCGCCAAAGTTAAAAGCAACTCCTTTTTTTAAATTAATAAATAACTTTTCTGGGCTTCCCTTTAGAGTGATCGGAAAATATGTTTTCCTTTTGTATTCAAATCCTCCGTATTGTGCTAGTATTCTAACTCTCATACTAGTGGGTGCGTCAGTCACATCTAGAATGTCTACATAAAGGATTTTATCAGTAGAGAAAAATTCTTGTGGGACAACTAAAAGTGGCAAAGTTGATATTTGAACCATAAAATTTAAGTTTGAATAAAATAGGATTTAATTGCGATGATTATTTGGCGTAACAGCTCGTATTGGTCTACTTTTTACCTCGAAAGTGTCATTACCTAGCGCGGTTCTGCTTATATTGGAGTCCTTTTTAGGCTGCGCGGCCAAAGGCTGTTTAATTTGTGACTTAAGACTTATAACGGGAACGGCGCGGTTTCGTGTATTACCATTTTTTATCGTGTCTCTATTGAACTGCTTCGCTAAATAATTCTTGACTGGATCGAAGCCTAGAACAGTAACAAAATCACTAGAAAATCCGGTTAACCATACGATACCTACAACCAGCCCTGATAATCCCCTGTAAATTTTATTATTAATTAACCAAGTTACCGTAGATAAACTAAGTAAATTAAAGGCTGAAAGAACGTAAAACGGGCCAGAAACAATTTGAGCAATACCTTCAGAAAAACATTTTAGGTAACTGTTTAATTGCTCACGAATTGCACTAATTTCTTCACTTGTTATTCCATTATATCTGAGTAAGGCTTGTTGAATACTACCAATTGTATTATTGTCTAAGTATATGTCGTTCAACTTTGGAATTTCGTTTAGTATAACTGGATAGTTATTAAATACCTCACGTCTCATAGGATTTGAATAACGTACTATTCCGATGTAGCCTAAGAGGTTTTGCATTCTATCCATTTTTGTGAGTAACCAACCGTATTTTTGAAAATCAGCTTTTCCCATTTGTTTACTATCTACAAAGTCAGTAAATGCATTTGAAAACTCTATATAAAATTCAAAATTAGCTTCATAGACACGCAATTTTTTAACGATTGTATATCTACCTATAATTACAGCTACCAAACAAAATAGCAAAAAGCAAGCGGTATATAAAATCATCTTCAAATTTTTTGGGTAGATTAGTTTTAACTCTTAAATCATGGGTTCGCCAGGCCTCGGCACTGGCCGACGTATCATAGGATTTCTGCATGATCAGCACATGGCCTAACAGTTGGGCCGCAATCTTCATACGCTGTTGATTGGGCGTATTCGTCCAAAAATGATTTATGGCACTGTAACTTTCATATAAGTGATTAACGGTGCCAACCATGTAACCGTCCTTTAAAGGTCGTCTAATGTTTCACGGAAAGTGAGAGTCAGGTAGTTTAAGGTGAGAACTAAGAAATAACCTTGATGATTTATCCAACCGATCTGACCGTAGCGGTGGGCTGTCCACTCTCAATGGCAAGCTATCAAACTTTTGCTGCCCACCAAAATCTAGCAGCGCAAGCGAAAACAGTTCGACAGTTCGATCATCAATAGTATTCTCTACGTGGTCAAAGGGGGCATGTGCAAGTTAGGTGAGCTGACCATTAGGCTAAAAACTACTGAGCTCCTATACTCAATTCGTTCACACGCAATAAACCGGCCCATCGTCAGACAAGCCGGTTTGCTAAGAGGTTTTCAGATTACTTTGCTTAAGCCAGCGCCTCTAAAAGTAGCGGGTCCAGCTCCCCGATCATTCGGGCCAGCGCCTGGCTCAACTGTTGCTCACTCGCCGTGGCCACATAGCTATACTTCGCTTTAAACATAGGATTGTTCAGCGTCAGCACCACGTTCTGTAGTGTCTCTAGCTGCTGCTGTAGGGTTTGAGCAGTAGGCTCAAGGGGAGTTGCACCGCCCGTAGATTGGGCGTAGTTTTGCACCGTGTTCATTTGAACTTATGGTTTGAGTGAATTACCTGCCCCTTCGCTGATTCCGCCAAGAATAGAAGCGTTGGGGCTTTTTGTTGCCGTTAGGCTGTACGAATATAGCATGAAATGCCGCAAAACACAACATATATGTTGTGTTTTGCGGCAAATTTTTTAGACCCCTTTTACTAGGCTTTCTACTGAAACGCCAATAACCTTCGCAATCTTAAAAAGAGTTTCGATTGTGAAATTTTGGCCGCTTTCATACCTGTTTACGGCAGTCTCCGAGACTCCTAGCTCCTTTGATAAATCTTTTTGAGTCAACCCTTTGGCCTTACGAGCTTCCCGTATCAGTTGACCTACATGCTGCTTAATATCTTGCTCTGGCATTTAGCGCTTGGGATAACATGTATCGAATACTGTAGACTAATCTAGCTACAATTGGTTATTCACTGTCAACCTTATCGAACATGTTCATTGACTTTATGTGTGATCTTCCACATGCAATGTAACTCACTAGCGGGCACAACAATTTGACCGTACTTTTCATTATCACTCCAAAGTATAAGCGAACCAGTTGTCATTAAATCGTTGGTTTTTATTCGCTTTACTACAAATCGATTGTTGCCGTAGATGATGGCATAAACCCCGCCTGATTCATACTTGATGTCATCTTTAGTGATAGCCTGCCCTAGCACTACTGCACCTGATTTAATCTCAGGCTCCATGCTGTCACCTTGTATCTCAATGACAAGATGCTTTTCATTAATGGGTACAAGTGGGAGAAAGACCGGGTAGGTTTCCTCTACCCAATTCATAACACCATCATTGTAATCTATCTGGGGGAGTCCTGCTTGGGCTCTAATAGATAGGAATGGAACCTGGGTGTACAACTCAGCAATGTTAGGCCGAGCTGATTTCGCACTCCCTGCTAATGTCTGAATAGGCTCTTGACTGAACGTCTCACCTACCAACAACTCATCGACAGTGACTCCTAGCTCACGAGCAATTGAAGCCAGCTTGTCAGATGGAGGCGCATTACCTTTTTCATAAAGAGAAATGGCTCCTCCTGTCAAGCCAACGCGCTTGCCAAATTCAGCTTGAGTCAAGCCTGTGCGTTTTCTGAGCGTCCTAAATAGCGTTGCCGAAAAGGGCATAGAAAAAATATTTCCAATAACTCTTGTTTATATTCTAGAGTTAATAGAATTTAGTGCCATCATTTATAGTGATACTAGAATTAGTGCCACTAACAAAGGCTAAAGTATATAATGGCTGTAAGTCATACAAGGCCGTTGAGTCAGTACTAGAAAAACAAGTATGAACGGTCATGAGCACCTACCAGAAAGTCACCGCCTCTCAGAACTGGCGCGAACGCATGCGCGAAGCGAGGGCCAGCCTGCCAGAGGGCGTGGGTCAACAGGATGTGTTAGTATTTATCACTGCCGTGAACAGCGAAATTGATCGACTCATTTATGCTACTCGCTGGCGAAATGCTTGGAGTAGTAAGGTGTCAGATCCTGAATTCACTCAACTGGTAGAGCAGGCGGCTGAACACTTCGTTCAGAAACAATAGAAAGGGCTCTATCGAAACCTAGCTTACTGCATCTCCTTAAAGCTTACCCTATTTCTCACAAAAAAAGCCCCGATCCTGTCTCGTACACAGGGTCAGGGCGGTAAACTGATTCGGTCATGAATCGCACAAATGTAGTCAGGGCGGCCCAAAGCGCCAGCCCCGCCCCAGCCAGTGGCCCCAGCGGCCCAAGCGGCCCCAGCCTCCGCCTCAAGCAGATCCAGGACTACCAGATCCTGGCCAGGGTGCGCCTCAAAGAGCGCCTGTCTGGCTCGCCCACCAGCGCCACGCTGTATGATTTGCTCATGCGGGATCAGCTCTCCTCCATCAAGCGCCATCACCATGCCTAGCCCCCAGACTAAGCCCAGCGCCGCCAACCGACCCCTGGTGGCTACTCAAGACCCTGATCTGCAACTGGTCCTGCGCCGCCTGCGCGATCTCTACGCCCAGCGTCAGCACTGGCAGGGGGGCAAGAACATGGCCCTTTTGATCCGGCCCTTTAGCGGCGTGGAGCTAAGCCTTGACCCGGTAGAAAGTTTGATCGTCAACTGCGAAGATCCCGACGCGCACCTGCTGTCAGTGCCCTTAAACGCCCTGATCGATCACTACGAACAAGTGTTATGGCTGGCCAAGATCCCCCTGCCCACTATATGAACGAGATCGCCCTGACCGTCATCGGGCTGCTGATCGCCTCGCTGGTGATCCCCGCCCTGAGAAGTGCACTGAAGAACCCTTTGGACAAGCACTTTCATGAGTAGTCCCCCCTGCCCCTACGTGGAGGCGGTGGACCCCAACCTCCAGGCCGTGGCCAGTGAATCATTGCACTGGCTGCATACCGATGAGCATACCTGCGAGCTGCACAGGCAAACCCAGGAGCCCCAGCTGGACGGCTTTGGTAAGCCGGTCACCCGGCTACTGGGCCTGATCAAGTACGACCCTGACACGGAGCTCTACCTGGGCTACGTGCACGCCTGGACGGAGCCGGGCAAGCAACCGCCCCTATTGCCCGTACTGGCCCGCTATCACAAGCTGCTGGTGCAAAACAAGCTCATCGAATTCCTTCACTCAACCAGTCGCCTCTAGTCATGGCTACCTTCCACTCCCTGCTAAAGAGCTTTATCAAGCAGCACATCGCTGCTCCCGGCCCCC
>NZ_JAFMYW010000027.1 GCF_017353175.1 Fibrella forsythiae | reverse complement strand
CTGTAGAGCGGGTAGATACTTTCGGCATGGGTTGATAACGCTGGATAATCAGCTCAGTAGGGGAGGGGTGAAGGGGCACAGAAAACCCGATAGGGGAGGGGTGTAAATTGCTCTTTTTTCTTTTCACCAGCCTATTTCCAGATAGGAAAAAAGGCCCTTTCCTAGATATAGATAGAGAATTGCCTGTAAATCCTTGCTGGTGAAGTTGTTAGACACTTTCCTTGTTCAATATCCTGAACAGTTTGTTCAAGTTCCTAAACAGAGTTCAATAGTAGCCTTGCTTTTTTGAACAAAGATCAATTGCTTTGAAGGTAGTTCAAGAAAGCATCTAAAGAATTGAACAATGGCAGAGCAACGCGCTGATAAATCAGACCTTACACCCAAGCATACCACGAACCTAAAGGCGTTCCCCTTCCACAGCAGTAATCCGTTTTTGGATAACCTGATGCTCGATACCAAACGTAAGTTGGTAGCAACGGCGAACCCAAAAGACAAAATAGTGATCGACCAGATGACCGGGCAAATGGACGACACGATGTTTATCGGGATTCGTAAGGAAGTCGATGGGGAGCAATTCGTTAAGATTTTTATCAACGAATTGAGTGGCATGTTCGAGCTCTCCAAAGTCGGATCAGCGGTATTTTCCTACGTGCTGAAGACAATGGATTTCAGCGATCGGATAACCTTCGATCTGACGGAGTGCCAGAAGCTGACAGGTTATAAGTCCCGGGTTAGTGTATTGGCCGGGTTGACTGAACTTTTGGAAAAACACTTTCTGGCCCGTGGCCACCTGGCTAACGTGTACTTCATCAATCCGGCCGTTGCTTATAAAGGCGACCGGCTACTGCTGCTGACAGAATACCGGCGAAAGGGTGTCAAGCGGCTGAAGGAACAGGAACAGCAACAAGCTACCCTAGGTGATGGACTTTCAGACAGCTAAACGCTTGCCAATCGTCGATTACCTGAATCGTCGAGGCGTTACACCTGATCAGGTGTTGGGTAATCAGGTCTGGTACCGTTCCCCGCTGCGGAGCGAGTCAACTGCCTCCTTCAAGGTAGATGCGACCCGCAATATCTGGTTTGACCATGGGGAGGGAATAGGGGGAACATTAATTGACCTGGTAACGGCACTGGACAAAGTAAGTCCGCTGGAGGCACTTCGACGACTGGACTCGACCCAGCCGATCAACCCACCCACCACCTTGCCGGATTGCCAGCCTAGGCCTGCCCGGGCTGAAGAGCATACGGTCAGGATCAAATCAGTGAAAATGCTGGGCAATCCGGCGCTGATCCAATATGCTGAGCATCGGCGTATTCCTTTCCCATTGGCCCGCACGTATCTACAAGAATGCTATTACTCGGTTGATGAGAAGCACTTTTTCGGGCTAGGATTTGCAAACGATCTGGGCGGCTATGAACTGAGAAACCGATTATGGCAAGGCTGCAGTAGCCCAAAGGCAATTACAACCCTACCCGTAGAGGGGAGTGATACGGTATCGGTGTTCGAGGGGTTTTTCGACTTCCTGTCGGCCATGGTCTACTTCAACAGATCGAAACCCGCTCATACCGTAGTAGTACTTAATTCGGCTGCGCTGCTGCAAACGGCCCTGCCAGCACTCCACCAGTACAAGCGGGTTCACCTGTTTCTGGACAACGACGCGACCGGCATCAAAGCGGCCGGATCGGTAAAGGCAACGTGTCACAACGTTGTTGACTACTCAACCCAGTATTACCCTCACCACAAGGATTTCAACGAGTTTCTAATAAAGTCAACAGAATGAGCGACTTGACAAATATACATTACCAGGCAGAGATCAAAATCAACTTTTCTTCCTGGGAACGGTTCAACCTCCGCTTCTTAGGCAATGATGGGGTAGTACTGTTTTGTTACCTGGTATTCAAGTGCAAAGACGCTGTAGAATGGTCCCACTCAGATAAAGACATTCTGGAAGAACTTGGCATTGGCCGTACTAAGCTGGATACGTTGACAGAGCGGTTTAAAACAATGGGTATCCTGCACACGGAAGTTGGGCGTAATGCCTACAACAACAAGATAACCACCTACCGGATTGATTTCAATGAACTGGCTAAACCAGACAACCTGAAGGAGATATACCGGCAAAAAACGGCGAAAGGGAAAGATGTTAACCTAGAGCTCTATAGCGAGGTATTCAAGACCATTGCCCAGCATCAGCCTCGGCAGAAACCGAGAGTAACTGGTCAGGCCGTAGGCATTACCACGCCACAGGTAAAAGCGTTTGCCAAAGAATTAGAGGATCTGGGTAAACGACGTAGGGACACCTTTAACGAACAGCAGACCAAAGCCGGAAATCACCGCATATTCGGTTATCTGAAATTCAGTCCCGACAACATTCGAGCGTTAGCCAGAGCCATTAGGCACTTCAACGATAACCAATTCATTGAAAGTGCATTTGTGGCGTATGTTGACGTCTTGAACGCCCACGCCGTAAACCAACCTACCACTCATACACCGTCAATCCCTCACAACCTACGGAAGCCGATCAACTTCTTTCTGAGCTATGATGCGAATGAAGAGGAAGTGGGTGGATCAGAGTTCTCATCCTACCCTGTCATCTACTCGTTTGGTAACTACGCTGGCGGGGGAGAATACCTCATGTGAGCGATTTGAAGACCTCAATAGGGTATGCACAAAACTACATACGGTATGTTGATTTATACATACCCCCTAGCTGATTTACGCTTACCCCGTACGCTGATTTACGCTTACCCCGGTAAGCAGAAAACAACAAACCTATATATACAATACCTAATGAGGGTAGAGGTTGCTAACAGACAGAGATAGATAAATCTGATCTATAAAACTCACCAGCAACTGAACAGTGGAAAGCTGGTGCTGATCGAGTGAGTGAGATCATTGATTCGAAATCAACAAAGGGCTGGTGAAAAGAAAAAAGAGTGAAAGGGGCGGGCGTCTGGCCCCGGGCCCCGGCTGCTGAAAATGCCGCCTCGAACACGGCCCGAACCCGACAAGGCCGAAACGTGCGATTGTAGGCCCGATCAGGGGGCCGCGCTTATCAGTGTACCAAAAACGATAGTTCGGGCCGTGAGCGCCACGAAATCGGCCTTATCGGCCTCACTTTGCCATTGCCATACCGTCGACATCAGATTAAGGCAAAAACGGGCCTGATCGGATGAGTGTCCCGAGTATCCCGGGACACTGGCTTCAGTAGACCTGGTTTATTTCATCCTGAGCGATGTGGTAGAATCTCACTTCGCTACTGTTATCCATTGGCAACGGAAAACCGGGCTACTTTCAAAAAGGTATGATAATAAATGATAATAAATGATAAGGTTTTCGAGGTATTCAGCCAGCAACATTAACCTGATCATGGGAGAGGCAAAACCGCATTACTTTCAATAAGGTATGCATATAAATGATTATAAATGATGAGGTTTTCGGGGTTTTAGCCCAGCACCAACAGTCTGATTAGTGATGAGCCCAAGCACAATACTTTCGATAAGGTGCGTTAATGATTGTCAATAAATGTTAATGTTTTCGGGGTATCTACCCTGTTCAGCCAGGGCAAAGCCTGATGCTAGCTTGCCCTAAGCAACCAGCTGCACTTTCTCGCTACCTCATTGCACTTTTATAATGTGATTTTCACCCACATCAAAAGGAGATAGAATTGCCTTGGCAATCGGTGCTGTATTTGCACTATACTCAGTTAAGGCAACTACCCTAATCCTGATCTGACCGGAAGAACAGGCCTTGACCAGCCGCTCTCCCGGTCCGGAAATCCGTTACTATCCGTTACCTTTCGTTACCTGTTTTGAATTTTTCAGACCGGTTTTTGCCACTTTTCGCGCTTCTCGGCCTCCCGATTCATTTTCTGACTTTGCAGAACAGAAATAGTATTATTCCTCTTTTATCGCCTCGCCTATTCCTCCGCGCTCAGGGCGATTGAGGCCCGCCGCCCGATTTGTCCGCTACACCACTGCCAGGTAGACAGTCCACCAGCACGGCCGCAGTTTAAAAGGTATCCTAAATCCCTTTTGCCATTGGGCCGGATCAGCAGCCAGCACCCTGCCTACCTCGGCCGGTGAGGGGCCGAAAAGTTTACTATTGTTTACTATTGTTTACCTTTTTTCGGTTTTCAGGGGCTCATTTTGGCCTTCTCTGCCGATTAGCCCCCAGCCCAAAAAGACTACTATTGACTACTATTGACTACCTTTTTTCGGTTTGTAGAGTTGATTTCGAGCGGCTCTGCCGATCAGCCCGGGCGGCCAAAAAGATGACAATTAATTACATTTAATTACATTTTTTCGGTTTGCGGAGGCTGATTCCTGTCTTATGCGCCGGATAGACCCCCACCGGCAAAAAGATGACTATTGATTACTATTGATTACCTTTTTTCGGTTTTATGGGTCGTTTTTGCCCCTCTATCCGGTAAATGCTCCTAACCAGCGCGTTGCTGATCGGTCAGTCAGGTTTCCCGGTACCTGCCCTGCAAAATCCTAATCGACCCTAACCGTTTCAGGCATTGCTCCCCCTGATATCGGGTAGTCCTGACTATCCAGAGTTGGATAGTCAGCTTTGTCTACTGATCAGTGGTCAGCGTCAGGATATCTGACGCTGACAGATGGTAACGCCGAGAGGCTCAGCTGCTCTTAGTATGGGCATGGGGAATAGAACAACGATCCGGCGAATACGCCGCCCCCTTCAGGATATCGGTTTGAATCAGGTCATACCAGTTCGAACTATCGTGTCAAATCGACCCTCTGATTCTGTAGGCAGAGGGTCAGACAGTGTCGTGTGGCCCTGTTGGGATTGGGCAACTGATCGCAGAATCAGTAGGTCAGATTTGGCCCAGGTGTTGGAGGTGACCGCTCGACACAAGGTCGAACCTCTGCCTCTCATTAGTTTCTAAAAAATGGGAAATTAATACGCCCCCTCTACTCCTTGACAGCAAAGCCTTCAGCGCTTTTCGATAGGTCAGTTGCTACAACCATTCGCACGTATGCCGAAAAAGACAAACCCAGCAATTTGGCTTTTTTCTGAGCGGCTTTGTAGAGCTCATCGCTCATACGAATCTGGTAGGGAGGCTTCTTTTTCTGTTCCATAGCACAAAGAAAGAAAACCTACTGACAACCTACAATGTTGAAGGTATTATTTGTATGTTTGTTCTGCTAATCAAGGTGGTTAGCACGAAAAAACCCCCGCTGCCAGTGTCCGGTAAGATTCGGGCAAACGGGGGTTGTAATGAATCAAATCCTTTTTCAGATGACTCGGAAGCGAAGTTATGAGGGTAGGGGGAGGTATGCAACCTCATCCCAACTAGCAGGCCAAAAAACCCAGCCTGATCAAATCACGATCTGTTGCTCTCAGGCTACTGCCGAGGGACCGCAACAGGCCTTTGGTTTCACATTGGAGCCTCAACCTGGCCAGCGACTAACGGCTAACCCACCCCGGCCTAACCTGACCGGCCCCCAGGATCTGTTACAGATTACTACCGGCGTAACAGGTAGCCCAACCGTATCTGCTAGGGAGTTCCACACCTTTCTACAGGTTAAGTCAAAGTTCATCGACTGGTTTAGGAATAGAGTTGAGAAATATGGCTTTGTCGAGGGTCAGGACTTCGTAAGGGTCACTCAAGAAAGAGTAACCCTTGGAGGAGAGGGTTTTTCTAAAAACTTAGAAAAAGGGGGTAGGCCTGAAATCGATTACGCTCTGACGCTAGATATGGCTAAGGAACTGGCCATGGTTCAGAACAACAGCCAGGGACGAGCCGCCCGTCAGTACTTTATCGATTGTGAGAAACGGCTACGCGCGATCGCAGGAGCGGCTCCTGCCCCGGCCTCGACAACGGACCCCGCCTTACTACAACTATTGACCCGCCAACAGGCTCAGATCGATCGGTTGCAACACACCGTCGACGGTATGCTGCACCAGCGCCCCCCGCTTACCCAGCCCGGCAACCCGCCCCAACCGGTCCGGCTCCGTCAGCTGATCACTCGCCAGATTGGCGCGTACGCTGTGCGGACCAATCTGACTCTTCGGGATACCTACGCCTATTTCTACCAGCGCTTATTGGCCGTACACGGCATCGATGTGTTCGCCCTGGGCAAGCCCCTGTCGGGCTCGTTTCTGGATGCGCTCGATCAGGCTGGCCACCTTCGATGCCTCTACACCCTGGTCATCGATGAGACGCATCAGGCGGAGGAATACTAACCCAGCATTACCCAGTACCCCTAAATAGAGTGCCCCCCAACGCTGATTGATCTTGGCGGAACGACAGCGGAGGGGGGCTCAACACAATCAAACTTTCGTTCTCATGTCTGCAAGGCAAAACTATCGTCGCAACAAGCGTCGATCAACCTCTACTGAGCAAAAGGTTCAGAAACCCCTTCAAACGGCAACTAAGACCCCTCGAATGGGCGCTTTCTTTACGGCTGATCGTCTACATACGATTCCAGGGCCTCTCACCTTAGCTACGCCCTTAGTCGACGCCTTCAACCCGGCAACGCCCTGGGAGATTCTAGTCCCTTTCAACCTAACGCAGATTGATTTAGAGAAAGATGGAATCTGCCCTTCGGAACTGGAGCTAGTGATTGCTGCGCTCGAGCATTACCGGGATTTTCTGGCGGAGGGCCCTCAGGCGCGCTCTACACCAACTCAAGTCGATATACTGAGCGATACGATTAACGATCTATACAGCCGTGTTTTCAAGGCCCTGAGTATGCGTGTAGACTACATCAGCAATCAACCTGGTCAGTAGTCATGAATCAGCAACAACAGCCAGCCAGCGGCGTACAAGGTACGTCAGCCGATCAACCCACCTTTGGCAGTATAAGGGACCAATACCCAACCGGGTATCCCATTAAGCCAAATTGGCCTGACCTCAACAGTTATCATCATCAATTTGATCTCAAGCTTGAGATCAAAGGTGATCCATATGCTCCGTCAACCTCTATGACTTTGCTATGGGCATTAGATGCCCGCAAGGATGAATTATATCGCCAGTTGATTCGGTCGGTGCATGAGGGGAATGATGAATCATTGATTGAGGCCAGTAACATGCTCAGTGAGCTTGAAAACATCGATGATCTGGTGCGGGATTTGGCTATTCACCTTCATGGTCTTGCGGTAAGAAATCAACAGGTTATAGCTGGCCTCAACGACCCTAGCCGGATAAGAGAGGCCCAGGAGGTTAATGGGTTTTACGAGACCCTTCATCTGGACCGGATTCGTAAACTAATCAGCGCGTAGGCATGACCGGCCTGATAAAGATCACCACTGATGCGCAAGGCGTGTCAGTGGTCTCGGCCCGGGAGCTCTACAGTTTTCTGGAGGGGAAGGCCCGCTTTAACGACTGGTTTAAAAACAGGGTCTATAAGTACGGGTTAATCGAGGGCCAGGACTTTACATTGGTTACTCAAAGTTTAGTAACCAATAACCCTCGCAATCCAACGGCTACCGTCACAGATTACGCCCTGACGCTGGATACGGCCAAAGAACTGGCCATGGTTCAGAACAACGAGAAAGGAAAACAGGCCCGGCAATACTTCATTGATTGTGAGAAGCAACTGCGTCAGATCGCTGAGCAGTCTCCTGATCGGTCGCTGGCCATGGATCCTGTCGTGCTTCAGCTGCTGCAGCAACAGGCCCAGCTTTTGACTCATCAACAGATTCAACTCGATCAGTTGCAGCAGCTGATGGGTAGTCTACACCAGGTCAAGGGTCCAGACTGGCACGATGCTTCTACCCGGGTAAGACAACCCCGGCCGCCAGTGGCTCCCCATCAGGGTCCACCCCGTTCCGATCATTGGCTCACTGATAGCGGTAACACGGCCGGATTGCGTCAACAGATCAACCAGCGGGTTAATGACTACTGCGATCATTATGGGGTCACTCAGGGCAACATGTACCGCTGGCTTTATGGCCGGCTGCGCGAGGTGTACAGCCTCAACGTCTACGCCTTGCAGCAACGCAGTAGGGAGAGTTTGCTGGAAACAATTGAGCGCTACGGCTATCTGGGTCAGTTACATTCACTGACTACTGAGTTGATCATTAATGCCCACCTCCGGTAGTGAAACCAGGGTTTCTGTCACAGCCTGCGGATTTCTGTGACAGAAACCCCTTGTAGCCGGGGCTAAATCTAATTCCCTCACATTCGGGGGAATTAGATTCAACTCGTACCAGATTCGTACTAGCTCGTACCCTCGTACCGGTACGAGGGTACGAACATGAAAAAGCCCCGGTTTAGAACCGAGGCTCAAAAGCGGTAATACTTCTGATTGTTGCGGCCCGAAGAGGTCAGATGTTCTTCCCCAGGTCGGCTTGACTGATTTAACGACCAGCGTTGGTAATCCTCACGCTGGCCACCTACGCAGATGCGGAATGGGTTAAGATTACCTCCACATTTAGCCTTAACACCTGAGCGATGCGTTCAAGCTGATTGAGCGAGATATTATATCCACCTGCTTCCAGCTTGGCAATATTCGGCTGCTGAAGCCCGACATTAACCGCAAGTTCTTTCTGGCTTAATCCGGCACGTATACGGGCTTCTTTCACAGCATTACCTACTGATTTCTGTAGCGCTTCGGACATGCCGCAAAAGTAGTTGACTTCTGCTACCATATGGTTGTAGGATTGCTTTTCTAAACGATAGTTCACTATGCGAAGCCTCAGCGAGCTAATGGTTGGTATTTTATCTCAAAACCTTTCGCCTTATAATAGGCTATCTTTTCAGGTGTTACTTGGTCGTCCGTTGTGTACTCAAACTCTTCGTAGCGATGAGCGCCAACCTGAAAAAGTATCTGTGATTTGTGCTGCCAGAGCAAGTCGGTATCGTATTGGAAAATCACAAAAGCCTTACCCCTCTTTTCAAAACCAAACTTTTTGTTGGCCTGTCTCTTAGCATCAATTGCCGACGTACCCTTTGACATGGCCCATCTAACGTAGGCTTGCTTTCTTTTTCCTACCGGAATTTTCTCGTCGTTAAAGTCGATGAAGTTGGACTCTTTAGCCATAACGGTACGTTGTTTTTCGTCTATCCCATAGGTTGACTAAACGCATCATTACCAGTTTGTAATGGTTTACTCTAGCGTTGAGCCCCTACCGTAAATATACACTGGAAAGTATATAAAAGGTGAGTCCAATCATCCACCTTTTACACCAGATCGGACTAGGGTCAATTATCGGAACTCCGACAATTGGCTAACTGCGGTGCAAAACGTGAAAAAAGTGAAGGCCTGAAAACATATTTATTTTTTCGGTGATCATCCGTGCACTTTTCCCAGCGTTTTCCGATAGTTCTCCGGTGGAAAACCCCTTAGATACCTCAACGTTGTGGCTATGACCCACTACCCTATTTCCTGTATAAACAGAGCTCGATTCTCTATTTATACAGGAAATAGACCATTCCACACCAGTAAGAGGCTGGTTTATAGTCTGGTAGTCACATTGATGAGGGAAATAGACTGGCTTTTTAAGTACTGTTTTGCCCAGATTTGACCGGCTTAACTGTCTTAGGACGGTCGCTTAGGACAATCAGGACAGTTGCTGGTCAAGCAGTCGACTCACCTGAGTAGCCTGGAACTGACAGCCCCGGGCCGTACGAAAACCCGACGTGTTAAGCTGATCAGCAATCTGGGTCAGATTCTTTCCGGATCTTCTCAGGGAGGTAGCCATTGACAGTGCCCGCCGGTTGTTCTCGTTGGCCTTAGCCCGGGCCACGTTACCAGCTGCTCCCTTAGCCCGGGCATCAGCCGTCAGGTTCTCGGGTTTTCCCAGTTTGGCACCCTGGGCAACCTTAGCATCAAGTGCGGCTTTGGTTCGACTGCTGATCAACTCCCGCTCGTGCTGGGCCAGGGTGGCGAATATCCCGATGGTCAACGTATTGGCATCAGGCATATCGACGCATTGAAAGTTAACGCCCGAATCCCTGAGCGTAAAGATGAAGGAGGCATTACGGCTCAACCGGTCGAGCTTGGCAATGACCAGAACGGCGCTCTCCTGATTGGCCCGATCGATCGCGGCCGACAGCTGAGCACGCTGGTTGTTCTTCCCCGATTCGACTTCGGTAAACTCAGCAATGATAGGACCCCGAACAAAACCAGCCACGGCCGCGCGCTGGCCCTCTAATCCTAACCCCGAATCCCCTTGCGCCCGGGTTGATACCCGGTAGTAAGCCACGTACCTAAGAGGACCGCCGTTACTGATACTGCTCTTCTTTGCCATACCTCAACCATTGCTTTAGCCTACCCAAATATACCCATTTCGGGCCAATATTACATGTCTTAAACGGTCGTTCAAGACATGTAAAGGGGTTGTCATGCTCTCATCATTACAAAATTTGTCCTGTTTTGTAATGATACTGTCAGTACAAAATGCTATATTTAAGTGAACAAAACAACCGAACTAATGGCAAAGGAAACCAGTCTGTTACAGGTTCGTATGAGCCCTAGGCTAAAGCAACAGTTTAAGCAGGTCTGCGAGGAAAACGAAATTGATATGTCGGATAAAGTCCGCGAAATTATCGCCAATCTGGTAAGGTCACACCGGCGACCATCAGCAAAAACAGGCAAAACAGACGATTAACCTGCTGATAAATAGCGGATTACTTATATAGCTACCTTGGGAAGCCCTAAAGTGGCTGCTTCACTGTGTCCTGACGCCTCGGATAGCCTGGTCAAGCGCTACCTGTTCAGGCTACTGGCATTAACCGGCCTTGACCATATGGCATC
>NZ_JAFMYW010000026.1 GCF_017353175.1 Fibrella forsythiae | reverse complement strand
AAAGGGAAAGCGCTGGCACATCACCCGCAGGGTGTAGCCATACAGCAGGGGGCGGACCTGGCCCTGCACTCAGATGCGGGTGTAGTTGTCCGCCGCCTCAAAGCGCAGGATCTGCCCCATGGGAACGGGTCTGCCCAGCCCGCGAAAATGCAGACTGGGCAGGGGCGTAGGCAAGCGCCTGGTACTAGTCATGGAAGGGGGAGCGATAGGACAGGCAGATTAGGTAGTGGCAGGCCCTCACCCGGCATGGGTGGCATTCGCCGGGTGAGCTCCCGGTTGATCAGCTGTAGCGTATGGAGGCAAATGGCCTGCCCCAGGGAAGAGCGCTCCAGGCGAATGGCCCGCTCGTAGTGCCCCCGGCAGTCCAGCAGCGTGGCCAGGGGCAGGCCTTTGATCTCCTCGGCTAGGCTCATAGGGGCTTAACCTTGATTGAACTTGGTGTACAGGGCCTGGGTGGCCGCCTGGGTAGCCTGGTGCTCGCTGCCCGTGGGGGGCGTCTGCAACAGGGCCGGGCCGGGGGTGGCCAGCTCGGGCTGCATGGCCAGGTGCGCTTTCCACCACTTGTTCATGCACTCCGCCCCGTGCCTGGGCAGCATCGAGCGGCAGAAGAGCTGCAACTGCTCCTGACTCCCGAAGGTGTACTTGGAGTGGTCCAGCTCGGGAAACCAGACCTTCTTGCGGGCGTTGCCGGGGCGGTGCTGGGGCGGCTGGCCCGTGGATGTGAGCACCTGGTAGATCCCGTTCAGGTGCGTCAGGATGGGCTCGCACTGGGCCACCCAGCTGTGGGCCTTGAAGCCACTGCGGTACAGAACCAGGATACAGATCTGCTGCTCCTTGGGAATGCGCAAGGTTTGGCCCGAGGGCAGCTGGGTCAGATTCTCATACAGCCGGATCTCATCGCTCTTGGGCAGATACAGCGAGAGGGGGTTGCCCAGCTTGCGGATTAATAATTCCGCTTTGTTGGTGAGTTCAAAGCCCTGGCCCTTGCTATAGCCCTCCATCAGGGATACCCGGTTGGTGCCGTCCTGGGTCAGGTCGATCTCCCAGCGGTAGGTGCTGCTGGCGGGGTCGGACTTGAACTTAAGGGGCGAAAAAGCGCGGGGTTGGGGGCGATTGGAGGCGTTTGAAGCGGTCATGATTGCGTTGATTTTTCCGGACGGCGCCGGGGTTGTTTTTTTGATTTTTGGGGTCCTAACGTTTACAGAGTAACCCAAGGCGTAACCCAGAGGAACTACGGAGTAACTTCTGTCACATTTGTTCCAGGACAAAGGCTCTCCTAACCGAATAACTGCGGTTTAGGCGGTAAGAAAACCCGGCTTGCTTGCCGGGGCATAGGGGGATTGGTCAAGCGCTAAAGGGTTGATCTTGAGCGGTATAGCGGGATTAAGCCAGGCAGCTGCTTGCAATCAGCATGGGGGCTTGGGGAGGGCGGTATGGTCCTTAGCGGGAGGGCGGGGGGCGGGAGCAGGCGGTAGTCATACAGAGCAGGGGGTAGTTAAACAGGGCTTAGGTAGTCAGGGGGGCAATGATCGGGGCGTTGGACTGGGATGAACAGGTCAGAACTGAATCTTGTGAGAAGCGCTAGGCAATCAGCTGGCGGGGTACGTTCCTGACGCAGGCTAGGTGGCGCAGCACCAGGGCGGGCGCTGTGCCTTCCAGGATGGGGACGCTTCGAAGCTGCTCCTGAACGATCTCGTAGGTGATCAGCGCGTGGGAGATCTTCACCCAGGCCTCGTGAGTCAAGACCACCATGCCGTACTCCTGGGGGACTAATTGCTCCACCACCGTGAGCAGCCTGGGGGGCACGTAGGTGGGCTGGCGATCCAGCCAGCGGAGCATGTCCTGATCGATCAGCCGGCGCACGGTGGCCAGCGCCTGAGGGCAGACAAAGTGGGTCTGCCAGCGCTGGGCAGCATCGATCACCGTGGGCGGGATAGGGGAGGCCACAGGGCCGGGGGCAGCGATGTGCTGCTTGACGAACGTCTTCAGCAGGGAGTGGAAGGTAGCCATGACTCAGAGGCGGTTAGTCGTCAGCAGAAAGTGGATCAATTCATTCTGGGCCAGCAGCCTATGGAAGCGGGCCAGGATGGGCAGCAGGAGCGGGCGCTTACCCGGGTCCAGCCAGGCCTGCACGTAGGCCAGGTAGAGCTCCACGTCGGGGTTGTACTTGACCATGCCTAGTAGCTGAGTCGTGGGCTTGCCAAAGCCGTCCAGCTGGGGCTCCTCCGTAAGTCTGCGCAGCTCGCAGGTATGCTCGTCCAGGTGCAGCCAGTGCAGGGCCTGACTGGCTACTGATTGGAGATTGGGGTCCACCGCCTCCACGTAGGGACAGATTGGGCTCATGGCAGGTGCTTATCCAGGGGATTCTTACAGGCACTTCTCAGGGCGGGAATCACCAGGGAGGCGACCAGCAGCCCGATGACGGTTAGGGCCAGGGTGCTCATATGGTGGGCAGGGGGATCTTGGCCAGCCATAACACTTGTTCGTAGTGATCGATCAGGGCGTTCAGGGGCACGGATAATAAGTGTGCGTCGGGGTCCTCGCTGCTGACGACCAGACTTTCCAGGGGGTCCAAACTGATCTCCACGGCGCTGAAGGGGCGGATCACAAGGCTCATAGGCTTGCCCTGCTGCCAGTGCAGGCGCTGGGCGTACAGCGTGCGCAACCGGCGCACTACCAGCTCCAGGTCAGGGTCCTGGCTAGCCAGGACTGTGCGATTGGCGGCGCTGGGCTTAAGGTGTGGGCTAGGCATGCGGATTGCTCTTAATTAAGGTGAGCTGATCCCGCATGAGCATGTCGTAGAGGGTGGCGCTGGTGGGGGAGCCGTGGAGGCGTTCCCGCAGGCGGACTTTGGCCAGGTTTTGATAATCTTGGATTTGCTTGAGGCGGCTGAGTGAGCCGCTTAGTAGCTGCCCTTGGGACACAAGGGGGCTACGTACTACATTTGTACGATTCATTAGACCGAATCAGTTTATCGCCCCGGTTCTGTGTGCTAGACAGGACTGGGGCTTTTTGTCAAAGGATAGTAAGCTTAATCAGTTAATTGTTCATTCGACGTAGCCGCTAAGGTGATTGCGTTGGTGATCATTCCGGCACAGAAACCATGTCTCTTATTGAAGAGAGCGACTTCGCGGGCAGCTTTTACGACGTCTTTATGCCGTTTAGCGGTAGGGCGCTCGAAAGTCTTATAAGCGTTATGGTATTTCAACCCAGTAAGCTGGGCGATTCTTTCCCAGTCACCCTGACGTAAGTGCGCCTTGATTTCCTTCACCGTCTCCATGTACCTTTGTCGAAATATTTAGACAAACATAAACCTTATAGTTTATATAAGCAATAAGGTATATAAAAATTTAATAAATATACCCTAAAATAGTTATGACAGGACAGTACGTGAAAGGGAAATTGGAGGCGGCGGGGGTACCACTAGCGACTTTGGCTCGCAACTTAGGTATTAGCCCTCAGAGCCTTCAAAAGAGGTTGAACGTAGAAGATATGAAGGTTGGTGTGTTAATGGAAATAGCTGAGGCGGCAGGAAAAAACGTTTACTTTTTTCTTGAGCCTAGCTCTGCGGCTATCCAACAACAAACTAGTGTGAAAGGCACTTCTCGAAATGCCCAGGCAATTATTAAACAAACCAATTTACCAGCCACACCTGTAGACAATGCGAAGTCAGAGGCAGACTTGGCAGATTGTCAACAACGTTTGCAAGAGAAGGACCAGATCATCGCAGATTTAAGACGGACTATCTTGTTATATGAAGAGCTTAGTAAGAAACTTGGCTGATATAAGTGAGATCAAAAGGTTGTAAGGCCTATTACTTGCATATAGGTATCGCTTATCAGCTTATATGTTTACAACAGGTCCGAAGGCATACTTGCTACAAAAGCATTATAGGGTGAACTTGTATCTTTGAAGTTGGTAAAGAGGATTAGATCAATGACAGAGCAAAACGTTAAGCAACAGGTAGCAACTTTAATACGAGAAACTCGTAAGGCAAGGGGATTGACTCAGAAAGAGTTAGGAGAAAAATTAGGCGTTGCTAAGAACACTGTGACTGAGTATGAGCGCGGTGAGCAGAACCTGACTATCGACACATTGGACAAAATATTCGCTGCTCTCGATAAAGCAGTATTTATAGGGCTAAAGGAATAGCTATTTTTTTACTCCGCAAGGTAGTATATATCCTACCTTCTGATTATATTTGTAATACCGAAAGGCAACAAAAAAGCCCCAACGCTTCCAATCTTGGCAGGTCGTAGCGGAGGGGCAGGTAATTCACTCAAACCATACGTTCAAATGAACACGGTACAAAATTACGCCCATTCTATGGGTGGTGCAACTCCTATTGAGTCTATTGCTCAAACCTTACAGCAACAGTTAGAGACCCTGCAAAACGTGGTGTTGACGCTGGGCAACCCGACGTTTAGAGCAAAGTATAGCTATGTAGCCACGGCGAGCGAGCAGCAGTTGAGCCAAGCGCTTGCCGAGGTAATCGTGGAATTAGACCCGCTGCTTGTAGAGGCGTTGGCTTAGGAATAGTGCAGCTGACCGGTTTATTAGTCTCAAAACTAATCGATTAGTAGATGAGCTTTTGAGTATAGCTTCTAAGATACAACCCTAGAAAGTACAAAACCCCACCCTTCAAGAGGTGGGGTTTTGTGGCGACGTTATTAATTAGACTTATCTCAGAATTGAGGTAGACTTAACAAATTGTCCTTCTGAGTCGAGTCTGGTTTTGTTTTTATGTACTCTCTACCTGCTGCACTCTTTTGATACGTCACAGAAACTTGTGTGCTGCCTACTTGAACATAGAAAGAATAGCCGTCTTTCAGGTACTGTACTACCTGTGCCACAGTATACTGAAACGTAATGGTGCCATTTGTATGACTTCCCTTTATGTCGGTAATATGCTCTACTTCACTACTGGCGTTAGGCTTGCGAATGTGTGTAATACGGTTTGACATCTAGATGTTTATTTAAGGGTAACTATGATAGATCTTCAATTGCTGCTACTGGAGCATCTCTTTTAACAGCTTCAATTCCATTCTCTCTAGCGGCAGAAGTGGTATAGTTCTCACTTCTTCCTATGATCTCGCCGTTCGAAGCTTTCAGATTGAAAGTGTAGTTAGCTGTACCGTTTTTGCGTTCATACCGAAAATCGTATGGGGCGTTAGCTTTAACCGAGGCAATTGCAACTAAACAAGACTGCTTCGACGTGTAGCCTTCGCCACTCAGAATGGGTTCACTATTGACCGCCCGCAACCTGTAGTAGTACTGGCTATTGGCTAATGACTTGAAAACTTGAAATTTTGGATATACTACCATGGCGTTGTTTGAATGTGGTTATACTCTAGTATGTTAACGAGTTGCTATTTTTTGCAGGTAGCTGTAAAAAAAAAATTCTCGATAACATACATAGATACGTGGCATGCCAGCCTATGATCGAGTAGATAGAACTCGCGCTACGCTTTCGCGCTCATGACTCTAGCTATATTGTAGCTGCGGTTTTATACCTGCTTATTGTACATTGATTCTACTTTTAAAGTGGTTTTACGATAGCAGTCGATTATTGTGTTAATTTAAAACCGCGCCAAGCCTAAATTTTATGAATGAGATAAAAACAAATAAAGAATGGGAAGACTTATATGAATGCCTTTACATTTTCACTGACAAACTATTAAAAAATAGAATGTGGTATAAGAAGCTAGATGATTCGTCGTTTATAAAAGGCAAACAAGTACATGATTATGTATCTGAAGGCATTGAAAGATACATGTTTAATCCAGAAAAATATAAGCCTGAACTAGGTTCGATTCAAGATTTTATAAAGTTTCATATAATAAGAAACCTAGTTAGAACAGATGTTGTTTCATCAGAGAATACCGAAACATTAGATATATATTATAATTCATCTGAAGATGAGAGTGACAGTAACTATATTGAATCTTTATTCCCGTATTTGGAAAATTATTTTGGGGATAAAATAGACTATGAAACTGTAACTAACCATATTAATTCAGAAATCGAAGGTAATACGATATTAGAAGAGATATTTTTAGGAATTACCTCAGATTTAAAAAGAGGAGATATAATAGAACAATTCAATATGAGCGAAGCCGAATATGATAATGGTATGAGAAGGTTAAAAACTGTTCTAAAAAATACCGCCACTAAATTTGGCCTAAAACGACAAGTAATATGAATTCGAACTCGAAACAAAACAAATCAGATTTCTTTAAGTTAATCGTAGCAGATTTAGAATTTTCGCACTGTAATAGGCAAGAATCTGATAGATATTTAGCCGATGAAGGCCTTAACCGAGATTCAATTATAAATGAAGGCATGAAACGTGTGAAACAGATGCGTTTAAAGATGCAGTCATTAAAGACTCAGGAAGAAATGAATTCAACTGAATACATTAAAAATAAAGCTATTGTTTGGGTTGAAGATCTTCTAAAGAATGTTAATTTTTCATTTCCTGAATTCGCAATATCAGAGAAGTTAATTCTACATAATCGTAATATTGAATCTTTCACGGAAGAAGATATTAAGGTTACCTTGGTTAAATATTTTTATCTAAAATTTACAGAAAACGAAGATAAAAATGTTAACGAATAACAAATTCACTAAATCTGAATTAGTTGCTAAATTAGTCTTAAATGAATGTGGACTGGATGACCCAACTTCTATGCCTATTAAGTCTATAATCCTGGGCAGGCGCGCATTTTATGAAGAAGTACCATTAACAAGTAAAGAAGGGGAAATAGTATCAGTAGGAGGTCGTTCTATAATAACTATAAATTCAAACATTACGTTTGAATCAAAGAAAAGATTTGCTGCTGCTCATGAATTAGGTCACTATGAAATGCATAAAGATTTGTCTCCTATTTTTGCAGATACAGAATATGATTTAATCAATTGGTATAAAGCTGGGCCTCAAGAGGTAGAAGCTAACGAATTTGCAGCTGAGTTTTTAATGCCTACGGAAATTTTTTATAATGAATGTTTTTCTAAGAAGTTTGGACCACACGTTATCACTCATCTTGCAGAGAAATTCAAAGTAAGCAAAACAGCAGCAATTTTAAAGTTTGTCAAAAGAGGTAATCATCCTGTCTGTATAGTTTATTGTAAAGACAATAAAATGAAATGGTGGAAAACATCTCACGACTTCAGACCTTTTTTAGAGTTTAAATACGATGAGCATCCACCTATTGGTTCTGTTGCTTACGAAAGCTTCACAAAAGGTAAAGTATACTACTCAGATGAACTAAAACAACAAATCTGGAAGTCAGATTGGTTTAAGATGCGCTATGACGAACAAGATTCTACTTTCTATGAGTACTGCCTATTTGTGAAATCGTATGGTTATACAATAAGTATTATTTGGGAAGATTAATATGAATAAAGCTTATTCCTTCTAACCCAAAAACCTGTTTAGAAAGTATTTTCACAATCTGGCTTGACGCATAATTTCTTAGCTGTCATTGCTATAAACCGACTTGTCTAGCGATGAGCCGGTTTGTTCGTTTATAGATGGATGCGTTCGCAGGTTAACACAGCCAGCTTGCCACAAACGAATGATACAACTATGTATATCATATGTTACTGTTAGCTACCGCTTACGAAAGCAGTTGATTTTTTTGTCTACTATTATAAGAAATATGAAAATATAGTCCCTAATTGTGCCACACTACCCCCCTTCCCCTAAATCACACACATGAAGCAGTATGTACCCAATTTAATTGCTGAACGCTACCGAGTACTACCCGACTACTTCAAACAAGGAAATACCTCCCAGGTAGAAAAAGTTGACTCCGCTGGCGCACTGCTTTGGAATGCAGGGAGTATTGCGCTACTCTTTGCTGCTTTGATGGTGATACAAGTCCATCAAGGCTTTGCGTTGGCCTTATGCATCTTCGCCTTTCTCACCTCTGACTGGGGAAAACGCCTCCTCGAGCGTGGCCTGCGATTTGTTTTCACCTCTAGGCTCAAAGCCATTACATTAGGAGCGGTAGGGCTACTGGTAGTTGGTACCGGCATTCAGTACCAAGGGCGCGTTGATCAAATCAATGAGCATTTGCGACTGGTTATGCTAGCCAATCTGCAAGAACAGCAGGCAGCCCAGCGCCGGGAAACGCAGCGGCTAGATAGTCTGCGTAGCTATTTGACTGCTGCTGAAGCGCTGTCAAACAAAGGGGCTTATGCTAAATCCATCCCTCTATACAGACAGGCTACGCGCTTTGTTACGTCTAAGGAACCTGTACAGCAGCGGCAAGTACAACTAAATCTGGCAACAGCTTACGCACGGACTAAACAGTACAAATTAGCGATTGGAACGTATAACGAGATGGGCGCTTTAGATGGCGATATGCTCTACCAACAGGCGCTTTGTTATCAGTGTATAGGCCGGAAATCGGAGGCTCTGGACAACCTGCGGCAAGCCTCCAAAGCAGGCCATGAATCGTCCGCTCAGCTTTATGAAAAGCTAAACCCGCTGATACGCAAGGTTTCTTATTACCAGACAGTATGCTGCGATGGAAGTTACAGCCCCTCCAATGCCAAAGGATCTGGAGCCTGCTCGCACCACGGCGGCGTTTGTAACTGGAACCTACCCATCTACGAAACTTACCGTAAATATGAAGTCAACGATTTTTGAAGCCCGTCCTCTAGTAGAACAAAGCTTGATGCAACGAATACTGGGGCAACGTCCGTCCCAGAACGCGGTGATTGAGCTGAATAATCTCTTGGCCACACAGCCCATCGAATCAATCACACCTGCTGATTTGACAGCCATTGAGGCAAAATATGGCCTTCAACTGAATCAGTATCAACTCAACCTGGAGGAGTTCTACGCCGTTCACTTGAATTACAGGCTAGGTGCTCCCCAACTACGCCTTGAGGAACTAAGCGATATAGTTCATCTGCAAACGATCTTCCAACTCCCTATCTCCTCCGTTCAGCAACTACATAGCCTGATTGGTGAAGGCGTTTACCGGAGACAAGTTGAGCAAGCTATTCAGTATGGATACATTAATGAAGCGGACAAAGAAGCTCTAGCGAAGCTGAGTCAATGGTTGTCGCTTACCACTGAAGCAGCTGACCGAATATACAGCGATGTTTGTCAGTCCTTTTTATCCAGCCTAGTTGATGAACTTGGAGCCAAGGCCCGGCTTAGTCCAGATAACCTTCGGCGATTGAATAAGGTTAGCCAGGGTTTTGGCGTTAAACCAAGCGCCCAAATCAAGCAAATCATGGATCGTTACGGGCGTTATTGGACTATCGAATCCATGCCATTGCCAGTACTTGAGGTGGGCATACCTCTACAAAAGTCAGAGCGTTGCTTCTTTCAGACCAGCGAGGTAAACTGGTTTGAAGAACGAGCTACCATTCGCCGGGCAAACTATACAGATCATTATGAGCAGTATCAATCTTTCGATAGTGTTGATTTGGATTCTGTCAAGGTGCCAGTGCAAAAAGACACATTCGCTATTCTAAAACTAATCCATACAGGTCGTCTTTACTTGACCAACAAACGGTTACTTTTTGAAAGCCGCGAGAAAACGACTGTAATAAAATTTGAGTCTATTTACGCCATTAAAACCTATAAGCAGGGCCTACTTATTCGCAAGGCAACGGGTAAGGATGTGTTACTACTTATGGCGCAGGACGCTGACCGTTTCACCTTGATCTATCGTCAGCTACTTTCCGGTTTACCTAGTTAGTAATTCCATGAGAAACCACTGTATTCTATCCCCCTTTTAAACCAAATTACTAATGTCCTCACACCTCTATACCCCTATCCTGGTCAGCAAAGAAGGCGAGCTAATTGCACTCTCCTATTTACTCCCTGATCAGAAAGACAATACAATTCCTTTAATCCAGCTAATTCCCGATGCTAAAGAGGATAGAGTTAAAGACTATGTTCAAACCAGAATCAAGCCTTTAGTTGATTCCTGGTCTTTTCCGGGTAACAGAATTTATCTGGATAGTAGCTATTTGCAACAATATGAATTTGGTGTTACCCAAGATTTTTTTAACAAACTTAAAAACAATGGCATCAACATTATTCCAGTTGTCTATCCTGACTCCGCTGATTGGATATTAAGCTTTTACAAAGATTTTTTAAGCCACGGTATTTGCTTAAGAATTAGAAATAATAACATAAATGCCCAGACTATAATTAATTCAATTAACAGAATAAAAAGCTATTTTTCTATTGATAGTAGCAGTATAGATTTAGTTATAGATTTTGGAGTTGTAACAGCCTCTCACGAAGCTAGCTATGCTAACTCACTGGAACTTATAGCACTTCGCTTAGCCAAGATAGAGCCGATTAGACAATGCATTATGGGGGCAGGCTCCTTTCCAGCTGACTTGACTAAGTTTGTGTCAGATACGAAAACGCCTATTACCCGGGTTGAATGGACACTGTGGAAGAATGTCAAGAATTTTGAAATTGGAAGTAGTCGTTTAATTTATGCAGACTATGGTAATGCGCATCCGAATTACGATTTAGAGGCCGTAAAACATCAGGGAACCTGTTCAATAAAATATACGACAGAGAATCACTTCGTTATCTTTAGAGGCCAAAGGGCGCAGGATCATGCTTTAGCTATGGGTCAGTACAGAGTGAAAGCAGCAGAGTTATTACAAGAGCCGTATTATTCAGGACAAAGCTTTAGCTGGGGTGATCAGTTTATTACGGATTGTGCCGAGGGCAGAGAAGGGCCCGGTACACCAGCTATTTGGGTCAGAGTGACCCAGAATCATCACTTCGTAAAGACGTTAGAGCTTCTTCGGAAGGGGTAAATTTTGACTCTTTCCAAGCACTTCTTTCTTTCAAGTATTGCCGAGTGTATTCACATAAACGATCAACAGGTACATTTTCGGCTAAGTGCTGCCAAAGTAACCAACGGCGTTTCGTGCGCATGCCTTTTGCCAAGTCTAATTTAACAAGCAGATTAAGCGCCTCTTCCCGCCATAATAGCTGAGCTACCGAGAACGCATCAATATTTGTGTTCCGCTCACCTTCGCGTACAATTGTCTTTAGAATCTTACCATCCTTTTCATAAATCAACCAGATAGCCCACCAGTACGGAACAAGTGAGGCTACTCTATGTACATATTTACCATTTACTACGATAGTCGCATAGTCAAACACTTTATTGTAGTGCGCTACCTGTTTTGGTAGGCGGACTAGCGTGTCAGCATCACTTTTTATTTCAAAAGCATGAAGGGAACCATTGATAACAGCTACATCAATGACTGATTGACCGTTACAAACGCCCAATTCATCGACAACGATAGAATGCCCATCTTGCTTGTAGTGGGCAAGAAATTGATTGTGAAGAGAATGCCTTATATCGTAATCGCGCATAAGTAAGTTATACCGCAAACATAAGTTCCACTCAACGAACCACTACTGCTTCAAGGTATAAATATCGAAAAAATGCCTGTCTGGTCTTCTTTATCGGTGCTTGCTTATTACATTAACCAGTTTCCTTAGAGATATTACAGTCTGAACTTATCGCACTTCACCTCCTACTTTTCCTTTCTTTACATATCTTCAACGGACGTCTTTGGAACGCTACAGAACAATCTATAGCTTGGTATAGCCCTGAGCCATTCATAAAGTCTACTTATCAGGCCAGGTTCTGAAGCCGTTTTTACAAAGAGCGGGCATACCCGATGAGCCGATCACCGGCAGCAACTTTCCATCATTTATAGCGTCCGATTAAAGTTAGCGAAGCAAAGGGGGATAGTAAATACTCGCAGGCAGGGGCTTTATCCACCAATAAGTAGCTCACTCAACGAATTGGTATGACTACGCTTCTCACGCCCCTGGCCCGCCTGGCAGCCCTGATAGGGCTGCCCCTCACGCTGCTCACCGCCTGCTCGAGGCCCGATCTCCCCGAGGCTGACTTAGGGACGCCAGCCCAGTACACGCTCAAGGGACGCCAGCCCAGTACACGCTCAAAGACATTCGGTATTTCCTGGCTCAGGGCGAGGGTGTCGATACGACGATCCGGCACCTACCGGGCGCAAGCGTGCAGAATCCAGGTAACCTGGTTGCTACCAGGCAAGTGGAGGATGGCTTTGGGGAGCTGGTAAAAACCTCCCGCTTCACCCTGGAGGGAACAGGCCAGCTGCCCGCCGACGTAGACCTGAGCAGCCTCCGGCTCCGCGTACCCCACCACTGGTATGGGAACGGG
>NZ_JAFMYW010000025.1 GCF_017353175.1 Fibrella forsythiae | reverse complement strand
ATCAGCAGTCTGGCTCATCTAATCAAGGCTTGCGGCGGGTAGGGTCGTACAGCCGCTCGTCGATCTCAAAGGGCGCTGACTGAATCACTCTGCAAGCCGAAAAAAGCTCGTGACGGGGATTGATCAGAAAATTGGTCATGATCGGGACAATCGCGCTGGGCACCTGCACCATCAAACTAGCGGGCTCCCGTAACCAGTCCAGCAAAAATGACTGAGACGGCAAGGGCTGAGCAGTACCCGTAGCGCGCCACCCGGCCGGTAATTCCTCCGGCTGAAAGACGCGTAGTGAATCAGGTACGTCAATGCTTACCAGATAATAGGCCGGAATGCGGGCGGGATTGATATGCACCAGCACTTCCAGCAAACTAAGCGCCGGTGACTCGGTCGTATAGAGCAGCGAAAATCCCTTGGGATTCCAGCGGCCACCGTAGAGAGCGGCTCCCTGGCCTGATAGCGGTTCCTGATGGTAGGCTGCCTGAAGAAGTCGATGGACAACCATCTGAAACAGTGAGGAAGGTCGTCAGGTTAGAAAAAGATGCCGTGCTCGATGCGGCCCAAAATGTCGTCGACCTGGGTAAAACCAACGATCGTCGTCAGCGCCTGCAGGGGCGTGCGGCCATCCAGTTCCGAGAGGGGATAGCGGAGCCAGTCCCGCAGGGCATCCTCCTGTCCATCGTAGATCCGTAGGCCATGCTGAATGATGTTGCCCAAAAGCGTTACCCGCTCGGCGGTGGGGCCGCTTAAAACCGTCTGGCTCCGTAACCGGTGCAGGGTGCTTTCCGAGAGTTGTAGCAGAGGAGCCAGTTCTTTGAGCGTCACACCCAGCTGCTGAGCGAGCTTGTTAAGGTCAGCATCCAGCCCGGTGGATTTAATCTGAACCGGCCGCCTAGCTACTACGCCAGCGGACCGACTTACAGGTGGTTGGGTCACTTTCATCGGTGTATAATTAGCAGTTGACAAGCATATAACTGTCAACTGATACCTATAAGTTCGGACTGCTAGGCATTGACCAGTAGCGATTCTAGAACTTGAGTACGCAGGAACTTGATGCCTACCGGCGAGCTACAGCTAGTGCTGACGATTGATATAGAGGATAAGCCCCAGCGTTGCCAATCCCAGTAGCCCCCAGGCAGTGTACTTAATTAAGGAATTGACCAGATCATCCCGCTTCATGAGCTTGTAAGCCTGGCAGGGATCTGCCGATTTAGCCATGTAATAAGGGGACTGGTCTAGTAATTGTTCCGCCTTCGGTAAATCACCCTGTTCGTAAGCCGCATAAAATCGTCTACGCCATACTTCCAGCCTAAGTTCGCTGTAGTCGGTCAAGTGCGCATCGTTGCCCCTTGAGAAGCGTCTTACCTGAGTCATTGCGCCTCTGTTGCCGCAGGTGTGACACAGAAAGGCACCTGTACCCGGCTGAAGCTTTAACTGATCGGAGCCACAGGCTGAACAGACTGTTATCATATTGATACTAATTAGGTAACAGCTTATAATAAACTGTTACCTAATGTATGCAATTCGTACATTAGTATGCGTTTCTTCTACTTAAAAGGTAGGCTAGTTAGGTAACGGTATCGCGATTAGGACGCCTAACTGACATTGGCGGCTCGGTGGCCTATAGAGGCGATGAGACTAAGTAGACAGTAGGCCAGCACCAGCTAGGTGGCGTGCTTGACAAGGGCGTCAATTCGATCTTCTCTTCTAAGCGTTTATAGGCCTGTTCAAGCCCTTGTCAAGCCCCTGGGATGAGCGGCGCTGTTGCCGGTTCAGAATGGCCTCAGCCTTGATCAGATCCCCTTGTTGGTAAGTCTGGTAGAAGCGCTGACGCCACCGGGTTGACTGTAACCAAACCGGGCGCTTAAATCCGCGTTTGAGCGGCGCTTCTGCCAAGTCAGGGGGCCGCCCGTAACTAAGTATAGCTCGGTGGCAGGCGAGCTGGCTGGCGGGTAGCGTGAGGCGATCCACATCAGCCTGGGGGAACTAAAAGATAAAAGTGGCGATCGTTCTGGCGTGGCACCGGGGGCAAAGGATTGAAATCATACAAAAGCAAAGAGCCCGGCCATTGTTTTGTTGACAGGATCTTCCCTCCCAGAAGAACGATTGACTGGTCAGTAGCAGAAAGTAGCCCAGTGTAAGCTTTCTAGCCACCAGGTAAAATGCTTTGGTGCTCCCTGCTTATCACTATAAACTGCAACTAGTAAGTCAACCAATTGGATAACAGGCTAAGGGGTTGCCTACCACCTACCACCGAGGCTAGAATCTGATCTTGCTAATGAGCCTTAAAACAAGCGGTCCGTTGAGGAGGACTGCCTGGCTTTGGGAAACAGGATGGGAGCCATGTAGCGGGTTGGACTCGTTTTGATGGTGATGATGCCGTCGATGTACTTGAGGTGGAGCTCAATGAACTGGTTGAGCTTGCCTTCATTCTCCAAGATCAGCTGGCGCTGGGTAGCCGAGAAGGTGTAGTGCTTGGCAATCAGATCAGCTACCTGCATGCGCCGCTGGGCAAGGGGTAGCGCGTAGATATTATCCAGTTCAACGTCCAGCTTCTGGCGGGCCTGTTTAAGCTCCTGTTTGGGCTTCTCGGCCTGATGGTAGAAGGTAAACTCGATCTTGACTACGGCTTTTCCCTCCTTGACCTCAGAAAAGGAGACAAACAGATCCGTATAGTCGTTGATCTCCTGGATCACCGGCAGAAGCACCTTCTGCTTGAAGTTGCTGTAGCGGGCGTAGCTCTCAGCCTCCAGAATGACGCGCAGCTCATCCAGGCCCGTGCGCCAGATGCGAAAATCCAGCAGGCGACACAGCCGAACGTAGAGGATCTGGCTGGCCGTGCGACTCAGGGCCAGGGCTTCCTCCCGCTTGAATTTGGTGTAGCCCTTGCCCAGCATGCACATGGCCGGAACCACTTTTCGGTCGACCTCTACGCTCAGAATGCCATCCCGGTAGAAGACGCTGGGAAAGATGGCGATGGTGCCCACCAGCCGGTTTTTGGGATCCAGCGTAGTCATGTGGTCGATGTTGATCACCGACTTGGAGACCAGGTCCTGGGCTAGTGATTTAAAGAAAGAATACGTGCCGATTTTGGCCGTTAAACTGCCCCTACGCCTTCTGCTGGCCTGGCTCCTGAGGGGAGGATCGGCTTGCTCGCCTGAGTCGCTGATATCGAACTGATCCCGGACAAACTGCGGATACAAATCCCGGATAGGGATCAAAAAGACGGGGTTGGTCATGGGGACCGGCACTTCTTCCTCGTGCCTGGTCTGAAACGAGGCCAGCTTGGTAAGAATGGTCCAGTAAATCCGGCGATCGTAGATCGACAGGTGCTTCTCAGTCTTGGCCAGCAGCAGTTCCAGGGGTTCCTGCACGTACTGAGCCAGTTTCTGAAGCTGACTGGGCTCGAGCGCAAAGAGTTCAAACTGCTTGGCGATCTGCGCCCTATCCTTTAACACTGGTTTCTCAGCCATCTAGCCCCTTGGAAGTAGAGTACAATAATAATTACAGGCAACTAGAACGGGTGTATAGTTGCCTGTAATTATTATTGTACTCTACTTCTAAAGTGAGTTAACTCACTGATTAATAAAGCACAGCACATACGAACTAACTATTAAATCAGTAGCGACATGGTGATTATAGATCAGCATTACAAGCGATTTAATGGTTGCCTTTAGAAAGTTAGCCAGCATGGCGAGGGACTAACTAACCACTAAATGTAGCCTAAACAGATCTGCCGGAAGTGCAGAGCGGCCTAGTCAGGGCTCAGCCAAGAGCTTGTGAAGCTAAATCTGGCCTTGTCTCACCCCGGCGATTTAAACGTTGCCTAAGCGATTTAACGGTTGCCTATAAGCGATTTAAACGTTGCCTAAGCGATTCAATAGTTGCCTTTGAGCGATTTGCTGGTTGCCTGAAACGATTCAATAGTTGCCCATAGACGATTTAATAGTTGCTTTTGGCGATTTAAACGTTGCCTTTGCGCGGCAAATAATCACCGTAAATCGGTAGTTAACAATGGTTTAGCGCGGGTTTTTGCCCGGCTATAAGTCATTAAACGCGCGCGATCAAGTCATAACAAGTAAAACTTTTAAGATTGTTTTTGATTGGGGTGGTTGAGTGCATTGTTGGTATGTGGATAAACAAAACTTGAGAAGTTGGTCAAAAAAGTAAGTAGCCCTTGGGGGTTATTTTACTTTGACAGTAACATTATAGCAATTCCTCGTAGCCATTCCCATGAAACCCTCCGCCCGCTCCCAAACCCGCCTCTTGCAAACCCAATTGCTGGAGCTGCTCGAGTCCATGCCCTCGCTGCTGGTTAACCAGCCCGAGGCCTGGGATATCAATGGCCCCCAGCACTTTCTGCGCCAGGGCTATAGGGTCCACTACCTGCCCACTGAGGTCATGGGCCAGTTTGCCCCCTTCGTGGGCCAGAGCTTTGAGAAGGTCAAGCTGATCAACTACCTCCAGCCCGCCGTCAAGCTCACCTACTACGATAAGCACAAGTACTGGCTCATCAAAAGCCCCCAGATCGGGGCCCTGGAGCGTCAGACCGAGATCGATCGTTACCTTTCTCTGCTGGAGAAGCAGCAGGGAAAGCTGCTCCAACGCCAACTGGATATTCTCTCGCCCGGAGGGGAGACCCGCCTGCAGCAGCAGCTCAGCGCCCTTGAGGCCGAGCAGGCCCTGTGGCGCCAGATCCGCGATGAGCCCCAGGCCTGGGAGTTGGTGCTGAGCACCTACTACTCGGAGTACCGCTACTGGTACATCAGCTGGAAGTACCACCTGGAGGAGCTCACCTTCGGCAACGCCACATCGCACCTGCTCTCCCCCATCCGTGATCGCAGCGGGCAGATTCTGGAGACCAAGCTCAACGTGGTCTTTGTGGACACGGGGGCGATCTTGCTGACCCATGATCACCAGCACAAGCAGATTGCCGATTACCTGGCGGGGTTTCCCGTTCGGTCCCACGATCTGAAGGCCCAGCTCTTTGCCCGCCCCATCCAGCCAACCCTGGAGACAGACCAACAGCCGGAGCCTGGCCTGGGCCTTTCTACCCCATTGCCTGAGTCCTGATCATAGGCTGTATCTGGGCTTGTTATTAGGGTGTAAACAGCTTGCCCAGTAGTCAATAATAAGTTTGAGTTGCCGGGCGAGCGCTGGCTGATCGGCAGCCTTCTGGTAAAAGCCCTGAACTGAGGCGTCGTAGGCTTTGCGAATGGAACCGGGGTTGGCCGTGGTCGTCAAAAACACGAAGGGAATGGCTTTCTGGCGCAGATAGTCACTCTTATGAATCAGGGCCCGCAGTTCCAGGCCGTTCATCAGAGGCATGTTGATATCGCACAGAATCAGAAAGGGCTGCAGCGGGGTCGTCTCCAGGTAATCCAAGGCTAACCGCCCGTTGGGAAAGCAGATGAGCTGGTTGGCCACGCCCAAGCCTTTGATGGCCATCTTGATTAGAAACGGATCATCTTCGTCATCCTCAAGCAAGCCAATGGGGCCAATTGTCGACATAGCTGCTTTGCTTACAGGGATAAGCAGCAAAGCTACGCGTTAATGAGGGCAATGAGCAGCCGGAACTAGCCCACTGCCGTACGAGCGTGCGTGGCTAGTGCCTTCTTGATCCTGGGCCGTTTGGGCCTGGCAGGAGCCAAAGGAGTAGGTACTAGTGGTTTAACCGGGGGTGTTGAGGGAAGCGGAATGAATGGGGTATCAGTGTGCATGAGCAGGCAACAGGGCTTTTTATTTAGTACCATCACCTTACCCTCTTTGTTTGATCAGCCCGGCCTTTTTTGCCTGGCCGGTAACCCAGTAGCTGACTGGCTGCGGGGAGTCCGACCTCTTTTACCTTTAGTGCCGATGGTCAAATCAGTGGCTAAGGCGGCTACAAAGTCCGCTCGTTGTTGTGAATATCAATGATGAAGTACTAGTAATAAGCAGTTTAATTTAATTAAATGCTTTGTCTATGCTTGTAGCTACAGAATCAAATTTAGAACTAGTTTTACAACTAAATGTACAACCCTGGTTTATTCTGAATTGACAACATGATCTACACCGTAGGCGGCATTAAAGGCGGCAGTGGCAAAACCACCATAGCCACGAATCTGACCGTGTACCTGACCAGGCAGGGCCGCGACGTGATCCTGGTCGACGCCGATGACCAGGAGTCGGCCACCGACTTTACTTCCTTTCGTCATCAGAGCTTAGGGGGTGAATTAGGGTATACGGCCGTCAAGATCACGGGTTCGGAGCTGAACGCCAACGTAGCGCGGCTAGCCAAGAAATACGATGACGTGGTTATCGACACCGGGGGGCGCGACACGGTCAGCCAGCGCTCGGCCCTATCGGTATCCCAGGTGTACCTGGTTCCCTTTGCGCCCCGCTCCCTGGATATCTGGACGCTTCGCAAGGTGGAAGCCCTGATTGCGGAAATGACCCCTTTCAATCCCGGGCTACTGTGTCTGACCTTTATCAATAAGGCCGACGCCCGGGGCACCTACAAGGAGGATACGGCCGATCTGCTGCGGGAGTCGACTCTGGTTCACTTCATCGATACCCCGCTGGGTAACCGGATCTCCTTTGCCAACGCCTCGGCGCTGGGCCTGGGCATTATAGAAGTAAAACCAACCGATGACAAAGCCATTGCCGAATTGACCAAGCTATATGAAGGCATTCATAAGGTCTTGAAAGACAGTAGTAAAAAGAAGGCAAAAACAACTTGATGGGGTTGTACAGTTACAACTAGTTAAAAAACTATATCTACAACTAGTTTTGGTTGCATATATAGTTGCAGGAAGCCCAGCTGTACTGCCCAAATGATCTGAACGCTAACAACGATGAAGAAGCCGAAAATTGCCATGCCACCTACCCCGCTTAACAACCCGGCGATGCTGGAGGCGATCAATAAAGGGGGATCGGTTAAAGCCGACTTACCCGCCAGCGAGGCCTCGCCCCAGGAAGATAAGCTCAAGTCCTTTACCTTTAAGATCTACGAGAGTGAGCTGGCCCAGATCCGGGATATTCAGGATCAGCTGCCCAAACGCGACCGGATATCGATCCACGATTTTGTGGTGGCCGCCCTCAAGGATAAGATCGCCAAGGAGCGTAAGCGACTCGGTGAATAGCAACTGATTATTCAACTGACTACAGTTGCATAATCAGTTGTAAAATAAACTAATAAACCAGCTGTCTTTCAGGGCCTAACTGGCCTGGCAGGTGATATGGTTCGGGCTGGCGGCTTCAGCCCATTGACCAGGCCATTTCAGGCCTACTACGATGCGTTATCAACTGGTTATTTTTGATTTCGACGGCACGCTGGCCGATTCGTTTCCCTACTTTCTGAAGACCATCAACACCCTGGCCCTTACCTACCACTTTCCCCCCATCCAGCCCGGGCAAATAGAGCAGGCCCGGGGCATGGAGGCGCGCCAGTTGATGAGGGCCGCCCGGTTACCGGCCTGGAAAATTCCGCTTATGGCCCGGGATTTCATCCGGCTTATGGCCACAGACATCCACCAGATTCAGCTCTTCGAAGGCGTAGCCCCGCTGCTGGAGGAGCTGCACCACCGGGGCGTTCAGCTGGCCATTGTTAGCTCCAACTCGGAGGCCAACATCCGGGAGGTGCTCGGATCCAAAACGGCCGGGCTCATTGGCTACTACGGCTGCGGCACCTCGCTCTTTGGGAAACAGCATAAATTCAAGCGGGCGATGGCCCACTGGGGGCTTGGGCCTCATCAGGTGCTGTGCGTGGGCGATGAGGTCCGCGACAGCCAGGCCGCGGCAAAAGCGAACATGGCCTTTGGCGCAGTGACCTGGGGCTACGCCCGGGCTGATGTGCTAGCGGCTCAGCCTGGTATTTTTTTGTTTAAGCGCCTGGACGATATTTGTCAGTTAGTGCTTGGCAGAGGCGCTACGCAGTAGCGATAGGGCAGGGCGTCAACTTATCCCTACTGCGTAGGGCAAGCGGGTTAGATGAGACCTTGTTTATCCACTGTCATCAGGAGTTGATCCGCCGCAGGCATCAATTGGTCAAAATCGAGTTGCGCCTTTTGTCGTTATCTGCTAGATTTATTTATGAGTAGCACCAGCAACCAGCCAGTAGGCGCTTCCGCGCTACCTGCCATCAAGCCGCTTCCCTTCGGACGAGCCTGTCTTTACTTTGGCGCTTCGGCGCTTTGGTTTCGGCTTTGCGTATATCACCTGATGCCTGGGCTATTAAGGGCGGGTGCTGCTCCTTTTTGGGCCTTTATCAGTAGCTACACCCTGGCGCTAACGGCCCTGATAGTTGCTACCTGGCTGGCGCTTCGGAAGGAGGGCTACCCAATCAATTATGCCACCTTTCGAGGGCGACTCCGCTTTGCGGCGCTCACTTACAGGGGCTGGGCCTGGACACTAAGTTTATTTGTGCTTGGGTTCTGCCTAACGGGACTGCTTCTTCCGGCGGCTCAGGTTATTGCCCGGTTGCCGGCATTGGCCCCACCGTCCTTTCTGCCAGCTGTCCTCAATCCGCTGGTGGCCCAGTCCGCTCGTATGACCCAGTTCATGGGCGAGTCCCTGGCGGGACAGTGGTGGCTACTGCTTCTATACGCCCTGTTTCTGACGGTATTCAACCTGCTGGGTGAAGAGCTGTGGTTTCGGGGCTATCTGTTTCCCCGCCAGCAGGTGGTTCACGGATCCAGCACTTGGCTAGTACACGGACTATTGTGGACGCTGTTTCACGTTCCGATTTATCCCTGGTATTTACTTTATCTTCTGCCAACGGCGCTGAGCGTGAGTTACGTGGCCCAAAAAACAAGCAGTAGCTGGGCTGCCTACGTGGTTCACGGCTTGGGCAACGGGTTACTGGTGCTGGTGCCGCTCACCAGCGGCGTTTTAGGTAACCGAATAGAATAGACCGCTGGTTTGATCCAGCTTGGAGCGCTTCTGCAACAGGATAATTCCACTCACCTTGTTTAACTGGTTATCAGCTAGCTACGGTATCGATTAACTGTTTATTTTTGCAAAAATTGATTCCAGGCATACGATGAGCCGATTACTACGCTGGATGACTGACAGGACATTGCTGCGCTTCCGGGTGACATTGGTTGTCAATGTCCTGAGCATAGCAGCCGTACTTAGCCTTCGCCAACTACTAAAGGCTAACTGGCAGCACCCTTTGCCCAGCCTGCTCTACCTTCATGAGGTAAGTCTGGCCAACTGGCTAGCCAGCCATCTGGCTGAGATGGCTAGCTTCCTTATAGACTTGATCTGGCGGCGATTCGCTACTTGAGTAGTGGCAAACCAGCTAGCAGACTCACTGGTAGCTGAAGCCAACTTAATTCAGTTTCTTGACGGGGTTATACCCGGATAATTTTCCGGTGTTTATTGGTCCCTAAGCAAGTTGCTTGCCGGAATTAGTCAGCTTCCCCGCGGCCCGCTGGAGCTACTCCTCAGGCTGAGAGGTTGTCGCGTGGATTGCCACGTAAACAGGTCCGCCTCTAGTAGGTGCTTCAGCCAAAAAAGGCATTAGCCTCACTGCCTATAACTTTCCAATGTCCGCTTGGTTAAGGTAGATCATCCAACTGCTCCTGCCGCACCCGGCAGGAGCAACATTCACTGGACTAATGCGAACCATAATAACTATAGTACGTTTGGCGCTTAGCCTATTGGTAACTACGCACACAATAGCTCAAAGCGTAACGCCAGACAGGATGCCAGTGAGTGAACGGATGGCAAAAGCGCGGGCGGCTAAACAAGCGAAAAAAAGCGCGGCCAACCACGCTCAGCTCACCGCTGATCAGCCCGGGACTGGGGTAAAGATCCAGAAAGCGACACCCGCAGATTACCAGACTCCCATTGACAAGCTTAAAAAGGGCCCCAATGGGGAGGCCGTGCACATAGGGGAGCGAGGTGGCAAGTATTACATCAATAAAAACGGCAATAAAACCTATCTGAGCAGCAATCAGTAGGGCCCGCGGTTAGTAAGAGGTAGCCACTCCGCAGTCAGGGTAGGGTAAAAAAAGACGCGTTTTAAAAAAGGCTACCTGCCTAATACTGGACGTGGAGCGAAGCGGATCAGAACCTTGCTTTGTTGCCCCTTATGGTGGACGGCTGCGCGCAAGCTCCTGATTGGCTGGTTATAAATTGCCCACCTTGAGGCATCTACGCCCCACTTCAGTATCCCCTTAACGCCTGCCCGGTTCAGCCAATAGATAGAGCATTGGCTGGATTGAAGCTTTTTCCTTGATAGTCCGATTTTGGTAGGCAAAAAGGCGACGAGTTGACAGATTGGCAATTGGGCTAATCGGGATGCGTCAAAAATCGAGCTGGTTTGTAGTTAAAGCAACCAGGCAGTTACCTACTCCCGTCTTATGAATCATAGTAGTCCTGAAGCCAGCCGTAGTGATAGGCCAGCAACGCCGATAAGTGAGCGGGTGGCCGATGAGCTGCCGCCTACTACCAGCGACTCAGTAACGGAGCCGATGATGATTATTCCCCTTATGGAGGAGCAGCTCACGGTTAGTAAGCAAATCATTGAGACGGACCGCGTTCGGCTCACAAAAGCGGTTCATCAGCGGGAGCAGACCATCACCGTTCCGCTACTAGCCGATCAAATCCAGATTGAGCGGGTGGTTATGGACCAGGTAGTTACCGCTATTCCCGCTACTCGCCAGGAGGGCGACACAACGATCTATTCCGTCCTACAGGAAGAGATGGTCTGGCAAAAGCAGCTACGCCTAATCGAGGAAATCCGCGTTACCCGGCGGGTGATGTCCTCCGAGCAGAGTCAGACCATTGCCCTGCGCCGCGAGCAGATCACTGTTGAGCGCAGGACCGGACCCCTTACCGAACGTTCGGATTCGCCCGGCGAATCCTCGTTATAGTTTCTTAACTCATAATCAATCCAAAAAAGTACAACCATGGCATTAACAGTCATTGGCGTTTTTGATAACGCCAGCCAGGCGCAGAGCGCCCTCGAGCAATTAGTAAGCGCTGGCTTCGCGCGCACCAGCGTTGATGTGTCGACGACAACTAACCTAGGAAGCGATAGCACCTTAACGGGCGATACGCACCAGAACACTACTGGCACGCGTACGGACGAATTCCTGGATGAGGCCAAGGATACGGGTAGCAGTATTGGAAGCTTTTTTAGCTCACTCTTTGGCGATGATAGTCAGGACGACAGGGATAAATATACTCGGGTGGCCGCCAAGGGATCTATCGTAACGGTTCACGCCCAAAGCGAAGAAGAGGCCGGTAAGGCGGCCGATATACTGGACGAGGCCGGGGCCGTTGACATTGATGAGAAAGACGTTGAGTACGGCTATGGTAGTGCGCCTGCCTCAGGCGTTTTAACCGACACTACGTCTACTGATCAGCCTCTAGAAGGCGATCAAACCCTTAAAGTAATCGAGGAAAACCTGCAGGTAGGCAAGCGTACGGTTGAGACTGGTGGCGTGCGTGTGCGCAGCCGCATTATTGCCAAGCCTGTCGAGGAGCATGTCCGCCTGCGGGAGGAGCGGGTAACCGTTCAGCGCAATCCAGTAAATCGTCCGGCTACATCGGCTGATTTGGATGCCTTTCAGGAAGGCCAGATTGAATTAACCCAGCATGCCGAGGTGCCCGTTGTAGCCAAGACTGCCCAGGTAGTCGAAGAAATTTCGATTGGTAAAGCGGTAAGCGAGCGGGAGGAAGTCATCAGGGACACCGTCCGCAGCACCGAGGTCGATGTTGAGAACCTAACGGCGACGGATCAGCCACGGCAGTCGACCCAAACGGGACTGGACGATGAGGAGGTAACCTACTCGACCCAAAAATAGGTACAGCCCTTAGCTAGGCATTTGTCATGGGGTTGGCCCGGCCTGGTAGTCGTAAGGCTATAGCCGGGCCAACCCCATGACCGTTTTTTGAGGCTGATGGCCCCGGCTCCAGCCTCACAACTAGCTTAATAACCACGCCACATGGCGACTCTCATTATCCTTTTTACTCACGCCTTATATGACCAGTACATTACTAGACCAGTTACGGTCTATTTTTCCCCCTTCGGCCGCCGATGAACTGGCCCGCGTTCTGGGCGAGAACAAGGAATCAACCCAGATGGCCATCCAGGGCCTGCTCCCTACCGTCGCAGGCGGCGTACTTCACCTGGCTTCTGAGCAGGAAGGGGCCCTTAGGCTCTATAAACTGATCACCAGTACGCCCTTTGCGGCTGATCCATCGGTAAGCCACCTTGTAGAAAACGGTGATCACCGGCAAAAAGCGGCTGAATCAGGGATCGATCTGCTTGGAAAACTCTATGATCAACATGTCTATCAGCTGGTGGGAACGACGGCGCAATACAGCGGCATCAGCGTCGGTTCAGCCACGACGCTGACTGGATTAATTATGTCGGTACTACTGGGCTTTCTCCACAAGCAGGTCACTACGCGCGCCCTCACCCAGTCGCAGTTAACGGCTTTACTCCAGGGAGAAACCCAACCCATATGGAGCGCCATTCCAGTTGCTTTTGCCTCCTCACTGGGCTGGTTTCTTGGCACCAATCCCAAGCCTTCTCCCGCGGCTTCGACTGGCCCAGTAGCTCAGCCAGTGGCTGGGGTTAGCGACGAGACTGCCGCTGGTACGCCCTGGTGGCGCTGGCTGCTGTATTTATTGATCCCGCTACTGCTATTGTTTTTGCTGCTTCGGTCTTGCAAAGATGACAAACCCAGCGCAACCAGCAGCCAACCCAGTGCTACCCTCGTAACCACTGATACGATTGCCAGCGATCTGGACGGCAACCAGGGGGCGCGCGATTCGGTGGGCGCTTCAGCTGATGAGCCCCAGGTACGGGTCGGAGTGGATCTACCGGGTGGGCGAAAACTAAGCCTGGTCCAAAACTCATTCACGTATTCATTAGCTAGGTTCCTGGCCACCAAGGGAGGCCAGACGCCTAAAGTCTTTACGTTTGATAACCTAACCTTCGATACCAACTCCGCCGCGATCACGGCTCAGGCCCGGCCTAACGTGGATGATTTGATCCAGATTATGCAGGCTTATCCGTCGATGGCGATCCGAATAGAGGGCAATACCGATAGCACGGGCGATGAAGCCATCAATGATCCCTTGTCGGGGGAGCGGGCCCAGGCCGTCAAACAGGCGCTCATCGATGGCGGCATTGAGGCAAGCCGCCTGAGCACCAGGGAGCGGGGTGATACCAAACCCGTTGCCACCAATAAAACCGAGGCGGGCCGCGGGAAAAACCGCCGCATCGATGTGATTGTAACCAAAGTATAGTGCAAGCTGCCATAGGAAGGGGGCCTTGTGAAGCCAGGTAATGCTACTTGGCTTCACAAGGCCCCCTTCCTATGGCAGCTTGCGCTGATTTGCCTTCAGGGCATGCCTGATCCGATGCCCCAAAGGCAAATGAGTAGTCAAACAAGGAGGTAATAGAGGCGTTTGGCGGCCGCCCTCCTAAAAGGAGCGCCTGACCAGTGAGAACCCGATCAGCAGCATCCCCATCAACACGCTGAGCAGTCCAAGCAGCCTAACTGCTGCCCGTAGCAATATGTTGTTTCGGTAGGCCTCAAAAGAATCATACTGCCGCATGTTAGCCGAATGGGTGCGGCGGAGCTTATCCCTAATCAGAAAATAACGCAGCGCTAGTCCAGTTAAGATCAGGCTTAGTCCGTAGTACATGCGGCAGGGGGGCTAGGTGCACTAGTTGTAACCAAAAGGTAAAGCGACGAGCTATGAAAAGACCGAAAATCAACTGGACGGCTCCGCTGGCGAGCGGCTGGGAAAGCCAGGCGTCGACTGATGCCCGCGGATAAGTGTTCCGCTGAAGACCGTATACTAACTCTCTGTAAATTTGGTACGTAGATTGCTGTGCAACGACTGTTGGGTAGTCTATGGGCGTAAGCAGCCTGGTAGGACAGTCCGCTTCTAATCCATTCCTTATACCTACCGGCCCTCGGCTAAGGGCGCACCCTATGCACCACTCCGATGAGCGGCTGATTGCCCAGTTTATAGTCACCAGGGATGAGCGGTTGTTCACCCAGCTTTACCAGCGCTATTACCGTAAAGTATACGCCTCCTGCTTCCGCTTTATGAAAGAAGAAGAAGAGGCTCGGGACCAGGTCCAGGAAATTTTCGGCAAGGTATTTACCCGGCTGCATACGTTCCGGGGCCAGTCCAGTTTTGCTACCTGGCTGTTTGTGCTGACTCGGCATCAGTGCTTTTCGGCCCGCGATCAGGCAAAACGCTACAGGTTCTTCTCGCTGGATGCGGCCACTAATCACTACGATTTCCTCCAAGAGGAGTCCAGCATGGAGGATCGGTGGATCCAGGCACAGTTGGCGCTTCACCGCCTGCCCCTGCGTGACCAGCAGCTGCTTGAGCGGCGCTACCTTGGCAATCAATCCATCGAGCAGCTGGCCATTGACCACGGCCTTACCCAAAGTGCCGTCAAGATGCGCCTGAAGCGTGCCCGGGATCAGGCCCGGCTCCTGGGCAAGGGGTCTGCACTGTGCCTAGCCTAGGAGATAGCGGGTTGGTCAGCAACCAGATTGACCAACTCGGCTGCACCAACGCTTTTTACTCCGCCATAAATACAAGGTACTGTTCATACGCGCCGTTGTAACGGGCTACAACCTTGCCTTGTTCACTGGCTCCATAAGGCGAGCTCAATGCCTGTGATTGAACCAGCGCTGCGCTGGAACCAGTGGCTTGTCCAGGCGAACCGGTCTTGTTCTGGATTACCAGTTTAACCAGTCCCATCGTGGCTAGTGAGTTGTACCGCAAACGGTGGAAGATCGAGACGTGCTTCAAGTGTCTTAAAACCAATGGGTCCAACTTGCAACAGACAACTACCAAGCAGCCGGCCAAGATTGCCCTGCTGCTTGCTGTAGTTGTCTTTGCCTATGTGCTTTGTTTACTAGAGGGCTTCAGGCAACGCGCCCAGATTCGGCTCAAGCGGTATCGATCGGGGTCTAGTGGCCCTGCTCAATCCTTTTTCAAACGTGGCATTCAGTTCATCGCTTCGGGGCTGGTCGACTTCCTTGTCTTTTTGAGACTGGTTCAACGCTGGCTCGAGGCGGGACCGAAGGAAAAATGGAGTTTTGTCCAGTAGTCTGGGAAAAGAGTCGGAAGATCCACTGCTGACCTTGGGTAAGCGAGAAATCCTGGTTGAGCAGCACCGGGCAAGACCGGCCTAATCCAGGGGTCAGAAGCTCTGGTTGGGCCGGTTTCTCGCCCCTTCCCTGGCTACGGTAGGGCGGGTAGCCACACCCGACTTGTAGTAACCCCCTCTCGGCCCACGAGTGACATAAGCCAGCCAGAGGTAAGAGCGATCCTCCGGCCATGGAGGGCGGGGTCAAGCAGGCTGAAGCATCCGTTCCGAAGCCCTTTTACCCGTTTGCGGGCCGGTCACTACTGAGGCAGTGAGGCAATGGTTCAGCGGCCTGCTCTGCCTATGTAACCAGTGGGTCATATATCACCGGGAAATGGCATTACAATTGTACTTGGCCGGTAGTGCGTGGCAGGGTCCTGTCTGGGATTTGGCCTTCGA
>NZ_JAFMYW010000024.1 GCF_017353175.1 Fibrella forsythiae | reverse complement strand
TAAGGGGTTAAGGTGGTAGTGGGTAAACCCGCCCGCGCGAAGCTGCTGGGTGCGGATAACACCACCGTGGTTTCGAAAGAAATCGGTCAGTGATTGCTGCTCCATAGATAAAGCTAAAAAGAGTTCTGCTGGTAGCGTCAACGCACCAGGCAAGCCTTTGCCTGCTCATACCGGGAAGACAACTTGAAGCGGGCGCGTTAGGCCGTTTCCGAAGAGCCTTCCAGTAAACAGGCCACCGCTTACGCCTGTCCAGAGAGCTGGATCCAGGCAAACAGACAATGACGTACTTACCTGACCTTAAGCACTTTCACCACTCGGCTCTGAGTCGGCGTACTGACCTGGAGTAGCAATATACCGGCATCCGAGCGACTCACGTCCAGCCCCTGGCGCTCCTCCATTCCGGCGGCCTCGATCTGCCGCTCACTCACCAGACGACCGCTCAAATCCCTGACCGATAGGCGTACGGGCTGACTCTGCACGCCACGAATCTCTACCCGCAACTGATCGCCCTCCAGGGGGTTGCCCAGCACCTGCACGCTTAATTCATTGCCTGGCTCTGGAGCAGTAGCCAAGCGAGCACTGGCCCCGGCAAACAGCTTACCCCACACCACCTGATTGCTCACCAGCACCACCAGATGCGTGTTCTGGCTTGACTCCTGGGGCTGCTCCTGATACGAGTAGTCGTTGGTCTGATCGAAGCGGCCACCGTCAGGCTTACTAATCCGGTAGCGGATGCGGCCCGTGCTGGCACCCGCCGCCAGTTGACCGCCCTGATTGAAGGTCAGCTCCAGGTAGGTGTCTGCGCCGTTCACCGCTTGGGGCAGTTTCACCAGCCGGGCACTCACGGCCCCTTCATCTACTTCCACTTGTAGCTGCTCGTTGCCGTCGGATCGCCGGATGCAGGATGCCTGTACTGAATTCCGCAATCAGTTTAAGGGATTAGCTCTCGTGCAGAGCAGGAGTCGAAAAGGCATTCGCCTACCGATGAGCAAGTTGATCATTTTTTGCAGTAGAAAGATCGGAAGATGTAGGGCTAGCCCCCCTGCTCAGGCCGGTACGCTACAGCGGATGGCCCCGCCAGAACTGTAGTAACCATGTCCCGGCTCACAGGTGACATAGCCCCGCTATGCACCAAGCTACGGGTTGAGCCCCGGCGGAGCTGGTTAAGCGGGTTGAAGAATCCCGTAGAGAGCCCCTTAACCGGGTTAACTGACCGGTCACTACTGAATGGGTGATGGAACCGTTAATGCGCGATGTAACCAGTCTGTCATATATCACCGGGAAAGTGCATTACAATTGTAATGAAGGGGTAGTGCGTGGCGGGGTCCTGTCTGGGATTTGGATACAAGTGAGCGAAGAATTTTGGATTAGTTGTCTTATAATGAGCGAGTTGCCTCTTTTTTGCGCCAGAAAAGTCGGAAGATCCACTGCCGACCTGGCTTTTGTGGAAAATGCACTGGCTCACCAGGGCGTCAAACCGGTGATAAAGCGGGCTAAAAACGCCTTGTTTAGCCCGCTTTTTGGCCCTTCACTGTCAGCGGGAAAAGCGGCTCTAGGCGGGCAATAACCAGCCAATTGTAGTAACTGCGTTTCGGCCAAGGGGTGACATTGATGGCTAGTAGCTGGCCTGGTAGAAGCTGGTTTTGCTACTGTACGACGTTGGTCGTACAGTAGCAAAACCAGGATTTGATGCCTTAACTCTGTCACTGGTGTTATATCTTGTCAGGTCAATACGCTTGGACATAAACTCACTTATATAACAGCCTAGATCATGAATGCTGCACTCGTCAAACGTCTACTCTTAACGGCTTGCTTTAGCCTAGTAGCCTCCCTGTATTCTATAAAGGCCCAATCAGTTATAACTCAACAGTTACTTGATTATCATGAACTGAAAGGGTTGCTTCTAGAGCATACACCAACAGTCGAACGTATACTCAGCATGAAGCAATTTAAACTTGCTTCGACTAAAGAAAGACCGGAAAGCATTATCTACGCCTACAAAAGAGAGAACGACAGTACCCAGGTATTGGTCCGAGTTCGTAAAAGTGATGGGTTAGTCAGAGAAATTGCCTGGCATGAGCAGCCATCAACCCTTGGCAACTTAACCCATGACGCTGTTTATGATGGCTTCGTGCCGGTAGGCGGTAATAGTCGTTACTACAACCGTTTTCAAAAGTTGGCTCTTTTTGTTAATTATAAATTGGCTAACGAAAACGGTGTTCTTCCCTGTATTTTAAGAGCAGTTGAGTGATACTGTTAACTCCCCATATAGGGTAAAGCGGTTGTAATTTTCAGGAGTTTCATAAGTTGAAGGCGTCCATCTAGCAGATACATTTTTCATATAACATAACGCCACTTATACAACAGTCATGCAGATATTTTCGTTTTGGTTGGAAAACTCTTCCAACGAGAATGGCCCCCACTTAGAGGACGAAGATTTCTCATATTTAAAATCTAATCATTAAATAAAACTGAGCATGAGAAGGATATTTCTTGGTGTGTTAGCTTGTATATCTCTTTTTACTATTAGCGCTAATGGACAAGTCAAAATATATACTGAAGATATTTCAAATTTTTATATCGCTTTTGATAGTATTCAAACAACTATCGATACAGTGACGCAGAAAAAATACTTAGATATTTACTATTTTGATAAAGCAAGTGACGGATTGAAGAAATTTATCGAAAAAGATATTGATATGAATAATGAAAGACTTAGCTCTACCTCTCTATTAAGAAATATAATCAAAAACAAGGATTTGTATATAAAAAAACGCTATTGGATTACTAATACGATTGAGAGTCGGAAAAATATTATTGAGAAGAAACTTGGAAGGTATAAACGGTTATATCCTGAATTTAGAGACGGCAATATAATCTTCGTAGTAGGAAGGGAGATCATTGGTGGAAATGTGAGCGGGAGTAATTTACTTATCGGAGCAGAACTAATGGCCAGTGAGAACAAGGAGTGGGCCGTTCCGATCGTTTTACACGAATACACTCACCGACAGCAATGGTTGTTCAGAAACATAGATAGTATTTTCAGCAAACAACCCGTTCAGCTAACCCAAATTTTAGCCCAGTCTATTTGGGAGGGTAATGCTGACTTCATGGCAGAATTGGTTTATAGCAAACCGTTAGAGAAATTTTATCCAAATCACTACAATGAATTTGGTTATAAGCACGAGAAGGAAATTTGGGACAAATTCAAACAAGAAATGTTCTCGAAGCTAACAGATAATAAGGGCTGGTTTGGGACAGAGAAGGATTTTAATGGCAAGAAGATTAAAGATATCGGATATTTCATGGGAAGCCAGATATGCAAATCTTATTACAAGAATGCCAAGGATAAAAAGAAGGCTATTTCTGACATGATAAATCTGAAATTAGATTCCGATGAAGTTGCGTTTCAATTCCTAGCTGATTCTGGCTACGCTTCAAAGGAAGAAATAATTATACTCTCTGAAAAATTCAAAGAATCTAAAAAGTAAACGAGGTTATAATGCACAAAGCTTATTCATTGTGTTTATATCTACTCATTGCGCTTTACTCGCTCTTAATTTATACTATCAAAAGTCTATACCTTCCAAGTTGTAACGCCTTTTTATGACTTTAATCATTATTGTTGAGAATAGAACCTCCAAGAACTCAAAGATATAACTTACTATTACTCTATAAAACTGGCTTCCTTCACTTGGATCTGAAAGACATTTATTTGGGTAGTTACAGGAAGATTACAACTTGGGGTAGCATATCTTCAACATAAAAATTGACAACGTAGTGCTTGGTTGAGTCTAGCCTACTTAATAAAGGGCTGTATGTCTTAACTATATGCGCGTAATTTTTTCCATTCGCCTAAGTGCATTTTGGCTTGTAATTCGTCCAAAGCTGGTTATTCCTGTGATTTTATCTTGAAAGATTTTATCGCAACCCGCCCGCTGGAGGGCATTTAGATGGGTATCTAGATTATGTTCTAGAGCAGAGACACGAGCATACCCAAAAACTTTGTTCATGTAGGGTCAAAAAGTTAGTAGCGCAAAGACAAAGGGCCTATCATTATTGGCCCTACTTTTGAACCCTATTTTTGATTCTCTGCTGCTAGTAGTGAGCACAGCCGAATGCTGGTCCAGAAAGATATATCTTTTTGACCTCATTAAACTGACATTTCTTCACCGAACAACCCAAGCGCTAAATTAAGCCTTTCGCAACTATGGAACTGCCAAAGTAGCAGCTTTCAGAAATTGCACACGCGTGTCTCTTTGAAGGAAGGTATTTTGAGATCTATGAATTATGCCGATTCAGTTCCAGTCTGCTCTTTATCGAGCAAATCCGTGAGCATGTTTAGCAGTTCCTCTACATCCACTGGCTTCACCAGATGCCCATCGAAGCCCGCTTCCTTGGTTTGCTGCCGGTCTTGTTGCTGGCCATAACCCGTTAAGGCAATCACCACCACAGCCCCACCCCAGGGCTGCTCCCGGATCAGCCGACAGGTAGCATACCCATCCAGTTCAGGCATCCCAATATCCAGCAGAATAACCGCTGGTTGTAACGCGTCAGCCGCTTCGATGCCTGACCGACCACTGGTTCAGGCGTGTGATTCGTAGCCTTTCAGCCTCAGCAGCATTTTTAATGTCATGGCCGCATCTGCATTATCATCAATCACTAAAATGCGCCGGGGAGTCCAGGCGTTAGGGGCTTGCTGAGCGGGTGGCTGGGAAGCCGCAGCCACCGTCGGTAGACCAACCGTAAAGGTGCTGCCTCGACCAACCCCTTCACTCTGCGCCTCCACGCATCCCTACCCACTGCTTGACTAAGGTCAAGCCTAAGCCCAACCCCCCTTTCGAGCGAGCCAGCGAGTTATCCACCTGCACAAACAGTTCAAAGATAGTCTCGAGCTGATCGTCCGCTAAGCCAATGCCGTTGTCCCGCACCTGAAGGATGGCTTGGTTGTCTTCCTGCAGCAGGCTAAGATTTACCTGTCCCCCTTCTCCGGTATAGCGTAGGCCATTGGTTAATAGATTACTAACGACTTGAGTTAGCCGGGTGGCGTCCCCTTCTACCTCAATGGGAGCAGTGGGTAAACTCACCCGAAGCACTTTGCCTTGCTGCTCAAACTGAGCCTCGAGGCTATGCTGAGCCTGTTGAACCAGGGTGACCAGATTGACTCGTTCGGTTTTCAATTCAATCTTGCCCTGGCTGATGCGATTGACATCCAGCAGATCATCGACCATCCTGACCAGATGCGCCGTCTGCCGACTCATCATCTCTACCGTCGAGCGGGGGATCTCCTCGCGGATAGTTGAGCTCAGAATGGCCAGCCCCGAGTGAATGGCGGCCATGGGATTACGTAACTCGTGAGCCAGCTTGGCCAGAAACTCATCTTTATGCCGAGCGGCTTTGTGCAGACTTTCCTGGGCTTGTTTGGCGTCATCGGTGTCAATGCTTAAGTCGTACCAGGCCTCGATTTGTCCGGCTGCGTTGCGACCGACGAGGTAGGGCGCGGAAGGTGTGCCAACGATACACGCCATCGTGCCGCTGGTAACGGACCTCCCCTTTATAGGATTCACCCGTCCGTTGGCATCGTTGCCAGTACGGAACAATTTGGGCCGCATCGATTGGATGCATGGTCATTATCCAGCCATGCCCACTGGCCTGCTCCTCGGTCTGGCCCGTATAGTCGTACCAACGTTGAGTGAAATAAATATTTTCGCCCGGAGCCGAACAGACCCAGACCAGCGCGGGAGCGGCCTGGGCTATGATTCGAAACGCGGCTTCGCTTTGGCGGCGCAAGGCGTCTTCGGCTTTAGCTCGCTGGAGGGCTCTAGCCAGGTGCGCTCGGCTACCTGTTTGACCAGATCGACTTCCTGTTGTGTCCATACCCGGGGCGTTGGAGAGGCTACACTGAGCAGCGCCATCAGCTTATCTTCTTTGACCAGCGGCACGGCAATCAAGGCCCCTGACCGGATCATCCAAAACGCTCGCCGGTCTTGCTCGGTAAAACTCGGCTCGGCTTGCGTATCGCCATAGCGCCAGGTCCGATTAGTAGTGTAGTCAGCCAAGAAGGCCTTACCAAACCTTGACATCCTGGTACCTAATGGCAGCGGCAAGGGTTCCTCTATTGAAGCCCCTTCCAGCGCGGCGATCGTATCACTGTCCGTGGCCAGACTGATACAGTACACCCAGCCCGCCTGCAACTCGGCTAGCAACTGCTGGGCATCGATCGTTTGTATCGTCACTGGATCAGTTAGCGGGCGGAGGCTATCACTGAGCGCGAGTAAAAAAGCTTGATGGCGTTCGGCTTTTTCCCCTCGGTGATATTGGTGAACAAAACCGCTAGTTGAGGTGGCTGTTGATTCAGTTGATAGACCCTAGCCTCCATCCATAGGTCTAACTGGCCTACGTAGGTCTGAAAGTGAGTAGACTCTCCCGTGAAGGCCACCTGATCATAGATCGCCATGGTAGCCTGTTCCGCCTGGGGAAACTACATCCAGAATGGTTTTGCCCGTCACGTTAACTAATCCGGTGTGCTTTTCAAAAGCAGGATTCACCGTTAAATAGCGAAAGTCGGAGGGCAGATTTGGGGAGGTGTCGACTCTTTCCAGCAGGCAGAAGCCCTGGTCCATGTTGGCAAAGGCGATGGCGTAAACGGAAGCGAATGCCGCAAGGGCTACGTTCTGCGGTGAGTCAGACGGAGTCATAGAGATAAGGTGCTAGAAAAGTTACAAGCACGCCTAATAACTAAGCAAACTGGCTACTGATGTTCCGTTCTTTCCTTAATGAAGTCGCATCACCACGTTTCTCAAAACAGCCATTTGCCGGTTAGTATGAGTTTGATTGTTCAGTCTATTTTATACGTTTTACAAAATGCCTTATTCTTAAACCGGATAGGCATGAAGATTCCTCCGTTTCAGGTAGGCGGGTACGTTAAGGATTCAATAAGTGGTGCTTGATTAGTAACCGGTTAATGATTTTGTATTGTGCTTACCAAAATACGAAAGTCATTAACCGGTTATAACAGTCACTTGACGGCAAGTAATTCAAGCCGTTCGATCACAGGGGGTGCACTCAGTAGCGCATCGGCATTGGCCATCAACGCCTTGGCAATCTCCCCGCTCAGGTGAGTTTGCCGGTCGTCTTCAGTGGCAAATGTGTCGAAAATACCAAACGTATTCTCATTGATCTTGAAGGCATACCAACGAAGGGTGCCCTCTTCCCGTTGAGCCAATGCCAGCGCTTCTTTAAGAAAATTCTCGACAGTAGCTTCCTGACCAGGTTTTGCCTGAACACGGGCGAGTAATGACAGTTTTTCCATGATACATGAGTTTAAAAGTTTGTAATACGTAATAGGGAATAAGCGTACGACTCTGGTCCTACGTTTTGCCATTCATTCAGAACCCGAGATAGGGTAAATAGAGTTTTGCGTTGATTGAGGGGGACTTAGCTCAGGTTTCAGCATGTTCGCCAGGAATGGTGCCGTGCGGCTTGCCTGACACGCGGCAATCTGGGCAGGTGTACCTGCCGCCACGATCGTACCGCCCTGATTCCCCGCTCCGGGTCCCACGTCGATAACCCAATCACACTGGGCGACCGTACGCATATCATGCTCGACGACGATCACGGTGTTACCCGCATCAACCAGACGGTTCAGCTGAACAAGAAGACGGTCGACATCACGCGGGTGCAGGCCGGTGGTCGGCTCGTCCAACACGTAAAGGGTGGTGCCGCGTTGCGTGCGTTGCAGTTCGGTGGAGAGCTTGATGCGCTGGGCCTCCCCGCCGGAAAGCTCGGTCGCGCTTTGTCCAAGTTTGAGATAACCCAGGCCAATATCCCGTAGCGCGTCCAGAGACCGCAACACCAACGCTTCCTGGGCAAAAAACAGGCAGGCTTCGTCGACCGTCATGCCCAGCACATCCGCAATGGATTTGCCATTCCAGTTGATTTCCAGCGTCTCTTCGTTATAGCGGGTGCCATGACAGGTCGGACAGGGGGCATACACGCTCGGCATGAACAGCAGCTCAATACTGACTTGGCCTTCTCCCTCACAGGTGGGGCACCGCCCTTTGGCCACGTTGAAGGAAAAACGGCCGGCATCGAAGTGTCTCCGACGGGCCTCCGGCGTGGCGGCAAAGAGTTTGCGGACCTGATCAAAAAGCCCGGTATAGGTGGCCAGGTTGGAGCGTGGGGTTCGTCCGATTGGTTTTTGATCCACCTCAATCAGTCGCTGTATGGCCTCGAGATCCCCCCCTAATCGATCGCTGGTTTTTTCGGCGGGGGTATTTTCCAGCGTATCTTCCTCGGCCTCTCCCCGTCTCATACCCAGGTGTGCTGCCACCAGATCCAGCAGAGACTGGCTCACCAGGCTGGATTTACCTGACCCCGAGACACCGGTCACGGCGGTAAAGCAACCCAGCGGAAACGAAACAGTCACCCCCTGAAGATTATTTCGTCGGACTTCTTCCAGACTTAACCAGCCTGTAGGGGAACGACCGGGGGACGTCAGCCGGGCTGTTTCCTCAAACAGGTAGGGCCGGGTGCGGGACTCGCTGACTTGCCTAAGGCCCTGTGGTTCTCCACTGTAAAGAATGCGCCCGCCCGCGCTGCCCGCTTCAGGGCCAACATCAATCAGCCAATCTGCACGGCGCATCAGCTCAACGTCATGTTCGACCACGAAAAGCGAGTTGCCCGACGCTTTGAGCCTGTCTAGGGCGTCGAAGAGCGCGTGACCGTCAGCCGGGTGCAGCCCGGCTGACGGCTCGTCCAGCACATAGATGACCCCAAAGAGCTGAGAGGATAGTTGAGTGGCCAGCCGCAGCCGCTGCAACTCACCGGATGAGCAGGTGGGCGTGCTGCGGTCAAGCGACAGGTAACCCAGGCCCAGTTCGATGAGCGTTATCAGGCGATCCAGCAGATCACCGCACAGGCGCTCGGCAGCGATCCGCTTTTCCGGCGAGAGATCACCGGTACGCCGCACATCAGGGGCGCCCTTGTGCGCTGAGCCACCTGCCTGCAGGCGCTTATCCAACGCGGCTTTTGCCGCTTGGCGACTCACCAGCGACGTTGACGGGTTTCTGTCGGCGGCAAACTCGCCATTCGCAGCTGGCCTGATAACGTCTGCCAGTTGGTCCAGGGAGAGATGCGAGAGATCGGCGATGTCGTAGCCGGCGAAGGTAACCGAAAGGGCCTCGGGCTTTAAGCGCTTGCCCTGGCATACCGGGCACGGGCTACTGATCATAAACTGCAACACGCGTTTGCGCATGGCGGCACTGTCGGTGTGGGCCAGCGTGTGCTCCAGGTTTCGCCGGGCGCTGCTGAAGGTTCCCTGATAGCTGGGTTCTAGCTTTAGTCGCTGAGCCTGACGCGTTTCGGTTGGGGTGAGGCCTGCATAGACGGGAACCGTCGGCTGCTCGTCCGTAAAGAGAATCCACTGTCGGTCTTTTTTGGGCAGGTTTTTCCAGGGTATGTCGATGTCATAGCCAAGGGAGACTAAAATGTCGCGCAGGTTCTGACCGCCCCAGGCCGTGGGCCAGGCGGCAATGGCCCGCTGGCGGATAGTCAGCGACGGATCTGGAACCATCGATTCTTCGGTCATGGTATGTACCCGGCCCATGCCCTGGCAACGGGGACAAGCCCCTTGCGGGGTATTGAAGGAAAAATCCTCGGCATAGAGCATCGTCTGGCGGGCGGGGTAGGTACCCACGCGCGAGTAGAGCATGCGCACCAGGCTCGACAGCGTCGTCAGACTACCTACCGTTGAGCGGGCATTAGGCGTGCCGCGTTGCTGCTGGATGGCGACGGCGGGCGGCAGGCCGTCAATGGCATCGACATCCGGCACGCCGACCTGATCGATGAGCCGTCTGGCATACGGGGAAACCGATTCCAGATACCGTCGTTGTGCTTCGGCATAAAGGGTGCCAAAGGCCAGGGACGACTTGCCCGAGCCGGAGACACCGCTGAAAACCACCAGCTGATTACGTGGTATGGAGACGTCGATATTTTTAAGGTTATGCTCCCGCGCTCCCCGCACGCGGACAAATCCGGATGCTGCTTGATCGTCCTGGTCATTGGCGTTTGTTCGGCGAGCCATGCTAAAAGGGGAGAATTGGCGAGATTGCTATGAAATGGCAACGAGTACGCTTTTTCGTTAACTGGGTTAAGGCAAACAAAGTTGGGATTAACTGCCCATGCGCCCACGTATTGAGCGAGGATAACAATCCAACTTGGTACTCAGGTCTTTGTTATCAAACGGGCCACCGTGCGTTTTTGGAAGAATGACTCTTTTAGGAATCAGGCAACTTCATTCGGTAAATGGCATACGGTGTGGTTTGTTTGCTTTTGCCTTCATTGTAATCGGGTTGCTTATTGATCTGGGAGCAACTGATGTATAAATAATCATCCGTTGAAATGGAATAACTATCCGGCCAGATTAGCCTTTCATCAGATACGACATCTTCCATCTTGTGCGCGGGCGTTAGTCGTACCAGTTTGTAGTGCTGGTAATCGCCCAGGTACAGGTTGCCGTTTTTGTCAAATATCATCCCGTCCGTCACCGCAAACCGACCCAAATCGTCTACTGCAGCCTCCCGTTGTTCATCCGGCAAGGCTTCGTCTCGCAAAAACTCCGTTCGGATGCGGTAGAGTTTATTGTCGGTGAGCGGTTTGTAATACAGCCATTCACCGTCCGATGTTAAGGCAATGCCATCGGATTGAAGGTGTACCGGCTGACCCTGCTTATAAAATTCCTTCCCGTCCACCACCAGGGTAAAAGAAGGGTCGCGTTTCACCGAAGGATGATGGTGCAATATCTGCCGGATGGTTCCTGTCTCCAGATTAATCACCGCAATCCCCCCTTCATTGGAGTTGGTTAAATACGCTACCTGTCTCTGGGTATCGACCCGCAAATCGTTGATATAGCTTTTGTTACTTAGTACGCCATCAAACCGGTACACAGCTTCGATTTTATCGGTAGCCAGGTTGAACTTAACCAGCTTAAAGCTAGACTCGTACACGTGTTCCATGTTCGGGCAGGCCGGGTCAACCACCCACAGGTTGTTTTCCAGGTCAATATACACGGCCTGCACACAAACCCATTTGTTTTTTCCATTGTCCCCTTCCTGCCAACTATTCCACCGTTCATCCGGATAAGGTTTCACCCCATTATTGGGTAAAATTTCGGCCACACCATACCGGTGTGGTCCGGGCCATAACGGATAACAGCTAAACAAACGACCGTCTGGTACTCTACGTGGTTAATCACAATGACCCGGGTCGCCCCGAAAAACCAGGCAAATCGGGCCGCCATCAGACCCACCGGGCCAGCGCCAAACACCACCACGGTATCGCCTTTCTGGATGCCGCCCTGCTCGGCCGCCTGATAGCCCGTGGGCACCACATCCGTCAACAGAACGGCGTTTTCCAGGTCCATTCCTTTGGGGGTTTTGGTGGGGCTCACATCGGCGTAGGGTACCCGAACGTATTCGGCCTGTCCACCATCATAGCCACCGCCGGTGTGCGCATAGCCAAAAAAGCCGCCAACGGCGGTGGCTTGTGGATTGGACTCATGGCAGTTGCCATAGAGTTCCTGCTTACAATGCGGGTAGGTGCCGTAGGCCACGTTAAATGGCACCAGCACGTGGTCGCCTACTTTGAGCTTTTGCACGCCTGAGCCGACCGCTTCAACGACGCCGGTAAACTCATGGCCAAAGGTCATGCCCACCCGGGTATCAGGCACACGACCGTGATACAGGTGCAGGTCTGAGCCGCAAATCAGGGATCGGGTGACCCGGACAATCGCATCATAGGGATGCTTGATTTCCGGCTCGGGCTTGTTGCTGTCTAGCCTGATTTGACGGGGACCGCGAAAATTCATTGCTAACATAGCTACCTGTCGTTAACTGTGATTGAGCTGGTTTACTGAACACGATAAGCTGTGATGCCGCATGGAAGGAGGATAACTAAACGGTAGCGATTAGGCAAAACCGGTTTCATCAGCCGCCATGCCATACTGGCTACCTACCGGTGAGATAGATCAACGAGGCGCAAAATCAACGGAATTGTTTCCACTACAAGCCCCTCGCTGCTGAAGCGATTGGGTCAGTAGAAGGGCGTGTCGGCGGCAGGGGGGCCAGCCCGTCAACACGGTTTGTAGGAATCTCCCTTCTGATCAAAGAAGTACTGCTCAACCTGTACCTGATTCGCAGGTACCTATCTATCTTTTAAGACAAGTGCCTTCGCCGGGCTGACCCGCTGCAGTAAGGTTGCCCTTTCGTCGGTTGCACATTGTGGCTCTGATAGCAGTAGCTATCAGCATCGTCTGACTGTACTGACGGCTTCTGCTGGCGATTTTCGCCTTGCGAGATCCACCCACCTTCGTCAAGTAGTCGACTAGTCCGTACATTACTTTTTTCATGCCCAGAAAGTTAGAACCGGGCTGAAAAAGTGAGGCTACGGGCCCAGCAAAAAAAATGGATCATGCCGGTGAGCAGGCCGACCAACAAGCAGTCAAACCGACTACGGGTTGGCTTGAACGGATAGCCGTATACGAAACAGGGTACCTTCGCCCGGTCTGCTGTCAATCTCCAGGCTGGCCCGTAACAGTCCACACAAGCCCTTGACGATGGATAAGCCCAGCCCTTCTCCCTGGTGGGCAAACACGGAGCGGGACGACAGGGCGGACGCTGTAGTTTCGGGAGAGGGGCCTACCGAGGGGGGAAACGAACCCGCCTGAATAGCGGTGGGCAAGCCTGGTCCCGAATCCTGCACGCTGACCACCCAGCTATTGTCATTCTCTTGACGCCAGCAGACCGAGACCCAGCCCGTAGGGGTATGCTTGAGAGCGTTGAGCACCAGGTTCTGAATGATGCGTTGAAGCTGAACCGGGTCACACTCGACCGGCAAGCTGGCCGGGCCGTCTGCTTTGAGTAAAAGCCCCCGCTCGGCGGCCAGGGGCTGGTAGCCCGCCACTAGACTGGTCAACAACTGACCCGCATCCAGGGGCTGAATGTGCAGGGCTTCCTGACCAGCTTCCAAGCGGGCCAGATCCATCAACTGGGTAACCAGCGAGCGGCACATTGTTAGGTTCCGCAGCAATATATCCAGCACCTCTTCACGCTCCTGCTGGGAGTCGTCCATCATAAATTCCAGTAAAGAAGCGGCTCCCTGAATAGCCCCGAAACTACCCCGCAGGTCATGGGAGGAATGTTGCAGGAGCTGTGCGCGTTGCTGACCGACCTCCTGGAGTTCTGTCATGGCTTTTTCTAGTACCTTGACCCGACTAGCCGCCGCCGCGCGTTGTAAGTCGGTAAACTGGCTCACACTGCCGATGTTGATCTGACTGGCAAACTTAGAGATGTGCTCATAGGCCTGGGTGATTATGGGGCAATCTGTTGAGGGGTAGAGTTGCCAGAAGGTCCGCAGTTCGGCCAGCATCATCTGGTCTAAATGGTGCATCTCGGCCAACAATTCGGCCAGGGCATAGCCCTTGTGCCAGCGAAGGAGGCCATGCTCGGCGGCTAAGCGGTCCACCTGGGCTGCCTTGTCCTGATGTTGTAGCTGCTGCTGAAGCACATTGAGCATGAAGGGCACCTTGTTAATAAACTCCTCAGGGCTTAAGCGGTTAACGCTTTTTAGACCCAGATCGGTCTCACAAGCGGTTCGCCAATTGGCCAGCAGCGCTTGGCGCCGAGCGGCTAGGTAGGAGGCAAGTTGGTCTAGCGGAGTCGACTCTGAATTCGCAGGGAACATCATGGTTCATCAGGAAAGATCTCTACATCCGGCAGGAGCGGTTCGTCTGGAGAAAGTGACCCCAACTGGGCAACCAAACGAATTGAACGGATAAGTAAAGTCCTTATTCGTATGGCTGAGGTAACATTTGTTTAAGCTAATTGTTTAGGCGAAGCGAGTTTATTATCGTGCGGCAAATCGCCTGTTTCAGCTATAAGCCACCCTTAGTTTTTATTCTTTTCTTTGCTTGTCTACGAAGTGGCCGGGGCAATCGGCTACGTGTTCTAGCGATCGGCTAGATCACAACTCGTACGCTACTAACATTACTGGCAGAATTCATTCAATAATTGGGGTCAAAATACGGGCTACTCTAGAGCAATACCCGAAAGCGTAGGAGGTCGGGCTTGGAATCCCATCCCTCTCTATGCCCAAGGACGTAAACCTCTTGTTTAGCTTAAGGCCTTTTCGCGGGCGAGCCATTGGTACTTCTCAACGGTCGCGTCTTTCCCAGCCTCAAGTTCTTCTACCAAACCAGGATCGACGACGGTGAAGCAATGCTTGGTTCCCCACTGAATAAGGGCCATAATAATGGAGACGGTATCAACACCTTTTATGTCAGGCGGTAAGTGAATTTCGATTTCTTATCCAAGGCCACATCAGTAACTATACAGTATGGTCATTCGACCTATACAAAGGCAATTAAACACGAGGGTAGTAAAGTCATATTCTGACATCAAAGCAATAATCATCTTCAGGATTTTGCTACTCGTATGATACCTAGAAGAAATTAACCCTGTAAATGTCTAATAATCAGGAATATTCAGTTGTCCCGTCCGGACTGCAACAGAGGATTGTACACGCTGTATTCACTTATTTATCTTAGGACCTGTATGTCTCTCACTTAAAATACCAAATTACTTGGCATTGAGTATCTTCTTCCATTGAGTCGTATATCTCTTCGATATCCACTGCTGTTTGTGTCTCCAGGTTAGGTCATAGCCTGCGCCGGCAAGACGTATTTTGTCACGGCCGTAGCGGTAATTCAATTTTTCGACTACACGCGCTAGTTTGATTTGCCGATCATCCGGCCCTTCGTTGAATAAATTCACCTGCCGGTGATTAGCAGGAACCAGGCCTAATAGCATTACCCTTCCCTTCTGATATTCGTGGCTAAGCCAGCTTGTGCCTGAGCGTAGCTGGCAAGTTCTACCGTGCACCAATTCTGTATTCGAATCATCCACAAGAGCCAGAACCTTGGGGCACCTTTGATTAGCCTTGCACGCGTTAACAATGCACAGGTAAAGTAAGAAAGCCCCTCATAGCGAGGGGCTTTCTTACTTTACCTGTGCATTGTTAACGCGTGCAAGACCATAAAGCCGACAAACGTTACAGCGAACCTGTAACGATGTGCCACAATACCCAGGCAGTGGCCAGTGAACGGAGCAACACTACTGACCAGGTGAGCAGGTTGACAAATGCGTCTGGCGCGTGAAGGATGGAGATTTTTTGGTAGTCACCTTCATATGACCATCAAAAAACAAATAAGTCACGTCTAGGTGACAAAAAGCCAATATAAAAACAGTGAACAGGTTAAACGCTTAGGCATAGTTGTTGTCGAATGAATTACACTACCCATCTAATAGATTATACTCTTCGAGTAGTGTGTTCAGCTCTATAGATTTCGCCTTGATTCATATCCCTGGTTACTCTGCATTGCAACATCCCGAGTTGATTATCCGACTGGAAGGGGACAGTAATTACACCAACATCTACACTTTAAATCAGCCGAGACCCCTTTTGGTCAGCCAGACGCTATTATATTACCAGCGGCAACTACCGGGCTTTCTTCGGGTTAGCAAATCTTCGCTGGTCAATCCTGCTTACGTGGTTCGAATTGTTAAAAAGGGCAAAGTGCTCCATTTGCGCCTGACGGATGATACGATGGTGCTAGTTTCCCGTCGACGAATGACCGAAACGCTAACTGTCCTCAATTCACTAGGCGAATCAGAGGTCAGTGCTACCTGAGAAGCTTAACGCAAATAGCTGACACGCATTTAATCTGCCGACCGGATGTACTGACCAGATCCGACTCAACTTTCAATAATCCCGATTTGGTCCACTCGATTACGGTAGCGTAGTAGGAAACGTCCTGTCCGTATTTGTTAGTGGCACGAACATACACGCGGTTACCTGGCTCTATTTCCGACTCCAGCTTCATACCTTACTTCACTTTTAGGATATCCTTCCACTGAGTCGTGTAGCGCTTCGATATCCACTATTGCTTGTGGTGCCAGTGTCT
>NZ_JAFMYW010000023.1 GCF_017353175.1 Fibrella forsythiae | reverse complement strand
TCTGGTTGATTGACGTGCGCGTGGGGGTTATCGGGCAAAACGCTTTGCATACTGGCCTGGGGCTTTAAAAGGTTACCGTCAAGTTACACCAGCGACAGCTTTACCTGGTCTTGAAACTTTTTACCTGTCTTAACCGGTCGTTTACTGCGCACTTTGAGTAGTTCTTGGCAGGGTATGGTACTCTATAACGTATTAAGAACGTCCGTTTTTAAAATGTTATAATTGATTAAAGGATAGTAAATCAGCTTTGACTTGCCTATGCAACGCTGGTTCAGCATGCAGAATTGAACACGTAATCGTATCCAAATCAGCATTCAATTTTAAATTTAAAAATGGATTCAAAATTGAATGCTGATTTGGATACGATTACGTGTTCACTTCTGCATGCTGAACTGTTCCAGTTCCGTGTTCACTTCTGCCTCTTGTTTTGCATCCAATTTATAATGTTATTGCGCATTCTAAATTAGATCACGAAATGGCTGTAATTGTAGTGGGATCTCAAAAAGGTGGCGTCGGTAAAACGACCATTGCTACTAATCTGGCTGCCTGGCTGGTTTTGCAGGGAGCAGAAACCTTGCTGGTCGATGCTGATGATCAGGCCAGTGCCTCAGACTTCAGCGCCTACAGGGAAGAGACTAGAGGTAGCACCGGTTACACATTAGTACAGATCAATGGGTCGCACGTTCGCAAACAAGTTGAATCACTACGGCCTAAGTATGACCACATCGTTATTGACACAGGTGGACGGGATACAACTAGTCAACGGGCGGCTATGTACGTCTGCGATGTGTTCGTAACCCCGTTTAATCCCCGTGCTTATGATCTATGGACTGTTCCAAGATTGGCTGATTTAGTCGATGAGGTTCAATCCATGCGGCCAACGCCGATGGAGGCTTATTCCTTCATCAATCGGGCAGACACCCGATCACTGGATAACCGTCAGGTCAGTGACGCTTTAGCTGAGTATCAGCAGCTCAAATTTTTGCCTCATCCGTTGACCAACCGTAAGGCTTTCGCCAATTCGGCGGCCATTGGTCTGGCCGTTTTCGAGATGGAGCAACCTGACCCCAAAGCTGTCGCCGAAATTGAAGCACTTTTTAACGAAATCACCCATGGCAGTTACGTTACCACCCCGGCCTAAGACTAAGCCCACTGAGGCAGAAATAGAGGCCATGATTGGCAAAGGCGGCGATGTGCCCAAGCTGGTTAAATCGCCCGAAAACGACGTTGATCCTGAGACGATCCGTCATGTCAGTGCCCGCCTGAACGAAGGAATAATTCGTCAGATCGACGCGCTCAGGTCACGTCGGCCAAGGAAGATTGGAAGCCCAAAGATGGGCATCAGCTTGCGGGACTGGGTTGTCGAGGCAGTATTGGAGAAGCTGCAGAGGGATAGTGCAGAGGAGTGATAAGAGTGATTTTATTCCTTGTCAACCGAATTTATTCCCATCCCGATGACTGATAAAAAGCAAGACCCTATTGCGGATACTCCTAAGCTGGTCAAAAAGTCAACTGACCTTTCTCCCGTTGCTAAACGGCGGAGCAAGTTAATTTACGAGGCATTCCAGGAGGAGCCAGATGACAGAGATATGTTGTTCCAGTCATCCGTGTTTGCCCATGTCTTTTTACCACGCCGTGACCCCAAGTTGCCGCTTAACGAGATATGGGAGCAGGAGAATGGCAAGTTCTCGGTGTACGTAATGCCCATGCCGGTCAGGAACCCCGTTACGCACGAAACAACCTATCTGGGTTTGCCGTATGGTGTAAAGGCACGCATAATCCTGGCCACACTCAACACAGTTGCCCTCAAAACGCAAAACAGGGTTATCCCTATGCCAGCGGATAACCTGACTGAGTTTAACGCTTACATGGGCTTTAGCGAGGGCGGCAGCCAGGTCAATGCCGTACGCGATCAGATCAGCCGCTTGGCATCGTGTGTGATCCGTATGACATATGACGGTAATGAGGGGCAGGAGAATATCAACATGCCGATCGTTAGTGGCTTTACGCTGTTCCCGGAGAAGCGACCGGACCAGCTAATGTTATGGCCCAACGAGATCAAGCTGTCACAGGATTACTTTGAAAACCTGATGGAACACGCCGTGCCGCTGGCCAAAAGCCATTTGACCGCTTTGTCCAACAATGTCACCGCACTTGACCTCTATACGTTTCTAGCCCACCGGCTCCACCGGATACCACATGGGAAGCCGCAATTTCTGGCCTGGAAGACGCTTTACGATCAGTTTGGTGGTGACTATGACCGTATTAGGGCCTTTCGTGACAATTTTATCAAAGTGCTTAAATTGGTTAAAAGCCTGTACACAGACGCCCGCATCGAAGAGAAAGGCACCAAGGGTTTATTGCTGCATCATAGTGCAACTCCTATAGCTAAAACGCAAATTATCAGTACTTTAACTATTAAAACGCCACAAAATAACAGTGAATTATAAATAGCTGTGTGGATAAGAGTTGATTATCAAGGGCTTAACCTTCTTATCCACTGCTATTTTGTGGCGCAATTCACTGCTATTTTGTGGCGATCCGGCACTGCTATTTTGTGGCGCAATCCTTTATTATAAAAAAAACCTTTAATAAAAAAAACCTTTATTACTGCTAAAGCGCAGTGGAAAATACTAATGAAAAAGGGGTGGCAAGGGGCGCGACAACTAAAAACTTAGTTATAAAATTGCATTATTTAGTAAATAATTAGCATTTTACTAATAGCATTCTGCGTTAGCTTTCCCGGGCATTTTTTGATAGAGAGCTCCACTGCTTGGCAGGTTGTATCGATAACGTATGGATAATCGATCGTATAGCTGCCTTGGCTATGCGATGAGCAGTGTCTATCCAACTAGTTTTCATCCTAACTTGCCCGGCTTAATAAAGAGTCAGCAAGTCTATTAATCAAGTACACCATGACGCAGACAGAAGTGATCCGGGCTTTTGAGGCCCTACCGCTGGGTGAGCGTTTGATCGTCGCCCGAACCATACAGCTTAAGATGGCCGACCAGCTGTTTGAGGAGCTGGACGGCGCTCTGCCGGATGCGGAGCTCTCCACCCAGGATATCCAAAAAGAGATAAAGGCCTACCGGCATGCCCAAAAGAAAAAAAATCAACTTGGTCATTGATGCCAATTGGTTCATATCAGCCTGCATCAACAAAAACTCACGGGCGATCCTGTTTCGCCAGATTCTGAAGAATGCCCATCTACAGGTGTTTTACTCGGCCGAGCTGCTGGCTGAGGTGGACGGGGTGATGAGCCGCAAGAAATTCGCCAAGATCATCAACAAGCACCAGGTAAGCCGCTTCAGTGCTCTGGTATTGGCTTTCATGCAAAAAACGGTGATCGGGCCGGTGGAGACCATTAGTCGGGATGGCGACGACGATTACCTGCTGGCCATCTGCCAGGCGTGCCAGGCGGACTTTTTGATTACCGGTGATCAGGACTTGCTGGTGTTGGGTACGCATCGGCAGACGACGATTCTGACCATGAGTCAGTTCCTTCAATTGCTTCCCTTCCTAAAGTAGTCCTTCGGGGCAACTGACTGGCGCGGATCAGGCAGGTCTGCTAACCGCTTTGGCCTGGTGATGCCACTCTCCACAAGCGAGGCTGACTGGGCAGTGGCAGGTAGTCCTACCAGCGGATGGGTAGCCAACATTTTAGTCCCACTCGGGTTCCTAAAGGTGTGAGCGGCGACTAGCCCCGCACCTGGTTATGACCTAGCCAGCCAAGAACACATTTAATCGAAGATCACATTCAAGCGCACTACTGCCGGTTCTGACCTTACCTACACCTGCTACGAAGATCCTGGTCGTATTACTGCTGGGCCTAGATGCCCGCTTGGTTCAGGCCCAGTCAGTAGACTCAAAACCGCTGACAAGCGGGTAAGTTAGCCAGTATGGGAAAGCCCTAACTGCTCAGCTAGCCAATGGCTATCAGACGCTTATGCCTGCATGGGTTATCTGTAAAGGCGATACGCTGCAGCTTGACCGGGGGGGGCAGACCCGATAAGACTTTTGCTTACACCTATCAAGGACCTTTGGGTTCTAAAGACCGCGCCAAAGCGACGCCCCTGGCGGCTGATTACTCGGGTAAAAAAATCATTGTCGATGAGCTGACCATAGTGGCCAATCAGGCTGGTGAATCAACCCTGTATGGCCTCTTTGCGGCGGGTGGTCATAGTTACCAGCTGGCTATAGAGCCCGCCATCAAAACCGGGGAATTGCTTCCACCGGTTAAGTACCGTCCTTCGGCCCAGGCCTCTCCGGCTTTGCCCGTAGTGGTGGCCGATGAATTGATCAAGCTAAAGGCGCAGCTGGCAGCGGGAACCATCTCGTAGGCCGAATTTAAGGCCCAGAAAAAGAAGCTTCTCGAGCATTAGTCGCCTTTCACTTGGTCGTTAGCCTGATATGGGGCCTGTTGATAAGCCATAGGCTAAAGGGGGCGCTAACGGGTAGTTGATGGCTACCTTTGCCCAAATGGCCTGACCAAGCAGGTTTGTTTAAGTCGTGCTATGAGCCCTGCCCCTCCGTGTCCTGTCTGTCAGTCAACGCGTCTGTCTATCCGGCGAAAGGTCGTTCCGCTTCCTGATCCCCTGCCCCTGGACGGCTGGCTGGCCGTTGGTATTCCACTGGAAGACATCCTGGGCATTCGCTGCCAGCATTGTCAGTATACCTGGTCCCGGGTTCAGCCGTCCCCCCAGTCTGGCAGGCCCAAACCTTGGCAGGCTGAGCTGGATGAGGCCATTAAGAAAGAGGACTGGGAAGAGGTCGAACATCTTCTGCTCACCCACACCCCTGCTTTAGGAGCGCCGTCTGACCCCTTGCCCGCTACTCAGCAGCGGGTCATTATGTCAACGTCCCTTATCTTGGTCATGTTAGCTCTAGCCGCTGTGCTTGGCTGGATCATCTCTGTTGCATGGTGGGCCTAGCCGTAGGGATTGAGAGGCAATAAAGGCTAGGTGAGTCCTTTGCCTGATCGCACGCTACTACTGGTAACCCAGACTTAACCTGCTACTTTTAAGGGTCGCTGATACCCTAGTGAGGCCCTGCGACAAACCGGCTGCTGGTGAAACGAAGTAGACCTTTGTAAAAGAAAAGCGGGATTGACCAGCTACGGCAAACGGGCCTGACCTACTTTTAGGCCCAGTGTACCGTCAATAATGTCTTCTTGTCAAATGAGGATAGGCCGTTTCACCCTATTACTGTTTAGTTTCCTGGCCATGGTCTCCGCCCAGGCTCAACCCACCAGTTTTGCCCCGGAGAGTCCGGCCGACAAAGCAGGCAAGGCTGAGCTGGTTGAGCAGGCTTTTAGTCAGCATTCTTACCTCTACAGCCAACTGATTCAGCACTGCTTCACCTTTAAGCTCTCATCTAGCTGTTGGACCAAGTTCAGCGACCCGGCCAACACCGAGAATGACTCGGGCCTGGGCACTATGAACTACTGGTGCCGTTACGTGACCGAGTACGCCAAGCGCCAGGGACTGGGCGATCTGGAGGCGCTCAAGTCAGGCAGCCCTCAGGATCAGAAAGACAACCGGCCCCAGATGGATGCCATTATCCAAAAGCTTAAGGCCCAGTTCTCGATGAGCATTCAAGCGCCGGGTAGTTGTACGGCCAAGGGCTACGAGTTGATGCGGCGCTACCCCTACGAGGTGCTCGAGCGCATCGGTTACCGTACGCCCGCCTAGGCACCCGAAAGTGGCATCGATCACTTTCGGGTCATCTCAAGTCCTGCTGCGCGCGAGATCACGGTGGCCACCAGCGCCAATGGGCAGCAGTTTACCATTACGGGGCCCGCCCTGCAGGAAGCCACCTATACGGTCCACGAAAACATCCGTAATGGTTTGGAACGAGCCAACAAAAATCGGTAGCCTACCGTGGTTCTTGCGGGCTATTGATCGATGGGAGGCGAGTGCGCTTAGGGCACGATGCAGGCACACCAGCCTCTAAACAGAATAGATTGCGGCTACGCCCTGATCAGGCAGAGACAGTCATAGCTGGTTCCTGGTTCAATCAGTAAGCGGGCGCAGGGGAGTACGTTACACCGGTAGGTCTATCAGAGCGTACACGTCTGGCTACTTCAATCCCCTGCCTCTGTAGCCAGAGGCGGCCAGAAACTGCCTGGCGTTCTGATCCGTCAAATTCAGCTCGATCATGAACGTTAAGGCCCGCTTTTTGTCGGTGGCTTTGGCGGCAAATCTGGTAGCCTATAAAGTAACCTAGGTCACGCATAGCCTTGCCCTCCACAATGCGCTCATTGTACAACCAGCCCTTATTCCAGTTGAAGGGCTGGTTCATCTCCCTGGTGAACTCCGCCCAGATGCGCTGTTCGTGGCTGGCTCCAAAGGCCAGATAACCACTGGGGGAAAGCCTGGCCAGGGGCTGGCCCAGGATTAATTCGGCCACAAAATCGGCCATGCCTTCACTGAGGCACTTGCCCAGCAAATTCTGGTGGGAATGCTCGTAGGCCTTCAAGAACGCCTCGTCGTTGAGAAGCTCCTTGACATGACGCTGCAACTGCGTCAAACTGCCTGAGTAAGGTAGCTATCTGAATGGCTCAGTGTCTTAAGGGTGGCCATCGTCTCCTCGGCGCGCCGACGAGCGATCAAAAACAGCGTCTCATCAGTCAAGCGGACATAGCGTTTTTTGTCTTCTCTGACCACGGTAACAACGTAAGCGGGATTGATGAGGGCAGACCTATTGACGCGTAAGAAATGGGGTAACTCGCGCTGGAAATACAGTAAAGTTCTACTGATCAGCGCTGGCCTAGCCTGGTTTTTGTAATAAATAGTGGTGTAACACCCATCCGCTTCCAGGCGAATAATTAACTCAGGACGTGGCAATGGTTTACTGCGGGAAATAGGCATCAAGGTGGTCTACTGACTGGCTAGTGTAGTACTCTAACAAAGACCATACCTATACCGGTCTTGCTTGGCACTACTTAGTGACTGATAGGTAGAGAGAAACTTTTTTTGTTCAGCGCTTATTGGTTGCGTCGTTCGCGCCCGGCCTGCTAGGCACACCAGCAAGGCTACTACTACTAGTGATTTCGTTCTACAGGTAAGGCTTGGCATGACAACGTAGCGGTATTTAATTCTGCTCAAAAATAGAGCTTCTAGGGCTTAATATACAGCAAGGGGTTGTCTGAAACGGACTGATCGCTTCAGGCTGGAGGAAATGGCCTGGCAAAACAGGGAACAAACGCCTACCGAGCCATGTGCGTTGCTAGATGACCAGCCTGTCAATGCCCGAGCGGATCTGATCAACGAGCAGACGCAGGCTATTGGCAGGTTGGTACCGTGAAATAGGGGTCTAACGGTAAGCCGGTGAACTAATAGAGCTGAAACAAGAGGAGCATGATAAGTAAACGCTCTGTCAACTTAACTTTGTCTGCCCATTGCGTAGCGACACTAAAGAGTCAACGGCAAACATCCACGATGATAAGAGTAATGACCTGGCTGCAGCTTGCTGCTGTTTGCGCAGTAGTGACAAGCTGCTCAACTACCGAGGAGAGACAACTAATCGACGAGTCAGACTTTAGGGGGAAGACATTCAACGCCGTTATCAGCACCAGTGGCATTAGTCTGTTAGGTGACAAGTCCATGGTAGAAACAAAAAGTGAGATCACCTTTAACGATACTACTGGACAGTTGCGCCTCACCAAACGGGGGCGGGCTCAGGCACTGGATTTCGCCTGGCATCTTGGCGAGGATTCATTAGCTATTAAGTTAGCCGCCGGGGCGGCTAGCCGGATGAAAGTTCAGCGCTACAGCGAAGGATTTGCCCTTATTGATAAAGAAGGCGGTATGCTTCTTGTGCCCAGCCAGTAGGCTGGCCTTCTCCTTGAGGCAGCTACGCCGGAAAGAAATCAGGCTGAAGTTATACAAGTTCGGCTTCAACTTCCTTTTTATAGGGGTCAGATCTCGCCGCCATGATTAGGCTTCGTTCGGCTACCAATTGCCTGGGTTTATCTCGCAAATACGCTGACAATGAGACTCGCCAGACCCATGAATCAGTCACCAGGCTTCTTGCCTACGGCCTCAAGTGTGCGATCCGATTCGCTGCTCTTTTAAGCGAAAACGGATCCATAGGCGACCAAAAGCGACGTATTGGCTGTCGGGTAATAATTGCATCAGATTGGCGCGCATTTTACAGTCCAGTCAACGAGAAGAGCCCAGCTAGTGTATGGGCACCTCTGACAAAGCCGCCTTCTTACTTAGGTAGCTTCTCGACTGAGAAGCCTAGCTTGGTGAGCGCAGACACCGTTTCAGCTACGCGCCGACGAGACACCAGTACCATGGTGTCATCCCTCAGGTAAACATAGGCCACTGTCCCCTTTTTGGCTAGTCGAACGACGTAAGCAGGATTAACCAACGTGGACTTACTGACCCGAAGAAAGTCCGGTAGTTGCCGCTGGAAATACAGCAACGTTCTACTGATCAGCAGGGGCTTGAGCCGGTGGAGGCAATGTATATTGGTGTAGTTACCGTCCCCTTCTAGTCGAAGGACTAACTCGGCACGTTGCAACGATTGGTTGCTTGGGATATGGATCAAAGCGCAATTTTAGAAGCTACTAGAGCGATTGGTTTGCCAACAGTGTCTTTGGCCTGGATGGTTCACTTGTTTTGATACCAACTAGGCCTATTCGTTTAGCTGCTTGGCACTGGTAGGCCTACAACTGTACCCAGCATCGTGGAGAACGCAAGCTTGCGAAACGATGAGGTATTGATCGGTAGAATAACATAATTCCGCAGCCGCCAGAGAGAGACCCGGCTGCTCTTTGCGCTGATAAGTATCGAACTTATCGATTTTCCTTCAAGCTAGTCTGGTTATAAATCGATCTCGCCGTAACGTAATAAACCGGCCAGCGTCAGACAAGCCGGTTCTCTGTAAAGGGAACAAATTGCTTTATCTACGCCAGCGCCTCCACAAGCAGCGGATCTAACTCTTCCCTCATCTTCAGTACCTGGTTCAACTGCTGCTCGATGGCCGTAGCCACGCCGTAGCCACGTAGCTTACTTTGGTCGGGAAATGGGATCGTCTGGCAGTTTTTAATGAATGGCCTAAGCAAAAGGTCTTCCAGTTCAATCATACGGCAGTTACGCTCAAGTGAAATTAAGGGAGTGCCAAAGGAGTCATTGATCTGTTAGCCAAAGAGGAGTACGCCAATCTACGCTAGCTGCTGGCGGATCAGAACACGCCCAATTTATAAACCGGGAAACCGCTCCCGGAGTTGTTGCAGCCGCCTGGTGGCAAAGTCACTGAGGCTGTTTAGCTTACTGGTGACGTAGCCGGTGACGGGGTCTATCAGCTCATCCCGGGTATAATCATAAGCGTGCCGGGTAGGGCCCGTAACGTACATGGGGAAGTAGGTACGAAAGGAGGGGTTGAACTGACTGCCCAGGGTACCTCCCACCCAATCCCCCCAGGAGGAATTATGCCTGACCCCCTGCCAGTACTGATACTCCAGTTCGGCTACCCGCCGATTGTTCTCGGCCGTATCGGGCCGGGCCAGCAGCCGCTGAACCTGGGGCTGGGTAAAGAAGGCCCCTATCCGGGCCTGCCCAACATCACCCAGTGTGGAGCGGATCAGGCTAATGCTGGCATGTACCCCGTACCCCACCGTACCCCGGGGAAAGCTCTCGGTACCCAGCAAGGCCCCCTCCCGGCCGCTCAGGCCAGGATCCGTGGTGATCGTACGCCAGTAGAGCTGAGGGTGACCGCTCAGATTAACAACGAGCAATCTATTGGTGTAGTAGTGAAAGAAATGCTGCTCCTGGCCCCCCGCGTCCCCTAGTTGGCGAATCCTGGTATCGGCGTCAACCACATACTCTGGCCCGGAGCTGGCCCTGGGCTGGTCAGGGTTTGGGCGCGCCGGTGGTCTGTGGGCCGGGCCCCGCTGGCCTGGCCTGAAGAGGGGTCTGACTGGTCCCAGGTCGTCGCGCTGATCGGGCGGACTACGCTGGGGCGGCGGGATAGGCGGCATCTGGGGGTGATGCCGACACCAGTGTAGAATCGCCACCGCCAGTTGCTGGTGATTGGGCGAATGAGACGTGATAATGGTGTACTCCATGGGAAGGTGTGCGATTGAGAGCAGGCGAGTTGGTGACTATAAACCTAGCACCTGCCCACCAAATAATCAATTAGTCCTCACCTGTCTGAGCCTCAGGCGCTGCCCGCTAGCCATAGGCTCAGACAGGCTGATTCAGGGGGCGTAGCTCTATTAGGTTGTGCTAGAATGGACTCTTTACCCCAGAGGAATGCAGCCCGCAATCACTCCACGATGAAGCCAAAATACGCCCCAGGCGCATAGGGACTAAGTGGATAAATGCGCAGCAGCTGATTGTTGACCGAGCGAAAGCTGGTCTTGGCCCCGAAGGTTTCGGCGTTGCCCAGCATGCATTGACCAGGGGGCAGATCAGGCTCGCCCGTCTTGATGGATCTGAAAGCAGCGTCCATCATATAGGTGCCTTTTTTGAGTGCAATGTACTCGATGGCCAACTCCCAGTAGCCATTGACCTGGACGCAGTCAAAGGTGTAGGGCGTTGTCCGGGTGCCCACCAGCATCCGGGTGCTGAAATGCTGGTCAAACACCTTGTAAATCGTTGTGTCGATGGCAAAGGGGTTACTAGTGCTTTGAGAAGCTACTGTAGTCAATCTGACAAAGAGGGCCACCTGGCCGGTTACGCTGGTATATTGACTAGATAGCGAATCATAAAAGGCCTGACTAAGGCGAAGATTCAGGCGAATCGTATCGCCAGGGTGCAGGGTGGGTTTGCTGGCCTTGACCTCAATGGGATAGGAGCCAAACCGATACTTCTGGGGCACATAATTCTGACAGGATACGGGTAGCTTCAGGCTACTGACACTGTCAATGAGCTTAAAGAAGCTGCACGAGGCGCAGAGCCAGGCTAGGGCCAGCAGCCACAGACCAGCGGCGAAATACGTTTTCATCCCTTGAGTTGGCTGGGTTGTCACCAGTCTAGCAAGGCAAAGGAGCCAGGGCGACTAACCTACTACCTGTCCCGTGCTTAGCGGACTAGCTGGCTCTTTAAAGAGTTAAGCTCGGTGTGCGCTCACCGCTAACGGAAACCTTCAGGCCGCATGAGCTCGGTTGCAGCACGTTAAGAAGCTCCGCTTGGTGAGGGCTATGGCACCAAATCCAGCAGCCAAGACACCTGATGTGATCGCATCAGGCTAGCGCGGCGGGCGGCAGGTAACGGATTGTTAACGGGCAACCATACCTGCTAAGATAGTGCACTTACGGAAAGGGATAAAGCGGGCTGAAAGGCCGTTTAGACACTGTGGCCAGCGGCGAAGTTGCCTGGCCAGGACGGAGCCCTGTGTTGTTGCCGCTGATCAGGCTAGCAGACAAACAGCCCCCTTCGGCCAGTGACTCTTTCTTATTTGCGCATCAGTATACAATACACGTATCAAGTTACCCACATGGACAGAAAAGCCCAGCGATTAGGCCAGTTGCTAACGGAGATCTATCAGCAAGCCCCCCAAAAGGAGCTGGTTGTCATGGTAAACCTCTTTGGCATCCGCTACCATCAGGAGATCAAAGAGGCGGGTGTGCTCCCGATCGTCAAGGCGTCGGGAATTCCCCGCAATTACAAATCAGAGGTCAGCAAAGGGGTGAAGCTGGCCAAGTACGTAACGCTTGACCTAGCGGTTGACGCTGCGCAGGACCAGTGGTGTCAACCGCTGGGGGTAAACCGGAGCGGTGCTTAAAGGTGTACTGAAAGAGCAGGGATCTCAGTTTAGGGCGCTTCATCCGCAGTCAGACGTAACAATCGGTAAGCAAGCCGATGCGCGTGATTATGCTTCAGGAGATATCTTGTGTTAAAGTAACACCCCTCAGTACTTCTCCTAGCTATGTAGCTGGTTAATAGTAAGGTAAGCGAATAAAGCGTTCTTAGCACGGCAGTTGACAAGGGAACAAGACCGCTACCCGGATGCGACTACGTCTGGCTGGTAGATGGCAAAGTCAACCGGCCCAAGCAGCACTACAGCTGATCTACTAGGTAGTAGACATTCCTTACTCTCCCTGATCATGGCTTTTGCGTAGGGCTATGCGCGTAGCCCGGTGCTGGTGCAGCAACGCCTTGCGTTCTTAATGGTGTCGACTGGTGAGTAGCGCCCGACCGGCCAGGTTGATCTCGTAAAGATAGGCCTGCGCTTTTTCTCCTTTTTGCTGCTCCTCCAGGGCTAATCGAGTCCTTGTCTCGTAAGCCAGATGCTCCTGCCACTGCTGTTCATAAGACCGATCGGACTGATTACAGGGCTCGGTTGGCTCAATGGGAAGTCTTGCCATACCTGGACAACCTTTCCCCTGAGCGTTCGATTAAAAACAGGCCTACTAAAGTGAGGTTACTGCAGACGAGTGGGGGAGAGCGCCTGATTGTAGCGGTTGGTTTTGTAGAAGGTACGAAGTATGCGCAGCACCAATGGTTCCTCCGCAGCCATAAGCCTACCTGCGTCTAAGGGAAAAGCAGCCCGTATTTCCTCCAGTTGGGAGTGGCTGACAGTCTCGTACCCCATGCTCTACCCAACAAATAAGCGCTCAGTGATGGGCCTGGTCAAAATGTGCTCGACTTGCCAGTGGCGGGGGGCAGCCTTAATCCGCTGGAAGAGGCTTTCGACCACTTGTTGCTCTCCTTCTAACACCTGCATGATGTTGCCCCGCACGTAGAGCAGCGCGCCGGTAACGTTCCACTCGGCATTCCAGCGCCGACTCTGTTCAAGTAAAGGAGTGAGTTGAGGCTTAAAGGGCTCGATAGCCTGGCTGAAGTAAACAATACAGCAGTCCATAGGGTAGGTGGGAATAGCTACCTATAAGGGTAGCAGCCAAGATGAAATAGTCGGATAAGTCTTTGCCTACCTATAGCTGGAACGGGCCGGTAGCGTAGCAGGGAAGGCCCCTTAAGCCGGGATAATCGATAAAAACGCCCTAAGCGGCTTTACCCAGGGCGCATCACCCACCAGATAAACACCTACGCCATAGAGAGCGGCCTGAGTGGCAAGAACGAAGATCGGTTCGGACCCCTTATTCATGGGGTCTCGATCAATCTTACGCTAATTAGTGAAAGGTAACCTAATTAGTTTGTAGTCAATTTTTTATTAATAAGGTATTGGATACGTTCATCTTCTGGCGGATGTAGCCCAGTAGTGCGGCGGCGCAGAAATTGGGCCTGTCGCGTCCGGTGCACCATGATCAATTAAAGAAGGTGCGGGTAATAACAGGTTCAGGGTCAATTGATTGCCGTATTTCTAAGAACAGGTTAGTACTAAAGCGGCGTTGAACTGCTTACTAGGTATACCTGTAGTCAACGGCTTTGATCAGCCGTATCCCCAACTGCTCCACGTACAGTATGTTACTGGCAGGTATAGTCCCGCTCCTGATCCAGGAGTATATCGTGGATAAGTTTCTAATGTCAAACCGTTTACTGTATTGACTTGGCGTGAGCCAGTCACCCAGGAAATAATGGACTCCGTTGAGGTATAAGCTGTCCCTGGACTCCGCTCTAGCCTGCTCCCCCAGCTTGATCAGTTTTTTGCCAAGGGTTTCTTTTAGCCGGGTGACATCAGCCTCTAGGGGAGTAGTTTTTAAAAAGGCGTCGACTTGCGCCTGAACAGCGGGTATTTGCTTGTCGGTAGTCAGCCGATGGATCTGCTCAATCAATTCGTCAACAGTAAGCATAAAGAGGTGATTAAGTGGGCCGGACCCATCCTTGATTCCGGCCCTGAGTAGTACTTCATGACAAAAACACGAATTTACTAGCTCCCGCCGTTGGCGGCATAATCATGGGATGGATTCCCAATAAGCATTTAGGTGGTTGAGGACAGCCTGTAAAAGGTGCTTCCTATACGAGCTGTCGAGTTAGATGGGGTAGTCTAGTGCTCTTTACTGCCGGTTTGCACACTACCCCTCGCCACCTGCTTGACAATCTATGTTTGCTAAAAAAGAGCACCTACGACCATAGACGTAGCCGTGTATGTGCTTTTTTACTTACATGAATAATGGTCTACTCGCCAGGCTCGACCCCCCAAGCAAGCTCAACGAATCAGGTGTACTAACTCAACAGGCGTTCGAAGAGCAAACAGCTTTACTTCCTGAAGCTGCCCAATTAGCACCGCCAGCTGCTGCGCCAGTCAAGACTGCACCGCCAACTTCTGTAAAGAAAAGCAACACGCCCGCTTTGACCGGGCCTATTCCAAAGAGCAAAGGCGCCAGGGCGGCGATTGGAATTTTGGTAGCTGCCGCCGTGGGCAGGTTATTTCGCAGGTAGGAGGGAAGGATTCAGCGAGCTATCTATCTGACTAATTAGCCGAAGCGTTACAGATGACCGGCGTTTATAAGGCAGTAAGAACGGACGCGTTCAAGCCAAGTAAAAAAGACGAAACGAAGTAAGTTCGTGCCAAACGCTGCGTCTAGCTGGCACGTCAAATCAGGTTGGCCTAGCTGCAGGCCTGTCGTTTACGAAGAGGCCTGATGACTATTATCGCCTGGGCTATAGGCTCAATTCGATCCTTGTTTGGCGAACCATCGGCTTTGCCTGGCAAACTTCGGTGCGCATTCCCTCACAAAATGCTGGAACAAAAAACACGAATCAGCCTGCCTGAGTAGTTGCAGGCAAAAACGACTAAACCTTTTACCTTATGCAAACCCAGTACGTTCCCTACAGTCCTGCTATTGAAACGCCTGCTGAAGACGAAATCCAGGTGATTAATGATATTATCGCCTCTATGCGTCGCCTGAGTGAACGCACCCGGGAAATCTATGGACGTAACGTCCGGGTTTCCCACGGAAAGAGCCACGGGCTGGCTACGGGCGAGTTGACGGTTATGGCTGATTTGCCCGAGCCCCTGGCCCAGGGCTTGTTTGCCAAAGCGGCTACGTATCCCCTCATCGCGCGGCTGGCAAACGTACCCGGTGAAATAATCACGGACGCGGTTAATACCCAGCGCGGCTTCGCCTTTAAAGTATTGGGCGTTGAGGGGCCGATGATCGCTGGCCATCAGGGACAAACGACCCAGGATTTTGTCCTGGACTCGGGGACCACTTACTTCCCCATGCCCGATGCCAAGGCATTTTTGCTGCAACACCGGCTGATGGAACACGCCCCCCAGTTTCCCACGGGCCTTAAAGAAGCGGTATCGACTGTTTCCCGGCTAACCAATCAGGCCCTTAAGGCCGTGGGTGCAGAGAGTGCTAAGCTCGATTTTTTTGGTGACTCCCGCATTCATCCCCTGGCCGAAGCTTATTACAGCCAGGCCCCCCTGCGCTATGGTGACTACGTAGCCAAGCTAGCCGTCGTGCCCGTATCGGCCGCTCAAAAGGACTTGGCTCAGGAGGGCGTTGAGGTGGATGGCGATAAGGATCCTGACGCCTTAAGGACAGCCACCGTAGGCTACCTGCGGGAGAACGATGCCGAGTTTGAGGTGCGCATTCAACTCTGCACGGATCTGGAAAAAATGCCCATTGAAGACGCCAGCCAGGAATGGAGCGAGGCTGATAGTCCTTATCTGCCGGTAGCGCGCATTCGCCTGCCTAAACAGGAGGCTTACTCTGAGGCCCGGCAACATTATATTGAGGCGTTGTCCTTTAGTATTGCCCACAGTATGGAGGCGCATCGGCCGCTGGGCTCGATTATGCGTGCCCGGCTGAAGGCGTATCCGGTAATGGCTAACCAGCGCCGTCAGGGTAACCACGAGTCCCACGCGGAGCCAGCCTCGATTGACCAAGTACCGGCTTAGCACAGTGAGGGTAGCTTATTGGTTAGGCCTCCCTACCTGGCTGAGTAGCGACCAGTCAGCGACTTCTATTCCCCGGAAAAGGGCCGCTTCAGCCGGTGCGTAAGGGGTACGAAAGCCAGCGAGCACTACTGGTTATGCATCGCTTTCTGGTCAGACGTCGTTTTGGTAGCTTGCCCTCTGCCCCCTTACAATCACTAAAGTCCTAAAAGCAGCAGCGTAGCCACAGCCGAAATTGTAGTAACCCTGTCTCGGCCTTCGGATGACACAGACTATCCAGGGGCAAGGCCGCTACCCAAACCATGGACAACTTGGTCAAGTAGGCTGGAGAACCCTTGCCGGAGTCCTTTACCTCGTTTGCAAACCGGTCACTACTGAAGGGGTGAGCGAACGGTTCAGGTGCTTACTCTTGCTATGTAACCACCGGGTCATATATCACCGGAAAAGTGCATTACAATTGTAATGAAGAGGTAGTGCGTGGCGGGGTCAGTTCATGGATTTGGCCCAACGTGAGCGAAAAATTTTAGCTTAGTGGGTTTATAATGAGTTAGTTGATCTATTTTCAGGTAAGAAAGGTGGGAAGATCCAGCACTGACCTGATTTATCTGAGAAACACGTCCGCTGGCGGGGCCGACAAAACGCCGCTTCAAGGGGCTAAAAAGGCCTTGTTTGACCCCCTTTTCAGCCACTCACCCCCAGCGGGCAGAGCGGCGCTGGGCGGGCGACATTCAGCCAATTGTAGTTACTAAGCTACGGAGCAACGGTTACATGAGTGGGTAGCCGTTGACCCAACCTTAACTGGTTTTACCACTGGACGACCAACGTCGTAAAGCTGGTCTATTACCCGGCTAGTAGGGCAGCCAACAAAAAAGCATTGGTGCTTAGAGCGCCAATGCTTTCTGACTTACCATCATATAAACCTTTATAATATATGCATACTCATAACCAGACAGTATCTGGGCTTGTTTGGAGCCAATTAATCAGTGGCCTGATAGACGGGACTGAGACCCACTGACCCTGGAGCTCAGTCCCCTTTACGGCGGCACTATCCGCTTGTTTGAGGACCCTCACGCAACCGGCCCTTCACGAAAAACCCCTATCTCAGGGGAGGTAGGGGTTTGTGATTGTGTATTCAACTGTAATGATACTCAAAACTAGTACTTAAACCAGTTACGGTGTGAGCTAGTAATTCAACTTAACCAAAATTAATCAACGTTTAATCAGGCTTGGTTACCCTGCTCAGCGCCCAGCCAAGGGCCTACAGCCGGGCACCAGGCGCCGGGTGAACCCGCCTGCGGGCAGAGATGACCAGTCCTGACCGCAAGTCAGTTGATTCCTTTTGTTGTATCTTTATCCCATCACTAAGAGGGCGTCCGCCCTCTTAGTGATGGGATAAGAATGGAAAGCGGACTAGCCCTGGTAGTCTGCTTTTTTGTGGGCCTACCTGCCGGCAACCTACCGGGCCCAGGTTGATCGGCTTACCGTTTCACCAGGATGGCGGGGTTGATGGCCAGCAGATCCGCTAGCAGCGCTTCATTATCCGCCGGAGCCAGGTAGATCTCATCGTAGCGGTTATAGGTGATCAGCAGGCCGCCCCCGGCCAGGGCGGGCTTGACACCCGTCCACTGAGTTACCCCCACCTGCACCTGGTTAATGCGCCAGACCTCCAGCTGTCCCCGCACAAAGCCGGATTGGTAACGAAGCGTGGTCTGCTCCAGCTCGTAGTGGGTGTTGGCGTACATCCATAGCAGCAGGGCGATTGGCCCCAGCAGTGGCAAAAGCAACAGGGGCCTGCCTAGGAAGGTGGCTGGATCACTGGCCACTACGCCCGAGCCAACCAGCAGAAACAGCAGGATGATAAGCCTGAAGCCCCCTTTTCTATTCGCCTTGTATCGTTTGAGGGCCATCTGGGAGCTCACCGGTTTGTCTACATACCAATGAGGCGGCAAGGTAGCCAAACCACAGGCGGAAGTCTATCGTTTAATGAACAGGAATCAGGGGTTGTCTTTCAACTGGGTACTCACCGGATCATACAGGGCCGGGAAAGGGGATGCAACTGCCGCTGCCCGGTAGGGTATCTGAGGTCTTATCCGGCCTGGTTTGCCTGGAAAACATGCCCGCTAGCTATGCCGTCACAAGGATATTGCAGCGGTTATAACCCCTTCTCAACTGGTCAGGACAGGGCTCACTCATTAACAGCGACAAGAGACTGCGTCAGTGAGCATGATCGATTCTGGTCTCTAGCTGGTCAACCCACTGGATAAGAACTAGACCACAAAGGCCAGGTCAGGCTTCATTTTACGTTATCAGCAGTACTCTCTTTTTGGCGTAAACCACTTGAGAGCCACCTAAAAATGCGGATGACGCCAGGGCTAGTCATCCAATCGTTTAGTCTGTACAGACAGGCAGGGTGCCCCGGTACGCATAGCCCGATCCAGGCGCTTCACAGGTCAGTTCACTGGCTGATTGCAGCGGTTCCAGTGCCATACGGCTTATGGTAAACGACAGCCTGGCACAACGCGCGTAAGAAAAAGAAGTAGTATCCCTTGTTTAAACCTCAAGCAAGATGAAAACGCAACTAATCCTGTTGGGCATCACCCTATGTGCCGCCTGTAAACATGATGCGCCAGTTAGTCAACCACTACCCGCCTCCGATGCCGCCCAGGTTATTGCAGGCACCTATACAGCCGATATAGCGCGAATCCCTACGGTGAAGGCCTACCCCATCAATGGCAGGACGATCACGGTTGACATTGAGCGGCTTTCCCCTGACCGGGTGCGCGTCAAGGTGCAAGCGCCAGCTAACGGCTTCTACTCGCCTGCCCGGGACACGACCTATGAGAATGTGTACGTGCTTACCAGGCCTCAGGGCTACTACCTGACGCTGGAAACAGACGCCACCCAGCCCAGTAATCAGTTAGGCAGCGAACTGGTCATAGCGCCCCCCCTTCCCCCGGCGACCTCACCCAACTGGGCTTCCTACGTCTTCGCCCCCCCCGGTTATCAAAAGGGCCGCGTATCAGCTGAATTTATCAAACTCAGGTAGCGGCAACGAATCTGAAGCTGCCCAGGCCAAAGGCCCTTTAGCCTGGGCAGCACTCCTGGGGTTATCGCTCCGGTGAGGGCTGGACTAAGGGGCCAAAAAAAAGAGGGCTGCCCCAACCGGGGCGGTCCCCTCTGCATGACACGCAACTTGGCAACAAACGCTTACTCTATCAGGGATAATCAGTCCAGTGTCTCCCCGGTGGCCTCTGTCCGGTGGCGGCTGTAATGGCGGATCGCCG
>NZ_JAFMYW010000022.1 GCF_017353175.1 Fibrella forsythiae | reverse complement strand
GGGCGATCCGCCATTACAGCCGCCATCGGACAGAGGCCACCGGGGAGACACTGGACTAAACTAAGTAATGCTAAGCCTCTAATAGCGTTTGTTGCCAAGCCTGGTGCAGAGAGGACCGTTCCCCTGGGGCGGTCCTCTTTTATGCATTTTAATCGGGGTCAACCTGGTCTGGCAGTTTGCCGCGCCAGGCTTTTACTGGTGAGGCTAGATATGATTCCCGGCTTGCCAGTGGTGGGCAGGGTAAAATGCCTGGTTACGCCAGGGGGCACTGATTGGACTTGGCTGAGCGCAGAACCGGGCGCCTCGCTCAATAAAGGGGGGGCACTGCGCGGAGTCAGTCCAAATAAGAGTAGCTTGCCCGCTAACACTAAATCAATCCTTGCATGAAAACGTACGCACTTTTAGTTGTTTGTTTACTGGTTGGGGGCCTAAGGGCAGCGACGGCCCAGACCCAGAAGGGGCGCCGGTTGGCCGGGGTCAACGTGGGCAACATCACCCTGCCGACCTCGGGGGGCTCGGGTAGTATCATCAGCCTGCAACCCACCTACGGCTGGTTTGTGGCCGACAACCTGGTGGTGGGGGCGGGCGTTCCCTTCTTCAACGTGAGCAATAGCGGCACCCGGGCTACCCAGATCGGCCTGACGCCGTTTCTGCGGTACTACTTGAGTCCGGCCAGCGTCAAGCCGTTTTTGGGCGCCTCCGTTGGCGTGGTGAACACCTCGGCCTCCGCGGGCGCTAATTCCGCCTCCAGCACGGATGCCATTTACAGCGCTACGGGCGGGGTGGCCTTTTTTCTTAATCCGTCAGTTAGTTTTGATTTGGGCCTAACTTACACCGGAGGCGATACGGGGTCGCTTAATACCCTGCTGGCGGGTAGTTCCAACGCCCTGACGCCCAATATTCCCCAGGCGTTGAACCTGAGTCTGGGCTTCCAGGTCTACTTCGGTGGGCAGTGACCCAGGCGATCCGTCATTACACCCGTCACTGGGTGGAAGCCGCCGGGGACCTACTGGACTAATCAGTGCTGAGCCTATAGGAGCGTTTGTTGCCAAGTCCAGTGTGACAAAAAGAGGGCCGTTCCGCTGGGACGGTCCTCTTTTTTTTAGGGATGACTATCACTGGCCCGTACGGTCAATAGCAGGTCGATTGGCTGTCTTGACTAGAGCGGGGTCCATGCACGGCTTTGTCCAGCCTGATACCCTGGAGAGAAGGGGGAACTTGGCGCGGCCTGCTCAACCGGCCACTAAAAGCAGTCTCCAGCGGACCGGCCACTAATTTTTTCAATCAGTGCAACAAAGTTAGCCTAAGTTGGTGTCTGTCTTTGTGGCCCCATAGGGCGCAGCTCGGTTAGCTGGGCTACGTGGGGCCGGGTATCCGCTTAGTCTTGTTTGGTAGGTACGTCCACTAACTAGCCTTTTTTCTATGGCACACCGCTTTCTTTTGGCCACTGGGCTTTGGCTGCTCATACTGGCCTGTCAGCCCCAGCAACCAGCGCCCATCCAGCCCGCCCGCACCGCGCTGGACTCCTCACTTGTGCAGGCAAAACCCATCGATTCCCTGGTGGTGCTTTCCCTGACCAACAGACCGCCCGGCGGACAAACCGCCCTTACCTTGAGGCTGCCCCGCTTTGGCGTTCTGGCCAGGCAAAGCCTAACGCCAACCGGCCAGCTTGACAAAACGGTGCGCAACCTGACCAAACCCGATACGGGCGTCCAGTATCTGTATACGTCCCAGGGCCAGCCGGCGGGCTCAACCTCGTTTCCCCAAAACAACACCTTGGGCGGCACCACGCTGTCCTATCAATACGAAGAGGGCCACCTCAAGCGGCTCTTCACCAAGGTATTTGAATTCGAAAACGCCAGGGATTTCATCTACTTTATGGACGAGTTTCACTACACCGATGGCCGGGTCAGCTCGATGGACAGCTACTTGCTGAGCCTTCATAAAGGCCAGGCCAGCTACAGCTCCACCCACGATTTTACCTATGATGCGGCGGGGCACTTAGTAAGTGCCCGTGACCGGCGTGCGGGCAGTTACTACCCGACCTACGGCTGGCAAAATGGCAACCTAATCAAGCGCCAGGATTACAGCGGTAGTGACGTAGCGTCCCCCTTCAGCTATAGCTTCGTCCATGATACCAATCCCAACCCGTTGAAGGCTTTTGCGCTGCCTCACCAACCCATCAGTAGCAATAATGTACGGGCAGAGACACTGGTGGACTCGCGCTATCCGTCTTCTTCGGTCACCTACGAGTTGACCTATAACCAGCAGGGGCAACTGGCCAGCAGCACCCGGATTTCGCCCAACGAGAGCCTGAAGCGCTATCCAACCGTGTATTACCTCTATAAATAGACAAGTTGCTGGCTGGTGTCAATCCTGGATCGGCGGGGCCAGGGCCTCGCTGATGCCATGAGCAGCTAAGCCCTCCAGGGTAGCCGCCAGTACCGCCGTGTCTAAATAAGCGCGCAGGTACACCACCTTGCCCCAGCGCATCTGCAGCAGGTGGATACCCTCGTTGACGTAAGTGGACCCGTCAGCCGGGGTAGCCCGGTCGGTCCATTCCACGGCAATCGTCGTTAGCCAGGGCCAGCCACTGACGGCCACTCGGCGAATCTCAAAGTTGAGCCCCGGGAAAAGCCGGAATAAGCGGGCGAACCACTCCCGCATGGCTGGTACGCTGCGCCGGGTTCCCCCCAGGGCGTGCTGGCCACTGAAGGTATGGGTAATCAAGGGAGCCATGCCCTTTAGCATGGATTCGTAGTCACCCTGGCTAAGGCGCGCAAAATTCTGACGGACAATCTGTTCAACGAGTCGATGGTACATGGCCGTAGCGGATTAGAAGTTGGGGTGCTCTTGAGAGGGCACACACCTGGTGGTGTTGCCTGCAAAAGAGCAGTAGTTAAACGCGTTATCTGATAAGATACCGCGCCGGTGCCCGCGTTGTTTGAGTTAGTGCCCGCCCTCCGCCTGTAGGGTCCTGCGATACTGGTCGCTGAGGCCTCACCTAAGCCCTGGTCTGTGAACGCCGTTTGATAGTGCCTGCGGCCCCGGGTTACTGCCATTCCTTAAGGCCCCCTCCGTAGGGGAGTGGCCCCCGCATACCGGGCAGCTCGGCGGCGCTCTGGCCTATCTCTGGTTCTTTGGACCAGGGAATCGAACTGAATTCAGCAAGCACGGGCTGTTGCAGGGGGCTAGACAGGCGGCATCCGTGAGGCCCGCCGGGGTCAGGAATGTCCCTCCGCTTAGTAACAACAGCTAGGCGCTTGCCTGTCAGGCAGCCAAACAGACCTACGCGCCTGGCTTTTGTTACTGAGCGGAGGGGATAGAAGTTCTCTCCTTGGCCCTTATGCCTTTCAAGTAGGCTACGTCAGCAGCCTATTCATAGGTTAAATAGCGCCAAAGCCCTGGCTCCTTGAGTCAGGGCTTTTTTTATTTTCTTCGGGTTCTGGTTCCCCGCCCAAGACCTATGCCCCCCCTGCTCACCAGCGGTAGGTCAGTACTGGTTCTGTTTCCCTGATCAGCTGCAACTCCCGGCGTATGCCCCGCCAGCGGCGGCGGGAAATGCCCAGGGTCTCTCCCGTGGTCAGGTGAGCCAGTGGCCCCGCCTTAGTGTTCTCCAGCCGTTGGATGTAGTGCAGGTTGACAATGCAGTTGCGGTGAAAGCGAATAAAGTGGGCGGGGGGCAGCTGATCCATGTACCACTTCAGGGTACGCGGCATGAGCATACGCTGGCCATTGGCCCAGCATAGCCAGCTGTAGTTACCCTCGGATTGAAGGGCGACCAGATTGGCAACGGGGAACAATTGTTTGCCACTTTCCCGGATGTAGAGCCGAAGGGGTGGCCAGGTCAGGGGCGTCAGACGAGGGGCGCTGGCGGGGGGCAGGGTGAAGACCATGGTGATTCAGGGGTTTAGTTGGACGAAGGATTACGCCCCAAAGCTAGGAGGATGGGCCCTGGCCCACTGCCACAGATGTTACGGCGGCTACCACAGATGTTACCGTATCCCCCATCGCCCCCCTTAAGTGCCCTAACACCACCAGTCCAGCCGCTTTTTGGCCTTTGAGGCGATTGCTGAGGGCTCCTCCATCGGAAAGATCATTCCCAAGCCCACTTTTTTACGCCCCCGTAACATCTGTGGTAGGCCGCGTAACATCTGTGGTAGGGGGCTGGCCAGGAGAACTACACCTTTGGTCCCAGCAACATAAACGCGCTTTGTTCTCATGCGACTACTCTACACATTCTACCAGCAAAGCCCTCTTCTGCTGGTACTTTTCTTACTGGCGGGCCTGAGCGGCCGCGCCCAAAACGGAGGCGTAACGACCACCCAAAGTTTCACCTATACCGGTCAGATCGAGACCTGGACGGTACCGGCGGGGGTAACCTCGCTGACCATCGAAGCCCGGGGGGCTGAGGGTGGCTTCGGGCCACTGATATTTGGTGGTGATCCCAATGAACTGAGGCCAGCTGGCAAGGGAGCCCTCATCCAGGGAACAGTGAGCGTCAGCGGCGGGCAAGTGCTCAAGATCCTGGTTGGCCAGAAAAGTCCTAACCGCAACGGCGGGGGCGGCGGCTCATTTGTCACGACTATAGATAATGCCCCCTTGCTCATCGCCGGGGGCGGGGGTGGCAGCGGCAGCCAACCAGACCAGGCTACTAAAGACGGGCAGACCGGCCGAACCGGCGGCGCTAACGGCGGCAGCAACGGGCAAGGCGGGAAGGCCATCAACGGTGCGGCGGCGGGCGGCGGGGGCCTGCTCACCGACGGAATAAGTAGTACCGTTAACGGAAATGGTGAGACTTCGCAAGGGGGCAAAGCCTTTGTCAACGGCGGGGCGGGCTCCCGTAACAACGACAGTTTTGGCCTGGGTGGCTTTGGCGGCGGGGGTAGCGGTACGGGCGTTGGTTCGGGCGGTGGGGGCGGCGGCTACTCGGGCGGTGGTGGTGGTGGTGGTAGCACCGGTCCCGGGGGGGGCGGGGCCTCCTACTACGAACCCAGCACGCTGCTATCGGCCGTAGCAGGCGCTAATACGGGCAACGGACAGGTAATCATTACCTACGTGGTGCCGTCTTGTCCGCCGTTGACCATCACCCGCCAGCCCGCCAGTGCCTCGACGGTTTGCGCGGGCAGTCCGGTGAGCACCTTTGTCACGGTGGATGGCTCCCCAACTACCTACCAGTGGTACCGGGGCTCTACGCTGCTCAGCAACCAGACTTCAGCTACGCTAACGCTGGCGAGCGCTCAGGCGGGCGATGCGGGCAGCTACTCGGTAGTGGTCAGCAGCGATTGCCGCAGTTTGACCTCTACGGCGTTCAATCTGACGGTCAATCCCCTCCCGCCCGCCCCTACGCTGCTGACCCAGAGTGGTCAATCCTACCCCGGCGGACAGTCGAGTGTCAGCGTCGATGTCAACTCAGGCAACGTCAACTTAGTTGTGGGTGGCTGCAACGGCACCATTAGCTGGCGGGGACCTAACGGCAGTTCAGGTAATAGTAGCCCCATCACCGTGGCCACCGACCAGGTGGGCCAATTTGTCTACATGGCCAGCTGCACGGTGAACGGCTGCGCCAGTCCGGCCGCCTCGGCAACCGTTACGGTTCAGGCGCGTTTGAGCGTGCTGCACCGGGACGTAGATAACTACGCCGACAATAACGCCGTGCAGCCTTTGCTGCAGCTACAAAACAACGGCACCGGCCCCCTGCCCTACTCGGCGCTCACCCTGCGCTATTACCTGACCGTAGAAGGGGACAGTCCCCTAAGCAATCTCTTCGTTAACTACGCCCAGGTGGGCAATCAGAACGTGCGGCTTCAGTATGTCTCGCTGGTGCCCGTCCGGGTAGATGCCAGTGCCATGCCGCTGCCCCCCGCCAGACAGGGGGCTACCGGCTACGTGGAGGTCAGCTTCACGCCAGCGGCGGGCTCTCTGGCCCCCGGGGCCAATTCAGGCAACCTGCAACTCTACTTTGCCAAGGCCGACTACGGTGCCCTCAATGAACTCGACGACTATTCTTACGCCCAGCTGCGGGATCAGCTGGTGAATAACCCCCGCATCACCGCCTATTACAACGGCACGCTGGTGGCGGGCACCGAGCCGGGGGAGGTCGCCGCCAATCTGGCCGTGCAGGCGCTCACCGAGAGCAAGAACGGCCCCTCGGCCAACCAGATCAACACCTACCTGGTCATCCGCAACACGGGTAACGTGGCCATTCCCTATTCCTCACTCCGGGCCCGCTACTACTTCAACTCCGACAACAACCAGACCGCGCGGGTGGAGCTCGATGAAGGAGCCGCTGCGGTGCGGGTGGTCAAGCTGCCCGCGCCAGCAGGCGGGGCGGACTCCTACATAGAAGTGCGCTACACCGATCAGGGGCTACTCATGCCCGGCAGCAGCACGGGGCGGGTACGCTACCGGGTGCTGCGCTCAGATGACGGGCGCTTTGATCAGACCAACGATTATTCCTACCAGGAGCGGCCCGAGGCGCTGAGTCCCAACAACCGGGTAACGGTGCTGGTGTTTAACCGGCTAACGTGGGGCACGCCACCCGCGGGGGCTCCGGCCCGGATTGGGGTGAGCCAGGAGCCAGGCAGTGGCCTCAAGGTAGATGTATTAGGTAACCCTCTGCGGGATGAGCTGGTGCGGGTAGAAATCAGTGGGTCGGGATCCGAGCCGCTGCAGCTCCAGTTGATTAATGCCCAGGGGCGGGTGATCACAACCCGGCAGATTGCCACTCCGCAACCCACTGAGCAGCAGGAGTTCTCGGTGGCGGGGCAGGGTCCGGGTGTGCTGCTGTTGCAGGTGAGCACGCCGACGCAGCGCCAGACCGTCCGGGTGTTGAAGGCTGAATAGGCGACTCGATACAGCTTTTTACTTCAGCCGCCTGGATTATCCAGGCGGCTGAGGTGTTTATAGCGACGCCGGAGCTTTAATGGGTTCCCGGCATGGGTCATGGCTTTTGTGATCAGCGCGTTTCGTCAGCGGTTACAGGAAGAGATCGAGCTACGATTGGCGTCCAATAAGGGATTCAGGATAGCCGCCGGGCGTGCGTGAGGATTTGCCCCCCTCTCGGCGGCGATCCGTCACTATACCCGCTACCGGAGCGAGCGCACCGGGACGACGAATACCCCTACTGATTCAGTATCTGTTGCCTAAGCCTATAGGAGGCGTTTGTTGCCAAGTTGCGTGTAGTGCAGAGAGGGGCGGTCCTCTTTTTATATGGCACTTAAGCCTGGAGTAGCCTAGTCGGGGCAACAGGTAGCCATCTTTACAGCTATACGACCAACATCGTACGTTTGTAAAACTGGGCTACAATCATTGAATCATGAATAATCTACCACTGGCGTTATACCTTGTCCGTTCAACGCTTTTGAACATATCGTTTGATTATACAACACGAAAGACACGATAAACATGATGAAATCAGTGTCAGCTAAGATGGGCGTTAAACCGACATCCCGTGCTATACTTATCAACGCACCAACGGAAGCAGTCCAGGCCCTTGAGTTGCCAGCCCTTGACCTTGAAACAAATCTTCAGGGTGTTTTCGATTATATTCACCTGTTTGCAATTACACAAGCAGAGCTTAAGGAACAACTGCCGACGCTGAAGGGCTCTTTAGAGCAAACCGGTACGCTTTGGGTATCCTGGCCAAAAGGTGGCCAAAGAGGTACTGATCTGACTCTACCAAAAGTCATCGAAATAGGGTATGCGCATGGCCTTGTTGAGAGTAAGTCGCTAAGCGTAAATAGCACCTGGTCAGCCTTAAAATTTACGCATCCTCGAGAAGGCAAGAGTTACAACAACAGTTACGGAAACCTCAAGCTATGAGGTCAGTAAAGCACCTTTGCCTTACATAACTTCACTTATACAACAGCAGATTGATCTCATACAACCGGCGCACTAAATACTGTATCATAGCTATAAATCATCTAAGCTATCTGCGTATCATGAATAAAATAGGGCTACTTTTTCTCTTTCTTACTGTCACTGCCTGTAGCACCTCCCGTCCTTTTAAGACAAGCGATGGAAAGAAGTTACCTAATAGTATTGCCGAAATTCGACGACTAAAAATCAATGGCATTAAACAATTCCTCACTATACGAGGAGTTGATCGAGCTAAGCCTGTCTTGTTGTGGCTGCATGGAGGGCCCGGTAACGTAGCTATGCCCCTATACATGCATTATAGTGCGTCCTTGGAAGAACAGTTTGTGGTCGTTTATTGGGATCAGCGTGGTTCCGGAAAGTCATATTCCTCTCGTATATCACCAGCCAGTATGACACTGAATCAGTTTGTCAGTGATACCCATGAATTGACAAAATGGTTAAAGACTCGCTTCAATCAAGATAAACTATTTATGGTTGGGCATTCCTGGGGCGGTCTACTAGGCTTCCACGTCATTGATAAATACCCTGCTGATTATCGTGCCTTTGTAGCGGTTTCTCCTATCACCAACGGCCCGCGTAGTGAACAAGTATCTTATGAATTCACCCTTGCTCAGGCTCAGCAACGACAAGACACCGTTGCCTTAACAGTATTAAAGCAAATTGGGCAACCTGTTAATGGGATCTACAAAGGCGGATTTGAGGCTACCCTTCAGGAACGAAATTTAGTTCAAAAGTACGGGGGAGACTATCATCGAGACCTTGGGGGTACATTTTATAGGATACTCCGGCGATCAACAGAATATAACTTATTGGATTACTTGAAAACTAAGAAGATAGCTCGTTTGAATTCACCGATGGATCATGCCATTTGGCCCACGATTGATTTAAGAGGCCAAATCCCAGTAGTCAACGTACCAGTTTATTTTTGTTTAGGTCGTTATGACAATCACCTCCCTTCGAGCGTAATAGCCGACTATTACGCATCGTTACAAGCTCCCCTCAAAGAGCTAATCTGGTTTGATGATTCAGGGCACTATTCTTGTTTCGAAGAATCTGAAAAGTTTAACTCAATCTTGAAAAAGAAGTTATTACCTCTTATTTCTCAATAACCATTGGGATAGAGTCTAGCAAAACAGCTTGGATATTTCTTAGAATATGGTACTGTGATAGCATTTCCGTATTCTCGGTTTATTGTCATAACATAAAATGAGCCATAAAACGGAGCTTAGAAATAGAAAAATGCCTAATTTCAAGTTAGATTGTATATTTCTAAGCTCCGTTTTATGGCTAACGTTATGTGAAGGGATCGATTCCCAAAGTAAAATAAACTAACAAATTCTAGACAAATTTAGAAAAATATAAGCGCAGGTTTGCTCAAAAGTAGTAGCTCAAGTTCAGGGACCAAAGTCGATTGTACTGAGGTGTAGCGTTAAATAAAATAGGTATCCCCGTAACAGGATCAGCTATTTCAAAATTTTCATAGATTCTTCTCATCCCATAATAATAGCGGGCATCAATTACCAAATGTTGGCCAAATCTATATCCTACCCCAGCCAGTAAACCAGCATCTAACCTGTTTATGTTCTGTGTTGATGTTGATAGAGCTTGATCCTTATGGGAAACAAAATAGCTGCGACTGGATAGAAAATAGCCTATTTGCCCACCAATTTCAATAAACATGGGTCCTCCTTTGGGTTGAAATTGACCAATAATAGGTAGGGATACATAGTTAGATTCTGTAGTGATAAAATCATATCCAAACGGTTGAGCTTTACCTCCCTGGCGGGCATACTTAAGCTCATATGCTAAAGCAAATTTTTGAGAGAACCGCTGTTGTAAGGCAATCCCCGTGGTATAGTGCCAGAGCAGTCCGGTTGTCGTTTTTAAGCTAGGCGAATTAATTTGTGCGGCACTCACCCCCCCTGTCAAGCCAAGTTTGTAAGCGAGCTTACGCTGACTATAGACGGGAGACAAACTGAGTGCGCACAAAAGGCAAAAGATGAGTTTCTTTATTCTCATAGCTTCAAAGTTGATCTGTAATATAAGTGAAGAGATGTTTAAAAGCGTCGAGCTGATAGAATATAATGCCAGTGATAGCTTTATACGATTAGGTGAATAAACCTTAGTTTTACAAACCTGCGACGTTGGTCGTACCGCTGTAAAATCAGCTATCGCCAGGCCTGTCGACACCCTTTATTGTCACCATAGGCCCGAAACGCAGTGACTACAATTGGCTGATTGTTGCTCGCCCAGCGCCGCCCTTCCCGCTGACAGTGAAGGGCCAAAAAGAGAGCTAATAAGGCGTTTTTTAGCCCGTTCTACCGCCGGTTTGACGCCCTGCTGAGCCAGTACATTTCCCATAAAAGCCAGGTCAGCAGTGGATCTTCCCATTTTCTCACCGCAAAAAACGGTCATCTTGCTCATCCTAAGCCAACTAAGCCAAAATTCTTCGCTCATCGAAGGCCAAATCCCAGACAGGACCCCGCCACGCACTACCCCTTCATTACAATTGTAATGCCATTCCCCGGTGATATATGACAGAGTGGTTACATCGGGGGCTAACCGTTCCCTCACTCATTCAGTAGTGACCGGTCTGTAAAGAGGTGATTGGTGCCCTGATTGGGCCCTTCAGGCAGCTGCCAGCGACCCAGGCCAGGTCCATGACAACCCGGATGCGTTGTCACCCCTGGGCCGAGGCGCGGTTACTACAATAGTGTCCCTTTAGGCAGGGTCTTCCCGGGGGAAGCCGCTCAGGCCGGTTTGTCCAGCCGCTGGGCGCTCATGGCCCGAAAGGGCTTACCCCGCCGGGTGCGAAAGCCCATGGCGTTAAGCTTATCAGCAATCCCCTGGTAGGCCAGCCCCTCCCGGCGGTAGAGCCGGATCAGCTCGGCCGCCTGCACGTTGGCCGGGTGCTGGCGGGCGTTGGCCTGGTGCACGGCTCGGCCCAGCTCGCTGATGGTGGGCGTCAGGTTGGGGGTGCCCAGCTGGTGGCCCTGGGCTTTCTTGGCGGCCAGGGCCGAACGGGTGCGCTCCCCGATCAGTTCGCGCTCGTGCTGGGCCAGCACGGCCATGATGCCCACCGTGAGCGTGTTGGCGTCGGGGATATCGCAGGCCACAAAGTCGACCTCCGAACTGCGCAGCGAGAAGATAAAGTGCACGTTGCGGCTGAGCCGATCGAGCTTGGCGATCAGCAGGCGCGCCCCCTGCTGCTTGGCCACTTCGATCGCTTTCTCCAGCTGGGGCCGCTCGGCCTTCTTGCCCGACTCAATTTCGACGAACTCGGCCAGCAGCTCATCGTGGGGTTTGACAAAGCGGGTGACGATCTCGCGCTGGGCGGCCAGGCCCAGGCCCGACTTGCCCTGGGCGGCGGTGGAGACGCGGTAGTAGGGGACGTACTTCATGGGAGGTGGTTTGAGGCTTCTCTCCTACCCGGCCGGTGGCAGCTGGATCAGACTCGGAGCAGGATGCTGGGGCAAAAATAAGGGAATTATCCAACTCATAACATGTTAAGAACGCTCGTTCTTAACATGTTATAGAACCATTTTTGGACTAATCGTTACTTATGGTACGGTTAACTTCGCTGGCCCACCTATCGGTAGGACTTCCGCTAATTAAGGCGCCCAGGGCAGCTAACCTTAAAAAGTGTCAATTTTAAGGTTAGCTGCCCCCGGGCGCCTTATCTTTGCTGTCGCTTCCCAGAGCTAACCTTAAAACGAGTCATAGTCAATGTCAGCCCCATCACCCTACCCCATTAATCCAAATCGGAACCAGCCCTGGAACGGCCTGCCCAATCTGCCCCTTGATCCGGGCCTGTTTCGGACCGTGGAGGTCTTCGAGCAGCTGGCCAGCGCCAAGCAGGCCTTGGGTCGATTGCAGGGGCGCAGCGTGGCCATTCCTAACCAGGGCCTGCTGATCAACTCCATCAGCCTCCAGGAGGCCAAGGCCTCCAGCGCCATTGAGAATATCTTTACCACCGACGACGAGCTCTACCGGGCCTTTAGTGAAGAGCACTCCGAGGGCGCCAGCGAGTCGACCAAGGAGGTACTTCGCTACCGGGAGGCCCTGTGGCGGGGCTATGCCCTGCTTCAGCAGCAGCAGGACATGACTCTAGCCTACTGTTTGACCGTGTTTCGGGAGATCAAGCAAACCACCGAGGGCATTCGTCCTCCTTACTCCCAGGTCTATATCCGGCAGGGTGGCTCGGGACCTAACGCGGGTAAACCCGTCTATACCCCGCCCCGGGGCGAGGGTATCCTGGAGGCCAAACTGGCCAATTTATTTGCCTACCTCAACGACGATCAGACCTACCCAGCCGATCCCCTGATCAAGATGGCTATTGGCCACTTTCAATTCGAGGCGATTCACCCCTTTCGCGACGGCAATGGTCGCACCGGCCGGGTGATGAATATTCATTACCTGACCCGGAAAGGATTGCTAGACTACCCTATTCTGTATCTGAGCCGCTACATCCTTCAGCACAAGGAAGGTTATTACAGCGCCCTGGCGGGCGTCTCCCAGCGGGGCGACTGGTCTACCTGGCTACGCTACATGCTCCTGGCCGTGGAGGTAATGGCTGATCTGACCTACGAGAAGATCAACCGAATCCTATCGGCCCGGGACGCCATTCTGGCCGTTATTCAGGCCCAAAAGGGTATTCGCCGCCCCGATCAGCTGACCCAGAAAATCTTTATGCAGCCCGTTACGCGGGTGCGCCACCTGACCCAGGACCGCACCTATGCCGAGAATACGGCCCGGGACTATCTCAACAAACTAGCCGCTCTGGATATCCTGGAGAAAACCACGGTGGGCGGCAATCACTATTACCTTAACCGCGAGCTATACAGCATTTTAGCCGAATAAAAGGCGGTAGTAAAATGCTAAATCCAGTGCTAAAAAAAGCACTGGATTTTTGCTAATTTTAGCACCTTTTTTAGCAGTAATTTAGTGCTGTTACTAACACGGGTTCCGATGCCTAAAATCGTGTTGTTTCTGTGCTAGATTTAGCAGTACTTGCAGGCTGATAACCAACACCGACATGATTTACGTGTTAAGCGGCATAAAAGGCGGGTCCGGCCGCAGCACCATCAGTGAGCATTTGACCGTCTGGCTGGCCAAAGACGGAGCGGACGTGCTGCTGGTGGATGCCGACGAGCAGGGGACGGTCAGCGATTTTACCGCCTGGCGGGAGCATACCCTGGAGGGGCAGGTAGGCTACACGCTGGTCCAGCTGGTTGGCGCCAATCTGCGCAAGCAGGTGGAGACCATCAAGCCCAAATACGATCACATCGTCATCGACACGGGCGGACGGGATACCACCAGCCAGCGCGCCGCCCTGATTGTGGCCGACGTGGCCCTGATTCCTATTCAGCCCCGCAGCCATGACGTCTGGACGCTGGCTAAGCTCACCCAGATGCTGGAGGAGATCCAGGCCAGTCGGCTGGCCCCCCTGCGGGTCCACTCGTTTTTAAACCGGGCCGATATTACCTCCAGTGATAACCGGGATACGGCCGAGGCCCTGGCCACTATGGCAGAACTGGGCTTTTTGCCCCACGCCATCAAGAACCGTAAGGCCTATCCCAATGCCGGGGCCAAGGGACTAACCGTCTCTGAGATGGAAACGCCCGACCAGAAAGCGATGGCCGAAATCGATGCACTCTTTACCCACATTACCCATGGCAGTCTCATTAGCACCACCGCCGCGTAAGCAGCCCAGCGAGGCCCAGATCGAGGCCGTTATCAATAAGGGAGGAAAGCCCACGGTTGAAGATACAGGCGGCGAGGATACGCCCAAGCACATCAACACCCGGCTGACCAAGGGCATCATTCGCCGGATCGACGCCCTGCGCGCCGAGCGGCCCCGCAAGCCGGGTAGTCCCAAGCTGGGCATATCCACCCACGACTGGATCGTGGAGGCAGTCCTGGAAAAACTAGAGCGGGATTCCGTGCCCAAAACAGCATCAAAACCAGCACCAAAATAAGTGCTAGTTTTATTTGTCTTCCGACGCAGGCTGCGGCTTCTTTTTGTAGTTAAAGACGCTCTGGGCTACGTAGGCCTCGGGATCTTTATCGGCAAAGCCGTAATCAGCGTATAGATCAGCTCGCAAAAAAGCTTTCAGGTTTTCCCCGTTTTGCAGAATGGCTTTCTTTTGCTGATGCGTAAAGGAGGGGTAGTACTGGCTTAGCTTGCCCCCGGCGTAGGCGATGATGGCGGCAATATCAAGCTGCATGAGCTCCTCAAGGCGCTGCTTCATTTCCGTCTTTTTGGATTCCTTCTCCAGCTCCTCGGGCGGAATTTTGGTCTGAATGAAAAACTCGATGCCCACCACGGCCCGGCCCTGCATGACGGGCTCGTAGGTCACCGTCAGGTTGGTGTGCTCGTTGATCTGCCGCAGGGCCAGCTCGATCACCCGGGTGCGGAAGGCCGAGTAATTATTATAGGATTTCTCCTTGGCTCCAATCAGCTGCCGCAGCTCGGTGAGGCCAATGCGCCAGATACCGGTATGCCGAAAGCGGGCCAGACTGGTAAAGAGTAACTGGGCGTATTCACTGCTCAGGATCAGGGCATCCTCGTAGCCGTACTGCACATAGCCGCTGCCCAGGTACAGAAACACGGGAATAACGGCGTGGTACATCGTCAGTTCGATGATGCCTTTCTTGGGCCAGTATTCGGCCATGGGAAAGACCACCACGTTGGTGTGCTTGGCGTTCTCATCCTCCCAGTTGATGGTGCGCTTCTGAATCATGTCCAGCACCTTTTTGATCGAAGAGTTGGGATGGCCCTTGATGACTTCGGAGTAGTGAAACCGGAACTTCAGCTCCTCGTAGGGCTTGATCTTCATCTTCTCCACGGCCTGGATGTTGCGGATCTCCCGCAGCACCAGCCAGTACAAGCGCCGCTCGAAGAAGCCGAATTCAGTCGTGGAAGTCAGCAGCTTAAGCGGCTCCCGGATCAGGATCGTCTTATTATTGGGCGTCCTAAGCACGATGGCTTCGGGATTGACCTCCACGGGCGGGGCAATGGTCGTACTCTCAAAGACCAGCGATAACTGGCTGCTGGCAAGCTGAAGCGACTTATTGGCGCTCGGTGATGGCTGGCTTCTCATACCCTAACAAATAATAGCACTAGCAAGGTATCGCTTTTTTTATCCCTAACAAACCTATGGCTGTATGTTAGGGATAAGTTATTGGCATATAGTTTATTGTAAAATAATCGTTGATCAATTTGGGCCAAAAGTAGTGGGCAAAAGGTCTATTTCGACTATTATCTGTTAGGGTAATTTGCACTGATTGGCCAGCCAGTGGGCTTGAGAATACGTTCTTCAGGGGGCAAATAGCCCGGTTTATGTTGGCTAGTACCATCTGGCCGGGGAATAATCCGTGCCGCCAGGGCAAATGACCGGGCTAGTCCCAGTTCGACTATCATCTGTGAGGGTCGCGACTATCATCTGTGAGGGAAACTGCTATTATTTGTGAGGGTCAGGACTATTATCTGTTAGGCTACGACTATCATCCGTTAGGCTACGACTATCATCTGTTAGGCTACGACTATCATCTGTTAGGGTTAGCCAACTTATCCACATAATAACCAATTGATTTTCAGGTAGTTGCTTTGGGGTCGGGAAGAGCTATAATTATCTTAATTATCTAATCAATCATTTCAAAATGATTTTTATTTTTTTTTTTTTTTATAACTGACTATAAGGTCATGAGGGTGAAACTAAATTCGAATTAGATTCGTGGGTTAGCTTGTCCGGGCGGAAAAAGAAAAATCAAGTAGTTTTTGTGATCGTTGTTTTTGTATGTTTCCTTTGAAGGGAAACAAATCAATGGATTAATCACGGCGTATTTTCCATGGACGAAGACGAATTTGATAAACCGGCTACGCGCAAGCAGTACACCAAGCCCGAGTATGATCGGCTGTTGCAGCTGTTCACCCACCTGATGAACCAGGTTCCCAAGCTTAGGCCCGACCGGGACGCCTGGGATATTGAGGGAGACTGGGCTGCTACGGGCGTTATTCACTTTGTGGACGCGGCCTACCAGCCCCTCTTTGAGCCGGTATATGACTTTGATTGCCGTTCCATCAAGTTTGTCAACCTGCACCGGCCCGCCGTACGGGTCACTTTCTACCGAAAACATCGCTATAGGCTCATCAAAGCCAGGGACATGACCACGGACATGAAAGTGGAGCAGATCAGGCTTTACGTGGAGGATCTGACCACTAAGGCGCGCGCCCTGGAGGCGAAACTAAGTCAGTTATTTGCTGCTGGTCAGGATGACGCCCGCCAGAAGCTACAACTATACCGTCAGCAGATCCAGGCCTGGCAACAGATCCTACTTCAGCCCGGGCGCTACGAGCTGGCCATGTCCAATTACGAGCGGCAGCATCTTTACGTGACGGCCAATTATAAATACCGCCTCCCGGAGGGCGATTACGCCAACCAGCAGGAGCACCTGCTCAATACGCAGCGAGACCGGCTGGGCAACATCACTCAGGTCCGCTACAATATTTTCTTTATTGACCCTGCCGAGATTATCCGCGAGCATCCCTACCAGAACCGGGAGGTAGAGGGATACCTGGCCGCATTTCCCATCAAATCAGAGGTTGGTAAGTACAAGTTGTACGCCCGTCCGCTCCAGGATCCGGCCGATCAGTAAGGGCGGGGCGCTGGATACGGGCAGGGGCCGTAATGAAAGTAACCGGGCGGCCCGCTCGACAACGTTAGCCTCCGGCCTGCCCGGCCGAATCCAGCGCCATGACCAGGCTAAACCAGTCTAGGGGAGGTATAAAATTGGTTGGTTAGGGCTTTTAAGTGGCTTATGGGACGACCCAAAAAAGCGCCCGGTGGCTCCCGGGCGCGGCGTGCGTTAATGACTCATAAGGAAGCAGAGTAGCGTTTAGGTGGTCGTCAATTCGTAGCGCCTGAGTAGGGCTTGTGGCCGCTCACCTGCTTTTGATACTCACTGGGCGTAAGCCCGTAGAGCGCCCGGAAGGATTTGGTGAAATAAGAAGGCGTATCAAACCCCACTAGATACCCCGTCTCTGCCACTGAATGCCCCAGGCTCAGCAGGCGGGTAGCTTCCTTGAGCCGGTAGTTACGCAGCAGTTCACTGACCGTCAGGCCGCTCAACGCCTTGACCTTCCGGTAGAGATGCACCCGGCTAAGACCTATGGCCAAGGCCAGCTCTTCCACTCCAAACTGAGCGTCATCCAGATGCTGCTCCAGCAGGCCGTTGATTTTAGTCAGTAAGGGATCAGCTGGCCCCGGCTGCTCCTCAACCGGCTCAGCGAGTGGCTTCTCCGGCGCTACGGGCTGGAGGGGACGGCTCAGCTGGGCCCGAAGCCAGTCCCGTTGCCGCTGCTGGCGGGCCAAGAGATTGCCCACCCGCAGCTGCAGCTCGCCTACGTGGAAAGGTTTAGTCAGGTAATCGTCGGCCCCGCCCGCCAGGCCCTCCAGGCGGTTATCGAGGGTGACCTTGGCCGTTAGCAGCATGACGGGGATATGGCTGGTACGGGGATCCTGCTTTAGAGTCCGGCAGAGCGTTAGGCCGTCCGTGGGACTCATCATCACGTCGCTGATGATCAGATCGGGACCACTTTCCAGGGCCACGGCCAACCCTGAGGTTCCATCGGCCGCTCGTAGGACACGGTACTGATCGGCCAGACACTGGGCAATAAACTCGCCCAGTTCAAGATTATCTTCCACCACCAAAAGCAGCGGGGGTTCCTGGTCCTGGGCCGGCAATGGGGGGCTAGCGGGCTGGACTGGTGCACCGTTTGGTTTGGCCTGCACGGCCAGTCGGTAAGGCAGCTCAACGGTAAACCGGGTGCCTGCCCAGGGGGGAGCCTCCCTGCCCAGTGGCCCAGGCTGGTCCGCTGGGCTGTCAACAAAAATACGCCCACCCTGGATACGTACCAGTTCGTCAACTAAGGCCAGCCCGATGCCCGCTCCCGGCAAGGGACTGGCCGTGGGGCTTTGGTAGAAGCGCTCAAAGATGCGCTGCTGCTGGTCGGCCGGTACCCCAATCCCGGTATCTTCGACGATCAGGCGAATCCCCGGCTCCAGAGTCAACGTAATGCGGCCCTGGTGGGTGAACTTGAGGGCATTGGTCAGCAGGTTGAGGACAATCCGCTCGAGTTTGTCGGCATCAAACCAGTACGACTGATCACCCGTATGGTCGGTAAAACTCAGGGTAAGGCCTTTGGCTTCTGCCTGGGACCTAAGGGACTCAACCAGTTGCCCGACCACCGTACCTGGCTCGCCGTACTGCTCGTTGAGGCTGACCACGCCTGCTTCCAGCCGGGAAAGATCCAGGAGTTGATTCATCAAGTTCATCAGCTGCTGGGCATTCCGCTCAATGGTCGTGAGCATGGAGACCCAAAACGGATCGCTTGCCTTGGCCTTGAGCGTGGCGGTAGGCCCCAGGATCAGCGTCAGTGGCGTGCGAAGCTCGTGGGTAATGTTGGCAAAGAAGCGCTCTTTGAGCTGAGCCACGGCGCGCAGCTGCTGGGCTTCCCGCCGCCGTTGATACCCCCGTATCAGCCCCATCAGAAGGCCGCCAGCCAGGCTTAGGTAGGCGAGTTTGGCCCACCAGGTAGCCCACCAGGGTGGGGCGATCTGAATGTCCAGCGTGCGCATAAGAGAACTCCACTGCCCCGAGGTGTTGGCCGCGTTCAGGCGCAGGACGTAGGAGCCTGGCGCTAAATTCGTGTAACTGGCCTGGGCCTGCCGGGTAACAACCCAGTCCCGGTCAATGCCCTCCAGCTGGTAGCGGTAGAGCTGCTGGCTGGGATTGTTGAATTGCAGGGCCGCAAAGTCGACGGCCAAAAAGTTCTGGTCATGGAACAGGCTTATCTGCCGGGTTAGCTGGAGGGGCTGGCCGCCCAGTGGCGAATCCGACCGGGGTTCCACCGGTTGGTTGTTGATGCGAAGGCCGGTAAGCTCCACCGGGGGCTGAAAGGTATCCTGCGCCACCCCGCTGGGAACGAACGTTGTTATGCCCGCCACCCCACCCAGGACCAGTTTGCCACCCGGCAGCTGCACCGAGTGAAACCGGTTGAATTCGTTGGCTGACAGGCCATCTTCCTGGGTGTAGGTACGGGTCTGTCCCGTGCGTCGGTCCAGCTGGCACAGGCCCCGGTTGGTGGCAATCCAGACCTTACCCAGCCGGTCGGGTATGGCGGCGTAAATAACGTCATTCGGCAGGCCGTTCTGGGTAGAAAACCGCTGGCTGCGGCCTGTGCGCTTATCAAAGCGGCACAGGCCAGCGCCCACTGTACCGACCCACAGGGTGTTTTTATTTAGGGGATCCTCGAAGAGGCAGTACAGGTTATTGCTGCTCAGGGAAGTGGCGTCAGTAGGTTGGTGGACGTACTGGCGCACCTGGCCCGTACGCCGGTCGAGGCGGTAGAGCCCCCGGGCGCTGGTAAGCAGCCAAAAGGCGTGCTGGTCAACGACCAGTTGAAGAATAGCCGATTCAATGGCTTTAGCTCCCGCCGGGAAAAGGGATGAGGCCTCATTTGGCCGCTTCAGGGTGAGAAAGCGCTGCCAGTGATTACCTGAGTCATCATACCCGTAGAGCGTCGAGCCGTGCAGCGCCCAGACCTTGCCCCCGGGGTCAGTGGCCAGCAACGCTGGCCTGTCCGACCCGGTTTCCCGGAACTGGACCGGAAAAGGAACGCTGGTGAGCTGCTTGGTCCGAAAATCGAACCGCAAGAAAGGCGTGCTGCCCACCGTCATCCACAGCCGCCCGGCCCCGTCCGTAGTCGAGCGCAGATTGTAGGGGTTGAGCCCCCGGGCCAGGGAGCGTACCTGGCCCGGGGACACGCCCAGTATATCCGTCAGCAGATCAAGGTGGAAGGAGTGGCGGTAGGGCTGACTGGCAAACAGATTGGCCCGCAGGTTGAACTTACGAACGCCGGTGGCGTCGGTGCCCACCCACAGTACATCGGAGCGGTCCACAAAGAGGCCCATGCTTTGCCAGGCCACGGTAGGCCGGGTCAGGGCCTGAACCTGAAGGGGGCCGTCAGGGGCCGTTTGGCTAACCCGCAGCAGCTGATTGACCCCGTCCAGATAATCGTTTCCCTGGCTGTCACTGGCCAGGTGATGGCTCTGCCAAAGCGGCCGCCGGGCAGGCAGCGGGGCCGTGATTAGCCGCCCCGTTCGGTGGTTGAGAATGGCCAGTTGCCGCTCGTAGAGCAGCAGTAAATCGCCGTTTTTGCGCCGGTGCAGCGCGCCGATGGCTTCGCCCGGCGAGGCCATATCCCTGGGTAGGTGATGGGCAAACGAAGCAGTCTCTTCCTGAAGCTGATCAAGGCCCCCGGCCGTAGCCACCCAGATCCGGCCCAGGCCATCCTCGACAACGCCCGTGACGGTGTTGCTGGCCAGCGAGCCAGGAGTAGCCGGATCGTGGCGGTAGAACCGGGCTGAGCGCTTGCCCGGATCAAAGCAGATCAGGCCTCGGTTGCGAAGCCAGACCCAGAGCCGGTTGCGTTTATCAGGGTAATACGATTCCAGCGTATCGCGGCCTACGCTTTGCTGGTAGAGCGGGGAGCGGGAGAAGTTAATGACCCGCTCGCGCCGGGTATCGAACCAGTCCAGCTCGCCCTGGTAGGTCTTAATCCACAGATTGCCCTGGGGGTCCGCCACCAAGTTTTCCAGGCCTGCCGAGGAGAGCCCCGCCCGGCCGGTGGTCGAGGGCCGAAAGACCTTGAAGGTGTGGCCATCGTAGCGGGCCAGCCCGTCCAGCGTGGCCATCCAGATAAAGCCCTGCTTGTCCTGGGTAATGGCCGGGACAAACGACTGGGGTAATCCCTGCCGGTCGGTAATGAATTCCGGGGGAGGCAGGGTGGTAAACTGAGCGTGCAGGGAGGAGCAAAACCAGCACAAGCAGAGTAGGAGCCCCCCAATCTCCCGCAGCTGGCTATACGTACGTCGATGAATCATTGTTTGCTGGTAACTGCCCCGTTACAACCACTGTTTTAAAACCAGTTTCATTAGTGGGCCTGCACCGGTGGGTTGGCCCGAGGCGCTTCCGATCCGGTCTGGTAACCAGCACAAGTCATGTTATTGAGTGCTAAGAGCAAGGTTACCCTGAAAGAGCTCAGCAAGCAGCTGGTCCGTTACCTTACTTGCCAGCGGGGTAATGACGCAGATGGCTTCCCGCTGGTTCATCTAGCACGCGTGCAACAAACAACACGTTTAAAGCAAAATCAAGTTATGAAAACCTCAATCTTAGTTATCGCGCTGCTGGCAGCCACTGCCACGGGCATGCAGGCCCAGACAACAACGGGCACCCCCTCTTCACAGGGTTCCTCACAAGGAGCTACCCAGCAGGGTACACAGGGTACGGGGTCAACCCGCACGGGGACGGGTCAGTCGGGCAACGGTACTACGACGGGCTCCGGTACATCTTCATCCCGAGGCGGAACTTCCATGGGCAAGGGCGCTTCCTCGGGCGGAACGGGCTACGGAAACGGCGCAGCGACAGGAAGTGGCTCGGGCAAGGGAAGCATGAAATCGGGCAGCAACAACAAAAAAAGCATGTCTGGAAGTGGTTCGGGTAGCCCTTCAACTGGTAGTTCGGCTAAGCCGACGGGTAATCAGTAGGACAAGCTGCTTAAAAAGGGGCTATTACCAGGATGGAGAATGATCCTTAGCTTGGTAATAGCCTTTTTTTAGGCGTCATTGGTGACGCTACGGCAAGGGTTCATTGCCTAAGCCCTGAAAGCTAATCGGACGACCTACGCGTTGTATCGATTTAGTACGTGAGGCACTAGGCCATTACCGATCCCGTATCTGGCTCATCAGCAGGCGACTGTTCATCATCAGATCGATGATGGTGACGAAGCACTGGTCCGACACGGAATAGTAGGCATTCTTACCCTCCCGCTCGGCTACCACAATGCCTTTGCGGCGCATCCTAGTTAGGTGATGCGACACCAGCGACTGCTCTGCCTGGAGCCTGTCCATAATATCGGTTACGCTCAGGCCTGGCGTCCGCTCTAGGAGTGTAAGGATTTGCATCCTCAGGGGATGAGCTACGCCCTTAAGCAGGTAGGCGGCCTGCTCAAAGGCCTCAGTGGAATAGGGTTGCATAAGGGGCTGTAGTAAAGAACGTATCTACGCCAAAGCGACCCCAGGGTAAATTAGTATTTATCCAACGGGAAAGCGCCAACCAGCACTGCAGGACCCTTAGGGCGATAGGGAATAACTGTTTACATACTCTCTTCAAGCAAGGGAGTGAAGTCAGGCTACCCTACATCCAAAACAGCTCCCTTGCCGTTGGTATTGGTGTCCCTACTGCTTAGCTGAGTGAGTCAACCTGGTGGGCTATTTGCCCCGGCTCCCACCAGCGCGGATCTATCAAGTCATCTCTACAACCAGTGCCTACCCTAAACCAGGCGCTTTAGCCTCATCAAACCAATCAGAGCTGTTCCAGATCAAGGCCATTTAAACCTCAGCGCAGTGTTAACCAATAAGCCTATGCGCACTGAGTATCGTGAAGAGACCCTGGTTTCGTTGATACAACAAGGCGATCAGGCGATTTTTAGCTATCTCTACAAGCGGTATCACCGGGCGCTGCTCAAGGTGATCACTCAACTGCTAAAAGAGCCTGATCAGGCCGAAGACGTGCTGCAAGATACGTACGTAAAAATCTGGTTGCGTTTTCAGCAGTATGACGCCAGCCAGGGTACGCTAGCTACCTGGCTCTATACTATTGCCCGGAATACGGTCCTTGATGCCTTACGTCAACGTAGAATCACGTATGCGTCTGTTGGCGCTGACCTGAAGGCGATACCGGCGCTCATTCAGGCGGGTCAGGCTATCGATGCCATCGAGCTGGCCCGGGTGGTCAGGCAGCATCTGAACCCCCAGCAGTGGCAGCTGATTCGACTGGCGTACTGGCAAGGGTACACCCACCGGGAAATCGCCCAACACCTGGCCTTACCGATGGGCACTGTCAAAACGCGCCTTTTAAAATCGCTGCTGCAGCTGCGACCGATCTTCCGGTAGGGATCAACCCAGGCGTAGCGGAGCGGCTGGGCACGCCTGTAACCAGACTGGATTAACCAGGGCTGCGCTGGCAAAGCGGCCTCACGGCGGATTGCTTTACCTTGGCCGGGCAAAACAGGCTTAGTTATCCTTGTCTTGGCACCGGGTTCCACGTGTAAATAAAGTCGTCATCATCTTCCGGCTCACTTTTGTCGATTTCTTTAATCTCCAGCAGGGCGTATGGATCCAGGTTACGCATGTGCTTTAAGGCCAGTTCGGACTCGGCCAGCGACAGCAGTCCCTTTCCGGGGAGCCCTGTCAGCTCCCGGACCAGCTGGTAGGAATAAGGTCGCCAGGCCCAGCGGCCGTTGACGGGTGAAAATAAGCGAATGTAATACACGGTGCTGGAAAAGGG
>NZ_JAFMYW010000021.1 GCF_017353175.1 Fibrella forsythiae | reverse complement strand
CGTCCTTGTCTTCCAGGGTTGGGTGCTGATTGGTCGTTGAGCAGAGCTGCCCGATGGTTACGACTGCTTCATTGCCCGAGGAGCGCAGCAGGGAGCTGAGTCGAACCGAAGTGGCCGTCAGGTCCCGGCTTTGGATCGACTGGGCCGAATCCAGTATAGCCCTTGTCAGGGCGGGCGCAGGATCCGCCTTTTTTTGGCAACTGAAGCCTATCACCAGGATCAGGAAAAGAAATCCATGGCGGCACGCTAGTCTTTTCATCATGGCTTTAGGCAATGGTTTACTGGCCTCATTCCCCCTGTCAGTTGCCCGGCAACACGGCCGCTACGACGCTGGGTTTAACGCACTGATTCGCAAACAAAAGCCGCCCTTGCGCCTACTTTACCCAGCCAGAAATGTCAGGTGAATGATTGACTGAAAAGAGCGTTTTCGCATTTTGGTAATACTCTCTTTATGAACCTGTTGGCGGACATGCCTGTCAGGAAAGTCAGGTCAGCAGTGGATGTTCCGAGTTTTCTACCAAAAAAACGGTCATTTTTCTCATCCTCAGACAAATGGTCCTAAAAAGCAAACCCCTCAGGGCTCAAATCCCAGGTGTGACCCCGCCACGCACTACCGGGCCATTACAAGTGTGATACACTTTCCCGGTGATATATGACAGGGTGGTTACTGCAATTTGTTCAGGTGACAGCTAGGGGGACTAGCAGGCCTGCTCTCCGTTTCCGGCGATCCATGATCGAATGGCTTGCTTTTTGCTACGTGACTTTTGCCAACTCAAAAGGTAAGGCAGCATGAAAACATCGTTCATCAGAATCACTTTACTTCTGCTTGGATTACTCTGGACGGATCACTTGCCTTTAAGGGCTCAGAGGCGAACAAGGACAAAGACCATCCCGGATTCAGTTGCCACGACTTGGGCTGATATGACGGTGCGCATTCTGACTAAAGCTCCCAAGAATACCCCAACGTATGGCTCCAGGGCCCTTGGTTATATAGGGTTGACCATGTATGAGACGGTCGTATATGCTTCCCCTAACCACCAATCCATTATTGGCCAGTTAGCAGACACGCTCTTGGTACCAACGCCTGATCGACGACAAGCGTATTGCTGGGAACTGGCCCTGAACGCCGGACAAGCCTACATGCTGCGAGCGCTGTATGGCTACACCGGGAAAACGCAACTTATTGACTCGCTGGAGCAGGTTATACGCCTACGCTATGCAGCCCGGGTTAGCGCTGAGATCGCTGAGCGGTCTGAACGATTTGGCAAAGCTGTAGCCACAACAATTTACCAATGGTCTAAAAGTGACGGCGGGCATTTGGGGTACCAGCGTAATTTTCCCGCAGATTATACGCGCCCCACTGGAACTGGTTTATGGGTTCCCCCCGTCATCGGTCAATCCAGCGTCCGCAGGCCCTTACATCCTACCTGGGGGCAAAACCGAACTTTTTCGTTACAAAATAGCCAGTTATCCCTGCCCAAGCCCTTGGCTTACTCTACCGATACGACAAGTGCGTATTATACCCAGTATAAAGAAGTACGTGACCGCAAAAACACCCTTACTGAAGCTGATCAGGCAATGGTGATGTGGTGGGGTGATGACCCAGGTGAGACATGCTCTCCTCCTGGCCATTCGTATAATCTGGCCACCATTGCCATTCGGACTAGTCAGGCCGATCTACCAAAGGCGGCCGAAACCTACGCTCGCGTGGGCATGGCCGTTGCCGACGCCTTTATTTGCTGCTGGAAAACTAAATTCTCCTACATGGTCGAGCGGCCTTCCTCCTTTATTTCATCGACCATCAATGGTAAAGGCCAGTGGTTTCCCTTTTTTTTGGAGCCGCCTTTTCCCTCTTTTTATTCGGGTCATGCTGTGCAGTCGGCCGCTACAGCAACGGTTCTGGCCAACCTGTACGGTGACCAATTCTCTTTTACTGACAACACGCATGCCAACCGGCCTGATCTGGTTTATTACCGCCAGGTTCCGCTACCCAGCACTGTCACAACCGCTGATTACCTTGATCCGGCCAATTATGAGAAGTATCAACCAACATTCACCAGGCAATCAATCAGCTTCAGAGCGCGCCATTACTCTTCCTTTTCAAGTGCCGCCCTGGAGTGTGCCAACTCACGGCTGCTGGGTGGAATTCACACCCGCCATGATAACGAAGTAGGCTTGACAGAGGGAGCTAAAATAGGCCGTAATATCAACGCACTTCCTTGGCATAAAGGCCGGTGATTTCAACCGGGGAAGAGCCTAACCAAGTAGCCGTAAGCCACTCTGCATCACCCACAGGGTTTACCCGCGCTGTCCTATCAGTAAGCCGGAAGCAAGCACAACGCCCTTGGCGATGAAAGTAGCACTTCCGTAGTGAGCTCCAGCGATTGGTTTAGTTTTTGTTTGTGCCTCTTTGGGGCTCCATTGACGGGCCTGTTGCTGATGGAACACGTCTTTCAACTCATTCAATCCTATTTCAATTTTCGGGCAGCGGTGCTGCGTTCCGCTGACTTGGAATCGATGTCCAACGCCGAGTTCTCCCGCTTGACGGGTCTTAGCAGCAACACTAAGTATATTCGTCTGAACCACCCCGATTTATGGCAACCGGCCGAGATATACGTTCTGGCTAAAAAAACGGGCCTTTGGGAGGGCGGTGTAAGAAAGTTGGATTTGCTGGCCGAGTTGATCACGCAGCTGCCTTTGCCCCAGCAGCGCATTGTCCTCAGGGCTGGTTCGTTAACGGGCCAGCGCCTGGCGGTACGTCGTCAGGATCCCAACTCCTGGCAAGCCCAGGAGTTAGCGAAGCTACAGGCTTGGTATCGCACGAATACTATCCGTTCCTCGGAGCTACTCAAAACGTAGTTAATAAGCTAAACTGTTAACTACGTAATCTATTGATTAGTAGTACTAATGCTGGGCGCAAAAGGTATGACCCTACCAAGGTTTGGGAGCTGTTTAGCTACGTAAACCAAGCTACCCAAGACATCAACTCTACTTTAGTCCCGGTCTGCTGGCCTCCCCAGCGTCAGGCAAAACTTCCCCTGGGCCTCCCCAGCTCCGGCTGCCCTATGGCATCGTTTTTGATTACGCGCGTGAGATGCCCCGGGAAATCAGTCGTGAAAAGCAGGACAAACTATAGTAATCCAATCCAGTAGCCAACGCTGGTCGCTCTAGCGCTTTACTAGCCAAAAAAGGGGTTTGTTACTCATACGGGCTACTCAGCCAGGGCTGCGCCTTGCTGGGTATAAATGTTGGCAATTCTGCTGGTTGGCTGGCATAGCTTTTGCTAAGCTAGGCTATTAATTCTCAGAAGGTCATATCCACATGCGTTCATGCGACCAGCGCACCTTGCAATTGGTCTCGCCTTCCACTTTCGGTCTATGAAAAACAAATACCGCCTCCCCATTTGTATACCCCGCCGACCCGGCCACTCCCTGATGGGTTGGCTGAGCCTTTGTTTGCTGCTGATCGGAGCTTTGCGGCCTACTCAGCTTCAGGCGCAATTGCTCAAGAAAGGCTACGTCCTGTTTTCCTGCGCCCCCAATACCCTGAACTTGCCGGGTGTGGCACCTGATCAGACGACGCTGGCGGTGCTGGACGTCCGCCAGCTAGGCACCCAGTACGCCAATGGAAACTTCAACCAGGATGTCTCCTCCCAGGTACCCCACATCAAAATGTGGCAGTCCAATACAGATTTTGGCGGCGACTGGATTTTTGGGGTGGCCGTCGATTCGCGCAACGCGACCATGTACGCGGCCAACTCGACGCTGCTGAACCGGGGGCAAACCGAAGAGGATCGATCGGTCAGAATGCAGGATTTTGCTCCCTTCCCGGCCGTGCCCAAAATCTATAAACTCGATCCGGTAACGGGAGCTATAACCGGGACTTGCGTGCTCAACAGCGCCAGTAAACTCGGCGTAGGTTACATTACCTTGGATGAGGTCCACAATCAGTTATTTGCTACGGATTTGGACAACGGCCTAATCTACCGGATCCGCACCAGCGACATGAGTATCATTGATACCTACGATCCGGGTGCTACCGGAGAGGCTAGTGACGGCAATGTACCCGCCTTCGGGGAAGGTATCCTGGGGGTGGCCTACAATCCCGTAGAGAACCGGCTCTACTATTCGGTGATCAATAACCTGACCACCGGCATTCAGCGCCAGTACCCAACTTCAGGGGAAACGGGCCAGAAAAACACGATTCGCTCCGTTGGGCTAACCGCTACGGGTAGCGTTGATGCCAGCACTGATCAGCTGGACATTGCCCTCTCGTTTGTGTATCAGGCCGTCGGTGGTGAGCCAGGCACCAATCTTTCCGCCCCAGCTGGACATATTGTCTTTGATCAGGCGGGCAGCCGCATGCTCATTGCTGAATTACCCCTCTCGCTGGCGGGGCCTCACCCAGGTAACGCGGCGGGTAACCGGGAATATTACAGCGCCGTTCACTTTGGCCGGGTGCTCTCTGCCCGCAAAACCGGGGGCAGCTGGACGGTAGAGTATGGAGCCGAAGATACGTACGGTAACCCCCGAGGCCGCTACTTTATCGGGGGCGTCGCGGGTCAGAATAGCCGGGGCGGCGTGGCGTGGGGCTACGGGAGTTACACTCCCGACAACCTGGTGGATGACGAGGCCTACTACCTGGCCAGTGGGGACCTGCTGCGAATAGATTTTGATACCCAGACCTTCATTTATGGGCTTCAGTTTGGCCGTATTGACTCGCCTGATGGCCGCCCGGCCAACCAGAACGTACTGGTGGATATGGATGGTGTGACAGGTGCACTGGCCTTCAACGCCAAATACCTGGCCGGTATTCCGGTTGTTTACCGGGGACCCAGTTGTTTATTGCCCACTCAGGCCAGTATCACCACCCAGCCAGCTACTTGTTTGACGGGGAGCGCCTCGGCTAGTAGCAACGCCAGTGTCACCGTCACCAATGTGACCAATGCCGATCGAGCTTTTCTGATCAGCGGCGGGGCGGGCGTGCCCCTCTACACGGATGCAGGTAGTCAGCCGGTTACCGGCTCAACAATTACCTTTACAGGGCTGCCTAATCCGGTCACCAGCGGTGGTACCAGTTACAGCGTGGTTTTTTACAATGGGCCAGACTGCTTCACTATCATAAACGCAACACTGCCCCAGACTATTTGTCTACCCTGTTCGCTGAGCGCCGTGGCCCGGGCGGGAGCCTGTGATCCGGCAACCAACACCTATTCGTCCTTTGTTGAACTGACGCTGCTCAATCCAATAGATGGCGTAATAACGGTCACCGATGGGGCGCAAAGCCTTACCCTGGCCACGACCACCAGCACTACTACGATGACGGCGGTTTTCACGGGGCTTATCTCCACGGGAGCTAACCGCACGATAACAGTCAATCTGCCCAGCTGCGGAACAACGACCACCAGCTACATTGCCCCCTCTTCGTGTTCGGTCTTCGATCTGGCCCTGCGTAAAACGCTGGCTGCCTCTCAGCCGCTCAGCGTGACGGCCGGGCAGGCCGTTACCTTCACACTGGCCGTCTTTAACCAAGGCACGCTACCAGCAACGGCTATTCAGCTGGTCGATTACATCCCGACGGGCCTTACCCTGAACGATCCCAACTGGAGCCAGGTCGGCTCAACGGCCGTTCTGAATACGCCCATTGCCAGTTTGCCCGCCGGAACCAGCATGACCTACAACATTACCTTCCAGGTCAATAGTGGCATTACCGGCTCGCTGGTTAACCGGGCCGAGATCAGCGCCGCCAGCGGGGGCACTGACGTGGACTCGACGCCGGATAATAATCCCAACAACGATGCCGGTGGTCAGGAAAATTCAGGCTCCGATGACGCCATTAGTGGCAACGGAACCGGCACGGTGGGCAGCACTGATGGGGCTACTGATGAGGATGACTCAGATCCGGCTGTCATTACCGTGGTTGCGCCAGTGTGTTCACTCAATGCCACCGCTAGTGCTGGTTCGTGTGTACCGGCGACAAATACCTACTCGGCTTCAGTAGCGGTAACGCTAAGTAATAATCCGGCGGGTACGCTGACGGTTAGTCTACCCGGATCGGCGCCCGTTAGTCAGGTCGTCTCTGCTAACGCAGGTTTGGTAACGCTTGTGCTGGCCGGGCTACCCTCAGATGGCTTGCTGCACACGGCGACCATTAGCCTGGCTGGCTGCGGCTCAACAACTGCGCCGCTGATTGCCCCGGCCTCCTGCTCGGTGGCACCCGCCTGTGGCCTGGCCCTGGTGGTCACGCCAGGCCTATGCCTGTCGGCAAGCAATACCTACGTGTTGTCCGGAAGTATCACGGCCACCAACCTGCCAACCAGCGGCACGCTGACTATCTCATCGGCAGCTCTGGCAGCGGACCGTACGCTGATCCTGCCAGCAGGCAGCGCATCGGGAAGTTTCAGCTACAGCGGTCTGGCTAGTAACGGGCAGCTTTATACGCTTACAGCCCGCTTCTCCGACGCCGCCTGCGCGCCCGTTAGCCAATCCTATACGGCTCCCCTCAGTTGCTCGGTGGCTCCGATCTGCTCGCTCAGCGCCACGGCAACAGCGGGTCTTTGCGCTAGCGCTACCAACACGTATTCAGCCTCCGTGGTGGTGAATTTGACCAACGCACCCGCCGGAACTATTACCGTTAGTGTACCTGGCCTGGCACCTATCACCCAGGCACTGGCCGCTAACACCGGCTCGTTTACGGCTGTGTTTGCGGGCCTGCCTTCTGACGGGCTTACGCGCCAGGCCAGTATCAGTTTGGCTGGCTGTAACAGTACCACCGCTACGTTTACCGCCCCGCTCAGCTGCTCGGTAGCCCCCGTCTGTTCGCTAGTCACCAGCGTAACGGCTGGCCTCTGCGCCAGCGCCTCTAATACCTACTCGGCTACGGCTGTAGTGCAGGTGATCAACCCGGCGGCTGGTACGCTAAGCGTCAGTCTGGGGGGAGCTACCCAGACCTTTGTACTGACGGGAGCTACGCAGAACACGATCACGGCTGTCTTCCAGGGGTTGCCCTCGGACGGCACCACGCGCACGGTAACGGCTTCGCTGGCAGGCTGCGGCTCCAGCTTAGCTACCTACGTGGCGCCCGCCTCCTGCTCGGTGACACCCGCCTGCTCGCTCAGCGCGGTGGCCATCGCCGGGTTATGCGAGCCAACCACCAATAGCTTTTCGTCGACCGTTGTTGTAACGGTAGTCAATCCGGGTAGTAATCAAATCCTGACCATCTCCGACGGAACTAGCAGTCAACCTTTTACCACTACGGGGGGTAGCGCCAATACGTTTACCATGGTCTTTACTGGCCTTCCTGCCAACGGAACGCCTCGCCAGGTGAGCGCTACCTTACCGGGCTGCTCGACAGTCAACGCAAGCTATACGGCCCCAGCTTCGTGCTCAGTTGCGCCCCTATGCGCCATTAGTGCAATAGCCACCGCGGGAGTCTGCGTTGCCGCCACGAACACCTATTCAACTACGGCCGTCATAACGGTACAGAATCCTGCTGCCGCTGGCACGCTGCTGGTCACCACCGGCGGGCGAACGATGAGCTTTAGTACCACCGCTCTAAGCCAGAACACGTTCACGGCAATCTTTACGGGTTTGGTCTCCGACGGAGCCACTCACCTAGTGACGGTAAGTTTGCCTGGCTGCTCAACGACGAGCACCGCCTACCAGGCCCCCACCTCGTGCTCGGTGGTTGCCACGGCTAGTCTGGGGAACTACGTCTTTGAGGATGTAAACAAAAACGGCCTTCAGGACGGGGGTGATCTGCCCATTCCGGGTGCCCTAGTCACCCTGCTCCAGGGCGGTACGCTGGTGGCAAGCACCACCACTGATGGAAGCGGTATCTACAGCTTTACAGGGCTAACCCCAGGCTTGCCCTATTCCGTCAGCTTTACCACGCCCACCGGCTTTTCTGTCGCCACGGCGGCGAACGTAGGCACCAATGATGCTGTTGACTCGGATCCGGTTGGCGGGGTTACGGCGCCGGTCACCCTGACGGCGGGCGAAAATAACCTGACCCTGGATGCGGGCTTCATCCGGGCTGCTGTGCCGCCCATTACCTACGCCATAAGTAAGACAGTCGACCAGCGGCAGGTCGAGCTAGGCAGTCTGGTCACCTATACCATTTCGCTGACCAATACGAGCCCCACGACGGCCACCAACGTAGTGGTTACCGACACCTTCAGTGGCTCAGCCCTGACGGTGGTGGGCTCCGCCACGGCTTCGAGCGGCAGCTTTGTGGCCACCTCTACCGGGGGCGGGTGGAGCATTCCCGTGCTCGCCGGTGGCCAGGTGGCCACGCTGCGCTTCCAGGCCAGGGTCGGTGAGGAAGGATTGGCCTATAACGTGGTCACTGCGCCCGATGGCACTAGCGCCTCGGCTTGTCTGACCGTTCCCTTTCACGTCTGCGCAAACAGCGAGTTTGAGATCGTTTTGGAAGCACCCGCCAGCTTCGGCCGCTACCAGTGGCTACTCAACGACCAGCCTATCCCGGGCGCTACCAGTTCAACCTATAGTGTTACGGCGATTGGCCGCTACTCGGTGGCCACAACCAGTGCTTCGGGCTGTCCGGATGGCTCGTGCTGCCCCTTTGTGGTGGTAGCCGATCCAGTGCCCAGCCTGACGGCCGTTGGCGTTGCTGCCAGCTGCAACGGGGCTACACCACTCAATGATGCCCGCATTACGCTTGTCGCTAGTACAACCAGTGCGGTTAGCTACAACATTACGCCTGGGAGCAGCTTCACGGCGGCCACGCCGCTCTTTGCCAGCAATCAACCGCTGGCCGCTGTTGTAGGTGGGGTTCTGCTAGCTGGTCAGGCCAATGCCGAGGTAGCCCCCGGCCGTAGCTATACGATCCGGGTGTATTCGGCTCAGGGCTGTTACAGCGATACAATCGTAGTAATACCGCCCGCTCAGTGCCAGTGCCCAGCCGTTAAGTGCACGCCTTTCACGGTGAGAAAAGTAGCTAGGCGGTAGCTGGGAAGTCTGCCAGTTCAACATATACATTATTATGCAGGAAAAGCCGTCTAGTCAGGAGAGACGGCTTTTCCTGCATAATAATGTATATGTTTGAAAGGATAAGATCCTTGTCGGACTTGGTTTATTGGGCAGGCTGCACCTACAGCTATCTAAGAACTTATAACCTCTCGCAGCGGCACCAGCTACGGAACATCTCGGTCCGGGTATTTGAGCTCATTCTCCCGGCGGTGGGTACCAATCTGGGCCACTAGGATCACTATGATAACAGCAACGGTGAGCTGATGCCGATGGCTGATTTCATAAAGGTGGTGATCCAGGCCTTATAAACGGACGCTTACGAGGCGGGCAGCGGGAAGGTCTCTTTGATTTGCTCAATCCATAGGAACTGGGGTTGCGACTGTGCTTTGCTGGCCAGGGTTCCACGCCCCCAGGGGGGCGGGTTAATTCAGGTGCAGGACTATATGCTTGTGGAGCTGCTTGGCCTGATCGCGGGCGCGCTTGAGCCGCATCTTGACGGCGCTCTCGCTAAGCTGGCCTTCACTAGCCAGGGTAGCTACCGACTCTCTAACCACGTAATGCTTATGAAGCATCTCCCGGTCCCGATGAGTCAGCCCCTGGAGAGCCGCCTCGGCCTGCTGCCAGCGCTCCTCCAGGGTGAGTTCTTCTTGGTTATCGTGATGAATAAACTCGTGTCCTGGCTCGAGTGGTATATATACCTGCTTTTTTAGTCTATCGCGGGCCGAGAAGCAGTGGTAGCGCGTCAGCACGAATAGCCAGGTGGCAAAGCTGGATTCACCCCGGAAGGTGTGCAGCCGGTCGTGCACCTTGCAGAAGATCTCCTGGGTCTGGTCCCGGGCCTCTTCCCGGTCTCCCATCAGGCGTAAAGCAGACGCATACACTTTATCGTAATAGCGCTGGTAAAGCTGGGTAAATAAACGATCTTCCCGGGTGGAGAGGAAGAGGGCAATGAGCGTCTCGTCAGAGTACTGTTGTTTCATTGGAACGGACCTACCGGCTGCGGCAGAAAGAAGGCAAGGGTGATGATTAGTTTAGTACCCCGATGAGGCGGTAAGCCAGTCATAATGAGCCTATTATCAGGGGCAGCTCAGTCAACTAGCTAATCAGGATTAACAAGTATACGAATAAATCATACACCTGGATTACATGTCGATACATATATAATTAACTATTTTTCTACTTAATCTATATACTATTGATTATCAATATATTACAACATGATTTATTGCTTCATGTGGAAGTGAACGCGCTGGCTGAACCAGCTCAGCCGCCCGTAACGGGACGGGCCTGACTTTAGCTCCACGCCGAAGAGAAGACTCATTTAAGCGCTGGTAGGAATAGTACTCCAGCACTTACTCCTGGATGGCCTTTTATAGCGTTTCTACGGCTTCTTACCAGTAGTATCTGAGGCTAGGTTGGCCACGCCCTCACCCAGATTCTTTCTGGCTTTTCTCTGGCTGTTTTGGGGCCTACTTCAGCCTGGCTTGCAGGTCAGCAAAGCCTACTTTTGACCGGGTTTTCAGGCCAGTTTTAAGGCAAAGGAAGGGGTTCTGCTAGGCACCAATCCGGAGAAAGAATTATTTTCCGGATCCTGGCCTGGTCAGTACGCTGAGCACTAAATCTGATTAGTTTTGTGGCAACCACTCAGATTCGTGCGTATGAATCGCCCACCGCACTCCTCTACTACCCGGGATACGTCCGGCTCCTGGACGCCTTTTGTTATCAATGCCCTCTGCCTACTGCTTCTTCTTGGGCTGCGCTACAGCGTAAAGACTAGCTGGCAACAGCCTACCTTAAACTTGCCGACGCCGATAGCTTACCACTTTAGTCCCGCTGGCTGGGTGGCCAGCTGCCTAATGGACGTAGTTGCCTTTTTGCAGGAGTTCACCCGCTACCTGCTCTCCTAAAGGTTTTTAGTCCGCTCAGCTTAGCCTCTCCCCTTTTTTTTATAGCGGAAAAGCGTGCTTGAGTAATTTTTGTAAACACAGTAAATAGCATAATATGAGTAAGATCATTACACTCAGTAATCATAAGGGAGGCGTTGGTAAGACCACCTCGACGATTAACATTGGCGCTGCGCTTAATCAGCAGGGTAAACGGGTACTGCTCATTGATCTGGACCCGCAGGCCAATTTAACCCAGAGCCTGCGTTTGGCGGTAGGGGATCCAGCGGCGACCATTTACGGAGCCCTGCGGGGCATGGCTCCGCTCCAGCCACTTGAGATCGTCAGCGGCTTTGAGGTCATTCCCTCCACGCTGGATCTGTCAGGGGCCGAAATAGAGCTGAGCAGTGAGGCGGGCCGGGAGTTTATTCTCAAGGAATTGCTGGATCCGCTCCGGTCGCGTTATGATTGCGTGCTTATCGACTGCCCGCCTTCCCTGGGTCTTCTGACGCTGAATGCCCTGGCGGCCTGTGATCAGGTGCTTATTCCCCTGCAAGCGGAGTATCTGGCCACCCAGGGTCTGGCCAAGCTTCTGGAGGTGATCGAGAAGATTCAGAAACGACTCAACAAGAGCCTGGTGATTGGCGGGATATTCATTACCCAGTACGACGGCAGAAAAGTCCTCAATCGCAACGTAGTCGAGACCGTAGCCGCCCACTTTGCGCCCTATCTGCTAGCCACAAAGATTCGGGATAACGTAGCCCTGGCCGAGTCGCCCGCTACCGGACTTGATATCTTCCGTTATAGCCCTAAAAGCAACGGAGCGGAGGATTATACGGCCCTGGCCCAGGAACTACTAAGTAAATGGTAATTACGCGGTAACTTTGGTAATATTAATAAGTCAAGTAAGTTAGGTAATCACTGTTTACTATGAAAAGCAAAAAAGATTTCACCGGTGGTCTCTCCTCACTGCTGGGCGAAACGCCTCAGCTCGAAGCCAAACCGGCTATCCTGCCCAAGACGGTAAAAGAAATCACCAAAACCTCGCAGATCGGGACTAAAGAGGAGGAGACAAGGGCCACTTTCATTGTCAATGAAGGAATGCTCGAAAAGATTAAAGCCATTGCCTACTGGGAGCGGTTGCAGATCAAAGACGTAATCAGCACGGCCTTTAGTGAGTATTTGGCCAGCTACGAAAAAAAGAATGGCCCCATTCAGTCAATTCCCAAGAAGTAATTTCTGACTCAGTCTAACCAGTACATACCGTCTATGTAGCGCCTGGCACTCGCGTCATACCCTGGACAAAAGTTAGTAAACAAAGCTTACTAAAGTGATTAATATTACTTAGTAAACAGTGCTTACTAAGTAATATATTAGTTACCAAGGGGTTAACTGTCGGGCTGATCGGTGTCCTGGGTTGGCAGGATGGGGCGGGCAAAGAGCTGACCCTTCAGATCGTGGGACCGAACGGGAAACCCCGCCAGATAATCGGCAATCTGCTTGTGCTGGTGATCATGGGTCAGCAAAATAGCCCCCGTGTCCACAAACACCACGTTGAGCTTGGTGGAGAGGATCTGCCCGCTGCGATCGCGGATAGGCGAGAGCAGGTGGGCCGTGGCGTTATCAAAAGTGAGCGCATCCAGGTGATACTTCCAACTGATGTACCAGTAGCGGTACTCCGAGTAGTAGGTGCTCATCACCAGCTCCCAGGCCTGGGGCTGATCGCGGATCTGCTGCCACAGGGTCTGCTCGGCCTCAAGGGCGCTGAGCTGCTGCTGCAGACGGGTCTCACCCCCGGGGGAGAGGATATCCAGCTGGCGACTCAGCAGCTTTCCCTGCTGCTTCTCCAGCAGAGAAAGGTAACGATCGATTTCGGTCTGGCGCTCCAGGGCCCCGATCTGGGGGCTTTTGATGAGCCAGTACTTGTGCTTGTCGTAGTAGGTGAGCTTGACGGCGGGCTGGAGGTAGTTGATCAGCTTGACTTTCTCGAAATTCTGGCCGGCAAAGGGGGCAAACTGGGCCATGACCTCAGTGGGCAGGTAGTGGACCCGGTAGCCCTGGCGCAGAAAGTGCTGGGGGCCATTGATATCCCAGGCCTCGGGCTGGTTAACCAGCAGCGAGGGCATGGACTCGAGCAGCTCCAGCAATTGGGTTTGCAAGAGGCGGGTTTTGGAGCGGGCTGAGGGTTTCATAGAGCAGCTTTGTAGCAGTGAATGTAATGTTACCGCCAAAGTAAAATAACAAGGGAGTCTTACTAAAGAATTTTCTGCTTTCTTTCAAATTTGGTTTATCCACAGCTAGCACACGCTTAAATCAGCCCTAAACCCCGTTGTTTTCAAAGCAACTTGGTTTTCTTTTTCTTGCTTTGACTTGATCGCGCGCGATTGAGACTTGCAGCCTTTTTTTGGCGGGGATAGTAGCCTTTTAACCAGCTTATTAGCCGCTAAAAAAAGGCCGCTCCGGCAACAACAAACACGGTTAAGGCAACAATGAACACGGTGGGTGGCAACAATGAACACGGAAATCGGCAACAACAAACACGGTCAGGTGGCAACAATGAACACGGTGTGGCAACAACAAACACGGTTAAGCGGCAACAATGAACACGGTACCGGCAACAACAAACACGGTCGAAGGAGGTCGGCCATGTGGATAACTTACCGGCAGTCAGGCGTTCCATAAGGAGCCCGGCGGGCTTATCTGCTGGCCGTTAGGGAAAGGATCACGCCCAAAAAGATCAGTCAGCCGGGGGGATGCCGGCGGGTTGGCAACAGTGAACACGGCAGACCGGCAACAACAAACACGGGTAAAGGGGAGTGGGCGATTTAGCGCCTTTTGGGCTGTTTAGCCCTGCCTGCCGGGCGCACTGAAGGCCCAGTCTGGGCCGAAACAGTTCGGTTTATCCCTTAAAGGGGGCCTAACCGGCCTTAAGTACCCGCCAACCGGCAACAACAAACACGGTCTGGTGCCTATTCTGGCTCCTCCGGCAACAACAGATTTTATTGCTGTTGCCGGAAAGAGGGCGTATACTTGCTTATTCTTTAGCTAAGCAAGTACCCCGATTGATGGCCCGAACGTCCTTAAAACCAGCGCCCAGTGAGCAGTTTGAGCTCTTTGCGACCGATACTTCCCTGGATATCTCGATTGCCTCGATCGTGCAGGAGCCCCTGGAGTTACTGCTGGCCAAGAACAAGCACCGGCTCTCGGTCTTTGATCGCCGGATCTACTGGTGGATTCTCTCGCGGCTGGCCCGGTATCAGACCACCGAAACCAACGAGCCCATCCCCATTCCTGATCAGAACCTGGTCTTCGATATTCCCGTCCTTGATTTGTATCCCAAGCAAGCCACGGGAAAGCAGCAGAAGGCAGCGGTGGACAAAAAGCGGCGGGGTAGCTTCTCGACCGAGGCTACCTACGCCCACTTCAAGGAGATTGCCAAGTCGCTGGTTGAAAAATCCATTATCGACGTCGATCACATGACCACCATCGACCCCGACAGCCGTCAGGTGGGATCCATTGCCATCTTTCCCCGGGCGCTTTACCGAAACGGGGTCATGCAGGTGCACCTGGACCGCTACATCGTGCCCGCCATGTGCATGCTGGGCAAGGGTTACACCAAATACGAGCGGGAGGCGGCCATGTCGCTTAGCCGCGAAGCCAGCCAGATCCTGTACGTACGCTTGTGCCGGTTTTTGGACTTTGGCTACTGGTCCCCCTCGGTCGATGAGCTGCGGCTGATTCTGGAGGCCACCCACTACGCGCGCTACAGCAATTTCAAGCAGCGCGTTTTGTTGCCCGTCGTCGAGGAGCTCAATACCTACTCGGATCTACGGGTCGAGTTTAAGGAAATCCTGGAGGGCATCAAGGTGGTCCGCATTCACTTTACCATCTACGCCCGCCGGGATGAGCCCAAACTGGCCCTTAAGCAGCTGCGGGAGAGCCTTCAGCTGGAGCTGGAGAGCGTCTACGCCATGAGTCTGGAGCAGCGCCAGGCCCACGCCCTTAACGCCTTCAGCGTCCACTACAGCTTCACGCCGCTGCAGCAAAAACAGATTCTGGAGAATGAGACCAGGCTCAACAAATTCTTCGAGCTTCACCTAAAGATTACCGACGGGCTTATCTCCATCAAGAAAAGCCCAACCAGCTATCTGGCCGCCATTTTATTTCCCAAGCAGGATACGGCTCCGCGTTTGCTTTGACAAGCACGGCGCACCACCCTTCCCCTGCCAATAGACAAAAAAGCCGTTGCGCCGCCGGTGACCCGCCGTCAGGGCCTCAAAAAGAGCCCGGCGAGCGCCTGCCGTTCTTTAGCCACCCCCTTGCCCATGGATGATTCTATTGCCTTTTTAGATGAGCAGGGCAACACTAGCCTTGACTTTACCCAGCCCGGGACGTCTACCCACTTTATCGTCGCCGCCCTAGTTCTGCGCAAAAGTGAGCTAGCCCAGGCTCAGACCCACCTGGAAGCCCTTGGGCAGCGCTACTTTCAAACCGGGCCGATCAACTCGGCCAGCGTTGGCAGTGATGACAAGCGCCGGACGCTGGTGCTAGGCCAGCTGCTGGCCCTGCCCCTTCAGATCGTTGCCCTGGTGGTCGACAAGCGCGAACTGAAAAGCGAGGGCTTCTACCACAAGGGCTCCTTGTTTAAGTTCCTGCACGGGCTGGCCGACCGGGAGCTGCACCGCCACTTCCCCAACCTGGAGCTGGTAGCCGGTCGGCCGGGGGAGGATACTTTCATGAAGGGCTTTGTTCAGTTTGTCCATGACCGGCATATTCCCACTCTGTTTGATCAGGCTAGTTTTCGCTTCGTGCCCGGCGTTTCCAGTTTGCTAAACCAGGCGGCTGATTTTGTGGCGGGCAGTCTGGCCCGCTGCTACGAGCAGACCGCCCCCTCACCCGCCCAGGCGGGTTTACGGCAATTGCTAAGTCCCAAGCTGCTGGCCCTGACCTACTGGCCGGAACGCTTTGCGCCCCTGGTGGCCCGGCCCCTGCCGGGTCAGACGACCTACAATGCCTCCCTGGCCGAGCTGTGTCTGCAACTGGGCCAGGATTTCCTGCACCGTAAGCTAAGCAGCCGCGCCCCCCAGGAGATCGACCAGGTAACCTGTCTGCAATACCTGATTTTTCACTTTCGCCACGTGGACCCCACCCGCTACATCTCCAGCCGGGAGCTACTGGCCCACGTTCAGGAGCGGCGGGGCCAGACGCCCTCGCTGCACTACTTTCAAACCCGGGTAATTGCCCCCCTTCGGGACGCGGGCGTGCTGATTGCCAGCAGCAGCAAGGGCTACAAGATTCCGGCCTGCGAGGGGGATCTCTACGATTTTGTTAACCATAGCAATACCATCATTCAGCCCCTGCTCTCGCGGATCGGCAAGTGCCGGGACCGCATCTACCAGGCCACGAGCGGAACCATCGACCTGCTGGCCCGGGAGGAGTACGCCAATTTGCATCAGCTGCTGGCCTATCCTGACTCAGTCAAGCAGCAGGAAGCTCCCTAAGGCACGGCCGCTGCAGGATGGCACTGATTTAGCCTGATTAGCGTCACTTTGCGGTCAGCTCCCCTGGATCTGGGCGCGCCTCTGGCGTGAAACTACCACTATAGAGGCCTGCAATCAGGGCGCTTAAACGTTCGTAAATCCATTGAATTATTACACAGAGTCGACCCGTTTAGTCAAGCGGGTTAATTAACTTGCCATAAAAACGCATTGATTTAGCTACTTGAAAGCGAAAGCTACTACTCACTACCCCTTCCTGGCGGGAGCGGGGGAAATGGCGGAAATCACCAGAAACCACGACTGGTCAAAGACCCTTTTAGGCCCGCCCCAGAACTGGCCCCAGGCCCTAAGGGTAACGCTGAGCCTGCTACTGAATGCCAGGTTTCCCATGGTTCTTTTCTGGGGACCACAGCACCTATGCTTCTACAATGATGCCTACCGGCCCAGCTTGAACGGTGAGCTTGCACCGGCTGAGACAGTAGGCAAACCCGGCGCTCAGGTGTGGCCCGGGACATGGAGCTTGGTAGGCCCCCTGATTGATCAGGTGCTGGCCGGTCAGGAGGCTATCTGGCGGGAAGACCAACTGGTTCCAGTGTACCGCAGTGGACAGGCAACAGATCGCTACTGGACGTTCAGTTATAGCCCAGTCAATGATGAATCAGGCCAGCCAGCAGGGGTGTTGGTTACGGGTCTTGACACCACCAGGCAGGTCTTAACCCGCCGCGCCCTGGAAGAGAGTGAGGCCTTCTCCCGCAGTATTGTCGAGCATTCACCGGTGGCCAAAGCCGTGTTCATCGGTCAGGATATGGTCATCCGCACCGCCAACGAACCCATGCTCCAGCTGTGGGGTAAAGACGATTCGGTGCTCAATAAGCCGTTTATGGAAGCCATGCCAGAGTTGCTAACTACCCCTCAGTTGCAGCGCATGCGAGGGGTGCTGGCCAGTGGAGAGACCTTTCATCAGACCGAGGAACGCTTCGAATTGATCCGCTACGGCCAGCCTTACACGGGCTATTACGAGTATACCTACAAGGCCATCCAGGCCGATGACGGCTCACGCTACGGGATTATCTGCGTTGCCACGGAGGTCACGGCCCAGGTGCTGGCGCGCCAAACAGCGCAGGCCAGCGAAGCCAGTTTCCGGGCGCTGATCGAAGAAGCGCCCGTGGCCACTTGTTTGTTCGTTGGTCCGCAGATGCGCGTGGAGATTGTCAACGCTATGATGGTTACCGCCTGGGGCAAAGACTTCTCCGTCAAAAATAAGCCGTTGATTGAAGCCTTGCCCGAGCTGGAGGGGCAGCCCTTTCTGGACATCCTGGCCAACGTCTATGCAACCGGCGTAGCTTATGAGGCTAAAGCAGCCCCCGTCGATCTGGTTATTGACGGCAAGCTGGCTACGTACTACTACGATTTCACCTATAAACCCCTGCGCAATGAGCAAGGTGAGGTGTGGGCCATTATCAATGTATCGATCAACGTGACCGACCGCGTGCTGGCCGCCCGGCAGCTGGAAGCGAGCGAGACTAAACTGCGCGGCATCATCGCCTCAGCGCCTGCGGGCATTGGCCTGTTTGTGGGCCGCGATTTGATCATCGAAACCCCCAATCAAACCTTTATTGACATCGTAGGCAAAGGCCCTGCCATCGTCGGTTTACCCCTGCGGGAGGCCATGCCCGAGCTGGTGACGGAGGGACAACCCTTCCTGCATATACTCGACCAGGTCTTCACCACTGGCGTTGAGTTTCAATCCCCCGGCTCGCAGGTAAAGATTGTTCAGAATGGGATAATGACCGACAGATACTACAACATCACCTACACGCCTCTCTTTGACCCCCAGGGCCGGGTGTACGCCATTTTGGATATTGCCATTGACGTAACGGAACAAATCAAGGCGCAGCAGGCCCTGGAAGAGACCGAAGCAGAGCTTAGAAGCGCCATTGAACTCGCCGAGTTGGGCACGTGGAGTGTCGATGCAGCTACGGGCCTGGTTAGTCTCTCGGAAAGACATGCCCAGTGGCTGGGGCTAGCGGACTGTGATCACCCGCTCCCGATCTGGCTGGCCTGCGTTAGCCAGCCCGATCGGGAGCGAATCGAGAAAGCCCTGTTGGTCAGCCTGCAAACGGGGGGAGCCTACCAGCAGACCTATACCATCAGTAATGCCCGCACCGGTCAGCAGCTGATCCTGCAGGCGGTTGGCCAAACCTACGCCACTAAAGCAGGTCAGCCGCTGCATTTTGCGGGAACCGTTCAGGATGTTACTGCGCAGCGGGATTTGGTTTTAGCCCTGGCCAACCAGGTGCAGCAGCGCACCCAGGAACTGGATCTGACCAACGAAGAGCTGGCCCAAACCATCGAGGAACTAGCCGCCACCAATGAGGAGCTAGCGGTGACCAATGAAGAGATCGCCAGTAGTAACGAGGAGTACGTCGCCATCAATGAGGAACTAAATGCCACTATTAGCCTGCTGAACCGCTCCAATGAGAACTTGCAACGCTTCGCCTACGTGGCTTCTCACGATTTGCAGGAGCCACTGCGCAAGATTCAGCAGTTTGGTGATCTACTGAAGACCGAGCATGCCGCTGCGCTGGGCAGTGAGCTGGTTTACTTGGACCGTATGCAGGCGGCGGCCGCCCGGATGTCCACCTTGATTCGGGATCTGCTTAGCTACGCGCGCATCTCAACGCGGGTAGAGATTCGGGAGCCCGTTTCCCTTAGCCAACTCGTTGCCCACGTCTTAACGGATTTAGAGCTGGTTATCGAGGAAACCCAGGCCCAGATTCAGGTGGATCACCTGCCAACAATCATTGGGGATGGCTCTCAGCTAAGCCAGTTGTTTGGCAATTTGCTGGGTAATGCCCTGAAGTTTCGCCGCCCTGGGGTAGCGCCCCTTATTGAGATCAAGGCTCAGCTAGTTAGCCTGGCTGATCTTCCCCTGTCGGTAAAGCCCATTCGCTCGGCTGACTTCTATCATCAACTGAGGGTAATGGACAACGGCATTGGCTTCGAGCCTCAGTATAGCCAGCGCATCTTTGAGGCTTTTCAGCGGCTGCATCGCAAGCATGAGTACGCGGGTACGGGCATTGGCCTCTCTATCAGCGAGCGGGTCGTCACCAGCCACGGCGGGGTCATTACGGCTAGCAGCGAGCCTGGTCAGGGCGCAACCTTCACTATCTATCTACCGGCATAATAGGGCCGCCAAGACCCATAGCTCCTCATTGGTGGCGGCCAGTTGCTTGCCTGGCAAATTTGGGTCGAAACAGCCCCAAACGCCTTAGCGTCGCTCCGGCCAGATGTGGGCTCGGGTAGAGTCACTTGTGGTCAGACAATACGCTATTTGCTGCGCCTTGGCTGCTGGGTCAGCCCCTGATTCTGGCCTTCCTGAGGCTGTACAGGTCAATAGCCTGATCGGTCAGCTGCTCTTCTATAAGAGCGTATGCCCCCTGAAAGCTCTGACGGGCAACGTGCTCCTCAAAGGCTATTTCTGCCCTTAGGTAGGCTAGTGGATCTGGCTGGGTTACTGATTCTTCAAGAAGCTGGCTCAGCAGCCGCTCGGCTTTCTCCGGACTTCGATAAAACCGGATGAACTGCTCAATCGCCCTGAGCTTGAGAAAACTTACCTGCATAGGGTAGGTGAATCCCAGCGCCAGATTTCGCTGCGCCTCTTCCAGGTATTGGTTCAACAGGTCAATGATACGCAGTACGGTCTCTGGGTGCATAAGTCCTTAAGGGCTAGATTAGCCCCTTAAGATAGCCTCTTTTTGCTTCAGGCCAGTGGTCAAGGCGAACGTAAGCTTGACTTGACCCAAGTTAATGAAGGCCGGTTGATTTAGAAGCTTGACTAGCTGGACCCTGATCTTTTCGTAAAGCAAGGCGCATAGCCCGGTGCTGCCGGGCCAGGGCTTTTCGTTCCGTCTCATGCCGAGCTATCATAAGTGCCCGCTCCCCCGGGTTGATCTGATAGAGATAACAGTCTTCTTCTTCAAGTTTTTGTTTTTCCTCGAGGGCTAAACGAGCCTTTGTTTCATAGGTCGCCTGCTCCCGCCACTGCTGCTCGTGCTGATCGCCTGGTTGATCATAGGGCCTGCCGGGAAGGTGTATCATGTAGGCCTAACTTCCCAAATTAGAATTCGCTTAGAACGGCATTAACTAATTAGGATTAGGCCCCCTAGACAGGGGGCCTGGCTGTGTGCCGGTTAGCCTCAAAAAAGGTTTGGATTACCCGTAAAACCAGGGGAATCCCGGATGATTCAGTCGGCTCCAGGGATACAACCGCCTCTATGTCCGCTAGTTGGGAGCGGTCGATGGTCTGGTACCCCATTCGCCAGTCAGTAAACAAGCGTTGGGTAATAGGCCGGTTCAAAATGCACTCCACCTGCTGATGGCGCTCATCAACCTGGATGCGCTGGTACATAGCTTCTACTTGCTGCTGATCACCTTCCAGCACCTGAATGATGCTGCCCCGCACGTAAAGCATGATGCCCGTAATGCCTAACTGCGCGTTACGGATTCGACTCTGCTCAAGCAGGGTCGAGAGTTGGGCCTCAAAGGGCTCAGCGGCCCGGCTGAAGTAAACAATACAGGATTCCATAGCGTAGGTGGTGGGTTGACCAGTAGGTGATCCTCTGAATCAACGCGCTGTTTAGTTTAGTAAGGCCGGTAAGCCTACGTGCCTACTCAACTAGTTAGTCATGTTCGGATGGCAAAGGCCTGGCAAAAGCGTACCAGCAGGTGCTTTCACCCTCTGAATCTAGCGAGATCATCCAAACTAATTTCAGAAGAGCCAGCTTTCTGGTGGTTGAAGATAACGATGACCAGCGGGCTCTGGCCCGGGCCAATCCCGGAGGCAATTTCTCTGATTTGCTACTACTGACTGGAGCTCAATCAGTGAGGCCACTAGGTGCGGCAAGCGAGACCAGCAGCACGGCTAGTAAAGGTTGATTTCCTTCCAGGCGGGCAGTCCGGCTACCTGGCACCCACCAAGGCGAGCAGGCGCTTAACTTAAAGCTATAGCGGTCAGTGAACCCTCTTAGCCAAGGCGGGGGTATGGGTCAGCAGGCCGCTCCCACTTAGCCCTGGGGCCGACAATTGCCCATCGTTAGCGTCTGCACAAAGGATGCTTGAGAAAACCGGTAGCCAGTCTGGCGTAAACATCTGGCAGGGCCTCCTGGTTAGATACCCAAACAAATCGACGGCTATGACTTGCCTTTACACCAATCCTAAAACTGGCCTTCAGGGGCTGGGGTTCTTCCTTCTGCTTACCCTTTCGCTACTGGTCACCTCCTGCGATGACCATCGCAACTTTCTCTTGCCGGGCCAGGGCATCCAGTCCACGGGTCCTAAACCCGCCTATGCCCCCACCATTACCCCCCAGATGCTGGCCGTGATCGAGGAGCTGGGACGGCTCAGTCCAACGCCCCTCAATACCTTAACGCCCCAGCAGGCCCGCCTTCAGCCCAGTTTTAAAGATGCCGTCAACTCCCTGCTCAGCAAGAATGGCATTGCCCAGCCGGTAGCCAAAGTGACCAAGAGTGAACGGATGATTCCCGGGGCGGGCGGCACGCCCATTCGCGTGGTTATTTATACGCCTAATGGAGCTTCACCCACTGCGCCTGTCATCGTATACTACCACGGGGGCGGCTGGGTCATTGCCAGCCCGGAAGTTTACGAGTACTCGACCCTGGCCCTGGCCCAGAACACGGGGGCCATCGTAGTGTCGGTTGATTACCGGCTGGCCCCGGAGAACAAGTTTCCTACGGCTCACGAAGACGCCTATGCCGCCTACAAGTGGGTGAAGGAAAACGCGGCTTCCATCAGCGGTAACCCGGCCAAAGTGGCCGTAGCGGGCGAAAGCGCGGGGGGCAACATGGCCATTACGGTGAGCATGATGGCCCGGGATCGAGGTCTGGGCCTACCCGTCCACATCCTGTCGGTGTTTCCCGTGGCCAACAATGACCTGACGACGCCCTCCTACAACCAGTACGCCAATGCCATGCCGCTGAACCGACCCCTGGTTCAGTGGTTCGTCGATAAGTACTTCAACACGCCAGCTGACGGGGATAGCCCGCTTATCTCTTTAGTGGATATGGCTAATCTAACGGGTTTACCCCCCGTCACCATCATTGGCGCGGAGATCGATCCCCTGCAATCCGAGGGCATGCAGCTGCGGGATAAGCTCACTTCTCAGGGCGTAACGGTAAGCTATCAACTCTACGGGGGGGTTACCCACGAGTTTTTCGGCATGTATGCCATTGTGCCCCAGGCCGCCCAAGCCCAGGATCTGGCCGCCACGCAGCTACGTAAGGCCTTCCAATAGAACCAGCTGATCGCCTGTGAGGTGGCCTTCAGCCATAGACGAATTAGTCCCTAAAACCGGTAAGTCCGCTTAGGAACTACGCTCTTGCTGGTAAGTCCATATACGGAGAAGCGAGGCCGGGGTGCGGCGGCGGGAAATAACAAGGCGAGCGCCGCCCCGCAGGGTAAGCGTTACCGCCAGACGGCCAGTTCGGCTAACGCTGTCTACGTAGGCCGGGTTGATCAAATGCGACTTACTGATGCGAATAAAGTGGGGCAGCTGCCCCTCAAAATAAAGGAGCGAGCGGCTGGTTAGCAGGGGCTGGACCACTCCCTCGGCAAAGACGAGCGTATAGTTGTTACACCCTTCGAAGTGACTGATGAATGCGTCAGTGTCAATGGAGGGATAACCTGGAATTTTCAGGGCGGCAGCCTGCCCTTTAGGGTCAGTCATGGATAGCAAATACCCCAGCTGGGGCAGTGGTCCTGGATTTACGTACGGGGCTGGGTGCCTCTTGGATGGGTTTATTTCTCCTCGCCAGGACCCTGAACCGAAGCCAATGTGGGCCAGGCCCCGCCGATTTGCCAGCTAAAGTAAGGCTCCGCTCAAACCAAAACAACGCTTTTGCCTAGCTCTTCAAGCACCAGGCTAAGATCGTTCAGCTGGCCAAACAACCCGCCGAGCAGA
>NZ_JAFMYW010000020.1 GCF_017353175.1 Fibrella forsythiae | reverse complement strand
CCGGGGCGCTGCTAGGGGAAGGGCTACGGGGGGCGGCGCCGGGCCGGGCGGGGCCACGCGCCGCTCGATCTGCTGGTGGATCAGGGTGAGCGTCTGGCGATAGAGGGCCCGCATCAGGGGCGGGTGGTGGTCCTGGGCACTGGCCCGCTCGTAGCTGGCGCGGTAGTCCAGCAGGGTGGCCAGGCTCATGCTGGCGATATCCTCGGCAATGGAGTGGGCGTTCATGGGCCTTAGCGCGGGTTGAATTTATCGTACAAGGCCTGGGTGGCCGCCTGGGTAGCCTGGTGCTCGCCTCCCGTGGGGGGCGTCTGCAACAGGGCCGGGCCGGGGGTGGCCAGCTCGGGCTGCATGCCCAGGTGGGCATTCCACCACTTGGCCATGCAGGCCGAGCCGTGCTTTTCCACCATCGAGCGGCAAAACACCTTGAGCTCCTCCTGATTGGCGAAGGTGTACTTGCTATGGTCCAGCTCGGGAAACCAGACTTTCTTGCGGGCGTTGGTGGAGCGCTCCTGGGGCAAACGGGCCGTGGCGTTGAGCATTGTGTAGAGACTATTGAGGTGATCCAGCAGGGGGTCGGTGTGGCGCACCCAGCTCAGGGCTTTGTAATTGGTCCTGTACAGAATCAGAATGCACACCTGGTCGGATTTGGGCACCTGCATGAGCTTGCCGGTGGGTAGCTCTTTGAGATTCTCATAGACGCGGATCTCATCGCTCTTCTGAAGATAGGGCGAGAGGGGATTGGTGATCTTGCGCATCAGCAGCTCGGCTTTGTTGGTGAGCTCAAAGCCCTGGCCCTTGCTATAGCCCTCGATCAACGAGACCCTATTGTGTCCGTCCTGGGTCATGTCGATCTCCCAGCGAAAGGAGCTGGCCTGGGGGTCGGATTTGAATTTAACGGGAGAAAAAGCGCGGGGTTGGGGGCGATTGGAGGCGTTTGACGCGGTCATGGCTATCGGGGTTGCGTTGTTGTGGCCGGATGAGGCCGGGGTTGGAAATTTTTTGTTCGCGTTTTTTTGGGTGGTTAACAGGTTAACCAAGGAGTAACGGGGAGTAATCAATAGAGTAACTTCTGTCACATTCGTGTCAGGACAACAGGACTCCTAACCGAATAACTGCGTCTCGGAGGCTGAAAAAAACCGGTTTTTCGACCGGGGCATAGGGGGGTTGGTCAAGCGCTAAAGGGTTCATTTTTAGCGGTATAGCGGGTGTAAATCCGGCGGCTGCTTGCAATCAGCATTAGGACTTGGGGGAGCGGTATGGTCCTTAGCGGAAGGGCGGGGGACGAGAGGCAGTAGTCATACAGAGCGGGGGCTTAAAACAGAGTTAGGAAGTCAGGGGGGCAATGATCGGGGCGATGGATTGGGTGAAACAGGTCACTACTGAATCTTGTGAATAAAAGGCTAGGCAATCAGCTGGCGTTAGGCAATTAATTGTCGTTAGGCAAGTAGCTGTCGGGGTACGCTCCTGACGCAGGCCAGGTGGCGCAGCACCAGGGCGGGCGCTGTGCCCTCCAGGATGGGCACGCTTCTGAGCTGCTCCTGGACAATCTCGTAGGTGATCAGGGCGTGGGATATCTTGACCCAGGCCTCATGCGTCAGCACCACCATGCCGTACTCGGGAGGCACCAGGCGCTCCACCACCGTCAGCAGCCTTTCGGGCACGTAGGTGGGCTGGCGGTCCAGCCAGCGAAGCATGTCCTGGTCGATCAAGCGGCGCACCGTGGAAAGCGCCTGGGGGCAGACAAAGTGGGTCTGCCAGCGCTGGGCGCTTTCCAGCACCACGGGCGGGATGGGTGAGGCCACGGGGCCGGAGGCAGCGATGTGCTGCTTGACAAAGGTCTTTAGGAGGGAGTGGAAGGTAGCCATGATTTACAGGCGACTGGTTGAGTGAAGGAATTCGATGAGCTTGTTTTGCACCAGCAGCTTGTGATAGCGGGCCAGTACGGGCAATAGGGGCGGTTGTTTGCCCGGCTCATTCCAGGCATGCACGTAGCCCAGGTAGAGCTCCGTATCGGGATCGTACTTGATCAGGCCCAGTAGCCGGGTGACCGGCTTACCAAAGCCGTCCAGCTGGGGCTCCTGGGTTTGCCTGTGCAGCTCGCAGGTGTGCTCGTCCAGGTGCAGCCAGTGCAGGGCCTGACTAGCTACCGATTGGAGATTGGGATCAACCGCCTCCACGTAGGGACAGATTGGGCTCATGGCAGGTGCTTATCTAGGGGATTCTTATAGGCACTTCTCAGGGCGGGGATCACCAGCGAGGCGATCAGCAGCCCGATGACGGTCAGGGCGATCTGGTTCATAGCGAGGGCAGGGGGATCTTGGCCAGCCATAACACTTGTTCGTAGTGATCGATCAGGGCGTTTAAGGGGACTGACAGCAGGTGAGCATCGTCCTCCTCCGAGCTTCCAATCCAGTGCTCCACGGGAGCCAGGCCGGGGCCAAAGGAGCTGAAGGGGGTCAGATACAGGGCCATCGGCTGGCCTGACTGCCAGAGCTTACGCTGGGCGTAGAGGTCGCGCAGGCGGTGCAGGATCAGCCGGGTATCCACATCGCGCGGGGCTTCGGGCCGGTTGGCGGCACTCGGCTTAGTCTGGGGGCTAGGCATGGGAGTTGAGCTTGATAAAGGTGAGCTGATCCCGCATGAGCAAATCATACAGCGTGGCGCTGGTGGCCGTGCCGGTCAGGCGCTCCCGAAGGCGCACTTTGGCGAGTTGCTGGTAGGCCCTGATCTGGGTGAGGCGGCTGCTGTTGCCGGATGGGGGAGGGGGCGTGGCATTTTGCGCGGCCCTGACTACATTTGTGCGATTCACGGTATTGAATCAGTTTATAGCCCCGGCTCTGTCTACGAAACAGGTCGGGGTTTTTTGTGAAAAATTGGGTAAGCTTATTTGCGCGCTACTTAAAAAATGAGTTCGGTCATAGACCCATTTTAAGATTGGCCTTAGCCACTTTTCTGGCTGCTTTCAAGACCGCCTTGTAGCGTCTAGCGGTGGGGCGACCCAGCAAAATGATCGCATATTCCCGAGTCACTCCTGCTAGTTTGGCCACCTTATTGAAGTCGCCATTGCGCAGGTGCTGTTTGATTTCCTTCGCCGTTTCCATTTGATTTGTTATTATTCGATAACAGTCGCAAAGATTGCGACTATATTCTTAATAGCAAATTTTCATAAGAATATTTTCTCAATGAAGGAGCGATTATTATTGCTAATACAGCACACTGGCCTGTCCATCAACCAGTTTGAGGCTACACTCGGGGCAGGCAATAGCTCTTTTAGAAAGATAATTGATAATGACAGTGGGTTAAGCACCAAGAATATAGAGAAGATATTCACAACGTTTCCAGAATATAATCTCGATTGGCTATTAACAGGTAGGGGTAGCATGCTGTTGACCACTGACTCAAAACCAGATGATTTAACCTTACCGTTGGCTAAACCAGTACGAGAGTCAGTGGTGATGGCTGATACCTCCGATAGCATTATCGTACCAATTCTAGACACGAAGGCGGCGGCAGGTTCGCCGTACATTTTAGATGAGGCAGATTATTACAAGGAGTTGCCCACCTTTGCCTTCCCAGGCTTTTTCTTTCGGTCAGGTGTTCGGGTCGGCATTCAGGTACGGGGCGATTCAATGCATCCAACCCTTAAACAGGGGGACTATGTTATAGGTCGCGAGGTAGAGGAACTAACCTATCTGCGAAATGGAGAGGTACACATCGTTGTCTTCCAAGAAGATCATCGATTACGCTTTTTTGTTAAGCGTTGCTACTACTTTTTAGAAGATGCGAGCCTAATATTGCGCTCAGATAATGATGACTACCCTGATGAATCAGTATCCGCTGACGCGATGATGAAGCTTTATCAAGTTGAGGCTTGCTACACTACCCAATTCACTCGGATTGAGTCTTTGCGGGGTAAATTTGATCGGATCGAGAAGCGGATTGACCGCATTGAGAAACAGCTTCCTCAGGATCAGCAGAGCTAAACTTTAACTTAAGGTCTGTTCATTACTGAATACCTAAAAAGTTATAGGAGAATCATAGGCTACTATACATTCTGGAATGGACTAGCATTTGAAACGCTGTCTATTCCAGAATGGAAGCAGGATTATAACTCCTTGTTCATACGAACGCCGCATGTATTATAAACACAATATAAAGGAATGCTAGAGCCACAGCAGGATATTAAGCAACAAGTAGCAAACCTAATACGCGAAGCGCGCAAGGCTAAAGGGTTAACACAAGAAGAACTAGGAGAACGTCTAGGAGTGACTAAGGCGGCTATCAATAGTTATGAGACTGGTAAACAAAATCTTACAGTAGTGACACTGCAAAAACTGTCGATTGCCTTGGGCGAATCCCTTCAAATATCGATAGGTAAATAGCTATTTTTTTGCCTCAAAAGTAAATCTATGGCTTTACTTTTGATTATCTTTACAGAGTCAAACGACAACAGAAAAGCCCCAACGCTTCTATTCTTGGCGGAGCAGAGCGAAGGGGCAGAAAGTCTCACTTAAACCATAAGTTCAAATGAACACGGCACAAAATTACGCCCAATCTACGGGCGGTGCAACTTCTGTTGAGCCTACTGCTCAAACCCTACAGCAACAGTTAGAGACCCTGCAAAACGTGGTGCTCACGCTGGATAATCCCACTTTTAGAGCGAAGTACAGGTATGTAGCTACGGTTAATGAGCATAAGTTGAGTCAGGCACTGGCCAAAGTGATCGGGGAACTTGACCCGCTACTTGTAGAGGCACTGGCTTAGACAGAGTGATCTGATACTTTTACAGCGAACCGGCTTGTCTGACGATGGGCCGGTTCTTTACGTTTGAGTATAATACCGCTCAGTCAAGTTAGTTTGTAAGAAGAATAGATATTTGGATACTTGTCTACGCGAAGAGAGACCACCTCTAATCAGCAGACTCTTAACAACAGCATACTAATTATTGAACTGTTACACCCTAGTGACCTTATGCATATCACTAAATCGAGCGTCAATGCCTAAGCGAAGATCGTACATCCAATGGGATAAAGAGCGTTTCGACCTAATGCTATCACAAAACTGTATGGACAACAGAAGCATATAGGCTTGCAGTTTTAACCTTTTAGAAAAGTGTGGCAGGGAGGCATGAACGATGATATCACACCAGATGTAAACATCGGGAAAACAATGCCTCGAACTCAAAGTAGAATTAAAAGCAGGAGTTGAAATAATGATGAGTAACTAGACCACTCTATTTTACTTACCAGAATTATTTACCAGTCACGAAGCCATAAGAGGGGTAATTCTCGTTTATATAAATATAGATTCAATGCCAATACCAGACTTTGACCACAATGACGTATTGCCACCCCACTTGGGCGACCCACGCCAAAGCTCGGATTTATCACCATACCCTTGTACAACATTAGAGTTTTGTCAAAAATTTTCTACATCTCCCAAAAGGGTGGATATCTTGAAAAAGTTTATTGAATTTAGGCAAAATTTAAATAAATTAGGTGTGATTGATGGGTTTCAATGGTTGGATGGAAGCTTTTTAGAAAATATTGAGGTTTCCGAGAAGAGGGACCCTAATGATCTAGATCTCGTCACTTTTTTTGGTGGAATTGATAATACCGGACAAGCAATTATCATGACAGCCTTTCCTGAGTTTGGTAATCCAGTTTTATCGAAGAAAAATTTTTATTTAGATCACTACCCAGTAGATTATTGTTACGACCCGAATGTGACAGTAGCTTTAACGGCATACTGGCTTCAACTATTTAATCATAATAGACAGGGGGTATGGAAAGGTATGATTCGATTGGAATTGAATACCCCAAAAGAAGACAAGGATGCATTGGATTATTTGAACTCTATTTGATATGAGTCTTTACAACAAAAAACAGAACTTGAAAACTCAAATAGTCGCTACTAAGGCATTATTAGAGAAAGTCAATGGCCACCCACTGATGTCAATAGGGTTAAATGCAAAATTGAGTGAGATTCAAGAAGAACTAAACTCCCTACCAGAAGAAAACTCCGAGCCAAAAGTACAACTCCTTTTCAGTGGTGATGCAGTTTCAGGGTCAGAAGGTATCAAATCAATCTTCGTTAGCAAAGCTATACCTCCTTTCCAAGAACTCGTTAAGTCAAGTCTATCTAAAATTAAAGGAAAGAGAGCAAGAAAAGGAGAAAGAGCGTTAAGATTAAAAAGTTCAGAATTATTTATAACTGCGTTACCTAGAGGTTCATTCGGTATAGAATTAAGTCAATTAGAGCCAAGTGAGGCAGTTGACGGTATAGATATTTCAGATGCAATTAAAAATGTAATCACTTTGATATCTAATGCCACGAGTGATGATAATTTTAAATTGAATCGTGAAACTGTGACTAAAATTGAATTAGTAAATTTGAAAAGGTTTCTTAAGGAAATAGCAGAAGAGAACTCTATACTGAAAATGAATAGTGGAGACTTTTCTTTCGAGATATCAAAAGAAAAAATTGTTGATGCGTATCAACGAGTATCAGCCACAATAGATAAAGAGAGTGTAATTAAGTTAGATGGAATCTTTAGAGGCATCTTACTTGAATCTAGAAAATTTGAATTTTTACGTATTGATAATGGAAAAAGGATATCAGGATCGATCAGTAAAGAGATAAATAATAGTGACTTGACGGAGTACAAATCCTTTATTGATTCGCATTGCGAATTCCATTTGAAAACTTACGAAGTAGTTTATCAAACAGGTGGTGAAAGAACAGAATATGAATTACTTGGTATAAAACAAAAATAAACATACATTTTCTCTAAAAATCTCTTACCATTTGATTGACTTCTTACAACGAATCATACTGTATTTTAAAAAGATATTAAATGATACAGGTAAAATGGTAGATGCGATTTACAAATGGTTAACTACAACTGGCTTTGGTGCTGTAGTCATAGTTCTAATAACTTACTATTTGAATTCAAGGGTAAAAGCGAAAGAGCTCAAATTATCAAGTTATTATAAGGATAGAATAGAGGCTGTCAAAACTCTATATTCACTTTTGGTAAGTTTAAACTATGCCAATACTAACTTATTTGATGCTGATATAACAGGTTGGGGGCATAGAAGATATAGGACAGCTTTAGTAAATTGGCTGAATGCATTTAATGAGGTACAGATTTATTACAACAAAAATAGGATTCTTCTATTAGAGAAAAATGAACTAAGTGATAAAGTAAGAAAAAACTTAAATTTACTTGTACCACTTAAAAGTGCAATTCATAGCGAATATAAAGACATTGAGTTATTTGAGGATTCTATAGGAGGCGATTTTCAGTCTTATTATAATGAACCAGAGGTTGAAGAGCAGGCAATAGCAAAACTACATGCAGCGTTAAGTAATAACACCGATATAGCTTATATAATAAATTCGTTTGAAGTAATAAAAAACGACTTAGAAAGATACTTTAAGCAATTGATTTCATAACTATCAATCTTAAATATATGGAATTTTTATAATGATACTCTAATGGATTCACACGTTCTATGTACACCTTCATTAAGATAAATAGACTTAAAAGGGTTATTAATAATTGTAGGATTGTAGTTTAATTCCGATATTCTGTTAGAATCAATGAGATAAATAAAATACTGAACACCCAGCATCTCAGCTATCTCTATTTCATTTCTTGACCAATAAAATTCTGGTTGTTGAGAAAATGATTTCACTTCAATAAATCTATCAATATAAACGGATTCTTTACTGTCAAATGATTCTATATCATAACCAGCATTAACATAATCTTCAGAGATACGCTTAACTAAATCTAAGGAATGATGAACCTTTAATCTACGCTTTTCATAGTTCAAAACGAATACCTCTGCATCAATACCGTTTTTAGCCCTACTGAGCAAAGATTTTTGTAATTCCTCTGAAGTTAATTTCCTTTTCGCTAGGTGTTCTGAAGAAATTTTATCAATTATATTCTTTTTGAAGAAATTTGTATATAAACCATTTATTAAAAAACGATTTTGATTTATGCTAATATCTCTATTGTAAAATTCTAACTCTAAAAATAAATTTCTAATAATTGTGAATTTAGTTGATACAAGACTATCTTTTATAAAATATACTTTAGAATCAGTATCGAACTTTATTGCATTTGGAGGGAAAATATAATTAGTTACACCTTCCTTAATAAGCGAATTTAAAATGCGAATGTTAAACGAAAAAACGTCTATCTCGTGTGATTCAGCTTTGAATATATAATGAGCCTCAAGACTCGCGTCAAGGGTTATATTATTCCTATCTAATGAAACATACCCAACGAATGACAGTAAAGATATTATGCCATCGAAAGACCTTGAGATAGAGTAGTTATTTGATATACAATGTAACTTCAGATCGTCTATCTTCAGACCAGCAGACCTTGATTTTAACTCATATAAGATAAATTCAATATCGCTTCTAGAGCCTAAGCGGTTATATTTTAGAAGTTCTTCTAACATAACTCCTGATCATTGCTTTTAGGTCATTATCAAAATCAAAATCAAAATCTGAGTTTTGAACTATAAGAGGTATTTCTTGACTCTCCAAAAGTTCATTCATACGTTCTTCTTTTACCCTTAAACGCTGATCAATTACCTCATCAATAGTATCTTTTGACAAAATGTAGTAATATGAAGTAATCACCTCAGGCAGAAGTCCGACCCTATGAATACGATCTTTAGATTGAATGTAATTAGCGGCATTGAATGTTCGTTCAAAATATATAGCATTATGACATGCTTTATGTAGAGATATAGACTCAGAAACAGCAAAGGGATTTGCTATAATTACATTGAAATCTGAATCTTCTTTATGGAAATCTCTAATGATACTCTCTCTCGTCTCAGCGATATTGTTACCGTTATTTTCAACAGGCGTTTCTCCGATTAGCAATTTAGAATTTATACCGTTCTGAAAAAGGTATTCTTGTAGACCTTTAATATTTTGAATGAATGTTCCCCAGATAATGACTTTTTCATTTTTCGTGATTAATGAATGAACCAAGTCTTTTACCTTTTCAAACTTTTTTGGAATAGGTTCTAAGTTACGGTAATTCAATATCTTTTTAATGACTTCTGAATCATCTATGTATAAATCATTTGTCAACCCTTGTTCTAAGAAATAATTGTCCAAAGGTTGTTTTAATAGATTAGGGTTAGTAGCAGCTTGCATCAATCTGATTAATCTAGCTTTGGTTAGCTCAGATGTAAGTGCTGTAGCAATTTCGCTGTCAGAAAAATAGCTTAAATATTTACCCTCAATAAATTCATAAATCTCCCTCTGCACATGACCCATCTCAACTAAAAGTGGAGTTTTGTTTACAGCAGGTGGTAAGTTAAGATCTCTTTTTCTAATTCTTATGAAATACGGCGCTATGTCATCAATTAATTTATCTACCCTTATATCAAAAGGGTTTGAAGACATTTCTTTCAACTGGGCTGTATTAAAGTTGATAATATTTTTATTTGGCCAAATGAAATCAAAAATATTGAACATATCCTCATACCCATTAGGTGCTGGTGTACCAGTTAACACAACCCTAGCTTTGCAATATTTTGATAGGCTCAATATAGATTGAGCCCATAGACCACCTTCAGTATTCTTTATTTTATGTGCCTCATCTAAAACAACCATGACTCTATTTCCCTTTCTTTGAAGGAAATACTTTAAATTATCTAAGTTAGACGGCACACTTTGATATGACATCAAAGTTAATTCTGGCGTTTCGGAAATAGGGGCACTCGACAATAAATGTCTTTCGCGTTCTGCCTTATCTATACCCCCAGATAATCTTATAGAATTACATTTCCTACCAAAGCATTCTTCATATTCATTTTCCCAAGGGCCAAAAGAGCTAAGGGGACCAATAATCAAAAGTTTATTTACAAATTTATTATTGTCTTCTGGTAAACTATTTAAATGAGAATAAGCGCCGTATACAACGGATGTCTTTCCTGCTCCTGGAACGGAAAAGTTACAAGCATTTTGAGAGAAAGCTAGATGGAATGCAGCTAACAATTGTTTGTCATACAGACGTCTGTTTAAAAGTCTTAATTCTACAGATTTTTTAAATAAATCGAAATCATGCAAGTCTACAATATTATTCCAAATACCTTTTGCCTTCTCACTAAAGATGTTAAAACTATTTTTGGACTCATAGAAAATTGATAGTATACTGACTATGTTTTCTGAATCTGTATATTTAATAGAATACTTTTGTAATGCATCTTGTATCTTGTTAAGAATTATCTCTTTTTCCAACTCCTGAAAAGGAATCGAGAAATCGCCTTTTGTATTGATTTCAGCGTTCAAAAAACTTTTGAAATAACTTTTCGCTCGATAATTCTTTAAGATGAGATTATCTACATCTATTAACAGAAAGGCCTGCTTATTTTCATCTATATCAATCAATACGCTGTTCATCTTATTTATTTGAAGACTTAATCATTTGTTTATACTCCCAAGTCATTTTGTTCAGTTCTGCTAATAAGGTTGATACGTTCTCATCTTTTAGAAATGCACTTCCCGAAGTATCGATTGCGTCTAACGCATTTATTGCTTTCTTTAACAATTCTACCGGCTCGTTGTTTTGATTTTTATTTTCTAAGCTGCTCTTAGAAAGCCCTAAATTTTTCTTTAATATAGATGAGGTTTTGATAGACCAAGTTTCATCCCTGTTCTTCAATATACCATCTAATTTCATATCTGGATTATCTTCCCTTTGTTTTGAGACTGACCAATCTCCATCTGTGAAAATCTCTCTTATAGGATCGATTTTTTTAAAATGTTCATCCCTAAATGATTCCCAGATTTTTTGATCACAGAAAAAACTGCCTTTTTTGCTTGTCTGCCCAATGAATCTATAATCTTTGGAATCACCACTCCCTAACACTCCGCTTTCGCCATTATCTTTTGTTCTATTATAAGTTGTTCTTATGTAGTCAAAATAAATCAACTTTAAATCATTTAAATCAGAATCCGTATATCGCCATTGGGGAATCTTTGACTTTTCGGTCTTGTATCTATTCAAATAATTGTTGAGATCTACAAATATACCTTCAGTTTTATCTAATCTTGTGTATATACCACTGCTATCAATAGAATCTAGATATTCGTCCATTAATTTCATGATGGATACATATTCATTTATTTTCGGCACTGGTTCTGCCATCATTCTTGCAATCTCTTCAGAAGAAAAATGGCTTAATAAAGATTGACATTTCAAGTATTTTTCTATTGCATTATAATCGACTTTAGCATCTTCCCCCATCTGGTATGTGGTTTCAAGACGCATTATTTCAGCAGGATTCTCATCTAAAAAGACATCAAGAAGCACTGCTTTAAAATATATAGGATTGCTCTTATTCTCTTTTCCTATTTCTTTTAATAGCATTGCTCTTCGATTGCCATCTATTATTACCCCATCTTTAGTAACTATACCGTATTTTAATTGTCCTTTTTTATCTATTAAATCTCTTTTAGTACTTCTATTTGACTCTACATTTGAATTCTTCAGGAAGCCCTCTATGATTTTTATATCTTCTTCCTTCGTTGGGTCAAGATTTCTTCCCTCTTGTTTTTCGAAAGATGATACATAACTAGCGATTCTGCCATTATACTGATTATAAACTAAATAGTTTAAATCAATATCATATACATCAAGTTTTTTTATGCTGTCTTTGTACCATAATTCCATTGTATAATTCGAAGGCTTTTTCGACAAGTCTTCAAAGTATCTCACTCTTAAATCTCTTTCCATGATCAAATGTTGGCTAATGTACTTACCTTATTTATGGCATAAAGTGCTAATACCTGTTTCTTAGGTATGCTCATTTTCTTCTTAAAAATTTCAAGGTCTTCCTGTTTAAATATTGGATTTTCGAATTCAATTTCATTTATTAATATTGCGATCTTTTCTATTATTTCAGCAGGACCAAGGAATTGGTTAGATTCATCTTTTTGCTCATGAAGTTCCTGAAGGATATTTCCAGGAGCTATCTTTTCTGAGAATCCGTTATTTATTACCTCTACAAATCTTCGCCCTCCTTCAAATCGATTGATTACTTGTTCAAGATTTTTGTAAAAACCGTCTGGATAATTATATGTTGGGAATCCTTTGCCATTACCATACTGTACTGACGTGAGCCATTTTCCCGCAAACTTTTCATTCTTCTCTATATCATAATTAGAGAGCGTTACAGTTATATTTCCGTCTTTGAACGGATGTCTCCTAAATCTAGATCCTTTTATCTTTTTAGGCGTTGTTTCAAAACTTCTCTTCTTGTATGTGTTTAGATTCGATATACCTTCAATATTAGGTCCTTCACAAGAGAACTGGTTTTCTATTTGCTCTAGCCCTAATGCTTCACGAGTCTCTTTTGCAAACGCCCTACTTACAGCTGGACAGACAGCGTTTCCAACAAGCCTCCATTTTGTACCTTCGAGGCCTTTGAACTGATATGTGATTGGAAAACCCATTATCGTCGCTGCTTCTCTTAACGTAGCTGTTCTATATTCACCGTTACCAATTCTATCGTACTCTGACTTGTATATTATAGATTCCCTAGAGGTACCTATCTTAGTTGCTGTTATTGTTCTACTTGGTTTATTCTCATTTTCTGGAAATGACATTACACCCATATATGGATGATTCATTTTCAAAAATTTTGAATTCTCCCATTCTACTTTATACAAGCCAGTATCATAAAAATGGTCTGTCAGCAATTCTTGTTTAATTTGTATCGTACTATATAAAGGGTCTTCTACTATATCACCTTTTACATATTCATTAGGCTTTGGAAGCTTAGCTTTAATATCTTTTAATGTTTTACAACTTGGTAAAGAATCTATCTGCTTAATATTCTCAAATAGTGTTCCGCTATCTGTGGTTTCTCCTAATTTGAATAACTTTCTTGGTCGAGGAAGCTTGCCAAGAGCGAATATTTCACCAGTTATCAATCTCTTTCTTGATTGCGGACTACCGTATTCCGCTGAATTTATAGTGATAGTATTGCCAATTATTTTTATTGCCACACTTTTTGGATCTAGGTCCCTCGTTTTAGCCCATTCAACAAGTCCTAAGCTCTCGAATGTATAGTTATAGGGTATGTACTGTGCTGATTTTGTTACGTTCTCCATGAACCAAGCTTTTAATTTTGATTCATGACTGTATTTTTTCACTACAACGATTTTTAGAAAAATCTCGATCAATCTGATGCCTAAAGCTTTATCTGCCTTGCCAGATTTGTTGGAACTTGAAAAGCTTACACAGGGTGGACTGCCTATTATTACTTCTGAATCTGGAAGTGCTTCTATATCAGCTATTGATAGTTCAAAGTCTAATATGTTCTTTGTTACACAACTTAAATTGTAATTATGATTGAATGTTTCGATGGCTGGGCTCCAATTATCAATTCCCATTATTATTTCAAATCCTTGTTGTCTGAAGCCTTCAGAGAAGCCACCTCCTCCGCAAAAAAAATCTATTACTTTAGGTCTTTCCATTTCCCTTTATCTTGACTTTATTAATAAGTCACTTATTTTACTCACTAAAACTTGAAGTCCTTGCTTTATTTGGCACTCCCAAATTACTAGGACAATCCATCCACTCTCAACAAGTAGTTGTGACTTTTTTTTATCTCTTTCCTGATTTGCACTGAATTTATTTTGCCAAAACTCAGCATTTGTCTTAGGCATGGATAAATCACAATATGGACAGCGATGCCAGTAGCAACCATTTACAAATATTGCAACTTTCTCCTTCATAAAGCTTATGTCTGGCTTACCGGGAAGTTCTTTTTTATGTAACCTATAGCCTTTCAGGTTATTGTCCCATAGCGCCTTTCTCAACAGTAGCTCTGGTTTCGTGTCTTTTGCTTTATTTGCACTCATCACTTTAGATACCTTTTCATCTTTAGGTACCGGTGATCTACTGTCTCTTTTATATTTGGTAATTTCCATAGTTCAAGCTGTCAAAGGGCTTTTATATGAACTTTCGATTTAATAGTATCACTATTGCATTGCAATATATTACCTTTTGTTTATTTAGCTCAATATTATTCTCATCTTACTGGCTGATCGTAGTGTAACTAGATTCATATGTTTAAGTACTGCTTTCGTTATTTGATAAGCTTATACAGGTGAAACGGTGCAACAAGTAGTATTCCAGAAAATTTCTTTATTGTCCCATTGCTGCCCGCGTCACCTCTGACGGCAAGCTCCCGGAGTGGTTGGTAAATCTACTTCAACTTGAATTGGTTGTCTCTTACGAGGCGTGTTAACTGGTCGCTTGCTGCCCACTTTGAGTAGTTCTTGGCAGGGTATGGTACTCTATAACGTATTAAGAACGACCGTTCTTACTATGTTATGAACTAACGATTACCATTATCTTCGCCCGTGGAACACCCCTTCGCTTGCGATCCACTCAAAAATAGCCTAGATAAGGATAGGTGTTCACCTCCACTTCCCCCTTCCGTCTTATTCGTTGTTGACTAATGAAGTACGTTCCCTACTACCGGGTCTCCACCGCCGCCCAGGGCAAGTCCGGCCTGGGCCTGTCCGCTCAGCGCGAGATCGTCCATCGCTTCGTCAAACCTCACGATGAGCTGCTCCCTGAGTTCGTCGAGATCGAGTCAGGCAAGCGCGCTGACCGACCCCAGCTGGAGAAGGCCATCGCCCTGGCTAAACAGCAGGGGGCGCGCCTGTTGATCGCCAAGCTCGACCGGCTCAGCCGCAACGTGCACTTTATCTTCTCCTTGCGCAATTTGGAAGTCGACTTCGTAGCCTGCGATATTCCCGATGCCAACACCTTGACGGTTGGGATTATGGCCGTGTTAGCTCAACACGAACGGGAATTAATCGGGGAGCGTACCCGCGTAGCGCTGGCAGCCAAGAAAGCTCAGGGGTTCAAGTTGGGTGCGCCTAATCTAACACCAGCTATAAGCCAACTAGGGCGGCAGATTCATCAGCAGAATGCCCGCTCCCACCCGGCCAACTTACAGGCGGCTGAATTAATCAGGCTGTATCGGAATGAAGGGTTAACTTATGAAGCCATTGCTCGCCGACTGAATGGTATGGGTTTTAGAACTAGACGGGGCAACGAGTTTAAACCCATGAGCGTGCAACGACTGAATTTCATAAACCGAAGCAGGTAATAACAGAAATACCCTGAAACATTTCCAACTGATGGCTTAAAACAGTTACAAGTCCAAACAATCGGGCCACCCGGTTTAGTGTGCCTTCATGCTTAGTTCCTGCAATTCATCAGCGATCGGGGCCTAGAACGCCAGCCCGGTACCATATCGATATTAACTCCGAGTGTATACCCGTCGAATATCGTCAAGCAACTAAGTTTGTTTCAACTGCTTTGCACTAGCCGGGTGATTGTGCCACTAATCGTATCCACTGTTGCTGATAATCAGCAGGTGCCTGTTTTTCAGCCGCGCCGGACTGTGGTTAACCGTTTAAGGTGTCCCGCTAGGAATAGGGAGATTTATTAGATCCGGTAGTGCGGTTAAATACACGCCTCGCTTCATGGGTTCGCCCAAATTGTGCCTAAAAACTGTCTTCAATCAAATATAACAGGTCCACGACCTGACTTTTCTGAGGATTGGTCAGATCGTTCCGTTTAGCCAGTTTTAGATGTTTATTGGAACGAGTGTGCGTAGGGTAGATACGTTGCTAATGCAAAGAGCGGCCTGATAGCTTAGATGCCGTTTTGGGACGCGAACTTAATTAGTTCTGCCACCTTAGTAATATTTAATTTAAAATATATATTGCTCCGATGCTTCCTGACTGTCTGAGCACTCAAGTACAGTTTATCTGCTATCTGTTCGCTACTTAGTCCTTCACGAACGAGCCGTATGATTTCAATTTCTCGAAAAGTAAGCCGTTGTTGTTTTGCAAAATCGTCACTAAAAGAGCCATCTTGGACTTTTAATTCACCCAGATCGAAGCAAGTTCCTCCCGCTAGTACGGTTCGGATAGCCTGCATCAATGTCTCCGTAGTAGAATCCTTTAATAAATATCCCTGCATACCAGCCTGTCTTGCGTCGCTTAAAAGTCTAGGCTCATTATACATGGTAAGCAATATTATAGACAGGTCAGGATAAGCGGTTAATACATGGCGACCCAAGTCAATACTGTTCGATCCCTGTAGATTAACGTCTAGCAAAATCAGTTTTGGTCTCAGTCGTTGAACAGCAGGTAGTACGTCAGAAGCCGCAAACACCTGGCCACACACTTCCATATCAGACTGGTTATTGATCAATGTCTTCAATCCATCGTTGAAAACTGGATGATCATCAATTAATAAAAGGCGGGTTGGTTTGGCGGATTGCATCAGACTTAATCGTATATGGAACTTCGAGGAGAACTAGCGTACCCGCTTCACTGACCTCGCGCCAGATCCGTGCTCCGATATAGCTGGCTCGTAAGTTACTACTTTCTAGGCCAGTACCGATTTGAGCAGTTGTAGTTTTTGTTGCTCTAATCCCCAACCCGTTGTCATCAACAGAAATGGTAAGGTGGTCGTCAAAATAGAGCAGTTGCACAGCTGCATGGCTGGCGTGAGCATGCTTGTGAATATTCTGTACTAGTTCAGAAACTATGCGATACAAATTCAATTCCGTACTGAGCGGTAGCCGACGTTCTGTCCCCACCACTATAAACGAAAAGAGAGGAGTATGAGCAGGCTGTTTTTTCACCAGTTGTTCAAGCGAGTAACATAGACCAAACCGGTCAAATTCGGGCGGCATGAGGTTATAAGCAATATGCCGCAGGTCCTGCGTACTCTTCTGAACCAGTGCATCTAATTGATCGAGTTTATCGGAGACTGGTGAATTCTGCAACTGCCGACTTATATCAGCGACCCAGCGGCGAACCGTAGCCAATGTCCCGCCTAAATCATCGTGCAAATCACTAGCAATGCGTCCACGTTCAGCCTCTTGGGTCTGAATAATCGCTTCGGTCCGTTCTTGCTTAAGCTGACCCACTGCCAGTAAAGCTTCCCGCTGCCCTTGAATCAAGCTAATTCCAAGTCCGACCCCCAGCACTATCAACTGCCAGAATGGTATAGTGTATGCAGTTTGATAAAACAGCCAGTGCCGAGGCAGTCCGAACAATATAGTAAGCGAGAACCAGACCAACACTGCCAAAAGTGGTAGCTGGCTGATACTAATAAGCCATGCCCCTGCCCATCCGCGCACCCAACACCAGCCACCCATGCCTAGTACGAAGAATTCTGTAATCAACCCCCAACTTGAAAGTAGCGACGAATTACGGTAGCTGAAAGGAGTAATTAAGAAGTAAAGCGCGAGCAGGATAGAAACACCTGCAAACCCACGAAGCGCCCATATAACTCGGAAGGGCAGAAAAAGGGTCAATTGCAGAAATGTAACAAGGAATTGTATTTGAGCGAATGCCGCCAGACTGAGCATAACTAGGTGGGTGTTCTCGTCCAACCAAGCTATCCGACGTACATATTGCCCCCATATACCCTCTAAACTCACTACCGCAATGCCGTAAGTAAGCGCATAAAGCGCGTAATAAAACAACACCCACTGCCGGGTTATAGTAAAGATCAAAAAACTGATTAAGCAGGCAATTAATAAAATACCTAAACCCATGAACATGCCCAGATCGATGGCGAAACCCATCGAATAGAACTGCTCCTGGGTCATCAATTTAATAGGCAGCAGTAACACGCTGTGATGGCGCACGAAGCGACCATATAGCGTTAACGTCTGACCAGGAGCTATGTCGACTGGAAACGCAAAAACCCGGCTGGCAATAGGACGACTTGCTAATGTCGTGTGGCGGCTTAGATGATCCCATCGGCTCAGCACGTTATTCTCTTCCAACACGTAGAACGATAAGTCATCAATGTGGGCAAAGTCAACTCCAAATACCAATGACTTAGGTTTACTACTGATGTTGGTAAGGCAACATTTGATCCAGTGTTGCCGGGGATCATAGCCAACATTCAGAATGTCTCCTGTAACAGATGCGAAAGCCATGCGTTTGATGGCTTGTAGAGAGGTATCAGTCGAATTGACGCTACAAAGAAAACCCTGTAATGTCGATTCCCGGAATGAATCACGTATAGGGAACGAAGGACAAGCGTCTTGTCCAAACGCCCGAATACTGCTAAGCCATATTACAAACAACAATGAAGTCCGAAGATCCATATTTGGGATTTTCTTAGAATACGAATAATAGATTCAGTTCTATAAAAAATACATCTTTTGATGTATTGACTAAACTCATGACATTAATTTGATTTGTAGCTGTTAAGAATCGTATTATTCTCGGCAAAATAATTAATGCGATGTATGGCAATTTATGCATCTGCATGATAAAAGGAGAATATAAATACATTCTTTAAGTAATATATGCACCAAATTAATCTCAAGCATGAGTGTCAATTCAACTGTTTTTATTTTGCTGATGTTTACGCATGTGTGTAAAAAGTAAGTTTACTTCCAAATTTAACCATAGTCATTACTAATTTTTGACTATTTAATACAGTGAACTAACCGAACGTCCGTTTTTAATATTACATCTAACGATTTATGCGTACACTCAGTAAATATTTATTTAGCCTTTGCTGCTTCTTTAAGATAATTAGTTGCTTCACTGCCAACGCTCAGGTTAATAGTGGCAAAACTATTACTCCTTATCAGACCATATATAGTGATTCGCGCGGTAGTGTACAAATGCGCTTCTTGTTATTTTCTTGTAGTAGTGACGCGTCTCGGTATTATGGTTTTTATAGTACCATCAGTGATAAAGGCGGCTACGTTGGTGGCAAGTTCGATTTCGTAGAATGCGATGGCAAAACTGGAACGGAGAAGTTCTATGTTGGTTTGAGCCAAACTGGTGAAATTAAAGATGGTGGCGATTGGTTTGGATCCAAACCTTACAAAATCATACGTGTATACGACGTGCGGTCATGGGGAGGGAGCCTTGGCAATGGCTCATCCCCCACTAGTGGTAGTACCGGGAATGGTTCCTACGCGAATGGAGGTACCAGTGGAGTTGGGTACTACGCAAACGGCGGTACTAATGGAAGCGGGTCCTACTGGAACAGTGGTAGAAGTGGTAGCAAAGCCTATAATAGCGGTAATGAGAATGGTTCATACTCCAATAGCAATAACAACAGTAGCGGGAGTGGTTCAAACTCGAATAACAATGGGTATGAACAACAATATGGAACAGTAATTACCTTATATGCTGATGGGGGATTTACGGGGGCAACAAAAAATATATCAAGTGATTGGAGCGTGTCAAGTATAGGAGATTCCTGGAACGATGCAATTAGTTCGATCAGAGTTCCGCCAGGTTGGAAAGTCACCATTTACCGAGACGCAGGTTTTCAGGGCCGTTCGATGGTAATTGTGGGAAACTGGAGTGTTTCCGGTCAGTTTGATGAGTGGAACGACCAAATTAGTTCCGTACGCGTGACTAAACCATAACTTTAAAATTACTTTATTTTTTACCTTTATTAATCATGAAAAATACACTAAATAACCGCCTATTTGTTACTTCTCTGAAGTACTTCCCTTTCGCCATAATCCTATTTATTTCGTCCATTAGTTATGGACAGTCATATCAACAGACACAAACTTATCAACAGCTTCAACGAGCACTTCAACCTACTTTGGACAAAATTCAACAGGCAGAGGATGCGTGGAAGGCACGTGATGTAGATCGCAGACGAACAAATGATGTGTACTTTAGAGATTATGGTTTTTCTGAAGAACAATTCGTTGATGCAATAAAAGCGAATAATATTAGTAAAGTTTCGCAAATGCTAGACACTGATATGGACGTTAATCGCTTCTTAAGCTATGAAGATAGAGGGTATACAGCAATACATTTTGCCGCCTCTAGCGGTCATAAACAAATGATTAAACTTCTCCTTGATAGAGGAGCATGCATTAATTGCGGCTCAACCGAAACGTACTTTTATAAACCAGGCAATACACCATTGTTTGCTGCGGTTATTAGTAATCAAATTGATTCAGTATTATTTCTACTATCTAAAGGAGCTATAGTGAGAAAAGATGATTACAAATACGCGAAGAAAAACGACTTTTATGCAATAGCACAGCTGTTAGACGGGAAATATTAAAAGATATCGAAAAGTAGGTTACGTTGATTTGTGCTGATCAACGCCACGGTTTTTTCTGATAGGGTTTAGCTTTTCGCTTTGTAAATAATACACACTACGGAGAGATATCTTTTACGGTTTACTTATTTCGATCTATTTGGACTGTGGCCAGCGCCAGTTCCACAGCAAACAGACGGATGCGCTGATTCGACGACCAAGGCGGGGATCTGGGCACCATATGATTCTTTGTAGCACGGCAAACATCTTGCGGAGCTGGCGCTGAGATATTCTTAAGATTCCGACTCTTATTAACTTGGTGGCCAGTTAAAGCCAAGCACGATGGAAAAGTATGTAGCCGAATATAGAGAGGCAGTTTTGGGCCTAGCCCCTGACGGATATCCAGCGATTTTGGCCATTATATCGTGCAACTTTTGTCCAGATGAGGCAAGGTGTTTATAACACGGCACATTCTGCTACGCATGAACTAACCTCTAAACGCCTCTGACGCGGAGCGGCTAGCTTTACCTCTTTCATATTCACACATCAGCCTTCCCCTATCTGGATGTTAAACGGTCATCATGCAAGACATGTAAATAATCCGAAGAGGGTAAATTTGGGCGATGAACGTGTGCATCCGCCCCGAGTCACTGGATACCTCACCCTACAAAGAACTGCTTGGTCAACTGGCCTATGGGTAATCGCCCAGCGAGTGGCCGATGGTCTGGTCTATGCCGATTATCTCCTCGCCCTGCGCACGCTGCTGCTGACGACCCAGGATCCGGATCGAACCCGGCTCATCACCCAGGCCGTGCTGCGGCAGGCCATCGACCTGGGTAAGACATCCCGGTGGATAGAGGGGAGCTACAATTCGAGGGGATGTTAACTGGCATGGACTGGGCCGACTTTTTGCTGCTGGAGCTCCAGCAGGAAGGCGGGATCAATGATCAGCTGCTGGATAGCTACAATGAACGCATCAGCCGCTTCACCCCAGATGAATCATAACCTATATCCGGACGCTGTTGCCTTGTCCCCCGTGGTTACCTACGTAGCCTATTACCGGGTCTCGACCAAGGCCCAGGAAGACTCCGGGCTGGGCCAGGACGGCGCTGGCGGTTAAGGTTGCCCAGGGAGCGCGGCCGGGGAAGCCCCAGAACCTGACGCCCGCCGCCCAGGCCCGCGCCAACGAGAACAACCGGCGAGCCAGAGCCATTGACAAGGCCCGGCAGCTTAACGAGGCAGGGTTTCGAACGGCCCGGGGTTGCCCCTTCCAGGCCACCCAGGTCATGCGGCTGCTTAAGCAGGAGTAATCTTAATTAATCTGCTCGGTGACCGGTTGAGCCTGTAAAGCGAGAAGGAGTTATTTTCTTGCGAGCGGAGCTACATCTCTTCACAAGAGATTAGAACCAGCGGAAAATAGGTACACATTTATTGCTTTAGCCAAGCGGGATTAAGTCGAATGAAGAAGTAAAGTTACTGCTGCATTCCACTAACGGTAGAGTAAAAAACCGTTCCATTTTTGGCTCGAATCACTGGTGAGCAAGCCGTAAAGCCACTCATCGGCTGCTCCCATTTTTTCTGGCCCGTTTTAGCGTCCACAGCGTACAGCTTGCCAGCGCCGCCTGTGCCTGCATCCGAAACGTAGACCAACCCATCTCCTGCCACAGGGTTTCCTAATTTGGAATAATCACCAGCCCTAAATTCCCACTTGCCCGCGCCCGATACCGCATCAAATGCAAATAGGTAGTTTGACCTTTGCGTGCTATAGAGGGTTCCCTCGACTACGACGGGATTCCCGCCCGCCTTTATCAACTCCCCTATTTCTGTCAGATCTGGCAGCCTAAGGAGTCTGGTCCCTTTTGTCCCACTGTAGTACAGTGTGTTGGCGTTTATGGTTGGTGCGCCGTTGTCTGTTCCAAGATCAACTCGTTTGGCCTCTGCAATGGCCGCTGGTGACTTGGTCAAATCGATCTTATAGAGGTAGGAGATCGCATTAGAAAAATAAAGCGTTTTGTTGTAGATACAGGGGTTTGCACTAACGGAACCCGGTTTAATATTTTGAGGACTTAAGTAGGCAAATGGCGGAATGTCTACCTCCCATTTTTTTACCCCTGAAGTGGCATCTAGCGCAAAAATTTTACTGCCAACGCAGGCATATACCGCCTCGCTTTCCCCAATCAATTGAAGTCCACCATCATTGCTGCTATCAGTAAACTCCCATTTCTTGGCTCCTGTTGTTAGATCTAGTGCATACACCATTGTACCTCCGGGTCTCCCACTGTAGGACACGTTGGCACTTACGTAAACTAGATTGCCAATGATGATCGGACTAGCGAAGCCACTCAATCCATTAGTACCTGACAATTTAAATTCCCATTTTGTGCTGCCAGTATATAAATCCAGAGCATAAAAGCTTGAACCATTGCCACTTGTATATACTGTACCGTTGTGTATAGCCGGACTGTAATTTTCATTAATCAATGAGCCAATATTAACAAACCAAAGTGGATTGCCCGTAAGGGCATCAAATGCATAGCCATTAATGTAAACAATGCTCGTGCTTGCATCGACTACGTTTCCCCTCACCACGGTAACTTCATACGTCTGCGTACTTCCATCTTCTGCTTTTACCGTGAAAATTACCGGCTTTGTGAAGTTCTGCTCTACGCCCGAAACAGGCGAGCTGGTTGCTTTGGCAGAGAGCGTAATGGTTGGCACTAGGCTAGCGACATTCACAGTAGCGGGTACAGTGGCCGTAATCTTACGCGTGGTTTGATCAATCGTAGCCTGAATAGAGGGGTTCAGGGCCGCAAAGCTAAATGCTGTGATTTGCTTTTCGGAAGATTTGACCCCGGCCTGCAGGGTGACGGTGATCGTTACAATCTGGCGGCTGTTATCAGCCTTGGTGATTGTATACTTGACAGGACTGGTGTAATCACGGGCAACGCCCGGATTAGGATCAATCGTCGCGCCCGGACTGAGCGGAATCGAGAGCTGAAGCGCTTTTACGCTGGTTCCTGCCGGTAGCGTAACGGTGTAATTAGAACCGTCCGCATCGGCGGTAACCGTAGCAGAGGAGAGCCCCCCTACGGTGGGCGTAGCCGTGATGGCGCTAGTGATGGGAAGGGGTGGCTCTTCCTTTTTCTTGCAGGAGAGCACCAGGCTACCCATTATCAGAAGAGAAACTAAAAGGGTGTGGAGAGAAGACATGCGTAAAAGGGGCTGAACCCGGCTGGAAAAGAGTGTATGGCGTTAAGCAGGCTAAAGGAGCCTTATTTCCAGGGAATTGCCTTTCCAAATTGTACCAAAGATGCTTTTTGCTTGGTGAGCACCCTCTTTTTCCCAACGGGCAAAATAAGCCTACTACCCTACTGGATTTCCCCTTATTTTGGGGCCACCATCCACCCGGCTATCCTTGCGGCTTATGCCCTCATTTATTTATCTACGTCTCTGCCTGCTGCTGCTGAGTAGCTGCTGGGGGCTGATGACCCTGGCCCAGTCTCCGGCTCCGCTGGCACTGCAACCCCACAAGATCCAACTGGCCCGGCGACTCTACCGGCAGGGAGTGACCCAGAAAAACCCGATGCTGGTGGCCGAGGGCTACTACGAGTACGGCAAGCTCTACGCGGCGGCGGGCGATTATTTGAATGCCCACCGCTGGTTTATCAAGGCGCTGCGCGTGCTGGAACCCCGGGGGAATTCCTACGAGCTGGCCCGGCTTCACGTCCGGCTGGCTGATCTGGCTTACACCCAGGGGCAGGGCCCCGAGTCGTTTCTCCACGCCTATAAGGCCTTGGGTATAGCCAGGCTCAGCCGGTCCAACAGGGCCATGATCCGCTCCTGCGCCCTACTGGCCCGGCTCCACGCCCGCAACTGGGCCAGTGAGGCCAATGCTCCCCTTAGCTGGCCCGCCAGTAACGCCGACAGTGCCCTGTTTTATCTTCGCCGGGTGCATGCGCTGGCCTACCAGCTCAATGATCCCATGGAGATCGCCCACGTCAAGCTGGATATTGCCCAGCAGCTACTGGCCCGCCATGATCCCCGCTCTATTGGTTACTTCAAAGCTGCTCTCAGGATTGCTACCCGGCAAAAGCAGGGCGATCGGCTACCGATGATGCTCAGCCTGGCTTCCGCCCATGCCAGCTTCGGGCAGGCGAGCCAGGCCTGGGCTCTCATTGAGCAGGCCCGGCGACTGATCCAGAAGGATCATCCCAACGTCTATTACTACCAATCGGCTATCGAGTACGCCTTGATTGATTTTTACCGCGCCACAAAGAACTGGAAACAGGTGGCCCTCCACCAGCAGCAGCTCCACCAGTGGGAGAAGCGTGATATGGTGGCAGATCGCCAAGGAGCCATCTCCCGGCTGCATCTGGAATATCAGACCGAAAAAAAGGAACTGCAGCTGAAAGCTCAGCAGACCCAGTTGGCCCTTCAGCGGCAAAACAGCCAGAGTCAGCAGCGCGTCATCCTGGCCACCTCGACACTGCTGGTAGGCATGGTGGGGATGAGCGCCGTCCTGTTCTGGTTATTTCGCCAGAAGCGACGCCTGAGCCTGGTCAATGCCCAGCTGGTCAACGAACAGAATCACCGGGTCAAAAATAATTTGCAGGTCGTCTCCAGTCTGCTCAGTTTGCAGGCCAACCGGCTTACCGATGCGGCCGCTCAAAAGGCCATCCAGGAAAGCCAGCTGCGCGTGGAGTCTATGGCCATTTTGCACCGTAGGCTTTACGAGGGCGATAAACTGGTCCGGGTAGAGCTGCCGGATTTCCTTCAGGAGGTTGTCCAGACGGTGCTGCAAACCTACGGTTACGGGCACCTACAGCCCCGCTACGAACTGGAACCACTCACCGTGTCGGCCGATCAGGCCCTGGCCCTGGGCCTATTGATCAACGAGTTGACCACCAACGCCTGCAAGTACGCCTTCCCCAGTCAGTCAGCGCCTGCCTACCGGTTGACTTGTCAGTGTCACCCGGGGAATATTACTCTGCTGGTAGAAGACAACGGCCCTGGCTTTTCCCTGCCCGGTTCAGATCCAGGCTCCAGCAATAGCTTCGGGATGCGGCTGATTCAAACGCAGGCCCGGCAGCTCAGGGGCCACTACCGGTTCATCAATCACAACGGGGCTTGCTTCACCCTAACTTTTCCTCTCTGAGTACTTATGGATTCACTCGCTATTTTACTGCTCGAGGATAACTTCTTAACGGCGACTGATATCAAGGAAGCCCTGGAGAAGGCGGGCCATCGCATCACGGCTATTGTCTGCAGCTACCCCGAAGCGGTAGCCTCTATTCAGCAGCAGACACCCGATCTGGCCATTATCGATATTCACCTGGCCGGTTCAGCGGCGGACGGCATAACCATTGCCGGAGAGCTTTTGAAACACTACTGGATGCCGCTGATCTACCTGACGGCTAACTCGGAGCAAACGATGTTTCAACGCGCCAAGCAAACGGATCCGGCCGCCTACCTGCTAAAGCCCTTCCGGCAGAACGAACTGGCATTTCAAGTGGAACTGGCCTACCTGAACCAATTCAAAGAACGGAGCCTGACCAGCGCCTTCACGGCCAGCACGCTGTATTTACCCGTGGGCAAAGCGCACCAGCAAATCAGGAAGGAGGATGTACTTTACCTGCAGGCCAGTGGATCGTACGTCAATGTGTTTATGCTCAATGAACCCAAGCCTTACCTACTAGCCATGCACCTGGGTCATTTGGCACAATACTTTGTATCCCCCAATTTCTTTCGCCTGTCCCGATCGCTGCTGATCAACCTGGATCATGTTTCCCGGGTAGAGGCCGACCAGGTTTTATTGAATCACCGGGTTCAACTGGCCATTTCGGAAGGGAACCGATCCAGTTTGCTCAGACAACTGACCGTCGTTCGCAGCCGTTAGCAGAAAACAATGGGTAGTCTTTATTGCTGTGGCCTGCTGGTCTCAGCCTCTGCTCAAGGAGTTGAGTTTACATGTTTAGTCAGGCACTACTGGCTCAGGACAACCTGCATTCGGATGAGCCAGGTAACTACCATTGAGTTAGCCACATTTACTGACCATTAGCATTTGATTTTCGGCAAATATGTAGTTGCTTGCACATAGTAGTTTCCACACCTTATAGCTTGTCGATAGATATTAATTACCTGAAAGTCAGTGGTTCAGTGGCAGTAGTTTCGCCTGATCGTAGACTAGGAACGTCCTGACGCAAGTCAGTCAGTTTTAGTTTACGGCTAGCCAAATTGCAAGCGGCATAGAAGGCGTACCAGTTTTATGTATAAAGCTGGTTTTCGGGTAGATCAAGTTTCTCGGCAAGCGCTTAATGCACTAATTATCATGATCAAACATGTATTTGGTTTAGCGCTCCTTTTAGTGCTGGTAACCTTCTGTGGCGGCTTGGCCCAGACATCAATAAGCGGATCTGTCTCAGGCACCTGGACAAAAGCACAAAGCCCCTACGTACTTAGTGGGGATGTAACCGTGCCAACTGGTCAGACGCTGGTGATTCAGCCTGGGGTGGTGGTCGAGGTGCCCGACTTTAACACGGACATCTTTGTCAACGGCGCGCTGCTGGCCCAGGGCACGGCCGCCGATTCGATCTACATCCGGGGCAAGGCCAAAGACGTTAACTCTACCCATGGCGGGGCTATCTTCTTTAACGCAGGCAGCTCGGCCTCAGTATTGGAGTACGTCTCCATCGACCGGATGGGTGACACCTTCTTCTATGGCAAGGCCGTCTCGATTGCCACCGGCGAGAAACCAATCATCCGTAACACCACCATCCGCAACAGTGAGCGCTACGATGTGGAGTCCTGGGCCGGGGGAGCCAAGAACTTCGCCCGTCTTAAGGCCGTCGTTACCCTGGACGGCAGTGAGGTCGACAAAGACGCCAGCTTGCCTAACTTGGGCTACGCGGGCTCGTTTTACCAGTTGCTGGGGAGTTTAACCGTGCCCAAAGAGTACAAGCTGACCATTGCCCCAGGTGTCTTGATCGAGGTGCCCACCTTTGGTGCTAACTTCAACATCAACGGCACGCTGCTGGCCCAGGGCACGGCCGCCGATTCGATCTACATCCGGGGCAAGGCCAGAGACGTTAACTCTACCCATGGCGGGGCTATCTTCTTCAACGCAGGCAGCTCGGCCTCGGTATTGGAGTACGTCTCCATCGACCGGATGGGTGACACCTTCTTCTATGGCAAGGCCGTCTCGATTGCCACCGGCGAGAAACCAGTCATCCGTAACACCACCGTCCGCAACAGTGAGCGCTACGACGTGGAGTCCTGGGCCGGGGGAGTCAGTAGCTTTACCCGGGTCAGGGCCGTCGTCAATATAATTAGCAGTAGCCTTGACAGTGATGCCGCCCTGCCTAACATGGGTTACGCCACCTCGTTCTACCGGCTACTGGGGGATGTGACCGTGCCCAAAGAGTACAAGCTGACCATTGCCCCTGGGGTGATGATCGAGGTGCCCGACTTTAACACGGACATCTTTGTCAACGGCGCGCTGCTGGCCCAGGGCACGGCCGCCGATTCGATCTACATCCGGGGCAAGGCCAAAGACGTTAACTCTACCCATGGCGGGGCTATCTTCTTTAACGCAGGCAGCTCGGCCTCAGTATTGGAGTACGTCTCCATCGACCGGATGGGTGACACCTTCTTCTATGGCAAGGCCGTCTCGATTGCCACCGGCGAGAAACCAATCATCCGTAACACCACCATCCGCAACAGTGAGCGCTACGATGTGGAGTCCTGGGCCGGGGGAGCCAAGAACTTCGCCCGTCTTAAGGCCGTCGTTACCCTGGACGGCAGTGAGGTCGACAAAGACGCCAGCTTGCCTAACTTGGGCTACGCGGGCTCGTTTTACCAGTTGCTGGGGAGTTTAACCGTGCCCAAAGAGTACAAGCTGACCATTGCCCCAGGTGTCTTGATCGAGGTGCCCACCTTTGGTGCTAACTTCAACATCAACGGCACGCTGCTGGCCCAGGGCACGGCCGCCGATTCGATCTACATCCGGGGCAAGGCCAGAGACGTTAACTCTACCCATGGCGGGGCTATCTTCTTCAACGCAGGCAGCTCGGCCTCGGTATTGGAGTACGTCTCCATCGACCGGATGGGTGACACCTTCTTCTACGGCAAGGCCGTCGAGATAAATACGGATGGCGTTCGTATTGCCAGGTCTACAATCAGTAACAGCGAGGCAATCGGGATTCGGACCAATGCCAGTTCCTTGACAATCACTGCCTCTAATGTCTTCGGAAATCTAACGGGTATTTATAATAATACGGGGAAGCCCTGGCTGCAGAACAACAAAATTTACAGCAATACCGACTACGGCATCAACAACGGTGGCAGTGAAATCATTGATGCCAGAAGCACCTATTGGGGTGCCTCAACAGGGCCTTTGCACCCAACGCTCAACCCGAACGGCAAAGGCAATAAAGTATCTGATAGGGTACTCTTTACGCCGTGGATTGAGCAGGTAATTCAGGTAGACCAAACGATCAGTTTCAGTGAGATTCCGGCTAAGTTCGTCGATGATACGCTGGTGCTCACGGCCACGGCCACCTCTACGCTGCCGGTAAGCTTTTCGATTACTACCCAACCCGGCACTGGTGTAGCCCTCCTGACAGGAAACAGGATTACCTTCCCCGGCGGAGCTGGCCAGGTAACAGTTACGGCTTACCAGCCCGGAAACGAATTCTTCAAACCGGCGCAGTTGCAGCGGACGTTCTCTGTCTCGAAGCGTAGTCAGAGCATTAGCTTCATTCTTATGCCTACCCAGGTAGTGGGCAGGGCTCCAGTTAGTCTGACGGCCACGGCCAGCTCTGGCCTGCCCGTTAGCTTTAGCGTGATATCGGGTCCGGCCACCCTGAGCGGCAATGCCCTAACGTTTACGGCGGCTGGTATAGTCGTTATCGAGGCCCGACAACCCGGCGACAGGGTGTATAGCTCAGCGACTCCTGTTCAACGAAGTGTGATGGCCGTTTTACCCACTCTTTCCATTATCAATCTGCCGCCCACTGCCACCGAGGGCCAGACGGTAAGCTTCAAGGTAGCCACCAATCTCACCTTGACTAGTCCATTAGCCGTATTCCTTCAATCCAGTAACCCTACGCGTTTTCCCCTTCCGGCGTCTGTCACCATTGCTGCGGGTGCTCTTTCCACGGATGTGTCGGTTACGCTGGCCCAGAACAACATTCCCGAAATTGATCTAGCCGTTACCATTACGGCAGGCGCTTCAGATTACAACCCGGCTACCGGTAGAATCCTGGTAAACGATGATGATTTACCCAATCTGGAGCTGGTTATCCTGGCGACGAACATTTCCGAATCGGCTGGTGCAAATGCCACGCAAGCTGTACTGCGACGAACCTCATCTAGTAGTTCCATTGCCTTTACGGCCAACCTGTCGGCTAGTCTGCCCAATACGCTTTTGTTACCAGCTTCCATTTCGTTGGCTGAAGGTGAAAAGGAGAAAACATTTACCATTGGCGCAGTGAATAATTCAGCGCTGGATGGCCAGCGGTTAGTGACAGTTACCGCTTCTTTATTTGTCGCCTCATGCGGTTGTAATGCGCCGACGACCTCATCGGGTTCGGTGTCGGCAACGCTTATCGTAAACGATGATGACGGCCCATCGCTAACGCTATCGACAAGCCAGCAGACGCTGCGGGAAGGATTGGCCAATGCAGGATCGCTCCGCATCACCCGTAACGGGCCTACTACAAACGCACTGTCCGTAACGCTTACCTCGTCCGATCTAACGGAGGCTACCCTGCCCGCAACCATTGTCATACCCGCTGGGCAGGCCTTCGTCGACGTCGCCATCACAACAATCGATGATGGAATAACCGATGGCAATCAGACCGTCTATTTTACGGCAACTGCGGCTGGACTCTCTCCGGGATCGACATTCGTGATCGTTACCGATCTGAACCAGCCAGATCTGCAAATCCCGCTGGTTCAACTCAGCAGTAATACCGTACAGGCCGGTGCCGCTATCAGCTATCAGGTATCGATTAAAAACAGCGGGGGCACCACTGCGCCGGTCGGAACACTGGTCCGGGGGTATTTGTCTGCCGATAACCTCATTGACGCCTCAGACATACAACTTTCTGAAGACACACTGGGTGAAGCTATTCCGGCCGGTCAAACAAAAATCCTCTCTAAGTCGGCGAAAGCTCCGGGCAAACAGGGGGTGTTTAAGTTGCTATTCTGGATAAACCCGAACGCTACGCTAGGGGAATTGCTTCTGACCAACAATGTCTCTCAACCGGTCAATATCACGCTTGAAGCGGCCTACACGGCCACGGCTACGGTAGCTCCGCTGTATGTTCTAAAAGGGACGAGCGTTCCCATCACGGGTAGGGCGACAAGAACTAATGGGTCAACGGCGGCCAATGTTCCGGTTGAGGTGTATGTTATTACGAGCGGCATCCGAAGGACGTTTTCTGACACTACGGATGCCGCCGGGAATTTCTCGGTACCGTTTGTGCCCTTGCCCAGCGAGGCGGGCCACTACATCGTCGGAGCTTGTTTCCCGGGATTGAACCAAACGAGCGAGCAGGACGGATTTGATATTCTCGGGGTTCGAATTAACAGGGGAAATAACGTTCTGTTTACAGCGACCCTGAACCAGCCCCTGAGCGGTTCTCTGCCCGTGGAAAACCTGAGTGGTAAGAGCCTGAGCAATTTTACGCTGGCACCTGTCACCCTGCCTACAGGGGCTAGTGTTCAATTCACGGTATTAACCACCTTAGCCGGTAACACGACAGCTACGATTGGGTACACGGTCAGCGGCTCTGCGCTGACCAGCGGAAACAATTATGTCGAAGCCACTCTCCAGGCAACATCTAGCGAGGGCATTATCCAGAAGGTAAACGCCTATTACTACTGCCAGGCGGCCAGTGCTCATGTCGTCGCAGATATAGTGCGCATTCAGGCTAACGTTTCGCAGAGCTCGGGCGAGCGCCGGATCGAAGTTAAATTGACGAACATAGGCAAAGCGGCTACGGGTACTATTACAATCAATCTGCCTGATGTGAACTGGCTGACCAACGTGACTCCCAAAACGTTACCCTCACTGGCGCCGGGAGATACAGCTGTCGCTGTTCTAAAATTTAGTGCCCTGGGTGAGGTTCCTGTTAACAGTCCTATAACCGGGAACATTGGCATCAATTCAGCGAATGGTAATTCATTCTCCCTGCCCTTCACTTTCCAAAAAGTATCTGAAGCGACAGGGACCGCCAGGATCATAGCCACTGATCAATTCACGTATAATACCAATAATGGGAATGGTCCGAAGGTAAAGGATGCGCTGGTTAAAATTGCCAACTACTTCACCGGTGAGGTTTATGCGCAAGGGTACACCAGCGAAGAAGGTCTTTTTGCTGGTGCCAACATCCCGGAAGGGAAGCATCGCATTACGGTTGAAAAAGAGAAACATCTACCCTACACCGATGTGCTGGAGATTAACCCTGGAGCCACCACCGAGGCAACCGCTTTTCTGAATTATCAGGCCATCACCTTTAATTGGGTTGTGGTGCCCACGACCGTACAGGACCAATATGAGACTACGCTTGAGGCCACCTTTGAGACGAATGTGCCCATGCCGGTGGTCACCATTGAGATGCCCAAAACAATGCCTCAACTCTCGGCGGGGCAGGAGTATCAATTTATGGTCACCCTCACCAACCACGGGCTCATTACGGCCAAGGAGGTGACCTTGAATCTGCCCGCCGCTGATACGGAATACGAATTCATAACCAATTATATCCCGGGTGATCTGCTGGCCAAACAGAGCATCCAAATTCCGGTCCTCATGCGCAGGCGAAGCGGACCGGGTGGTGGCCGGCTAAGCGCTGAAGCTGCCGATGGACCCTGTACAGGTCTTGCCGGGGGGAAATTTCACTTTAAGTGTGGTCCCTTCGAAGTAGAAGTACCGATTGGCGCTTCCTTCACGTACGCTGGTCGCACTTGTGCTGCATTTACTTGTTCCGACTGCTATGCATCGGGCGTAGGCACTATTGGCGGATCGGCTAAGCCAGTACCGTTTAAGCTGGAGAAGAAAAGCTGCGTGGCCTGTCTTTCAGATATAGCACAGGCGATACTAAGCTGTATTCCAGGTGGCCCTTTGGTCCAACTAGCGTTGGGTGAAGCTCAAGCAGCCATATGTTTTGGTGGTCTAGCGATCGACGGCAATGTGGATCCTTTCGGAAAGGAAGCAGTAGGCTGCTTAGGCTCAAATGCAATACAAATAGGTTATGGTGGTCTATGGAGTCATCCTAAAAACCTTCTAAAAGGGCTTCCCGTAGCGCAACAGATTTTCTGTGCCTTACAAATAGTCATGGCAATACGGACCTGCGCCGGTGCAATAGCCGGTGGCGGAAGAATACAAGCCAATGGATTACCCAATGCGGTTCTTAGGGAAACTGCTGATAATTTACAGGCTGTGGCAGATGGATATAGCGGGATGAGAAACTGGATGACAGAGTTGTTTGGGGACTTGCTTGATAAGGGAAGTTGGCCTGTTTTAATGCCTCTTGTTCTTCCTTACCTAGACAGTCAGGTACCCATTTTTGCCAGTAATCAACGTGATATCATCGAGAAGATGGCCGGATATGACATGGCGCCCTCTGAGCTCTCGGCATTCTTTATCCGCTGGAATACTTCTCTGGAAGCTAAGGCGAACAATGTGCTTGCCCCTAATGCAGCTTATCCTAGTATTATCAACTGGAATCAAGTTAGAACCTACGTAGCTGCCTTCATTCAAGCGCACAATTATTCAGTTAAGAAAGGGTTTAAATCCATTGATGATATGCACAGAAGGGCAATCAGTGGACTCAATGAAATCATTGATGGTGAAAAAAAGGGCGTTTGCGCCTCGGTAACCGTTCAGTTTAGCCAGCAACTGACCATGACCCGGGAAGCTTTTGAGGGTACGCTGGAAATTGTCAACGGCCACCCCACGGACGCCATGAAAACAATCTCGGTCAACATTCAGATCACCGACCAGAAGGGAACCCCCAGCAACGGCCTGTTTGAGATCCAGCCCCAAAATCCGGCCAGCCTGTCGGGTATCAACGCCGGGCAAAAAGGCCTAGTCAAATTCCTCTTTATTCCGCAGTTAAACGCCGCCCCGCAGACGCCAACGGTGTATACATTCGGCGGTTCTGTTACCTACTGGGATCCCTACGCGGGAGCGACGGTTACCTTGCCGCTGACTCCTGTTCCCATTACGGTCAACCCCAGTCCCAACCTGACGCTTCATTATTTTATGGAGCGAAATATTTTGGGAGATGATGCCCTGACGACTCAAGAGGTCGAACCCTCGGTACCCGCCGAGCTGGCCGTGATGGTTGAAAATCAAGGATATGGACCCGCCCGCGAGATGACTATTTCGTCGGCCCAGCCCAAAATCGTAGATAATGAGAAGGGGTTGGCCGTTGATTTTAGCCTGATTGGGTCAAATCTCCAGGGCAAACCAGTCCAATTGGGCCTGACCAATATCAACTTTGGCACCATCGAACCCTTGACAACCAAAATTGGACAGTGGTACTTCACCAGCTCACTGCTTGGGAAGTTTGTCAGCTACGATGCCAAGATTGTCCACACCAGTAGTTTTGGCAATAAAAACTTAAGCCTGGTGCAGGGCGTTAAGCTTCACGAGCTGACAAAGAGTATCCGGCTGTACGGCCCGCTGGAGGATAGTATCAATGACTTCCTGGTCAACGATGTGTTTGACGTCAATGACGTCCCGGATGTTATTTATTTCTCGCAGGGGAACAGGACCGCCAAAGTTAGTGCGGCCGCCAGTGGCAGTTTCAACACTCCCGTGTCAGGCCCCAGGTTTACCAATACGTTAACGATAACGCCATCCGAAGCCGGGTTCAACTACATCAAGCTACCCGATCCTGGCAACAAGCTCTACGAACTGGCCAGCGTAACCCGCAGTGATGGTCAGGTGATCCCCCTGACTAACGCCTGGTTAACCTTTGTTAGCTTACCCGTGCTACGATCGCCCGTTTATGAAAACAAATTTCACCTCGTTGACAATTTTGCCACCACAGCCTCAGCAACCTATACGGTTGTCTGGAAACTAAAGGATGTCAATGGGCCCAAAATTGATAGCATCGTCGGCACTCCCACTCAGGCCTCGTCAACGCAGGTGAAAAATTTAAAAGTGTACTTCAACAAGCGGATTGACCCACTGACCTTCACCTACGAGGATCTGACCCTTTCCTTACAAGGTGGCCCCAATATCATCAACTCAGCGGTCGTCATCACTCCGCTCGATTCAGCCTCGTTCAACGTAGACCTTTCGGCAATCACTACCGGAAACGGGTTGTATGTATTTACCGCGCAGGCATCCACTGTTAAAGACCGGTTCGGCGTTTCTGGAACCGGTGGCAAGCAGGTCAGTTGGTCGCAATTTTGTTTGCAACTTACCCAGATTACGGCGCAGCCCGCTAGCGGTTCAGTCGTTACCGCCGGGACTTCAATCAGCGTGCCGCTATCGGCCACGGGCACCAATCTGACCTACCGGTGGACAAAGGACGGGGTTGCGCTACAGGGGGCTTCCACCAGTGTACTCAACCTGACGGGCGTAACGGCCAGCCAGAGCGGCACCTACGTATGTACCGTAAGTGGTGATTGCGGCAGGGTCACCTCCCAGGCCTTCGTGCTTACGGTAACCCCCTCGCCAATTATCCTGGCTGTTGAACCAGTAGTTACCCCGTTTCTGATCGAGATATATCCTAACCCTGTTACCAGTGACCGGGCCTGGGTGATGATTCGCGGGGCAGCCAGGCAATCGGTTCAGCTACAACTGATCGATATGAAAGGCCGAACGGTCTGGGAGCGCCACCTTGAGGTAACTACATCGGAGCACACCGAACCCCTGGATATTAGCAACCTGTCGACGGGCATGTTGCTACTACGGGCAAGTACTACCGATCAAAGCCAGATCAGAAAGCTAATCAAGCTGTAAGCAGCCTTCTCTCCTGGACTGGCTCGTTGAAAAACCTACTCAGAGCTTCATGCTGAACAAGCTGAACCAGTCCGGTTTTAGGGACGAAAAATCCTTGCCTGCTCCGCCATCCTGGAGCAGGCAAGGCCACGTAGACTTATACGCCCGTTGGATGAATGCCTTTAAGATACTAAGCGCCGGGCAGCTGTAGGAACCCTTGGGAACTCTTCCTCCGGCAAGGTCCTTTCCGGAGGAAGTTGTAATAACGCCGGTCCGGGCCTGTGGTTACATCGGGCAGGCCAGGGGCAGGCTCTCCGTAAGGCCGTCAATGCCCCGGCTAAGCTAGCTACAGAACTCCTGACAAGACCATATTGGCCTGTTCTCTGACCGGTCACCACTGAATGGGTGAGCCAACGGTCAACCCCCTATGTAACCGGTCCATCATATATCACCGGGAAATTGAATTACAATTGTATTTGACCGGTAGTGCGTGGCGGGGTCCTGTCTGCGATTTGGCCCTGAGTGAGCGAAGAATTTTGGGCCATCTGCCTGTGGATGAGCAAGATGACCCTTTTTTGCGGTGAGAAAACGGGAAGATACAGCGCTGACCTTGGGGAAGAGGGGAAGCAGTACCGAGCAGTCAGGGCTAAAATGGGCCCGGTAAGAGGGCGAGAAGCCCTTTTTGAGGGGACGTAAAGCCCTCTTCCTGGCTAAGTTATAACGAGTAGCCACCCCGGACTTGTAGTAACCCTGTCTCGGCCCATGGGTGACATCGATCCTTAAAGGCGAAGAGCGATCCTTCGGCCACGGACAAGCTGGCCAAGTAGGCTGAAGCCTTCGTTCTGGAGCCCGTTTGCCCCCTTTTCAAGCCGGTCACTACTGAAGCAGTTAGGGAACGGTTAGCCCCCGATGTAACCAGTCTGTCATATATCACCGGGAAATGGCATTACAATTGTATTTGACCGGTAGTGCGTGGCGGGGTCCTGTCTGGGATTTCGATGTTTATGCGTGAAGAATTTTGGCTTAGTTGGCTTAGGGTGAGCAAGTTGACCCTTTTTTGCGGTAGA